>NZ_CP180422.1:1495000-4301196 GCF_047715485.1 Tateyamaria algicola
CAGACACGATCCAGCGCCTGTACATCCAGCACGGCCCAAACCAGCAGATGCAGCGCGACATAAGTAAAGGCCAGCACACCCATGGTGCGGCGAAACTTGATCAGGTTCACCCCGGTGAACCGGCGCAAGGGCGTGATGCACAAACCGATGATCAGCAGTTGCAGGGCAATCTCGCCCAACTCGTGTTCCAGAGCCTTGATGGGTTCGCGCCCCAGGCCGCCGGTCATGCCCATATACAAGAGTACCGGGACCGGGATCAGGTATACTATATATACAGCCCATGTGGGGACCTTGCGGACCACCTGATTTATCCGGTCCACCAACATCAGTAGTTCGCGCGCAGGTCCATGCCATCATACAGGCTGGCGACTTCGGTTTCGTATCCGTTGAACATCAGGGTCGGCTGACGCTTGGCAAACAGTCCGCCACCGACGGCACGCTCGGTTGCCTGGCTCCAGCGCGGGTGATCCACCTCGGGGTTCACATTACTATAGAAACCATATTCACGGCCGTTCGCCTTGTTCCAGCTGGTGGGCGGTTCCTGATCCGTGACGGTGATGCGCACAATCGACTTGATCGACTTGAACCCGTACTTCCATGGCACCACCAGACGCATGGGCGCGCCGTTCTGGTTCGGGATCGGTTTGTCATAGATGCCCGTCGCCATGATCGTCAGCGGGTGCATCGCCTCGTCCAGGCGCAGACCTTCGACATAAGGCCAGTCCAAAACGGGGAAGCGGACACCGGGCATCTCGTCCGGACGCAGCGCGGTTTCAAAGGCGACATACTTGCCGCCCTCTTGCACGCCGGCGAGGTTCAGCAGATCGGCCAGCTCAAACCCGTTCCAGGGGATCACCATCGACCATGCCTCGACACAGCGGAACCGGTAGATGCGTTCCTCGATCGTCATCGCTTCCATGATCTGGGCCATGGAGTAATCGCCGGGATTGTCGACCATACCGTCGATGACCACGGTCCAGGGATCGGTGGTCAGCGTATGGGCGTTGCGGGCGGGATCGCCCTTGCCTGTGCCGAACTCGTAGTAGTTGTTGTATTGCGTGATGTCTTCGTAGCTGTTGGGCTCAAGTGGGATGGCCTGTGCCCGCGCCATACCCGCCGCTCCGACAAGGCCAAGACCCAACGCCCCGCCCATCAGCTGACGCCGGTTCAAGAACGCCTCGTAAGGCGTGGCATCAGCACGGGTCAGGTTGTTCTTCCAGCGGTGGGCCATTTGGGTCGTCTCCTACAGTTTCGATCACCTTGCCACATAGATGGGCGGCCGCGCCCGGCAAATGATCATCCCTCACGCGCTTGTCACCGGGTTGTAACTTGGGGCGATTTCGTTCAGCGGCAGCGACCGGCCATTGTCCTGCACGATACGGACGTGACGGCGGCGCATCTGGCGCGGCTCGGACACCCCTACGGAATGGGCAATGACCTCGACCTCATGGATCAGCTCGGTGGCATAGCGCGCGACCCGCTTTTCCTTGTCCTTCACGACCAGCCCCTTCTGGAACCGCTTGTTATGCGTGGTGATGCCGGTCGGGCACGTGTTCTTGTTGCATTTCAGGGCCTGAATGCAGCCCAGCGAAAACATGAAGCCGCGCGCGGAGGTGATAAAGTCGGCCCCTGCAGCCAAGGCCCAGGCCACGTCGCCGGGGTTCACCAGCTTGCCGCTGGCGACGATGCGGATCCGATCCTTCAGCCCCGCGCGGTCGCGCAAATCGACAACCGTGACCAACGCCTCGCGGATCGACATGCCCACGAGGTCAATAAGGGGCATGGGCGCAGCACCCGTACCCCCTCGCCGCCGTCCACTGTAATAAAGTCCGGCGCACAGTCGGGCCCACGCGTGTTGATCGTCTCGAACAGCTCGGCAATCGGGGCCTCTGCCCCGACGACCGTCTTGATGCCGACCGGCTTACCCGTCACGTCCCGAATGTGGCAGACAAGGTCCAGCAGATCACCCCAATCATCGACCTCATCGTGCCGGTTCGGGGATATGCCATCCTGGCCCACGTCCAGCCCCCGGATCTTGGCGATCTCGGGCGTGACCTTTGCGCCGGGTAGGATGCCGCCCTTGCCGGGCTTGGCGCCTTGGGCCAGCTTGATCTCGAACATGCGCACGGTCTCGTGCGCGGCCACTTCGCGCAGCTTGTCATCGCTCAGCTTGCCCGCCTTGTCGCGCACGCCGAACTTGGCCGTGCCGATCTGAAAGACAACATCACAGCCCCCTTCGAGGTGATAGGGGCTCAACCCGCCCTCGCCCGTGTTCATCCAGATGCCTGCCGCCTTGGCCCCCCGGCTGAGCGCACGCACAGCAGGTTTCGAAATCGCGCCATAGCTCATGCCGGAAATGTTGAAAAAAGACTGCGCTATATAAGGTGTCCGCGCGCCTGCCCCAAGCATCATCGGTTCAGTCTTGGCAAACTGACCCTCGAGCGGGGGAAAGGCGGCGTTCACGAATACCGGTGTGCCCACAACAGCAAGGTTGCGGGTGGAGCCAAAGGCGACCGTGTTGCTCTCTCCGTGCCCCGCCCGCTTGATCCACTCGCGCTGCGCACGGTTGAACGGCAACTCTTCGCGATCCATGGCAAAGAAGTATTGGCGAAAGAACTCGCCCAGGGTCGAGAACAGGCCCCGAAAGCGGCCGATGACCGGATAGTTGCGCCGGATCGCGTCATCCGTCTGCAAACGATCCGCGACAAACATGATGACCAGCACGGCGAACCCGGCACCAAGCACTAGCACGAAGGCAAAAACCATCACCTCCAGAACAGAACTCGCAAATTCCATGGCTCGCACTCCCTCTGGCGTCAGAATTCACTGTGCAAAGCATCCGGCAGGGACGCAAGGCAACAGCGGATTTTTGCCGCTTTAACAAAGTCGTGAGTGGAAATGGACAGCAGGCGCGGCTTAGGGCGCGCAACCTCTCGATCAAGCATATGTGGGAAAATATTCCACTGATCCAACCCGACATCCAGCGCGTTTCCCTTCCGATGCCGCAGGACGGACATCGTCAAACTTCGTAAAGGGAGACCACCAAATGATCCGCACGACACTTCTGGCCACAGCCACATCCATCGCCCTCGCCGCAACCGCATTCGCGGGCGCCAAGAAGGACATCGTCGACACGGCTGTCAGCGCCGGTTCGTTCGAAACACTTGTCGCCGCCGTGCAGGCCGCCGATCTTGTCGATACGCTGAAAGGCGACGGCCCTTTCACCGTCTTCGCCCCCACGGATGAGGCATTCGCCGCCCTGCCCGAAGGCACGGTCGAAACACTGCTGCTGCCCGAGAACAAGGACCAGTTGGTCGCCATCCTCACCTATCACGTGGTGCCCGGCAAAGTGATGTCGACCGACCTGACCGACGACATGGAGGCAACGACCGTTCAGGGTGAGGCCGTCACCATCGACCTCGACAACGGCGTGATGGTCGAGAACGCGACCGTGACCAGCGCAGACATCGAAACGTCCAACGGTGTGATTCACGTGATCGACACCGTGATTCTGCCCGGCGCCGACAGCTAAGCGCACATAACAAAAAACACGACGGGCCCGTATTGTCGCGGGCCCGTCAACGCCAAATTCTCCTTTTAATAGAATTTGCCATAAATCCGTCCCAATTCAGTCATTTTTCCGCCCGAACAAAAAATCCCGTGTTATCCGTACTCTCCGAAGCGGGCCTGCCAGCCTTGACGCTTCATGCGTGTATTTTCACGTAACGACCTGGGGAGAGTTTAAATGTCAACCGAATACAAAGAATCCATCGAGTTCCCATTCGGCCGCGACCGGCCCTACATTGAAACCTTCAACGACGGCAATCCGATCGACCTGGAAATCGGTGACACGATAACCGGCAATGTCGGCGTCCCCTATACTGTGGGGGCAGACTCGTCCGATTTCATCGACGTCAACGTGATCGCTGGTCTGAGTTACGTTTTCGAGATTGCGTTTACCAAGTCAGGCGCGCCCGTCACCGTGAGTGCAGGCGACGACACTGCAAGCGCGGAACTCGCGGACCCCGACGGCGACTACACCTTTACTCTGTCCTTCACCGCAGATGCGACCGGCATCGAACAGCTCGCCGCTTTCTCGGGGAAATCGACAAGCTACACCTTTACCCTCGTGCAAGTGATCTACCCCGATCCGTCCGAAGGCGACGACTATATCGTGGGCAACATGACGTCGGACCGTGTCGATTTGCTGGGCGGCAATGACACCTACATCGCCCTTGGCGGTTCGGACGTTGTGACCGGCGGCATGGGCAATGACAGCATTGACGGTGTCTGCGGCAATGACACGCTTGAAGGCAACGATGGCAACGACACCCTGCTGGGCGGCAACGGGCGCGACGTGATGTCGGGCGGCGCTGACCAGGACCTCCTCGATGGCGGCAATCAGGAAGACGCCCTCTTCGGCAACGCAGGCAACGACACCCTGATCGGCGACAAGGGCGACGATACGCTGGACGGCGGCGCGGGCGATGACGACATCTCCGGCGGCAAGGACAACGACAGCCTGATCGGCGGCACTGGCAAAGATATCTTCCGGTTCCGCAATGGCGAGGGGCAGGACACCATCGCCGACTTTACCCAGGGCGAAGACCTGATCGACATCGCGATGCTGGGTGTCTGGGACATCTCGCAACTGACGATCCAGGATCTCGGAAGCGGCGTGCGCATCAACACGGGCGGCGGCAACTATATCGAACTGACCGGGCTGAGTGCGGCCGACCTGACCAACGCCGATTTCATTCTCGACACCGCCCCCGTCATCACCACGACCGAGGGCGGCGATACCATCACCGGCACCGACGGCGCTGACAGCTATCTTGGCCTCGGCGGTTCGGATTCGCTGCGCGGCGAAGGCGGGCGTGACACGCTGGACGGCGGCGCGGGACGCGACACGATCATCGGCGGTGAAGGCAACGATCTGATCATGGGCGGTTCCGGCCGTGACATGATCACCGGCAGCGCCGGGCGTGACACGATCTATGGCGATGCCGATGGCGACAAGATCTACGGCGGCGGTGGGCGCGACTGGATCAATGGCGGCAACGACAATGATCGCCTCTATGGGAACGGCGGCAACGACACCCTGATCGGCGACAACGGCAACGACCAGCTCTGGGGTGGCAACCGCGACGATTTGTTGTTGGGCGGCGCTGGCAAGGACACGATGGACGGTGGAAATGGCGATGACACCCTCGAAGGTGGCTTCGGCGATGACAACCTGACCGGCGGTGCCGGGGCCGACGTGTTCTTTTTCCGCGACGACCGGACCCGCGATGACACCATCACCGATTTCACCATCGGCGAAGACGTGATCCGCATCGGGTTCTATGGGTTTACCGACATCACCGATCTGAACGTGGCGCAGGACGGTGCAAACACGGTGATCACGTTCAGCGATCGCGACAGCATCACGATTGAAAACGTGTTGGCGACAGACCTCGGCAATTCAGACTTCGACTTTATCTAGGCGTTCGCGACCTTGGCGATGAAAGGGGGCCGTTTGGCCCCTTTTCTTTGCGTCGGGTCACAACATTTTCTTTTTCAAACGCAATTGCGGCCAAAGCGGCCCAACTTTTCTGAAAATTTTCCCATTCGCTCCAGTATGCCGCCACAGTTCGACCTTAGCCCTCGGGTCACGGGGCAGTCGAGCAGTTCGACATTACCGCCCTGCATACAAAATCAATTCCTTGAAGGGCATGGAAAATGGCAATCATTAACGAAACATCTGACTCGGTCCTGAACGCATATGCGTCTGGCAGCTACAACATCACCGAGGGCGATGTTTTCAACGGCACGCTGTCACCCACCGATCATCAGGACGCGATCAACCTGACCGGTCTGACACCGGGTCAGGCATACACGATCTCCGTGACTGTTGCGGATACCGCAGGCACGCTTTCCCTCATTCTGGTCAACCATTCCGACTTCCACTCGCATGGCTTCAACTTCGTCGACGGTGTGCCACTGGAAACGACAGGTTTTGATCGCCACTTCGCATCCAGTACAGCCCCAGAGGTGGATGGCAACACGTTCAGCTTCACGTTCACTCCGGTGGCCGGAAAAACCGGCTTTGCATTTGCTCTGCAGACCGCAGATTTCGAAAGCTACAGCGTCACGTTCGAAGAGGCGGTCCTGGAAAACGTGGTCGACGGCACCACTGGGAACGACCAACTGAAAGGATCTGCGGAGATCGACATTCTTAACGGCGACGACGGCGACGATCACCTCGACGGTTACGGCGGCAACGACGTTCTGAACGGCGGTGCGGGCAAGGACAAACTGACAGCCGGTGAAGGCGACGACACCCTGAACGGTGGCGATGGCAACGACCTGCTCAAGGCCGGGATCGGCGACGATGAACTGAATGGCGGTGCCCGCAATGACCGTATGCTGGGCGAGGAAGGCAACGACACGCTCAACGGTGGGTCCGGCAATGACAAACTGTTTGGCGGTGCTGACAACGACGTGCTCGACGGCGGCAGCGGCAAGGACGTGATGTCCGGCGGCACGGGCGCAGACGTGTTCGTCTTTGGCAACGGGTCGCACAAGGACACCATCACCGACTTCGAAGACGGCGTGGATCTGCTGGACTTCAGCGCGGATGCCTCTGTCACATCCATGGCCGATCTGACGATCTCGCAGAACGGGGCGGACGTGCTGATCAACCACGGCGGCAGCGATGAGGTCACGTTGAAAAACGTCGACATTCTCGACATCGACGCGACAGACTTCCTGTTCTGATCCCCACACCCGACAATGGAAAAGGCCCGCATCACTGCGGGCCTTTTTTGTCTAGTGAACGACCGCGTCGTCTGGCCGTGGCCGGTTTGACGCGCTGAGCCGCCCGCCGATGACCAGCCCATCGGGCCCCGCAGACACCTCGACCGTTTCACCATCCTTGATATCACCAGCCAGCAACATCTCGGCCAAATGGTTCTGCAAGGCGCTCTGGATCACGCGCTTGAGCGGGCGGGCACCGAACACGGGGTCGTAGCCCTCGTCCGCCAGCCATTTGCGCGCATCATCATCCAGCGACAGCGTGATCTTGCGCGCCGCCAGACGTTTCAACAGGCGGGCCATCTGGATCGTGACGATGCCGTCCATATCCTCGCGCGCCAGACGGTCAAAGATGATCGTCTCATCCAGCCGGTTCAGGAACTCGGGCCGGAAATGCGCGCGCACCGCGTCCATCACATCACGCCGCGCGGCAGAGGCATCGGCACCATCGGGCAACTGGCTCAGCGCCTGTGCACCCAGGTTTGATGTCAGGATGATCAGCGTCTGCTTGAAATCGACCGTCCGCCCCTGACCATCGGTCAGCACACCATCATCCAGCACCTGCAACAGCACGTTGAACACATCCGGATGCGCCTTTTCGACCTCGTCGAACAGAACCACCTGATAGGGGCGACGGCGCACAGCCTCGGTCAGAACACCGCCCTCATCATAACCGACATAGCCCGGAGGGGCGCCGATCAGACGGGCAACCGCGTGTTTCTCCATGAACTCGGACATGTCGATACGGACCATCGCGCTGTCATCATCGAACAGGAATTCGGCCACGGCCTTGGTGAGCTCGGTCTTGCCTACGCCTGTGGGCCCGAGGAACAGGAACGAACCAAGCGGGCGGTTTTCGTCATTCAGACCGGCGCGGGCCCGGCGCACTGCATTGGCGACGGCCCGCACGGCGCTGTTCTGCCCAATCACACGGGCATGCAGCTGGTCTTCCATGCGCAGCAGCTTTTCGCGCTCACCTTCCAGCATCTTCGAGGTCGGGATACCCGTCCAGCGCTCGACCACGCTTGCGATCTGCTCGGGGCGCACGGCCTCGGCCACCATTGCATCGCTTTCCGCGCCTTCGGCCTCGCCCAGCTTGCGCTCGAGGTCCGGGATCACGCCGTAGGACAACTCCCCCGCCTTGGCGAGGTTGCCCTCGCGCTTGGCGATGTCGAGCGCCGCGCGTGCCTGATCCAGTTGTTCCTTGATGTCACGTGCCGAGGCCAGCTTGTCCCGCTCGCCCTGCCACTGGGCCGTCATCTCAGAACTGCGTTCCTGCAACTCGGCCAGATCTTTCTCCAGTGTCTCAAGACGATCTTTCGAAGCCTGGTCATCCTCTAGCCGCAGCGCCTCGACCTCGATCTGCATCTGCAGAATCTGTCGATCCAGCGCGTCCAATTCCTCGGGTTTGGAGTCCACCTCCATCCGCAACCGGCTTGCGGCCTCGTCCATCAGGTCGATCGCCTTGTCCGGCAGAAACCGATCCGTGATGTAGCGATGCGACAAGGTCGCGGCAGTGACCAAGGCACTGTCAGAGATGCGTACACCGTGGTGCAGCTCGTACTTCTCCTTGATGCCGCGCAGGATACTGATCGTGTCCTCGACGGTGGGTTCCTCGATCATCACGGGCTGGAAGCGACGGGCCAGCGCCGCGTCTTTCTCAACATATTTACGGTATTCATCCAGGGTCGTGGCCCCGACACAGTGCAACTCACCCCGCGCCAACGCGGGCTTGATCAAGTTCGCTGCATCCATCGCACCATCGGACTTCCCGGCGCCAACCAGCGTGTGCATCTCGTCAATAAACAGGATCACTTCGCCCGCGGCTTCGGTGACTTCGGTCAACACGGCTTTCAACCGCTCTTCGAACTCACCACGGTACTTGGCGCCGGCAATCAGCGCGCCCATGTCGAGGGCCAGCAGGCGTTTGTTGCGCAGGGATTCAGGCACGTCGCCATCGACGATGCGCAGCGCCAAGCCTTCGGCAATGGCAGTCTTACCCACGCCCGGTTCACCGATCAGAACAGGGTTGTTCTTGGTCCGGCGGCTCAGCACCTGCATGGCGCGGCGGATTTCCTCGTCGCGTCCGATGATCGGGTCGATCTTGCCTGCCTCCGCCCGCTCCGTCAGGTCCATCGCGTACTTTTTCAACGCGTCGTACCCTTCCTCAGCGCTCGCCGTGTCGGCGGTGCGGCCCTTGCGGATGTCATTGATGGCAGAATTCAGAGCCTGCGGGGAAACCTTGCCCGCCTCCAACGCGTCCTTGGCACCGGATTTGACCATGCCCAGCGCCATCAACAGCCGCTCGACCGGAACGAAACTGTCGCCCGCCTTCTTGGCCAGCGCTTCGGCCTCGGCCAGCACCTTTGCCGTGGCCTGATCCAGATAAACCTGTGCCGCGTCGCCCGTGACCTTGGATTGCTTGGCCAGCGTCTGGTCCACATGCGCCAATACGCGCCCCGGGTCGCCGCCCGCGCGCGTGATCAAATTCGCAGCCAAACCCTGATCGTCATCCATCAGGGCCTTCAGCAGATGTTCGGGGGTCAGCCGTTGGTGGCTTTCGCGTGTCGCGATCGTTTGCGCGGCCTGCACGAAACCGCGCGACCGTTCCGTGAACTTGCTCAAGTCCATGGGGTACTCTCCTCTTGCAGCGCCCGTGTGTGACACGCCCTCTCGGAGGCACGCGACTGTGTGGGCCTTTATGCTCAAAAGATGGGGAGGGTGCAGGCTGTTCTCAAGCCCAAGGCCGCATCATTTGCACCAATACAGACGCGCATTCAAACCATACCATTCCGTTGCAAACACGTCGAAATCAGACCCATTATCCTTGATATATCAACGGATTACGGCGGATTTTCGCCGAATTACAGCCGATACCGTATGCTGTGACCCGAAATCTGTTGGTCAAAATTTATCTAATTTTTTCAGATATTTAATCTCCTTACACCTGGCAAGCAGACCCCGACCGCACGCAGGCGTGAGGTCTCGTGACCCGATTTCCCCCTTCTTTTGCGGAACCAAGCGCCCATCTTGTTCGTTAATCGAGTAGACAAACTAAATGTAGGTGAATGAAATGCAGACTGTTCCGTTGCAACTGAGCGATGTGATCTACAACGCCGCCAACCAGTCTTTCGAAGCCCTCGTCACTGTCCATGACGCATCCGGTGCCCGCAGCTATGCCTGTGCCATCGACGCCCCGATCACAATGGAGTTCGAGGACGCCGCGCGCGGTCTGTCGACCCAGGCCTTGCGCCGCCACACACACGGCCATGCCGACTCGGTTCAGGCCCAGACACCCCCGGTCATTCAACGTGCAGGCCGCCTCGCCGGATTGCGGCGCCTCGCCTCCGGCCAGTTCCGCTCAGGCCAGCAGCACGCCGCCTGATCCCAGTTTCCTCGGCCCTTGGGTCCTTGCGCTCTTTCTGTCCCCCGCGCAATCGACACATGGCCGAGCTGCCAGAGACATGTGCCTGCCTGCAAAGTCTCTGATACCTCGCCCGGGTGCCTCGCGCATCCGGGCTTTTTCTTGCGTGGACTTTTGCCGCCCGATTGCCGTATCACGCGGTCACATCAAGCGGGGGCACTGAGATGGCAGATGACAGGCTGATCGTGGCAATGGATGTGCCCAACGCTATTGCGGGCCTCGAACTGGCAGAGCAACTGGGCGACACGGTTTCCTTCTATAAGATCGGGCTCGGCATGTTGACCGGGGGCGGGCTGGCGCTGGCCAACGAACTGAAACAGGAACATGGCAAGCGCATCTTCCTCGATATGAAGCTGTTCGACATCGGCGCGACGATCGAGGCTGCGGTGCGCGGGCTGGCGCAATTCGACCTCGACTTTCTGACTGTCCACGGTGATCCGCACGTGGTGCGCGCCGCCAAGGAAGGGGCCGCAGGCAGCACCCTCAAAATCCTCGCCGTCACGATCCTGACGTCACTGGACCGGGATGACCTGGATGATTGCCTGATCCAGACGGGCGACATCGGGGATCTGGTACAGGACCGCGCGGGCCGGGCCTTTGCCGCCGGGGCAGACGGTGTCATCGCCTCACCTCACGAGGCTGCGGCCATTCGTGCCCTGCCCGAAGCGCATGACCGGCTGATCGTTACCCCCGGTGTGCGCCCCGCGGGGGCCGATGTCGGCGATCAGAAACGCGTCGCAACCCCGGCAAACGCCATCGCAAACGGGGCCGACCATGTCGTTGTGGGTCGCCCGATCTGGCGGGCGCCACAGCCCCGCCATGCGGCAGCGGCCATCCTGACCGAGTTGTCCAGCCCCCAAGCCCACAGCCCAAACCGCTGAGAAGTCACGGAAAACGGCGACTCTCCTCAGGGATGTACACAGGCCGGCGGAAAGCCATTGACCTAACAACAAATTGTGCCATTCGCGCAACAGACCACCGTATATTGGCAGGTCAGGTTTTCCTTACTTAACGTCAACCCGTTTAGGTGGTACTACTAGGGTCAGGTGATACTCCCCGACGGACCGGCTCTTCCTGAGGTTCGTCACCTCCCCCGCTGCGCGCGGGGGGCCTTTCAGGTTAAAGCGCGCGAAAAATCCACCCCTGTCACACCCGCCAGATAGTCCCGCAAGCGCGGCTTGAACTGGGGTACGACCATGTCGTGTTGCAGGAACTGATCGACGCCCATCAACGTCCAACCCTGCCCTTCGTCGCCCAAAATGATCTCCCGTTCGATCTCTGGTGCGACATGGGCGGCAAAGAACCACGAGATGTCGCCGCTCGACGCGCCATAGTCGCGGCCCCAGATCACAAGGTCCGGCGCAATCGTCAGGGTCAGCTCTTCCTGGGTTTCGCGCAACACGCATTGGAGCGGCGTCTCGCCGGGCTCGCGCCCACCGCCGGGCAGGTCCCAGTGATCGGCCCATAGCAGCCCTGGCTTGTTATCGCGTTGCAGCGTCGCCAGCTTGTCCCCTACAAACAGGGCCAGCTTTGCCCCGATCACACGCCCTGCCATGTTCAAGCCTCTCTGCCTGCGTTACACTGGCAGACCTAGTCACAAAGCCTGCCCATGCCCAGTCTCTGCCGCGATTGCCTGACAGATTTCGACACTGCCCAGCGGTGCCCCGCCTGTGGCAGCCCCCGCATTGTCAGCCACCCCGAACTGTTCGATCTGTCCATTGCCCATATGGATTGCGATGCGTTCTATGCATCCGTCGAAAAACGCGATGATCCCAGCCTCGAAGGCAAGCCGGTGATCATCGGCGGCGGGCGGCGCGGCGTGGTGTCCACCGCCTGCTACGTGGCGCGGATCCGGGGTGTGCGCTCGGCCATGCCGATGTTTCAGGCCCTGAAACTGTGCCCCGATGCCGTGATCATCAAACCCCGCATGGACGCCTATGTCGAAGCGTCCCGCGCCATCCGCGCCATGATGGAAGAGATGACGCCCGCCATCGAACCCCTGTCGCTGGACGAGGCGTTCCTTGATCTGCGCGGCACCGCGCGCCTGCATGGCGCACCTCCCGCCGTCATGCTGGCCCGTCTGGTGCGGCGGATGCGGACGGAATTGGGGCTGACCGGGTCCATCGGCCTCAGCCACAACAAATTCCTCGCCAAGGTCGCCTCGGATCTCGAAAAGCCGCGCGGCTTTTCCGTGATCGGCGAGGCGGAGACGGGTGATTTTCTGCGCGACAAGCCGGTGCGCCTGATCTGGGGCATCGGACCGGCCGGGCAGGCATCGCTCGACAAGGTTGGCATTCGCACCTTTGCCGACCTGCTGCGCTGGGAGCGCACCGAACTTGTGGCGCGCTTTGGCTCCATGGGCGACAGGCTCTGGCACCTCGCGCGCGGGCAGGACCGCCGCCGCGTGTCGCGCGATGCGCCCATGAAGTCGATCAGCAACGAAACCACCTTTGGTGAAGACACCAGCGATCCCGACATTCTGGACGGGCATCTGTGGCGCATGGCCGAAAAGGTGGCGGACCGGGCCAAGGCCAAAGGCCTCGCAGGTCGTGTGGTCACGCTAAAGCTGAAGCGACACGATCACTCGTCACTCACCCGGCGTGTGTCTTTGCGCGATCCCGCCCAACTGGCCGACACGATCTATCGCACGGCACGCGGACTGTTTGATCAGGTCGGGGATGAAGGACCTTACCGCCTGCTCGGCTGCGGCATCAGCGATCTGTGCAGTGAAGAGGCGGCGGGCGCAGCGGGCGATCTTCTCGACCCCGGGGCGCACAAACGCGGACAGGCCGAGCGGGCCACGGATGCGATCCGCGACCGTTTTGGCAGCGATGCAATCGTCAAGGGGAGGGCGTTGCGCTAGGTCGGCCTATTCGGCCGCCAGCGGCACACGCATCTGACCGATCCGCGAAACTTCGGCAACCACATCGGCAAGGCGGGCGCGCACAGCGTCAAAGTCGCTGTTCGGACGGATCAGACGTTCATCCATGTAAAGCGAGCGATCAATCTCGACCTGCACGGCGTGCTGATTGCGCGAGGGACGGCCATAGGCTTGGGTCACATAGGCCCCCGCAAAAGGCGCATTGCGGGCCACGGCGAACCCGGCCGCGGCAAAAGCCGCCTCGACCTGATCCATGATCTCACCGCCCGCAGCAGCACCAAACCGGTCGCCAAGGACGACATTGGGGCGTGCCATGCCCCCCGTGCGACACCGTCCATCGCCTCGTGCGGCATCGAATGGCAATCGATCAGAACCGCTTGGCCATGGTTCTGATGCGCGCCGTCCAGCAGCTTTTGTAGCATCTGGTGATAGGGCCGCCAGTAAAGGTCAATCCGGCGCTCGGCCTCGCGCTGGGTGATCTTGCCGCGATAAATGACGCGACCATTGGCCACCACACGGGGTATCACGCCCAAACCGCTGGCGATGCGCGGGTTGTGCCCCTGACGGCGCACACCTTCGATCACTGCCGGGTCCAGTTCGTCCGCACTGCGGTTCAGATCGACAAAGGCGCGCGGCGCACCTGCGCGCAGCAGCGGGGCACCCATCTTGGGGGCCATATCAAACAGCTGATCGACAAAAGCATCCTCGGACGAGCGTATGGTCTTTTCATCCAGAACCGTCCGGCGCAGAAAACTCCACGGGTAGTCGCGCCCGGAATGGGGCGATGCGAACACCACACAACTGGTGCGCCGCTCGGGGTGCAGTACTTCATAGGCGACCTTGGGCATTCACGCTCCTCCACCTCCCAACATAGCCTATGAACCGACAAAGCCAAAAGCCCTTGATCCCGCTTCCGACTCCTTTTATAGCACCCCTCACCCGGCGCGGATTTCCGCGCCCACTTTTATTGTGGGCAGGCGATGCAAGCGGGGTAAAGTGGGCGATTAGCTCAGCGGTAGAGCACTTCGTTGACATCGAAGGGGTCACAAGTTCGATCCTTGTATCGCCCACCATCCTTTTCCGCCAACGGGCAAAGCGCCCCACGGCACCGACACCGGCATTCGTGCCAAAACGCAACCCGGCGCTGCTTCGCGCCATGAAACATGAGGAAGAAGCGCCATGAAGGTTCGCAACTCGCTCCGTTCGCTCAAAAACCGGCACCGTGACTGCCGCGTTGTGCGTCGCAAGGGCCGTGTGTACGTCATCAACAAGACGCAGCGCCGGTTCAAAGCGCGTCAGGGCTAAGCCCCCGACATCGCCAGAATGCCAAAAGGCCGCCCTTGATCGGGGCGGCCTTTTTCGTTGCGATGGCCCCTGATCAGAAGCCGATGAAGTAATCCGCCAGCGCCATGAACAGCGGGATGCTGAGGATTGCGACAGGCGTGCCAAGCCCCGTGGATGACCCGACATAGGCCGACGGGTTCGCCTCGGGCAGGGCCGCCCGCATCGTGGGTGGGCCAGAGATGTCGGAACTCGACGCCGCCATGATCGCCAACAACACGACGCCCCCAGCGGAAAAGCCCGTCAGCTCGTGCGCAATCAACCCGGCACCGAACCCAAGCGCCCCGTGTACCAGTGGCGCCGTCAGACCATAGACCAGATAGGCATGCGCCACGCCCCGCAGTTCGGACAGGCGCGACCACGCCTCCATCCCCATGATCAGCATCAGCACGGACAACAGCCCCCGAAACAGCGGCTCGTAAAAGCTGGCATAGACCGTCTCGGGCCGCGCAAAAAGGCCAAGCGCCAGACCCAACAGCAGGGCCGAGATCGCCGGGCTGCGCAGCGTGTCGACAAGGATTCCCTTGATCAGACCACCTTCGACCGCGCTTCCCATGCCGCCGCTGCCGCCGCCCATCGTCACCGTACCACCCACCTGCACCGCCGCCTTGCGGGCCGCTGCCAACCGGGCCAGCACAATGGCCGTGACCAGTGCGGCCACATCCATGAACGGGTACAGCGCGCCGATGAACCCTTCATAGGCAATGCCCTCGTCATCCAGCACCGCCATGCCCGCAGCAAGGGTCGAGGCCGACACCGCCCCGAACAGGCCCACGGTCGCCATGCCATCCATCTGCGACACGCCTTTCCACCGGCTGAGGGTGACCTTGCCCAGAACCACGATGCCGATCCCGATCGCCGCTGCAAACAGGGCCGGCACGGCAAGTTCCACGAAATTCGCCTCGCGCACCGAAATGCCGGCACCAATGCCCACCTTGAGCAGCAGCAAAATCACAATGAACTTGTAGACCGGTTCCGGCACTTCCAACTTGCTGCCCAACGCGGCCAGCATCATCCCCCCAATCAGAAAGGCGAGTGTCGGTTTCTGCATCTGGGTCAGTATCGTGGACGTGATGTCGATCAGGATATCCATGGCCATGCCCTCTTGGTTGTCACAAAGGGGAGGTAGACCAGCGCATATCAGATAAAAAATATATCTTTTTGCTCTATACGTTCTATTTATTAGAACTATGGATCAACTCAACTATCACCATCTGCGCTATTTCCGCGAGGTCGCACATGAGGGCAACCTCACCCGCACGGCCGAACGGTTGAACCTGTCGCAATCGGCGCTTTCCACCCAGATCCGCAGTCTTGAGGACCGCCTTGGCCATCCGCTCTTTGATCGTGTGGGGCGGCAACTGGTCCTGACCGAAGTCGGGCGCATCGCGCTTGACCACGCCGACCGCATCTTTGGCACCGGGCGCGAGTTGCTGGAAACGCTGAATCGCAGCAGCGATCAGACCCCGCCCTTGCGGGTCGGCGCGCTGTCGACCCTGTCCCGCAATTTTCAACTGCAATTCCTGCGCCCCGTTCTGCACCGGCCCGACCTTGATATCGTGCTGAAATCCGGCAGCGGGGATCGCCTGCTCACCGCGCTGTCGGCCCTCGCGCTGGATGTGGTGCTAACGACCGAAGCCCCACCAAGTGCCGCAGGCTCCGATTTCATCGCGCACCGGCTAGCAGAACAGACGGTCGCCCTGCATGGCACCCCTGATCGCATGCAGCACCGCACGCTCCACGATCTGCTGACGCACGAGCCGGTCATCGTGCCCACCGAAAGCTCGATCCGCACAGGGTTCAACAGCCTCACCGCCCGGCTGGGCATTCAGCCGCGCATCATCGCAGATGTGGACGATATGGCGATGGTGCGCCTGCTGGCGCGCGAGGGCGCAGGCCTTGCGCTGGCCCCGTCGGTCGTGTTGGCAGACGAGATCGCGAGCGGCACGCTCGTCACCGCACCTTTCGACCTCGACTTTGTCGAAAGCTTTTTCGCCGTCACCACCCGACGCACATTTCCGCACCCGATGCTCGAGGCTTTGCTGCACCCATAGGGGAAAACAGCACACGCCCCTGTCTGGATACGCACAGCCCACCCCCTTGCAGTGACGCGCAGGCACAATAGGTTCGAACGCAACGCTCACAGAAAGGCCCCCCACATGACCGATCCCACCTACACCCCGCCCGCCAAATGGACGTGGGAGGCCGAAAGCGGCGGCCGCTTCGCCTCGATCAACCGCCCCATCGCAGGGCCTACGGCGGACAAGGACCTGCCGGTGGGCAAGCACCCCTTCCAGCTGTATTCGCTGGCGACACCCAATGGCGTTAAAGTCACCATGTTGTTCGAGGAATTGCTGGCCGCAGGGATCACGGACGCCGAGTATGACGCCTGGCTGATCGACATCGGCGAAGGCAATCAATTTGGCTCGGGCTTTGTCGAGGCCAATCCGAATTCCAAGATCCCCGCCCTTGTCGACCGCTCTGGCGACACGCCCTTGCGCGTGTTCGAATCCGGTTCGATCCTGATCCACCTGGCGGAAAAGTTCGGGATGTTCCTGCCCGCTTCTGGCCCTGCCCGGACCGAAGTACTGAATTGGCTGATGTGGCAAATGGGGTCCGCCCCCTTCCTTGGCGGCGGCTTTGGCCACTTCTACGCCTACGCGCCCGAGAAGTACGAATACCCCATCAACCGCTACGCGATGGAAAGCAAACGCCAACTCGACGTGCTGGACCGCGAACTGGCGGACAAGCCCTTCATTGCAGGCGACGACTATTCCATAGCCGACATGGCGATCTGGCCCTGGTATGGGCAGCTCTGCCTCGGGCGGCTCTACTCGGCGGCCGAATTCCTCGACGTGGAAAGCTACACCAACGTCATGGCCTGGGCCAAGAAAATCGACGCCCGCCCCGCCACCTTGCGCGGGCGCATGGTCAACCGCGCCTTTGGCGAACCGGAATTGCAACTGCACAACCGCCACGGCGCCTCCGATTTCGACACGCAGACGCAGGACAAGATCGGCACGCCCGAGGAATAGACGGGTTTGGCGCAGGGCCTCCCCTGCGCCGCTGCCACAACCTGTCACGAGGGTGGCATAGGCCTTGGGGTGAACCAGCCCGAAAGGCCCCACATGTCCGTCCTCATCTCAGACCGCTTTACCGCGCAATCCGGCCATCTGATCACCGTGCAGGTGCCCGAAACCGATGCCCCAAGGCTGATCACGGCCATCACCACCGTCGATCCATTGGCCTATGGCGATTATGACAGCGTCACCTTTGCCAGCCAGCCCGGCACACAGAGCTTTCGTGCACTTGGCACCGGGCGCAACGCGGCAACCGCCGACGTGGTCACCGTCCCTTGTGTCGAGTTGTCCTTCTTCTGCGCAGGCGATCCCGGCCCGGTGATCAAGGCGATCTATGCCGCCCACCCGTATGAAGAACCAGTGATCTTTGCTTCTCCCACCGCGCGCACCCTGCACATTCGCGGGCTGGATGAGGACAACCCGAACAAGTTCTGGAACCGGCCCACACCCGACTGGGTGCCCGAGGAACACCGCTAGGGGCGACTTGCCAAAGGGTGTGCGCCCGCTACGTTTGGACAAATGCACATCCCCAAGAGGTCCTCCATGCGCACCCTTCTCGCCGCCGCCATCGCCCTGACGCCACTTGCCGCAGCGGCTGACCTGACCGTCACCTTTCGCGACGGCGCGCCCAAGGACCGCTTTACGCTGAGCTATGACGGGGCTTGCGCTCTGTCTGACCTGACCGTGCAAATCGACCTCGGCACAGCGCCCGCTGGTCTGATCTTTGACACGACAGGGGCCGGTGCCGGGGTCGAAGTCTTTCAACCGCTCGAATGGGTCACAGGCGTTGCACGCACCTCGGCTGTCACGGATGGCGATACGTCCCTGACCCTCGCGCTCGACACGCTGGCACCGGGCGAAACGCTGGCCTTCACCATCGACATCGACGACACGACAAGCACACGGCAGATCACCGTGGATGGATCGGAAATGGCGGGCGCAACGCTGCGGGTCGACGGGGCTGCGGCCCTGTTTGACGCCACCGGCACGGCGCGCGCCGCAACCGTCGCCTGCACGTCATAAGGTAGCCTACCTGCGCCCCACCTGACGGCAAATCAGGATCACGGGCAGCAGACCAACGGCGACGATCACGAGGCTGGGCACTGCCGCCCCGTCCAACCGCTCGTCCGAAGCCAACCGATAGGCCTGCACCGCAAGCGTGTCATAGTTGAACGGGCGCATGATCAGCGTTGCGGGCAATTCCTTCATCACATCGACAAAGACGATCAAAAGGGCCGTCAGCAGGCTGGGCGTCAGGATCGGCAGATGCACCCGGCGCAAGGTCGCAAAAGGCCCCTTGCCCAGCGACCGGCTTGCGGCATCCATATTGGCATGGACCAGCGCCTGCCCCCCTCATAGGCCCCCAGCGCCGCCGCCAGAAACCGCACCATGTAAGCAAAGACCAGCAACCAGATCGACCCCGTGATCAGCAGGCCGGTCGAGATGTCGAAGGTCGCGCGCATCCACGCATCCAGCGCATTGTCAAAGGCGGCAAAGGGGACAAGCAGGCCCACCGCAATCACACCGCCCGGCACCGCATAGCCCAGGCGCGCCGCATAGGCCGCCGTGCCCGAGGCGCGCCCCGGCTGCGTGCGCTGGAAATACCCCAGAAGGATCGCCGCCCCCAGGGTCAGCAACGCCGCCGTCGATGCCAGCACCAGTGAGTTGCGGATAAAGCCAAGGTAGCGCGGGCTGAGCAAATCCTGCTCGGATCCGATGCCAAGCGCTAGGAGAGACACCACAGGCACAACCGCGCCAAACAACACGGGCATACCGCACAGGACAATCGCAACACCCGCCTGCCACCCGGTCAACGTCAGTGGCGGGTGGTGTTTCTGCCCCCTGCTCGGATCGTGATAGCGCGCCTGCCCCCGCTGCATCCGCTCGAGCATGGCAAGCATCAGGGCAAAGCCCAGAAGGCACAGCGCCAGTTGCGCCGCGCCAGCCCGGTCAGCCAGAGAGAACCAGCTGGTGTAAATGCCGGTGGCAAAGGTCTGCACGCCAAAATAGGCCACGGTGCCGAAATCGGCGATGGTCTCCATCACCGCCAGCAACACACCGGCGGCAATTGCCGGGCGCGCAAGGGGCAGGCTGACCCGCCAAAAGGCGGACAGGGGGCGCGACCCCAATGCACGGGCGGCCATGAAGGTCGATCCACTTTGCTGCAGGAACGAGGCGCGGGCCAGAAGGTAGACATAAGGGTAAAGCACCAGAACCAGCATCAGTGCCGCACCGCCCAGGGACCGGATCTCGGGGAACCAGTAGTCGCGAGGCCCCCAGCCCATCAGGGCGCGCAGACTGCTTTGCACGATGCCCGGATGGTCCAGCACGTGGGTATAGGCATAGGCCAGCACATAGGCCGGAAAGGCCAGCGGCAGCACCAACACGATTTCAAAGAACCGCACGCCGGGAAAACGGGTCATGGTAACCAGCCAAGCGGCACCAACCCCGATGGCGAAGGTGCCCAGCGATACCAGCATCACAAGCAAACCGGTATTGGCCACGTAGCGGCCAAGCACCGTGCTGGCCAGATGCACGATCGTGTCCGTGCCCCCCGACAGTGCCGCGATGGCGACGGCCAGCATCGGCAGCAGGCAGATGCCCGCCACAAACCACGCGGACCACGACAGGGCGCGCGGACCGGTCCGGGACGACGGCGATGACAGGCTGGCAAAGGTCAAACGGGCACTCGCGGCTAGGGTTTTGCCCTTATCTTACGTTTTCACTCGGGCTTCCACCCTCTTCGGGCATCTGGCCATAGGCCAATGCGCGTAGGCCGGGGCGCATGTCGTCCCCTGTCCCCACCAGCGTCTCCAGCAACGCATCCACCCGGTCATGCTCGTCCCGCCACGCGGGCACAGCGGCCACCAACACGTCCCGGCCCGCATCGGTCAGGGTCAGGCGGCGATTGCGCCTGTCCTTGGGGTCAGGCACCACACGCACCCACCCTCGTTTTTCCAGCGTCTTGATGTTGGCCGTCATCGTGGTGCGGTCCATCGCCAGAAACTGCGCGACCTCTCCCAGCTTGGGTTGATCGGGCCGGTTCAGGGCCATCATCAGCGAATACTGCCCGTGGGTCAGACCATAGGGGCGCAACACCTCGTCAAACCGGCGCGCCATGCTGCGCGCGGCCCTGTGCAGATGCAGGCACAAGCACCTGTCGCGGACCTCATGTGTGGTGGAAAGCGGCAGGTCATCTCTCATGATTTCAAAATATGTTGACCTCAACGTATTTGTCAATCACGCTGATGCCCGAACCCGCACCGATTCCCAACTGAACGAGGGTCCACATGACCGAAGTGCGCACCTGCCTCTGGTTTGACGACAATGCCGAAGCGGCGGTGACGCTCTACACCCGCCTTGTGCCCAACAGCCGGATCGAACGGATCGACCGACGCGCGCCTGATGCGCCAGCGACGCTGATCTTTTTCACCCTTGGCGGCACACCCTACTCTGCGCTTCAAGCAGGCCCCGATCAGACACATAGCCCCGCGGCATCCATCGCCGTCACTCTGCCGCAAGCAGAGGCCGACGCGCTTTACGACGCGCTGCTGAAGGCTGGCGGATCAGAGGTACAATGCGGCTGGGTCACCGACCCGTTCGGCGTCAGCTGGCAAATCATCCCCGAAGGGTTCATCGACCGCCTCTTTGGCAACGGCGCCGACACGAATACACGCGCCTTCGACGCCATGATCCAGATGAAGCGGCTTGACCTGGCCGCACTCGACGCAGCCATCGCTGCCTGAACGACCAAAGGAGACCACGCTATGCCCTATGTCGATATGTTCGCCGCCCCCGTCACACCAGACAAAAAGGACGCCTTCATCGCCTTTTCCAAAATCGCGCACGAGGTCATCATGGAATGCGGCGCACTCTCCGTGCTCGATGCGTGGGACGACGACGTGCCCGAGGGCGAGGTGACCTCGTTCCGCAAGGACGTGAATGCGGACAAGGGCGAAGTCGTGACCGCAGGCTGGATCATCTGGCCCGACCGCGCGACGCGCGATGCAGGCTTTGAAAAGATGATGACCGATCCGCGCATGAACAACGATGCAAACCCCATGCCCTTCGATGGCAAGCGGATGATCTTTGCCGGGTTCAACCCAGTGGTCGAAACCCCTTAGTCGTAGCTGCGCTGGTCCTCGATCACGAGGCCATCACGCGGCAGGCTGCCGGGGGGGACCACCTCGACCGTGCCCTTCAGCTTGAGGGTAGAGACGATGCTGTCGGCATAGGCTGCGTTGTCTCCGCCCGCACTCTCCAACTGCACCAGCATCGCGTCCTGCTGCCCGTCGCGGCGGGCGATGACACGGGCGCGGGTCACCTCGTCATGTTTGGCGACCAATGCGGCAACCTGTTCGGGGCGCACGAACATGCCCTTGATCTTGGTCGTCTGATCGGCGCGGCCCATCCATCCCTTGATGCGCATATTGGTGCGCCCGCAGGGGCTATGGCCCGGCAGCACTGCACTCATATCACCCGTGGCAAAGCGGATCAGCGGATAATCCGGGTTCAGCGAGGTCACGACAACCTCGCCCACCTCGCCGGGCGCCACGGGATCGCCCGTGCCCGGCGTCACGATCTCGACCACCACGCCCTCATCCACGACCATGCCTTCCAGGCTCGGCGTCTCATAGGCGATGTTGCCCAGATCGGCGGTAGCATAGGACTGCATGCAGGTGATCCCGCGATCCGCATATTCTTGGCGCAGCGACGGAAACAGCGCCCCACCGCCCACCGCCGCCTTGGAGAATTTGAGGGTCACGCCCATCTCGTCCGCCTTGTCGAGGATGACCTTCAGGTAATCCGGCGTGCCCGCATAGGCCGTGGTGCCGATGTCGCGGGCAGCTGTCACCTGCAACTCGGTCTGGCCGGTACCCGCAGGCAGCACCGCCGCACCCACGGCGCGCGCACCACTCTCAAAAATCATGCCCGCAGGGGTCAGATGATAGCCAAAGCAGTTCTGAACGATGTCATCCGCACCGATCCCCACCGCATGCAGGAACCGGCCCATGCGCCACCAGTCGTGGGAAACACCGCCGGGTTCATAAATCGGCCCCGGCGATTGGAACACATGGGCGACATTGCTGACAGGCATACCGCCAAAGGGCGGCTTGTCCGCCTGCCACTTGGCCAGCTCGGATTTGCGCAGCACCGGCAAGTGGCGCAGATCGTCGAGATAGGTCAACTTGCCAATATCCGGCAGACAAGTGTCATCGGCCCCGGCCACACGGGCCAACTGGGCATTCACCGCCTCCAGCTGCGCGGCATGGCGCGCGTCACTGGATCGCGTCTCAAGTTCGTCGAAATACACTTTGCCCAACATCGCTCACACCGCCCTGATCTGTTGCGGACCCTTAACATCGAGGCGTTCGATCTCGCCCCGCACTTCCAATTCCAGCTTTACCGTCACCACGTGCCAGCCCAGCTTGCCGAGGTTGGCCAATGTTTCTTCATCCAGCCGCGCGCCCACCGCCGCGTTCAGATCCTTGTAGAGGATCGGGCCATCGGCCAGCGCCCCCAGAATGGCCGATCGCACCGCCTCGAACTTCCACGCAGGGATGTTCGTCACACCGTCGCGCCCTTCGGCGGGGGTGCGGCAGGCGACCCGCTCCATCTCAGTTCGCAAGCTCGGTCAGCGGCACGCCCTTGCGCACCACATGCGTGGTGATCGCGACCATCGGGCCATCCCCCACATTGGTCAGACCGCCATGCACTTGTCCTTCGGGGAAAAACAGCGGTGTGCCGACCGCAAACTCCACGATGTTGCCATTGGGCGCTTCGGCCTTGGCCGGGGTGATCACAACTGCATGCTCGTCACCGGGATGGGTGTGCAGCGGGATCGTCGCGCCCACAGGCACGGACAGGCGGGTGACAATCACCTCCATCGTCTCTGAACCGGGCACCGCTGTACGCCGGATTTCCTCGCGCGCGATCTCCTGCGCCCAGACAGCGCCCGCGCTCAACAGCACCAAAACAGACGTCACAATCATCTTCATCGCATTCACTCCCTACAAGGTGTCAGCTCAACCAACGCTTGCGGCGGCGGTAGGACCGCACGTCGCGGAACGATTTGCGCCCTTCATCGGACATGCCGAGGTAGAATTCCTTCACATCCGGGTTCTCGCGCAGCTCTGCCGCTGGGCCGTCCATCACCACACGCCCCGATTCCAGGATGTAGCCATAATGGGCAAAGCGCAGGGCGACGTTTGTGTTCTGCTCGGCCAGCAGAAAGGTCACGCCCTCATTCTCGTTCACCGATTTCACGATCTCGAAAATCTGCTCCACCAGTTGCGGGGCCAGACCCATGCTCGGCTCATCCAGCAGGATCGTCTCGGGGCGCGACATCAGCGCCCGGCCAATCGCCGTCATCTGCTGTTCCCCGCCCGAGGTATACCCGGCTTGGCTCTTCCGACGTTCGCGCAGACGCGGGAAATAGTCATAGACCATCTCCAGATCCGCCGCGATCGCACCCTTGCCATCCGAGCGCGTGTAGGCGCCAGTCAACAGGTTTTCTTCGACCGTCAGGTGCTCGAAACAGTGACGGCCCTCCATCACCTGCACCACACCGCGCTTGACCAGATCAGCCGGGTCCGCATGGGCCGTGTTCTGCCCACGATAGAGGATCGACCCCTTGGTCACCTCGCCCCGCTCACTCGCCAATAGGCCGGAAATGGATTTCAAGGTGGTCGTCTTGCCCGCGCCATTGCCGCCCAAGAGCGCGGTGATGCCCCCTTTGGGCACCTTCAGGCTCACGCCCTTCAACACGAGGATCACGTGATTGTAGATCACCTCGATATTGTTGACCTCAAGTACGGTCTCGGCTTCGACTTGGCTGTCCAGCATGACCCACCTTCATTGTTCTCAAAATATGCAAATCCCCGGCGGCAACAGGTGCCGCCGCCGGGAACAGATCACTTACCCGCAGTTGGGGTCGATACCGTTCTCGCTGGCATAGGCGGCACTGTCTTCCTCGATCAGCGGCCCGATGATGTCGCCATCGGTAGGCTTGAACTCGGAAATCAGCGACCAGCTTTGAGCGCTCGCATCCCACTGGGTCACACCCACAAGGGCGTCACCACCGTGGTTGGCACAAGACACGGTGAACTCGGGGCCAAAGTTTGGCAGACCCAGTTCGGCCATCTTGGCCTCGGTGATTTCCAGCGCTTCCATGCCGTCCCGCATCATGGCCGACGTGATATCTGCCGTGCCGTGGATGCCTTGGGCGGTCTTGGCCGCTTCGGCTGCCAGCATCGCCGCATAAAGGCCGCGGTTATACAGAACCGTACCGACCTGATCACCGGCGCCTGCCGCCTTGCCCGCCTCGACAACGTATTTCTGGATGTCGTCAAACACGGGGAAGTCGCTGCCCACACCGTGGAACGTCAGCGCCTTGTAGCCATTGGCCGCATCACCTGCAGGCAGCACGTCGTTTTCCGAACCGGACCACCAGATGCCGATGAAGTTTTCCATCGGATAGCGGATGTTGGCCGCTTCCTGGATCGCCACCTGGTTCATCACGCCCCAGCCCCACATCAGGACATTGTCGGGACGTTCGCGGCGGATTTGCAGCCACTGCGACTTCTGCTCCTGACCGGGGTGATCCACAGCCACTTCCATCAGCTCGAAGCCGTGCTTTTCGGCGAGGCCCTGCAGCGTGCGGATCGGCTCCTTGCCATAGGCAGAGTTGTGATAGACCAGAGCGATTTTCTTGCCCGAGATGTCGCCATTGTTGGCCTCAAGCAGGTAGTTGATCGCACCCGACGCGCCATCCCAGTAGTTGGCGGGATAGTTGAACACGTGGCTGAACACGTTGCCGTTCTTGGCCGAAGTCCGGCCATAGCCCATCGAGTGGACGGGGATGCCGTCAGCCGTCGCCTTGGGGATCAGCTGATAGGTGATGCCGGTGGACAGGGGCTGGTACACCAGCGCGCCTTCGCCCTTGGTCGACTCATAGCATTCGACACCTTTTTCGGTGTTATAGCCGGTCTCGCATTCCAGAACGCGGGCCGCGACGCCGCCGATGCCGCCATCACGCTCGTTCAGCATGGTGAAGTAGTCCGCATAGCCATCCGCAAACGGGATACCGCCCGCCGCATAAGGGCCTGTACGATAGCTCAGGCTGGGGAACACGAGGTCCGCCATCACAGGTGCCGCTGCCATTATGGCCGCCACACTCATCGCTCCTAGTTTCATCTTCATCGGTAATTCCTCCCTAATGGTTGTCCGATGTGAGGCCTTGCGGCCCATCCGTAGGGCGGGGTTGTCCCCGCCATTCTTGGCGACCGGCCGCTAATGCGGGAACGGCCACAATCTCAACTTCTCCTTGGCCACGCGCCACAGCTGCGCCAGCCCATGCGGTTCCAGGATCAGGAACACGATGATCAGCGCGCCCACGATCACAAGCTGGAAATGCGCCACGATATCCGTGGGCCAGCCCATCAGGTCCACGCCCACGATCTTGAGTACGACAGGCAGCACCACAAGAAACGCCGCCCCCGCGAACGAACCAAAGATCGATCCAAGGCCGCCGATGATGATCATGAACAGAACAAGGAACGATTTGGTGATCCCAAACACCTCGCCCACCTCGACCGCGCCCAGATAGACGGCAAAGAACAAGGCCCCCGACACACCCACGAAAAACGACGACACGGCAAAGGCGGTCAGCTTGGCCTTCAGCGGGTTCACCCCGATGATCTCGGCGGCGATGTCCATGTCGCGGATCGCCATCCACTGCCGCCCAACCGACCCGCGCGTCAGGTTGCGCGCGATGATCGCCGCACCCACGGTAAAGACCAGACAGAACAGATAGGTCGCCCAGGCTTCGGTATTGGGGCCCGTCACTTCGATCCCAAACACGCTGCGCTCGGGCGCGTTGATCTGTCCCGAGGCCGAGTAGTTGTAGAACCACGACACCTTGTTGAAGAGCCACACCAGGAAAAACTGCGCCGCCAGCGTCGCCACGGCCAGGTAAAACCCCTTGATCCTCAGGGACGGCAGGCCAAAGGCCGTGCCGACAAGGGCCGTGATGCCCCCGGCAATGATCACGTGGAAAAAGATGTTGATGTCGGGAAAGGCCGTCATCAGCTTGTAACAGGCATAGGCGCCCACCGCCATGAAACCGCCCGTTCCCAGCGAAACCTGCCCGCAATATCCGGTCAGAATGTTCAGCCCGATGGCGGCGATCGCATAGATCAAAAAAGGCAAAAAGATCGAATTGACCAGATAATCCGTCATCACAAAGGGCATGACCAACACGGCAAAGGCCAGTACGAAATAGTAGCGATACCGGTCGAACTTGATCGGAAAGGTCTGGCTATCCTGCGGATATGTCGTCGAAAAATCGCCCGCCTCACGATACAGCATATGTCACGCTCCCCTTGCGACCTGTTGCGGAGATGGCCTTAACCACGTCCCCAGGTTTTCCCGTTTCGCCACATTTCCCGCCAATCCCCATGCCAATCTGGGCGTGGGAAAATGGAGTGGGTCTTATGACTGCAATTCTGGACGACATCCGTCGTCTCGATGCCGCGCATGCGCGGGGTGAAATCTCGGCCGTCGATCTGGCCGCCGCCAAGGCGGACCTGATCGAGGCGATACCGGATGCCGATGAAACCGCGCGGCAACCGCCGGCGCGCGAACCGGCGCGGCGCACCAGCGGGCGGCTGTGGCAAACGCTGCTGCTGTGCATCTTTGTGCTGACATTCTGTGCCGGGGCAACGCTGCTGCTGACGGGCGATCTGATGATCGCGATGACATTGTCGATCACCGTGCTGGCCGCACTGACCGTGACACTGTTCCGCCAGTTGGATGGGTAAACGAAGGTTCCCGGGCGGGCGGGTCTCATTGGGCAAGGCCCAATGGGGTCGTCCGTTCGAGGATCACACACGCTCAATGATCTTCTCCCCAAACAGTCCCTGCGGACGGAACACCAGGAAAATCAGCGCAAGCACATAGGCAAACCAGTTCTCGGTCGCGTTCATGGTAAAACCGAACAGCGCCCCCGCCAGATCACCCGAAGACATGAAGAACTCGAACAGCTTCTCACCAACACCAATGATCAGGCCACCGACAATGGCCCCTGGGATCGAGGTAAAGCCGCCCAGCATCAGGACCGGCAGGGCCTTGAGCGCGATCAGGCTCAGCGAAAACTGCACACCCGATTTGGCCCCCCACATGATGCCCGCCACCAGCGCGACAAAGCCCGCCACCGACCACACCAATATCCAGATGTAATTCAGCGACACACCAACGGACAAAGCCGCCTGATGGTCGTCCGCAACGGCGCGCATGGCACGGCCCTGCTTGGTGTATTGCGAAAACGCGACCAGAACGGCCACCAGCAGGATCGCAATGATGGTCGCCGTGATGTCCAGGTTGTCGATAAAGAACCCGTAGCCAAAGATGTTGAACGTCGCCTCGTCAATGGCGAGGTTGATGCCCTGCGGCAGGCAGGTCCCCTCGGCCAGACAGACATCCAGTTTCTTGATCTCCGACCCCCACATCAGGTCCGCGACGCCCTCCAGCAGATAGGCCAACCCAATGGTCGCCATGAACAGGATGATCGGCTCCTGCCCCACGAGAAAACGAAAGATGAACCGCTGCACCGCCCAGGCGAGGGCCACCATCACCACCACCGTCAACAGGATCGCGATGATCGAATGCACCTCCCATCCGAAATGGTGGATATGCGTGCCGAATGTCGCGTTGATCAGATGGGCAAAGGGCACCTGCCCCGTCTGAATGCCCACCAGCGTCATCGCCGCAAACAGCGCCATGACCCCTTGGGCAAAGTTGAAGATGCCCGACGCCTTGAAGATCAGGACAAAACCAAGGGCGACAAGGGCATACATCACACCCGCCATGAGGCCGTTCAGAAAGACCTCCATCGCATAGATCAGTTGATCTGACATGGCTTAACCCTTCCATCCCATTGAGGTGCAAAATGCACTGGCCGCTGGCCCCGTTGTCGCGGCAAACACGACCCGGTCACCGTCCCCTGCGTTGAACAGGAAATACACATCCGGCGAGTCCGCCGTGCAGTTGGCATAGGCGCGTTGAGGCGGGGGGAACTTCAATTCCACCAACCCGTTCGCACGCAGCCGCGCATCCGCGCCAATCCAGCCAGTTGTGTTGAACGCAGGCCATTGCGGGGATTTCGGCCCGCTGCCGCCGCAGGTCCAACTGCCCGGCGTGGTCGAGTTGCCGCGCGCGAAATCAAAGCTCACCGCGAAATCGAAACCGCCCCCCGACCCCTGCGGATAAACCACCGTCGCATCTATACCACTCTCATCCTCATCCAGGCTCATGGGCGGCACCTGGAAATTCCACGCCGCCGTCGGCTTGGCCGTGATGTAGCGGGCACATTCGCCCAGGCCCGCCTCAAAGGCTGCCTGATCCTGCGCCAGAACGGACCCGGGAAGGCACAAGGCCAAAAGAACCGCAATCACCCTCATTTCAACGCCACCCCCATCAAATCCGCCGTGTGATCCCGCAAGGGCTGGTAACTCACGCGCAAGCGCGTCAGCCCTTCGAATGTCAGGTTCCAGTTCAGTGTGATCTCGGTCACGCGACCATCCCGGCGCGGGGCCGCAAGGAACGCGGCCGCATAGGCGCGATCCATCGTCACTCGGCTCACCGGCTCGAACCCCGTGGTCGACACAAACCGCGCGCCCGGACCCGCGCGCCACTCCATAAAGGCCAGCAGCAACTCGGAGTAACTCAACCCGCTCGAAATGATCTCGCAGGCAGGTTCGTCATACATGAACACCACCAGCGTGCGGTCCAGATCCGTCTCCTGATAGCCCAGCGCGTAGGAATTCAACGTGCTCTCGAAATAGCGGCGGAACGTGCGCGGGATCGGCATGATGTCCCGGGGCGACAGGCTCCCCGGGTCCTCGAGGTAGGGCAGGCACCGCATCTCGATGATGCCGCACAAATCCGCCATGCCGGGCTGCGAAGCGTCGCAAATCGCCGGTTCCTGCGCGAGGGCCGGTGCGCCCCACAGGGCCGCGACGAGGGCAAGCGCTCTAACTCTCAAGGTCGGTCTCCACCACGGCATAGAACGTGCGCGCTTGCGACGACCCGGTGCGCACCATCACGCGCGGTTCGATCCACTCATGGCTGACCAGCCACGCGCCCTCTGGCGCATAGCGTCCAGCCGACAGCTGTGCATAGCGCCAGGCCAGCTCGGCATCCGTCATCTCCTTGGCCGCCACCTCGACCACACAGGCCCGCTCGCCCTCGGATGGGGCCGCATCCAGCACCAGCACAAACCCCTCTTCGGTCGGCCCATAGACCCGGCGCGCCTCGTGCATCTGGTCGATGGGCTGCGCCTTTAACCCATCCGTTATGGGCAGGGTCTGATGCTCAAACGGGTCCAAACAGCGGGCCACGAACATGTCCCAGGCCGTCCCCGCCTGCGCCGCACCCGAAATCGCAAATGTCGCGCAAATCGCGAGGAGCGCGCGGGTACACGCTGCAAAAAGGGATGACAGCCTGATGCCGGCCCCAAACTCAGTCATGCGCCACACCCAGATAGGCATCGATCACCGCCTGATTGCCGCGCACCTCATCCGGTGTCCCATCGCCAATCTTCTTGCCGTAATCCATGACAACCACGCGGTCAGACAGGTCCATGACCACGCCCATATCATGCTCGATCAGCGCAATGGTCGTGCCAAACTCGTCGTTCACATCAAGGATAAAGCGGCTCATGTCCTCCTTCTCCTCGACATTCATCCCCGCCATCGGCTCATCCAGCAGCAACAGCGAGGGTTCCGCCGCCAGGGCACGCGCCAGCTCGACCCGCTTTTTCAACCCATAGGGCAGACGCGACACAGGCGTCTTGCGGATCGCCTGAATTTCGAGGAAATCAATAATCTTTTCAGCGACTTCCCGGTTCGCAGTCTCTTCGGCCTCGGCCTTGCCCTTCCACAAGGACTGCGCAAACAGCCCCGTCTTCATATGAGTCAACCGCCCCGTCATGACGTTGTCGAGCACACTCATCCCCTCGAACAGGGCGATGTTCTGAAACGTGCGCGCAATGCCCTGGCGGGCCACTTCAAACGGCTTCATCGGCGGGCGGGGCGCACCCTTGTAATAGACCTGCCCCTCCTGCGGGATGTAAAAGCCCGAAATCACGTTCAGCATCGAGGATTTGCCAGCCCCGTTGGGCCCGATAATGGCGCGAATTTCGCCCTCGCGGATGTCGAACGAGATATCCTTGATCGCCTCGACCCCGCCAAATCGCAGGGTGATACTCTTCATCTCCATCACGACGCCGCCGATCTTGCGGCCATCCGCGGTGGTGTAACCTTCGGTCTGATCAAGCATGACCCATCTCCGTCGCCCGCACTGTCAGCGAGATTTTAACCATTTTCCGGGCAAGCTGAGCCATCACATCAGAGGGCCCATCATGTTTGAACAAACGGAACGCCGCTATCTGCTGAAACTTGCATTCGATTGCCGCCGCAAAGGGTTGAGCGCGCAGGAAACCCGCACCCTGATGCGCAACAGCATTGGCGCCTTCACAGGCGACAACCGCCTGCGCTGCGCGGTACGACACGTCTTTGCAGACTGACGCGCGCCCCTTCTCTGTTCCAGAAAAATCCCCCCGGAGGGTTGATTAGCAACACCCGCACAGCCCGCCATAGCGCGCGGCCAACGGGATGGTGGGCGGGGCGATGCCGCAGGCGAGCGTCGAACCACCATCACTCCGCCGCCATCTTCGTCACAACCGCAGACACATGCGCGTCGCAAATGGTCAGGGTCGCTGAAATCGACCCTTTGCGCCCGTCTTCATAGGTGACCTCGGTCGTGGTCGACACCTCTGACGACCCATCATAAAGCGCGGCAATGATGTCGGCGTATTTCTCTTCGATGATCCGGCGACGCACCTTCTGCGTCCGCGTCAACTCACCATCATCCGCATCCAATTGCTTGTGCAGCACGACAAAGCGGTGCACCTGGCAGCTCGACAACATCTCGTCCTGCGCGACCGAGGTGTTGACGTCTTCCACATGCCCCTTGATCGTGGCCAGCACCTGAGGGTGCTGCGCCAGTTCCTGGTAGGAGGCATAGCCGATATTGTTGCGCTCCGCCCAGTTCCCGACCGCCGTCAGGTCGATATTGATAAAGGCGGTGCATTCATCCCGCCCATTCCCAAACACGACAGCTTCCAGAATGTTGGGAAAGAATTTCAGCTTGTTTTCAACATACTTTGGCGCAAACAGCGCGCCCGAGGCCATCTTGCCCACATCCTTGGCGCGGTCGATGATGCGCAGATGGCCGGTATCAGGCTCGATAAACCCGGCATCGCCCGTGGCCACCCAGCCTTCCGGATCCTTGGTGTCTGCCGTGCTCTCGGCGTTCTTGTAATACTCCACGAACACCCCGGGTGAGCGGTAAAACACCTCGCCATTCTCGGCGATCTTCAACTCCACGCCGGGGCATTGCACACCCACCGTGTCACTGCGCACCTCACCATCCGGCTGGGCTGTGATGAACACCGTCGCCTCGGTCTGACCATAAAGCTGTTTGAGGTTGATGCCCAAAGACCGATAGAAATCAAAGATTTCGGGGCCAATCGCCTCTCCGGCAGTGTAGCCAACGCGCACCCGCGAAAACCCGAGCGTGTTCTTGAGCGGCCCATAGACCATCAACTCGCCCAGTTGATACTTCAGCCGATCCCCGAAACTGACATCCTTGCCATCCAGAATGGCCGGTCCCACCTTGCGGGCGTGCTCCATGAAATGATGGAACATGCGCTGCTTCAGCTTGCCCGCATCCTCCATCCGGATCATCACATTGGTCAGCTGGGTCTCGAACACGCGGGGCGGGGCAAAGTAATAGGTCGGCCCGATCTCGCGCAGATCGACATGCATCGTGTCGGCACTTTCTGGGCAATTGGTGCAAAACCCCGTCCACAGCGCCTGTCCCACGGAAAAGATGAAATCGCCCACCCAGGCCATCGGCAGATAGGCCAGAATGTCATCGCTCTGGCGCAGATCGTCAAATTCCGACGACGATTTCGAGGTCTCGATCACATTGCGGTTGCTCAGCACCACGCCCTTGGGCTTGCCCGTCGTGCCGGAAGTATAAAGCATCACGCAAGTGCTGTCGTAATTCAGCCGCCCGATCCGGCGCGCCATTTCAGGGCTCAGCTCGTCCCGCTTGGCGCGGCCTACATCCTGCACGTGGGAATATTGGTGCAGCCGGGAATGGTCGTATTTCCGCAGGCCCCGCGGATCGAGGTAGATCATCTGCTCAAAGTCGGGCAATTCGCCCTGCACTTCGATCACCTTGTCCACCTGCTCCTGATCGCCCGCAATCACGAACCGCGCGCCGCAATGCCCGAGGGTATAGGCCATCTCTTCGGCCGCGGCGTCCTGGTAAAGCGGCACGGGGATGGCCCCACACATCTGCGCCGCCATCATCGACCAATACAGATAGGGGCGGTTGCGCCCGATCACGGCGATGAAATCGCCCTCGTTCACGCCCAGGTCGATCAGACCCAGCGCCAACGCTTCGATCTCTTCGCGGGTCTCGGCCCAGGTCCAGCTTTGCCAGATGCCGAATTCTTTCTCGCGGTACGCAGGTGCGTCCCCGAACTCCGTTGCATTCCGGTGCAAGAGCGCAGGGACCGAAACCAGCCCCTGTGCGCCATCAGGCGAATTTACCAACTTCTATCCTCCCAGGCGCGCCCCATCTTTTGGGGGTCACGCATGATCGCTCAGGCGATTCCTTGTTTGCCTAAGGATGTCGTAGCCACGCTGAAGGTCAACTTTTTCCTGATGTTTTCCCAAACCTTACGAATTGTAACAGGCCGATCTGCGGCGTTGAATGGCGCGGCGTGACAGTGCTAGCCATGGGATATGCAACCCGATCCGTCGCCCTCCCTTACGGCCTCCGGCCTGAACCTGATCGCGCAGGGCATGACGATATTCGATCACAACCTGCGACTTGCCGTGTGCAACGCGCCTTTCCAGCAGATGTTCGATCTGCCCGACGCGCTGGTCACACCCGGCGCCACCTTTCGCGAAACCATCACCCATCTGGCGATGCGGGGCGAATACGGGCCCATCGACGACATCGACGCCTTTGTGCAGGAACGCGTGGATCAGGCCCGCAATTTCGAACCGCATTACATGGAACGCACCCGCGCCAACGGGCGTACCATCTCGGTCGAGGGCTCTCCGCTGCCGCAGGGCGGTTGGGTCACCGTCTACACCGACATCTCGCACACCAAGGCCCAAGAGGCCCTGTTGCGCGCCCGCGCCTCCGAACTCAGCGAGCAGGTGCTGGAACATACCGAGGCGCTGAGCGCGACGAACCGCCAACTGGCCGCCACCGTCACGGCGCTGGAAGAGGCCAAGCGCCAATTGACCCAGACCGAGGCGCGCACGCGCCTGACGACCGAGATGATGCCCGCCCACATCGCCCATGTGGACCGCGACGGGCGCTATATCTTTTCCAATCGCAAGCTGAACACGGTGATGCCCGGGCGGCCCGCAGACATCCTTGGGATGTCCATTGCCGATGTGCTGGGCGACTTTGCTTATGGCCGCATCGCCCCGGCCTTGACCCGCGCCTATCAGGGCGAGGCGTCGGTGGCCGAGTTCACCGACAATGCCAGCGCCCGCCGTATCCGGGGCGCGTTTACCCCCGATGGCACGGGCGGTGTCTACATCCTGTCGATGGACATCACCGAAGAAACCCAGGCCCGCGTCGCCCTGCAACAGACACGCCGCCGCACCCTCGCCGCGCAAATGACCTCGGGCCTTGCCCATGACTTTTCCAACCTGCTGACGATCATTCTTGGCCTGCAATCCAAGCTCGCGCGGCTGCCCGACCTGCCCGACGAGGCAGGCGGTTTGATAGAGGGGACCCTGTCCGCCACCCGGCGCGGCGGCGAGTTGCTGAACGCGATTGCCGACATGACAGCGGGCCGCGCCATGCGCCCCGCCGCGACCGAGATCGCGACCCTGCTCGGCGACGTGCAAACGCTGGCGCGCTCCACCTTGCCCGCCGATCTGACACTGAAGGTCGCCCCGTGCCACTTTGACGGCCAGTTTTTGCTCGACCCCGGCATGGTCAAGGACTCCCTGCTCAACCTGATCCTGAACGCGCGCGATGCCTGTGGCGTGCAGGGCCAGATCACGCTCACTGCCAGCGCGGTGCATGACACATGGCTCGAATTCACCGTGACCGACAGCGGCCCCGGCTTTTCCCCGGATGCGCTGGAACATGGCTGCGATCCGTTCTTTACCACCAAGGGCAGTGAAGGGTCCGGCCTGGGCCTGCCCATGGTCTATGACATGACCAAGCGCGCGGGCGGTGATCTGAAACTGGGCAATGGCGACACGGGCGCGCGCGTCCGTCTGCGCCTGCCCCTGCGCCCCGCCCCGCGGATCAGCGGCGCACTGGTGCTGCTGGTCGAGGACGAACCCGAGCTGCGCCAGCACTACCGCGACATGCTGACCGGCCTTGGCAATGCGGTGATCGAGGCGGCGGGCGTGGACGAGGCCATCGCCCTGACGGCCGATCTGCCCGACATCCGCCTGGTGCTCTCGGATGTGAACCTCGGCTCGGGCAGCCGCACAGGCGTGGACCTTGCGCAGCAACTTGCCGGCACCCTGCCCGTCATCTTGATGACCTCGCTTGCGCCGAGCGATCCGCTTTACCAGATGGCCAGCCAGACCGCGCCGGTGCTGCGTAAACCCTTCCTCGCCCGCGACCTCACCGCCCTGTTGCAGACCGAGGCGGCGGCATGACAGCCCCCTGGTCACCATCCTCGATGACGAACCGGCCATTCGCACCATCCTGTCGGACGCTTTGGAAGAGGCCGGGTTCCGCACGCTGTCCTTCTCGCGTGCCAGCGCGTTCGAGGCGGCGCTCAAAACCCACAAACCCGATGTCTGCCTTGTCGATCTTGGCCTGCCCGATACCGACGGGCTGACGCTCGTGCACCGCTTGGCGCTGGAACAAGGGGCCACGGTCATCATCATATCGGGCCGTGCGCAGGTGCAGGACCGGGTCACCGGGCTGGAACTGGGCGCAGATGACTACATCATCAAACCGTTCGATCCGGCAGAGGTGGTTGCACGCATCCGCGTGCGCCTGCGCAGCCCGAAACCGGCGCAAACCACCGGGCAGGTGGCCAGGTTCAACGGCTGGACGGCGTCCTTTGACAGCTACACGCTCACCGATGCCGATGGGGGCAACACACCCTTTTCACATGCCGAAGGCGAGGTGCTGCGCCTGTTCCTCGACGCCCCCAAACGGCTGATATCCCGCGCCCAGATGCAGGAAATGCTTGGCGGTGGTGCAGGCGACAGCTTTGACCGGGCGATGGATGTGCGCATCAGCCGGTTGCGCACCAAACTGCGCGAAGACCCCAAGAACCCGCGCCTGATCAAGACGATCTACGGGGCGGGCTATATCTTTCTTGGGGACGTAGAGTGGACATAAGGATTCAACTCATGGCAGAATCGCCGCATGGTTGACGTTCTGCTTTATCGCCACGGTGCCCGCCACGCCCGGTTCTACCGGGTCGAGATCACGATGAACCTGTTTGCCGAGGCCTCAGTGGTGATCGAATGGGGCACCATCGGGGGCCAACCCTGCCGCCGCGTGTCCTGCCACAGCGACCTGCGAGCCGCCTCATCCGCAGCGGATCGCTACCGGCAACGCGCCTTGGGGCGCGGATATCAGCGCGCCTGAACCCCGGCGGCATGGGCCAGCACGCGCAGGCCCGCAACCAGATCATCCTCTGCCGTGTCCTCCTCAAACGCATGGCTGATCCCGTTGATCGACGGCACGAACAGCATGGCAACAGGCATAAGGCGCGCAACATTGGTGGCGTCATGCAAGGCCCCCGACGGCATGTTGCGCCACTGGCCCGGTGCAACCACCTCGGCCCCGGCCTCAAGCCGCGCACGCAGGCCCGCATCCATCGCCACAGGCTCCAGCCCCAAGAGCGAGCCCATCTCGACCTCCAGCCCCAACTCTGTTGTCACTTCGGTGAGGGTCTCCTCGATCACGCCCTGCATCCGCTCCAACCGTTGCGCATCCCCGTCGCGCCACTGCATGGAAAACCGAACCTCGCCCGGCACGATCGAGGACGCATTGGGGGATAGGGACACATGGCCGATGGTCCACACGGTCTGGGGCGTCACCACGTTGCGCAAGCGGTCATTCAGCCGCGTGTTGAAGGCCGACAGCCCCTGAAACGCATCGCGCCGCAACGCCATCGGCGTGGTGCCCGCGTGGTTCTGTTGCCCGCGCAGCGTGATGACCCGATCACGGATGCCAACGATATCCGTCACGACCCCGATCTGCTCGCCCGCTGTATCAAGTGTCGGACCCTGCTCGATATGCAACTCGACAAAGCCTGTGAACTGCGCCGGATCAACCTCCGCACCCACCCGGTCTGCCAAGGCCGCTCGCGCTTCGGCCAGCGTGACACCATCATGGTCAACCAGCCTGTCCGCCTCTGCCAGGGACAGCCCACCCGACCAGACGGCCGAGCCAGTGGTCACGCCAAACCGCCCCTCTTCATCCTGAAAGGACACGACCGAAATGGCAGGGCCACCCGCCGCGCGGGCCGCACGCGCGACCTCCAATGCGGCAACGACGCCCAGCGCACCATCCAGCCACCCGCCGGTCGGCTGGCTGTCGGAATGCGACCCCAGTAACAGCGATGGCCCCTCTGCCAAGCCAAACAGATTGCCCATCGCATCAAACCGCACGGCCAATCCCGCCTCGCCCATCCGCGCAGCCAACCAGTCGCGCGCGGCAATGTCGGGTGCAGAATAGGCCGGGCGCACCACGCCCGCGCCTTGCGCGCCAAAGCTGCGCAAATGTTTCAGATCAGACAGGAACCGGGATGCATCCAACATGGCGCCAACCCTAACCAACCGGGCAGGTTTTGCGAGGGGGATACGCACCCATCCGCATCCGTTTGCTTGATGTATCAAGTTTCTTGACGATGCGCACCAAGGCGCACAATACTACCATCGGTAGCTTTTTACGGTTTGCTTTTTCATTCTCCCATCGGTTCCGAACCGGCATTTCAGCATCGGAGGGGCACAATGCGCTCTGCTTTTTTCACCACCCTGCTTTTCAGCATCCTGTTCCTGACCGGCCTTCAGGCACTGACGGCACAGGCCCAGACGCAATCGGACGAACAGGCAGTGTCCGACGCGCGCAAGGATTTGTCCTTCACCCAATTGCGCGATGAACGCAGCGAACTGCTGGCAGAAATTCCACGTCTGCGCGCAGAACGCGACCGTATCCTCAGCCAGATCCGCAACCTCGAAGCGGAAGAGCAGGACATCAACTCCAGGCTACGGCGCGCGCCCGTGACACCGGTACAGGACATGGAAACGCTGCAAAAGCGGGAGGAGTTGCGCAGGCTCCAGAACGAAAAGGCGTTTGTGGAAAAGGACATCGAACGCACCATCAGACGGATCGAGGCAGATATCGAACGTGCCAAGGCAGACGAGGCAAAGGGCGAAGAGGTCGCGTCTTTCCTCGCTGACATGGAAGACCGCATTTCAGAAGAACGGCTGCGCGGGCAAAGCCACATAGAAGATATCGAATCGCGCATCCGCGTTGCAACCGCCGAGGTCGAGATTTCAGAGTCGCGCGTGACAGTTCAGACTGCCGACCTCAACGCGCTGCTCGAGGATATCAAGGCCCGCAAGAAGACGGCCAACGAAAGCCTCGCCAAGACCGAAACAGCGCTGCAAGCCAAGGTCGACCGCCAATTCGAGGTCGAAAACGACATCAACCTGTTGCTGATCCCGCAAACGGCCGAAAACCGGTTCAAGCTCTATATCACCATCGCCTTTGCCTCGCTTGTGGGCGTGGTGATCATCGGCTTTTTCTTCATGGCCTTCACGGATGAGACCGTGCGGCGCGCCATTTTCTCCGGTCAGGCGGGCATCCAGTTCCTCACCCTGTTCTCGCTCGTCATTGCGATCATCCTGTTCGGCATGACCGGCATCCTCGAGGACAAGGAACTCGCCGCCCTGCTTGGCGGCATATCCGGCTATATCCTGGGCCGCGTGACCCCGAATGCGTGATGGAGGTGGGGCGGCGGTTATTCCGCCGCCACCGCATCCGTTGCCGCCTCGACCCGCACAGCCGAGAATTTGAACTCAGGGATCTTGCCATAGGGATCGACCGCCGGGTTCGTCAGGATGTTCGCCGCCGCCTCGACATAGGCAAAGGGCACGAACACCATGTCCGGGGCCACAGCACGGTCTTCGCGCGCCATGATCTCGATAGAACCGCGTTTGGTGGTCAGCCGCACCATGCCACCCGCAGGCACACCCAACTTGCGCAAGGTCGATGGGTGCAGCGAACAGTTCGCCTCCGGCTCGACCGCATCCAGCACCGAGGCACGGCGCGTCATCGACCCTGTGTGCCAGTGCTCCAGCTGCCGCCCCGTCGTCAGGATCATCGGATAATCCGCATCCGGCACATCATCCGGCGCGATCACGGCCGCAGGCGTGAACCGGGCCCGCCCGTCGGGCCGGGGAAAGCCATCGCCAAACACGATCGGTTGGCCCGGATCCTCGGGTGACAGCGACGGATAGGTCACCGCATTCTGCCCCTCAAGGCGATCCCAGGTAATGTTGTCGAGCGACTTCATGTTCAGTTTCATCTCGGCAAACACATCCGCCGGGCTCTGATAATCCCAGCCAAGGCCGAGCCGTTTCGCCAGTTCCACCTCGATCCACCAATCTTCCTTCGCCTCTCCGGGCGGGGGTACGGCAGGGCGGCCCATCTGCACCTGGCGGTTGGTGTTGGTCACGGTCCCCGACTTCTCGGCAAAGGCCGAGGCGGGCAGGATCACGTCGGCATAGTTCGCCGTCTCGGTGATGAAAATGTCCTGCACCACCAGGTGATCGAGTTTGGCCAAAGCAGCGCGCGCATGTTCCACATCCGGGTCCGACATGGCCGGATTCTCACCCAGCACATACATCGCCTTGATGTTGCCCGCATGCACGTCATCCATGATCTCGGTGACGGTCAGCCCCTTTTCGTTCGAGAAATCACCCGAGCCCCACACGTCCGTGAACGCCGAGCGTACGCCATCATCCGTCACCGTCTGATAATCCGGCAGGAACATCGGGATCAGCCCAGCGTCCGAGGCGCCCTGCACGTTGTTCTGCCCCCGCAAGGGGTGCAGGCCCGCACCGGGGCGCCCCACCTGACCGGTCATCAGGGCCAGCGAAATCAGGCAGCGCGAATTGTCGGTCCCGTGAATGTGCTGGCTGACGCCCATGCCCCAGAAAATCATCGCCGACTTGGCCCCGGCAAAGGTGCGCGCCACATCGCGCAGCACCTCTGCCTCGATCCCGCAGATCTCTGCCATCTTCTCAGGCTCAAACCCTTTTAGGTGCTCCTTTTCGGCCTCCCAATTCTCGGTATAGGCGTCAATGTACTGCTGGTCGTAGAGGCCCTCTTCGACAATCACATGCATGATCGCGTTCAGCATCGACACATCCGCGCCGGGGCGGAATTGCAGCATGTGGCTGGCAAAGCGCTTGAGCGCCTGCCCACGCGGGTCCATCACGATCAGCTTGCCACCGCGCTTGGTGAACTGCTTGAAATAGGTGGCGGCAACGGGATGGTTCTCGATCGGGTTACACCCAATGGCAATCGCCACATCCGCATTCTCGATCTCGTTGAAGGTGGCGGTCACAGCCCCCGACCCCACATTCTCCATCAACGCCGCGACCGAAGACGCATGGCACAACCGCGTGCAGTGATCGACGTTGTTATGGCCAAACCCCTGCCGGATCATCTTCTGGAACAGGTAAGCTTCCTCGTTGGTGCACTTGGCCGAGCCAAAGCCAGCCACCTCACGGCCCCGCCCCTTCATGCCGTTCGCGGCAAAATCCAGCGCTTCCTCCCACGACGCCTCGCGGAAATGGGTCGACCAATCACCGGGGTCCACATTCAGCCCCTTGGCAGGCGCATCCTCCCGCCGGATCAGCGGCTTCGTCAGGCGGTGATCGTGGTGGATGTAGTCAAAGCCAAAGCGGCCCTTCACGCACAAGCGCCCCTCATTCGCCGGGCCATTGATGCCATCGACATACTTGACCTTGCCGTCCTTCACCTTCAGCGAAATCTGGCAACCGACGCCGCAGAACGGGCAGATGCTCTCGACCTCTGAATCGAAATCGGCACTGTCGCCCACTTGCTGATCGTCAACGACGGTCGCGGGCATCAGCGCCCCGGTCGGACAGGCCTGCACACATTCGCCGCAGGCCACACAGGTGCTGTCGCCCATCGGGTCGGCCATGTCGAAAGTCGGATAGCTGTCATGCCCCCGGCCCGACATGCCAATCACGTCATTGACCTGCACCTCGCGGCAGGCGCGCACGCACAGCCCGCACTGAATGCAGGCATCCAGATTGACCGACATCGCCACATGGGAATCGTCCAGCAGCGGAATGCGCCCCTCTTCCAGCTTGGGAAACCGGCTCTCGGTCACGCCGTTCATCTCGGCCATGTCCCACAGGTGGGCAGACTTGTCATGCGCCACATCACGTTCGGGCTGATCGGCCACCAGCATCTCGACCACCATCTTGCGGGCGTTTTCGGCGCGGGCGGAATTGGTGGTGACAACCATGCCCTCGGACGGTTCGCGAATGCACGAGGCGGCCAGCACCCGCTCGCCCTCGATCTCGACCATGCAGGCGCGGCAGTTGCCGTCGGGGCGATAGCCGGGGGCCGGTTTGTGGCACAGATGCGGAATGACAAGGCCACGACCATTGGCCACTTCCCAGATCGTCATGCCAGCCTCGGCCTCGACTTCGGCCCCGTCCAGCGTGAATGTCACCTTATCCGTCATCGCGCGCATCTCCCTGCAATCGCGGCCAATCTATGCCAGCTCAGCGCCCAACAGGACTCCCATTCCCGACACCAAGGCCCGATTTTGCGTCTCAGGAGTTTCCGATCCACGACACCGTTCCCCGGCGCATTCATCCATGCTTCATTGTTCCGCAAAATATGCCCCCCGGAGGGTCCCGCACTTTCCACCACGCGCACGCTGCCCTAGAACACACCAAACAGCAGCCAAAGGCGCCCATGTCCCACATTACCCTCATTCGCCACGGTCAGGCCAATTCCCATGCCAAGGACGAGGCAAGCTATGATCAGCTCAGCCCCCTTGGTCACCAGCAGGCGGCCTGGTTGGGGGACCACATGCGCGCCACCCACCAGCATCACACGCGGCTCTATACCGGCACGCTGCGGCGGCACCTCGAGACGGCCGACGCCATGCAGACGGGCCTGAGGGCCACGCAGGATGCGCGCCTGAACGAACTTGAATACTTCACCATGGCCTACGCGCTCGAAGCCGAACACGGGATCAAGGCGCCCACCGAACCCGCCGATTTCGTGCACCACTTTCCCGTCGTCCTCAACCACTGGCGCGAGGACAAGATCGAAGGGGCGCCCGAACGCTTCGCCGCCTTCGAGGCGCGGATAACCGAGGCACTGGTCGAGATCGGGCAAGGCACAGGCCCGGCCCTTGTCGTCACCTCGGGCGGGCTGATCGCGATGACGATGCGCGTGCATCTGGGCCTCGACATCCCGGCCATGGCCAATGTGGCGCTGGCGATCATGAACACGTCCATGCACCGCCTGCATCCCATCGGCGGCACATGGTCGCCTGTGATGTTCAACGCCATTCCCCACCTCGAAGCGCCCGACAGGCACCACGCCCAAACCCACGTCTGAGGATATGCCATGAAACTGCACTATGCCCCCGGAACGATCTCCATCGCCATTGCCATCGCCTTGGAAGAGGCGGGCATCGCCTATGACGCCCAGAGCCTCGACTTTGCCGCAGGCGAACAGCAGTCCAAGGCCTACGCCGCCATCAACCCCAAGGGCCGTGTGCCCGCGCTCGAGGTCGAGGGCACGATCCTCACCGAAACCGGCGCGATCCTCGAATACGTCGCCACGCTGGCACCGGGCCTGTTGCCCGCCGATCCGATCATGGCGGCCCGGGCACGCGCCGTGATGTTCTACCTCGCCTCGACGATGCACGTGAACCATGCCCACAAGATGCGCGGCCACCGCTGGGCCGACAATCAGGAAAGCTGGGCCGACATGGCCGCCAAGGTGCCCGAGACGATGGCAACCTCCGCCGCCTATGTCGAAAGCGACTGCCTGACTGGCCCCTACATCCTCGGCGACACGGCCTGCATCGCCGATGCCTACCTGTTCGTCGTCTGCAACTGGCTGCCCGGCGACGGTGTCGACCTCACCCCCTTCCCGAAACTGCGCGCCTTCCTCGCCGCGATGGAGGACCGGCCCAGCGTCAAGGCCGTGCGCGCCAACGGCATGTTGCCATGACCCACCTCTGGGTACGCGCCGAACAGCGCGAGAATGAAGACAGGGTGGGCCTCACCCCCGAAGGCGCGGCCAAGCTGATCGCCGCCGGGATCACGGTCACGGTCGAAGACAGCCAGACCCGATGCATCCCCACCGACCGCTACGCGCAGGCCGGGGCCACGATTGCCCCCGAAAACACATGGCCCACAGCCCCGGCAGAGGCGATCATCTTTGGCCTCAAGGAACTGCCCGACGACGGCACAGACCTGCCCCACAGGCACATCATGTTTGGCCACGCCTACAAGGGGCAGCCTGCGGGTCAGGTGCTGCTGGATCGGTTCCGCGTGGGGGGCGGCACGCTCTACGATCTGGAATATCTCGTGGACGAGGACGGCAAACGCGTCGCCGCCTTCGGCTACTGGGCGGGCTATGCCGGGGCCGCCGTTGCCCTGAAATGCTGGATTGCCCAGCAAAACGGGCGGATCGCCGAAGCCGTCAGCACCTACCCCAGCGCCAACCACCTGCTGGCCGATCTGCAATCCGCCCTCGTCGCCACAGGCAGCCACCGCCCCACCGCGCTGATCATCGGCGCACTGGGCCGCGTCGGCAGCGGCGCGGCAGACCTGTGCACCGTCATGGGCGTGCCCACCACCCGCTGGGACATGGCGGAAACGGCCCATGGCGGCCCCTTCCCCGAAATCCTCGCTCACGACATCTTCTTCAACTGCATCCTTGCGCGGCCCGGCACGCCGGTCTTCGTGCCCGCCGACACCCCGCACAAGCCGCGCAAGCTCAGCGTGATCGGCGACATCGCCTGCGATCCCGACAGCGACTTTTCCCCGATCAAGGTCTACGACCGCACCACCACCTGGGCCGACCCGGCCCTGCGGGTACACGACGCACCGCCGCTGGATGTGACGGCCATCGACAACCTGCCCTCGATGCTGCCGGTGGAAAGCAGTGAGGACTACGCCGATCAACTCCTGCCCTCGCTCCTCACGCTCACGGACCTCGGAGCAGGCGTCTGGGGCCGAGCCAAGGCGACGTTCGAACAGGCATCGGGGCGGTGATACGCGAACAATACCACATGCGCCGCGCCGCCAATGGCGTCGATGCGTGGGACATCCGCAAACTGCTGATGCAGCACGGCGCAGACCCGGTGCACGACGTCGCCCTCAGTGACATCGCGGAACTGGACGAAAACTGGTGGTTCGATATCGAGGGCACCCCGACACCCCGTGCCCTCGCCCACCACATGGAGATGGTGCAACAGGTGGATCGCAGCTATCCCATCCTGCTGGATGCAGAGGGGCGTTTGATGGATGGCATGCACCGCGTCATGCAGGCGCTGCTGGCAGGCGACACCACGATCCGCGCGATCCGGCTGGATACGACGCCGCCGCCGGATTTCACCAATATCGCCCCTGGCGACCTGCCCTATGGCGAAAGCGATGACACCCAGTAGACGTGGCACTCACGTGAACAGGGCGGCATCGTCCTCTGTCAGCGGCTTGCCCAACATCTCCATCCCTGCCTCGATGTGGTCGGTGAAATGGGGCGTGCCCAGCACATAATCGGCACAGGGGGTCGAGGCCTCGGCCTCCGCCGTTGACAGCGCCTCGCCCCAATCCTCGGGCTCGAACGCACCGCGCCCGACCCACATGATGGCGACCAGTTCGGCCTGCTCGTCCACGTCCAGACGGTCAATGATCCCGCGCACTTCCGGCTCTGCCCGCTCCAACTCGCGGCCCATCACAACCAGTTGAGCCAGCACGGCGCGGTCAATCTCAAGTTCCATGGCATATCCTCCTGCCACGCACTGTGTGACAGGAAAGGACTACGCGCTTTGATCCTGCTCAACTCAGCTGAAAATCCGGAAGTAAAGCCAGTCCGGCAAGAACTGCGAACCGCGAAACAGCAGCGAAAACGCCGTGGGAAAGCTCTTCTTGAACCGCTCGGTCAGCATCAGCTCGAACATCTCGCGCGCCGCAACCTCGGGTTCCATGATGAAAGGCATGTTGAAATTGTTCTTGTCGGTCAATTGCGTCTTGATGAAACCGGGGTTGGCCACCTGCACGCGCACACCCGTGTTGCGCAGATCGGCATACATGCACTCGGCCAGCGACATGGTCGCGGCCTTGGACGCGGTGTATCCGATCGATCCGGGCAAACCGCGAAATCCGGTCAGGGACGAGGTGATGACGATATGCCCCACATCCTTTTCAACGAATTGCGGCACGACCTGCCCCAGCACGCGCATGAAACCGGTAAAGTTCACATCCGCCATCGCAACGGCCTGATCCGCATCCCAGTCGCGCGCGGAAAAGGGCCAGTAGACCCCGGCGAGCAGAACAACGCCGTCGATCTCGCCCACAGCCTCGGCAGCGGCCTTCACGCTGTCGTCGTCCGAAATGTCGACGGTCTGGTAAGACGCCTTGCCGGGCAACTCATCGGCCAGCGCCGCCAGCTTGTCTTCGGACCGGGCGGACACGATCACCTCGATGCCTGCGCGGCTCATGTGATGGGCCAGCGCCTTGCCCAGCCCGTCGCCCGCACCGACCAGCCAGTACCGCTTGCCCGTCAATTCAATGTCACTCATGCCGCTTCTTTGAACTCTTCATTTGCGGGGCGCATGGTCGCGACCAGTTCCGCCACCTTCAGCCCATACTTGCGAAACTGCGAGCGGTTGATGATGGTTCCATTAGGCGCCAAGTACATCCAGTCGACCGTGTCCAGCACATGACCGCCCGAGGCTTCGGGCAGTTGGAACCGGTATTTCAGCTGCACGGCATTGCCCGACTGCTTGCCCGTGCCCTCGCCCACGACATCATTGGCCAGTGCCTTGATGCGCCCGTCATTGCCCAGGGTCAGCTCCCAAGCGCGGGTCTGCTCCGACCCGTCATCATAGCGGAACACCTCGCTCATGGTGCCCCGGTTGCCTTCCCAGACGCAGTCGAATTCGCCCACAAAACGCGAGGTGACGCGGCCCGTCGGCCCGTAAATCACGCCTTCGCAGATGATCGGCCCGTTCAGGTGCGTGCGCAGATCAAACTGCTGATCGCTGTCGGCATAGTCGTCCGGGGACTGCGCCAGGAAATCGGCATAGCGGGTGCGCGCCCAGCTGATGGCCAGCATGGCCACCGCGCCCATAAGGGTAAAGATCAGTGCATCCATCTCAGGTCTCCTTCAGGTCTGTCGTGGCCAGCAAGGCAATGGCGACGACTTTGAGGCCACAAGGCACTGCCGCATAAAGCAGCGTGAGAAGCGCAAGCGCTTCGGGCGGGTTGCTGGCTGCCGCGCTGTCAAAGCCTGCGCGTTCCAGCGCGGGCAACAGGGTGACAGCGGCAAAGGCCAGCGTGAATTTCGAAACGAACGACCACAGGCCGAACCCCTCAGCCGCAGAGGGGCTGATGCGGGCCATGCGGGTCGCAAAAACAGCCGGTAGCAGGGTCAGGTCGGCCCCCAGCGTTGCACCGGACAGGATGCAGATGACGGCAAAGGCAATCCAGTCGCCCGGCCCCAGCGCCATCGCGCCGCCAAAGGCGGCAATGGCCAGCACCATCGCGCTCAGCAACACGGGCTTGGTGCCATAGCGCTCGGCCAGCTTGCCCCAGAAAGGTGCAGCGACGGCGGCACTCAGAAAGAACAACAGCAGCAGCGGTCCCTCGAGGCCCGGCGATTGCAAACGGCTTTCCACGAAAAACAGAAACAGCGTCGAACTCACGGCCACAGGCGCTGCATTGACCAGCGCGATCAACAGCAGTTTGCGCGCCAGACCGTCCTGCAATACGGCGCGAAAACCGACGGACGGGGGCAGGCCATCGCTCACCCACTCGCCCCGCATCATCACGACTGCCGCCAGTGCCAGCACGCAAAAGCCCACCGCGAACCCGGCAAAAGGCGCGCCCATGAGCGCGCCCAGCATCACCGGCGCAATCGCCGCCACGCACACGCCCAACAGCGCCCCGGTCTCGCGCCAGCGCGCCAGCATCAGATGGCCCTGCCCCGGCAGGCGGTCTGCCTTGACCACGCCCTGGGCGTAAAAGTTGATGGTCAGGAAACTGAACGCCGAAAACACGCCCGTCAGCATCAGCGCAAACCACAGCAGCGGCGGCAGCAGGGGTGGCACGGCAAACAGGCCGAACATCGACAGCGCCATAACGGTGCAGCCAATGACGACACCCGCGCCCCGGCGGCTGCGCAGCGCCTCGCTCAACCGGCCAAACAGCGGGTCCTGCACCACGTCCAGCAGGCGCAGGCCAAACAGCACCGCCCCCAATGCGGCCAGCGACACGCCGTATTCGTCCACATAGAACTTGGGCGCGTGGATATAGATCGGCAGCCCCGCCGAGGCGAGTAACGCGGCAAAGACCGCGTAGGCAGGCAAACGTTGGGGCGCGACATTGCTCACCGCGACACCTCTTCGGACGGGGGCAACGGACGGACGCGGTAGACAGCGCGTTTCAGCCATAGCTTCAGCGCCTGCCAGTGGATCAGGGCCAAGACGCGGCGCGAGCCAAACGGGCGGCGCAGCACAGCGCGCAGGATCGACCCGTTTGTCAACGCGCCGCGGCGCCCCGTGAGTGTTGCAATCAGCCCGCCTTCGCCGCGGGAATAGTCGATCCAGATGCCGATGCGATCATCGCGGATGTCAAAGCGGAACTCGTACCCGCCCTTGACCGGCTGGAACGGGGACACATGCAGGATCTTGGTCGCCTGCAGGCGGTCCTCGGGCGCGATGGGGCGCAGGTCAGGATGGTTGACGAGATAGCTGTGGCGGTCCCCGAACGTGTTCGTCACCTCAGCAATGACAGCAATCAGCGCGTCATCGGCACGACGGCACAGCCAGAAACTGACAGGGTTGAACACATGGCCCAGGACCTTGGGCTGGGCCAGCAACTCGATGCGGGCCACGCCTGTCACCTGATGCGCTTCGAGCACATCGCGCACCCATGGCGCGCCGCGCCCGGCATGGGGCGCACCGCCATGGTCGATGTCGTCCAGCGCCATCACACCGCGCCCATTGCGGGCAAACAGGCGGGGGGTGTCCACCTCGGCCTCGGCATCCAGCAGCATGTAATCCACCGAATAGCGAAAAGCGTTGGCGATCGCCCCCTTGCGCCCGTGATAGGTCACGCCCGCGATATGATCGACGGTTGCACTCATTCAGCGGCCACCTGCATCGCCGGGGTGCGTGTGAGGGCGCGGGCCACGTCCAGCCCGCTCGACAGACCATCCTCGTGGAAACCATGGCGCATCCACGCCCCGCAGAACCACGTGTTGTTGGCACCGTTCATCGCGCGCACCGCGTCCTGCGCGGCCAAGGCGGCCAGATCATAGACCGGATGGCGCAGCACGGTCTGGTCATAGATCATCTCATCGCGGATCGTGCGCTTGGTGTTCAGGGTCACGAAATGCGGGTCGTCCATGGGAATGGGCTGGAGCGAGTTGATCCAGTAGGTCAGATCGATCCGGTCACTCTGCGCGCCCTTGTCCTCGGTATAGACCCAGCTTGACCAGGTCTGGCGCTTCTTGGGCATGATCGACGCGTCGCAATGCAGCACCACGTCGTTGGGCTGGTATTTCACCGCACCCAAGGCCGCTCTCTCGGCCGGGGTCGGATCGTCCAGCAGGCGCAGCGTGTCATCGGAATGGGTGGCAAAGATGACTTCGTCAAACATCTCCCATTCGCCGCCCCAGGCCTTGATCTGCGCGCCACCGGCCGTGCGGCGCACCGACTGCACGGGCGCGCCTAGACGGATGTCAGCGCCATAGCCCAGCAGTGCAGCCTCAAGGCGGCGAACATATTCGACCGACCCACCCTTGACCGTGTACCACTGGTGCTGGCCGGTGTGGTTCAACAGCGCGTGGTTTTCGAAAAACTGGATCATGGCGTGGGCGGGGAAATCCATGATCTTTTCGGTCGGGGTCGACCAGATCGCACCGCTCAAAGGCAAGAGGTAGTAGTCGCGAAACCACGCGCCCGTGCCCAGCACATCAAGGAACTGCCCAACGGTGCGTGTGCGATCCTCATTGGCCACGCGCAGGGCGTTCTTGTTGAACCGCAGGATATCGCGGACCATGCCAAGGAATTTGGGGTTCAGCGCATTGCCCCGCTGGGCAAACAGCGCATCCAGACTGGCCAGACCATATTCCAACCGGCCCCCGTCAATCGAGGCGCCAAAGCTCATGTTGGATTTGACGACCGGCACGTCGAGCTCGTCAAACAACTGGGCCATGTTGGGATAGTTGGCGTAGTTGAAAACAAGGAACCCGGTGTCCACCGGCTGATCGCCGCGCTGTCCGGCCATGATGGTGCGGGCGTGCCCGCCCAGACGCGGCTCGGCCTCGAACAATGTCACGTGGTGATCAGACGCCAGCGTATAGGCCGCGCCCATCCCGGAAATGCCGCCCCCGATAACAGCGATGCGTTTGCGGGCGGCGGTAAGTGTCTCAAAAGGCATATGGTGGTCTGTCCCCGTGGTCTGGTGTCTTGCACAGTGTACGGTCGCATGACGCAAACGGATGTACATTCGTCAAAGTATTATTTTTTGATCCAAACCCGGGGGGTGGCGTAGACGGTATATGTTTGCGGGTTTAGATACGGCAGAAGCAGCAACGCAGCGCTCCATGGGTATGGTCCCGGGGGCGGCGACAGGACCGGCACTCATGCAAGACACGGACGGCAAGCGGATGCTGTGGGTCACCCACATGATCCGGATCCGGGATGATCAGGACCAGGCGGCCTTTGCCGAACTGTTCGAACACTTTGCCCCACGGGTCAAAGGGTTCCTGATGAAATCCGGTGCAGATGCGTCCCTGGCAGAAGAGTGCGCCCAAGAGGTGCTGGCGACATGCTGGCACAAGGCGCACATGTTTGACCCCGCGCGGGCCTCGGTGGCGACCTGGATCTTCACCATCGCGCGGAACCGCAAGATTGACGTGCTGCGCAAGCAGCGCCGCCCCGAACCCGAAGACCTCGGGTGGGGCCCCGAAGAAGACCCTGATCAGGCCGATGTGATGGCCCTGCAACAGGAAAGCGAATTGTTGGGACAGGCGATCGCCGATCTGCCCCCGGCCCAACGTGAACTGATACAAAAGGCGTATTTCGGGGATCTGTCCCACAGCGAAATTGCCGAACAAACCGGTCTGCCCCTGGGCACGATCAAATCTCGGATTAGGTTGGCGCTGGACAGACTGCGCCACGCGATGAAGTGAATGAAACCGATGCAACAGAACATCAAACACCACCTGACGGATGACATCCTGATGGGCTATGCGGCGGGCACGCTGCCAGAGGCGTTCAACCTCATGGTGGCCTCCCACCTGTCGCTGTGCGACACCTGCCGCGCGCAGGCCGAAAGCTATGATGCGGTCGGGGGCGAGGTGCTGGCGCAGACACCCGGTAACGAGGTGGCGCTGGACCCCGGCAGTCTGGCTGCAACCATGGCGCTGATCGCAGGCGGCGCGCCGCACGAAATTCGCAAGCCCCGCGTGAACGGCTCGGTCCTGCCCGGTCCGCTTCAGGATTACGTGGGCGGCGATCTGGACACGGTCCAGTGGCGCAGCGTCGGCATGGGCGTGAAGCAGGCGATCCTGCCGACCTCGCGCGATGCCTCCGCCCGCCTGTTGTTCATTCCTGCCGGTGCTGCCATGCCCGATCACGGGCACAAGGGCATCGAGATGACTATGGTGCTGCAAGGCGCGTTCCAGGACGAAGACGACTATTTCGCACGCGGCGATGTCGAGGTTGCGGACAGCGATCTGCACCACACGCCCGTGGCCGACATCCACGAGGATTGCATTTGCCTCGCCGTGACGGACGCACCGCTGGAATTCCAGGGGCTGCTGCCCAAGATCGTCCAACGCTTCGCGCGAATTTAAGAAGGGCGGGGCGGAGGACACCTCCGCCTTACCTGGGCCAAACCCGACCCCGTGCGCCCTTGGGCCTCATCCTGCCATTTCGCTGGTTAACATTGCCGAAATCCGGCGGGCGCTGCACAAGCGTCTGAAATACTGCGCAAATCCCAAAGCGGTAAAGATCACCTGAACCCACAGAACAGGCTGTCCCCGCGGGGACAGGCGCATCAAGATGCGCCTTACCGAGGGCAATTCGCCTGCAATCCCACCCAAAATCGACGCAATACATGTCGCGGCCAAGACAGAACGCGGCCCGGACCTGCAACAGCCTAAGCCCTATCGACACAGCTGTGCGAGGCTCGAAAAATGCTGCAAACCCTTCCCCTGAGCGCAGGCCATCTGTCCGCCGCCCAAACCGCCCAGTACTGGCGCGACGGGTTCCTCTTCCCCCTTCCCGCACTGTCTGCCGATGCGGCCCAAACCGCCCGCGCCGAACTGGAAGACATCGAAACGCAGTGGCGCACCGCCGACCTGCCCCACCCGCTCAACACCTACAAACGGGTCAATGCCCACGTGGTTATGCCCATGGCCGCACGCATCGCGCAGGACCCGGCGATCCTTGATGTGATCGAGGATATCCTCGGCCCGGACATCCTGATCTACTCGACCGAATTCTTCATCAAGGAACCCAACACCTCCCAGATCGTCTCCATGCATCAGGACCTGACCTATTGGGGGCTCGGCGCCATTGACGGGCTGGTCACGGCATGGATCGCGCTGTCTTCTGCCACTCCGGCCTCGGGCTGCATGGATTTTGTCGCAGGCAGCCACAAGAACGCCATCCTCGAACACGAAGACAGCTTTGATCCCAACAACCTGCTCAGCCGCGGGCAGGAGGTGAAGGTCGACGTGGCACCCGAGAACAAGACCGCCATCGAAATCCATCCCGGCCAGATGTCCCTGCACCACGGGCTGACCATCCACGGTTCCGGCCCCAACACCACCGACGACCGGCGCATCGCCTGCGTCGTGCGCTATGTCCGGCCCGATGTCGCGCAGCAGGTGGGAGGCACGGATTACGCGATGCACGCGCGGGGCACGGACACGCATGGCAACTTCACCCACGTCCCTGTTCCCGAAGCGCCCTTTGCCCCGGAGGCCCTTGCGCTTTACGATGAGATCCGCACAGCACAGGCCAAGGTGATGATGAAAGACGCCAGGGGCGCAACGGAGATCTACGCATGATGGACCACGTCAAGTTCACCGCGATGAAGGATGGCGACCGCGAAGACTACGCGTTTCTGACAGAGCACGAGATCGAATACACCAAGGGCACCGCGCATCGGCTGCTGACCGCGCTCGAAACGCTGGACGAGGGGCTGTCGGGCTACCAGGTCACGCGGCTTGGCCACTCGCTACAATCGGCGACGCGGGCCTGGCGCGACGGGGCGGATACGGACTGGCTGGTGGCCACGCTGCTGCATGACATCGGCGACATCTTTGCGCCCTACAATCACGACGAATACGCCGCCAGCATCCTCAAACCCTTTGTGCGCGAGCAATGCACCTGGGTGGTGGAAAAGCACGGCGATTTCCAGATGATCTACTACGGCGATCACGTGGGCGCGAACCCGCACAAGCGAGATGCGTACAAGGGGCATCTCTATTTCGACGATTGCGCCGCCTTCTGCGAGCGTTGGGATCAGGCGAGCTTTGATCCCGACTATGACACCCTGCCGCTTGATCACTTCCGCGCCATGGTGCACGCGGTGTTTGCCCGCACGCCCTATGATCCCGAGGTGATGCAACCGGGCATCCGCGTGCCCTTGCAAGACCCGGCGGTGGCAGCACAGCGCGCCTAGGTCGCACCAAATCCCCAAGCCGAGATCTTGCCGATGCGTCCCGGCAGGGACAGCATCTCGTGATGCTGCCAGCCCGTTCGGTCAACCTCGGCTTCGGCCATGACGTCGTCCGATACGAGGATGGACACCGCCTGCGGCTTGGTCGCCGCCTCGAGCCGCGAGGCCACGTTCACGACGTCGCCGAGGATGGTGTATTCCAGCCGCCCGGCCTCGCCCACGACACCGGCAAAGACCTCGCCGATATGCACCCCGACACCGACGCGCAGGGCCGGCCGCCACGCGGCAATTCGCGCAACGATATCCTGCGCACACGCGACAGCACAGGTCGCCGCATCGCCATGCTTGTCCTCGAACACCACCATCGCGCCGTCGCCCACGAACTTGTCGACAATGCCGCCGGTTTCATCCGTGGATTTCGACACATGGGTCCGATACCCCGCCAGAAACTCTGACAGGTCGGGCGGTGCGAGGGTTTCGGACAGTTGGGTAAAACCGCGGATGTCCACAAAGAGGACGGCCATCCGCTGTTGCTGCCCTGCCCGCATCGCATCCAGCCCGCGTGTGGCCAACTGGCCGTCCAACTCGCCCGGCAAAAAGCGGGTCAACTGCCCCCGCGCCTCAGCCTCGTCGATCGAGCGGCGCAAGAGCGCGCGAATGCGCATCGAGGCAACGACCAACACGATACAGGCCAGCGCAATCATCACGATACGCACGATATTGGGCGGCCAGCCGAACAGGAAAATCAGACCCGCGCGCGCCTCGGCTTCGGTGGCGAGGAATGGGATGTTCAAGATGGCTGCGAACCCGGCGATCAGCACGGCGGACATGCAGGCCAGCAGTGCGGGGTTAAAGCGCAGCGCGCCGCAGGCCAGCACCACCGGGATCAACCAGATCGTGGGAAAGGCCGCGATGAACTGCCCCGACAGCCCCATGTTCGACAGGCTCAGCCACGATCCCAACAGGATGAACACGCAGTCGATCAGGGCCGAGGGCCAGGCCATCCATGCCCGGAACCGGCCCGCCCGGATCAAGAACATGATCACGATGCCAAGGGCAAAATAGCTGGCCATCGTGAAGGCCGCATAGATCAACTGCTGTTCCAGCATGTCCGAATCCGGCAGGCCGGTGAACCATACGGTTACGAATAGAACGATGCCCAAAGTGGTCGAGATGATCAGCCGCAAGATGCCGATGAACCATTCCGCCTGCGCCTCGGCCTGGAAAAAGATGCGGCGTGCCTGGGGCGTCATTCCGCTGCGGGCGCGCGATTGGTGAGCACGAGCGGCGCGCTGTCGTCAAGCTCTTCAAAGTCGAAGTTGTCGAGGCGATTGGCCCGTTTGCCCGCCTTGTCGGCGCTGATCTTGATCTCTTCAATATCCTTGGAGGCCTGCGAGAAATGGCGATCCAGATTGCCCACACGGGTGCCCAGCCGATCCACATCGCCCACCAGCATCGACAATTCCTTGCGGATGGCGCCGGCCTGTTCGCGCATCCGCGAATCCTTGAGGATCGCGCGCATCGTGTTCAGCGTGGCCATGCAGGTGGTTGGTGACACGATCCAGACGCGGGCATCGAACCCTGCGCGCACAAGGTCGGGAAAATTGGCATGCAGCTCGGCATAGACCGCCTCGGACGGCAGAAACATCAGCGCGCCATCTGCGGTTTCGCCGTCGATGATGTATTTGTCGGAGATGTCGGTGATGTGTTTCTTCACCGCGACCTTCATCTGCGCCACCGCCTGTTTTAGCGCATGGTCCGTGTCGGCGGCACGCAGGGCCTCGTAAGCTTCCAGCGGGAATTTGCTGTCGATCACGATGGGGCCTGGCGGATTGGGCAGGTGGATCAGGCAGTCGGCCCGCTTTCCATTCGATAGCGTATGCTGCAAGGCGTAACTGTCAGAGGGCAACGCCTTGCCCACGATGTCGCGCAATTGAATTTCTCCAAAAGCCCCGCGCGTCTGCTTGTTCGACAGGATGTCCTGAAGGCTCAGCACATCGCCCGACAGTTTGGTGATGTTGTCCTGTGCGCGGTCGATGGCGGCGAGGCGTTCCTGCAATTGGGTCAGGCTGGTGGTCGTCTGCTTGGACGAGCCGTGCAGCGTTTCCTTCATCCGTTCCTGCATCTCGGTCAGGCCGCGCTGGCTGCGCATGGCGTTGTCGTTCAGCCGGTCCTGCATCTGCTGCTGGACACTCGCCAGCCGCTGTTCGACCGTCTGGGCCAGTTGCGCCTGCCCGTTGGTGGCTGTGTCTGACACCATCTGGATCGAGGCGCGCAGGCCCTCTTGACCCTGCGCCAGCCCCTGTACGTGCTGGCCGAGATAGCCAAGCTGCTGTGCCAGCGGTTCGGCTGCGCGGGCCGAGCGTGCGGCGGCGCGCAGGGCGAGGATCAGCAGGACCACCATCAGCACGGCAACGCTCGCGCCGATGATTGCAGCCAGCACCAGCGGGTCGCTGGTATCAAGGGTGATGTCACCGATCTGTATCATGTGCGTCCAAACAGCCGTTCGATATCGGCCAGTTTCAGTTCAACATAGGTGGGCCGCCCGTGATTGCACTGGCCGGAATGGGGCGTCGCCTCCATCTCGCGCAGGAGTGCGTTCATTTCCTCGGCGCGCATCCAGCGGCCCGAGCGGATGGAGCCGTGGCAGGCGACACGGCTCAGGATCGCCTCGATCTTTGCTTGCACCGACTGGCTGGAGCCGAGGTCGGACAGCTCATCAAGGATGTCGTGGATCATCGCCTTGGCATCGACCTCGCCCAGGATGGCGGGGGTTTCGCGCACGGCGATGGCGTCGCCACCAAAGGCCTCGATCCCGAGGCCCATGCGGTGCAGATCGTCCGCGATGTCGAGCAGTTGGGCGCGGTCACCCGGCGAGAGCGTGATGATGTCGGGGATCAGCAGGGCCTGCGCGGCCACCCCGTTTTCGGCCATCTGCGCCTTCAGCTTCTCGTAGACCAGCCGTTCGTGTGCTGCGTGCTGATCGACGATGACCATGCCCGTGGCGGTCTGTGCGACGATGTAGTTTTCGTGGACCTGCCCGCGCGCGACGCCCAGCGGCAGGTCTTGCGGGTCCGCCGCGACCTCGGTTTCGACGACCTGCGCGCTATAGTCCTGCGCCATCTCGGCAAAGCCTGTGCTTGGACGCGGCCCGAGGCTGGGCCGATCCATCTGGTAGATGCGGGGTTCGACCGGCTCGGGGCGCATCGCCCCCAGAGTAGCGCCTGCGACGGTCGAGGAGGCGCGGTGCCCGGCATCGGCCAGCGCGTGGCGCAATCCCGACACGATCAGCCCGCGCGCAAGGCCGGGGTCGCGGAACCGTACCTCGGACTTGGCGGGGTGTACGTTCACGTCGACCAGCTGTGGGTCGCAATCCACGAACAGGGCCGCCGCCGGGTGGCGGTCGCGGCTGAGGAAGTCGAAATAGGCGGCGCGCAGGGCACCCGTCAGCAGCTTGTCCTTGACGGGTCGTCCGTTTACGAAGAGGAACTGCGCCACCGCCGCGCCACGCGAATAGGTGGGCAGCGCGGCATAGCCGGTCAGGTGCAGCCCCTCGCGTTCGGTGTCGATGGCGATGCTGTTTTCGGCGAATTCGCGGCCCAGCACATCCGACAGACGCCCGCGCAGCGCGGTCATGGGATCGCCTGTCTGCGCCTCGGCCTTGAAGACGGTGCGCGGATCATTCGACACATCGCGCAGCTCGAACCGCACGAAGGGTTCGGCCATGGCCAGCCGCTTGATCACGTCGGTGATCGCCTGCGCTTCGGCCCGGTCGGTGCGCAGGAATTTGAGGCGCGCGGGCGTGGCGTAGAACAGATCGCGCAGGGTGATGACGGTGCCGGTGTTGAGAGCGGCGGGTTTGACGGCGCTGATCTGGCCGCCTGCGACGGTGATCTCTGCCGCCGCCTCACCGGGCACGCGGCTGGTGATCGTCAGGCGGCCGACAGCCCCAAGGCTCGGCAGCGCCTCACCCCGAAACCCGAAAGTGTGGATGTTGAGCAGGTCGGAACCGTCGATCTTGGACGTCGCATGACGGCTGAGCGCGAGGGGCAGGTCAGCGGCGGCGATGCCGCAACCGTCATCGGTCACCCGGATCAGCGTCTTGCCCCCGTCTGCCACGTCAATCCCGATACGGCGCGCGCCTGCGTCGATGGCGTTCTCGACCAGTTCCTTGACCGCCGATGCAGGGCGTTCGACCACCTCGCCCGCGGCGATGCGGTTGACGGCCGCCTCGTCCAATTGGCGGATTACTGGTCTTATGTTGGGGGTCTGGTCGTTCATCCCACAAGACTTAGCACGCCTGGGCGCGATTCGACCAGCGGGTGTGGCGGGTGATCAGCCGCCGATGGCGTTGCGATACCAGGCGACGATGGCGGCCCGCTCGTCCTCTTCCATGTAGCTAAGATTGGCGGGCGGCATGGCGTGGCTGACCCCCGCCTGAAGGTAGACGGCGCGGGCGTAGCGGCTCAGATCCCCTTGGGTTTCCAGCGCGATCCCCTTGGGTGCCCAGAGCAATCCGTTCCATACCGGTTCCGCCGCGTGGCACATGCTGCACCGGCCCAGAACGATGTCGTGGACCTGTTCGAACCCATCCGCTTCGGCAAACCGCGTGACAATCGCGGCCTCGCGCTGCGGGTTCGGCGCGACACTGAGCCAGACAATGGCGATAAAGATCAGCGCGGTGGCGGCCCATGTCCAATGCGGGTTGCCCTTGCGCGCGTGATGCGTGTTGAACCAGTGCCGGATAGTGACGCCCATGAGGAAGACGAGGCTGGCGATCACCCAGTTCCATTCGCTCGCAAAGGCCAGCGGGTAGTGGTTGGACAGCATCAGGAAGATCACCGGCAGGGTGAGGTAGTTGTTGTGGGTCGAGCGCTGCTTGGCGATCTTGCCGTATTTGGCATCCGGCGTGCGCCCCGCCATCAGGTCGGCCACCACGATTTTCTGGTTCGGGATGATGATGAAAAACACGTTGCCTGACATGATGGTGGCCGTGAAGGCCCCCAAGTGCAGCAAGGCAGCGCGCCCCGTGAAGACCTGTGTGTAAAACCACGCCATACCCACCAGCACCACGAACAGCGCCACCATCAGCACCGTCTGATCGGCATCAACGAACAGCTTGCACAGCTGGTTGTAGACCATCCAGCCAAAGCCGAGCGAGGCGAGCGAGAGGGCGATGGCCTGCCATGTGGCCAGCTCCATCACATTGGGGTCGATCAGATAGAATTCGGCCCCGAGATAGTAGACCAGCACCAGCAATATGAAGCCGCTGATCCAGGTCCAGTAGCTTTGCCATTTGTGCCAGATCAGCCTGTCGGGCATGCCTGCGGGCGCCACGAGGTACTTCTGGATGTGGTAGAAGCCGCCGCCATGGACCTGCCACTCCTCGCCATCCGCGCCGGAGGCGAGGTTACGGTCGCGGTGCAGGCCCAGATCAAGCGCGATGAAGTAGAAGGACGAGCCGATCCAGGCAATAGCGGTGATCACGTGCAGCCAGCGCACCGCGAATTCGATCCATGCGCCAAGCGCGGCTAAATCATACATGGCTGGCGTCCCTTTGGTGTCCCGCCCGCCAGAATAGACAGGGCGCGCGGGATACGAAAGGGTGGACGGGGCTCTGCCCCCGGCCTGCGGCCTCCCCCGTGGTATTTTTGGTCAGAAGAAACCCTAGTCGTAGCGCAACTCGGCCGCCTTGCCCTTGAACACCGTGTAGGCCAGCGCCGTGTAGCCGCCGATCATCGGCAGAACAAACACCGTGCCCACGAGGATGATGAACAGGCTTTCGGGGGCGCTTGCCGCCTCGTAGATCGTCAGCTTTTCGGGGACCACATAGGGGTAGAAGGAATAGGCCAGACCGCCAAAGGCCAGCACGAAAAGGGTGATGGCATAGAGGAACGGCGTGCGTGCGCCCGTGTCTGTGGGGTTGGGCAGACGTTGCAAGGACCGCCAGAGCAGAAAGACGGTGAGCGCGGACAGGATGGGCAGTGGGGCCAGCAGGAAAATCTCCGGAAAGGTGAACCACTTGTCAAAGATGCGCGGGCTGACCAGCGGGGTCGCCAGCGAGATTGCGCCGAGGCCCAGCACGAGGCCCCATATGCCCCCCTTGGCCCAGTCCACAGCCTTGGATTGCAGGGTGTATTCGGTTTTCAGGATCAGCCAGCAGGCCCCGATGAAAGAATAGGCGACCGTCAGGAAGACAGCCGTAATCATCGCAAAGGCCCATGTGCCCAGCGTGCTTTCCAACCCCATCACGTATTTGCCGAGCATGAAGCCCTGAGACAGGGACGTCATGAGCGAGCCGAGAAAGAACAGCCAGTTCCATGTCGCCTTGTGCGGGGTCGGCGCCTTGACCCGGAATTCAAACGCCACCCCGCGCAGGATCAGCCCGATCAGCATGATCGCCACCGGCAGGTAAAGAGCGGTGAGGATCGTGCCGTGGGCGGAGGGGAAGGCCACCAGCAACAGGCCGATGGCCAGGACAAGCCAGGTTTCGTTCGCATCCCAGAACGGCCCGATGGAGGCGACCATCGTGTCCTTTTCCTCATCACTGGCGAAGGGGAACAGGACCCCCACGCCCAGGTCAAAGCCGTCCAGCACCACGTAGATCAGGATCGACACGCCCATGAGTGCGGCGAAGGTGAAGGGCAGCCATTGGGCCGGGTCGCCAAAGAGGTCCATCATGTCACTACTCCGCCGGAACTTGGCGCGCGATCGCTTCGCCCGATTGTGGGGTGCGGCGGCGCGGCACATCTCCGTCCACGCCCTTGCGCGCAAGGTAGAACAGCACGCTGATATAGGCGGTCAGCAGCAGCACGTAGATGGCGAGGTAGGACGCAAGTGTCGTCGCCACGAAGGGCGCGGGCACATCGGCCACGGCCATTTCGGTGGTCATGACCCCCTGCACCAGCCACGGCTGGCGCCCGATTTCGGTGGTGTACCAACCGGCCAGCGTCGCCACCCAGCCCGAGAAGGCCATGGGCACCATCGCCAGCGTGACGATCTTGGGCAGCCCTTCGGGCCCGCGCCCCTTGCGCAGCATCAGGAAGGCCGCGCCCCAGCTGAGGAACAGCATGGCAAAGCCGGTGCCGACCATAATGCGGAACGACCAGAACACGGGCGCGACGGGCGGGTGCATGACCTCTCCGTCCTCGGTCACAAAGTCGTTGAGGCCGGGCACGACGCCGTCCGCTTTGTGCTTGAGGATGATGGAGGCCATGTTGGGAATGCCGATCTCCATCCGGTTTTCGCGCGCTTCCTCATCCGGGATCGCGAACAGCAGCAGGGGCACGTTGGACTGGGTTTCCCAGTTACCTTCCATCGCAGCAACCTTTTGCGGCTGGTGTTCCAGCGTGTTGAGGCCGTGCATGTCGCCCATGAAGATCTGCACGGGGATCAGCAGCGCACCGAGGTAGACGCCGGTTTTCAGCGTGGCACGCACGCCCTGCGATCGGTCCCCAAGCAGCCAGCGGAAGGCCGACAGACCCGCGACAAGGAAGGCCACGGTCAGACCGGAGGCCAGCAGCATATGGGTAAAGCGGTAGGGCATCGAGGGGTTAAAGATGATCGCCATCCAGTCGGTGGCATGGGCCACGCCGTCGATCATTTCGTAGCCCTGCGGCGTGTGCATCCAGCTGTTCAGCACGATGATCCAGAAGGCGGACATGGTGGTGCCGAAGGCCACGAGGAAAGTGGCCGTGGTGTGCAGCCAGCCCGGCACGCGGGAGAACCCGAAGAGCATGATGCCGAGGAACACCGCCTCGAGGAAGAAGGCGGTGAGCACCTCATAGGCCAAGAGCGGGCCAGCGATGTTGCCCACGGTTTCCATGAACCCGGGCCAGTTGGTGCCGAACTGGAAGGACATGGTGATGCCCGACACGACGCCCATGGCAAAGGACAGGGCAAAGACCTTGACCCAGAAGCGGTAGGCATCCATCCACTTGCCGTCGCCCGTCGCGTTGAAGCGCAGTTTGAAGAACAAGAGCACCCAGCCCAGCGCGATCGTGATCGTTGGGAACAGGATGTGGAACGAGATGTTCGCCCCGAATTGGATACGGGACAGGATGAGGGTATCCATGGATGGCCTCCGCTCGGAAAACAGTTGAGATCGTATATCTTGACGCTGATATAGACCGTGCGCGCGCAGGGTCAGCGGGGGTGCGACAGGGTGCACATGCGCGTTTTGTCACACAAGGTTGTCGGGTTTGCAGGCGCGGGGTGAAGGGACCGCGAGGGGTAGTGGCCCAGATGCGGTGTTCGTTATGCGGGACAAAGCTACCGATCCCTATGCTGCCGGTAATGACTGCTTTTTACGAGTTGATTGTTCACTTGGGGAAACAAACGACACGTGCCGTTTTGATCACGCCTCTACTTCCTTAACGAAGTAATCATGACTAACCCCAGCAACCATTAGAACCTTTCCAAGCGGGATTTGCGCAGCCCTGGCACGATTGTAGACCCCTATCAGATCTTTAGTGTCAGGATCAGCGTTCAGGGCATCGCGAGCTTGCTCGCGGCGATGCTCCTCCCGCATATCAATGACTTGAAAGGGGTCATAGAAGCGCTTGGCGTTCGACCGCAGGCAAGAGTTGATTACAGTGTCATCATCTAATTCTTGGCAAACAAGCCTTTCCAGAAGCAGGCGCAAGTCGACACTTTTGGGAGCGCGCAACTGCTTCACAATACTGCTGTCGCGCGCGTATTTTACGATTAGGTATTCGGTCGCTTTTCCCATCACATCGCCCTCTGCCTAAGCCTCACCGATATTGACCGTCGGTCTTGTAGCCGACTTTCGCGTCACGTGCAGCATTTGGCAGTTAGGGCTCATTGCCGACCGCGGAGGCAGCGCAGCATTGCCAATGGCCTGACATGAGAGGCACGTCGAGGGTGGTCCAAAGCTACTCTTCGTTGTGCCGGTCAATTTTTCGGTCCGATAATGCGAAGGCGGACATTTACGACCAGCATCGCAGCAACAGTGTAACTTGGCCGCTTGCTATACTTGGGATGCCGCAATGAGCGGCAGATATTCGGGCGAATGCCTCTTTGGACAAGACGAAGACCGGAGGCTTCAGCGGTTTTTGTCAGGTGTTCGCCTTCTCAGGTCGCGCCGATGTTCTGATACGGGTTTTCAAGGCCGATGTTCGGAGGTGCGAACCGTCCGTTCATTTGAGAGCTGCAAGGAAGCGATCAATCACCGGGTTTCGCTGGGACTGGGCTCGGACGATGGCTCCAAGAGGGCGATGAAATTGCGGGTGATCGAAGGACAGGAAGGACAATCGGTCTTCCAGGTAGGGCCGCGTTGTCGCACGTGGCATTGTGGTTATCAGATCGGTGGACGCAATGATTTCAAGCACAGACCGGATGGAGTCGGTCTCGCAAACGATGCGCATCACTCCGACGCCGGATGCGACCATTGCGGATTCGGTCTGCTGGCGCAGCAACGATCCGCGCGAATGCGCAAGCCAGCTATGATCTTTCAGGTCCGACGGCATGACACGTTTCAGCCGCGTCAACGGATGATCCACCCGACACAGGATGCCCACCCGGTCGTCGATGATCGGCTGAAACTCCAACCCGTCCGACGGCTCGGCAAGGCTGTTTGGACCAAAGACCACATCCACCTGGCCGCGCTCGACCATTGAGCGCAATTCATAAACAAGACCAGTGCGCAACTCCACGACACAATCGGGGTTCTCGCGCATGAACTGTGCCAGCGATGTGCTGAGGAAGCGGCCGGCGACAATCGGTGGGGCTCCGATGCGCAATTCCCCAACCGCCCCGCGCGCTGATTGTTCGGCCAACACGCCGGCCTGTTCCTCTGCCAGTCGGATCGCCTGTCCGTTCCGCGCAAGCCTGTGGGCCAGCGCATTCGGAACGGATTTGCGCCCGTCCCGATTGAACAGTGCCGCGCCCAAACGCTCTTCCAGTGCCTTCATGTTGCGGCTCAGTGCTGGCTGGGTCAGGCCGATGCGATCTGAGGCTGTTTGAAAGGAGCCCGCCTCCACGATGATCGAAAGCTGTGCCAGGTGTTTGGGATCAAGTTTCATATCATTTCTTTATGTAAGCCGCCCGATGTTTGATTATTTTGGATGATAAACGTTTGCTAGAATAGGTCAAAATCAAGGGAGGGACCCAATGTTCAATTTCAGGATTACTGTCGCCGTCGCCTGTCTCGCTGCGCTGACCTTCGCCCCTGTGGCAAATGCCCAGATTTTCAAAGGGGAGACCGCAGGTGTAGGTGACCCGGTGCACACCATGTTCGTGACCTTTGCCAACCAGGCTGGCAAGGCAGGCGTGGAAATTCAGGTCAATGCCGGGCAGACACTGACCAAGTCGATGCTAAAAGGCGGTCGCCAGGAGATCGACTTTTTCTCGACCGTGCCGTCGCTGGTGAACCTGATGAAGGGCCAGAAGCGCATGTATGAGAAGGTCGAGGATTCCGCTGCGGCCGCGGGTGAATTGCGGTCCATCCTTGGCTTCAAGGCGGGGGCTTACCACCCGGTCACGCTGTCAGGTTCGGGCATCGAAACCTGGGAAGACCTCAAGGGCAAAACAATCTTTACCGGCCCACCTGCCGGGTCGGCTTCGGCCACGTCCGAGGCGCTGATCAAGATCATCACCGGGTATGAAGCTGGCACCGATTACAACGCGGTGCGTCTGAGTTGGGGGGAAGGCTATGCCGCACTTGCCGATGGCAAGATCGACATGATGGTACGCCCTGCCGAGATCGGATCGTCGAACATCGAACAATTCGGCCTGTCCGGTGAGTTCCGCGTGCTGTCCATTCCTGAGGAAGTTGTCGGTTCCGAGCCGATGCAGGCGCTCTTTGGCCGTCCCGGGCGGGGCATGATCCAGTTTGATGGCGGCGTCTACAAGGGTCAGCTGACATCGGGCGAGATCACGGCGCTGGGTTTCACCCAGTTTGTGGGGACGCATTCGGGCGTTTCCGAGGAGGTGGTCTACAAAGCGACCAAGGCGTTCTGGGATAATCTGGACGAGGTGCATGCAACCGCCTTTTTCCTCAAGGCAGTAACGCCGGAAACTGCGTTCACTTCTGTCAATGTCCCACTGCATCCCGGTGCGGCGAAGTACTATGACGAGGCCGGTATCGCGATCCCGGACGAATTGCGCCCGTAAGGCCAGTGTAATGGGGCGGACGATCAAAGCGCCGCCCCACAGAAACCTTTGGACACAGGTAGTCATGCCATGACCGCACCCGCTCATCCAAAAAGCGGCACAGATAAGCTGTATGCACTGCTATCGGCAGTAGCCTGTTTCTTGCTGGGGGCCATGGCGCTCTACAGTTCGGGGATTGACCTTGTGGAGCCCAAGTTCCATCGCGCAGCGGGCTTTGCGCTGGCATTGTTTGTCGGTGTTGCGGTGTCTCGTGCGCGGCGGGAGGAGACCGGCCCCGCGATCGGCGCGCGTGCAACCGTTCATCTGGCTATCGACGCTCTGCTGATCGCAGGTGGTTTGTGGTCCATCTGGTCCTTCTATTCCGTTCAGGCCCAGATGGAGACAGCACTCTATGACGTGACCACGGCAGATGCCTGGCCCGCCCTTGCAGGGCTGGTGGTGTTTCTGGAGCTGTGTCGCAGGCTCTGGGGCTGGGGTCTTTTTGGTGTCGGCACCTTCGGGGTGCTTTATCTGTTGTGGGGTCAGGACCTGCCCGGCATCATGGCCCACACCGGCTTTTCACTCAAAGAAGTGGCAGAGGCCCTTTGGTACAACACCAACAAGGGGGTATTCGGGTCGATCACGAATATCGTCCTGAGCACCGTTTTTATCTTTATCGTCTTTGGCGTCTTGCTGGAGGGCACCGGCGCAGGGGACACACTGCTCAAGTTCGCCTTTCTTGCCACGCGGCGCACGCGCGGCGGCCCGGCCCACGCGGCGATCCTCGCATCTTCGATGTTCGGCACAATGTCGGGCTCAACCGTGGCCAACATCGTGGGCACAGGCACCTTCACCATCCCGATGATCAAAAAACGCGGGTTCACACCGACCTTTGCCGCGGGGATTGAGGCCACGGCCTCATCTGGCGGACAGATCATGCCGCCGATCATGGGGGCCGCAGCCCTGGTCATGGCGGACCTGACCGGGGTGGGATACCTCAACATCATCGTTGCAGCCCTGTTCCCGGCGCTTTTCTACTACTTCAGCCTGTTCTCAGCGGTGACCGTCGAAGCCCGACGTCAAGGGATCGAGGTGCAGGCCATGTCCGTGGATGACAAGATCACCCGGCTGGATCTGATCAATTCGGTTCTGTTCATCGGTCCAATTGCCACGATCATAAGCCTGCTGGTTGCCGGGTTCTCAACCTCTGCCGCAGGCTTCTATGCCGTGGTCGTCCTGCTGGCACTGTCGGTCGTCAATCCGCAAGTGCGCCGCGATCCGATGCGTGTCTGGCGCTCGTTCCTGAAAGGTGCTGCGTCCGGTGCGACCCTGCTCATCGCTATTGCGGCGATTGGCATTCTGGTGGGGTCGCTTGATTCAACCGGCCTCGGCCTGAAACTGGCCAATGTGATTGCCGCCGTTCGCGGTGAAAGCCTGTTCTCCGCGCTGCTGGTGGCCATGGCGGGGGCGTTGATCCTGGGCATGGGGATGCCCACACTGCCAGCCTACCTGATCATCATTCTCGTAATGGGCCCGGCCATCCAGGCGCTTGGTGTGTCAATGCTAACGGCCCATATGTTCGTCTTCTACTACGGTGTGGCGTCCTCACTGACTCCGCCCGTGGCAATTGCCGCCTATGCGGCAGCGCCAATCGCAGGGTCGAACCCTTTGATGACGTCGTTCATGTCGTTCCGTCTCGGGATGGCAAAGTTCATCATACCATTCGTCTTTGCCTTTTATCCGACCATCCTGATCATCGAGGAATTTAGCCTGCTGCCCTTCTTGTGGATTGTGGCGCGGACTTGCTTTTGCATTTGGTTGTTCTCGTCAGCCCTGTCCGGCTATGACCGGCGCAAGTTGACGGTGGTCGAAATCGCGGCGCGCTTTGCCATTGCCTTCACTATGCTGGCCACGAACCCGGCAATTCATCTTCCGGCAGTGGTGGTTGGTCTTGCGCTGATCGCGTGGGACGTCCGCGCCGCGCGCGCGCCCACACCAAAGGCGGGTACATCCACATGACCAAGCGCCCCAACTTTCTGTTCATCATCACGGACCAGCATCGGGCTGACCATTTGGGTTGCAGCGGCAATGATGTGGTGCGGACACCGAACATCGACGGGATTGCCGCGAAAGGCACGCGCTGGGAGCGCTGCTATGTCGCCAACCCGATTTGCATGCCCAACCGGGCATCAATCATGACGGGCAGGATGTGTTCCGCCCATGGGGCGCGGCATAACGGGATACCGCTGTCCAAGGATCACACGACCTTTGTGGAGCTCCTGCAGGACGCAGGCTATCGCACAGGGCTGATCGGCAAATCACACCTGCAAAGTTTCACCGGGCTGCCCGCGACGAACACGTACACGCCCGCCGAAGGGCTGCACACGCCCAGCCCCCACTTGCGCGACGCGCACAAAAACAACCGCCATGGCCCGGAGTATGATCTTGAGGTCGCAAACAAATGGGATCGACCCTTGGCGGCGCGCTCGGATGGCGATTTCTATGGCTTTGAGCATGTCGAAGTTGCCGCTGATCACGCCGACAAGGCCTGTGGCGACTACCTGCTTTGGGCACGGGCACAACGGGCGGACTTTGACAGTCTGGTGGGCCCTGAGAATGCCTTGCCTGACAATCGAATTCAGGCACCCCAGGCCTGGCGCACGGCTGTGCCGGAAGAGCTTTATTCGACGTCCTGGATCGCAAACCGCGCCGAGGCCTACCTCGCAGAGCGCGCCAAGGATAGCACGCCGTTCTTCCTGCAGATGTCCTTCCCTGATCCGCACCATCCCTTCACTCCGCCCGGCAAGTATTGGGACATGTACAACCCGTCTCAGATTGTCCTGCCCGATACGTTCGGCAAAGGCGATCTGCCGCCGATCCGTGCCATGCGCGAGGCGATGGAACAAGGCACCGATCCGCGCGATAACCAGAACCCTTTTGCGGTCACAGAGGATGAGGCACGCGCCATCATCGCGCTGACTTACGGCATGATCACGATGATTGATGATGCGATCGGCCGCGTGTTGCAGCGGTTGGAGACCTTGGGGCTGGCAGAGGACACAGTGGTGATCTTTACCTCGGATCACGGGGATTACATGGGCGATCACGGCTTGATGCTGAAATTGCTGTTGCATTTCCAAGGCATTATCCGCGTGCCATTCGTCTGGCACGATCCGCAGGCGCCGGGTACAGGGCGGTCTGTCAGCGATCTTGCGTCGTCGATCGACATTGCCCCCACCATCCTCGCACGTGCTGGTGTTCAGCCGTTCAACGGCATGCAGGGACGAGACTTGCTGGGGTCTTTGCCCCCTGAGGCCGTGATTATCGAAGAAGACAGTCAACGCACCATGACCGGCTTTGACCGCCCCCAACGCGTTCGGACAGTTGTGACAGACACGCATCGCATGTCGTTGCGAGAGGGCGAAGACTGGCACGAACTCTACGACCTTGCCGCCGACCCGGGAGAGACACGTAACCTTTTTGATCTGCCAGAGGCGGCGGGGGTGCGCCAGAAGATGACGGAGGCCATGCTGCGCCGGGTCATTAATCTACAGGACCGCTCACCACTTCCCGCTTACAGAGCATAGGGCCACAGGATCGCTCCTCCATCTGTTAGGAGCACCTGATCCTGCAACGGATCCAAGTGGCAGGTATGGGCAATCGCGGGCATGGACAGCATCACCCGATCCCCGCCGCCTGGAACATCGACGCAATAGCCATCGGGCTCGTCCAGAAAGCGCACCAGCCGGATGCGGCCCTCATATCCCTCGGCCAACGCAGCACCTTGCGCCACGGCAGTCCCCGCTGTGACGGCTGCCACCACAGCAAAACCCGCAAGCCCCGCAACGCTAACACCGGGCCCTCGCACAGCGTCTTGATGAGCCCGCGTGTTTGGCAAGCACATCAATTGAAAGCGAAGTCCAGAGGCTACCAGTCTCTTATTTGGCTCAGCGACTACCAAGCGGCCCATCCCCGCCGTTGGCCAATGGGTCAAGATAGTGCGGCGCGGCCCGTCAAAGCCGCCATCCGCTGCAAGTGCAAAATCTCGAACGAACGGAACTCACAGTCCGCTGGACTATGTTGCCGTTCGCATGGAGTTGGTCCTATCCTGACTGAATGGCGATACTAGTGTCCCTCTCAGGGCTTTCCGGAGTCGGCAAAACAACGATCTCACAGAGCTTGTCCGCGCAGAGCAAGGCCATGCATCTACGTGTAGACTCTGTTGAGGCTGCGCTAAAGAGAAGCGTGCTGAACATTCGCTCAGCAGAAGATGCAGGTTACTTGGCAATCGCTTCTGTCGCGAAAGACAACCTCTTACTTGGTTTCGATGTAATCGCGGACACGGTGAACCCGGTTGAAGTCACAAGGGAGTTGTGGGCCCTGACCGCTGCTGCCGCATCGGCCCAACTCTTGAATGTAGAAGTCGTGTGTTCAGATACAGATGTCCATCGGCAACGGGTCGAGACCCGCAAGAGCGACATCGAGGGGCTTGAAGTCCCCAGCTGGAAGGCCATTTCTCAACGTGAGTTCTAACAGTGGCGCACGGACCGACTCATCGTGGATACAGCCATCAGTAGCATCCAACAATGTGCTGCGACTATTGCATGCGAGATGGAAAAGATGAGGTCGACGGTTCGGTAGGTTTGGAACCTTCCTGGACATTAGCCGCGGGATGTCGCTGTGACGGCAAGGTAGACCTCGCCGCCCCTCGCCCCTCGCTGACGCAGTATCGCTTTGCATATGCGGCTGGTTTCTTGGTGATCAGCGCAAAGGGCTGGTTTGCAGATGCAAATCCAGCTGCCTTGGCGATGATTTCAGACGCGTGTTCTGTGTAACTCGGATGCTCAAGCTGCGACGTCTTCGTTTACGGCATCCGCAAACGATTTGAAGAACTTGGCGGCGAGTTTCTTGGCTGTGCTCTGGATCAGCCGGCTGCCAAGTTGCGCGAGCTTGCCGCCAATATCAGCCTTGGCTTCATAGCGTAGAATGGTCGTGTCAGGCCCGTCCGCTGTCAGCGTTACATCTGCCCCACCTTTGGCGTGCCCCGCGGCACCGCCATTCCCTTGCCCGGTCAGAGAAAACGCATCCGGGGCACCTGCGGTATCAAGTTGTACGTCGCCGCTGAACTTTGCCTTTACCGGGCCAACTTTCAGCACAACCTTTGCCTCAAGTTCCGTGTCTGAATGTTTGATCAACTCTTCGCAACCGGGGATGCACTGTTGCAAAATTTCAGGATCGTTGAGTGCTGCATACACACGGTCTTTGGGTGCATTGATGATGATTTCGTCTGAGAGTTCCATGGTTTGTCCTTTTGTCAGCAACAGGGGAATCTAATGTTTTCAGCTTGTTGCGGTGTCAGTGCCAACTTGCGGCGCAACCGTCTTGTTATTCTTATGAGGGCGTTCATGATGTCCCCTCCAGTTTTGTGGCGCTCAGCGCGTCGTAGGCTTCGGGCGTGTCCACATCCGTGTAAAAACCGGCCGCAGGCAGTGCGTGAAACTGCACGTGGTCCGGGTTTGCCCGTGTGAAGGTCTTGCATCCCGGCGATCTTGGATCAGCCAGCAAACGGTCGCGCAGCACACCCGGCACAAGGATCGGATTGCCGCGTTGCCCGTCCAGCAAGGGGATTGAGATGCGCCGGGGATCAGCTGCCTTGTGTGCGTCCAAAAGAGTTTGAAGGTCGCGGCTTGTCAGGGCGGGCTGGTCGCCCAACCCGATGAGGATCTGTTTGGCCTGTGTCACAGCACGCAAACCACAGGCGACCGAGGTCTGTTGACCCTCCGCGTAGAATGGGTTGTGGGCGACTTGAATGTCACAGCCATCCAGGCATGCCACTATCGCGTTAGCCTCATGCCCGGTCACGACCAATACGGGCCCGTCGGTAACCGCATGGTAGGTCGTTACCATATGCCGGATCATCGGCACACCATTGATGGGTAACAGCAACTTGTTGCGCGCGCCCATGCGCCGCGACAGACCTGCAGCCAATATGATCGCTATGACGTCACGCATTGGTTTTCTGCACTGAAAGACGACGTTCTTTGACAAGTTGCGCAAGGATCGACAGGGCAATTTCTTCGGGCGTGACTGCGCCCAGATCAAGCCCGGCAGGGGCATGGACACGGTCAATGAACGTCTGTGCAATTCCGGCTTTGGCCAGCTTTTCCGAAAGGGCCGTGTATTTCCTTTGGCTGCCGACAAAGGCCACATAGTCCGGGTCCGCAGCACATGCAGATGTCAGCGCGTCGATGTCGCCTTGCCCCTGGGTCGCAATCACGACAAAGCGCTGCTGATGCGGTTTGCTGTCATCCAGCGCGGTTGTGACGGACCAATGAAACTGCGGTGCAAGTGCTGCAAGCGCCTGTGCGACCGGAGACACGCCCATGACCACAAGCTGCGGCGTTGGAATGCAAGGTTCTATGAAGATATCGACCGTCCCGCGTGATGGGCAGCCATTGCGGGCAAAGCGTGTGCCATCAACCTCGTCGCCAGCGCTCACACCTTTTTCGGCAAGCAACTCTTCGGGTGCGACCGAGATGAGCTGCGGCGTGCCGTCGCGCAATGCCTGCACGGCGGCGCGTTTCACTGCTCCGCGTGTACATCCGCCTCCCAGCCAGCCTTGCAGGATCGTCCCATCCGCACTCAAGAGCGCTTTCGCCCCCGGTTTGGCTGCGGTGGCCCCCGCCGTCCGCACAATGGTGGCAAAGGCAAAGAGCTCATGACGCTCGCGCAACTCTTGCGCGGTATCGGCCAGATCGGTCGAGAGGACTTCAGCGGGTGTCATAGCGCCACCAGATCCTTCTCCAGTGATGCCAGGTCAGCCAGCGTATTGGCCGCTTTGAAGACATCGAGATGTGGCACAGCCGCCGACATGCCCGCAGCGATGGGGGTGTAATCAGCCCAACCTTTGAGGGGGTTCAGCCAGATCACCTTGCAACCGCGTTTGCGCAGTTTCTTCAATGCGTCGCCAATCATCTCGGGCGCTGCGGTGTCGTAGCCATCCGACAGGATCATCACGACACTGCGCCCGTCGACAAATGCTTTGGCGTAGGTATCGGCAAACCGCATCAAGGACGGACCGATCTTTGATCCACCGCCAAAGCCGTCTGCCATCAGTGACATGCGTCCGATTGCGCGCATGGCATCCTTGTCGCGCAACGCTTCGGTGATGCGCACAAGGCGGGTGTGAAACAGGTAGGCATCCGCAGCGGTATCCGCGCGCATCAACCCGGCGAGGAACGCCAGGAAAACCTTGGCATAAACGGACATCGACCCGGACACATCACACAGCGCCACGATCTTGCGGGTGCGATCCGGGCGTTTCTTGCGCAGCAGGCGCACAGGTTCACCGCCCGTTGCAAGGCTCGCGCGGATGGTTTTGCGAAAATGCAACCTGTCCCCTTTGCGCGCGGCAATGCGGCGACGCGAACGTTGGTCGCGCAGGGCAGCACCGATGCGGCGGGCAACGTCTGCGGCCTCTGCGATTTCTTCGGGGCGCACCAGATCGCGGAGGTCTTTGCGCGCCAGATTGCGCTGTTCGGTTGCGATCAGCTTGCCGGTGCCGTCGCTTTCCGCGTCGCCGTCGCCACCGTCATCCGGGGCAGTCGCTGATCCCGCGGCCCCTGCATCTTCTCCCTTGGTGTCTCGTGAGGAATGTACACCGTCACTTGTTGAGGCTTTGGCCGTCGGCACAACCCTTTGCCGTACCCGCCCCATGTCCATCCAATAGCCGTCGAACAGGTCGTCAAACCGCTCTGCTTCTTCCTTACAGCCCGTGCAAACGGCGCGCAGGGCACGACGACAGTCATCGGGACGGATTGCGTTCACATGGGTCAGGGCCGCCAGCGCGACATCCGCCTCGGCGACGCCCAATCGCAATCCATTCTCACGCAGATACGCGATGAAACCGGCCATGCGCGCGGCCGGTCCCGGGTCACGGCCAGAAAATCTCGTTACCCTGCTCATGCGGCTTTGCCTGCGATGCGACCAGCAACTTCGCGGGTGATATTGGCCTGATCGCTTTGGGTTTTTAGCAAAGTCGTAAGTGTCGATTGCAACACCACCGGGTCTTCGGTGAGGTCCGCAATGCCAAGCCCGATCAGGGCGGCCGCGAAATCCAGCATCTCGGCGATGCCGGGGGTTTTCTCCAACTCCTCTTCGCGCAGCTTCTGCACGAAACCAACAATTTGGCCCGCCAAGTGCGCCTCAACCTCCGGACAGCGGGCCTTGAGGATAGCCAGTTCCGTCGCACGGTCTGGGTATTCTACATACGTGTACAGGCACCGACGACGTAGGGCGTCAGAAAGGTCGCGCGTGCCGTTTGATGTCAGAATGACGATGGGCCGGGTGACGGCCTTGATCGTACCCAATTCAGGTATGGAGACCTGAAAGTCGGACAGCATTTCCAGCAGATAGGCTTCGAATTCCTCATCCGCGCGATCGATTTCATCAATCAACAAAACGGGTGGAGTGTCCTGGGTGATGGCAGCCAGCAAGGGGCGTTCCAACAAGAAGTCGCGCGAGAAGATCCGGTCTTCCACGGCTTTCCCGGTCTCGCCGTCCTCTGCAGCGGCGCGGATGGTCAAGAGTTGGCGCTGGTAGTTCCACTCATAAATGGCTTGGGCCGCGTCCAACCCTTCGTAGCACTGCAAGCGCAACAGACGTGTGTCTTTGACCGCGGATAGCGTTCGCGCGATCTCGGTCTTTCCGACGCCAGCGGCCCCTTCCAACAACAAAGGGCGGCCCAACGACAGCGCCAGATGCAATGCAACGGCTAAGTCGTCAGAGGCGACATAGCCTTCAGCGGCAAGAGCGGATTTGAGATCAGTCCAGGTCATGATGTGCGCTATCTTCGGCAAAGGGGGTGCACGGTGTCGCGCACCCCATCGTTGGTTTAGCCGTGCAGGCCCAGATCATTGGCGGTCTTCCAGATCCGCCAGTGGTCGTGCGGCATGTTCGTATGCGTGTTGCCGAAGGCACGGAACGCATCCTGAACTGCATTGGAGAAGCATGGCACACCGCCCACGTGCGGGCTTTCACCGACACCCTTTGCACCAATCGGATGGTGCGGCGATGGCGTGACCGTGTAGTCGGTCTCGTAGTTGGGCACTTCCCACGCAGTTGGCAAGAAGAAGTCCATCAGCGTGCCGGTCTTGCAGTTGCCCATGTCGTCATAGGCAATCTCCTGCCCCAATGCGACGGCGAGCGCCTCTGTCAAACCGCCATGGACCTGACCTTCGATGATCATCGGGTTGATCCGCGTGCCGCAATCATCCAGCGCATAGAAGCGACGGATATCCGGCACACCGGTGTCCACATCGACATCCATCACGCAGACATAGGCCCCAAACGGATAGGTCATGTTGGGCGGGTCGTAGTAGCTGACCGCCTCCAGCCCCGGTTCGATCCCCGGAATTGCCTGGTTGTAGGCAGCAAAGGCGATTTCCTTCATCGTCTTGAACTTTTCGGGCGCACCTTTGACCACGAACCGATCCACGTCGAATTCGACATCATCATCGTGAACTTCCAGCAAATAGGCGGCGATCATCTGGGCCTTGGCGCGTATTTTGCGGCCCGCCATTGCGGTGGCAGCACCAGCAACGGGGGTCGAACGCGACCCATAGGTGCCCAAACCATACGGTGCGGTATCTGTGTCACCTTCTTCGATGGTGATGCTGTCCGCAGGCAGGCCGATCTCGGATGCAAGGATCTGCGCAAACGTGGTCGCATGGCCTTGCCCCTGAGAAATCGTGCCCAGTCGCGCAATCGCAGACCCGGTCGGGTGAATGCGGATTTCGCAACTGTCGAACATACCAAGCCCGAGGATATCGCAATTCTTGACCGGTCCAGCGCCCACGATCTCGGTAAAGAACGACAGACCGATCCCCATCAGCTTGCGGGTCTTCCCAGCCTTGAAATCCTCGACCCGCTGGGCCTGCTCGGCGCGCAAGCCTTCGTAGTCGACGGCCTTGAGCGCCTTGTCCCAGGCTGTGTGATAATCGCCAGAGTCGTATTCCCAACCAAGAGCGGCGGTATACGGGAACTGCTCTTTCTTGATGAAGTTGATCCGGCGCAGCTCTGCCGCGTCCATGTCCAACTTGATCGCGAGCACTTCGATCATGCGTTCGATGAAGTACACCGCTTCGGTCACCCGGAACGAACAGCGGTAACTGACGCCACCGGGGGCTTTGTTGGTGTAGACGCCGTCGACCTCCAGATATGCGGTCGGGATATCGTAAGACCCGGTGCAGATGTTCATGAACCCGGCAGGGAACTTCGTGGGGTCCGCACAGGCATCAAAGCCACCGTGGTCGGCGGTCACATGGCAGTGCAGGCCGGTGATCTTGCCCTCTGGCGTGGCACTGATCTTGCCTTTCATCCAATAGTCGCGGGCGAAGGCGGTGGTCATCAGATTGTCCATCCGGTCTTCGATCCATTTGACCGGCTTACCCGTCACAATGGAGGCCACGACCGAGCAGACATAGCCGGGGTAGGCCCCAACCTTGTTACCAAACCCACCTCCGATATCCGGGGAAATCACGCGGATATTGTGCTCTTCCAAACCGGAGATCAGGGAAACGATCGTCCGAATGGCGTGCGGCGCTTGGAACGTGCCCCAAAGCGTCAGCTTGCCGTTCACCTTGTCCATTGATGCCACGCAGCCGCATGTCTCCAACGGGCACGGGTGCGTGCGGTGGTAATACATGCTTTCTTCGGCGACGATCTCGGCGTTCGCGATCACTTCCTCTGTCGGCTCTTTGTCACCAGCGTCCCAGGTAAAGATGTGATTGGGATGCTTGCGCGGACCATGGGCGCCGTCAGTGGCTTTGCCGTTCTCGTCCACGGTGTCCTCGCGCAGGACGACGTCTGATTTCAGCGATTCAAACGGATCAACCAGGACGGGCAGTTCTTCGTACTCGACCTCAACCAGCTCAATGCCATCAGCGGCCGCGTAACGATCTTCGGCCACAACAAACGCAACTTCCTGACCCTGGAACAGCACTTTGCCGTCCGCCAAAACCATCTGTTTGTCGCCCGCAAGCGTCGGCATCCAGTGCAGACCCAAAGGTTCCAGATCGGCAGCGGTCAGCACCGCCAGAACACCGGGAACTTCCAACGCGGCCGCGGTATCAATGCTCTTGATCCGCGCATGGGCGTAGGGAGAGCGCACAAAATCGCCAAACAGCATGCCGTCAAGCTTCAGGTCATCGACGTAATTCCCCTTGCCCTGAGTAAATCGGGCATCTTCGACGCGCTTGCGCGAGCAGCCCATGCCCTTGAGGTTGTCGACCCGTTCTTCGCGTGTGACTTCGTCTTTCATTCCGCCGCCTCCTTGGCTGCATTCATCTCGGCAGCAGCGGCCTGAATGGATTTCACGATGTTCTGGTAGCCAGTGCAGCGGCAGATGTTGCCCGCCATTCCAAACCGGATTTCTTCCTCGGTGGGGTTGGGGATTTCTTCCAGCAGCTTGGTCGCGCGTGTGATCATCCCCGGTGTGCAATAGCCGCACTGCAATCCATGATGTTCCTTGAACGCCTCTTGCAGTGGATGCAGATCGTCCGGCCCACCGATGCCTTCGATGGTTGTGATGTCCTTGCCGTTCGCCTGGGCGACAAACATGGTGCAGGCTTTGACGGACTTGCCGTCGATGGTGACGGTGCAGGCGCCGCAATGGGACGTTTCGCATCCAATATGCGGCCCGGTGATGTTCAGCCGTTCGCGCAGCGTGTAGATCAGCAGTTCGCGGGGTTCAGCGAGGAATTCCTCTTCCTTCCCGTTCACCGTGATTGCGTAATGTTGTTTCTTTGGCATGATTGGCCTCCCTATGCTCGCGACCAAGCGCGTTCGATGGCGCGGCGCAAAATGACGCCAGCAACGTGGTTCTTGAACGCGACAGGACCGCGATTGTCCTCCGATGGATCGATGTCGCCCAGCATGGCAGCAACAGCAGCATCCAAGGCCGCAGCATCCACAGTCGTGCCGACAAGAGCCGCACCAGCGGTTTCGGAATAGATCGGCGTGTCGCTCAGGTTTGTCATCGCGATCGAGACCGACGAACAGGTGCTTCCGCCCTTCACGATCTGAACCGCAGCGGCGGCTGTCGCGTAGTCTCCGATCTTGCGCTTTTGCTTTTCGTAGGCGTAGCCACCTTTGGGCAGCGGGATGGTCACGGTCGTCAGGACTTCTTCGTCCTCACGGGCAGTCATATAGGCGGCTTCGTAAAAAACACGCGCAGGGATGTCCCGCTCGCCATCCATACCAACGACGGTGAACACCGCGTCCAGGCACTGCATCAGCCCAGGCATGTCATTGCCGGGATCCCCATTCGCGACGTTGCCCCCCACGGTGCCCATATAGCGCACCTGAGGGTCGGCGATCTGAAGCGCGGCCTCTTTCAGGATCGGGGCGACATCTGCAAGATCGGCATTATCGATGATATCCGCCTGCGTGACGAGCGCGCCGATCCGGATACTGTCACTGCCGATCTCAATGCCGGACATACCATCGACGTCTTGCAGGTCGATCAAGTGGGGCACGTCGGCCATACGCAGTTTCATCATGGGGATAAGGCTGTGCCCACCCGCCATGACGCGCGCGTCATCTCCATGTTCTTCGAGGATAGACAGGACACCGGCCATGTCCTTGGGGCGATAGTATTCAAATGCCGCTGGAATCATCGGCTCTCCTCCCTAAAAGCGATTACTCTGGCTCGGAAGGATCACCGCATACGCTGGTATGCTGCAGCACTACAAAATCAATGAAATACCGGTCTTTTGCACGAAATGCACCGGCTCAGGCACGAGCTGCACCGGCCTGCGACGCCAATGCATCCTGAATCACTTTCAGCTTCGAACGGCTGACCGGCGCAGCGGGCAAATTCTCTCCATCAAAAAGGCATCGGCCCTTTTCCTTGGTCCGTTCGAACTTTGACACGCGACTTGGGTTCACAAGATAGCTTCTGTGCGTTTGCAGGAACCCCAATGGCGAAAGACGCTTGGACGCCTCAGTGACGGGCCAAACACAAAACAGCCGCTCATCAGCGGTATAGACTTGGGTGTAGTGTCCATCCGCGCGCACAAATGAGACGTCTTCGGCGCGAATGAATACCTTTCCGCCGTCGCGTTCACACGGAATCTGCAAGTGATCGACAGTCTGGATTGCAGGCTGGGCCTCCTCCTTCGCTTGCTCGCTTGGAGCGATAAGATACGTCACGCTGACCCACAGGCAGGCACCAAAAATCACAAAGCTGAAAAAGATGACACCCAGCGCGAGGGTCTCATTGTTCATCGATGGCCCGAAATCAGACACGTTGGGTTCAGCAACAAAGTTGGTCCCAGCCATGGCCAGAAAATGGACCGAACAGACCGCTGCGGCAAAACACACTGTCCCAAGCAGAATATTGCGGTTTGTGCGCTGCCCATAGGCAATCCAAAAGGCCAACATGCAAAGACCAATCGCCACAGCGGATGACAGGATAACACCTGACGGCGTGTAGATGGCACGGCACAATTCGAGCCCCGCCATGCCGATGTAGTGCATCACAAGGATCCCCACGCCGACTATACCACCTGCGGTCACAATGATCTTTGGGGTGCGATCTGCAAAGTGAAGCAGGATCAAGGCCGCCCCAACAAGCAAGATGGCGGACAATGCGGAAACAAGCGTAATTGCAGCGTCATAGTAGAACAGAATTGGCAGCTTCAGCCCCAGCATGGCAACAAAATGCATTGCCCAGATGCCTCCGCCCAAAGCAATCGCCGCCAGCGCTATGGACGCCTTCTTCTGGAACATCGGCTTTGCAGAAAGGTCCCTTGTCAACGACAGGCCTGTGAACCCCGCAACAAGTGCAACCACACATGACATCGCGATCAAGAAACTGCTGTGACTGACAGTCAAAATTTCCATGGCACCTAAAATGACCAAGTCTTAGGCACATTGCAAACACTGCAAAGCGCCGCTCGCAAAACCCCTGCCTTATGTCTGACTGTCCATCGTCAGGGATTTTGGGACAGATGGCAGGCTGCGCGAACAGAGGATCTGGCGCATCTGTGTCGTGCAATGGAACGATCACGCAACGTGACTGTCAGCGCATGCATCCGATGTCAGGCAGCGTGGAGCCCGTGCTTGCCAATCGGCAGAGTGCGGATGCGATCCCCCGTGACCGCATAGATCGCATTGGTCAGCGCCGGGGTCACCGGAGGCACGCCAGGCTCGCCCAGGCCGCCCGGAGCCGCGTCGCTGGGGATGAAGTGGACCTCCTGGGCGGGCGCGTTTGCCAGTTGCATCATCGGGTAGTCGGGGAAGTTCAACTGCTGGATCGCCCCGCCTTGCAGCGTGATTTCGCCCCAGAGCGCCGAGGTCAGGCCATAGATGACCGCCCCGGTGATCTGCGCCTCGCCCGCGGACGGATTGATCAGCCGCCCGCAATCGACGACAGACCAGACCTTGTGTACCCGCACGCCGCCGTCTTCACTCACGCTCGCCTGCACGGCCTGGGCCACGATGGTTTCGAAACTCTTGACCATGGCCACGCCCATCCCGGGCCGGTTGGGCAGGTCATTGCCCCAATGCGTCACCTCGCCCAGACGTTCGAGCACGGCGCGGATGCGCGGATCGCTGGTGTGATCGAGGCGAAATGCCAACGGATCGGCGGCGGCTGCGACGGCGAGCTCGTCCATGAAGGTTTCGTTGAAAAACCCCATCTGGGTGAAGTCGACCGCCCGCCAGGTGCCAACCGGGACTGGGCTGGGGCAGATGACCCGCCCGATGTCGCGGTTCGGCACGTCGTATTGAAAGGCAAAGGGCCGTTCGCTATCGGGCATGCCGGACTGCGCATCGACATAGTGATGGCGCAGGGCGGTGATCCGACCGCCCTCGACCGCACCTTCCATCCGGCTCAGTATGGCGGGGCGGTAGGTGTCGTTCGCCATGTCTGTTTCGCGCGACCAGATGACCTTGACCGGCGTGTCCAGTTCGCGTGCAATCCGAACGGCGACATTGACAAAGTCCATCTCGCCCCGACGTCCGAACCCGCCGCCCAGATAGACCGGATGCATGGTGACGTTCGTAGGGTCCAGTCCCAGCGTCTCGGCCGCCGCGTTGCGGGCAAAGAGCATGTTCTGGTTGCCTGCCCAGATCTCCGCCCGGTCCCCATTCAGCGCCACGGTGCAGTTCATCGGCTCCATCGTCGCGTGGGCAAGGTAGGGCACGTCGAAAGCCGATTTCAGCGCCGTCCCTGTGGCCAACGCGGCAGGCACGTCGCCCTCTTCGTCCATCATTTCGAATTCGGCGCGGTCGAGGTCGGCATTGTGCTGTGCGCGCACGCTGTCCGAAGACACGTCCGTCTGGCCGCCCTCCCAGGTGATCTGCAGCTCGTCCAGCATGCGGCTCGCGGTCCAGTAGCTGTCGGCGATCACGGCGACGACGTCACCCAGGTTCACCACGCGGCCCTGGCCTGTGCGCGGCGCAACGCCGCTTTCATCCACGGTCGCCGCCGTCGCCCCGCGCACCGGCGGCAGCGCAATGGTGGCATAGACCATGTCGCGCACCGTCACGTCGATGCCGAACTCCGCCGTGCCGTTCACCTTGGCCGGCAGGTCGAGGCGTGGTTTGGATTGTCCCACGATGCGGTAATTGGCGCTCTCTTTGAGCGCGGGCTTGAGGTTCGGCGTGAACTCAGCCGCGCGGGTCGCCAAATCGCCAAAGGTGGCCCTGCGGCCCGAGGTGTCGTGGGTGATGACGCTGTCGCGCGCCGTTAGGCTGCGTACCGGCACGTCCCACTCGGCGGCCGCCGCCTGCATCAGCATCTCGCGCGCCGCAGCACCCGCCCGACGCATCCCGTGATGCCCCGTCAGCCGAATGGCGGTGCTGCCGCCGGTCATCTGCCCGACCAGCCCGCCCGCGATCTGCAGAAAGGCAAAGTCGATCATCGGATACATGAAGGCGGGGATGTTCGCGCCTTCACCAAGGATGTAGCCGCGCCCGAGATCGCTGTTGATGTAATCGTCGGTCACGGGCGCCTGGGCGATGGTCACGGTGTCCCAATCGGCTTCCATCTCTTCGGCCAGCATCTGCGCAAGGCCGGTCCCCGCGCCTTGTCCCATCTCGGAATGCGGGAAGAACACAGTGATCCTGTTGTTGGGCGCGATCTTGACCCAGGTGTTCAGCGTGACCTCGTCCCCGGTTGCTGCCTCGGCCATCTTGAGGCGGTTGGGCGACAGGGTGATGCCCAGGGCAAGGCCCCCGCCCACGACCCCAGCAGTCGCGAGGAACGAACGACGGGTCCACGTGCCCAGGTTCGAGCGGTTCTTGATCTTTTCGTCCATGTTCTAGCCCTCCCGACGCATGGCTGCCGCCGTGTGCACGGCAGTGCGGATGCGGTCATAGGTGCCGCAGCGGCAGATATTGGTGATGGCGTCGTCAATGTCGGCATCCGTGGGATCGGGCGTCTGGTCCAGCAGCGCCTCGACCGCCATGATCATGCCGGATTGGCAATAGCCGCATTGTGGCACCTGATGTTCCAGCCACGCGCGCTGAACCGCACTTGGCGCATCTATCGGGGCCACGCCCTCGATCGTCCGAATGCTCGCACCCTCGACAGCCGACACTGGCAGCACGCAGGTCCGCGTCGCCACGCCGTCCACATGCATCGTGCAGGCCCCGCACGCCGCGATGCCACAGCCGAACTTGGAACCCGTCAGTCCGATCCGTTCGCGCACCACCCACAAAAGCGGCATGTCAGGATCGGCATCGACCGTGACCAACTCCCCGTTCAATTGGAATGACGTTGACATAGACACCTCCGACCGTGTTGATCTTCTCACATATGGAAATAGATACGACGGTCGTAATGTCCAGAATTCGGAGAAAAATTTCCGGGAGATGATGCTCGCCATTCCCGTCTGCGTGTCACAAGGTCCAAGGATGAAAGAACAAATCGAGAGCCTTCACAAGGCTGTGACCCTGCTGATGCAGGCGCTGAAGATCGCCGAGAAGAATGTGCAGGTGGCGCATCGCGAGCTGAATTTCGTCGCCGCGGACATCGCGACATTGCGCTATCTGACCGATCACCCGGACTGCATGTTGTCAGATCTGGCCAACCATCTGGGCGTGGTGCCAACCACGGCAAGCAGCGTCGTTGATCGCCTCGTCGAACGCGGCTTCGTGACACGCGAACGCCCCGAAACCAACCGACGTTCGATCGCGCTTCGGATGACAGAGGAAGGCCAGCACGCCTTCGCCCTGATCGATGCCGAGGAAAAGCAAACGATGAAAACCATGCTCGATGCGCTGCCCGAAGAGGATCGCGCGCAGTTCGTGAAATCGATGACGCATATCGCGGACACTGTATCAGGTCGGGAAGAAGGCTGATTTGAGACGGTTGGCCGCCGCGTGCTGTGCAGTGTCCTGACACTGTGAGGGCCACCAGATCTGTTCACGGCAACGATCCGCGCGGCTCAGATGGCATGGTGCCGCAGGTTTAAGACCTGCTTAGCTTTTGCAATAGCTGCAAGAACTGGGGTGCACGTCTGTAATCCTCGTTTCGCGCAGCCGCTCCACAAGGCTGTCTTCAATGTCATCGAGGACTTCGGCAACGCGTGCTTGCAGGCCGGTTTCGACGCTGCAACGTGACGGTTCTGCGTCGCCACCGCTTCCCGACACAAGCTGCTCGTCCAAGGCCAAGTAAACGTCCGCGAGCGTGATGCTGTAGGCGGGCTTGGCCAGCCGCCAACCACCCGCGTGTCCCTTCTCTGACAACAAAAGACCCGCCTCGCGCAGCTTGCCCAGGACCCGTCGCACAACCACCGGGTTCGTTCCGGCGTGGTCGGCGATGTCCGCAGACGTTCGAACGCGGTCCGGTTCACCCGCCATGTGGCTGAGCGTGTGCAGGGCGAGAGACAAACGACTGTTTCGCTTCATGCGCAATTCCTCTCCAAGTCAGCATAATACGTAACAATAGCAGTTGCATTCGTCTAGTAACTGCGTAGGTTGCGTGACTGTCGTTGCCCGTTTTGGAGATCAGACATGCCCGATAATCGGCTTCCCGTCACCGTCCTGTCCGGATTTCTGGGCGCAGGCAAAACCACGTTGCTGAACCGGGTCCTCAACAATCGCGAGGGCAGACGGGTCGCGGTCATCGTCAACGACATGTCCGAAGTGAACATCGACGCCGACCTCGTGCGGGCTGATACCGAGCTAAGCCGAACTGATGAAACACTGGTGGAGATGTCCAATGGGTGCATCTGCTGCACTCTGCGTGACGACTTGTTGGACGAGGTGCGCAAGCTCGCAGCCCAAGATCGTTTCGACTATTTGCTGATCGAGTCGACGGGGATTTCCGAGCCACTTCCCGTCGCCGCCACTTTCGATTTCCGCGACGAATTTGGCGACAGCCTCTCGGACGTGTCCCGGCTCGACACCATGGTGACAGTTGTTGATGCGGTGAACCTGCTGAACGACTTTTCCAGCCATGACTTCCTGAAGGATCGTGGCGAGACGCTGGGCGAAGAGGATGACCGGACATTGGTCAATCTGCTCGTCGAACAGATCGAATTCGCCGATGTGGTCATTCTCAACAAGGTCACGGATGCAGGGCCAGAGCGCACCGATGCCGCACGGAAGATCATCCGCAGCCTGAACGCGGATGCCAAGATCATCGAAACGGACCATTCCGATGTTGCAGCAGAAACGATCCTCGACACCGGCATGTTCGACTTCGAGAAGGCGCACGAGCACCCGATGTGGGCCAAGGAGCTTTATGGCTTTGCCGACCACACGCCCGAAACTGAAGAGTACGGTGTCGCATCATTTGTCTATCGTGCGCGATTGCCGTTCATCCCGGAAAAGATCCTCAGCGTCTTGAACGGTGACCTGCCCGGCGTCATTCGCGCCAAGGGGCATTTCTGGATTTCGACCCGGCCCGGATGGGTTGCCGAGTTTTCGCTTGCCGGTGCACTGTCGAGCGTCAAACCGCTTGGCACATGGTGGGCATCCGTACCAAAGGAACAGTGGCCAGCCCATGAAAGCGCGCGTGCCTATATGCAGCAGCATTGGGAAGAGCCATGGGGCGACCGGCGGCAAGAGATTGTCTTTATCGGCGCTGGTATCGATTGGACTGCCCTCAAGGCGCGGCTTGATGCATGTTTGGTCCCTGCCACCGCCGCCAGTGGGCCAGATGATTTGCCAAACTATCCCGATCCGTTTCCGGCATGGCGACAGAAGGAAAACGCCGCATGACGCGCGCGCGCGCTGTGGTCAGAAACGCTGCCATCGGTGTTGCCGTCGCTGACAAACCGGAAGACCTCAAAACATTTCTTCAACCCGGATGCGCGGCGGCGATCTGGCGCAGGCAGCCAGCGCCAGAGGTCCAAGCGTGGATCGATGCGCTTGACCCATCCAGGCTCCCGCAGGGGCGGATCGTCTTGCGCCCCGAGGGCGCTCCATCTGCTGTGACAGCGCTGTGCGAGGCGGCGCAAACACCGGATTGCCATGAACGCGATCACCTGATCGGTGATATCAGTTCCTTGGCCAAGATTTTTGCCGACTTGATGCGCACGCCGTACCTGCGTCTGCGCCTCCAAGCTGTCACGACAAACGCCTGCCGCAAGTTCCATATTGACGCGATCACCGCGCGCCTTGTCTGCACCTATCGTGGTCCCGGCACGCAATATGGGATTTCGACTGACGGTCAGGATCCAAAGCGCGTCTTTTCCGTGGCCACAGGCGCGCCAATCCTTCTGCGCGGAACAGTCTGGCCTGAAAAACCAGCCTCGGGTCTGCTCCATCGCTCTCCACCCATCGAAGGGACCGGCGAGACACGCCTCGTCCTCGTGCTGGACGCCGTCGACGGCCCGGAGGTCGAGATTTGACCCGAAATCTTGGATCGACCTCGCTCAGTCGCAAGCGTCGCGCGGCTGATCCCATGCGCAGCTACGACGCATTGCCCGCACCACTGAGGAACTGGCTCGCTCAAGCAACGCTGCCGTGGTCACCCGCGTCCGCCCGACGCGTTTGGAACCGGGCCTGCGCAAAGGGTCTGAGTGCCGAAGACGCGCTTTCGCTCATGTCGCAAGCAGAGGCCAGGACCCTGGCCCGTGACCGCTTTGCAATTTCCAGCAACCTGCCGACGAACACTTGAAGGAACTTACATGTCTGTTTTCAGCCGCTTTACCGCTGCAGCCTTGATCACGCTCAGCACAACCTTGCCTGCCGCAGCACAGGATGACACGCTCACCATTTCGGTCACATTCGGCCCCACAGCCGAGGTGCCGGACCCGCGCGCAGGCTACAACGGCTGGATGTCCAACCAGACCGGCGTCACGGAAACGCTGATGGGCATTGATTATGACCTCAACCTCTATCCCCGACTGGCCGAAAGCATCGAACAGACCGCCCCAACAGCATGGCGGCTGACGCTGCGCGAAGGTCTGACGTTCCACGATGGAGCCCCGGTGACTGCGCAGGCCGTCGTCGATGCCATCGCTCCAATCTCGGACGAGGCTGATCCCGCCTTCAACAAGCGCATCGCGGGCGTTCTCGATCTCGCAGAAATGTCTGCCGACGGTGACCGCGTCGTGGTTTTTGAGACCAACAGCCCAAATGCGGCATTCCAATGGAGTCTGTCTGATCCCGGCGTTGCCATTCTTGGTGCGCCCTCGGATGCGTTTCCGATCAACGCAACGGGCCCCTACATCTTCCGCGAGGCCGTGCCCGAGCAGCTCTACCGCGTAGAGGCAAACGCGGACTACCGGCTGGGCGAACCCGGCTTTGACCAAGTGCGCGTTGTCGCTTCGCCGGACCCTGCCACGGCGTCACTCGCCTTCGAAGCGGGCGACGTCGATATGGTGATCAACTACCCGGAGACAGATTTCGAACGTATTCAGGAAACAGGTGCGCAGGGGTTCACTGCGCCCACGGCACGGCTGTACTTCTACTCCATGAATACAGCGTCGGGTCCGTTGGCAAACCCGCTGATCCGACAGGCCGTTTCGCTCGCCATTGACCGGGATGGCATTGTCGAGGCGGTTCTCTCGGGGGTCGGCGGCGTGCCGGCGGGCACCATCTATCCCGCAGGCAAAAGCTGGGCGGCGGATATCGCACCCGCATATGATCCCGCGCGGGCCGAAGAACTGCTGGCCGAGGCCGGTGCGGTCAAGCAGGGTGGTGTTTGGACGCTGGACGGTGAACCGATTGAAATCGAAATCCTGACCTACTCTTCGCGCGCGGCCCTGCCGCCGACGGCCGAAATCACACAGGCGTTCCTGCAGCAGATCGGCATCACCGCAAAGGTGCGCGTGGGTGAATACGGCGCCAGCAACGAGGCCATGCTGGCCGGTAACGGTGACATGTTCCTGCAGGCCTGGGTGATGCTTCCGCAAGGTGATCCCGGATCGATCCTGGGTTTTCTCCTGGCCAGTGACGGCGGGTCGAATGTGGGCCGTTATGAGAACCCGGCCTTGGACGATCTGCTTGTGAAGGGGCAGACCACCTTCGCGCAGGCAGACCGTGAAAGCATCTACAACGAGGTTCAGCAGATCATTGCCACGGACGTGCCGTTGATACCCGTCTTTCATGTCAGCCAGGCAGTGGTCGCGCGGGCTGGTCTGACAGGTTATCAGGTCCACCCGACCGAGACTTATTGGATCACACACGAGACACGTTTCGCCGAATGACAATTCAAGCCCTTGGCCTGAGCGCAGAACGCGCGGGTCGCATCATTCTTCATCCCACGAATGTGGACTTCAAGCCCGGCGAACGCGTCGGGCTTGTAGGTGCTTCGGGGTCTGGAAAATCGACGCTTGGCCATGAACTTGTGGACACTCTGCGTGCGCAAGGGTCCAGCGTTGCCCATGTGCCGCAAAGCCCGGATGAGGCCCTTGATCCGCTGCGAACGATGGCCTTCCATTGGCGCGAGGCCGAGCGGGCTCTCGGCCTTGCCCCGGACGATGCGCGCCGCCAGCTTCTTTTCGAGGCCCTGCAAATCGAACGCGGGGATTTGGGCAAACGTCCCTGGGGCTGGAGCCGTGGGATGCAGCAACGTTTTGTTATCGCCATGGCCCTGATCGGAACGCCCACCGTTCTGGTCATGGATGAACCCACATCCGCCCTGGACCCGGTGGTTGCCGCAGACACGATGGACCTTCTCGAAACCTACTTGCAGGACCGCCAGACGGCGCTCCTGCTGATCACCCACGACCTGGGGCTTGCTGCGCGTCGCGTGTCGCGGTTGATGGTGATGGAGGCCGGACGGATTGTAGAGGATGCGCCGACACCGCAGTTTCTCTCGGCACCTGAAACGCCGGCGGCGCGGGCCTTGTGTGCACATCGGAACTGGCTGGAACTGCCATGCTGAAGGTCGACGACATCTCGGTCAGGCACGGTGTGGCGACCACATTGCGCAACGTCTCCTTTTCGCTCGACGCGGGGCGCACTCTGGCCGTGGTTGGCGAAAGCGGTGCAGGCAAGTCCACCCTGATCGGCGCGATCCTCGGGCTGGTGCGCTGTTCGGCGGGCAAAGTGTCGTGGAACGGCGCTCCGGTCTCGCAATGCGCTCCCGCACTGGTCATGCAGGAACCACGTGCGGCCTTTAACCCGCGTCTTTCATTGCGGCGCTCCGTGATGGAACCCGTAGTGGCCCAAAAGCTGATTATAGATGCCGCCCGATTGGAGCGCCTGTGTCATGCGCTCGAAGTGCAGCCGGACCTGCTCGACCGCCGTCCTGATCAGGTCTCCATCGGGCAGGCCCAGCGCATGGGCATCCTGCGCGCCTTGATCGCCACCCCGCCGCTGGTTCTCTTTGATGAGCCTTTGTCCGCCCTCGACGCGGTGACGCAAAAGCACACCGCGCGTCTGATTGCCGACATGCAGGCAAGGGAAGGCTTTGCCGCCCTGATTGTGACCCATGATCTGGGCTATGCCGCAGCCTTCGCGGATGAGATCGCCGTTCTGCGCGCGGGTCAGATTGAAGAGTTCGCAGCGGCACAAGCCTTTGTTGAAGCGCCGCAGACAGAGTACGGACGCAAGCTGCGCGACGCCGCCTTCGCACTCGGCGCATTGGCGCGTGTCGCATGATCGGCTTTCTGTCCGGGCTTCTGCTTCGTGCCATCGTGGTCTTGACCGGGACGGCGTTGGCGACCTTCTCGCTGTTGTGGCACGCGCCGGGCGATCCGGCGCTTTCGATTGCAGAAGCGCGCCATGGAACCGTGGTGTCCAAGGAAGTGCTGGATTTCATCCGCGCCGAGGCGGGGTTTGATGACGGCTTTTGGACGGCGTTCCGGGCGTGGCTGACACCCCTCGTCCAGGGAGACTTTGGCCAGTCCTCCGTCAACGGTCGGGACGTTTGGCCCGACCTCGTGACGGCCATGTCCTACACCTTCCCGCTTGCGCTTGTCGGCTTGGGGATCGGACTGGCGATCTCGGTCCCTCTTGCGTTGATTGCCACGCGCCGACCCGGCAGTTGGATGGACCGCGGGGCTGTTGCTCTTGCCTCTGTCGGAGTGGCCATCCCGGCGTTCTGGCTCGGTCTGCTGTTGATCCTGCTGTTCGCTGTTCACCTGGGCTGGCTGCCGGCCATGGGGGCCGCGACGACTGCACACGGTATCCTGCCCGCGATGACGCTTGGTTTTGGCGTGGCCGCGTCGCTCACACGCATCATCCGATCAGGCATTCTGGAGGCACGCGGACAGCCTTTCCTGCCAGCATTCTGCCGACGCGGTGTGACAGAGCGCGATATTGCCCGCGACCACGTTGCCCCACACGCCGCTGTGCCCGTCATCACGGTCCTGGGGCTGGAACTCGCCTTTTTGCTCGAGGGCCTTGTCGTGGTCGAGGTGATCTTTGCACGCCCTGGCATCGGCAGCTTTCTCGTCAGCGCCATCTTCGCGCGCGACTTTCCCAAAGTGCAGGCGGTGGTGGTCCTGGCGGCTGTGATCTTTGTGGCCGTGAACCTGTTGATCGACGTGATCTACCGCAGCCTCGACCCAAGAATGGATGGGCGCGATGCGTAGTGTTGGTGTTCTGGTCGTCCTGTTCCTCCTTCTGGCGGTGTTCGGGCCATGGGTCGCGCCGCACGACCCAACGGCGATCAACATTCCCAACAGACTGCGCCCGCCGGGCGGTGAGTGGCTCTTGGGTACGGATGCACTGGGCCGTGATATTTTCTCAAGGACACTGCACGGCGCGCGCTGGTCGCTTGGGCTTGCCTTTGTCGTCTCGCTTCTGGGTCTGATCATTGGCACGGTCATTGGCCTGATTGCAGCGCAGGGCGGTCGGCTGGCGGACTGGATTGCCATGCGCATTACGGATACGTTTCTGGCCTTTCCCGAGCTTATCGCGGCCGTGGTCATCGCTGGCGTACTTGGCGCGGGGACCGGGACATTGATCTTTGCGCTCACCGTCACCGGCTGGATGCGCTATGCCCGTGTGGCACGCGGCATCGGCCTGTCGGTCAGCAGCAGGGGGTACGTCGTGCAGGCCCGCCTGGCGGGTCTTTCGCCGCTGGCGATTGCGCGCTGGCACTATATGCCATCCCTCCTGCCATCGCTGACCGTGGTCTGGACCGGGATGCTTGCCCGCGCAATCCTAGGCATTTCCACGCTTGGTTTTCTGGGGTTCGGCGTGCAGCCCCCGATGCCGGAATGGGGCACGATGCTGTTGGATGCGCGCATTCACATGCGCTCGACCCCGCTGCAGATGATCTGGCCGGGACTTACGGTTGTGATCTCGGTCCTTGCGATCAATCTTGCAGGCGACACACTGCGCGACGCGCTGGCCGAGCGGGACGCCAAGGCGTGACGCGGCAAGACAATCCGACACTTGGGATCAGCCTGCGCATCCTGTCCGGTGTCCTGTTCACCGGGATGGTCATCTGCGTAAAGGCTTTAAGCGAGGCCGCACCGCTTGGGCAGATCGTCTTCTTCCGATCATTATTCGCCCTCATTCCGCTCGTTATCTTCCTGATGGTGCGCCACGAATTTCCATCCGGTCTCCGCACGACACGCCCGGTGGGCCATCTGGTGCGCTCGTTCTTTGGGACGGCGGCGATGTTTGCATCGTTCGCGTCAGTGGCCTTGCTGCCATTGGCAGAGGCGGTGTTGCTCGCGCAACTCGCGCCGGTGCTGACGGCGATCACCGCTGTGGTGGTGCTGTCAGAGCGGTTGACGAAATGGCGTGTGATGGGGCTCGCCTTCGGGTTGGCCGGGGTCGTTGTGCTGGTCTGGCCTGACATTGGCGGCGGCACCGCAGATGCGCGCCGCCTGTTGGGGATCGGCCTCGGGCTTTTGACGGCGCTTCTGACGGCTTTCGCGCTGATCATGGTCCGAAGCCTCACCCGCACAGAAAGCCCCGGCGCCATCGCCTTTTACTTTGTCGTCGCCTCCATGACTGGTGGAATTCTGACACTGCCATGGGGATGGGCATTTCCCGATGCGCAGACGCTGGCGTTGCTCGTGCTCGCCGGGCTTTTCGGCGGTTTCGCACATATCGCGATGACGCTCTCGTTCAGCTTCACACAGGCGTCCCGGCTGGCGCCTTTCGAGTATGTCGCCCTCCTCTGGCCAGTCCTTGCAGACCTGCTGATATTCAAGCTACCGCTCGGCACGAGCTTTCTGTTTGCGGTGCCACTTGTTCTGATGGGGGCTGTCATTGCGGCTCTCGAGAAGAGACCAAAAGTGAAACAGCCTTAAGCAATCACAGGCTGTTTCGATCCAGATTGACGCTCAGTGACCGAAACATTCTGGTGCAACATCCGGCACCCATTTTGCCCCCCAAATCAATCGTCGAAATTGTATCGCCCGACCTGATGCCCCGTCGCGGAGTTGTGGCAATACAGGCTGTCCCCGCTACGTGTCGTGCCTGCGGGCAGCCTGCCAATCAGAAGGTGCGCATCCTGCGCATTACAGAACGAGATTTCATTGAAGTAATTTGCAAACCAAAACTCCGAACCTCTGAGCTCAGTGGTCCTGGGCGCGCCGTTGTAACCCCGTGCCTCGGCCACAGTCAGGGCATAGTCGATGGCAACGCTGCCGGTCCAGCTATCGTGGCATATCATGTCATCAAGTGCATTTCCGCTCAGGTCCGCAGCATAAACTGTCTTGTTTCCCCCCTTGCAAAAGCTTCCGCCCCCGCGCCTGTACCCGCTTTGACTGTTCCAGACCGGGCCTTGGAAGCCACCCACCGCGTCGGCGTAGTCCAGCCACCGATGACCGGTGTTTGTGTCATGGCACGCCATGTCCGCGCGTCCGTCGGAATTGAAGTTTCCAATGACAATCGATCGGCTTGGCGCTGTGCACCAGCCGCTGTTCATTGCCCAATCAAAGCCCGCCAGTTCATTCCTGGCGTAATCAATCAAAACCGTCCCATCATGGCGGAAGTGACAAAGCATATCGTCACGACCATCCGCGTCGAAATCCGCAACGTGAATGTCGCCGACAATGCGTTGCGTTGGATCTCGTAACGATGCAGAACGGCGGGGCCTCCAAGTTTGACCCGTTCAACGCGCCGGACCTATTGGCAAAATCAATGAATCTACGACCGTTCCTGGTGTCAAAACACATCAGGTCGTCGCGACCGTCGCCATCAAAGTCACCAATGTGGAGTTCCCGGCTGGATAGCCTGCAGAACGGACCGGACGTGCTTGCCCAGTCACCATCTGCAAACACGGCATCAACGACGTTGTCGGCATAGTCGATGCGGCGACGGCCGGGCTGCTGCGCACCGTCCTTTTCATGGCAGAGAAGATCGTCCAACCCGTCGCCGTTGAAGTCGCCCAGGTACAGTCGGTTTTCAGTGCCGCTGCACCAGCTGGTGTTATTGAAATAGTCGCCGTTCACGCCGTACAGCTTTTGCAGATACTTCACATCAAAATCGCTTGGCGGCGTATTCAAGAGCGGTCGGGGGCACAGCGTGGTATCGGGATTGAATGTATCGTAATCCGCCTGAGGCCTGGGGTGGTGATAGTGCATGATCGAATTGGAAGTATATCGCCCAATAACCAGATCAGGGTGCACGCGGGCCGGCGCTGTGGCGTCAAGCGTCAGGCATTCTCCGCTATCGGGATGTCGCTGCTGATGCCAGCGGCCCAGCACATGACCCAATTCGTGATGCACACTGTACGTGTTGTCCGGGCGAATACGGATGCGCCTGACGGCAGATATCGGCGTACCGTCGCTTTCCTTGATGCCGCGCAGCCCATCGGTTCCATTGCCTTCGTCCAGGGCTATGACGATACGCGGTACTTCCGTGCTGTTCTTGACAAAACGCACCGCGCCCGACGTCAGCTCCTCCCACTGAAGAATGTTGTCGAAATCGGCTTCAGTACGCGTCGAACCTGCGGGTATCTCGATTTCATAGTAGACAACGCCGTTGGGCCAGCGCCGCGACAAAAGCTCTTCCGAAACAGCCGCGTTGTCATCGGGATGCAATGAATCCGGGGTCCAGCCTTGTGCTTTCGCGTCTGTCGCAGACAGGAGCATACCCGCGACCGCAACGAGACAAATGAGCCCGGAGAATACGAATTTATGCATTTTGCCTAATCCCAAATACTTTGATCAATCAAACCAATATTGAACAGATTTTGATGCCCGTTCCGTGGCTTCTAATATGCTGCATCTCACTATAGATGATGTGCGCTACTCCCGATAGAAATTCGGAAACTTTTCTATCGGCCAAATTTCTTTTGACACATCAATGCCAGTTTTTCCCGGCGACTCGGTCATTGCGCATATTAAAGTGCGACACGGCGCATTAGCGGCAGAAACACCGACCTTTCATCTGCCTCACCGCATGGATCAGAAGTCGAGTTCACAGAGCGCGAGACAGACCCGTCCATGGCGTCTCAGGGCGCCGATGCAAGGGCGGCCCGCTAAGCTGTCGACGCACCAGCAAGAGCACGGTGCAGCAGAGACTTGAGCAGATCTGCATCGGACTCTGATATCGGGGCGAGGATTTCACCAATCGTCTCTGCAACGGCGTGTTGGATGGCGCGCACGGCATCCTGGCCTGCATCGGTAAGGAAGACCACGGTGACGCGCGCGTCATGGGATGCGGTTTTGCGCGCCACCAACCCCTTGCTCTCCAACGTGCGGATGGTCCGGGTCATTTGCGACTTGTCTCGTGCAACACGCTTGGTGAGTTCATGCAATTCCGGACATCCCATCTCGGCAATCGTCAACAGAACAAAGCCGCCCCCCGGACCAACACGTTCAGTATCAAACACATGGGCCTTGGCGTGAACGCCACTGTGAATGCGTCGCATGAAGCGATCAATGAGAAGAGCCAGCTCTGTGTCTTGCATCCGACGGCTTTTTGTTGACTCTATCCACCAATTATATTTAGTGGATTCTGTCTACCTTATGATTTCATCACCATGTTCACCTTCGACTGTGACCAAGGGGCGCGCAAATGACAACCAACCACGGAACAATCCTGAAAATCGCGGCGGTGCTTTGGGTCATCTGGGGGCTGGTCCACATGTTCGCCGGTGTGATGACGATATCGCAGGATGCGGCGGGCTCGGTTTCCGGGATCGCGGATGCGGTCGATCCTGCACTGATTGCAGGAGAATTTCATCCCGCGGTTGGCGCGGTCCTCAATCAACACGGGTTCAATCTCCTCTGGATTGGAGCGTTCACCGTTGTGGGTGGGGTCTATATCTGGCGACACTCCGTGACCGCGATCTTCATGACGGCCATCGTCGGCTGGGTCACTGACGTTGGATACTTCGTGTTCATGGACCTTGGTGGCTTTGTGAACTTTGTCCCCGGCACGGTCATGACCATCATTTCGTCTGCGGCGGTCGTTCTGAGCCTCTGGGCCTATTTTTCAGGGCTGCGCGCGACGCAAAATCGATCTTTTCCGTAAATGGGGCAGGTCACGCGACGCTGCCGCCTGGGTGCGGACAGATGGGGCAACGGATGCAACCAATGAGGTGGGCAGACAGATGCGCACAACCTGGAACATGAACAAGGGCAAGCGGGTGTTCTTCAGCTTTGGCCGGTCACTCATCGCTTTGAGCCTGGTCGTTGCGCCCGGCGCGTGCTGGCCCGAAGAGGACGCCGCCGCCACGGATGATACGGCACCCGTGCGCGTCTTGATCACCACGCTTGTCGCGGATTTCGAAGAGGTCACCGTGCGGCGATATCCGGGTGTTTTGGAGCCGAGCGAGGTCAACCTGTTGTCCTTTGAAGTCGGCGTGCGTCTGGGTCGGATTGGGCTCGATGTGGGCGAACGCGTCAGCGCGGGACAATTGCTTGCAGAACTGGAGCCCGAGCAATTCGAGACCGTGATCGAAAACCGCCGGGCCGCCGTCGAAGAAGTCGCGGCGACCCTGGCGCAGGCCGAAGACGACCTGCCGCGTTCTCAGGCGCTGCTGGACAGCGGCACCATCACCGTTGTGCGCCGGGACGAGGATGCGACGGCGGCAGCCCAGGCACGGGCGCAATTGATACAGGCGGAAAAGAACCTGTCGACAGCAGAACAGGACCTGGCTGACAGCAAGCTCTATTCCCCGTTCAATGGCATCGTGGATGCGCTTGAGGTTGAAATTTTCGCGACTGTGAGCGCGGGCCAGACGATCCTGTCGCTTTACCAGCAAGAAGAATACGGGGTGTCGTTCTCGGTCAGCTTTGACGTGATCAGCCGCGTCGTGGTTGGCACCCCGGCGAACGTCCGGCTGGCGGATGATCCAACCGTGGCCTTGCAGGGCGTGGTCAGCGAGCTGGGCGAACGTACGGGTCAGGTGTCGTCCTTTCCGGTTGTCGTGCGACTGGCCGAAGCGGTCCCTAGCATCAAGGCGGGCATGGCGGTCGAAGTGGCGCTGGAATTCGCTCTGCCTGCGGCCCGCGGCCACCTGCTGCCGATGTCGGCGGTGATCCCGGGCACGGACATCCCGGAGCGCGCCGGGCCCAACGACCTCATTCCGCTCAACGTCTATGTCTATGATCCCGCCACCAGCGCCGTTCAGGTGCGCCCCGTGACCATGGCGGGCATCCGTGACAACCGCTTTCTGATCATCGACGGTCTCAGCCCCGGAGAGCGGGTGGCTACCAAGGGCGTTGCCTTTCTGCGCGCAGGGATGGAGGTGTCGCTGCTGCCCCATGGCCATGGCAGGTGGGGCGCTGTTTGAACCGATGGCCACGATGATGATCGGGGGGCTGATCGTCGCCTCCCCGCTCACCCTGCTGGTCGCACCGCCCTTGTGTTATGCGCTGCTGCGCATCGGGCGCAGCCCGGCCCCGGTTGCGGTCTAAGCGATGGCCAAGGCCAGCATACCCGGTCCGATGCCCCCGCCACGAGACTTCGGATGGCCGCTCAAGGCACCCGAGACCTCCCACTTCGAGATCATGCAACGCGACAATGGGCAGTTCATGGTCGTGCTCAACCACGCCCTGTTGCGTGGGGTGTCGGCCAAGATGCTGGCGTGGTGGTTCCAGACCTTCACCCGGTTGCAGGTGACGCTGGAAGGCGTGCCGGGATATGAGGGGCAAACGGTGCCCGCCTATCTGCTCTGGCATCCCAGCGACCATTTCAATGCCACGCTAAAGGGCAAGACGGGTCCGCATGGTGCCCCCACCGCCGGGCGCACCCGCATCCATATCCAGGAGGCGATGCAATACCAGACCTATGGCTGGGATTATCCGGTCAACACAGAGTTGTCGGTGACCTATGTGGGCGATGACGGTTGGGCCATGGGTCGCATCCTGCCGGTCTTTGGCCCGGTGCTCATGCTGCGCATCCACTTTCGGGATGTGGTTCAGGGGGACACGCATCTGGGCGTGCACTACCACTACGAGATTGTCATCGGGGGTACGCGGCAAAGACCCGGTGTCCCGCTTTATCAACCGGCGGATCACGCACAGTTTCGGACCACAATTCTTTGAGGCCTGGCATGCCCACAACGTGATCGAAGTGGGCACGTTCGAACATTTTTTGCCTGCGCTCTATGCCCAGCGGGACGCTGGAACCGCGCTGCGATACGCGCCGCACCATCCCGATATCAGCCAGACCGCCGCGCAAGTTGGGCATGACGCTGATCTGGTTGCGCAGCGCGTTGCGGCATTCACCAATTCCGACGATCCCATGGCCACGCTGGCCTACAACAAACGGACGTTCCTGTGATGCGAAACCTGTCCACAACACGGGTCTGACCATGGCGCCTGTATCGCAGGACACTGTCTTGAAGGGACATGAGCGTCTGTCAGATGCCGGTCCGTGGGTGCCTGTCACACCAGGTCCCGTCAGACATTGTGTCCTCCAACCAGAAAAAGGAGGGCGAGAACGCCCTCCTGCCAGTCAGCTCCGACTTTGTCCGGCTCAGCTTCTTACAAAGCTCAAAAGGTCAGGGTTCACCACATCCGGGTGGGTCGCGAAGAAGCCGTGCGACAGACCGTCATAGACCTTCAGCGTTCCGTTCGGCAGCAGCTTGATTGCTTTCTCGGCAGAGTTCGCGATTGGCACGACCTGATCGTCGTCCCCATGCATCAAAAGTGTCGGCACGTTCATCGCCTTCAAGTCCTCGGTCTGGTCCGTCTCTGAGAACACGGCGATGCACTGGTAGTGTGCAGAAGCGCTGCCCATCATCCCCTGACGCCACCAGTTCTGAATTTGGCCCTGGCTGACCTCGGCACCCTCGCGGTTGAAGCCGAAGAATGGACCCGATGGCACATCCAGGTAGAACTGCGCACGGTTGGCGGCCAAGGCGGCACGCAACCCGTCAAAGACCTCCATTGGAACGCCATCCGGATTGGCGTCGGTCTGCAGCATCAAGGGCGGGATCGCACCCAACAGGGCGGCTTTGGCAACCCGGCCCGGCTCTGCCTTGGCAACATAGGCCGCAACCTCGCCGCCACCGGTGGAGTGGCCGATATGCACGGCGTCTTTCAGGTCCAGCGCGGCGGCCAGATCGACCACATCGTCGGCATAGGTCGCCATATCATGGCCCCGGTCGGTCTGATCCGAGCGCCCGTGACCGCGGCGGTCATGGGCAATCACCCGGTAACCATGGGCAAGAAAGAACAGCATCTGGTTGTCCCAGTCGTCGCCGCTCAGGGGCCATCCGTGGTGAAAGACGATGGGCTGTGCATCGCGCGGGCCCCAGTCTTTGTAGAAAATCTTGGTGCCGTCGCGGGTTTCAATCGTAGACATAATCGTTTCTCCTTCGTTTTGAGTCAGGGTTCGAGCCGCAAGTGCGGCGGGCATTGCAGCGAGCAACGCGGTTGCTGCACCGGTCTGCAAAACAGTGCGTCGTGTCACTTCGGTCTGGGTCATGTCGATCGGCCTCGGTGCTTGTTTCGGTGACCCCAATATTGCAATTGCGATGCCCTTCAGCGATTGTCACAAATGACAAAAACAGGTGCAAAAGTGACAAAATCAAAAAAGGATTGGGTCGCCGAAATCGGCCTCTTGATGTACCCCGACTGCCAGTTGTCGGCGGTTTACGGCCTCACGGACTTGTTCAGGATTGCGGGGGAATGGGCTGACGGGGCGCGAAGTGTTCGGGTAACGCATTGGCGGGCGGAGTGTCAGGGACAGCCCGTGTGCATCTGGGATTCCGATCCAGGCCAGCCCCATCGGCTTGATTACGTCATCACGCCGCCCAGTATCGTGATGCCGAACGATATGCAGCCGATGTCAGAAGAAGCCGAATGGCTGCGCGCGCAACACCAAGAGGGCAGCCGGGTGTGCTCGATCTGCGCTGGCGCGTTCGTTCTGGCCGAAAGCGGTTTGCTGCACGGCAGGCGGGTCACGACCCATTGGGCCTTTGCCAAACAACTTGCAGAGCGTCACGCAGACATCGAGGTCGCTGACCGAAATCTGGTGCTGGATGATGGGGACGTGATCTCGGCGGGTGGCATCCTTGCCTGGACCGATCTTGGGCTGACCCTTGTCGAGCGCCTTTTCGGACGCAGCACGATGCTCTCCACCGCGCGATTTCTGGTTATCCAGCCGCCGCGTGCCTCGCAGCTCCCGTACACCGAGTTTGTCCCCGATTTCGATCACGCAGACGCGGCGATCCTGCGGGTCCAGCATCACATCCACGCGGACCTGACCGCCCCGTTGAACCTTGGCGAACTCGCCCAGATCGCACATCTGGGAAAGCGGACCTTCATGCGCCGATTTGCCAAAGCCACATCGCTCAATCCGACCGATTACATTCAACAGGCGCGGGTCGCCAAAGCCCGGGGCATCCTCGAGCTTACCAACCGCCCATTGGACCAAATTGCATGGGAGGTCGGCTACAAAGACCCGTCCGCGTTCAGCAAGCTGTTCCAGCGTGTCTCGGGCCTCACAGCATCAGAATACCGTCATCAATTCGGCGCGACACCAAACGAGACTTAGCAGGCACCAGAACTTGGCGGAGCGGTCGTTGATGCGGCTGCCGCAGATGGTCAGTTTCAGTTCACCTCGGTTCTGCAGCCACGGCGACAGTCCGGTTCGGTAAAAACGCCGCGCTGAGGTGAGACAGGGGCGGATCACCCGCCCCTGTGTTATCAGATCAGGCCCAGCCAAGTTGCGCCAACGCATGGCCATCGTTCCAGATCTTGGTCATATGCGCGATCTTCCCGCCGGCGAATTCCATGGCATACACGTAGTCTGACGCGACCTTGGCGCCGGTCGGATCGACTGGCCCGCCCGGACCCGACTGTGTGCCATGGAAAACCGCAAACGCCAGCACGATGCTACGGTCTTCGTCGGATGCGAACCCTTTCAGCTCATAGGTTCCATCCGGGATCGGCGTTAGCAGGCCCTTCATCCACTCCGTATAGGCCTCGAGCGTGTGCGTGTCCGCCAGCGCGCCGGACTGGCACGCAAAACTGGCGTCTGCACTGCAATATGCCGCGCACCCGTCCCAGCCCTTGCCGGTCTCGCAGGCTTCAAAAAAGGCTTTTGCTGTCTCTGTCATGCTCATTGCGTGTCTCCTTGTGTGCAACCTCGGGACAATCCCCTTGGTGTCATGGGATGAAGGTACGAAGCCGCAGAGAACGGCGATATCGTTCAAATGAACCAATTGATGCAGGAGGGATGTAGGGTATGGTCCCCCTACATTTTGCCGAGGATATTATGTCGGACACGGCGCAATCGATTGAAACACTGTCAAAACGAGAGGCCGAAGTGGCCGCCGCCTATGCGGACGGCGCCAGCTACAAGGTCATCGCCCGTGACCTTGGCATATCCCCGACCACGGTTCGATCTCATTTGCGCACGGTCTATGGCAAACTGAATGTCACGTCGAAAATCGCCTTGGCGCAGGCACTCGCGGACCCAGGGGCCACATCGGCTGAACTTCAGGATGCGGCGGGGCTGACCGCCGATCTGGCACTGGAACTTGACGAGGCCATGCGGCGCGAGCGGACGATGGCGCGCGTTCTGCGGATCATCAACGAGAGCAGTGGCAACCTTGATGAGGTGATTGACGAGGTGCTGGAGCAGGCGCTGGAAATCTGCGAGGCAGAGTTCGGCATTCTGATGGAGCATCACGGTGATTTCACCTTCACGGAAATGCGCTCCAGCAACATCAGTGCGCCGTTTGCCGCGTGGCTGTCAGAGCAAGGGCTGTTCAACCCAGGCCCCGACACAGCCGTTGGGCGGGCCGCCCGGTCGCAAAAGCCGGTCAGCATTGCGGATGTGAATGCCGAGGATGTCGCATACGAGGACAACCCGCTGCGCTTTGCAACGGTCAAGTTTGGTCAGGCACGGTCGCTGGCGGCGATCCCGATGACGGCCGGCGGGCGGTTGATTGGGGTGTTCAGCGTCTACCGGACCCGCGTGCATCCGTTCAATGACCGCGCGCTGGAACTGGCGCAGGCCTTTGCCGATCAGGCGGCCATCGCCATCGAGAACTCTTTTCACATCAAAGAGATGGAAGCACGGCTTGAGCGGTCGTCCGCGTCCCGTGAAATTCTGGACGCGATTAGCGCGGCACGGGACGATGAAGGACCGGTCTTTGACGCCATACTCGGCAATGCCCGCAAACTGTGCGACGCGCCATTCGCAGCCCTGATACTGGGACAAGAGGGGGACGACCATCAGACGATGATGGCGCATCACGGCGCGCTTGAAAGCACCGAGGATTTCTACAGTCAGGGCAAAGTGCCAATGGACCCGGACAAGTCCTTTGCCGCGCGTGCGATTATCGAAAAGCGCCCTGTACATCTGCACAACATGATGCAAACCGATCAATACCGCGCAGGTGTGCCCAACGTTGTCGCGCTCTGCGACGTGCAGGGCATTCGCACCAACCTCTTTGTCCCACTCATTCGGGACGGGGTCGGCATCGGCTGTTTCATCATCTTCCGCCACGAGGTGCGCCCCTATACCGACGAACAGATCGCCCTGGTCGAAACCTTCGCCACCCAAGCCGTGATCGCACTTGAGAACGTCCGACAGTTCCGCGACCTGCGCAAGCGTCTGGATCGCGAGGCGGCGACACGCGAAATCCTGCAAGTCATCAACCAAAGCCGCGATGATGCGCGGCCCGTCTTTGACACTATTCTGAGGAACGCCATCGACCTGTGCGGCGCGAGCGCCGGTGCCCTGACGCTCGGCACCAAGGGCGATACACACCAGCGCATGGCCGTCTCTCGGGGCGTGAGCCAGGCAACGCTTGATGTCTATGCGCGCGGCGAGGTGTCGATGAACCCCGACATTTCGATGGCGGCCAAGGCGATCCTGTCCGGTGAGGTGGTCCATGTGGCCGACATGGCCGACACCGATGGGTATCGCAGTGGCGTGTCGCATTACACCTCCGTGGTGGACGACACAGGCATCCGCACCAACCTGTTTGTGCCCCTGATGACACCCGAAGGGGGCGAAGGCACCCTGGTGCTGTTCCGCAAAGAGGTAAAGCCCTACACGCCCGACGAAATCGCGCTGGTTGAAACCTTTGCGGCACAGGCCGCGATTGCCCTGGAAAATGTCCGACAGTTTCGCGCCGTTGAAACGCGGCTCGAGCGGGAAAAAGCCTCCAGCGATATCCTGACAATGATCAGCCAAAGCCGTGATAACGAAGCGCCGGTGTTCGAGTTGATCCTGAGACGGGCCGCTGATTTGTGCAATGCACATGCGGCAGCCCTTGCGATGGGCCAAGCCGGGGACGCGCATCAAACGATGGAGGCGTCCTATGGGCTCGATCCTGCGACGGCCAAAGTCTATGACGACGGGCTTGTCTCGATGGATCCGACACTATCCGTGGGTGCGCAGGCCATCCTGTCACAGCAAACGATTCACGTCCCCGACATGGCCGAAACAGACGCCTACAAGAAAGGCGTATCCGTTTTTGTCTCGGTGGTGGAAGAGAACGGCACACGCACCAATCTGCTTGTCCCGCTGATCACCAGCGAGGGCGCCATCGGGGTACTGATCCTGTTCCGCAAAGAGGTCAAGCCCTACACCGCTGACGAAATCGCGCTGGTTGAGACGTTTGCCGCGCAAGCCGTCATCGCGATCGAGAACGCGCGCCAGTTCCGGGCGTTGCAAGCGCGTACATCCGAGGTTCAGGGTCTGAATGCCTCGCTGGAGGCCAAGGTCGACGCGCAGGTCGTCGAAATTGAGCGGATGGGACGGCTGAAACGTTTCCTGCCGGCGGCCGTGGCGGACACGGTTGTGTCCTCGGGCTCGGAAAAGATGCTGCAAAGCCATCGCGCCCTGTTGGGTGTCCTGTTTTGCGACATCCGCGGCTTTACCGCGTTCTGCGAAACGGCCGAACCGGAAGAGACGATCGAGGTGCTGCAAACCTACCACGAAGAGATGGGCAAACTGATCAACCTGCATGGCGCGGGCGTTGACCTGCGCATGGGTGACGGCGTGATGGTGCTGTTCAATGACCCGGTCCCTTGTGATGATCCTGCCGGAGACGCGGTGCGGCTTGCCATTGCGATGCGCGCGCGGATGGCTGAGCTCTGTACCGGCTGGAAGCGGCTTGGCCACCGCCTCGGCTTTGGAGTTGGCGTCTCCCTCGGCTATGCCACCGTTGGGTTGGTGGGGTTCGAGGGCCGGTTTGACTACACCGCATCCGGAACGGCCATCAACCTCGCGTCACGGCTGTGCGACGAGGCGGTCGACGGGGAAATCCTGCTCAGCACACGGGCCGGGATTGCTGTCGAGGATACGTTTCCTGTCGAGACCCGCGGGGAACTCACTCTGAAAGGAATCCGCGAGCCGATAGAGGTATTTCGGCTTTCCAACGACCCGTAAACAACGTTTCCATACAACGCGATATCACTTGGTTCCAAAAATGCGCCCGCCTGACGTGATGAAAAACCGCCAACCAAAACCCGGCTATTCACATTGCCCCGGTGTTCGCTGCTCCCGCGAAGCCAGTGAGACGTCATTCATAACAATCCTATCCAACCCGGCCTTGTCCACATGGCCGCCATTGCCTCGGTCGATGGGGTAGGTCTTGGTGTGCGGACAAAGTGAGCATTCGCTGCGGATGCGCCAACGGCAGCTAATGCACGCAGGCAACGTAACTGAGTTACTATTCGGATGCCTTCACGACTGTCACCCAAAGTGCAAACGTTCTGCGGTCGTCAATTTGAACCATTCGCTGATGTAGTTCACGTTCCCATGGCCCTGCTTTGGCTTTTGCATCACGCAAGGCACTATCAAACGCTTTGGCCGCTGTCGCTGTTTCACCTAGCTGGGACAATGCGATTCCTCTTTCCAGTTGGATGATGGCACCCTTTGCTTGTTCGATTGGGGCGAATCTCATCCAAGCGCCTGCGGTCAGAGAGATATTGCAAAAGCGGAGTTTCTTGGCACCTTCGTAGCGATCATTTCTACACCCTCCAGCCATGAGACCTGCGGTCATTCCGCTCAGCCAAACGCTTAGGAATGCCCAAATGAAGATGGCGTTGGCCCAAGACTTAAGCCTTGATTTTTGTGCCTCCGTTGGCTTCTCCATACGTTTTGCTACAACTCTCTGATAAAGAACTGGAAGTGTGAGCTGACAATCGTTCGTTGTACAACATCGGTCGAATTGGACTCGAACCGGTCATTCGCTTCACCAGACACCACCATAGCCTCCACCCCTCAAGCCGCCGACAATCCCGCTTCCAATGCTGACAACACCTGTGCGATCTCGTCTTCGGTCACCACCAGCGGTGGCGACATCATGATGTTGTTGCCGCCGATCCGCACCATCGCCCCGGCCTCATAGGTGGCTTTGTGAATGCGTTTGATCGTGTCTGCATCCAGCGGCGTCTTGGCGGCTCGGTCACTGACCAACTCCACACCCGTCATCAGGCCGTGCCCGCCTCGCACGTCGCCCACGATGTCGAACCGGTCCATCAGCGCCACACAGCCCTCGAACAGCTGCGTGCCGCGCGGGCCTGCATTGGCCTTAGTGTCCAGACGCACCGTCTCTTCCAGGCAGGCGGTCACTGCGGCGGCACCAACCGGATGGGCCGAGTAGGTGTAGCCGTGGAAGATCGCACCGTCCGCGTCCGCAGTCTCGAACACCTCCGCCACGGCCTCGCTCATCAATGCCGCCCCCACGGGGAAATAGCCCGAGGTGATGCCCTTGGCGCAGCTCATCATGTCCGGTTTCACGCCCCAATGGCGCGAGCCTGACCAGTCGCCCGTGCGGCCAAACCCCGTGATTACCTCATCCGCGATCATCAGGATGCCGTGCCGGTCGCAAATCTCGCGCATGAGCGGCATGAAGGTCTCGTGCGGAACGATGACGCCGCCCGCGCCCTGAATGGGCTCCATAATGAAGGCAGCAATGCTGCCGGGGCCCTGAAACTGTATTTCATCCTCCATCGCCGCCGCGATGTTCTGGGCCAGAATGGCCGGGTCCGTCTCATCAAACGGATTGCGGTAGATGTAGGGCGACGGCAGGTGGAAACAGCCGGGCATCAGCGGCTCATAGGCGATGCGAAACCGGTTGTTGCCGTTGACGGATGCGCCGCCGAAATGGGTGCCGTGATAGCCCTTTTTCAGCGACAGAAACTTCGTGCGCCCCGGCTCTCCCTTGATCCGGTGATACTGGCGGGCCAGACGCAAACAGGTCTCGACCGAATCCGAGCCACCCGAGGTAAAGAACACGCGCGCCATCCCATCGGCCTCGAAAAACGAGCGCACTGCATAAGAGGCCTCGATCGCCGTGGGGTTCGAGGTGCCGAAAAAGGCGGAGTAATAGGGCAGATCGTAAAGCTGCTTGGCAATCGCGTCCTTCACCACGTCATTGGAATAGCCGAGGTTCACGCACCACAGCCCGCCAACCGCATCGACCGTTTTGTGACCATCAATGTCCTCGATCACGGAACCCTCAGCCCCGGTGATGATGGTGGGCGCATGGGTCATGGCCTCGCCCGGATGGCCCATGGGATGCCACATGTGGCGGGCATTGTTGGCACGCAGGAAATTGTCGTCTTTCATGATGACCTCCATCCGATCCACACAGCGTTGCCCTCACCGGGCCACAAAAAAGAAGCAGAGCAAGCACCCTGCTTCTTCTGACCGAAAATACCCGGTCTTATGTATCAAGCGCACCAAGCGAGAGCGGGGTGCGAGCGGTGATTAAGGTTTTAGCGCTGCTTCTTATGAACCTTTTGCTTGTCGAGAGCGCTTCACGTTGCCAAACCAAGTTTGTTGTCAACCTCGAACAAAACCGCATTTTCGCGACCATCCACAAGTGCAGTTATACCGCCATTCGTTGTTATAGACCGGCTCCAATAAGTGAACCGAGGGGAATTGTAACCAGGGACGTCATAAGCAATAGCAACGAAGACTTCGCCCTTCCAAAACTGGATTCCATCACGCGCGACGCTCATAGAAGCTTCGAAAGCGCTAGTTGTTTCTCCCGGAAAGACACAACCGAACCTAACATCTTTCGATGCCGTTTTACTCAATTCGTCAGTTCTCCGTGTCTCAGCATCACTTACCTCTTTAGCCACATCATCAGCGTGACCAGCGTCGCCACCATGTCCCAATATGGAGATTCGCACGTTGAGGCATGGACCGTTACCAACGTTAGTGAGGCGACACTTGAGAGGGAGATTGTAATTGGCGTCACCTGCTTCAGAATCGAGAACCAATGGTTGGATTGCATTTGTGCTGACCGCCTCAACCTTAAGCCATCCTCTATTTTGAGTAATGCCCATTTCTCTAGTGACCAAGACGGCGTCATCAGCCGCCTTGACCGCACGGCGAGTTTCAACGAGAGTATCCCTAATCCACCACACACCGATCGCAGTTACGAAAAGCATAAGACCCGAAACCACAAGCATTCCAAGCGCCCAAAGCGCCATTTCAGTTTGGGCTATAAGGTCTTTCTCGGCGCGTTCGTGTTCGTTACTGGCCTCTATTTCCTTAATTATGCATTCCGTTTTCGCGCTGTCCTCAGCGATGGAGAGGCATTCTTTTACATGTTCTTGGGTATGGCGGGCGTAGGTGTCGGTATTGGCTGCGTACTCGCCTATGGCTTCGCCGTGCTTCCGCCCTGAGTCATAGATCAACATGACTACAAGTCCTGTTATGACAAGCAATGCGGCCCCAGTTACAACCTTAAATCCTGCGCCCCGATTGCTGTTAGACATTGCAACATAAACGCCGCTGAAAACTTCCCTCGGGATAGCTTATTGGCGACGTTAACCTCTTTTTCACTGATTCCAATATCGGCCAGCCTTTCAACAAGTTGGGCGTAAGTCACGCCCTTACGCTTCAGCTCTGACTTGAGCAGGTTTGTGGCCCGCGTCTCCCATTCGTTCCGTTCGGGCATATCGCCTCCGATAAAATAGTACTGTTTTTGATATTTAACCTATTGTAAGCAGTATGTCATTACACTATATTCGATATGTAATCAACGGATATAGTAGATCATGGCCCAGCACTTCCTCCTTTCAGCAGCTTCTCGGACGCTTTCACTGCGCTCGATCTACAAAGATGGCGAGGATGCGGCTTACCAGACGTTCTGTGAGATGCGCTGGCCCGAGACAGGCGGCGAGGCCGTTTGCCCCGTTTGTTCTCACGATGAAAGCTACAAGATCACCACGCGCCGCAAGTTCAAATGCAAGAACTGCCACCACCAGTTTAGCGTTACTTCTGGCACCACCTTTGCATCGCGCAAGATGGAGTTCGTGGACCTGCTGGCCGCGATCTGCATTGTTGTGAATGCATCTAAGGGCGTGTCCATGGTGCAGCTTTCCCGCGATCTGGACTGCCAGTACAAGACCGCATTTGTTCTCGCCCACAAGCTGCGCGAGGCAATGGCAGCAGAGGTCCAGACAGGCGAAGTTTTGAATGGTCACGTGGAAATCGACGGCGCGTATTTTGGCGGTCACATCCGCCCTGCCAACGCTAAGGAAGATCGCGTAGATCGCCGCAAGAAGGAACACCAGACTGGCAAGCGCCGGGTCGTGATTGCAATGCGTGAGCGTCAGGGCCGTGTGCTGCCTTTCGTAAGCAACAGCGAAGCCGAAGGCGTTGCGCTGGCAAACGAGAACATCGACCGCATGGCGACCATTTCAGCCGACGAAGCCAGTCATTGGGATTTGCTGCACGCTGGCTGGAACGTAGACCGCGTGAACCATTCCGAAATTTACAGCGACCACGGCAAGCACACCAACCTTGTCGAAAGCTATTTCTCCCGCCTGCGCCGCATGGTGGATGGTCAACACCACGGCGTCAGCCCTCAGTACCTTTACCAGTATGCAAACCATGCAGCTTGGCTGGAGGACAACCGCCGCACCGACAACGGCACGCTGGCAAACATCGTTGTCAGCAACGCGATGGGTTCGCCCGTGTCGCGCCAGTGAAAAGGCTACTGGCAGCGGGCGGCATGAGCCACATTCGCCCGTCATGGTGCACAAGCCCCCGGCAGCGCATCTTCCACAGCACGTTACTTGTCCGCTTGCTGACCCGCCAGAGCGGCGTTTCTGGGCTGTGCTGAGCCACCACCTGAACCAACTCTGCCAGCGGCTTAGGCCCGTCTCTGAGCGCGTCTAGCAACCATATGCGCATATGGCCCTGCTTGGCCCGATCTGAGCGACGTGGCGGCATTACTCGGGGCATATCAATGCCGCGCATCAGCAGCAGCGCCTCGACGTGCTCCAGTCCCTCGCCATTACCCCGGATGATCTGTTTGCGTAACGCTAGCAACGCACCGTCTATGCTTTTGCCCTGCATGGGGATTTAATACAGAAATCCGGTGCGCTATACTTGGTGCGTTTGATACATAAGACCGAAAATACCACGGGGGGAGGCCGAAGGCCGGGGGCAGCGCCCCCACCCCGCTTATGCCAGGCGCTAGATCTCGTCCGGCAGCACCAGGTTCAGCACAATCGCCACCAGCGCGGTGGGGGCCACCGCCGAGGTCATCAGCGTCTTGACCACGCCGGGCAGGTACTGCACCGCCGTCGGCACCAGGTTCAGACCCAGACCCGCCGCCAGCGACACGGCGATGATCACCATGTTGCGGCGGTTCATCTTGACCTCGCTCAGCACGTTCAGGCCTGCGGCGGCCACCATGCCGAACATCACGATTACGCCGCCGCCCAGCACAGGCAGGGGCATAGAGGCGATGACCGCCCCGATCTTGGGGATCAGCCCGCAGATGATCAGGAACAGCGCCCCGATGGTGACCACGTGGCGCGACATGATGCCGGTCATGCCCACGATGCCCACATTCTGGCTGAAGGACGTGTTGGGCAGGCCACCGAACACCGCGGCCACGGCCGTGCCCAGACCATCGGCATAGGTCGCACCTGCGATTTCCTTGTCCGTGGCCTCGCGCCCTGCGCCCGCCTTGGTCGTGGCCGAGGCATCGCCTACCGTCTCAATCGCTGACACGATGGACACCAGCGTGACCGCGATCACAGCGCCAAGGCTGAATTCAAAGCCGTAAGGCAGCGGCTGCGGCGCCATGAACACCGCCGCGTTGCTGACAGCGCCGAAATTCACCATGCCAAAGGCAAAAGCGACGACATAGCCGACCACCAGCCCGATCAGGATCGCCGCGTTGCTGATGATGCCCTTGGTAAAGAACTTGAGCACGAGCGCGACGATCACCACGCTCAGCGCGACGGTCCAGTGCATGAGCGAGCCAAAGCTTTCGGCCTCCATCTGGAAACTGGCCGCACCGCCCGCTGCGTATTTGATCGCCACGGGGATGAGGTAAAGGCCGATGGCCAGGATGACGAGGCCGGTCACCAGCGGCGGAAACAGCCAGCGCAGGTGCTGGATGACAGAGCCGAGCAGGAAGTGGACCACGCCGCCGATCAGGCAGGCCGTCAGCGCGACGCCCAGGCCTTGCGTCGCGGCCACACCGGCCAGCACGCCCACAAAGGCAAAGCTGGTGCCCTGCATGATGGGCAGCCGCGCGCCCACCGGACCGATGCCCACGGTCTGAAACAGCGTCGCAATGCCCGCAAACAGCATCGCCATCTGGATCAGGTACACCTGTTCCGGCCCGCCAAAGGCCAGCCCCGCAGCCCCGGCCACGATGATCGACGGCGTCACGTTCGAGGCAAACATCGCCAGCACGTGTTGCAGGCCCAGCGGCACCGCCTCGTGCAGGGGTGGCGTGTCGTTGGGGTCGGAGAATTCCCCGTATCTCATATCAGTCATTGAACTTAGTCCCTGTTCCCAGCCGTCTTGGCGCGGCTGCGGCGGACTATGGGATCACAAGATATGGCGGATCAAGCAAAAACTCTTCGAGATTTGGCGTAGGGCCGATCCGATCGACAACTGCAAACAAACCGGGCGCTTGCAGCGGGGTCAGCACGCCGTGCCACGTGTTTTTGTGCAGATTGATCCCCTGCCCCGGCGCCGTCAGAAATGCCAGCGGTGTGCCGGGCCTGCCGCCCACATCTGGCGCGACGGTCACCAGAAACCCGTGTTGCGACATCGGGATGAAGGCTTGCGAGCCTTCGGGGTGCCGCTCCATCAGATCAAGTGTGTAGGGCAAGCTGCGCGGCCGGGCCTGAAACAGGCTGATCCCGCCGCGTGCATCGCCAAAGTCGAGGTGGGCACGGTCGTGATAGCGCCCGCACATGCCTGCATTGATCATCTTGTCGGGATCGCCCGCACAGTCCAGCACATCCCCGAACGGGGCAAAGGCCGCTGCCGTCAGCGGCTGACACCGGATGTCAGAGCGGGACATGGCGGTTGACGTCTTTATAAAGCAGATAGCGGAACGGCCCGTCGCCCGTGGCGATACAGGCCTGCGGGCAGAACGCGCGCAGCCACATGAAGTCGCCTGGCCCCACGCTGACCCAATCGGTGTTCAACAGATACTCCGCCGTCCCCTCCAGCACATAAAGCCCGTGTTCCATCACATGCGTCTCGGCAAAGGGGATGCGCCCCCCGGGTTGGAAATTGACGATATTCACGTGGCAATCGTGGCGCAGATCAAACGGATCAAGAAAGCGCTGCGTCGCCCAGACCCCGTCAGTGTCGGGCATCTCTACTGCGGGCACATCGGTTTCGTGGGTCACCAGCGCCTCTGGCGGGGTGAACCCGATGCCGGGCACATAGCGTTTGCGAATCCAGTGGATGCCGCAGGGTGTTTCGTCCCGGTTCCACAGGCTCCACCGCGCGCCGGGGGGGATGTAAGCATAGCTGCCGGGCCGCAATTCGTGCAGGTCGGCCCCCAGCGTCAGATGCGCGGTGCCGTGGGCGACAAACAGGACGGCCTGCGCGTCCACATCCGGTTCGGGGTCGTTGCTGCCGCCTTCGGGGGCGAGTTCAATCGCGTATTGGGCAAAGGTCTCTGCAAAGCCAGACAGGGGCCGGGCCAGGATCCACACGCGCGTGTTGTCCCACCCGGGCAGGAATGAGGTGACGATGTCACGCTGCGTGTTGGCAGGTATGACCGCATAGGCGTCGGTGAAGATCGCCGTGCCCTCGGGCGATTGGCTTTGATCCGGCAAACCGCCGGGGGGAAAGGCGTAAGTCGTCATTCCATCGCCTCGAGCCGCAAGCGCGCGATGCGTTCGACCTGTCGACAGGCCTCGGCAAACTCGGTCGCCGTGTCATTGCCGATGCGCCGTTCGAATGCGCGCAGGATACCCGCCTTGTCGTGATCCTTGACCGCGATAATGAAGGGAAAGCCGTGCTTGGCCACATAGGTGCTGTTCTGGGTGTCGAACTGGTGGCGTTCGTCGTCCGTCAGGGCATCAAGGCCCGCGCTCGACTGTTCTTCGGTGCTGTCGCTGGTCAGCCGCTTGGCCGCAGCCAGCTTGCCCGCAAGGTCCGGGTGGGCGCGCAACACCTCCATCCGCTGATCATCCGAGGCTGCACGGAACACGCGGCACAGGGCGTTGTGCAGTCCCTGCGGCGTGTCATGGGCGGGGCCAAGTTCGAGCGCATGCGCCCCTTCGGCAATCCAGGGTGAGTGTTCAAAGATGCCGCCAAACGTATCAACAAAGCGGGCCTTGTCCATCAGATGCCAGCCGCGTGCCGGCTGCGGCGGGTGCGTTTCGGCCCAATGCGCGGCGATGTCGGCGCGTCGGGCGCACCAGACGCCCTCGTGCCCCTGCACATAGTCGATGAAGCGGCGCAGCGCCTGCACCCGCCCGGGACGCCCGATCAGTCGGCAATGCAAGCCGATGCTCATCATCGCAGACCGCCCTGCAGTACCCTCGGCATAAAGCGCATCAAAGCTGTCGCGCAGGTAGGCGAAGAACTGATCGCCCGCATTGAACCCCTGCGGCGTGGCAAAGCGCATGTCGTTGCAATCGAGCGTATAGGGCAGGATCAATTGATCGGTGTCCCCCACCCGCATCCAGTAGGGCAGATCGTCGTCATAGGTGTCGCTGATCCAGTCAAACCCGCGTTCCGCCGCCAGCGCGACGGTGTTCACGGAACAGCGCCCGGTGTACCACCCCTTGGGCCGCTCGCCCGTCACCTCACTGTGCAGGGCGATGGCGGCGTCCATATCGGCGGCCTCGTCCTCGGCCGTGTGATCCTTGTAGTCGATCCATTTCAGCCCGTGGCTGGCGATTTCCCAATCGGCCTTTTGCATTGCCTCGACCTGCGCGGGGCTGCGCGCCAGGGCCGTCGCCACGCCGTAGACAGTGACGGGCACATGGGCCCCCGTGAACAACCGGTGCAGCCGCCAGAACCCGGCGCGCGCGCCGTAGTCATAGATGCTTTCCATGTTCCAGTGCCGCTGGCCGGGCCAGGCCGCTGCACCCACGATCTCGGACAGGAACGCCTCGGATGCGGCATCGCCGTGCAGCAGGCAATTCTCGCCGCCCTCTTCGTAGTTCAGCACAAAGGAGATGGCGATACGCGCCCCGCCGGGCCATGCCGCATCGGGTCGGTCCGCACCGTGACCATGAAAATCACGCGGGTAACGCGGTGGCATCTCGGCCATGGACTTCCCTTCGCAATCGGAGTGAGATGCCCGCAATCTGAGAGATAAAGGGGCGGGATGCAATGGCTGCGGGATATCTGACAACCCATGTTCTGGACACGGCGCGCGGGGTGCCCGGTGCTGGCATAGAAATTGCACTCTACCGCGTGTCGGGCAATTCCCATCGCAAGATTGCCGAGGCCGAGACCAATGCGGACGGGCGCACCGACGCGCCGATCCTGCCTGCGGGCAAGATGACGGCGGGGCAATACGAGCTGATCTTTTTCTGTGGTGACTACATTGATGCGCACGGGCTGAGCGGGGATGCAGTCAAGTTCCTCGACCAGATCCCGATCCGGTTCGGCATCACGGATGAAGAGGCGCATTACCACGTGCCGCTGCTGCTATCACCCTACGGCTATTCGACCTATCGCGGCAGCTAAGCCTCCAGCGCCTCGAGCAGCGTGATATGCGCGGTGCCGAATTTGCGGTGATCGAGCAGGGCATAGCCGGGTGGCGCGGGCATTTGCGCGCTTTCCTCCCACACCACCAGCGCGCCGGGAGGCAGCCAGCCATGCACGGCGGCCAGCGCCTTTTCCCCGAGCCCCTTGCCGTAGGGCGGGTCGAGAAAGACGAGGTCGAAAGGCCCCTGTGGCGTTGTATTTGGCCGTGTTGCATCACCACGCATCACCTGCGTTTGCTCTGCGGCGTCCAGCTTGGCGATATTCTCCGAAATCAGGCGCTGTCCGGTGCGCCCGTTCTCGACAAAGACAGCATGGGACGCCCCGCGCGACAGTGCCTCGAAACCCAGCGCGCCGGTGCCCGCAAACAGGTCCAGCACGCGCGCGCCCTCGACCGCGCCCCGACTGCCCAACATTGAAAAAAGCGCCTCGCGCACCCGGTCGGGCGTGGGCCGCAGATGTGCACCCGGATCACCCTTGCCCAGCGTGGCCAAGGGCACGCCGCGCCACCGGCCCGCGATGATCCTCACTTGAGCAGCGCCTTGAGGTCGCCCTTGGGGTCCGCCACCACCGCCGGGTCTGCCGTCTTGCCCGCCTCGATCAACCGCTTGCCAATCATGTAGCCGCGCGGATCGTTGGCGGCATCGACCGCCAGCAGCGTATTGCCCTGATAATACCAGAACGATTTGGCCGCCCCGCCGTCGCGGGTCACAACGCGGTCATAGCCGGTGTTCAGCCCCGCGATCTGCAATTTGACGTCATACTGATCCGACCAGAACCAGGGGCGCGCGACGTAGTCCTTGGCCGCGCCCATGATGTTTTCCGCCACGCATTCCGCCTGATCAATCGCGTTGGGCACGCTTTCCAGCCTGATGCGCGTGTCGCGATAGGGAAAGGAGGCGCAATCGCCCGCCGCCCAGACATGCGGGGCCGAGGTACGGCCCTGTGCGTCGGTCCTGATCCCGTTGTCGATCTCCACGCCCGCCGCTTCGGCCAGGGCCGTGCCCGGCGCGATACCGACACCCACGATCACGAAATCCACATCAAGCGTGCTGCCATCCGACAATTCGGCCCCCGTCACAGCCGCCTCGCCCGTCAGGCGCGACAGGCCAATGCACTCGCGGATGTCCACGCCATGATCCGTATGCAGCGCGCGGAAGTAATCGCTGGTCTCTGGCGCAGCGACCCGTTGCAGGATGCGGTCCGCCATCTCGACCAGCACAACGTCCAGCCCCAGCTTGGACGCGACCGAGGCCGCTTCGAGCCCGATGTAACCGCCCCCCACGATCAGCACCCGCGCGCCTTTGACAAAACGCGGGGCCATCGCATCCACGTCCGCCAGATCGCGTACGACAAACACGCCGTCCAGATCACCGCCAATGGCGGCAGGCAGGTGGCGCGGGACAGAGCCTGTGGCAAAGACGAGATCGCTGTACTCCAGCACCTCATCGCCCACCGTCACGCTCTGCGCGCCTGTGTCCACCGCGCTCACCTCGACGCCAAGGCGCAGATCGATGTCATGCTCAGCATAAAAACTCTCGGGGCGCAGGAACAGACGCTCAAGCGGCATGTCCCCCATCAGGTACGCCTTGGACAAGGGCGGGCGCTGGTATGGCGGCGCAGGTTCGGCCCCGATCAGCGTCACACGCCCCGCAAACCCACCATTGCGCAGCTTGGCCACACAGGAGGACCCCGCCTGCCCTGCGCCGATAACCACCACGTGACTCATCTGAATTGACCTTTGTTCTCGCCCTTTGCCAAAGCAAAGCCTATATCGCAGGGCAAGGCGCATGCAATTCCAAGAAAGGCCCAATCACATGGCAATTTCCCAAGGCGACACCCTTCCCGACGCAACCCTGTCCTATCTCGGCGACGAGGGCCCCGCGACCGTCAAGCTGAGCGACAAGACAAACGGGCGCAAGGTCGTGATCTTTGCCCTGCCCGGCGCCTATACCGGCACATGCAGCACGGCCCACGTGCCCAGCTTTATCCGCACCAAGGATCAGTTCGCCGAAAAGGGCGTGGACGAGATCATCTGCGTCTCGGTCAACGACCCGTTCGTGATGGGCGCCTGGGGTGAGGCGACGGGCGCAACGGCGGCAGGCATCACCATGCTGGGCGATCCAGAGGCGGCGTTCACCAAGGCGATGGGCCGCGCATTCTCCGCCCCACCCGCAGGCCTGATCGACCGCTCCACCCGCTACGCGATGGTGGTCGAGGACGGCAAGGTCACGCTGCTGCAGGAAGAGGAAAACCCCGGCGTCTGCGACGTTTCCGGCGGTGAGGGTCTGCTCGCCTCGATGTGAGGCACGCGCCAAATCAAGAATGTCGTAAAAGGCCCCCGTGTTCGGGGGCCTTTTTCCGTTGGATCAGTCCGTGGCCTGAACAATGGTGCGGGTCGGGAACGGGATATCGACGCCCGCCGCATCCAACGCTTCCTTCACCTTACGCTTCATGTCCGCCTGGTACTGGAAATAGACGCTGCTGTCGCACCACACGCGCACTAGGAAATCCACCGAACTGTCGCCCAGATTGTTGACCTGGATGAACGGCTCTGGGTCCGATTTTGACCGTTCGTCCGCCATGATCGTGTCCAGAATCACCCCCTCGGCCTGTTTCAGGTTCACACCGTACCCGACGCCAAAGGTCCATTCGGCCCGGCGGGTGGGGTAGACCGAGTAATTCTCGATCACGTTGCCCCAGACCTCGGAATTGGGGATGATCACCTGCACATTGCCGACGCTCGCCAGCTCGGTGAAGTTCAGCGTGATGTCCTTGACCGTGCCCATCTTGCCCCCGACATCCACGAAATCCCCGATCTTGAGGGGGCGGAACAGGATCAGCATCACGCCCGCCGCCACATTCGACAGCGTGCCCTGCAACGCAAGGCCAATGGCCAGACCCGCCGCACCGATAGCCGCCACGACAGACGTTGTCTGCACACCAAAGGTGTTCAGCACGATCAAAACGGTAAAGGCCAGAATGGTGTAGCGGACAATCGAGCCGAGGAAGTTGAACAGCGTGTCGTCCAGATGCTTGTGGTTCAGCCCGATCCGCTTGACCCGGCGGCCCAGCCAGGCGGCGATCATCCAGCCGATGAACAGGATCGCGATGGCCGCCAGCACCGACCCGACAAAGGTCGCCATCAACTCGAGCGACAGAAAATCGCTCAAAGGTTTTCCCTGCCACACGGGGGCGGCCATAATGTCTTGAAAGAAGTCCATGGTTCAGTCCGCCAGGCTGTCCATCTTGCGCGCCAGTTTGGCGTCCAGCGTGCTCAGCCCGCCCACATCATGGGTTGTCAGCGTCACGTCCACAGTCTTGTAGACGTTGAACCATTCGGGGTGGTGGTCCCATTTCTCGGCCCAGATCGCAACGCGCGTCATCCAGCCGAAAGCCTCGACAAAGTTGGCGAATTGGAAGGACTTGTGGATCGCGTCCCGCCCTTCGGTCATGGCCCATCCGGTTTGGAAAAGCGGTTCCAGCAGGGTGTCCCGTGTCTCGTCGCTCAAGCGTTCAGTCATTCCTGTTCCTCGATCTGGACCCGTTTGAAGGGTCCGTAATCCGTGAGAATTTCAATCTCCTCTTCCACCGCCTCACGTTCGGCTTGGAGGTAGTTGGCGATCGCATCGGCAAAGCCCGCGTCGCCCACCCAGTGCAGGCTGTGGATCTGCGTCGGCAGGTATCCCCGCGCCAGCTTGTGTTCGCCCTGCGCCCCCGCCTCGACCCGGTCCAGCCCTTGGGCGATGGCGATGTCGATGGCCCTGTAATAGCACAGCTCGAAATGCAGGCACGGATGATGCTCGATGCAGCCCCAGTATCGGCCATACAACGCCTGCGCACCCATAAAGTTCAACGCGCCCGCAACATAACGTCCGTCCCGTTCCGCCAGAACGAGGGCCATGTCATCGCGCAGTGTCTCCTGGGCGATGCGAAAGAACTTGCGGGTGAGGTAGGGTGTGCCCCATTTGCGCGCGCCGGTGTCCTGGTAGAACTCCCAGAACGCATCCCAATGCTCGGGCCGCAGATCGTCACCTGTGAACGTGTGGATCGTCCCGCCAAAATCCTGCGCCCGACTGCGTTCCTTGCGGATGTTCTTGCGCTTGCGGCTGCTGAGTGTGGCAAGGAAATCGTCAAAGCTGGCATAACCGTCGTTCAGCCAGTGAAACTGCTGCGTGGTGCGCGGCATCAGGCCCAGCGCCGCGCCCGCTTCGCGTTCGTCTTCGGTGCAAAAGGTCACGTGCAGCGAACTGAGCTTGTTGTTTGCGCCCAGTTGCACCGCACCCTGCACCAATGCGGACAGGCCCGTTTCGGTGAAATCGGGATGGGTCAGGAACCGCCGCCCGGTGGCAGGCGTGTGCGGCACCGCGATTTGCAGCTTGGGGTAATACCGCCCCCCGCCCGCTCGTAGGCGTGGGCCCAGTTGTGATCAAAGATGTATTCGCCCTGGCTGTGCCCCTTGGCGTACATGGGCGCGACCCCGATGGTGGTGCCGTTCAGGGTCGCTTGCAGATATTGCGGCTGCCAGCCCGTGCCCGGCCCGACCGAGTTGCTGTCTTCCAGCGCCTTCAGGAACCGGTAGGTGGTAAAGGGATCGTTGGGCCGCCCGCCTGTTGCCGCTTCGGGGCAGGCACAGGCATCCCACGTCTCGGCGTCGATCTCGCTGAGGCTGGGCAGCACACGGATTTCGATTTCTTGCTCGGACACGCGGCCTTCCCTTGGGTTGCGGTGATGAATGTGTGGCGCGATGGCCCGGCTTCAACCGGGATGGGCGGCCAGATAGCCCTCAAAGGTCACATTCTCGGCAACCTTGCGTGCCTCTGCCTCCGCTTCAGGCGACTTGACCGTCCAGCACAGGATATGCGCGCCCGCCGCCTTGAGGTCCGCCACCCGGGCACGCCCGAGGTCTGCGGCCTCGTGACTGATAAAGGACGCCCCCACCCGGTCATAGTCGGGTATGTCGCGCAGGTGCGCGCAGGTCTGTGCATTCAGCGGCCAGTGGGCGGGGTCATAGGCGCTGGTCACCAGCCCGCGCGGGATGTCGGGGCACAGCTCCGCCATGCGGGCGATGGCATGGGGGTTGAAGGACATGCAGGCAACCGGGCCCTTGTAACTGCTCAGCGCCGCCGCCGTCGCCGCCTCAAGCGGGCCAATGGCCGGGCCCATGCCGCCATCCTGATCCTTGATCTCGATCAGCAGGGGGACTTGCCCGGCGACCAGATCCAGCACCTCATCTAGTGTCGGGATACCTTCATCCCCGCCAAGTAACGGTGTGCGCACAAGTGTCCCCGCGGGGACAGCCCGCACAGGGCCGGTGCCATCGGCCAGCCGGTCCAGCGCATAGTCGTGAAACACCATGGCCTGATCGTCAGCGCTCAGTTGCACATCAATCTCGATCCCGTAGCCATGGGCGATGGCCGCGCGGATCGCAGCGCGGCTGTTTTCCGGGCGCCCGTCCGTCACATCGTGCAGGGCGCGATGGGCCAGCGGGGCCTTCAGGAACACATCAGGCAGGCGCGGGGTCATTTGATCTGAAAGATACCTTCGATCTCGACCGCCACGCCAAGGGGAAGGGCGGCGGCAGACACGGCCGAGCGGCTGTGGCGACCTGCATCGCCCAGCGCTTCGACCAGAAAGTCGGAGGCGCCGTTGATGACCTGCGGCTGGTTGGTGAAATCGGCGGTGGAGTTCACAAAACCGGTCAGCTTTACCACCCGCACGAGGCGGTCGATGTCGCCGCCACAGGCGGCCTTGACTTGAGCCAGAAGGCTGATGGCGCAGGTCTTGGCCGCTGCCGCACCGGCCTCGACCTCCATGTCCTGCCCCAGCTTGCCGGTGATCAGCCCGTCGAGGCCGTTCGAGATCTGGCCAGAGACGTAGACGATGTCGCCCACCTGCACGAAGGGCACGTAGTTGGCCGCAGGCGCGGGGGCATCGGGCAGGGTGACACCCAGTTCGGCAAGACGGGATTCGATGGACATGGCGCTACTCCTGTTCGGCTGGGTTTGCGCGAACGCTAGACCGCCCGCGCGCGCGGCGAAAGGGCCAAGATCAGGATTCGCGGAACGCCCGGTTGAAATAGTCCGCCATGGGTTTGATCAGATATGCCATGGGCGAGCGGTCGGCGGTGCGAATGAACGCCTCGACCGGCATGCCGGGGATCAACACCTGATCGTCAGCCAGCTTGTCCAGCTCACCGGGGTTCAGCACGATCTCTGCCCGGTAATAGCTGGCGCCGAGCGACTCGTCCTCGAACGCATCCGCCGACACAAGCGCCACCTCTCCGATCAGTTCCGGCGTCGTCCGCTGGTCGAGCGCGGAAAAGCGCAGGTTCACCTGCTGGCCCGCCACGATCTGGTCGATGTGGATGGGATCAACGCGCGCCGCGATCACCAGGGGGCGGTCCTGCGGGATCAGGAACAACACAGGATCCGCGCCACGAATGACCGACCGCATGGTCTGAACCCGCATGTTGTAAACAATGCCCGAGACAGGCGCGCGGATTTCCATCCGCTCGATATCCGTCAGCAGGGCCAGACGCTGTTCGATCAACTCCAACTCGCGCGCACGCAGATCGCGCAGACGGCTGATCGCCTCTTCGCGGCGGGTCGAGGTCAGGCGCAGCACCTCGATCTCGATCTCGGTGATGCGCTGTTCGGATTGCGCCTTGGATGCCGCCAACTCGCCCAACTGGCCGTCCAGCGATGCGGACTGGCGCTGCAGGGCAAGCACGCCAGAGGCCTGGGTCAGGCCCCGGTCCAGCAGGCTTTGCTGGGCTTCGAGTTCGGATTCGATCAGCTCGAGCTGACGCGCGAGAGAGCGTTCCTGCGCCTCGATCCCGATGATCTGGTTCTGGGTCTGCCCCGAACGTTTTTCCAGCTGTTCGGTCTGACGGTCGACGGAATCGCGGCGGGCGTAGAACAGGTTGCGCTGCCCCTCGACCAGTTCCATGATTTCCGGGCGGTCCTGCGCGATCAGCAGCAGTTCTTCTTCGAAGGTGATGGTGTCGTTTTCATCCCGCTCGGCCTCAAGTCGACCACGGCGGGCCATGAATTCATAAAGCTGACTTTCGACAATGGCGAGGCTGGATTCCATCTGCTGGACGTCCAGTTGCAACAGCAGATCACCGGCGAGTACGGAATCCCCTTCCTTGACCGCGATGTCGGTTACGACGCCACCCGTCGGGTGCTGGACAATCTGGCGGTTCTGATCCACCTCGATCCGCCCGGATGCGATGATCGCGCCTGCGATCTCCGAGTAGACCGCCCAGGCAAGGAACCCGCCCAGAAGGCCGAACAGGCCGAAGAAGCCAAAGATTACCGGCTTGGTTGCCGACCAACGCTTGTCGCTCATGTCACACCTCCTGCGCCTGCGGGCGCGTTCTGGATTTGCTCGTGGTTCTTGACCATGGATTTCATCACCTCGTCCTTCGGTCCAAAGGCGGTGCGCACACCGCCATCCACGACCAAAAGCAGGTCACATTCCTGAATGGCCGCCGGTCGGTGCGCCATGATGATGACGGACCGCCCCTCGGCCTTGGCCGCACGGATGGCCTGGTTGAGGGCCATGTTCCCCTCGTTGTCGAGGTTCGAGTTGGGTTCGTCGAGCACCAGAATGACCGGATCGTCATAAAGCGCGCGGGCCAGGCCGATCCGCTGGATCTGTCCGCCCGACAGGCGCTGCTGGCCCGAATTGATCCGCGTGTCATACCCTTCGGGCAGTTCGAGGATCATCTTGTGGGCATCGGCCTTTTGCGCGGCAGCCACGACCTTTTTGGCGTCGGGCTGGGCCGACAGGCGGGCGATGTTTTCGGCGATGGTGCCATCAAACAATTGCACGCGCTGCGGCAGATAGCCGATGTGCTGGCCCAGAACGTCGGGCGCATATTGGTCAAGGGCCGCCGCATCAAGCCGGATGGAGCCGCCCGCAGGACGCCACACGCCCGTCAGACAGCGGGCCAGCGTCGACTTGCCCGCCCCCGAGGGCCCGATGACCCCCATGGCGTGACCGGGTGGCAGTTCAAAGCTGAGACCGCGCAGCGCCGCCGTCTTGTCGCCCGGCGGCACCACGGTCAGCGATTTTGCGATCAGTTGCGCCTTGGGCTTGGGCAGGGCCGTGCGTTCAGGTTCGGGCGGGACCGCGCCCAGCAGTTCGGACAGTGCGCCCCAGCCCTTGCTGGCGCGCTGTACGGTGGGCCACTGGGTCAGCATCAGTTCAATCGGGGCGAGGGCGCGACCCAAAAGGATGGACCCCGCGATCATCGCACCCGCCGTCATCTCGTTTTGCAGCACCATGTAGGCGCCAAGGCCCAGCATCGCGCTTTGCAGAAACAGGCGCAGAGTTTTGGTGAGCGACGAGAAACCGCCCCCCACATCCGTCGCCTTGATCTGTTCCTCGAGCGCGGAGCCGCGCGCGGTTTGCCACCTGTCAAAGGCGGCACCACGCATGCCCATGGCCTGCACCATCTCGGCCTCGATCCGCAACTGGTCGGACATGCCCGCCGCCACCTGGCCAGCGCGCCCGGCCCGCAATTGCGGCTGGCGCGACAACAGCTGGTTGGCCAGCGCGATCAGGATCAACACGGCGCCACCGCCCACAGCCAGCCAGCCCAGCATCGGGTGGAAGATAAAGATCCCGGCGATAAAGATCGGAGTCCAGGGCAGGTCGAAAAAGGCCATCAGAACGGGCGATGTCATGAACCGCTGCACCGATTCCAGATCGGCAAGGCCCGACTGCGTGCGCAAATCGGGGGCAACGGCGGATTTGCGCACAACCGCGTCAAAGACCCGCCGATCCATGGCCGATTGGAACCGCGCCCCGACGCGCGCCATGATGCGGCCGCGTGTGAAATCGAGAATGCCCATGACACCGTAAAGGAACACGACCAGCAGGGAGAGCGCGATCAGCGTCTCTTCGCTGCGGCTGCCCAGAACCCGGTCGTAGACCTGCAACATGTACATCGGTCCGGTCAACATCAATAGGTTTGCAAACAGGCTGAACAGGCCGACTGTCCAGTAGAGCCCACGGCTTTGGGCGCGCGCGGCGCGCAGCTCGGCCAACCCAACTTTTGTAATATCGTTTTGCATCGGCACCTTTTCGCTTGCTCGCTCGAGCTTATCTGGGTTTCTCGCAGCTATGGCGTACTTTGCGTGTCACGCAAGTGCCACATGCCGCCAATTGAATTACTTAGACTATGGGCATTTTGAACTTACACATTAGGTACTTGATACGTATACTGACCGGAGAATTCTATTGTCACTTTCTGCCCGCTTGCAACGTGCTGCATTTTTGTTGTGTGCCGTGCTTACCGTGTCGGCTTGTGCCGGCGGCAACACGAGCGGGCTGACACCGGATGGTGTGAACGACCCCTATGAAAAACAGAACCGCAAGGTGCACGCGTTCAACCGTGGCCTTGACCGCGCCGTCGTGCGCCCGGCGGCCATCGGCTACACCACCATCCTGCCGGACGAGATCGAAACCAGCATCGGGCATTTTGCCAGCAACCTTGGCGAACCCTCTGTTGCGGTGAACAGCGTCTTGCAGGGCGATTTGCGTGGGGCGGGCATTTCCACCGTGCGCTTTCTGACCAACTCGGTTCTGGGCCTGTTTGGCCTGTTCGATGCGGCATCGGACTTTGGCATCCCGGATCATGACACGGATTTCGGCGAGACGCTGTATGTCTGGGGTGTGGGCGAAGGCGCCTACCTCGAATTGCCCGTGCTTGGCCCCTCGACCCAGCGCAACACCGCCGGGAAGGTGGTCGATCTGTTCACGAACCCGCTGAGCTACACGCTCGACAGCCCGGAATCCTACTATGGCACCGTGGCTGGCGTTGCCTCTGGCTTGGGGACGCGGGGACGCTTTTCTGATACGGTGGACTCAATTCTCTATGAAAGCGCCGACAGCTATGCGCAGGCGCGGCTTATCTACCTGCAGAACCGCAGGTTTGAACTTGGATATGGCGAGGCAGAGGCGGAAATCGATCCCTTTGCGCTCGATACGGAGGGTTTTTGATCATGCAACGTCGTCACTTTCTTGCGGCTGCCGGTGCGGCGGCGCTTATGCCTGCATTGCCGGCCTTTGCCCTGACTGAGTCTTCGGCAGAGCGGCTGGTGAGCGCCCTTGTCGGCGACATCAACTCAGTCATTGCCTCGGGCAAGGGCGAGAACGCGATGTTCCGCGATTTCGAGCGTATCTTTGCGCGCTACAGCGACACGTCCTACATCGCGGCCTACACGATGGGTGTGGATGGCCGCCGTGCATCGGGGGCGCAAAAGCGTGCGTTCAGCGACGCGTTCCAGGGCTACATCTCGCGCAAATACGGCAAGCGGTTCCGCGAATTCATCGGCGGCCGTCTTGAGGTCAAGCGCGTGCGGCAGGTCAAGAACTGGTACGAGGTCGAAACCACGGCGTTCCTGCGCAACGAGGCCCCGTTCACCGTCACTTTCCATGTGTCGGACCGGTCGGGCAAGGACCTGTTTTTCAACATGTTCATCGAAGGTGTGAACCTGCTGTTGACCGAGCGCACCGAGGTCGGTGCCCTGATTGACCGCAATGGTGGCAACATCGACGCGATGATTTCCGACCTCAAGAAAGCCGGGTAACACCGGCTAGCGGTCTGACTCGGGCGGCTTTTGGCGGGTCGATGGCTGGCCGCCGCCCAGGATGTCCTTGATCAGCATTTCGATCAGACCCTCGGTCGTGCGGGGCACGTCGCGCTGGCGTTGTTGCGGCTGTGGCGCGGGCTGCGGTTGCGGCGCTGCCGGGGCCACCATCGGCAAGGGCCGCGCGGGCACGCCCTCGTGCACACGCACCATCGTTTCGCGCCAAATTTCCGCAGGAAGCCCACCGCCGGTGACACCTGTCAGCGGTGTGTTATCGTCATAGCCCATCCAGACACCGGCCACATAATCGGCCGTGAACCCGATGAACCACGCATCGCGCGCCGCCTGGGTCGTGCCCGTCTTGCCCGCGATTTCGCGCCCGCCGAACTGCGCGCGCTGACCGGTGCCCTGGCTCACGACTTTCTCCATCATCCAGATCAACTGCGCCGCCGCACCGTCCTGGATCACCCGCTCGCGGATACCGCCCCCGGTGCCCATCAGCGGCTCCTGATCGCCCTGCAACCGCAGGTCTATCAGCCCGTAGGGCGTAACAGAGGAGCCGCCGTTGAGGATGCCCGCATAGGCGCCGGTCATTTCCAGCAGCGTGCTTTCGGACGCCCCGAGCGCAAGGGCCGGACCGGCGGCGAGATCGCTGTCGATGCCAAAGTCGCTGGCCACGCGGCGCACCAGATCGCGCCCCACGCTTTCGGACACTTTCACCGCCGGGATGTTCAGCGATTGCGCCAGCGCCTCGGTCAACGTCACCCGGCCGCGGTACTTGTTGTCGTAGTTGCGCGGTGACCATGGGCCGGACCCGGGGATGTCGATGGTCATCGGCGCGTCGTCGACCGAGTCATAGGGCGAATAGCCGAGTTCGAGCGCGGCAGCATAGGCGAAGGGTTTGAAGGCCGACCCGGTTTGCCGTTCGGCCTGAATGGCGCGGTTGAACACGCCGGAGACACGGGTTTCCCGCCCGCCGACCATGGCGCGGACGGCACCATCGGCCCCCATCACCACAATGGCGGCCTGCGCCTTGGACCCTTCGCGCACCTTGTTTTCAAACACGAATTGCAACGCTTCTTCGGCGGCGCGTTGCAGGCGTTGATCAAGCGTGGTGCGAATGATGACGTCTTCGGTCGTGTTGCGGGTAAAGAATTCGGGGCCCGTCGACATGACCCAATCGGCAAAGTAGCCCCCCGCCTTGCGCCGGGCTGCGGGCGACAGCGTGGCCGGGTTCTGCTGCCACTTGGCGACCTCTGCGTTGCTGAGATACCCCTGTTCGCCCATCAGGCGCAGCACGGTGGCGGCCCGGTCTTGGGAGCGTTGCAGATCAGAGGTGGGAGCCATGCGCGACGGGGCCGTCAGAAGGCCCGCGATCATCGCGCCCTCGGACGGGTTCAGCTCGGTCGCGGATTTGCCGAAATAACGCTGTGCCGCCGCCTCGGCCCCGTAGGCACCGCCGCCCATATAGGCGCGGTTCATGTAGATCGACAGGATCTCGTCCTTGGAATACTTGGTCTCCATCGCGAGGGCATAGATCGCCTCTTTGGCCTTGCGCTGGAGCGAGCCACGGCGGCAGTCGGCCACATAGGCGGCTTCGGATTCCCATTCATTCGGGTCATAGATAACGCCCAGGCACAGCAGTTTGGCCGTTTGCTGCGTGATGGTTGATCCACCATGGCCCTGCAACGCACCGCGCCCTTCGGTCAGGTTGATCCGCACGGCGCTGGCGATGCCCCGCGGGCTGACGCCGAAATGGCGGTAGAACCGCTTGTCCTCGGTCGCAACGACCGCGTTCTTGAGGGCAGGAGACACGGTTTGCGCGGTTACCACGCCCCCGAATTGATCGCCGCGCCAGGCAAACACCTTGCCCTCTTGATCAAGCAGGGTGACAGAGCCGCGCGCACGCCCGTCCAGCAATGTTTCCAGGTCGGGCAACGTGGTCCAGGTGTATCCGACGGCCAGAGCCAGCACGAGGCAGGCCACGGCGGTCACACGCCACGTGATTGTCCACACCAGCCGCAAGACCCAGCGCAAGGCGCGGGTCAGAATATTGCCTTTGGCCTTGGGTTTGGCCCGTTTGCGACGCACCGGCTTTGCCTTTTTCGGCGCCGCCTTGGTCGGCTTTTTCGGATAGCGTCGGTCCGCCACCAAAGGCCGTTTGCCTTTTCTTGAATCACTCATTTACGACCCCTGCCCGGCCTTTTGTTTGAGGCTATCATATCGGCTTTGACTGGGTTTGCCATGTGTTGAGAGACCGCACGCACGATTCATATTTGATTAATTTTTAGACAGACTGGGCAAATTGCGCATTTTTTATGCACAGGCCAGCATCCCAAGTCGGTGAATCCAACACCCATTCTTTGCCCCACCGGCACGATACTTTCTGTTGCCCGTCATATCGCAGGGCGACCTGCCAAACGAAGGGGACATGTGGTGAAACTCATCATTGCAACGATCAAGCCGTTCAAGCTGGAGGAGGTGCGCGAAGCGCTGACCGAAGCCGGTGTGCGCGGTATGATGGTCACGGAAATCAAGGGCTTCGGCTCTCAATCCGGGCACACGGAAATCTATCGCGGCGCGGAATACGCGGTGAATTTCGTGCCCAAGGTCAAAATCGAGATCGTGGTCGCCGAAGGCATGGCCGACCAGATCGTGCAGACCATCACCAAAACCGCCCAGACGGGCAAGATCGGCGACGGCAAGATTTTTGTCCTCGACGTCGAACAGGCCGTGCGCGTGCGCACCGGCGAAACCAACGAAGACGCCATCTAAGCGCACCAACATAGGGAAAACACGGACAATGAAACTCAAGAACTCTCTGCTCGTTGGCGCGGCTCTGACCGTCTTGCCGACGTTTGCACTGGCGCAGGATGCTGCGCCGGGCTTCGATGAAATCGGGCCCTATATCATGACCACCCTGCTGTTCTGTATGGCTGGGTTTCTCGTCTTTTTCATGGCCGCAGGCTTTGCGATGCTCGAGGGCGGCCTTGTGCGGTCCAAGAACGTCACGATGCAGATGACCAAGAACATCGCGCTCTTCTCGATCGCGGCGATCATGTACTGGCTGATCGGCTTCAACCTGATGTATCCGGGCGATTTCAACGGCTATGTCGGCGGCTTCTTCAACGTCACCGTTCTGGATCCCGTCGGTGTTGCCGCCGCGGACGCAGCGCTTGATTACGCGTCGGTCGGCTCGGACTTCTTCTTCCAGCTGGTGTTTGTCGCCGCCACCGCGTCCATCGTGTCCGGTGCTGTCGCAGAGCGCATCAAACTGTGGCCCTTCCTGATATTCGTCGTTGTCCTGACCGGTGTTATGTACCCGATTTCAGGGTCTTGGCAGTGGGGCGGCGGCTGGCTGTCCGAAGCCGGCTTCTCCGACTTTGCCGGTTCGACAGTCGTGCACTCCGTGGGTGGCTGGGCCGCTCTGGCCGGTGTCATCGTGCTGGGCCCGCGTCTGGGCAAGTATAAGGACGGCAACGTCAACCCGATGCCCGGTTCGAACCTGGCCCTCGCCACACTGGGGACATTCATCCTGTGGCTGGGTTGGTTCGGCTTTAACGGTGGTTCGCAGCTGGCGATGGGCACCGTGGGTGACGTTTCCGACGTGAGCCGCATCTTTGCCAACACCAACATGGCGGCGGCAGCCGGTGCTGTGACAGCGCTGATCCTGACGCAGATCATGTACAAGAAGCCTGACCTGACCATGGTGCTGAACGGCGCGCTGGCGGGCCTCGTGTCGATCACGGCCGAACCCCTTGCCCCCTCGCTGTTCGGTGCACTGTGGATCGGTGCCGTGGGCGGTATCATCGTGGTCCTGACCGTGCCGATGCTGGACAAGTTCAAGCTGGACGACGTTGTCGGCGCCATCCCGGTTCACCTGTTTGCAGGCATCTGGGGCACCATCGCGGTGGCTATCCACACACGCACTGAGATCAGTGAAGGCGTTGACCGTACGTTTGGTCAGCAACTCGGCGTACAGTTCACAGGTATCATCGCCTACGGTGTGTTCACCTTTGTCGCCTCGCTGATCGTGTGGTTCATCCTCAAGGCTGTCATGGGCATCCGTGTCAGCGAAGAGGACGAGATCAACGGCCTCGATATGTCCGAACTGGGCATGGAAGCCTATCCGGAATTCTCGAAAGGCTGAGCATCTCCTTCCTCTCAGTTAGAGAACCGACTGACCGGGCGTTCGCGCCCGGTCTTTTTGTTTTGTGAACCTGGCGTGCGCTGCGTTTACCGGTGCTCCGCAACACCCGGATGCAGCGCCCTTGCCCCACCCAAATGTGCAGATAAGCATCGAAACTGTACGTTTTCCGGCACCCGATTCAGCCCAAAGCCGAGCCCGTTTTGAAAGATTGCGCAGATTTCCCCGCAAACTGTACGTTTTGCATCCGAGCCCTGCGAGGTCAGATTAACGGCGTGCAAAAAGCCTGAATTTTCAGCGTGCTTTACCATTTGGCAAGGGACAGAGCCGGAACACCGCCCCCCTACGTCTATATGTCGTCAGATACGTTTGATGTTCACGCCGCAAACGGACCTGGGATGGAAAACGGGATATCTGGGCAGGTCGCGGCGAATGGCGGGTTTGAGCCCATACCTACCAAGTTGCTGCGAGATAGCGAAGGTCCGCTACCGCCGCCTTGCCAATTCTCGATAAAGCGCGGGCGGCGAAACACCGATCTGATCTGCGATTGTGATCCATTCCCCTTTTTTCGGTTCCCCATACAACTCAAGCCATGCGTCGAGCCGATCAGACACCCGACGTAGCCGCAGTATCTCAATTCGCGCCCTTTGCGCCTGAACGGTTTTGGCATGAGTTTCGATCAGGCTGATGGCCGCGTTAGATCGTTGTCTGAGGGCTTGGGCGAATGCGGGTCGCGACAAGAAAGCGACAAAAGCGTTGGAACGCGCGACGGCGTCGCAATGGTAGTGTTCTGCGAACAAAGATGCCTCGGCCAGCGCCGTGCCCGAGGTCGCAACATGCAGGGCCAGATACCCGCCATCTGCAAGCGAACGCTCCATTGCCACTTCACCTGATCTGACCAAGAACATCGATTGCACGGGGTCGTCGCGCCGAAACAGAATATCTCCCTTCGCCAGTTCACAAATAGGGGCATCCTCGAAAATCTGTATCCACTCCGACATGATAGAAATCATACAGTGGAATATCGTTGCTTGATAGGTTCCCGATACAAAAGGGGAGATAACATGCGACTTGGTATCGGTATCGCTGTTCTTGTGCTGGTCGGTGCAGGAGCTAACGCGATTGCTCAAACGGATCATTCTAGGCACGGTGATGGAATGGATCACAATATGCATAATCAAACGAACAACATGGCTGTGACGGCGCTGGTTGAGCCGGGGCAAGGTGCGTTCGCCGCGCTTGCCGAGGTGGTGCGCGTGCTGGAGACGGACCCGAACACGGATTGGTCAAGTGTCGATCTGGCTGGCCTCAGAGCGCATCTGGTCGATATGGACAGGTTGGTAACGTCTGCTGTCATAACACAAGATGTCTTGCCGACTGGTATAGTGGCCATGGCTACTGGTGATGCGGTGACGGTCGCGGCGCTGCAAAGGATGGTTCCCGCCCACGCCGCTCAACTCGCGCAAGATGACCGCTGGCAGGTCGTGGCGTCCAATACAGACGAGGGCGTGACCCTACATGTGACCAGTGACGACCCAGCAGTTGCTCGGCGCATCCGTGGTCTTGGCTTCTTCGGGCTGATGGCGAGCCAGGATCACCATCGCGAACATCATCTTATGATGGCGCTTGGAAAGGATGCCCATGCGCATTGAGGCCTCACACTAGCGGACATTGGCGCAGGCGCAGCGAATTGGTGCTTTGTCCACCTCACTAGCGATGATCCACGCAGACGCGCGGGTCTGAGCCGGGTCAGCAATCCGCGATCTTTGGGTCAGCGCGTCGGTGACATCTGTTCAATTCTCATCGGCAATCCATGATGTCAGAGCGCCGAGTGTAGGGTGGGCAATACTGCCCACCGATGATCAGACCCCGGCGGCCACGATTGCATCCGCAAGCACCGGCACCGTTTGTGCGTTGAGGCCTGCGATGTTCATGCGGCTGTCGCCCACCATGTAGATGCCGTGATCGTCCCGCATTTTCTTGACCAGTTCGGGCGTGGTGCCGAGCCGGGAGAACATGCCGCGATGTTCGGCGAGAAAGCCGAAGCGGTTGGAGCCCGAGCGCGCCTGCAATTCCTGTGCGAGTTGTTCGCGTAAGGACAGCATGGACAGCCGCACCTCTTCCAGTTCGGCCTGCCAGTCGGTGCGCAGGGCGTCGTCGTTCAGGATCATCGTGACCAGCCGTGCGCCGTGATCAGGCGGGAAGGAAAAGTTCTGCCGGTTGAGGAAGGCGAGCGTGCCCTGGGCGATGCCTTTGTCGGTGCCGTTGGCCACCATCATCAGGATGCCGGTGCGTTCGCGGTAGATGCCGAAGTTTTTCGAGCAGGAGGCCGCGATCAGGCATTCGGGCATGGCGGATGCTACCGCGCGTGTGCCTGCGGCGTCCGCTTCCAGCCCGTCGCCAAAGCCCTGATAGGCGATATCGATCATCGGGGTCGCGCCGGTGTCTTGCAGCACTTTGATGACCTCGTGCCATTGCGGCAGGGTCAGGTTGGCGCCGGTGGGGTTGTGGCAGCAGCCATGCAGCAGAACCACGTCGCCCTTTTGCGCGGTCTTGAGGTCCGTGATCATGCCGTCGAAATCGACGCCGCGCGTGTCGTCATCGAAATAGCGGTAGAGCACTTTTTCCATGCCCAGGTAGTCGAGGATCGACAGGTGGTTGGGCCATGTCGGGTTGGACACGAATACCCGCGCGTTCGGGTTGGACAGCCGGATCAGCTCGAACGCCTGGCGCACGGCACCGGTGCCGCCCGGTGTGGCTGCCGCCGCGACCTTGTCACGCGCCACCGCATCGCCCAGCACCAGTTTGATCATCGCGTCGGAAAATCCGGGATCACCCGCCAGTCCCACATAGGTCTTGGTCGTTTCGGCCTGCCAGAGCTGCTGTTCCGCCGCCTTGATCGCGCGCATCACGGGCGTGTTGCCCGTTGCGTCCTTGTAGACGCCGACGCCGAGGTCGACCTTTTGGTCGCGCGGGTCGTCGCGGAACATCTGCACCAGTTGCAGGATGGCATCGGGTCTTTGAGCTTGGAGGGTTTCGAACATCAGGCGTCTCCTGTGGCGATGGGCACGGTGGGGAACATCCCCCATTCCACCCAGCTTCCGTCGTAAAGGGACCAGCTGTCGTGGCCCATGCGGTCGAGCGCGAGGGCGAGGACGGCGGCGGTTACGCCGGATCCGCAGCTGGTGATGATGGGTTTGGCGAGGTCAACGCCCGCGGCCTCGAAGATGGCCTTGGTCTCGGCGGGCGATTTCATGGTCTGGTCGTCGTTCAGCAGGGTGCCAAAGGGCACGTTGCGCGCCCCCGGGATGTGACCGGCGCGCAGCCCTTCGCGCGGTTCGGGCGCATCGCCACGGAACCGGGCAGCGGCGCGGGCATCCACGATCTGGGTTTGCCCGAGTTTGGAGGCCTGGCTGACTTGGGTCACGTCCCGCACGAGGTGATTTTGGAAGCGCACTGTCAAGTGACGATCCTTGATCACGGGCGCGAGGTCTTCGACTGGGCGGGATTCGGCCTGCCATTTGAGGAAACCGCCATCCAGCACGGCAACATCACGGTGCCCCATCAGACGAAACAGCCACCACACGCGCGCGGCACTGAACAGGCCCGCGCCGTCATAGACCACGATCTGGTGCCCGTCGCCCACGCCCATCGCGCGCATCCGCGACATGAACTTTTCCACCGGGGGCGCCATATGGGGCAAGTCCGAGCGGGCATCGCTGATCTCGTCGATGTCAAAGAAGCGCGCGCCGGGGATGTGGGCCGCGTCATATTCCGCGCGCCCGTTCCGGCCCGCGTCGGGCAGATACCAGGACGCATCCAGCACCCGCAGGTCGGGATCCTTGAGATGCGTGGCAAGCCAGTCGGTGGACACAAGCGTTTTGGGATCGTCAGACATGGGGTGCACTCCCTCCGGGCGGCGACAAAAACGCCTTTGACTAACGCCGGAGGGCCGGTGTTGGCAAGGGTGTCCATGTGCTGGCGTAGGGCGCGGTCAGCCTTGTTTGAGCAGCCGCTGTTTCTGGCGACCCCAGTCGCGTTTGGCGGATGTGTCGCGCTTGTCGTGCAGCTTTTTGCCCTTGGCGATGCCCAGCTTGAGCTTGGCCATCCCCTTGTGGTTGAAATAGAGCACGATGGGCACAAGCGTCATGCCCTTGCGCTGCGTCTCGTTCCAGAGGTTGGACAGCTGTTTGCGACTGACCAGCAGCTTGCGCTTGCGCCGTTCCTCATGCTTGAACGATTTGGCCTGATCGTAGGGCGCGATGTAGGAGTTCACGAGCCACAACTCGCCATCCTCGACCGCCGCATAGCTTTCGGCGATGTTTGCCCCGCCCGCGCGCAGCGCCTTGACCTCGGACCCTTCGAGCATGATGCCGCATTCGAGGTCATCCTCGATCGCATAGTCAAACCGCGCCCGCCGATTTTCGGCAGCGATCTTGTAGTTGGGATCTGATTTACCTTGGGCCATGGGATGGGGATGTAGGCGGTGGCGCGGGCCCGTGCAAGGGGCGGCAATTTTCATAGAATTGCCAATGTTGTGGTTCAGACTGGGCCGAACGCGACTCGAGGGGATACGCAAAATGCGGGTTTGGATGGTTTTGCTGGCAGCATGGTTCGTCGTCGGCTGTATTGAAACGGCGCCACGGGATGGCAAGGCGCGCATCCTTGCGATGGGCGACAGCATGTTCGCCGTGCATGGTGCCACGGGCCGGTCGATGTCCCACCAGCTTGAGGCGCGTCTGAAGCGGTCCATCGTGGACCGGTCTGTTCTGGGGGCGCGGTTTCTTTATCCCCTGCCCGTCTCGGGCAGCCTGGGCCTGCGCATCGGCAGCCAGTACGTAGAGCGCGACTGGGACTGGGTGATCCTGAATGGCGGCGGCAACGATCTGTGGCTGGCGTGTGGTTGTCTGCGCTGTGATGCCAAGCTGGATCGGCTGGTGTCGGCAGATGGCACGGAGGGTGCGATCGTCGATGTGGTGAACCGCGCGCGGGCGGGCGGGGCGCGCGTGCTGTTTGTCGGGTATCTGCGCAGCCCGGGTGTTCCGTCGCTGATCGATCATTGCGCGGCTTACGGAGATGCGCTTGAGGATCGTTTGATCCGCATGGCAGAGCGGGACAGCGGTGTGTCCTACCTGTCGCTGAAGGATCTGGTGCCTGAAGGGGATCGCAGCTTTCATGCCCCCGACCTTATTCATCCGTCCTACAAGGGCAGTGCCGCCATTGCGGCGCGGGTCGCCAAGGTGATGGCAGAAGACGGATAAGGCGTACCTGAGGTACGCCTTACGACAGATGGATCAGCGCGCTGAGCGGCCATACCTGTGTGGCGCAGGACACCTGCGCCTTACGCGTTGATGTAAGGCGCAGCTTGGTGCGCCTGCGCTGTCAGAGGTCAGTCGCCCAGTTTCTTGTGCACTTCATCCAGGTCGATCTCGGCGATGGGCATCTTGTTGCCCGGATTCTCGAAATCGTATTTGAACAGGTCAAAGTCGCGTTTGTAGATCTCGCGCACCAGGTGCATCGACAGATCGTCAAAGTAATCCTCAACCGGATGTGCCCGCTTGGGCCCGTGCCCTTCGCTTTCGTTGAAGCGGGGGATGTCGGTGATGTTGACCGCATGCTGCGTGTCAATCGCCTGCATCACGTCTTCCATCCCCTCGTTGAACTTTTCGGTCCATATGATCTTGTCATAGCGCCCGCCGTTGACGATGAACGTGGACACGTGGCCCGACATGGCCGACCAGTGAATGTCAGGCTCCATCGGGCGGCGCCAGCGAATGGTGTCGCGTGCAAACAGCAGAAAGCGGCGGAACGACTGGATCTGGTCGAACTCCTGCTTGCCATCGTCGCCCCCGACTTCGATCCCGTATTTCTGGATCAACAGCGGGACGAGGTTGCCCCGATACCGCTTGCCGTTGCGCTGGATGCCGCAAATCTTGTCAAAGAAGGACGACAGGATGCGGGTGTAGGGATTGCGCACGCAGGTGAAGGCGTAGCTGTTATGCGATTTGACGTTGTCGGTGATGATGGGCTGGCTGGTTTCGAGCGCCCATTTGTGAATCCCGCCCTGTGCATCGTGGATATCGCCATCGAAAAACTCGCCATGGTCGGAGTAGAACATGATCTGACCGATCGTCGAACAGGCGCACTTGGGCACCACGCGATAGACCACGCTCTCGCTTTCCGTCATCCAGGTGCCGGGAAACCCCATACCACTCGTCCCTCATATCTGCGCGGCATTATTATGCACCGCGTTACCGATGAACAAAAAAGCAAAGAAATCTTGTTTATTCAATCACTCCTTAGCTCTATCTACGTAAACAATCACCGGTAAAGAGGCAGTTAAGTTTCCAGAATGGCAAAAATCGCCTACATTCTACTGTGCCACAAGGATCCGAACGCCATCATCAAACAGGCGGAACGGCTGACGGCTGCTGGCGATTACATGTCCATCCACTTTGATGCGCGCGCCAACCCGGCACATTTTGCCCAGATTCGCGCCGCCCTGAAGGACAACCCCAACGTCACCTATGCCCATCGCCGGATCAAATGCGGCTGGGGCGAGTGGAGCCTGGTTCAGGCCACCCTTTATGCCGTCGAGTCCGCAGTCGAGGCGTTTCCGCGCGCCACGCATTTCTACATGCTGTCGGGCGACTGCATGGCCATCAAATCGGCCGAGTACACGCACCGGTTCCTCGATGAAAACGACGCGGATTTCATCGAAAGCTTTGACTATTTCGAAAGCGACTGGATCAAGACCGGGATGAAGGAAGAGCGGCTGATCTACCGCCATTTCTTTAACGAACGCACCCAGAAGCGGCGGTTTTACACCAGCTACCATTTGCAACAACGCTTTGGTATCACACGCGAAATTCCGGCAGACATCCAGGTACAGATCGGCAGCCAGTGGTGGTGCCTGCGCCGCCGCACGATCGAGTGGGTTCTGGATTTCACCCGCCAGCGCAAGGACGTGATGCGCTTCTTTCGCACCACATGGATTCCGGACGAGACATTCTTTCAGACCGTCGTGCGCCATGTCGTGCCCGAAGACGAAATCCGCACCCGCACGCTGACCTTCCTGATGTTCACCGACTACGGCATGCCGGTGACCTTTTATGACGACCACTATGACCTGTTGCTGAGCCAGGATTTCCTGTTTGCCCGCAAGATCAGTGCCGAGGCCAAGGACCTCAAGCGCCGTTTGGGTCTGCTTTACGCCGCCGAGAACGTACCGTTCCAGATTTCGAACGAGGGGGCGAGCCTGTTCAAGTTCCTGACTGGCCGCGGCCGGATTGGCCGCCGGTTCGCGACCCGGTTCTGGGAAACCGAAAGCACGCTGGGCCGCAACCGCGAGCTGCTGATCATCGTGTGCAAGAAGTGGCATGTGGCCAAGCGCCTGCTGGAGCGTATCCGCGTGCTGACCAATGTGCCGGCCATCGAGTATCTGTTCAACGAAGAGCACACGCCCCTGCCCGATCTGGGCGGCATCCAGAACACGCTGGAAAAACGCACGCGCCACCGTCGTGCCCTGATGCGCATGCTGTTTGACTATTATGAGACCGACCGGTTGATCGTGTGCATGGACCCCGGCAACCTCGACCTGTTGCAGGACTTTGCGGGCGACCGGTCGATCACCCGGATGCTGGAAATCCAGTGCGAGTTTACGGATGACTACATGGTCGGCCATGCCATGCGCGTGGGCCTCGCGGGGGAGCAGACCGCGCCCGAAACGCTGGAGCGTCTGCTGCCCACCATTCGCAATGATATGACGTTCGAATCCGACCGCATTCGCGATGCGGAATTCGAGCATCTGGACCGCATCCGCGAGGCCGCCGACCTGGACGACAACGCCCGTGCCTTGGCGAGGTTTCTCACCGTCCCCGAAGACAAGGCGCGCGAGATCGCGTCCATCGACTACCTGTTTGCGGACTGAGGGCGGCGCGCGCCGCTGATCGAGGGTATTTCACTGGTGCCACCCGAACATCTGGACCCGCGCACGGCCTGGCTGCCCTTTCTGGTTGCGGCGGGCCTTGTGCTGAGCGTGGCCTTTGTGCTGATCAATCCGGCCAGTGCGGCGACGCTGCCTGTCTGGCCCCGCACCCTGTTTTGGGCCCTGCACATCTTTCCCGCGTTGCTGTTCCTGCAAGCGGCGCAAACCGGTCTGACCCATGTACCCGGCTATGGGCGCCCGTCGATCTGGGTTTGGGTGGCGGGGGCCGGATTGCTGGGCGCGGCCCTGTTCACCCCTTGGGCGCTGTGGCTCGATGCGGCCTTTGGCCTGGACACCTTCGATCTGGATGAGGGCGCGCCGGAAGAGGGCCTGTTATCGGAATTCGCCAACCTGGCCCCGATCCTCGTGATCCTGTGGCTGGCCCTGAATGCGGGCCGGGTGTTGCGCCTGCAGCCGCCGCCCCAACCGCAGAACGGCACAGCCCCCGACCGGCCCGCCCCCGCCATCTGGGGCCGGGTGCCCGCGGCCCTGGGTCGGGACCTGATCGCCCTGTCGGCCGAGTTGCATTACGTGCGGGTGCGCACCACGCGCGGCTCTGACCTGATCCTATATCCTTTCGGGACGGCGCTGACCGATCTGGCAGTGCTGGACGGGATGCAGGTCCACCGCTCGCATTGGGTCGTGCTGCGCCATGTGGTGCAGGTTGAACGGATTGGTCAGCGCGCCCAGTGCCACCTGTCGGATGGCAGCAGCGTGCCGGTCAGCCGGTCCTATCGCGCGGCGCTGGAGCGCGCCGTGGCCGATCAAGGGTCAACTCGTGCATAGCCTGGGTTCATTCGTGCATCCGCACTGGCCCGGATAGGCCGCGCATCGCAGGTGTGGGCCGACAATCCACACCCTGACGAGGCACATCATGACCCGACCCCACATTCCCGTTCTTTGCATCGCCATGACACTGGCCGCCCCCGCATTGGCGGATGGCGATGTCTACTTCAAGGCCTTTGGCGGCCTGTCCGACCTGCGCAGCGACAGCCTGACATTCGGCGGCGCTGGCAGCACCGCAGACTACGACACCGGTGCCATTTTCGGCGGCGCCCTGGGCTATGACTATGCGGGCAGCCCTTGGCGCAGCGAGATCGAGTTTGCCTATCGCTCGTCAGATGCCACGCTTGGCGCGACCCTTGGCACGGGGGGCGATTTCGCCTCGACCTCGGTCATGATCAACGGGATTTATGCCTTTCCCACCGCAGGCGCGCTTGCACCTTATGTCGGTGTCGGCCTTGGCGTGATGACCGAGGTTGATTTCGACATCGATGCCGGGCCTGCTGCGGGCGAGTATAACGACACCGGCGTTTTTGCCGCGCAACTGATGGTCGGTGCGGACTATGCCGTGTCCGAGCGGGTCGGGCTGTTTGGCGAGTTGCGCTATTTCACCGCCGGGGCCCAAACGCTGGAGGCTCCGGGCGGCGCAGTGCTGGACGCGGACTATGACAGCATCGACGCGCTTGTCGGCCTCTCGATCCGCTTCTAGGGGCGCAAAAACCGCTCGAACCCCGGGCGGGGACACTTTATGCACGGGCAATGCCTGTTGATCCTGCCCTGACCCTGTTTGCCATCACCTTGCCCGGCCTCGAAACCGCCCTGGCCGACGAGGCGCGCGAGGCGGGTTTTGATGTTACCGACGTTCAGCCCGGTGGCGTGAGCATGGCGGGTAACTGGGCAGAGGTGTACCGCGCCAACCTTGAGTTGCGCGGGGCCACGCGGGTGCTGGTGCGGATCGGCACGTTCATGGCCTTTCATCTCGCCCAGTTGGATAAACGCGCGCGCAAGTTTCCCTGGGGCGAGGTGCTGCGCCCCGATGTGCCTGTGCGGGTGGACGTGGCCACCTCGCGCAAGTCCAAGATCTACCATGCAGGTGCTGCGACCAAGCGGATCGAGGCCGCATTGATCGAAAGCGCGGGCATGACCGTCGCGGCGGATGCCCCTGTCATCCTCAAGGTGCGCATCGACGACAACCGCGTCACGATCAGCGTCGATACTTCGGGGGAGATGCTGCACAAACGAGGCCACAAGGTGGCCGTGGGCAAAGCCCCGATGCGCGAAACGCTGGCCGCCCTATTCCTGCGCCAGTGCGGATTTGACGGCACCCAGCCCGTATTCGACCCGATGTGCGGGTCGGGCACCTTCGTGATCGAAGCGGCAGAGATTGCGGCGGGCCTGCAAGCGGGGCGCGACCGTCCTTTCGCATTCGAACAGCTGGCCGGGTTCGATGCAGACTGTGCCGCCAACCTGCGCACCGACGCACGGCGGCGCGCACCGCAGGTGCGTCTGACCGGGTCAGACCGGGATCGCGGCGTGATCGAGATGGCAGTGGCCAATGCCACGCGTGCTGGCGTTGCGGACATCTGCGATTTTGCGCAAGCCAATGCGGGCGATGTCACGCCGCCGGACGGCCCTGCCGGTATCGTGATCGTGAACCCGCCCTATGGGGCCCGGATCGGTGACAAAAAGGCGCTCTATCCCGTTTATGGCCGTCTGGGCGAGGTGCTACGCACTCGTTTTGCCGGGTGGCGCGTGGGGATCGTCACCAGCGAGGGGGGTCTCGCCAAGGCGACCGGCCTGCCGTTTCTGCCCGATGGGCCCAGTATCGCCCATGGCGGCCTGCGCGTGCGCCTCTATCGTACCGAGGTTTTGACGTAAGGCGGAGGTGTCCTCCGCCCCGCGACGCCTGAGCGATGTGCCGGAAACCGGAGGTGTAAGGCGGAGTTCACTCCGCCCCTACTTGGCCTTCCACGTATCCAGCCACCGCCGGATGCGCCCGCGCCGTTGCTGCACCGCATCGCCTGCGGCTTCCCAGTTGTCCTGCAACTCTTCCAGCTTCGGGTCGATCCGCGCGCGGCGGAACCGCCGCCAGCGCACCCAGATGCCGTAAAACAGCGCCGCAAGCAGCGTCAGGACGAGGATGTTCACCCAAGGAATGCCCTTGGACGCATCCGGCCCCTCCACCTGCTTGATCGAAATGGCGTTGGGAAAGGCCGTCCAGAATTCGTTGCGCCATCCGTAATGCGTGATCCTGTACCATTCGGGCGCGGCGCGGGTCGAAATCCCGTCATTGGCCTCGGTATAGAGGTTCGCTGTGTCGAACTTGAAATAGGGCGGCCAGCTCCAGCCCGTATCCTCATTCCGGTACACGATCGGTTTGCCGTTCGCGCGCACGCCTTGGATGAACTGCACGTCGCGGGTGATCTGGGCGTCTGACTGTTCATCCGGGCGCGACCAGAAGATGCGGGTCCAGTCGTTCAGCTCTTGCCGCTCTTCATAGGTGTTCACGATCCGCACGATGTCGCGCTGGGGCAGCGTGTAGTGCAGGAACGCGGCCAGAAAGACCCAGAAGGCGATCAGAATGGTCCAGCCGATATAGCGCATGGGGGTCCCTTTCAGGCGAAATTCACAAGGTAGATGATGAGGCCGACAAGCGACATGGGCACGATATAGACGCCCAGGATCAGTTTGCGACGCAGCGAGCGGTCATAGGTGCTGAGCCCCTGGCTCACGTAGGTGTCGCGGGGGATGTCAATGCCCCCTGCGTCCCACTCGCCCTCAAGCCGGTCGCGCGCCCGCGCGCGGGAGTAGAGCGACAGCGACAGATAGACCACGCTGAGCACCACGAAGGCGAAGAACAACAATCGGACAAGAGCCATCTTTTACCTCCTCACGGCGCCCCAGGGACCCACCCGCGCGATCAGGTCCTGGGGTTTGGGTTGTGGCGTTTCCATGGGCGCATCATGCCCGAACAGGGCTGCGCGCGCGCCGACCTTGTCGGCCTTGTACTCGGCCTCGAGATATTGCGCGACATATTCCTTTTTCGCCTCGGGCCATGTGGCATAGGCGGCATAAAAGGCCTGCTTGTGGCAGATGAACAACTGGCGCACATCGCGCGGGCTGAGTTCGCTCAGCAGCATGTTGACCAGATCGGCCTCGGGCGTGTCGGCCGCGCGCAGCGTGTAGAAATAGGCCGGATGGTCCGAGGTGATGCGTGGCCACTTGCCGCCGTTCTCAGCCCAGTTCACCAGATCGGCCAGCGCGTGGAATTCATCCGGCAGCAGATGCGCGTGACGCCGCGCCAGCATCCGCATGTCGCGCCGCGTGGTCCCGGCAAGATCCACGCCCGCCTCGGTCACCGCCGAGACAAGAATGAAGTCCATCTTTTGCCGCAGGATCGCGGCCCCGTCGATGCCGCGCGCCTTGACGATGGTTTCGGTAAGGTCGTTGTATTCGAGGAACTTGGCGATCTGGTTCCGGTTGCCCAGATCAAAGCAATACTTGGTCGCCACATCTTCGGGCTTGTCCCCGCTGGCGATGGTCGCCGGGTGATCCAGCGTCTGAAAAATGTAGAGCCCACCGAAATGCGCCGTCCAGAAGTTGCCCTTTTCCACCCGCAGCGGCGTCAGCTTGACCGGATTGCGCGTCACGTCGCCCGTCTGGCCTGCGAGGTCGATCATCTCGGCGATCAGCACATCGTCAAACCACGCATCCTCTTCGCTGAGGAACGTGTCGACCTTTTGCGCAAGGGTTGCGGCATTGCGCACCGTACCTTGCGTCGTGTCCGCCTCGACCGTGATGGCGCGGATGTCGAACAGGCGTTTGGGGTGGCTGATATCGTAGACCGAGTTCACCAGTTCCCCCGCCACGGCATCGCGGGCGGTGAGGGCAAAGAGCGCCGCCTCGTTCTCGGCGATGAAGCGTTTGAGGATGCCGTGCGAGGTCGAGAATTTCGTATCCAGCAGCGGGCATTTGCGCTGTTCGGTAGAGAGCAGGATGAACTGCCGGTTCACCCCATTGTGGTTGAGGTAGAGCGGGTCATTGAGCTGATCCCCCACCTCCGGAGAGAAGCCGGAGATGTCGATGTAGAAGTCGGTGAGCGTGGTGGTGTGCCCCGTCAGATGCTGGAGTGCGCGGTTATAGCGGTCGACCAGCGCGGGGCTCGCGACGTGGAACAGGTTGCCATACATCAGGCCGCGTTGGATGAGGCGGATCATGAGCGGTCCCTCGACAGGCGGAAGATCAGCGGTGTCGCAAGCGCCAGCAATGGCAGGGCGAAGCTGCGGAATGTGATCTGGAGGTTGTAGCCGATATAGGCGGGCCAGGAGTTGTTGAAGAGCAGCATGGTTTCAGAGAGCGGCGTGCCCTCGAAACCCATGGCGGTGCGGATCGCGGCTTGGGTGAGGAACAGGAGGGCAGCGGCGGCGAGGAAGCCGAAGACGCCCCAGCGGAGGGGGAGGAGGGCGCCGAGGAGGAAGGCGGCGAGGGTTGTGGCGAGGAGGAGGGTCATTAACTGTGCTCCGCCGAAGCCTTCCAGAACTTCCGATTATTGATCAAATATCCCAAAGCATCGCGAGCTCGCTCTACCTTCCATTGGCGAACGCTTCTTCTTTCTGGCTCAGGAAGCTGCGCTGAAAGCAAATGTAAGTCTCCTAAATTTAGCAATAGCTTTGTGTAAGCATCCGAACAGATTGGCTTGTCGACCAATGTTTCTCGATGAATTTCTTGCAGGGTCAGTGCATTCAAAACCGCACTGGTGACAAAAGGCATAAATTCATCTGGTTCGTCTTGCTTAATGGAGCGTGCGCGCAGAACGTGGAAATTTTCGATATTGTGTGAACCATGAGTTCTGTAACGCCACCCGCCATACATCGACTCACCATCGGTAAGGGAAAAGAAACAGTCTCGAATTTTTTCAAGAACGACAGGCAGTCTCTTAAGGGCATCTCGCTGCTGCTCAATATGCTTTGCTTCCCGCAGCTCGTCTACGGTAGCGAAGAGTTCATTTCGCTGAACTATTACCGAAACAACGATCCAAGACAAAACCAACAGGCTCGCGAAGCCAGCCAAAGTGTCCCCAATTTCGTTCATCGGAGAACGCCAAAAAGCCAAGTATCGTGGCTCGCATTTCTCGATGATGTAAAGAAAACGCGCGCATGTTTCCGTAAACAATGTAGCCACGAAAATGCCGACCACAACGAAACTCAATGCAGTGGCTACCCAAAAGAGGCGAGACGAGTATTTCTTCGCAGCAGTGTAGTCGCTAATCACCCCTCCCCTCCCAAATACCGCTTCTTCGCCTCTTCCTGCCGCCCGAAGTCTCTTACCATTGCGTCAATCGCCACCTCATCCGACTTGTCCGCGTACCGGAATTCACTATCCGCGTACCGGTTGATCTCCTGCACCACCATGTCGACCGTGATCGGCACACGCAGCTCTGAAATCATCGCCTTCTTCGTGTCGTAATCCTTGAACAGGAACAGCTCGGGCGTCTCCATCCACTCATCGGGCAGTTCGAAATCCATGGCGCGCACCTTGACCGCGTCGGTGATGTTCTTGATCGCGCGGCCCGTGAACCGCTCGTCCGCCTCCTGGATCGCTTTGAGGTACGTGCCCAGCTTGGCGATGGTGTCGAGTGTGCCGATCTGGCTGTCCACCCGGTCGAACACTTCCAGCAACCCGGCCTCGTGCGGGCGCGAATGGCTCTCGAAACTGGCCGCCACCGCCTTTTTGATCTCTTGCGCGGAAAACACCTCGTGCTGGCCCACGGGGATGTCGTGGTTCTTGCCCATCAGCAGGTACAGGATGTCGATGTAATCCTCGCGCGTTTGCGGGCCGTCGACGAGGAAGCGGGCCCCGGCGCGCTGGCGCAGGGCGTCGTCCACATTCTCGGGGTAGTTCGAGAACATGCCGAAGGTGCAGTTGCCGCGCACAACGGTGTTGGCGCCGGCAAAGCTCTCCATCAGCACGGCGGTGATTTCGAGTTGCCCGGCGGAGGATTGGCGGTCGCCCCGCTTGCCCGCCAACTGATCGATATCGTCGATGGTGCCGAAACCGATGACGCCAGGATCAAGCACGGTGTTGATGAACGCCTTGGCATTCTGGCCCGATTTGCCCTGGTAGCTGTCGATATTGTCGGTGCTCAGGTTCTGGTAGCGAAAGGGGTAGCCCGCGACCTGGCAGTAGTCATTGACCAGCCCGGCCATCATCTGGATCAGCGTGGTTTTCCCTGTGCCCGGCTTGCCGTCGCCCATGAAGGTAAAGATGAAGCCGCCGAGTTCGGCAAAGGGGTTGAGCCGTCGGTCGAAGTCATAGGCCATCAGCATCTTGGCCAGCTTCATGGCCTGGTACTTGGCGATATGGTTGCCCACGACCTCGTGCGGTTTCTTGAAGGTCATGGTGAGGGTTTGCGTCTTGGCCTTGGTCGCGGGGGTGAAGCCCTGGATGGTGAAATCGTCCGCCTCCACATGCCAGCTGGCGCCGGTGAAGGCCGCGAGGCGCGGGGCGGTCTGGGCGCGCAAGGACACCTTTTCCATCAGCGCCTCGGCAAAGGCGGTGATCGTGGCGACAAGGTGGGTGTCGTCGGCGGCGTGAGCGGCGATGTCCTGATCGAGTTCCCAGAGGCAGCCGTGCAGGGCGGTCTGGCCGTTGTCAGTCAGGATCTCCTCGACCTCGCCCACCTCGACCGTGACTTCGCTTTGGTGCGCCGAAAGCAGATAGGCGGTGGCGTTGCCAAAGACATAGAGCGTGATCAGCGCCTCGGCGGCGAGCAGTTCGGCGAATTCGGTCTTGCGGGCGGCGGGCAAGGCCCCTTCGAGGTTGGCGCGTTTCAGATCGCCAAGGCCGGAGACTGCGGCATAGTTCTCGGCCACGGCCAGCGCGATGGAGATGGCACGGCGCAAGGCGTTGAGCGTGGTGGCCTGCACGGGCGACATCAGCGCGTCATCGTCATCCGCGCCCTCGATGGTGGCCATCAACTGCACGGCCCCGGTGGGCGTGGTGCGGCGGGTCACAAGGCCGGGCGTGGTGGTGCGGAACCGGCGGCGGGTGCCGATACCGGCGGAGCGTTCGGCTTGCGGTACCTCCTTGCCCTTGCCGATGCGCGGCGCGTGATCGAACCCCTGCAACATGGCCAGCGCCATGGGATAATGCGCCGTGATCTCGGCCTCGCGCAGTTCCATTTGGTCCGATGTTTCACTCATGCCCTAGTCCTCTTCATTGTTCCGGCAAATATGCCCGCCGGAGGCTCCCGTCCCAACAAGCGACACCACCTTCAATATCTCAGCACCCGGCCCGCCGGGCTGACCACGAATTTGCGCACAGACCGAAAACCGGGCGGGTTCAGTTCCTCGAGTGCCTGGTAGGGGCGTTGGGGCAGGACGATGCTGCGCTCCATCCGTGTGGTGCCCGTCTCGGCCCCGCGTCCGGCGAAGGGGTCGAGCGCGAACACCTCGCGTTCGACATTCGAAAACCAGCCTGCGCGTTCCTCGATCACGCGTTCGGACTGCAAGTCCTCTTCGGTCCAGACCAGTGACCAATCCTGCCCTTCCGGCGCGCGCGCGGCCTCGAGCACTTGGGAGATCGGCCCGGATTGTTTGGTGAAGGCCGAGGAGTACATCGGCCCCAGGTGGAACCGGCGCAGGCGTTTGGGGTGCAGATCGTTGAAATCCTCATCAAACCCCTTGGCAATCGTCACCAGTTTCAACCCGCTCAGCGCTTGCGCCATCAGATGCGCCTGTGCCTCCGGCCAGCGGCGCTGATCCTTGGGCAGGGCGGTGCTGCCCGAATCCTCGACCTCCATCATGTAGATGATCGGCAGGTTCACCTGGCTGTCATAAACGGCCCAGTGGATGCGGAAGATGCGGCGGTTGTCGTCCTTGTTGCCCGTCCACACGATCTGCGGATCGTTGCGGGGCCAGAACAGTTGCCCGCGCAACAACTCTTCGTAATAGAGCCGTTGGGACAGGGCGAATTGCAGCTTGGTCGGCACCTGGCGCTCGCCCACGATCACCTCGACCATCTGCTTTTTCAACTCATCCGCCGAGGCCATACCCGCCAGATGCCGGTCGGCCTGCTGGGCGTCGGAGGCCATTGTGATCAACTCTTCGGCAGCCGGAAAGCCGGATTCGTGTGCGTCGATGGCGAGCGAGCCAAAGAACCGGCCCGTGTCGCGGCCCACCAGAAGGTACTTTTGCGAGAGCGCGCGGAAGGTGAAGGTGAGTTCGGTGATGTAGCGGGTGAGGATCTTGACCTCGTCCCGGTTCAAATCCCCCTCAGCCTCCATCACACCTGCGACGCGGCCCAGATGGGACGTGATCGTCTCGAACTTCTTGAAGTAGCGGCGCGAAGCGAAAAGGTCGGTGAGGCCTATGGTGTCGGGTTTGCTTTGGTTCATCGGTCATGCCCACCAAGTCCGGACCTGTCCGCGTCCATATCGAAAGCACCCAACAGAAGTAGCCCTATCAACACCAGAGCAATAAACGGAACAAAGGCCCACCATGCAGCACCAAGTTTACTGGCAGCGAGAATACCCAGAACACCCACAACGATAGATGCGATCTTCAAAATCATGGACGAGGCTCGGCATGTAGAAAAGCTAGGGCAAGGTGCCCGGTGATCGTCTCGAGCTTCTTGAAGTAGCGGCGCGAGGCGAAAAGGTCAGTGAGCCCTATGGTGTCGGGTTTGGTCATAGTGCTTTGGCTCAGCCGCGCTTGCGGCTGAGCAGATAAAGCCCTGCGATCCCGCAGAAAAACCCGACGGCGTTGACCCAGACGGGTGCGCCGAAGGCCATGGAGGCGATGAGGCTGACGATGGAGACCGCGATGGCGGCGAGGCCGAGTTTCATGGCCTAGCCCCCATACGCGTTGCTGTCGTGTTTTTCGACGATCTGGGCGAAGCGGCGGGCAAAGCGTTCGTCGGCTTTGGCCTTTTGCTCCAGCACGTCGCGGGCGAAGACCATGTGGTCTTCGTGTGCTTCGAGCATGTCGGCCATCCGCTTGTTCGTGGCGGCCCCGATCCCGGCCATGGCGGTTTGCGCCTCTTGATCCGTCTGTACGCCGATCTCGTTGATGCGGTGGGCGACGTCCTGTTGCTGGGCGGTTTTCAGCGACTTGGTGAGCGCGTCATAGAGCACGACGCGCTGCTTGGTGTCGGTTTGCAGCTTGTTGATCAGCACCATCTGGGTCGCGGCCTGGTTTTGCAGGGAGTCGATCCAGGTCTTGCCCTTTTCGATATAGCGTTCGAGCGTCTGGGACTTGGCGAGTTTGACCTGTTCGTCCTGCACCATCTGGTTGTACTGGCTGTTCAACTCGGCCAGTTCGGTTTCCAGCGCGGTGCGCGCGGCGGCGTCGGTTTCGGACGCAATCTTGTTTTCCAGCGTGATGATCTTGGGGTCCATGCCCTGAATTTCACCTTGCAGGGCCGAGAGTTCCTGCACCGTGAATTCGCGTTCGTCCAGTGTCTCGGTCAGGTTGCCCTCGACCTTGACCTTTTGCTCTTCGAGCATGGTCAACTGCCCTTGCAGCAGCTGCACGATCACATCCGATTTCGAAATCAGGTCTTGCAGCTTGTCATCAATAGAGGCTGTGCGCACGCGTTCCTGACGCATCGATTCCGCCTTGGCCTTGGCGAAGACACCGACAAAGCTTTCCCAGCCCGTCTTGGTCCGCATCTCGTCAAAGTCCTTGGAGAAGGCGGCGGTGACGTCATCCAGCCCCATGATCAGCTCGGCGATGTTGGCATTCATCACGTCCGTATGGGCGTGCACGTCCTCGAGCGTGGCGTTTTCGATGTCCATGGCGATGTCATCGCCCGACTTCATCTTGGCGCGCGCCGTCTCGATCCGGCTGGTCAATTCAGCGATCTTGGTTTGCGCTTCGGCCACCTGGGCCTGGGATTCTTGCACTTGGCTCGCGAAATCCGCCATCAAATTCTCCGATCTATCAATGTGTTGAGACACATATAGGCAATGTTACGTCGATTTACATCCACAAGCGTGGAAGTTTGACCCGATAGTTGCAAAAAGCCCGCGCCAAAGGAAGGCGCGGGCCGGACATAGGGTGCAGAAAATTTGAGGGGCTCAGCCGACCACGTTGTGCTCCGGGCCGTAAGGAAAGCCGGTGATGTTTTCGTTGCCGTCCTCGGTGATGATCAGGATGTCATGTTCGCGGTAGCCGCCCGCGCCCGGCTTGCCGTCGGGGATCGTCAGCATCGGTTCCATCGAGATGACCATGCCGGGTTCGAGCACCGTGTCGATATCCTCACGCAGTTCCAGCCCCGCCTCGCGCCCGTAATAGTGGCTGAGCACGCCAAAGGAGTGGCCGTACCCAAAGCTGCGATATTGCAGCAGGTCGTGTTCGCGGAAATAGGCGTTCACGCCCTCGGTCACCTCGGCGCAGGTGGCCCCCGGTTTCAGCAGGGACATACCGAGTTCATGCGCGGCAACGTTGTGGTTCCAGAGCGCGAGGCTTCGTTCGTCCACGGTTTCGACAAACAGGGTCCGTTCCAGCGCGGTGTAGTAGCCCGAGATCATGGGAAAGGTGTTGAGCGACAGGATATCGCCGGGTTCCAGCACGCGGCCCGTGACCGGGTTGTGCGCCCCGTCGGTGTTGATCCCTGACTGGAACCAGACCCAGGTGTCGCGGTATTCGGCATCGGGAAAGCGTTTGGCGATCTCCAACTCCATCGCGTCGCGCCCGGCCATGGCCACGTCAATCTCGCGCGTGCCCGCCTTGATCGCGTCGCGGATGGCGTAGCCGCCCACATCCGCGACCTGGGCACCGTGCCGGATCAGGGCGATCTCGGCCTCGGACTTGTGCATGCGCTGGCGCATTGTGGTTTCATAAAGGTCCACGGTGGCGACGGGTTTCAGGAAATCCTCCATCTTGGCCTGTTGCAGCAAGGTCAGGTGGTCGGATTCCACCCCGATCACGGCCCCCTCGCCCGTGACCTCGCGCAGCGCGCGCCAGAAATTGTCGCGCTGCCAGTCGGTATAGGTGATGTTGTCGCCGTGGCAGCGCCGCCAGGGCTGACCCGCGTCGATCCCTGCCGAGATCGTGACGCAGGCGTCTTCGGTCACGACGCAGGCATAGGGACGGCCAAAGGCGCAATAGAGAAAGCCCGAGTAGTAGGCGACGTTGTGCATCGAGGTGAAGACAGCGGCAGAGGCGCCTTGCGCGTCCATCCGGTCGCGCAACTCGGCCAGCCGGGCGTCATATTCAGCGGCCTCGAACGGCAAGACGGCCTGCTGGCCATTGTGAAAGCGGTAGTAATCGGGGCGAGCGGTCATCGCGACCCTCCTTTTCAGAAAGGTCCCGGCGTGCAGGACGGTGTTGGCAGAGATTTGCGCGCGACGCCATCGCCCGCAGCCGCGCACATGTTGCGCGTCACGGGGCGGTCGTCAAGCGCCGGATCAAGTCGCTGTCGGGGTCGGCCAGCGCGTCGATCACGTTGAAGTGGTGTTCGCCCTCGGTCACGGCATGCGCGCAACCCCAGGCCTCGGCCAGCACCTGCGCCTGATCCAGAAATGCGGGCCGTTCCGCCGCCCCGACCCAGACGGTGACGGGCACGTCCGGCGCTGGCTGATAGATCGGGCTTTCGGCGCGGGCCATGCCCGTATCCATCCCGAAATCCGTGTTCATCGCCGTCTGCAACAGCGGTTCGAGGTCGGCAACGGGCGAGATTGGCACCACATGGGAAATGCGCGCCAGCACCGCTTCGGGCAGCATGCCAGGTGCCAGCATCCGCGCGACCAGATGCCCGCCGGCAGAGTGACCGGCAAGACTGATGGGGCCCGCGGAGGCGTTGGCAATTTCCGCCACCGCCTGCGCAATCTGCTGGGTGATCCCGGCGATCCGGACAGTGGGGCACAGATCGTATGACGGCATGGCGACCGCCCACCCCTGGGCCAGCGCACCGGCAGCCAGATGCGACCAGTAGGAGCGGTCGAATTTCAGCCAGTAGCCGCCATGCACAAAGATCAGCGTACCCTTGGCCACCCCGTCGGGCAGGAAATGATCGATGGCCATGCGCTCGGACGGACCATAGGACAGGCCCAGCCGCGCACGTGCCCCAAGCGCGGTGCGAAAGGCCTCGGCCGCCTCGGACCAGCGGGGCGGATAGTCGGCTGCACCCTCGATATAGGCGCCGTTTGCATAGGCATCGTCCATGTCTGGCATCACCGCCCCTCCGTGTTTGGAACTGGACAATGCTAGCGCGGGTTGGTTGAGATGCACCAGACCCGAAAGGATGCCCCATGCTAGACCAGACTACCGACCTCAAATCCATGCTCAGCGACCCCGCCCTGCTGGAACCCCGCGCCTATGTGAACGGCGCATTCGTTGACGGGGACGATGGGACCTTTGACGTGACGAACCCCGCACGCGGCGATGTACTGGCCCAGGTGTCTGACCTCAGCCGGGTGCAAGTCGCTGATGCCATTGCGGGTGCTGAGGCCGCGCAAAAGGCGTGGGCGACCTGGACCGGCAAGGAACGCGCCGCCGTGTTGCGCAAGTGGTTCGAGTTGATGATGGAGCATCAGGACGATCTGGGCACCATCCTGACCGCCGAACAGGGCAAGCCCCTGGCCGAGGCCAAGGGCGAGATCGCCTATGGCGCGTCATTCGTCGAGTTCTTTGCCGAAGAGGCCAAGCGTATTTACGGCGAGACGATCCCCGGCCACCAACGTGACAAGCGCATCACCGTGATGAAGCAGCCCATCGGCGTCGCCGCCTCGATCACGCCCTGGAATTTCCCCAACGCCATGATCACCCGCAAGGCCGCGCCTGCGCTGGCCGCTGGCTGCGCCTTTGTCGCGCGTCCGGCAGAACTAACACCGCTGTCGGCCACCGCCATGGGAGTGCTGGCCAAGCGCGCGGGCATTCCGGACGGGGTGTTCCAGGTGGTCACAACCTCGGATGCCTCGGGCACGGGCAAGGAGTTTTGCGAGAACCCCGCCGTGCGCAAGCTGACCTTTACCGGCTCGACCCAGGTGGGGCGTATCCTGCTGAAACAGGCCGCCGATCAGGTCATGAAATGCTCGATGGAGTTGGGGGGCAATGCCCCGTTCATCGTCTTTGACGACGCCGATCTGGATGCTGCCGTCGAGGGCGCGATGATCTGCAAGTTCCGCAATGCGGGCCAGACCTGTGTCTGCGCCAACCGGATCTATGTGCAGGCGGGGGTCTATGACGCCTTTGCCGCCAAGCTGAAAGATGCGGTCGAGGCGTTGAAGGTCGGCGACGGGCTGGAGGACGGCGTCACCACAGGCCCGCTGATCACCGACAAGGCGGTCGAAAAGGTGCAGGATCATCTGGCGGATGTGGTGGACAATGGCGGCGCGATCCTGACCGGGGGCAAGGCGCACCCGTTGGGCGGCACGTTCCTGGAACCCACCATCGTGACCGGCGTCACGCAGGACATGAAGGTCGCACATGAGGAAACCTTTGGCCCCCTCGCCCCGCTGTTCAAGTTCGAGGATGAGGACGACGTGATCGCCATGGCCAACGACACGATCTTTGGCCTTGCCGCCTACTTCTATGCCAACGATCTGAGCCGCGTTTACAAGGTGGCTGAGGCGCTGGAATACGGGATGGTCGGGGTCAACACCGGCATCATCTCGACCGAGGTGGCCCCCTTTGGCGGGGTCAAGCAATCGGGTCTGGGCCGCGAGGGATCGCATCACGGGATCGAGGAATTCCTCGAGATGAAATACATCTGCATGAGTGTGTAAGGCATTGGCCCGCCCCTGATATGGGCGGGCCGCGTTGCTTAGTTAGCGACAAGCCGCAGCTTGGCCAGATCCGTTCCGACGACAACATTGCCCTCAAACCCACCGTCCCGCACGGCGGCGTCGTAATCGTCTGTCGTCAGCCCGCCATCGGGCAGCGGATAGGGCCCCTGACGCGGTGAGCCCACAGGCGGGATCAGGTGCGTCAGCATCAAATGCGCCACGCCCGCGCGCTGCGACAGTGACCCCAGATCGGTGGCCGTCGATTGGCGATAGTAGATGGGTGGGGGAAAGCCCGTGGTCCCGTCCGGGCCCATCACCGGGTGGATAACCGAATGCACGACGACATCCGCGCCATTGGCCAGCATCTCAACCTGTGCCGAGGTCGAACTGTCGCGCGGTGGGGCCGCTGTGTCATTGCCCGCATCCCCGCCGATCACGACGCTGCCCGCTGGCGTGTCGACCCGGTACGAGGCGTGGCCCGCGACATGGCGGCTCGCAATGGCTGACACCGATACATCCCCTTTGGACCAGACCACTTGCGGGGTCTGCGCGGGCGCGAACGTTGCGACATTCAAAAGCTCTGACGGACCACCCGGCAGGCGCTTGGGGTTCTCGGCAAGCCGCTGCGCCATCTCACCGGAATTGATCAGCGCATCCCCGATGTGATTGGCGAATTTCTCGCAGCTGAGGGTGTGACCCGCCGGGGATTTCACATCCGTGCTGCACACCACATCCACCTTTGGCCCGGCCGAGTTGAAGTGCCAGCGCAGTTGCATGAGGTCCGGGAACCCCTCGGCATGATCCGAATGGATGTGGGTGAAGAACACCGCCGTCAGGCGCCCTGCGGGCACGCCGATCTTGGACAACTGCTGTGTCGTTCCGCGCCCCGTGTCGAATTGGAGGAGAGTGTCGCGGCATCCATTTTCTTCATCGCCAAATGTCACAAGTGTGCCTGACCCGGCCTGCCCCTGAAACACGGGCGGGCCGCCTTGCGTGCCGGTGAGGGTCACTTCCAGACATGCCGCTGCGAATGCGGATGTGCCGCACAGAGCCAGAACGGCGGCAGCGAGACCTTGTGTCAGTTTCATAATTTCCCTCCCGAAGTTATATCGATTTTCTATAACTATTCACATTTTGCCGATTTTTTCAACGTTGCGTAAAAAGAGAGCGCAGCCAACGGTCTGTCGGCTGCGCTCTTTGCATGTCTATTTTATTGGGTCGCTTACTCGGCAGCGCGCCGTGGCAGCACCCAATCGGGGCGGATGAAATGGCAGGTATAGCCGTGCGGAATACGTTCGAGGTAGTCCTGATGCTCGGGCTCGGCCTCCCAGAAATCGCCGACGGGTTCGACTTCGGTCACCACTTTGCCCGGCCAGAGGCCCGAGGCATCCACATCCGCAATCGTGTCCAGGGCGACGGCCTTTTGATCCTCGTCCACGTAGTAGATGGCCGAGCGGTAGCTGAGCCCCCGATCATTGCCCTGCCGGTTCAGCGTGGTGGGATCGTGGATCTGAAAGAAGAATTCCAGGATATCGCGAAAGGAGATGATCGCCGGGTCATAGATGATCTCGATCCCCTCGGCATGGGTGCCGTGGTTGCGATAGGTCGCATTGGGCACATCGCCGCCCGTATACCCTACGCGAGTGGATTTCACGCCGGGCTTTTTGCGGATCAGATCCTGTATACCCCAGAAACATCCCCCCGCCAAAACTGCGCGTGCATCGCTCATGCCACATCCTCCACTTGGTTCAGGTATTCGCCGTAGCCCTCGGCATCCATGTCGTCGCGGTGGACAAAGCGCAGCGAGGCCGAGTTGATGCAATAGCGCAGGCCGCCGCGATCCCGCGGGCCATCGGGAAACACGTGGCCCAGATGGCTGTCGCCGTGTTTGCTGCGCACTTCGGTGCGGATCATGCCAAGCGAGGCGTCGCGGAATTCCTCGACATGGGCAGGCTCGATCGGCTTGGTGAACGAGGGCCAGCCGCATCCGCTTTCGTATTTGTCGGACGAGGCGAACAGCGGCTCGCCCGACACGATGTCGACGTAAATGCCGGGTTCCTTGTTGGCGAGCAGTTTGCCCGTGCCGGGGCGTTCCGTGCCACTTTCCTGCGTGACATAGAACTCTTCGGGCGACAGGGTCGCAATCACGTCCGGGTCTTTGGTGTATTTGGTCATGTGGTGCCTTTCCCATATGGGCCGGGTTCTACCCATATTTGGGGCAATCGCATGCAAATGAAAGAGGGTGACTGCGACACCCCGCGCCCTAGGTTAGGTGGCACGAACAGATAGGAATGCGATATGCGACGTCTATTGGCCATCTGTGTGGGCATTTTCACGGCGACTGTGGCCTGGGCCGGGATGCCCAATGTCACCTTTCCGTCCATCGACGGTGGCACGCTGGACATGGCGGACTGGTCGGGGCGGCCTGTGCTGGTGGTCAACACCGCGTCGCGCTGCGCCTTTACCGACCAGTATGAAGCCTTGCAGGACCTTTATGACACCTATCGGGACGCGGGCCTTGTCGTGCTGGCGGTGCCGTCAAATGACTTTCGCCAGGAGCTCGGCAGTGCGGAAGAGGTAAGGGAATTCTGCGAGATGACCTATGGGATCGATATGCCGATGACGGATATCACCGCTGTCACAGGGGCGAAGGCCCATCCCCTTTATCGTCATGTAAAATCGGAAACCGGTTTTGTCCCGCGCTGGAACTTCAACAAGATCCTGTTTGCGCCGGATGGATCGGTTGTCGACACGTGGGGGTCCAAAACAACCCCGATGTCGCGCCCCCTGAGGGACGCGATCGAGGCGGCGTTGTCAGGCGACTGACGCCATTACGGCCCGGTGCCGGTTGTGGTGGTGGTGCCATTGCTGCCGTCCGAGGCGATGATGGCGATACCGACACCGACCGCAAGCGCGATGGCCCCGACCTCTGGCGTCAGCGTGCCACCCAAAAGAGCACCGTCCGTGGTGGCAGGTGCCGCACCTTCCGGCGGAACCTCGGTTGTCGGAGTGGTGCCTGTTTGTTGTGCGTTCGCAGTTGCAGCAAACGCGATCACAGCCACCGTGCCTAAAAAGAATCGAATCATTGGGAGTACCCCGTTTTGTTCCTGTACAGGGCATCACTTTGACCAAGGCACACGGCGCAACAACGTCACGGCGCGCCAGAGCCGGGAAAGAGAGGAAGGCCGCTTGTTCCAATGCTGCAGGGCAGCGAAAAACAGCGAGTGCCAAAAATTTGCGCGCGTCATTTGGGACGCGATCCGGGATCGGCTGATACCGCACAAGAAAAGGGCCTGCAAAAATTTGCAGGCCCTTCCGATTTCCCGAAGGAAATGAGTAGCTTAGTTGGTGGTTGTCGTGCTGGACGAGGACCCACCAAGCAGAACGATAGCTGTCAGGCCCAGCAGTGTGCCGGTCGCTGTCAGTGTCAGTGTGCCTGCTTCGCCTTGGCCGCTGACTTGCTCAGCGCCCGTGCCACCGGCAACAGTTGTGTTCAAAGGAACGTCCTGTGCCAGAGCGGCTGTGGATGTAGCGGCAACCAGAGCGGCTGCAGAAATCAGTTTCAATGTTTTGGTCATGATATGACTCCTTTACGAACTATTACGGATGTATTCCAACTTCGCCGAAAATACAATCGGGATCAGACGATTGTGTACGAAACTCTTACTTTGTTGCCGCGGTGCAGCAACGCGATCATTTTTTGAGCAGACGTGTCCGGATATACCCTAGCTTGGGCCCGCCCCACTGGCGTGATTGCCACACGGTCGAGTCTCGGCGATCCACCCAGTAATCATAGGTGATGATCCCACGCGTGCCCGTGCAGTTTTCCTGCAGGTGGACAACGCTGAACTGGCGCTGGACGATCTCGATCGTCTCGTTCCCGACGGTGCGCATCTCGCACAGCAGATCGATCTGGTCGACGCCATTGTCCGAGTTGGTGAAGTAGATCGTATGCGGGCCGGAGACCGGCACACGGCGCTGGATACCCTGCACTGCAGAATCCGCGTTCGTGGACCCCAGATCGTTGCCCAGACCGCGCGTCGTCACCAACACACCGTCGCGCAGGACAACCATCGCATCGCCCGCCGTCCGCCATGTGCGCAAGGCACCGGGGCGGCTGTCACGGCGATCCGAAAACGGGATGAGGAACGCGGTTGTGCCGCGATTTTCCACCGTCACCTCGAGAGAGGGCACTGTCAGGCTGTCGATCAATGCGGGGGTGAGCGTGGGCAAAGGCGCGGGATCCTGTCTTTGCGCACGGAACACTTCGTAGATGTTGCGCAACTGCGATGCCTGGGTCGAGGACGTGTCCGTCCCCCCCGAACAGCCTGCCAGAAACAGGACCGACGTCACGAGTGCGGTTGAAAGCGCGCGCATCATTCCCAAACCCTTCCCCAGTCGCCCGACAGGTCATCGAGATGACCGTCGCGCACTTGCTCATACAACCGGCCCGACACGTTCAGGCGCGCACCGCCATCGCGTTGGATGGGACGGATTGTCGTGGTCTGGAACTGTTTGGACGGACGCCCTGTGAACCAGCTGACCGGGACCGTGATGTTGATGCCCTTGTCAAACGACCCTTCGCCAAAGTCTTCGGCAGACACGTCCGTCAGCGTAAAGAACCCGCCGACCCGCCAGCCGTTATCAAAGTGGCGCTCGACCGTGAGGGTCGCGCCGTAATCGCCCGCGAGATAGCGGCCCACATCCAACTGGCCGAAATAGCCCTGGCCGAACTGGTAGTAGGCCGACGCGTGACCCGTCACGACATCGTAGTCCTGAAAGCCGAGGGCCTGATCAAAGTCGCGCTGGCGTGCATAGTTGGCTTCGATTCCGAGGGCCAGGCGGCTCGCGGCAGGCTTCCACAACAGTTCGGCAGAAACGCCGCCGAACATCTGTTCCAGATACCCCGCAGTGAAACGCGCATAGGTGTTCTTGCCCGCTTTCCACTGCTTGGCAATCGTCAGGTTCTCGAGCGTTGTATCCGCGGCGCGGGCATACAGGATCGCATCCGTGCGGACCCGTGGCAGAACCGAGTTCGACAGGCGATCACTGTCCGCAATCGTACCCGTCAGGCGGTGCCGTATCTCGCCGCTGAGCAACCAGCCCGGACCAAAGCGGTAACGCGCCTCTGCGGAAATCCCGAAGTCATAACGCAACGGTTCATCGGGGTCGAAATAGCTGGGTCGGAAATAGGGGCCAAGCGACCAGCTGAACCGTGGGTATATGCTTTGGACGACGGCGGCGTTGTCAGGTGCGGAAGGCGCGGCGTCGCTGACTGTCACCTTGGACAGCAGCGCCTGGCTGGCATCTGGCTGGAACTCGAGGCTTTCGAGATCGCTGCGGGCGATCGTCACGTTAGACAGGGCCAGCCCGTTGTTCACGAGCACGATGTCAAAGGCCTCGACAGAGGGTGGCAGAACACGCGCCATGGCGCGGGCCGTGCGGCCGACCACGATGGCGAGGTTGTCATAGTCAATACTCGACACGCGCGCCTCGGCCCGGGTTGCCGTGACCGAGATCGATTCAAGGCGGATGCCGCTGGCTTCCAGCTCGGGGCCGATGGCATCGCGGATGACCAGAGGCGCGGTTTGCGACGATGACCATGCGGTGTCATAGGCGGCTGGGTTCGACCGGCGGTCGGGGCGCACGATGATCGGGCGTGGGCCTGCGATCGTGTAGGGCGTTGCCGCGTTCTTGGGGTTGAACTGGATTTGCGCGTTGATCCCGATTTCGGAACCGTACAGCCAGTAGCCACCAATACGCACAGCGTTATTCAGCTGATACTCGGCACCGAAATTCAATCGCGAGTCACGGCTGAACACGCCCCGCGACGTTTCGGCCTCGTATGCGTCCGTCGAGTACTCTGCCTTGAGCCCAAGGCGGTCGTTCACCTGCCACTCGATCCCGCCAAAGGGCGACACCGGGCCACGGAACCATTGATCTGTGGCCGGTTCACCACCACGGTCCTGCGCGTCAAAAGAGGGGCGGTCAGCGCCAAGCGGCGATCCGATGTCTCCAACACCGGCCAGACGGCCCCAGCCCAGCCCGGCCGTCACCTTGACCTTGCCGGGCAGGCGGAACGGGCGGCGGAAATTCTTGGTCGCGACCAGGTATTCGCCGGCGTAGATGCCGGTGCCCGCAAAATCCTGCAAACCAACGGTCACGGCGGGTTTGTACCGCCCCTCGCGCAGCAGCAGGTAGCGGACATCGAAGCTGCGGTCGCGATAGGTGTCGAACCCGTCGGAGTTCCAGTCCTGAATGCCGATGTAACGGAAGGTGGCCGAGATGCGCGGCGAAAACTGGAAGGTCAGGTTGGTGCGTGTCTGACCGCCAAAGCTCGACACGCCGACGGCCAGCTGCCCGCTTGGCAGCGCCTCACCCGTGGGCATGTCGATCAGGCCGGGGACACCGTAAAAGTTGAGCGTCGGCGCGGATGTGACGACGGCCGGTTTGTCAGCTTTCTGCCCCTGAGCGGTGGCCGAAGCGGCTGCGATGCACAACGCCAAACTGCTGACACCCGTCAGCACATATGCTTGAAAAGTCTTGGGCATTTCTGTCACTGTCCGGTTCAAAGTCTTTGCGATGTTTGGCCAGTTTAGATCACGGCCACGTGTTTGAAATCAACGCAAAGCACGCAGATCAGGCCGGACAGGCGGCAAAGCGCGTCTTTCAGGATACAGGGTGAACACTTCGCGATCTTCTTCGGGTGTCGCGTCCACGGTGCTGTAGCCTTCGACCCACCGTTTGGCGATATCGCGCGCTGCATCCTCGTCGCTCGCCGCCAAGGCCTGGCGCAACGAACGTACGGCCGAGGCCACCTCGATTTCGCTCAGGCTTTTCTCGACGGTAAAGAAGATTTTCTTGTGTCCGGTGCCGATCAGCGCGCCGTTCAGCGTCAGCTCTTCGGTCATCTTTTCGCCCGGGCGCAGACCGGTGAACTCAATCTCGATATCGCCCTCGGGGTTCTGCAAGTCACGCACGGTAAAGCCTGCGCTTTCAATGACTTGCCGCGCAAGCTGTTCGATCTTGACCGGTTTGCCCATGTCCAGAACAAACACCTCGCCCCCTTTCGCCAGCGACCCGGCGCGCAGCACGAGGTGCACAGCCTCTTGCACGGTCATGAAGTAGCGCGACACATCCGGATGCGTCACGGTCAGCGGGCCACCCCGGCGCAGCTGTTCCTGAAACAGCGGCACGACCGATCCGGACGAGCCAAGCACATTGCCAAAGCGCACGATCGAAAAGACGAGGCCGCGTTTGGCCGCTATACGGTGGGCCACGTCCTGCACCACCAGTTCCGCCAGCCGCTTGGATGCGCCCATGATGTTTGTGGGACGCACAGCCTTGTCCGACGAGATAAGAACAAACCGCTCGACCCCGGCACTGGCGGCCTCGGTCACCAGCGTCTGGGTGCCCAGCACGTTGTTGGCCAGACCGGCGAGCGGGTTGAATTCGACCAGCGGCACATGTTTGTAGGCGGCCGCATGGAGGACTACCTGAATGTCGTAGTCCTGCAGCACGCGCCTAACCTGGCGCCCGTCTGTCACGGACCCCAGCAGCGGAATGATCTCGATATCGCTGCCTTCAACCAGTTGCATCAGTTCCTGATGGATTTGGTACAGCGCCAGCTCGCTCAATTCATACAGCACGATCCGGGACGGATGGCATTCCAGCACCTGACGGCTGAGTTCCGAACCGATGGAGCCGCCTGCGCCGGAAATGAGAACACGACGCCCCTCATAGGCTTCGGCGGCTTCGCCCTGGCGGCGGTCGACTTCGTCGCGCCCCAGGAAGTTCCGCGGGTTCACAGGCGTCAGTTTCTCAACCAGCGCCTCTTCTCCGATCAGTTGCGAGAACGAGGGCAGCGTTTGCACCTCAAGCCCCATCTTTTGCAGGCGGCGGGCGATTTGCATCTGTTTGGGGTGGCTTTGGGACGGGATGGCAAGCAGAACACGATCAATGTTCCGCTCTGCCACGATCTCGGCGATGCGCACGGGGCTGTAGACCGGCAGGCGCAGGACGCTCACCCCTTGCAGCGCCTGATTGTCGTCCACAAACGCTACAGGTTCGATCATTTCGTGGTTTCGCAGGGCCGACACCAGCTGCATCCCCGTGGTCCCCGCACCATAGATCAGCACGCGATAGCGGTTTGTCCCGTTGCGATAGATGGCCAGCACGACCTGTAGCAATACGGCCCGGCTGATGATGGAAAAGACGAAGAAGGTGATGCCAAAAACGATATGCGTGCTGAGCGACAGGGGCATGTTCGATGCCGCCGTCAGCAGGGTCGATGTCATCGCCAGCAAGGACGCGAACACAGCCGTCCGACCAATCGAGCCGGATTCGTATTCGTTGAGCGTGGTGGAACAAATGCCAAGCCAGACGGACAGTGCGGCCGACACGATCAGCATGTAGGGAAGGATGGGCAGGTACGACTGCGTCATCTCCCACGCATTTGCCGTGGACAATTGCAGGCTGAAGGCAAAAAACAGCGCCGCAGGGATCAACATCGAGTCAATTGCGATCAGCAAATTGCGCTTTTGTGTCCGTGACAACGATTTCAACAGGCTTATCATCGCGTCCTCTTAATCGACTGGGTCACGCACCCTGGGGGACGTATAAATCAGCCAAGTATCAAATTTGTGCTAACTTGTAGCACCACTAGAAAAACTCACCTCAAATTGGCAACTTTATGCTTCGGCTCTCCGATGTAATAAGCATCGGGTGCACATTTTTTGCACATTTGAAGTGATTCGGTAAGTCAATCGCGCAATTCAAGTCCCGGTTGAGCGGTTGCGACGAAAGAGATTACCGATGGTTTGGAACACAAGATCAAAGTCATAGCAGGTTGACTGGTTGCGTTGGTAGATCAGATCCAGCCGTGCTTTGCGCGGGACGCAGATGCGGGTGTAGACGTCGTCCGTTTCTTCGGGTGTGCGGCACCGGGCCAGCAATCTGTCCTCGTGTTTGTGAAAGCGGATTGTCGCCAGCCCCGTCACACCCGGGCGCGATTGCAGCACTTTTTCGTAGATATCCGGGAACCGCTCGACATATTCGCGCAAGGGCGGGCGCGGCCCGACAAAGCTGAGGTCGCCGCGCAGGATGTTCCAGAGCTGCGGAAACTCGTCCAACCGCTTGGCGCGCAGCTTCGCCCCCAGGGGCGTGATGCGGGACACCTTGTCGCCGCCCGACACACCCGCATCCGCATCCACCACGGTCATGGTCCGAAACTTCCATAGCCCGAAACTCTGCTCGGGCGTCTTCATCCGTTCGGCCACATAAAACAGCGGGCGGCCCTGTTTACGCCAGATCACCCAGATCAGGTAGAGGATGATCGGCCCAAGGATCAGGACCAGCAGACTGGCAAAGAACAGATCGAAAATGCGCTTGCGCCATGTCATGTGTTCAACCCTCGCTGCCAATCGGCCACAATACCTGCGGGCGTGCTGTCCGTCGGTGAAAACGCGACGATCGTCTCAAGAACCCGCGTGTCGAGCCACACTTCGCCAATCGTTTCATCCGTCGCCGGCCTGTGTGCCCAAGCCAGGCCAGCCGCATCCAGAAGCGCACCCATTTCAACGCATCCCGGCGCGCAAAGGTTCAATATCGCAGGCAAATCGTGTTGCCCGGTCAATGTGCGCAAGGCCCGGACAAGCGTGTTGGGGCCAATATAACTGCGTTTGGGCGTCGAGCCGTCTGGAAATGTGTCGAGCGCAAAGCCCGGACGCCACCGATCAAGGATGGCGTCCGCTCCGGCCACGTTGCCGAGCCGCAGCACCGTTGAGGGATGAGGATGGGTGGCCGCCATCTCTTCCATCGCAATCTTGGCCTCGCCATAGTCGGACGTGGCGGCGGTGGGCCCGTCCTCGGACAGACGACCGCCCTGCGCGCCATAGACGGCTGCGGATGAGAACAGGAACACTCGCCCCGCCTGCGCCCGGGCCGCAGCGTCAAGCGCAGCGCGCGCCAAAGTGGTGTTCAGCGACATCGCGCGATCCGTGCCGTTGGTGACGCCCGAAAGGCACAGGACCGCGCTTGCGCCCGTCAGCGCATGTGCCAGCGCATCCGCATCCAGAACATCGACATCCGCGCGCGTCAGCCAGCGGGCCCCATCAGACCAACGCGGGGCCAGAAGTCGGCCCAATCGCCCGCCTGCACCTAGGACAACAACGCTCATGATCTATGGCATCGCGATTTGTTTGTCGGCGGGCACCAGCGCGTTGATCTGGCGGATATGTTCGGGCAGGCAAATGGTGTGGAAATCGTAGGTATCGACGACATGCTGGCGTGCGGCGATGCCGAGATGCGCGAAATCCTTTGGGCGGGCCAGCACATCGACGACCTGCGCCGCGATGGCTTCGGGATCAAAGAAGTCGACAAGCAGACCGGTTTCGCCATGGGTCATCGCCTCGCGCACCGGGGGCACGTCACTGGCCACGATGGTGGCCCCCATGGACATGCTTTCCAGCAGAGACCACGACAGGACAAAGGGCATGGTCAGATAGATGTGACACGTGCTGATCTGGATGATCTGCTGGTAGTTCTCGTATGGCACCTGCCCAAGAAAGTGCAGCCTGTCCCAATCGAGAAGATGCCCCACCTCGGCCTCCATCTGCCCGCGCAGGCCGCCAGGATGTTTGGATTTCCCGCCATAGGACGCATCATTGCCACCAATCACCAATATCCGCGCATTGGGGCGCGCTTTTTGTATCCGGGGCACGGCCCGCATGAACTGGTGATAGCCGCGCGTCGTCTCGAGGTTGCGGGCCATGTAGGTCACGACCTCGTCCTTGCGGGTCAGGGGGCGGCCAATCCGGCCAAGGGTCACGCTCGCCTTCTTGTTGGGCACCAGCTTGTCCGTGCGGATGCCGTCATGGCAAACGTAGATCTTGTCGTGGAAGCTTTTGGGGAAACGATTCCGCTGCCACATGGTCGGGCTGTGGCCGACATCCACCACCCCGATATTCATCTGGGGAACCACGTTGTGGCCATACATGATGTAGGGTGCGTGCGCGCTGACCGGGCTTTCGGGATCGAACCCGACCGGGCCGCCGTGGACCGAGTAGTAGTATTCAAAGAACCCGATCATCGGCGTTTCTGGCAACACCTCGCGGAAGAACGTCATTTCGCCCCACCCCACGTGGCCGATCACGATGTCAGGCTGAAAGCCGCTGTCCACCAGATCCCTCAGCGCGTTCACGGCGCCGAACCCGCTGCCTGACGCGGTTTCCCACGTACGGGACAGGCCATACCCATCCTCGGGTGCGGTGTGGTGCGAGTTGTACTGGACCGTGCGCACCCCCTCGAAGACCGGGGGTTTCTTGCGCTGGGTCAGAAAGACGATCTCGTGCCCGCCTTGTGCTGCCAGCCACTGGATCAATTCGCGGTACTGGCCCGGCATGTTCTGGTGCACAAACAATAGCTTCATGAAATCCTCACCGTGCTGGCATTTGGATAGCCGCCTCAGACGCCGGGCGCAATCATGGTTGCGCGGGCCAAATTGCCCCAGTGCCACGTTTTTCCTGCCCCGGGCTGAGGCCAAAGGTGCCCCGGTAGCTTTTGGAAAAGTGCGACAGGGATCGGAAACCGCAGGCCACGCAGATGTCCGTGACGCTCAGGCTGGTCTGGCGCAGCAGTCCCCGGGCCTTTTCCAGCCGCAATTGCAGGTAGTGACGCTTGGGCGACATGCCGAGATGTTTGGCGAACAACCGTTCGAGCTGGCGGGTGCTGAGTTCGATCACTTGCGCGATCTCGTCCGGGCGCAGCGGGTCTTCGAGGTTGTTTTCCATGATCTGCAAGGCGATCCCCAGCTTGCCATGCACCATTCCGGGCCGGGCCCGCCGCGACAGGCGTTGCCCATGTGTGGCCGCGCGCGGGTCGGTGTAGACCATCTGATCCGCGACCCATGTGGCGAGGTCGGTGCCGTAATCCTGTCTGATCCGGTCCAGCATCATGTCCATCGACGCCGCACCGCCCGCCGTCGTGAACACCCGGCCATCAACAGCAAACAGGCTGGAATCGATGATGACATCCGGCAGCAGCTCGGTCAGGGCCTCGCGATACTCCCAATGTGTCGTCACCCGTTTGCCCGACAGCAGGCCCGCCAATGCCAGCGTGTAGGTCCCCGAGGACAGCGCCCCGAAATCCATGCCCTTGCGGGTCTCGCGCCGGATCCAGTTGAGCACTGCCTTGGTGCTGCCAAGGGCCGCGTCATTGCCCGCACAGACCACGAGCGTTTCGTCCCGGCCCAGTTCAGGCAGCGCCGTATCAACCGCCGCCGTCACGCCGTTGTATGCGGGCACGGGGTCGCCCGTCTCTCCGATCAGGCGCCACGTGTAAAACTCGCGCCCCGACGGGTGGATGTTGGCAAGGCTCAGCGCTTCGAGCGCGCAGGCAAAGCCCAGTTGGGAATAACCCGGTATCAGTAGAAAGGCATAGCGTTTGGGGCCAGTGGCGTCAGGCTGCAAGGGCAGTGTCCAGAAGGGCCCGCACCCGGCGGGCATAGGGTTCGTTGACGAGGCGGGCAACTTCCTTGCCGTTCTTCATCACCAACAGGGTCGAGCGCCGCTTGACCTTCAGCCGCTCGGTCAGTTGAGAGCGCCCGAATGTATCCCAATCAACGTCCACGAACAGCAGCTGCCCGTAATTCGGGTTTTCGGCCAGTGCCTCTGCGATCAGGTCGGCCTTGATCTGGCAGGTCAGCGACCATGTTGCCCGGTAGTTCAGGATCACGGTCTGGTCTGTGTCACGCAGATCGCTCCAGACGGCGGGGGAAAATTCCTGGGCCGGATAGGCAAATGCCGTCCCCGGGATCAGGGCGGCAGTGGACAGTAACAAAAATGCGCGGCGGTGCATAAACAGGCTCCGGGAATTGAAATCAGGGCGCAGAATATGACGGGCGCGCGTTGGCGCAAGAGTCTTGCGTCAGGTTTTGGCCTGACGTGACAATTGCACCGCAAGAATGCCCGCGGCGATGATGATCACGCCGACCACATCCAGCGGGCCCAACCGTTCGCCCAGCAGCAGCGCCGCAATCGCCACCCCGAAGAACGGGTTGAGAAAGTGGAATGTGGCCGCCTTGACCGCCCCGATGCGCGCCACCAGCGAAAACCAGATCCACGTTGCCACCAAGCCGGGGACAAAAACGGTGTAGGCAAAGGCCGCATAGAACGCCGGTGTGGGGGTCACCACGATTGTCTCGGTCAGGGCCGACGCGATGCCAAGCACCACGGCCCCCACGAACATCTGCAAGCCCACCACCATCATCAGGTTTCCACCCGACGACATGGTGCGCATCGACAGTGTCGCGACGGTCAACGCAACCGCGGCCACCACGCACAGCCCGATGCCATAGAGGTCAACGCCCGCCTGCAACCGCGCCGACATGATCATGATCACCCCGGCGATCCCAAGCACGAGGCCAACGACCCCAAGGGTCGGCAAGCGGTCGCGAAACACGACCCACCCGGCAAAGGCCACCATGAGCGGCATGGTCGAGGCGATGATCGAGGCCAGCGATGCCTCGATCGTTTGCATCGCGACGAAGTTGAGGCCCAGGTAAATCGCGTTCTGGCACAGCCCGAAAACAAATGTCGCGCGCCATTGGTCGCGCGTCAGCCGCCACGACTGCCCAAGTGCGCGCGCAACGGCGACACCGATGATGCCAGCGATGAAAAAGCGCAGCGAAGATGCCGCAAGCGGTGGCGCATGGGTGACGATGATGCGCGCAGAGGTAAAGGCAGAGGACCAGATCAGCGCGAATGTCAGCCCCATCAAAATCGCGCGAAAATCCATGAGCCTGCCCTTGCCGTTCCGCGCGGACGTTCTGGCAATTCGGTACGGGATGCAAGCGGGCTGATCACGACCCTTTGCGGTGCATGTGATCACTCGACCGTGCACAGTGCGCGCAGGTAACGGGAGGTGATCCATGAAACTATCGCGCCGCAGATTCGGTGGGCTGGCCTTGTCCGGGGTCGCCCTGCCCCACGCTGCCATGGCACAGGAGATGTCGATCCTGGAGGCGATGCACGCCCCGTTGTCCGCCCCCACATCCGAGTTCGAGGCGGCAATGGCGCAGCTGAGGGCGCGCAACAATCCCGATGTCGTGGCCAGCCTGATCAACTCGTTGCGGTTTTCCCGCTCGCGCGGCCCGCAGATCGCCGAAACGCTCACCGCGCTGACGGGCGAGGATCACTTTACCGACTGGTTCGCGTGGATGCTGTGGCAGGAGCAAAATCCGCAGATCACGCCGCATGCCGATTTTCCCGCCTTCAAACGCGAATTGATGGTGCGGATCGACGAGAATTTCTCGGACTTCCTGCGCCCCGAACATATCCAGCCCGAGCAAATGCGCATCCGGCTGGAAGAGATTGCATGGGGCGGCGTGGTCAAGGACGGCATTCCATCGCTCGACAATCCCGATCTTCTGGAAGCGGCGGCGGCCGATTACCTGCGCGACGACGACCTCGTCTTTGGTGTGTCGATCAATGGCGATGCCCGTGCCTATCCGCTGCGCATCATGGGCTGGCACGAGATGTTCAACGAGGTGATCGGCGGCGTGCCTTTGGCGCTGGCCTATTGCACGCTGTGCGGGTCGGGCATTCTGTTCGAGACGCAAGTGGAGGGGCGCGCGAAGCCGCTGGTCTTTGGTTCGTCCGGTTTCCTATACCGGTCCAACAAGCTGATGTTCGACCGCGAGACAAATTCACTGTGGAACCAGTACACCGGTGAACCGGTGGTTGGCCCGCTGGTAGGCAGCGGCATCGCTCTCAGACAGCGCCCGGTGGTCATCACCACATGGGACAAATGGAAAATGTCCAATCCCGGAACCAAGGTGCTGAGCCTCGAGACCGGGCACCGCCGCAACTATGGGTCAGGTGTCGTTTACAACGACTACTTCGCCTCTCCCGACCTGATGTTCCCCGCGCAGGTCGATCAGCGTGTGCATCAGCAAAAGGACTATGTTTTCACGGTCCGGCAGTTCGGCGCGGCGCGCGCATGGCCGCTGGCGGCCTTTGACGGGCAGGCGGTGATCAATGACGGGATCGCGAACACGCCGCTTTTGCTGATCGGGGATACGGAGACGCGCACCGTGCGGGCCTATGAGCGACAAGCGCGGACGTTCACGCCAAAGGGTGGGCGGCTGAGCGATCAAGATGGCGCCGAGTGGCGTGTGACCGAAGACGCCTTGCTGGGTCCGGACGGGACAAGACTGCCGCGCGTGGCCGGGCATATCTCGTACTGGTTTGCGTGGGACAACTACATGGGCGATGCGGCCACGGTGTTTGAGGGGTGAAACGCAAAAGGGCCGCCCAAGCGGGCGACCCTTTCGTATCAGTCTGACTGCAGACTTAGCCGTTCACGCTGTCTTTCAGCGCTTTGGCGATGGTCATCTTGACCACTTTGTCCGCTTCTTTCTTGAACTGCTCACCGGTCGCAGGGTTGCGCACCATACGCTCGGGGCGCTCGCGGCAATAGATCTTGCCAACGCCGGGCAGAGTGACAGCACCACCGCCGGACACTTCCTTGGTGATCAGGGCGCACATTGCGTCCAGCGCACCGCCGGCGGATTTCTTGTCTGTTCCCATTTCTTCGGCCAATGCGGCGACGAGCTGGGTCTTTGTCATAGGTTTTGCCATTTTCTGGTCTCCTTCGTCTGCCCGACAATTTGGGCCTCATGTCCGTTTTGTAACGGTATGTGGTGGCAAAACACAACGAATAGTGGCCGCGCGCAAGGGAAAAACCGGTGTTTTCGGCGGTTTTCGCCCCGTCAGGCCCCCATCACAGGAACGCAGTCTCGTCAAATGACCGCAATTTCCGACTGTGGATGCGTTCCAGCGGCATGCCGCGCAGGTGCTCCATCGCCCGGATTCCGATCATCAGATGGCGTGCGACCTGCTCTTTGTAGAAGTTCGAGGCCATGCCGGGCAGCTTCAATTCACCATGCAACGGCTTGTCCGAGACACAGAGCAACGTGCCATAGGGCACGCGGAACCGGTAGCCATTTGCGGCAATCGTGGCGCTTTCCATGTCCAGCGCGATGGCGCGCGATTGCGACAGGCGCTGTACCGGGCCGCGCTGGTCGCGCAGTTCCCAGTTGCGGTCATCATGCGTCGCAACCGTGCCGGTGCGCATGATCCGCTTCAACTCGTACCCTTTCAACTTGGTCACACCAGCCACCGCCTCTTCCAGCGCGATCTGGATTTCGGCCAACGCGGGGATCGGCACCCAGGGCGGCAGGTCGTTGTCGAGCACGTGATCCTCGCGCAAGTACCCGTGCGCCAGAACGAAATCGCCCAGCGCCTGAGAGTTCCGCAGACCCGCACAGTGCCCGACCATCAGCCAGGCATGCGGGCGTAGCACGGCAATGTGGTCGGTCGCGGTTTTGGCGTTGGACGGGCCAACACCGATGTTGACGAGGGTGATCCCGGACCCATCCGCACGCTTGAGGTGGTAGGTCGGCATTTGCGGTGTCTTGGGGCTGTCGGGCAGGGGTTGGTCGCCCGCCGTAATCTCGGCATTCCCGGTCGACACAAAAGACGTGTAGCCGCTGTCGGGATCATCGAGTTGCGCGCGGGCATAGCCCTCGAACTCGGACACGTAGAACTGGTAGTTCGTGAACAACACATGGTTCTGGAAATGCGACGGGTCGGTCGCGGTGTAATGCGACAGGCGGGCCAGCGAATAGTCGATCCTCTGGGCGGTAAACGGGGCAAGCGGCCCGATGCCATCGATCGGCGTGTAGGTGCCGTTGGCGATGTCATCATTGGTATTGCTCAGGTCTGGCACGTCGAACACATCCCGCAGGGGGAAAGACGCAGCCCCCTGTTGCGGGACTGTGATGTCGGGATCATTTGCCACCGCGAAATGCACCGGCATAGGCGTCGTCGAATACCCGATCTCGACCGGTTGGTCGTGGTTGGTGATCAGCAGCCCGATCTGCTGCGTGAGGTAGTTCGCGAACAGATCGGGGCGTGTGACGGTTGTGGAATAGGTGCCGGGGTCTGACACGTGACCAAAGCTGAGGCGCGTATCGACGCGCGCATAGCTGGACGTGGTAAAGCGGATTTCGGGATAGTAGGCCCGAATGCGCCCCTCTGGCGGGCCATTTTCCATTGCGGCGAGGAACTGTGTGCACAGGAACTCGGACGCTTCGCTGTAGAGGGTTTTCAGCTGTTCCACCGCCGCCGCAGCGTCGTGAAACTCGGTGTGGGCATGGGTGCCCTGACTAAGTGTTTTCATGTTGTTGGCTCGAGTATGGGTATGAATTCAAATGTGCGCACATCGACCAACCCAAGGTCGGAAATCCGCAGTTCGGGAATGACCACAAGGGCCAGCAGCGAGTGCTGCATATAGGCATTGTTGAGGGTGCAGCCGCAGGCTTCCATCGCCTGCACCATCTTGTCGGCCTTGGCCGCCACCTCGTGGGCAGGGCTGTCGGACATCAGGCCCGCAATGGGCAGTTCGACCAGCGCCAGTTCTTCGCCGTCGCGGTAGATCGTGATGCCACCCCCCACCTCCGCCAGCCGGTTGGCCGCCAGCGCCATCTGATCGCGATCCGTACCCACCACGATCATGTGGTGGCTGTCATGCGCCACGGTCGAAGCCATGGCCATCTTGCCCGTATAGTTAAAGCCCGCAACCAGCGCATTCACCACGCCCCCCGTCGCTCGGTGCCGTTCGACCAGCGCGATCTGGCAGGTGTCGCCGTGGCTTTCGACCTTGCCATCGCTGACAGGCATATCCCGTTTCAGCGCCTTGGTAGGGGCCTGGTTTTCCACCACACCGATGACATTTGCCGTGACGGAGTTGCGTCCTTCGGGGGCTTTGATCTCGAAATCCGATGCTGCGAGGGTCTTGCCCAGATGCACCGTTTGTCGGGCCGTGTTCGGCCAGTCGAGATGCGGGCAGTCGGCCGTCAGTTTCCCGTTCATCGCGACGGTCTTTCCGCGCGCGATCACCTGTTCGATGGGCAGTGTCGTCAGATCGGATGTCAGGATCACATCGGCCCGTCGTCCCGGAGTTAGCGACCCGATCTCGCGTTCCAGCCCGAAATGGGTGGCCGTGTTGATCGTTGCCATCTGCAATGCCACCAACGGGTCACAGCCGCAGGCAATCGCATGGCGCACCACGCGGTTCATGTGCCCGTCATTCACTAACGTGCCAGAATGGCAGTCATCCGTGCACAGGATCATGTTGCGCGGGTCCAGCCCCTTTTCCGTGATCGCGGTGATCTGCGTTTCCACGTCGTACCAGGCGCTGCCCAGCCGGATCATCGACCGCATGCCTTGCCGCATCCGGGCAATGGCGTCGGCCTCGACCGTGCCTTCGTGATCATCCGCAGGTCCACCTGCGACATAGGCCGCAAAATCTGGCCCCAGATCGGGCGAGGCATAGTGCCCGCCCACCGTCTTGCCCGCGCGCTGGGTTGCCGCGACCTCGGCCAGCATCTGTGGATCGGCGGCCGCCATGCCGGGAAAGTTCATCATCTCACCAAGACCAATGATGCCCGGCCACGCCATGGCCTCGGCCACGTCCTCGGCGCTGATCTCGTACCCGGTGGTTTCCATGCCCGGTGCCGAGGGCGCGCAAGACGGCATCTGCGTCCAGATGTTGACGGGCTGCATCAGCGCTTCGTCATGCATGAGGCGCACGCCGGCAAGACCCAGCACATTGGCGATCTCGTGGGGGTCGGTGAACATCGTGGTCGTGCCGTGCGGAATGACGGCAGCAGCGAATTCCGCCGGGGTCAACATGCCGGATTCGATATGCATGTGACCATCACACAGGCCGGGAATCATGTAGCGCCCATCGGCTTCGATCACCTCGGTATCGGGGCCGATGCAATGGCTGGCATCCGGCACAACGCAGGCGATACGGCCCTGTTTGATGGCGATGTCGTGGTCTGGCAGCGCTTCGCGCGTGTGCACATTCACCCAGATTCCACCGCGAACAACGGTGTCGGCTAACGCGCGACCCGCGGCAACATTCACAAGATCTGGGGCAACATCGGGCCAGGACGGGAAAAGGTCATGTTCCATGTCCCGTTGGATCAAGTTTCGCGGGAAGGTGCAAGAGGGCGCATTGGCATGTCGTGAAACTGTCACCTTATCCGCCGAACTTGACGGATGCGAATAGATCAGCAAGGCTGACCTTATGGATTACGAAACAATAGACGCAGACAGTTTTGGCCGTGCCCTTCGGGGGATCGGGTTGAACCTGTTGGTGCGGGATGTCGCGGCCGAGGTCGCCTTTCTTAAAAATGTCTTTGAAATGAAGGCACACCAGCCGACCGCGGATTTCGCAATCATGACCTATGGCGATCAGGTGTTTCAGTTGCACAGCGACGGGACGTACCATTCACACCCGCTTTTGGGACTGTTGCCCGAGAACCCGCCGCGCGGTGCCGGGCTGGAGATTCACCTGTATGACACCGACCCGGATGAGGCGGTCAAACGTGCGACGGCACAGGGTGCCACCATCCTCGCCGAACCGTTGGACAAGCCGCACGGCCTGCGCGAAGCCTACATTCTGTGCGAAAACGGCTATGCATGGGTGCCCTCGCGGGCAAAGGACGCCATCGGTTAGTGTGCGGTCATGGTGTCCGGTTTGCCTGAGCGACCTGATACCGCGTCATGGTTTTGAGTTGATCAGACGACAGGATCGCAGGCAGACTGTGCAGGACAGCAGGGAGCCCGCATCATGTCCGTCACCGAGATCTCGCCCAAACATCGACCATTGGCAGGAACGTGTCGACTTGGCAGCAGCCTTTCGCTGGACCGTGCGGCTGAACATGCACGAGGCGGTGGCCAATCACTTTTCCCTCGCCATCAACGATGACGGCACTCAGTTTCTCATGAACCCGAACCAGATGCATTTTTCGCGCATCAAGGCGTCGGACCTGATCGTGGTCGATGCCAACGACCCGGCCAGCATGGAAGGCCCCGATGCGCCCGACCCGACCGCGTGGGGACTGCATGGCGGAATGCACAAATTCTGCGCCCATGCCCGCTGCGCAATGCATGTGCATTCGCCTTATGCGACGGCGCTTGCGGCGCTGGCCGACAGCCGGTTGCCACCTGTGGATCAGAATGGCTGCATGTTCTTTGACCGCGTCGTCGTTGATGAAAATTACGGCGGTCTGGCCTTCGAGGAAGAGGGCGAACGCTGTGCCAAGCTGTTCGACGACCCCCGCAAGAAGGTCATGGTGATGGGCAACCACGGCATCATGGTGCTGGGCGACACCGTGGCCGATACGTTCAACCGGATGTTCTATTTTGAACGGGCGTGCCAGACCTACCTGCTGGCGCTGCAAAGCGGCAAACCCTTGCGCCTAATCCCGGATGATGTCGCGGAAAAGACGGCGCGGGAAATCGAGGAGTATCCCGAGCAGGACGAGCGGCATTTGTCAGAGCTGAAGGCGATCCTGGATGAAGAAGGGTCAAACTACGCCAGCTGATGCAGATTTCTACCTGTCTGCGCGACGCGTTCTCGGGGATCAAGCCTTGCGAAATGCCAACAGCAGCGCGGTGTCTTGGGCGTGGGGGCCCTGCGCGTCGGGGCCATAGATCGCCACCTCGGTCTGGCTGACATCGGTTATCTCACCGTCCAGTTGCGCAACCCTGTCGGCAAATCCTGCCGCTTGGTGGTGCGCTGCGTTCACGGACAAGACGATCCAGCCGCCCGGTCGCACAGCGTCCATAACCGGATCAATGCCGCCCGGGCCGACATGCCCGTGCGTGAAAGTCCCCGAACTCACCAGCCCCTGATAGGGGCCGTCGGGCAAGGTTAGCCCATCGAGCAGGTTGCCGGGAAAGAGGTGACGGTAGGCGGCCTTGCCTTTGGCGACCGACAGCATTTCGGGCGAGATATCGGTGCCATCGACGGGCTCAATGCCCCGCGCCCTGAGGGCTATGCCGCACAATCCCGTGCCCGCACCAACATCCAGCACCGGGCCAAAGCCGCCCATCGTTACGTAGTGGCGCGCCACCTCTTCGTGCAGGACGTAGCCAGACGCATCGGCAAAATCGGCGTCATAGCTCTGCGCCCAGTCACGATAGAGGCGCACAGAGTCTTCGGGCGTCTTGAGCGCGTAGGCGCTGTCCAGATCAGGATCGTTGCTCATGTGCGGATTAGGCAAGGACGCGGCAAAGTTGGCAAGGCTCTTGTCCCGCCGCGCGGCAAGGTTCACCTATAGCGCATGAGCAAAACACTTCTTTCTTTCGGGCATGGATACTCCGCGAAAGCGCTGAGCGCGCTGTTGCTGCCGCAGGGGTGGCGCATCATCGGCACCACGCGCAGCGCGGAAAAGGCTGCAACCCTTGCCGAGACCGGGATCGAACCGCTGGTCTTTCCCGGCACCGATCTGTCGCAGGCCATTGATGCGGCGACACATCTGCTGATCTCGGCCGGGCCGGATGCGGACGGCGATCCGGTTCTGCGCGCCGTGGGCGACCAGATCGCACGCAGTACGTTCGAATGGGCCGGGTATCTGTCAACGACGGGCGTGTATGGCGACCATCAAGGCGGGTGGGTCGATGAGGACAGTGCCCTCACCCCCTCGACCCGCCGGGGCCAATGGCGGGTCGAGGCCGAGGCCGCGTGGCAAGCCATCCCTGATTTGCCGCTGCATATCTTTCGCCTTGCGGGCATCTACGGGCCCGGGCGCGGCCCCTTTGCCAAGGTGCGCGCAGGAACCGCGCGGCGGATCATCAAGGAAGGTCAGGTGTTTTCCCGCATCCATGTCGAGGATATTGGACAGATCGTTGCCGCCTCAATCGCGCGGCCCAATCCCGGGGCCGTTTACAATCTGTGCGACGACGACCCGGCCCCGCCACAGGATGTGATTGGCCACGCAGCCGAGTTGCTGGGGCTGCCCCTGCCCCCAGCCGAGGATTTCGAAAGCGCCGACATGACCCCGATGGCCCGCAGCTTTTATGCCGAAAGCAAGCGGGTCAGAAACGACCGCATCAAGGACGAGTTGGGCGTCACACTGCTTTACCCCTCTTACCGGGACGGGCTGGCCGCCCTCTTGGCCGATGACCACGACTGAACCGAACAGCCTGGGCGATCTGCTCGATAGTCTCGAGGCCGCCGCCAAAGCGGACACGGTCACGGTGCAGGGTGTGCTGGATGAGATCGGGGATCGCTCCATCACGCCCATCGTGCTGGCCATATCGCTGATCCTGGTCTCGCCCCTCTCGGGGATACCCGGTTTGCCCACCCTGTCCGCCGCGATCATCCTGCTGATTATGGCGCAGGCCTTCTTGCCAAACCGACACCTGTGGTTGCCCGCCTTGCTGCGCAACCGATCGGTCCGGTCGGATCGGTTGCAAAGGGCGGTCGCTCGGATGCGCCGCCCCGCCGCCTGGATCGACCGTCATTCACATCCGCGCTTGCGCATCCTCACGTCCGGGCCGCTGCGGTGGCTGACATTGCTGGCCTGCCTGCTTGTGCCGATGGTCTGGCCGTTTCTCGAACTGTTGCCCTTTGTCACATCCATTGGCGCGGGCGCGGTGGCGCTCATGTCGTTCGGACTGCTGACGCGCGACGGGCTGTACGTCTTGTTCGGCTATGGGGTGATCGGCGGCATGGCTGCGTTGATCCTGTGGCTGGTTCAGGCGACCTGAGGGCGCATCACCCGGTATAGAACAGCGCCAATGACCCCAAACACGACCAACAGGCCAAGCGCCGTGCCCGCGTTGATCGCGTAGAAAACGGCCCGTTCGGGCCATTCCATCGAATTCAGGAACGGGTATGGCAACCCGCTGGTCACGTTGCCCGTCGGCTTGTCATTGAACCGCTGCACGAACAATTCGGCCCAGACCACATAGGCCCCTATGATCAGCATCAGCGGCGCGATGCCGCGCCACACGCGGCGGAACACACGCCCGACAAACAGGGCGTCGATGATCTGCAGCGCCGGTCCCAATCCGTGCAGATAGTATTCTAGGTACCAGATGATCTGGCCATTGCCGTTCACCAGTTTCGGATCGGTAAAATAGAGCCGCCAGTAGAGGAACACGACCATCACGTTCAGCACCGCCGCGCACATGGCCGTCACCTCGTGCCTGCGGGTGATGCGGTGTTCGGTCAGGGCGAGCATGCGGCTGGCGGCATAGAACGACAGGAACAACGCCCAGACGGTCAGATAGCGAAATGGCCCGCCGGGTCCTCCCCAATTGCCAAACAGCATCTGGTAGAGGCAATAGCCCGCGGCCAGCAGGAACACGGCCCAGCGATAGATGTGGATCGGGCGGCTGTGGATGTTCATCGCGGGATCACCGGTGTTGCGCGCGCTACAGTCATCCCCGCAACCTGTCGCACCCTTGGCCCTGACACAAGCGTTACGCGCGGGCCTCGCCCAATGACGCAATGCCAAGCACGTTCAGCACCTTGGCCTCGATATGTTCGGCGTTCATGCCTGCAACCGCGTACATGTCCGCCGGGTTGGCTTGGTCGATGAAGATGTCTGGCAGGACCATGGAGCGGTATTTGAGCCCGGTATCGAACACGCCTTCCTCGGCCAGCAGTTGTGCGACATGGCTGCCAAAGCCGCCGATGGCGCCCTCTTCGATGGTGATCAGCGCCTCGTGCCTCGTGGCCAGATCAAGGATCAGATCACGGTCCAGCGGCTTGGCAAAGCGGGCATCAGCGATGGTGGGTGTAATCCCCTTGGCGGCCAGGTTTTCGGCCGCCTTTTGCACCTCGCTCAACCGGGTGCCAAAGCTGAGGATGGCCACGCCCTTGCCCTCCTGGATCATGCGCCCCTTGCCGATCTCAAGCGGGGTGCCGCGTTCCGGCATCTCGACGCCCGTGCCCTCGCCACGTGGGAAACGGAATGCGATGGGGCCGCTATCATGCGCCGCAGCCGTCGCAACCATGTGGACCAGCTCAGCCTCGTCCGCCGCGGCCATGACCGTGAAACCGGGCAGGTTGGACAAGTACGCCACATCAAACGCGCCCGCATGTGTCGCCCCATCCGCCCCCACCAATCCGGCGCGGTCGATGGCAAAGCGCACGGGCAACCGCTGGATGGCCACATCGTGCACAACCTGGTCATAGCCGCGCTGAAGGAAGGTTGAGTACATCGTGCAGAACGGTTTCATCCCGCCCGCCGCCAGCGCGGCAGAAAAGGTCACGCCATGCTGTTCGGCGATGCCCACATCAAAACAGCGGCTGGGGTAGCGTTCGGCGAACATGTTGAGGCCCGTGCCGTCCGGCATCGCCGCCGTCACCGCGCAAATCTTGTCATCCGCCTGTGCCTGCTTGATCAACGCCTCGGCAAAGACCTTGGTGTAGCTGGGCGCGTTCGAGGGGGCCTTCTTCTGCTCGCCCGTGATCACGTCGAACTTGGCCGTTGCGTGCCCCTTGTCGCGGGCGCTCTCGGCGGGTGCGTAGCCTTTGCCCTTTTTCGTCAGGACGTGGATCAGGATTGGGCCGGTCGCGCGTTCCTTAACGGTGCGCAAAACAGGAAGCAACTGGGTCATGTCATGCCCGTCGATGGGGCCGAGATAGGAAAACCCCAACTCTTCGAACAGGGTGCCGCCCACAGCCATGCCTTTCAGCATTTCCTTGGCCCGCTTGGCCCCTTCGCGGAAGGGTTCAGGCAGCAGGCTGACCGCGCCCTTGGCGGCGGCCTTGAAATCCTGGAACGGGTTTTGCGCATAGAGGCGCGACAGGTAGGACGACATCGCGCCCACAGGCGGGGCAATCGACATCTCGTTGTCGTTCAGGATCACGATCAGGCGCTTGCCAAGGTGACCGGCATTGTTCATCGCCTCATAGGCCATGCCCGCACTCATCGATCCGTCACCGATCACGGCAATCGCATCGCCCGCACCGACCGGGTCGGCTCCACCCAGATCGCGGGCCACGGCAAAGCCAAGCGCGGCACTGATCGAGGTCGAGGAATGTGCCGCGCCAAACGGGTCGTAGGGCGACTCGCTGCGCTTGGTGAACCCGCTCAGCCCGTCCTTCATCCGCAGGGTGCGGATGCGGTCGCGCCGTTCGGTCAGGATCTTGTGGGGGTAGCACTGGTGACCGACATCCCAGACCAGCTTGTCCCGGGGCGTGTCAAAGACTGCGTGCAGCGCCACAGTCAGTTCCACCACACCCAGACCAGCGCCCAGATGCCCGCCCGTGACGGAAACGGCTGACACCGTTTCGGCCCGCACCTCATCCGCGATTTGCCGCAGTTGTGCATCTGAAAACCGTTTCAGATCGGCGGGGCGCTGGACCGTATCCAGCAGCGGGGTTTTGGGGCGATCACTCATGGCAGTCTCACGTCTTGCGGGCGACGACAAAACGGGCGGCATCCCGCAAAACGTCTGCCTCGGCTCCGTATACATGTAAGGCATCGCAGGCCTCGGTCACCAGCGCATCTGCGCGGCGTTTCGCCTCGTCCAGCCCCAGAAGGGAGACAAAGGTGGCCTTGCCCGCCTCTGCATCCTTGCCCGTGGCCTTGCCCATCGTGGCGGCATCGCTGGTCACATCCAGCACGTCGTCGGCAATCTGGAAGGCAAGGCCGAGCGCGCGCGCATAGGTTTGGAGCGGGCTGATATCGGCCTGCGCCATGCGCGCACCGGCCGTGGCCGACCATTCGATCAGCGCGCCGGTCTTGCCCCGTTGCAGGGTGGTGATTTCATCGAGGGTCAGGGGTGCATCCGCCGTTTCCGCGGCGATGTCGAGGGCCTGGCCCAGCACCATGCCCTGCGCGCCGGAGGCAATGGCAAGCGATGCGGCAAGGTCGGCCCGCACATCGCCCGATCCGACCTCGGGCCGCGTCACCAGCTCGAACGCGAGCGTTTGCAGCGCATCCCCGGCCAGAACGGCAGTCGCCTCATCCCATTTCACGTGCACGGTGGGTTCGCCGCGCCGCAGATCGTCGTCATCCATGCACGGCAGATCGTCGTGGACCAGCGAATAGGCATGCAGCGCCTCGATCCCCGTCGCTGGCCAGATGGCGGCCTGCCCGTCGATCCCGTGCAGCCGCGCGCCCATCAGAACCATGAACCCGCGCAGGCGTTTGCCGCCCCGGGTCGCGTGCGCCATCGCCTGCACCACCGGCAACGGATCGCGTGCGCCCAGCACGGCATCAAACTGCGCCTGAATGGCGCGGCCTGCGTCCTTCAGTCGGTCATGGAACACGTTCAGAGATCGCCCGTCGCTTTCAACCCGGTCGGGTTGCCATCGCTGTCCGTAGTGATCGCGGCGACCTTTTCCTCGGCCTCGCGCAGCTTGGTCTCGCAGCGGGTCTTGAGCGCGGCACCGCGTTCATAGAGCGTGATGGAGGCATCCAGCGCCACGTCGCCCCGCTCCAACTGGCCCAGCACCTGTTCCAGCTCGGCCATCGCTTCTTCAAAGCTCATCTCGTCAACGGGGCGGTCAGTCATGGGGCGGCCTTTATCAGCGATTGCACGTGGGCGCGGGCACACAGCGCCAGCGCGTCCAGATCATAGCCGCCTTCCAGCACCGATACCACCCGGCCTTTGCACAGCGTTTGTGCAGTTTCGGTGATGAGATCGGTGAGGCGGGTATAGGTGTCGACCGTCCAGTTCAACTGCGCCAGCGGGTCGTCCTGATGGGCGTCGAAGCCAGCGGAGACGAGGATAAGGTTGGGCTGATGTTTGATGAGCGCAGGGATCACCTCGCGCTCGTATGCGGCGATTGCATGATCCCCGTCGGTGCCGGGTGCCAAGGGCAGGTTCAGCACTGTACCGTGTGGCCCACGATCCGTCGCCGCGCCCGTGCCGGGCCAAAGCGGCATCTGCTGGCTGGTCACCACCAGCGCACGGGGGTCGTCTTGCAACAGCGCCTGGGTGCCGTTGCCGTGATGCACGTCGAAATCGACCACGGCGACACGTTCCAGCCCGTGCACCTCGAGCGCGTGCTTGGCCGCGATGGCGACGTTGCCAAAGATACAGAACCCCATGGGCAGGGACTGTTCTGCGTGATGTCCGGGCGGGCGCATGGCGACAAAGGCGTTGGTCACTTCCTCGTCCAGCACCATGTCCACGGCTTTGACCGCGCCCCCGGCAGCGCGCCATATGGCATTGTAAGAGGTGGGCGAGAGGAAGGTTTCAGCGTCGGTTTCCCGGTCGAGACCGGCAAAGCCATCACTCGGGATCTTGGAGCGAACGAAATCAATGTAGTCCTGCGGGTGGCACAGCGCGATCGACGCGTCATCAGCCAAGGGCGGATCGACGCGGACCAAATCGAGGTCCGCCAGCGCGCGCTGGATATAGTCAAGCCGCGCGACCTGTTCCGGCATACCGTGCGGCGTGACGTGCAAGAGGCCGTCGGCGTGGGTCAGCAGGGCGGTGCTCATGGCTTCATTGTTCCAAAAATATGCAAATTCCGAAGGGTCAGTCAGGCGCCAGCATGTATCCGGCACCCCGCACCGTTTGCAGATAGCGCGGCTGTTTGGGGTCGCTTTCGATCTTGCGCCGCAGGCGGGTGATCTGGACATCCACGGCGCGTTCCTGCGCTTGCCCACGGTCCCGGCCCAGATCCTCGACCAATTGCGCCCGGCTGATGGCCTCGCCGGGCTTGGCGGAAAACAGCTTCATCAACTGCATCTCGGTCGCAGTCAGGCGGACAAGATCGGGGCCTTGCCACATCTCGCCCCGCTCCATGTCATAGCGGATGGGACCGAGGGTCAGGATTTTCGGCGCGGCCTCGTCTGCGGCGACATCCGGCACACGGCGCAGGATCGCGTTGATGCGCAACAGCAGTTCCTTGGGCTCGAACGGTTTGGGCAGGTAGTCGTCAGCGCCCGCCTCCAGCCCCTCGATCCGGTTTTCGGTGTCGCCCTTGGCCGTCAGCAGCAGGATCGGGGTGGAATGTGTTTCGCGCAAGGACCGGCACAGGCTCAGCCCATCCTCGCCCGGCATCATCACATCCAGCACGATCATATCGAAATCGAGGCCCGCAAGGATACGGCGCGCGTGTTCGGCATCGCGGCCAGCCGTCACCAGAAACCCGTTCCGCATCAGGAACTTCTGCAACAACGTACGGATGCGTTCATCGTCATCGACGATCAACAGATGGGCATCAAAGTCACTCATGCGCCGCTCTCCTTCAGTCTTGTGTAGGTGCGTTGCATTTCCGTGTCCATCATCGCCTCGAGCACAGTGCGAAAGCCCGCCACGGCCTCGGGGCCTGCATCGCGGAACGCGGCGCGCATGCGGGCGCGTTGCGCATCCGACAACCGCCCTTCGAGCGCGCGTCCATCTTCGGTCAGGTACAGGTGACGTTCGCGCTTGTCCGTTTGGCCGACGCGCGATTCGACCAGCCCGTCCTCGATCAGCGTCCTTAGCACGCGGTTGAGCGACTGTTTGGTCACGCCCAGAATGTTGAGCAGGTTGTTCACCGTCGTGCCCGGAGCGCGGTTGATGAAGTGGATGGCACGGTGATGCGCGCGCCCATAGGCCATGTCAGACAGGATGCGATCAGGATCGGCCGTGAATCCGCGATAGGCGAAAAACATCGCCTCGATCCCCTGGCGCAATTGCTCGTCCGTGAGAAACAGCAGGTTTTCCCCGCTGATCGCGGCACTTGGGCGTCCGTCAGCCATACTGTCCTCGTATCAACTCTTGTTTTGACGCCAGTTTATGTCAGCCTTGTTGACATTCCAAGGGCGAAGGGCTATCGAATCGCAGGTTTTGCGCAACTTTATGTCCGCATCGGACATATTCACGCAATAAATGTAAAATGGAGGGCGCCATGGCTGGCTATGATGATCGCAATGGGAAAATCTGGATGGACGGCCAGATGGTCGACTGGCGCAGTGCGAATGTCCACATTCTGTCCCACGCCATGCACTATGCCTCGTCCGTGTTCGAGGGCGAGCGGGCCTATAACGGCAAGATCTTCCTCAGCCGTAAACACTCCGAGCGCTTGCATTTTTCCGCCAGCCAGCTCGACTTTGACATCCCCTACACCGTGGATGAGATCGAAGCCGCCAAGCAGCAGGTGCTGACCGCCAATGGCCACACTGACGCCTATGTGCGCGCGGTGGCATGGCGCGGCGCGGGCGAAGACATGGGTGTCGCCGCCGCGCGCAACCCGGTGCATCTGGCCATCGCGGCCTGGGAATGGGGCAGCTATTACGGCGATGCCAAGTTCCAGGGTGCCAAGCTGGATATCGCCAAGTGGAAACGCCCCAGCCCCGAAACCATCCCCGTGCATGCCAAGGCGGCGGGTCTGTACATGATCTGCACCACGTCCAAGCACGCGGCTGAGGCCAAAGGCTGTTCGGACGCGCTGTTCATGGACTATCGTGGCTATGTCGCCGAAGCGACCAGTGCCAACATCTTTTTCGTCAAGGACGGCGAGGTGCACACACCCAAGGCCGACGCCTTCCTCAATGGGCTGACACGCCAGACGGTGATCGGCATGCTTGAGGACCGTCAGATCAAGGTGCATGAGCGCGTGATCATGCCCGAAGAGCTGGAGGGGTTCGAGCAGTGCTGGCTGACCGGCACCGCCGCCGAGGTGACACCCGTGGGCGAGATCGCGGATTACAATTTCGAAGTTGGCGCCATCACGCGCGAGATCGCGGAAAGCTACGACAAGATGGTGCGCGCCTGACGTGGATTTCGACGCATTCGCCGTCGAGTGGGAGGCCGCCTGGAACTCGCACGACATTGATCGCATCCTTGCGCATTACAGCGAGGATGTGACCTTTCGCTCGGCCAAGGCGATGCGTCTGGTCGGGCACGGAGAGTTGCGTGGCAAGGCCGCCTTGCGCGACTATTGGGCCCGCGCCCTTGCGGCACAGCCAGAGCTGTCCTTTGTCGTTGTCGACGTGCTGCACGGCCACGGCATGCTGGTGATCACCTACCGCAATCAGCGCGACGTGCTGGCGGCAGAGACGTTGCGGTTTGGTCCCGATGGTCTGGTGGTCGAGGCCTCGGCCTGCCATTTGCCGCAGCGCTGATCGGCGCCTTCCCGCCCGTCACAAAACCTTGGCTGCCCTGTTACACCGCTGCCAAGCAAACGTTACCCACGCCCTGTTCTCTGACCCCATTCAGACAACAGGGAGCTTTTGATGCCACTTATCCGTCCGACCCGCCGCGCCTTTCTCGCAACCACGACCGCCTTTCTTGCCGCGCCGGCGATCAGCCGCGCGTCTGGCCGACCGACCTTTACCCACGGGGTGCAGTCTGGCGATGTCGACACGACATCCGGCATGATCTGGACCCGCACGGATCGCCCCGCGCGGATCGAGATGGAGGTGGCCACCACCGAAAGCTTTGCCAACGCCCGCCGTCTCGCACCGATGGATGCGATCCCGAACGGCGATATGGCAATCAAGCGTCTGGTCGATGGGCTGCCCTCGGATCAGGACATCTTTTACCGCTTCACCGCCACCGACCTGTCGGACGTCAACGCCTCGTCCGAACCGCTGGTTGGCCGCTTTCGCACCGCCCCCATGTCGCGCCGCAACATCCGCTTTGCGTGGTCGGGTGACACCGCGGGTCAGGGCTGGGGCATTGATGACGAGGGCATGCTGACTTACGCCACTATGGCCCGCCACACGCCTGACTTTTTCATCCACTCCGGCGACACGGTCTATGCCGATGGCCCGATGGAGGACACGGTGGAAAAGGACGGGTCCGTCATCTGGCAGAACACCACCCTGATCGACGCCAAGCGCAAGGTGGCCGAGAGCCTGCAAGAGTTCCGCGACCAGTGGAAATACAACATGATGGACACCCACGTGCAGGCACTGAACGCATCCGTGCCGACCTTCATGCAGTGGGACGATCACGAGGTCACCAACAACTGGTCCGACAGCAAGGATCTGATGGGCGACGACCGCTATACCGAGAAGTCGGTGCATGTGTTGCAGGCCCACGCCACGCGCGCCTTTCACGAGATGACCCCGCTGCGCATCACCCCGTCCGAGCCAAACCGCGTCTATCGCAAGATCAACTATGGCCCCATGCTGGATGTCTTCTTTCTCGATCTGCGCAGTTATCGCGGGCCGAACACGGCCACTCAGGGCGACGTGCTGGATGACAGCACCCGCGTGATCGGGGCCGAGCAGATGGCCTGGCTGAAGCGCGAGTTGGCCGGCAGCACAGCCACGTGGAAGGTCATTGCCTCGGATCAACCGATCGGCCTGATCGTATGGGACAATTTCCGCGAACAGGCGGGCTCCGAAGGGATTGCGGACGGCACAGATGCGGGCGCCAAGGGGCGCGAGTTGGAGGTGGCCGAACTGCTCCGCTTTATCAAGACTGCGAATGTGGCCAACACCGTCTGGTTCACGGCCGATGTCCACTACACCGCCGCGCATTACTACGATCCGAACAACGCACAGTTCAGCGATTTCGAACCGTTCTGGGAGTTTGTGTCCGGCCCGCTGCACGCTGGCACCTTTGGCCCCAATGCGCTGGACGCGACCTTTGGCCCCGAGGTCAGGTACGTAAAGGCCCCAACCGAAGAGCAAGGGGTGAACCTGCCGCCCAGCGCCGGTTTGCAGTTCTTTGGTCTTGTCGACATTGACGGGGCAACACAGGAGATGACGGTGCGCCTGATGGATCGGGGCGATACCGAATTGTACCGCGTCACCCTCGAGCCGAAGGGCACGAGCATCTGAACCGATTGCGCACCGGTCCTGCCGGTGCGCGTCACCCTTTGGGGTCGGTCACGGACCGGGCGCGCCGCCGCTCTAGCCCCAATTGGCGTTCGCGCCAGATGATCAGAACGCCGCCCAGCACGACAAGCGATGCGCCCGTGACCGTGGCAAGCGTCGGTAGCTCGGCAAAGATCACATAGCCGATCAGGGCAGCAAAGATCAGTGACGCGTAGTCGAATGGGGCAAGCATCGACGCCCCGCCAAAGCGGTAGCTGGTGGTGACGAGGATCTGGGCGATGCCCCCCACCAGCCCGGAACAGATCAGCAAGGTCAGATCACGCGGGTCCGGAATGACCCAGCCAAAGGGCAGGCTGAGAAGGCTGAGCACAGTGGCCGTCAGCGAGAAGTAGAATACGATGGCGGCGGTGTGTTCCGTCTTGACCAGCGTGCGAATGTGGATCTGGACAAAGGCACGCAGGATCGACGCGCCCAGCACGAGGATCGCCCCGATGCTGCCTGCCGTGCCCAGAGCCTCCAGCGAGAGTTGCGGCCAGATCACGATCATCACACCGACAAGACCCAAGGCCACCGCACTAATGCGGAACAGACGCACACGCTCGCCCAGCATGAGCGCCGCAAGAATGACGGTGAACATGGGCGTGGCATAGCCGATGGCCGTCACTTCGGGCAGCGGCAACAGGCCAAGCCCGGCAAAGGTCAGCGCCATGGCGGCGGTGCCAAACAACCCGCGCCAGATGTGGCCCATGAGGTTGACGGGGATCAGCGCCTCGCGCAGCTCTCCCTTTTGCCAGATCCAGCCGACGATGATCGGCAGGGCAAAGAGCGAGCGGAAGAATACCGCCTGCCCGGAGGGGACGTTCTGCGTCGCCGCCTTGATCATTGCGGCCATCACCATGAACAGAAACACCGCCATCAGCTTGAGTGCGATGGCGGTGCCCGGTTTGTTCTGGGTGGCGGGTGCTTGCATGTCCCCCGACCCATGTCGGGTTACGCCGCCAATGGCAAGCGGTCAGTTCAGCGCGGCAACGCCCAACGGCACGCTGAACTTCAGGCACCAGATGTAGACCTCGTTATAGTCGGCGGGGTCGACGCCAGCGGGCACTGTAAAGGTCTGCTTGCCGTTTAGCGATTTCAGCAGGCCCATGCCGGTGGCCAGATCATACTTGCCGTCCTTGCCAAAGCCCACGCGCGGATCGGGCGCGCCATCCAGGCTGAAGTCGTCGCCAAGGATCACGGTGTGCGACCCGTCGGCATTCTTGACCACTTCAACACCGCCGGTGGTGATGTGATCAGAGGCGCCGGTGAACGTACCAGTGGCGACTGTGCCAGCGTCAGCAGAAACTGCGGCGAAAGAAATGAAGCCCGCCAGGGCGACAGCGAGGAGCGTTTGCAGGGTTTTGAACATCTTGTGATCCTTTGCAGGGTTTGGGGTTGGTCTGACCCTCACCTATCATTCGGAACCGAACGGTACAAAACACGATGACGTGAGTTCTGGACTATTTGGTTCCCAACCTATATTAGAGACGGAAACCGGAGAGATGCGTATGGCCCGCCCAAGATCGTTTGACACAGATGTTGCCGTTGAAAAGGCAATGCAGGTCTTTTGGACCCACGGCTACGAAGGTGCGTCGCTGCCCGATCTGCTCGACGGCATGGGCCTAACCCGTGGCAGCCTGTACAAGGCGTTCACGGACAAGAAGACGCTGTTTCTGCGTGTTCTCGAACATTACGAGGGCAAGGCCGTGCAAGCGGGTGTGGATCTGCTGACCGACCCCGCGATCCCCAACGGGGCCGAACGCATCATGACCATGTTCACCAATTCATACCGCGCCGTGACCGCAGGCGATCAGCGTGGCTGTTTGCTGTGCACGGCCGCCGCCGGGCCCAGCACCTATGATGACGAGATTGCAGCCGCCGTGTCCCAGGGCCTGGGTGCCTTGCGTGACGGTATGTACGAGGCATTGAAGGCTTCGCCAAAGCACGCCGCCAAATCGGATGAAGACCGCGGCGCCCTGGCCGACATGCTGATTGCCCAGTACATGGGCCTGCGCACCATGGCACGTGCCCGGATCGACACTGATACATTGCGCAACGCGGTGCGGTCGGTAGGTGTGATGCTGGCCTAGCCGATGGGGCCGCGCACGCCGCCGGTCTGACCGCGATCCAGTAGCAGGTGATCAAGGATCACGCAGGCCATCATCGCCTCGCCCACCGGCACCGCGCGGATGCCGACGCAGGGATCGTGGCGGCCCTTGGTGATGATCTCGGCCTCTTGCCCGGACTTGGTGATCGTCTTGCGCGTTTGCAGGATCGAAGATGTCGGTTTGACCGCAAAGCGCACAACGATGTCCTGCCCGGTCGAGATGCCGCCAAGGATGCCGCCCGCGTGGTTCGACGAATATTCCGGGCCATCGGGCCCCATGCTGATCTCGTCCGCGTTCAATTCACCCGTCAGCATGGCAGCGGACATGCCTTCGCCGATCTCAACACCTTTGACGGCGTTGATGGACATCATCCCGGCGGCGAGGTCGGTGTCCAGCTTGCCATAGACCGGCGCGCCAAGGCCTGCGGGCACGCCGCGTGCCACCACTTCGATGACCGCGCCGACGCTGCTGCCGGATTTGCGCAGACCATCGAGGTAGTCGGCCCATGTGTCAGCCGCCTGGGCGTCGGGCACCCAGAACGGGTTCTGGTCGATCTGGTCCCAGTCGAACCGGTCGCGGTCGATCTCGTGCGTACCCATACGGGTCATGTAGCCCTTGATCTCGATCCCCGGCACCAGTTTGGCCAATGCGGCGCGCGCCAGCCCACCAGCCGCTACACGAGAAGCTGTTTCGCGGGCCGACGACCGGCCTCCGCCGCGATAGTCACGGATGCCGTATTTCTGCCAATAGGTGATGTCAGCGTGGCCGGGGCGAAACTTCTCGGCGATATCGCCATAATCCTTGGAGCGCTGATCGGTGTTCTCGATCATCAACTGGATCGGTGTGCCAGTTGTCACCCCCTCGAACACACCGGACAGGATACGCACCTCATCCGCTTCGCGCCGCTGGGTGGTGTATTTGTTCTGACCGGGTTTGCGCTTGTCCAGCCACTGCTGGATCATGGCTTCGTCAATCTCGACACCCGGAGGGCAACCATCGACGGTGGCCCCGAGTGCAGGCCCGTGGCTTTCGCCCCATGTGGTGACGCGAAAAAGATGGCCAAAGCTGTTGATCGACATGAGGCGGCTCCAAGTTGCTGGCGAGAGATACAAAGCCCATGCGCAAATTGGAAGTCATTGCCGTCGCCCATCCAGACGCCAGGGTGGAAAGCGGCGGTTGGTGCCTGCGTAAAAGATGCAGATGCGGTTGCCTGACGGGTCATGCAAATGGGCTTCGGTCCACAGCCAGCGCATGCGATCGGGTGGGGCATCGACGTCCAGGCCTTTGGCGCGCAGGTCCGTCACCTTTTGCGCGACATCGCTTACTTCGAAGTAGACAGTCGTTTTCGATGGTGCCGCATCCGGGTCTGTCGAGATCGACAGCGTCTCGCCTGTTTCCGTTTCGAACCGGGCGTACCCATGGTCTGTTGCAACGATCTGGAGCAAGCCCAGGCGGGTGTAAAACTCGACCGCGCTCGCATAGTCCCGGACTGTCAGGGTGATCTGATTCATTCTCATGGCGCTCTCCTTTTTCGATACTGTCCGGCCTCAACCCCGCTTGAGGTCAAGCGGCCTTGTGGACCGGGAAAGAGCGCACTAATGTCCGCCTCACCTCGGGGTGCCTGAAAGGGCTGAGATGCAATGATGCGAACCCGTAGAACCTGAACCGGTTAACACCGGCGGAGGGAAGGTTTGGATCATCCCAAGACCCTTATCCCGCCGCCTCTGTCACTTTGGAGGACGCGATGAAATTTGCACTGACTTTGGCGGCCAGCCTGGCTGCAACTTCGGCCTTGGCCGACACACCCGTACTGACGGTCTATGCGGGCGATTACTTTACCTCGGAATGGGGCCCCGGCCCGATCATCGAGACCGAATTCGAAAAGGTCTGCGAATGCGATCTGGAATGGTCGACGGGCGATCTGGTGCCCCGCCTGCTGCTGGAGGGCGAGCGGACAAAGGCGGATGTGGTGATCGGCCTCACCTCGGACGTGACCGCCAAGGCACGCGCGACCGGCTTGTTTGCGCCCCATGGGCAAGACAACAGCGCGCTGACGCTGCCCATCGACTGGACCGACGACACCTTCCTGCCCTTCAACTACGGGCACACGGCGTTCATCTATAACGAAACGACGATGGACAGCCCGCCCGCCAGCTTCGACGCCCTGCTGGACCTGCCCGATGACGTCAAGATTGTCATTCAGGATCCGCGCACCTCGATCTCTGGCCTCGCGCTCGTTCTGTGGGTACAGGCCGTTTACGGCGACAAGTCGGCCGAGGTGTGGGAAGCGCTGTCGGACAACATCCTGACCGTGACCAAGGATTGGTCTGCCTCTTACGGTCTGTTCACGGATGGTGAGGCCGACATGGTCCTCAGCTACACCACCTCGCCCGCCTACCACATGTTTGCCGAAGAGGATTTCACCAAGAAAGCCGCGATCTTCCCCGAGGGGCACTATTTCATGGTCGAAACCGTGGGCAAGATTGCAGGCACCGATCAGCCCGAGCTGGCGGATCAATTCCTGGCCTATGTGATGTCGCGTGACTTCCAGACCATCATCCCGACCGCCAACTGGTCGCTGCCCTCGGCGCTGCCGCAGGCCGACTGGCCCGAAGGCTGGTCGCAACTGCCCCTGCCCGAGAAGGTGCTGTTCTATTCCGAAACCGAAGCGGCAGATTTGCAAGCAAGCGCGATCGAGACATGGCGCGCAGCGCTGTCCAAGTAAGCCCCTGGCCGGGCATCGCCGCGACAGGGGTTCTTGTCGCGGCGATATTGGCCGCCTTCGTGGCGATTGGTTTGCGGGTCGAGCCGGGCACTGGTCTGCGCGTGGCCGAGTGGCAGGCCATTCGGTTCACACTGTTTCAGGCATTCCTCTCTGCCCTTTTCTCGGTTGTTCTGGCTGTACCCGTGGCGCGCGCATTGGCCCGGCGCAAGGTTCCGGGACATGCGCTGCTGGTCACCTTGCTGGGTGCCCCATTTATCCTGCCCGTCATCGTTGCTGTGCTGGGCATCCTCGCGATCTTCGGGCGTAGCGGCTGGGTCAATCTGGCGCTAGACGCAGCGGGGTTGCCGGAGGTGTCGATCTACGGCGCGCATGGCGTGATCCTCGCGCATGTCTTCTTTAACATGCCACTGGCGACGCGGCTGATCCTGCAAGGCTGGCAGGCCATCCCGGCAGAGCAGTTTCGGCTGGTGGGCCAGTTGGGCCTGGCGCCGGGTGCCGTGTTTCGCACGCTGGAATGGCCGGTGCTGCGGCAGGTGGTACCGGGGGCGTTCGCCCTGATCCTTGTCATTTGCCTGACCAGTTTTGCCGTGGCGCTGACGTTGGGGGGCGGGCCCCGTGCCACGACCATTGAGCTCGCGATCTATCAGGCCTTCCGCTTTGATTTCGATCTGGGGCGCGCGGCGGTGCTGAGCCTCTTGCAACTGGCTGTTGCGGGTGTCGCGGCGGTGATTGCGCTGTGGATATTGCCACCTTTGGTGTTGCAAAGCGGACGTGACCGCGTGCAGCGGCGGTGGGACCGCACGGGGCGGCTGCCGCGTTTGCTCGACGGGTTCTGGATCATTGCGGCGACCCTGTTCCTGCTGTTGCCGTTGCTGAGCGTGGTTCTGTCAGGGCTTGCGGGGCTGGTGCAATTGCCCGCCTCGATCTGGCCCGCGACATTGACGTCGATCTGGGTGGCCGTGGTCAGTGCCGCCCTGTTGATGGCGATGGCCCTGCCCATTGCCGCCTGGCTGGCGCAGGCACGCTGGGGCGGGGCGGAAACGCTGACGCTGCTTGGCCTTGTCGCCTCGCCGCTGATGATCGGCACCGGGTGGTTCATCCTGATCTTTCCCTGGGCTTCGCCTGTCGCCTTTGCCCTGCCGGTCACGGCCTTTGTCAACGCGATGATGGCGCTGCCCTTTGCGGTGCGTATCCTGTTGCCCGCAACGCGGCAGGTGTTCACCGACTACGGGCGGTTGAGCGCCGGGCTGGGCCTGCGCGGCTGGCCGTTTTGGCGCATCGTGTTGCTGCCGCGCCTGCGCCCGCAGATGGGCTTTGCCGCCGGGTTGGCAGCGGCCTTGTCCGTGGGGGATTTGGGCGTGATCACCCTGTTTGCCGACCCCGAGGTCGCGACCCTGCCCTTGCAGATGTACCGGCTGATGGGCAGCTATCGGACCGAGGCAGCGGCGGGCGCGGCGCTGCTGTTGCTGGCGCTGGCCTTCGGGATGTTCTGGATATGCGACATGTGGGGGCGGCGGCATGCTGAAGGTTGAGGGGCTGATCGTGCAGCAGGGCGATTTTGCCCTGTCCGCGGATTTCGAGGTCGAGGCAGGCCAGCGCGTGGCCGTCATCGGCCCCTCGGGCGCGGGCAAGTCCACGCTACTGGGCGCTTTGGGCGGTTATGTGCCCTGCATGGGGCGCGTTCTGCTGGACGGTGTGGATGTCAGCGACGCGGCCCCGGATCAGCGGGGCATCGCGATGTTGTTTCAGGACGGCAATCTGTTTCCGCATCTGACTTTGGCGCAGAATGTGGGCCTGGGCCTGCGGCCCGTCCTGCGCTTGCGCCCCGAGGAGCGGGAGAGGGTGATGGCCGCATTGGCCCGCGTGGGACTGGCCGATTTTGCGGATCGAAAGCCGGGGGATGTGTCGGGCGGTCAACAAAGCCGTGCGGCGCTGGCGCGGGTGCTGGTGCAGGACAAGCCGTTGTTGTTGCTGGATGAACCCTTTGCCGCGCTGGGGCCTGCCTTGCGCGCCGAGATGCTGGACCTGACCTCGGACGTGGCGCGCGACACCGGCGCGACGGTGCTGATGATTACCCATGCGCCCGAGGATGCCGAGCGGGCCGCCGATCAGGTGATCTTTGTCGATGCGGGCCGGGTCGAGACACCCCGGGCGGTGGCCGACATCATGGCCAACCCGCCCGAAGCGTTGCGCGCCTATCTAGGCCGCTGAGCGCAGGGACGTGCGGGCATCGAGAATGCCAAGCGCCGCCTGCGCCGCCTCGCGCCCCTTGGTCACGAAGTGGTCGGCGTAGATCGACATGTGATGCGCGGTCTCTTGAAAATGATGCGGCGTCAGCGACACCGACAGCACCGGCACACCGGTCTTGAGGCCGACCTGCATCAACCCATCCACCACGGCGGCGGCGACAAAGTCATGGCGGTAGATACCCCCGTCCACGACAAGAGCCGCGCAGGCAATGGCGTCATAACGCCCTGTTTCGGCGAGGGTCTGGGCCATCAGCGGCATCTCGAATGCGCCAGGCACGTCATAGGTGTCGACCTGTGCAGGCAGGATCAGTTCGGTGAACCCCTGATAGGCACGATCGACGATATCCGCGTGCCAGCGGGCTTTTACGAATGCGAAGCGGGTGTGTGTCATGGCAAATCTCCTTTAGGTTCAGACACGTCACCCAAGGCGATTGCGCACAGCACCAGACGCCATCGCTGGCGCGGCCCTGCGCGTTCTCTTTCATCCGGACTGTGACCGTCGGCTCAGGCCTCTCACCTGATCTGCTGGACCCTCGCCGAAACGAGGCGCTCGCGGGCTCGTGGATCGGTTCCACATACCGCCGGTGGGGAATTCCGCCCCGCCCTGAGAACGCGCACAGGTTGCCAAGGCCCGCGCGCAGAGGCAAGAGGGACGCAGCGTAGTGAAAGGTTTTTCTGTTCCATGCATCCGAACCCGATTTTCCATACCGAGTCAGCCGAGCGGAACCTGGCCTTTGTCCGTGAACGCGCGTTTGGCGTTTTGGCCGTGAATGGTGCGGACGGGCCGGTGATGGCGCATATCCCCTTCCTGATTGATGAGGACGGCGCAGAACTGCATCTGCATCTTGTCCGCTCCAACCCGATTGCCCGCGCGCTGAAAGAGCCGATGCAGGCCCGGATCGCAGTGAGCGGGGCCGACGGATACATATCGCCCGACTGGTATGGCGTGCCCGATCAGGTGCCCACCTGGAACTATGTGGCCGTGCACATCACCGGCGTTCTCGAACTGCGCCCACAGGATGAGATGCGTGATTTGCTGGACCGGCAGTCCAAGCATTTCGAAGATCAGTTGGTGCCCAAGCCGCCATGGGTGACCGACAAGATGACGCCGGAGGTGCTGGAAAAGATGATGCGCCAGATCGTGCCCTGCCGAATGCGGATCGAGGGTGTCGATGGCACCTGGAAGCTGAACCAGAACAAGCCCGACGCGGTGCGCCTGCAAGCCGCCGATCACGTGGATGCCTACGGGATGGGGATCGAGACGCGCCTGCTTGCTGCCCTGATGTGCGGGGCCTAGGCTGCGCCCGAACCTTCACGGAGAATCGTCATGAAGCTGCTTCACTCACCCGCCTCCCCCTTTGTGCGCAAGGTTGTTGTTTTACTTCATGAATTGGAGAAGACAGATGCAGTCGAGCTGATCACAATCACTACCAATGCCTTTGACTCACATGCCGGTCTGAAGGCGGCAAACCCGCTCGGCAAGATACCGGCCTTGCAGCGGGATGACGGCATTACCCTCTATGACAGTCGGGTGATCACGGCCTTTCTGGATGATCTGTGGGCAGGTGGGCTCTATCCAGCCAGTAGCGGGCGCTGGGAGACGTTGACGCTGGAGGCGACGGGCGACGGGATCATGGATTGTGCCGTGTCGATGGCCTACGAGGTGCGCTTGCGCGACGCATCCCAGCAATCACCCGAATGGGTCGAGGCGCAATGGGCCAAGATCGAGCGGACCCTGGACGCATTGAACGCACGCTGGATGAGCCATCTGACCGGACCTGTGGGCATGGGCCACATCTCGGTCGCCTGTGCGCTGGGTTATCTGGATCTGCGCCATGACGCCCGGGGCTGGCGGAGTGGCCGCGGGGCCTTGGCCACGTGGCACGAAACTTTTGCCGCACGCCCATCGATGCAGGCCACAACGCCCTGAGCACCCCTCGCTTGGCGCCCCATTTCGCGGCCCGCGCCGAAAACACGGGGTAATGTCACAGGAACAAGAGGAAAAGGGCTGCCACATGCGTACACTTTCCATGCACCGGCTATGCCGCATTTGCGTGGTTCACGCATCGAATGGTCGTTGAGTCTTATCAACGGGTTAATCAGGCCCCGCCTTACAAGCCCCTGCGACCACGTGTGCCAGTTTGCGTGCTGGACGTGAGGGCATCACCCCGCTAGATAGCCAGCTAGAAGTGGCTGTGCCTTTGGTGCCGCCCGTTTTGATATTGGCCCCATCGGGGTCGTTGGAAACTGGAGTAGTCCCCCGTGTCCCACGCAGAAGAAGACCACGACGGCACCCGGCGCGATTTCCTGTACTACGCCACCGGTGGCGCTGGTGCGGTTGTCGCGGGTGCCGCTGTTTGGCCACTGGTCAACCAGATGAACCCATCCGCCGACGTTCTGGCCCTGGCGTCGATCCGTGTCGATGTCAGCACGCTTGAGCCGGGCACGCAGATGACCGTGAAGTGGCTGGGCAAGCCCGTGTTCATCCGTCGCCGTACGGAAGAAGAAATTCAGGCCGCGCGCGACGTGTCGCTGTCCGACCTGCCCGACCAGGGTGCCGAGAACGCCAATGCCCCCAACGGCGCGGACGCCTCGGACGAAAACCGCACGCTGGACGAAGCGGGCGAGTGGCTGGTGATGATGGGCGTGTGTACGCACCTGGGCTGTGTGCCGTTGGGTGATGCGGGTGACTTTGGCGGCTGGTTCTGCCCCTGCCACGGCTCGCACTACGACACTGCTGGCCGTATCCGTCGCGGGCCTGCACCGACAAACCTGCCGGTGCCTGTCGCTGAATTCGTGGACGAAACCACGATCCAACTCGGTTAAGGGAGAGAACGAACCATGGGTGGAATTCCTCACGACCATTACGAACCAAAGGCGGCCTGGGAAAAGGGCCTAGCCAAGCGGTTGCCGATTGTTGGCCTGCTCTATGACACGCTGATGATCCCCACGCCCAAGAACCTCAACTGGATGTGGATCTGGGGCATCGTGCTGACCTTCTGTCTGGCGCTGCAAATCATCACCGGCATCGTGCTGGTCATGCATTACACGCCGCATGTCGACTACGCCTTTGCGTCGGTCGAACACATCATGCGCAACGTGAATGGCGGCCACATGCTGCGTTACCTGCACATGAACGGCGCCTCGCTGTTCTTTGTTGCGGTCTATGCCCACATCTTCCGTGGTCTCTACTATGGGTCCTACAAGGCCCCGCGCGAGATCACGTGGATCATCGGCATGCTGATCTACTTGCTGATGATGGGCACCGCCTTCATGGGCTACGTTCTGCCCTGGGGCCAGATGTCCTTCTGGGGTGCGACCGTGATCACCGGCCTGTTTGGTGCGATCCCCTTCGTGGGTGAGGCGCTGCAAACATGGCTGCTGGGCGGGCCTGCCGTGGACAATGCCACGCTGAACCGCTTCTTCTCGCTGCACTACCTCTTGCCCTTCGTGATTGCGGGCCTCGTGATCGTGCATATCTGGGCCTTCCACACCACGGGCAACAACAACCCGACCGGTGTCGAAGTGCGCCGTGGCAGCAAGGAAGAGGCCGAGAAAGACACCCTGCCCTTCTGGCCCTATTTCGTGATCAAGGACCTGTTTGCGCTGGCCGTGATCCTGGTGGTGTTCTTTGCCATCGTGGGCTTCATGCCGAACTATCTGGGCCACCCCGATAACTACATCGAGGCGAACCCGCTGGCGACGCCGGCGCACATCGTGCCGGAATGGTACTTCCTGCCCTTCTACGCGATCCTGCGTGCCTTTACCGCGGACGTCTGGGTGGTGATCATTGCCGAGACGCTGACAGGCGGCATCATTGACGCCAAGTTCTTTGGTGTGATGGCGATGTTCGGTGCGATTGCCGTGATGGCGCTGGCCCCATGGCTCGACACATCGTCGGTCCGGTCCGGTCGCTATCGCCCGATGCTGAAATGGTGGTTCTGGCTGCTGGTCGTCGACTTCTTTGCCCTGATGTGGCTGGGTGCGATGCCTGCGGAAGAGCCCTATGCGACCCTGTCGCTGATCGCCTCGGCCTACTGGTTTGCCTACTTCCTGGTGATTCTGCCCCTCTTGGGCGTGATCGAGAAACCGGAAACGCCGCCAGCGACCATCGAAGAAGACTTTGCCGCACATGTTGGTGGTGGTGATGCGGGCGCGGCCCCATCGTCGCAACCTGCGGAATAAGGAGAGACTGCAAATGTTCAAGAAACTTGCAGCAAGCGCGGTGGCGGCAGTGATGCTGACCACCGGCGCCTTCGCCGCTGGCGAGGCAACCGGTCATGTGGAAAACATCGACTTTTCCTTTGACGGCCCGTTCGGGTCCTATGACCAGAACCAGTTGCAGCGTGGCTTGCAGGTCTACACCGAGATCTGCGCAGCTTGCCACGGCTTGCAATATGTGCCGATCCGCACCCTGGGCGACGAAGGTGGCCCGGACCTGCCCGAAGATCAGGTACGTGCCTATGCCGAGTTCTACGAAGTGTTCGACCCCGAGCTGGATGATTTCCGCACGGCGACCGAAAACGATCACTTCCCCGGCAGCAACCTGGAAAACGCGCCCGACCTGACCATGATGGCCAAGGCGCGTGCGGGATTCCACGGCCCCTATGGTCTTGGCATCAACCAGTTGATGAAAGGCATGGGCGGACCCGAGTACATCACGGCCCTTTTGCTGGGATACACGGGCGAAGAGAAAGAGGAGGCCGGTGCGGTTCTCTACGAAAACACCATCTTCCCCGGTGGCTGGATCGCCATGGCGCCCCCGCTTTACGGCGAGGACGTGGAGTATGCAGATGGCCACGCCAACGACCTGCATCACATCGCCGAGGATGTCTCGGCCTTCCTGATGTGGACGGCCGAGCCCAAGCTGGTGGCACGCAAGCAGGCTGGCTTTGTCGGCGTTGTGTTCCTGACCATCCTGTCGGTGCTGCTGTACCTGACCAACAAGCGCCTCTGGGCGCCGGTCAAGGCCCGCTACAAGAAGAAGTAACAGACCTTTCGGTTTGAACGAAAAGCCCCGCCTTGGCGGGGTTTTTTTTGGGCCCGTCGCCCCTTGCCCCGGCAGTCTCAGCAAGTCACACTCGCGTGCAGTGTTGCGAGGAGCCTGCCATGAGCGTCATTTCCAAAGTATTGATCGGCGTGATCGCCCTGGCCCATATCTATTTCTGCTATATCGAGATGTTCGCCTGGGAGAGCCGGGGGCCCGACGTCTTTACCTTTATGGACCCTGAACTGTTCCCGCCCACGGCGGGGATGGCGGCGAACCAGGGCCTCTACAATCTGTTCCTTGCCGGGGGCTTGATCTGGGCTTTGCTGATCCGCACACAGGACTGGCAGCGCAATGTCGCTATGTACTTCCTATTCTGCGTGCTGGCGGCGGGCCTCTATGGCGCGCTCATCCTGCCGACGACGTTGTACGTACAGGCCATCCCGGCGGCTTTGGCCCTTGCCAGCCTGTTTGCGTTTCGCAAGGCCTAGGCAGCGACCAGCTGGCCGTTCCTGATCCCTGAAATCTGGGCTGTGACAATCTGGCCTTCGGGTTGGGCGCTGTCGAACTGCACCTCGGCAAATTGCGCCGTGCGGCCCATGGTCGGGCTTTCCATCAGCACCTGATGGGTGCGGCCCATTTGCGCCTGCTGGTGGCGCGTGACGGCCTCTGCCCCTGCGGCGCGCAGCCGCGCGGCCCGTTCCTTGATCGCCGCGCCATTGACTTGTGGCATTCGCGCGGCGGGCGTGCCTGCGCGGGGCGAGTAGGGAAAGACGTGGAGCCAGGTCAGATCGCACTCCTCGACCAGCTTCAGCGCGTTTTCGAAATGCGCCTCGGTCTCGGTTGGGAAGCCTGCGATGATGTCAGCCCCAAAGGTCATGTCGGGCCGCAGCCGCCGCGCCTCTTGCGCGAACTGGATGGCATCGTCGCGCAGGTGCCGACGCTTCATCCGTTTGAGGATCATGTCGTCGCCGTGCTGCAGGGACAGGTGCAGATGCGGCATCAGCCGAGGCTCTGTCGCGATGGCCTGCATCAGCACCCCGTCCACCTCGATCGAGTCGATGGAGCTGATCCGCAAACGCGGCAAGTCAGGCACCAGCTTGAGGATGCGCAACACCAGATCGCCAAGGCGCGGTTCGGACGGCAGATCGGCGCCCCATGAGGTGAGGTCAACGCCGGTCAGCACCACTTCGTTAAAGCCGCGATCCACAAGCCGTTTGATCTGGTCCACCACGACGCCTGCCGGGACCGACCGGGAATTGCCGCGCCCGTAAGGGATTATGCAGAAGGTGCAGCGGTGATCACACCCGTTCTGGACCTGCACATAGGCCCGTGACCGCGTGCCAAAGCCGTCAATCAGGTGGCCTGCCGTTTCGGTGACAGACATGATGTCATCGACCTGCACAGGCTCGGTGCCGAAGTCGCCAGCCAGGGCGGCCCACGTGCCAGCTTGCATCTTTTCGGTGTTGCCGATGACCACATCGACCTCGTCCATATTGGCAAAGGTGTCCGGTTCGGTCTGTGCCGCACAACCCGTCACGATCAGCTTGGCATCCGGGTGGGTCCTGCGCAGCTTGCGGATGTCCTGGCGCGCCTTGCGCACCGCCTCTGCCGTCACGGCGCAGGTGTTCACGACAACCGCGTTTTCGATGCCCGCACCGCTTGCCAGCTCTTCCATCGCCTTGGTCTCATAGGCGTTCAGGCGGCAGCCGTGATTGGAGAAGACAGGCGCGCTCATAAGCTGTCGAGAAAATCTTGCGTCAGCACACCGTCAAAGACATGCGCGGTGGGCCCGGACATCCAGACACCATCGTCGCGCCAGTCGATATGCAGCGTGCCGCCGTCGAGGTCGATCTGGGCCTTGCGCCCGGTCAACCCCTTGCGGTGTGCGGCCACAGCCGTGGCGCAAGAAGACGAACCAGAGGCCAGCGTGATCCCGGTGCCGCGTTCCCAGACCCGCATCCGAATGTGATCGGGGCCGATGATTTGCGCGAACTGGACATTGGTACGTTCGGGATAGAGCGGATGATGTTCAATTTGCGGGCCGATCCGGGCCAGGTCGATGGCGTCCACATCCTCCACAAAGAAGGTGCAGTGCGGGTTGCCCATGCCGGTGGCGACCGGGGCACCATCGATGGGCAGCGCCAGCGTGTCGACGTCTTGCGCCAGGGGGATGTCCTGCCAATCCGTCTGTGGTTGACCCATGTTTACGGCAGTGACGCCCGCCGCGTCGCGCACAGCGGTCAAGCCGCCACGCCCCGTCACCGTGATGGCGAGCTTATCGGCCCCGGTCAGGCCCATCTCCCGCGCTGCGATACAGCGGGTGGCATTGCCGCAGGCCGACGAATGCGAACCGTCAGCATTGTAGAAGGTGATCGTCAGATCGTCGCCGTCCGAGATCACGGCCAACTGGTCAAATCCCACGCCACGGTGGCGGTCCGCCAAGCCCTGCACCAGAGGCACATCCAGAGCCACCGGCTGCGCGCGCGCATCCACAACAACGAAATCGTTGCCAAGCCCATGCATCTTCATGAAGGGCCAACGGGTGGGTCGGTTCTGTTGCATCCGGCGCATATAACGCCCGGGTTTTGAGGAATCCAGTATGTCGCAGAAAAACATCTCAGAATCGGCTTGACCCTATCGCCCGCCCTTTCTAGATAGGCCGCCTAGTGGGCCGTTAGCTCAGTTGGTAGAGCAACTGACTTTTAATCAGTGGGTCGCAGGTTCGAACCCTGCACGGCTCACCACTAAACCCCGTCTGACGGATGACACCTGATCGTTCCTTTGCGACGGTTTTCCTTCCTTTTTTGGCTAGACTTCCGACAGCCAGATTGCCGTCAACCTCAAGGGCACATTCAACACCCTGCGCGAAAAGGAACTCAGCACCGCATCGAAACGCGCAACGCGCGCAAGCCTGCCGATGCAAAAAAATACACCGCCAGAGACAGCGTTAATCTACGGACCTTATAGATGGATGGCGCGGAAGTGGTAAATGGCATGGCGCCCCGGTCTGGACATCATGTCGATCATCGGGACGTCCTGGGCCGTCAGCTGACAAACTCCGAGCCCCGCGCTTGGGCCGCCGCTCGGTCCAGCAAAAACCGTGTGCCGAGCATCCCCACAACGAGTGCGGCCACAAAGATAATCACACGACTGTCGAGTGTCCCCAAAGCGGGAAGCGCGCCACCGGGGCAGAACCCGGCGATCCCCCAACCGACACCAAAGATACCTGCCCCTGCCAGCAACCTTGTATCGAGCGTCCGTTTTTGTGGGATATCGAATGTTGGTTCAAACACCGGGGCAGATCTGCGGAGCACAAGGCGATAGCCGATCCAGGTGGTGACAACTGCGCCCCCCATGACAAATGCCAGACTTGGATCCCATGTGCCGAAGACGTCAAAGAAGTTTATGACTTTGGCGGGGTTTGCCATGCCGGACAGTGCGATCCCGGTGCCGAACAACACGCCGACTAAAAAAGTATAGAACGTGCGCATCGCTTACGCTCCCCAGATGTGCCTCAAGGCGTAGACGGTCAGCCCTGTTGTCAGCATGAATGTTCCGGTCGCAGCGAAGGACCGCGGGGACAGCCGCGCCATCCCACACACACCGTGCCCGGATGTGCAGCCACTACCAAGCGTGACACCGACCCCGACAAGCAATCCGCCGACGATAAGGAGCGGCATTGATGCAGGCACAACTATGGTGGGCAATTGGCCTGCAAACACGAAAAACACCCAAGGGCCGACCAGCATCCCGCAAAGCAGAGCAGCGCGCCACGTCCAGTCATAGAGGCTCGCAGGCAGAAGTGCGCCTGCCAGAATGCCCGTCGCCCCCATGATGCGACCGCGTAACGCCATCAGACTGACGGCCGCGAGGCCGATCAGAACGCCGCCCGCAAGGGATGCAAGAGGTGTAAACTCAGTGACCATGGATCAGAGCTTGCATGTCGACAGGCCCAGCGCGCGGTACAGCGGGCAAAAACGGAACAGAGCCGTCAGTACCAACACAAGACCGACGGCCATGCTGCCATAGGCAAAACCTGCGCTGGACCAGATCGCCGGCATGTTCACAAGCGGCATGACAATCAGCAGCACCCCAAGCAGAACACGGATCAAGCGATCGACGTTTCCCAAATTGGCAATCATCGTATTTCCTTTCATAAGTTCAGGATCAGCTTGCCAGAGCATTTTGGAACAGTCGGTGACTAAGTCACACGCCAACTCAAACTTCAGGGTGAGTGGGCGAGACGCTCTATGGCTCCGATATCACGCAGCTCGATCTCTCCCCTGTTCAGAACCAGCCACCCGCGACGCTCGAATTCCTTCAACTGCCGGGAAATCACTTCGCGGGCAGTGCCGAGTTCGACAGCAAGCTGCTGATGGGTAAAGTGCAGGGTGCTGGCCGCGTCTTTCAACTCGAGCAGCTTTTGCGCAACGCGAATGTCCATCCGTTTGAACGCGATTTCCTCGATCACCAGGAACAGGTCAGTGATACGCTTTGAATATGCCTCGAACACAAAGGCACGGAATTCCTTCGAACGCCCCATCATCTCGTCAAAGGCATCGCGCGGGATCATGACCGCTTCTATATCCGTCTCGGCAACGCCTTCTGCCGAATAGTCTTCGAAGGCAAGCAGGCAGGCCGTTGTCAGTACACAGCTTTCGCCTGCGTGGACGCGGTAAAGGACAATCTCGCGCCCGGCTTCGGACAGCTGCTGAACCCGCACAGTGCCCGAGATCAGCAACAGAAGGTTCTCTGCAGGTTTGCCCGGCCCAAAGATGACGGTGCCTTGCTGGAAGTCTGCGATCTGCGCGCGTTTGTCCAACAGACTGTCAACAGTCGGGGACAACCCGGACAGACCGGGAAAACTTTCTCTCCAAGAAGGGTGTTTCAGCATCGTTCTTTTCCTGTGCTTTGTCTTACTACCCCTGCCCGGCACGCCCGCGTTGATTTTGATCAACCTGCCCTGCCAACACAACGCGTAAACAGATGTTGGATGAGAGAGGTTTCCATGGGAAAGGCCACGTCAGGCACAGGCATCGTCTGCTACTCTCGTTCCGGGCATTCAGAACGATTGGCCAAACGCCTGGCCGTCGACCTGGGTGGTGAGCTTTTGGAACTGCGCGCCCCTGCATATGACCCCCCATTTATTGGATATGCGCGTGCGGCATACGACAGTCTGCGACAACGCGACATGCCGGTGTCCGGGCCCATGCCATCCGTGGCGGGATTTGCGCGGATCGTTTTGTGCGGTCCCGTCTGGACCTCCTATCCCGCCGTGCCGTTGCGCACTTTCTTGCGCGGACGTTCTCAGCAGCCCGAGCCGATTGCGCTATTCTTGACAAGTGGTGGTCATTCCCCTGCACACAAAGCCTTTGCCTCAGCCGCAGGTGACCTCAATCGACCCCTTGCAGCCACGTCTATCTTGCCCAACGCCGCCGAAGGCACAGACAAGGAAGATCGCAGTATCGCAGCCTTTCTTGTCGATTTGGAACGCGCAGCGCCCTTGTCCGACGTGGATTGTGGTCACTCGACACTGCCCGTCTGATGGCTTGCTTCGCCCCAGGCAGTGCTCATGCCCATCATGTTGCCCAGACCCGCCTTGTGGAAACGGGCAAAAGCACTGATTGCAGGATGAATGGTCATGCAGGTCCGGGTACCAACAGGCCGGACGTCAAGAGATCGACGTGGTTCTCGACAAGGCGCTGCATGTCCAAGGGTGCAATCTCCTCGAAGGTCAGCCTCCAGATCGCGGCCATGATGATGGGCGCCATGATCAGTTTCGGATCGTAATCCAGCGCCTCCGGGCGGACCTCTCCGCGCGCGACACCATCTGCGAGCAACCTGGACATGGTGTCCTGTGCGACCGTCAAAATCGTATCGTGATAAAACTGCGTAAGCTCTGGAAACTGGCGCCCTTCGGCGATCAAAACCCGCAGCAACACGATCGTATCCTTGTCCACAAGCCGCGCGTACATCTTGCCGAGCATGTGTGACAGGACGTCCGCAAAGGGCTGATCGGCAGCTGCGCCAGACGGTCGTGCATCCGTCACAACATTCCCGACGCGCACGCGAAACGCCTCCTTGATCAGCGCCTCCTTGTCTTCGAAGTAAAGGTACACGGTGGACCTCGCGATCCGAGCCCGCGCTGCAATCGAACCGATCGTTGTCGCTGAGTATCCCTTGATCCCGAATTCCTGCACGGCGGCATCAATGATGTCTGTCGGGCGCATGTCCTTGCGCCGTCTGCGCTTGGTTTGTGTCATTTTGTGTCTCGTGTTGAAACGCCAATCACTAATGACATATGTGTCATTAGTACTCTCAAGGATGAGAAATGGCCAATCCTGATCGATCCCAATCTGCTGATCTACCACTCACGGATAATGGGCTTGAGGCGCCAGCACCAGAAGGCATCAAGCAGACACAGCCACGCAGGCCAGTGCTTGGATTGGTGCCGCTGGTGCTGGCATCGATGTTTGTGGGTGGCGTTATCGGCCTGTATTTCCAGCCTCCTGCCTTGCGGGCGTTCTTTGAAACCACGGGGCTGACACCGGGCGCGGGGACGGACACACCCATTGCCGTCGCTCTTGCCAAAGTCAGCACACAGGAAGAGGTCGCGGTCGTCAGCGAAGGGGATATCGTGGCTTTGGGGCGCATCTTGCCCGCTGGCGATGTGATCCGGATCGCGACGCCATTCGGCGCCAGCGACGCCCGCATACACGCGCTGACCGTGGCAGTGGGAGACACTGTCGCGCAAGGGGACCTGTTGGCAATTCTCGACAATCGGCCTGATCTGGAAAGCGGCGTTGAAATTGCCGCCGCCACGGTCAAGGTCCGTGAGGCGACCCTGATGCAGTCCCGAGAAACAGTCCGCGCCAGCCGCGAGGAAGCGGCCGCCAATCTGGAGCGGGCCGAGGTGACCGCGAAACAGGCGCAAACAGAACTGGCCCGGGCCACATCGCTGTTGGATCGCGGCGTCACCACCCGCGCCGACTTTGACGAGGTTGTTGCGCGCGCCACCGAGGCGGCCCGCGACGTGGAACGAAATCGCGCCACTCTGTCCCGATACAACACGCTGTCCGGGTCAGTGCAGGCCGACATCGCCGTGGCCGAAGCGAACCTGGAAGCAGCCCGCGTCGATCTGCGCCGTGCCGAAAGAGACCTAGAGCGCAGTGTGGTCCGCGCGCCACAAAATGGCACCGTTCTGGACATCAATGTGCAGGTCGGAGAACGCCCGGACACGGACGGCATCCTGAATCTGGGCAACATCGGGCAAATGACGGTCGAGGCGGAAGTCTACCAGACCCTGATCGGGCGTGTGTCCATTGGTGATCCGGTTACCGTGACAGCCGCAGCCCTCGATGGTGTGCTGAACGGCACCGTGCAGGCCATTGGGCTGGAAATCGGTCGCCAGTCGATCACCTCGGACGACCCGGCGGCCAATACGGATGCACGGGTGGTAGACGTGATTGTCAAGCTCGACCCGGACTCTTCGGACAGGGCCAAACGCTATACCAACCTTGAAACCATCGTGCGCATTGATACGGCGCGATCCGAATGAGCAGGCTGTTGCAGCGACTGTTCGGGCGCCTGCCAATCGGGTGGTTGCAGCTGTCACACAGCAAGACCCGGTTTGCAGCGGCGCTGGCGGGCGTCGCCTTTGCGACGCTCTTGGTGTTCATGCAGTTGGGTATGCTGGGCGCCCTCAACAGTTCCACCATAGCGCCCTACAGTTTTTTTGAAGCGGACATCATAATTTCATCTGAAGACGCCAACACCCTCACCGACGGCAGCAACGTCGCGCGCAGCCGCCTGTTTCAGGCGTTGGGCGTGGCCGGGGTCGCATCCGGCACGCCCCTTTACATCGGCAATCTCGACTTTCAATTGGATGGGGGCAGCACGGCGAGCTTGCAGACATATGCGCTCGGCGGCCAAGGGCGGGCCTTTGTCAGCCCTGAAATCGCGAACCAGTTCAACCGCTTGATCCCTGAAAACACCGCACTGATCGACACGGCGACGCGCGGCGTTCCCGCAAGCGCGTTTGACGAGTTGCGCGCGGGTCAGCCCTTTTGGTTCGAGATCAACGGCAAGACCCTGACAGCCGTGGGGACGTTGGCCGTGGGCGGCGGGTTCAGCGCGGACGGCACCCTGTTTGTGTCCGATCAGACATTTCTGCGGTTCTTTAGTGGGCGCAGCAGCGGCGCGCCCAATCACATCCTGCTCAACGTGGCGGATGGCGCGGAACCCCGCGACGTTGTTGCCCGCCTGCGTGCGATTTTGCCTGTAGAGTCGGTCAAGGTGCAAACGCTTGAAGAGGCAGCCAATGCCGATCTAGCCTATCAGACGACAGAGCGTCCCACAGGCATCATCTTTGGCTTTGGCGTGTTGATCGGGATCATTGTCGGCATCGTGATCGTCTACCAGGTGTTGTCGACAGACGTGGCGGATCACCTCAGTGAATATGCCACGTTCAAGGCGATGGGGTATGGGCAGTCGTTTTTCCTCGGGATCGTGTTCGAAGAGGCGATTGTATTGGCCGTCTTCGGTTTCATTCCCGGCTTGCTCACGTCCGTGCTGCTGTACATGGGGATGAGCGCGGCCACCGGGCTTCCCGTGGAAATGGGCTTTGACCGGATCCTTGCTGTTTTTGTCGGGACGCTGGTCGCTTGCTGTATATCAGGTGCGATTGCCACACGGCGGCTGGCAGGCGCGGATCCGGCGGATCTGTTCTGATGACGGATACATCCCCCATCATCACCTCTGGCCTCGACCACTTTTTCGGCACAGGCGAGGCGCGCAAACAAGCCATCTGGGATGTAAACCTCGAGATAGCACCGGGCAAGCTCACCGTTTTGATGGGACCATCCGGATCCGGCAAGACCACGCTTCTGACGCTGATGGGATGCTTGCGCGACGTCAAGGACGGCAGTGTCAAACTGCTGGGCACCGAACTCAACGGGGCGCCCGAAACACAGCTGGTCGCCTTGCGGCGCAAACTCGGCTTCATATTCCAGGCGCACAATCTGCACGAAAGCCTGACGGCAACGCAGAATGTCATGATGGGGCTGCAAGTGCACGGGCGCGGCGACCCGGTCAAACAACGCGCTGCGGCACATCACATACTGGGTTTGGTTGGCCTGGCCGATCGCCGTGACTACCTGCCCGGCAACCTGTCTGGTGGGCAAAAACAACGGGTCGCGATTGCGCGGGCGTTGGTTTCAAATCCCGAGGTCGTGTTTGCCGATGAGCCCACGGCAGCGCTGGACAAGGTGTCGGGGCGCACCATCGTGGAAATGCTCAAGGCGCTTGGCATTCAACGCAAGACAACCACTGTCATGGTGACGCATGACAACCGCATCCTCGAGATGGCTGACCGCATCATAACGCTGGAAGAAGGCCGGGTGGTCAAAGATGTCCTTCAACCTGTCCCACCCTTGCACCTTGTCGAATTGAACGAGAGCTGAGCCGTTGGTCAGTTTGAACAGCCACATACGGATGCCGGACCGCCGCAGACTGGTCTGTCCGGCACCAGCGCGCTCGCTCACGGCCTGCGCCTTCGATCCCAGAGCACGCCTTTTTCAGCGACACATGCGGCGGCTCTTTTCAGACGGCAACGCGCACGGCGTCATTCGGGGAAATCCACGCTCAAAGCCATTCAGCTACAGACCGGATGGGCCACAATTCGTCACAGAGAAGACAATGAAATGCGGTCTGAAATGTGGTCCAGTTCCCAAAACCGCGACTTGAAACGCAGAAACGACAGGCGATGGCACCAGATCGAAAACACATCCTGATTGTCGAGGACGATGTCGAGATTGCAGACATGGTCGGCAAAGCCCTTGGGGACGCCGGATACTACGTGTCGGCCGTCATGACGTCGGACGAAGTGCAGATCATCTTTGCAAATGATCCGCCCGATCTGGTTCTGCTCGACATCATGCTGCCCGGTGACAATGGCATCGACATCATACGTCGAATTCGCCTCAACCGCACAACGCCCGTGATCATGCTCACTGCGCTCAGCGAAACCGGTGACAAGGTCAACGCCCTGCGCCTAGGGGCGGATGACTACGTGTCAAAGCCGTTCCATTCTCAGGAGCTGCTGGCCCGGATCGAGGCGGTGTTGCGCCGGGTCGCAGCGTCACCGAAACAGGCGCGGGACGTGTATCTGGAATTTGACGGATGGCGGCTCGACACCCGGTCGCGCGACTTTGTGGCACCGGATGGATCGCTGGTCTTGCTGACCAGCGCCGAGTTCGATCTGTTGCGCGTGCTCTGCGAGCACGCCGGTCAAGTCCTGAGCCGCGACAAACTGGTGCTGATGACCCAGCGGCGTCACGTCGAACCCTATGATCGCAGCGTTGATACACTGATCAGCCGCATCCGGCAAAAAACGGAATCCGACCCCACACACCCGACGATCATCAAGACGGTGCGCAATGGCGGATATGTCTTTGCCCCCAAGGTACAGGAGATCATGCCGTGATCGCACGACTGCACCATTGGATCGGAACATTCGGGATCAGGGCGCAGATCGGAACGCTGTTGGTCGGCACACAACTGCTTGCCCATGCGGTGACCTTTGGTGTCATGCTGTTTCTGTCCAGTGAACTGGATCGCAAATCCGAAGTCATTCTGGATCTGTCCGATCCGATGCTGAGCGTATTGCGCGTATTGGGCGACGACCCCGACAAACTGGATGCACTGGTCGATCAGGATCGCCGTTTTACGCTTGTTGACCGGGCACCGCGTGAAGCAGGCCTGCCGGAAGCGGACGCCGTGGTGGCCGAGGCAATTGCGTCGAGTTCCATCAACGGTGTCACGGCTTTCTCCTTGCCAGAGAATGCGGAATGGCCACCGGCGCCGCGTGTTCAGCCCTTTGGCCTTGCCAGCATGGCACCAGACGGGCGCTGGCTGGTTTTCACGCCGCGACCGGACATCATCACGCGCACGGTGCCCCGTGTTGCCAGCATTTTGGCGCTCAGCCTGCTCGCCCTGCCGTTGATGTTGTTGTCGGTTTGGGCGGGGGCGTGGTTGGTCGCACCCATTGCCCGCTTGTCAGCGGCCACAAACGCCTTTGCCCGGGACATTCAAGCGCCCGACATGGCTGTCGAGGGCGCGCTGGAGGTGCGTCGCGCCATCGTCTCCTTCAACCATATGCAACACAAGCTGCGTAGGCTGATCGACGACCGGGCCAATACACTTGCCTCCATCGGGCATGACATGCGTACACCGCTGACCCGTCTACGCCTGCGCCTTGAAACAGCCAACTTGGGCGCAGCGAAAGCACTGTTGGATCGGGACGTATCGGTGCTGGAAAACATGATTGACGATGCCTTGCGGTTCATGCGCGACGATCAACAAAAGGTTGACCTGCAAAACATTGATCTAACCGCGCTTTGCCAGACGGCAGTCGATGCTATGCGGGATCAGGGTCACGACGTTGTTATGTCCAGCAGGGCGCGCGTTGTCGCAGTCGGTGATCTGAACCTGACGATACGGGCGCTAGACAACATTCTGAACAATGCAGTCACGCATGCAGAAGCGGCCGAGGTTGCGGTGGAAAGTAATCCAACGTCTTCCACTGCGCAGATCGTCATCACAGACACTGGCCCTGGTATCCCTGACCACCTTATCTCATTCGTACAGCAACCCTTTGACCGACTGCCGACCATGGCAGCAGGGGACAAGGGCGACAAAACCGGCTTTGGACTTGGCCTTGCCATCGCAAGTGATCTGATGACGCGCCAATCCGGCGCATTGGAGCTCGCGGCAAACACACCACGTGGGCTCAGGGTAACCCTGACCCTCAATGCGCGACGGGATGGCGCATGACCCGGGAACCACCCCCAAGACCCCCGATGGGCAGATCGGAGGTGTGGATCATCGTCGCGCTTCTGATCCTTGCTGCCCTGTCGGGCATCTACGCAGCACGCGTCTTGATGTTTTGATGCGGGCTGTTCCTTCCACTCCAACCGAAAGGACCCAGACGTGAAACGCACAACGCTTTCCCTACTTCCCTTGACACTCGCGGCACTGTCACTGGTCACAGTGGCCCACGCCGATGTCGACCGGCTGGCAGATGGCCAACCCTGGAACGCTGACAATGGCGAAGGCCGGTCCATGACATTGACCCTCGCACCGGATGGGACCGGCCGCATGAAAATGGGGATCATGTCGCGCAAGGTTGCGTGGCGCAATGTCGATGGCGCGCTGTGCCTGAACGGCCTGCCGGGCAGTGGTGAACGCTGCATGGCCTTGAACCCCGTCCAAGGCGGATACCGGGCCGAGGCAAGCGACGGCACCGTTCTGATCCTGACCCGCTGACCCAAGCGAAAGAACTGGTGCTCACCAGGTTGAGCAACCCGCCTGACCCCGGCGCAATCCACTTTCGGCCAGCCGTCCTCAGACGATTGGAAAGCGGCTATGTCACAGTCGTCCGCAGCCGGGGTCAAAGAGCCCGGCATCGCACGCGTTAGTCGATCTTGCCGTTCTCAATTTCAAGATCGGCCTCGGGCACGTTCAGCGTTGACCAGGTTTCGTCGCGCGGCGGCGTCGGGGGCGTGTCGCAGGCGCGGCGGTGGATGTTCACCTTGGCGATGAAGTTCGCGGAAATCGGGGCGGTGACAAACAGGAACGCCATGATCAGCAACTCGTGCATCGAGGTTTCGCCAAGCGTGGTCGAGTGAAAGATCGAGGCCACCAACAAGGCACCGATGCCCACCGTCCCCACCTTGGTCGGGGCATGCAGGCGCGTCATCGAGTCGTTGAACTTGAGCAGCCCAAGCACGCCGACCAGGGCAAAGCCCGCACCGATCAGCAAAAACACGGCCACTGCATATGTTGCGATAATCTGACCCGTCATTCGATAATATCCCCCCTCAACACGAACCGCGCCAGCGCCACTGTAGAGACAAAGCCCAGCATGGCGATCAGCAGCGACACTTCGAAGTAAATCTGGACGCCCTGGCTGATGCCCATCAACACCACCAGACCCAGCGCGTTGATGACCATCGTATCCAGCGCAAGGATGCGGTCGCCCGTTGTCGGCCCCAGCACCAGCCGCACCATGGACAGCACCTGCGCCAGTGCAATCACGGCAAAGGCAATGATCAGCGCGATGTTCATCAGATCGGTTGCGAGCGTCATGTGAAAATCTCCATCAGCCGCGCCTCGTAGCGCGTCTTGATCTCGTCGCGCTCGGCATCCGGGTCGTCGGTGTGCAAGACATGGACCAGCAGGCTGTGCCCCTCGTCCGACAGATCGGCGGACACGGTGCCCGGCGTCAAGGTGATCGTCCCGGCCAGCACCGTGATCGCCTCGGGCTGGCGCAGGTCCAGCGGGATCACAATCCACGCCGGTTTCAGCTTGGAATTGGGGACGGTCAGCACGATCCAGGCCACCTGTACATTGGCGACCATGATGTCCCAGATGACGATCATGCAATAGCTGAGCATCTTGCCCAAACGGAACCCGGTGGGTGTGTCCGGCCACCAGGCCGATGTGCCCCAGGGGATGATGATACCCAGGATCACCCCAAACACGGCCATGCCCGCCGTCACCTCGTTTTGCAGGACGATCCAGACCACCGCCAGCAGCAGGGTCAGAAACGGATGCGGCAACAGCCATCGAAATGCGCGCGCCATGTCAGTGATCCTCCGTCTTTGCATCTGGTGTGCTGAGCTTGCCCGGTGTGTCCACCACAGTTGCTATATAGGGCTGCGGCGCAAAAAGCTGCGCGGCCATGGTGGTCGTATATCCGTGCACCTGCCCCGCAAACACCGTATGCGACGCCAGGAGGGTGATCAGACCACCCACCGCGACGTAGGACAGTGCCGAAGGGCGTTCCATCGGCGCGGCTTCCTCTTCAACCTCGATGCTTTGCGCTTTCCAGAACAGGATACTCCCCGCGCGCGCAAAGCCCAAGATGCTGATCAGGCTAGAGATCAGCACGATGGCCCAGACCCACACCACCAGATCGGTTTCAAAGGCGGCATTCAGCACCAACAGCTTGCCCAGGAACCCGGACAAGGGCGGCAGCCCCGCCATGGCAATCGCCCCGACAAAGAACAGGGCCGCCGTCAGCGCAGCCCCCGCAACGGGTATCTGTGCAGTCAGGTTCAGGTTGTCCCGCCCCGTGCGCACAAGGTCGGCAATCAGGAACAGCGCAGCCCCGGCAAGGGTCGAGTGCACGATGTAGTAGAGCGCCGCGGCAATCCCGATAGGCGTGAACATGGCGATCGAGATCATCACCATGCCCATCGACCCGATGATCGAAAACGCCACAAGCCGATCAAGCCGCTTGGCCGCCAGCACACCGATCATCCCGATGGCCAACGACACGAGGGCCGCAGGCAGCAGCCATGTGTCGTGCAATCCGGCGGTCACACCCAGTTCGGGCGGAAAGACCATCGTATAGACCCGAATAATGGCATAGGCCCCCACTTTGGTCATGATCGCAAAGAGTGCGGCAACGGGTGCGGGCGCTTCGGCATAGCTGGAGGGCAACCAGAAGTGCAGCGGCACGAGCGCCGCTTTGATCGCAAAAACCAGCAGCAGCAACACGGCGGCGACCCGGATGCCTACGGTTTCTTCGGGCCCGATCAGCGTGACACGCTCGGCCAGGTCGGCCATGTTCAGCGTCCCCGTCTCGGCATAGATCGCGCCGAGGGCAAACAGAAACAGCGTCGATCCGATCAGGTTGAACAGAACGTACTGCACGCCAGCCCGCAGACGCGCATTGCCGCCCGAATGGATCATCAGGCCGTAGGACGCGATCAGCAGCACTTCAAAGAAGACGAACAGGTTGAACAAGTCCCCGGTCAGGAACGCGCCCATGATCCCCATCAACTGGAACTGGAACAGCGCGTGAAAGTGCCGCCCGCGATCATCCCAGCCCGAGCCAATGGCATAAAGCAGAACAAACAGCGCCAGCACGGCCGTCAGCAGCACCATCATGGTCGACAGCCGGTCACCGACCAGCACGATCCCAAAGGGCGCAGCCCAGTCCCCCAGCTGGTACAGCATGATCGTCCCGTCAGAGGACTGCCACGCCAGACCCGCAGCGATCGCGATCAGTGCGAGCACACCGACAACGGAAAACACCCGCTGGATGCCGATATGATAGCGTGCGGCCAGCACGATGAACGGGGCCAATAGGGCAGGCAGAACGACGGGGGCAATGATCCAATGTGTCATGGCTGGCCCTCCGCCTGCGTGTCATCGCCCTCGGGCTGATCATCCACGTGGTCGTCGTCCGATCCAAGGTACGCGCCTAGCCCGATCATCACGACAACCGCCGTCATCCCGAACGAGATCACGATGGCCGTCAGCACGAGGGCCTGCGGCAACGGATCGGTATATACACTCACATCGTCGCGCAGGATGGGCGGTGCGCCCACGGTCAGGCGCCCCGACGCAAAGAGGAAAACGTTCACCGCATAGGTCAGCAGCGAGATGCCGAGGATCACCGGGAACGTCCGCAAACGCAGAACCAGATAAATCCCGGCAGCGGTGAGGATGCCAATGGCGGATGCAACGAGCAGTTCCATGTCACACACCCTCCTTCACGGCAGCATCTCCGGGCGGATCGTTCCGGGAGGGGTCAATATCCATCGGGTATTCACTGTCCGGCACATGCGCGCGGCGCGCCAGTCGCGAGAAGCTTTCCAGCGAAAGCATCACGGCGCCCACAACAGCCAGGAACACGCCCAGATCGAACAGGGCGGCGGTGGCCAATTCAAACTTTTCGAACGGCGGGATGCGCACATAGGTGAAATCCGAGGTAAGGAAAGGTTTGCTCACGAACCACGACCCGATGCCGGTCAGCCCGGCGATCAGAACGCCCGCGCCGATGATCCCATGATAGGGATAGCGCAGCCGTGCCGAGGCCCAGCTGAACCCGCTGGCCATGTACTGCATCACCACGGCAATCGACACGATCAGACCAGCGATAAAGCCGCCGCCCGGCTCATTGTGACCGCGCAGGAAGATGTAGAAACCGACCATCAGCACAAGCGGCATGATAACCCGCGTCAGCACCACCATCATCATCGGATGCTGCCCCCCGGCCCGCGCGATGTCGGGCTTGCGGTTCAAGAGCCGTGCGCGCACGGGACCGCTGAGCAAGGTTTCGGTCAGCGCATAGATCAACAGGGCCGCGATGCCGAGCACGATGATTTCACCGTAAGTGTCAAAGCCCCGGAAATCGACAAGGATCACGTTGACCACATTGGTACCGCCGCCGCCTTTGTAGGAATTGGCGAGGTGGAACTCCGAGATCGGCGTGCTCACCGCGTCACGCAGTAGATAGTGATAGGCCAGCGCAAAGGCCGCAAGGCCGCCAGCCACGCCCACGCCTGTGTCACGCACCCGGCGCAGAACCGAGCTTTCCACCGGGGTGGATTTCGGCAGGAAGTTCAGGGCCAGCAGCAACAGGATGATCGTCACCACCTCGACCGTGAACTGTGTCATCGCAAGATCGGGCGCGCTGAAGAACACGAACCCGATCGAGACCATGAGACCGACAATGCCCAGCAGCACCAGCGACAAAAGCCGGTTGCGGTGCAAAAGCACCAGGCCAAGCGTGGCCGCCACCAGCATGATCCATCCCGCGATGGGCACGGCGCCCGCGCTTTGCATCGTCCGCGTCGGCGCACCGACTGTGCCCGTGGTCCACGCGTAAAACCCAGCAGCCACAATCGCCACCGACCCGATGGCCGCGTAGCGGGTAAAGGCCCCGTTGTGCAGCGGCAGGATCAGTACCTGGGCAAGCCGCGCCGCCACTTCGACAATTGCCTCGAAAATGACCTTGGCCTCGGGACGCGGGGTTGTTTCCCAAATCCTCAGGCTCGGCTTGAAAATGACCAGCATCAGCAAGCCACCCACGACTGCCGCGATGGACATGAACAGGGCGGGCACCAGCCCGTGCCAAATCTTGAAATACGCCTTGGGCACTTCGGCCTCACCACCCAGAACAGAGGCTGTGACCAGCTTGACAAACGGCTCGGCCAGGAACGGGGCGACACCGATCATCACGACCAACACCACCAGCAGCGCGGGCGGCATCCACATACCTGCGGGCGGATCATGCGGCTTGGCCGGATAGTCGTCGCGCACAGGCCCGAGGAAGACGTGACCGATCAGCCGGAAACAGTAGGCGGCGGAAAAGAGCGAGCCGACAACGGCAAGCGTCGGAACCAGCCAATGCGCACCGAAAAGCACGGTGTGATACGCCTCTTCCAGCATCATTTCCTTGGACAGAAACCCGTTGAGCAGCGGTATACCCGCCATCGACAGCGCCGCGAGCGTAGCAATCACAAAGGTCACCGGCATCAAGGTGCGCAGGCCGCCCAAGCGGCGGATGTCGCGCGTATGCGCCTCGTGATCGATGATACCGGCGGACATGAACAAGGCGGCCTTGAACGTGGCGTGGTTGAGGATGTGGAACACCGCCGCCATCGCGCCAAAGGCCGTTCCCGTGCCCAAAAGCATCGTGATCAGCCCCAGATGGCTGACCGTCGAAAAGGCCAAAAGCGCCTTGAGGTCATGTTTGAACAGCGCGATGATTGCGCCGATCACCATGGTCACCAAACCGGCAGTGGTCACGATCGCGAACCATTCCGGTGTACCCGACAGCACCGGCCACATGCGCGCCATCAAGAAAATCCCCGCCTTCACCATCGTGGCAGAGTGCAGGTAGGCCGAGACCGGCGTCGGAGCCGCCATCGCGTGCGGCAGCCAGAAGTGGAACGGGAACTGCGCGGACTTGGTAAAGCACCCCAGCAGGATCAGGATCAGCGCCGGTACATAAAGCGGGTCGGCCTGGATCAACTCGCGGTTCTGAAGGATGACGCTGAGGTCATAGCTGCCCACGATCTGGCCCAGGATCAGCATGCCACCGATCATGGCAAGGCCACCCATGCCCGTCACCGTCAAGGCCATGCGCGCGCCTTGTCGCCCTTCGGGCAGGTGTTTCCAATAGCCGATCAACAGGAAGGATGACAGCGATGTCAGCTCCCAGAAAACAAGCAAAAGCAGGATGTTATCGCTGAGGACAATGCCGACCATCGCGCCCTGGAACAGCAGCAGATAGGTGAAAAACTCGCCCATATTGTCGTTGCGGCTGAGGTATTGGCGGGCATAGGCGATGATCAACAGCCCGATGCCAAGGATCAGCAGGGCAAAGAAAAAGCCCAGACCATCCAGCATCAGCGTGAAATTCAGCCCAAGCACGGGCATCCAGTCGACCCGCGCCATCACGACCTCGCCCGCAAGCACGGTGGGCAGGTTGGTCAGCAACCCGATGAACGCGGCCAGTGACACGGTGAACGTGACGCCCGCACAGGCAGAGCGACCGGCGGAATTCATCAGACCTGGAAGCAGCGCGCCAAAGAAGGGTAAAGCGACGATAAAGAAGAGGGACACGCGAACTCCTGATCCAAATATTTTATCAATTCGCTCTAACTTGTTTTCGTTTTCCGAAAGCGCAAGAGTAAGCGACAGATTTAGTCAAGAACCGTTGTTATTAGTCCCTCACAATGGTTTACCCAAACCGTCTGACCTTGGCAAACATAGCCGTCCTGCCGACGGATGCAGCCCCACAAAGTCCCCCATCGGCGGAGTGATGCACACGCACCGGCACCCGGCATGCAAAGCGGTTGATGGTGTGCGGCAAATACCGCAGACAGCCCGAAAACACGCCACGGTCACGGTGTTCTGAGGCAAGCCATGGAAATCGTCGTTCCCGCATTCATCTCGGTCACCCTCGGCATGATCGTGTTCTTCCTTGGCGCGTTCCTGACACGCGGGGTGAGGTTTCTGCGCGACTACAACATCCCCGAACCTGTGTCCGGTGGCATCGCGATGGCGCTGCTGACCTGGGCCTACTTTCGGCTCACGGATACGCAGATCGTCTTTGATCTGCAGGTGCGGGATTACCTGCTGGTCCTGTTCTTTGCCACGATCGGGCTGAACGCGCGGATTGCGGACCTGCTGCGTGGCGGATCGCTGCTGGGCATTCTCTTGGTGATCACGATTGTCTTCATGGTCCTGCAGAATGCGGTGGGGCTGGCGGGCACGCTAGTCTTTGATCTGCCGACACCTGTGGCCGTGCTCCTCGGGTCGGCCTCTCTGATCGGTGGGCACGGGACGGCCATCGCCTGGGGCCCGCAGATCGAAGAGGTGACAGGCTTTGCCGCCGCAGATGAAGTGGGCATTGCCACCGCGACGCTGGGCCTTGTGACGGCGGCCCTGATCGGCGGACCCATCGCCAAGCGCCTGATTGATCGCAACGCCCTCGAGGGGCGGCAGAACGCACCGCCCGTGGTCGGGCTGGAATACGAAGAACGGGGTGAGCCCACCGAGGCCGTCAATCACATCAGCCTGATGCGCGCGACCCTCGCGGCCCATGTCGCGATCTTTTTCGGCTACGCCGCTAACATCACGATTGCCGAGATGGGCGTGATGCTGCCGCTGTTCGTGCCCTGCCTGCTGGTCGGCATCATCATGTCCAACACGGTGCCTTACCTGGTGCCACGCATGACCTGGCCTGCGGGCAGTCGGGCGCTGGCGGTCATATCCGACTACAGCCTGTCCATCTTCCTCGCCATGTCACTGATGAGCATGCAGTTGTGGACGCTGAACGAACTGGGCAGCACCCTTCTGGCCGTGTTGGCGATGCAGGTTGTGATGACGGTGGGTTTTGTGACCTTTGTCGTATTTCGTGTGCTTGGGCGCGACTACACCGCCGCCGTGCTGTGCAGCGGCTTTGCCGGATTTGCGCTGGGGGCCACGCCCACGGCGATTGCCAACATGACATCCGTGACCAAACGGTACGGCGCCGCGCCGCTGGCCTTTATCGTGTTGCCACTGGTGTCAGCCTTCTTTGTCGATCTGGCGAATGCGCTGATCATACGGTTGTTTGTCGGGGCCTAGGCTGTTTCATCCCCAGACACCTTGAAGAACACGGCATAAAGCGTCGGCACCACGATCAGTGTCAGCACCGTCGCAAAGCTGAGACCGCAGATGATGACCACAGCAAGGGATTGAAAGAACGGATCCCATAGCAGCGGCACAACACCCAGCACAGTCGTCAACACACCCAAGGCAACGGGCCTGACCCGGCTGACCGCGGCATCGACAACGGCCGCCATGCGCGCCTTGCCATCCGCGATCTGGCTGTCGGTCTCGTCAATCAGGACAATCGCGTTCTTGATCAGCATCCCCGTCAACGACAGGATACCCAGGATCGCCATGAACTCGAGCGGGGTTTGCGAGGCCGCAAGCCCCCAGATCACCCCGATCAAGGCCAAGGGAACCGTCAGCCAGATGATCAGCGGCTGGCGCACCGCGTTGAAGAGGAAGATCACCACCAGCACCATCGCCCCAAAGCCGAGCGGCATGGTCGAGGCAAGCCCGGCATTCGCCTCGGCAGAGTTGCCGAACTCCCCCTTCCATTCCAGCGAATAGCCGGGGGGCAGGTCAATCGCCTCTATTGGGCCGCGCACCTCGTCAAACAGATCGCCCGACAAGACACCGGTCGCATTGTCCGATTGCGCCGTAATGGTCAGGGCCCGATCAATGCGGCGTAGATTGCCCGCCTCAAAGGCGAGGTCGAACCGGTCCACCACTTGTCCAATGGGGATGTATCCCCCCGCAACCGTGCTGAACACCTGGATGTCGCGCAGGCGGGCCACATCGGTGCGATCCGCCTCGAACGGGCGCATCACGATATCGCGCAGCTCATCCCCCTCGCGGTAAACACCCAGGGTCGCGCCATTGAGGTGGCTGTAAAGCGCATTGGCAATCTCGCCCTGCGTCAACCCGAGGCGCCGGGCGTTTTGCGTATCGATGATGGGGCGAATGACCTGCACCTGTTCACGCCAGTCATCCTTGATCGCGATGGCCCCGGCACCTGACATGATGGCCTTGGCCTGCTGCGCAAGGTCACGCAACACAACGGCATCCGGCCCGGAAAACCGTGCCTCGATCTTCGATCCGCCGCCGGGCCCAAGCACGAATTTCCACACCTTGGCCGTGGCTTCGGGATAGGCCTCATCAATCCAGTCCTGCAACGCGAGCCGCAGATCGTCGATCTGATCATAGCTTTCCACATCGACAAGGATTTGACCGTAGGCCGAGTTCTGGTTTTCGCTCTCGTAGATCAGCATGAACCGCAAGTGTCCGCTGCCGACCGACATGTTCGTGCTGGTCACCCCGTCCAGTCCGCGCACATGGGCGTCAATCTCCATCAGATCGCTTTGGGTCTGCGTGATGTCCGTGCCTTGCGGCAGGAAATAGTCGATCACGAACTGCTCGCGGGTCGAAGAGGGGAAGAACCCCGGCGGCACAAGGCTAAAGCTCGCAATGGCCGAGGCAAACAGGGCCACGATGATCGCGATTGTCACGTAACGCGCACGGATCGCGCGGGCCAGAATACCGCGATACCAGCGCAGCACTGCATTCTCCGATTTTTCCGGCGCCGTGTTCGGTTTGAGCAGAAGGGTGCAGTAGTAGGGCGTCAGCCAGATCGCGACAAGCCAGGAAAACAGCAGGGCGATGGAAATCGTCCAGAACAGGCTGCCTGCATATTCACCCGTGTTGTCCGGCGAAAAACCCACCGGCGAAAAGGCGAGAAAGCCCACGATTGTCCCGCCAAGCAGGGGCCACTTGGTCTGACTGACCACCGATTGCGCCGCAGTTGAGGCGCTTTCGCCTTTTTGGACGCGTACCAATGTGCCCTCGACCACCACGATGGCATTGTCGACCAGCATCCCCAGCGCGATGATGAGCGCCCCAAGGGAAATTCGCTGCATGTCGAGCCCATAGATATACATCCCGAACAGGGTGCCCGCGACGGTGACCAGCAGAATGCCCCCCATCAGGATGCCCGACCGCAGGCCCATGAATATCAGCAGCGTGCCCACGACGATGGCCAGCGCCAGCACCACGTTCATGACAAAGTCATTGACCGACGCCTTGACCGTGGCCGACTGGTCCGAGATGGGCAAAACCTCGATCCCGATGGGACGCTCACCAATCAGCGCATCGATGCGCGCCTTGGCCGCTTCGCCCATGTTCACGACGTTGCCGCCGATGTTGTTGGAAATGCCGATGCCGATAGCCGGGCGGCCATCGCGAAACAGCAGATGGGTGGCCGGGTCCTTGTACCCGCGGGTAACCGTCGCAATGTCGGACAGGCGGAAAGACGCGCCGTTTTGCGGATTGGTGATCAACAGATCCCCAATCGCATCAATGGATGTCACCGCATTGGTCGGGCGCAGTTCAAGGCGGACCTGGCCTGCGCGGATCGACCCCGCAGGCGTGACCAGGTTCTGCCCCTCCAGGATGTCGCCGATCTCTTGCGGCGACAGGCCCAGCGCAACAAGGCGTGCGGGCGAGTATTCGACATAGATCACCTGATCCTGCACACCGTTCAGCACAACCTTGGACACGCCATCGACGGTCACCAGCTCGCGCTGCAAATCCTTGGCGTATTCGTGCAACTCACCCAGTGAATACCCATCCCCAACGACGGCAAAATAGACGGAATAGACGTCGCCAAAGTCGTCAAACACGATGCTGCTGAGGGCATTGGGCGGCAGGTCGCCCTGCGCGTCGTCCACCTTTGCACGCATCTGCGCGAACCGCTCGTAGAGCTCCGTATAGCCCTTGGTCGACTGGATCGTGAATTCCACCGTAACGGTGCTGAGACCCGGCGAAGAGACAGAGCGGACCTCGTCCACTCCGATCAGCTGTTGCAGCGCATTTTCGACAACCTCGGTGACCTCTTCGGCCACTTCCTCGGCGCTGGCACCGGGATAGGGCGTGATGATCTGCGCCTGTCGGATGACGAATTCGGGGTCTTCGAACCGGGGCAGGTTCACATAGGCAAAGTAGCCTGCAACCAGAATAAGCAGGGTCGAGACAGCCGAAATCAGCCGCTTTTCGATCGCGAAACGGGCCAAATCCATGTCTTAGCCCCCGATCTGCGTCACGGGCCGGATTTGCATCCCGTCAATGATGTGGCTGACCCCGGCGGCCACGATCCTCTGATCGGCGCTCAGCCCGTCCGTGACGGCAACCGATCCGTTCTTCACATCACCCAGGGTCACCGCCTGTTTGGACACGCGATCACCTTCGCCCACGATCCAGACAAAGGGGGCGCCGTCGCTTTCGGATGCGATGGCCGTCAGCGGCACCGACATGGCCTGCGCCTGACCCGGGGCCGACGAGGTCACGCGGCCCACCATGCCGGGCAAGATCAACGATTCTTCGGGGATTTCAACGGCGACACGGCCGCGATAGGTCTGTGTCGCGCTGTCGGCCTGAACCGAGAATTCAACGACTTCGGCATCGAACGCTTCGCCGGGCAACGCATCGAAAAACGCGATGTTGGTGATCTCTTCGCGTCCGTTGGCCAGCAGGGCCGTGACGTCCGGGCCGGGGATGTCAAAGGTCAGGTGCACCGTGGCCAGCGCTTGCAGCAACACAACGTCCTGACCGGCCTGCACATTGGTGAAATTGTCGATGTCACGGCGCGCAATGATCCCGTCAAAAGGGGCGCGCAAGGTGGTGTAATCCAGATTGTTCCGCGCTGATTGCAGCTGCGCCTCGAGCCCACGAATGGCCGCCTCTGCCGCTTCGATGTCTTCGGCACGCCCACCCGATTGGCCAATGACCAGCTGTTCCGTCTGCGCGCGCAGATTGGCTTCGGCGACGCGCAGGTTGGCCTCGTCCTCGTCCAGCCGCGCCGTCGCCACGACACCGCGTTCCGCCAATTCACGCGACCGCAACACTTGCTCTAGCGCCTGATCGACCTGCGCCTGCGCGGAATCAACGGCGGCCTCCAAGGCCACGATCTCTTCTGACCGGGCCCCGCTGCGCAATGCGCTCAACTCGGCCATGGCCTGATCGCGCTGGCTTTCCAGCTGGGCGACCTGTGTTTCGAAATCCGAAGGATCAAGGCGGGCGATCACGTCCCCTTCCTCGACCTGATTGGCCGCGCGTGCAGGCAGATCGATCACCCGACCGCTGACACGAAAGGTCAGCTGCACCTCGCGAGAGGGCTGGACCAGCGCGGGATAGGTGCGCTCAACAGTCGTGGGCGCCACGGAAACGGTAAACACTTTGGCCGGACGAACAGGTGCATCAACATCCTGCGCATGTGTTTGAACCGGTATAGCGAATGCGCCCGCACAAAAAAGCGCTGCACCTATCAAAGTCTTCATCCGGTCCCTCATCATTTCCGCGTCTTTGGCCGAAGCGTCGCAATGCAGCACGGAAATGTAAACTGATAAGGCGCGCCACCACCTGCATGGTTTCGCAGGTATCGGTGGGCAGTACCGTAGTGATGCAATGTACGTTGACGCATGCTGCCATCATCGCCGGTGGAAATCCGCCTGTTCTGCACGTCGTACCGGGCGCGACGCCCCATCACGTTGGTTTGGTTGGCGTTCTGCCCATCGCGCTTACGCTCTGGATTTGCATGCACGGATGATCGCCTGCCGCTCACCCGCCGGACCTGGCCAAAGGAATCGCCAGCGACCCGAGCGGCGCTATCGCGGCAGAGCACCCAAATGCGCGCGAACATCACGTTCTCGAAATACATGCGCGTATGGGCTTGGCCTATGGGCATCGTATTGTATCATCGCGTTCCAAAGTGGGTGCTTGCCCGCCTCATTGCCTTAACCAGTCCAAACGTCAAAGGAACCAACAGTGCAGCGCAGAACATTCCTGGCAGGCTCCGCCGCTGCCATCGCCACCACGGCCCCGGTGATCGTGCACGCAAATGCCGACTACGATGCGCAGATTGTCCCCGCCACCCTGGCCGAGGACAAGATGCCGCGCGAGGTCAAGATCAAGAACGATCTGGCACCCTACGAAATCCACGTCGATCCCGGCCAGTACGCGCTGTACTGGACACTGCCCAAGCGCATGGCGATCCGCTACTCCGTCGGCATCGGCCGCCCCGGCCTTTACGAGTCGGGCGAGTTCTATGTGGCCGTGAAGAAGAAGTGGCCCAGCTGGACCCCGACACCAGACATGATCGAGCGGCAGCCACAGCTCTACAAACGCCACGAGAACGGGATGCCCGGCGGGCCGAACAATCCGCTTGGCGCGCGTGCGCTGTACCTGTTCCAGCCCGGTCGCGGCGACACGTTCCTGCGCATCCACGGCACCAATCGCCCGGACACCATTGGTTACAGCGTGTCCAATGGCTGCGCGCGGCTGGTGAATGATCAGATTGTCGACCTGTACAACCGCGTTCCCATCGACACGCGCGTGGTGCTTTATCCGGCGTCTTACGGCAGCTGACGGTCTCGCCTGATCAGCTGGCCCGGAAAAAATTCGGATTGCATCTTGAGCTTCCAGTGACTGGAATGCCTATCTAGGTCGTAACGCAGCCAAACCCGTGTGATCCGATGAGCCAATCAATTTCAGTTTCCCTGACTGTCGAGGGAATGTCCTGCGCCTCTTGCGTGGGGCGTGTGGACAGGGCCTTGCAGGCCGTACCGGGTGTGCAAAGCGTGGCCGTGAACCTTGCCGCCGAGACTGCAACAGTGACCTATGCCGAGGGGGCGACAACCCCACAAGCCATCGCAGCCGCCAGCACGGATGCGGGGTACGCCGCCCAGATTGCACAGGCCACCGCCAGCCAAGACAGGGCAGCGCGCAAGATCGAAGAGGCCCACGCTCAGTCGCGCCGGATGCTGTTTGCCGCAGCCCTTGCCCTGCCCGTCATCGTGCTTGAGATGGGCGCGCACATGATCCCCGCCTTTCACATGCTGATCGAACGCAGCATCGGCACCCAGACGTCCTGGCTGATCCAGTTTGCACTGACCACGGTCATCCTGTTCGGCCCCGGGCGCCAGTTCTTTGCCAAGGGGGTGCCGGCATTGGCCAAGGGCGCGCCGGACATGAACAGCCTCGTCGCCCTGGGTACAGGTGCGGCCTGGAGCTATTCGGTCGTGGCGACCTTTATCCCGGCGCTCTTGCCCGACGGTGTGCGCGCCGTCTACTTCGAGGCTGCCGCCGTCATCGTGGTTCTGATCCTGCTGGGCCGCTGGCTTGAGGCGGGTGCCAAGGGGCGCACAGGCGCGGCCATTCAGACGCTGATGGGCTTGCAGGTGCGCACGGCGCGCGTGCTGCGTGAAGGCGAACCCGTGGATGTCGACATTGATGCCTTGCGCGTCGGCGACATCGTGATGGTGCGTCCCGGCGAACGCATCCCGGTCGACGGCGTCGTCACGGATGGCAACAGCAATGTTGACGAAAGCATGATGACCGGAGAGCCGCTGGCCGTGACCAAAAGCGACGGCGATACCGTCACGGGCGGCACCGTGAACGGCACCGGCAGCCTGACCCTGCGTGCAACACGCATCGGCGCCGACACGACGCTGGCCCAGATCATCCGCATGGTCGAGGACGCACAAGGCGCGAAACTGCCCATTCAGGGCATGGTCGACCGCGTGACCATGTGGTTCGTACCGGCCGTGCTGGGGCTGGCGCTGCTGACAGTGGTGACATGGCTGGTCGTGGGGCCGGATCCGGCCCTGACACTGGCCCTCGTTGCCGGTGTGTCTGTCCTGATCATCGCCTGCCCCTGCGCCATGGGGCTCGCCACGCCGACCTCGATCATGGTGGGCACGGGCCGCGGGGCCGAAATGGGCGTGCTGTTTCGCAAGGGCGACGCCCTGCAAGAGCTGAGCGACGTGCAGATCGTGGCCCTCGACAAGACCGGGACGGTCACAGCGGGTGCACCCACCCTGACAGATGTCGTGCTGGTAGATGGGTTTGAACGGGGCGAGGTGCTGCGCCTTGTTGCGTCGGTCGAAGACCAGTCCGAGCATCCCATCGCCGAGGCCATCGTGCGCGGCGCAAGGGCCGAAGGCGCAGCGATCGGGCCAGTAACGGCATTCACCTCGGTCACCGGGTTCGGTGTGTCCGGCAATGTCGAGGGCAGGAACGTGGTGATTGGCGCGGACCGCCTGATGGCCCGTCACAGCGTGGATATCGGCCCGCTTGCCCAGTCCGAGGGCATGCTGGCTGCGCGGGGACGCACCGCCTTGTTCGCGGCCATCGACGGCCAGATCGCCGCCGTGATTGCCGTCGCCGATCCGGTCAAGCCAACCAGCGCGGCCGCCATTGCCGCCCTTCAGGCACAGGGGCTGGCCGTCGCCATGATCTCGGGCGACAAGGAGGAAACGGCGCAGGCCATCGCCCGCGAGGTCGGGATCGACCACGTGATCGCAGGCGTCTTGCCCGATGGAAAAGTCGCCGCACTCGACCAATTGCGGGCGGACGGCAAGGTCGTTTTTGTCGGGGACGGGATCAACGACGCGCCCGCACTCGCACATGCAGATGTCGGCATCGCCATCGGTACAGGCACGGATGTGGCCATCGAAAGCGCGGATGTGGTGCTGATGTCGGGTGACTTGCGCGGTGTGGTCAACGCCGCCTCTGTCAGCCGCGCAACAATGCGCAACATCCGTCAGAACCTCGTCTGGGCTTTTGGGTACAATGCCGCGCTGATCCCCGTCGCTGCCGGTGTACTCTACCCAGCGTTTGGTCTGTTGCTGTCGCCCATGTTCGCCGCCGGTGCCATGGCGCTGTCTTCCGTCTCCGTGCTCAGCAACGCCTTGCGACTGCGGCGGCTGCACCCCGTCATGGACGAACAGACGCCCCCGCAAACCGGCGCCGCCCAACCCGCAGAATAGGACATGTGCGCATGAATATCGGAGAAGTGGCCGAACGGTCCGGCCTGCCGCCCAAGACAATCCGTTACTACGAAGACATCGGCCTGATCCGCCCGCAGCGCAGCGCCAACGGCTACCGCGCCTTTCGCGAACAGGACTTGCACAAGCTCGCCTTTCTGGGCCGCGCACGGGCTTTGGGATTTTCGATTGAGGACTGCCGCACCCTCATGGCGCTGTACGAGGACGAGAGTCGCGAAAGCGCGCAAGTCAAGGCCATCGCGCAGGGTCACTTGCAGCAAATCGACGGCAAGATTGCGCAACTGCAATCCATGCGCGACACCCTCGCCCATCTGGTACAGGCCTGCCACGGGGATGATCGCCCCGATTGCCCGATCCTCAAGGACCTGTCGGACCTTCGTCAGTAGGGCAGGCCGACGTAGTTAAGCGCCATGGCCGCCTGCGCCTCGGGACTGTCGCGCAGAAAGGCCAATTCGGCCAGTTGCATCTTTTTGTCGAACTCGGTCTGGCCGGGATAGTGGTGCATCAGGTTCGAAAACCACCAGCTGAACCGTTCGGTCTTCCACACCCGGGCAAGGGCGCGTTCGGAGTAACGGTCAATACCGTGGGTGTCCCCATCGCTGTAGAACTGGCGCAGACCCTGGTTGAGGTAATGCACATCCGAGGCGGCGGTGTTCAGCCCCTTGGCCCCGGTCGGCGGCACGATATGGGCCGCATCACCGCACAGAAACAGGCGCCCCCAGCGCATCGGCTCGGTCACGAAACTGCGCAGGGGCGCGATGGACTTTTCAATGCTCGGGCCCGTCACCAACACCTCGGCCGCCGCGGGCGGAATGCGGCGGCGCAACTCGTCCCAGAACGCATCATCGCTCCAGTTCTCGGGGCTGTCGGACGTGTCACACTGGATGTAGTAGCGGCTAAGATTGGCATTGCGCATCGAGCACAAGGCAAAGCCGCGATCCGAGTTGGCATAGATCAACTCGTCATTCACCGGCGGCGTTTCCGACAGGATGCCCAGCCAGCCGAACGGGTACACTTTTTCATAGTCGCGACGCACCGCTTCGGGGATGCTCTGGCGGCTGACCCCGTGAAAGCCGTCACACCCGGCGATGAAATCGCAGTCTATGCGATGCGGTGTGCCGTGCTGGCTGTAGGTGACAAAGGGGGTATCGGTATCCGCCCCTTCGATCACCACGTTTTCAACTTCGAAATGCGTGACGCCGCCGGTTGCATCGCGCGCATCATAAAGGTCGCGGGTCACTTCGGTCTGGCCATAGACCATGACAGTCGCATCCGTATGTTTTGCGAAATCGAGGCGAAACATATCGCCATCATAAGCCAGCAAGGTGCCGTCATGGGCAAAGCCTTCGGCCTTCAGCCGGGTATCCACACCGGCCTCGCCCATCAGGCCGACAAGGCCGCGTTCCAGCACACCCGCACGAATGCGCCCCAGCACGTATTCGCGGGATTTGCGCTCAAGAACGACGGCGTCGATTCCGGCGCAGTACAGCAGTTGACCCAGCAGCAGGCCCGACGGCCCACCACCCACGATCACGACTTGTGTGCGCATGCGCGCCCTCCCCTTTTCGCGATGCGGGGCACCGCGCTTGAGCCATGATTGCGGCGATCAGATGCGCCGGTCAAGCATTGGAGGACTATCCTGCAACCGACCTTGCAAAAGCGTTGAAGGCGGCGATTTCCGCTTCAGAGGCCGCCTTGCCGGTAAAGGCGACAAGGTAACCCGGCACCATCGCCAACCGTTCCTCTATCGTTTCGCCGAGGTTCGCGTCGTCATAACCAAGCTGCATGTAGTAGATCACCCGCGCCCGCGCCGTCGCCTCGAGCGTGGGATAGCCAAACCGCGCGAACATCTTGGTAAGCGCGGCAAGGCGCGCGTCATCGCCCGCCTTGAGCACCTTGTTCACCGGTTCCGACCGGCGGGCCCAGTCGCGCACCGCAAAGTCGAGGCGGTTGTCAAACAGCGATGTGTCGATGTTGCAGTGAAAGACGTTGCAACATGCTTCGGTGATCGTGTCGGCGGGCGCGTTGGCCTGCGCCACCATCGCGGCAGTGTTGGTGTCTCGCCAATGCTGCAACAGCGCATCCAGCAGGTCGGTGCGGTTCTTGAAGTACCAGTAAAAGCTAGATCGCGAGACGTTCATACGCGTGGCCAGGTCCGCCACTTTGACGGCCTCGACCCCGCCTTGTTTCAGAACCGCGAGGGCGGCGTTCATCCAGTCCTGCCGCGTGACCTTGACGTTGCCGATCAGCGGATCCTTGTCTGGATCATCCCTATGCAGCAGCGGTGCGCTCATCCGTTCTCCGGCGCGCAGCCGCCCCGTGCCGTGCGATCGGCAATGTACCTGGTCAGCTCTTCCAACCGGTCCTCATTCCCTGCGGGCGGGGTAAAATCGCGCAGGATACCCTTCCAGATGTCCGTTGCGCGATGCGTGGCATCCACGCTGCCCCGTTCCTCCCATGTGCCGATATTGGCGAAATCCGCAACAAGCGGTTCATAGAATGCGGTCTGATACCGCTCCATCGTGTGGGCGGCGCTGAAAAAGTGGCCGCCCGGCTGCACCTCTTCCAAGGCGTCGATGGCAATTTCGGCCTCTTGGGCCGGGGTCGCCACGCAGAGTTCTGCCACCATTTGCAGCACCTCGACATCCGTGATCAACTTTTCATAGGACACGGTCAGCCCCCCTTCGAGCCACCCGGCGGCATGCAGGGTGACCGTCGCCCCGGCCATCAGGCATCCCCATGTGCCAAACTGCGTCTCGTTCGCCGCCTGCACGTCGCCAAGGTTGGCGGCCGATCCAGAGGCACAGCGCCACGGCAAGCCGATATGGCGCGCAAGTTGGCCCGCCGCCAGCGATGCCTTGAAATGCTCGGGCGTGCCGAAAACGGGCGCCCCGGATTTCATGTCGACATTGGACGTGAACGTTCCATAGCACACGGGCGCACCCGGATTGACCAATTGGCCCAGGGTGATGGCCGCCAAAGCCTCCGCATGGCTGAGCGTCATGGCCCCTGCCACGGTGATCGGTGCCATTGCCCCCATAAGGGTAAAGGGCGTTATGATCGCCATCTGCCCGGCGCGCGCAAAATCCATCACGCCCAGCGCCATGGGAATGTCCAACTGGCGGGGCGAGTTGGTGTTGATGATGGTGTAGCAATGGGACTGCGCCGCAAACTCTGCATCCGAGATCCCGCGAAAATTGCGCAACATCTCAAAGGATTCTTCCACCTGGCCCGTGCCCCGCGAGTAGATGAACGGCACCTTGTCCGTCAGCTCCATCTGCCCCTTGGTCATTGCATAGTGCCGCAGGTGGATCGGCACGTCCTGCGGTTCGACCAATGGCGGGATCATGTGCAGCACGTCAAAATGCTGGGTCAGCGTGATCAGTTCGCGAAAGTCCTGTTCGGTGCCGGGTCTGCGCCCCCGGTCGAGGTCGGTCGCGTGCGGGCACCCGGCACCGGGTTGAAAGACCATCGATCCCAGTTCCATCACCTGATCGCGGCTTGGATCGCCTGCAATCAGCGCAAAGGACTTCGGGGCCGTCGCCAGCGCAGCCTCGACCATCTCGCGCCCGAGATGCACCATCTGGGTGCTCTCATCGACCTTCGCGCCACCTGCCTTGAAGGTCGCGCGCGCGGCGGGCAACAGCACTTTGATGCCCAGCCGCTCCAGCACGTCCAGCGCCGCGTCGTGCATCGCGGCAACGCGATCGTCCGAGAACACGTTCATCGGCGGGAACGGATTGCGGAGGCGTCGATAGTCTGTGGTTCTTGTTTTCAGCGGCGGCGCGCCGCGCCCCGCCTGCGTTTGGGTTGCCCGGTCATCCTCGCATCGCTTTGCCAGCTGGATCGTAGGGCGAGGCGGCGATGACTTTGGCGTCCCGCTCGACCCCGACAATATGCACCTTCAGCGCCGATCCCTCATGCGCATGTTCGGCATTCACCAGCGCCATGGCCAGTGATTTGCCCGTCGTGTGCCCGTACCCGCCAGAGGTGACAAAGCCGACCTTTTCGCCGTCTTTCCAGATTGGCTCATACCCCGAGGCATCCGCCCCCTCTGCGGCCACGTCCAGCGTGACCTGCACTTGTGCAGGGCCGTTGCCGTCGCGTTCAGCCAGGGCCGCGTCCTTACCGACAAAGGCCTTGTCCCAGTCGATCCAGCGGTCCATGCCCGTCATGCCGGGCGTGTAGCCTTGGGTGAATTCCGCCGACCAGATGCCGAACGATTTCTCGATCCGCAGCGACAACAGCGCGTTGAACCCGTATTCGATCATCCCCTCGTCCGCGCCTGCCGCCAGCAGCGTTTTGCGCAGGGTGATGTGGTCACCCATGCGGCAGTGGATCTCATACCCCATCTCGCCTGTGACCGACAGCCGCCCCACCTTGCAGCGCAGCATGCCAATGTCGAATTCCCCACAGCCCATGAACGGCAGATCGCCCACTGCGCAATCCGTCAGCTTTTCGATGACCGCCTTCGACTTCGGACCAGAAAGCGAGAAACCCGCCATTTCGTCGCCCAGATCCCTGACCGTCACACCCTCGATCATGTGATCGTCAAACCACCGCATGTGCCAGGCGCGCAGGTAGTAGCTGCCCATGATCCACCAGGTGCCATCACCCCAGTTGAACACAGTCAGATCGCCCTTGAGCCGCCCATCCTCGCCCAGCATCGGCGCGAGCCGCGCGCGGCCCGGTTTGGGCAGGCGCGAGGCCATGATGTGGTTCAGCCACGCCTCTGCATTCTCGCCCGTCACCTCGAACCGGGAAAAGCCGGTGATGTCCAGCAACCCGACGTTTTCCCGCACTGCCTTGCATTCGGCCGCAACGATGTCGAACGCGTTTGATCGCTTGAGCGACGGCGTTTCCTCGAACCCCTCGGGCGCAAAGTACAGCGGCACCTCCATGTCCCAGCTTTGGCCCCACTGGCAGCCAGCAGCGGTCATGTCGGAATAGGCCGGGGCCATCTTCAGGGGGCGACCTGCGGGCAGTTGTTCGTTCGGATAGGTCATCACGAAACGGCGGGAATAGAACTGGCCCGTTGTCTCCTTGATGTATTGCTTGTTCTCGGCCCAGACGCCGTAGCGGGCGACGTCCATGCCGTAGACATCCGCCTCCGGCTCGCCATGGATCATCCACTCGGCCAGCGATTTGCCCACACCGCCGCCTTGCAGGAACCCGGCCATCACGGCACAGGCCGACCAATACCCGCGCTTACCCGGCACCGGCCCGACCAGCGGATTGCCATCGGGCGAGAAGGTGAAGGCACCGTTGACCCAGGTCTTCACACCCACATCCTGCAAGGCGGGGTAGCGTTCGAATCCCATGATCAGCTCTTTCTCGATGCGGTCGGGGTCTTCCTGTTGCAGCTCGAACCCGTACTCCCACGGTGCGCCGTCCATCATCCAGTGCTGGTGATCGACCTCGTAAATGCCCAGCAACACGCCCTTCTGGTCCTGACGCAGATAGGTGAACCCTTCGAGGTCCACGGTCATCGGCACTTCGAAATCCAGCTTTTCCAGCGCGGGAATGCTGTCAGAGATCAGGTAGTGGTGGTTGAGCGGTGAGACCGGCAATTCGATCCCTGCCATGCGCCCCACCTGCTTGGCCCAAAGCCCCCCGGCATTGACGACATGTTCGCAGGAAATGGTGCCCTTCTCGGTCACAACCTCCCAACCTTGCAGGGTCTGGTTCAGCTCCAGCACGCGGTTATGTTCGATCACGGTCGCGCCGCGTTTCTTGGCGGCAGTGGCATAGGCGTGCACTGTGCCGGTGGTGTCGATATACCCCTCGCGGTCGGCCCACATGCCGCCCAGCAGGCCATCGCCCGACATGATCGGGTTCAGTTCGACCGCCTCTTCCACGCTGACAAGGCGACAATCCTCGATCCCGATGGACTGGAAGGTGCGGTAGGCCGATTGCAGCCATTCCCAGCGGTCAGGCGTGCCCGCCATGGTCAGACCACCGGTCATGTGCAGGCCGATGTTCTGGCCCGACTCCTCTTCGATCTCGGACAACAGATCAATGGTGTAGGCCTGAAGGGCGGCGATGTTGGGATCCGCGTTGAGCGCGTGAATACCACCCGCAGCGTGCCAGCTTGACCCTGCCGTCAGGACCGAACGTTCGACAAGGCACACATCGCTCCAGCCCATCTTGGCCAGGTGATAAAGGACAGACGCCCCCACCACACCGCCGCCAATCACCACAACCCGGTAATGCGTATTCATATCGATCCCCTGTCGTCCAAATCGTGCGTTCAGGGGATCATCAGACGACTAGACAGTTCTGTCCAGTACTTTCACGACATGAAGATGTCGGCAAACGACGCGGGGCCTACATCACGCCCGACAGATGGCGATACATGGCGTCGGTCAGGCGATCCTTGACCCGATCGTAGCGGCTGGCCGGAACAGGCGTGGACAGTGCGTAGATGTCGCCCTTGGCGTCCTTCAGCGCAAAGCCCAACGCGCACACCCCTTCCGTATGCTCATTCTCGTCACGGGCCAGCGCGCCCTGGCGGATATCCTCGACCTCTTTCAAGATGCCGGCGAGGGGGCGCGCCCTGTCCACCTCGCGCTCAAGCTCGGCCAGGATCAGGCGCGTCGCGCGCGCAGGTTCCATGCAGGCCAGTGCCGCCTTGCCATTCGCCGTGGTGGTCAGGGGAAAGGATTCACCGATGCTCGACACCGTGCGCAGGCGCTGGCTGCCCACGATCTGGTCGATGAACAGCATCCGGTTCCCGTCCAGCACGGCCAGGTCCACGGTCTCGCCCGTTTCGGCGGCGATACGTTTCATCAAGGGCAGCAACTGGTCACGCATGTCCGAAACCGCGGCCTGGGCCAGGCTCTGGATCTCGGGGCCCAGCTTGATTCCCCCATAGCCCTTTTCGGTCGAAATGAACCCTTCGACCGTCAGTGCGGCCACGATCCGCTGTACCGTAGAGCGGGGCAATTTCACACCTGCCGCGATTTGCCCCAGGCTTTGGCCATCCGTTTCCTTGCCCAGTAGACGCAGGATGTCAGCCGCCCGCGAAATGACCTGAATGCCCTGATTTTTATGGCTTTCCTGTCCGTCCATTCTGCCTCTCCAAACTTGCAACCACCGATCTGGCGCCCTCTTTACACTACGAAAATGCCCGGCTCAAATCAACGCTTGACCGCTATGTGATACATACGCACCATGATGCGAAACACCTATTACCGCTTTTTGGGAGGAACGGATGGTCGTCAATATTCGCGGGATCGATTTCCAGGAAAACGACAACAACGACATGGGGCTGGAGTTCGTGAACCTCAGCCACCGCTACGGGTTCCAATGCCCGAACTGGCCGTATTTCAAGGACGTCCAGATTGATCGCAAACACTACATGGCCAAGTCCGGCGTGCTAAGCCAGACCATCACCACCACCATGCACGTGACCACCCACATCGATGCCCCTGCGCACGTGGTGCAGGGCACGCCGTTCATCGACGAGGTGCCGCTGCCGCATTTCTTTGGCACCGGCCTTGTCGTCAGCATCCCCAAGAAAAAGTGGGAACAGATCACCGGCGACGATCTGGAGAAAGCCTGCGGCCATGCCATTCGCAAGAACGACGTGCTGATCATCAATACCGGCTGGCACAAGCAATACGAGGATGGCGATTACTTTGCCTATTGCCCCGGTCTGGTGCCTTCGGCCGCCGACTGGATGGTGGAAAAGGGTGTGAAGGTCGTCGGCCACGACACCCAGGCCAACGATCACCCGCTCGCCACGGCCATCGGCCCGCAGCGTAACGGCCCGATCCTGCCCCATCTCGAGGCGGAGTATCTGGAATGGTCCGGCGGCACCCCGTGGGAGGTTGATTTCCCCGAATGGGAACCCGTCCACCAGAAACTGTTCAAGAACGGTATCCTCGGCATCGAGAACGTGGGCGGCGATCTGGATCGTGTCACGGGCAAACGTGTGACCTTCGCCTTCTTCCCCTGGAATTGGGATCGTGGTGATGGCTGCATCATCCGGCTGGTCGCCATGATGGACAAGGATCAGGGCTACCGCATCGAGGCGGGCGAGGATTTCTGATGCTGGTCAAGCGCTTTGCTGACGCCGAAACCTATGACGCCCCCAACCATTGGGGCGTCACGGGCCTGCGGCTGCAGGGGTTCGAGGATGGCGGCCCGGAAAACCAGTGGGTCGGCTTTTCCCAATTCCTGCCGGGTGGCGGCGCTGGCCCCGATGCGACCCCGTTTGAAAAGGTCTATGTCGTGCTCGAGGGCGAGATGACGGTGACCATCGACGGCACCGACACGGTGCTGAGCGCGATGGACAGTTGCACGATCCCGCCGGGCGAAATCCGCAAGATCGAGAACCGCAGCAACCACATCTGCAAGTTGCTGGTCGTGATCCCCTACCCCGAGGGAGGCCGGCCATGAGCCTCGACAACCCCCTGTCCTTCTTTGACGTCTCGGGCAAGGTTGCCCTGATCACCGGGACCTCCGGTGCCTTTGGCGCTGTCGCAGCCCGCTGCCTTTCGGGTGCGGGGGCCAAGGTGGTCCTGGCCGCTGGAAATGCGGATGCGATGGCCGAGGTGGCAGGCACCTGCACAGGCGACACGCACCAGATCAACGCCCGCCCGGAGTCCGAGGATGCCTGCGCTGCGCTGGTTGCGGAAACCGTCTCTACCTATGGCCGGATCGACATCCTGGTCGTGGCTTCCGGCATGAACAAGGTGGCCAAGATCGGGGATATGACCCCCGAAACCTTCGAGGGCGTCATGGACGCCAACGTCACGCAAAGCTGGCTGATGGCCCGCGCGGCAAGCGCGCAGATGCAGGCGCAGGGCGACGGCGGCAAGATCGTTCTGATGTCCTCCGCCCGAGGCCTTCTCGGCCACCCCGCAGGCTACACCGCCTATTGCGCCTCAAAGGCCGCAGTGGACGGGATCACCAAGGCGCTGGGATGCGAGCTGGGGCCGACAGGCATCACGGTGAACGCGATCGCGCCGACCGTGTTCCGCTCCCCCTTACCGCATGGATGTTCGAAGACACCGAAGAGGCGACAGCCGTGCGCAACGGCTTTCTGACCCGCGTGCCCAAGGGGCGCCTGGGTGAGCCCGAAGACCTTGCCGGGCCGCTTCTGTTCCTGTCGTCCCGGGCGTCGGATTTCTACACCGGGCATATCCTATATGCCGACGGTGGGTACACGGCGGGTTAGGCCATGACCAAGAACCAGCAAATCGCGGTGATCGGCGGGGGCCTCATGGGCCACGGCATCGCGCTGACATTTGCCCGCGCAGGGCAGTACGTGGCCGTGACAGACCCCGTGCCCGAGATGCTGGCAAGCGTGCCCAAACGGGTTTCCGACAGCCTTGCTTTGCTGGGCGCGACCGAGGTCGAGATCGCCAAGGCGCTGAAACGGATCGAGCTGTGCGATACAGTGCAGGCAGCAGTGAGTGACGCGGATTTCGTGTTCGAGGCGGCGCCGGAAAAGCTGCCGCTCAAGCAATCCATCTTTGCCGAGGTCGAGGCACACGCACCGGCCCATGCCGTGCTCGCCTCAAACACCTCCGTCATCCAGATCACCAAAATCATGGAAGGCCTCGGCACCCGACACCGCGCGCTTGGCACCCATTGGTGGAACCCTCCGCACATGATCCCGTTGGTCGAGGTGGTCAAAACCGAATGGACGGATGCTACGCTCGCCCAGTCCATGTTTGACCTCTTGGCGGATGCGGGCAAAACGCCCGTGATGGTGGAAAAGGACGTGCCCGGTTTTATCGGGAACCGCCTGCAACACGCCATGTGGCGCGAGGCGATCAGCCTTGTGGAAAACGGGATTTGCACGGCCGAAGCGGTCGATGATGTGGTCAAGGCCAGCTTTGGCCGCCGTCTCGCAGTGCTCGGCCCTCTGGAAAACGCTGATCTGGTGGGGATCGAGCTGACGCAGGACATCCACAACCAGGTGCTGCACGATCTTGATGCGCGCGGGGTGCCTTCGCCCTACCTTCAACAGCTGTTGGACGATGGACGCACCGGCATGGCCGCAGGCGCCGGGCTGCGCACGTGGAAAGAGGGCGACCTCGAAGCGACCAAGGCGCGGATCGCACGGCATCTGGCGCAACTGCAAACTCTGCTTGAAGAGGAGGCATGACGGATGGCCCGATCAACCGCCCTGCAGGTAGAATTCATAACACTCGGTTATAAAGTCCCGATGAATCCGCATCAGGATCAACTTCCCGACATGCTAGCTGGGGGCAAAGCGTTTCCAATCACATAAGGGCGCAAGACGCAGCACGGCGTCGGGACCACAAGAAAAGACATCAATCTCAGGGAGGAGAGACATGACTTACAAAGCAAACAGACGGACGGTACTGGGCGGGCTTGCCGCCACAGTTGCCTCACCCGCCATCCTGACGGCAACGCGGGCCTACGCGGCCAATCCGACGATCAAGGTCGGGTTCGTGACGCCCTCGACAGGCCCGCTGGCGGGCTTTGCCGAGGCCGATGACTACATCCTCGACGGGCTGCGCGCCCATTTCGCGGGCGGCGTGACCAACAACGGCAAGTCCTACAATATCGAGATCATCAAGAAGGACAGCCAGTCCAACCCCAACCGCGCCGCCGAAGTGGCCGCGGAACTGATCCTGTCGGACGAGGTGGACATCATCACCGCCGCCGCGACACCGGACACCACCAACCCGGTTGCCGATCAGGCCGAGATCAACGAAGTGCCCTGCGTCACCACCGACGCGCCTTGGCAGCCCTATTTCTTTGGCCGCGGTGGCAACCCGGCCGAGGCGTTCCAGTACACCTACCACTTCTTCTGGGGTCTCGAGGACGTCATCGCGAACTTCACCGGCCTCTGGAATGACAGCGGCGTGGCCAAGAAGGTCGGCGGCCTGTTCCCCAACGACGCGGATGGCAACGCCTGGGGCCACCCGGAACTGGGCCTGCCCGCGCCGCTCGCGGCCCAAGGCTTCGAATTGATCGACCCGGGTAGGTTCCAGCCGCTCAACGACGACTTTTCCAACTACATCGCCGCGTTCAAGGATGCGGGATGCGAGATCGTGACCGGCGTGATGATCCCGCCGGACTTCGGCACGTTCTGGAGCCAGGCGGCCCAGCAGGGCTTCAACCCCAAGGTCGCGACCATCGGCAAGGCGCTGCTGTTCCCCTCGGCCATCGAGGCACTTGGGGATCGCGGTGTGGGCCTGACAACGGAAATCTGGTGGTCGCCGAACCACCCGTTCACATCATCGCTGACAGGCGCGTCGGCGGGTGATCTGGCCGGGGGCTTTACCGCTGCCACAGGCCGGCCCTGGACCCAGCCCATCGGGTTCAAACACGCCCTGTTCGAGGTTGTGGCCGACGCCATCTCGCGATCCGCAGACCTTGACGATTACGAAGCCAACGCCGCCGCGATCAAAGAGACAAACATGTCCACCATCGTCGGCGACGTGAACTGGTCAAATGGCCCTGTGCCGAACGTGTCCAAGACACCTCTGGTCTCCGGCCAGTGGCAAAAGGCAGGCGACGGTGTCGAACTGGTCATCACCAACAACGCTCATGCGCCGCAGATCCCTGTAGGCGGCGAATTGCAGCTGTTGGGATAGACCACTCATGTCCGCCCTGTTGTCCATCGCTGGTTTGCAAAAGTCCTTCGGCGCCGTTGTGGTCGCCGACGGCACCAGCTTTGACGTGGCCCAGGGGGAAGCCGTCGGCATCCTTGGGCCAAACGGGGCGGGCAAGACATCCCTGTTCAACCTCATCACCGGCGCACTGTCGCCCGATGGGGGCAGGATCACATTTCAGGGGCAGGACATCTCGTCCGCCCCCGCCGCGCGACGCTGCAAGATGGGCATCGCGCGATCCTTTCAGGTGCCCCAACCCTTTGGCGGCATGACCGTGTTCGAAAACGCACTGGTCGGCGCGATCGAAGGCGCAGGCCTGCGCGGCCACGAGGCGGAAGACCACGTTCTGTCGGTTCTGGACGACACCGGCCTGCTGCCCAAGGCCAATGTGCGCGCGGGGTCGCTGACCCTGCTGGAACGCAAACGGCTGGAAATGGCGCGGGCGCTGTCGGCCAAGCCGCAATTGCTGCTGCTTGATGAAATCGCGGGCGGGCTGACGGATGCGGAATGCACCGCCCTGATCGAAACGATCCAGCGGGTGCATGCCAACGGCACCACGATCATCTGGATCGAACACGTGGTGCACGCCCTGCTGGCCGTGGTCGAAAAACTGATCGTCATCGATTTCGGCAAGAAGATCGCAGAAGGGCAGCCAAAGGCCATCATGGACAGCCCCGAAGTCAAGGAAATCTATCTGGGGGTCGATCCCGATGTCTGACGCGCTGCTGACCCTGACGGGCCTTGATGCCCACTACGGCGACTTCCAGGCGCTTTATGGCGTCGACATGGAGGTGTCGGAGGGCGAAGTCATCGCCATCATCGGGGCCAACGGCGCGGGCAAGACGACGCTCATGCGCTCGATCTCGGGCCTGCTGCCGAATGCGGGCGCGCAGGTGCGCTTCAAGGAGCAATCCATTGGCGCGATGCGCGCCGATCAGGTGGCCTATGCCGGGATCGCGCTGGTGCCCGAGGGGCGGCAGCTGTTCCCGTCGCTGTCGGTCGAGGAAAACCTGAGGCTCGGCAGCACGGTCGGGCGGTCCGGGCCATGGTCGCTGCGCGCCGTCTACGACCTCTTTCCCATTCTCGAGGAACGGCGCAACCAGCCCTCGACCTCGCTGTCGGGCGGGCAACAGCAAATGGTCGCCATTGGCCGCGCACTGATGTCCAACCCGGACCTGATCCTGTTTGACGAGATCAGCCTGGGCCTCGCCCCCGTCATCATCAAATCGATCTACGACGCGCTCCCAAGCATCATCAGCGGCGGCATGACCGCGATGATCGTGGAACAGGACATTTCCAAGGCCCTTGCCGTCTCGTCCCGCGTCTACTGCCTGCAAGAAGGGCGCGTGTCGCTGACAGGCCGGGTCGAAGACATCACACGCGACCAGATCACGGCCGCCTATTTCGGAGTGGCCGCGTGATCGAATGGCTCAACGCCGTGGTGCAGGGCATCCTGCTGGGCGGGCTCTATGCCCTGTTCGCCGCCGGGCTGTCGCTGATCTTTGGGGTCATGCGGCTGGTCAACATCGCCCATGGCGATCTGATTATCCTCGCCGCCTATCTGGGGCTCAGCACGACGCTGATCCTGGGCGTGCACCCGTTCGTGGCGCTGCTGATCGTGATGCCCGCTATGGCCGGGATCGGCTATGTGCTGCAACGTGGCCTTTTGAACCAGACGCTGGGGCCGGACATCCTGCCGCCGTTGCTCGTGACCTTTGGGCTGTCCGTCATCCTGCAAAACGCGCTGCTCGATACCTATTCGGCCGATCCGCAAAAGCTGAACGCAGGCGCGATCGAAACGGCCAGCATCTCGGCCGGGGGACTGACACTGGGCGTGTTGCCCCTGCTCACTTTCGCGATTGCCGTTGCCGTGATCGCGGGCCTGCAATGGATCTTCTACTCCACTGCCCTCGGGCGCGGGTTTCGCGCCGTGTCCGACAACCAGGACATCGCCCAGCTGATGGGCCTGAACAAGGCGCATGTGTTTGGCATGGCCATGGCCCTGGCACTGGCCGTCACTGCCATCGCGGGCGTGATGCTGGGCGTGCGTACCAGCTTTGATCCCTCCATCGGCGGCGGGCGCCTGATCTTTGGGTTCGAGGCGGTGATCATCGGGGGCTTGGGCAACATCTGGGGCACCCTTGCGGGCGGTGTCATCCTGGGTGTCGCACAAACCATCGGGGCCAAGATTGATCCGGGCTGGCAGGTGCTGGCCGGGCACGTCGCCTTTCTGATCGTCCTTGCCGTGCGCCCCAACGGCCTGTTCCCGAGGGTCGAACATTGAATACCGTCACCCGCGCCACCCGTGCCAGCCGCGTTGCGATGATCATCGCCGCCCTCGCCCTGATCGTGCTGGCCCTCGCCCCATGGTGGGCGGGCCGGGCCGACATGCGGCTGATGGGCGAGATTTTCCTCTACCTCTCCCTCGCCTGCCTGTGGAACCTGATGGCGGGCTATGCGGGCCTCGTGTCGGTCGGGCAACAGGCATTCGTGGGCTTTGGCGGCTACATGCTCTTTGCGCTGACGATCTTTGGCGGGCTGCACCCCATTGCCGCCATCCTGCTGGCCGGTGTACTAGCGGCGATCCTGTCGGTGCCCATCGCGGCACTGATTTTTCGGCTCAAAGGGGCCTATTTCGCCATCGGCACCTGGGTCATGGCCGAGGTGTTCCGCCTGACCTTTGCCCAAATCTCCGCCCTTGGGGGCGGGTCGGGTTCGTCCCTGCCGGTGGGCATCGTGCGCTCGCTCTCCTCGTCCCGCTCGGGGCGCGAGGCGCTCAGCTATTGGCTGGCGCTGGGGGCCGCCGTGACGGTCATCACCTGCGTCTACCTGTTCCTGCGCTCGCGCCGGGGGCTGGCCCTGACCGCAATCCGCGACAGCGAGGTCGCCGCCAGCGGCCTCGGCATCGACATCTGGCGCACCAAGCTTGAGGTCTATGTCGTCACCTCGGCCTTCACTGCCATCATCGGCGGGCTGCTGTTCCTGCAAAAACTGCGCATCTCGCCCGATGCCGCCTTCTCAGTCAACGACTGGACGGCCTTCGTGATCTTCATCGTCGTAATCGGCGGGATCGGCACGCTTGAGGGGCCCATCATCGGTACGCTCATCTTCTTCCTTCTGCGCGAAACGCTGGCCGATTTCGGCACGATCTACTTGATGGTGCTGGGCGCCGTTGCCATCGTGGTGATGCTGAAAGCCCCCAAAGGCGTCTGGGGCCTCGTGCGCGACCGATACGACCTCGAACTCTTCCCCCTCAGCTACCGTGTGAACACGGACAAGAAAGGCGACTGACCCATGGCCAAAACCAAAACAATCATCACCTGCGCCGTGACAGGGTCGATCCACACGCCCACCATGTCCGACCACCTGCCGATCACCCAGAACGACATCGCGGAACAGGCGATTGCCGCGGCAGAGGCCGGCGCGTCGATCCTGCACCTGCACACGCGCCATCCCGACGATGGCCGCCCATCGGTCGAACCCGATCATTACGCCCCGATCCTCGCCCGCGTGAAACAGTCCACCGACGCCGTGCTGAACATCACCACCGGCGGCGCGCCCACCATGCTGATCAAGGAACGGATCAAGGCCGCCACGCAGTTCAGCCCCGAGATGTGCAGCCTGAACATGGGGTCGATGAACTTTGCCTTTCATCCGCTGGCCGGGCGTTATGACACCTGGAAACACGACTGGGAAAAGGACTATGTCGAAGGGTCCGAGGCGAATATCTTCCGCAACACCTTTGCCGACATCCGCGAGGCCGCAGAGACGCTGGCCCCCCATGACATCAAGTTCGAACACGAATGCTACGATGTCGGACACCTCTACAACCTCAAATACTGCATGAACATCGGCCTGTTCAAAGCGCCCGTATTCATCCAGTTCATCTTTGGCATCCTCGGCGGTATCGGCCCCGAGGTGGACAACCTGATCTTTATGAAACGCACCGCCGACCGGCTGTTTGGCGACGATTACCGCTGGTCGGTGCTGGGGGCGGGCGGCGCGCAGATGCCGCTGGCCACCACCGCCAGCCAGATGGGCGGCAACGTGCGCGTCGGCCTCGAGGACAGCCTGTTCATCAACCGGGGCGAGCTGGCCACATCCAACGCCCAACAGGTCGCCAAGATCCGGCGTATCGTCGAAGACCTCGGCAGCGAGGTCGCAACCCCTGACGAGGCGCGCGAGATCCTGGCGCTCAAAGGCGGGGACCGCGTGGCGTTCTAGGCCTCGGCCAACATCGCGACAATTGCCGTCATGAAGGACAGGAATGCGACCTCCTTGCCTGGGGTCCGTATGTCGATCTGGCTGTGCCGCGTGGCAAAATCCTCGCCGGATATCTCTCCCTCGGTGACGCCCAGCAGGCTTTGATAGCTTGTGGTCAGCACCACATCGGGATCGGTTGCGGGGCCATATAGCGCCCGCACCGTGCCGTCGTGCACATCCAGTTCCACCTCTTCTCCGTCCACCACAAGGGCGGCGCGAAACGCCATGTCAGGCGTGACCACGCGCTGGCCCGCTGCCCCCAGCGTGGTGGCGACAGTGCGCAGGTTTCCGGGCCGCACAACCTCTGTTTCGGGCGCGAAACGGGCGCCGAACACGGCCAGCTCAAAGATGATGTTGCTGGTCCGCGCCCCCAGTTCGGTCAGCGCATAGACGGATGCGCCATGGCCCCCGTCGCCCTTGCTGACCAGACCGTCCGCCACCAGCTTGACCAGCCGGTCCGTCAACAGGTTGGCCGCAATGCCCGTCAGCCCCTTTTGCAACTCGCTGAACCGCGCAGGACCGGCGTGCAGATCCCGCAGGATCAGCAGGGTCCACCGGTCCCCGATGCGGTCAAGGCCGCGGGCGATCGGGCAGAGCAATTTGTAGGAACGCGTCTTGGCCATGCATCACTCACGATCATGTTACTTTAAAAAATAAAGTGTTCACTTTATCCATTAAAGTGACCGTAATTTTGGAGGGATCAGGTGTCAACGAAACCAAGGATACTTGTCACCAGCGCGGCCGGAAAAACCGGGATGCCCGTGACGCTGCAATTGCTGGAAAAGGGATTTCCCGTGCGGGCCTTTGTGCGCAGCGACGACGTGCGGGCGCGCACCCTTGCCGCCGCGGGCGCCGAGATTTTCGTGGGCAATCAATACGCGATCAGCGACATGCGCCGCGCGATGACGGATATGCGGCGCGCCTATCAATGTGCGCCCACCGCGCCCAACGGGCTGCAATTCAACGCGATCTTCACCGCTGCCGCGCATGAGGCGAAACTGGAACACGTGGTCAACCTTGGCCAATGGCTGTCCTCCAGCGATCACCCCTCGCCGTTCACGCGCGATGTCTATGTCAGCGACCTGCTGGCCCGGATCAGCCCGACCACCACCGTCACCTCCGTCGATCCCGGCTGGTTTGCCGACAACTACCTGATGGTCATCGACATGGCCGCACATCTTGGGCTGTTCCCGATGCCCCTGGGCGACGGGACGGTGAAAAAGAACGCCCCTCCATCGAACGAAGACATCGCGAGCGTTGTCGTTGCCGCCCTGACCAATCCGCAAATGCATGCCGGGAAAACCTACCGCCCCACGGGCCCCGCATTGATGTCGCCCAATGACATTGCCGCCGCCATGGGGCGGGGGCTTGGGCGCAAGGTGGTCTATTCGGACATTTCCGAAAAGATGATGGTCAAGGCGCTGCGGGCCAACCCGCCATCCAACTTCAACTTTGCCATGGTCTCGCAACTGGCGATCTATGCGGATGAATACAGGCGCGGTGCCTTCGCGGTGAACGCCCCGACTGACCATGTCGAGACGGTCGGCGAACGCGCGCCCGAAACCTTTGACAGCATCGTCACACGCACGGTCGCCGCGCGGCCCGATCTGGGGCGCAGCACGGGCAGATGGATCGGCGCGATGGCCGGCTTTGCCAAGATACTGCTGACCCCGTCACTCGACCTCAGGCAGGTGCAGCAAGACCGCGATTACGTGCTGCTGAACGCTCCGGCCTTCAGCCAGGACAATGGCACATGGCGCGACACGCATAAACCGGGCGCCCTGCTCGGTCTCTCCTGAAACCAGCCACCACTCACAGGACAACAACGACATGACACATATGGACACCCTTCTGGCCCGCAATGCCACCTTTGCCGCCGCGTTTGCGCAAGGCGATCTGCCGATCCTGCCCAAAATGCGCACCGTGATCCTCACATGCGCCGATGCGCGGGTCGATCCGTGCCACATCTTTGGCCTCGATTTGGGCGAGGTGGTGGTGATGCGCAATGCCGGGGGCCGCGTCACCGACGACGCCCTTGACGAGATCGCGACACTGGCCTTCATGGCGGCGATGATCGACGGCGACACCCCCGGCCCCTTCAACCTGATCGTCATGCAGCACACCCAATGCGGGGCGGAACGCTTCGCCGATCCCGGATTTCAGGCGATGATCAAACAGCGGCTCGACATAGATGTCGCACACAGCGCCATCACCGATCACGATCAAGACCTGACGGATGACATCGCGCGGCTCAAAGCATCGGACAAGATACCGGCGCATGTCGTGGCAACCGGCGTGCTCTACGATATCAAAACCGGGCAGGTGACAGAGGTCGTGGCACCCACCCCCATGAGCTAGCCGGTACTCAGTCCACCAGCACCGGCTGCAAACTCGGAATGGGCGCGCAGATGGGCGCGAATTGCACAAGGCCCGCGCCATAGGTCTCGTCAACGCCCGCCTCTCCCAGATCCACAGCTGTGTTGCGCAGGAACGCCTTGACCTCTCCAATGCGGATACCGGGCTGCGCAGACATCAGAACCGCCGCCGCCGCCGTAGCGAACGGCGTGGCAAATGAGGTGCCCGTCTTGGTCCGGATGCCCCGGACAGAGGCGGCGGTCCATACCTCGACCCCCGGGGCCGCCAGATCGACATGCGCGCCTCGGCTGGCCCGCCGATAGACGCGGTCGTTCACATCGACCGCCGTCACCGTCATCACCGGATCATACCCCCCGGGATACACGCGCGGGCCGCGTGAGCCGCCATTGCCCGCCGCCGATACGATCAGGGTCTGATCCTCGCTCAGCCGCGTCACCATGTTTTCCAGCAGGGCATTGTGGGGGCCTGCAAGGCTCATGTTCATCACGCGCACGCCTCGGATCGCCAGTTGGTCCATCGCCGAGACAAGGTTGAACACATCACTGCGCTCGTCCCGGCCCGCCCTGTAGAACGCGTTGACGGCCACAAGGTCCGCATCCGGCAACAGGCCCTGCGCCCGCCCCGACCGCGCCCCGATCAGTAGGGCCGCCACCGCCGTACCATGCTGGTTGCCCGAGCTACGGTCGGCGCCCGTGTCAAAATCCAGCACATCCAGCTGACTGCCCAGAAACGCCTCGTGATCGGGGTTGATGCCTGTGTCGATCAAACCGATGCGCACCGTACTGTGCCCACATTGCGCCGTTTCGGACGCGGGCGGCGTCCAACGGACCTGGTTGAAGGATGTACAGTGCAAACCCTCGCAAGGCACCTCGGGCGCTTCGTTGGTGCGGTAGAAATGGTTGAAATCCGACGCCTGCCCCGATTGCAAGGCGCGCACCTCGTCCAGCGCCGCCGTCAGCCCAAGACCGTCGGGCACGCGCAGCCGCTGCATCGTGCTGTTGGTCGTCGCGATTTCGACCGTGCGGATAACGTCATAGCCGCGCGCCAAAAGCGTGCCGAGGTCGGCCTCGGACAGATCCAGAACCACGATTTCATCATCCGCTCGCTCGGGCAGGGGAATGGGTGCTGGTGCCGGGCTGGGCGCACGCGCTGGCGGGGGTGGTGGGGCCTGACGCCCAAACAGCAAATCGCGCAGAAGACCGGGGCGCATGTTGGCCCCGGGCTGGCGACCCGAACTGCCGGATCGCGTGCCATTCTGACCGCCGCTGCTGCGGCTGTCATAGCCGTCATCGTCGTCATCATCATCGTCCCCGTAGTCACCGTTATCGCCGTTGTCGCTGTCGCCATCATCCCCATCGTCGTCATCATCGGCCCACGCCGCACCGTGCATCGGGGTTGTCGGATCAAGGGCCGGCATCACCCAAAGGGCGGCAACAAGGGCAATCAGGTGGCATAAACGCTGTGTCATCTTCACTCTCTGCATAAGCTGCAATTTGCAAATTCAGGCAACCGGATGCGCCGGATCGTTGCACCGGTCTTGGCAGTTGCCCTAAAGACAACGGGACAGGGCGGAAAATATTCCGCCTCGACCGGCAACAAAAAAGAGCAGCAATGTCCGACCAGTTTGCAGATGACATTATCGCGTTTCTGCCAAACCTGCGACGATTTGCGGTTTCGCTGTGCCGCTCGCAAGATACCGCCGATGACCTTGTGCAAATCACGGTCGAGCGGGCCTTTGCCGCACGCGATCAGTACCAGACCGGCACGCGGCTGGACGCATGGCTGTTCCGGATCCTGCGCAACGCATGGATCGACATGACCCGGCGCGCCAAGTCGCGCGGCACCGAGATCGACATTGACGACGCGCCCGAGGCGCGCACCGTCGATGGCACCCAGACCGTGGAAACCGCATTGATGCTGACCTCGGCCCGCGACACGATCGCGGCCCTGCCAGAAAACCAGAGGGATGTTATCCTGCTGATCTGTGTCGAAGAGTTGAGCTACAAGGAAGCGTCACAGGTTCTGGACACACCCGTCGGCACCGTGATGAGCCGCCTGGCCCGCGCGCGACGGGCGATTGCAGAAAAAATGGGAATAAACCGCGATGCCGGGCGTTCTTCGGACAGGCAAGGAGACAGCTGAGATGCAAATGTCCGAGTTCACAGACGAAGAATTGATGGCCTATGCCGATGGCGAACTGGCCGAAGACCGCGCGTCCGAGCTGGACCTGGCCCTTGTCGAGGACACGGACCTGTCGGACCGTCTGGCCATGTTCGTCGAGACACGCAGCCTGTCAAAGGCCGCCCTTGACGAGGCGTTGAACGCACCCGTGCCAGAGCACCTTGTGCAATTTGTCAGGGATCAGGCCGAGGCAGACCGTCAGAAAACGGCTGAGACCGTCATCCCCTTCCCAACGACCCAAAGGTCGCGCGGCCCCGCCTGGGCCTTGCCCCTGGCCGCCAGCCTCGCCCTTGCAATTGGTCTGGGGGCGGGCCTCTCACTGTCACCGGGTGGCAATAGCGATCTGGGCAGCATCGAGATCGCGACCGTGCAGAACCCGCAGATCACCGCCGCGCTGAATACGCTGCCGTCCGGCGCGGACAACACTCTGGACAACGGCGCACGCATCGCGCTGATCGCCACATTCTATGACGGCGCGGACACCCTGTGCCGCGAATTCGAATATGACCGGACTGACAACATGACCATCGTCTCGGTCGCCTGTCAGGCCGACGGGCAATGGGATGTGCAGATGGCGGTCGCAGCGGCAGCAGCCACCGACACAGGCTACGCGCCTGCATCATCGCTGGACACATTGGACGCATACCTCGCCGCAACGCAGGCCGGGCCGCCCCTGGAACCCGACGCCGAAGCCGCCGCCCTCGCGACATTGCGCTAGCCTGGGTTTCCCGCATCTCGCACAGACCCACCCCGCCCCTAACAGGCGGGGTATTACCTATTTAAAACAATGGTTTGCACGTTCATTTTCCATTCATCTCATTTTACAAATCCATTCACTCCACCAACAGGATACTGACAGATCAGGTGCCTAAATTTATCCTCAGACACACCAGAAAAGAGGAATTCTGCCATGACCGTTCACACCCTGGACTTTGACGTTGCCCTGCTGCACCTCAGCGCGAAGTGGGCCTTTACCACACGCCGCGTGAACCACGACGATGTGGCGGGCCTCGACCCTGCCGTGGCGCTTGGCGTCGCAGGCGATCTGATCCTGTGCGAAATCTCCGAGATCAACCAGCACCAGAAAATCCAGCTGGCCAACGGGCGCGCCTCGACAAGCTATCTGGGCGACAAGGTGGTGCTGTGTATCGGTGACCGCTATGCCCCGGACCAGTTCGAGGGGCTGCGCGCGTCACACCCGAAACGGCCGATTTGCTGGCCGGGGGCGGCATCGCGGGCACGATGGAGCACGCACATGCCCGTATGGCACCGCCAACGAAACTGCGCCCGATCGGGTTGCTGACGGACCGCAGCGGCGAAGTGATCAATATCGCGCGCTACGCCCTGCCAGCGGCGACCATTCCCGATCATGTCACCGTCATCGGCGTCTTCGGCGCCTCCATGAATGCAGGCAAGACCACCGCCGCCGTCAGCCTCGCCCACGGCCTGTCGCGGGCCGGTTTCAGCGTGGCGGGCGTAAAGGCAACCGGCACAGGGGCCTTCAGCGACTTCAACGCGTTCGAAGATGCAGGCGTCTGCGCCATGGACTTTACGGATGCGGGCATGCCCACCACCTACCGGATGCCCATGGACCGGGTCGAACACGGCTTTGAAACGCTGGTCGGCACAGCGGCCGCCAACGGTGCGGATGTCGTGGTGGTGGAAATCGCCGACGGGGTCTTTCAGCAGGAAACCCTCGAGATCCTCGAAGGATCGTCGATCCGCGACCGCTTTGACGGGATCCTGTTTGCGACACCCGACGCGCTCGGGGCCGTGGGCGGCAGCCGGGTTCTGGCGGATCACGGGCTCACACCATTCGCCATGTCGGGCAAGCTGACGCTGTCCCCCCTCGCCATGGCCGAAGCCTGCAAAGCCACGGGCATCCCCCAGCTTACGCGCGAGGATTTGTGCACACCCTCTGCCGTCATGGCCCTGGCCCATAGGGTCATGCGCACACCCAAGGCAGGCCCGAAACAAGGGCCTGCAAGGATCACGGAAATGAATGCCGCGTGACACCACTCTCACGGAACTGTCGGGGGCTGCATCCATGATGTGGCCCCCGACGACTCTCAGGGCGGCGAAAGCCGGCCACAGCCCGTTTGCGCCCGTGATAGAGATCGGGCAAGCCCCTATACTGCACCCAAACCCATGCGCGACCACACCGCAGGAGGACGCCCCGTGACCATCGCCAATTTGCTGCGCGGACTGGCCGCCATCATGTTGATTGTTGCACTCAGCGGCACGGCCCTCGCCTATCGCACGGCCCAACGTGCGGCGTTTTTCAACGAACGGCTCAACCTCGCCCATGAATCCTACGAGGTGCATCTGCAACTCAGCAGCAACACCTATCAGCTGTTCAAGCAATATGGCGATGCGATGCTGATCGGCGACCGCGACAAGGGCACGGGCGAGGCGGAACTGATCGGCTTTATCCGCGACAACATCAAAACCATCCGCACCCTGATCGGGCGCGAGATCGAGATGGTCGGGGACGAGGAAATCGAAGAGCTTGAACTGCTCGCGCAGATCGAACGCAAGATCGAAGACCTGATCGCGCGCTTCGAAGTGGTGCGCAAGGACACCGCCGTCGAACAGTTCGGGCGCAACTGGACGGGTCTGTCGGTCATGCTGGATGACGAGATCGACCGCGACTTTCGCTCGATGATCCGCGCCGCGTTGGAAGAAGAGCTGGAAGAGGTCCAGGAGACCCGAGCCGATTCTGCGCGCTATCTCAAACGGGCCAACCAGGTTGCGCTGTTCCTCGTCATGCTGGCGCTTGGTGCGGCCGCAGGGGCGATGTGGGTCTATGCGCGCGTCATCATGCAACCGATGCGCCGCCTGATGACGGGTGTCAACGCATTGGCCGCGGGCCACTTCAATCAGCGTATGAAGTTGCGCGGCAGCAGCGAGATCACCGAAATCGGGGCGGTCATGGACACCATGGCCGAAATGGTCGAGGCGCGGACACAGGCGCTTACCCATCAGAACACCGAACTGGAACGGGCGGTCAAAACCCGCACCGCCGAGTTGGAGAACCTGTTGGAAAAGTCGCGTGTTGCCGAGGCCGGGCGACGCCAGATGCTCGCTGATGTCAGTCACGAATTGCGCACGCCCCTGACCATCATCCAGGGCGAAAGCGACGTGGCCCTGCGCGGCGCGGACAAAAGCGTCGAGGAATACCGCGAGGCGCTACGGCGCACCCGCGAAACGGCGCGCCACACCAACCTGCTGGTCAATGACCTGCTGTTCATCTCGCGCGAGGAAGCGGGCCAATCCCGGCTCAAGCTCGAGCGCGTCGACCTCAAGCAGTTTCTGCAAGAGGCGATTGCCGTGTTCGACCCGGAAATCCCGGTTATCAGCACGTTGGACAGCGCTGAAACATCCGTGGACACGGCCCGCATACGCCAGTGTATTGCCGCCATGCTTCAGAATGCCCACCGCTATGGCGGGCCAGAGATTTCCGTCAGGCTTTTGCGCACGCCCACCACGTTCCGCATCTGTGTCGATGACAACGGCCCGGGCCTGCCCGATGACGAAAAGGAAAAGGCGTTCGAACGCTTCTTTCGCGGCTCGAACGCGGCCAACCGGTACGAGGATGGGGCCGGTTTGGGCCTGCCCGTCGTGCGTTCCATCGCGCGGGCGCATGGCGGAAACGCGCTGTTGCAGGATCGCGAGGGCGGCGGTCTTTCGAGTATCATGGAACTGCCCGTCACCCCGCCCTTGCGCGTTGTCGGCACGGCCTGACATGGTTTCGGGCAAGACTTCGACGCCAGGACATTTTTGGGAATAAACCCCGCGCCGATCCGTTTGTCATTGAGAAGGGTGTCGAAGTTGCACCCGGCAGACAACGAAAAGGCCCGAGGATAATGAATGTACTTTTGATCGAAGACGAAATGCGCGTGGCAGATTTCATACGGCGCGGTTTGAAAGCCGAAGGGTGGATTGTCGAACATGCAAGCGACGGCGAAACCGGGCTCGAGATCATGCAGGACCGCAGCTTTGACGTGCTCATTCTCGACCTGATGCTGCCGGGCGTCTCTGGCCAGCAAGTCTGCCAAAAGATGCGCGCCCGCTCGAATATGACGCCCGTGCTGATGCTGACCGCGCTGGACAGCACCGATGAACGCGTTGCGGGCCTGCGCCTGGGGGCCGATGACTACCTGGCCAAGCCTTTCGACTTTGACGAATTGATTGCGCGGGTCCACGCCCTGCATCGGCGCAACACCGGATATGCCAGCGACGAAGACGTGGGAAAGCTGCAGCATGAGGGCCTGATCTATGACAGCACCGCCATGGTGCTGACCGTCGATGGCGAGATCATCGATCTTTCGGCCAAGGAACGCGACCTGATCGCGATCCTGATGGCCAGCAAGAACAAGGCGCTCAGCCGCGAACGTATCCTGAACTCCGTCTGGGGCACGCACGAGGATCCGATGACGAATGTCGTCGATGTCTATATCGGGCGGCTGCGCAAGAAACTCGGGCCCTATGGCCACCTGATCACGACGGTGCGGGGCGCAGGCTACCGGTTTGGCTAGCCCCGTGACCCGCCCGCCGGTGTACACCATGCGGGCAGGTCCATTCCGTCACCGCCCCGCCCGAACATCCGCCAGCACGACATCGGGCGTTCCGGTCTGCACCACACGCCCGTTATCCACCACCCACAGCTCATCCATGGCCATGGCGATCTGCATGTTATGCGTGATCAGCAGGGTCGTTGCATCGCATTGATGCACCAGCGCACGGACAAGGGCCGGGCCCTCGCTGTCCAGCGCATCGTCAGGCTCATCCAGCAGCAACAGGCGCGGTTTGGACAGGGCGGCACGCGTCAGCAGCACGCGCCTGATCTCGCCCGCCGACAGGTTGCGCCCCGCCTCGGCCACCTGGCCGTCCAACCCGCCCAGCCGGTCGATGACCCGCCCCAGACCAAACTCTTCGGCCTGCGCAATGATGCTATCGTCGTCAGGGCGGGGCTGCGCGCCCATGATCAGCGCGCGGCGCAGCGACCCTTTCAAAATGGGCGACCGCGACCCGACCCAGGCCACCAATTGCCGCCGTTCGCGGGTGGTCAGACCGGTCGGGGGCACATCGCCCAGCAACACCTGACCGGAATGTGGATGCTCCAACCCCGCCGCAAGGCTCAGCAACGTCGACTTGCCAGCGCCATTGGCCCCGATGATCCCGATCTTCTGACCGGGCCGGGCGCGCACGGTGACGTCGCACAGCGCGCCGGATGATGCGTCAGTGAACTGAAGGGCGGGCGGGGCATCCGGCACATCCGCCTCGATCGAGCGATCATTCTCCAGCTTGGGCATGTCCAGCAGGTTCTCGCATTTTTGGCGGGCATTGCGCCACGCGCGGTGGCGATCCCAGACACCGGCCAGGTCGCGCATCGGCTGGATCATCAGGCCCACAGCGGCCAAGGCGCCCGCCGCCTGCGCCGCAGGCAACCCACGGGTCAGCGCGACCCAGAACACACAGGCCCCCGCCAGCCCGGACACTGCATCGGGGATGGCGCGCAACAGGGCGGCCCCCTTTGCGCGCTCAAGGGCGGCGTCGATCAGCGCGTCGGTCTTGGACCTGAGCCTTTGCGTCTCGATCTGGACACGGCCCAACAGGCGCAACTCGGGCGCATGGGGGATCCGCTCGCTCATATCGGCGGCCAAACGGGCGCGGCGCGCGCGCAGGCGCTTGTGCACAGGTCCAAGGCGCGGGCCGAGGGCTGCGGATATCAGCAGCCCAAGGCCAACGGGCACCGCGACCGCCAATCCAATCTCGACATTCATGTAAAACAGCACCGCCGTCGCCACCGGCAACACGATCAGGGCCGAGATCAGGCGCGCCAACCCCATGCTGACCCAGCCGCGCACCGCCGTGAGGTCTCCGACAAAGCGCAGGGCCAACGACCCGTTGCGCCGCGCGCCGATATCGCGCACCGACACCCGCGACATGTGTTTGAACAGGCGTATGCGCAAGGACGCGGCATAATGCTGGCCGACCTTCTCGGCCACCACACGCTCGAGAAACCGGCAGATGGCGACGGCGAAGCCCGCCGATGCCACAAGGGCCAAGGCAAGGACCGGCAATGCGGTCGACCCATCGCGAAACGCGGCAAAGACATCGCGGGTGGCAAAGGCGGCAAGGCCCGCCGCACTCGCCTGCCCCAGCGCCAACACGATCAGCACGCCGATGTTCCGGCCGCGCCCCTCGCCCATGATGTTCGGTATCTTGCTCATTGCGCCGCCTCCATCAGGTCGGGGGCAAGGCCCGGCGATGCCCCCTGGCACGCGCGCCGCTGGGCCGCCGTGCACAGCCCCTGGCAGGTGCCACCGACATGCGGTGGCCGGTGCGCGTCAATCACGATCTTGTCCATCTCGCCGCGCATCATGCAGGCCTCGAAATCGTGGCCACAGCCCGGCAGGACGTGCAGCGTGATGTCGGGTTTGACGCCCATGGCACGTGCCGCTGTGCGCACGGCCTCGGTCCAGCGTTCTGCACGCGCCATGCGGTGCAATCCCTGCTGCGCGTCGATCTCGAAACCACGGCGCGTGTTCTTGTCGGGCACGCGGTCCTTTTCACCGATACACACCCGCATGGGCAGCGCCAGAAAGCGGTCGAGGTTCGCAATCAGGCTGGGGGCCCAACTGTCCGACCGGCCCGCCCGGGGTGACAGACCATAAGGATAGGGCGCCTCGTCAAAGAATGTGTACCAGCCCGGCGACGCGATGCTCAGCGTTCCAACGGTCTGGGGATGCAGCATCGCAAAGCGATGGACAAATTGGGCACCCCCGAAAAGCCGAACAAATCCACATGTTCCGAGGTGATCACACCCCGCAGACGCAGATCGGCCAGCACATCCAGCAAGGCCAGATCGGCACGGCCCCGCAGAAACGCCTGCTGATAGCCCGCCCAGGTGTCCGTATTAAACAGCGGGGCAATCACGTGTCGCCCCATGGCAGCGGCGCGCTTGGCAAACAGGGTGGCCTGTTGCTGCGCACCGCGCCTGATGCCGTGAACGGCGACAAGAGGCGGCACGCCAGGGGCTGCATCCGGCGCCATCGCCAGCCAGTAAGGCACTGGCCGCGGACCCCGTCCGGGATGAAAGGTCACTGGCCCGACGGACCCGATTGTATCAGATGCGATGCACATGGCGTACGCCTCCTGTGTTTGGGTTAAGCGGCAGTGCCCAGCACCTCTTCGGCAAGGTGGCTGGGCAGCATGTCAAAGATCATGTGGATGCGGTCGCGGTCGCCATCATTGTTGGCTTCGTGCATCTGGTCGTTGTCGAACCACCACAGCTCGCCCTGCTGCATCCGAACCTCTTCATCGCCCGCCTTCATCCACGACCCATCGGTCGAGGTCAGGACGAAATGATAGCGGTTGCGCACCCGGTAATAGAGCCCGCGATCGATATGCGGATAGACCCGCTTGCCTGCGGGCAGGCAGACGATCTTGGCACGGCCCAGGATGCTGTCCTGCTCGTTTGCGAACTCTTCCAGAAAGACCCGCGCCAGCGGGTAGTTGGCGGAGCCGGTTGTCCAGCGGCTTTCGTGGACATCGCGGCGCGCGCGGTCCCCGATGGCGGATTTGCGCAACCCGCGCAACGGAATGGCCTTGGCCTCGCGCTGCACGGCGATCTTGTCCTGACGGCCGGTCGATACGTCCCAGGCCTTGGTGACGCTTGCGATTTCCGCGAGATAGGGCGCGGTGTCCACGTCGGATTTGAGGCGTTTGAAATACTGCATCTTTTTCTCCCTTTCGAGCATTGGCAACACTGGTCTTGCGACCACGCGCCCCCTGCCAGCAGGTGTCGACAGATTGGGGCACGGGCCTTGTCCAACTGTGCGCACCGCCCCCTTTGAGATCAACCAAAGCACTGATTTTTAACAGGAAAATAAGAATGGATTAATGGCGCGTTCATGAAATTTTCATGCAACCGACAGGACGGCAAAAACCAGCCACTCTGCACCCGACACACGCACATGAATCGCGAATTTTGTAGGGAATCAGCAGGCCCTAGGCCGCCGACCCCGCAACCGTAAGGCGCTGCGCGACCCGGTCCAGATCCGCCTGACCTGCTTGCGCAATGATGACAACGCCCGGTGTCGCACCCGCCGGGGCATCGGACACAGCCCAGCGCCCCCCGACAGTCTGGATCGCACGCAGACCCTGCGACGTTGGCACAAACCCCTTGGCACGGACCAGCCCGTTCCCGGGGTCGGCAAGCCACCGGGCAACCGCCTCGGCATCGCAATCGGTGGGAAACGCGATCACGCGGCTGGCAAAGGCCGGGGCATGGGACGGGTTTGGGTCCGCGAAGTCCGCAGGCGCGTGGTCAAAGGATTGCATGACGACACTGTTGGGCACGCGGGCATGACGGGTCGCAACGACACGGGCAGACGGCGACATCGTCGCCAGCCACTTGGTCACATCGTCCAGTTGCGCGGGCGGCACAAGGTCCGCCTTGTTCAGCAGAATGATATCCGCGTCGCGCAACTGGCGTTCTATCGTATCTCCGACATAGGTGTCCTCGGCCTGCCCCTTGATGGTCTCGGCATCAGCGACAATGACAACGCCATCGACCTGAAACCCCTCGATCAGCGACACCGACGCGGCAATCGCTGCGGGCAGGGCCACGCCACTGCACTCGATCACCAGGTGATCCGGCGCCTGATCCCATTTCGAAAGGTCCAGCAACGCCTGCACAAGGTCGTTGCCATAGCTGCAGCACACGCAGCCCCCGGCGATGGAAATCAGCGCATCGTCCTGGGCTTCGATCAGGTCTTCGTCGATGGGCAGCGCACCGAATTCATTGACCAGAACGGCGATCCTGGTGCCATTGGCCTGGCGCAACAGGTTGTTGACCAGCGTGGTCTTGCCCGCGCCCAGATAGCCCCCGATGATGCTTACCGACAGCATGTGCGTGCCCTATGCCGCAAAGACACGGCCGCCCTGCACCGTGCCCCACACGCCGATGTCCTTCAGGGATGCGGGCGTCGCCGCGGTCGGGTCATCCTCCAGCACCGCGAAATCGGCGTGTTTTCCGGCCTCGATCGACCCGATTTCGCCGTCCAGCTTCAGCGTATAGGCCGCGCCCAGCGTGATGGCGTACAAGGCATCCGCGATGGAAATGCGCTCGTGCTCTCCCAACACACGCCCCGAGGCGGTCAGCCGGTTCACCGCGCACCATGCGGTGAACAAGGGGCCAAGCGGCGTGATGGGCGCATCCGAATGGATGCCCATGGGGATGTTGTTGGCCAGCGCCGTGCGGCACGCATTCATGCGCTCGGCCCGCTCCGGCCCCACGGTCAGGGCATAGTGTTCATCGCCCCAGTAAAAGTGGTGATTGGCGAACAGATTGACACACATGCCCAGCTTGGACATCTGCCGGAACTGCGCGGCATCGGCCAGTTGGCAGTGTTGCAGGGTAAAGCGGTGGTCTTGGGTCGGGCGCTTGTCCAGCGCCTTTTCCAGCATCTCGAGGGCCAGTTGCGTCGCCTGATCCCCGTTGGTGTGCGTGTGGACAAGCAGGTCGTTCGCTAGGGCCAGATCATAGATCTCGCGCATATGTTCCGGGGTGATGTACCACAGCCCGTTGGGCGCACCATTGTAGTATCCGGGCGCGCGCATGCGGGCGGAAAAGCCCTGGATCGACCCGTCCGCGATAACCTTGATCGCCCCCAGCCGCATCCGGTCGGTCGACCGCGCCTGCAACTTGATCGCGTGGTCGATCAGCTCTTGCGCCGTCAGCCCCTGAAAGAACCGCATGGCCAGCACGCGCGCGGGAAATAGCGGCTCGCCCGTGACACGTATCATCATGTCGGCAACATCGTCCGACATGCGCGCGGCCAGATCGGTGACGGTGGTCACGCCCGCGCGGACGCACAGCTTGCCAAAATCGCGCAAGCACCGTTCGTCACAGGCCAGCATGTCGCGGTCAAAGCCGACATGCGCCCCCACCGGCGTCATGATATCCGGCCCCTTCAGCTCTCCGGTCGGCAGGCCATCTGTGCCCAATGGCACACCGGGATGGTTCACGCCGGGCTTCAGCAGCCCCGCCAGTTCCAGCGCCTTGGAATTGACGTTCATGATATGGCCCGAGGCATGCATGACACCGACGGGCCTGGTCGTGGACACCTTGTCCAGATCGGCGCGGGTCACCCGCTCGTTGTTGAAATAGATCGGGTCCAGCTGCCAGCCCGGCAGCGGCGCGTCCGGGTCGTCCAGCTGCGCTTCGGCCTCCCTCAAACGGGCGATAACCGCATCAATGTCCTTGAGGCCTTGCCAAGTCTTGCCGTTCGGATCGACCCGGTCAAAGTAGCCGCAATAGGTATGGCGCCACAGCGTGCCTTCCATCGTGTGCGCATGCCCCTCGACCAGACCCGGCATCAGGACCTTGTCGGCAAACCGGTCATCCACCTTGTGCGCGCCCCAGCCCGTCAGTTCATCCAGGTGGCCCACACCGACGATACGCCCGTCGCGCACCGCAACATGGGTGGCCTCCGGGCGTGCAGGTGCCATGGTGATGATCTTCTTGGCCTGAAAAATGGTGATCACAGAAATGTCCCCGCGCGCGGCTGTTGGCTGAAACGGTAGAAGACTTTCAATCCTCCAAAAACTAGTTTTATCTAGGCTTATTGCTCGTATTTCTTGGGGATATCCGTGCTGAATATCACGCTGAAACAGATGCAGTATGTCGAGGCTGCGGGGCGCCTTGGGTCCATCGCCAAGGCCGCCAAGGAAATCGGCATATCCGAGTCCTCGATCAGCGCGGCCATCGATTCCCTTGAACAGCAACTCGCATTCGACATGTTCGTGCGCACCCCCGCCAAGGGCATTCAGCCCACCCCGGCAGGCCTGTCCGCAATGCAGATCATCCACGACTTCATGGAACAGCAAAAACACTTTGAAACCGAACTGACCGCAATCGGGGGCAGCGAGGGGGGCAAGCTGCGCATCGCCTGTTTCGTGACCGCGGCGGGGTCTTTCGTCGCCCCCATTCTCAGCGAGTTCAAGGCGCTGCACCCCAATGTGCAGATCGAGTTTCTCGAAGGGAATATGGAAGAAGTCGTCGTGCTTCTGGAAGAAGGAAAGGCAGATGTCGCCTTTACCTATTCCGATGTCGTGGGGCCGGGCCACATCTTTGAACCGCTGGTCGCGACGCCCCCCTTTGCGCTAGTTGCCGAAAACAGCGCGCTCTCGCGCCAGGACGATGTCAGCCTTGCCGAACTGTCCCGGTTGCCCATGGTGATCTTGGACTTGCCGCTGACCAAAGGGTACTATTCCCGCCTCGTCACCAATGCCGGGTACGACGTCACGGTGTCCCATCGCACTGAATCCGTCGAGATGGTGCGCACCCTCGTGGCCAACGGGTTCGGCTTTTCGATTCTCAACGCAAAACCCTCGGAATACATCGAAGGGCACTCTCAATACCGCCCCGTCCCGATCCGCGACCCCCTGCCCGTCAGGCAATTCGGCATTCTATGCCAGTCCGGCATCCGCCACCCAAGGATTGTGCGCCGGTTCGTTGAAATATGCGGAGAGCTCAAGACCAAAGGCGCTTTTGAGCGCATGGTTGTGCAAAAAGCGGGCTGATTGATTCCTCGGGAAAGCTGGGGAATATCGGTCAATAAAACTATTATCTGAAGTTTCGACCCTGTTTTAGAGTTTTGAAAACAAAACCACAGGGGAATTATCAACGTGCGAAGACTGATCAAGACTTTGGCGGTATCTGCGGCGGCGGCAGCACTGGTGGCCACGTCGTCCGTGGCGCAAGAACCCAAACGCGGCGGCACGCTGACCATGGCGTTGCAGCAAACGCCCCGCCACCTGAACCCCGCCGTGCAATCCGGCACCGCGACCGGACAGCCCGGCACGCAGCTTTTTGCGTCCCTGCTGCGCTACGACGAGGGCTGGGAACCGCAGCCCTATCTGGCCGAAAGCTGGGAAGTGTCCGAGGACGGCCTGTCCGTCACCGTGAACCTGGTCGAGGGCGCGACATTCCACGACGGCGCGCCGATCACATCCGAGGACGTCGCCTTTTCCATCGACACGGTCAAGGCCAACCACCCCTTCAAATCCATGTTCGCTCCGGTGACCGAGGTCGAGACACCGGACGCGACCACCGCAATCATCAAACTGTCCAAACCCCACCCTGCGCTGCTGCTCGCGATGTCGTCGCAACTGCTGTCGATCATCCCCAAACACGTCTACGGCGACGGTCAGGACTCCAAGGCGCATCCGGCAAACTCGGAAAACGTCGTGGGCTCGGGCCCGTTCAAGCTGGTGGAATTCAAGCGCGGCGAACACGTGATCCTCGAACGGAACGAAGACTACTTTATCGACGGTCTGCCCTATCTGGACCGCATCGTGATGCGCATCCTGCCCGACGAAAGCACCCGCGCCATCGCGCTTGAAAGTGGCGAGTTGCAGATGTCCGGATTCGAGTCGAACCCGCGCAACATCGTGCGCCTGAAAAAGAATGACGCGCTGACGGTCAATGCCGATGGCTACGCCGCGATTGGCCCGGTGAACTGGCTGGCCTTCAACACCAAGGGGGAAAAGACGGCGAACCCCGCCGTGCGTCAGGCCATCGCCTATGCGGTGGATCGGGAATTCATCAACAAGGCGCTGAACCTCGGCACCGCGCCCACGGCCCTGACGGGTATCCACCCCGGCAGCCCGTTCTATGATGCCAGCGTCGAGGCCTATGACCTTGATCTCGACAAGGCCAACGCGCTGCTGGACGAGGCCGGGTTTGCCGCCGGTGCCGATGGCACCCGCTTCAGCCTGACGGTCGACTATGGCTGGCCCGCGATGAAGCCCTATGCGGAATACCTCAAACCGCAGCTCAAGAAGATCGGCATCGACGTTTCTGTCCGCTCCTCCGCCGATTTCCCCACATGGGCCAAACGGATCTCCACATGGGATTTCGACATGACAATGGACAACGTCTTCAACTGGGGCGACCCGGTGATCGGCGTCCACCGGACCTACAGCTCGGACAACATCAAGGAAGGGGTGATCTGGTCCAACACGCAGCAATATTCGAACGCGCGCGTGGATGAGCTGATGGAAATGGCAGGCTCCACCAACGATCCGGCCAAGCGCAAAGAGCTTTATGCAGAGTTCCAGCAGATCATCGCCAATGAACTGCCGCTTTACCCGCTCTGGGCCTCGCCTTACCACACGGTGTCATCCAACGATGTGGGCAATGCGCCCGTCAGCGTTTGGGGCACGTCCAGCCCGCTGGATCGCGTCTATCTGAAGTAATCCTGCGACACGCGCCCGGGCGACAGCGATGGCCCGGGCGTTCTGGCTTTTTGCGAACACACGGGAACAACTGATGGGCCTTGGGCAAATCCTGGCAAAACGTGTGGGCTACGGCCTCGTTTTGCTTGTCGCCGTTGTCGTGCTGAACTTTACCCTGATCACCATCGCCCCGGGCGATGTGGCGGATTCCATTGCCGGTGACATGGGCGGGGCGGATGCGACCGTGCTGGCGGAAATCCGGGCGCGCTACGGGCTGGATCAGCCGTTTTTCGTACAGCTTTGGCGATACCTGTCTTCGGTTGCCGTGCTCGACCTCGGCTATTCCTACTTCTACAACGCGCCCGTGACCGAGCTGATCTTGCAGCGGCTGCCCGCAACCCTGCTGCTGGTGTTTTCCTCGCAAATCCTCGCCATCGCGCTGGGGCTGATCATGGGCGTGATGGCGGCGCGCAAGCCCAACAGTTTCGTCAATCTCTGCGTGACGTTCCTGTCGCTGTTCGGCTTTGCCGCACCGGTGTTCTGGACGGGCATTCTGCTGATCATCCTCTTTGTGTCGATCTTCCCGGTCTTCCCGGTCGGCGGGATGATGAGTGCCTCGCTGATCGACGCGGACTTTTTCGCGCAGGCGGTCAACATCGCCTACCATCTGGTGCTGCCGATGGTCACGCTCGCCTCCATATACCTCGCGCTCTACTCCCGGCTCACCCGCGCCTCGATGCAAGAGGTGCTGGGCAGCGACTATGTGCGCACCGCCCGCGCCAAGGGCCTTGCCGAAACCAAGGTGTTTTACAAACACGCCCTCAAGAACTCGCTCGGTCCGCTCGTCACCGTCGCAGGCCTGCAGTTTTCGGCCGTCATTTCCGGTGCCGTAGTGGTCGAGGCGGTGTTCAGCTGGCCGGGGCTGGGCACGCTGGCGCTGCAATCCATCCTGGCCCGCGACACGCCCACGATCATGGGCATCCTGTTCTTCTCATCGCTCGTGGTGATCGTGGTCAACATCCTCACGGATCTTGTCCTGCGCGCGATCGACCCGCGCATTCGCGCCGAATAGGGTCCAGGCATGAGCGACACAACCACACCCCCAATGGAAGACCCCGACATTCAGGTCACCAGCCCCTGGCGCGAAATGGGGGCGATGTTCGTGCGCAACTATGCCGCCGTGGCCGGGCTGATCCTGCTGATCGCCATTCTGCTCTTTGTCTTTGTCGGCCCCATCTTGCACCCGGTCGACCCGTTCGAAATGGTCTGGGCGCCCTTCACGCCGCCCATGCAGGAAGGGTTCCTGCTGGGCACCGACTACCTCGGGCGCGATATCCTCGCGGCGATGATGGCCGGGGGGCAGGTGTCGCTGGCCATCGGCCTGGCGGCGGCGCTGATCTCTGTCATCATCGGCGTGTCGATGGGGGCCTTTGCAGGCTATTACGGCGGCGTGGTCGAAGAATTGCTGATGCGCATCACCGAGTTCTTCCAGGTGCTGCCGACCCTGCTGTTCTCCATGGTCATCGTTGCGCTCTTTGGTGCGTCGCTGCTGACGGTGACACTGGCCATCGGCGTGGTCAGCTGGACCGCCGTGGCGCGGGTGACACGCTCGGAATTCCTGCGCATCCGCGAGATGGAATATGTCGCCGCCGCCCGGTCCGGCTCGGCCCGCGATCTCTACCTGATCTTCCGGGTGATCCTGCCCAATGCCCTGCCCCCGATTGTCGTTCAGGCCAACCTCATGGTCGGCTCCGCCATCCTGTTCGAGGCGGCGCTCAGCTTTCTGGGGCTAAGCGATCCCAACGTGATGAGCTGGGGACAGGTCATCGGCTCGAACCGGCCCTACATCCTCGATGCAGGCTTTGCCGTGGCGATCCCCGGCTTTGCGATCTTTCTGACCGTCCTCGCCATCTCGCTGGTGGGGGATGGGCTGAACGACGCGCTGAACCCCAAGCTGAGGCAACGCTGATGTCCGCGCCGCTCTTGCAGGTCCGGGACCTCGTGGTTGATTTCCAGACGCGCGCCGGGAATGCCCGGGTGCTCGATCACGTCTCGCTCGAGGTGCGCGAGGGCAAGATCCTCGGCATCGTCGGGGAATCCGGGTGCGGCAAATCCATGACGGCCCTGTCGATCATGGGGCTGGTCCCCAACCCGCCGGGCCAGATCACATCCGGGTCGATCCAGCTTGCCGGGCAAGAGCTGGTCGGCATGGACATCGACAGCCTGTGCAAGGTGCGCGGCAAAGAGATCGGGATGATCTTTCAGGAACCCATGACCTCGCTCAACCCGGTGTTCACCGTGGGCGAACAGATCGCGGAAAGCGTGCGGCTACACGAGGGTGCCTCGACCAAGGCCGCCCATGCCCGCTCGGTCGAGATGCTGAAAGCCGTCGAAATCCCCGAGGCCGAGACCCGCGCCGCCGCCTATCCCCACCAATTGTCCGGCGGCATGCGGCAACGCGTGATGATCGCGATGGCACTGGCCTGCCGCCCCCGTGTGCTGATCGCGGACGAACCGACAACGGCACTCGACACCACGGTGCAGGCCCAGATCTTTGACCTGCTCCAGACCCTCCAGGACGAGATGGGCACAGCGATCATCATGATCACGCATGACATGGGCGCCATTGCCGAACTCGCCGACACGGTGGCGGTCATGTATGCGGGCCGCATTGTCGAGATGGGGGCGGTGGACACGGTCCTGTCGCACCCCGACCACCCCTACACCCAGGGGCTGATCGCCTGCGTGCCCCACCTGTCCGATGCGCCCGGCCCCGTGCGCGAACGGCTGATGGAAATTCCGGGCGTGGTGCCCGCGCTGACCGATCTGGGCCAGGGCTGCGCCTTTGCGCCACGCTGCAGCGCACGACTGCCGCGGTGCCAGACGGACAAGCCCGTGCTCAGCGCCACGCAGGACAACCACCTCGCCGCTTGCTGGGCGGCACAGCAAGAGGTGGCGACATGACGCGCGCGGACATCTCCTTGCGGGTCGATGACCTCAAGGTGCACTTCGGCAGCAAGACGGGCCTGTTCGGAAAAGTCGGCAAGACGGTGCACGCGGTCGACGGGGTCAGCTTTGAGGTCGCGGCCGGAACCACCTTCGGCATTGTCGGCGAAAGCGGGTCGGGAAAATCGACCACCGCGCTGGCGATCATGCGGCTGGTGCACATCACCGATGGCAAGGTGAGTTTGCGCGATACGCCCTTGTCGGACTTGCAAGGCGATGCGCTGCGCGAGGCGCGCTCACGTTTTCAGATCGTGTTCCAGGATCCCTATTCCTCGCTCGATCCGCGCAAACGCGCAGGCACCATCGTGCGCGAACCGCTCGACCTGATGAAGATCGGCACCCCCGCCGAACGCGCGGCCAAGGTAGCGGAACTGTTTAGGCAGGTCGGCCTGCGCCCGGAACAACAGGCCCTGTTCCCGCACCAGTTCTCCGGCGGGCAACGCCAGCGTCTGGGCCTCGCCCGTGCGCTGTCCACCCGCCCCGAACTGATCGTGTGCGACGAACCCGTCTCGGCGCTGGACGTCGCCATTCAGGCGCAAATCCTGAACCTGATGAGCGACCTGCAAAAAGAGCTGGGGCTGACCTACCTGTTCATCTCCCACGATCTGGGGGTGGTGCAGCACATCTGCGATACGGTTGCGGTGATGTATCTGGGGCAGATCGTCGAACTGGCCGACCGCGTCAGCCTGTTCACCAACCCGAAACACCCCTACACCAAGGCGCTGCTCAGCGCCGTGCCATCGGTCCATGGCAACAGCCGGGACAGGCGCAATCGCAGCCGCCTGCAAGGCGATCCGCCCAGCCCGATCAACCTGCCCAAAGGGTGCCGCTTTGCCTCGCGCTGCCCCATTGCGGAACGCAGATGCCACGACGCGCCGCCCGCGCTGAAAACACATGCGGACGGGCACAAGGTGGCCTGTTTCCTGGCCGACATGACCGGGTCGTAACCTGTGCGCCGCGATCCACCATGGACCGCGACGCACCTTCATGCCGCCAAAGTCTGACGCTGTCGCAGGGCGCGATAAAGACCGTTCTCGCGCGCCATCAATTCGGCGGGCGTGCCGTCCTCCACGATCCGGCCCTGATCAAAGACCAGGATGCGATCCATCCGCTCGACCGTCGCCAGCCGGTGCGCAATGACCAGGGTCGTGCGCCCTTCCATCAACCGCTCTGCGGCCTCGGCAACCTTGGCCTCCGCCTCGGAATCGAGCGAGGATGTCGCTTCGTCCATGACCAGAACAGGCGCATCCGACAGAAAGGCGCGCGCGATGGCGACCCTCTGGCGTTCACCGCCCGACAACTTCACGCCGCGCTCGCCCACCTCGGTGCCATAGCCCTTGGCCAGCCGCCCGATAAAGGCGTCCGCCCCGGCACGCGCCGCCGCTTCGCGCACATCCATCGCGCTCGCACCGGGGCGCGCATAGGCGATGTTCTCGGCCAGCGAGCGGTGAAACAGGATCGGCTCCTGCGGCACCAAGGCGATGTGACGGCGCAGGTCGCACAACGGCACTTGCGCGATGTCGACACCGCCCAGCGTGATCGCCCCGCCCGACACCTCGTGTATCCGCTGGATCAGCTTGACAAAGGTGGTCTTGCCAGAGCCGGAGCGGCCCACCAGACCCACCTTCTGACCCGCCGGGATCGCGACGTGCAGATCGGTGAACAGCGGCGTCGCCGCCTTGGCATAGCGGTAATCCACATGCTCAAAGCTCAGCGCGGCGGCACCGGGCGTCAACGCGCGCGCAGGCAGACGGGCCACCTCGCGCTCGGGCGTTTCACGCATCAGCTGCACCAGCTCTTCGGCGTCGTTCACGGATTTCTGAAGCATCCGCACATGGTTGCCGATCTGGCGCAGATAGCCATCCAGCACACCCAGCGCCGTGACCACATAGGCAATCTCGCCCGCACCGGCGAGGCCGCGGACAAAGGCCAACAAGGCACCCCCCAGCACCGCCGCCCGCAGACACCAAAGCGATACGTTCTGCACAAGGCCAGACCAGGTGCCGCGCCGCCACGTGCGCCGGGTCCGATGCGCCCATTTCGCCAGAACACGGCCCAGACGCCCATCCTCGCGCACTTCGCCGGCATGGGCCCGCACCACCGGGTTCGACGTGATGGCATCGGCCATCGCGCCCGACACCCGGCTGTCCTGCGCATTCGACAACCGCGCGGCGGGGGCCACCCAGAACAGGGTGATCGTCAGCGAAAGCACCAGAAACAGCACCGCACCGATGGCAGCGACCAGCCCGACCTCCCAGCGGAAGGCCGTAAGGGTGCCGATGGTGCCCAGCAGCACAAGCAGCGATGGCAACAGGGCCAGCATCAGCACATCCGCCATGTCATCCAGCGCCCAGGCCCCCCGGGTGATCTGGCGCACGGTCGATCCGGCAAAGGCGTTGGCGTGCCAGTCCGCAGGCAGTCTTTGCACCCGCGCAAAGGCTTCGGCCTCGGCCGTGCGCATGGTCGGAACCGTCAACGCAATGATCGCGAAATAGCTCAGGATCTTGGCGGCAATGGACACAGCGCCCAACCCCAGCAGCAGGTTGAACGACCACCAGGGCGACGTCGCCTCGGATACCGCCGTGACAAGATGGCCCGTGACAACAGGAACCGCGACGTCAGCCGCCGTCGCAATCAGCACAAGCAACAGCACGGCAGCGACAATGCCGCGCTGACGCATCCAAAGACGAAAGGCAAAGCTTAGAACGCGCGCAAAGGCGCCTTTTGCAGAAATGTGGGACATGAACCATTCGCGGACAGATACGCCGCGTCCATAGTCAAGATGTATATGTTTTGTCCGGAGGGTGGACGGTTGCGTCTGACGTCAGTGGCGCGGTGCGCCCGATACTGTCAGGATAGGACGGCCTTCAAACGTGAGCGTCCCGGAAGGAAACAAGTGCTGATCTTCATGTTCACCCTCCTTGCAAAATGGTGTCCTGCCCGTTGCTACGGTGTGTCACAGGCCCAAGTCAAGCGCTAGTGAACACCTCTATGCGCGCTGTGCGCATTTTAGCCAATTCCTGCCACCTATCACGTCACGCAGAACAGCAGCACAGTCATCATGACTAGTCGTAGCCAAGGCAAACCTTCAAGGGTCCGGCCCGTGCCTGCACGCGCAAAACGCGCTTGGCAAAGAAAAATGCCGAAATTGAACGATCAATTCCAGCAATCTATTCGTGTACTTTTTCGCGCTCTGGTGGTTAATTGTAACCATTCCAAGCAGGAGGTTTTTTAGATGCGCCCCCGTTTTCTTGCTTTCATCCTTTGTGTTCTTATCCCCTTCGCCCATACGTCCTCGGCTTTCGATGCGACGCAAACGGGCCAGACGGCGGACCTGCCATTGCCCAGCAGCCTGCCACTGATCGACTACGAAAACGTGCTGTTTCCGTGGGTTGCGAAACGCGAGTACGTGGGTCTCGGCTGGAAGCGGGACAAAAGCTGGCGCGATACGGGGCCGTTCGTCTTCAACATGAGCTTTGGCATCCATCCGGCGGTGCGGATGTATTACTCGCCCGAAATCATGGCCTGGCTCGACGGTGGTCGGGAAGGTGCAATTGCAGACGGGGCCATCGTCATCAAGGAAATGGCGACACCGCCATCGGCCATCTACAACGAACATTACGCCAGCCTTGTCGCGCAATACCCGGACCGCCCCGAAAAGGTGGCCGCGGAAATGGAGCATTACGTCTACGACACCGGCGGCCTGAACTGGACCGTCATGGTCAAGGACAGCGCGCTGTCCCATGGCGGCTGGTTCTTTGCGTCGGTCTATTTCGCGGACAAGCACGACATGAAGGTCCGCAAACCCGTGATCGACACGTTCGAGGCCCCCTACAGCCCGCCACTTGGCGCGGGGGGCGACGGGATGTGCATGCGCTGCCACGCCTCCGCCGCCGAAGAGTTGATCTTTTCCGCCCTCGAAAACATCGAAGGATACCCCGGCGAGGCGGTCATCTACCGCGTGGATGAAAGTTGGCGAGACCTGCCCATGGCGCAGAAACCCGCCTTTGGCGCCAGCCTCGAGGACATGATCAAATCCTATGTGAACGACGCCCACGACCCCGGCGCAATGCGGGCCGCGCATGTGGCCGCAGCCACCGCATCACCGGTCGATCAGAACACGGCGTTCACTGACATGTTCCCCGGTACAGGGGGCGTGGATATCACCCGCGCCAACCTGCAAACCCTGCCCAGCGAATGGCTGGACCACGTGCCCGCCCGGCCCAACGACACCCAGCACTTTCTGACATCAGACAATTGCCTCGGCTGTCACGGCGGCCTTGGCGGCGCGCCCTCGGGCGTGACGATGTTCATCAAGAACGGCCCGGAATATGGCGAGGGCTTCAACATCTCCGAATACGGCGAATGGCGCTGGTCACCCATGGGGCTGGCCGGGCGTGACCCGATTTTCTACGCACAGCTTGAATCGGAATTTGCCCTGCTCGAGGCGGCAGGCGTCGGAGAACTGTCCGAAAACCTCGGCACCACCTGCCTGTCCTGTCACGGCGCGATGGGGCAGCGCCAGCTTGAAATCGACGCACATGCCAACCCGGACCTCGGGCTTGACGGCAACACGTTCAAGGTCGCCTACACCCTGCTGCACGACCCGCTGACCACGGCGGAAAAAGACCAACAAATCGCCGATGGCACCTATCCCTACCACGAATACGGCAACCTCGCGCGCGAGGGGATTTCCTGCGCCGTGTGCCACCACATCGCACCGCCCGAACAAGCCGCAGGGCAGCCTGACTACAACAAGCTCGACACCTACCTCATGAACGGCACCACCGGCGTGTTCCGTACAAACCCGGCGGATGAACTGATCGGCCCGTTCTCGGATGTGCTGCAAAAGCCCATGCAGAACGCGATGGGCATCACCCCGATGCACGACGACTACATCAAGGACAGCGAGATGTGCGGCGCCTGTCACACCATCAACCTGCCCAATGTGGATGCCGCGACCGACAAACCGCTGCCCGGCTTTACCGAGGGCGAACAGGCCATCCTGAACCAGTCGGCCCGCAACGCCGTCGACTTCCTGAACGAAGAGTTCGGCGTGACCTACCGCGAGCCTCTGGTGCAGTTCCAGCACTCGGTCGAACAGGCCACCTTCCTTGAATGGCAAAACAGCCAGTTCGCGGACGCGGGCACCGCGCAGTCCTGTCAGGATTGCCACATGAAAGGCAGTTTCGAAACGCCCGATGGCAAGATCAAGATCGACAGCCTGACCACGCAGATCGCAACCATTCAGGACACGAACCTGCCCGAAGTACCCAACGCCCTACCCCATAGCGAACTCAACGTGCCCTTCCGCGACGACTACAAGCGACACAGCTTTGTCGGCCTCAACGCCTTCATGGTCGAGATGCTGTCCCAGTTCGACGAGGAAATGGGATTGGGCCCCAAGGACCCGATGACCTACGCCACCAACGGCGCGCAACTGTCGCTTGACACCATGGCCCTCCAGGCCCGCGATGAAACCGCAGATGTGGCCATCGAAAGCCTGACAGCCACCGGCGACGTGCTCGAAGCGGTGGTGAGCGTGGGCAACAAGACAGGCCACCGCCTGCCCTCCGGCGTCGGCTTCCGCCGCGCCTTCCTCGAGGTGCGGGTGACCGACGCAAGCGGCGAACAGCTCTGGTGCTCGGGCTGTACAAACGGGGCGGGCGTGATCCTTGGCCCGGACAAAAAGCCGCTCAAGACCGAATTCCTCGACTATGTGCCCGACGGCGCAACCGAAGCCCTGTATCAACCGCATCACGACCTGATCGACACCGAAACGCAGGTGCAAATCTACGAAGAGTTGACGCAAAACGCGAAAAAGGAATTCACCACCAGTTTCGTGCACCGCGTATACCACCCCAAGGACAACCGGCTGTTGCCCTGGGGCGCTGCCGAGCCGGGGACGGATGCGTTCAAGGCGCGGTTTGGCGACAGCGCGGTCACCGCCGCCTTCATGAAGGCCACGATGCCCGAAGGGCGCGCCGAACATGACGCGGGCGTCAAGGCGGGCAAGGACGAGTTGACCTACAAGATCACCCTGCCCTCCGGCGTGGACCCGGCCAGCGTGACCGTCTCGGCCACGCTCTATTCGCAGGCCATCCCGCCCTACTACCTCAGACAGCGCTTTGAAACGGCGCCCACCGGGCCCGCAACGCAGCGCCTCTACTACCTCGCCAGCCGCCTGAAAACCGAAGGGACGCTGATCGAAAACTGGAAGCTGCGGGTGCAGGGGGACGAGGCGAAACTACAGTAATCCGCCGCCAGCCCCTACTCGATCGGGTTGTTGCCGGTGTAGGTCCAGCGATAACCGGGCGGGGTCGGCCCCTTGTTGCGCCCGCCCTGTTGCTGCTGCTCCCACGCATGGGCAAGGATGCCGACCGACCGCGACAGGCAGAACAGCCCCCGCGCCAAGGGCGCGGCAAAGCCAAGCTCGGCAAAGATGACAGCCGTGGCACCGTCGATGTTCATGGGCACAGGCTTGCCCTTGGCCGCCAGCAGCGCCGCTTCGACCCCGCGCGCGATCTGCGCAAACCGCCCCGCAACCACGCCCTCGGCAGCCGCCGCATCAACCAACGCCAGCAGGCGCGGCGCACGCGGATCGACAGGGGTGTGAAACCGATGGCCAAAGCCGGGGATGTAACGACCATGCGCCGCCTGCCATGTCGCAACCTGGGCCTCCACAACGCCCGACAAGGTGCCCGGGTCACCGTCCCAGGCCTCGGCAATCTGACCGTATAACGCAACCGCCTGCTCCCCCGCGCCGCCATGCACATCGTCCAGCATGTTGACTGCCGACGCCATCGCACCGTTCAAGGGCAAACCGCAGGTCACAGCCATGCGCGCCGCGGCAATCGAGGGCGCTTGCGGGCCGTGATCCACGGCCGCAACCAATGCGGCCTCTAGCAACTGCGCCTGCGCGTCGCTCGCCACATCGCCGCGCAGCATCAGCCATATCATCTGGGGAAAGCTGGTCGTGCCGATCAACTCTTCGATCGGATGGCCGCGCATCCGAATCTGGCCCGGCGCCATGTCGATGATGTCGGTCTCCCACCAATCGGATACGTCACTCATATCGCCCCCTTGTCAGCCAGTGCCGCAATCTCGTCCACGCTCAATCCCAACGCACCCCAGATCTCTGCCGCATCCGCCCCCAGTTCAGGCGGCGGTGCGTCCACACGCAGGGGTGCGCCATCCAGCTTTACGCCTGTGTTCATCACCGTGATATCACGGCCCACCCCCGGCACATCCTCGAAATCCGACAGCAGCCCGCGATCCGCGATCTGGGGATGGGTCAGCACATCGGGCACCGACATCACCGCGCCCGCAGGCACGCCGATCGCGTTCAGATCACGGGCCAGATCGCGGGCGGTGTGCTGGGTCAAAACGGCCTCGATTTCGCGACGCAAGGCGTGCCGGTTGCGCTTGCGATCTTCGCGCGTGGCATAGTCTGGATCGTCGCGCAGGTGGGCAAGGCCAAGGTGGTCGCTCAGCAGCACCCACTGCTCGTCCTTGTTGGCGGCGATGTTGATCAGCCCGTCGCCCGTCTGGAACGCGCCCGACGGGGCCGAGGTCGGGTTTTCATTGCCATGGGCCGCAGGCGAGGCATCCGCGATCAGATGGTTCGACACAACCCAACCCATTGTTGTCAATACGCTTTCCAGCATGGAACAGTCGATAAACGTGCCGCGCGGATTCGCGTTCAGGGCCGCAGCGACGGCAAAGGCCGCCGTCATGCCCCCCACCGTATCCGCCACCGGATAGCCGACGCGCAAGGGCGCGCTGTCTGCATCGCCGGTGATCGACATCACGCCCGACACCCCTTGGATGATTTGGTCATAGGCGGGCCTGTCCACCCACGGCCCGTCCTGCCCGAACCCGGAAATCGCGCAATAGATCAGGTCGGGCCGCGCGGCTTTCAGCACCTCGTAGCCGATGCCAAGACGGTCCATCACACCCGGGCGAAAATTCTCGACCACCACGTCCGCTGTCTCGACAAGGCGCAGAAACAGCGCCTTGCCTCCTGGGTGTTTGAAGTTGACGGTGACCGACTTTTTCCCCGCGTTCTGCGCCAGGAAAGACACGCCCATGCCCGCCGCGTTTAGCGCGGGATCCGCGCCCAATTGGCGGGCCAGATCGCCACGCCCAGGGGCCTCGACCTTGATCACCTCGGCCCCCATATGGGCGAGCTGGTGGCAACAGAACGGCCCCGCCAGGACGTTGGTCAGGTCAAGAACCCGGACCCCGTCCAGCGGTTTAGTCACCGTCGGCGATCCCCGCCGCCCGTGCCCGCGCGCGCCGCGCCCGGTAGCTGGGCAGAATCACGAGGAAGGCGGCGATGACCAACAGGCCCAGCGTCATGGGCCGTTCCCAGATGAATGCCACACCATCATACAGCTGCATCGACCGGCTGAAATTATCCTCGAGCATGCCGCCAAGGATGAACCCGATCAGCAGCGGCGCGAGCGGGTAGTCGGCAAAGCGCAACACGGTCGCGCAGATGCCAAAGCCCACCAGCAGCAGCAGTTCGGTCGCGTTGTTCTGCCCGATATAGGCCCCCATCAAGGTAAAGAAAAGAATGAAGGGAATCAGGAAGTTACGCGGCACCGACAGGATTTTCGCGATGTAGGGGATCAGCGGCAGGTTCAAGATGAGCAGCACCAGATTGCCGATATACATCGAGATGATGACGGCCCAGAAAATCTGCGGATCGTCCAGCATCAGGCGCGGGCCCGGCGTGACGTTCAGCGCAATCAGCGCCCCCAGCAGGATCGCCGTGGTGCCCGAACCGGGGATGCCCAGCGTGAGCAGCGGCACAAAGGATCCGGTACAGGCCGCGTTGTTGGCTGTCTCCGGTGCGGCAAGGCCTTTGATAGACCCTTTGCCGAACTCTTCCTGTTCCTTCTTGGGCGCGATGTTGCGTTCGACCGCGTAGCCGAGGAACGACGCAATGGTGGCCCCCGCGCCGGGCAGAACGCCGATGAAAAAGCCCTGGATCGACTGGCGTCCGATGACGGGTGCGATGGATTTCGCCTCGGACCCCGAGATGCGCATTTCCTTGATCACGCCGCCGTCGCCATCGGCAGAACGCGCCGGGTTGAGAACGAGAAAGATCGCCTCGGGCAGGGCAAACATGGCCATGGCCAGCGTGACAAATCCAAAGCCGGATTGCAGGTCCATCAGCCCCATGGTGAAGCGGGGCATGTTGAACAGCGCGCCTTCGCCCACCGTCGCCATGATGAGGCCGAGCAGGGTCATGATGATCGCCTTGGTCACTTGTCCGGTGCCCGCAAAGGCCGCGATGGCCGAGAGGCCCACAACCATCAGCGCAAAGTATTCAGCGGAGTGGAACAGCAGCGCGACGGTGGAGAGCATCGGCGCAAAGATCATCAGCAGGATCGCCCCGATGGTGCCGCCGCAGAAGGACGCAATCGCGGCGATGGTGAGGGCCTTGCCCGCCTTGCCCTGCCGCGCCATCGGGTAGCCGTCGAAACTGGTCGCAACAGTGCCCGCGACCCCCGGCGCGTTCAGTAGGATGGAGGAGGTAGAGCCGCCGAAGATGGCCCCGTAGTAGACGCCCGCCAGCAGGATCAGCGCCGCCGCCGGGTCACCGATGGAGATGGCGACGGGGATCATGATGGCGATGATCGACATCGGCCCCAAACCGGGCAGCATGCCGATGAAAGTGCCGATAAGGCAGCCGCCGATCACCATCAGCAGGTTCTGGACGGAGAGGGCCGTTTGCAGGCCAATCAGAATTCCTTCGAGCATGTCTTATCCCCCCAGAAAGCCGGGCAATGGGCGCAGGAAGATGCCCAGAACCACTTGGACCAGATACCAGACCACGCCGGTGGCGATGGCTGACACGATGATCATGGTGAGCCAGCGGCGCTCGCCCAGAATGACGGACCCGAGGATCAGGAATGCGGTAGTCGAGAACAGGAAACCGGCAGGGCGCAGCAGCAGGGCATAGAGCACCATGAGGCCCAGCAGCATGAGCGCCTGACCGAGGTTGTAATCCCAGAGGCGGCGGTAATCGATGTCACCGATCTTGGCCTCTCCCTTTTCCAGCCCGGTGACGATGATCAACGCGCAGACGATGCCCAGCACCGACAGCACCTTGGGAAAGGTCGAGGGCCAGATCGGGTTGCGCCGCATGAAGGGGGCCAGGCTGCCGTCCATCGTGAACCAGGCCGCGTAGCCATAGGCGAGGAATATCCCCAGCAGGATCAGTCCGATCCATCGATCAAGTGCCATCTTGTCCCCCCGTCAAAGTGTCCCCGCGGGGACACCCCTGATTTCGTTCAACAAAAGTGTTAATTTTACTTAATTTTAACGGTTTAGCCCCCGTCAAAGGCAGATGCGGGACGTCGCGCGCCCCGCACCCAGACCGGCGCTCTGGATCAGAGGAAGCCGAGTTTTTTCATCAGGTCGCCGATGACTTTTTCCTGGTCTTCGAGGAAGGCCTGGAAGTCGTCGCCGCTGTTGTGGATGTTGACCCAACCGTTGCGCGCGCGCACGGTTTCCCATTCGGGCGTGTCATACATCTTGGCAATCGCGTCCTGATACATGGCCACCTTGTCGGCAGGCAGACCGGGTGCGCCAAAGAAGCCGCGCCAGTTCACGAACTCGGTCGCGATGCCCTGTTCGGTCATGGTCATGGCATCGGGGTAGGCATCGACACGCTCGGGCGCTGTGACGCCGATGATTTTCACCTCACCCGCGTTGGCCAGATCGACCGCTTCGGAGAAGCCGGTGGACAAGGCCGCGATTTCACCCGACAGCAGCGCTGCCATGGCTTTGCCGCCTGCATCGTAAGGAATGTATTTCACGCCAAGCGCGTCCTTGCCTGCCGCTTCCATCACCATGGCGGCCACGAGGTGGTCCATGCCGCCGGGCACGGAGCCGCCGCCAATGGCTGTCGCGCCGGGATCGGCGTCATAGGCTGCGATCAGGTCCGCCATCGAGTTGATCGGGCTGTCCTTGCCCACGACCATGGCCGCGTAGTCACCGATGGTGCCAGCGACCAGTGTCAGGTCGCGGAAGTTGTGCGGGAACACGCCCGTGAGCGAGCGGATCACGATGGGGGTCGAGTTGACCATCAGCGTGCCGTGATTGCTGTCGGCGTTTTCGATCAGGAAGCCGATGGCCTTGCCGCCGCCGCCGCCCGACATGTTTTCATAAGATGCGGTGCCCACGAGGCCCGCGCCTGTCAGCGCCTCGCCTGTGCCACGGGCTGTGCCGTCCCAGCCGCCACCGGCGCCGCCGGGGATCAGAAAGTGGATGCTCTCGACGACCTGATGGCCGTCTGCCATGGCCTGACCACCCAGACCCAACGCCAAAGCGGCGCCCAACAGAGCCCGACGGCTCAGTTCAAACGTTTTCATAATGTCCTCCCATTTGACTCCGCACGCCTTGCGCGCGAATGGTGACAGTCAAACACCCGAACCTGACATAAACCTGTCATGGTCAGAATACGCGGCGCAAAGCGATGAAATATCTGCTGATCGAGGACAATACGGAGCTGGCATCGGCCCTGTGCGACCGGATGCGTCTGGACGGGCATGTGATCGATCACGCGGCGACCCTGTCGGATGGCGCGGATTTTCTGCGGGTGGGGGAATATGACCTGATCCTGCTGGACATCATGTTGCCCGATGGCGATGGCCGCCGGTTTCTGGAACGTCACCGCGCGCAGGCCAATGACACCCCTGTCATCGTGCTGACCGCCCGGTCGGAAGTGTCGGACCGCGTGGGCATGCTGGATCTGGGTGCGGATGACTACCTGACCAAACCCTTTGATCATTCCGAGTTGCAGGCCCGGTGCCGGGCCGTGTTGCGCCGCCGCACCGGGTCGGCCCAGACGGTGATCCGGGTGGGCACGGTCGCGCTGGACCCGGTGTCGAGCGTCTTGCGTGTGGGGGATGCGGACGTGACCCTGCGCAACCGCGAGCTGCGCCTGCTGGAGTTGTTCATGAACGCGCCCGGCCAGATCTTTTCCAAGGGCAAGCTGGTGGACCGGTTGTTTTCCTATGATGCGAGCGTGACCGAGAACGCGATCGAGGTTTATGTGGGTCGCCTGCGCAAGCATCTGGAGCCGTCGAATGTGACGATCACGACCCATCGGGGTTTGGGGTATCGGCTGGATGAGGGCTGAGCCGCGATCCCTACGGCGGCGCCTGACCCTGACCCTGATCGGGGGCGCGGCGGTGCTGGCCATCCTGTTTTACCTGGTGGTGCGCACCTATGCCCAGCAGATCGCGCAGCAAAGCCAGGATCGCATTCTCGAGGCCTCTGTCACCTCGTTGCTGGACGCCGCCGTTGTCCGTGACGGGCAGGTCGAGATGGACCTGCCCTATGCCGCCTTTGCCATGCTGGACACATCCGCCGATGACCGGGTGTTTTATGCGATCCATCAGCGGGGGGATTTGTTGAGCGGCTATGACGGTCTTGTGTCGGGTCCGTTTGCGTTGAGCGCCGCGCCGACCTTTGACACCGTGCCGTTCAATGGCGTGGATGTGCGTGTGGCGACGTGGACGCATAGCCTGCCCGCCAGCCCGCGCCCGGTGCTGCTGACCGTGAGCGTGGCGCAGACGCGCGACAGTCTGGCGGGCACCTTGCTGACCATTTCCATCAATGCCGCCGTCTTTGGCGGTGCGTTTTTCCTGTTGGCGGCGGGCATGGCGCTGTGGACCTCGGCCTCGACCCTGCGGCCCTTGGGGTTGCTTGCGGAATCCGTGGCGCGCCGGGGGCCGAGCGATTTGCGCCCTGTCACCCGCGCTGTGCCGTCGGAATTGTCGCCTTTGGTGACATCCCTGAATTCGTTGATGACCCGGTTGAGCCAGTCCTTGTCCCAATCCGAGACGTTCATTGCCGAGGCCGCGCACCGCGTCCGCACGCCCTTGGCCACCGTGCGCAGCCATGCCGAAGTGACCCTGATGCGCGTGGACAAGGATGAGAACCGGCAGGCGTTGCGGTCGATGATCCGCGCCATTGACGAGAGCAGCCGGGCGGCGGGGCAGCTGCTTGATCATGCGATGGTGACCTTTCGCGGCGATCAGCTGGAAAAGCAGGACATTGACCTCGTGACCATCTGTTCGGAGATCGTGGAGCGCCTGACCCCGGTGGCAGAGATGATGGACCTTGATCTGACCCTGATCAGTGACGGGCCTGTGCCGGTGAAGGCCGATCCCATCCTGATCCAGAACGCGGTGCGCAATCTGGTGGACAATGCGCTGAAATATTCCGACCCCGACAGCGCCGTGCAGATCGCGGTAACGGCCACACCGGCCCCCACCATCACCGTGCGGGACCAGGGCATCGGCTTTCCCGAGGCCGAGATCGCATCCCTGTCGCAACGCTTTCAGCGCGGGGGCAATGCCAAGGACACGGTAGGCTCGGGCCTTGGGCTGACCATCGCGAGTGACGTGGCCGAGGCCCATGGCGGGCGGCTGGAGTTGAAGAATCTGGAGACGGGTGGGGCATGCGCAATCTTGCATCTTTGATCCTTGTGCTGTGGGCCGGTGCGCTGGGTGCGGCCACGCTGGAGGACAGGCAGCTGTTCGAGGGCAGCGGCGGGCAGACCACCCTGCGTGTGCTGTCGAGCACGGATACCGACATTTTCGCCCCCATCCTCGAGGGGTTTCTGGCGCGCAATCCCGGGCTGAGCGTTGATTATGCCGTGGCGGGCTCTGCCGATATCGTGACCCTGATTGCGGAGTGCCCGGACTGTTTCGACGTGGTGATTTCCAGTGCCATGGATTTGCAACTGAAGCTGGCCAATGACGGGCTGGCGCGCCGTCTGTCGGGCCTTGAGGGCAGCGCGGGCAGCCAGTGGCGGCAGAGCCTGTTCGGCTTTACCCTGGAACCTGCCACGGTGGTGATCAATCGCGCCGCGTTCGAGGGGCGCCCGGTGCCCGAGACCCGCCAGCAGTTGATCGAGGCCCTGCGCGCCGACCCGGCGCATTTTCAGGGCAAGCTGGGCACCTATGATGTGCGTCTGTCGGGCCTTGGCTATCTGTTTGCCACGCAGGATGCCCGCACATCCGAGACGTTCTGGCGGCTGATGGAGGTGTTCGGGAACCTTGATGCGCAGCTATACTGCTGTTCGGGGGCCATGATCGACGATCTGGTGCGGGGCGATCTGTTTGTCGCCTATAATGTGCTGGGCAGTTACGCCGCCACGCGCCCGGATGCGCGCGATAGGGTGGCCATCATCACGCCCAGCGACTTTGCCACCACGATGATGCGCACGGTTCTGGTGCTGGACAGCACCCAGCAGGAGGCGGCAGCGACGCGCCTTGTCGCCTTCCTGACCTCGGGCGCCTGGGCCGATGCGGATCAACCCGGATATCCCCTGCCCTCCATCGCGGCGGCCGATCTGTCTGTACTGAATGTGGTGACGCTGGAGCCGGGTCTGCTGGTCTATCTCGACCGCCTCAAGCGCGCGCTGTTCCTCGAGGCGTGGTCGTCGGCGCTGTTGCGATAGCGCCCTTGTTGGTTACAAAATCAACCATTACGCATGCAACCAAATGACCCTCCCGGAGATCCCATGACCGCACCCCTGACGCTGTACAGCTACTGGCGCTCGACCACGTCCTACCGGGTGCGGGCGGCGCTGAACCTCAAGGGCGTGGCCTATGACACGGTGCCCGTCGATCTGGTGGCGGGGGATCAAAAGGCCGAGGCCTATGCCGAGATGAACCCCGGCAAGGGCGTGCCCACGCTGGTGTTGCCGGATGGGACCGTGCTGACGCAATCGCTGGCGATCCTCGACTATATCGACGCGGTGTGGCCGACCCCGCCGCTGCTGCCTGCCGATCCGCTGGCCCGCGCACGGGTGCTGGCCGCCGCCCACACCATGGCGCTGGACGTGCATCCGGTGAACAACCTGCGTGTCGTGACCCATCTGCGCGATGCCTTTGACGCGGGCACGGACGGCGCGATGGATTGGATGCGCCACTGGATGAACGAGGGCTTTGCCGCGCTTGAGGTGCTGGTGCAGGATGACACGCCCTTTGCCTTTGGCGACGCCCCCGATCTGGCCGATCTGTGCATCGTGGCGCAGGCCTATAACGCGCGCCGCTGGGGTCTGGACCTTGACCCCTATCCCAAAGTGGCGCGGATCGAGGCGGCCTGCCTTGCCCACCCGGCCATTGCCGCCGCCCATCCCGACCAACAACCCGACGCCTCCTGAAAGGACCCGACACATGGCCAAGGCCTTTGCCTCTCAAGGCGACATGAGTGAAAAGACGATCACCTTTGACGAGATCGGCGAGGGCCTGTGGGCCTTTACCGCCGAGGGCGATCCCAATTCCGGCGTCATCATCGGCGATGACAGCGTGATGATCGTCGAGGCGCAGGCGACACCGCGTCTGGCCGAGAAGGTGATCGAGAAGGTGCGTGGTGTGACCGACAAGCCGATCAGCCATGTGGTTTTAACCCATTACCACGCCGTGCGGGTGCTGGGCGCGTCGGCCTATGGCGCCGATCAGATCATCATGTCGGACATGGCCCGCGGCATGGTGGCCGAGCGCGGGCAGGAGGATTGGGACAGCGAGTTCCAACGCTTTCCAAGGCTATTTGAGGGGCACGAGAGCATTCCGGGGCTGACCTGGCCGACGACGACGTTTTCCGATGCGATGACCGTTTATCTTGGCGCGCGCCGGGTGGACATCAAGCACGTGGGCCGCGCCCATACGGCGGGGGATGCCGTGATCCATGTGCCGGATCAGAACGTGATGTTTACCGGCGATATCGTTGAGTATCATTCGGCCTGTTACTGTGGGGACGGGTACTTTGGCGACTGGGGCGGGACGCTGGATGCGATCAAAGCCTATGACGTCGATGCCATTGCGCCGGGGCGCGGGGATGCGCTGGTGGGGTCCGAGATGGTGAACAAGGCCATCGCCAGCACGCGTGATTTCGTGGACAGCACGTACCGCCCGGCGGCGCGGGTTGCGGCCCGTGGTGGCACGTTGAAAGAAGCCTGGGATGCGGTGCGGGCGGAGTGCGATCCCAAATTCAGCGACTATGCGATTTACGAACACTGCCTGCCGTTCAACGTCGCCCGCGCCTATGACGAGGCCCGCGGCATCGCGCATCCGCGCATCTGGACGGACAAGCGGGATATCGAGATGTGGGAGGCGTTGCAGGGGTGACGCTGGAAACTGTTCTTACGATACTCGTCCTGTGCTTTTTTGTGGTTACCCTCGCAACTTGGTTCAAGTTTTTTGCGTGGATGTTCAGCCTATTTGCTGCGAGTTCCAAAGCAGCGGCCCGGCATCCGGTTCATGTTCGCGTTGGAACAGGTGGGATGTCCGGCGTGATCGATGTCTTGACTGAATCTGGGCGTGGAGCGCAAAGGTGGGGATTTGCAAAAGCATTTCTTTGGGCTGCGAGTAGTTTCGTCCTAACCATGGCATTCGCGTTGATGCTGATCGCGCCACAAGAAAAAGAGTGCGTTGCGCGATTTGAAACAGTCGAAACGAGCCTTTCTCAACGCGCGCAATGCGCTTGGTTCATTTTGGGTTCTGACGGAGACAATTAGACAATGGGGGCACAACTGAGAAATCGTTATTCATTGGCTTTCGAGCTTTACCCCTATGCCCCCGTCGCGGCACAGACGATGCCCGCGCGACGGCATCCGGTTGTCATTGTTGGCGGTGGGCCGATTGGGATGGCTTTGGCGCTAGACCTTGGGCGCAAGGGGACGCCGGTGCTGGTGCTCGATGACCATGACGGCGTTGGGCAGGGCAGTCGGGCGATCTGTTTTGCCAAGCGGACGCTCGAGATCGCCAATCGGTTGGGTGCGGGGCAGCGCATGATCGACAAGGGTGTTGTGTGGAATGTCGGCAAGGTGTTCCACGGCGAAACCCGTGTGTTTCAGTTCGACCTGCAGCCCGAGGACGGGCATCGCTGTCCGGCCTTCATCAACCTGCAACAGCCCTATTTCGAGAAGTTCCTGGTCGATGAAATCCGTGTGGCGCAGGACGAAGGCGCGCCGATTGAGATACGCGGGCGCAACGCGGTGACGGCCATGGATCAGCGCGGCGATCACGTGCTGCTGGACGTGGACACGCCCGACGGGCCCTACCAGATCGAGGCGGAGTGGCTGATTGCCTGTGATGGCGCGCGCTCTCCCATCCGCGACATGATGGGGCTGAGTTTTGATGGCCGCGTGTTCGAGGACAATTTCCTGATTGCCGACGTCAAGATGACGGCGGATTTCCCGACCGAGCGGTGGTTCTGGTTCGAGCCACCCTTCAAGGACGCAGGCCAGTCGGCACTGCTGCACAAGCAGCCGGATGACATCTGGCGGATCGACTTTCAGCTGGGCTGGGACATCGACCGCGAGAAGGAGTTGCGCGAGGACAATGTGCGCGCCCGCGTCGATGCGATGCTGGGGGAGGGTGCGGCGTATGAATTGGAGTGGACGTCGATCTACACCTTCCAGTGTCGGCGGATGCGGGAGTTTCGCCATGATCGCGTGATCTTTGCCGGGGACTCGGCGCACCAGGTGTCGCCCTTTGGGGCGCGCGGGGCCAATTCAGGCGTGCAGGATGCGGACAATCTGGCGTGGAAGCTGGATCTGGTGCTGCGGGGGCTGGCGCCGGATGTGTTGCTGGACAGCTATGATGAGGAGCGGGCGTTTGGGGCGGATGAGAATATCCTCAATTCCACCCGCGCGACCGATTTCCTGACGCCCAAGAGCGAGATCAGCAAGGTGTTTCGCAATGCGGTGCTGGAACTGGCGCGCGATCACGCCTTTGCGCGGCCTTTGGTCAATTCGGGGCGGTTGTCGGTGCCCTGTGTCTATGACGGGTTGTCGCTGAACGGGCCGGATATGCTGGATGGGCCTGCGCGGACGCGGGTGGGGGCGCCTGCGGTGGATGCAAAGCTGGCCGATGGGTATTTGCTGGACCGGTTGCCGGGTGGATTTACGCTGCTGTGCATTGATGTGGCGGCGCCGGATGTCGACGCGGTGGATGGCGTGCCGCTGACCCATCTGGGTTTGAACGCGCGCGACAATCCGTTTTTGAAAGAGCGGTATCTGGGCACGGCGGAGAGCGCTGTGTACCTGCTGCGCCCGGATCAGCATGTTGTGGCGCGGTGGCCTGCCGCGACTGCCGAGGATGTTGCAAGCGCCATGCGGATTGCACTCGGGAAGGGGGCGTGATGGACTTGAACCTGGAGCCGAACATCGCGGACCCGGACGGGTTTTATGATGAGTTGCTGGCGGCCCATCAGGGGTTGAGCAAGGAGGACAGCGATGCGCTGAACGCGCGGCTGATCCTGGTGCTGGCCAACCATATCGGGGATCGGGATGTGCTGCGGGCCGCGCTGGCGGCCGCAAAACGGGCCTAGGTCGTTTCCACGCAGTGACGGCGGAAGGCGCGTTTGAGCATGTCGAGTTCGGCGCGCAGCAATTCGACCTCGCCCCGGATGTCATCGCCCAGCGCCTCGCCTGCGATCAGGGTGAACTGGCCCAGCTGTTCGCCGTCGGTCGCATCGGTGATGACAAAGACCTGAACGCCGTCGGCGATGGCGGCGGCGGGAATGGGCACCTGCATCATCCACTGGCCGTCCTCGCCCCCTTCGGAGACCTGCACGTCGGGCACATCGGTGCCCAGATGCGTGACCTTGATCTGCGGCACGCCGGAGCCTGATTGCTGGATTTGGCCTTGCCACACGCCGTGGCGCATCTTGGTCGGGGTCAGTGTCAGGGTGCTCATTTCGGCATCTCCTTCACAGGGCCGCGCGGGGGCGGCGCGAGAATGTCAGGTCGCGCAGGGTGACCTGGTTCATTTCGGGGCCTTCAAAGATCAGGTCGATCCAGGCCCGCTCCACCCGCTTTTCATTCAGCTTGGAATAGGCGAGGTCGAATTCGACGGTCACGTCCTCTTGGTTGAGGGGCAGTTCGCGCACGATCTGTTCGGTGTTGGGACCGTGACGGATGTTGAGGCGGCCAAAGATTTCCAGCGGCTTTTCCATCTCGACAATGGCGTTCATGCCGACGAGGTGGGTCTTGCGCAGGCCCTGCACGGCTTCGACCGGCAGGTCGATCACGATGGACAGGAACGAGCCGTCGAATTTGAAGACGTCGATGCGCAGGCCGTAGGGCGCGAGGTCTGCCTCGCGCAGGTTGCGCAACTGGCGCAGGGTCAATTCGCTGAGTTCGCAGTCGTGAAACAGCGTCACCTCACCCCCAAGCATCGACTTGGTCTGGACCGAGGATGCGCCGGGCGTCGGCAAGGGGCCGCGCCACAATTCGGGTCGCCATGCCCAGTCGGCATTGTGCGGCCGGGGAAAGCTGGTGGCGCCGATGGCGGGCAGGGCCAGACGTTCATCAGCCTTGTGGATCAGGCGGTCAAGGTGGCTGCGCAACAGCCGCGCGGCACTGCGCAATCCGCGCAACTCGTCAAGCGGGGCCTCACCGGCATTGCGCGCCGCGCGGGCCCAGCGCCGCATCGCACGCCGATGCGCCAGCTTGTCGATGAATTTGATGCTTTTGCCTGCCATGTGCCCTTGCGCCGTCGCCCTGCTGCCACTCGTTTTTGGTGTGCTCTTTATCTATGCCAAAGGTTTCACTCAAATAAACCGGCCAAAAACCCATTGCCGGATCGTTTTGTGGGCGTCGTTGCAGAATTGTCCTGCTGGGCGGGCTGAATGGCCGCGCTTTGATCCTGGGTGCGCTGCATCGTCTGCTTTAGCATATCAGGGGCGAGCGTGCCCAGATTTGCCCCTTGCGCGGCTTCGTAGATGGCAAGGCCCACGACCTGATCGCCGACCCGCCCTGCCGCGCGCCAGTACACATCGCGCAGCCTCGCGTTGGGAGGTGTCCCCCGGACCTGGATCAGCGAGAGCGTGTCGGTGTCACTGCGTGACAGCACGGTTTCCTGACCATTGCCCAGATCGTCCGCGCGCACGCCCCCGACAGCGGGTGCAGTGGTGGCGGTGATCAGCGCCAACGGTGCGCCGCCGGATGCATCGCCGCCCAACGTGTCGCAGCGCGCCATAAGCGCAAAGCTTTGACGCAAGCTGCGCTTGTCGACGCAATAGCCCGTAGGCGGCACAAGCATTACCCGCCCGAGCTGGGCCGAGGTCAGCGCCTGTGATGCGCTGGGGGCGAGACCGGGGAAATCGTCACATCCGGCGAGGGCCAAACACGCGGCCCCCGCCAACAGACCCTTACAGGTCCATGTAGTCATGACGTTCGGCCTTGGCTCCGGGATGGGTGACGGCGCCTTTGTATGTCGAGCCAACCAGTTGCGCGTATTTCCACAGCGCCCCCGCCCCGTAGAGCGTTTCGCGCGGGCCTGCCCATGCGGCCTTGCGCGTTGCCAGTTCCTCGTCCGTGAGGTCGACATTGATCGACCCCTCGATCGCGTTGATGGTGATCACATCGCCGTCTTTCAGCAGCGCGATGGGGCCGCCATGGGCCGCCTCTGGCCCCACGTGACCCACGCAGAACCCGCGTGTCGCACCCGAGAAACGGCCATCTGTGATCAGCGCCACCTTCTTGCCCATGCCCTGGCCGGACAGGGCGGCGGTGGTCGCCAGCATCTCGCGCATGCCGGGGCCGCCCGAGGGTCCTTCGTTGCGGATCACGAACACGTCGCCTTCCTCATAGGTGCGGTTCTGGACGGATTCAAAGGCGTCCTGTTCGCATTCGAAGATACGCGCGGGGCCGGTGAAGATCTGGTGCTGGGGTTCGATGCCCGCGACTTTCACGATGGCCCCTTCGGGCGCCACGTTGCCCTTGAGGCCCACAACGCCGCCGGTCTTGGTGATGGGTGTTTCGACGGGGTAGATCACCTTGCCGTCCGCTTCGAGGTCGATCTTGTCCAGTTCCTCGCCGATGGAATAGCCGGTGGCGGTGATGCAATCCTCGTGGATGAGGCCCGCCTTGCGCAGTTCCTTCATCACCACGGGCACGCCGCCGACTTCGTAGAGGTCTTTGGCCACATAGGCGCCGCCCGGTTTCAGGTCGACGAAATAGGGCGTGTCGCGGAAGATTTCGCAGACGTCTTCGAGGTAGAATTCGATCCCCGCCTCGTGCGCCATTGCGGGCAGGTGCAGGCCCGCATTCGTGGAGCCCCCTGTGCAGGCCACCACGCGGGCGGCGTTTTCAAACGCTTCGCGGGTGCAGATGTCGCGGGCGCGGATGTTCTTTTCGATCAGCGTCATCACCGCCGCGCCGGAGGCCTTGGCGTATTCATCGCGGGATTCGTAGGGCGCGGGCGCGCCGGAGGAGTTGGGCAGGGCGAGGCCGATGGCCTCGGACACGCAGGCCATGGTGTTGGCGGTGAACTGGCCGCCGCAGGCCCCGGCAGAGGGGCAGGCCACACGCTCGAGGATTTCAAGCTCGGCCTCGGTCATGGTGCCGTTTTGCTGGTGGCCCACGGCCTCGAACATGTCCTGCACGGTCAGGTCGCGGTCGGCGTATTCGGCGGGCACCTGTGCGCCCTTGGGCGCGCGGCCCGGCAGGATCGAGCCGCCATAGAGGAAGACGGACGGCACGTTCAGACGGATCATGGCCATCATCATGCCCGGCAGGGATTTGTCACAGCCCGCAAGGCCCACGATAGCGTCATAGCAGTGCCCGCGCATGGTCAGTTCGACCGTGTCGGCAATCGCCTCGCGACTGGCCAGGGACGAGCGCATGCCCTCGTGCCCCATGGCGATGCCGTCGGTGACGGTGATGGTGGTGAACTCTCGCGGCGTGCCCGACGCCCCCTTGACCCCGACCTTGACCGATTGCGCCTGACGGTTCAGCGCGATGTTGCAGGGCGCCGCCTCGTTCCAGCAGGTGGCGACGCCGACGAGGGGCTGGTGAATTTCCTCTTCCGTCATGCCCATGGCGTAGTAGTAGGACCGGTGCGGCGCGCGCGCGGGCCCCTCGGTCACGTGGCGGCTGGGCAGCTTGGATTTGTCGAACTTGCCGTTGGTCATCTGGCGTCTCCCGTAAAAGCGTTGCGGACCGGAATAGCCATTGGCCCAAGCGCCTGCAAGCGCCGCGCGCGGTTGTAATGGCCCCTGCCCGGCACTAGGTTTCCCGAACGGCACGCGCCCGGTTGTATTGGCAACCGTCTGACAGGGGGTGGCCGAGCAGGACTTGCCATGGATTCCACCCTATTCGCTTTCATCTGGAAGCATTCGAAACGCGATCAGTTGATGTTGCTGGCGCTGACAGTCGTTACCTTCCCGTTCCTTTACGTGACGCTGGAATTGCCCAAGCGGATCATCAACGACGCCATTGGTGCGACCGACAACACCGTTGATGTGTTCGGGTTCGAAGTGACCCAGATCCAGTTCCTGCTGGCCTTGTGTTTCGGCTATCTGGGTGCGGTGTTGGTGCATGGCCTTCTCAAGATGCGCCTGAACACGATGAAGGGTGTCACGGCCGAGCGGCTGCTGCGCCGTTTCCGGTTCCAGCTGATCAGCCGCATGTTGCGCTTTCCCCGCAGCTATTTCCGCTCGACCAGCCAGGGCGAGTTGGTGAGCATGGTCACATCCGAAGCCGAGCCGATGGGCGGGTTGATGGGCGACATGGTGGCCCAGCCGGTGTTCCAGGCGGGGCAGATGCTGATCATCCTGGTCTTCCTGTTCCTGCAATCGGTGTGGTTCGGGATCGCCGGGATTGCGCTGATCCCCTTGCAGGCGTGGCTGATCCCGCTGCTGCAACGCCGTATCAACCTGCTGAACAAGGACCGGATCAAGCAGGTCCGCGCCTTTTCCGCCGAGATCGGGGAGAGTGCGGCCGGTATCTCTGACCTGCGCACCAATGGCGGCCTGCGCTACCGTTTGGCGCAGTTCACCGACCGGTTGGGCCGGATTTTCGAGCTGCGGTTCAAGATCTACCAGCAGAAGTTCTTTATGAAGTTTCTCAACAACTTCATCACCCAGCTGACCCCGTTCTTTTTCTATTCCGTGGGTGGGTATCTGGCCATCCGTGGCGACATCACCGTCGGCGCCCTGGTGGCCGCACTGGCCGCCTACAAGGACCTGTCGAGCCCGTGGAAAGAGCTGCTGACCTATTACAACCAGACCCAGGATATGGGCCTGCGCTGGGAGATCGTGACCGAGCGATTTGCCCCCCGCGACATGGTGGACGAGGGGCTGTTTGACGGGCAGCCCGAGACGATCCCGCATTTGCAGGGCGATATCGTTCTGGACAATGTCACCGTCCGCAACGCCGACAACACGCCCATTCTGGAACGCATTGATCTGACCATCCCACAAGGCGCGCGCGTGGCCGTGCAGGCCAAGAACCAGACCGAGCGCACGGCGCTGGCCGAATTGCTGACGCGCGAGGTGCTGCCCGCCCGTGGGACGGTCACCATGGCGGGCCATGATCTGTCAGAGCTGCACCAGGCCGTGATCTCGGCCCGGATCGGCTATGCCCATTCGCGCCCCTACCTGTTTGACGGCACGCTGGGCAGCAACCTGTTGATGCCGCTGATGACCAGCCCGAAATCCCTGACGGACGACACCTTGGGGCGTGACCGTTTCCTGACCGAGGCGCGCCGCTCGGGCAACAGCCTGGACCGTGTGGACGGAGACTGGGTCGATCCGGCACTGGCCGGCCTCAAGGACAGCGATGACATCCGCCAGTGGTGGTTTGAACTGGTCGAGGCGATGGGCATTGACGAGTTCATGTTCCGCCGCATGCTCAACAGCCGGATTGATGCCCAGATGCACCCGGCACTGGCCAAGGCCATTGTCGATCTGCGCCCCGCCGTCGAGGAATGTCTGCGCGAAAAGGAACTGATCGACGTTGTGTACCGGTTTGATCCTGACGAGTTCAACCCGGCGGTGCCTTTGGGCGGCAACCTGCTTTTTGCCTCGCCCTCGCGCGATATCAGCCAGCAGGGCCTTGCGTCGGATGCGCGGTTCATCAACCTCGTCTTCGAACATGGGCTGGCCGAACAGGGCATCGCCATCTCGCAGACCCTGATCGAAACGCTGCACCAGACCTTTGGCCGAGACGGCACGAGCCACCCGCTGTTCACCGCCCTCAACATCGAAGAAGAGATGTACGAGCAACTGGTCGACATTGCCGGGCGCCGCCGGGAACGCGGCGACGTGGCGCTGACCGATGACGAATTTGCGCTGCTGCTGACCGTGCCCTTTGCCTTTACCGCAGAACAGATCGGCCCGGCCTTTCCCGACAGCTTCAAAAAGGAAATCGTGCAGATCCGCAAAACCAACGGGGTGGCGTTGCGGGCCCAGACGCAGAACTTTTTCACCCCGATCGAGTATGACAACTACCTGCCGCGCCTGACTTTGCTGGAAAACGCGCTTTATGGTCGGATTTCCATGGTGGCTGGCACCAAGGGCGAGCTGATCGAGGACATCGTGGCCGAGTTGCTGACCGACAAGGGCCTGCGCCGTCTGGTGGCCGAGACGGTGTTTGACATTCCCACCGGCCTTGGCGGCACCAACCTGCCCACGATCTTTCACGAGCGCGCGGCCTTTTCCCGCGCCGGGATCAAGCGCCCGGATGTTCTTGTGCTCGACCGTGCGCTGGCCAGCCACAGCGCGGATGAGCGGCGCAAGACCCGCACCGCCCTGCGCAGCCTGTTGCCCGAGGCCACGCTGATCTTTCTCGAAGAAAAGTTCGAGAACCCGGATGCCTATGATCTGTTTGTCGAGATCAAGGATGGCGGCATCGATGGCGTGCATAAAAATGGTGATGACGAGGAGGGCGACGATCTGAGCCGCAAGGTGCGCGCCATTTCCAAGGCCGACCTGTTTGCGGGCATCGACGCGCGCAACCAGCGCCTGCTGGCCTTTGCCGCGCAGTGGTACGAGGCCGCGCCGGGCCAACGCATCTTTTCCATGAACGAAAAGGCGGATGCCGCCTATCTCTGCGTGGCGGGGACGGCGGTGCTGAGTTACGATTCAGAAGATGGCGAGGATCGCCCGGTGACCACGGTCGAGCCGGGGCGGTTGATCGGCGATCTGTCGATCATTCTGGACGAGCCGCGCCAGTTGCACCTGACCGCGCAGACCGACGTGACCTTTCTGCGTATCGGGGCAAACGAATTCCGCGCGGTGCTGGAAAACGACCCGAGCGTGCTGATGAGCCTGTTGCACACTGTTGCGGGCCACCTGACCGGGGCGGCGGACCTGTTGCGCCAGGCCAATGTGTCGATCCCGCAGGAAGAGGGGCCGCCCGCCCCGCCGATTGACGCGTGAGCGTCTGGTCCTTCGATTACCGCCCCCATGCGGGCTTTGTTGCGCCTGCGCGTGCCGCGCCGCAATTGTGGCGGTTGATGCTGGGGCTGGTTCTGGCCGCGGGCATCTTTCTGGCGCTGAGCCAGATGATTTTCGGCACGCTGTTCAGCCTGATGGAGCCGGAAACCGCCCGCGCCATCAGTGCGGATGGGCAGATCGGGCAGACCGCCAGTGGCATGCTGATCATCCTGTTTCAGCTGGGTCTGTTGGGGGTCAGCGCGGGCCTTGTCGTGATCATGGTGCACAAGCGCCGCCCCCTGTCCCTGATCGGCCCCCTGCCGCTGGCCCTGCGCCAGTTCGTGGCGGTGGTGATCGGGATGGCCCTGCTGACCGCCGCGATCTGGGTTTTACCGCCTTATGATTTTGGCGAGCCGTTGGTGCGCAACATGGAACTGGGCCGCTGGCTGCTGTTGCTGCCCTTTGCGCTGGCGGGTGTGCTGGTGCAGACCGGGGCCGAAGAGGTGTTCTTTCGCGGCTATATCCAGCAGCAACTGGCCGCCCGGTTCCGCTCGCCCCTGGTGTGGATGATGGTGCCTGCGGTGCTGTTCGGTCTGGGGCATTACCTGCCCGACAGTGCAGGCAGCAATGCGGGCACGATTGCGATCTGGGCCACCGTCTTTGGCATCCTGATGGCGGACCTGACGGCGCGGGCCGGCACGCTGGGCCCTGCCATGGCGGTGCACTTTGCCAACAACATCTCGGCCATGGTCCTGACCTCGGTTCCCGACGAGATGTCGGGCCTGGCCTTGTACGTCCTGCCCTTTGGTATTGCGGACGAAGCGCAGATGGCGGTGTGGCTGCCTGTCGACTTTGGTTTCATGCTGGTCAGCTGGCTGGTGGCCCGCGTCGCGATCAGGGCCTGATTGCATTTGGCCCGCGCCCGGATTATCTGACAGTCAGATGCGCAGCAGGAAGCCTACATGAACTGGATCACCAATTACGTCCGGCCCCGGATCAACTCGATCTTTTCGCGCCGCGAAACCCCGGACAACCTGTGGACCAAGTGCGATGAATGCGGCACCATGCTGTTTCACCGCGAGTTGTCGGACAATCTGAATGTCTGCACCAACTGCAATCACCATATGGGCATCACCCCGCGCGACCGGTTCACGGCCCTGTTCGACGGTGGCATCTTTACCCAGGTCGAGGTGCCCGCGCCTGTGGTGGACCCGCTGCAATTCCGCGATCAGAAGAAGTATCCCGACCGCATGAAGGCCGCCCAGAAGGGCACGGGCGAAGAAGAGGCGATGCTGGTCGCCGCTGGCGAGATCGGGCGCACGCCCATCATTGCCGCCGCGCAGGACTTTACCTTTATGGGCGGGTCGATGGGCATGTATGTCGGCAACGCCATCATCGCCGCCGCCGAAGAGGCGGTGAAGCTGAAGCGCCCCCTGATCCTGTTTTCCGCCGCCGGTGGCGCGCGCATGCAGGAGGGTATTCTGAGCCTGATGCAGATGCCCCGCACCACTGTCGCCGTGCAGATGTTGAAAGAGGCGGGCCTGCCTTACATCGTTGTCCTGACCCATCCGACCACGGGTGGCGTCACCGCGTCCTATGCGATGCTGGGCGATGTGCACATTGCCGAACCCAACGCGCTGATCTGCTTTGCCGGGCCGCGCGTGATCGAACAGACCATCCGGGAAAAGCTGCCCGAGGGGTTCCAGCGCGCCGAGTACCTGCTGGATCACGGGATGCTGGACCGCGTGACCACGCGCACCGAGATGCGCGACGAGCTGATCGGCATCACGCGGATGCTGATGGGTCTGCCCCCGGCGGTCAAAGGCGATTTGCCTGCCCCCGAGGTTGACGCGACCGAAGACGCTGAAGGCGACGCGCCCGCACCATGACGACACCCACATCCGACGCCATCCTTGCGCGGATGATGGCGCTGCACCCCAAGGTCATCGACCTGACGCTGGACCGCGTGTGGCGCCTGCTTGACGCCCTCGGCAACCCGCAGAACGATCTGCCCCCCGTGATCCACATCGCGGGCACCAATGGCAAGGGATCGACCCAGGCCATGATCCGTGCAGGGCTGGAGGCTGGAGGCCACCGCGTGCACGCCTACACCTCGCCCCATCTGGCGCGCTTTCACGAGCGGATCAGACTGGCGGGCACGCTGATCTCGGAACCCGACCTGACGGCGATGCTGGACGAGTGCTATGCGGCCAATGGTGGCGATGACATCACCTATTTCGAGATCACGACCTGCGCCGCCATCCTGGCCTTTGCCCGCACCCCTGCGGACTACACGCTGCTCGAGGTTGGCCTGGGCGGGCGGCTGGATGCGACCAATGTGATCGACGCGCCTGCGCTGACCGTCATCACGCCGGTGTCGATGGATCACGAGGCATTTCTGGGGGACACGCTGGCCGCCATCGCAGGCGAAAAGGCCGGGATCATCAAGCGGCGCGTGCCCTGCATCATCGGCCCGCAGGACGCGGCCGGGATGGACGTGATCGAGGCGCGCGCCGCGCGTCTGGGCGCCCCCGTTCTGGCCTATGGGCAACACTGGCATGCGAGCCCCGAGCGGGACGGGATGATCTATCAGGACGAGGTGGGGCTGCTGGACCTGCCCCGTCCGGTTCTGCCGGGCGATCACCAGATCCAGAATGCCGGGATGGCGCTGGCCGCCCTGCGCCACCTTGGCTGTGACGAGGCGGCCTGCCTTGCGGCGGTGACACGTGCCGAATGGCCTGCGCGGATGCAGCGCCTGCGCAGTGGGCCGTTAGCCGATATGGCGACTGACAGCGGGGCAGAGCTGTGGCTGGATGGCGGGCACAACCCGGCGGCGGGCACGGCCCTGGCCGCGCATCTGCGCAGCCTGCCCAAGCGGCCCACCTACCTGATTTGCGGGATGCTCAACACCAAGGACGCGCGGGGTTACCTTGCCCCCCTGGCCGAGGTGGCGGACGGGCTGACGGCCCTGTCGATCCCCGGAGAGGCCAACACCTTGCCTGCCGCTGACACGGCCAAGGCAGCAACGGATGTGGGCCTGACAGCGCAAGAGGCAGAGGACGTGGGCGCGGCCCTTGCAGCCATCCTGACACACACGCCACATGCCCGTGTGTTGATCTGCGGATCGCTGTATCTGGCCGGTGCAGTGTTGCGCGAAAACGCCTGATCGCGGGCAATTCGCCCCTTTCTACCCCTAGTAGACGCCACAGTATGTTGACCGGATACCGTCCGATTTGCTATATTTTGTGGAACAGAAGCCCGTGAATACAGGCGTATTACGCGGGTCAGCTTTGGGGGAAGCAGTATGTTCAGTCTTGGCAACAAGGCCGACCGGCAGGGTGAGCTGGACGCGCCGACCGAGGATACATCCTCATCCAACATCAAGATGCTGCTCATTGCGGTGGCCTTTCTGACGGTCACGATCGGGCTGATCCTGCTGCAACCCGGCACCGACCCTGACACTGTGACCGACTTTGCCGAAACCACACCGACACTGGATGTCGAGGAGGACGCTGGGGCGGGCGAAGTCAGCCGGTCCGATGCCTCCCTGTTGCAGATCGAAACGGTGTCAGCCTCCGAAGCGGTGAGCCGCCAGTTGCGCCAGCCGATCCGGCTGACCGACACAGATGCCAGCCGCAGTGACCTGCGCAGCCTGACGGCGGTGGTGCTGGCGGATTTCGGGCATGTGGTGACACAAGGCGACCGCTTGCATGCGCTGCTGGTACAGGCCCTGACCGAGGGGCAGTCGAATGCCTATATCGATGCGTTGCTGAACACGGCGGCGGCACGGGGAGAGTTCGAACCGCCACGTCAATTGGAGATGTCATCGGGGCGGCTGGATACGGAAACGCTGTTGATTGCCCTCGTGCGCTACGCGCGCGGCTAGGGGGTGGTGGGCTAGGCCGCCCAGTCGTCGCTTTGCATCTCGCGCAGGCGGGATGCGGTGCGTTCGAATTCAAACGTCCCCTCCCCTTCCAGATACAGCATTTCCGGCAGCGCGGCGGCAGAGGCGATCAGGCGCACACGCGCCTCATAAAGCGCGTCGATCAGGGTGACAAAGCGCTTGGCCTCGTTGAAATTGCTGCGCGAGAGACACGGGATGTCGTCGATCATCAGCACCTTGCAAGCATCCGCGACGGCCAGGAAATCGGCTGGCCCCAGTGGCTTGGCGCAAAGGTCGAAAAAGCTGGCCCGCCCCACCCCGTTGCTGAACTGCGGGATGGTGACCGTGCGCCCGGTCACTGTCAGGTCAAGCGGGCGGGCATCGGCCCCGGCGAGGTCAGTCCAGATCGCGTCCATCTGGGTGCGGGCAGTGCCGCCGAGTGGCGTGAAGTATGTAGGGCTGCCGGTCAGCCGGTCCTGCCGGTAATCGGTGGGCGAGGCGAGTTCGCGCACCACCATCCTGTCCTTGAGCAGCTCGATGAAGGGCACGAACAACTGCCGGTTCAGCCCGTCCTTGTAGAGGTCATCGGGCACGCGGTTTGACGTGGTCACCACCACGACACCGGCGGCAAACAGCGCCTCGAACAGGCGGCCCACGATCATGGCGTCGGTGATGTCGCTGATCTGCATCTCGTCAAAGGCGAGCAGGCGGACAGAGGCGGCCACGTCCGCTGCAACAGGTGCGATGGCATCGTCCACGCCGCGTTTGCGGGCAGCGTGCATGGCGGCGTGGATTTCCTGCATGAAGGCGTGGAAGTGGACGCGCCGCGCCGGTGCCTCGACATGGCTGACAAAGAAATCCATCAGCATGGATTTGCCCCGCCCCACGCCGCCCCACAGGTACAGCCCCTTGGGCGGCTCGGGCGCCTTGCGAAACAGAGAGCGTTTCACAGGCTCGGCCAGCGCGGCGCGAATGCGCTCGAATTCGGGCAGGGCAGCCGTTTGTGCGTCGTCGTGCTTGAGGTCGCCAGCGGCCACAAGGGCCTGATATTCGGTCATCAAATCGGTCATTCCCACGTTGGTAGCGCGCCCGTTCAGCCGTGGGAAGGTGCGATGGTTCAGCGTTTGTTATGTGACGCCAAGAATTCCTGATTTGACGGCACGCCCCGGCCCCGTACTGTCGGACCCATCAGGCAGGAGAGCCCTCATGCAAAGCCGCACGTCGCTGTTCACCCCCGTTTTGATCGTTGGGTGTGTCATCATCATGGTCAGCTTTGCGGTGCGTGCCTCCTTTGGTGTGTTCCAGATCCCGATTGCCGAAGAGTTCGACTGGGCGCGGGCCGAGTTTTCCATGGCCATTGCCATCCAGAACTTGGCCTGGGGCATTGGCCAGCCGATTTTCGGCGCGATTGCGGAAAAGATCGGGGACCGCAAATCGATTGTCATGGGGGCACTGGTCTATGTGGCGGGGTTGGTTCTGTCGGCGGCCTCTACCACGCCTCTGGAACATCAGCTTTATGCGTGGCTGATCGGTTTTGGCGTGGCAGGCACCGGGTTCGGCGTGATCCTGGCCGTGGTTGGCCGCGCCTCGACGGATGAAAACCGCTCGATGAGCCTCGCGATCACGGCGGCGGCGGGTTCGGCCGGGCAGGTGTTTGGCGCGCCCGTGGCGGAATGGCTGATGTCCATCATGAGCTGGCAAAGCGTCTTTCTGATCTTTGCCGGGGCGATCATGGCGTTGCTGTTCACGCTGCCCCTGATGCGCGTGCCCCCCATGGCCAGCAAGGCCGAGCTGGAGGAGAGCCTGGGCGAGATTCTGGTCAAGGCGTTTCGCGATCCGTCCTATACGCTGATCTTCCTCGGGTTCTTTTCCTGCGGCTATCAGGTGGCGTTCATATCCGCGCATTTCCCGGCCTTTGTGACCGAGCTGTGCGGCCCGATCATGCCTGGTGGGACGTTGGACAGCATGGGTATCTCGACCACCTCGGCGCTGGGGGCCGTTGCCCTGTCGCTGATCGGGCTGGCCAATATTGCGGGTACGTTGCTGGCCGGGTGGGCAGGCAAGCGGTTTCCCAAGAAATACCTGCTGGCGGGTATCTATGTGGGCCGCACCATCGTGGCCGCTGTGTTCATCATGTTCCCGATCACGCCCACATCCGTCATCCTGTTTTCGGTGACCATGGGCACGCTGTGGCTGGCGACCGTGCCGCTGACCAGCGGGCTGGTCGCCCATATCTACGGGCTGCGCTACATGGGCACGCTTTATGGTATCGTGTTCCTGTCGCACCAGTTGGGATCGTTCCTGGGCGTGTGGCTGGGCGGGCGGCTTTATGACCTGCGCGGAGACTACACGCTGGTCTGGTGGATCGGTGTCGGCATCGGAGCCTTCAGCGCCATTGTCCACCTGCCGATCCGCGAGCGCCCGCTGGGCCAGCCTGCCCCGGCCTAGCTTAGCCGCGCGAGGTGCGGAACGCCTCGATCACCTGATCGGTGTGGGTGTAGGTCAGCCCGTGCGCTGCGCCTTCGATGACCACCTGCTGTGCCTGCGGGTTCCATGCCGCTAGGATATCCTTGCTGGCCAGCGGGATCACCTCGTCCGCGTCGGCCCAGATCGCCAGCACGGGCACGCCCGCCGCAGCGATGGTGCGGTGCTGATCCTCGAGCGGGGACCGCAGCAAGCCGCGCAGGCTGGCCAGCACGGCGGGAAAATAGCCCCGTCGATCCGTCTCTGCATGTTGCAGCGCGTTGATGCCCTCGACGCTCGATGGCAAATCCTGTTCGCGCCGCAGCCCCTTGCGCAGCTCGAACGGGTAGGCCAGCAGAAACAGCCAATCCCCGATCACGGGCACATCGCGCACGAGCCGCAGCTTTGACCCCGCGATCTGGTGCATGCCTGCGGGTGCCAGCAGCACCAGCTGTTTGACCAGCCCGGGGTGCTGCGCGGTGAAATGCGCAGCAATCGCCCCACCCATGGAATAGCCCAGAACCGTCAGGTGCCCCTGCACCTTTTCGTGGCTCAGCAGGTCGGTCAGTTGCTGGACAAAGAACGCGCCATCCTGCGGGCCGCTGACCCGGTCCGACAGCCCGCGCCCATAGAGGTCATAGACCAGCACCCGGAACCCCATCAGCGCCAGCCCCTTGGCCATCCCGCGCCAGACGAACGAGGGCGTTGTCAGTCCATGGATGCACACGGCCACGGGCCCCCGCTCGGGGCCAAGCCATTCGTAATGCGTGGTGCCCTGGGACAGCAGGGCGAACTGGCCCGACGCGTCCTTGCGCGCGCGTTCGTCCACACCGCTGCGCATCCATTCGATGGTCAGCGGGATGGCGATCAGCCCCAGCAGGATCAGGACGGCCCACATCATTGCGCACGCCACCGGTCGAGGATGTAGCGGCTGGTCATCAGGTCGAGATGCGCGCCCCCCGTTCTTGAACAGGGTGATATCATCGTCCGCGCGCCGGAACGCGCCGAGGTCGTAATAGTCCGCCTGCAAATGGTCGCGCGTGATCGTCCCCGCCTCGAGCGGGATCTTGATTTCGCCGATATGTCCCACGGTGGTGTCATAGCTGTCGACAAATACGCGGGATCTCAGCAGGGCCGCATCGTCGACCTCGCGCATGTCGGGGCGGTAAGCGCCGATCAGGTCCACATGCTGACCCGGGCGCAGCCAGTCGCCTTTGATCAGCGGTTCGGTCGACATGGTGGCGGAGGTGATGATGTCGGCGGCCTGCACGGCCTCGGCCAGATCGTCCGCGACGGCCATGCCGGGGCAGTCGCTGACCATGGTGTCGGCATTGGCGCGGGTGCGGTTCCAGAGCGTGAATTGCGCGTGGGGGAAAGCCGCCGAATAGGCGCTGTGCAGCGCCCGGCCCACGGTGCCTGCCCCGACGATCAGGATGTTGCGGCTGTCGGGCCGGGCCAGACGGCGCGCGGCCAGCAGGCTGTCGCCTGCCGTCTTCCACTTGGTCACAAGGTGGAAATCCACAATCGCCTCGAGCGTGCCGTCGCTGTCGGAATAGAGGTTCACCCCGCCATTGATCATCGGCGCGCCACGCTGCGGGTTGCCGGGAAAGACCGTCGCGGTTTTCACCGCCATGCCCAGACCGTCGATCCATGCCGCGCGGCTGAGCAGCGTGTCGGGATCGCGATAAAGGAACGTATCGCCGATCTCGGCGCGTGGCAGGTCGTGCCCGGCGGCCAGCGCATCGGTCAGGCCGATCCAGTCCAGCAGCGCCTCGCCTTCGGCAAAGGGGATGAAGGGAAGGTTCATGCGGCCTCTTGTTCTGTCAGCAGCCCTTCGGCCACGAGGCGGTCGGCCCAGCCTTGTGGTCCGTCGAACAGGTGCGTGCGCCAGCCCCGCGCATCTGCGGCGGCGATGTTGTCGGCGCGGTCATCGGTAAAGATGAGGGCATCGCCAGACAGGCCGCTGGCCGCCTCGAGCCCATCGTAGATCGTGGCATCCGGTTTGATCACCTGCATGTGCCCCGAGATGAAATCGCGGTCGAACTGGCGCAGGAACGGGTAATGCGTGGCGGCGTAGTCATAGCTTTGAATGCCGAAATTCGTCAGCGAGAACACGGGAACACCCTTGGCCTGCAAGGCCCCCATCAGCCGCACCGAATGGTCGATGGCGGGCGAGGCCATTTCGATCCAGCGGTCGTGCCACATGCGGATTTCATCGCGCCAAGCGGGGTACTCCTCGGCCGCGGCATAGATCGTGTCGGTGAAATGGTGCCCCATATCGACCTTGTCGTTCATGCCGTGCAGATCGACCTCGGCAAACATGGCGCGGCGCCGGTCTTCGCCAATGACGCTGTCGTAGAACCGTTCGGGTTGCCATTCGATCAACACGTTGCCGATGTCGAAAACCACTGCCTTGATCGTCATCTCTGTGCCGCCCTCAATTCGCGTTCCAAGGCCTCCAGAAAACGCGATCTGTCGGCCTTGGTAAACCCTTTGCCGCCGCCTTGGCGGAAGGGGTCGGCGGCGCGCAGGTCGGCCATCAGGTCTCGGGTGGCGAGCACGTTGCCGATATTGGCCTCAGTCAGCGCCTCGCCGTTGTGTTTGAGAACGCGGGCCCCGGCGGCGACGCATTTGGCCGCCAGCGGGATGTCGCCCGTGATCACCACGTCCCCCGCGCCTGCCCGGTCGGCGATCCACATATCGGCCACGTCGGGGCCCGCATCGACGATCACATTCTCGACCAGCGGGTTCTGCGAGGGGCGCAGGCCACCGTTCGAGACGACCTTCATCGCGACCCTGTGGCGGGTGGCCACCTTTTCCGCCTCGGCCTTGACCGGGCAGGCGTCGGCGTCAACGTAGAGCGTGGTCACGCCCAAAGCGCCTCTGCGTGAAAGTTCACGTGATCCTCCATGAAGGTCGAGACAAAGAAATAGCTGTGGTCATAGCCCGGCTGCATGCGGAACTGCATCTGCTGGCGGCGCGCGGTGGCGGCCTCGGCCAGCGCCTCGGGCTTGAGCAGGTCAATGAACTGGTCCTTCGTGCCCGTGTCGATCAGCATCGGCCCGTCAAACCCGTTTGCACGCATCAGGACGGTGGCATCGTGGGGCGACCATGTGGCTTCATTGTTCCCCAAATATGCAGAAAGCTGCTTGCGCCCCCAGTCACTGGCAGTGGGATTCACGATGGGCGAGAAGGCAGAGACGGAGCGGTAGCGCCCCGGCAGCGACATCGCCATGGTCAGCGCGCCGTGCCCGCCCATGGAATGCCCGGTGATCCCTTGCCGGTCCATGTCGAGCGCGAACTGGTTGCCCAGCAGCTCGGGCAGCTCCGTCGTCACGTAGTCCCACATCTGGTAGTGCGCGGCCCAGGGCTCTTCGGTCGCGTTCACATAGAACCCTGCCCCCTTGCCCAGATCATAGCCGTCATCATCGGCCACATCCTCGCCCCGCGGCGAGGTGTCGGGGAACACCAGCGCGATGCCCTGTTCGGCGGCCCAGGCCTGCGCGCCCGCCTTGGTCATCGCGTTTTCGTGGGTGCAGGTCAGGCCGGACAGATACCACAGCACGGGCACGGGGCCATCCTGCGCCTCTTGCGGCAGGAACAGGCCAAAGGTCATGTCGCAGGAACAGGCGGTCGAGGTGTGGGTATAGACGCCTTGCGTCCCCCCAAAGCAGGCGTTTTCGGATTGGGTTTGCATAGGCGTATCCTTTCGTTGCCCCATCGCTACCCGGCCCGCGCGCGTGCGGCAAGATTCGGGCGCGTGCGGGGCAGGTATTTCTGCTTGGACAGCGGTCAGCTGATCCACGCAATCACGGCTGTGAGTGTGACCACGCTGAGGGCTGTCGAGACGAGGATCGCGGCAGACACCCGCTGCGGGGCCACGCCGTAATGCTGGGCGAGCATGTAGATGTTGCCCGCCACCGGCATGGCCGCGCAGGCGATGATCATGGCCGCCCCAAACGGTTCGACCCCGAACAGGAACAGCGCGGCAAAGGCGACAAAGGCCGGGTGCAGCACCAGTTTGCAAAAGCTGAGCCAGCCCGCGATCTCGATCCGCTCGGTCGATTTCGAGGCCAGCGAAGCACCGATAGCAAAGAGCGCACCGGGGGTGGCGGCCCCGCCAAGGATGCTGAGAAAATCGTTCATCGGCGCGGGGATCGGGATCTGGAAACCGGACCACAGCAGCCCCAGCGTCATCGCCACGATCATCGGGTTCTTGACCAGGCCAGTGCCGATGGTGCGCAGGATCGACAGCGACATCCGCCCGTCCCGCCCCACGGTGATCAGGATCACGATCAGGCTGGAAAACACGATCAGGTCCGTGGCCAGCACCAGCATGACGGGGCCGATAGCCTGCGGGCCAAACAGCAGCGCCAGCATGGGCAGACCCAGAAACCCGGCATTGCCGATGACCGCGCATTGCGCCTCGACCGCCGTTGTCTGCACGTCGAGCCCCCGTAGATAGCCCACGATCGAAGCGATGGCATAGACCACGGCGGTGCCCCACAGATAGGCGGCGACAAGCCGGGTGTCCCAGACCTGCGCCAGCTCCAGATTGGCAGCAAAGCGAAAGATCATCGCCGACAGGGCAAAGTAGAAGACGAACTTGGTCAGGTAGGCTGTCGCCTCTTCGGTAAAGAAACGCGTGCGCCCCGCCCAATAGCCAAGGCCGATCAGGGCGAAAAAGGGCAATGTCTTGAACAGGATCGGCAGCATGCATCAGGGATAGCGCGTGCCGCGCGCCCTATCCACTGCCGATCAGCACTCCGGCCGCAAAAACAAGTGCGCCGCCCACGACAACTTGCAGGGTGGCCCGCCAGAACGGCGTGTCCATGTACTTGTTCTGGATCCACGCGATGGCCCAAAGTTCGACAAAGACCACGAGGATGGCCGTAATCGTCGCCGTCCAGAAATCGGGGATGAGGTAGGGCAAGGCGTGGCCCAGACCGCCCACGGTGGTCATGATGCCCGAGGCAAAGCCGCGCTTGACCGGCGAGCCGCGCCCGGAGAGCTCGCCATCATCCGACGCCGCCTCGGTAAAGCCCATGGAGATGCCCGCGCCCACGGAGGCGGCGAGACCGACAAGGAACGTGGTCCAGGTGTCCTGCGTGGCAAAGGCGACGGCAAAGATGGGCGCGAGGGTCGAGACCGATCCGTCCATGAGGCCTGCAAGGCCCGGCTGGACGTAGGTCAGGATGAACTGGCGCTTGTTCTTGTCATCCTCGCGGTTGCGCGTGTCCTCATCGAGATGTTCGTTTTCCAGCGTCTCGGCCGTGCGTTCATGCCCTGCCTCGGCAGCGGCCAGATCGCCCAACAGCTTGCGCGTGGCCGCGTCGCTGGTGCGGGCCGCAGCGGAGAGGTAGAAACGTTCGGCGTCCCGCTCCATCGCCTCGGCTTCGGAGCGGATGCGATCCAGCGACAGGTTTTCGACCAGCCAGACCGGCCGGCGGGCGTAATAGCCCGACACGTGTTCGCGCCGGATCAGAGGGATGACATCGCCAAAACGGACGCGGTGCAGATCGATCAGGCGTTGGCGGTGCGTGTCCTCTTCGGCGGCCATGCCGTCAAAGATCGCGGCACTGGCCGGGTAGTCCGCGCGCAGCCGTTCGCCGTAGCCGCGATAGATGCGGGCGTCATCCTCTTCGGATGAGATGGCAAGGGCCAACACCTCTTGTTCCGTCAGGTCGCTGAACCTTTTGCGCTGGGTCGAAAATCGCATGTTTGCTCCACCAGTTTAGAACGATTCCAAGTCATGATGGCCCGACTGACACAAGTTGCAAGCGGGCTTTTGCGATTTTTCTTATCGAAACTGAACAGATCGGTTTATATTGTTGCTCACTCCTTAGGCAGGCCACGTAATGAATGACGCTACCCCCATAGTCCGCAAGGGCCGCAAATTTGACCAGGTGCTGGAGGGCGCGCGTGCGGTTTTCATGGCGGACGGCTTTGAAGGGGCGAGTGTGGACGACATCGCGAGGGCGGCAGAGGTCAGCAAGGCGACGCTGTACAGCTACTTTCCCGACAAGCGGCTGTTGTTCATGGAAGTCGCCAACATGGAATGCGCCCGGCAAAGCCAGACGGCTGTCGACACCATCGACAAGAGCCAGCCGCCGCGCGAGGTGCTGTGCCAGGTCGGGCGGCAATTCCTGAGCTTTATCACCTCGAAATTCGGTCAACAGGTGTTTCGCATCTGCGTGGCGGAATCAGATCGCTTTCCCGAGATCGGGCGGGCGTTCTACCAGTCCGGCCCGCAGCGGATGCGCACGGTGATGGGGGCCTATTTCCAGGAAGCGGTCGAGCGCGGCGAGTTGAAGATCGACGACCTGACGCTGGCCACCGACCAGTTTGGCGAGCTGTGCAAGGCCGACATCTGGCCGCGCCTGATGTTCGGGGTGATCGACAGTGTCAGCGATGAGGATATCGACCGGGTCGTAGATGCCGCCGTCGAGACGTTCCTGGCACGCTACGGCGCCTGATCCCTTTACGTGATGACTCGACTCGGGGTGGCGACTCGGCGTATTCAAGGTGGGAACAAAATGTGAACATTTTGAGATGCCCGACCGTCGTATCCTGTCCCTGTGGTTCCCGCGTCTGGGGGCCGAACGCCTGATCCGGCGTCAGCCGGTGCTGGCGGATCAGCCGCTTGCCGTGGTGCAGGAACAGCAGAACATGCAGCAGATCACGTCGCTGAACGGTGCCGCGCAGGCCTATGGACTGCAGGTCGGCCAGCCCGTGCGCGATGCCCATGCGATGTGTCCGGGCCTGCTGACCCATCCCCGCAGCCCGGCCGGAGAGTTGCGGTTTCTCGAGGCCCTGCAACGCTGGGCGGGCAAGTTCAGCCCCTGGGTCGCGCCCGAGGATGGCGATGCGCTGGTGGTTGATCTGACGGGCTGTGCGCATCTGTTCGGGGGCGAGGCGCAACTGATGCAGGTGGTCGAGGATGATTGCACCGATCTGGGCCTGAGCGTGCTGATGGGGCTGGCCGACACCCGTGGGGCTGCCTGGGCGCTGGCCCGGTTTGCCGGGCGCACGACGGGGTCGGACCGCACCGGCGACGCCATTGATCAAGAGGCGCGGGCCACCCGGTCGCGCGCGGGCAAGCGGCGGCACTGGACCAGGGGCGGGGCCGCCCCGGCTGTGCAGACCCGTGCGGGCAGCACCCTGCGCATTGCCCCGCCGGGGCAGACCTATGGCGCGCTCAGCCCTCTGCCCATTGCGGCGCTGCGGCTGGAACCCGAGATCGCGGCGCAACTGGCCCGCCTGGGGCTGCGCCGGGTGGGCGACCTGCTGGGCCAACCCCGCGCCGGGCTCGCGCGGCGGTTCGGGCGGGGGCTGGTGCTGCGATTGGATCAGGCGATGGGCAGCGCGCCCGAACCTGTGTCGCCTGCCAAACCGCCAGACCATTTTGCCGTGCGCATGACCCTGCCCGACCCCATCGGGCTGGCCGAGGATGTGATGGCGGGCATCGACAGGCTCCTCCCCCGCCTGTGCAAGGCGCTGGAGGAGAAGGGAAAGGGCGCGCGGCGGGTGGCGTTGCAGGCCTATCGCAGCGACCACGGCGTCGAGATGATCGAGGTCGGGCTGGCGCGGCCCAGCTTTGATCCCCACCGTATCCGCCCCCTGCTGGAAATGAAGATCGAAGAGATTGATGCCGGGTTCGGCATCGACATGCTGCGGCTGGTGGCCGTGCAGGCAGAGGCCGTCCATGACGTGATGGCCGTGGGGCATCTGCAGGCGGGCGCGGCGGTGCAGGCGCGGCTGAACAATGCCAATGCGCTGGACGATCTGATCGGGCGGCTGGGCGCGCGCGTGGGGCTGGACGCGATCCGGCGGCTTCATCCCGCAGACAGCCACATCCCCGAAAAATCGCATCAGGTTCTGGCCGCGGCCTGGTCAAAACCGCAGGACGGCCCGTGGCCCGCGCCCAGCAATCCGCGCCCGTTGCTGATGTGGTCGCCCGAGCCGGTGCATGCCCCCGCCGTCCCGCAGATGCCCGAAACCTTCCGCTGGCGGGGCCGCGATCTGACCCGCCTGCGCGCCATCGGGCCGGAACGCATCGCGCCCGAATGGTGGCTGGACGACCCCAACTGGCGCTCTGGCACGCGGGATTACTGGGTGACGGACACGGTCGACGGCCAGCGGCTGTGGCTGTTCTTTGGCCATGGCGGAGCGATGTCGCCCGGCTGGTTCTGCCAGGGCAGCTTTGCCTGAAGGTTACGCCGCAGCACGACAGATCAGGCCATCAGCCCCGCGCGCGTGACCACGTAAAAGAGCGCAAGGACAGAGATCGCAACCAAGACAGCCACGTGCACACCCCGTTCCACACGGGCCCCCAGCACGGTCTGCACGCCAAACGAGACGACCCCGGTGGCAACCACGATCATCAATTGCCCCAGTTCGATCCCCAGATTGAAGCTGAACAGCGACCAGACAAGTTGCGGGCTGTCGGGCCCGAGAATCCGGCTGAGCATGAGGGAAAAGCCAAAACCGTGGACAATCCCAATTCCGAAATACACCGCTGCCGCGCCCGATTTGCCCCTGAGCGCGCTGACAGCGGTATAGATCATGGACAGCGCAATGGTTGTTTCAACCGCCGGAATGAAAAGCGGCCACGCGGGCTGCAGCCCAAAAACGGTCGTGCCCAGTGTAATCGAATGCCCAAGCGTGAACGCAGTGACCAGAATGGCAAGCTGTCGCCAGGCAATGGCCCCTGCCGTCATCGTCCCCAGCGTCATCGCAACCACGAGGGCCATGTGGTCGATCCCTTCGACGATATGGCGCACACCCTGCTCGAGATAGAGAACGAACAGCGTCACGGTCGTGCGATCCAGAAGGAGGGGGATTGCAATTGACCGGGCATGTTGAACTGCACGTCATCCCCGCCCCGCAGATCAATCACGTGGTTGTCGATGTCCACATCCGCCGGGAATTCGGGATACCCCGCCAGCACTCTCAGTGCGCCCCCCGCATCCGGTGGCAGACTGATCGCCATTTCGACCCAGGCTTCACCAAAGGCAGGATCAAGCTGTGCGCTGGCCCGCGCGATCGACCTTTGCGCGCGCGTTTCACTGTCAAAGGCGTCCTGCGGCATACGCCCGATAATGCGATAGGCGCGCAAGCGCCCCGGGTTTGCGCCAGCCCCCCGATACCACAACAAGGACTTGCCCAGCCGTGCGGCAAACGCCTGTTTGTTCTGCGCGACAGCCTCGAGCGACAGCCACAGCCCGTAGGTGTCGTCGAATGTCTTGCCTGCATACAGAAATGGGGTCGCGACGGTCGTCTCTGCATCGACATCGGCTGGTGCGACGTCGGCAAATGCGAGGCCCAAAGGCATGCGCACATAGGCCGTGCCGCCGGACGAGATCCCCGGTCAGAACGATGCTGCGCACCTTGGTCCCGTCAGAGAAGTGCGCATGAGCCAAACTGGCTTGCAGCAGGCCGAATAGCAGGCAAATGGCCGCGAGATACCACAGTTTCCTACTGAAATTGAGTCGCGCTGTGATTCGAACCGGATTGATAATGAAGGGTGTTGTCATGAAAGTTTCAAAGAATGTCTTGGTTTCGAAAAGTAGTGAGAAGTATTTGTGAATACGTATTTTTTAACCAGAGCGCGAACATATTTGAATTGCATTTAAGCAAAAAGACCTTGTTTCAACCGCCAGTTTCATCAACCATAATGAACAGTTATTGTTATTAATCATAGGTAGGCCATGCTGTCGAAGGCCGTTTCATTCCTGTGCGCGGCGACAATTTCAGTTGCCCCGATATACGCATCCGCATGCGGCACAGCGCAAACGGATTTTGTCCAGGTGTCGGTCGGCACGCTGGACGGTGGCGAGCGTACCTATGACAGTTACCGCTTGATGGCCGATGGCACGCTGCACCGGGCCGTATGGTCCAACTACGGCGTACTGATCGGAGTGGCAGCGGGTAAAGCACCAGACCAGGCCTCGTTCAAATCTGCAGAGCGCGCGGTGCGCGGCGCACGTTCAGGCTTTGCCGGATTTGGCGGCGCCAGCGGTCGCCCGGGGCAGATCCTTGATGCCGTGATCTACAAGAACGGCAAAAGCGGCCGCCAGGTAGAGCGCAACTCAGTCCCCGCTCGCCTCACGGCCCTTATCGGTTATTGGCAGGATGCCGCACCCCTGAGCACACCCGATGCGGGGACGTATGTGTGGACCAATCCGTCCAGACCCGATGGAACCAATCGCGACTTAGATCTGTCGCAAGACTGCGAAAGCCCCGTTGCAAGCGCAATTGATGCTGCCATGGGAACGGGCAAGATCGCCGTCAAAATCCGTAACGATGCCGGAACATTTACGTCCGGCAGCAATGCCAACCGCAGTCAGTTCGGTGCTTACACCGCTGACGACATGATCCGTTTCGGGGTCGTGCAAACCCGCTGAGGACGGGAACAACAGACTATTTTTATCTACCAACTAGGAAGGACTTGAATAATGCGTTTCAATTTCAAAAAAGCGGTGCATGTCACCGCCAGTGCAGGGGCTATTCTCGCCTCGTTGGCCATGCCGATACACGCAGCAGATCACTGGCTGTCTGGCGTGACGATACAATCCAGCAGCGGTGGTACTTTCAACCTCAAGGCGGGCGAGTTTGCGCTTGAAAGTCTCACCCTCGGAGATAGCAGTGATGCTGTTTTCGACATTACCATTTCGCTTGAGGAAGATCCGCAGGGCGACGACGATTACAAGGCCGATGGCGGCACGGCAGATGCCGAGCAAAAGGTGTTCGAAGCCAAGATCGAAGAGTTTGCCAGGGCGGTCTTTCAGTCGACGAACGGAGCGCACAAAATCGGCAAGGTCACGATGTTCCGCAAAGGCGAGCAGTCGACCATTGCCGATGTCCGTTGGGACAAGGATTGCGCTGCCGACAACGGGCCCTACGCCTATCCCAGCACATTTGGCGTGGCGGGCGGTTACATTCACATGTGTACCACATGGGCCAACGCACCCACGTCGATGAACACGACGGCAGGCGGCGGCCACACACTCGCGCACGAGTGGGGCCACTATGCCTACGGCCTGTACGACGAATATGCCGAACAGCAATGTGGTGTTATCCGCCGTACGTTTGGTCTGTGTGGGCCACGTCCACGCGCCGATGACACCGTGGCAATCCCGTCGATCATGAACAACCAGTGGCGCGCTGCAACGGACCGCGACTATCTGGAGTTCTCGACGTCCAACATTGCGCCCTACAACTCGATCCTCGGATCCAACGCACACAAGCGGGTGTTTGGTGAATCGAACTGGGATACGCTGGTGCGTGATCCCAAGACGGACCCCAAGCACAGCTATCTGCCAACGCGGACGCGCTACACCACGCTGACGGCGCCGACGTCGCCCAACTTTATCGTCAACGACAATGAATCAACGGCCCTGTCCGCACTGGATATCATCTGGGCGGGTGATCAGGTCGTCGAATTGATGATCGACGATTCCGGTTCGATGGGCGGCACACCGATTGCCAATGCGATCACGGCCGGCAGCCTTTTGGTTGGTCAGCTGACACCGGGCCAGACGGCCGTGGGTGTTGGTCGCTTTGATTCATCGGCCAGCCAGGCCTATCCCATCACGGATATCCCGGATCCTGACACCGGCGTTCGCGCCGCAGCACAGGCCGCGATTGCAGCACTGCGCGCAGGCGGTGGGACCAATATCGAAGGTGCCGCTCTGACCGCTCTGAACCAGACGCAATCCTTCCAGGGCGGTACACGCCCCTCGGTTGTGTATCTGCTGACGGACGGGCGCAGCTCGGTCAATCGGTCGACTGTGATCAACGCCTACAAGGCCGCAAGTGTCCCGCTGATCACGTTCGGCTTTGGCTCGAATGTCGACACCGGCCTGCTGACCGCACTGGCGGATGGCACGGGTGGGCGCTTCTTTAACTCGCCAACAACCTTGGCCGAGATCCAGCAGGCGTTCATCGCGGCCAATGCGGCGTTCTCGTCCACGGTTCTGGTCGCATCCAGCGCCAGTTCAGCGGCGGCATCCAGCACGACAACACAGTCCATCCCGCTGGATTCAACGCTGGCCACGTCCAACGTGACCGTCACTTATGCCGCACCGGAGTCCGACATTTCGCTGGCGCTGCTTGACCCTTCGGGCACGGCAACCGGTGTTATGTTCAACTGTGAGGGCACAAGCGAAGTGTCGTGCACGGGCGAAGTCGACGTCTCGGCCATCGGGGCGGGTGACTATACGCTGAACATCACCAACAACACCGGCACCGCCAAGGATGTAGACACGCTGATCGCTGGTTCGCCTACAGGCGCGTCGCCCTATGATGTGGCGGTCGAGTTCAGCAACGTGAACTATCCGGATGCGTTTTCGATCTTTGCTACCGTGACACAGGGGCCGTCGATTGCCGGTCTGGACGTCGTGGCCGAAGTGACGAAACCGGACAATACAGTCATCTCGGTTCCGTTGCTGGATGATGGTGTTGGATCGGACCTTGTTGCGGATGACGGAACGTACACGGCCGATGTGGCCTATGACCAGAACGGCATCTACAACAGCGTTGTGACCGCGTCGAACGCCGCTGGGAATGCGACAACCACCTTTGAAGGTATTGCCGTGGCCCTGGCGGAGAACGGGGAAGGCATCGTGCCGACACCGCGCAACATCTCGGAAAACTTCACGCGGACCGGTGCAGCCACAGCCGTGGCAAGCAACGTGCTGGCTGACGATCACACCAATGATCCGACGGCACCCGCACTGTGTTCCGCCGTGGCCGATGACAACATCGACGTCACGGGCCGTATCGATGCGGCGGGCGATGTGGATTGCTTCTTCTTCACACCGTCGAGCACAACGAGCGATCTGATCGCACGTGTGACAAGCCTTGCCGCAGGCATGGACCCTGTTGTGACCGTGTTTGACGCGACAGGGACAACGCAGTTGGCACAGTTCACTCTGAGTTCCTCGGCCAACTCGCAATCGGGCGCTGTTGCGACAGTTCCGGCGAGTGCGTTGAACGCAGCCGGGCACGTTGTGACCATCGCACATAGCGATGCAACCGCTGATATGGGGACCTATGCGCTGTCCGTTGGTCCTGTGCTAGCCTCTGACGTGGCCGAAGCGGCTGATGGTGGTGGCACGACTCCGCCAACAGATCCGGCGACGCCGACCACCGATACCGGTGGTGCGCTTGGCCCATGGTCGGTTCTGTTTGGTGCCCTGCTGGCCCTTGTCGGCCTGCGCCAGCGCCGCCGCATGTCGTGACGACATCGCACTGACATGATTGAGTGGGGCGGCATCCTGTGCCGCCCCTTTCTTTTGATCTAAATCCCCAGCACCCAGATGCCTGCCGCAGCAAGGCAAAGCCAAGCCCCGAATGGTGTGGCCGCCGTTGATCGCAGGCTTTGCCCCTTGCGCCAAGAGCCGATCGCGGCCCCTGCCAAGGCACCGATGGCAGCAACCAGCGCGATCATCGGCAACGCGGCCGCACCCATGGTCAGGGCCAACCCGCCAAACAGCAGCACATCACCAAATCCCAGCCCTTCGCGACCACGCCACAGCCAGTAGGACCAGCGCACGATCAGGGCGATACCCAGCCCGACGGCCATGTCCATCATTGCCGCCCATGCCGTCAGCCCCGGTGTCGTTGCCGCAACTGCAAACCCGGTTGCATAGAGCACCAGCATCAGCGGATCAGGCAGGCGGTAGCGCGTCGCGTCGCACAGGGCGAGGCCCGCTAGCACCCACAGGAACGCCGTGCCCAGGATCAGATCGACATATGTCTCTGCCCGCCACATCGCCACCAAAGGAATGAGGGCGCAGCCCACCTCCATCCCCCACAGGCGCCACGAAATCGACGTGCCGCACCCGGCACATGCCCCGCCAAGCCACGGCCAGGAAAAGAGCGGGATTTTTCCGGCCATGGCAGGACGCGCTGGCAGGATCGGCATCGTGACGGGGTTCGCACACTATCCTCGCCCCGTGGCCAGCGATCCGCCACCAGTGCGAGGTGCGAACCAACCGCCGCCCCGATAAGGCACAACCAGATGATCAAACCGACTTGCATGCGGTCAGAGAACGTAGCTGGCAGTGGCCACAACGTAGATCGCAATGGCGGTCAGGCGCAAAGGCCCTGTTCCGGTCGCCGCGAGGCTACCCCCCAAGGCCCCCAGTGAGTGAGATAGGACAGACACAGTGCCCTTGATCGCTTCATTCGCACCCGGCACCGGCCCCACCCAGGCTTCGTACCCGATTTTGGTCAACAGGCAGCCCAGAACCACAGCGGAAAACCAGCGCGGCCCGGTTTGCGCCATGACCAGCCCGCCAAAGGCAAAGACACCGTGTGTGATGCCGGAAAACCCCACATAAGAGACGTCAGCCGGTTGAAAGATCAAAAGGCCCACCGAAATCACGGCACCCGACATCAGGATGGCGCGGGCCAGCCCGCGCCCCGTCAGGATCGGCCACAGTGTTGCACAGATCAGGCCCAAGCCAGCGATGTTGAGATAGGTGTGCTTGGGGCTCAGATTGACCAGATGCGCACCGATCATCCGCCAGATTTCCCCACTCAGAACCTCGGCGCGATGCAAGGCAAACGTGCGGCGTGCCGCATCCCCGAAAACCTCGACAAAAGCCATCAAGAGCGCCAGACCAACCGCCAGCCCGATGGCCGTCAAAAGAGTTGCATCGCGCAGAGCCTTTTGGGTAGTCTTCATGGCACCAGTTAACGACCAAAAAGCTGATTTGTCATGCAATTTTATGGATTTCGCGGGCGCAGCGCCGTCTCGCGAGAAGGTTTCAGACGTCACTGGATTGCTGTTTTCACCGGCCTCACGATGCCCGGACTTTTGGTTCAGAAACACGGATCACGTCCGCGGCGGGACGCCGGGTTTTCGCTGCTTGAACTCATGGTGGTCGTGGTCATCCTGTCCATCCTCGCACTGGTCATCGTGCCGCGTGTCATCGACCGCCCTGACCAGGCGCGGGTTGCCCGTGCAAACTCCGACATCGCGGCGTTGAAGTCAGCCATCGAACTCTACCGCCTCGACAATTTCCGCTATCCGACAACCGAACAGGGCCTCGCGGCGCTGGTGACGCGCCCGAGCACCGATCCGGCCCCCAGCAACTATGCAGCCAACGGGTATATCGAGCGGGTGCCAAGCGATCCATGGGGCGGTGCCTACCAGTATCTCGAACCCGGCGTGCATGGCCCCTTTGATGTGTTCACCTTTGGTGCGGATGGCGTGTCTGGCGGGGATGGTTCCAATGCGGATATCGGGTCATGGGGCGAATAGGTGGCACGCACGACGCAGGCTTTTCCCTGATCGAACTGGTCGCGGTCGTTGCGGTTCTCGCCGTGTTGTCGGTAAGTGTCGCCCTGACCACCGGCCGCCCGCGCGACGAGGGACAGAGCGATGCGGCCCAATTTGCCCGCACCTTTGCCAACCTTCAGAACGCGGCGGTGCTGAAAGGCCACGCTACGGGGCTCGACCTGGGTGTGGGGGGTGGCAAACTCTGGCCGCATCTCCACAGGATCAGCACCACTATGTTCCAACCGCTGATCCCGTCGTTCTGGCAGGCGAGGTCCGATACCTGATTGATGGTACGCCCCTCTTGGCAGATGCGCCGGACGGCCGGATCGATCTGTATTTTCTGGCCGACGGGCGGTCACATCCAATCGAGGCCTCGTTCATCGGCGCGCATGGGATCACGCTGTGCCGCTCGGATGGGTGGAGCCCGGTGGAATGCGGCGCGCCATGACATGTGGGCGGGCCAGCACAAGTCGCGGCGTGAGCCTGATCGAGCTTGTCGTGGCCGTATTGGTTTTGTCCATGGCAACGGTCGCGGCCTTCCAGACCATGGATGTGTCCCGCCGCGCCATTGGCGGAGAAAACCCGCGCATCCTTGCCTTGCAAGTCGCCGCCAACAGGGCGGAAGAGGCGAAACTCTATGGCGCCTTGGCCGCGCGCGCCCTGCCGGATACGGTTCCGTTTGGGCCGTTTGAATGGTCGGTTGCCACAGACGAAGTCCCGACCGAGGTCGGGCTGGTCGAGATGACGGTCACCGTGGCGACACCGGGCCAGCCCGGCGCCGTTCTGGTGGTTTACGTACCGCCAACACCCCAGACATCGGATCCGCCGCAGTGACCGCGCCTATCCCGAATACGCGGGCGCGACAGGCTGGCTTTACCCTCATCGAATTGGTCGCCGTGCTCGCGATCTTTTCCATGGTCTCCCTGATGGGGCTGCAATCCATCACCTCGCTTGTTCGCAGCCGTGACCAACTGGTCGAAGTTCAGGACCGTTCGGAAGCATTGGCCTATGTGCTGACCCTGTTGCGGTCTGATCTGCAACATGCGGTTGCCCTGCCGTTTCAGCCACCCGGAGGCGCGGCAGAGGGCGCATTGGTGCATGATCGCGCCGCATTGCGCATCACCACCGCAGGACGTGGCAGTGCGCCGGGGGCGGTCGAAAGCGGCATGATCCGCGTGATCTGGCGACATGATGCAAGTGCCGCGACTTTGACCCGGCAAGTCTGGCCCGGGCTCGCTCCGGCCAACAGCAGCGCGCGCGGTCCCGAACAGGTTGTTCTGAGTGATGTGCGCGGGGTGACAATTGCCAGCTATTCCCGCGATGACAAAGCATGGCGCGCGGCGTTTGGTGCTGATGAGGGCCTGCCAAAATCCTCCCTACCCGACGCGGTAGAAGTCACAATTGAAACAGACGCACCACACCCATTGCGCGTCGTGGTGGCCAGACCATGAGCCGCGCCACACACTCAAAGGGGATTGCCCTGATCAACGCCCTTGTGATTGTCGGGGCGATGTCCGCGATCATGGTCTTTGTCACCCGTCAGACAGTCGACAGTCACGCCCGCGTCCTCACCATGCAGACCGGTTTGCAATCCAGCTTGTATATGGATGCGATGGAGCCCTTGTTGCCCGTCCTGCTGGAGGAGGACTGGGAAGACGACCCGACCCGCGATGATCTGACGGATGTCTGGGCACGCGAGGATTTCACAGTGCCCATTGGTCGCGGGATCGGTCAGGCGCGGATTCACGATTTGCAAGGTCGCTTCAACATCAACTGGTTGACGGATCTCGCGGACACAGAGGCGCGTACCGCCTTTGATCGGCTGATAACCGATCTTGGGCTGTCACCCGCGCTGGGAACCGCGATTGCGGGCTTTGTGTCGCCTGAAGGCCCTGCAAATGCCGCCACTTACCAGAACCGCGCGTCACCCATTCAGACACCAAACGGGCCGATCCGCGTGATCACGCAGTTGCGCGCTGTTGCAGGCATGGATACGTCCGACTTCGAGCGTCTGCGCCCCTACATCGCGGCCTTGCCAGCGCCATCGGATTTGAACGCGAACACGGCCGCACCCGAGGTTTTGGAGGCGCTGTTCCCTGGACTGAACGAGGCGAGCGTTGCGCGGATTGCGCAGCAACAAAGGGCTGATCCTTTTGCCGGGATCTCGGGCTTTGTCGCGGCCTTGGGCCGGGCAACGCCCAGCGCGACCCAGCCGGGGTGGCCGCTCGATCGCGTGGATGTCAAAACATCCTGGTTTCACGCCCGTCTCAGCGCAGAGGTTGACGGAACACCACGGCAAAGGCACATCTTTCTCAATCGGCGGAACGACAGTGGCGAGGTGTCCGTCGCATTCGTGATAGAGGGACAATTGTGAGCAGGTTTCGCCGGACACACCCACCATTTTGGCACGTGGCGCGCGGACCGCGCCCGACGGGTCCGCATATTGCGCTGATCCCGGGAGAAGACGCGCCGCTTGTTCCGCTGGACTTGCCCTCGGGACTACGGGGTGCCGCGCTGGCGCGCGTTGCCCTGCGCCAGGTGCGGGATTTGCTGGGGCGTCCGGATGGTGCGGATGACGTGCGCCCATACGTGCGCAAAGGTGCACCTGTGACATCCGCCCTTGTCATCGACCGCGCGGTCGCCGACGCGCATGGCGCACAAGGCACTGCGGATACGCAAGCGATCCTGCCGGACTATCTGGCGCTGCCCGCCGCCGAGGGTCTTTGGACGTTGGAGGCCAATGGCGCGCGCATCATCGCCCGCCTTGGCGTCGGGGATGGGTTTGCGGCAGACGTGCCTTTGGCCCTCGCGCAGCTGAACAGCGCCGTTGTCCGCGATGCACCGCCCCAGGCGGTGTTGGCGCGTGAAACATTGCCGACCGAGGTCATGGCTTGGCTGCAAGAACACAAGATCACCGTCGTGCCGTCCGTGGACGCACTGGGCAGCGACGTGCCGCGCCCCAAACTGCTGGAACATGGAGAGCTGGGCCTTGATCTCATGCGCGACCCGAACGCGGACCGCGCCGCCTTGTCCGCGCGGCTGCGTGTGTGGCGCGTGCCAGCCGTCTTTGCGGTGCTTGCGACAGTCTGCTGGGTCGCCACCATGTATCTGTCCACACGGGCATTGAACGCACAGCATGAACAGTATCAGACCGCAGCCATCACGCTGGCACGCGAGAGCCTGTTGCCAACGGGACCCATCCTTGATCTGCGCACCCAGGTATCGCGCGCGGTGGCGGCACGCCAATCGTCGGAACCGGACCAAGCGCAGGAAACCTCGGTCATCGAACTGTTTGCCGCTGTCGCACCGCTGCTCGATGCCGCAACGATTACGCGTGCGAGTTTCCGCACGAACAGCGGCCTTTCAATTGATCTGTCCGTGCCCAGCTTTGCCGCCCTCGACGTGCTGGTCGAACGATTGCGCGCCGCGGATATCGACACCCGTCTTGCACAATCGGCCGCTGGCGATGTGCGCGCCGATGATGGGCAAATGACGGCAGGCGTGATCGCAACGCTTGTGGTGCGGCCGTAGAATGTGGGGGGCGCTCATCTCTTCGCTCGCCGAACTCAGTCGGCGTGAGCGTGCCCTGCTTGCCCTTCTGGCAGGCGTCGGCGTGCCCGTCGCCTGTGTCTTTTTGCTGGTCCTGCCCATGATGCAATCCCATCAGCGCGCGCAGGATCGGCTGGTCGAGTCAACACGGCTGTACGACTGGGTGCAGGTTCAGGCATCACAATGGGGATCGGTCGCGCCTGCAGACACTGCGGCGAAACCCCAACAGCCCGTCATGGGCGTCAGTGACATCGAACAGCGCCTGATCTCTGCCGGTCTGCGCAGCGATGTCACCGAACTCTCGCGCAGCGATACCGGTGCGATCCGCTTGCGCTTTGACGATGTGAGTTTTCTGGCGGCAATGCGATGGATTGATGAGGCCAGCCAAAGCTGGGGATACAGCCTGGCGGAATTCGAGGTTGAACGGCGCGACGGGCCGGACCGGGTTGCGCTGAGCCTCACGCTTGGGGCCGGTTCATGAGGGCTGTCCTGATCCTTCTCGGCCTTTGCCTCGGGCTTGTCATCGCGCTGCCGTTTGGGGTGCGCATGTCACATATGCGGGCTGTGGCCCCGGATTGGATACCAGCGGCCGCCGCGTCAATCACGGACGACAGCCGCATCGTCGCGGGGACATGGAACGCGGCTATTCCCGGCCTGCCCCTCGCACTCCAGTGGCGGCTCGTTCCGGACAGTCCTTTCACGGCTGACCTCACGCTCACCGGGCCCGCCACAACGATGCGGGCGCAGGCCCTGTGGCCGCCAAATGGCGAGGTGATTGCACTGTCGGACATCCGGGGACAGATCGGCCTGGAAAGCTGGGCGCGAGATGCGCAGTTGAGCATCGAGGGAGACATCAGCGTTCAGGACGGCAGCGCCAGCGTACAGGTCTCAGATGGTCGCCTGCGGCGGCTCGCCGGGCAGGTGCGTGCGACCGGGTTGGTCTTTGACGGCGTGGAGATCGGGCTGGTGACCGCCGAGATTGTGCCGGACGCTATCGGATGGCAGGCCCCATTGGTGCTGAACGGCCCGACCTTCGAAGGGACCGGCACGTTGCAAGGACGATATGCAGAGCCAAACCTGTACATCGCGCTGGCTCTGGCGGCGACGGGGGACGTGCCGGACAACTGGCGCGCCTTTCTGGACACGTTCGGGAGCAAGACCGAAACGGGGTGGACCATCGAACAACGCATCGACATGCGTCGCCTTTTGCCAACACCCTAGTACGAGAACGTCAGGACTTGCCGTAATTGGCAAGGGTATCCTTGATGGCCTTGCGCCGATTGGCCATTGCCCCGGTTGAATCCAGTTCAGGATGGCTTTTGAGCATGCGCTCCATCGCAGAAAGTGCCGTCTTCAGCGACGTCTCGGTTGCGGCGTCAAACGGGCCTTGCTGCAGGCGGGCGCGGGCAAATTCATGTTCTGCGGTGCCACGGACGGCCAAGGCAGATGCCTGCAGCGCACCCCCACTTTCCACCGAGACCAAATGGGCTTGTTGCGAGGCTTTCTGGTAGTTGTTTCCGCGCAGCAATGCGTGGGCGTATTCCAGCCGCAAACGCCCTTCGGCTTGCGTTGCAGAATAGCGCTTGAGCATCGTTTCATAGCCTCGCACCGCACGGTCAAAACGCCCTTCTTCAAGCGCTGTGCGTGACGCGACATATTCTGATTTGAAACCTTTGGATTGCGTGCCCGTCGGCATGTCGCATGCCGCCAGAATGAACAAACCGGCAAAGCCGATTTTCATCAAATACCTGCTCATCTGCCTACCTCGCGTTCGTTTCGAACTTGCGTTTATCTTGCTTTAATTTTGGGCCGGTTATACGATTAAATCAAATTTTATCAAAGGGACCGCATCCAGTTAGAATAACATGCTGTGGTAAATAGAACGCAGCTGGACGGCGGCGGAGCAGTTGAATCGATGGCGTTTTTTTCGCGTCTCGCACTCTTTTCATCCAGTGCGGCCTTCGCATTTACGGCGGCCTTGCTGGCACTCGAACTGTCCCATGCACAATTGCGCACACCAGTAGAGTTACGCGAGACGGAACGCGTTGCTGCAATGACGCCGCATGTCTCGACTGATACAGCCATGACCGTATGGCCCGCCCTATTCGGAGAGCCGCAAGCCGATCTGCCCCCCGAAGCGCCGATTGCTGCGGCAACCAATTACACCCTGTCCGGGCTGGTCATCGGGGATCAACAAAGCTGGGCGATGGTATCGGACGGGCAAACCACATCCCTGGTGCGCAGCGGCCAAACCCTGAGCGGCGGCGAAACCGTTTTGCAGATCGAAACCGAGGGGGTGCGTATCGACCGCAACGGCAACGTGCTGATGATCGGGTTTTCCGATGACATCCAGGGACAAGCGACAGCGCGCATTTCACCAGATGTGATCGACAGCCAACGCGCTGATCTGACAACTGAATTTGACCTGTCTACCTTTAACCGCAGCGATTTCCTGCGCGTTCTGGGTCGCGCGGGTGGTGTCGAACGGGTCACACGCGACGAAGGTCCGCCCGTGATCGACATATTATGGGTCCGTCCGGGGCAGCTTTACGATAGGATAGGATTACAAAAAAACGACACAGTTGTGAGCATCAACGGAGTTTCAGCAGGCGATGTTTCGGCATTAACAGCTCTTTCCAATACTATTCTCGATGGCTCGGAAATTGTGTTTGAAATCGTCCGCGCAGGCGCTCCGCGGACCTTGAGGGTGGCATTGAGCAATGAGAATTAAGCTGTGGATTTTCGCCGCGCTTTTTGTGTTGGCTGGGACACTGCAAGGCAAGGCGCAGATCGCGCTGGATATGCGTGACGCGAATTTGCGTGATTTCGTAACCATCGTGGCACAGGCCACGGGGCGAAACTTCATTCTCGACAATCGGGTGCAGGGCACTGTGACCGTCATTGCCCCGGATACGGTCAGTCCGGATGCAGTGTATGAAATTTTTCTGCACGTTCTGGAATTGAACCAGCTCACCATCGTCGAGGGCTCTGAAACCGACCGGATCGTTCCACTGGGCGTTGCCAGTCAACTGACCCCGCACAATCGTGCCGCGACACTGGGCGGCGCGTTTGAGACGCGGGTGATCACGGTCAACAATGCGCCGCTCAATGAATTGGTCGAAGTCATTCGGCCACTCCTGCCCGCCGAGGCATCGCTCAGCACGGTGCCTGCCACCGGGCAACTGATCCTGTCGGACCGGCGCGAGAACATCAATCGCATCATGCGTCTGGTGGCACGGCTGGACGCCCCCCGCCAAAGCCAGATTGAAACGATCCGCGTGCGCAACGGGTCAGCGCCTGACATTCTGGCAACGATCCAGGCGCTCGACATCACCCCGCCGGGGTCAAGCATGTCGGCCGATGCCCGCGCCAACACGTTGATCGTATCCGGCAGCAGCGATTTCCGCCAACGTGTGCGCGAGGTGGTGGACCGTCTGGACACCCCGCAGCGTAGCATCACCACCTATGTCGTGCGCCTGAACTACGCGGACGCCTCGGACCTTGAGGGCGTCATACGCCAGAGTTTTGGCGGGGCTGCACCAGGAGAAGGCGGAGCTGCCGGAACGACAGGCAACGTGAGCATCGTGGCAGAGCCAAGCCAGAACGCCCTGGTGATCACCGCACCCAGCGACCAGATGGATTCCATTGTCGGCTCGATCCAGGCACTGGACCGACGCCCGGCACAGGTGCTGATCGAAGCGGTCATTTTCGAATTGTCGGTCGAAAACTTCTCGGATCTGTCCGTGCAGTTCGGCGCACTGATCAACGATGCGGTTGTGGGCGGCGTCGAATTTTCCCTTCAGGGCCGTCCGACGTTGACCGGGTTGGTCAGCTCCGTCTTGGGCGGGCAAGCGCCGGGCTTTGGGTCGGGCGGGACAATCGGCGCAGCAGATGCCGAAGGAAACGGACGATTTGCCGGATTCCTCTCGGCCCTGACCAGCCAAAGCTCAACGCGGCTGCTGTCCACACCGTCCATCCTGACCCTGAACAATCAACCGGCTGAAATCATTGTCGCCCAGAACGTACCCTTCGTGACGGGCAGCTTTGCGCAGGTCGGCGAAAGCGCTGTACCGGATCAGCCGTTCCAGACCATTCAACGCGAGGACGTTGGCCTGACCCTGCGGGTAACCCCACAGATCACACGGGATCGCACGGTGCGCATGGAGATCAGCCAGGAGGTGTCGAACCTCACCAACTCCGCCTCTGCCGCAGGCAGCGAGATCACGTCAAAGCGCCAGTTGTCGACCAATGTGCTGGTGCGCGACCGTCACGTGATCATTCTGGGTGGCCTGCTGGAAAACGGGTCAGGCGCAGTTGGTCAGAAAGTACCGGGCCTCGGCGACTCCAAACTGGTGGGCTGGATGTTCCGGGGGCGCAATGCCTCCAAATCGCAACGTGTGCTGCTGGTGATGCTACGGCCCCGCATCATGGAGTCCGATGCCGAGGCGACGCGGATCACACGGCAGGTCGCCAACCAGGCCAAGAAGATCGCTCAATCCACGGCACCTCTGGACGATGGCCAGTTCCCGTCTCAGGTCCAGCAGGGCTTTCCCTTTGACGGCGCGGACCTGAACCAACCCTTCGATGCCGGGTTCATCGACGGCTATGCGCGCGAAAAGCAATTGCCGCCCTTGCCATCGCGGCTGGAATTCAAGGCGAACTAGCGATGGCGGCATCGCGACTGCCCTTTGCCTTTGCGCGTGACCATCAGGTGATCGTCGATGCCGGATCGCTGTATTGCGGGCCGGATGCCTCGATCACCGGTATGCGCGAAGCGCGCAGACGCACCGGCGAAACCCTTGATGTGACCCGGGTATCGGCCGAAGACTTCGCACGGCAGTTGTCCGTCAACTACAACACATCGAACGAGGATGCGCCGGGCGATCAGGAACTGACGTTTTCCCTGGAAGACGGCGAAACACCCAGCAAACAGGCCCGCGACCTTCTCGAGAATGAGGCGGATGCACCCGTCATCCAATTGGTCAATCAGGTGCTGCGCAGGGCCGTGCAGGCCGGATCGTCGGACCTGCATGTCGAACCGCACGAGGCGGGCATTCGGGCCCGCATGCGGGTGGATGGATTCCTGCGCACCGAATTTGATCGCTCGGATGTGCCGGTGCGACGGGTGGTGTCCCGCCTCAAGGTCATGGCCGGTCTGGACATAGCAGAAACGCGCCTGCCCCAGGATGGGCACATTGCCGTGCGCATGGGCGGGCGGGCCATCGACATCCGCGTGTCCACACTGCCCGGCAACCACGGCGAGCGGGTCGTGATGCGCCTGCTTGACCGATCCGAGGGCTTGATGCCTCTGGACCAGTTGGGGCTGCTACCTGAGCAGATCACACAACTGGAACAACTGGCGGCACGTCCCAACGGTATCATACTGGCCACCGGTCCGACGGGCAGCGGCAAGACCACGTCGCTTTACTCCCTGCTCAAGCTCGCCAACAGCGAAGAACGCAATATCGTGACCGTCGAGGACCCCGTCGAATACGACTTGCCCGGCATCAGCCAAACCCAGATCAATGCCGAGATCGGGATGACCTTTGCCGCTGGCCTGCGTGCCACCCTGCGGCAGGACCCCGACATCATCCTTGTCGGCGAAATTCGCGATGCGGAAACAGCCAGCACGGCTGCGCAGGCGGCCTTGACCGGGCACCTTGTTTTTTCGTCCCTGCACGCAAACGGATCGACGGCCGCGATCACCCGCCTGCGCGATCTGGGCTTGGACGACTACCTGATCTCGTCCACCTTGCGGGGTGTCATTGCGCAACGGCTGTTGCGCCGCCTGTGTCCTGACTGCCGTGTACCTGCTGCACCAAATGCGCAGGAACGCGCGCTGTTCACTGATCTTGGCATGGCCGTGCCTGACCAGGTGTTCACCGCAGGCTCGGGATGCGTCACATGCGATCATACCGGGTTCAACGGGCGCGTTGGCATCTTTGAAACCGCAACGGTGAGCGATGAGATGCGGCAAGCCATCTCGGAGGGCAAGTCAGAGCAAGCGCTGCTGGACCTTGCCGTAACGCCCCGGGAAACCCTTTTGGGGCGGGCGCTGCGCGCTGTTGAACAGGGGCAGACAACGATTGCCGAAACGTTGCGGGTGGTCGGAGACCGGGTGTGAGGGCCTTTGCCTACAACGCGTTCACGGTCAGCGGAAAACGCCGCAAGGGCACCATAGTTGCAGAAAGCGAGATCATGGCCGCCAAGGCGCTGCGCGATCAGGGCCTGTTCGCGGAAGAGATCAGCGCCAAGACCACAGCGCCGCGCAAATGGGCCATCGGGTCGCTATTTCGGCCAAAGGTCACGGACAGCATGCGCGCCGTGTTTGTGCGACAAATGGCGGTGCTCTTGTCGTCAGGCATCTCCGCAGAACAGGCCCTCGAAACAGTCCATAGCGCAGGCGGTATGCCCGCAATCGAGGCTGCCGCCGCACATGCCACGGCCGCATTGATGGATGGCGCGCCGCTCAGTGAGGCGCTGGCGCGTTCGGGGGCCGGTTTTCCTCCGTTCATTCTGTCGTCCATCCGGGCGGGCGAAACAGCGGGCGAGTTGCCCATCGTGTTCGAGACACTGGCCGATTATCTGGAAGAGGCGGGCACCGACAAGGCGGCCCTGTCCACGGCACTGATCTATCCCGCTTTCGTGGCCAGCGTTGCGCTGCTGGTCTGCGGGGTTCTCATGATCAATGTCGCCCCCGAGATCGTTGCCATGTTCGAAACGTCCGGTCGCCCCCTCCCTCCGTTGACCCGCGTGGTTCTGGCCATCACCGGCTGGATCGAAACCTATTGGACAATGCTGGCCGGTGGGTTTGCCAGCCTGTGCCTTGCCATTGTCATCCTTGGGCGCCGCCCGTTCTGGCGCGACAGGTGGCATGGCCTGGTGCTGCGCATGCCGCTGTTCGGGCGCTACGCCCGGATGAGCGAGGCGGCGCAGTATTTGCGCACCCTCGCGCTTGTGATCGCCAGCCGTCATCCAGTTGTGGACGCTGTTGAAAACGCGGCCCAGGTGCTCAGAATCCAGAAGTTTCGGGACGAGGCCAAGGCGACGCGCATAGATGTCGAAGCCGGGCAAAGCATGAGCGAAGCCATGCAGAAGATGACACTGATCCCGCCGGTCTGTTGCCAGTTGATCCGCGCGGGCGAGCAATCGGCCCGCCTGGCCCGCATGACAGAACGCGCCGCCGTCCTGGTCGAAACATGGGTCAGCAACGATCGCAAACGCATGATTGCCCTGCTTGATCCGTTGCTGATGATCGTTGTCGGTGTTCTGGTCCTGGTGATCGTCCTGGCCGTCTTGCTGCCGATCTTTGACCTTCAGGCTGTCGTTACCAGCTAGTCAGAACTGCGCAGCCGCTACCGTTTGTCCACGATCCGCACGGCCTTGCCTTCGGAGCGCGCGACGCCGCCAATTTCGGCCACATCAACCGCAACGGATATCCCGACGACCTGTTTGATCTGGCTCGCAAGGGCCTTGCCAGCCGCCGCGCGCGCGTCCGCCGCCGTATGCCCGCCCGTCGCCTCGCACAGCACGCGCATCTGGTCCATGCGGTTAGGTTTGGTCAGCTCGATCTGGAAATGCGGGGCAAGGCCGGGCGTGGCCATCAAGCACTCCTCGATCTGGGTGGGAAAGACATTCACCCCGCGCAGAATGATCATGTCATCGCTGCGCCCGGTTACCTTCTCCATCCGCCGCATGGACCGCGCCGTACCCGGCAACAAACGCGTCAGATCGCGGGTGCGGTAGCGGATGATGGGAAAGGCTTCCTTTGTCAGCGAGGTGAACACCAACTCGCCCACCTCCCCCTCTTTCACTGTTTCGCCCGTGTTAGGGTCGATAATCTCGGGGAAAAAGTGATCTTCCCAGATGTGCAGCCCGTCTTTCGTCTCAACGCACTCCATGGACACACCGGGTCCCATGACTTCGCTCAGGCCATAGATGTCAACGGCGTGCATGTCGAACGCCTCTTCGATTTCGCGGCGCATCGCGTTGGTCCAGGGTTCGGCACCAAAGATCCCAACTTCGAGCGAACTGGCGCGCGGGTCGAGGCCCTGCGCGTTGAATTCATCGAGGACAGAAAGGGCGTAGGACGGGGTGACCGTGATGCCCTTGGGTTTGAAATCCTCGATCAGGCGCACCTGGCGGGGCGTCATCCCGCCCGAGATCGGCACGGTGGTGAGGCCCAGCGCGTCAGCGCCCAGATGGATGCCAAGACCGCCGGTGAACAGGCCATACCCGTAGGCGTTGTGCAGCAGATCGCCCGGCTGCATGCCTGCCGCGCGCAAGGAGCGCGCGACCACATCGCCCCAGTGCCTCAGGTCATTTTCGGTATAGCCAACCACGGTGGGCTGTCCCGTGGTGCCCGAGGATGCGTGGACCCGTTTGACCTGATCACGAGGTACGGCAAACATGCCGAACGGGTAGTTGTCGCGCAGGTCCTGTTTGACCGTGAACGGGAATTTCGACAGGTCTGCCAATGACTTGAGGTCATCGGGATGCACGCCCGCGCTATCGAAGGCGGCCTTGTAGTGGGGCACGTTGGCATAGGCGTGGGCCAGTGACCATTTCAGGCGCTTCAGCTGCAGTGCCTCGATCTCGTCCCGGCTGGCAATCTCGATCGGGTCGAGAGTTTTGCGGTCTGGCGTGAGATCTTTCATGTCTTGTCCTCGTCAAAGTGCTGGCCCGGGATGGTGCGCGACAGGCCGCGAAACAGGGCGATCTGGCGCCCGCCGCGCCCGGTCACGGCGACGTCATAGGTGCCCGAACGCCCCTGGCGCGCGACCTCGACGGCCGTGGCGGTCAGGGTCTCATCCGCCTCGCCGGGCGCGAGGTAGGTGATCTGGTTCGATTGGGCGACGGTGAGCGCGTTATAGGTGTTGCAGGCAAAGGCAAAGGCGCTGTCGGCGAGGGTAAAGATCAGACCGCCGTGGCAGATACCGTGCCCGTTCAGCATGTCGGCGCGCACGGGCATGGTCAGGGTGGCCGTGCCGGGGCCGATATCGGTGATCGTCATGCCGAGCGCCTGGCTGGCCGTATCGGTGGCCCACATGGCATCTGCGCATCTGATCGCGCGGTCCTGAGGGGTCATTCCTGCCTCACATGTTTCCAATTGGCGGGATGCTGCCCTGATTTTGTAACGCTTTCAAGCGTTGTGGACAGGAGGCCCTTGAATTGTCATCCAGACGCGGCAACTGTGAGGCCATGACGCTGCATACGCCACCCCCGTCCAATTCCCGCGAAATGCCCAGCCCGCAAGTGGCGTTCCACCGCACCGAACTTGGCGTGATCCTGTCGCTGTACGGACGCATGGTGGCGGCGGGCGAATGGCGCGACTATGGCATTTCCTGCCTGCGCGAGGTGGCCGTGTTTTCAGTGTTTCGCCGGACGGCTGAAAACCCGCTGTACCGGATCGAGAAGCGCCCCAAGCTGCGCGGACGGCAGGGCATGTATGCGGTGATCGGCATGGACGGCCAGATCCTGCGCCGCGGGCATGACCTGAAGACCGTGTTGCGCGTGCTGGAACGCAAGCTGATCCGCGCGGTGGAGTGATCCAAAGGGCCGCTTGCGCGGACGCTATCTATTTTTGCTGACGAGAGGGCTTTGCCCCCTCGAGCTCCCCCAGGATTTATTGGAACAGAGAAGCGTCAGAGGCGTTTGTGGTGCGTGACGGGTCCGCCGCCCTTGGCTGCAATACGTGCGAGGGCCGGTGCGATGGGTTCTTCCACCGTGGACATGTGAAACGCATTGGCGTGGATCATATGTGTCGCGGACGTGACCAGCGCCACGTGCCCGCTCCAGAACAACAGATCACCCGGCTGATAGCTGCCGTCGGTGATGGGCGTTCCAAGCGCGACCTCTTGCTGGTCGCTGTCGCCCGGACAGGCATGGCCTGCAGTCAGGAGCGCGATCTGGACCAGGCCGGAACAATCGATGCCCGCGCGCGTATTCCCGCCCCAGAGGTAGGGTGTGCCGAGAAACAGGCGGCCCGTGGCCACCGGGTCGCCGGTTTTTGCCGGAACGGTTGTCAGTTGTGCCTTCGGCACGTGGCCCAGATGGGTTTCGATGAAGTCCGCCGTGTCGGACAGCGCGGTGAGCGTGGCACCGAAACTGAGGGCTGCCGTTTCGGGGGATTTGATCGACGCCTGGGCATAGGCATGTGCACCGGGTGTGGCGACCATATGTGTGGCCGTGCTGCGCGCACTCAGGCTGTCTGTCGGGACAAAGCCGATATAGCCGTCGTGATCAGCCCGGATGTAGCTGTGCGCCTCGACCGCACCGAGGACGGTCACCGCGGCACCGGCCAGCAACTGTCGGTCACGCGCACCGTTGGGTTGGCGCAGCAGGTCGACATGCGCACATGCGATCTGGGCGGGTTGATGCCCATCCACCAGCGCCGGGTCCGGAATGCTGCGGGCGTCTGTCACAGGCCCAGCGCCTCTGGCAAAGCGGCGAGCAGGGCGCGCGTGCCGCTGCCCACTCCGCCTTTTGCGCGGGCGGGCGCGTCGCTGGGCTGCCAGCCGTAGATATCGAAATGCATGTATCGGCTTTGGCTTACGAAGCGGCGCAGAAACAGGGCGGCGGTGATTGATCCGGCAAACCCGCCCTTGGGCGCATTGTCGAGATCGGCGATGCCGAGTTCGATCATGGATTCGTAAGGCGTGTGAAAAGGCATGCGCCAGACCGGGTCGGCCTGTGACACCGCCGCCTGCTCGAGCGCGGCGGCAATGTCGGTGTCATCGACATAATAAGGCGCGAGATCAGGGCCAACGGCCACACGGGCCGCGCCCGTAAGTGTGGCCATTGAAATGATCAGGTCAGGCTCCCCCTCATCCGCGAGGGCGAGAGCATCGGCCAGAACCAGGCGCCCCTCGGCGTCGGTATTATTGATCTCGACCGTCAGGCCCTTGCGCGATGTCAGGATGTCGCCGGGCCGAAACGCATTGCCCGACACGCTGTTTTCCACCGCTGGGATCAACACGCGCAACTGCACGTCGAGGCCCGTCGACATGATCATATGCGCAAGACCAAGGACCGAGGCCGCGCCGCCCATATCCTTTTTCATCAGACCCATGGAGGCGCCGGGCTTGAGGTTCAGGCCGCCGGTGTCGAAACACACACCCTTGCCCACCAGCGTAAGGCGCGGCCCCGTGCTGCCCCAGGACATGTCGATCAGGCGCGGCGCGCGATCTGCGGCGCGGCCCACGGTGTGGATCATGGGAAAGTTCTGCGCCAGCAGATCGTCACCGGTGATGACCGTGATCTGCGCGCCGTGCTGTGCGGCGAGATCGCGTGCGGCGGCTTCCAGATCGGGCGGGCCCATATCCGATGCAGGCGTGTTGATCAGCGTCCGGGTAAGCGCCTCGCCTTTGGCAATCGCCTCGATCCGGGCGACATCCAGCCCGTCGGGCGCAACCAGCTTGGCCGCCATCGGTGCCTGATCCTTGTAGCGTGCGAACCGATAGGTGGCGAGCAGCCAGCCCAGCGCCTCGACGCTGAGCGCGTCATTATCCAGCGTGCTGGTCAGCGCATAAGTGCCCGCAGGCAGACGCGACGCGCCCGCGGCAAGATGAAACCGGCCCCGGGCCCGCGACTTTGCCGAGCCATAGCCGATGGCCGCCACTGCGATGCCATCCGCGCCCGGACAGGTCAGTGTTTGACCAATCGCGCCGGTGAACCCCTGCGCCCTGACCCAAGCCTGCGTGCGGGCATCCAGCCCCTCGATCCAGGCGGGCACATCGCGTTCGTCCAGCAAATGCAGTGGTATGGCGGTCGGGTCGGATGCGGCAAAGGCCAGCGTCATCTTGGGCACCTTTTGTGTCGTGATGCCGGTGAGCCTAGCCCCTTTGCCCGCCGCCGCAAGTGCGGTTTGGCGCGCTTTAGATGGTGATGTCCTGCAATTCCCAGATCGCGGTCAACGACCCCTCGCCCGTGCGCATCATGCGGCCCAGCGTGGCGGACAGCGCGACCTGATCGCGCGACAGAGTGCACGCCATGACGTCACGGGCCACTTGCGCCAGCACATTCATGCCGATCTGCTCCGCAATCGCGATCAGCGAGCGGCTGGACTTGTATAACTCATCCAGATCACCGGCGCGATACAGCCGATCGCAATGGGCCATGCGCAGCGCCAGCTCTTCCATTGCGCGGCACACAACGTCCTCTGCGTTCACCGGATCCATCTCGGAGTACAGCGCGTCAAGCCTGTTGTGATCGACCACAACAGGTTCGGCCAGCCGAATTTGCGTTACCTTTGTCAAAACACTCACCTCATTACACCCCTTGTCGTGCGCCCCCACGGCCCGGACAGGTGTGACACCGCAACCTTCCCAAATCGTTAGGGCGGTTTGGTCTTTTTGCTCGAATTTAGCGACAATTCCCGGTAACCACCCCCCTTAACGACGTTCCGGGACGGGCTGAACCACACCATGCACAGAATCAAACCTCTTCCTACCTTCCTTTTGCAGCGGTACCAGGGCTGGAAGGCCACGACCTATACAGAGAACAGCGCATGGTATCGCAGGCTTGCCACCGAAGGGCAGCGCCCGCGGGCGATGGTCATTTCCTGCTGCGACAGCCGGGTGCAGGTAACGTCGATCTTTGGCGCGGATCAGGGCGAATTCTTTATCCACCGCAACATCGCAAATCTCGTGCCGCCCTATGAGCCCGATGGCGATCACCACGGCACATCCGCCGCCGTGGAATATGCGGTCAACGTCCTGAAGGTGGCGCATATCGTGGTGCTGGGCCATTCGCGCTGCGGCGGTGTGCAGGGCTGTATCGACATGTGCGAGGGCCGCGCGCCCGAGCTTGAGGAAAAGACCAGCTTTGTGGGCCGCTGGATGGACATCCTGCGCCCGAAATTCACCGAGGTCGCCGATATCGCCGGCCCCGAGGACAAGGCGCAGCGGCTGGAACAACTGGCGGTCGTCACGTCGATGGAAAACCTGATGACCTTCCCCTTTGTCGAAGAGCGGGTGAACAACGGTTCGCTCAGCATCCATGGGCTGTGGACGGACATCGCCGAAGGCGGGATGAGCCAGTTCATGGGCAAGACGCAGGATTTCGTTCCCGTCTGAACGGGACTTAGCGCATTACATCGCAACAAGGGGTGCCGATGGATCAGATCCTCAGCCTGGCCGCAACAAATCTGCTGTCGCCGATCATCCTCAGCTTTGCCCTGGGTGTGGCCGCCGCACTGGCACGCTCCGATCTGAACATCCCCGAGGCGGTGGCCAAGGGCATGTCGATCTACCTGCTGTTCGCCATCGGGTTCAAAGGCGGGGTCAGCGTGGCCGATCATGGGCTCGACGCGACCCTGGGGCTATCCTTGCTGGCGGGGATCGTGTTGTCGGCGGTTCTGCCGCTGATCGCCTTTGCGCTGTTGCAGGTGTTGGGCAATCTCAGCCGCCTTGATGCGGCGGCTGTCGCGGCCCACTACGGCTCGATCTCGATCGTGACCTTCGTGGCGGGCACATCCGTGCTGGACGGCAGCGGGATCGCGGCCGAAGGGTACATGGTCGCCGTCGCCGCCGCGATGGAGGCCCCCGCCATCCTGTCCGCCCTCTGGCTCATCTCGCGCGGGGGCGATTCACGGCGCATGGACGGCGAGTTGATCCGCGAGATCATGTTGAACGGGTCCATCGTGCTGCTTGTCGGCAGCTTCTTGATCGGCTGGATCACCGGGGTGGATGGCCTGACCAAGATCGAGGCGTTCATTGTCTCGCCGTTCCAGGGCGTGTTGTGCCTGTTCCTGCTGGATATGGGGCTCGTCGCGGGGCGTGGCCTGCGCGGCGGGTCCGGTGTGCTCAAGCCCGGCGTGCTGGCTTTTGGCATGGTGATGCCCTTGGTCGGGGCCACGCTTGGGCTGGGCACGGGGCTGTTGCTGGGCGTCAGCACGGGCGGTATCGCGCTGTTCATGGTGCTGTCAGCCTCGGCCAGTTACATCGCCGTGCCTGCCGCCATGCGCGTGGCCGTGCCCGAGGCGAACCCATCCATCTATCTGACCCTGTCGCTCGGGGTCACTTTCCCATTCAACCTGACGCTGGGCCTGCCGATCTATGTGGCCGTGGCCAGTGCCGTGACAGGAGGATAACCGCATGAAAACCCATCAGGCCAAACGCGTCGCCATCATCATCGAACAGGTCATGCAAAGCCGCCTGACCGATGCCATGGCCGAAACCGGTGTCACCGGATGGACCATCCTGCCGGTGCTTGGCGGGTCAGGTGCGTCCGGGGAATGGAGCCGCGAAGGCCAGGTCACCCGCGCCGGCGGCATGGTGCAGGTGGTTTGTGTGATCCGGCCCGACCGGCTGGATGCGCTGCTTGAGGCGGCCTTCAGCGTGGTTGACCGGCATATCGGGATCGTTGCGATTGGCGATTGCGAAGTGGTGCGGGCCGAACGGTTCTGACCACCGCCCCAACGTGAAAAGGGGTGACGCGTCACTTGCGACGCATCACCCCAACCACTCGTTACCCCACTCCATCCGTGCGCCACGCACCTCAACGCTGGTTACTCACTCGCGCACGGATATTCGGATCGGGCCGGTCCCGCAGGGGGCCCTGTTGTTCTTGCCTGTGACAAACCTTTTGCAATGCAGTCCTGTCCGATCCCGACACGCGGCCCCCCAGCCGTGGTCAATCATCGCTGCGCACGTCCCCATCGGGGCGGCGCACATGTCATGCAAATTGAGGCTGGCGTCCTGCCATCAGGTGACGTGGTTTCCCAAACCGCGTCTTGGCGCGCTTTTGCAGCGCCGGGCGGGCGAGGTCGTCAGCGAACAGTGTCGCGACTTCCTGCCGTGTCACGCGCGGTTTCTTTTCGCCACCGCGCGCTGTCTTTTGAACGTCTGATCCACCAATCAGTTCCAACATCCAATTCATCATCCCACTCACCTCAACTTTGTTGCCAGCCCCCTGGCTGGTGTCTTGTTGTCCAGCCCCCGGCTGGTCTTCGATCCGACCCCCGGCCGTTTCGATGAAGACAGGTATGACAGCCGCAAATTACTAATTTCTTGCGGTTTCAGAGGCAGTTTTCATGATTGAATTAACACCCTAAATAATGATTTTAATTCAGTGGCTTAGGTAGAAAAAAGAGATTGATAAAACTGTATTCAGGTGGATTTACCGGGGTCAAAGGTTGCTCGGTCAACATTTTTGTTAAGCCGATGGCAACCACGATCCGGCCAAAACCGGCATTTTTCGGCGGAATCGATGCTGCTACCGCAGAATCATGTCCTCGGGCCATGTCATCCGCGTTTCCAGCGCAATGGACTGCGTTGCTCCAGCGTCCAATTCAAGCTGCCATTCCAGAATGCCGCGCCGATCATCCACCGCGTCGATATCCGGAGCAGGTGTTGCGGACCACTCGATGACCAGGTCCTCCTGCTCGGAAAAAGGCACCGCATCGCGCAGCGCGACCTCCCATGTGCGATCCGTCAGGTTTTCGACCTCGATGCGCACAGCCTGGGTTTCCTCGTTCGAGCGGGTGATGATGCCGCGATCCCCCTCGTTCCGGTTCAGCACGGTGCGTTTGATGCGCAGCCCGTCGATGGCGCCAAAGAAGATGTCCGCCTCGGCATTGGGCGGCAGCGCGTCGAGGCTTGAGCCACCAACAAGCTGGTCCTCGACATAAAGGATCGTTTCACCCGGCAGCAGAATCTCGGGCGAGGTGTTTTCAAAGCGGACCTGACGGAAGGCCGTGTCGTCGAACCTGGGCGTCGCCCGCGCCGACAGAGCGGCATCAAAGCGGAGCGTGTCGAGCGCCACGCGAATGCGTTCGCCGCCCGCAGGCACCGATACCGGTGCGGGCAGCGTGTAGGTAACGCCGATCCCATCAAAATCCGCAGCGGCAGCGACCTCTTCGACGATGACCGGAGATTCCAGCATCACTTCGGCGGGCGCGGCCATATCCATGGTGGCAGAGCCGCGCAGACGCATCGTCTCGGCCGGGTCTTCGATACGGCGGCGCAATGCGGGCAAGCGGCTGGGGCTGGTTTGGCCGCTGGGTTGCAGGGTCGACAGGCTCAGGCGGACATCCGTCCAGTCCTCGTTCGAGAATTGATCAATCATCACCGCGCGCTCGATGCGCAGCGTGTCGTCGTTCTCCAGGTGCATGGTGTAGAGCGGGCGCCAACTGACCGCGTCGCTGAAATAGCGAACCGTGACGTCAGCCGTTGTTGCCTCGGGCACATTGACATCGACGGACAGGGTTGCGGGCTGCGTGTTCGAGGGGGTGACAGCGTCCAGCGCGGCTTGCGCCTCGGCCACAGCAAATTCCAGGTCGTCACGGCCCTGACGCAGGGCGCGGGCTTCGGCCTCGGCTGCGCGCATGGCGCCGCGGGCCGCCGTGCCGTCGCTGGCGATCAACTGGCCGATGGCGCGCAGGGTGTCGACATCGGTGGCCGCATCATCCGGCAGGGTGATCCCGTTCAGAAATCCGATCTGATCCTGCGCGGCCTGCGCCTTGGCCAGGGCCAAAGCGATGGCATCATCCCGTGCCGCCAAGGCTTCGACCGCCGCGTCCAAGGCATCCTTTGCCGCGATATAGGCCGGCGTGCGCGGCGCGCGATACGGGGTATCGGGGCGTTCATTCCACGTGCGCGACAGAATGCTGGCACCAGTGACAGAGATGTCGATGGCATCCGCGTCTATCTCCGGGTCCATGTCTGTCAGGTGCAATGTGTGCGTACCCGCGCTCAACCCGACCGTCCCGCCACGGGTGACAATCGCACCCTCGGCATAGGCCGTCACGGCCAAGGGCGGCGCGGTCACGGTGAACGTATCGGCAAGGGCGGGAAACGGCAGCAGGGCAATCAGAAGGGCGAAACGCATGAAAACACCTTTGGGTTACATGCGCCCAGTCTGCACCGCACGGGGCAAAAGAAAAGGGGCCAGTTGGCCCCTTGTTCCCCGCATGTCGCGTGTGGGCCTCAGCCCTTTTTCAGCACCCGCTGGCCCAGCAGCTCGGCAATCTGCACCGCATTGAGGGCCGCGCCCTTGCGCAGGTTGTCACTGACGCACCAGAAATTCAGACCGTTGTCGATGGTCAGAATCCTGCCGGATGCGGCTGATGAACGTGGCATAATCGCCTGCGCATTCGATGGGCGAGACATACCCGCCGTCCTCACGCTTATCGATGACCATGATGCCGGGCGCCTCGCGCAGGATGTCGCGCGCTTCGTCCTCATCGAGGAAATCCTCGGTCTCGATATTCACCGCCTCGGAGTGGCCGACAAACACAGGCACACGCACGCAGGTGGCCGTGACCTTGATCGAGGGATCGACGATCTTCTTCGTCTCCACCACCATCTTCCACTCTTCCTTGGTCGACCCGTCTTCCATGAAAACGTCGATCTGCGGGATCACATTAAAGGCGATCTGCTTCTGGAACTTCTTGGGTTCCACCTCGGATGTGGGGTTGTAGATGGCCTTGGTCTGATCCCACAACTCGTCCATCCCCTCCTTGCCCGCACCGGACACGGATTGGTAGGTGGACACGACAACGCGCTTGATCGTGGCGCGGTCATGCAGGGGCTTCAGGGCCACAACCATCTGCGCGGTCGAGCAGTTGGGGTTGGCGATGATGTTCTTCTTGGCATAGCCCTCGATCGCATCGGCATTCACCTCCGGCACGATCAACGGCACATCAGGGTCGTAGCGGTAAAGCGACGAGTTATCGATGACGACGCACCCCGCCTTGGCGGCGATGGGCGCGTATTTCTTGGTCGCGTCAGAGCCGATGGCAAACAGCGCCATGTCCCAGCCCGTGAAATCGAACGTATCCAGGTCCTTCGTCGTCAGCGTCTTGTCACCAAACGTCACTTCCGTCCCCAGCGAACGGCGGCTTGCCAGCACGGCAATCTCGTCCACAGGAAACTGGCGCTCGGCCAGGATGTTCAGCATTTCGCGGCCCACGTTACCGGTGGCGCCCGCGACGACGACACGATACCCCATATTCGACTCCTTTTCGGGTAGGTGAGGGCGCTTTATACCCAAAGCCTCGCAGGGGAAAGGGCCGCGTTAGTCCGTGCTGTCACGGCTGAGTGTATAGATCGCCAGACCAAGCAAAAGCGCCACACCGAAGAAGGCAAAGATCGCGACATAGGGCGCGGCGGGGTCCGCCCCGGCGGTGGCCGTGTGGATGCGGCCAGAGACGAATTGCATCACGCCAACCCCGCCGATCCCGAACAGGTTCATCAACGTGACACCGCGCCCGGTCAGGTGCGCCGGGAAAAAGCTGCGCGCGTGGGCGATGATGACCGGAAAGCTGGCGCCGACAAAGCCGATGGCCACCATCAGCGCAATCGCCGCCCAGGCATGTGCGCCGATCCAGAGGGCCAGCGCCAGTGTCGCCATGGCCGTGGCCACGTTGCCGCCAAAGACCACCCATTTGCGGGTGCCCAGCAGCCGGTCCAGCGGGCCATAGGCAAGTGTGCCAAGGATCATCGCCACGCTCATCAACAGTGTGGCGACGCCGATCTGCTGCGTGGACATTGCGAACACATCGCGCAGATAGGGGCCGATCCAAAGGCCCCGGATGCCCGCGATAGGCGCGTAGTTCACGAACATGATGGGAAAGATCACCCAGAGGGCGGGCATCCTCAGCAGATCCATCAGCGACCCGGTGCTGTCACCCTGCGGCTTGGCCGGATCGCGGACGGTGGCAAGGCAGCCCAGCGCCACCAGCCCCGTGACCGCCGCCAACACCCACATCGCGTTGCGCCAGCCGATGGTGTCTGCGGCCACGGCCATCGGATAGGACGAGATCAGGTTGCCCACCGTCCCTACGCCGATCATCACGGCCGCCAGGGTGGCAAAGCGGGTCGGGTCAAATTCGCGGGCAAAGATGTAGAAACTGGCCATCAGAACCGGGGAACACCCGATCCCGATCAGCGTCATCGCGGCATGGATATAGAGCGGCCCCTGCGCCACGGCGAACAGGGCGGCGCCGCCCGCCCCGCCGATCAGCAGCAACCATCCAGAGGTGCGGCGCGGCCCAAGTGTGTCCAGCGCCCAGCCCACGGGGATTTGCATCGCGGCAAAGGCCAGAAACCAATAGCCCGAGGCGGTGGCCAGCACATCAGGCGCAATGCCCAACGCATCCTGCAATGGCGCTGCCAGCACGGCGAGGAAGGCACGAAAGAACTGGCTCAGCACATAGGCCAGCCCCAGCAGGATCAATCCGGTTTTCATGAAGTCTCCACCCTTCGCGCCTTGGGTGACATGGGCGGCGCGCACGTGCAAGTGAGATTGCCCGGGACGGTTCCCATGATAGGGTCGGCACGGGAAAGAGGTGCGTGACATGTTTTACGATCAATTGCCGCGACAGGTCGCGTTTTCAGATCTGGCCGACCCTGCGCTCTATACCGGCCTGCCTGATGACTGGATTGTGGGCACCTCTGACATCGTCGGCTCGACCGCGGCCATCGCGGCGGGCAAGTACAAGGTGGTGAACATGATCGGGGCGGCCGTGATCTCGGCCCAGATCAATGGCGCGGGGGAACGCGCCTTTCCTTACGTGTTCGGCGGGGACGGGGCGGCCTTTGCCCACCCACCGGAATATCGCGATCAAGCCGCCGAGGCGCTGGCCGCCGTACAGGTCTGGGCGCGCGAGGAGTTCGATATGGGCCTGCGCGTCGGCCTGTTCCGGGTGGCCGATATCCGCGCGGCGGGGTTTGACGTGGCCGTGGCGCGCTATGGCGTGTCGGACGGCGTGGACTATGCCATGTTTTCCGGCGGCGGGGTCAGCTGGGCCGAAGAGCAGATGAAGGCGGGTGTGGACACTATTCCAGAGGCACCGCCAGGTACGCAGCCCGACCTGACGGGCCTCAGTTGCCGGTGGAGCCACATGAAAGCCCAAAGCGGTACGATCCTGTCCCTGCTGGTTCAGCCAGGCGCGGGCGTGGACAGCGCGGCATTTGCATCCGTCGCGCAATCGGTGCTGGATATGGTGGCCCATCTGGATCGCGGCGGGCACCCGTCACCCCCCGAAGGGCCGGGCACGGGCTGGCCGCCCCCGGTGCTGTGCTCGAGGCACATGCCAGCCGGGGCAACATGCCGTTGGCCAAGCGGCGGCGGCAGATCCTATTTGAAACGGCCATCGCCTGGGTGCTGCTAAAAACTAAGATCAAGCTGGGCGGCTTTGACCCGGCCCATTATCAGCGCACGGTTGGCGCAAATGCGGATTTCCGCAAATTCGATGACGGGCTGAAAATGACGCTCGACTGCGATGCGGACACGGTTGAGCGGCTGCGCGCGCTTCTCGACGCGGCGCGCGCGGCGGGCACGGTGACCTATGGCATGCACACACAAGACGAGGCGATGATGACCTGCATCGTGCCGTCCATCATGGACGACAGCCATGTGCACTTTATCGACGGGGCGGCGGGGGGCTACACGCAGGCCGCGATGGGGATCAAGGCGGGCTAGCCCTTCCACCTCTTGGCAAGGGCCCGCAGGCTGTTTGCAAGGATCAATAGATCGAGGCCGGTGGCCACGAACCGCGCACCCCAGTCGAGGCAGTCCTGCGTGAATTCAGGCGTTGTGGCCAGCACACCGGGGGCCTTGCCCGCGGCTTCGATCTTGGCGAATGCGCCCCTGATAGTGGCCTGTACCTCGGGATGGGTCAGCTGACCCATATGACCCATATCTGCCGACAGGTCAGCCGGGCCGATGAACACACCATCAATGCCCTCGACGGCAAGGATGTCGTCCAGCGCGGCCAGCCCGGCGCGGTTTTCGACCTGCACCAGCAGGCAGATCTGGTCATCTGCCGTGGGGCCGTAATCTGTGATCGCGCCAAAGCGGCTGCACCGCGCGCCGGAATAGCCCACGCCACGCCCGCCAACGGGCGGATAGCGCACATCATGCACCAGTTGCTGCGCCTGTTCCGCGCTTTCGACCATGGGCACAAGCACGGTTTGCGCGCCCGCATCCATGACCTGCTTTATGATCCACGTCTCGCCACTGGGCACGCGCACGGCGGCATGGCTGTCGGAGGCCTCGAGCGCCATGAGCTGCATGCGCATTCTCGAGATGTCGTAGGGGGTGTGTTCGCCGTCGATCAGCAGCCAGTCGAACCCGGCCGTGCCCGCGATTTCGGTGGCCAGCGGATCGCCCAGCGACAGCCAGCAGCCAATGACGGTCTCTCCGTTCCTGATGGCAGCCTTGAACGGGTTATGGGGTGCGGGCATGTCGGTGTTCTCCTGTCTTTTGCGCACCCTATCCGCGTGCGCCGCCAGATGGCCACCTCAGAAATGAGGCGCATACGCGCCACGTGATGTTTTGCATCTGCCTCCGGCAGCCGCGTTTGTGCCTCCGGCGGGGATTTTTTGGGAACAGAGAAGGAAAGGGCCAGCGCCTAGAGCACCTTGATCACGTCCTTTTCCACGGCGAGCATGTAGCCGCGCCGCGCGATGTTCTTGACCAGAAGTTCGCTGACGATCTGGTTGCCCAGCGTATCGCGCAACCGCTTGATCCGTGTGGCCCCTGCCGCCTCTTCGCAATCTGCGGCACTGCGCCCCGATATAATGCCCTCGATTTCCGAGCCGGACAGTACATCATCGTCCATCCGCGCCTCGGCTAGGATGCTCATCGTTTCCATGGCCGCATCCGTCAGTTTGAAGCCGAGGTTATTGAGGTAGACGGTGTTTTCCTCGCGGCTGATCAGCAGGGAATTGACCTGGATGCCCGCCCGCTCGATCTGGGCCATGCGGCGGTTGAAGCCGACCAGAAGGACAAGGAACACAAGCGCTGCGATCATCATGCCGGTGGCAAAGACCAAGAGCACAAAGATCACGACGCGGTAGCTGGCCAAGGTGTCGGAAAACGCGGTGCCGGACTGGGCGAGGATTTCCAGCAGCTTGATCTCGGCCTGGCTGGTGAGGTCGGCGTTTTCGATGAACATCCGCTCGACCCGCGCATCAAAGGCGCCCGCATCCGGCAGGGTCAGGAACAGCAACAGCGCCGCAAGCAGCAACAGCGCCACGATGCCCGCAATGCCGAACGCCACCAGCCGTCCACCGGTGCGCCGCATGTCAGAAGCGGAGGTAGTAGGATCCTGCACTGGCTTTCCTTTGGTCGAGACCTTCCGGCCCAAATACGGACAGAACCTGCAACAATGTCCAGCCTTGTGCGGCAAGACGCGATTGCAACTGGCTGGCCGCGGATGAGGCCGCGCATTGGCCGGACACCTGCGCCACACCGTAATGCAGCCGCAGCGGATTGTCCTGTTTTGCCTTGTAGTCGGCATAGCATTGCGCCTGTGCCGTACCCGCAAGGGCAAGGGACATCGCAAGAGAAAGGGCGATCTGTTTCATAGGGGCGAGAGTGGGCCGAAAAACCGGGATATTCAATAACAGGAAGGGGTTGAGGTGGATGATATTCGATAACGGGAGGCTGTTATTGCCTGTCTGAAAGGGGGCGGCCCAGGTTGGTGTCATCGCCAACACACTGGCCTGCCACTTCTGAAAGGACTGCCCCCAATGACACGTCGCATCCACCGCACTTTCATCGCTGCCATCGCTGCCGCATCCATCGCCATCACCGGATTTTCGGCCGCGCCAGCCCGCGCCGGACAGGACGAAGTGGGGGCAGCCCTTGCCGCCTTGCTGGGCCTCGCCATCGTGGGTGCCGTGATCAAGGACAAGCGCGACGATCGCAAGGAACGTCACGCCGCCCCCCAGCCACAGGTGCACAAGCCACATCACAAACCCAACCACATCAAGCGGCACAAACAGCATGCGCACCCAAAGCCACTGCCCCACCGCGTCAGCCGCAAGCTCTTGCCGCAGCGCTGCCTGTTCAACCTGCCCAATGACAACGGGCGTTACCTGAACGTCTTTGGCCAGCGCTGCCTGAACCGCCACTACCAGCACGTCGCCAGCCTGCCGCAGCAATGTGGCCGCCGCGTCTGGACCCAGCGCGGTGCGCGCTTTGGCTACGCCGCGCGGTGCCTGAACAAGCACGGATACCAATTGGCCCGTCACTAAGAGCGGGACAAGCGGCGACCCCATAGGTCCCCTGAGGGGTCGCCAAACTGGAGAGGGCGGTGTTCGGGCACCGCCCTTTTTTGCGCGATGCAGCGCCTTTGGTGGCACGGGGCGTTTGCACTTTCGCGCGGAAAATGGCTTGTGCCTCGGGCAAGGGTTTCAGGAACAGGCGGGTGGCCGTGCCGGATTTTTCACATGAGTTGCAGATCGGTGGCCGCGTCGCAGGCGTTGACGAGGTCGGGCGCGGCCCACTGGCCGGTCCGGTGACGGCGGCGGCCGTCATATTGGACCCGACGCGCATTCCCGAAGGCCTGGACGATTCCAAGAAGTTGAGCGCGCGCAAGCGCGAGGCCCTTTGGGAAGAGATCATCGCCACGGCAGAGGTGTCCATCGCCCATGCCAGCGTCCACGAGATCGAAGTGCACAACATCCTGCGCGCCTCGCACCTCGCGATGCTGCGGGCCGTTCAGGGGCTGCGCGCACCACCCGATCACCTGCTTGTCGATGGCACGGTGCTGCCCCCCGGTCTGAACATCCCGGCAACGCCGTTGGTCGGCGGCGATGGGCGCTCCTTTTCCATCGCGGCGGCCTCAATTGTGGCCAAAATATGTCGCGATCGGATCATGGTGGATTTGGCGCAACAGCATCCCGGCTACGGCTGGGAGACGAACATGGGTTACGGATCAAAAAAGCACATGACCGCTCTCCAAAATCTCGGGGTGACCCCACACCATAGACGTTCGTTCAAACCCGTCCACAATATGTTGTGACAAGTATTTTTCTTAAGTGACTGATTCAAAAAAGAAATTGACCGCGAATCGGCTATGACTCATCTTGGCTGCAACCAACGAGCACAAAAAGTGCCGGGGACAGAGGCAGACGATGACGAAACATGTAAAGGGCGCCGAGGCGCTTCCCTTGAACCAAATCCTTGCGGGTGACTGCATTGATATCATGAACAGCCTGCCTGCGGGTTCGGTTGATCTGATCTTTGCCGATCCGCCCTATAACCTGCAGTTGAAGGGCGAGCTGCATCGCCCTGACAATTCCAAGGTCGATGCGGTTGATGATCACTGGGACCAGTTCAACTCTTTCCGCGCCTATGACGATTTCACGACCGCCTGGCTCAAGGCCGCGCGCCGTCTGCTGAAGCCCAATGGCGCGATCTGGGTCATTGGCAGCTATCACAACATCTTCCGCGTTGGCGCATCTCTCCAGAACGAAGGGTTCTGGATCCTCAATGATGTGGTCTGGCGCAAGTCGAACCCGATGCCGAACTTCCGCGGCAAGCGCTTTACCAATGCGCATGAGACGATGATCTGGGCGGGCAAGTCCGAGGCCAGCAAATACACCTTCAACTACGAAGCGCTGAAGGCCCTGAACGAAGGCATCCAGATGCGCAGCGACTGGGTTCTGCCCATCTGCACCGGCCGCGAGCGTCTGAAGGACGAAGCGGGCGACAAGGCGCATCCGACACAAAAGCCCGAGAGCCTGCTGCACCGCGTGCTGGTTGGCTCGACCAATCCGGGTGATGTCGTGCTCGACCCGTTCTTTGGCACGGGCACCACCGGGGCCGTCGCCAAGATGCTGGGCCGCGAATACATCGGGATCGAGCGTGAAGCCGCCTATCGCAAGGTGGCCGAGGCGCGCATCGCCAATGTCCGCAAATTCGACAAGGAAGCGCTGACCGTCTCCGCCTCCAAACGCGCCGAGCCGCGCGTGCCTTTCGGCCAGCTGGTCGAACGCGGCATGCTGCGCCCGGGCGAAGAGCTCTATTCCATGAACAAGCGCCACAAGGCCAAGGTGCGCGCTGACGGAACGCTGATCGGGGACGATATCAAGGGCTCGATCCACCAGGTCGGCGCCCACCTCGAGGGCGCGCCCAGCTGCAACGGCTGGACCTACTGGTCCTTCAAACGCGAGGGCAAGACAGTGCCAATCGACGTGCTGCGCCAACAGGTGCGCGCCGAAATGCACGACTAACACTTTACCGAACACCGCCAGGTGCCTGCGGCCTTGACCCAAGGCTAAACAATAGGCACTGCACCTATGCCCCGCCTTTTTTGGCGGGGCTTTTTTGTTGCCATACCCTACATAGGTCACAGACCAGCAAGAGGGACGCACATGGCCGACATCAGCGACACGGGCACGGCGGTCGGATCGCGCACGGACGAAAACCCGCTGCCACAGCATCGCCATGCGCAAGAGGCCCTGGCCCGCAACAAGCGCGAAGGGATGGACCTGGCCGTCAAGGCACGCATCGCCGCCTTGTCCGTCACGGCGCTGCTGCTGGTTTTTCTCAATCCGAACTGGGATGTGCTGTGGTATCAGTTTCTGCTGTTCTGCCTGGTGCTGGTGGGCCTAGCCCAACGCCGGGTCGGGCGGGTCGGCCAGTCGCGCGCCGAGCTGGGGCTGTTGTTTGCCGACCTGCTGCTGATGACGACGGCGCTGCTGGTGCCCAACCCCCTGAACAACGAACAGGTGCCCACCGCGCTGATCTACCAGTTCGAGGTGTTCCAGTACTTCTACGTCATCCTCGCCGCCGGGGTGCTCAGCTACTCGTGGCGCACGATCATCGCCATCGGGAACTGGACAACCGCGCTCTGGATGACGGGCGCGGCCTGCGTGTGGTGGTTTGGGTGGAAAGACCCGCAAGTCTCTGCGGTGGCAGAAACGATGTTTCCTCATATCCCCGGTCTGGGCACACAGATGGACCCAAATCTCGTCCATTGGGATCTGCGCATTCAAGAGGTCGTCGTGTTCTTCCTCGTGGCGGCGATCCTTGCCGTCACGGTGCGCCGCTATCAGAACCTCGTGCTCGACAGTGCCGAAATGGCGCGCGAACGCACCAACCTTGCACGCTATTTCTCGCCCTCCATGGTCGAGGAATTGTCGGTCAAGGATGAACCCCTCGGCCAGATCCGCAGCCATGATGCCGCCATCCTCTTTGTCGACATCGTGGGCTTTACCGCCTTTTCCAATGGCCGCCCCGCCGAAGAGGTGATCGACACGCTGCGCGCCTTTCACGCCCGCATGGAAAGCGAGGTCTTCGCCCATGGCGGCACGCTCGACAAGTATCTCGGCGACGGTCTGATGGCGAGCTTTGGCACTCCCCTGCCGCAAGAGGATGACGCGGCGCGCGCCGTGGCCTGCGTGCGGGCGATGGCGGACCGGATGGCGGCGCTGAACGCCACGCGGCGGGCCGATAACCTGCCCGAGATCGACGCGCGCTTTGGCTTGCATTTCGGTCAGGTCGTGCTGGGGGACATCGGCGCAAACCGCCTTGAATTCGCCGTTCTGGGCGACACCGTGAACGTGGCCAGCCGGCTCGAGGCGATGACGCGCAGCCTCGACGTGCAGGCGATTGTCAGCGACGCGGCCATGGTGGCCGCAAACGCCTCCACCGGCTTTCGCCGCGCGCCCGATCAGCAGGTGCGCGGGGTGGCCGAACCCCTGGCCGTCTGGGTGCTGGACGCACCGGGCACCGCGCAGATCTCAGAAAGGCAGGCAAGCCTCTGACGCGGCGACCTCGCCGACCAACCAGTCGGCAAAGGTTTTCGGCAAATCCGAATGCGCAGCCGCGTCGCGTGTCACATGATAGCCGTCACTCGCCGCGACCTTGTGCGGAGAGACGGGCACCAGCGTGCCATCCTGCACGCAGGGCGCCGCAATGGTCGTGCTGGCCAGAACAATCCCCGCCCCGGCGCGCGCCAGATCCACAGCCATGCCATAGGACTCAACAAAGACAGACGGGCTGACCGCGCCCTCGTACCCATGCACCCGTGCCCAGTCCTGCCAACTGTCCGACGTGCCCACGACCTGGATCAGCGGATGGTCACAGATGGCGTCCGGTGACAGCCCGCCCTCGGGTACAGGGCCAACAAGGCGCGGGGCCGCAAACAGCCCGATCTGATTGCGCCCCAGCAGGGTCGAATTCGGCCGGGCCGAGGCAAGGGAATCAAACCTGATCTCGACATCCACATCCAGCTTGGCAAACTCGTCCGGCCACACCTTGGTCATCAGCCGGATCGCCACATCGCTGTGCCGCGCGGTGAACGCCTGAAGGCGGGGCACGATGTACCACTGCGCAATGCTGACACTGGTGGCGACGGTCAGCACATTGGCCCGTGTGCCCACATCGAAACTGTCCGTCGCCCGGCGCAGCGATCCCAGCGCATCCGCAACTGTGGGAACCAGCTTGCGCCCCTCATCGGTCAGGGCCAGCCCGCGATGCTTGCGCTCGAACAGCACACAGCCCAGACGCACCTCAAGCGAATGCACCTGCTGGCTGACCGCCGATTGCGTCAGCCCCATCTCCTGCGCGGCACTGGTAAAGCTCAGATGCCGCGCCGCGCTTTCGAACGCGCGGAACCAGTTGAGCGGTGGAAGGGATCGGCCCATGCTGTTCCAACCTTGCCATAAGTCTGACTAATGGCATTGACCCCAAATTGCTAAATTGTCAATTTTCACGGCCCGTCGCAGTGTTTGGTCGCTTGATAAACCCAACAAAAGTGCGCGTCCCATGCCCCTCGACATCCGTAAAATCGTGACCTTTGACGAAGAGACCCATGTCGAAGGCTTCAAAAAGGCGCAGACGCCCTGGCGCATGTTTGCCGTTGCGGCTGTGGTCACGAACCCCTGGGCCGGGCGCTTTGTCGAAGACCTCAAGCCCGAGATCATGGATTACGGCCCCAAGCTGGGCGCGCTGATGACCGACCGCATGATCGCGCTGGCGGGCAGCGGTGACGCGATCGAGGCCTATGGCAAGGCCGCCGTTGTCGGCGTGGATGGAGAGATCGAACATGCCTCGGCCCTGATCCACACATTGCGCTTTGGCAATTTCTACCGCGAGGCGGTGGGGGCCAAAAGCTATCTTGCCTTCACCAACACGCGCGGCGGCCCCAATGCGCCCATTGCCGTGCCGCTGATGGACAAGAACGATGCGGGCCGCCGCTCGCATTACCTCACCATCCAGTTCGCCATACCGGATGCACCGCGCGCGGACGAAATCGTGATCGTGCTGGGTGGGGCCACGGGCGGGCGTCCCCATCACCGGATCGGGGATCGCTATCAGGATTTGAAAGACCTCGGCCATGACGTCGACAACCCTGCCTCGGTCTGATCTGACCCCATCGCTGGCCGGGTGGACGGGTGGCGCGGGGGCCCCCTGCTGCTGATCCACGGTGTCGGTTTGCGGGCCGAGGCGTGGGCGCCCATGCTGCCCCACCTCACCGCGCAGTTCCGCGTGACAGCCCTTGATCTGCCGGGCCACGGCCACAGCGCAGCCCTGCCAGACAAGGCGACGCTCGCCGACTTCACCGACAGCATCGCCGAGGTCCTGAACGCACCGACCTATGTCGTCGGTCATTCCATGGGCGCGCTCATCGCCATGGACATGGCCGCGCGCCACCCCGAACACGTCGCGGCCATCGCACCGCTCAACGCGATCTTCCGCCGGTCCGTCACCGCCCGCGCGGCGGTGCAACAGCGCGCAGCAGACATCGCAGGCGGCAGCCAGCCCGATCCATCCGCCACGCTCGACCGCTGGTTCGGGCCACAGCCCACCGGCCCGCTGCAATCGGCCAGGGACAACTGCGCCGACTGGCTCACCTCCGTCGATCCGCGCGGCTACGCCACAGCCTACCGCGTCTTTGCCGAAGAAGACGGCCCCGCCGACACCGACCTCGCGCGCATCACCTGCCCCGCCCTGTTCGTCACCGGCGCGGACGAACCCAACTCAACCCCCGCCATGTCACAGGCGCTGGCGGCCCATGTCCCCAACGGACAGGCCACCATCCTCACCGAGGCGCGGCACATGATGCCAATGACCCACGCACAGGACGTCGCCGCCCTGCTTTGCGCATTCTTTCAAAGGCACAGCCATGCCACCGCTTGACCCTCAGGCGCTGCGCCAGGCCTTTGGCAGCTACATGACGGGCGTCACCATCGTCACGGCCCGCGCCGCCGACGGCACGCCCGTGGGGTTCACCGCCAATTCCTTCACCTCTGTCTCGCTTGACCCGCCCCTGCTGCTGGTGTGCCCGGGCACCCATCTCTCCAGCTTCGAGACGTTCCGCACCTGCACCCACTTCGCGGTCAGCATCCTGGCCGAGGGACAGGACGAGATTTCGAACACCTTCGCCAGCTCCAAAGGCACCCGCTTCGACGCCGTGGCCTGGACGCCGGACACGAACGGCGTGCCGCTGATCGACGGGGCCGTGGCCACCTTTTCCTGCAACACGCACAGCTGCGCCCCGGCGGGGGATCACGTCATTCTGGTCGGTCAGGTCAGCGCCTTTGCCAAATCCGGCAAGCCCGGGCTGGGATACGGGCAAGGCGGGTACTTTACCTTGGCCAAGGAACGCATGGCCCAAGCGGCGCCAGACCGGCCAACCCACGTGGGCGCGATCATCGAACGTGACGGCGCATTGGTGGTGCAGGGCGACGCCGGCGCACGGACCCTGCCGGGCATGACGCTGGCGCACAACACGGCTGCGCGCTCGGCCATGGCCGCACATCTTGAGGCGCAAGGGCTGACGGCAGAGATCGGGCGCGTCTATTCCGTCTTTGACGACGCCAACAGCGGCGAAAAGTTCATCTTTTTCACCGCCACCCTGCGCGCACCCTCCGCCGCGGCGCAGTGCATCCCGCTGGATCACATCCCGCACACCCAATGGCCCTCGCCCGCCATCGCCACGATGATGGCCCGCTACCACCGGGAACGCGCGAACAATCAGTTCGGGCTCTATATCGGCGACAGCGAGGCCGGCGACGTCCACCCCGACACCCGAACCTGAAAGGCCAGCCATGGAGTTTTCCCTTTTCGCACATATGGAACGGCTCGCACCCGAGCAGGACCACCAACAGCTCTACGCCGACTTCCTCGGCCTGTGCACCATGGCGGACGAGGGCGGGATGCGCGCCATCTGGACGGGGGAACATCACGGGATGGAATTCACCATCGCCCCCAACCCGTTCATCACCATCGCCGACGTGGCGCGGCACACCAAACAGGTGAAACTGGGCACGGGCACCGTCGTCGCCCCGTTCTGGCACCCGATCCGGCTCGCGGGCGAGGCGGCGATGACAGACGTGGTCACCGGCGGGCGGCTGGAACTCGGCATCGCGCGCGGCGCCTATTCCTACGAATACGAACGGATGATGCCCGGCATGGACGCCTGGGAGGCGGGGCAGCGGATGCGAGAAACCACCCCGCTCCTGCGCAAGCTGTGGGAAGGGGACCACCCGCACGAGGGCGACTTCTATGCCTTTCCCGCCACCAGCAGCGCGCCCAAACCGGTGCAGGACGGCGGCCCGCCCATCTGGATCGCCGCACGCGATCCCAACAGCCACGCATTCGCCGTGCAGAACGGGTTCAACGTGCAGGTCACCCCGCTCTGGCAGGGGATGGAAGAGATCACGACGCTGATGGGCCGCTTCAACGACGCCTGCGCCGACTATGACGGGCCGCGCCCCAAGGTCATGTTGCTGCACCACACCTATGTCGCCTCGGACGATGCCGACACGGCCCGCGCCGCCGACGAACTCAGCCGGTTCTACAACTACTTCGGCGCATGGTTCCAAAACAAACGGCCCGTCAGCCAAGGGCACATCGATCCGCTGTCAGATGCGGATATGGCAGGCAACGCGATGATGGCCCCCGACAACATGGCCCGCGATCTGACCATCGGCACGGCCCAGGAGGTGATCGACCAGATCAAGCGCTACGAGGATCTGGGCTATGACGAATACTCCTTCTGGATCGACAGCGGCATGTCCAATGAACGCAAGCGCGCCTCGCTGGATCGGTTTATAAACGACGTCATGCCAGCCTTTGCCTAAGTCAGAACAGGATACGGACATGCCCAACCTCCCCCATTACGACCTGTTCATCGACGGCGCCTGGTGCGCCGGGGCCGATGGGCAGATCATGCACAGCACGAACCCCGCCACGGGTGAAACATGGGCCAGCTTCGACTGCGCCGCCCCCGCGGATGTGGACCGCGCCGTTGCCGCGGCCAAGCGTGCGCTGGATGACCCCCAATGGCGCGACATGACCCAAACCGCGCGCGGGCGGTTGCTCTACCGCCTCGCCGACCTGATCGAGGAAAACGCCGAACAGATCGGCACCGCCGAAACCAATGACAGCGGCAAGCTGCTGGCCGAAACCGCGTCGCAAACCAAATATGTCGCCGCCTATTACCGCTACTACGCGGGCCTCGCGGACAAGATCGAAGGGGCCGTTCTGCCCATCGACAAGCCCAACATGCACGTCTTTACCACCCGCAAACCCATCGGCGTCGTGGCCGCCATCGTGCCTTGGAATGCGCAGATGTTCCTGACCGCGACCAAGCTGGGGCCAGCCCTTGCGGCGGGGTGCGCGGTGATCCTCAAAGCGTCCGAGCTTGCCCCCGTCCCGATGCTGGAATTCGCGCGGCTGGTGGAACAGGCCGGTTTTCCCAAGGGGGTCGTCTCGGTGATCACAGGGGACGCGGCCAATTGCGCCATCCCCCTCACCCGCCACCCCGATATCGACCGCATCGCCTTTACCGGCGGGCCCGACACCGCGCGCCACGTCATCCGCAACTCGGCCGAGAATTTCGCCGTCACCTCGCTGGAACTGGGCGGCAAATCCCCCATCATCGTGTTCGAGGATGCCTCGCTCGAGTCCGCCGTGAACGGCCTGATCGCGGGGAACTTCGGGGCCTCGGGCCAGTCTTGCGTGGCCGGGTCACGCGGGATCGTGCACCGCGCGATCCTGCCCGAATTGCTCGCCCGCATTTCCGAACGCGCCACATCCATCATCGTCGGTGATCCGCTAAACGCCGATACCCATGTCGGCCCGCTCTGCACCCTTGCCCAGATCGAAACGATCGAGGCGACGCTGGAAAAGGCCCGAAGCCAGGGCGCAACCATCCACTTTGGCGGCATCCGCACCCCGGACCGCGCAGGCACCTACTTCCAGCCCACACTTGTGGAATGCGCGCATCCCGACACCGAAACGCTCAAGGTCGAGATGTTCGGCCCGGTCATGTCCCTTTTGCCCTTCGACACAGAAGAAGAGGCGATTGCCCTGGCCAATGACAGCGACTTTGGCCTCGGCTCGGGCGTGTTCACCGAAAACCTCGCCCGGGCGCACCGCGTGTCCGACCGCATCCGCTCGGGCATCTGTTGGGTCAACACCTACCGCGCCGTATCGCCCATCGCGCCCTTTGGCGGGCTGAACCAGTCAGGCTATGGGCGCGAGGCAGGGACCGAGGCGATCCTCGACTACACGCGCACCAAAACCACATGGATCGACACCTCGCCCGAACCGATGGCGAACCCGTTCGTGATGCGCTGAGCGGGTCAGCGGCCCGGCAGGTCCTCGGCCACGTAGACGTCGATGATCTCGCGGAACGAGGTCTCGGCGGTGAACCCCAGGGCCAAGGCACGTTCGGGCAGAAAATCACGCGGCCAGCCGTCGACGATCTTGGCGATGGCGGCATCGGGCTGCGGTTTGATCAGGGCCACGACGTTATTGCCCGCCACCTCGCGCAGCGCCTCGATCTGTTCGGCCACGGTGCAACTGATCCCCGGCAGGTTCAGCGCGCGCCGCCCCTGCAAGCGCTCCGTGTCTAGCGTCCCCGCATGGGCCAGAAACCCCGCCGCCGACCGGGGCGAGGCATGCCAATGCCGCACCGTGTCCTCGACCGGCAGCACCGCCTCGACCCCGTTCAAAGGCTCGCGAATGATGCCCGAGAAAAAGGACGAGGCCGCCAGGTTCGCCTTGCCCGGCCGCACACAGATTGTGGGCAGACGCAGCGACATGCCGTCGATAAACCCCTTGCGGCTGAAATCCTGGATCATCAGCTCGCACGCCGCCTTCTGCGCGCCATAGCTGGTCTGGGGCGAGGTCAGGAATTCATCCCCGATCTTGTCCGGGTACGGCCCCCCGAACACGGCGATGGACGAGGTAAAGACCACACGCGGCACGTAATCCCCACCGGTGGCGCGATGCTGCGCGCGCAACGCCTCAAGGAAATGCCACATCGGGATCATGTTCGTCTGCCAGCCCAGATCGAAATTCGTCTCTGCCTCCCCCGACACGATGGAGGCAAGGAAATAGATCAGATCAAACCGTTCCGCCGCCAGCGCCGCGCCCTCGGCAGCAACCGACAGGTTGCCCACCCGGCGATCCGTGCCCGCGCCACCCTCGGGAAAGGCGATGTCGTGCAGGGTCAGCGCAACGGGCGCACCGTCCAGCCCCTCGGCCTCCAGCTTGTGGGCCAGCTTCTGACCGACCATGCCGCCACCGCCCAGAATAAGGACCCGTTTCATGTGTCCATCCCGTTCTGCGCGCGCAACTCAAGATACAGGCCCGAATGGTCCTGATCCGCACCATCCATATGCTCAACGAAATGAGCGAACCGATCCCGCACCCCTTGGGTCATGGGCAGGGACAGGCCCGCTGATTCGGCTTCGACCAGCACATTGTCCAAATCCTTGAGCTGAAATTTCGAGAGTCCGCCAGGCACGAAATTTCCGGTCGTCATCCGCTCTCCGTGCTGCTGCAAAATTGTGCTGTCGGCGAATCCCCCTTCAGCGCGGCGCGCAGGGCGGCAGGGTCTGCACCGCCCTCTTCGGCCAGCAACATGGCCTCGGCAACAGCCCCGATTGTGACGGCAACAATGGTCTGATTGCACAGTTTGCTCAGCTGCCCGGTGCCCGACGGGCCGACATGAACCGGGCGGCCCATCACCTCCAGCACAGGCACGGCGCGGGCAAAATCCTCGGCCCCGCCACCGGCCATGATGGCAAGCGACGCGCCCTCTGCACCCTTTGTGCCACCGGACACAGGCGCATCCAGATGGGTGACGCCAACGGCGGCCAAGGCTTCGGCCTGCGCGCGCGCTTCCCCAGGTTTTGTTGACGACATGTCGATCCACAACGCCCCCGCAGCCAAGGCCCAGGACACCTCTTCGATCACGGCCAGAACGGTCGGGCCATCGCTCATCATGGTGATGATGATATCGGCATCCGTCACCGCGTCGGATGTGGTCTCAACCACGCGCGCACCATGGGCGGCCAGCGGGTCGGCCTTGGCTTTTGTCCGGTTCCAGACGGTGACCGGCACGCCCGCCTCCGCCAGATTCCGCGCCATGGGAAAGCCCATCAAACCCGTGCCCAAAAGGGCCACCTTCTCAAACGCCATCGCGCATCCTCCCAAATTGCCGTGACGTCTGGTCAACAGTTACGCCATGTCCTACGCTAACACCAAAACGCAGGCCACGGGCCAGCGCAACACCTGATCAGGATGGGGGGACCACATGGGCCGTTTAGACGGAAAGCGCGCGCTTGTGACCGCGGCAGGCCAAGGGATCGGCCGCGCCAGCGCCGAGGCGATGGCCGCAGAAGGGGCGCAGGTCTTTGCCACGGATGTGAATGCCGACCTGCTCGCAGACATGCCCGCAGGCATCGAAACCTTTGAACTCAATGCGATGGACGCCGACAGCATTGCCGCAGGCGTCGCCCGTGCGGCACCGGATGTGCTGTTCAACTGCGCAGGCTTCGTACACCACGGCGACGTGATGACGGCCACGGATGACGAATGGGACTTCGCCTTTGACCTCAACGTGCGCTCGATGTTCCGCACCATGCGCGCGGCCCTGCCCGGCATGGTCGACCGCGGCACCGGGTCGATCATCAACATGTCGTCCGCCTGCTCGTCCGTGATCGGCGCGCCCAACCGGTTCATCTACGGCACGACCAAGGCCGCCGTGATCGGCATGACCAAATCGGTCGCGGTCGACTACGTCACCAAAGGCATCCGCTGCAACTGCATCTGCCCCGGCACGGTCGAAAGCCCCAGTTGGCACGACCGGGTCAAGGCGCTGGGCGAACAGGTCGGCAGCTACGAAGAAGCGCTCAAACAATTCGTGTCACGCCAGCCCATGGGCCGCGTGGCCACCGCACAGGAAATCGCGGCACTGGTCGTCTACCTCGCCAGTGACGACAGCGGTTTCACCACAGGACATCCCCACATCATTGACGGAGGCTGGTCAGGCCAATGACCAAGAAAATCGGAATAGAAGACCTGCGCTCGCGCAAATGGTTCATGAACCCGGACAACCCGGAAATGACCGCACTCTACCTCGAACGCTACCTGAACTACGGCCTGACACGGGAAGAGCTGCAATCAGGCAAGCCGATCATCGGGATCGCGCAGACCGGCAGCGACCTCAGCCCCTGCAACCGCCACCACATCGAACTCAGCAAACGCGTGCGCGACGGCATCATCGCCGCCGGCGGCACGTGCATCGAAATCCCGGTGCACCCGATCCAGGAAACCGGCAAGCGCCCCACGGCCATGCTGGACCGCAACCTCGCCTATCTCAGCCTCGTGGAAACCCTGTTCGGCTATCCGCTGGACGGTGTCGTATTGACCATCGGCTGTGACAAGACCACGCCTGCCCTGCTGATGGCCGCCGCCACGGTCAACATCCCGTCCATCGCCCTGTCGGTCGGCCCGATGCTGAATGGCTGGTTCCGGGGCAAGCGTACCGGCTCCGGCTCCATCGTATGGCAAGCCCGCGAAATGATGGCCAAGGGCGAGATTGACGAGGAAGGGTTCATGGAACTCGTCGCCTCCTCCGCCCCCTCGGTCGGCTATTGCAACACCATGGGCACGGCGACCACGATGAACTCTCTGGCCGAAGCGCTTGGTATGCAACTGCCCGGCGCCGCCGCCATCCCCGCCCCCTACCGCGAGCGTGGGCAGATCAGCTACGAGACCGGCAAGCGCATCGTTGACATGGTGTGGGAAGATCTGCGGCCCTCCGACATCATGACGCGCGAGGCGTTCGAGAACACGATCGTCATCAACTCCGCAATCGGTGGGTCGACCAACGCGCCCATCCACCTCAATGGCATTGCCAAGCACCTCGACGTGCCGCTGACCAATGACGACTGGCAGAACGTGGGCCACGACGTGCCCTTGATCGTCAACATGCAGCCCGCAGGTGAATATCTGGGCGAGGATTACCAGCACGCAGGCGGTGTGCCTGCCGTCATCGGCGAGTTGATCGCCGCCGACATGCTGCCACACCCCGACGCAATCACCGCCAACGGCAAGACGATGCGCGAGAATTGCGGCAATGTCCGCTCCGAAGACAACAAGGTCATCCGCACGGTCGCAGACCCGATGAAGGAACACGCGGGCTTCATCAACCTCAAGGGCAACCTCTTTGACAGCGCGATCATGAAAACATCCGTGATCTCGCCCGATTTCCGCGCGCGGTATCTGTCCAACCCCGACGATCCCGAAGCGTTTGAGGGCCGTGCCGTTGTCTTCGACGGCCCCGAGGATTTCCACCACCGCATCGACGACCCGGCCGAGAACATCGACGAAAACTGCATCCTGTTCATGCGCGGCGCGGGCCCCAAGGGCTATCCCGGCGGGGCCGAGGTCGTGAACATGCGCGCGCCCTCCTATCTGCTGAAAAAAGGCATCGACGCGCTGCCTTGTGTTGGTGACGGGCGGCAATCGGGCACCTCTGGCAGCCCCTCGATTCTCAACGCCTCGCCCGAGGCGGCGGATGGCGGCGGGCTGGCGCTCCTGCAAAACGGCGACCGCGTGCGGATCGACCTCAAGAAATGCACCGCCGACATGCTGATCGAACCCGCGGAACTCGCCGCACGCGCCGTCGCGCTGGCCGATGCTGGCGGCTACGGCACGCCCGACAGCCAGTCACCATGGCAGGAGATTTTCCGCGACCGAGTGGGCCGCTTTGACGAGGGCATGACGCTGCGCGGCGCTGCCGACTACCAGGACATCTCGCGCAGGCACATGCCACGCGACAACCACTAAGCAAGGAATTTGAAGACATGAAATTGGTACGCTACGGCAACCCCGGCCAGGAAAAGCCTGGCCTCATCGACGGCGACACGGTCCGCGACCTGTCCGGCGAAATCGACGACATCACCGGGGCCACGCTGGACGACGCGACGCTCGACAGATTGCGCGCACTCGACCCCGCCACCCTGCCCGAAGTCTCCGGCGCCCTGCGCCTCGGCCCCTGCGTCGGCAACTTCGGCAAGTTCCTGTGCATCGGCCTCAACTACTCCGACCACGCCGCCGAAACCGGGGCCGACATCCCCGAACACCCCATCCTGTTCTTCAAGGCGAACTCGGCCATCGTCGGCGCACATGATGACGTGGTTATGCCGCGCGGCTCCACCCACACCGATTGGGAGGTCGAACTGGGCGTGGTGATCGGCACCACCGCCAAATATGTCTCCAAGGAAAACGCGCTGGACCACGTCGCAGGCTACTGCATCGTCAACGACGTCTCCGAACGCCACTACCAAACCCAACTGACGGGCCAGTGGACCAAGGGCAAATCCTGCGACACCTTCGGCCCGACGGGTCCGTACCTCGTCACACGCGACGAAATCCCCGACCCGCAAAACCTCGCCATGGCGCTGGATGTGAACGGCAAGCGGATGCAGACGGGCAACACCGCCACCATGATCTTTACCGTCGCCGAAATCATCGAACACCTCAGCGGGCTGATGACACTGCACCCCGGCGACATCATCACCACCGGCACGCCTCCGGGCGTCGGCATGGGGATGAAACCACCCACCTACCTGAACGTCGGCGACGTCATGGAACTCGAAATCGAAGGGCTGGGCCGCCAGCGCCAGGAGGTAAAACAAGATGCCTGATCTGCTGCAAATCGGTGGGATCACCGACGCCATGCGCGACCGCCTGACGCCCCATTTCACGATCCACAAACTCGGCGACGGCGACTACCCCGCCGACGCGATCACCCACATCGCGACCAACGGCCACGATGGCGTGCCCGCCGACATCATGGCGGCCTGTACCAACCTCAAAATGGTCAGCGGCTATGGCGTGGGCTACGATGCGGTCGACACCGACGCCGCCGTGGCGCGCAACGTGATCGTGACGCACACGCCCGACGTGCTGAACGCCGAGGTCGCCTCGACCGCCGTCATGCTCATGCTCACCAGCTTCCGCAACTTTCTGGCCGACGAGGCGCACGCACGGTCGGGTGCATGGGAACGCGATGGCAACGCACCGCTCTCGCGCAGCGCGGACAACCGGCGCGTCGGCATCCTCGGCCTCGGCCGCATCGGGCAGGCCATCGCGGACAAGCTGGCGCCGTTCAACCCCGACATCCACTACCACACCCGCAGCCAAAAGGACGTGCCTTACACCTATCACGACACGCTCAAAGGCATGGCCGAGACGGTCGAGGTGATCATCTGCATCACTCCCGGCGGCCCCTCGACCAACAAGATCGTCAATGCCGAGGTGATGGAGGCGCTTGGCCCCGACGGCACGCTGATCAACGTCTCGCGCGGCTCCGTGGTGGACGAGGAGGCGATGGTCGCCGCCCTGCAATCGGGCAAACTCGGCTACGCCGCGCTTGATGTGTTCGAGGCAGAGCCAAAGATCCCCGACGCGCTCAAAACCATGTCCAACGTGGTGCTGTTGCCCCATGTCGGGTCGGGCACGCATGAAACGCGCGCGGCCATGGGCGACCTTGTGGTCGACAACCTGATCGACCACCTCAAGACGGGCAAGGTGCGCACCCCGGTGCCGGAATGCGCGCACCTGAACCCGGCTTAGGGCACGTCAGCCCGCCTGCAACTCGGCAAGGATTTCGTCGATGATCGCGAAACCACCTTGCCAGCCGCCGCCCATCTTGCCCACCATCTCGGCAAAGGCGGCGGTTTCGGCTGGCGTCGCTTCGAACGGTTCCCAGACCAAGGTCAGCAATGTCTTGTCGCCCTCATCTGCAAACGTCACGGTGGTCAGCACCTGCCGGGGCCAGTCCGGCATCATCGGGTTGGCAATTGCGGCCCATGCGGCATCGGCAGACGACTGGACAAAGACCAGCCGTTCCTCGGCGACGACATCCTGAAATGTCATCACGCTCAGATCGCGCATGCCCCGCATCGCCATCTCGTTGCGCCATGTGCCACCGGGGCGCAGATCATAGCTGCGGATTGTCGTCTCGCATCCCGGTCCGTACCAGCGGTGCAGCAGTTCGGGGTCCGTCCATGTCCGCCAGACCAGCGCGCGCGGGGCATCGAACCGCCGTTCCAGAACGAGTTGGGGTGTGTCAGTCATGGCCCTGGTCCTTCTCACTTGCTTTCAATTCTTCGAGCAGCTTGTCCAACTGCCCGAAACTCTCTGTCCAGAACGCCTCGAACCCGGTCAGCCAGCCGACGGCATCGGCCATGGGCTGCGCCTTGAGGCGCGCGGGGCGCTTTTGCTGGTCCACGTCGCGTTCGACCAATCCGGCCTTTTCCAGCACCTTGAGGTGGCGCGAAATGGCCGGCTGGCTCATGTCGAAAGGCGCGGCAATCTCGGTCACCGATGCCTCTCCCTCTGCCAGGCGGCGCAGGATGGCCCGGCGGGTCGGGTCCGCGAGGGCGCCGAAAATCTCGTTCAATGCGTCTGGTGATTCTTCCATAACACATACGTTATATAACTATTACCTTACGCACAACCCAAGGAAGGTCGGCCCATGACCAAAATCACCAATGTCACTGCCCGCCTGTTCGAGGTCCCGCTGGATGAGGTGCTGGTGGACGCCAAACATGGCGATCACTTTCACTTCCACCTGATCACGGCCACGGTCACGCTTGAGGATGGGCGCACAGGCACCGGCTACACCTACAATGGCGGGCGCGGCGGGCACGCAACGGCCGCCATGATCACCCATGATCTGGCCCCGTTTCTGATCGGTCAGGACGGCGACAATGTCGAGGCGCTGACCGACGCGATGGACTGGCACATGCACTATGTGGGCCGGGGCGGCATCCTGTCCTTTGCCCTGTCTGCCGTCGACATCGCGCTGTGGGATGCGCGGCTGAAAGGGGCCGGGCAGTCTCTGGTGCAGGCGGCAGGCGGCGCGTCGGACCGGTGCAGATGCTATGCGGGCGGCATTGATCTGGGCTTTGACCTGCCCAAGCTGCTCGACAGCATCCAGACCTACCTCGACCGCGGGCACAACGCGGTCAAGATCAAGATCGGGCAACCGACCGAGGCCGAAGACCTCGCGCGGATCACCGCAGTGCGCGACCTGATCGGCCCCGACATCACCTTCATGGTCGATGCCAATTACTCGATGACCGTGGATCAGGCGATTTCCATGGCCAACGCGTTCAAACCGCTCGACATCACCTGGTTCGAAGAGCCGATCGTCCCCGACGCCTTCGAGGATTACGCCACCATCCGCAAGGCCACCGGCGTGCCCGTGGCGCAGGGCGAAAACCTGCACACGATGTTTGAGTTCGAACGCGCCATGCCGCATGTGGATTTCATCCAGCCCGATGCCTCGAACTGCCTCGGGATAACCGGTTGGTTACAGGTCGCGAAAATGGCGCAGGATGCGGGCGTGCCGGTGTGCAGCCACGGCATGCAGGAATTGCAAGTCTCGCTGGTGTCCAGCCAACCCCATGGCGGATGGCTCGAGGTGCACAGCTTTCCCATCGACCGCTATACGACGCGGCCCCTGGTGGTGCAGGATCACCTCGCCGTGGCGCCGGATGTCCCCGGCATCGGCGTCACCTTCGACTGGTCACAACTCACCCCGCACGAAGTCACGCTGTAGGGTGGGCACTCTGCCCACCACGCCCGTGAAAATTAACGCAAACGCAACACAGGTTAACGGCCCACAGTTCCTTAACAAAACATGACCGCACATCGCGGTTTTGGCCGACGCAAAAACGTACAGTTTCTACATCAATCTGCGCAGAATCGCGAAATCACCCCCAAAACCGCCCGTTTCAGCAGGCGCAAAATGCACAGTTTCACTGCCAAAATGCGCAATTCACCCCCAAACGAAAAAGCGCACGGTAGGTTAACCCCACCGTGCGCCCCGTTCACACCGCTCAAACGCGGATATGTTAGTCAGTCGGCCCCAACGCGTTCAGACCCTTGAGGATGTCGATGGCATAGGCCAGCTGATAATCCTCTTCGCGCAGCGCTGCTGCCGCCTCGGCCTTGGCACGATCTTCCTCGATCTGGCGGATCTCATCTTCGCTCAGCGAGTCGTTGTTCAGGCTGCCACGCAGGTCCGCTTCGGAGCGTTGACCAACCGCGCTCGCGGGCTCATCCTCTTCCTCTTCAACGGGGCGGCGGCGGGGCTGTTCCACCACGATGTTCGGGCTGACACCCAGCGACTGGATCGACCGGCCCGAGGGCGTGTAGTAGCGCGCCGTGGTCAGGCGCATCGCACCCTCGCCGCGCAGGGGCATAACCGTCTGCACGGAGCCTTTGCCAAAGCTCTTGGTGCCCACGACGATGGCCCGGCGGTGATCCTGCAGCGCACCCGCCACAATCTCGGAGGCCGAGGCCGAACCGCCATTGATCAGCACCACGATCGGCTTGCCTTCGGCGAGATCACCGGGCGTTGCGTTGAAGCGGTCGCCATCTTCGGGGTTACGGCCACGGGTCGACACGATCTCACCCTTCTCGAGGAAGGCGTCGGACACACGGATCGCCTGCGTCAGCAGACCGCCCGGGTTGTTGCGCAGATCAAGGACAAAGCCGTTGACCGCGTCCATCCCGCCAAGGCCATCCACCTCTTCCTTGAGCTTGGAAATCAGGTTGGGTGTCGTCTTGTCGTTGAAGGTGGTCACGCGCAGCACTACGGTGTCGCCCTGGGTGCGACTGCGCACCGCCTGCAATTCGATGGTGTCGCGGATGATAGACACATCAAAGGGCTCGGTTTCGCCCTCGCGCACAACGGTGATGATGATCTCGGACCCGACCGGCCCGCGCATCCGCTCCACCGCCTCATCGAGGGTAAAGCCGAGCATGGAATCGCCATCCACATGGGTGATGAAATCGCCCGCCTCGATACCCGCTTCGGCGGCGGGCGTGCTGTCGATGGGCGAGACAACTTTGATAAAGCCTTCTTCCTGCGTGACCTCGATCCCGAGGCCGCCAAACTCACCGCGCGTCTGCACCTGCATCGCGGCGGCATCGTCAGGCGACAGATAGCTCGAGTGCGGATCAAGCGAGGTCAGCATGCCGTCAATGGCCGCCTCGATCAGCTCACCGGGTTCGACATCCTCGACATACTGGCTGCGAATGCGCTCAAAGATGTCTCCAAACAAGTCCAGCTGCTCGTAGACGCTGGCATTGTTGGCGCTTTCCTGCGCCAGCAACGGGCCTGCGATCTGGGTTGTGGCAATCACACCCGCAAGGGTGCCGCCAATGGCTGCCATAGCAAATTTTTTCATTTCCTGCTTATCCATCCTTGTCGGTGCCAAACCACGTCAGGGGGTCCAACGGCACGTTATCCTGTCTGACTTCTATATAGAGCGTTTCCGAGGCCGCAGCGCCACCCCCTTCACCACCTGTTGACAAGGCTGTGCTGTCGCCCTGCCCCGGCAAACCGCCCATAAGGCCCAAAGGGGTGCCTGCTGCGATGATTTGCCCCGTCTCTCCATAGGTCACACCCATCCCGGCCAGTACGATCATCGTGCCCGGGCGCGGCTCGACTATGGTCACGTTGCCAAAGTCCAGCAAGGGCCCGACATAGCGCAGCGTTGCCGCCGTGGGCGAGGTCACCAGCGCACCCGGACGGGTGGCCAGCAAGATCCCCGGGCGCGTGATACCAGCTGCATCGGGCTCTCCGGCACGGCGCAGGATCAAACCCCGCGCAGGCAGCGGCAACGTGCCGATCCGGTCGTCAATGCTGGGCGGAGTCCAGCCCGCATCGTCCGTCGCGATGTTGGCCAGCCCGGTCGAAAACGCATCCAGCGTCTCGGACGAGGCAATCAGGATCGCGGTGCGCACCGGGTCTTCGGTAAAGCGCACGGGCAGATCGGTGCGGTTGGCCATCGCCTGGTTGAGGGCGGCGCGGGCGGTCTGCACTTCGCCCAGGCCCTTTTGCAGTTGCGCGGCGGCCTGGTCCTGCAACAGGCGCAGCGATTCCACATCCGACAGATCACGACGCAGCCGTTCGGCGCGCTGGTTCAGCGCAGGCGTCAGCTCCGCCAGCAGCATGCCCGCGCGCGCCGTGCCATTCGGACCGCCTGGATGCAGGAAGGCCGTCGGTGCCTGGCCAGGTGTCAGGGTCTGAAGAACCGCCAGCAACTGCGCGATCTCTGCATCCCGCGCGTTCAACTGCCCGCGCAACTGCGTCTCGCGGATCGCGGCGCGGCGCAGGCCCGCCCGCATCGCTGACAGGCCCGCCTCATAGGCTTGCACGGTTTGGGTCAGGGCGCGCACCCTGTCGCGGGCACTCTCCGCCTCGCTCAACTGGATCGACGCCGCCTCGAGCTGTGCGCCCGCATCCCGCGCCAGCGCGCCCGCGTCCTCTTGGGCGGCCAAAGGTGCGGCGATCAAACACAAGGCGATGGCAACGAGGTACCTCATGTAATCAGGCTGTGCCCCGTCATCTCTTCGGGCTGGTCGAGCCCCATAAGCTGCAGCACCGTGGGGGCCAGATCGGCCAGCCGCCCGTCTTTCATCTCTCCCTCGGCACCGACCAGCGCGACGGGCACCAGGTTGGTCGTGTGCGCCGTGTGCGGGGCACCGGTGTCGGGGTCGATCATGGTTTCGCAATTGCCGTGATCGGCAGTGACGATCATCGCCCCGCCTGCGGCCTCAAGCACAGGCAAGACGCGGCCCAAGCCTGTGTCCACGGCCTCGCAAGCGGCAATGGCCGCCTCCAGATCGCCGGTGTGGCCGACCATGTCCGGATTGGCATAGTTCACAACGATCAGGTCATACCCCGCCTCGATTGCCTCGATGAAACGGTCTGTGACCTCGACCGACGACATCGCCGGCTGCATGTCATAGGTGGCCACGCTGGGCGATTTGGGCATGGCGCGGTCTTCGCCCTGCTCGGGCTGTTCCTCGCCACCGTTCAGGAAAAAGGTGACGTGCGGGTATTTCTCGGTCTCGGCCAGTCGGAACTGGCGCAATCCAGCCTTGGCCACCCACGCGCCCAGCGTGTTGATGATCTCGGGCTTGGGATACATCGTGGTCATGTAGGCGGCGTGATCCTTGGAGTAATCCGCCATCCCCATCAAACCCGCCCAGTCCGGCCGACCCTCGGGGGCAAAGGCGTCAAAGCCCGGATCACCCAGCGCCGCCATGATCTCGCGCGCGCGGTCGGCACGGAAGTTCAGGCAGAACAGCCCGTCCCCATCCTTGGCCCCCTTGTAGCCGTCCATGACCGTGGCCGGGATGAATTCATCCGTCTTGTCATCGGCATAGGCGTTCTCGACAGCGTCCCTCGCGGTGGTCGTCACGGGGCCGTCCGCACGGGTGATCGCGGCATAGGCGGTTTCCACGCGGTCCCAGCGATTGTCCCGGTCCAGCGCGAAATAGCGCCCGCTCAGCGTGACGATGCGCGCGCCTGCGGGCAGGGCCTCGCTCAACTCCGTCAGGTAGTCGAGGGCCGATTTCGGGGGCACATCGCGCCCGTCGGTGATTGCGTGGATCAGCACGTCCAGCCCCGCATCGGTGCAGGCCTTGGCGGCAGCAACCATGTGGTTGAGATGCCCGTGCACGCCGCCGTCTGACACGACGCCCATCAGATGGGCGCGTCCGCCCTTGTCCTTGATCGCGGCGATCCAGTCGACCAGACGCGGGTTGTGGAAAAAGCTGCCCTCTTCAATCGCCAGATCGATCTGGCCAAGGTCCATGGCAACCACACGACCCGCGCCGATATTGGTATGGCCCACCTCTGAATTGCCCATCTGCCCGCGCGGCAGGCCCACATCGGGGCCGTGGGTGATCAGCGTGGCGTGGGGGCAGGTGTCCATGATCCGGTCAAAGGTCGGCGTGTTGGCCAGAGCGGGGGCGTTGCCCTCTTCCTCATTGCGCAGTCCCCAACCATCGAGAATGCACAGAACAACGGGTTTGGGTGCGGACATCTGGGCAAAGACCTTTGATTGCAGCGTTTGGCGACTTCTACCGCGCCCGGTGCGCATATGGAAGAACGGTTGCCTTACCATGCGCCGCATCTAGGGTGGGTGCAGAAAATCGGGGGGCACATCATGAGCGAACATATGCTGGTACACCTGAACGTGGTGCGCCCCATCGGCCCGTTCGATATCTCGCACCCCAACGCGCAATACTTCTTTGGGCAGTTGCCCAAGGTGTTTGCGCAGGCCCGTGAAGATGACGGGATGTACTGGCACAACCACGGCGCCCGCACGGCGGATGGCCAGTATCTCGAGATGGACGGGCTGATCGCGCACCGGTCGGACAGGACAGAGGACAACCTGTTCATCCTGACAATGGCGGGCTGGCGGGATGTGGCGGCCATGCACCGCTTTGCCTATCGCGAACCGCTGCACCGGGACGGGATGAAGGCGCTGCGCGACTGGGTGGACCGGTCGCAAGGGGCGACGATGGTGTTGTGGTGGGCAAAACGCGGCACGCGCGTGTCGCTGGACGAGGCATGGGAGCGGTTGCAGATGCTGCGCGAAAATGGCGTGTCCGAACAAGCGTTTACACTGCAGGAACGGTTTCCGCCTCCCGACCAGCGAAACGGAGACTGACTCAGTCTCCGGCTGTTTTCCGACGCGGAAAACTGCACAGCACCAACAGTTGCGCACCTGGAAAATGCGCCATTTTCCAGCCGTTTTCCGCGTCGGAAAACGTTCCACTCATTCCGGGCCCCTCAATCCGGGGTGCCCCGTGTGAAACTGATCTTGGACAAATCCGGTGCCGCGCGCGCATCCTGTGCAACCTGGGCCGGCACGGCCCCCGGCGTCAGGATATGGCGCAAAAGCGCCACGGGATGCGCGCGCAGGGTCAGGCGGGTCGAGACGTAATCCTCGACCACCTCTTCGCCCAGCGTCATCTCGGGCAGCAACGCCGCAGGCTCATCCACCACCTCGCCGTCGATATCCGCAGCAAACAGGGGCAGGCCCGGCCCCGGCGCCAGCGCCTTGGCCTCCCACAGGGCGTCTCGGCGTCCCGTGCCGATGGCGGCAAAACCGTCCGCCTCGGCCAGACGCACCAGCACATTCGGCCCCAACCCCGCCCGACGCCACACATCGCGCACCGATTGATAGCCGTTGCCACGGGCGGCGGTGATCCAGGCCGCGTCCTCCTCGCTCAGCCCCTTGATCTGGCGAAACCCCAGGCGCAGGGCCAATCCACCCTGCCCGTCCGGCTCCATCACGTTGTCCCAGAAGCTGGCATTGATGCAGATGGGGCGCACCACCACACCGTGCTCGCGTGCATCCCGCACGATCTGGGCGGGCGCGTAAAACCCCATGGGCTGCGCATTCAGCAGCGCACAGGCAAAGATGCCGGGATGATGGCACTTGATCCAGCTCGAGGCATAGACCAGCAGCGCGAAACTGGCCGCGTGGCTTTCGGGAAAACCGTAAGAGCCAAATCCCTCGATCTGGCTGAAACAACGCTCCGCAAAATCGTCGTCATACCCGTTCTTGCGCATGCCCTTCAGAAACAGGGTGCGGAATTCACTGACGCTGCCGTGCTTCTTGAACGTCGCGAGCGAGCGGCGCAAACGGTCCGCCTGATCAGGGGTGAACCCCGCGCCGACAATGGCGATCTGCATCGCCTGTTCCTGAAACAGCGGCACGCCCAGCGTCTTGCCCAGCACCTGGCCCAACTCGTCCGAGGGAAAACTCACCTCCTCCTCTCCATTCCGGCGGCGAATATAGGGATGCACCATGTCGCCCTGGATGGGGCCCGGGCGGATGATGGCAACCTCGATCACGAGGTCATAGAAATTGCGCGGGCGCATACGCGGCAGGAAATTCATCTGCGCCCGGCTTTCCACCTGGAACACCCCGATGCTGTCGGCCGCGCACAGCATGTCATAGACGCGCGGATCCTCGGGCGGCAGCGTGGCGAGGGTGTAGTCGCGCTGATGATGCATCCTGAGCAGATCGAAAGCCTTGCGGATGCAGGTCAGCATCCCGAGGGACAGCACATCAACCTTGAGGATGCCAAGCGAGTCGATGTCATCCTTGTCCCAGCAGATGACGGTGCGGTCCTCCATCGTGGCGTTCTCGATGGGCACCAACTCGTCCAGCCGCCCCTCGGTGATGATGAACCCGCCCACATGCTGGCTGAGGTGGCGGGGAAAGCCGTTGATCTCATACACCAGCTCAATCGTCTGTTGCAGGCGGCGGTCGCGGAAATCGAGGCCGATCTCGGCCATCCGCTCCGCCTCCAGCCCCTTGGTGGAAAAGAACCCCCAGAGCTGCGAGGACAGCGCCGAAATGGTGTCTTCGCTCAAACCCATGGCGCGGCCGACCTCGCGGATGGCCCGCTTGCCCCGGTAATGCACGACCGTGGCGCACAGACCCGCGCGGTGACGGCCATAGCGTTCATAGATGTGCTGGATCACCTCTTCGCGCCGCTCGTGTTCGAAATCGACGTCGATGTCGGGCGGCTCGTCCCGGGCCTCGGACACGAAACGCTCGAACACCATGGTGCCCATCTCGGGCGAGACGGACGTGACGCCAAGGCAATAGCAAACCACCGAATTGGCCGCTGATCCGCGCCCCTGGCACAGAATGCCCCGGCTGCGGGCAAAGTGGACGATGTCGCGCACGGTCAGGAAATAGGGTTCGTATTTCAGCTTGGCGATCAGGGTCAGTTCGTGGCGCAGCAGGGTCTGGGCCTTGTCCGGGGCACCTGCGGGATAGCGCCATTTCAGACCCTCATAGGCCAGCCGTTCCAGCCGCTGACCGGGGGTTTCATCCTCCGTGATCTCGGACGGGTATTCATAGCGCAACTGGTCGAGGGAAAAGTCGAGGCGGGCGGCAAGCGCGCCCGCGCGGTGCACGGCCTCCTCGTGCCCAGCAAAGATGCGCAACATCTCGGCCTGCCCCCGGAGCCGCCCCTCACCATTGCTGAGGGCAGCGCGGCCCAGCGCGTCGACCCGGCATTTGAGGCGCACCGCGCAAAGCACATCCGCCAGTTTGCGCCGCGCCCCATGATGCATGCGCGGCCCGGCCGAGGCCATGGTGGGCAGGCCCAGCCGGTTGGCCTGATCGGTGATGCGGTCAAAGCGCTGCGTGTCACGGCCATCATAACGGGGCACCATCATCACATGCATTTTCCCGCCAAAGCGGCGCGTCAGCCGCTGCGCTGTTTGCGTCCAATCACCCGCGCCGCCCGGCACCCCCTGCGCCTGTGGCCAGAGCAACAGGTGCAGACCGCGCGCAAATTCCTCGAGGTCTGCGAGTTGCAAATCACACTGCCCCTTTTCCGCCCGCAGCCGGCCGGCGGAAATGATACGACACAATGATCGCCACCCCTCGCGGTTTTCCGGCAGCACCGTGATCGGGGGCGCATCGGAAAAGACCAGGCGCGCGCCCGGGATCAGCCGCGGCGTGACGTTCAGCACCAGATGCGGCGGGTCGGGGATGTGATCGGGTTTCGGCGGGCCAATCAGGCCATAGGCCCGGTCAAACGCGCGCCGTTCCTCGACCATGCGCGCGATGGCCTTGGCCTCGGTATGCGCGCGCACGATCCCCGCCACCGAGTTGTCATCGGCGATGGCAATCGCCTCCATCCCCAAAACGGCGGCACGGTTCATGTATTCCTCGGGGTGGGAGGCCCCGGTGAGGAAGGTGAAATTCGAGGTGATCGACAGTTCGACAAACATTGGATTGGCAGATTCGGCAGCGGCAGGCCGCCAGTATATTCACTTTTTGTTCTCATTTGAACTGCCCGTCTTTTCTGGGGGCTCTGCCCCCGGCCTGCGGCCTCCCCCGGGATTTTTTCAGAACAGAGAAGGAAGCGGGTTGCGCAAGGTTCGGGTCGAGTGGTCCGCCCGATGCAGGCAGGATGCGGGAAAGGAGAGATGACATGACAACATTCACTGCCCTGCCCACCGAAACCGCCGCCGCCTATCGCGCGGGCGCACCGGACGCCTTTGGCAACCCACCCGAGCGTACACGCAGCACCGGCCCCGGCAACCCATGCCGTCACTGCCTGTGCAACATCCCCGAAGGAGCCGAAATGCTGGTGCTGGCCCACAAGCCGTTTCAAGGCACGCACCCTTACGCCGAGGTCGGACCCATTTTCCTGTGCGCCGAGGACTGCGCACGCGGCGGCGGCACCGATCTGCCCGAGATTTTCACCACCTCGCCCGACTACCTGATCAAGGGCTATTCGGCAGAGGATCGCATCGTCTATGGCACGGGTGCCGTGACACCCACACCCGAGATCGCGTCGCGTCTGGATGCGATATTCGCCGATCCAGCCGTCGCCTACATCCATGTCCGTTCGGCCCGCAACAACTGCTACCAGGCGCGGGTCGACCGCGGCGACTAGGCTCTTGTCTGACCGCCCGCCTTGGCCCATAACAGCGCCTGCACTGCGCCACAGCCAAGGACCGACACATGCCCATCGACGCGCCCGAAATCAAATATGTCGACAGTCACCGCGTGGCCTGTGACGGGGGCGAAGGGGCGCTGGGACACCCCCGCGTCTGGCTGCAGATCCCCGAAGACACCGGCTGGGTCGAGTGCCCGTATTGCGACTGCAAATACATCCACCGCGAGGGTGAGGGCAGCGCCTGATCCGCTGGGTCACGCGCGGCCTGATCGGCCTGTGCGTTCTATGCCTCGCCTATCTTGGTGCTGCAGCCATCGGCGGCCTCGTGTCGAACGGGGTCAAGGCGCAGCATGGTCCGCGAGACACCGTGACCGTGCTGTTGATCAATGGCCCCATTCACTATGACATCCTGCTGCCCGTCCACGTGGTACGGCACAACATGCCCTGGCTTGCCCAGCACGGCATTGCGCTGGATCATCCGGATGTGCATTGGGTGCTGTTCGGTTGGGGCGCGCGGGATTTCTACACCTCGACCGGCAGTTACGCAGACGTGTCACCCCGTGCGATCTGGCGCGGGATAACCGGCGACAGCGCCGTCATGCGTGTCAGCGTGGCCGGGGCGCTGGGTGGCACGTGGCCTGCGGTCGAGGCGGACGCCGATCAACTGGCCCGGATGCTCGATGGGATCACCGACAGCTTTGCACAGGGCGCGGCCACGGCGGCCCTTGATCACCCCGGCTTTTCCGAGTTTGACCGTTTCTTTGCCGGCAAGGGGCGGTTTCACCTGTTCAACACCTGCAATGTCTGGATCGGCGACATGATGCGCCGGGCCCGCATCCGCTTTGGTGCGTGGACACCTACGCCCTACGCGGTCACGCTGGCAACGCATCGTTATCACCCGCCCTGATGCAACCGCTAATCCTGCATGACCGAGCGGATCAGCGCATCGACCTTGTCCTGCACCTGCGCATTGGCCTGTTCGATCTTTTCCGACAGTTCCCGGATTTCCGACGCGATGATGGCAAAGCCGCGCCCCTGTTCGCCCACATGCGCCGCCTCGATCGAGGCGTTGATGGCGATCAGGCCGACATTCTGTGAAATGTCACTGATCTCGCTCAGCGCGGCCCGCGCCTCGGTGCCCGTGTCCTGGGCTGTAGCCTTGCGTGCGTGGCGTTCGTTGTGCAGATCGGCGCTCAGCCCGTTGACCAGCTTGGCAAAGTGACGATTGAAGTCGGTGGCCGCAAACCGGGTCACCTTTTTCATGTGATCGACAGTGTTGGTGCCAGCCTTGTAGTTCTGCGTCAGGCCGGTGATCGCCTCGACAAAGCGGCGCATTACATCCACGCTGTCGGGCATGGTGCTGGCCGATTGGCGCAACCAGTCGAGCGCATCGCGATCAATGCCGGGTTCCGGCCCACTGCCGGTCAACAGGCGCAGTGCGATCTGTAAACCGGGCAGGGCGCGGTCAATGCCCGAAATCACGGTTTCCTCGTCCGTCTCCATCTCTTTCACAAGGCCCAGCGCGCAATACAGCGCCACGCGCGCCGAATGCGAGCGCAGCATATCGACCGCCCGCAACAGCTCGATCCGGGCGGCGACCCCCGTGGCCCCGGACTGCTGACCCAAAACGTCAGTAATATCGCCCAATGTCGTGTTCATGTTCATGCCCGCGACACTGCCAAAAACTGCTTAACAAACGCTTGTGCTTTCCCCCTTTGGGGATTCATGGCACATCATCCGAACACGCATATCTCAGGGGAGCACAGCACATGGCGTTCGACAAAGGGTGTCACCTGCATCTGATCGACGGCTCGGCCTTTATCTTTCGCGCCTATCACGCGCTGCCGCCCCTCACGCGCAAGTCCGATGGGCTGCCCATCGGGGCTGTCAGCGGGTTCTGCAACATGCTGCACCGCTATGTCGAAGGGAACAACGGCCCCGATGCCCCCACCCACGTCGCCGTGATCTTCGACAAGGGCAGCCACACGTTCCGCAACGACATGTACGACCTCTACAAGGCCAATCGCGAGGCGATGCCCGAAGACCTGCGTCCGCAAATCCCCCTCACCCGCCGCGCGACCGAGGCGTTCAACATCGCCTGCAAGGAGAAAGAGGGATACGAGGCCGACGACATCATCGCGACCCTTGCCGTGCAGGCCCGTGCCGCCGGTGGGCGCGTCACGATCATCAGTTCTGACAAGGACCTGATGCAGTTGGTTGGTGACGGGGTCGAAATGCTGGACGCGATGAAGAACAAGCGCATCGACCGCGACGGGGTGCACGAAAAGTTCGGCGTTTACCCCGAACGCGTGGTCGATGTGCAGGCGCTTGCCGGTGACAGCGTCGACAACGTGCCCGGCGCGCCCGGGATCGGGGTCAAGACGGCCGCCCTGCTGATCAACGAATACGGCGATCTCGATGCCCTGCTGGAACGCGCGGGCGAAATCAAGCAGCCCAAGCGCCGCCAGACCCTGATCGACCATGCCGAGCAGATCCGCCTGTCCCGCCGCCTGGTGCAACTGGACGAAGAAACCCCGCTCGACTTCACCCTCGACGACCTCGAGGTGCGCGACCCGATCCCGGATCAGCTGATGCCGTTCCTCGCCGAGATGGAATTCCGCACCCTGACCAAGCGCATTGCCGACCAGCTTGGCATCGACGCGCCCGAGATCAAGGAACCCGCCGCCCCCGAGGCCGCAGATGCCCCCGAAGCGCCGAGTTTCGAGGATGCCACCTACGAACACGTGCAGGACGCGGCCGCGCTGCAAACCTGGATCGACCTGATCTATGAACGCGGCTATGTGGCCGTCGATACCGAAACCACCGGCCTTAACGAAATGACCGCCGGGCTGGTGGGTATCTCGCTGGCGGTGAACCCGGGCCACGCCTGCTACATCCCCCTCACGCACAAACAGGGTGGTGATGATCTGTTCGGCTCCGATGACCTGGCCGAGGGGCAAATGCCGCTGGAGGCAGCGCTCGAGATGCTGAAACCCGTGCTCGAGGATGACAGCATCCTCAAGATCGGGCAGAACATGAAATACGACGCCAAGATCTTTGCCCAGATCGGCATCACCGTCGCCCCCATCGATGACACCATGCTGATGAGCTATGCGATGCACGGCGGGCTGCACAATCACGGCATGGACACGCTGTCCGAACGCTATCTGGGTCACACACCGATCCCGATCAAACCGCTGCTCGGCTCGGGCAAATCGGCGAAGACCTTCGACCAGGTTCCGCTTGAGGATGCGGTGAAGTACGCCGCCGAAGATGCCGATATCACCCTGCGCCTCTGGCAGCAGTTCAAGCCGCAACTCCACCGCGCGCAGGTCACCAAAGTCTACGAAACCCTCGAAAGACCCATGGTGCCCGTGCTGGCCGCAATGGAACGGTCGGGCATCAAGGTCGACCGCGATACGCTGTCGCGCATGTCCAACGCCTTCGCGCAAAAGATGGCCGGGCTCGAGGATGAAATCTACGAACTCGCGGGGCGCAAGTTCAACGTCGGCTCGCCCAAACAGCTTGGCGAAATCCTGTTTGACGAGATGGGGATCGAAGGCGGCAAGAAGGGCAAGACCGGGGCCTACGCCACCGGCGCCGACGTGCTCGAGGACCTTGCGACGGAACACGAGCTGCCCGCCCGCGTGCTGGATTGGCGGCAGCTGTCGAAACTGAAATCGACCTATACCGACGCGCTGCAGGACCACGTCAACACGGACACTGGCCGCGTGCACACGTCCTACTCCATCGCAGGGGCGTCCACGGGGCGGCTGGCCTCCACCGACCCCAACCTGCAAAACATCCCGATCCGGACCGAGGAGGGGCGGCGCATCCGCGAGGCGTTCGTGGCCGAGCCGGGCAAGACGCTGGTTGCGCTGGACTATTCCCAGATCGAACTGCGCATTCTCGCCCACATCGCCAAGATCCCCGAGCTGAAACAGGCCTTTGACGACGGGATCGACATCCACGCGCTCACCGCCTCGGAAATGTTCGACGTGCCGCTGGACGAGATGACGCCGGAGATCCGGCGGCAGGCCAAGGCCATCAACTTTGGCGTGATCTACGGCATCTCGGGCTTTGGCCTCGCGCGCAACCTGCGCATCCCGCGCGGCGAGGCGCAGGGGTTCATCGACCGCTATTTCGAACGGTTCCCCGGCATCCGCACCTACATGGACGACACCAAGGCGTATGCCAAGGAACACGGTTATGTCGAAACCCTGTTCGGGCGGCGCATCCACACGCCCAACATAGGGGCCAAGGGCCCGCATGCCGGCTTTGCTGCCCGCGCCGCCATCAACGCCCCCATTCAGGGCACGGCAGCCGACGTGATCCGACGCGCCATGATCCGCATGCCCGCCGCCATCGACGGGATTCCCGCCGCCATGCTGTTGCAAGTGCATGATGAACTGTTGTTCGAGGTCGAGGACGGCGCGGTTGACGATCTGATCAGCGCGGCGCGCGACGTGATGGAAGGGGCCGCCGACCCGGTGGTGCATCTGGACGTGAAGTTGACGGTGGATGCAGGACAAGGGCAGAATTGGGCAGAGGCGCATTGACCCCAAGGAGGCCGACGATGTCCATGATGCCCGCACCCGACGACCTGAGTTTCCGTGACCGGTTCGAAGCGGGGCTGGTCCCGCCCGCCGACTTCAACCACCGCGCTCACCTGCTGCTTGCCTATGTCTACCTCTGCGAAGGGCCGGTGGAACATGCGATGCCCCGGATGCGCGCAGCGATCCAGGGCTTCCTGAACCGCAATGGCGTACCGGACGGCAAATACCACGAAACGCTCACCCGCTCGTGGCTGATGGCGGTGGCCTATTTCATGGACAAGGCGCACCCCGCGACGTCCTTCGACCGCTTCCTGCGGCAAGACGCGCGCCTGCTCGACACACAGATCATGTTGACGCACTACCGCAAGGACACGCTCTTCTCAGACGCCGCGCGCGCCGCTTTCGTTGCACCGGACCTGCATGCGATCCCCGCAGGGGCGTGAGTTTAGGTGCTGGGCGAACACGCATGTAGTGCGGGTGAAAGAGGGTTAGGGGTGGCGATCACCTCTTGATCAGCTGATGACGGAACGCTGGGCTTCTTGCGACCATTCGAGTTGAGCGAGGTAGTGACCACTGTCAGCCCGAAGCGGACGTCCAAAGGGGTCATTCATTGCTTGGACAATTCAGCCTGACAACGCGCGCAGCCAATAAGCTTTCATCGCACTCTTGGTTCTGCCACAGCATAGACTGCTACGCGTCTAACCATTTCCACGCTATCGCGCCAAGGTAGTTTCCGCTTTCGACCGCGTTCACGGTAATGCGTTTTGGACCGTAACCATCGGCTTTGCGGAACTTCCGGTACGCTCTTCGGTTTCTGGCAAGCCTGACCAAGCCGGACAGGGTAAGTACCAAGAACTCGCCCTCACCCTTCAATGGGAGAGTATCCACGCTCTGCCAGCCCGAAGCCAAAGCCTCCTCTACCATCTGGTACGGATTGCGACGCTTTGGAAGTGAGTGTTTCAATAGAACATGTCCCTTTTCTAATGCATGGAACATAGTTGTCCCAATGCGCGCGCACAATCCGGGGTTACCTGACAGACCAGTTTGGCCGAGCCCAGCCCGAAGCGGTCGTTGAGGCAGCGCAACAGACGCATTAACAACAGCGAAACAAAGGAGCGATTCCGGTGCGAGAAAAGGTTGTCTTTTCTGCAACTCTTTTTTGGGGATGTTGCTCCTCCCCCTGAGTTGCAAAACTTCAAAACGTTCTTTGTTCTTTGCGCTGTTGTTGCGGCCATGTTCCTTACAGGCTTTTTCCGAAGGAAGTGACAATGGAGTTCGGTACCGGCATTCGATGCTTTTGGTCGGTTGACCCGGCCAACCCAAAGCGGACGTTCATCTGCGGATCCTGTGACGACGGATTGCGGACCAGTCCGTCATTCAAAATTTTGTTTCTTTTCCGATAACTGGTTCAAGCCAAACTCTGATTCTCTCGTAGAACGCCAAGACACAGCCAGTGAAGACCACACCGAGGATGTCCCAGAGAGTTACGTTCTCTTGGAAAAAGGTCGCGACAACTATGATCACGAAGATAGCTATTTTTGCACGTTTCGTCATCGGTGGGTAGTCTAACAGCATTTCACTGATTTAAACACCTCATGGTTCCTCGGCAGCCCGAACCGGACATTGGTTCTGACGGTTTAGTTCCAACCGAAAACCACTCCATAGCTTAAGAGAGCGAAGACACGAAGTGTTGGAAACGCCAAAAGCAAGAAGCCAAGAAGAAAGAACGAAGAAATCCAGACGCGCACCTTGTACATAGTGAAATTCAGCGCTCGAAATCTCATGTACGCAACGTCCTTTGCTAGCTTTGGCGCAACATCAAATACCGGAATTGTCATGGGCCATACCACTCGTGGATTCGACCAAAGCATGTGTGCAAAATCTGTGAAGTCCAGGTAGCCCGTCGACATCATTACTTCTGGAAAACCGTCATCTGTATCGTGCTCGCCATGATCTGCCGTTGTGTAGAATTCTTCCATCAAGGCATGAAAATCGCTTTCAAGTTCCCCAGGGTAATTGGGGTTGTCCCAAGACTGCTCATCGTCAATTTGAGCATGATGTAGATCCAAAACCTCTCGAAAATTGGCTTTGGCTAGGACTGGCGTTTCGGTTGAAGTGGCCTGAGAAACGAAAAACTGCTGATTTGGTTGATCTTGTATTTCCTTTGGGCAAAAGGCTGTGAACAATAGGGATGCTATGCCCAAGCTACAAAGGCCAAAATACGTGAAGTAGAGATTCGACGCCGAGATCTCATTGTCTGCGGTTTCACCAATGTCCGACTTCAGAAATTGAGGAAACTGAAAGACCACTTCGGTCTGTTCGTTGAAAAGCAGAAAAATTCCGATTAAAGGCACCAAGGTAGTCAAGCGTACCATGGGAGTTGTTCCAAGCTTAGCAAGCTGAGACCAGGTAACAATTCTGGACAGTTTGACGTGCCTTGTTCCCATTTTTGTAAGTCTCATCAACCGTTTTTCTCCGCCAAGACACCCATTTGCTGTTGGTGTCATCCCCTGCCAAAAACCGGTTCTGTGGGGTGTCAAAACATCAGTTTAGTGTATGCTAAAGCTTGTCAACCGAGTGGATGCAACAGGGCGGTGCCGGCCTCGACAATACTCGTCGTAAGGGCGATCATAAGCATGAAAAGGAAGTAATGGCCATTTTGCTTTATGGTCAGCATCGCCAGAGAGGTTCCTGATGTGGAGAAACATGGTGGTCAAAGAAATGAAGGACCTACGGAAGTTCTTGTTTGTATCGTTGGTGATAGTTACGGACAGCCGAACGGACTAAGCGAGGAGCAACAGTACGAAGTCTTCAAATCGCATGTCGAGAGGGAATTCTCCAAAACGTTTGAGGAAGTCGACGTTGCTCCCGGATATTCAGTTCCGGCGTTCGCAACGATCGTTCAAGTATTGTCTGATTATTGGCCACTACTTGTTGCAACCTTCTTCCTGGCAAAGCCTGTAGCAGAAAATCTGGAGGTTTGGGGAACTGTCGCCAAAGGTGTAAGGAAGTTCTTTACAAGATCCGACGTTGTTTTGGGTAGGAATGCGGCAGCAGCGTTAGCACTAGAGGCTGTCTTTGATGACATGGACGGCATCCCAAAGACGCTCGTATGTACTCGATATTTCTGGCGAGATCGAAGGTTCGAGGAAGAAGACCTCTCTGGAGATAAAGTAATTCAGGAAGGGCCTAGAACCGAGTACCTCAGCATGGCCATTCATTTCTTCAGAATTCGCGCTGATGGGGTCGAGTTCGAAGTTAAAGTGGACGGCAAGTCTGTCCAAACAAAAAGGATCTAGGTCCAGTGTGATTAGGCCGGAGCGAGTAACAGCACGATACATCAATGTTTAAGCCAATTCGCAATTTTGCAAAATCCGCTTCCTGCGCAAAGCCGTCTTAAGTTCGAGCCTGTCGCGTACCGGGTGGGTGACGAACGCACCTGCTACCGTATCTCGACACACAACCTGAATTCGGTGTGACCCGCCCCGAACAAGACCGCGTTCACGCACCAACGATGTGGTCCCTTCTGCGGCAGCGGGCCTGCGCGCCTCTTCTGGCGGCACCCCCCAAAATCCCGCATTTCATGAAAACCGCGCCCCGTCGCGCACCATGGTGCGTTTCGCATGGTTAACATCGGCCACCAGACCGTGCGCAGCGATAACCGCTTGATACAGCGCCGAAATCACAAACGGATTGATATCTCGTATACCCGGCGAACAGCCTGTCCCCGCGGGGACACATCCTAGTCAGGGCGCGTCATGGCCGCCACGAGGCGACGTGCAAGGGGTGCTACGAACAGCACAATGGGAAAGGCGACGGCCCAACTGGGCAGCCATCCCCCGACCCACTGGCCCAGAAACCCGGGCACGAGGCCGATGGCCAGCACGGTCGAAATGCCGGACACCAGAAACGACATCATCCCGCTCAGCAGGAAACCAAAGGCGATGTGGGCGTAGCGGGCAGGGATCATGGGCGGCTTTCCTGTAACTCTCGGCCCAGACCTAGTGTCGCTGTGCAGAACTGAAAAGTGCACAGGCGCACAGCCTTACCGCATCCAGCCCAGCCCGCGTTCGGTATGGCCATTCGGGGTGTATTCGGCGCTGACCCAACCGTCATACCCGCTTGCATCTATCGCGTCGAACAGGGCGGGAAAGGGAACCTTGCCGGTGCCCGGTGGCGTGCGCCCGGGCGAGTCGCCGATCTGGATGTGGCGGATCAGCGGGCGCATGGCCTGAAACGTGCCCAGCGCATCGCCGGTCATCTCTTGCGCATGGTAGCTGTCGTATTGCAGGCCCAGATTGGGGGTGTCCACCGCCTCGATCACCTCGGCGGCGAGGTCAAAGCTGGACATGAAATAGCCGGGCATCGCGCCCTCGTTCAAAGGTTCAAGCGTCAGGCACAAACCGTCCGGCAGGTTGGCGGTGGCCCGCCTGAGGTTGGCAATCAGGGTTGCCTTGGCCTCAGGGCCGCTGGCGTCCCCGCTCATCACATGGATCAGTCCCGCGCCCAGCGCTTGTGCATAGCGCACGGCGCGGCGCATGTCGTAGTCAAACCGCGCTTCGCCCCCCGGAATGGCCGCAAAGCCGCGCGGGCCGCCGGTGTAATTCGGGCCCGGTGCGTTCAACAGCACCATCTCCAAGCCGTTGCGCTGCAACGCTTTTAGCGTGTCGGGCGCGGGTACTTCATAGGGGAACAGCACCTCGACGCCGGTGAACCCTGCCTCGGCCGCGGCATCGAACCGGTCGAGATAGGGCAGCTCGGCCCACAGATGTGTCAGGTTGGCAGCAAATCGCGGCATATGCGGAACCTAGCCCGCACCTTGCCGCTGCGCCATCAAAAGGTCTCGACCCAAGGGCGCAGTGTCAGTTCGTTGCTCCAGGTCGAGCGGTGCTGGGCGATCAACTGCATATAGGCAGTGGCGATGGCGTCCGGGTCCAGCATCTTGTCGGTGCCGTCATCGATGCGTTCGGTGCGGGCCGTGTTGGAAATGCCGCCGTCGATATTGACCCAGGCCACATGGATGCCCTTGGGGTGCAATTCGCGGGCCATGGACTGGGCAAGGCCGCGTTGGGCGAACTTGCCCATGGCAAAAGGGGCGGACTGGGCAAAGCCCTTCACCCCCGCCGAGGCACCGGTAAAGAGGATGGTGCCGCGGCGCCCGTCCTGCTCGGCCTGGGTGAGCATGATCCGCGCGGCGGCCTGCCCCATCAGGAACGACCCGAATGCGGTGATTTCAATGGCGCGCCGCACCTCTTGCGCGTCCAGATCGGTGACCGGGCCACGCTGACGGGCGGAGGGGTTGTAGATGGCAACGCTTAACCGATTGTTAAGACTTTCGAACAGCGCATCGACAGAGGCCGGGTCACTGCCGTCGAGGGCGACCGTGCGGGCACCGGTTTCAGCGGCGAGGTCGGCCAGCTTGTCCGTGTTTCTGGCGCCCAGAACCAGATCATGCCCGCGCGCGTGCAATTGTCGGGCAAGAGAGGCCGACAGGCCGCTGCCTGCCCCGATGATAAGAGCGGTGCCTTGGGTCATGAGGTGTCCTCCGGTTGGGGCGCGGTTTGTCCGCCTTGGGAGAGGATGCAAGAGAACAGAGGAGAGAGCCAGCGGAGGAGATGCACATCTGGTGTGCAATGCTTGGCAGTTGGTTGGTGTTGGGTGTGTCGGGAGGGGGTTTTGGGAAGTTTGTTAGAGGCTGCTTCGAGCCCAACGTACTAAAATGCCGCTAGATGGCGAACGGCGGCTTTACTTTGCCCAACCTGATCGGCGATCATCATGGCACGGAGCGAGAAGCTATTTTGAACCAGGTTGCAAGAAACATGCGGACAACATGATATTCGAATCAAATGATCCAAACATCGCGCTGGCAGCGCTAGAGATGTCAATGAGGATCGATGATTTCAGCGTTCAATTCGCACATAAAAACGACGTCCATTTTTGGCTTAGATTTGAAGACTTCAATACTCCAGATGTCGTGATTTCTGATTTCTTCTTTGGGGAACTTTCAGATGGTGAGTTGGCATTGATTCTGGAAAGCGCAGTTAGATCTTTGGATAACTCGGCTACGGAAAAACTCATCTTTTTTGATATAGAGCCGGGCAGAATTACCGATACCAGAATGGAGAACTTAAGAATTTCTACGATCGTGGACCAAGCAGCCGCACTGAACGCACAGCTCGTAACCGCGATTTCTGAAAAAATCGAAAGAGGCAAACGAAACCTGGTTTTCAAGTTAAGCTGAGTAATGACCGTACATGAAAGAAATTTTCGAGACTTTCAGAAGCCTTACAATTGCGATCATTGGCATTGTAGTCGCAATATCGGCGGACACATTGATCAAGTCTGTACTTCCAGAGTACGCTCAATTCCGAAAATCTGTTGATGAAAACCCCATCCTATGGGTTCTGTTGGCCGTCGCCGTCGGCTTGCTACTTACTTACCTCGGCCACAAATCCACGGAACAAAAGATAGAAGGTCTTGACGCAACGTCCGAACTGCAATCCGCGCGGATTGCTGATCTCCAAGAAATGCTGACGGAGGAACGGCGTCGAAGAGGAGTTGATCCTCTAACGGGTCTCCCTAATCAATTTCGCTTTGAGACGGAACTGGACGAACTAATTTCAGACAATAACAGAAGGTCTAACTTCACCCTAGTTTACATTGACTTGTTTGGACTTAAGACGGTGAATGATACGCAAGGAGACGAATTTGGGAGCCGCTACATTCAGTCTTTTGTAAAGATTATTTCCGATGCGATGTACAAAAAAGAGAAGATGTTTCGGATAGGGGCAAGAGCTGAATTCTCCACATCGTCAGCGGAGATCTACAGGTCTCGAGATGGGGGAGATGAGTTCTACTTGCTACTCGGCGCGGATGAGATGGGCGCGTTGTTTGCTGTTAGGCGAGTTCTTTCTGATGTGATTTCAGCAAAGAAATCTCTGCTATCGGCGTCTCAAAATCCGACAGCGGAACCGCTTGCAATGAAGGTTGGTTTTCGTGGCGGTGTTATCGAAATGGCCGATTATGAAACACGAGCAGCACTCGTTGAGGAAGCCAAAGCAGCCCAGCTTCATACGCGTCTGGGAGATCTGCCCAACGCGCCATCAAAGTACGTTGTTACAGGCACACCACCTGATAAATTAAGTGATACCGCGAAGAAAGTGCTACGCGAAATCGATGAAGTTATTGACAGTCAAACTTGAATGAAAAATTCGCTCGAATGCGGACATTGGCGCAGCCGCAGCAAACTGGTGCTTTGTCCCGCACTCCTGTCGATCAACGTTCAAGATAGGCGTCCAATTCTGGCTTTTTCCTACCCGGCATGCGCAAAGGCTATGTCTCCCTGTCCCTCACCACCCCAACCCTACGGCAACTCCTCCGACGGGATGATCCCAAAGAACTCCCCTGACGACCACACGCCGAACCAGTCGTCGTGATGCACCCCCAGATCGACAAGCCGGTAAAAGCTCTTGCGGTCGATCAGCGCCTCGAGGTCGGCGCGGATCAGGATGTAAGGCGCGGGTTCGCCCGTCTCTGCGTCCCGCTCGACCCTTATCGGATGGTCGGGGCCTGCGACGGCCACATCCCCCACATGGGTGGTGAAGGTCAGCACCTGTGCCTTCCCCTCTCCGCTCGGTTCGAAATCCTGCGCCACAAAGGGCGCGTCATCTACGGTGATCCCGACCTTTTCCACCGGCGTGACGAGGAAATACTTCCCCTCTTCCCGCTTGAGAATCGATGAAAACAGCTTGACCAGTCCGGGCCGCCCAATCGGCGTGCCCTGGTAAAACCACGTCCCGTCCCGTGCGATCCGCATGTCCAGATCGCCGCAAAACGGCGGATTCCAGAGGTGTACAGGCGGCAAACCGCGTGTTTTTGCAGCAGTGATCGACGCCACGAGCCCTTCGGCATCCGGTGTCACGGTTTTTTGTCCACTCATATGTTTTGCCATTCCATCCTGAGGCAATAGGTTGTGAGATAGCATATATTCCGAATGAAAGAGATGTCATGACCGACGCAGAGGACCTTGTTGCCGAAATCGAAGCGCTTGGGGGCAAGTTGGCGCAAGCCAAAGCCTCGATCACACGGCGGTTCATCGGGCAGGAGCGGGTGGTTGATCTGACCCTCACCGCCCTGTTGTGCGGCGGGCATGGCCTGCTGATCGGTTTGCCGGGTCTGGGCAAGACGCGTTTGGTCGAGACGCTGAGCACGGTGATGGGACTGGATGGCAGCCGGATCCAGTTCACGCCTGACCTGATGCCGGCCGATATTCTCGGCTCCGAAGTGCTGGACACGGCCGAGGATGGCAGCCGGGCCTTCCGCTTTGTGCCTGGCCCTGTGTTTTGCCAGTTGCTGATGGCGGACGAGATCAACCGCGCCTCGCCCCGGACCCAATCGGCGCTGTTGCAGGCGATGCAGGAAAAGACGGTGACCGTGGCCGGGCAGGACCGCCCCCTTGGCGTGCCCTTCCACGTGCTGGCCACGCAGAACCCGATTGAGCAGGAGGGGACCTATCCGCTGCCCGAGGCGCAGCTTGACCGCTTCCTTGTGCAGATCGACGTGCTCTATCCCGACCGGGACACTGAGCGTGACATTCTGGTCGCCACGACCGGGACGGAGGATGCGGAATCGACGCAAGTGTTCTCGGGCGACGAATTGCTGGCGGCACAGACGTTGCTGCGCCGGATGCCGGTGGGCGACTCGGTGGTCGAGATGATCCTTGATCTGGTCCGCGCCTTCCGCCCGGGTGAGGTGGATGCGTCGGACAAGGTACGTGAGACGGTGGCCTGGGGGCCGGGGCCGCGCGCGGCGCAGGCCCTTATGCTGGCGGTCCGTGCGCGCGCGCTGTTGCAGGGCCGGTTGGCCCCATCCGTCGAGGATGTGATCGACATGGCCCGCCCGGTGCTGAGCCACCGCATGGCGTTGAACTTTGCCGCGCGCGCGCGCGGTGACAGCCTGGCCGATCTGATTGACGAAACGGCGGCGACCCTCAGCCGCCAAGAGGCTGCGGCGTGATCACACCCCTTGCCCTGCGCGAAAAGGCCGAGACGCAAGCCGCACGCCTGCCCGCCCTTCTGGCGCGGGCCGAGCATCTGGCGGGCGCCGTTCTGCTGGGTGACCACGGGCGTCGCCGCGCGGGCATGGGGGATGATTTCTGGCAGTACCGCCCGGCCCAAGTCGGCGACAGCCGCCGCATGATCGACCACCGCCGCAGTGCGATGGGCGATGTACAGTTCGTGCGCGAACGCGAGTGGCAGATTGCGCAATCCGTGATGCTGTGGGTCGATCAGGGGGCGGCGATGCGCTTTGCCTCTTCCGACGCCTTGCCGACGAAATCCGAAAGTGCGCGGGTGCTGGGCCTGGCTTGTGCCATCCTTCTGATCCGCGGCGGCGAACGTGTGGGCCTGACCGGCACGCGCCTGCCGCCCCGCCGGGGCAATGCGCAGATCCTGCGGCTGGCCGAGATGTTCACCGAAGATGCCGAGCATGACTATGAACCCCCCGAGCACCGGGCGATGATCCCCCATGCGCGGGCCGTCTTCATCTCGGATTTCATGGGCGATATCGCGGCGGTGCGCACTGCGCTGACCAAGGCCGCCGACCGGGGTGTGCGCGGCGTGTTGCTGCACGTACTCGACCCGGCAGAGGAAGCGTTTCCCTTTCGCGGGCGCACCGTGTTTGAAAGCGTGGGCGGCACGCTGGAGCATGAGACGCTCAAAGCGTCCGAGTTGAAAGACCGCTATCTGGATCGTCTGGCCGCGCGCAAGGCCGAGTTGCAGCAGCTGTGTTCCGTTGCGGGCTGGCAATACGGGCTGCACCACACCGAAACCTCGGCGCAGGCGGGCCTTTTGTGGCTGTGGCGCGCGCTGGATGGCGGGAGGGCGCGGACGTGACCATTTTCGGCCCTATCGGATTTGCCGCGCCATGGTTGCTGCTGGCCCTGATCGCCCTGCCGATCCTGTGGCTGATCCTGCGCGCCATTCCGCCCGCACCCATTCGCCAACGCTTTCCAGGCGTGGCGCTGCTGTTGGGTTTGCAGGATGACGAGGCGGTGTCGGACCGCACGCCCTGGTGGCTGCTGTTGCTGCGGATGCTGGCCGTTGCGGCGATGATCATCGGCCTCGCTGGCCCTGTGCTGAACCCCGAGGATGACGGACAGGCGGGCAGTGGCCCCTTGCTGATCGTGATGGATGGCAGCTGGGCCGGGGCCGCGCGCTGGCCGCGCCAGCTGGAGGGCGTCGAGGCCGAATTGCGCCGTGCGGGTGCTGCGGGGCGCGAAGTGGCGCTGCTGCATCTGGCACGCCCGAGTGCTGCGGTGTTTCAGGCGGCCAACACGGTGGCCGCGCGCCTGCCCGGCCTGACACCTGCGCCCTGGCAACCGGCGAATGCCGATGCCTTGCAGACATTCCTGCCCGACGGCGGGTTCGAGACGGTCTGGTTCAGCGACGGTCTGGACTATGTCGATCGCCCCGCCCTGCTTGCGACACTGGAGGCGCGTGGCCCCGTCCGCGTGACCCAGGCCGTGGCGGATGTGGTGGCCCTGACCCCTGCGCGCTATGTGGATGGGCTTGTGGAACTTACCGCCATCCGCTCGGTTCCCGGCGACGAACGCGGCGTGACCGTGCTGGCCCAGGGGCGCGACCCCGCGGGCAATGCCACGACACTTGCCACCGCGAATGCAGTCTTTGCCGCCGGAGAGTTGACGGCAGAAACCGCCCTGTCCCTGCCCGCAGAACTGCGCGCCCGCGTCACACGTTTCGAGGTGCAGGGCGCACGTTCTGCCGGGGCTGTCACCTTGGTCGATGACAGCCTGCGCCGCCGCGAGGTTGCGCTGATTGCGGGGCGCGAGGGGCGCGAGGGCCTCGAACTGCTGTCCCCGCTGCACTACCTCGAACGCGCGCTTGCACCCTCGGCCGATCTGCTGCGCGGCGCATTGAGCGACGTGTTGCCCGCCAACCCGGATGTGATCGTACTCGCCGATGTGGCCACCCTGTCCGATGGCGAGACCGAGAACATCGCCGCGTGGGTCGAAAACGGTGGCCTGCTGGTCCGCTTTGCGGGACCGCGTGTCGCCGCCAGCGACATCAGCCGCATTGAGGAAGACCCCCTGATGCCGGTCCGCCTGCGCTCGGGTGGGCGCAGCGTAGGTGGCGCGATGAGTTGGGGGTCGCCCAAGACCCTTGCCCCGTTCCGCGAAGGTTCGCCTTTCTTTGGTCTTGCCCTGCCCGGCGATGTCGAGATCACAGCGCAAGTCATGGCACAGCCCGACCCGACCCTGGCCGAACGTGTGATTGCAGAACTCAGCGACGGCACCCCGCTTGTCACCCGCAAGCGCAGCGGGCAGGGGCAGATCGTACTGTTCCATGTGACGGCGAATGCGGAATGGTCGTCTTTGCCGCTGTCGGGTCTGTTTGTCGAAATGCTTGAACGGCTCGCCATCTCGTCGGCCAGCGCCAGCCCGAGTGCGGAGGATCTGGACGGTACGATCTGGACGCCGCAGGTGGTGATGAACGGGTTTGGCACCCTCAGCGATGCGGGTGCGCGTCCCGGTGTGCCGGGGCCCAAGCTGGTCAGCGATCCGGCTGGCCCCGACCTGCTGCCCGGCGTCTATGTCTCTGGCGAGCGCAGCCTTGCCCGCAATGTGTTGACGCCCGATGCGACGCTGACAGCCGCGACTTGGCCGAACCGCATTCAGGTTTCGGGCCTTGCCACTGCGCCCGAGCAACCGCTGGGTGGGTTGCTGCTGGCGGCGGCGATTGCGCTGTTGCTGGTGGATGTGATCGCCTCGCTCGCCCTGTCGGGGCGGCTGACCGGGGGCGTGCGTGCCAGCCGCACGGCGGCCATCGGTGCGGCCCTGTTCCTCGCCCTCCCAACGCCGCAGGCGCAGGCGCAACAGGACGCGGATGCGCAGGTCGCTGCCGCCTCTGAGGTTGTGCTGGCCCATGTGCTGACCGGCAATCGTCAGGTGGATGAGGTGGCCGATGCGGGCCTGCGCGGCCTGTCGGACACCCTGTTTTTCCGCACATCGGTCGAGCCTGCGACGCCCATCGGGGTCAATCTGGAAACCGATGAACTGGCGTTCTTTCCCATCCTGTACTGGCCCGTCACCCCCGACCAGCCGCGCCCCTCGCGCGAGGCCTATGCCAAGCTGAACGACTACCTGCGTTCGGGCGGGTTGATCCTGTTTGACACGCGCGACGGCGATGTTGCGGGTTTTGGCGCATCCAGCCCCAACGGGCACAAGTTGCAGGACCTTGCCGCCCCCCTGGATGTGCCCGCGCTGGAGCCGATCCCGCGTGATCATGTGCTGACCCGCACCTTTTATCTGCTGCAGGAGTTTCCGGGCCGCCACACCGACGGCGAATTGTGGGTCGAGGCCGCACCGCCCGGCGCCGAGCAGGTCGAGGGGATGCCCTTCCGCAACCTCAATGACGGGGTCACACCCGTGGTGATCGGCGGCAACGACTGGGCCGCTGCCTGGGCTGTGACACCGGGCGGACAGGCGATGCTGCCCGTAGGCCGTGGTTTTGGCGGTGAGCGGCAGCGCGAGCTGGCCTACCGCTTTGGTGTGAACCTCGTGATGCATGTGCTGACAGGCAATTACAAAAGCGATCAGGTCCATGTGCCTGCCTTGCTGGATCGGTTGGGCCAATGACCGGAACAATCCTCTTTGACCCGCTGGTGCCTTGGGCGGTGCTGGCCATCCTTGCCGCCCTGGTCGTGGCGGGCGTTGTGCTGGCCCTGATGCGCGGCCTCAACGGGTGGGCCTTGCGTGGCATGGCCGGGTTGATCGTGCTCGCCGCCCTGTCCGGCCCCGCCTTGCAACAGGAAGAGCGCGCGCCCCTCAGTGACATCGTGATCCTGGCCGAGGATCAAAGCGCCAGCCAGCGCCTGCGCGACCGCCCCGATCAGTCGGATGCCGCCGCCGACGCGCTTGAGGCCGCGCTGATTGCCCGCGAGGGCACAGAGGTGCGCCGCATCACCGTGCCGGACGGGGATGAGGATGCAGGCACCCGCCTGATGACCGCCCTGTCGGACGCGCTGGCCGAAGAACCCCGCGCCCGTGTCGCGGGCCTGATCGCCATCAGCGACGGGCAGGTGCATGACGCCGATCTGCCCATTGACCTGCCCGCGCCTCTGCATCTGCTGCTGAGCGGGCGCGAGACGGATTGGGACCGCCGCCTGCTGGTCAAGAACGCCCCCGCCTTTGCCATCATCGGCGAACCCGTCACCCTGACCCTGCGGATCGAGGATAGTGGCGCCGCGCCCACCGATACCGGCCTTGCACCACTCGACATCTCGGTCGATGGCGCCCCGTCCCAGCGGTTCAACGTGCGCATCGGCGAGGATATCGAACTGCCCGTGACCCTGCCCCATGGCGGGCGCAACGTAATCCAGTTTTCCGTTCCGGAAGCCGAGGGAGAGCTGACCGACCGCAACAACACCGCCCTGATCCAGATGAACGGCGTGCGCGACCGGTTGCGCGTGCTGCTGGTGTCGGGCGAACCCCATGCGGGCGGGCGCACCTGGCGCAACCTGCTGAAATCCGACAGCTCGGTCGACCTTGTCCACTTCACCATTCTGCGCCCGCCGGAAAAGCAGGACGGCGTGCCGGTGGGCGAATTGTCCCTCATCGCCTTTCCCACGCGCGAGCTGTTCCTTGAGAAGATCGACGATTTCGATCTGATCATTTTTGACCGTTACAAACGGCGCGGCATTCTGCCTGCGCTCTACCTCGACAATGTGGCGCGTTATGTCCGCGATGGCGGCGCCGTGCTGGTCGCTGCGGGCCCGGATTTTGCCAGTGCCGACAGCCTGTATCGCTCGCCCCTTGGGTCGGTCATGCCCGCCCAGCCCTCGGCCCGCGTGTTGGAAGAGGCCTATCGACCCACCGTGTCCGAAGTGGGCAAGCGCCACCCCGTGACCACCGCCTTGCCCGGCGCCGGTGATTGGGGCCGCTGGTTGCGGCAGGTGGATGTAGAGGCGCGTTCTGGCAATGTCGTGATGCACGGTGTCAACGAGCGGCCCCTACTGGTGCTCGACCGGGTTGAGGAAGGGCGCGTGGCGCTCCTCGCCTCCGACCATGCGTGGCTGTGGAACCGTGGCTATGAGGGCGGCGGGCCGCAGCTGGAACTGCTGCGCCGTCTGGCCCACTGGATGATGAAGGAACCCGAGCTGGAGGAAGAGGCCCTGACCGCCACCGCCACGGGCCAGTCCATGCGCATCCTGCGCCGCACACTGTCAGAATCCGTGCCACCCGTGACGGTGACCGGCCCCGATGGCAGCGTCACCCAGCTTGAAATGACCGAGGCCCAGCCGGGGCAGTTCGAGACCCGCTTTGACGGGCCGGAAATCGGGCTTTACCGCCTTGAGAACGGAGATCAGAGCACGGTGATCGGCCTTGGCCCTGCCGCGCCTAAGGAGTTCGAGGCGACAATCGCCACCGATGCCGTTCTGGGCGAGCGTGTGGCCGCGACCCGTGGCGGTGTGCTGCGTCTGGAAGAGGGCACGCCCCGCATCCGCACCGTGCGCGAAGGGCGCCCGGCAGCCGGGCGCGGCTGGATCGGGATCACGCCGCGTGGCGCATACGAGACGCAGGATGTGCGCCAGATGGCGCTGCTGCCGCCCTGGCTGGTGCTGCTGCTCGCCGCCGGGTTCATCACCGCCGCGTGGCTGCGCGAAGGACAGCGCTAGGGGCGCAGCTCGACCGCGACACGGGCGGACCGGCCCGCTGCGTCGATCACCGCAATGTCGGAAAACCCGCGATCCAGCGCGCCGATGCTGATGTGACGGTTGCGCACTCCGGACATCACAGGCGCGCCGTTCAGCAACACGGTCAGCGGCAATGCACCCCCTTCGACTTTCACCACCGTATCGGACTGCGCGAGGACTGCGCCATTGGGCGGGAAGGCAACGGCGGGCCCCTTGGTGCCGGGCCGCGCCGCACCGAACCGGCGCAGGGGTGCAGGCAGCTCTGCCGTGGTCAGCATCAGCGTGTCGGCGGGGGGCGGTGGTGGTGGAGTGTAGTTTTGCTTCAGCCGCCCGAATGCCTCGAACAGGATGGGCGCGGCGTGATCCCCGCCAAAGGCACCGGGCACAGGTGTGCCATCGGGCCGTCCCATCCAGACGCCGATCACGTGCTGCCCGTCATATCCAATGGCCCAGGCGTCGCGGTGTCCGTAGGACGTGCCGGTCTTGTAAGCCAGCCCCGCGACCGCACCTGCAGGCGGGGGATGTCGCGCAGGGTGTCCCCCACCTGCCACGCCGCACGGGGCACGATGATCTGCGCGCCTGTGGTTTGTTCGGTGGGCCTGTCAGACAACGCCGTGACGTGTCCCAATTGTGCCAGGCCCGCATAGGTCCGCATCAGATCCTCGAGGCTCAGGCCCACGCCACCCAGAGCCACCGCGAGACCGGGCTTGCCGCCGGGCAGTTCCGGTGCGGCCCCAAGGCTGCGCAGGGTCGCCATCAACCGCTCGGGTCCCAGCGCCTCGGTCAGGGCCACGGGGGGGATGTTCAGCGATTGGGTCAGAGCGGCGCGCGCGGTCACGTCGCCACGAAAGTGACCGTCGAAGTTTTGCGGGGCATAGCGCCCGAAGCGCGTGGGCCGGTCGGCAAAGACGGTTTCGGGATGCGCCAGACCCCGGTCAAAGGCCAGCGCATAGATCAGCGGCTTGAGCGTTGATCCGGGTGAGCGCTTGGCGCGGGTCATGTCCACATATCCCAACGCGCCCTGCGCATCCGTATAGTGCGGGGCGCCGACGCGGGCGATGATCTCTCCGCTTTGGTGGTCGGCCACCATCAGCGCCATGGACACACCTGCCGCCTGCCCCGCAGCATGGGTGCGCACGAGGGCTTCCATCTGCTGTTGCAAGCCTGCCCTGAGCGATGTGTCAAAGCGCGCGGCAAGCGGATCATCGCGCCGCAGCGCATCCGCCAGATGGGGCGCCAGGCGCGGCAGGGGCCGCATGGCGCTGGGCACATCTGCGGCCACCGGCGCGGCCCCAACACGGGCCAGCACACGGTCGCGCGCGGCGCGGGCGGCATCAGGGTTGCGGTCGGGCCGGCGCGCTTCGGGGGCTTGCGGCAGGGCAACGAGCAGCGCCGCCTCGGCAGGCGACAGGCGCGCGGGTTCCTTGCCGAACCACAGGTAGGACGCGCTGCGCACCCCCTCGATCCGCCCGCCATAGGGCGCGTGTTGCAAATACAGCCGTAGGATCGCCGCCTTTTCCATGCGACGTTCCAGCGCCCAGGCCACCCGCATCTGCCGCAGCTTGCCGCGCAGGATGCCGGTGCCCGAGTTTTCCAGCAGGCGCGCGGCCTGCATGGTGAGGGTGGAACCGCCCGACACCACCTCGCCCGCGCGCACGGCCTGCGCCACGGCGCGCGCCATGGCCCATCCATCCACCCCCGTATGCTGACGGAACCGCTTGTCCTCGTAAGCGATCAGCATGGCGGTGAAGTCCGCATCCACCGGCCCAAGGGCCAGCCGCACACGCCCGTCCTCGACCGCAAAGGCGCGCATGAGGTGCCCGTTGCTGTCGCGCATCTCAGTCGAGGTTTCGGCCAGCGTCGCGGGCAATACCGTGCGCTCCACCCAGCCGTCCCAGACCGCGTGCAGCGTGGCGGCACAGAGCATCGCCGCCGCAACGGCAAAGAAGGGGCGGTGCGTCAGCCTCACTCGCTCACCACGGTGCGCCCGGTGTCGGTGACGGCGCGGTATTCGGCGCGGTACATATCCTCGACCAGCGCAGCGGGGTGGTGGAAGTCGCCGGGGCTAACGGCGCGGGCGATATAGGCCAGCTCGAACGGGTCCGCCCCGCGGTGGTCTACGGCGGCCAGAAAGCGGTCGGCGCGGAATTCGGCATGTTCGACCGGGGCCGGTTGCAGCCAGTCGAGGCCCCGCACATCGCCTGAGCGCAACAGGTTGGGATTGTCGATCTCGATCCCCGCTGGCAGCGGATCGTCCACCATCAGGCGCGCGCCAACCGTCTCGAAAGGCTGTACGCGCAGCACGATCACGCGGCGTTCACCGACGCGCCACGGGCCATCGACCGCTTGACCATCCAGGTCATAGGCCGTGCGCGTGATGCTGTAGCCATAGCCACCCGCCTCGGGCGCGATCAGGGGCACGCCATAGGTCGTCAGCGTGACGTCCTGCGGGGTGCCGGACACGTTGCGGATGACCGAGGTGGCATCGCCCGCTGCGCGGCTCTGCACCACGGGGCCGGGTGCGGGTACGTCATCCACGGTCAGCGCCGCCGGGCCGGTGCCACTGCGCAGTGCCTGGGCCGCCATCAGGACCTGCGCAGCCTCTTGGGTCGAGTACCGCCCGGCGCGTTTCGTGATGCTGTTCGACAGGCGCGCGCGGTCGATTCGGGTGCTGCCCGCCTCTGCCGCCAGATGCAGCAGGCCCGCCGCGTCGCGCAGGGCGGTGCCGTAGTCATCGCGCCACCGTGCGGTGCCGTCTTTCCCTTGGAGCGCCAGTTCTTCGGCCAGTCCAAACATCCGGTCGGCGCGTGTCTGTTCCCCATAGCTCGCCAGTGCTGCGCCCAGTTGCGCGCGCGCCAGCGGGGTCGAGAACGCAGCGCCCTTGGTGTCCGCGTAATAGCGCAGATCGCCCATAGATGCGGCCCCTTCGCGGGCCAGCACCATCATGGCATAGGCGATATCCTCGCCCCCTGTGTCAAAGTCGGGCGCGTAGTTCACCCGGTTGCGCAGGTTATCCAGCGCGAGGCGCAGGGCGTTGTCGGGCACGGTGTACCCTTGGGTGCGTGCCCGGCTGAGGAAGTCGGTGACATAGGCATCCAGCCAGAAATCCCCCGACTGCGCGCGCCACAGGCCAAAGGCGCCGTTGCTTGCCTGACGGGTGAGGACGCGGGTGATCGCGCCGTCGATCCGTTCCTGCACGTCGCCGATCCCGGCAGCATTCGCCGTTTGCGGGACGTAGAGCAGGGGCAGCGCGGCCGAGGTCACCTGTTCTGTACAGCCATAGGGGTAGCGATCAAGCTGGCGCAGCAGCCCCGGCATGTCGAAGCGCGCAAGCGGGCCTGCCGCCAGCGTGGCGCGCGCCGTGTCGCTGCGCAGATCGGCCAGCACGTTATCGTCAAAGGTCAGCGCCTCGCCCACGCCAAGGGTGAAGCGGCGCGTGGTGGCGGTTGTGGGATCGTTGGCGCGGACACCCAGTGTCAGCGCCTTGGTCAAGACGGTGCCGTCTGGGGTGGTCAAAGCCACGTCAATGCTGTGATCACCCACCTCCCGCGCGCCAAGGGGCAGCATAACGCGCACCGTGCCGCCCTCGGCGATGTCGATCTGTGCGGGCGCTTGCCCGACCTCGATCCCCTTGGCGGAAACGGTCAGTGGCATCACACCGGCGTCACCGCTGGCATGGACAAATTCCAGCATCATCCGGCTGCTGTCCCCCGGCGCGAGGAAGCGTGGCACGGCGGCGGAGATAACCACCGGATCGCGGGCCAGCACCTCGGTGTCCGCCTGCCCGACACCTTCATCGGACCACGCCACCGCCATCAGGCGGATCGTGCCGTTGAAGTTGGGGCGCGGGATGGTGATCCGTGCGGTGCCGTTTGGTTCGACAGCAACAGGGCCAGAAAAGGCGGCCATGACCGCCTCGGTCGGTGGCGGGCCTTGCCGTTGCATGCCGTTGGCCGCATCCCCGCCCGAGCGTACTGCGCCCATGGCACCGCCGCCGTCGATCAGGCGGCCATACATGTCGCGCAACTCCACCCCCAGACGCCGCTGGCCGAAATAGTGGCCTTGCGGGTCTGGCGCGTCGAACCCGGTGAGGTTCAGGATACCCACATCGACCGCGGCGAGCGTCACGTAGCCTGCCCCGCCGTTCAACCCGTCGACGCGCACGGTCACCTCGGTTTCGCCCGCCTGTCCGCCTGTCGCGGTCGGCGCGTCGATGGACACGGCCAGCGCCTTGTCGCCCGGATCGACTGCGGCATGGGCCAGCCCCAGTGCGCGGGTCGGGCCGAATGCTTCACCGCCCACACCACGCAGGACGGACGCGGTGACATAGGCGCCCGTGCCCCAGTCTTCGCCCACCTCGAGCGGGATCGTGTTTTCGCCCGCAACCACAGGCACCGCCTGACGAGAGATCACGCCGCTCGACAAGACCGACACCATCGCGACCCCGTCAAAGGCGGGCACGATGCGCAACTGCGCGGTGTCGCCGACCTGGTAGCGTTCCGCGTCCAGCGACAACTCCAGCCGGTCGGGCGTGCTGCTGGCATCGGTGCCGCCATACCATCCGGCGGAAAAGCCGACGGAACTGGCCGTGTAGGCCCCGCCCTGCGCCTCGACCACCAACTCGTAGTCGCCCCATTCGGTGGCGACGTCGAGGGACTGTGGCGCTTCGCTCAGCACCGCCTCGCCGCGCGCAACGCGGATGCGGCGGGTCACCGGCTCCCAATTCCAGTTGCCGTAAAGCTGATACCACTGATAGCGCGTCTCGACCTTGTTCACGGTCCACTGCACCGGCATGTCGGCAGGTGCGCCGACGGCCACAAGATCGAAGGTCGCAGTGCCCCCTTCGGGCAGCACATCGTCAAAGCCGGGTTTGATCCCGATCACCGCCCCCTCGGGCGCGACGGGGCGGGTCAGCGACCGTTCGACCGGGCGGCCACCGCTGTCGGACACGCGCACCGTTGCCACGGCCTCCAGCAGCACGCCTTCGGCCTCGACCTGCGGCAGGGTCAGCGCCACACGCGCGCGCCCCTCGGCATCGGTGCGCCCGCCGTCGAAATACCTGCGTTGCGTCGAAAACGGCGCGTCATGGCGGCCAAAGGCATAGCCCGGCCAGTCCGCGATCCCGTCGCGGCGCTGCACCCGCACGTCGCCCTCGACCGACAGATCGGCACCGGGCGCGCCAAACAGATAGCGGGCATCGACTGTGACGCTGGCGGGCGCAGTCAGGCTGAGCGCGGTGTCGGCCATGGTCAGTTCCACGTCGATGCGGTCCGGGATAAAATCCTCGACCAGCACCGTGTCGGACGCGAGGGGTGGGGCGTCCAGATCGCCCTTGATCTCGATCCGCCATGTGCCGCGTGGGGCGCTGGCCGCGAGCGGCATGGACAGCACGTGGCCCCCCGCCTGATCGGCGGTGTTGGTGGTGCGGCTGTACTCGACGCCATCGGGGCGGCTGAGGATGGCCGTGAGCGGCAGGCCCGCCACGGCGCGTGTTTGCGCATCGCGGGCCAGGGCGGTTGCGTGGATGGTGGCGCCGGGGCGATAGGCGCCGCGATCCGTGGTCAGGAACACATCGATGGGGGTGCGGGCGGTCGCCCCTCCACCCCGCGATCCGACAGATCAAAGGCCGGGTCGGTCAGCGGCAGGAACACAAAGTCATCGCCTGTGTCCACCTGCAACAGTGCCGGTGCTGCGGCCCCGCGCCCCCGTGTCAGGCCCGCCGCGAAACTGGCAAAGCCTTCGGCATCGGTGCGCGCCTCGCCCAGAACAGCGTTGGCGCGGGACAAGAGCTGCACACGCGCGCCCTCGACCGCGCCCGCATCACCCAAGGATCGCACGGCGGCGGTCAGCCCGTCGGTGCCCTGCCAACTCGACACGCCGAGATCGGACAGCACAAACCACTGCGCCGCATCCAGCACGCCGTAGTCGTCATTTCCGGCCTCGCGCGCGGTCAACACGTAGACGCCCGGCGGCTGGTCACCCAGCACATCGCCCAGGGGCAGGCGCGTGCGCATCTCCTGATTCAGGGTGTTCTGCACCTCGCCCGTGCCGCGCCAGATCTCTTCCGCGATCTCGTCGCGGAACTGCTCGACCTGCCATTGCGACAGGGGCCGGCCAAAGAAATCGCGGCGCAGGGATTGCACCAGATTGCGGTCGCTGACCCGGCTGAGCACCAGATCGACCTCGTTCAAGTTGACCGTATCGACGGGGATGCTGGCCCCTGCGTTGCGCGGCAGCACATAGCTGCGCCCGGGAAAGCGGACAACTGGCGCGCGGTCACGGACATAGAGCGTCAGGTCCACATCCTTGTGCAGCACTTCGCCATCGGCCGCAGGCAGGCCCGCGCGCAGGGTCAGGCGGTAGCGTTCGCCGTGGGTCACGCCATCGACACAGAGATCACTGCCGTCGACCTGCACCACCAGCCCGCGCGCCTCTGTCCGCACGAAGGGGTCGTAGTCGACGCCCGCCTGCACCAGCGGGTCGGAGAACGCAGCGCAAACGCGCGGCGCGGCACTGTCACTATCCACACGGGTGTCGACGACGCGGAAGCCGTATTTGGCGATGGCCTCGTCCAGCGCGGTGGCGATGTCATCGCGCGGCTGGATTTGCTGGGCAAGGCGCAGCGCCGTGACCTTGTCGCGCCCGCGCCCGTTGACCTCGAATGCCTCGCCAAGCGCGTGCAGGGCGCTGGCCTGTCCGCCCGGCGTATCGGCGCGCAGATAGCCGTTGATTGCGGCGGGCACTGCGTCCCGCCGCGCCTCGCGCCGCACCCGGGACGAGACCGTGTCGTTCAGACGCAAGGCGAGGTAGGCATAACGGGTCCACAGATCAGGCGCATCCGAAAGGGCCACGGCGGCACCTGTCCAGCGCAGGGCCTGCGCCCGGTCCCCCTGTTGCCAGGCGGCGCGCGCGGCCTCGGTCAGGGTCGCGACCGTCTCCGCGTTGACCGGAAACCGGGTGCCCATGCCTGCGGCCAGACGATGCGCGGCGTCGCGATCCACATCGGAGAGTTTCAGCCAGTCGGCTCGCTGTGCGGCCGCGTCCGCCAAGGATGGCGAGGCGTCAATCCGCGCGGCAGACAGTGCACCGACATACGGCTCGCGATCAGTGATTGCGGATTTGGGAAAACAGGCATTCGAGCGGGTGTTGAAGGTGAAGGCGACGCATTGATCATCCGCGCTGCACGCTCTCTGGCAGGCATCAAATGTCGTGTCGAAGAGGGCCGTGCGATCCGCCCCGTAAAAGTCCATGTCCTGCGTCAGCACATAGCGCTGATCGGGAATGAGGGACTGGGCAGAGACGGCGGCAGACCAAACAATGCAGAGGCAGGACAACAACAATCGGCGCATGGCGCATCTCCGAACAGAACTGGACAAGGGTCGGGATCAGCCTGCCACGCCGCATGCAGCGCTTGCAAATGTTTCGAGGGCCCGGGTTAAGGTCATCTTCACCATACTCGTGACATATCCCGCAGAGGTACATTTGGCGGAGTACGGGAATGAGCCTTGCAAACAAGCTGGCTGAGGAACGGCGCGGGCGGCTCGCGGCGGAACGGCTGCTGGAGCTCAAACAGGCGGAACTGTCGGCGGCAAATCGAAAGCTGGGCAAACACGCCGCGGCCCTGCAAGGCGAGATCGTCGAAACCCGCGCCGAAGTGGCCACTGTCAAAACCGAAAACGAGCGGGTCAAGACCGAGTTGGGGCAAGCCAACCAGAAGGTCGAGATTGCGGAACGGCGGCTGTGGCACTCCGTCCAGACCATCACGGACGGCTTTGCGTTCTTCAACTCCGATAACCAGATGATCGCGGCCAACAGCGCCTATCTGGTCATTTTCGGCGGGCTGGAGATCGTGAAACCGGGGGTGAACTATGTCACTCTGCTGCAAGTGATGACCGAAGAGGGGATCGTGAACACTGGCAGCCTCGCCCCCGACGACTGGCGCCAGATGATGACCGAACGCTGGATGCAACCGCAGCCCGAACCGATCACGATCCGGATGTGGAACGACCAGTATGTGAAGCTGGTGGACCGGCGCGGGCAGGGCGGAGACATCGTGTCGCTTGGCCACAACATCACCGAATCCGTCGAGTACCAGATACAACTCAAGGCCGCCCGGGCCGAGGCCGAGGCTGCAAGCCGGGCCAAGTCCGCCTTTCTCGCCAATATGAGCCACGAGATCCGCACGCCCATGAACGGGGTTGTGGGCATGGCTGAACTGCTGGGCGATACAGGGCTGAGCGAGGAACAACAGCTATACGTCGACACGATCAAGAATTCGGGCGAGGCGCTGCTTGTCATCATCAACGACGTGCTCGACTATTCCAAGATCGAAGCGCAGAAGCTGCAACTGCACCCCGAACCCTTTGACCTCGAGCGCAGCATTCACGAGGTGATCATGCTGCTGCAACCCTCGGCGCGGGACAAGAACCTGACGCTGCTGGTGGATTTTGACCTGTTCCTGCCCACCGCCTATATCGGCGATCCTGGGCGTATCCGGCAGGTGTTGACCAACCTGATGGGCAATGCGGTCAAGTTCACATCGGAGGGCCACGTGCTGGTCCGCGTCACTGGCGTGCCGGACCCCGACAGCGGACAGGCCGACGTGACAATCGTGATCGAAGACACCGGCATCGGCATCCCGGAGGACAAGATCGACCACATTTTCGGCGAGTTCAATCAGGTCGAAAACGAACGCAACCGCCAGTTTGACGGCACCGGTCTGGGCCTCGCCATCTCGCAACGCCTTGTCGCCCTGATGGAGGGTGAGATGTGGGTGACAAGCGAGGACGGGGTCGGCTCCTGTTTCGGCTTCCGCATCCCGCTTGCGCTCAGCGATTCCGACCTGCCGGAACATCCGCCCGTGCCCGACGGGCTGCGCCGGGTCTTGGTCGTCGATGATATCGAGGCGAACCGCACCATTTTGCGCCGCCAGCTGGAGCAGATGGGACTGGGTGTGGTCTGTTGTTCGAGTGGCGCGGAGGCCCTGGAAAACATGACCGACATCGATCTGGTTCTGACCGACCACAACATGCCCGAGATGGACGGGCTGGAACTGGCGGATGCGATGCGCGCGGCGGGGCATGACACGCCGATCCTGCTGCTCAGCTCGAACCCCAGTTTTGCCGCCAACGATCCCGGTGCCGCGCATCTGCACGCCATCATGCAAAAACCCGTGCCGCGCGCCGACCTGTTTGCCCGCCTGCAATCCGTCGGCCCGCTGGTGGATTCACAGGCACCGCTTGCCCCGGTCCAGCGGCGCAAGATGCGGGTGCTGGCGGCCGAGGACAACAAGACCAATCAGCTGGTGTTCGGCAAGATGGTCAAGGGTGCCGAGATCGAATTCGTCTTTGCCAATAATGGCCTTGAAGCGGTCGAGAAATTCGAGAGTTTCAAGCCCGACCTGATCTTTATGGATATCTCGATGCCCAAGATGGACGGGAAAGAGGCTGCCACGAAAATCCGCGAGATCGAGGCCAAATCAGGTGGTCATGTGCCCATCGTGGCCCTGACCGCGCATGCCATGGACGGGGACGATCAGGGTATCCTTGCCTCTGGCATCGACCACTACCTGACGAAACCGCTGCGCAAGCCGGAAATCCACGGCAAGTTGCGCGAGATGTGCCCTGAAGAGGCGTTGCCCCCCTTCGCAGAAGAGGATGACCGTCAGGCCGGGTAGGGCCGCACAAAGACCAGTCGCGCCTCATCCGATGCATCGGGCTGAAACACATAGCCATCCGCGTCAAAGGCTTTGACGCCGTCCATATCGCGCACCTGGTTTTGAACGATGTGGCGCGCCATCGCGCCGCGCGCCCGTTTGGCGAAAAAGCTCACGATTTTCGGCCCCGCCCCTTTGTCCTCCATGAAGACAGGCGTGACGATCCGGGGTTTCAGCGCCTTTTCAGGCACCGCGCCAAAGTATTCCTGGCTGGCGCAATTCACCAGAACATGCGCATCCACCGCCTCGGCCTGCGCATTCAGCGCCTTGGCGATGTCAGTACGCCAGTAGTCATAGAGCGACTGACCCCGCCGTGTTTTCAAGCGGCTGCCCATCTCCAGCCGGTAGGGCTGGATCGCATCCAGAGGACGCAGCAAACCGTAAAGCCCGGACAGAATGCGCAGATGATCCTGCGCATAGGCGGTTTCGTCCTCGCTCAACGTCGCCGCATCGAGGCCCTGATAGGTGTCGCCCGCAAAGGCGAGCATCGCGGGGCGCGTCACCTCGGCCCCGGGCGCATCGGCAAAGGCCTGGAACCGGTCACGGTTCAGGCGCGCCAGATCGTCGCTGAGGTCCATCAACGCCTTCAGCTTGCCCAGCGTCAGATTGCGCGCCGTGCGCGCCAGCCGCACCGCGTCGTCCTGCATCGCGGGCGCTGTCATCTCGACCGCCCGTTCCGCCCAATCCAGCCGCTTGGCCGGAGAAATCACCACCAACATGTGCCTACCCCCAAAGTCCGAAAAATGATCTAGCCCGCGTCCCGCAGCACGTCCAGAAAGGCGGGGCCAAAACGTTCCGCCTTGCGATCCCCCAGCAGCCGTTCCAGCGCCGCATCATCCGCCGTGCGCAGCTGCGCCACCTTGGCCAGTTGCGAGGCCGAACAGCTGAGCGGTTTGTCAGTCCCGTCGCTGCCGCGCGCCAGTTCGGCCTGCACCGCCAGCAACTGATCATAGATCGTGGCCGCCGAATGCCCCGCCAGCTTGCGCCGGGTCGGGTGCAGGGCGGCGGCCTCGCCATTGATCACTTCGAGGAAGGCATCGCCGAACTTCTCCAGCTTTTTTGCGCCCACACCACTGATCTGCGCCATCTGGTCGAGGTTGTTGGGCCGCCGTTCTGCCATCTCGATCAGGGTGCGGTCTGGAAAGATGACATAGGCTGGCACTTTGGCCGCCTCGGCCAGCCCGCGCCGTTTCGCCTTGAGCGCGGACAGCAGCGGCGCGTCCTCTTCGGACACCATCGCCTTGACCACGGGGCGGCGTTCGGCGGATTTGATCGTGTCGCGCCGCAGCGTGATCTTGGCCTCGTCCCGCAGGATCGGCAGGGCCGCATCCGTCATGCGCAGCGCGCCGTAGCGTTCGGGATCAGGGCGCACGAGGTCGTGCCCCATCATCTGCCGGAACACCGCCTGCCATTGCGGTTTGGTATATTCCTTGCCCACCCCGTAGGTCGGCAATTTGTCGTGCCCGCGCTGGCGGACCTTGTCCGTTTCGATCCCCAGCAGGATGTCGATCAGGTGGCCCGCGCCAAACCATTCTTCGGTGCGCAGCATTGCCGACAGGGCCTTGCGCACGGCCGTCGTCCCGTCGAACACCTCGGCCGGGGCATCGCACAGATCGCAACTGCCGCAGGTCACTTCGGCCTCGCCGAAATAGCCCAGCAACGTCTTGCGCCGACATTCCAGCGCCTCGGCCAGACCAAGTAGCGCGTTCAACCGCCCATGATCCGCAGTGCGCCGTTCGGGTGGGGCCAGCCCCTCGTCGATCTGGGTGCGCCGCAGCTTGATGTCATCGGGGCCGAACAGTGTCAGCGTTTCGGCAGGCGCACCATCGCGCCCCGCGCGCCCGATTTCCTGGTAATACGCCTCGATCGACTTGGGCAGATCAGCGTGGGCGACCCAACGGATGTCGGGCTTGTCCACCCCCATGCCAAAGGCGACCGTGGCCGCCACGATCAACCCGTCTTCCTGCTGGAAGCGGCGCTCGGCGATGCGGCGGTCGTCGGCCTCCATCCCGCCGTGATAGTGGATCGCCGCGTGCCCGGCCTCGCGCAGCGCCTGCGCCAATGTTTCCGTCTTGGCCCGCGTGCCGCAATAGACGATGCCCGACTGCCCCTTGCGGGCGGCGGCAAAGTTCAGGATCTGCGCGCGCGGCCCGTTCTTGGCGGCAAAGGCGAGGTGGATGTTGGGTCGGTCAAAGCCGCGCAGGAAACTGCGCGGTTGCTGCCCGTCAAACAGCTTTTGGATGATCTCGACTTGGGTTTCCGCATCCGCCGTCGCCGTGAACGCGGCCAGTGGCACGTCCAGCGCGCGGCGCAATTCGCCGATGCGCAGGTAGTCGGGGCGGAAATCATGGCCCCACTGGCTGACGCAATGCGCCTCGTCCACGGCGATCATGTTGACCCCGATGCGGCGCAACATGCCCATGGAGGACCCCGCCGCCAGACGTTCCGGCGCGATATAGAGCAGTTTCAACTCGCGCCGCTCGAGCGCTTCCCACACGGCGTCCGTTTCTTCGGGCGTGTTGCCCGAGGTCAGCGCGCCTGCGTTCACCCCGGCCTCTTGCAGCGCGCGCACCTGGTCGCGCATCAGCGCAATCAGCGGAGAGATGACCACCGTCACCCCCTCGCGCATCAGCGCAGGCAATTGAAAACAAAGGGATTTACCGCCACCAGTGGGCATGATGGCCAGGGTGTTTTCCCCCGCCACCACGGCATCCACGATCTCTTCCTGCCCGGGGCGGAATCCGTCGAACCCGAATACGTCCTGCAACAGCGTGGCAGCGCTGGTGGCCATGTCGTGAAAACCCTGTCAAATTTTATGTAGTCTGCTCGTTGGATACAGACTCACATTTTAACAGGCCGTGAACAAGCCCAAGATCAGCGTAATCCGAACAGTGCGGGTAGGATGATCGACTGCAGGGCGATGACGCAGACAAAGGCGACCAGTGGTGCCAGGTCCAGCGGGTGCGTGTCGGGCATGTACCGCCGGATCGGGCGGTAGATCGGTTCCAGCAGCCGGTTCAACCCGGTCCAGATCTGACCCACAATCGGCTGGTGCATGTTGAGCACCTGAAAGCTGATCAGCCAGCTCATGATGATGTGGACGATCATGATGACGTACACAACGCTCAAGATCAGTTGCAGCAAATCGTAGATAACCAGCATCGTCGGGTCCTTTTTGGTTTTTCCAGACCTAAGCCGACGGGCCACGTGGCGCAAGGTCACATGGCCGCACCTCTTGACCTTGTGCGGCAGCGCAGCATCTAGAGGTACAAAGGAGTAAGTTGAATGTTCCCCTTCATCCGCCTGTTCAAGGACGTGTTGATCGCCCGCCGCCAGCCACAGATCGGGCTGACCGATGTGCATGTGTCGCATCACATGGTCTGGCCCTGGGATCTGGACGGGTTCCTCGAGTTGAACAACGGGCGCGCCCTGACCCTTTATGATCTGGGTCGCCTTGGCATGGCCTGTCGCACGCCGTTGGTGGATGCGCTCAAGGCCAATCGCTGGGGCCTGACCATGGCGGGGTCTTCGGTGCGCTATCGTCGCCGCCTGCGCGCGTTCGAGCGGTTCGAAATGCGCAGCCGCGCGGTGTGCTGGGACGACAAGTTCACCTATATCGAGCAGTCGATGTGGAAGACGAATGGCGAATGCGCCAGCCACGTTCTGTATCGTTCGGCTGTAACGGACAAGAACGGCATCGTCACGCCTGACCGCTTGCTGGAGGCGATGGGCCTTGATGCCAAATCACCGCCTATCCCCGACTGGATCGCCGCGTGGATCAGTGCCGAGGCGCTGCGCCCTTGGCCGCCTATGCAGGACGATGCCCCGGCACCCATCCTGAAATCCGTCGCCTGAGGCTGTGGGGTTCATGCCCCGCCGTATCCTGATCACCGGCTGTTCGGGTGGCGGCAAGTCCACCCTGATCGACGCCCTCGCTGAACAAGGCTACGCGACTGTCCCTGAACCGGGGCGGCGCATCGTGGCCGAGGGCCGCGCGCTGCCCTGGGTTGATCCCGCCGCCTTTGCGCGCCGCGCGGTCGAGATGGCCCGCGCCGATCTGGAGAAGGTGCGCGCAGACATCACCTTTTTCGATCGCGGCCTGATTGATGCCGCCGTTGCGTTGGCCCACAGTGGTGGTGCGCCGATTGCGCAGACGCTGGGCGCAACGCGGCCCTATGACAGAACCGTCTTCCTCGCCCCGCCCTGGCCGGACATCTACCGGCAGGACGCTCAGCGGCGCCACGACCTGCGCGCCGCGACGGAAGAGTATGACCGGCTGACAACGGCCCTCACCACTTTGGGCTACTACGCCGTCCTGCTGCCCAAGGTGCCGGTGCAAGACCGCCTTGCCTTCGTGCTGGCCCACATCGCCGACGCCTGAGCGGACAAACCTTTCCTTGCCACGCCGCCCATGGCCTGCTTTGGTCCCGACAACAAAAAAAGACGGGATCGGGAATGGACATTGCGGGCACGGCAGGCGTGAGCTTGCAGAAACGTATCTGGGGCTGGATGTCCTTTGATTGGGCGACGCAGCCCTTTTACACGCTTGGCCTGACCTTTGTGTTCGGGCCCTATTTCGCTGCCGTCTCGATGGGTTATTTCGAGGGGCAGACGGACAATGCGGAGGCAGCGGCGGCGTCCTCTCAGGCGTTGTGGTTCTGGGGTCAGACCATCGCGGGGTTGTTCATCGCCTTTACCGCCCCGCTGATCGGGGCTTATGCGGACAGCACCGGGCGGCGGATGCCGTGGATCTGGGGCTTTGCCATCCTCTATGCCGCCATGACATGGGCGCTGTGGTGGGCGCTGCCGGATGCCTCCACCCTGTTCCTGATCCTCATCGCCTTCAACGTGGCGCTGATTGCAGCCGAATTCATGCTGATCTTTGTCAACGCGATCCTGCCGTCGCTGGGCACCAAGGACGAGATCGGGCGCATTTCCGGCAACGGGGCCGCCATCGGCTATTGGGGCGGGGTGACATCGCTGTTCATCATGCTGCTGCTCTTGGCCGAGAATGACACGGGCAAGACCCTGATCGGCCTTGATCCCCTGTTCGGTCTGAACGCAGGCGAGCGCGAGGGGACACGATCCGTCGGCCCGTTCATTGCGGCCTGGTTCATCCTCTTCATGATCCCGTTTTTCCTGTGGGTGCGCGAACCGCGGCAGGCCAACCGCACGGGCGGCGTGTCAGACGCGATGCGCGACCTCAAGCAATCCCTGCGCGGGGCGGTCAAGCGCCGCTCGCTGCTCAACTTTCTCATCTCGTCCATGTTCTACCGCGATGCGCTGAACGCGCTTTACTCCGCAGGCGGTGTCTATGCCACGCTGGTGCTGGGGTGGAGCATCATCCAGATCGGTGTCTTTGGCATCGTCGGGGCAATCACGGCGGCCGTGGCCACGCAAGTGGGCGGCATTTTCGACGCGCGCCTTGGCCCGAAGCCTGTGATCAAGGTGTGCTGCTATGTGCTGATCGCGGTCTGCATCGTCATCGTTGGCATGAACCGGGAAACGCTGTTTGGCGTGGTCGCCATCCCCGAAGGCTCTGCCCTGCCTGACATCGTGTTCTATGTTTGCGGCGCGGCCATTGGTGGTGCGGGCGGCGCGATCTATTCGGCGTCCCGGTCCATGATGGTGCGCCACACCCATCCCGAACGGCCCACCGAAGCCTTTGGGCTCTTTGCGCTCTCGGGCAAGGCGACCGCCTTTCTGGCCCCGTTCCTCATCGGTCTATTTTCCACGCTGACAGGCAATGCCCAATTGGGTTACATTCCTGTCATCGCGCTCTTTGTTCTCGGCCTCTTCCTGTTGCGTTATGTGAACCCCGAAGGAGACCACGCCACATGGTCAAAATCCGACGTTCCCTTGCCCTGATCTTTTCCCTGCTTCTATGTGCCTGCGCCGGAGGTGCGGGCACGGATATTGACGGCACCCCGACCCCGGATGTGGATCCGGCGACCCTGCAAAACATCGCCAAGGGGCAGTTCGGGGCCAAGCGCCGCGCCTCGGCGCAGAACGCACTGCCGCTGGGCAGCTACGCCAAGGGATGTCTGGCCGGGGGCGCGCAACTGGCCGAAACCGGCCCCACATGGCAGGCGATGCGCCTGTCGCGCAACCGCAACTGGGGGCACCCCGAGCTGGTGGATTACGTGCAGGACCTGTCCCGCAAGGCGGCCGCGCAGCCGGGCTGGGCGGGCCTTTATGTCGGGGACATGAGCCAGCCGCGGGGCGGGCCCATGCTGACCGGCCATCGCAGCCACCAGATCGGGCTCGATGCCGACATCTGGATGCTGCCCGCGCGCAACCTGACCCTGTCTGCGGCCGAGCGCGAGAGCATCTCGTCAATCTCGACTCGTCGGTCGAACGGGGCCTACACCAATTCCAACTGGACGCGCGCGCATCACGAGATCATCAAGGCCGCGGCCTCGGACAATCGTACTGCGCGTATTTTTGTCTTTCCCGGCGCCAAGGTGCAGATGTGCAAGGACGCCAAGGGCGACCGGTCGTGGCTGCGCAAGGTGCGGCCCTGGTGGGGGCATCACTATCACTTCCATGTGCGGCTGAACTGCCCGCGCGGTGCGCGCGGCTGTGTCGATCAGGCGGCCCCGCCCCCGGCGATGGCTGCGCTGATGCGCAAGAGTGGGTGAACAACATCCTCAACCCGCCACCGCCCAAGCCGCGCGATCCGAACGCGCCTGCCGCCAAGCCTCGCCGCGAATTGCGCGTGGCCGACCTGCCGCAACAATGCGCTGGCGTCCTGGCCTCGCGCTGATCCTCGCCGCCACTGGTGCCAGCGCCGATCCGCTTACCCATGTGCGGACGATCCCGCTGGCGTCTGGGCTGGCAGGTTTTGGTGGTTTGTCCGCGATCGAGATGCGCGGCCCCGACCGTGCCATTGTGCTTTCGGACAGGGGGCAGGCCTTTGCCCTCGTTCTGGATCGCGAGGCGGAGAGCGTGACCATCACAACCGCCGCCCAGCCGCAGCCGCATCGCGACAGCGAGGGGCTGGCCTATGCCGGTGATCAGCTGTTTTTCAGCTACGAGGGACCGGCCGAAGTCGTCGCACAAGACGGCACCACGCTGCCCTCGCACCCGGACTTCGCCACCTACCATCCCAATGGCTCGCTCGAGGCGCTGGCGGCGGATGCCGATGGGACGCTTTACACTCTTCCCGAACGCTCGGGCGACGTGGCGCGCGCCTTTCCCGTCTACCGCTTCCAAAACGGCCAGTGGGACGTACCCGCACGCCTGCCCCGCATCGGCCCGTTCCTGCCCGCGGGGGCAGATATCGGGCCTGATGGTCGGCTTTTTGTTCTTGAGCGGGCGTTTACGCCGCTGGGGTTCCGCAGCCGTATCCGCACGCTTGACCCGAATAACTGGGAGGCGCCCGCGCAAACGCTGTTGAAAACCCGGGCGGGCCAGCATGACAACCTCGAAGGACTCGCGATCTGGCAATCCGGCAGCGGCGCGACCTGCCTCAGTATGGTGTCCGACAACAACTTTCTGTCCGTCCAGCGCACCGAAATCGTAGAATACGCCCTCACGGAAACGCTTGCGCCGGGCAAAACCTGCGACTAAGACCCGCGCGTCCGGCATCCCGCTGGGCCAAGTCGCCGCAACCTTGCAAAAACGGGCACATATTATGACACGCGCGCACCTTCCCGGCATCATTGCCATGGCCATCATCGTTGTGGCCTCCAACATCCTCGTCCAATACCTGTTCGGCAACTGGCTGACATGGGGGGCGTTCACCTATCCGCTGGCCTTCTTGGTGACGGACATCATGAACCGCGTCTATGGCGCAGGTCCGGCCCGCACGGTCGTCTTTGTCGGCTTTATCGTGGGCGTGTTCTGTAGCCTCGTGGGCACACAGATCATGGGTGAATTCGGCCCTCTGGTCACCTTCCGCATCGCCATCGGCTCGGGCCTTGCGTTCCTGACGGCACAACTGCTCGACGTGGGCATCTTTGCCGCCCTGCGCAAAGGCGCGTGGTGGAAGGCGCCCCTGGTCTCGACCATTGTGGGCAGCACGGTGGACACCGCGCTGTTCTTCTCCATCGCCTTTTCGGCCTCGCTCGCCTTTATCGAGCCGGGCAATGACGTGTCCTGGGCCGGTGAAATCCTGCCGATCCTGGGCTTTGGCCCCGCCGCACCGCTCTGGGTGTCGCTCGCCATTGCCGACTGGGCCGTGAAACTCACGCTGGCGCTTATTGCATTGGCACCTTTCCGGTGGGTGACCGCACGCGCAGGGACTCCGGCGGAAATGCGTTGACTTTTGTCCCGGCTGTGCAAAGCTGAGGGTGAGTTCAACAAATGAAAAGGAGGTGATCCAGTGTCAAGAAAGGTATTGGAGCGAGGTGTCGGAACAGCTTGGGAGGCCGCCCGCTAGGGCAACCCCACGCGGCGAGGGCCGCCAAGTTGGTCGGATGATCTAACCGACGCAACCTCCGAAACATTTCGAGAAGGGCCGCCTGATTAGGCGGCCCTTTTTTGGTGACTCAGGATAATGGAAATCAGGCCGCGATCGCTTTGGCCCCCAGCGCCTGCCACGCCGCTGCCTCATCTTCGAATGTCTCTGCGTTCACTGGCAGTATTCTGTCCATGAGCGCGATCATCTTGTCCGCCCTGTCCGGTGCGCCGACCACCACATAGCGATCCACGTTGCTAAGTGCCTTGAACCGGCTTTTGATCACATCCCAGTCCCAGCTTGCGCCGAATTCGGACCCTTCAAACCTGTCAAAGATCATCAGCATGTCGATCTTGTCATGGTGGGCATCGAAGGCTGTGTTCATGTACTCGGCCATGTCCTCCATGGCGTCGTCAGTGATTTTTCCGGTGAGGCGGAACGCGTACAAATCTGCGCGGTCCGTTGCGATCTGGGTAATGCCTTGTGTCTTCAACATCGTCATTCTCCATGATTTTTGCAGTTCACGGGATCAACGCACTTCCACCGGAACAGGTTCCGTGGGATGGAAGGATCATGCTGCAGGTCAATGACGACATCACGATCCAGGACTGGGAGCTGAGCGAGCAATTCGTGCGCGCCTCGGGCCCCGGCGGGCAGAACGTGAACAAGGTTGCTACGGCAGTCGAATTGCGCTTCGAGGCGGCGCGCTCACCGTCTTTGCCCGGTCCGGTCAAGACCCGGCTCAAGCGGCTGGCCGGGCGGCGCTGGACCCTCGAGGGCGCGCTGATCATTCAATGTGATGAGACCCGCAGCCAGGCACGCAACCGAGAGATTGCGCGTCAGCGGCTGGTTGATCTGATCCGCAAGGCGCTGGTCGCGCCCAAACGGCGGATAGCGACACGGCCGACGCTGGGATCTAAAAAGCGTAGGCTGAAGGCGAAAAAGGTTCGGGGCGAGGTCAAGGCCATGCGTGGCCGCGTCGACCCGACGGATTAGCTGAGCGACAAGAGGTCGATGGCCGACCGGGCCGAAGTCGTGTCGTCATATTGCGGCGCTTGAAATCCAACGCTCAACGGTGCGGTATGCGCCCGCGTCACGCTGTGGGACTGGCCGCCACAGGCCGCGACTATGCTGGCTGCGACAAGGGTTGCGGTCAAAAAAATACGTTTCACTATTCTGTCCAATACATCTGATTTGACTTGTATTGATCACAATATGATCCCCGATTGTGGCGCTGGTGGGGCAATTGTTCGGGAATAAGGGACAATTTGCATGTTCCTCTCAAGATTGGTCTCGCCATCTGTTTGGCAATGGCTGCGTGACAGTGCCCTCAAACACCGTAGGGTGGGCGATATTGCCCGCCATCCCTTTCAGGACATCATGCGCCCCACCGACCGCCCCGGCCTTGCCATCCTTCTCAGCCTGATGGCGCTGACCCTATTTGACGCGATGGGGTTGGTGATCAAGCATCTGTCGGCCAATTATACCGCTGCCGAGCTGTCGGCCTGGCGCAATCTGTTTGGCATCATTCCGGCCCTGATCGCCCTGTCCTTGTCGCGCAGCTGGCATACAGCCGGGCGGCCCCTGCGCATCCGCCAGTGGAAGCTTGGCCTGGCACGCGGTGCGGTCGTGACCCTGGCACAGCTGTGTTTCTATCTATCGCTGGGCCAGATGGCCTTTGCCACCGCCTCGACCATCACCTATGCCAACGCATTGTTCATCACCGCCCTGTCAGTCCCTCTGCTGGGCGAGCGGGTCGGCTGGGTACGGTGGGGCGCGGTCATTATCGGCTTCGTCGGTGTGATCATGGTGATGCAGCCCGGGTCGGATGCCTTTGACACGACAGCCTTGTTGCCGCTTGCTGCTGCATCTCTTTATGGCCTTGTCACGGTGCAGGCCCGCATGATGGACGACGACGTTCCCAGTCCGCTGGTCAATCTTTATTCTTCGATGGCCGCGTTGGTGGGGGCCTTTCTGATCGCGCTGGCCTTTGGTGGGTTTACCCCTATCCACAGCTGGGCCGACTTGGGCTGGATCGTCGCGATGGGCGGGTTTGGCGGCACGGCGGTGCTTCTGTTGGTGGTCAGCTACCGCATGACCGAACCCAGCAACCTCGCCCCGTTCAGCTATTTCGGCATCCCGCTGGCCTTTGTGCTCGGCTGGATGTTCTTTGGCGAAGCGCCGTGGGATGCGCTGTTCCCCGGCGCGTTGCTGATCTCGGCGGGCGGGTTGATGATCATCTGGCGCGAACGGCGGCGCAAACAGGCGCTGTTAGCCTAAAGCAGCGAGATCGTGGAGCGCGCCGATGTCGCCTCGCGCGACAGCTTTGACGTTGCGCCAAGGTGCCAGTCGAGGCCGGTCTGACCGCGCTGCGAGGCCTCTTGCAGATTGCCGTGGGCGGTTTCGGCCCGCGTGATGGTGCTGGTCAACGCCTCTGCGATCTGGGCGCGGCTCTGGCGGATGGCTTCTACGCCAGCTTCGTATTCATCGGGTGAAATCGCGCCCGTGTCCTGCCGCATCTTGAGGTCTGCCAGTTCAGCGTCCTGCTCAGCCAGCAGTTCGGGCAGGGACAAATCCAGCGCCTCCATCTGCCCGTTCATGCCGCGAATGCTGCGCACCAGTGCGTTTGCCGACACCAGTTCGACCCGTGCTGCGACCTCGCGTTCGCCCTTGGCCCGGCCAATTGCAGCCCCTGCCAGACCGCCCGCCGCGGCAGCGGCCACGCAATTCTTGCCATTGCTGGACGACACGACGACCAGCCCACAGCCAACCAACGCCCCCGTTGCTGCGCCTTTTATGGTCGAACGGCGCACAAGGTCAGCCGCCATGCGATTCAAGGCCTCTGCCTGATCTGCAATTTCTGCTGCATCCACATCCTGTTGCTGTACCGCCAGCATAGGTGCATCCAGCCGCGTGGCGTGCTGCGTGCCAAGGGCGCATCCGCCCAAAGTCGCCACCAGAAGTGCCGAAGTGATGAAAGAAGAATGCGCCATGTGTTCTGCCCGTTGTCTTGGTGTTTAGCTGTTTCAGGGGCAGTTACGGATCAAATGTGGTCGATATTGGGCAATTGTCGAAAAAATGGAAACAACCCGGCGATGTCGCGCAAATTCAACCGCAGGTCTCAGACAACGACGTCCAGCGCGGCCTGTTCCCCCACACCAAAGACCCGCTTGTACCGCGCGATTTCCGGCTCCGGCCCCATCGCCTTGTTCGGATTGTCCGACAGTTTGACCGTGGGCTGCCCATTGGCCGACACCGCCTTGCAGACCAGCGAGAACGGCGCAAGGCGGTCGTCCTTGGTCAGCCCTTTGAAGTCATTGGTCAGCATCGTGCCCCAGCCGAATGACACCTTTACCCGGCCCGCAAATTGCTGATGCAATTCGATGATCTTGCCCGCATCTAGCCCGTCTGAGAAAATCACCAGCTTTTCACGCGGGTCTTCGCCGCGCTGCTGCCACCACTTGATCGCGATCTCGGCCCCTGTGGCCGGGTCACCGCTGTCGATGCGAATGCCGGTCCACCCGGCCAGCCAGTCCGGTGCATTGTCGAGGAAACCTTGCGTGCCATAGGTGTCGGGCAGGATGATGCGCAGGTTGCCGTCATGTTCATCGTGCCAGTCGCTGAGCACGTCATAGGGTGCGCGTGCCAGGGCCGCGTCATCTTGGGCCAGCGCGGAATAGACCATGGGCAATTCGTGGGCATTGGTGCCGATGGCCTCGAGGTCGCGGTTCTTGGCAATCAGGCAGTTCGAGGTCCCGGCAAAGGCCCCTTCGAGCCCCTCACCCATGGCCTGCACGCACCAGTCCTGCCACAGGAAGGAATGGCGCCGCCGGGTGCCGAAATCCGCAAGGCGGAGGCCTTCCTGGCCGCGCAAACGCTCGATCTTTTCCCAAAGCTTGGTCATGGCCCGGGCATAGAGCACCTGCAACTCGAACCGGCCCATGTCGTTCAGCACGGCGCGCCCGCGCAACTCCATCAGCACGGCCAGCGCCGGGATTTCCCACAGCATGACCTCGGGCCAGGACCCCTCGAATGTCAGCTCGTACTGATCGCCGCGCCGTTCCAGATGGTAAGGCGGCAGGCGCAGATCCTCGAACCAGTCCATGAATTCGGGCGTGAACATCTGCCGCTTGCCATAGAAGGTGTTGCCGCGCATCCAGGTGCTTTCCCCCCGGCTGAGCGAGAGGGAGCGGATGTGGTCGAGCTGCTCGCGCAACTCGCCCTCGTCGATCAGGTGGGCGAGGGGGACGTGTTTGGACCGGTTGATCAGAGAGAAGGTGACCTGCGTATCCGGCTTGTTGCGGAACACGGATTGGCACATGAGCAGTTTGTAGAAATCCGTGTCGATGAGGGACCGTACAATCGGGTCGATCTTCCATTTGTGGTTCCACACGCGGGTGGCAATATCGACCATGACTGATTTCCTTAGCTGGCTTGGTGCTTTGTGCCTCAGGTGCGGGGCAACCTGCAAGCGGGGCGGAGACTGACACAGTCTCCGGCTGGTTTCCGACGCGGAAACCCGCGCGACCCAAACCCTGTGTCAGGGTTTCGCCGTGATCCGTGTCGGATCACGTGAGCGTCACGCCTGCGCTGACCATCCCGTCACGCGCTGCCGCCAGCGACCCGTCAAGATCAATCGCCCGGCACAAATTCATCTGCACCGTGACATCAAACCCCAGCTTGGCCGCATCCACCGCCGAAAAATTCACGCAGAAATCCGTGGCCAAACCCACCAGCGTCAGCGCCGTGATCCCGCGTGTGCGCAGATACCCGTCCAACCCGGTGGGCGTCGTTTGATCGTTCTCGAAAAAGGCGGAATAGCTGTCGATGGCGGGCCGATAGCCCTTGCGCACGATCATGTCGGCGCGGTCCGCGTTCAGACCTTTGTGGAACTGCGCGCCTTGTGTCCCTTGTACGCAGTGATCCGGCCACAGCACCTGGCTGCCGTATGGCATGTCGATCATCTCGTAAGGTCCACGGCCGTCATGCGAGGATGCGAACGAGGCATGCCCGCCCGGGTGCCAGTCTTGCGTCAGCACCACAGCCTCGGCCTCGCCCATCAGCGCGTTGATGCCAGCCACGATCTCGTCCCCGCCCGGCACCGCCAACGCGCCCCCTGGGCAAAAGTCGTTTTGCACGTCGATCACGATCAGGGCGTGGGTCATGGCTCGGCTCTCCTCGATGTCCTTGCCCCAACATCGCACCCCGCCGCCCCCTTGCACAAGGGCACCCCCATCGCCTATCTCGCGGCCATGTTCACCATTGCAGCCCTCTATCACTTCACCCGCTTTGACGATCCCGCGGCCCTCAAGGGCCCGCTGGCGCAGCTGTGCTGCACCAATGACGTCAAGGGATCGCTGTTGCTGGCCCCCGAGGGGATCAACGGGACCATTGCGGGACCGCGCGCTGGCATCGACGCGGTGCTGGCCCATATCCGTGCCCTGCCCGGCTGCGCCGATCTGGAGTGGAAGGAAAGCCACAGCCCCACGCCCCCTTCGGCAAGATGAAGGTCCGCCTCAAGCGCGAGATCGTGACCATGGGCCAGCCCAATGTCGACCCCGCCGCGCGCACGGGTCACTATGTCGAGGCCGCAGACTGGAACGAGTTGATCACGCGCGAGGATGTGGCCGTGATCGACACCCGCAACGATTACGAAGTTGCAATCGGCACCTTTGACGGCGCCATCGACCCGAAAACCGCCAGCTTTGGCGAGTTCCCCGCCTGGTGGGAGGAAAACAAGCACCGCTTCCATAACAAGAAGGTGGCGATGTTCTGCACGGGCGGCATCCGCTGCGAGAAATCCACGAACTACCTGTTGGGTCAGGGGGTCGAGGATGTTTATCACCTCAAGGGCGGAATCCTGAAATACCTCGAAGAGGTGCCTGCCAACCGCAGCACATGGCAGGGCGAGTGCTTTGTCTTTGACGGGCGGGTCAGTGTTGGCCACGGGCTCGAGGTTGGCCCGCATCTGCTGTGCCATGCGTGCCGTCGCCCCATCCTGCCTTCGGATCGCGATCACCCTGACTATGAACAGGGCGTGGCCTGCCATCACTGCGCGCACGAGACGTCTGACGCGGACAAGGCCCGCTTTCGCGAGCGGCAGAAGCAAGTGGCTTTGGCGCGGGAGCGTGGCACGGATCACCTGACCGGCCAGATGGTGCCGGACAAGGATCAGCCGCGCTAAGGGCCCATCCGGTCGCGCAGGTGGTCGGCTCAGGCCGGTTGCATCGCCCGGCGCGGACGGCTTCGCATCAATAGCCAGACCATGATCGCGATGTTCAGCCCATTCCACGCAATGCCATTCCAGAATGCCATCTGGTAGCTGCCCGTCACGTCATAGATCCAGCCCGACAGCCAACCGCCCAGCGCCATGCCCATGATCGTCGCCATCAGCACAAAACCGACCCGCGCGCCTGCCTCGCGCGCAGGCATGTACTCCCGCACGATCACCGCATAGCTGGGGACAATACCGCCTTGGCTGAGGCCAAAGATCAGGCTGACCACATAGAGCGAAATCAGCGCATCTGACGGCAGGTAAAGCGCCAAAGCGATGGCTTGCAGAACCGACCCCAGCAGCAGGGTTTTGACCCCACCCAACCGATCTGCCAGCAGGCCCGACACCAGCCGCGACCCGACGCCGCCCAGAAGCATCAGCGATAGCATCTCGGCGCCCACCGCAGGGCCGTATCCCAGATCGACGCAATAGCTCACGATGTGGACCTGCGGCATCGACATCGCCACGCAGCACCCGACCCCGGCCAGACCCAGAAGGCAGGCGAGGGCAAAGGGCGACAAGCCCGCAGAGCGCGCATTGGCGATCGAGGTCGCCTCGGCCATGTCATGCGCGCTTTCGGAGACTTGGCGGCGCAAGGCAAAGGCCAGGGGGATCACCACAACCAGCGTCGACAGCGCCAGTACCATGTAGGCGGCGCGCCATCCATCTTCGGCCAGAATGTCGGCAAGCACGCGGGGCCAGATCGCGCCGGACAGGTAGTTGCCGCTGGCGACGATGGCCATCGCGATGCCGCGCCGCTTCATGAACCAGTGCGAAATGTCGGCGATCAGGGGGCCAAATCCGACCGAGGTGCCGAAACCGATCAACAGTTGCGCCAGCGACAGGGCCAGGATCGACCCGCTTGCCATAGCAAGACCATAACCAGCCGCAATCCCGATGCCGCAGGCCACAAGCACGCGCGTCACGCCCCACCGATCCACCGCGCGGCCCACGGCAAAGTTGCCCACCGCGAACCCGACCATCGTCAGCGTGTAGGGCAGGCTGGCCTCTGCCCGGCCGACGCCGAATTCAGCCTCGACCGCGGGCATGATCACGATGATCGCCCACATGCCGACATTGGCCACCATGGCGATGATCAATGTCAGGACAAGCCGGATCCAGGAATAGGTGCTGTCATGTGCGCTGGCGGTCATGGGTCCATCTGCGCCTGTTCGCCGCCCGGGCGCAAGCCAAGGTTTAGTTCCGGACAATTCTAACTGTTAAGCGCGGGGTAAGACGGCATGGATATACCTGTGCCTGGGTGAAATTGAGGTGTGGGATATGAGCGCGCAAGCCAATGCGCGGCCTATCATCATCAAGCGCAAGAAAGTCATTGGTGGCGGTGGTCATCATGGCGGTGCGTGGAAGGTGGCCTATGCGGACTTCGTGACCGCTATGATGGCTTTCTTCATGTTGATGTGGCTGCTGAATGCAACGACCGAAAAGCAACGCAAGGGGATTGCGGATTACTTCTCGCCGACGATCCCGATCAACCGGGTGTCCGGCGGCGGGGATGGCAGCTTTGGCGGCAACTCGGTCTTTTCCGAAATGACATTGCCACAGAACGGCACCGGCGCGTCGTCGCAGCGCCCCACGGAATCGCAGCAAGCGCGCGGCGAAACGGGGATGTCCGATACGGGCGACATCACGGCTGCGCAGGACGAGGTGTTCGAGTCCCTCGAGGCGAAGCTGATTGGCCACGGCGGTGAATCCAAGGTGATGGACAATGAGCTTCAGCACATCACGACGCGGCTGACGGATGAAGGGCTGGTGATCGAGGTCTTTGCACTGGATGACACGCCGCTGTTCGAGGCTGGGACGGATCGCCCTTCTGCCCTGTTGCGGGATATCGCACGGCTGATCGCCGATTCGGCGCGCACCGTGGAAAACGGAATTGCCATCGGCGGCCATGTAGAGGCGCAGCCCATTGTTCTGGCCCAAAGCACCACGTGGGAGATGTCCATGGATCATGCGACTGTCATGCGTCAGTTGCTGGAACAGTCCGGTGTCGCGCCACGACGGGTCAAGCGCGTGACGGGCCATTCGGATCGTGAACCCGCTGTCAGTAACCCGATGGCGATCCGCAACAACCGGCTCGAGATCGTCTTGCTGCGCGAATAATGCCCCGCCTCGAATAGGTCGGATTTTATATGTTAGTCTGACGTTAAGCAGGCGCGCCTATCTGTTGACCCAATTCGGGTTGATACAGCAGAAAGGCGTGTCCATGACCATCTCTTCGTCGCTCAACGCAGGTGTTGCAGGGCTACAATCGAACGCGACGCGGCTTGCGTCGATTTCAGACAATATCGCGAACTCCTCCACATACGGGTACAAGCGTGTTCAGACGGATTTCCATTCGATGGTGATTTCGTCTTCGGGGTCGGCGTCCTACTCGGCCGGTGGCGTGCGCGCGACCAACTCGCGCCTGATCGACCAAAGCGGGTCATTGGTGTCAACCTCGAACGCCACCGATCTGGCCGTGCGCGGGCGGGGCATGCTGCCGGTCGCACAGGCCACCGATGTCGAAAACGACAACGGAAACAACCAGATGTATCTGACCACGACAGGTTCTTTCCGCACGGATGCGGAAGGGTACCTGCGCTCGGATTCCGGCCTTGTCCTGCTCGGGTGGCCTGCCTTGCCCGATGGAACGGTGCCAACATTCCCGCGTGACACGTCCGCAGGGCTCGAACCGGTCCAGATCAACGTGAACCAGTTTTCCGGCGAGCCGACCACCAAAATGTCGCTGGGGGTGAACCTGCCAGCCACCGACACGGATTCGGGCAGCCCCGGGGAAATCCAGTATCTGTCGGTTGAATACTTCGACAACCTGGGCACGTCGGAAAACATCAATATCAGCTTTACACCCACCGTGCCGGCCAGCGGGTCATCCAATGAATGGACGGTGCAATTGACCGACTCGGCACTTGGGGGTGCGGTGGTTGGCGAATATGTGCTGACCTTCGATGACAGCCGCACGTCCGGCGGCACACTGGCATCTGTTACGACCACCAGCGGCGGGGCCTATGATCCGGCGACGGGCAACATAATCATCAATGCCGAGGGCGGCCCGCTTGAAATCAATATCGGGATGCTGGGCGACAGCGACGGTATCACGCAACTGTCCGACAGCTTTGCGCCGGTCTCCATCTCCAAGGACGGCTCGCCCGTGGGCAACATGACCAATGTGGAAGTGGACGCCAACGGCTTTGTCACGGCGTTCTTCGACACGGGTATCAACCGGACGATCTACCAGATTCCGCTGGTGGATCTGCCAAATCCCAACGGTATGGTTGCGTTGGATCAACAGACCTACCTGCCTTCGCCCGAAAGCGGCAGCTTCTTCCTGTGGGACGCGAGTGACGGTCCAACAGGTGACATCGTGTCTTATGCCCGAGAGGAGTCGGCCGTGGATGTCGCAGGCGAATTGACGGCGATGATTCAGACACAGCGGGCCTATTCCTCCAACGCCAAGGTCATCCAGACAGTGGATGAAATGCTGCAGGAAACCACCAACATCAAACGCTGATCAGCGTGATCGCGTAGCCCACTGACAAAGCGGAAGGCTGTTTCATGTCAATTACAAGTGCACTGAATTCCGCAATGTCCGGGCTGCGCGCCGCCAGCCGCGCCTCCGAGCTTGTTTCAAACAACATCGCAAATGCGAGCACGCCAGGCTATGCGCGGCGCACCCTCTCCATATCCTCGAACATGACTGGAGATTTCGGTGGAGTGCGTATCAACGGTGTGCAACGCCATGTTGATGCGCAGATCATTTCCGATCGGCGCCTGTCCGGTTCGGAGTTCGGCTACCGATCCGCAACCACGAATTACATGAACCGGATCGAGGATCTTGTAGGGACCCCGGACAAGCAAGGGTCACTCTCTGCCCGATTGGCGGATTTTGAAAACAGCCTGATCACCGCTGGCAGTCGCCCTGACGCAATCGAGCGGCTGAGCGCCGCCGCACTCGGTGCGAGCGATTTGGCCAAGTCGATCAACACCGTTGCTGATGGGATACAGGATGCACGATCGGATGCGGACCGAAACATCGCCAGTCAGGTCACGCGGCTTAATGATACGTTGAAGGCTGTCGAAGCGGTCAACGTCAAGATTACAGCAGCGAACGCGCGCAGTGTCGATGTGTCCGGATTGCAGGATCAGCGACAATTGCTGATCGACGAGATATCCGAAATGGTGCCCGTACGGGTCGTTGACCGAGACCACGGAACAGTCGCGCTCTACTCCACAGGCGGTTCGATCCTTTTGGAAGGGCGCGCCTCTGAAATCGGATTTGAACCGGCCAACCTGGTCACCCCCTACATGTCGGTGGGTGACGGCACTTTGTCCGGGCTCACCATCAACGGATACCAGGTAAACACGTCGTCCGCGTCGGGCCGGTTACACGGTGGCACACTGGGAGCCCAATTCGAAATCCGCGATGAACTGGCACCCGAAGCGCAAACACAGATCGACGCGCTTGCGCGCGATCTGATCGAGCGTTTTGAGAGCGCCTCAGTCGATCCATCGCTGAACCCTGGCGATCCTGGACTGTTCACTGACGAAGGTGCGGCATTGGATGCAACCCAAGAACTTGGCCTCGCCAATCGACTGGAACTGAACGCACTGGTCGACCCCAACCAAGGCGGAGAAAGCTGGCGCATGCGCGATGGTCTGGGGGCATCCACGCCGGGCAACGCCGGCGACGCGACATTGCTGAACGCCTTGGCGGATGCACTGACAGATCAGCGTGTGCCAAACTCCGGCGCCTTTGGTCCGGCTGCATTTTCTGCAACTGATCTGACGGCCAGCCTGTCGTCACAGCTTGGTTCGGATCGCTTACGCGAAGACCAAATGCTCAGCTTTGCATCCACACAATTCTACGAGCTGACGCAACTTGAATTGGCGGGTGGCGTCGACACGGATGTCGAATTGCAAAACCTGATGGTCATTGAGCAGGCCTATGCAGCCAACGCCCGCGTGATCGAAACTGTCGATCAGATGTTCGACACCTTGATGAGGATCTGAAGATGAGCAGCTTTTCACTCGGCGACTTGGCGCAGACCTTCATGCTGCAACGGCGCGGCGCGGCCCTCAAGGCCGAGATGACACGCCTGAATGAAGAACTGGCCACGGGGCAGGTCAGTGACATCAAGTCTGTTCTTGCAGGTAATGTCAGCTATCTGACGGACATCGAAAGCGATCTCAAAACGCTCTCGGGCTTTCGCGTCGCGACGACCGAGGCCAAGCAGTTCGCCGACGGTGTCCAGATTTCTCTGGAGCGTGTGGATGCCAGCGTCGCGACGGTGGGCGCGGCCTTGATTTCCGTGTCGTCGAGCGGTGTCGGACCGGTCATTGATCAGATGTCGCAAGATGCCGAAACTGAACTGGCGGCCATTGTCAGCACCTTGAATGCAAGCAGTGGCGGGCGATCCCTGTTTGCTGGCAACGCATCGGATCAAAGCCCCTTGGCAGGTGCAGATGTGATCCTGGCTGGTTTGCGGGCCGCGACCGCCGGCGCACTTACCCCTGAGGACATCGTCGCCGCCGCTGATCAATGGTTCGACGATCCCGCAGGTTTTTCAGCAACGGCGTATGGAGGGTCGGACAATGACATCGCTCCATTCCGGCTCGGCAATGGGGAGAGTGTGTCTGTTCAGTTGACCGCAGATGACAAGGTGTTTCGCGACATTCTGAAAAACGTGGCCATTGCGGCCATCGCCAGCGACTCCAGTTTCGGGCTCAGCGCAGAAGCGCGACGAGACTTGTTTCAGGACACTGGCGCAGAGGTGTTCAGAGCGCAGGCCGACTTGACCGCGACCCGCGCGAATGTCGGCTCGGCACAAGCCAGGATCGATGAGTTGGAGACGCGCAACGCAACCGAAGAAACCGCCTTGCTCTACGCAAAGGGCGCTTTGTTGCAAGCCGATCCCTATGAAACCGCTACCGAACTGGAGGCAGTCCAATTTCAATTACAAAGCCTGTACACCGTCACCGCACGCATGTCCGATCTCACCTTTGTGAATTTCATCCGATGAGGTTGATGGGCGCCTGTTTGGTAGCATTCCTGCTTGCGCAGGCGGCCATTGCGGGCCCCGTACGTATCAAGGACCTCGTCGAGTTTGACGGGGTGCGGGGGAACGACCTCGTTGGTTACGGACTTGTTGTTGGTTTGGATGGAACGGGTGATGGGTTGCGCAACGCGCCCTTCACCGAAGACATCATGACCAACATACTCGAGCGGCTTGGCGTCAATGTCACGGGAGAGCAGTTCAGGCCCAAGAACGTGGCAGCCGTGTTTGTGACCGCAACTCTCCCGGCCTTTGCCCGGGCGGGATCACAGATTGACGTGACGGTGTCAGCTATCGGCGACGCAAAGAGCCTGTTGGGTGGTACGTTGATCATGACACCTTTGAACGCAGCGGACGGTGAGATCTATGCTGTGTCGCAAGGCACGATTATTGCGGGTGGCGCCGTCGCAGAGGGTGATGGCGCGCGTGTTACGCAAGGTGTCCCGACGGCCGGTGTGATTCCGTCCGGCGCTCGAGTCGAGAGGGAAATCGATTTCGAATTGAGCAGCCTGACAGACATGCGACTTGCATTGAGGGAGGCCGACTTTACAACGGCTGCTCGGATCGAAACCGCCATAAATGAAGATTTCGGGCGGCGCGTTGCGACTATGCTTGACTCCGGAACCGTTAGTTTGAACGTCCCGCAAACACGTATGCGATCCGTTGCACACGCCTTGGGGAGAATTGAAAACATCTCGGTCGAGCCTGAGCGTAAAGCGCGTGTCGTGGTCGACCAACGCTCCGGTACGATTGTTATGGGGGACGACGTGCGCATCTCGCGCGTTGCGGTCTCGCAGGGCAATCTCACCCTCAGGATCCAGGAACAGCCTCTGGCGGTGCAACCAAATCCGTTCGCGGAAGGCGCCACAGTCGTTGTCCCGCGCACGACGGTGGACCTTCAAGACGAAGATGGCACAGGCCTGGCGGAAGTGCCCGAAGGGGCATCCCTGTCAGAGGTAATCGCAGGGCTCAACGCTTTGGGTGTCGCGCCGCGGGACATGATCGACATTTTAAAAAGCATCAAGGCTGCGGGCGCACTCCATGCGGAGTTTGTGGTGCGTTGATCGTTTGGCCGTGTGATGCTCCGCACAGACATCGCACATTCTCAGGTAAAGTTTGAACTGCACCGATAGCATGTTGGGCGGAATGTAGGCCGGTTTTGACCGTTCGCTTCGGTGCGTCTGCGCCCGAGCGGACTAGAGACGGGACCTTTTTTGATTGGTGCGAAAACGATGGTCGAGTGGCGTCACCTACATCAAGACCCAAGCGGGTAGGCTATACTTGTGCATCGTCATCGACCTGCGCCCGCACCGTGTCGTTGGACTCCTCCCGGCAGATGTACTTCCTGCTTCGCTTGCCGGGCTATGGGATCGGCCTGATCCCGCATGACAATGGGCCTGGCGTCCCAAGCGCTGCTGACGGCTAAATTGCGACGCTAGCCCACTAGCGAAGCTAAGGTAGACTCTGATCGAGGGCCATAGTTCACCAGAAAAGGTAGTGGCCGTTGATCCCTCGCTACCATGAGCCAGAGCCAAGTATCAGCCGACGCAAGAGTTGCCCTGACAATACTGTTGCCTGCAGCTCCTTTCGGCTCTCCAACGAGACTGGATCAGGCCCCTGGCAGGGTCGACCTCCGATGACACGCGAAGGGCTGTCTTGGAGTGCATCGCGCTGTTCAGTAACCAATGCTTTAAGCCAAGAACAACGGCCTGCTGTTGCCTATTGAATTCGAAGCCATACAGCAAACACGGGACACCGCGGGTGTCTGGAAAACCCGGGGCCTCAAACGCTCCCTATGTGCGCCACCTTCTATGGCGGAGTTAACCTCGAAAACATAGAAGGCATTGTTCACACAAGCACCGATAGTCGTGACACAGTTTAAGAAGAAGATCAGCTCGGGGATGCCGCTGGACGTCAGAAGTAACTGCGAACAAGACTGCCGGCAATCAAGCTCCATCCGTCGGCGACAACGAAGAAGGCGAGCTTGAATGGCAAGGAAACAATAGCGGGCGGCACCATCATCATACCCATGCTCATCAGCACGGCCGCCGCCACAAGATCGATGATCAGGAAGGGCAGAAATATCAGGAAGCCGATTTGAAATGCGCGCGAAATTTCGGACAGCAGGAAACTGGGAATCATCACAGACAATGGTGCGTCTGGGCTCAACTCCAACCCTTGTGTATCCGGTCGAAGATCCGCCATTGCGGCAAATGTGTCGCCGTCCAATCGGGCCGTCATGAAAATGCGGAAAGGTTCGAGCGTGCGGACAAACGCGACATCAGGGTCGATCTGTTCATTGGTGAGCGGCTGCAAGCCGTTTGTCCACGCCTCCATGAAAACCGGCTCCATCACGAAGTAGGTCAGGAACAGCGCAAGGCTCACGATCAACATATTGGGCGGGGATTGCTGCAACCCGATGGCTTGCCGCAAGATCGACAATACGGTCACGAGGAATGGAAAGCAGGTCACCATGATCGCCAAGCCTGGGGCAAGGCTCAGCACCGTTATCAGTGCAATGAGCTGCAATGTGCGCGCGCTCAGTGATCCCTCATCCCCAAACGATATGGCGACGTCTTGCGCCCAGACCTGCGTGGGCAGCAGGCAGACCACTGCCAGCAGGATCAAACGCCATTGCATGGGTTTAGACGGTTGCTTCGAGGTCAAGAATTTCTGTCAGCCGCACGACCAGTTGACCGTCATCGCTGCCTTCGGCCTCTTCCAGCGTGCCGCGTGCAATCAACTTGTCTCCGACAAACAAGTCGACCGGATCGTCTATACGCTTGTCCAGTGTGAGGACTGCATTGGAACCCAGCATAACCAGATCGCGAACCAGCGGGCGCGCGCGCCCGACCGAGACCGTGATTTCAATTGGAACGGCCGTGAAGGGATTGTGCGTATCTGAGGCCAGTGTCTGTGTATTAGGCAGGTCTGTCATCGGGCACCTCTGACGTTTGGGTTTGGAAGTAGGCAGTGACGGCCGACCGTATGTCTGTGACGACCTTGTCGAGATTGAGTTCGGTTTCTGCTTCACCCAGGCGAAGGACGACCTGCGCCGGCGACATCAACGGATCGACGATCAGGATAAAGGGCGATTGCACTTCACCTGCAAGAATACCGCGCACAGCGTCCTCAGCCTCGGGCGCAATGGCGATTTCGATGGGCCGGTCCAGAGCTTCGCGCGACATTGAGGTGATCTGTTCGCGGATGTGCGCTCCAAGGCTTACCTTGGCAATTGTCGGCAGAACCGTATCCACAACCTGCTCCAAAATGCTTTGAACAGACCCGTTCAGCGAGGCGCGGAGTTCATGGTACTCGAATGAAGCGGCTTGCAGGCTGGCGGCAAGTCCGCTCGACACGTGCGTCAGCGTGTCAGCCTGCGCCTTGACTGCATCGTCCCAGCCCGCTTGATAACCATTCTCGAAGGCTTCAAGTTTCAGGTCTTCTATTTCTTCATCACCCCTGGACGGAGCCGGGGCCTTTGCAGGCTTCAGTGTGCCAAAGTCCTCGAACAGGTGCGCCGCCGACATCACGCACGCTCCTCAGTGTCTTCCAGCCAACTGCGCAAGATTTCGACAGTTTCTTCCTGACGATCGCCGATCATCGCGCGTAGCCGGTCCACCGGATCAGCCGGTATCGCTGGGGCGTCATCTGACCCACCGAAGTTCAGAGACGGGAGATTTGGCAACTCGTCTGAGTCCGAAGCGAATTGCATATCAGCGAAGCCGTCAGTTACATCCGCAACTTCGCCTGTCAAAGCAGGTGTTTGCGCCAAGTCTTGGCCGAGGTCTGCGGGTGGAAGGCTGATTGGCAACCCTTGTTCAGATGACGGACGGGACAGGACCGGACGCACAACGAACAACCCCAGAACCAATGCAACGATCGCTAGAATCGCCATCTGTATCGCGGACATCACATCCACTTCAAAGAGATCCATGAGGGAGGATTGCGCCTCCGTCCCGGCTGGCGCGACTGACTGCAAGGCCATGGATTTGATGGTGATGATGTCGCCCCGGCTTTCGTCAAACCCAACCGCAGATGCCACAAGTTCGCGCAATGCCTCCAACTCGGTTTCGGAGCGTGTCGCGTTGCTTTCGCCTTCGGATGGGTCCGCGACGACCTCGTTGACCAGAACAGCAACCGTAACGCGTTTGACAGCTCCGGCAGCGCGCACAACCGCACGCTCGGTTTCTGAAACCTCGTAATTGATCCGCTCGCGCGTTTCCGAGTTTTGTGACGACGCGCTGTCGCCGCCTGCACCGTCACCGTCCGGCAGATTTGAGGCGACTGTGACGTCGCCATTGCCAGCTTCGTTCGAATTGCTCGTGCGTTCTTCGGTATCTGTGCTGATGACCACGCGGCTTTCGGGATCGAACCGGCGTTCCCGGATTTCCTCTGTTTCCGTCACAGTATCCACACTGACCTCGACAATCGCGTTGCCGTAGCCAACCCGCGCTTCCAACAGGCGCTCGACGCGCTCGCGCAACATCTGCGCCTTGTCATCCGCACCGGCGCTGGGCACGGAGTCTTCGGCCGCACCGACAATAGATCCATTGGCATCAATGACCGCGACATCGTCCGGCGACAGGCCAGCCACGGCGGAAGCAACGAGGAACCGAATGGATTTGGCCTGCGCTGCGGTCAGACCGGACCCATTGGGAGTCACCGACACCGAGGCCGTCGGGGTCACGCTGCGTTGGAATGGGTTCGAACCGGTCGAGGCGATGTGCACGCGGGCCATGCTGATATGCGGGCTGGACACGATTGTACGAGCCAGTTCCCCTTCTTTCGCGCGCCAATATGCGGCGTCAAACATCTGCGACGTGGTGCCAAAGCCAGATAGAGTATCCAGCAATTCATACCCCCGGCTGCTGTTTGCGGGCAGCCCTTCGCTTGCCAGGGTCATGCGCAATTGGTCGCGGTCCTTGGCGTCCACGAAAATAGAGCCGCCCCGGACTTCAAATGCGACGCCGCGCTGTTCAAGGGACCGCACAACCTCACCTGCGGCACCATTTTCCAGGCCTGCGTACAACAACGTCATCGATGGTGCCGTGGCGATTCGGGACATGGCGAGCACCGCAAGGAAAACGGCCACGGTCGCTGCAACAACCGTTATTTGCCGCCGAACATCCAAACCCATCCAAACATTCAGTAATTGCTGCACAATTGCCTCCGTCCTGTCGCACGTTCTGCGCGACGTTGACCAAGCAATGACCGATCGGCCTTAACAATCGGTTAGTTGATCTGTGGCAATAGTCATTTTGACATCAGCAGATGGATCGAAAATGACCGATGCAGTGGCAGAAGCCCCACCCGAGGCTGCAAAGACCTCGAAAATGCCTTTGGTACTTGGCCTTGTCGCCGCCCTGTTGGGGGGTGGCGGAGGCTTTTATGCTGCGTTTTCCGGTATGATCCTCGCGCCTGATTCTGTTGAACACGAACCTGGCAGCGTTGATGCACCTGATGCATTGCCAGACGTGGCATTCGTGTCAGTCGACCCGATGATCGTGTCCCTCAGCCCGGCGGCCCAGGGTCGCCATCTTCGGTTTCGCGCGCAATTGGAAGTCCCGTCGAAGTATGCATCTGACGTCGAGTCAGTGCTGCCAAGGGTTGTCGATGTCTTGAACGGGTATCTGCGCGCGCTTGAGACTCGCGATATCGAAAGTGCTTCTGCTTTGACGCGCCTGCGCGCGCAGATGCTGCGACGTGTTCAGATCGTGACGGGCCCGGGCCGCGTCAACGACCTGCTGATTATGGAATTCGTGCTGAACTGAAGGTGAGATATGGATTTGATTGCTGATATCCTTTTGGCGGCTGGCGCGATCGGGGCCGGTTTCTATTGTTTTGTGCTTGGGCGGCGTCTCAATCGTTTCAACAACCTCGAAAAGGGTGTTGGCGGGGCGGTGGCCGTCTTGTCCGCCCAAGTCGATGACTTGACCAAGATGCTGGCCGCTGCACAGAAAACAGCAGCCTCATCCGCAGAAACGCTTGGCGACCTGACCCAGCGCGCCGAGCAGACTTCAAAACAGTTGGAGCTGCAAATGGCGTCGCTGCACGATGTCCCAGCCGCCAATCACCAACCACCACCAACCAATCCGCAAACCCCGATGCCCCCAAGCGAACCTGTGTTCACACGACGCAGTGCGGGGGGCCGGTAATGGGTAAAGTTCGCAAGAGAAACAGAGGGTTGGCCGCACGCGGATCGGTATTGCTGATCGCTTCCCTTTTGATTGGTTCGGCGGGTATTCGGGTTGCAATAGGTGCGGGCAGCGCGATTGCGGACGGGCAGCTTGGTCAACAATTCGTTCTGCCCATGGGCACTCAGCCGATGGAAAAGGAGCCGAGCCCAGACAGGCCACAAATCAAGTCACTTCTGGAAGCTCTCCAAAAGCGCGAGGCAAGGGTATCTCGTATCGAAGCTGAGCTGGACATGCGCGCGAAGGCGCTCGATGTCGCTCAAGTTGAGATCGAACGGCGGCTTGACGCGTTGGAGCAGGCGGAGCAGCGGCTTGGTGCGACGCTGGCCCATGCTGAAACGGCTGCAGAAGACGATGTTGCACGCCTGACGACTGTCTACGAGAACATGAAGCCAAAAGATGCCGCGGCCTTGTTCGGCGCAATGGAACCTGAATTCGCCGCTGGCTTTTTGGCCCGTATGCGCCCGGATGTGGCAGCCAAGGTGATGTCCGGCCTTGAGCCTCAAGCCGCCTACTCCATCAGCGCAATTCTGGCAGGACGAAACGCACGCGCACCAAAAAGCTGATCCTCTCACAGGCTTTGTTAACCGCTATCTGAGAAGGTGCACGCAACGCTATTGAGGGAGTCTTAATATGGTCGGCATCATCGGGATCGTTACCATCTTTGTCATGGTGTTCGGCGGCTATCTTGCTGCCGGTGGCAAAATGGGGATCATTCTAAAGTCCCTTCCTTTTGAAATGACGATGATCTTGGGTGCCGCAATCGGTGCCTTCTTGATCAGCAATTCGATTGCAGAGGTCAAACATACCATCAAGGACTTGGGCAAAGTCTTCAAAGGGCCGAAATGGTTGCATGAAGACTATAAGGATCTATTGTGCCTTTTGTTTGAGCTCATTCGTTTGGCGCGGCAAAACCCGGTCGCAATCGAAGAGCATATTGAAGATCCGGAAAACTCGTCGATCTTCTCGCGATATCCCAAAATCGTCGCGGACAAAGAAGCGACAGCTTTGATCAGTGACACGATGCGATCTGCGTCAATGAATTATGATGATCCGCACCAGGTCGAAGAGGTGCTGGAAAAGCGTATGGACGCCAATATGCACCACGCTTTGCACTCAAGCCACGCATTGCAAACTGTCGCGGACGGATTGCCAGCGCTTGGCATTGTCGCCGCGGTTCTCGGCGTTATCAAGACGATGGCATCAATCGACCAACCTCCTGAAATTCTGGGTAAACTGATCGGTGGCGCCCTTGTTGGAACATTCCTTGGCGTGTTCCTGGCCTATGGTTTGGTGGGCCCGTTTGCGTCCAAGGTCAAAGCCGTCGTTGAGCAGGATGGACATTTTTATCAGCTCATTCGCGAAGTACTGGTCGCCAATCTTCACAATCATGCGACCAACATCTGCATTGAAGTCGGTCGTCAAAACACACCTTCGCATTGCCGTCCCTCCTTTTCCGAGCTGGAAGAGGCGTTGAAAGCCGTAAAACAGAGTGCTGCTTGATGCTTCGTTATCTTGCATTGGTTTTGGTTGTCCTTCCCGGGGCAGTCTGGTCGCAGACAATCAATGTTCGCTCAGGAGCGCATGAGGGGTTTGCAAGACTGGTCCTTGACGCGCGTCCGGGCACACAATGGGATATTGAAAACTTGGAGCGTGGCGCGCGATTAACCATACCAGGCCACACATCCGGCTTCGATACGTCTCGCGTTTTCGACAAGATAGACAGAAGCTTTGTCTCGTCCGTCTCAGCGGACGAAACCAGCATCACCCTTGAATTTGCGTGTGACTGCGTCACCGACGTCTTTTCCGAGGGCCCGCGCATGATCGTGATCGATGTGTCGGTAGAACCTCAAACAACAGCGGCGACGACGGTCGATCCCGACGTCGATCTGGCCTTGAGATTTGTTGGCTCTCAAGAGTTGCGGTTCGAAGCGTCGACTTCTGAATCCGCCCGACCGTTTTCAGTCATCTCTCAATCGACCACTGAGAAAGATGCCATTTCTGTTTCTGATTTTGAGCAGCAGACGGTTGAAAGTCAGACGCCATCAAACATCCTGTTAGATGATTCAAATACAGCTCGCCTGCAACAAACCCAGCAAAACCTGTTGGAGGGTATCAGTAGAGCCGCAACTCGCGGCATTCTGAAGCACTCGAACCAAAATGTTGAATTGCCAACTATCAGGCAGAAGCCACAAGTTGATGTCAGTATATTCGACTCATCAGCGACTCCGGCTCTCCCTCAGAATATCGAGACTGCAATTGGCGGAAATCTTAGGGTTACCACTAGTTCGGATATTCCCAGTACTGGTGACGACGACTTTCTGACTTCGACCACGCTTGGCGTGCGCTGTATCGATCCAGCATTGGTTGCTGTGCAGGATTGGCAGGCAGATACAGGCTTTGTTCGTAAAATTGCGACCTTACGATCAACACTTTTTTCTGAATTCGATAGGCTGGACGAAAACACCGCAATTGAATTGGCAAGGACATATTTACATTATGGTTTTGGCGCTGAAGCTGAACAGGTTCTGTTTATCAATACGGACTTGGCTCAATCCAACAAGCCATTGATTGGACTGGCGCGGATCATGGAATATGGTCACAGTCTGAACGCCGACTATCTCAGCAATTTTGTGGATTGTGATACAGACGTTGCGCTTTGGGCAATTCTGGCAATGGAGTCGATAGACCCATCTCGCACGATCAACACGAAAGCTGCATTGCGCGCACTTAGCGCGCTACCGATGCACCTACGCAGCTTCATCGCACCGGAACTCAGCCGCAGGATTTTGGAGTACGGGGATGAGACAGGCGCAGCCGCGGCTCTGCGCAGTTTGGAAAGGACTGCGGTTCCGCTCACACCTGACGCCAACCTCGCCAAGGCTGACCTCGAGATGTCTCAAGGTGCCGTCGATCAGGCGCAACAGCGTTTGGCCGATGTTGTCACGTCCAACGCGGAACAGTCAGCCGAGGCTCTCGTGAAGTTTGTCGAATCTCATTTGGACGCTGACGACGAGATTGATGCGGATGTTGCAACTTTGGTTGAAGCTTACGCGATCGAGATGCGCGATGATCCGATTGGTGCTGATTTGCGAAAGGCGCACGTCGTGGCCCTTGGTAAATCCGGTCAATTCTCTGCCGCTTTCGATGCTTTGTCGCGCGTTCGCGCCAGGGATGCCGACGCACAGGATGGTACACTTCGAAGCCTGATTCTCGAGACGCTTACCAAGAAGGCAGATGACGCCGAATTTCTGGATCATGCATTTGAGCAAATGGTCACTGCACCTGAAACAATTTCTCCAAAAGTCAGATTTCATCTGGCACAGCGGCTGTCAGCGTTGGGTTTCCCTGAGCAGGCGGAAACTATTCTGACAACGTCACCTCAACCCGTTGGCACATCGGAGGTTAGGTTGCTCAAAGCTCAAATTTCGTTGGATTTGGCGAGGCCGCAGGAGGCGCTGGCGCACCTGTATGGGCTGAACATGGAAGAGGCTGATCGGTTGAGAGCGACCGCAAAAACTCAAATAGGTGATTTCGATGCAGCCCATTCGATTTTTTCCGAGGCTGGAGATAGGGAAGGCGCACAGCGCACAGCATGGCTGGCGCGTAACTGGTCAGAATTGATGGAAGAGGAAGCGCCGGTTTTCGGGGCGGTATCACGTGTTGCTAAGAACGAGTTGGAGGATCCGCTCGAGCTTGATGGTATGCTGAGCCGAGCAGCGGCTGCGATATCGGAAAGCGCAGATGCGCGGGAAATCATTGAAAATCTGTTGCAGTCAGAAGCCCTTGGTGAGGGATCAGGCGAAGGATTTGTAAACTGAGTTTCGGTTACGAAATTTAAAGGCACAGGCACGTATCGTTGCTTCGTCACAGAACGTGATGAGGACAAAACGTGAAAATACGTATCTGCACTTTTGGCAAGTTTGCGCGCTGTTCAGCCGTGGCTTTGGCCATTACTTTCCTTGTTTCACTTACATCAGCGTCTGCAACACCGGATCAAGTGTGTGACAGCGCTGCTCTGGCGGCGTCAGAAGAAACCAAGGTGCCGCTCGACGTTTTGCGAACGATCACACGAACGGAAACAGGTTTGCTTCGGCTTGGAAGGTTGCAGCCCTGGCCATGGACTGTGAATATAGAGGGTGAAGGCCATTGGTTTCAGACCGAGGCAGAAGCCCAAGCGTTTGTTTTCGAACACTTCAAACGAGGTATCCGCAGCTTTGATATCGGCTGCTTTCAAATCAACTATAGATGGCACAGTCAGGCATTCAGATCGATTGAAGAGATGTTTGATCCGGCTGCAAATGCGGTTTACGCAGCCCGGTTCTTGTCAAAGCTCCATGCCGAATTTGGAGCATGGACGTCGGCCGCAGGCGCCTATCACTCACGAACACCCAAATACGCCCGAACATACAAGACCCGCTTCGCAGAGGTTCATGCCGGACTGCCACCCATGCATGTCGGTGCGCGCACTGCGACAACACAACAGACGAATGTCTTGTCGGTTTTTCACCGATTGCACACGTCCAAGCAACGCGGTTCGCTCGTTCCATTGAGCCTCGATCCCCACGGTTCACTCTTTCCAAGCGAGGGTGCTGCGAATGGATAGGCGACAAACCAGCCTGAGCGCGAGCGCGTTCTTCAACCCGACCGTTCTCTTGGCCGTCGCATTGATGGCCATCATTGTCATGATGATCCTGCCGATGCCTCCTTGGGTGCTCGACGTCGGGCTGGCCGCCTCGTTCGCGCTGGCCATTCTGATCTTTACGATCACGCTTTTTATCGAACGGCCTTTGGATTTCTCGGCTTTCCCGACCATCCTTTTGGCATCCTTGATGCTGCGGCTCTCACTGAACGTGTCATCCACCAAACTGATAATCGGCCAGGGGCACACGGGCACACACGCCGCCGGTGATGTCATCCAGGGGTTTGCGCAATTCATCATGGGCGGCAGCGTTTTTTTGGGGCTGGTGGTGTTTTGCGTGCTCTTGATCGTGAATTTCATGGTGATCACCAAGGGTGCGACGCGGATGGCCGAGGTTGGCGCGCGATTTGCCCTTGACGGGATGCCCGGCAAACAGCTTGCCATTGACAGCGACATGTCCGCTGGCGCCATCACCCATCAGGAAGCCAAATCGCGCCGCGAACTTGAGCAGGCCGAGACAACCTTCTTTGGATCGCTGGACGGCGCGTCGAAATTTGTCAAAGGCGACGCAGTTGCGGGATTGCTGATTACGCTGCTCAACCTTGTCGCTGGTTTGATCATGGGTATCGTCGTCCATGGCATGCCATTAGGCGATGCATTTGAGACATATTCAATTTTGACCGTCGGCGACGGTTTGGTGTCGCAAATCCCGGCCGTAGTGATCTCGATCGCCTCCGCTCTTTTGCTCGCGCGGGGTGGCGCCAAGGGTGCAACCGACTTGGCAGTCTTCAGCCAACTCGGCAAACACCCGGCGGCGCTGGCGACAGTCGCGGTTTTGATGGCGATGCTTGGCCTGTTTCCCGGGTTGCCCTTTGCCCCATTTATGTTTGGCGGGATCGGCCTGGCAACGGCCGCGTTTTTCATCCGAAAGAGGGTGAAGGCCGAGGAAACGGACCTTCCAGAGGTGTTGGAACCAGATACGGGCCCGGCTGAAAAGTCGCTCGGGGATGTTCTTGAACTGGATGACATCCATGTTGAGTTCGCGCCGGACCTGGTGAACATGGTATTGGATCCAGGAACCGGTCTGGACGCACGCATCGCCAATATGCGCACGCATGTGGCTTCGGTCTTTGGGTTGATCCTGCCGGAAATCCGGCTTACCGACAATGCAGGGCTCGATACCGGCGTCTATGTTCTGCGCATCCAGGGCGTGGAACAGGCAAGAGGTACGTTGAACGCAACCGATATCCTCGCACTTACACCGGACGACAGTACAAACCTGCCCGCCGGGCAGGACACGACGGAACCGGTTTACGGCGCGCCGGCCCGTTGGATTGCACGCAGTGATCAGGAGACTGCGGCGCTCTCCGGCCTCACGATGGTGACTCCGAACGAGATTCTTGCGACGCACTTGCTGGAAGTTGTGAAACGCAATTTCAGCCGTCTGCTGACACTCAAATCTCTGCGGCGCCTGCTCAATGAGATGACAAACATCACGGATCCAGCGCGCGCCGAAGCAAATCGCAAGATGTTGGACGAGCTGATCCCCGACAAGGTGCCAATTGATGTGTTGCACGCCGTGCTGCGTTTGCTGTTGGACGAACAGGTGTCCATCAGGAATTTGCCACTCATTCTTGAGGCGACGGCCGAAGCGCGCGGGGTAAATGCCCAGCCAGAAGCCATCTGCGAACATGTGCGTCAAAGGCTGGGTTTCCAACTGGTTGCCGAGATGCGCCGGGCCGACGGAAGCCTGCCCTTGGTGCAACTGGCACCGGAGTGGGAGGATACGTTTGCCAGCTACCAAGTCGATGCAGAGCGGGGCCTGGATGTCGCGCTTCCCCCTGACTTGTTCAATCGGCTGGCAGACAACATGTCCGAAAAACTCCACGATGTCGGAGAGCAAGGTGTTTATCCGGCCGTCGTGACCAACACGCGACGACGCAGGTTTGTAAAAACGCTGATGCGCGCCAAGGGGATATCAAACCCGGTTCTGTCATTCGAGGAAATCGGCATCGATGCGCGCCCAGCCCTTGTCGGTGTTGTGGCGGCGTGACGGCGGCGGGTGAGTTCCTGAGCCTCATGCAAGGCCAGCTGTGGTTGGGGTTCATCGTCTTTCTGCGCGTCGCGGCCACCGTTTCCCTGTTGCCGGGTTTTGGCGAACAGTCCGTGCCGATGCGCATCAAACTCGCGATCGCACTGGCATTTACTCTGATTGTTGCACCTGCACTCACTGTTGATCCGCCACCCTCTTCAGTCGGCACATTGGCTCGGCTTGTCCTCACCGAAACTCTTGCAGGTGTCCTGCTTGGGTTGGGTGTCCGGCTGTTCATTCTTGCCCTTCAGACCGCTGGTGCGATCGCAGCACAATCCACATCGCTGTCACAAATCCTTGGCGGCGCTGCAATAGAACCGCTGCCTGCGATGGGCTACGTTCTGACCGTTGGCGCGGTCGCCCTCGCCGTCATGGCCGGGCTGCACGTCAAAGCCGCGCAGCTCTTGATCCACTCCTATGTGCTTTTGCCGATGGGATTCTTTTCCGGTGGCGGCGATGTGGCCGATTGGGGCCTCGCGCAAGTGGCGCATGCCTTTGAACTGGCCTTTGTTCTGGCCGCACCCTTCGTCGTGATGTCGGTGCTGTACAACCTTGCACTTGGCGTCATCAACAAGGCCATGCCGCAACTGATGGTCGCCTTTGTCGGCGCGCCGGTGATCACACTTGGTGGGCTGTTCCTCTTGTTTCTGGCTGCACCCACAATGCTTGGCATCTGGTTGTCTGCATTGGACGGGTTCATGGCAGATCCTTTCGGGGCACAACCATGAGCGGAGAGAGCGATGATACCGACAAGTCATTTGATCCGACGCCGCAAAAACTCCTGGAGGCGCGGAAAAAGGGCGAGATTGCCCGTTCGGTTGATCTGCAAACAGCCGCTGGTTACGCGGGCCTGACAATCGCGTTCATGGCCCTGGGCGCGCAGGCTGTGATGTCTTTCGGCACGCAGATGCAGGTGCTGCTCGACCAAGCGGCGGAACTGTCGGATGTCATGTTCTCCGGTTCGCCTTCTGCGATCATGGGGGGCGTCCTGTGGCAAGCCACACTTTCACTCTTGCCGATTTTCGTGCTTCCCGGTCTGGCCGTACTCGGCGCGATTCTGGCACAACGCGCCTTCGTTGTTGCGCCATCCAAGCTGGAACCCAAGCTTTCCCGTATCTCCATATTGCAGAATGCAAAGCAAAAATTCGGACGCGGAGGATTCTTCGAGTTTGGCAAAAGCTTCGTGAAGCTTATGATTTACTCGACCGTGCTGGCCCTGTTTCTGAACGCCCGCCTGCCAGAGATGGTGTCAGTCATGCACAGCGCACCCGGCATTGTCGTGATGCTCTTGGCCGAGCTTTGCATCGCGTTCCTGCTGGTGGTCGTGCTCGTTTCAGCCGCACTTGGGGCCATTGATGCCGTCTGGCAGCATCAAGAACACATCCGCAAGAACCGGATGTCGCGCAAGGACATCATGGACGAAAACAAGAATTCTGAAGGCGACCCGCATCTCAAGCAGGAACGCCGCGCACGGGCGCAGGCCATCGCCGCCCAGCAAATGATGGCGGATGTACCGACGGCCGATGTCATCATTGTGAACCCGACCCATTATGCTGTCGCGCTGCAATGGGCACGGAGTGAAGGCACGGCGCCTGTCTGCGTTGCCAAAGGGGTCGATGAGATTGCGTTGCGCATCCGCGAGATTGCGACGGAAGCCGCCGTACCAATTCATAGTGACCCACCAGCGGCCCGTGCATTGCACGCCACAACAGAAATCGGTGCCGAGATCGCACCCGAACATTATCAGGCTGTTGCCGCCGCCATCCGCTTTGCCGACAACCTGCGCGACCGCGCACGCAAGGGCCTTTGACCATGGACCTCGATCAACTCAAGGCTTTGTCGTCGCTGAAATACCAGCAAAGCCAGCAGACACTTGCAAAGATCACCGCCAGGGAAGCGGAGCTGCGCGCCGAACTTGACCGCATGCGGAGCCTGGTGGTCGAAACACAGTCACAGCCGCCCGAACATGCGCAGATGCGCGCGATCGGGGCAGACGTGATCTGGCTGACATGGGTTGGACAGGTGCAGAAACAACTGAACATCGCGCTGGCCCAGGTCCTGGCGCAAAAGGAAAGGCATATGGCGTCTCACAAAGAGGTCCATGGCAAGAAACTGGTCGCCGACCAACTGGCCGCCGACCACGCCGCCGAGCGTAAAAAAGAGATGCAGGAAAAGAGATTGCAGACCGCAATCGACGGGACGCTGATGCGCTAACTGCCGTCAATAATCCTGACGCGCGATTTCTATGATCAACACATCCGTGATCCCGTCGCCCATGTCTTTCTGGGCGACCTCGCGCAAGGCGCCACGCAGCACGGCAAGATTGTTTGCGTTGGTAAACGCACCGTCAAAGCCGCCCACATTGGCGTGATCAAACAACACCTGCAGGAAGGAATCGCGCAACTTGGGCTCTCGCGAGTAAATCGCATCCTTCGCCCCGGCGGGGACTTCGACGCTCAGCGACATCACAACCAAGCCCTCGACGGCGTCACCCTTGACGATCGGCACAACAAACTGATTGCTCATCTTGACGTATTCGCGATCAAGATTTGGCCCCGCATCTTCGTTGCTCGACTCGACTTTCACCTTTTCGGCGTCGGCCGACATTTCGGGTTCGACAGGGGCGGGACGCAGAAAGATACCTGCGCCCACGCCCGCGCCTGCGCCAACGAGTAGCAGTACCAAAGGCAGCAATTTCTTGATCATGTGATCCTCCTAAAACGGCAAGACTACGTCCAGAATTTGCTGTCCGACGCGGGGTTGCTGAACATCTGTAATTTGCCCACGCCCGCCATAGGACACCCGGGCAGAGGCGATCTTGTCATAAGTGATTTCGTTCTGGCGCGAGATGTCTTCGGGCCGGACATATCCGGAAACCAGCAACTCCCGCATTTCGAAATTCACCCGCAGTTCTTGCGAGCCGGCAATCGACAACACACCGTTCGGCAAGACATCCACGACAGTGGCCGCTACGCGCAAGGTCAACTTCTCCTTCCGCTTGACGGATCCGTCACCGCTGGAACTGCTGTTGGAATTGATGGAGACCAAATCCGAACTCGACGCCCCATCCGGCAGCTTTTCATCCAGACGCTGCGGCAAGCCCGCCAGTTGCGGAATGCCAAGCGACTCCGAACCGCTGCGCGAGCGATCGGACTCATTGGATATCTCGGCCTTTTCGTCAATCTCGATGACAACGGTCATTATGTCACCCTGATTGACCGCCCGTCGATCACCAAGAAGCGAACCACGTTGCCCGCTCCAAAGTGATGCTTGCGTCAAGGCCGTTGGCTCCTCGATGACAGCAGGAAGAGCTGTGGTGATCATGGCCGAATGCTCACGTGTTTCCAACGGGTTGGAGAAAGATGGAGCCTTGCCGATATGATCACCGCGCCCACATGCAGACACTGCGACGCATATTGAAAGCATCAGGAGAATGGGTCGTGTTTTACCAAGAGTGCCGTCTGTCATTGGGTCACCTTTACTGAGCCATCCGCCTGCACAAACCCAAAAAGGGTCGCACGCGAACTGAGGTTCATGATGCGCACGCGGTCGCCGATGCCGCCACGTTCGAGCGCGCGTCCTTCGGTACTGATGGCCAAACCGCTGGCTGTGAAGTGGATCGCAACAATCTGGTTGCGATTGATGAGTGCTGGCGGCCCGATCCCCTCGAACGGGATTGGACGCCCCGCATAAAGTGCGATCCGCGCCTCTTGGCCTGCGACATCGGAGATACGGTCGAACATGCCAGGCTGAACACCGCCCTGAACGGTCAGGTCAGCCGTTGTGATCAGCGTCCCTGGGCGTAGCGTGCGTGTGGGTGTGACAACGTCAGCAACAGCCGCGGGCGCGCAGAAAACAAAGGCGATAAACCACCGCATCAGCGAATCTGCGTCATGGCACCCATCATCTGATCAGCGGCAGAAATGACTTTGGAATTCATTTCGTACCCCCGCTGAGCAGCGATAAGGTCGGTGATTTCACGCACAGCATCAACGGAACTGTCTTCGAGATAGCCCTGGCGCAACGTCCCCAGACCATCGAGGCCGGGGGTCGAGACAATAGGCGGACCCGACGCTTCGGTCTCGACAAAGAGGTTGCTGCCCAGCGCTTCGAGACCCTTGGCATTGGTGAATCCGGTCAGGTTGAATTGCCCGATCAACTGACCCGCGGCTTCTTCGGCAAAATAGGCATACACCTCGCCATCCCCGTTGATCGAAATGGTGCGCGCATCTGCGGGGATCACGATTTCGGGGGCAACCGGATAGCCATCTGACGTGACAATCAGCCCTTCGCCAGTACGCTTCAATCCGCCGTCTCGCGTATAGGCGGTTTGACCGGAAGGCAGCGTAACCTCAAGGTATCCGCCCCCATCGATAGCCACGTCCAGATCGCCACCCGTCGCGGCCAACGACCCTTGGGCCAAGTGTATAGATACGGCGGCCGGGCGCACGCCCAGTCCCAGTTGGACGCCGGTCGGCAACACTGTCCCATCCGATGCGTTTATGGCACCGGGGCGGGTCATTTGCTGATAGTGCAGATCGGCAAATTCGGCGCGACGGGCGTTGTACCCCGTCGTGCTCATGTTCGCGAGGTTGTTGGAGATCGTCTCAACCCGCATTTGCTGTGCAAGCATCCCCGTGGCCGCAATTTTGAGAGCGCGCATCAGTGTCTCCTTATTGAGATTTCAACATGGCATCCATCGCACGACGGACACGTTCATCTTCGGAGTCGAGAAAGCTCTGGCCCATTTCGTAGGCCCGCTGGACTTCAATCATCCGCGCCAGTTGCCCAATCGGGTCAACGTTCGAACTCTCAACAAAACCTTGCATGACCCGCGCAATATCTGACGGCTCAAATCCGTCTTCTGCGCGAAACATCACCCCGTTCTCACGGATCATGCCAAGTGTACCGGTTGGCTGAACCAATCCGATTTGACCGACCAGGGCACCGTCGGCACTCATCGTACCATCGGGCGATACCGTGATCGTGCGTGCGTCCGGCGGGACAAAAACAGGCGCGCCACCCGCATCGAGAACACGGTAACCGTCATTCGTGACGAGGTCCCCCTCGCCATTCGGAGTAAAACTGCCGGCGCGCGTCAACCGCTCGCCCTGCGGCGTTTCGATCAGAAAGTACCCCTCCCCCTCGATCGCAAAATCAAACGTGCCACCTGTCTGGTTCAAGGCTCCTTGTTCAAAGGATGTCTTGCGCACGTTCCCGTGGCCCATGGACAAGGAAGCACCGCCACGAATTCCACTTACATATTCGGAAAACACCACGCCTTCCTGCCGGAACCCTGTGGTTGCGCTGTTGGCGATGTTGTTCGCAACAACCTGCATTTCGCGCATGAGGCCCGATTGCCGTGTCAAAGTGATGTAGCCAGTGCTGTCCAACTTAACCTCCGATAATCAGGGGAATGATGCGGTCATGAAAAAACGACACCATGGTCTGGGTCATGAACCCCATCGACATCCAGAACACGACCATGATGGCCGCAAGTTTGGGCACGAATGTCAGCGTCATCTCCTGGATAGAGGTCAGAGCCTGCACCAGACCAATCGACACGCCCGCCACAAGGGCGACTGTCAAAATGGGGATGGATACGATGACCGCCACCCACAGACCTTGCCGCATCGTGTCGAAAAAGATGACCTCGTTCAGCATCTTAAACAGGCATCCGCAGGATTTCCTGATAGGCTTCGACCACCTTGTTCCGGACAGTCACCGCAGTTTCGACGGCAAGTTCTGTTTGCGCCAGGGCCTGCACAAGTGCATGCGGGTCCGCGTCACCAACCATCGCCTGCTGCGCCACCTGTTCGCCTTGTGCGAGCGTTTCGGCGAAGTCCATGGCCATACGCCCGAACATGCTGTCACCTGAGGCATCACTGGGCTGTGTTGCCGGACGGGATGCGGTGTAATTCTGTACTGCGGACAGGGCTGCTGTATCCATTCTGGATCTCCTTTTTTGTGCGACGCTTAACGGCGCAACAATTGCATCAGACCGGACGACATTTGCCGGGCCTGCTCGAACATTTTGAGGTTTGCTTCATAACTGCGCTGTGCTTCGCGCGCGTCCGCGAGCTCGATCAGCAGGTCGACATTCGAACCATCATAGTGCCCGCTGTCGTCCGCCATCGGGTGCGATGGATCGAACACACGCTCAAGCGGGCGATCGTCCAGCGACACACGCCCAACTTCGACATTCGAAACTCCACTACCTGCGGCAAACGCAGTCTGAAACGGGATGGTTTTTCGCCGATATCCCGGCGTGTCCGCGTTGGAGATGTTTTCGGACAAGTGCCGCAGGCGCGACGATTGCGCCTGCAACCCGCTGGTCGAAACCGACAACGCTTTGGAAAATTCACTCATGCGTTACCCTTTATTGACGGCCAAGGCTGGCGCGCGCGATGTTCAACGCTGATTTGTAGATCGCCAGAGAACGGTCGTGCTGACGCTTGGCGTCCGTTGCTCGCAACATTTCGGATTCGATGGACACCGTGTTGCCGTCCGGTGCGGCAAAACTCCGGTCTTCGGTCATTAATCCGTCAACACCCTGTTGCACGGCACCATGCAAATGCCCGGGTCGCGTGGCGCGCTGCATCGTCGCCCCATTTTCCTTGGGCGCGTAGATTTCCTGGAAACTGGGCAGATCACGTCCGACATATCCGGGCGTATCCGCGTTGGCCACGTTCTGAGCAACAACCGCCTGTTTCTGGCCTGCATGGACGGCCATTGCGTAAGCCGTTTGAAAAATAGTCAGATTCTGGAACATCGGGGCTTCTCCCTCGAGCAATTTCAATCAAGGCTTAACCGTGATTCCTTTAAAAACTGTTTGCAGCCATCTGGAGGATCCGATGCAGCAAGCGGCGCGTTTGAAATCATTGAACAAACACCTTTCCGGTCTTCAGGTCGCTCGCAGACTGGGGCGCGTGATCGGCGTTCAGGGCGGGATGCTGTCGGTTACGGGTCTGGATCAGGACGCACGCATCGGGGACCGCGCTGAAATCACGCGTCGGGATGGCAGTGTTCTACATGGGGAAGTTGTCCAATTGACCCCTTCCGGCGCCATCGTTTTGCCAGACTCGCCCGTTGCAGGTATTGCGCTTGCTGATCGTGTTGTACTGGATCGGAACGCGGGCATCGCGCCGGATATGTCGTGGTTGGGCCGGATCATTGATCCGGACGGAAACCCGCTCGATGGCATGCCGTTGACGGCCGGGCTTGCACCCCGCGCACTCTTGTCACAGCCCCCCGCTGCGGCAACCCGACGCCCTTTGGGCCAACGGCTCGACACCGGGCATGTCGTCTTTGACACGATGTTGCCGATCGTGCGCGGTCAGCGGATCGGGTTGTTCGCGGGGTCCGGTGTCGGCAAATCCAGCTTGATGGGTCGCCTGGCGCAAGTGATGACAGCCGATGTGGTGGTGATCGCCATGATTGGGGAACGCGGGCGCGAGGTGCGGCATTTCGCAGATGACGTTTTGGGTGAGGCCGGGCGCAAACGCACAATTCTGATAGCAGCCACATCCGATCAATCGCCGCTTGTTCGGCGTCGATGTGCATGGACAGCCATGGCTGTTGCAGAGCATTTTCGCGATCAAGGGCTGTCGGTGTTGCTGCTCGCGGATTCGATCACGCGATTTGCAGAGGCACATCGTGAAGTGGCGGTGGCAGCGGGTGAGGCGCCAGTCTTGCGCGGCTTTCCGCCATCCACGTCCCACATGATCATGTCTCTATGTGAACGCGCCGGTCCGGGTGCGCATGACCAGGGCGACATCACGGCCGTTTTCAGCGTGCTGGTTGCCGGATCGGACATGGATGAACCGATTGCTGATATCTTGAGGGGGGTCTTGGACGGCCACGTCGTTCTGGACCGCACCATTGCGGAGCGGGGGCGATTCCCGGCCGTAGATATCCTGCGCTCCGTTTCGCGCAGCTTACCGTCTGCGGCCTCCGAAGAAGAGAATGAAATCATCGCACAGATCAGGCGACACATGAGCGTTTATTCACAAAATCAAATGATGATATCTGCCGGTCTTTACTCCGCGGGTGCGGATCCAGACATCGATGCAGCCATGCAAATCTCGCCAGCCATCGACGATGCAATGACACTTACACATGCGCAGGGATGCGCACACAGTTTTGATCAACTGAAACTCGTTCTTCGCAGGGCCGGGGCAGGTATGGGCGGAAAGGGTAAGTTGACGCCCATGCGCCATTGATGATCCTCTTTGTGCCGGACTTTCGACGCGGTCGACTAGAAGTATCCGGCGACCTCGTTGACCAGAGCATGCCGCCTTTCCGGCAGCTACGCCACTTCGACATCTAATGTCATGTGCTAAGAAGCGTCAGCGCAATCGCAGCACCTGACGCACCTGCACCGCCCTCGTTCAATTGAGACCGTGCGAGAAATGTCGTGATCAACCTGTCCAGGTTGTCGCTGTCAAGAAATTCGGCCGGGTCAGAGACACCAAAGATACTTTCGGTTCGATCCTGAAAAACAGCCAGCTGCTGGTCGATGTCTTGCTGGCCGAACGAAGAAGGCAGACCTAGGGCCGTCTCGAACAACGTGCGCAAAGGCGGTTGCCCCATGATCGTGAACCATTTCTGCGCTTCACTACCAGACTCACCAACCACATCGCTCAATGTGCGCTCTGCATAAAGCGCAATACGCATCGTCTCGTCCTGCGCGCCCGTGGCAACTTCGAAACTGTTGGCCTGGTACTTCTCAATGATTTCATCAGCAAAACCTGGGCGAAGCACGCCGCGTAGTTCGCCCGGGCCCAAACCAAACGCCTCGGAAAAGTCGCGATAGCGACTGTCCGTAAACCGGTTGGCCAGTGCATCGTCCGCTGTTGTGCCGTCGCTGAGCATTTTTTCGATGAAAAAACGGTTGTCGATATCGTCTTGCAAGCCGAAGGCGCCCAAGGCGACCGTCAACATTTGTCGGTCGGATACCAGTTCTTCCGCTGTGGTGACGGACGCGATCTTTTCAGCAAACTGATCCGTTTCCCGCTTGAGCTGAGCAGATTGATTGAAGGTCGCCAACTGCTGGTCGTAGGTTCGCTGCAGGAACTGCCAACCGACAAGGCCAGAGGATATCAAGACCGGCTGATACATGGGAATTCAGGCTCCCGCAGCCAACAGGCGTTCTTCTCGAGGCAGCAAAGTGCGCAGAGCTTTTAAGCAGCGATAGTGGTCGTCTTGCACCAAAGCTGCAGAGGCCATGTCCAGATGCTTGCGACTGTCATGGTCGATAAAGACCTGGCTCAATTCCTCGATATTGCGCAGCAATGATCTGCGGGCTTCTTCCTTGCTCGCGTCGCCGGACAGGACCAATTGGACCGCGTAACATACCCGCCGCACAGGTGTTTTGGCATCTTCTGGATGGATGGCATCGCGCAATCGCAAGATATGCGCATCGGGCGTCATGATGGCCAGTCGGCTGCGCCGATCTCCATTCTCAATTACGGCACCGTTAATCAAGACCCGCTCTTTCGGGCTGAGCTTTAGGATGAGTCCGCTCATGTGATGGCGCCTTCCGTTTTTAGGCCGCGTAGGATGGCCATGTTGATTTCCAGAAGCGGCAGGACCGACGCTTTTTCCTTCAGAACCCGGCGCGTGTGCTGGCTGGTAAACTCACCAAGGTAGACGATGCGTGCCTTCAGCTCATTGGGCAGAGGGTTTTCAGGGTCCGCCACGTCAACGACAAGGGCGGTCCAAAGCTTCTGATTGATGTGCAATGCTTCAGCGAGGCCTGGAAAATTTGCTTTCCGATCAACGGCGCGGTCCCGCAGTTGCTGTGTCACGCGGCCAATCACTTCGTACTCTGCCCGACGATCACTACGGGTGGAGACTGCGTTTTCCGCGTATCCGCGCATGGCCTGAGACGTTGCGTTCACACTGTCACCTGTTCAAATTCGAAGAAGGGTTGAAGTGGCGAGGCGCTGGTTCAGCGCCTCGCCTCGTTGGCTTAACGGAACAGCGACAAGATCGTCTGCGGCGCCTGGTTGGCAATCGAGAGCGACTGCACGCCCAGCTGCTGCTGGGTCTGCAAGGCCTGCAGACGCGCCGACACTTCTTCCATGTCCGCATCAACAAGCGACCCGATGCCGGATTTGAACGAGTCCGTCAGGTTACTGACAAACTCGGACTGTGTTTCAATCCGGTTTTGCACGGTACCAAAGGACGCGGCAGCACCAATCGACTGCTCGATCAAAGCATCAATTGTTGTCAGGGCGGCCGCAGCATCCGAATTTGTGGTCACGTCAACATTTGCCAGAGCGCCAAGGCCACCGGAAGACGCTGTCGAGCCGGGTGTACCGCCGTTCTGGAACACCGCACCGACATCAACGTCTGCTGCGGTCGCACCAGTCGAGAACGTCAGAGTGTTGTTCGCAATATCGACAGACACTGCATAGCCATCCGCACTGTCGGTCGCGGCCTCAAAGAATGCGCTCAGCTGGTTTGCGAGGCCATTGATGACATCGGCTTGACCATCTTCAGAACCAGCGACGAACTGGAAGTCACGACGACCTGTTGCCGAGCTGCCATCGGCAGTGTTGATCGACAAGCCATCCAGGGTCAGCTGGTAGCTGTTGCCTGCAGAGACGGCGCCAAAGCTGACCGTGACACTGTTACCACCCGTGACCGTTTCTGATGTGACCGGGTCGGTGGCGGCCGCAGCAAAGCCGGTGTTTGTCGCCGCCACTTGGATCGCTTCGTTCGCCAGAGGCTGGGTAGACGCGCCTGTACCGAAGGCCTGAGCAGTGACCGGAGTTGTCGTCGACAGGTTTTGACGAACCACGTCAATTTGACCTGCTGTCACCGTGCCACTGTTGTCGCGGTTCAACGACGACAGAATTTGGACATTGTCGGTGCTGGAGCCGTCGATCAGGTTCAGACCATTGAACTGCGCTGCGGCAACGACCGAACCGATCTGGTCGGTCAGGGACGTGATGTCTTGCTGGATCGCGTCGCGGTCGACATTCTCTTCCTGCGCGGCAACGATGCGACCCTTCACTTCGTTCAGCAGGTCGGTGATGGTTTCCGACGCATTTGCGGCAACCGCCACCGTACTTTCGCCCAGCGACAGGCTTTCAGACACCGCTTTGAAGCCTGCGACATCCGATTCCATCACCTTGGAAATTGCCCAGACGGCGGAGTTGTCTTTTGCGCTGGACACCGACTTACCCGTCGAAATCTCGCTTTGGGTCATCGCCAGGTTTTTGTTGATGGATTTCAGTGTTTGCAGCGCAACCATTGCGCTGTTGTTCGTAAGAATGCTCGACATGTGCATTTCCTTTTGTCACGGCGCTTTGCGCCAGGGTTTACGTCCCGCCCCTGTGGGACAGACCAATTGCCGTTCTGACAAATGCACACCCCCGTGACTGGGGTCATGCGCCACCCGAATTGAGTGCCCGGGCAACATGACCCTCATATACCTAATGGAACCCTAAGGACCGGCAGCGCATATGCATCGGATTTGAATCAACACAGTTCATGCACGTTTTTCGACTGATCCATTGCTGCGCACATCGACCGTCCGCTTTTTTCCGAAAGAGTCGTAAGTATCCAAGGATTGCCGCACCCGCCGGATCGCGGCCAGGCGCCGTGCGACCGATCGCACACCATCCAGTGCTGAATCGAGCAAGGCCTGATTCCGCTCGACCTTGGCTTGCAGCCCTTCGAAATCCGAACGCTCCTTGAACTCGATGCGATTGAGTGCGTCGATCAACCCTTCTTTGCGCTCAAGCAAACGGGCAACATCTTCAAGGTTGCCTTTCAGAAGTGCCGCCCGTTCTGCATCCAGAAGGTCATCCAGTGAATCGATTGTGTTCTGCAGATCTTCACGTGTCATTCTGGCGCTCCTTCAAGGCATCAAACAGGCTTTCGGCCAACCCCAACCCACCGGATTTGACGATTTCCTCGGCCTGCGCCTGAACGAGAAAAGAGGCGAAATTGTCCTCTCCCGCACCGCCGCCGAACCCTTCTCGCGCTTTGCCGAAACCCGCTGATTTCAGCATCTCGGCCAGAAACGTGGCCTCGAGCTTCTGAGCCGCAGCACGCAGTGCCGCATCCCGGCCAGACGGTTTTGGCGCAAGTTCAGAATGTATCGACCCAATCTCCATGGGTAATTCCTTTCAATTCGAATGATTTTCCGGATCATGCCGGATCATCGGTAAAGAACCGGTAACCATCGATGACCCATGGTGCGCGTAACGTGGAAGAAATCCCGGAGACGCGTATGAACCTCGACTTGATAACCGGCACGTCCGGAGCGGCCCAACCGTCCAAGCCGGTGCTGCCTGCTCCAGAACAGGGTGAGGGGTTTGCAGATTTTTTTCTGAACGCGGCGGCGTCTGATCAAGAGGCGGAAGCGACCGCAATGACGCTGGCGGACGAGGCGCAAGCAAACGAAGATGACCTTGGTTCAGATAACAGTGTCGAGGGTCGACATCGTGACGCTCATCCGGACACCGTCGCGCCAAACGCGCAGCCGACAAAGTCGTTCCAGACCGAGCAGCCGCGAGGCTCCACCGCCGACGAGGCACCCACGGGGACTGGCACAAAAGCCAATCACGCCGATGGTGGGACACACACGACATATCCCCGCACGGATCGCGGGATCGCCAGCACGCCGGCGGCACTGTTTACCGGTGTTCAAAACGATCGGGCGACGGTCATTCGGGTGACAGGCAAACCGCAAGACAGGGTGCCTGCAAATCGTGGCGCGACAGCACCTTCCGGCCCTCGGCTAGAAGTTCCTGCAAACACGAGCCATCCTGTGGCAACACCAGAGGTGGCGTTACATTCTGCTTCAGTAGTTGAATCAAACACCGCCAAAGGATCTGAGCTTACCAAATCGACACCGCGGGCCGGCCTTGCGGAAGTGTCACCTCGACACTCACACGCGCCATCACGCTTCGGTGCAATGATGGGAACTCATGCTCCAGACGCTGTCGACAGCGCGGCGTCCAGCACCACCAGCAGTGTCAAAGTCATCACTGTCCACACCATCGTGGAGCAAACACAGCCACAACGCGCTGACGCGCAGGCAACATCAACGTCTGTCGATACTGCAGAACACGTCAAAAATGTATCCGTTCACCACGTGGGCGCCAAAAACCCGATCGCTGGACAGGCGCCTACCGCAACTGACAAAGCGCCCAGCACCCAAGGGGAGAAGAACAAACCATCTGCGGCGACAACTGCCTTGGCTGAGGGTGACCAGCCCGAAGGCCCATCGCACGGTAAGAAGGTGGACAGAGTTGAAATTTCCCCATCCGTTGCGCCAAAAGTGAAATCAGGTAACCAACCGGTGGCTTCGCAAAATCCGCGTGTTAACGCAGTCAGGCCGACGACAGTGTCCTTTGTGCCGGATGCTGCAAAGGCCGATTTGCAGGCTCAGACAATCGTGTCCCAGTACAGCGAACGCGTCAGGTCAGACCCTGCAGGTTCGGCTCAAGCCAAAGTGCCGGCGAGCGTACAACAGATCGCCACACAATCGATTGTCGATCGGCACCTCAATGGTCAAACGGCAACCCTGATCACCGAAGGAACACAGCGCGGCGGCGGCAACGAGGCATCCACGATGCCCCCAACCACATTGAGCGTGGCAGAGGCTGCGCCCAAGGGCCAAAAACCCAATAGGTTGTCCACACTTTCCGTATCTCAATTCGCGATATCAGCCCACCATCCCAAATCGGAACAGCAGCACCCAGCGCTCGTGCGCGGGGATCAAGCTGCAGATGGTGCGCCCCTAACAATCTGGGGCAAGTCGGATGTCCGTCCGGTTTTGAGCGCGCGCACAGCCGTGAAACCCTTGGTTCAATTGCCCCAAACCCGCGTGGAGGGCAGCGCGCGCGCTGACACACCTTTCGATGCACCCAGCGAGATCGTCTGGGATGTGCGAGGCTCCAATCTGGCTACGCCTACGACACATCTCGCCCCCCTGACCAAGGCCGAGATGCCCCCTCACATTCCCCGCCAGATCGCCGAAGCGATCCACCGATCCCCGGAAAAAACCGTCGAAATCGCGCTGAACCCGGTCGAACTGGGCCGCGTTCGCATGGTGCTGAGCGCCACCGACGCGGGCATAAGCGTCAGCATTCTCGCCGACAGGCCAGACACCCTCGATCTGATGCGGCGCAACATCGATGACCTCGGTCAGTCCTTTGCCGAGCTGGGGTACGAGGATGTGTCCTTTTCGTTCGAACAAGGCAATCATGCCGAAAACAGCGACAATACGGGTGATCCGCCGGACACCGATATGACCACGCTCGAGATGCCTAGCGGGCACCCTTCTGCACCGGCCGCACCCAATCCACCCCGGCTTTCCATCACGCCTGAAGGCGTCGACATGAGGTTTTAGTGACAAATGGACATACTTTCTGCAACCAACGCCGCCAGCACGACGACCACGTCTTCAAGTGGCAGCAATGCCAGCGTTCTCAGTTCGGACTTCGAGGTGTTCCTGAAAATGCTGACCGCACAGGCAGAGTATCAGGACCCGCTGGAGCCAATCGATTCATCAGAATATGCCGCTCAACTGGCGCAGTTTTCGATGGTAGAGCAACAGGTCACAACCAATGACCTGATGGAGCAGATGTTGCAGGCATTGGGTGCAAACGACATGTCGGGGGCTGCGAACTGGATCGGTATGGACGCTTTGGTGTTTGGGCCTGCAAAGTTCGACGGGGACCCCGTGACCATCGCGCCCAACCCACCCATTGCAGCTGATGAAGTGTCGTTGATCGTCACAAACGCACAAGGCACGGAAGTTCAGCGTATCGCATTGCCGCTTGGGGCAGAGCCCTATGACTGGACCGGCACCAAGGCCGATGGCACCGCGTTCGCACACGGCGAGTACACGTTCGAGATTGAAAGCAAGGCAAATGGTGAAATCCTGTTGACCGAACCGGCGCTCACCTACTCGCGTATCACCGAGGCCAGGATCGAAAACGGATCGACGCTGCTGGTGCTGGACAGCGGCTACATGATCGCAGCCAACAACGTGACCGGCCTGCGCGAAGGCGCTTAGGGTTTCAGGTCACTCAGATGGAACGCACCGTATAGCGGCGGCATGATCATCCTGCGGAACGGCCCAAACGGGAACCGGCGGGCCGGATCTTGCATACCCGCAGGATAAAGATCGGGCGTGTGCCCAAGTGCAAGCTCAGCCAATATGCGGCCCGCATAGTTACCCATCGCCACGCCGTTGCCATGGTAGGCAAACCCCGCCAACAGGTGCGGGGCGCCTGGCACCACGCCTGCAAATGGCAACATGTTGCGTGCAAGGCAGACCATCCCCGACCAGCTATGCGTCACCTCGACACCGCGCCATGCCGGGAACATGCGCCGAAAATCCTGCAACACGCGGTGACGGGCCCGCGCCTCGGCCCGCGCGGATGAAAACACCCCACCCCGCATACCGAACAGAAAGCGCCCGTCAGGCATCAGGCGAAAGTAGTGCAACAGCTTGCGGGTATCGTAAGCCATCTGGCCCGTTGTCCACCCTTGCGCCTGCTGCTCGGCTGCGGTGATAGGGCGTGTGACAAGCACCGTGGATTGTGCTGGCATATAGCGGGTCGCCATCCAGTCGGGCACGTCTTCGCTGGAGTATCCGTTCGTGGCCAGAATGATCCGGTCAGCGCGCACCGTCCCTCGCTTGGTCACCACGTGGGTCCCATCAATCTGCGTCACCGCGCTGTTGTCAAAGCATCGCGCACCAGCCGCCCTGGCCGCATCAAGCAAACCTTTGACCAGCTTTGCGGGGTTCAGGCCAAACCCGATCGGAATGGTCATCGCGCCGTGAAACGGGCCAGACATCCCTTGCGTGTGCAACTCATCGCGCGATACCAACTCTGGCATCACCCCGTAGTTCTCCTGCACACGCGCGGCATCTGCCTCGAACTCCAGCATCTCGCGCGCACGGTGAGCCAGACATGTTTCGCCAACCGAATGGCGCTCCACGTCCAGGTCCAACTCGGCAATCAGCGCTTCGACGGATCGCACAGCCTCGACCTCGGTACGCCGCCATTCCAAACGCGCCGCACGACCATAGGTCTGATCGATGGCACCATCAGATGCCATGCCGCCGCCAAGACAACAAAAGCCACCGTTCCGCCCGGATGCGCCCCAACCCATGCTGTTGGCATCGAGTAGGACAACGGACGCACCCGCGCGCGCCAGATGCAAGGCCGCTGACAGGCCTGTGAAACCACCCCCAACGATTGCGACATCGCATGCGACGTCACCCTGCAATGTCGGATTGGATGCAATGTCGACGGTGTTATCCCACCAGCACCCTGTCCGTGGCCCCGGCCCATAGGCGTAATCGGAAAAGATGCGCCTCATGCTGCGCGCGCGGCGGCCTGTTCATCCCGCTTGGCCCGCACCGCCGCCTGCTTGCTGGCCAGGGACGCAACGATAACCCCAATGGTCACCAAGCCGATCAAGATGGTGCTGAGCGCGTTGATCTCCGGGCTCACCCCCAATCTGACCGAAGACCAGATCTTCATCGGTAGCGTGGTAGCGGATGGTCCGGAGGTGAAGGATGCAATCACAAGGTCATCGAGGCTGAGGGTGAAGGCCAGCAACCAGCCCGAGATGACCGCGGGGGCAATGATGGGCAAGGTGATCAAACGGAAGGCTTCAAAGGGGGATGCGCCAAGGTCAAGCGCGGCTTCCTCCAACGACCGGTCAAAGGTGACAAGGCGCGAGGACACGACGACCGACACGAAACACATCGAAAACGTGGTGTGGGCCAACACGATGGTCAGAACACCCCGGTCAAGCCCGATGCCAATGAACAGCAACAACAGGGACAGGCCCGTGATCACTTCGGGCATGACCAGCGGGGCGTAAATCATGCCGGAAAACAGGGTGCGCCCAAAGAAGCGACCACCACGGATCAGCACATAGGCCGCCATGGTGCCCAGAATGGTCGCGATGGTCGAGGAAATCACCGCCACCCGCAAGGTAACCCAGGCGGCATCCAGGAACGCCTCGTTCCGCAGCAACTCGCCATACCATTTGGTCGAGAAACCGGCCCAGACCGTCACCAGCTTGGACGCGTTGAAACTGTAGATCACAAGGATCAGCATCGGCACGTAAAGGAACACAAAGCCAAGCGTCAGCGACACGACATTGAAGGGCGACAAGCGGTTCATTGATCAGCCTCGGCCTGGCGCTGTTCGTTGCGCTGGAACAGCACGATGGGCACGATCAGGATGAGCAGCAGGATAACCGCCACCGCACTCGCCACCGGCCAGTCGCGGTTGGAAAAGAACTCTTCGAACAGCACTTTGCCGATCATCAATGTGCCAGAACCACCCAGCAGGGATGGGATCACGAATTCGCCCAAGGCCGGAATGAAGACGAGGAAACAGCCCGCGATGATGCCGTTCTTGGACAGCGGAATCGTCACTAACCAAAAGGCTTTCAGCCGTGAGCAGCCCAAATCCTCAGCCGCCTCGATCAGTGATCCGTCGAGGCGATCCAGCGCGGAATAGATCGGCAGGATCATGAATGGCAGATAGGTGTAGACGATGCCGATATAGACCGCCGTGTTGGTGTTCAGGATGGTCAGCGGCGCGTCGATGATCCCGATCCACAGCAGGAACTGGTTCAAAAACCCCTCGCCCGACAGAATGCCGACCCATGCGTAAACCCGGATCAGGAACGAGGTCCAGAATGGCAAGATCACCAGCATCAGCAATGTGGGCCGCCATTGTTCGGGTGCGCGCGCCATCGCGTAAGCCATTGGATAGCCGACCAGCAGGGTCAGCAGGGTCGAAATCAGCGCGATCTGGAGCGAACTCAGATAAGCCTTCCAGTACAGATCATCCTCGGTCAGAAAGATGAAATTCTCGAAGTCGAGTTGCGACAGCATGGTCCAGATGCCGTCCTTGGCCGTGGGCGTGTAGGGCGGAATGGCCAGCGCGATGTCGGACAGCGAAATCTTGAACACCACGGCGAAAGGGATCAGGAACAGTGCCAGCAGCCAAAGATACGGCACTGATATGAGGAAAATGCGCCTCATTTCTCCAGCAGCACCCCGGCGGTCTTGGTCCAACTGACCCAAACATTGTCTTCCCAAGTGATATCACGGCGCGACAGGCGGCGTGTATTGGCGGTCTGCGCCTTGATGATCTGACCGCCCGGCAATTCCACATGGTAGGTCGACAGATTGCCCAGATAGGCAATGTCCAGAACCTTGCCCGACAGCAGGTTTTCAACGCCCTCAGGCTTGGCAGTGTGAATGGCCACCTTTTCAGGGCGCACTGCCAGATGCGCAGTTTGCCCATCCGAGAATGCGATGTCCGACGCGGCGGTAACGGGCGTTTGCCCCGCGGCAAAGGTCAGGTCAAACGCGCCGGGGCCCGAGGCGCTGACCTGTCCGGCGATGATGTTCACGTCACCGATAAAGTCGGCAACATAGACAGAATTTGGCGCTTCATAAATCCGGTCGGGCGTGGCGACCTGCATGACCCGCCCCTCGTCCATCACCGCAATCCGGCTGGCGACGGTCATCGCCTCTTCCTGATCGTGGGTGACGATCACAAATGTCGTGCCCGTCTTTTCCTGGATGTCCATCAGCTCAAACTGGGTCGCCTCGCGCAGCTTGGCATCAAGCGCGCCCAGCGGTTCGTCCAACAACAGCAATTTGGGTGCCTTGGCCAGTGACCGCGCCAAGGCAACGCGCTGACGCTGTCCGCCTGAAATCTGGTGCGGCTTGCGACGGGCGAACTTCTCCAGCCGCGTCAGCTTCAGCATCTCTTCGACGCGGATGGCAATCGCGGCCTTGTCCTTGCTTTCGCGGCGCAGACCAAAGGCGATGTTGTCCCAGATGCTCAGATGCGGAAACAGCGCGTAAGACTGGAACATCATGTTCACGGCACGCTTGTTCGGCGGCACCCGCGCGATGTCACTGCCCGCCAGTTCAATCGACCCTTCGCTGGGTGTTTCGAACCCCGCCAGCATCCGCATCATCGTGGTCTTGCCACAGCCCGATGGCCCCAGAAGCGCAAAGAACTCGCGTTCGAAAATGTCGAGTGTCAGATCGTCAATCGCCGTGAAATCGCCAAAGCGTTTGGTGACATTGCGAAACCGAATCAGCGGTTTCTCTGCCGGGTCGTCCCAGGGGGCGAAAACAGTCTCTGCCAAGGGGAATTCCGTCTAAAATGAGAAAGGGCGCGGAGGTGTCCCCGCGCCCAGAAAACCGGGTATCAGGTGCCCGATTTGATCTTGGTCCACATCCGCGTGACCGTACGCTGGACGCGCGCCGGATAGGGTGTGGTTGTGTACAGGTTTTCCAGCGTCGCCTCATCAGGGTAGATCGCCGGATCGCCGATCACGTCCTCGACCAGGAACTCCTTGGAGGCCGCATTGCCGTTGGCGTAGTAGACGTAGTTCGACGCGGCCGCCATGTTCTGCGCATCCATGATGAAGTTCAGGAACATGTGCGCGCCTTCGGGGTTGGGCGCATCTGCCGGGATTGCCATCTGGTCAAACCACATCAGCGCACCTTCGCTGGGTGCGTTATAGGCAACCTCGACGCCATTCTCGGCCTCGGCAGCCCGGTCGCGCGCCTGCAGGATGTCACCTGACCAGCCAAAGGCCACGCAGATGTCGCCATTGGCCAGCGCATTGATGTATTCCGAACTGTGGAACTTCTGGATGTAGGGGCGCACGCCCAAAAGGATCGGCTCGGCCTTGGCCAGCACATCGGGGTCATGGCTGTCGGGGTCTTCACCGATGTATTTCAGGGCTGCCGGAATCATCTCGGTCGGGGCATCAAGGAAATGCACACCGCAGGCGGCCAGCTTTTCCATATTCTCGGGGTTAAAGACCAACTCGAGCGATCCGATGGGTGCATCTTCACCCAAAATCTCCTGCACCTTGCCAACGTTCACGCCGATGCCGGTGGTGCCCCACATGTAGTTGATCGAATATTCATTGCCGGGGTCGTACTGGGCGGTCCGCGCCTCGACCACATCCCAGAGGTTTTCGGCGTTGGGCAGCTTGGACGCATCCAGTTTCTGAAACGCGCCGGCGGAAATCTGGCGTTGCAGGAACGTACCCGAGGGCACAACCACGTCATACCCGGACGAACCCGCCAGCATCTTGGTTTCCAGCACTTCGTTGCTGTCAAACACGTCATAGATCAGGTCCAGGCCAGTCTCTTCCTCGAACTTGGTCAGCAACTCTTCGTCGATATAGTCGGACCAGTTGTAAACCCGCACTTCATCCGCCAGTGCAGCGCCGGTCAGGGCAACGGCTGCGGCCGTGCTCAGCATCATCTTTTTCATGGTGTACTCCCGTTGAGTGCCCGGTTTTCCGGGTCAGCCCACATGAAAACAAGTTTTGTGCCAGCCGTCCAGCCAGATTGCATCTGGCGGATTGACGGGACGCGCGTTGCCCATATTGTCAGCACGTTCTCTAACCCCGAGGTATTCATGCCCGCGATCACCAACCACCTGCCCACATCCGAGCTGCAAGCCCTAGATGCCGCGCATCATATGCACCCCTTCACCGCGGGCGGAGAGCTGGCCGAAAAAGGCGCGCGCATCATTACCCGGGCCAAGGGCGTGTTTCTGCATGACAGCGAGGGGAATGAAATCCTCGACGGCATGGCGGGGCTGTGGTGCGTGAACATCGGCTACGGACGTAGCGAGTTGGCCGACGTGGCCGCGCGCCAGATGAAGGAACTGCCCTACTACAACACCTTCTTCCAGACGACCCACGTGCCCGCCATTGCGCTGGCCCAAAAGATCGCGGAACTCGCGCCGGGCGACCTGAATCACGTGTTCTTTGCTGGATCGGGGTCAGAGGCGAACGATACAAACATCCGCATGGTCCGCACCTATTGGGCGATCAAGGGCAAGCCGACCAAGACGATGATCATCAGCCGCAAGAACGCCTATCACGGATCATCTGTCGGATCGGGCAGCCTGGGTGGCATGACCCCGATGCACGAACAGGGCGGCCTGCCCATCCCCGACATTCACCACATCAACCAGCCGAACTGGTGGGCCGAGGGCGGTGACATGACGCCCGAGGATTTTGGCGTCGCACGGGCGCAGGAACTCGAGGCCGCGATCCTTGCCCATGGCGAAGACCGTGTCGCCGCATTCATCGCCGAACCGATCCAGGGCGCGGGCGGGGTCATCATTCCGCCCAGCACCTATTGGCCGGAAATCCAGCGCATCTGTGACAAATACGAAATCCTGCTGATCGCGGATGAGGTCATTTGCGGCTTTGGCCGCACCGGTAACTGGTTTGGCAGTCAGACCCTGGGGATCAGGCCGCACATCATGACAATCGCCAAGGGGCTCAGCTCGGGTTACCAGCCCATCGGCGGGTCCATCGTGAGCGACGAGGTGGCCGAGGTCATCGGCTCGGGCGAGTTCAACCATGGCTACACCTATTCCGGCCACCCTGTCGCCTCTGCCGTGGCACTGGAAAATCTGCGCATTCTCGAGGAAGAGAACGTGCTGGATCACGTGCGCGATGTGGCGATGCCCGCCCTGCACGAGATGTGGCACGGGCTGGCCGATCATCCACTGGTGGGCGAGACCACGATTACCGGCATGATGGGGTCAATGGCCCTGACACCGCACAAGGACAGTCGGGCCAAGTTCGCCATGGACGCGGGCACCGCAGGTTTCATGTGCCGCGAACGCTGCTTTGCCAACAACCTGGTGATGCGCCACGTCTATGACCGGATGGTCATCTCTCCCCCGCTGGTCATCACACCGGAGGAAATCGCAGAACTGGGGCGCCGGGCACGGACCGCACTCGACGAGTGTTACGCCCAGCTCAAGGATGGGGATATGCTCAAGCCTGCTGCTTGACGATCATCCCCCGTGGGCGATCACACAGGCACTCCGCCGGACCATCCTCGGTGATCCGGATGCTTTCGGTGATCGCCAGCCCCCAGCCGTCCATCCACAGGCCGGGCATGAAGTGGAAGGTCATGTTGGGCTGCAACACAGTGTCGTCCTCGGCGCGGAACGACATCGTGCGCTCGCCCCAGTCCGGGGGGTAACTCAGGCCGATGGGATAGCCACAGCGCGCCGTGCGCTCGATCCCGATCTTGTTCAATGAGGCGTTCAGCGCAGCCGCCACATCACGGGTTTGATTGCCCGCGCGGGCCGCATTCAAGCCGGCCTCAAGCCCTTCGATCACCGCCTCTTCCGCGCGCTTCATCTCGTCCGGCGGGTCGCCAAGGAAGACGGACCGGCACAAGGGCGCGTGATAGCGGCGATAGCATCCAGCGATTTCAATCGTCGTCGCCTCGCCCTTTTCGAAAGGGCGGCCATCCCATGTCATGTGCGGTGCGGCGGCATCCGCCCCCGAGGGCACCAAGGGCACGATGGCAGGATAGTCACCCCAATCGTCGCCCACCCCGCGAATGGCATCGCGAAAGGCGTCGGCCACCACCTCGTTCTTGGGCACACCCGGCGCAATGCGCGCGGCCATCCCGTCCACAACGGCTTCGGAAATGCGCGCAGCCTTGCGCATATGCGCAACCTCGACCTCGGACTTTACCGCACGACACCAATTGGCAAGGCCCGTGGCATCGACCAGGTTCAGATCGGCACCGGCCAGCACGGCATAGGCCTGCGCAGAGAAGTAATAGTTATCCATTTCGACACCTACACGGCCCCGAAGGTACTGCGCGGCATCCTCCATCGGGTGGCGCTCAGACGTTTGAATGAAGTGTTCCGCATAGCCCACAGCCCTGTCCGGGGCCATCCACATGGTGCGATGCGCCCCTGCGACGTCTTGCAATCGACCCCACCACAACGGGTCAGCGTCATGGGTAACGATGACGCCCTGATGCACATAGAACGACCAGCCGTCATAGCCTGTCAGCCAGCACATGTTGGACGGATCCGTGATCAGCAAACAGTCCAGATCGGCGCGCGCCATGGCCGCGCGGACCTTGACCAAACGTTCGCGGTATTCGTCCTCGCCAAATGCAGGTTTCCTGATTCCCATCACGCTTCCCTTCACAAACTGGCAGCACAATTGCCCAAACCCGGCTGATTTTGCAGTGAAATCGACCAGATTGTGCAGTGAGACGCGTTTTTCACACCTTCGATGTTGCAACACGATGGCCGTGCAGTTTTAGTTGCCGCAACTGGCAGTCAACTGCCGGACATAAAACGGGGAGCCAGACTTGGCTGATACTGCAACTGACCAGGCGTTCGTCGAATTCGAACGCGTGCAGAAGAGTTATGACGGCGAAATCCTCGTCGTCAAAGATCTCAACCTTTCGATGCCCAAAGGCGAATTCCTGACAATGCTCGGGCCGTCTGGTTCCGGCAAGACCACCTGTCTGATGATGCTGGCGGGATTCGAAACGGCAACGCATGGCGACATCCGTCTGGGCGGCACGTCGATCAACAACATCCCCCCGCACAAGCGCGGGATCGGCATGGTGTTCCAGAACTACGCGCTGTTTCCGCACATGACGGTCGCGGAAAACCTCAGTTTTCCGCTGGAGGTCCGCAAGATCAGCAAGTCCGAGCGCGAGGAAAAGATCATGCGCGCCCTTGGCATGGTGCAGATGCAGGATTTTGCCGGGCGCCGGCCCGCGCAACTGTCCGGCGGCCAGCAACAGCGGATCGCCCTGGCCCGCGCGCTGGTGTTCGAACCCGAACTGGTGCTGATGGACGAACCCCTGGGTGCGCTCGACAAGCAGTTGCGCGAAACCCTGCAATTCGAGATCACGCGCCTGGCCCACGATCTGGGGATTACCACGGTCTACGTGACGCATGACCAGACCGAAGCGCTGACAATGTCCGACCGCGTTGCCGTGTTCGACGATGGCCGCATTCAGCAGCTGGCCCCGCCAGACGCCTTGTATGAGGAACCGCAAAACAGCTTTGTCGCGCAGTTCATCGGCGAGAATAACACGCTCATGGGCGCCATCGAAAAGATCAAAGGGGACACCTGCGAGGTGCGCCTTGATGATGGCAGCATCATCGACGCCAAACCGATCAACGTGACCGAGGTTGGCCAGCGCACCCGCGTGTCGATCCGCCCCGAACGGGTGGAGATGGACAAGGCGCGCCTCAACCCCGACGCACACACGCTCAAGGCCGAAGTGCTGGAATTCATCTACATGGGCGATATCTTTCGTACACGACTGCGTGTTGCCGGAAACGACGAATTCATAATCAAGACACGCAATGCCCCCGACCAGATCCGCCTGACCCCAGGAACGCAGATCGACATCGGGTGGATGCCGCAAGATTGCCGGGCGCTCGACGCCTGAGCACGTCAAGAAGGCTGGGGCGAAGCCCGTTGTCCCGCCTTCCACACTCAAACACGGGCTTAAATAGTGGGAGTAATACCATGAAAATGACCAAGACACTCTTGGCCACAACGGCGCTGACGGTCGCGTCGGGCACTGCCTTTGCCGACGGCCACATGGCCAGCGATATGACACTTGTCAGCTGGGGTGGCGCATACCAGTCCAGCCAGCAGAACGCCTATGTTGCGCCATATATCGAAAACAACCCCGGCGTCACCGCCGTTTGGGACGAAAGCTCGGCCGAAGCCGTGGCCAAACTGCGCGCCATGAACGAAGCGGGCAACGTCACGTGGGACGTCGTTGACGTTGTGGCCGCCGACGCGATCCGCCTTTGCGACGAAGGCCTCGCGCTGGAAATCGACGCGGACGAGCAACTGGCAGCCGCACCCGATGGCACATCTGCTTCGGACGACTTTGGTGACCTGCTGGTCTCCGACTGCTTCATCCCTCAGATCGTGTACTCGACCACATTCGGCTACCGCACTGACCTCGTGGGCGACACACCCCCACATCCGTCTGCGCCGTGTTCGACACCGAAGCCTATCCCGGCAAACGTTCGCTGGAAAAGCGCCCGATCAACAACATGGAATGGGCGCTGCTTTGTGACGGTGTGGCCAAGGATGACGTCTATGACGTTCTGGGCACAGCCGAAGGTCAGGACCAGGCCCTGGCCAAGCTCGACACCATCAAGGACGACGTGATTTGGTGGTCCGCCGGTGCCGACACACCCCAACTGCTGGCAGATGGCGAAGTCATCATGGGCTCGACCTATAACGGTCGCCTGTTCGCAGCGATCGAAGAGCAGAAGCAGCCCATCGGCATGCTCTGGGACGCGCAGGTGTTCGACCTTGACGGTTGGATCATCCCCACGGGCCTGAGCCCCGAGCGTGAAGCCCGCGCACTGGACTTCGTCAAGTTCGCAACAGACACGCAGCGTCTGGCGGATCAGGCCAAGTACATCTCGTACGGCCCTGCACGCGCATCGTCCGCACCGCTGGTCGGTCAGCACGCATCGCTGGGCATCGACATGGCGCCACACATGCCAACCGATCCCGAAAACGCCAAGAACACGTTCCTCTACAACTACGAGTTCTGGGCTGACTACCGCGATGACATCGACGCCAAATTCCAGGCGTGGCTGGCTCAATAAGATCGTAGGGCGGGGCTGACCCGCCTTACCCAAGACCAGGTGGGGCGGGTCCGCTCGCCCCACATCTCAAATCCGGAGACGACGATGCCCAAAGGTTACATCATCGGCCACATCACCGTGAACGATCCCGAGGCGTACAAAGAGTACATCGAAAAGGACACGCCGATCCTGTTGCGCATGGGCGCCGTTCCCATCGTACGTGGAGGCCAGGCTCAGGTGATGGAAGGCGAAACCCAAAACCGCCACGTTGTCTTTGAATTCCCGTCCTATCAGGCCGCGCTCGACGCCTATGACGACCCCGAATACCAAGAGGTGGCCAAGATCCGGCACCGCACCGCCACCAGCACCATCCTTGTTGTGGAAGGCGTCTAGACCATGGCCGAAGTAATGATGGCCGCTGACGGCACGCCCCTGAAACGCAGTCTTGCCCGCGCCCTGCGCCGCCAGAAACTGCGCGCGCTTGCGCTGATCGCACCGCTGCTGCTGTTCGTGCTGATCACGTTCATCGTGCCCATTGCCTCGATGCTATTCCGGTCCGTCGAAAACGAGATGGTTGCCAACACGCTTCCCTACACGGTCGAGGCGCTGGCAGAATGGGACGCATCACAAGACGCGCTGCCCTCCGAAGACACCTTTCAGGCCATGTTCTTCGACATGTTCCTTGCTGCCGAAGCCAAGCGCCACACGCGGCTCGGCACCCGCCTGAACTACGAAACCACCGGTCTTTCGTCGCTGTTCCGCCAGTCCGGGCGCAAGCTTGATGATGTGGCCGACATCTCTTACGAACCGCTCGAGGATCTCGACAAGGGATGGGACGACGGTGAGACGTGGTATGCCTTGATGAACGCGCGCGGAGAGGCCGACGACGCCCTGATGCGCGACCAACGCAACCGCGTCGCCCGACTGACCGATACCGAATCCCGCGGCGACGTGAACTTTGCCCCCGACGCCGAAGTCGCCGCGCTTCTGCCGCTGGCGGCGCGCGAATACACAGCCTGGGCCATCTACGTCGCAACCCAGTCGGGCCGTGATCCTGCCGCCCGTGACCCGTGGGAGGCTATCGCCCCCGCCCTTGTCCTTGACCTGCAAACCGCCGATCTCGGTGGCTATTCCGGTCCGGCGGCAGAGATGTTGCGCACGGCACAGGCCGCCAACCTGCCGGTTCCAAACTTTGCCGACGCCTTTGCGGACATGGACGAAGACTGGGCAACTTCCAAACCTTGGCAAACGATCCAGACCCACTCCAGCAAGTTCACCAGCGGTTACTTTCTGAACGCCGTAGATGCGCAAAAAACGCCTGAGGGCGTCGCCTGGCAGCCCGAAGACAAACAAATCCTGATCAAGCTGTTCGGGCGCACGATCTGGATGTCACTCCTGATCACCGCGTCCTGCATCCTGCTCGGCTATCCCATCGCGTGGTTGCTGGCGAACCTGCCGATGCGCAAGGCAAACCTGCTGCTGATCCTCGTGCTGCTGCCCTTCTGGACATCGCTGCTTGTGCGCACATCCGCGTGGAAGGTGATGTTGCAACAACAGGGCGTGATCAACGACGTGCTGGTCTGGATCGGCCTTGTGGGGGACGCCAACCGCTTGATCATGATCAACAACCAGTTCGGCACTATCGTGTCCATGACGCACATCCTGCTGCCGTTCATGATCCTGCCGATGTATTCGGTCATGCAGACGATCCAGCCCAGCTATCTGCGCGCTGCCAAATCACTCGGCGCCACCAACTGGACAGCCTTCTGGCGGGTCTACTTCCCGCAATCGGTGCCGGGCATCGGCGCGGGATCTATCCTCGTCTTCATCCTCGCCATTGGCTATTACATCACACCCGAAATCGTCGGCGGCACCAAGGGCGTGTTCATCTCGAACCGCATCGCCTACCACATCTCGTCCTCGCTCAACTGGGGCCTCGCGGCCGCACTCGGGTCGATCCTGCTGGCAGCAGTGCTCGTGCTCTACTGGGCCTATGACAAGATCGTGGGCATCGACAACGTCAAGCTGGGATAACGCACATGGGCCTTCCTCCATACGCCACGCTGGGTCAGCGCATCTGGTACTACAGCTTCCGGGTGATCTGCGGGCTGATCTTCTTCTTCCTCGTGGCGCCCATCGTCGTGGTCATGCCGCTGTCGTTCAACGCACAGGACTTTTTCACGTTCACGCCTGAAATGCTGCGTCTCGATCCCGCAGGCTACTCGCTCAAACATTACGAGGATTTCTTCACCAACCCGCAATGGCAGTTGGCGATGAAGAACTCGCTGATCATCGCCCCCATCGCGACGATCATCTCTGTGTCACTTGGCACACTGGCCGCCATCGGCCTCTCACAATCCCACGTTCCGTTCAAAGGGGCGATCATGGCGATCTTGATCTCGCCCATGATCGTGCCGCTGATCATTTCGGCCACCGGCATGTTCTTCTTCTACTCGTCCCTCGGCAACTGGATGGAGGGCACCTTGGGCCTCGACAAAGGGTTCGTGGGCTACGTCAAGGTGATCCTCGCCCATGCCGTCCTCGGCATTCCCTTCGTGATCATCACTGTCACAGCCACGCTCGTCGGCTTCGACCGCTCTCTCACACGGGCCGCTGCCAACATGGGGGCCGGGCCGGTCACGACCTTCTTCCGCGTGCAGATGCCACTGATCCTGCCAGGCGTGATCTCGGGCGGCCTCTTTGCCTTCATCACGTCATTTGACGAGGTGGTCGTGGTGCTATTCGTCGGGTCGGCCAGCCAGAAAACCTTGCCCTGGCAAATGTTCATCGGCCTGCGCGAACAGATCAGCCCGACGATCCTTGCCGTGGCGACAATCCTCGTCGTGATCTCCATCGCCCTGCTGACGACGGTGGAACTGTTGCGCCGCCGATCCGAACGGCTGCGCGGGATGAGCCCGGGCTAAGGCTGCTCATCTTCATCTTGCCAGAAAAACTCCGGGGGAGGCCGAAGGCCGGGGGCAGAGCCCCCTAAATGATAGTGTCGCCGCAAGGCGTCCTTTGGATCACCGCAACCGCTCCAGCAGACTCAGCGACGCATAGCCGTCCTGGTCCAAACCCTTCGACCGTTGAAAGCTGCGCACAGCCTCGATCGTCTTAGGGCCGATCTTGCCATCGACCCCTTGGGTGCTGAAACCCGCACCCGTCAGGCGGCGCTGCATTTCCTTGCGCTCGGCAAAGGTCAGCGCGCGGTCGCCACGCGGCCAATCTGCCTGAATGGCAGGGCCGCCCTTGATCCGATCACTCAGGTGCCCGACGCCAATCACATAGGCATCCGCCGCGTTGTAGCGTTCGATGACAGAGAAGTTTTTGAACACCATGAACGCCGCGCCCTGCCCACCCGCGGGCAACAGGATCGATCCTGCACCATAGTTCGGCACTGCGCGGCCATCCATCCCCACAACGCCCAGATTGGCCCATTGTGCCGGGCTGCGCTTCACCTTGCGATTGGCCGAGGCATAGTCGAACCCGCGCGGCAGTTTGACTTCAACACCCCAGGGCTGCCCTGTGACCCACCCAAAGCCGGCCAGGTAAGCCGCCGTCGATGCCAATGCGTCTGTAGGGTCGTCCGACCAGATGTCCCGTTTGCCGTCGCCAGTAAAGTCGACAGCGTGGTCGAGGTACGAGGTCGGCATAAACTGCGTGTGCCCCATCGCACCAGCCCATGAGCCCGTCATGCTGCGGGGGCGGGTATCGCCGCTTTGCAGGATCTTGAGGGCCGCGATCAACTGCCCCTCAAAGAACTTTCCGCGTCGTCCGTCATAGGCCAGCGTCGCAAGGCTTTGCACCACATCGTTCTTGCCGCGATAGCTGCCGTAAGCGCTCTCAAGGCCCCACACAGCGACGACGACCTCCTTTTCGACACCATATCGTTTTTCAATCGCTTCCAGCTTGCGACGGTGCTGACGCAGCGCCGCCTTGCCATTCTTGATCCGGCTGTCGGACGCGGCACTGTCGAGGTATTCCCAGATCGTCTTGGTGAACTCGGATTGGTTGCGGTCGCGTTTGATCACGTCCGGGTCATAGCGCACACCTTCAAAGGCCCGGTCATAAGTCGACCCGCTGATACCTTGCACGATGGCACGCCCGCGAAATCCCGTGATCCAGCGCTGAAACCCGGCATCCTCGGCCGTCTTCGGAACCGCTGGCGGCGCAGGCTCCGCGACCGTTGCGGGGCGCGTTTGCGGGCGTGTCACTTGCACGGGTTCAAAGGTCAGAACAGACCCCGGATTGGCCCGGCTTACCGTATCGTTCACGGGTCGGATTTCTGGTCGGATGGATTGGGCGATCGGCTGCGCCGTCGCAATGGATCCAAGGATCAGGGCGCTGCTCAACGCCCCAAGGGTGACTGCCCACCGCATATGTTGCCTCATTGGTCGCTTGTTTCGCGTTGTTTCCAATTTAGCGACAGTTCGCTTTTCAGGAAAGGGATCAATCCGCCTGGGCGCGATCCTTTGCCACTTCGTGCGTTTCTGCCCGAATGCGCGCCAGATGATCACGCAGCAGGGATACGCGATGCGGCCGGAAACTTTCGTCCGTGACACTCAGCGTATCCATGCGGTCCAATCGAAACACGCGAAAGTCCTGCCGCAGGTGGCACCAAGCCAGCAGAACATTGGTGTTCTCCATGTAAACGATGCCAAGTGGCTTGACCGCCCGCTCGGTCTGATCCCCCTTGGCGTCCTGATAGGCAAAGCGCACGCTGACCTCATCCCAGGCCGCCTGTCGCAGCTTGGCCACGTCGATGCGTGGCGGTTCGGGGCGCCAGTAGCGGCGCGCATCCAGCACCGCGTGTTTCAGCCGGTGCGCCTGTTTGGGGGGCACCCGCGCCTGTATTTTGGCCAACGCCGAGGTCGCCGCCTTGGCCAATGCAGGATCGGCAATCACCGCCACATCGCGCAGCCCCAGAACAAGGGCCTCCAGCTCGTCATCCTCAAACCCCAGGGGGGGCAGGGTCGCATCCTCGATCAGGGTAAAGCCAAACCCGGCCTCCCCATCAATCACCGCCCCCAGACCGCGCAATTCATCAATATCGCGGTAGATCGTGCGCAGCGACACGTCCATTTCATAGGCCAGTGACTGCGCCGTCACGGGCGGTGAAAGGCGGCGCAGCGTTTGCATCAATTGGAACAGTCGGTGTGTACGTGTCATGCCTTCACCCTAGCACATGTCCTGCCAGTTATTGACAGCAGTGCGGCGTATCTGGACGGCAGATGTTTCGATGGATGATTTGATGGAGGCAAAGATGCTCACACTGGTTACCTATCCCCCCGCATTTGGTCAGCCCAGCGGCAGCCCGTTTTGCGTAAAGGCCCTGTACCTGCTCAACCTCTCTGGCCTGCCATGGCAGCGCAAGGACACCCCCGATCCCCGCAACTGGCCCAAGGGCAAGCTGCCCGCGCTGTGGGTCGATGACGAAATCATCGGCGACAGCGACAACATCCGCGCCTGGCTGGAAGAACACGGCGCGCGGTTTGACGAAGGGCTAAGCGATCTGGACCGCGCCACATCGCGCGCCTTCATCCGCATGGCCGAAGAGCACATGTATTTTCACCTGGTCATGGATCGCTGGGGCGACAAGGCCGTTTGGCCCCTTGTTAGAGACACATATTTCGCGACAATCCCCACTGTCGTCCGCAAATTCATCACCCGTGGCATCCGCCGGGTCCTGCTGCGCGGCATGGATGCACAGGGCCTTGGCCGCCTTACAGCGGGCGAGCGGTTGGAACGGATCGAGCCGGATTTGGAAGCCATCACTCACCGGCTGTGGCAAGGGCCGTTCCTGTTCGGGGCCAAACCCACGGCCGCCGATGCCAGCGTTGCGGCGATGCTTGGCGCCATGGCCGCGACACCCGGCGGTACAGCCCTGTCGCGGCGGGTCAAGGAGGACCCGATACTGGTGGAATACATGGGCCGCGTGGCCGCAGCCCTGGGCTAGCGCCGCCGGCTCACCTTGCGCTTGACCTTGTCACCGCGCCGCTTGGATTTCACCGCCTTGCGGCGCGGGCTGCGTCCCGCAGGTGATTGGCGCCCCTTGGGCAAGGATTTTCCATCCAGTGCCAACAGCTCCAGCGCGATCCCACCCGTCACCGGCACCGCCTCGGCCAGCCGCACCGTGGCGCGCTGGCCCAGACTGATCGTCATGCCTGTGTCCGAGCCCATCAGCGTGTTGGCCTCGCGATCAAAGTGGAAATACTCTGCCCCGATGGCCCGCATCGGCACCAACCCGTCGGCGCCGCTGTCGTCCAGCTTGATGAAAATGCCGAACTTGGCAATTCCCGCGACGCGGCCCTCCATCTCATCCCCGACACGCTCGCTCAGATAGGCAGCCAGATAACGATCCGTCGTATCCCGCTCGGCCATCATCGAGCGTCGTTCGGTGTCAGAGATATGCGTGCCCGTCTTTTCCAGCGTTTCGATATCCTCGGGGCGCAGCCCGTCATTACCCCAGCCATGGGCCGAGATCAGCGCGCGATGCACGATCAGGTCGGCATATCGCCGGATCGGAGAGGTGAAGTGCGCGTAGTTCTTCAGCGCCAGCCCGAAATGGCCGAAATTCTGCGGCCCGTAATAGGCCTGCGTCATCGACCGAAGGGTCGAGATGTTGATCAACTCGGCATCGTCCGTACCCGCGGCTTGCGACAGCAGACGGTTGATGTGCGATGTCTTGAGGACCTGACCCTTGGCCAGGTTCAAACCGGCGGCATTGGCGGTTTCGCGCAAAGATTCCAACTTGTCTGGCGACGGTTCCTCGTGAACGCGAAAGAGCAGCGGAGACTCCTTTGCGATCAGGGTCTCGGCTGCGGCGACATTGGCCAGCACCATGAACTCTTCGATCAGGCGATGCGCATCCAGACGATCCTTGAAACTGACCGAGCTGACAGTGCCGTCGTCTTCCAGAACAATCTCGCGTTCGGGCAGGTCCAATTCCAATGGCTGGCGCAATCTGCGCGCCTCGACCAATGCGGCATAGGCTGCATAAAGCGGCTTCAAAACAGGCTCTAACAAGGCCGAAATACGCTCATTCGGCGCACCGTCTATCGCGGCTTGCACCTCTTCATAGTTCAGCGACGCGGGCGAGCGCATCAGACCACGATGAAAGCTGTGCCCGATCTTTTGCCCCTGCGCGTCGATTTGCATGCGCACGGCGATACAGGCGCGCGGCACCCCTTCGTGCAACGAACACAGATCCCCCGACAAGCGATCCGGCAACATCGGCACAACCCGGTCGGGGAAGTAGGTCGAGTTGCCGCGCTTCCGCGCCTCCCGATCCAGCGCAGAGCCGGGCGTGACATAGGCGGCCACATCGGCGATCGCGACCCAGATGACGTGACCGCCAGAATTCTTGGGATCATCATCCGCATGGGCGTAACAGGCATCGTCATGATCGCGCGCGTCCCATGGATCAATGGTGATCAACGGCATCTCGCGCAGATCTTCGCGCCCCTTCAGACCTTGCGGTTTTTGCGCATCCGCTTCGCCAATGACGTCGTCGGGGAAACTGTCGGGAATGCCGTGTTCGTGGATGGCAATCAGGGACACGGCCTTGGGCGCAGATGGGTCGCCCAACCGTTCGACAATGCGAGCGCGCGGCAAGCCGATGCGCGATTTGGGCCCGGCCTGTTCGGCCTCGACCAATTCACCATCCCGGGCACCCGCCGTGGCGTCCGAGGCGACCATCCATTCCTTGTCGCTGCCCTTGTCGATGGGCACGATCCGCCCGCCTTCCGCCCCTTTGCGGAAAATGCCCAGCAGGCGGCGCGGGTTTGTCCCGATCCGCCGGATCAGCCGCGCCTCGTAGTGATGATCATCGGCTTGCACCAGCGTCAGGCGCGCCAGAATGCGGTCACCCGCACCAAGGGCAGGGTCAGAGGCACGCGGGATCACGAGGATTTTCGGCTCAACGCCCGTCCCGTGCCACTCCATCGGACGCGCAAACAGATCGCCGTCACCATCTGGTTCCGAAACCAGCAAAACACTGACGGGTGGCAGGCGGTCCGGGTCCTGATAGGTCTTCTTGCGCTTCTCGAGGTGCCCTTCTGCCTCCAGCTCTTTTAGCAGCCGCTTGAGGTCGATCCGCGCCGCGCCCTTGATGCCAAAGGCCTTGGCGATGTCACGCTTGGCGGTAAGGGTCGGATTGGCGGCAATCCAGTCGAGGATTTCAGGTTTGGTCGGGATACGCGTCATGGAATCTGAGGTAGCACGGGGGCCACGGGGCGTCATCGCAAATCGTCGACCGTATCCACATCCGCAAGGGTTTGAACATAAGCCACCCGATTGGCACCCAGCGCGGCCACACTATCGGCCAACGCGTGAGAGGTTGACCACCGCACGCCATCCAGCGCGTTTATCCGCAGTTTAGAGCCTGTTTTGACCCCAATCAGCCAGTAGCCACCATCAGGCGCAGGGCCGAACACCGCATCATGCTTACCGAGCGCTGAAAACGCCTCCGCCACAAATTGGCGTGTAATTCCCGGAATATCCGCACCGATCACGCACACAGGCCCACCGGCCGCGCGCATCATGCGCACCATCCGGTCACCAAGGGTGCCACCCCCTGGGGCCACCGCATGAAATGACGGGGCCAGACGCGGCTGGTCGGCCCGTCGATGTCGGGGGCAACGGCCAAGACGACCCGCCACCTTGGGTCTTCGATCCTGCGCAGCAGCCGCGCCACCTGATGCCGGAACCACCACGCCGCCGTGACCATACCAATGTCCCGCCCCAGGCGCGTTTTGACACGGCCTGGGCGTGGCACTTTCAGCATGATGACGAGGGTTGGCCTCAAAGGGCCCGTTCCATGTCACGGTGGGGAATGCCTGCGTCGTCATAGACCGGGCCAAACGCTTCAAAACCCAGCTTTTCGTAGAAAGACAGCGCATGCGTCTGCGCGCCCAGCTTGGCCTTGGTCAGGCCGGGTTGGGCACGGGCGACGTCCAGACACGCCTCGATAATCGCAGCACCGAGCCCCGTGCCACGCCCCTCTTTCAACACGCAAACACGCCCGATCTTGGCCATGTTATCGGTGACAAGAATGCGGGCGCAGCCCAACGGCGCGCCGTCGAGTGTTGCAAGCACATGCAGTGCCTCGCCATCCCGGCCATCCACTTCCTCGGCTTCGCTCACACCCTGTTCCTCGATGAAAACAGTGCGCCGCAAGGCGAGGCAGGTGGCGATGTCATCGGTCTGCGAAATCACCCAATTCATGCGAAATAGTCTCTCAATATGCGCGCATAGATGGATTTGAGCTGTTGGATATGTGCGATGCGCACATGCTCATCCACCTTGTGCATCGACTGCCCGACAAGGCCAAATTCGACCACAGGACAGTGATCTTTGACAAAGCGCGCATCAGACGTGCCGCCCGACGTGCTGAGGACCGGGGCAACCCCCGTCTCGGCCTCTACCGCGCGGGCGACGAGGTCGGACAGCGGGCCGGGCGGCGTCAGAAAACTCTCGCCAGACACCTTGATGCGCACCGCGATGTCGACGTCAAAATCCGCTGCAACCTCATCGGCCTGTGCCTGCAACCACTCTGACAGACTCTGCCCGGAATGCAGATCATTGAACCGGATGTTGACGGCGGCACTTGCCTGCGCCGGGATTACGTTGGTGGCCAGATTGCCCGTATCCACCGTCACAACGGCCAGGGTCGATGGATCAAAGTGATCGGTCCCTTCGTCCAGCGTGTGGCTAGCCAATTGATCCATCAGGCGCATCATCGGGTTCAGCGGATTTTTGGCGCGGTGCGGGTAGGCCGAATGCCCCTGCACCCCGGTCACGGTGAACCAGGCCGTCATTGACCCGCGCCGCCCGATTTTCATCATCTCACCCATGGTGTCGGGGCAAGTGGGCTCACCCACCAGACAAACACTCATCTGTTCACCTGCCCGCGCCATTTGGTCCAAAAGGACAGTCGTGCCATCCTGCGCATCCCCTTCCTCGTCCCCTGTAATCGCGATGATGATGGCACCATCAGGGGGGTGTCGCGGGCAAGATCCACAGCAGCAGCAACAAAGGCCGCAACGCCGGACTTCATGTCTGTGGTGCCGCGGCCATACATGATCCCGTCCGTAACTTCGGCGCCAAAGGGCGGCCTGGTCCAGGCGGCCGCGTCCCCCACAGGCACCACATCGGTGTGACCGTTGAACCCGAAGGTACGCGGATGCCCCTTGTCACCCCAGCGTGCGAACAGATTGCGAATGCCCCCGCGATCGGCCCAGGTGCATGCAAACCCGGCCTCCGACAACAGGTCATGCAAAATGTCGAGCGCCCCTGCATCCGCAGGTGTCACCGACGGGCAGCGCACCAATTCGGCAGTCAGGGCAACGGGATCAACGGGCGGCATGCAGGCTCCTATCCTCAGGTTGTGGCGAAAAGGACGCGATTCCAGCCTCTTGCCGCCACAAGAGAGTTAACAGGCCATTAATTCCTGTGCTAGGGTCGGGACAATAATATGACCCGAGGCAGGGCATCAGCAGTTCGGTCGCCAACGTGCGGCCACCTTTGTGCGAAAAACAGCACGACTTGACGCGCGGACCAACCGCGCGCGCTGAAACCGTTCTGCCGTCTACATTGGGGTGGGCAGGATATGGTAGCGGCATCGGAACTTCCGATCGAAACGGTGCGCGAAGGCGTGGACGCCACACAAATGGCGAGCACGATCTTCGGCAATGGCGTGCAGGTTGTCTCGGCATCCTACACAGGCGACATCGACAGCGCCGGCATCTACACGGACGGGAATGCGACATCGCCCGGCGTGACACCGGGCGACACGGGTGTGATCCTGTCGACGGGCAATGCCGAGAGCTTTACCAACTCGTCAGGATCGTCCAACCAGTCCAACAGCACCTCGACCAACACCTCTGGCCAGAACAACAACAGCCAGTTCAACGCAGCCGCGGGCGCGCGCACCTATGATGCGTCCTATCTGGATGTGGATTTCATCCCGACAGGCAACGTGATGACGATGCAGTTCACGTTCAGCTCAGAGGAATACCCGGAATTCCAGAACTCCATCTACCAGGATTTCGTCGGCGTCTGGGTAAACGGGCAATTCGTGGAAATGGACGTGGGCAACGGGGACACCGACCCCGGCAACATCAACACGACCAACAACATCAACATGTATGTCGACAACACCAATGACGACTACAACACCGAGATGGACGGGTTCACCATCACGCTGAGCCTGACGATGTTCGTGACGCCCAACGTGGTCAATTCGATCCGGATCGGTATCGCGGATGTCAGCGACAATCGCTACGACTCGAACCTCTTGATCGCGGGCAATTCGGTGCAAACCAGCCTTGTCGCGATTTCTGATGATGTGAACGTTTACCCGGACGGAACGACCTCGTTCAACGTGCTCAACAATGACATCAGTCAAACCGGCTCAACGCTGACGATCACGCATATCAATGGGCAACCCGTCAGCTACGACCCGCTCACCGGGATAGGAACCACGATCACCCTGCCGACCGGGCAGCAGGTCACGATTGGCCCCAATGGCCTGCTGACCGTGGTCGGTGACGGGGACGAAGAAGACTTCAACTTTACCTATACAATTACCGATGGAGTCGACACCGACACCGGGTTTGTCAACGCCACGTCCATCCCCTGCTTTGTTGCGGGCACTCTGATTGCCACGCCAGATGGCGATGTGCCCGTGGAAACGCTGCAACTGGGCGATCTGGTGATCACGCAAGATGACGGCGCACAACCGCTGCGTTGGATCGGAACCCGTGAGGTCAAGGCCGAGGCCGACTTTGCACCAGTCCTCATTCGCGCGGACACATTCGGAACGCATGGAAATGTCATGGTGTCCCCGCTGCACCGGGTGCTGATCCGCGATTCACTGGCCGAGTTGCTGTTTGGAGAATCCGAGGTGCTGGTGGCGGCCAAGGATCTGGTGAACGACCGATCCGTTACGCGGAAAACAGGTGGCCATGTCACATATGTCCACCTGATGTTTGACCGCCATCAAGTCGTCTTTTCCGAAGGTCTGGCGACCGAAAGTTTCTTGCCCGGACCGCAAACCACAAAGAGTTTCGAAACGCAGATCGTGGACGAGATTTGTGCGATTTTCCCGGAGTTGGACCCACAAACGGGCGATGGATACAGCCCGTCAGCGCGGCGCACTCTGCGAGGATACGAAGCCGACCTGTGGCGCAAGGCACGGACTGCCGCGTGAACTGGATCGGCCTCACCGACCATGAAGGCGGGCGCTTTGCCCCCTCCGGGCTGGGCCCGGATCCCACCGAGTTGCCTACGGGCACCCTGATGGAACGCGGGACCCTGATGTTTGAAACGCAGGTGGCTGGGCACGTGCGCCCGCATGACCTGCTGGGCATGACACAGCATCTTCCCTGGGCGCGCGAGGTGATCTTTCGCGCGATCCCCGGTGGCGGCATTGCGATGGTGCAGCGCAACGATGACGACATCACACATGCGGCCATCCGCTGGGTCGGCGACGGGCGCGCCCACACCCTGCGCGTGACTTATGCGTGGGACGCGCCGTCGGGTTGGGCACGGCTGGCCCTGGAACAGCCAGAACGCGCCCGCGTCGTGACAAATCGCGTTCATGCGCCCAAACCGCTGCGGGCCGAAATCCTGCGCGACATGATGTTGGGTAAAGGGGCGCGAGCACTGTCCAAAGAGGTGCTGTTCGGGGCCGTCGCCTCTGATATTGCGCCCATCGGCCCGATGCCCAGCCTGCATCCCGCCACACCTGTGGCGACCCCAACCGGCTATCGCGCCGCCGGTGACTTGAATCGTGGCGACACGGTTGTCACCAATACGGGCGCCATCGTGCCCGTCCTGCACAGTGTGCGCCAAACTGTTCCAGCGCGGGGCAGCTTTGCCCCTGTGCGCCTGCATGCCCCTTACTTTGGCCTGACGCGCGACATCGTCGTCGCCCCCGAACAGCGCCTTGTGCTGCAAGGGTCCGAGGTTGAATACATCTTTGGTCAAGAGGCTGTGCTGGTGCCCGCCCGACATCTGGTCAATGGCTATGCCGCGACTTGGACAGCGCCCAGCGCGGTTGCCGACTACGCGCAGGTTGTACTGCCTGGCCACGAGGTTCTGATCGCGGCTGGCTGCGCTTTGGAAAGTCTCTATATCGGGCGTATTCGCCGACAAAAGGACCGTCTGAACGCAAGCGTTCTGGCCCATGTGCCCAGCCGCTTGTTGCCCGAACACGCGCGGCCCATCCACCAGGTCCTCCGCCCGTTCGAGGCGATCACCCTGATCGACCAACGCGCCGCCTAGGCGTCGTCTTCGTCGTCCTCATCTCCGAAGAACGGGGTCATCTGCGCGACGATCACGGCGTTTTCGTCCAGCGCGCGCTGCATCAATGCACGCTCATCATCGCCAATCTCGTGCCCCTCCGCCTCACGCTCGGCCAATGTGCCGTAGCCCGAGACATCCAGCGGCGCGGTGTCGGCCTGTTTGAGCAGCGCCACGGTTTCGCGCACGGCCTCCGCCTCGTCCACACCGCTGGCAAAACACATCAGCGCCGCGCCCGTCGCGCCATCGGGCAGCCCATCGCCTTCCTTGCGCCCGATCTGCACCACGAGGGTGTAGACCTGCTGGCGCGACGGCTTCTTGGGCTTGCCCGCCTTGTCAGTCACGCAACAGCTCGTTGATTGATGTCTTGGAGCGGGTGCGCTCGTCCACGCGCTTGACGATGACGGCGCAATAGAGGTTCACGCCGTTCTTGGACGGCATCGACCCTGCGACGACAACCGAACCCGAAGGCACTTCGCCATACATGACCTCGCCGCTTTCGCGATCCACGATCTTGGTCGACTGGCCGATGAACACGCCCATGCCCAGAACCGAGCCTTCGCGCACGATGCAGCCCTCAACCACTTCGGAACGGGCCCCGATGAAGCAGTTGTCTTCGATGATGGTCGGGCCCGCCTGCATCGGCTCAAGCACACCGCCGATGCCCACGCCACCCGACAGGTGCACGTTCTTGCCGATCTGGGCACAGCTGCCCACGGTGGCCCATGTGTCGACCATCGTGCCCTCGTCGACGTAAGCACCGAGGTTCACAAAGGACGGCATCAGCACAACACCGGGCGCGATAAAGGCCGACTTGCGCACCACGCAGTTCGGCACCGCACGGAAACCCGCCGTCTTCCATTGGTTGTCGCCCCAGCCCTTGAACTTGCTGTCGACCTTGTCCCACCAGCCGCCGCCCTGAGGACCGCCATCCTGCTGTTCCATGTCCTTGATCCGGAACCCCAGCAAAACGGCCTTTTTCGCCCACTGGTTCACATGCCAGTCGCCGCTGTCCTGCTTTTCCGCCACGCGCAGTTTGCCGCTGTCCAGCGCGTTCAGCGTGTCCTCGATCGCGTCGCGCGTTTCGCCGGTCGTGGCTGGTGTGATCGTGTCGCGGGCGTCCCACGCGGCTTCGATTGCGGTTTCAAGCTGAGCGTTCGACATACCCGTTCCTCCAAATTTGTCGCGGCGCTTAGACAACAATCCCGGCCTCCTTGCAATCACATCTGGGCAAGGGGCACGGACCGCGCTACGCCTTGGGACAGCCCTCAAGGAGCACGTGAATATGAAAGACGACCGGCACAGCCCATTTCGTGACGCACATATGGACCGCAAGGCGGCAGAGGGTGTGCCCGACACGCCCCAGACCCGCTCACCCTCTTATGGCCTCGCCTTTGCCGATCCGGAATTCCTGTGCCGCGACGAATTGCGGCCCGTACGCCTGCAACTGGAACTGCTCAAACCCGAGATGTTGATGAACGAGGCGGGGATCGAATCCACCATCGTTCTGTTCGGCGGTGCCCGCATCCCCGATCCCGTCAACAAGGACAAGGCGCGCACCCAGACCCTCGCCGACCTGTCGCATTTCTATGACGAGGCGCGCACCTTTTCACGGCTCATGACCGAGAAATCCATTGCCAGCGGCGGCACCCAGAATGTCGTTGTCACAGGGGGCGGCCCCGGCGTGATGGAGGCGGGCAATCGCGGCGCCTATGATGCCGGTGGCGCCTCCATCGGGCTCAACATCGTGCTGCCCTTCGAACAGGCGCCCAACGCGTATGTCACGCCCGACCTCAGCTTCAACTTCCATTACTTTGCGATCCGCAAGATGCACTTTCTCATGCGCGCCCGCGCGATCTGCGTGTTCCCCGGCGGGTTCGGCACATTGGACGAGTTGTTTGAGTCCCTGACCCTGATCCAGACCGGGCGGATGGAGCGCGTGCCCTTCCTGCTGTTTGGAAAGGCGTTCTGGGAAAAGATCATCAACTGGGATGCGCTGTCGGATGCGGGCACAATCTCGGCCGATGACCTGGATCTGTTCCGCTTTGTCGATTCTGCCGAAGAAGCTGTTGAAATCCTCGACAACTGGGGCCCGACCGAGAAACGCGGCGAGGTACCAGGCCGCTGATCTTGCGTATGTGACGGCGGCCCAAGCGGCTTTTGTCCAGAAAAGAGGCAAACAGGGCGCTTGTGCCCGTTTGATGCGCACGATTCGCGCGTTGCGTGTATACTGCAAACATATGTGTTCCCAAGACACAGCCCGCCCCGAACACTGACCAAGTTTCACGAAGCGGAGGTTTGAAGGATGCAGAAATTGTTTGCAGTCGGCGCGGTGTGCGTCGCAGCCACAGGCGCGTTTGCCGATGGGCACGCCAAGAAGGTGGTGTTTGCCACGAACTGGCTGGCGCAGGCCGAACACGGTGGGTTCTATCAATCGGTCGCCGACGGCACCTATGCCGCCTGCGGTCTCGACGTCGAAATCATCCCAGGCGGCCCCCAGGTGAACAACCGCGCGCTGATGCTGGCAGGCAAGGTCGATTTCCACATGGGCGGCGACATGCTGCAAGCCTTCAACGCGGTCAAGGAAGGGATCCCCGTCGTCATCGTCGGCGCCACGTTCCAGAAACACCCGCAGGTCATCATGGCCCACCCGGGCAAGGCCGAGACGTTCGCAGACCTCAAGGACCTCACGTTGCTGATCGGCGACAACGGGTTCACGAGCTACTACCAGTGGATGATCAACGCCTACGGCTTTACCGCTGAACAGCGCGAACCCTACACTTTCAACCCCGCCCCCTTCATCGTGGACGAGACCAAGGCGATGCAGGGCTACCTGTCGTCCGAACCCTACCTGGTCGAGAAAGAGGCCGGGATCAAAGCGGACGTGTTCCTGATCGCAGATGCGGGGTTCTCTTCATATGCGACGACCATTGAAACCATGGCCTCGACCATCGAGGAAAGCCCCGAAGCGGTCGAGTGTTTCGTCGATGGGTCCGCCAAGGGGTGGTACAACTTCCTCTACGGTGACAACGCTGCGGCCAAGGAACTGATCCTCGCCGCCAATCCGGACATGTCCGCCGACAAGATCGAATTTGCCATCAACATGATGAACGACCGCGGAATCGTGGATTCGGGCGACGCGCTTGAATCGGGCATCCTGACGATCAACCCGGACGTGGTTGCGGACTTCTATCAGAAGATGGTCGATGCCGACGTGATCGAGGATGGGCTGGACATCGCGGCCGCCTACACCACAGACTTCGTGAACAAGGGTGTGGGCATGGACCTGAAACCCGCAAACTGATCTTGATATTCCGGGTTGGCGGCGCTGCGGCCAGCCCGGACGGGAAAGAAGCCCAGTCATGCAAGACATCACAACGCGCTCGGACGTGCTGCGAGTGGAAAAGGTCGACAAGACCTTTCATGGCGGCGTCGTAGCCCTGCAAGGGCTGTCGCTGGACGTGCGCACGGGCGACTTCATCTCGCTCCTTGGTCCCTCGGGCTGCGGCAAATCCACGGCGCTGCGGCTGATTGCGGGCCTCTTGTCCCCCACCAATGGGCGCATCACCTGGACGGGCGATCACGGCCCCGGCGATCTGGGCGTGGTGTTTCAAGAGGCGACGCTGATGCCTTGGGCCACAGTCGCGCAAAACGTCTGGCTGCCCTTTCGGCTGCGCGGCATGACCTACAATTCGGTCAAGGACGAGGTGCTCGAGGCGCTGCGCCTTGTCGGCCTCGAGAAGTTCCAGAACTCCTATCCGCGCGAGTTGTCGGGCGGAATGAAAATGCGCGTCTCCATCGCGCGAGCCATGGTCACCCGGCCCCGGCTGATCCTGATGGACGAACCCTTTGCCGCGCTGGATGAAATCACGCGCTTTCGCCTCAACAACGATCTGCTGGCGCTTAAAGAAAAGATCGGCTGCACCGTCATCTTTGTTACGCACTCGGTGTTTGAATCGGTGTTTTTGTCGGATCGCATCATCGTCATGGCCGCCCGCCCGGGCCGCGTGATCCGCGAACTCGAGGTTGGCGCGCCCTATCCCCGGGACGAGGCGTTTCGCACCTCTGCCGACTATGCCGCCTATTGCCGCGAAGCGTCGGACGCGCTGCACGAAGCGATGGGGGAACCGGCATGAGCCTGACAGACAGCAAACCCATTCCCGCACCACCGACCGACGCCGCCCCCCTCGACGCTGAGGAAACCAACCGCCTGCGCCGCGCCCGCATGGACCGGATTGGCAAATGGACGCTGCCCGTTGTTGTCCTTGTCGTCATGCTGGTCCTCTGGGACCGGATCGTGGCGTGGAACGACATCCCCCACTACATCCTGCCCGGCCCCGGCCTCGTGTTCGAAACCCTGATCAAGGACTGGGCGATCTTGTTTGACGCCTTGTTAGTGACTGTTCAGATCACATTGATGGCCCTCGCCGTCGCTGTTCTGGGCGGTGTCGGCCTTGCCATCCTGTTCACTCAATCGCGGTGGATGGAGATGTCGTTTTACCCCTATGCCGTCATCCTTCAGGTGACGCCCATCGTCGCCATTGCGCCGCTGATCTTTATCTATGTCGACAGCCGCATCGCGGGCCTGCTCCTTTGCGCGTGGCTCGTCGCGTTCTTTCCGGTGCTGTCCAACACGACGCTCGGCCTCAACTCTGCCGATCACGGATTGCGCGATCTGTTCCGCATCTATGGCGCGACCCGCTGGCAACGGCTGCGTTACCTGCAACTGCCCTCCGCGCTGCCCTACTTCCTCGGCGGGCTGCGCATCGCCGGGGGCCTGTCGCTGATCGGGGCTGTGGTGGCGGAATATGTGGCGGGCACCGGCGGCATCGGCTCGGGCCTCGCCTTCCGTATTCTCGAGGCCGGGTATCGCCTGAACATCCCGCGCATGTTCGCCGCCCTGATCCTGATCGCGGCCACGGGCGTCATCATCTTTGCCTGTCTGTCCTACCTCAGCCACATGCTGCTGCGGAAATGGCACGAAAGCGCGCTGAAGCGGGACGGATGATGGATTTTAGAACGCTGCCCGATGGCCCCATTTGCCTGAAGAACGTCACCGTGCCCGGTCACCTCATGGGCGCGGCAAGCGATCTTGTCACCTGCGATCTGTCCATTGCCGACGGCCAGATCGCGCCCGGCGGCGGCACACCGATCGAGATGGGCGGGGCCATGGTGTTCCCGACCTTCATCGACATGCACACGCATCTGGACAAGGGGCACATCTGGGGGCGCGCGCCCAATCCCGATGGTACTTTTCCCGGTGCGCTCAGCACCGTCAGTGCCGACCGCGTCGCCAACTGGTCGGCAGAGGATGTGCGCACAAGGATGCAATTCGCCCTGCGCTGCGCTTATGCCCACGGCACAGGCGCCATCCGCACACATCTGGATTCGATCCCGCCGCAGGACGATATCAGCTGGCCCATCTTCAAGGAACTGCGCGCAGACTGGGCGGGCCGCATCGCCCTGCAAGCTTCGTGCCTGATCGGGTGTGACCGGATGGAACTGGACGGTGCCTTCCGCCACACCGCCGATCTGGTGGCCGATGCGGGCGGTGTTCTGGGCATGGTCGCCTATCCCGTGCCCGACCTTGCCGAGCGGGTCGAGGGATTTCTGCGCCTCGCCATGGACCATGGGCTTGAGGTCGATTTCCACGTCGACGAGACCATGGATGCCAGCAGTGAAACACTGCGTCTGATCACAGAAACAGTTTCTAAATTAGGCTTTTCTGCCCCCGTCACCGTCGGCCATTGCTGTTCGCTGTCCACGCAAGACGAGGCGCGCGCGCTCGACACGCTTGATCTGGTGGCGCAGGCCGGCATCAATGTCGTGTCACTGCCCATGTGCAATCTCTACCTGCAAGACCGGCATGCAAACCGCACTCCACGCAACCGGGGCATCACCCTTGTTCACGAGATGAAGGCGCGCGGCATCAACGTCTCTTTCGCCAGCGACAACACACGCGATCCGTTCTACGCCTATGGCGATCTCGACATGCTCGAGGTGATGCGCGAGGCGACGCGGATCGGGCATCTGGATCACTCCGACCCGGACTGGAGCAAGGCGTTCCTGACCAACCCGGCCAAGGCCTGCGGCTTCGATACCCCCTCGCTCAACCCCGGCGCGCCTGCCGATCTGGTGATCTTCAAGGCGCGGTCTTGGACCGAACTTTTCGCCCGCCCGCAATCGGACCGCATCGTGTTGCGCGCAGGCAAGGCGATTGACCGCACCCTGCCCGACTACGCCGAACTCGACCACCTTATGGAGGCCACATGACCGACATCGCCGCAGCCAAGGCCGCCCTGTCCCACCTCGATATCGGGGACAGCGCCGCCAACATCCGCGCCTCGAGCCGTGACTTTTTCTGGTACTCGCCCGTGCTGAAAACCCGGCTGGACCACGTGGTCGCCGATTTCGTTGTGCGCCCGCGCGACGAGGGCGAGGTGATCGACGTGCTCAAGGCCTGCTATGCCCACAATGTCCCCGTCACGACACGCGGCGCGGGCACCGGCAACTACGGGCAAGCCATGCCGCTGGCGGGCGGCTGCGTGATGCACCTCAAACACATGGACAAGGTCAAAGAGGTGCATCCGGGCCGCGTTATCTGCGAACCCGGCGTGCTGCTGAAGGACCTTGATGCCCATTGCATCGCGCAGTCTGGCCAAGAAATCCGCATGTTCTCCTCCACCTGGGCGACGGCCACCATCGGCGGGTTCATCGCCGGGGGATCGGGCGGCGTCGGGTCCTGCACATGGGGGTCCCTGCGCGATCTGGGCAACATCATCCGCCTGCGCGTCATCACGATGGAGGAAGAGCCCCAAGTGCTCGACTTCACCGGCGAGGAACTGGCCCGCGTCAGCCACGCTTATGGCACCAACGGCATCATCACCGAGATCGAGATGCCGCTGGCCCCCGCCTATGAGTGGGTCGAGATGTTCGTGACATCCAAGGACTTCGGCGCGGCCATGGCGCTGGCCAGTGACCTCGCGAATGAGGATGGGATCCTGATCAAGCTCGCCAGCTTGTACGAGGCACCGACCGCGCACGCCTATTTCCAGCGGGTCAAACCGCATGTCAGCGACGACGACCACCTGCTCGGCCTCATGGTCGCACCGCAATCGATGGACGGGTTCCTGACGTTCCTCAACCGGCGCGAAGGCATGTCGCTGATCTACCGCTCGGACGATCACGATTGGGACCGCGGGCCGGGCCGCGTGTTCGAATATGGCTGGAACCACACGACGCTGCGCGCGCTCAAGGTCGATCCGTCGATCACCTATCTGCAAGTACGCTACGCCTTCCCGGATCACATGGATCTGGTCGAACGGATGCGCACCGAATTCTCGCCCGAAGTGCTGCAACACCTCGAAGCGATCCGGATGGAGGGCAAGGTGGGCTTTGCCGGTCTGTCCCTCGTCAAATTTACGAGCGAGGAGCGGCTGGACGAGATCATCCGCATCCACGAGGACGCAGGCGCGCTGATCTTCAACCCGCACCGCTACACGCTTGAGGAAGGCGGGCGGCAGACGGTCGATGATCGGCAATTGCATTTCAAGCAGCAGGCTGATCCCAAGGGCCTGTTGAACCCCGGCAAGATGATCGCGTGGGATGACCCGGACTGGGGCTATGACCGGATGTACGCCTATCCCAAGCTGCAAGTGGCGGAGTAGGCGATGGCCCGTGCGCTGGTCCTGTTCGCCCATCCCTGCCCCGAGAGTTTCTCGGCCGCGCTGCACACAGCGACAGTCGACGCGCTGACCAAAGGCGGGTGGGAGGTGGACGATTGTGATCTAAACGCCGAAGGGTTTTCCCCCGTTCTGACCGAGGCCGAGCGGCGGGCCTATCACGACGAACCCAACAACATCGCGCCGGTGGCCGACTATGTGGACAGGCTGCGCGCGGCGCAGGCGCTGGTCATGGTCTTTCCGGTTTGGAACTTTGGCTATCCCGCGATCCTCAAGGGCTTTCTCGACCGCGTCTTTCTACCCGGTGTGTCGTTCAAACTGGTGGACGGCAAGGTGCAGCCGAACCTGACCAACATCCGCAAGCTGGCGGCCGTGACGACTTATGGCGGCACGCGGATGCGCGCGATCATGGCGGGCGACCCGCCGCGCAAATCGGTGCGGCGCGCGGTCTGGCACGTGTGTCGCCCTGACACCATGAAATACCTCGCGCTATACGATATGAACCGGGCAACGGACGCCCAGCGCGGCACCTTTCTCAACCGCGTTACCCATGAGATGGAGGCACTGTGACATGAAGGCGCTTGTCGTCTACTGCCACCCAAGGCCCAACAGCTACACCGCCGCCGTGCGCGACACGGTGATGGACCGCCTGTCCGATCACGGGGCCGAGATACGGCTGATCGACCTTTACGGCGCCGGTTTCAACCCGGTCATGACCGCCGACGAGCATGAGGCATATGAGGACGAAACCGCAAATACCCGCGGGTTAGAGCCACATATTGTCGATCTGCAATGGTGCGACACGCTGATCTTTGTCTATCCGACCTGGTGGTACGGGATGCCTGCTGTGCTCAAGGGTTGGCTGGATCGCACCCTCGTGCCGGGGGTTGCCTTTCACCTGCCCAATGAGATGCACAAGAACATCCAGCCGGGCCTGCCCAACATCACCCGCCTCGGCGTGTTCACCACCTGCGGGGCCAGCCGGTGGCTGACATTCATGATCGGCTCGCCCGGGCGACGCACCCTGCTGCGCGGCTTTCGCCTGATCTGCGCGGGCCGGTGCAAGACGACCTTCGCTGCGCATTACTCCATCGACAGCTCGACAGCGGAAAGCCGCGCGGCTCACCTTGCCAAGGTCGCGGCAAAGATGGATCGTTTCATCGGCCCCAAACCCACCCGACAGGAGGCGCGCGCATGATCCCCCTTATCGACTGGGCACAGAACGACGTGGACCCCGCTGGCTTTGCCGCCGAAGTGGGCACGGCCTGCCGTCACACCGGCTTTTTCGTGCTGCACAACCACACGGTGCCGGAACAATTGCGGGCAGATGTCTTTGCCCAGTCAGACGCGTTCTTTTCCCTGCCCCGTGCGGAAAAGGCCAAGGTGTCGATCCTGAACACGCCGCATTTTCGCGGTTGGGGCAAACCGGGCGATGAAAGCCTGGATGAAAACAGCCCGCTGGTCGACAGCAAGGAGACGTTCAACATCGGCTTTGACCTGCCTGCCGACGATCCCCGCGTTGTGGCCGGTGCGCCCTTTCGCGGGGTGAACCAATGGCCCGATCTGCCCGGTTTCGCCGACACGATGCTGGCCTATTACGATGCGGCACTGGCGCTTGGCGTCGCGATCCACCGCGCCTTTGCGCGCGACCTTGGCCTTGATCCCGACCACTTTACATCTGCCTTCGATGGTCCGCTGGCCGCGTTGCGCCTGCTGACCTATCCGCCGGGCACTGGAGCAAAGAATGAGATCGGGGCGGGCGCCCACACCGATTACGGGGCAATCACCCTGCTGATGACCGATGGCGAACCGGGCTTGCAGGTTCAGCCACGGGGCGGCGACTGGATCGACGTGCCCCATGTCGAGGGCGCGTATATCGTCAACATCGGTGATTGCATGATGCGCTGGACGAACGACATCTACGTCTCGACTCCGCACCGCGTGTTGCCGCCCAAGCGCCAACGCCGATCGGTCGCGATGTTTATCGAGGCAAACCCCGACACGATCGTGCAGGCCCTGCCCGGCACGGGCACGCCCAAATACCCGCCGATCCGCGCCGCCGATTACCTGATGTCCCGGCTTGATGCGACCTATGCCCCCAAGGAGGTCTCATGACCCGACGCCTCGATTGGGCCGACTACCGGTTCGCGGAATTCCACGACATCGACCCGATGGACACCATCGCGATCCTGCCCACCGCCGCCATCGAACAGCACGGACCACACCTGCCGGTGGGTACGGACACGATGATCGCGACGGGCATGCTCGACCAGTTGCGGGCCACATGCCCCGACGATCTCGACATTCGCATCCTGCCCACGCAAGTGGTGGGCAAGTCCAACGAACATCTCTGGGCGACGGGGACATTGACGCTGACAGCGGCCACGGCGCTACAGGCGTGGACGGAAATCGGCCTGTCCGTCGCGCGCGCAGGGGTGCAGAAAATCGTGATCGTGAACAGCCACGGTGGCAATCTGGATCTCGTCTCGATCCTCAGCCGCGAATTGCGGGTGCGGGCGGATATGCTCGCCGTGAAATGCCAGTGGGGCGGTTTTGGCACGCCGGAGGGCATGTATACCGACCATGAAAAGGCCCACGGCATTCATGGTGGGGACGTGGAAACGTCTCTGATGCTGGCCTTTCGGCCCGAAACGGTCGTCATGGGTGCGGCGCGCGACTTCCGCTCGACCGCGGAACACACGGCCATCTCTCCCATTGGCCCGATCAGCTATGGCTGGATCGCGTCCGATCTGTCGGATGCAGGCGTCGTTGGTGACGCCAGTCTGGCCACGGCCGAGAAAGGGCAAGCCACAGCCGCCCATCAGGTCGCGGGGTTCATCGACCTGCTGCGCAAGGTCAAAGCCACGCCGCTGTTTAATAAGAGCTAAGGCTCAGGCCGACAGCTGGGCGGGCAGGGTGCACACGGGAACACGGTGCGGCAGTGTTTCGACAACGTCGCCCGCATCAGTCTCGCGAATGCCATAGCCATACCCGGCCAGACGATGTTTCCATTCACGACGCGACAACGCCTTGCTGCGTTCACGGGAAATGAGATCAAGGACCTGCGCTTCGACAAAGCTGTCCTGAGAAATGATAATCGACATAATATTCACTCCAATCGGATTTCTAACTGGAGCGACCTTTACCGGGCAGCATGGCACCAATCGTTCACGATCTGGAAATTATTGGGGCCAATTGTGGCAATCCGGGGAACAGTCTCAGGACAGGCCCGCCTCGGCCGCGATCTGTTTGCGGGACTTGCGCGCGCGTTCCGTGGCCGATTTCAACTGACCACAGGCGGCCATGATGTCCTCTCCGCGCGGGGTGCGGATCGGGCTGGCATAGCCTGCCTGGTAGATGATGTTGGCAAAGGCACGGATGCGGTTGTTCGAGGACCGCGTATAGGGCGCGTCGGGCCATTCGTTGAAGGGGATCAGGTTGATCTTGGCCGGAATCCCCTCGATCAGCTTGATCAGGCGATGCGCATCCTCATCACTGTCATTCACACCGTGCAGCATCACGTATTCAAAGGTGATACGTTCCGAGTTGCTGACTTTGGGATAGGCGCGCAGGGCCTCCAGCAGTGCCTCGATATTCCAGCGTTTGTTGATCGGAACCAGTTTGTCGCGCACCTCGTCCGTCGTGGCGTGGAAGGACACAGCCAGTTGGCAGCCGATCTCTTCGGCTGTGCGCGCAATCTCGGGCACCACGCCCGAGGTCGACAAGGTGATGCGACGGCGTGACAGTTGAATACCTTCGGCATCCATCGCGATCTTCATCGCGTCGCGCACGTTCTCGAAATTATAGAGCGGCTCGCCCATGCCCATCAGCACGATGTTGGACAACAGACGCGTTTCATCCTTGGGCGCACCGGGTGTGGGCCATTCGTCAAGGTCGTCGCGCGCCATCATCACCTGGCCAACGATCTCGCCCGCAGTCAGATTGCGCACCAGCTTTTGCGTACCGGTGTGGCAGAAGGAACAGGTCAGCGTGCAGCCCACTTGCGAGGAAATGCACAAGGTGCCGCGCCCTTCCTCGGGGATGTAGACAACCTCGACCTCGTGACCGCCCGCGATGCGGACCAGCCACTTGCGGGTGCCATCCTCGCTGACTTGCTTGGACACGACTTCGGGAATCTCGATCACGAATGCCTCTGCCAACTCGGCGCGATAGGCCTTGGACAGGTTCGTCATCACGGCAAAGTCGCGCACGCCCCACTGGTAAATCCACTGCCAGATCTGCCCGACCCGCATCTTGGCCTGCTTTTCAGGCGTGCCATGGGCGATCAACACCGCGCGCATGGCATCGCGGGTCAACCCGACAAGGTTGATCGGTCCCTCCGGCAGTTTGCGGGGGATCGTCAAAACATCCTGCGTGATCGGCGCGTCAGCCATGGCATAGGTCCAAACAAAATCGGGTGATGCGCCCCTATATAGGAAAAGCGCGGGCAATCAAAAGGATTCGCCCGACAAGAAAAAGAGCAGCGGCCCGAAACCACTGCTCCTTCATCTTGCCAGATAAACTCCGGGGGGCCCGAAGGGCGGGGGCTGGCCCCCTCCCCGGTCTCACTCTGCCGCGACGGCCTTCGGCTCCCACGCGAACGGGGCAAAGGCCGCATCGGTCGGCGTGTCAAAGATCGCGTTGGTGAAGTTCGACATGACCTTCTGGGCATAAATCAGGATCGTATCCAGGATCGCGCGTTCGCCGTAACCGGCAGCCTCAAAGGCGGCGATGGCGTCGGCACCGGGGCGACCATGCGTCTCGCGGATGGCGAGGGTGAAAGTGCGCAGCGCCTCCAGTTTCGCAGGCAGCGGCGTCTCGTCACGCAGGGCGTTGACGATATCGTCGTCAACCTTCTCGCGCTTGGCGATGCCGGTGTGGGCGGGCACACAGTAGTGACATGTGTTGGCGACATTGACCGCCATCCACACCACCGTGCGCTCTTCGGGGGTAAAGGCTGTGCCTTCAATCGCAAGGCGGTGCAGATGCTGGTAGCCCTCCAGCAAGCCGGGGCTTTCCGCCATCACACCATGCAGGCTCGGCAAACGGCCAAAGGCCTTGATCGAGTTTTCCAGCAAGGGCTTTGAGGCGTCGGGGGCAGTGTCGAGGGTGTGGACAGTCGTGGTGGCCATGTCAGGCTCCTCTGTGGTTGGGATACCATGCCACCTAATGTGGAACCGAATAGTTCCAAACTATCATGATAAGCAAAGGGGCCGTGCACCGCTGCACAGCCCCTCCCTGTTTCGTGATTTTCTGTAACGGCGGCGTTACCCGCCGCAGCGCCCTTCGGCATCCTCGACCGCGGCGGTAAAGCCCAGCAGCGAGAACGTGTCCTTGGTCGTCGTGCCACGGCTTGAGATGCCGGTCACAATGGCATCTGCGCCACGCTTCATCGCGGTGACGATCTTGGCATCATCCGCGACGGTCGCGGGCCAGGCCCATTCACCTTCGGTGAACAGCTCGAATTCGTTTCCGCTGATGTTGACGTTGACTGTCGATCCCGACCGGAACGGATAGCCACCGGTAAAGGCCACCTGCCCCTGCGCACCGGCACTGGGGCGATAGAACACCATCAGCAGGATTTGACCACGCGTCGCGGCTACGACACGGCCCTCGCGGGTGTTCACGGTCTCCTTGGGTGTTGCCACACCCCAGCACTCTGTCGGATTGTCTTCGACAAAGACGCTCCAATCCGTTTTGGCCGCCACACGGTTCGTGCTTTGATCCTGCGCAAAGGCCGCACCCGACATCAGCGACAACGCGCCGATGGCAATCGCCACACCCCTGAAAATTCCAGTCTTTGTTCCCATAGTCACAGCCTCCAAGCTGTCCAAACCTCAACACCTGCTCCGCCCCAGGGTGCGCCATTTTCAGCGCATTCTCTTGCAAGGGCGGCATTTCTTCTCGACAAGTGGCACATTAGCGCGAAACGCGCGACGCAGGAAAGATGAATTGGCGGGATTTCGCGCAGTTGTGAGGGAAAATATGACACATCCGGCCCATGGCGCCGTCACACTTGCCGAAATCTGGCGCGGTCCCTTCCTGGAAAGCGCACATTTGGGCCATGCCGTGGTCTGCGACGACACGGGCCAGATCGTGCAGGCGTGGGGCGAACCGGACAGTGTTGTGCTGCCCCGATCATCGGCCAAGATGGTACAGGCCCTGCCGCTGATCGAAAGCGGTGCGGCCTCCGCCCATGGGCTGACATCCGAGCATTTCGCGCTGGCCTGCGCCTCCCATCAGGGGGCCGCTATTCACACCGAAAAGGTGGGCGCGTGGATGGATCACATCGGGCGCGTTGACGATGATTTCCGCTGCGGGCCGCAGGTGTCACGCGACGATGATGTGCGCAATGCCATGATCCGCGCGCACGAGTCCCCTTGCCGCATCCACAACAACTGTTCCGGCAAGCACGCAGGCTTTCTGACCCTTGCCAAGCACCTTGGCGCAGGGCCCGATTACGTCGACCCGACCCACCCCGTGCAACAGGCCTGCCTCGAGGCATTCGAGCGGATGACGCAGGAAACCTCTCCCGGCTTTGGCATCGACGGGTGTTCCGCCCCCAACTACGCCTGCACATTGCACGGCATGGCGCGCGCCATGGCGGCCTACGCGGTCGCGGATGATGACAGCCCGCAGGGCGCGCTGCGCAATGCCATGGCCGCACATCCCGACCTGGTCGCGGGCGAGGGGCGGGCCTGCACCCGCCTCATGCGCGCAGCAGGGGGTAAGGTCGCGCTGAAGACAGGTGCGGAGGGGTATTTTGTCGCCATCCTACCCGATCAGAAGATGGGCGTGGCGCTCAAGATCACCGATGGTGGCACCCGTGCCAGCGAATGCGCGATTGCGCAGATCCTCGTCAAACTCGGCGCGCTGGACCCCAACCACCCGGACGTGCTGGCCTATACCAGCGGATCAATCCGAAATTGGGACGGCCTCGAAACCGGCCATCTGCGCGCCGCGCCCGCGCTGCTCTAGGGCGGACGACACGTCCGCCTTACATTTTTCTTCAGCGCACTTTGTTCGATGTCGGCGGGGCGGAGGACACCTCCGCCTTACGCTTTGGCCGCAGCAGGCCCCATGACCACGGTCAGGGCGTGACGAATTCCGATTGCGCGTAACCTTGCAAGAACAACAACGCCGTCAGATCACCAAAATTCACACGCACATCGCACTGGGCCGCCACCGCCGGTTTGGCGTGCAGGGCGACCCCCATGCCAGCCCGGTGCAACATACCCAGATCATTGGCCCCATCGCCCACGGCCAGCACGTCACCTTCGGCAATGCCAAGCCGCGCGGTGATGTCGACCAACGCATCCACCTTGGCCTGCTGTCCCAGGATCGGCATGCCGACCTCGCCCGTCAGCGTGCCGTCCTGTACCAGCAGCGTATTGGCCCGGTTTTCGTCAAAACCCAACTGGCCCGCCACTGCCGAGGTAAAGGCGGTGAAACCGCCCGACACGAGCGCGGCATAGGCGCCATTCGCCTTCATCGTCGCCAACAGAACGGGGCCGCCGGGCATCAGGGAAATCCGGGTCTCCAACACGTCGGAGATAACCGTCTCAGGCAATCCTTGCAGCAGGCCAACGCGCTCGCGAATGGCCGCTTCGAAATCCAGCTCGCCGTTCATGGCCCGCGCTGTGATGTCCTTGACCCGGTCACCCACACCAGCCACGTCAGCCAGTTCGTCAATGCATTCCTGCTGGATCATGGTGCTGTCCATATCCGCCAGCAGCATCTTTTTCCGGCGCCCTTCGAAGGGGAGGATGACCAGGTCGACGCCGAGTTCCTGCAGATCCGCCCACACGTCCCAACGATTGTCCGGCATGGCGGCCAGCGTGAACGCCGCCGCCTCATCAACCGCCAACCATTGTGCATCCCCGCCACCCCAGGCGTTGCGCAAGTTCTCGACCAGGGCCGGGGCGAGCGATGGACGGGCGGGTTCAGTTAAAAGAGTACAAACAAACATCAAGCCAAGTTTCCGAAAGGCGACGGCAATGTCGCAATTAATGGGTCAAGCGGCGCTATAGCCCCCAATCCCTGCTTGCACCACCCCGGCCCGGCCCGTAGATGCGTCCGTGGGACACCCTTCCCCAACGAAGGGCGATTATCTGTAAGGATAGCAGCAATGGCTATGACTGAACCGGCAACGCGGCCGGCGAATCCGCGTTTTTCTTCTGGCCCCTGTGCCAAACCCCCACACATGATCTGACCGCTCTGGCTGACGCGCCGCTGGGCCGCTCGCACCGCGCAGCCGTTGGCAAGGCCAAGCTGAAGCAGGCGATTGACGACACCCGCGCGATCCTTGGTGTGCCGGACGACTACCGGATCGGGATCGTCCCCGCCTCGGACACCGGTGCTTACGAGATGGCGATGTGGTCGCTGCTGGGTGAACGCCCTGCCGAGATGGTGGCCTGGGAATCCTTTGGCGCGGGTTGGGTGACCGACGTGGCCAAACAGCTCAAGATCGCACACACCGTTCACACCGCTGAATACGGTGAGATTGTGGATATGGCCGCGCTGAACTATGACAACGACGTCTGTTTCACCTGGAACGGCACGACCTCGGGCGTGCGCATGGCAAGTGGCGACGCGATCCCAGCCGACCGCGCCGGGTTGACCCTGTGCGATGCGACCTCGGCCGCTTTCGCCATGGACCTGCCCTGGGACAAGCTGGATGTGACCACGTTCAGCTGGCAAAAGGTGCTGGGCGGCGAAGCGGCCCACGGCATGCTGATCCTGTCGCCCCGCGCGGTGGAACGGCTCGAAAGCTATACGCCCGCATGGCCCCTGCCCAAGATTTTCCGCCTGACCAAGGGTGACAAGCTGATCGAAGGGATTTTCGTTGGTGAAACGATCAACACCCCGTCGATGCTCGCGGTCGAGGATTACCTGTTCTCGCTCGACTGGGCGCGGTCGGTCGGTGGCCTGCAAGGGCTGATCGCCCGTGCCGAAGCCAACGCACAAGCGGTCTGGGATTTTTGCGATCAGCATGACTGGATCGACAACCTCGCCGTCGACCCTGCCACACGGTCCACCACCTCCGTCTGCCTCAAATTCACCGATGACCGGATCACCGATGGCGCCGCCTTTGCCAAGGCCGTCGCCAAACGGCTCGCGGATGAAAACGTAGCGCTGGATATCGGCGGCTACCGCGACGCCCCTCCGGGTCTGCGCATCTGGTGCGGCGGCACGGTTGAAACGGCGGACATCCAGGCGATGCTGCCCTGGCTTGCACACGCGTTCGAGGCCGAAATCAACGGCTGATCGTAAGGCGGAGTTCACTCCGCCTTTCAAATTTCCCAATCCCGTAAGGCGGACGTGTCGTCCGCCAGCCGACATTCAAAGGACCACCGTAATGGCCCCCAAAGTACTCATCTCCGACAAACTGTCGCCCGCCGCTGTCCAGATTTTCCGCGATCGCGGGATCGAGGTCGATTTCGAACCCGATCTGGGCAAAGACAAGGACAAGCTGGCCGAGGTCATCGGCCAATATGACGGCCTCGCCATCCGCTCTGCCACGCGTGTCACACCGACGATTCTGAAGAACGCCAAGAACCTCAAGGTTATTGGCCGCGCAGGAATCGGCACCGACAACATCGACAAGGATGCGGCCAGCAAAAAGGGTGTGATCGTCATGAACACGCCTTTTGGCAACATGATCACCACCGCCGAACACGCCATCGCCATGATGTTCGCCGTCGCCCGCCAAATTCCCGAGGCCTCGACCTCGACCCACGCGGGCAAGTGGGAAAAATCCAAATTCATGGGCACCGAGCTGACGGGCAAGACCCTTGGCGTGATCGGCGCAGGCAACATCGGCGGCATCGTGTGTGACCGCGCCCGTGGGCTCAAGATGAAAGTGCTGGCCTTCGACCCCTTCCTCGGCCAGGAAAAGGCCGACCAGATGGGCGTCGAAAAGGTCGAGCTTGAGGATCTGATCAAGCGCGCCGACTTCATCACCCTGCACGTCCCCAAAACCGAGCAGACGGCCAACATGATCACCGCCGAACGCATCGCGATGATGAAACCCGGTGTGCGGATCATCAACTGCGCGCGCGGTGGCCTCGTGGACGAGGCCGCCTTGGCCGAGGCTCTGAAATCAGGCCATGTGGCCGGTGCGGCCTTTGACGTCTTTGCCGAAGAACCGGCCAAGGAAAACGCCCTGTTCAACCTGCCCAACGTTGTGGTCACGCCCCACCTCGGCGCCGCCACGACAGAGGCGCAGGAAAACGTCGCCCTGCAAGTGGCCGAGCAGATGGCCAACTACCTCCTGACCGGTGCCGTGGAAAATGCGCTCAACATGCCTTCCGTGACGGCGGAAGAGGCCAAGGTCATGGGCCCTTGGGTCAAACTGGCGGGTCACCTGGGCAGCTTTGTCGGTCAAATGACAGATGAACCGATCAAGGCGATCAACATCCTCTATGACGGGTCTGTGGCCGAAATGAACCTCGAGGCGCTGAATTGCGGCGTGATCGCGGGCATCATGAAACGCGCCAACCCGGACGTGAACATGGTCTCGGCCCCCGTGGTCGCCAAGGAACGCGGCATTCAGATTTCGACCACAAATCAGGACAAATCGGGCACCTTTGATGGCTACATCAAAGTGACCGTGGTGACGGACAAGCGTGAACGCTCGGTCGCGGGCACAGTGTTCTCGGATGGCAAACCACGCTTTATCCAGATCAAGGGCATCAACATCGATGCCGAGATCGGGGCCAACATGCTTTATACCACGAACGAGGACGTGCCAGGCATCATCGGCCTGCTGGGCAACACGATGGGCAAGAACGGCGTGAACATCGCGAACTTTACACTGGGCCGGTCGGCTGTTGGCGGCGAAGCCATCGCGCTGCTTTATGTCGATCACCCTATCCCGGGCGATGTGCTGAACACACTGGACAGCACGGGCATGTTCACCCAGGTCAAACCGCTCGAATTCGACGTGGCCTGACGCACACACCGGGCGGGGCGCAGGACACCTGCGCCTTACCACCTTTACAAAACACCTGTAGGGCGGCGGCATGACAGTGCCCGCCGCCTATTTCATCTGCACCTCTCCGCGCAGCGGCAGCACGTTGCTGTGCACCTTGCTGCGCGACACGGGCGTGGCCGGGCATCCGAAATCCTACTTCCACCGCCCGACGCTCGAGGCGTGGCGCGCGGGCCTCGATCTGCCTGCCGACACGCCCCTGCCGGACATCATCGAAACCGCGCGCATTGCGGGGCAGGGCGCAACTGCCCTTTTCGGCCTGCGGCTGCAACGGCACAGTGCGGCGTTCTTCCTTGATCAACTGCGCGCACTGCACCCCAACCTGCCCACGGACACAGCGCGGATCGAGGCGACGTTCGGAGAAACCCGCTACATCCACCTTACGCGTCAGGACAAGGTGGCTCAGGCCGTCTCACTGATCCGGGCCGAGCAAAGCGGGCTGTGGCACCGCAATGCCGACGGGTCAGAGCTGGAGCGGACAGCACCGCCTGAGGCGCTGCACTACGACCACGACGCCATTGCCGATCAGATCGCCGAATTCGAACGCTTTGATGCGGAATGGACCGCCTGGTTTGCCGACCAAAACATCACACCGCTGGTGATCACCTATGACGACCTGTCCCGTGATCCCAGCTCCGAACTGAAACGCGCATTGACCCATCTGGGCCTGCCCCAATCCCATGCGGCACCGGTCACACCCGCCGTCGCGAAACTGGCAGATGACACAAACCGCGCATGGATTGAACGCTATCGGTCCGCGCAGCCTAAAACATAGGGGCGCAGGACACCTGCGCCTTACATCCCCTGCACCAAACCGTTATGGCGAACGCACCCACAGCAACGTTTGGCCACCCCATGTCCGCACCCATCTACGCCATTGGCGATATCCACGGCCAAATGGCCGAACTTGACCGTGTCCTGCACCTGATCGACAGCGATGGCGGCCCAGAGGCCAGCATCGTGTTCCTGGGCGACTACACCGACCGCGGGCCAGACAGCCGCGCCGTGCTCGATACCCTGATTGCAGGCCGTGATGCCGCGCGTAGTTGGACCTTTCTCAAGGGCAATCACGACCGGATGTTCGAATGGTTCATGCAAACGCCGCTGCAGCACGATCCCTATCTGATGGTCGAGCTCTACTGGATGCACGAACGGCTTGGCGGTGAAACAACACTGGCCTCTTACGGGGTCGACGCAGGCGGCCGGCGCCGGGAAAAGAATGTGCACGCGGACGCGTTGGCCGCGGTGCCGCAAACCCACATCGACTTCCTCAAGGGTCTGCAACTCACCCATTCCGTGGGCGATGTGATGTTCGTACATGCAGGCATCCGCCCTGACGTCCCGCTCGATCAACAGACCGAGGAAGACCTGCTGTGGATCCGTCAGGAATTCCACAATCACACCGGCCCGCATCCCAAGCTGATCGTACACGGGCACACCCCGACGGATGCGGCGACGCATTACGGCAACCGGGTCAACCTCGACACCGGCGCCGGTTATGGCAAGCCACTGACCGCTGCGGTGTTCGAGGCGGGCAAGGTCTGGCGGTTGACCGACACAGGCCGCGTGGCACTGGAACCGATGGCGGGCTGAACCCCGCCTTACCGCCAGTCCAGAACGACCTTGCCGGATGATCCGGACTTCATCGTGGCAAAGCCCTGTTCAAATTGCGCTACGGGAAAGCGGTGGGTGATCACTTTGGACACATCCAACCCGTTCTGCAGCATCGCGATCATCTTGTACCAGGTCTCGAAAATCTCGCGGCCATAGACGCCCTTGATGGTGATGGCCTTGAACACGATCCGGCTCCAGTCCACAGGGCTTTGGCCGGGCGGAATCCCCAACATCGCAATACGCCCGCCCATGGTCATCGCCTCGACCATCTGGTGGAGTGCAGCCTGATTGCCCGACATCTCGAGGCCGACGTCAAAGCCCTGCGTCATCTTGAGATCAGAGACTGTTTCGGCCAATTCCCGCTCTGCTACATTCACCGGCACCACATCCGCGACACGGCCCGCCAGCGCCAGACGATCCGGGTTCACATCCGTGATCACCACATGACGCGCACCCACGTGCCGGGCCACGGCCGCCGCCATGATCCCGATTGGGCCAGCCCCGGTGACCAACACATCCTCGCCAATCAGATCAAAGCTGAGGGCAGTGTGCACCGCGTTGCCCAGCGGGTCGAGGATCGCCCCGATGTCATCCGAAATCTCGTCTGGCAACGGCACCACATTGAACGCGGGCAGGCGTAGGTACTGGGCAAAGGCGCCCTGCTCATTCACCCCGATGCCGCGCGTCGCCGGGTCGAGGTGAAACTTGCCCGCACGGCTCTGGCGCGAGGTTTTACCGATCAGATGCCCCTCGCCCGAACAACGCTGGCCAAGCGCCAAACCCTCAACGTTAGAGCCGATTTCGACGATCTCACCCGCAAACTCGTGCCCCGTGATCAGCGGCGTTGGCACGGTGCTGGCAGCCCACGCATCCCAGTTCCAGATGTGAATGTCGGTGCCGCAAATCCCGGTCTTGTTGACCTTGATCAATACGTCATCCGGCCCGATCTCGGGCACGGGCGCCGTCACCTGCCACAGCCCTTCGCGGGGATGCGTCTTTTCCAGCGCAATCATTTCGTTGTGCATCACAAGACCCCCACGGCCCTGCCCGCCACCTCAAAGGCGGCGAGACCCCGATCCAGGTCATCGCGGCTGAGGGCGGCGTTCATCTGCGTGCGAATGCGCGCCTGCCCACGCGGCACGACGGGGAAGAAGAAGCCCGAGACATAGACGCCCTCGTCAAACAGCCGCGCCGCCATGTCCTGCGCCAGTTGCGCCTCGCCCAGCATGACGGGAATGATCGGATGTTCGCCAGGCAACAGCTCAAACCCCAGCCACGTCAGCCCCTCCCGCCAATAGGTCGCATTGTCGAACAGTTGCGCGCGCAGGGCGTCACCCTCTTCAACCAGCCGGATCGCCTCGATCCCGGCCGCAACGATGGACGGGGGCAAGGAGTTGGAGAACAGGTAGGGCCGCGCACGCTGCCGCAACAGGTCGATCACGGGTTGCGGCCCGGCAATATAACCACCAATCGACCCGCCCAGCGCCTTGCCCAGTGTCCCGGCCAGAATGTCCACATCAACGCCTGCATGGGCGGGCGTGCCTGCGCCCTTCGGCCCCATGAACCCCGTCGCATGACAGTCATCGACCATCACCAGCGCCCCGAAATTCCGGGCCAGTGCCGTAATCTCGGGCAGCTTTGCCAGATAGCCATCCATCGAAAACACGCCATCGGTCGCAATCATGACATGGCGCGCGCCATCCGCTTTGGCGCTGCGCAATTGCGTCTCGAGGCTGTCCATATCGCTGTTGGCGTAGCGATACCGCTTGGCCTTGCACAACCGGATACCGTCGATGATCGAGGCATGGTTCAACGCATCCGAAATGATCGCGTCCTCGGGGCCCAAAAGCGGCTCGAACAGGCCACCATTGGCGTCAAAACAAGCGGCAAACAGGATCGCATCGTCTTTACCCAGAAAGCGGGCCAGCCGCCCCTCCAATTCGCGATGCAGATCCTGCGTGCCGCAGATAAAGCGGACCGAGGCCATGCCAAACCCGTGGCTGTCCATCGCCCCATTCGCAGCCGCAATCAGGTCGGGATGATCGGCGAGGCCCAGGTAATTGTTGGCACACAGGTTCAGCACCTCATGCCCGCCCACATCGATCCGTCCGCCCTGGGGCGAGGTGATCATGCGTTCACGCTTCATCATCCCGTCCGCCTCGATCTGGGCAAGGGTGTCGGTGATATGGCTCAGAAACGCGTGGGTCATGTCAGAATCTCCTATGCGGAGCAATCTAACATCCCGGATGAAATTCCGAAATAGAGGAATTCATAATTGCGGACAAAAATCCGTTACATCGGAAATCTACGCGTCCTGCACCACCAAAAACGCGCGGGCAGGTCGGTCCGCTTCGATCCGATGCGGCACATCAGCGGCATAGCGGGCCGTATCACCCTGCGCGATCTTCTCAACCGCGCCGCCACTGGTCACCACAAGCTTGCCTTCGATCACCGTCAGATGCTCGCGCGCGCCGCGCCGATGCGGCTGACTGTCCAGCACACCGCCTTCGTTGAACCGCAGCTCGTACACCTCATGCCGCCCCGCATCCTCGGGTGGTGACAGAATGCGGATGGTGCAACCCGCACCGCGGTTCTCGATACTCGGCACATCGGCGGTGCGCAGCACCTCGATCCGTTCCGCCGCGCCCTCATCCAACAACCCGGCAAAATCCACCTGCAAGGCGCGCGTCAGGTTCCAAAGCGTCGCTATGGTGGGCGAGGATTCCCCCGCTCGATCTGGCTGACCATCGACCGGCTCACGCCCGACAGTTTCGCCACTGCATCCAGCGATAGCCCCTGCACCCGCCGCGCCTCTTTCAGGCGGGCGGGCAGAAGGGACAAGATTGCGTCAGTTTCATCCGTCATGACGGAGAGATGGCCGTGCCGTTGCGTCGAAGTCAAGCCATGGGGCTGACTTTGCCGACCACCCCGGCCATATCAAAGCAAAGGGAGAGAGGCATCATGACCCAAGACATCGTTATCCTTGACGGCGCGCGCACCGCCATCGGCACATTCGGCGGATCGCTTGCCGGGACCGCCCCCATCGACCTGGGCACCGTCGCGGCCAAGGCAGCGCTTGAGCGCGCCGGCGTCGAGGGCGGGCAGATCGGCCACGTTGCCTTTGGCCACGTGATCAACACCGAACCCCGCGACATGTATCTGTCCCGTGTGGCGGCCATGCAGGCAGGTGTGCCGGACACGACACCGGCGATGAATGTGAACCGCCTCTGCGGCTCTGGCGTGCAGGCGATTGTCAGCGTAATTCAGTCTCTAATGCTGGGCGATGCGGACTTTGGCCTCGCTGGCGGGGCCGAGAACATGTCGCGCTCGCCCTTCGTCATTCCCGACCAGCGCTGGGGCGCCAAGATGGGGGATGTGCGGACACTCGACATGATGCTGGGCGCACTCAACTGTCCCTTTGGCACCGGCCATATGGGTGTGACGGCAGAGAATGTCGCCGCAGAACACGGCATCACCCGCGCGGCGCAGGATGCCTTTGCCATGCAAAGCCAGGAACGCGCCGCCACCGCCATCGCGGATGGACGTTTCGCCAGCCAGATCACCCCGGTCGAGGTGCGCGTGAAGCGCGACATGGTGAATTTTGAGTTCGATGAACACCCCAAGGCCACCAGCCTTGACGCCCTTGGCGGTCTGCGCCCGGTGTTCCAAAAGGACGGCTCGGTGACCGCCGGCAACGCCTCGGGCATCAACGACGGCGCTGGTGCGGTTGTGCTGGCGACGGCAGATGCGGCGGAAAAGGCGGGCCTGACACCCAAGGCACGCGTGTTGGGTTATGCCCATGCCGGTGTGCGCCCCGAGGTGATGGGCATCGGCCCGATCCCTGCCGTGCGCAACCTGCTCGACCGGACAGGGCTGTCGCCCGAAGACTTCGACGTGGTTGAATCGAACGAGGCCTTTGCTGCCCAAGCGCTCGCAGTCTCAAACGACCTCGGCTTTGATCCGGCGCGTGTGAACCCGAACGGGGGTGCAATTGCGCTGGGACACCCGGTTGGGGCAACAGGCGCAATCATCACGGTGAAGGCGCTGTATGAGCTGGAACGCATCGGCGGGTCCAAGGCGCTGATCACCATGTGCATCGGCGGCGGGCAGGGCATCGCATTGGCCATCGAACGGACAGTCTAGTCGGCGGGCTTCGCGCGTTTGGCCTTGAGCGCGCGCGCCTCTGTTCGGCATGCTTGTAGCCGCGCGTCCAGGTCAGTATTGCGCAGGGATTCGTCACTGCCCGGCATGCGCAGCATCAGGCAGTAGCTGGCAAGGTCGATGTATTGAACGAACGCCTTTTCGTAGGATTCAAAGGCGGCGTTGTCCGTCTCATCCGCGGGTCGGTCGGTGGCATCAATCAACATTCCAAGATGCGGCAACTCCAGCAATCTGGCCCAGGCGCTGTGTGATATTTCGCGTTCGTCCTGGTAGGGTTCCCGTTCCGCAATCAGGTCCCGCGTCAGCTTGTTGTCCGCCTCGTCCTGCGATTGCAGCCGCGACACTTCAAGGTAGTGATCGCGATACTCCTCGATCAGACCCTTGAGGAACCGGTTGCAAAAGAAAATCGGCCCTTCGAGCCCTTTGTAAAGATCCGGAAACCCCTGTTGCGTCGCCCGTTTGACGTTATGGAGCAGAATCACCGCATCCGGCAGAGTCCGCATCCGTTCGCCATAGGTCTTGGCCGATTTGTGGGCGGTGATCAGAAAGCGGCTGCGCTCAACCGTGTTGTAGACGGTTTTGAAATCTTCGAGCAGTTGCGCGTAATAGGCGTTCTGCGCCTCGATGGCTGTTTTGCGGTCGTCCCAGGCATCAAACAGCTTTTTGACGATGCCGCCCAGAATCCCGCCAAAGGCAAGCGCAAGGCCAGCCGACCCGACCGCAACCAGCAGCCGCGGCCCGTCCTCACCCCCGTTCGTGTGTCGATAGACCGCCGCCCAAAGCGCGATCCCGACCACAAAAGCGCAGATGATCCACAGAAAAACAGGCAAGGCGGATTTTGCCGGGCGGTTGGGCGTATACATGCCCCGCTCTCCAATTGATTTGATCCAATGGTCGGCAGCTTAGCATGATTCGATGGATCGACGGTCAGAGCACCGCTTCGATCAGCGCCAATACGCCTGCGCCCAGTGCCGTTCCAGCAAGGCCCGCCAGCACGATCCAGCGCCAGAAGCCGCGCCGTTTGGTCGGTTGCGGGTTGGATTGCGCGATCAGCGCCGCCTCGACCAGACCGGGCAGACGCGGGCCAAAGCGGGTCAGCACGCGCGCAGTCTTGTAAAGGTCGGTGACAATCGCCTTGGGCCCGATGGATTTCTGGATGTAGTCGGTGACGACGGGCGAGGCGACCTGCCAGATGTTGATGTTGGGATTGAGGCTGCGCGCCACCCCTTCGACCACCACCATGGTGCGCTGCAGCAGGATCAGTTCAGTCCGGGTTTCCATGCCGAAGCGTTCGGTGACTTCGAACAGGTAGTTCAGCAGACGGCCCATCGAAATCTTGGACGCGTCCATGCCAAAGATCGGCTCGCCCACCGCGCGCAAGGCACGGGCGAATTCGTCCACATCCTTGTCGGCAGGGACATACCCGGCCTCGAAATGCACCTCGGCCACGCGTTTGTAATCCTTGCGGATAAAGCCGAACAGAATCTCGGCATAGACGCGGCGGGTGTATTCGTCGATATGCCCCATGATCCCGAAATCATAGGCGATGATATCCCCATTCGCGGCGACCTTGAGGTTGCCCTGGTGCATGTCCGCGTGGAAGTACCCGTCGCGCAGCGCGTGCAGCAGAAACAGCCGCAGCACCCGTTCGGACAGGTCGATGCGGTTGTGCCCGGCGGCATCAATCGCGGCATTTTCGCCCATGGGGACACCATCGGCCCATTCCAGCGTCATCACCCGGCGGGCGGAATGTTCCCACCTGATCTTGGGCAGCGTGAAACCTTTGTCATCCTTGGTATTGGCCGCGAACTCTCCGGCGGCGGAGGATTCGAGGCGCAAGTCCAGTTCGCCCTGCACCACGCCGTCGAAGTGTTCGATCACCTCCATCGGGCGCAGGCGGCGCGCGCCGGGGGCAAAGATTTCGACGATGCGCGCGGCGAGGTAGAAGGCATCGACATCTTTCTTGAAGGCGCGTTCGATGTTGGGGCGCAGTACTTTGACCGCCACGGCGTCCCCTTCGTCCGCGAGCCGGGCCTTGTGCACCTGCGCGATAGAGGCGGCGGCAACCGGTTCGCTGAATTCGGAAAAGATCGTGTCGGCGGGCAGGCCCAGCTCTCGCTGCACCTCGGCCTTGGCCTCTTCGATGGAAAACGGCGGCAGCTTGTCCTGCAAGACGCGCAATTGCACGGCCAGTTCGTCGCCGACCACGTCGGGGCGGGTCGACAGGACCTGACCGAATTTGATGTAGGCCGGGCCAAGGGCGGTCAGCGCGCGAGTCGCGGGCGGCATGGACGGGTCGCCCTTGTAGCCGAGAAAGCGGAAGGGTTTGCCCAGCGCCTTGGCGACAAAGCGCAAGGCGGGGGGCGCCTCGAACGCGTCGAGCACGACGTTCATCGCGCCGGTGCGTTCCAGCGTGGCACCCGTGCGCACGAGGCGGATGATGTTGTGGGGCCCCCTCATTGGGGTGTCCCCGCGGGGACACTTGTAGTTAACAGCGCGTTAACCACAACTTGTTGATAAAACATCAGATTTTCCACCCCGAATGGAGTGCCGCCACGCCCATTGTCAGATTGCGATACTTGGCGTTCTCGAAGCCGGCCTCACGCACCATGGCAAGGAACGTGTCCTGATCCGGGAACTTGCGGATGCTTTCGACGAGATACTGATAGCTGTCGCGATCACCGGCAATCACCTGACCCATGCGCGGAATGACGTTGAAGCTGTAAAGATCGTAGAGCTTTTGCATCCCCTCATTGGGCAGTTGCGAAAACTCGAGCACCATCAAGCGGCCACCGGGTTTGAGCACACGGTAGGCTTCGTTCAGCGCCTCTTGGGGGCGGGTCACGTTCCGGATGCCAAAGCTAATCGTGTAGACGTCGAATGTGTTGCCCTCAAACGGCAGGGCCATCGCATCGCCCACCACCCAGTCGAGGCTGTCCGCCATCTTGTCGGCCTCGGCGCGCTTGCGCCCTTCGATCAGCATCGGCTCGGTCAGGTCGAGCACGGTGGCATGGCCATGACCGGCACGCTTCAGGAACTTGAACGAGATGTCGCCCGTGCCACCCGCCACATCGAGCAGCTTTTGACCGGGGCGCGGGGCCAGCCAATCCATCATCGCCTCTTTCCAGATGCGGTGGATGCCCACGCTCATCACGTCATTCATGATGTCGTATTTGCTAGCGACCGAGTTGAACACACCCTGCACGCGCCCGGCCTTTTCACCCTCGGGGACGGTTTCGAATCCGAAATGCGTGGTCTTGTCATCACTCATGGAAAGGCGTCTTTCTGTTCTGTCAGGCCTTGTTATAGGCCGCTGGCGGGCATACACAACGTAGCCCTTTTGACGCAGGACAATGTGCCATGCCCGAACTGCCCGAAGTTGAAACCGTTCGCCGCGGTCTGACCCCCGCGATGGAGGGGGCCGTGATTGCGCAGGCGGATGTGAACCGGCCCGATCTGCGCTGGCCCTTTCCTGACGGCATGGCGGAGCGGTTGAGCGGGCAGCAGGTGCTGGGCCTGCGGCGGCGGTCGAAATACATCTTGGCCGATCTGGCCTCGGGCGAGACGCTGTTGATCCATCTGGGCATGTCCGGGCGCATGCTGGTGTCGGGTGATCCGCTGGGACAGTTCGCGCATGAGCATCCACAGGCCGAGAAACACGACCATGTTGTGCTACACATGGACAATGGCGCGCGCATCACCTTCAACGATCCGCGCCGCTTTGGCGCGATGGATCTGATGGAGACGGCAACGGCAGATCAGCACAAGCTGCTGGCGGTGTTGGGGCCAGAACCGCTGGGCAATGATTTCCACGAAAGCCACCTGATTGACGCCTTTGCGGGCAAGAACACACCGGTCAAATCTGCCCTGCTGGATCAGAGAATCGTCGCGGGATTGGGCAATATCTATGTGTGCGAGGCGCTTTATCGCGCAGGCATCGCACCCACGCGCAAGGCCGGGCGGATCGCCAAACCGCGTGTGGCCGCGCTTGTCCCGATCATCCGCGACGTGCTGGCCGAGGCGATTGAGGCCGGCGGATCGAGTTTGCGCGATTTCCGCCAAGCCGATGGAGAGCTTGGATATTTCCAGCATCGGTTCGACGTATATGGGCGTGAAGGGGAACCCTGCCGTACCTCGGGGTGTTCGTCTGTCATTGCACGTGTGGTGCAGTCGGGGCGGTCGTCGTTCTACTGCAAGTCGTGCCAGACCTAGGCCAATCATGGCTTGAAACACGGGCGCGCCGTGATAATGCTCGGCCCTCAACGGCAACAGTGAAAGCAGACCCATGGCCTATGAGACGATCATCGTCGAAATAGAAGACCACATCGCGAAGGTGACCCTAAACCGGCCCAAAGCGCTGAATGCCCTCAATGACCAACTGATGAGCGAGCTTGCCGATGCGATGGGGGCCGCACAGGCCGACAGCAAGGTCCGCTGCATCGTCATCACCGGCTCGGAAAAGGCATTTGCCGCCGGGGCCGACATCGAGATGATGAAGGACAAATCCTATGTAGAGGTGTTTTCCGAGGATCTGTTTGGCCCGGAAACCGATGCCATTGTGCGCGTGCGCAAACCCGTGATCGCCGCCGTGTCCGGCTATGCGTTGGGCGGGGGCTGCGAATTGGCGATGATGTGCGATTTCATCATCGCGTCCGACACGGCCAAGTTCGGCCAGCCCGAGATCAACCTGGGCGTCATGGCCGGGATCGGCGGCACCCAGCGCCTGACCCGCGCGGTAGGCAAGGCCAAGGCGATGGATATGAACCTGACGGGCCGTTTCATGGATGCCGAAGAGGCGGAGCGCTCAGGCCTTGTCAGCCGTGTTGTGCCCGCCAAGAAGCTGATGGAAGAAGCGATGGGCGCGGCCGCCAAGATCGCCGAGAAGTCGATGATTTCGACCATGGCGGTCAAGGAGGCGGTGAACCGGTCCTTCGAAGTGCCGCTGCGCGAGGGTCTGCTGTTTGAACGCCGCGTGTTCCATTCCCTGTTCGCGACAGAGGATCAGAAGGAAGGCATGGCTGCCTTCCTTGAAAAGCGCGAGGCGCAGTTCCGCGATCGTTAGGGTTGGGCGAACTGCCTAGGTCTGGTTGGCGCCGCGGATTTGACGGATCGAGGCGCGGATCTTGCGCCAGTTTTGCGCCTCGCCTGTTTTGCCCGCTGCGGATGCGGCCCGTTCGCGCTGTGCAACTTCGGCCTCGGCCTTGTCACCATGTGCGCGGTAAAGGGCGTGCGCGTATTGAGAAGTCGCCATTGGATTGATCATGTCATCCTCCTTCGGTGAAACTCGATATGCGATCATAACACGTCACATCAGGGCGGATCGATTCGTCAGCGTGCGATTGCCGAAACCGGCGTTGACTCTGCTCGGCAAAGCGCCTACCTGAGCGGCTTCTGAAACTACCGCACCAATAGATTGGGACGAGATAACATGGCAAATTCGCCTCAGGCCAAGAAGCGGGCCCGTCAAAACGAAAAACGCTTCCAAGTGAACAAGGCGCGTCGTTCGCGCATCCGCACCTACCTGCGCCGCGTCGAAGAGGCGATTGCCTCGGGCGACAAGGACGCAGCGGGCGCAGCGCTCAAGGCGGCACAGCCCGAATTGATGCGCGGTGTGACCAAGGGTGTCTACCACAAGAACACGGTTGCGCGGAAAATGTCGCGCCTATCTGCACGTGTAAAAGCGCTCGGATAACAACCACAGAGTGTTGCTGAAAAGCGTCGCAGTTTTGCGACGCTTTTTTTGTTTTTTCCATGAAAACAAGGGCCGCAGCGATTCTTGTGGGTGTCAATATTTAAGTTCTATGGACGGCCCGCAGACGAACTTGCTACCACCTTTCTTGCGATTAGGAATCGCCTGGGGGGACAGGCCGACCGGATGCGCAGCACGTTGTTGCGTAGGCGGGTGGAACGGGGAAAACGAATACGTGTGACCCGTATTTGGTGCACAGCATGCGCGTGCTGATTGCCGACCTGTCGACATATTTGGTGTGCGGACGGCACGTAGCGTCATGTTTCGACTCGGTCGAGATCGTGGCGGGGTGTCTAATCTGTAAAAAACCGAACGGACCGAACTCGCCCCTGTGAGGGGGCGGGGTGGCAACGGTTCGCCTCGAGATGGTTGGGACAGGCATATCCGACGGGCCAAAGATCGTTGGACATTGGGATGAAGAAGGGATGGTTGAGCGCGCATGACACAACAAGAATGGGGACAGCTGAGACAACGGCTGCTCAAAACCGTAGGCCAGAACAACTATACAACATGGATCGAGCCACTTGAGTTTCGCGAGCTGCGCGACGGCATTGCCACATTCCATGTGCCGACAAATTTCATGGGCAACTATGTCAGCCAGAACTTCTCTGACCTGATCCTGCACGAGATGAAGGCCGAGGATGACAGTGTCCGCCGCCTGAGTTTCTCGGTCCCTGCCAACGGACATGCGCGGCCAAGCGCGGTCGAAGCCCCAAGCCCGGCCTCTGCGCCCGTGAACGGCGCATCGGCGCAGTCCGCCCTGTCTGCAGCGCCGCTCGACAAGCGGTTCACCTTTGACAGTTTCGTTGTGGGCAAACCCAACGAGCTGGCCCATGCCGCTGCCAAACGTGTGGCCGAGGGTGGTCCCGTCACCTTCAACCCGCTGTTCCTTTATGGTGGGGTTGGCCTGGGCAAAACGCACCTCATGCACGCCATCGCATGGGAGTTGCAGACCCGCCGCCCCGATCTGAACGTTCTGTACCTGTCCGCCGAACAGTTCATGTACCGCTTTGTTCAGGCCCTGCGCGACCGCAAGATGATGGATTTCAAATCCATCTTCCGCAGCGTTGACGTGCTGATGGTCGACGATGTGCAGTTCATCGCTGGCAAGGACAGCACGCAGGAAGAGTTCTTTCACACCTTCAACGCGCTGGTGGATCAGAACAAGCAGATCATCATTTCTGCCGACCGCGCGCCCGGCGAGATCAAGGACCTGGAAGATCGCGTGAAATCCCGTCTGCAATGTGGTCTGGTCGTCGACCTGCATCCCACCGATTACGAACTGCGCCTCGGCATTCTGCAGTCCAAGGTCGAACAGCAACAACTGGTCTATCCCGACCTCAAGGTCGAAGCCGGTGTTCTGGAATTCCTTGCCCACCGCATTTCCACCAATGTCCGCGTGCTGGAAGGGGCGTTGACCCGTCTGTTCGCCTTTGCCTCGCTGGTCGGGCGCAAGATCGACATGGATCTGACGCAGGATTGTTTGGCCGATGTGCTGCGCGCCTCGGAACGCAAGATCACGGTCGAGGAAATCCAGCGCAAGGTGTCCGAGCACTACAACATTCGTCTGTCCGACATGATCGGCCCCAAGCGTTTGCGCAGCTACGCCCGACCGCGCCAGGTGGCGATGTATCTGTGCAAGCACATGACAGCCCGATCCCTGCCCGAGATTGGCCGCCGGTTCGGCGGGCGCGATCACACCACGGTCATGCACGGTGTCAAACGGATCGAAGAGCTGCGCCAGCAGGACGGTCAGATTGCCGAAGACCTCGAATTGCTGCGCCGGTCTCTCGAAGCCTGATCCTGCCGCAATTCCATCACATGGGAGCGTCCTTTGCGGCGCTCCTTTTGCTTTTGGGCCCTGATGTCTTGACGACCTGCCGCGTGCGTTGGACAAGCAATAAAATGCTTGTGATGCTGGCAGGTTGGGCTAGGGTGCCCATCCCGGTATCGGGCCAAAAAGCTGGTGGGGAGACGGACCATGAAAATCAGTGTCGAACGCGGCGTGTTGCTGAAAGCCGTGAGCCAAGCCCAATCGGTGGTCGAACGGCGCAACACGATCCCGATCCTTGCCAATGTTCTGATCGAGGCCGAAGGGTCTGACGTGACCTTCCGCGCGACCGATCTGGATATCGAGGTGGTCGACAAGGCCCCCGCGCAGGTGGAACGGGCCGGGGCCACAACCGTGTCCGCCACTACGCTGCACGAGATCGTGCGCAAGCTGCCCGATGGCGCGCTGGTGTCGTTGACTGCAGACAGTGCGGCAGGTCGTTTGACGGTCGAGGCCGGGCGCTCGAACTTTTCCCTCGCAACGCTGCCCAAGGAAGATTTTCCTGTCATGGCGTCCTCTGAATATGCCTCGAACTTTTCGGTGGCGGCGGACAAGCTGCGCCGTCTGTTCGACAAGTCCAAGTTCGCGATTTCCACGGAAGAGACGCGGTACTACCTGAACGGTGTCTATATGCACGTCGCCGATGGGGATGACGGCAAGGCGCTGCGCTGTGTGGCGACCGATGGCCATCGTCTGGCCCGCATCGACAGCGATCTGCCCGAGGGCGCCACCGACATGCCGGGCGTGATCGTGCCCCGCAAGACCGTGGGCGAGTTGCGCAAGCTGCTGGACGATGACGAGATGCAGATCGCCGTATCTGTATCCGAGACCAAAGTGCGCTTTGCCACGCCCGAGATCACGCTGACCTCCAAGGTCATCGACGGCACCTTCCCGGACTACACGCGCGTGATCCCCGTGGGCAACACCCGCAAGCTGGAAGTCGATGCGTCCGACTTTGCCAAGGCTGTGGACCGTGTGGCAACTGTGTCTTCGGAACGCTCGCGCGCGGTCAAGTTGCAGCTGGACGAAGACCGCCTGGTCCTGTCCGTGAATGCGCCTGACAGTGGTGCCGCCGAGGAAGAGCTGGCCGTCGCCTATGGCGACGAGCGGCTGGAAATTGGCTTTAACGCCAAGTACTTGCTTGAGATCGCAAGCCAGGTGGACCGCGAGAATGCGGTGTTCATGTTCAACTCGTCCGGTGACCCGACCCTGATGCGCGAAGGCAATGATCTGTCGGCTGTCTATGTCGTCATGCCGATGCGCGTTTAAGATTTTTCGGCGAAGAATCTTGCCTCCGGCGGGCATATTTCTGGAACAATGAAGGGCTGGCGATGGCGCTGCATCTGACATCGCTGACCCTGTCGCATTTTCGGTCGCACAAGATCGCCCGCTTGTCTGTCGATGCGCGGCCCGTGGCGATCTACGGGCCCAACGGTGCGGGCAAAACGAATGTCCTTGAGGCTGTGTCGCTGTTTTCGCCCGGGCGCGGTTTGCGCCGGTCATCCGCCGAGGACATGACGCGCCGTCCCGAAGCGCTGGGCTGGAAGCTGTCGGGCGTGTTGCAGTCGCTACATCAGGTGCACGAGGTCGAAACATGGTCCGAAGGTGGGGCCGCGCGGCAGGTGCGTATTGACGGGAAGGCTGCGGCACAGACGGCATTGGGACGCATATCGCGGGTGCTGTGGCTTATCCCGTCCATGGACCGCCTGTGGATCGAAGGGGCCGAGGGGCGGCGGCGGTTTCTGGATCGTATGACGCTGAGTTTCCTGCCTGATCATGCGCAGGTGTCGCTGGAATATGACAAGGCCATGCGTGAGCGCAATCGCCTGCTCAAGGACATGGTGCGCGATGCCCATTGGTACGCTGCGCTCGAGTTGCGGATGGCGGAGACGGGGGCGGCGATCCATGCCAACCGCTTGCATGCGCTAACCGAGTTGGCAGAGGCGCAATCCGGTGCGCAGACGGCCTTTCCCGCCGCTGATCTGACGCTGGAGCCCGGAGAGTTGGGGATGCCTGACACGGTTGAGGCGTTGCGCGATGCGCTGGCGGACAACCGTTCCCGCGATCTGGCGGCCGGGCGGACGCTGATGGGGCCGCATCGCGCGGATTTATACGGCGTCTATGCGGCCAAGGGGGTCCCGGCCAAGGACTGTTCGACGGGCGAGCAGAAGGCGCTGCTGGTGTCCCTGATCCTTGCCAATGCGCGGGCGCTGGCGCGGGATTTCGGCGCGCCGCCCCTGTTGTTGCTGGACGAGGTGGCGGCCCATCTGGATGCTGATCGCCGCGCGGCCCTGTATGACGAGATTTGCGCGCTGGGGGCGCAGGCGTGGATGACAGGCACGGATGCCGACCTGTTCGACCATCTGGGGGACCGCGCGCAATACTTGCACGTGACCGAAACGGATGGGGTGAGCGAGGTTGCTGGCCCGTGACCCTCGCCCCCTGGGACATCGCCCTATATGCGGGCGCGTTGCTGGTTTTGTTTCTGACGCCCGGCCCGGTCTGGGTTGGCCTGATCGCGCGCAGCCTGTCGGGCGGGTTTCACGCCGCCTGGCCCCTTGCGCTGGGTGTCGTTGTCGGGGACGTGTTGTGGTCGCTGCTGGCGATCTTTGGGATCACGTGGATCCTGTCGGTCTATGGTGGGTTCCTTGAGGCGTTGAAATGGGTGGCGGCGGGGATATTCCTGCTGATGGGTGCGCTGGTGATCCGCGGCGCGGACAAGGCGATCATTACCGACACCCGTCTGACGCGACCCGGCATGTGGGCGGGGTTTCTGGCCGGGCTGGCGGTGATCCTGGGCAATCCCAAGGCGATCCTGTTCTACATGGGCATGCTGCCCGGGTTCTTTGATCTGACGCGGCTGACGGCCCTTGATGTGGCTGTGATCGTCGCATTGTCGATGGTCGTTCCGCTGCTGGGCAACCTCGCCATGGCGCTGTTTATCGACCGGGCGCGGCGCCTGATGTCATCGCCGCGCGCCTTGCGCCGGATGAACGTCACGGCGGGCATTTTGCTGATCTGCGTGGGCCTCGTCATCCCCCTGACCTGAAACGCAAAATCTTGTGTCATCTACGTGACATTCCCCCTGAAAACCGTATATTTTGGGGAACATACGAAGGGGCCGACACATGGCAGATAACGAGCAAACCCCCGAAGAATACGGCGCGGATTCTATCAAGGTTCTCAAAGGCTTGGAAGCGGTACGTAAGCGTCCAGGCATGTATATCGGCGACACCGATGACGGCAGTGGCCTGCACCACATGGTCTACGAGGTTGTCGACAACGGGATCGATGAGGCGCTGGCCGGTCACGCAGACGCTGTGACCGTCACAATTCATGCGGATTCCAGTGTTTCGGTCAGCGACAATGGGCGCGGGATTCCTGTGGGTATCCACGAGGAAGAAGGCGTGTCTGCGGCTGAGGTCATCATGACCCAACTGCATGCGGGCGGGAAATTCGACAGCAATTCGTACAAGGTCTCGGGCGGTCTGCACGGGGTCGGCGTGTCGGTTGTGAACGCCCTGTCGGTCGAACTGGATCTGCGCATCTGGCGCGACGGCAAGGAACACGTGGCGCGCTTTGCCCATGGCGACACGGTCGAGCATCTGAAGGTGGTCGGCGACGCGGGCGGACGTACCGGGACGGAAGTGCGGTTCCTTGCCTCGACAGACACGTTTTCGAACCTTGATTATTCCTTCGAGACGCTGGAAAAGCGGCTGCGCGAACTGGCCTTCCTCAATTCCGGTGTCCGCATCATCCTTGTGGACGAACGCCCTGTCGAGCAGCTGCGTTCGGAGCTGTTTTACGAAGGCGGTGTGAAAGAGTTCGTCAAGTATCTTGATCGGTCGAAGTCGTCTGTCATGGAAGACCCGATCTTTATCACCGGTGAGCGGGACGAGATCGGTGTCGAGGTCGCGATGTGGTGGAATGACAGCTATCACGAGAACGTCCTGCCATTTACCAACAACATCCCGCAGCGCGATGGCGGCACGCATATGGCGGGCTTTCGTGGGGCGCTGACCCGCACGATCAACAACTATGCCCAGGCCACCGGCATCGCGAAAAAGGAAAAGGTGAGTTTCACCGGCGACGATGCCCGCGAGGGGCTGACCTGCGTGCTGTCGGTCAAGGTGCCTGACCCGAAATTCAGCAGCCAGACCAAGGACAAGCTGGTGAGTTCCGAGGTGCGCCCGGCGGTTGAGGGGCTGGTGAACGAGAAACTGGCCGAGTGGTTCGAGGAGAACCCGAACGAGGCCAAGATCATCGTCGGCAAGATCATCGAGGCCGCACTGGCCCGCGAGGCGGCGCGCAAGGCGCGTGACCTGACGCGGCGCAAGAACCCGATGGACATGAATTTCCTGTCGTCCAAGCTTAAAGATTGTTCCGACAAGGACCCGGCCAATACCGAGATTTTTCTGGTCGAGGGCGACAGCGCCGGTGGCTCTGCCCAGACGGGCCGCGACCGCAAAACACAGGCCATTCTGCCGCTGAAGGGCAAAATCCTGAACGTGGAGCGTGCCCGCTTTGACCGGATGCTGGGCAGTCAGGAAATCGGCAACATGGTCATGGCGCTTGGCACCGGCATTGGCCGGGACGAGTTCAACATCGACAAGCTGCGCTACCACAAGATCGTCATCATGACCGATGCGGACGTGGACGGCGCGCATATCAGGACGCTACTGCTGACGTTCTTCTACCGGCAGATGCCGGAGCTGATCGAGGGCGGATACCTCTATATCGCGCAGCCGCCGCTCTACAAGGTGTCGCGCGGCAAGTCCGAGGTCTACCTCAAGGACGAGGCCGAGATGCAGGATTACCTGATCCAGCAGGGCATCGACGGGGCCATGTTGCGCCAAGGCAATGGCGAGGAAATCATCGGTCAGGACCTCGTGCGCGTGGTCGAAGAGGCGCGGCAGTTGCGCCGTGTCTTGCAGGCCTTTCCCACCCATTACCCGCGCCACATTCTGGAACAGGCGGCCATTGCCGGTGCGTTCGTTCCCGGCGCGGTCGACAGTGACCTGCAAGCGGTGGCCGACAAGGTGGCCGAACGGCTGAACCTGATCGCGCTGGAATGGGAACGCGGCTGGGTCGGTCGGATCACGCAAGACAAGGGCGTGCGACTGGCCCGCATCCTGCGCGGTGTCGAAGAGGTGCGCACGCTGGATGGGCGCATGCTGCGCTCGGGCGAGGCGCGCAAGACGGGCACGTTCACGCAAAGCCTGCAGGACGTGTATGGCCTGCCCGCCACGCTGCACCGCAAGGACCGCAGCCAGTTGATCCACGGGCCGATGGACCTGCTGGATGCGATCCTGGCCGAGGGCGAAAAGGGGCTGTCGCTGCAACGCTACAAAGGCCTTGGGGAAATGAACCCCGACCAACTGTGGGAAACCACGCTGGACCCGGATGCGCGCACGCTGTTGCAGGTGCGGGTCGAGGATATGGCCGAGGCGGACGATCTGTTCACCAAGCTGATGGGCGACGTTGTGGAACCCCGCCGCGAGTTCATCCAACAGAACGCGCTGAGCGTGGAAAACCTGGATTTCTGATGTTCTCCAAAGACCAGCTTGAATACACGCAACTGCCTCTGCCAGACCGGCAGGATCTGGACGATGCAGAGATGCTGAAACGGGTCGAGGCGTTTCGCGATTTCATGGCCACGCGCCACACGGTACGCGACTACTCCACGCGCCCGGTCGATCAGGCGGTGATCGAGGCCTGCGTGGCCGCCGCCGGCACCGCACCCTCTGGCGCCAATCACCAGCCGTGGCATTTCGTTGCGATCAGCGACCCCGAGATCAAGAAACAGATCCGCGACGCCGCCGAAGAGGAAGAGCGCAAGTTCTATTCGGGCGGCGCCAGTGACGAATGGATCAAGGCGCTGGAACCCATCGGGACGAACGACCACAAGCCGCATCTTGAGGATGCGCCGTGGCTGATCGTTGTCTTTGCCCAGCGCTATGGCGTCTTTGATGACGGCACCCGGTACAAGAACTATTACGTGCCGGAAAGCGTGGGTATCGCGACGGGCATGTTGCTGACGGCCTTGCACACCGCCGGACTGGTGACACTGACGCACACGCCCAACCCGATGAAGTTCCTGGGCGACCTGCTGGAACGGCCCGATAGCGAAAAGGCCACGATGATCATTGCCGTCGGTCACGCGGCAGAGGACGCCACCGTGCCCTCGGTCGCCAAGATGAAAAAACCGCTGAACGAGATCCTGTCGATCCGTTAACCGCCTTCAGTTTTTCAATTCACTGCCCCATTCCTGCCGCTAACCCGCGTCACATTCTAGAAAAGCGGGAAATCAGGATCTGATATGGCACGCACACAGGACGTCTTTGCCGAGCGGCTTGCCCGGCTCGATCAAACGCACAGTCAACGGGTGCAGGCGCAAACCGCGACTGCACAGGCCCAAAGGGGCAGCCGCCCGGAATGGGTGTCGAACCTTGGCTATCCTGCTTCGATTGTCGGGGCCTGTATCCTTGGACTGATCACCGTGGTCATGTCGCGCTATGTGATGTTCCACCTGAACGGCGCACCCGATCCCGACGGGGATGCGGACATGACGATGCTGATCGACGGCGGTCTTGCCTTTGGCATCGCCTTCGTGTTGCGCAACGCCTTTCACATGACTGCCAAGGAACACCTGCTGGCCAAAACCGTGGGCATCTGGATCGCGCTGACCTGCATGCACAACCTCGTGCACGCCTATCCGACCGTCTGGTCGCATGCATTTTCGCCCGAATGGGTGACGCGCACCACCGACATGACCGAGCCCCGCTCGTTCTTCTTTCGGGGGATGACCTTCAGGATTGATGGCGGTGAGACGGACGCGCCCGAGGATACAGCGGCAGGCAAGCCGGAGATCAAGATCAACCGGTATTAATCCGCCTGTCCTGTCAGGGGGAAAAGCCCTGAAACATTTTCCTTTGTTTTGCCATCGGTGCTGAATTAACCTTGCGCGCAAGGCCAGATACCTTGGTCAAGTCCAACAGAAGGAAACAGCATGGGCAAACGGGACGAGCTAATCGCGCAATACGCGGACGATCTGAAAAACAAATGTGGCATGACGCCAGACATGGATCTGCTGACCAAGGTCACAATTGGGTGCGGTCCGGCCATCTACAACGCCGACGCCTCGACCGTTGCGGGCAGCCAGAAGTCCGAGCTTGAGACAGTCAAGAACAACTTCCTCGTCAAGAAACTGGGCCTCGTGGATGGTCCCGAGCTGATGAGCGCGATTGACAGCGTGATCGAAACCTATGGCAAATCCGAGCGCAACAAATACCGCGCCGTTGTCTACTACATGCTGACCAAGCATTTCGGCAAAGAGTCCGTCTACGGCTGATCTCTGCCACACATCTGAGATTTCGAAGCACCCGCAGGTTAAGCGGGTGTTTCTGTTTTGGATGCAATGCAACGCAGATTGCATTTGCCGAAAAGGCCCGTCACCTCTAGCTTGACGATGTCAGACCAGAACGGTCAGACCCTGATTCACGTACACGTTGGTGGCCCTTTGGGAGTGCACACCGGGGGTAAAGGGGTTCTGATCAAGGCTGGTCAGAACCCTTTTTTCCTAGAACAGCATCAGCACGGTCCCGATCACCGTACACCCGAAGGTGGCATAGCCGCCGTCGATCAGGGTCAACCGGAATGGGCGCGCACCGAAGGCGTAAAAGGTCGCGATCCACGGGGTGACCAGGAAAAGCCCCACGCCAAATCCCGACACCAGCCCTTCGCCCAGCGTGTCGATCCCGCTGAGCACAAAGACATGGCGCATCATGCCTGCGACCAAAATCGCACCGACAATGCTGGTGATGTAGGGCACCGGGTTTTTCTGATTTGCAGGCGCATCGCCCGCGTCATTCAGCGGCACGCCAGATGCGGCCATCCACGGTTTGGCCAGCACCGTGTACCATACGGCCCCGAACATGAAGCCCCCGATACCAGCCACGATCACTGCAAGAAATCCCATTGTTCCCTCCTTTGGCATTTTAGTGCCAAATTGCCAGAAACTTGGGAAAATACCTAATGCTTATGGCGACACGCCAGCCATTTCACAGACAATGCGCCATTCATCTGCCGTTACTGGCTGCACAGACAGGCGCGAATTGCGGATCAGCGCCATCTCGGCCAGCCGTTCGTCGCCCTTGACCATCTCGAGGGTGACGGCCGTCTGCACCGGCGCGATGGCCTTGATGTCCACGCATTCCCAACGTTCGTCATCTGTTGTGCTGTCGGGATGGGCCTCGGCAATCACCTCGACAATGCCCACAACCGCCTTTTCCGTCTGCGAATGGTAGAAGAACCCGCGATCGCCGACGGCCATATCCCGCATGAAGTTGCGCGCCTGATAGTTGCGCACGCCGTCCCATTCTTCGCCCACATCGCCCTTGGCGACCTGCTGGTCCCAGCTCCATGTGCTCGGCTCGGATTTGAACAACCAGTATTTCATGCCCCGATCACCTGTTTCCACGCGCTGATCGTGACCTCGCGAAACAGCCCGGCCTTGGCGTAAGGGTCATTGTCGGCCCAGGCTTGCGCCGCCTCCATATCCGCCACCTCAAGCACGATTAGCGATCCGCAGGGCTGGCCATCACCGTTCAGAAATGGCCCCGCCTGGCGGACCACGCCGGTGCTGTCCAGATAGGCGAGGTGGTCGGGCCGGTTGTCCATGCGCACATCCAGCGCCCCGTCTTTGTCCCAAGCCATCAGCGCATACAGCATCTCATTCCTCCTTGAGCGGGCGCGCCAGCAAGGTGCCAATCGCCGCTTTCATATCAATTTTCCGGTCCACCAGATCGGCCACCGTCTGGCACACAGGCAGGTCCAGGCCCCGATCCGTTACCACCTTACGCAAGGCGCGCGCCGTGCCTTCACCCTCGACCGTCACGGCCGCATCAAAGTCCGTTCCCGCGCCAAGGGCAAGGCCCAGCCGGTAATTGCGCGACTGATCCGAGGTGCAGGTGAGCGTGAGGTCGCCCAGACCGCTCAGCCCCATCAGCGTTTCCGGCTGCGCCCCGAATGCGGCCGCCAGTTGCTGCATTTCGCCAAAACCACGCGTCATCAACGCGGCCCGCGCACTGTCACCCAGCCCGGCGCCCATGACAGCACCACAGCCGATGGCGATCACATTCTTGAGCGCCCCGCCCAGTTCGGCGCCGGTCACATCCGTGGTGCGGTAGAGGCGCAGGGTGGGTGTCGACAGCGTTTCTTGCAGCGATTGCCCGACCAGCGGATCGCGGCAGGCCAGCGTCAGGGCCGTCGGCAGGCCGCGCGCGATGTCGGCAGCAAAGCTGGGGCCGGTCAGCACGGCCACGTGCTGTGCAGACGACAAGATCGCGGATGACCCAAGACCTGTCGTCACTTCGATGCCTTTGCTGCACGAGACGACGGTGTGCTGCGCAAGGTCGAGACCCAAGTCAAATTCCATGGCCATGAGGAAGCGCCGAAGCTTTTGCAAAGGAAGCGCAACGAGCAAGGTATCGCAGTCAAAAACAGTCTCTAACTTGGGACAAACCTGCAAATTCCGCGGAAATGGGGCGCCAGGCAAACGCCGTGTGTTCTCGCGCCTGCGCGTCATCTGCGCCACGTGATCCGCATTCCGCGCCCAGAGGAGAACAGGCTGAGTATGTGCCAGCGTGATCGCAAGGGCCGTGCCGAACGCGCCTGCACCGATCACCGCCACACTCATGCCTTGGCGCCCTTCTTGCCCGATCCCAGCATCGCCACGCTTTGCGTATCGAGCGGCATTCTGGGCCGCGCTGACAGGTCCATGCCATCTGGGGCGCGTATCTGCATCTGCTCGATCCCTGCAGCCGCGATCATAGCCGCGTTGTCAGTGCACAGCGAAAGGGGCGGGGCGAGGAATGTGGTGCCGTGTTGGGCAGAAACAGTCTCTAACAGGATACGAATGGACATGTTTGCAGCGACACCGCCAGCTACGCAAAAGGTCGGGTGTTGTGGGTTCAGCGCCAGATAGGTGGCCAAAGCGCGTGCGCTCTTGCCGGCCAGACTGTCCGCCACTGCCGCCTGGAACGATGCGGCAAGGTCCGCCTGATCCTGCGCGCGCAGCCCACCGGCCTTGGCCACCAGATCATCGCGGGCGCGCAGCACCGCCGTTTTCAGTCCCGAAAAGCTGAGGTCACAGCCCGGTTTGTTTGCCAGCGGCCTTGGAAAGGCAAAGCGCGTGGCGTCTCCATCGCGCGCGGACGCCTCAACAGCAGGCCCCCCGGCTGACCTAGACCAATCAGCCGCGCGACCTTGTCGAACGCTTCACCGGGCGCGTCGTCGATGGTACCCCCGAGCCGCTCGAACCGGTCCGGCCCATGGGCAATCAGGAACTGGCAATGCCCGCCCGACACCAGCAACATGAGGTAGGGAAACGCAACACCATCGGACAGGCGCGGCGTCAGCGCATGACCGGCCAGGTGGTTCACGCCATATAGCGGCTTGCCCGTTGCGGCCGCCAAGCCCTTGGCCGTCATCACGCCTGACACGACACCGCCGATCAGGCCCGGCCCACAGGTCACCGCGATGGCATCGACGTCGGCCAGCGCTGTCCCGGCGTGTTCCAGCGCTGCGGCGATGCTCACATCCAACCGCTCGGCATGGGCGCGCGCCGCGATCTCGGGCACGACCCCGCCGAACGCGCTGTGCAGATCGGTCTGGCCATAGACGACCGAGGACAGCACCTGCATATCCCCCGGAACCCCGCGCACCACGGCGGCGGCCGTGTCATCACAGCTGCTTTCAATTCCAAGGAAGGTGACAGGGCGATCCATGGCCATGTTCCGTTGCGCGATGGGCTGGGGCCGGGTAACACTTTGGGACGTGGCAAACAATGCATCCCACACGGCCATCCCGCTGATCATGACGCGCCCCTTGCCCGCGTCCGAGGCGTTCTTGCGCGATCTGCCTGCCGACCTGCGGGACCGGTTCGCCCCCGTGTTCAGCCCGTTGATCGACATCGTACCGTTGAACCCGCCAGATCCCATGGCATCTGCGGACGCTGCCATCTTTTCCTCGGCCAATGGTGTGGCCGCTGCACCGCCCGGCGATGGCCGCATTGCCTATTGCGTCGGGCCCGCAACGACAGTCGCAGCGCGCGCGGGGGCTGGAACGCGCGACAATGTGGCGCGACGGCGGATGAGTTGGTCGAGACGCTGACGCAAGAACGCCCTCTGGAGCGCGTAGTTCACATGTCGGGGCGTCACACGCGCGGCGACGTGGCCGGGCGCCTGACCAAGGCGGGCCTGAACGTGCAGCATATCGCACTCTATGATCAGCGGCTGTGTGCCCTGTCGGATCAGGCGAAAGACCTCATTTCAAGGGAAAACCGCGTGATCGTTCCCCTTTTCTCGCCGCGCACAGCCACGCAGTTTGCCCAGCAGGTGCCGCGCGTCGCCTCTGTACATGTGGTTGCGCTTAGCCCGGCGGTTGCCGACGCGCTTGGCGCTTGCCATTGGGCCGGCCTGACCACCGCCGCCTCGCCGGATGCCCGCGCAATGGGCGCTGCATTGGCTGCCTTGGTCTAGCCACGTCAATCCGCGGACATCGGGTTGAGGGGCGCGAGGGGGCAGAGTAGACTTTGGTGTGGTGCAAAGCCTGCACACGAGAATCGGAGGGGGAAGACCTTGGCCAAACGCAAAAGCCCGGATGAGGTGCCCCAGGACGACACCAAGAATGCTGTCATCGACGCGACAGCAGAAGAAGTAAGTGCCGAACCCGCCACAGAGGACAAAGCGACGGGCGATCAGGTGCCCGAGGTCGAGAGTGCCGAAGCAGACCCTACGGAGCTGTCCGACGCGAAGGCAGATACTGCCACGGATGGAGCGCCGAGCGAGGCAGATGCGACAGACGTGAAGGACGAGACGCCTGAGCCTGAGCCTGAGCCTGAGCCTGAGCCTGAGCCTGAGCCTGAGCCTGAGCCTGAGCCTGAGAAAGCGGCACAACCCGAACCGGCCACTGTCCAGCCTGAAGAAAAGAGATCCATTGCATTGCCCCTCATCTTTGGCGGTGTGATCGCGGCCATGGCCGGGTTCATCGCCGCGCGGGCCGAGGTGCTTGACCCGCTGTTGCCGCCAAGTATGCGCACGACCGCAGCCGACACGACATTGGCCAGTGACCTGGCCAGCGCGACGGAACGTCTGGCCGAGCTTGAGGCGACTGTCGCCAACCTGCCCGAACCCCAGGCACCGACCGAAGCTGCACCCGTCGACCTTGCGCCCATCACCAGCCAGATCGACGCATTGTCGACGCGGGTCGATGCGCTGTCTGGCCTGTCGGATCGTATCGACACGCTGTCGGTCGCGGTGGATGCATTGGCCGCGCGACCCATTCCCAGCGGCGAGGTGACCGTCCCGACCGAGGCCATTGATGCCGCCCTTGCCGAACTGCGCGCAACGGCGCAGGCGCAACAGGACGAGATTGATCAGTTGCTGGCCGATGCCCGCCTGGTAAAGGACGATGCAGAGGCGGCTGCGAATGCCACGCTGGCGCGCGCGGCTCTAACCCGCATCCTGTCAGCCGTGGATACTGGCGCGCCCTTTGCCGCCGCACTGGGTGATCTGGAACAGGCAGGGGCCGATGATATTCCCGACGCCTTACGCGCCGCTGCTGCGGACGGCGTGACACCGCTGGCCGACCTGCAGGCCGCCGCACCTGATGCCGCACGGGCGGCCCTGGCCGCGGCACGCGCCTCGGACACGGGCGGCGGTTTGGGCAGCTTCCTGCAGCGGCAGTTGGGCGCAAGATCGGTTGAGCCGCGCGAAGGGTCAGACCCCGACGCCATCCTGTCGCGGATCGAAGCGGCGGTGCGCGCCGGTCGCATTGGCGATGCCCTGGCCGAAGCCGAAACGCTGCCAGAGCCTGCGCGCAATGCACTTGGCCCGTGGTTGGAACAAGCGCAATCGCGCCACGATGCCGTCACTGCGGCGAACGCATTGGCTGAACGCCTGTCGGCACTCTAGAAGGGGCCTTTTTATGATCTGGTCATTGACAAAAATCGTTGTTTTCGTTGTGGCAGTGGCCGCGCTGGCGCTTGGCGCCGGTTGGCTGCTCGAGGCGCAGGGCGGGGTTCGCATCGTGGCGGCGGGGCAGGAATTCACCCTTGGGCCGCTGGAATCTGTTATCGCCTTTTTGGTGCTGGTCATCGCGATCTGGTTGGGCCTCAAGCTGTTGGGCCTGCTGGTGGCCACATGGAAGTTCCTGAATGGCGATGAAACTGCGTTGTCGCGCTACTTTGACCGCAACCGGGCGCGGCGCGGCTTTGATGCGCTGGCCGAGGGCATGATGGCGCTGGCCTCGGGCGAGGGGCGCGTGGCACTGGCCAAGGCGGAAAAGGCCGACAAATACCTCAACCGGCCGGAGCTGACGAACCTGCTGACGGCGCAGGCTGCCGAGTTGGCGGGCGACCGCAAGAAGGCGGAAGAGACCTATCGCAAGCTGGTGGAAAATGACGCGACACGCTTTGTCGGGGTGCGCGGCATCATGAAACAAAAGCTGGCAGACGGGGATACGGACACCGCGCTGAAGCTGGCGGAAAAGGCGTTTGCCCTAAAACCCAAGCACGAGGAAACACAGGACGTCCTGCTGAAGTTGCAAGCTCAGAACGAAGACTGGACAGGTGCGCGCCAGACCCTGTCGGCCAAGCTGAAGCACGGTACACTGCCACGCGACATCCACAAACGCCGCGACGCCGTGCTGGCGCTGAGCGAAGCGCGCAAGGTGCTGGCCGAAGATGAGACGATCGAGGCGCGCGAGGCTGCCATTCAGGCCAACCGCCTGTCGCCCGATCTGATCCCCGCCGCCGTGATGGCCGCCAACGGCTACCTTGAAAAGGGGCAAAAGAAATACGCAACGCGCGTGCTGAAAAAGGCATGGGAGGCGCGTGCGCATCCCGACCTCGCCGCTGCCTTTGCTGCGATTGAACCTGACGAAACGCCTGCGGCCCGGCTCAAGCGGTTTGTCCAGTTGACGCGCAGCCATGCGGAAGACCCGGAAACAAAGATGTTGCTGGCGGAACTGAACCTCGCTGCCGAGGATTTTCCAGCCGCCCGCCGCGCCCTTGGCGATCTGGTCGTGACCGATCCAACCACACGGTCCGTGACCTTGATGGCCGCGATTGAGCGGGGCGAAGGGGCCACCGACGCGGTCGTTCAGGGGTGGTTGGCCCGCGCCTTGACGGCACCGCGTGGACCGCAATGGGTGTGTGACAACTGTCACAACATTCACAGCGAATGGGCGCCGATCTGCGACAACTGCTCGGCCTTTGATACCTTGGCCTGGAAGCGTCCGCCTACCAGCGAGGTGGCCATGCCCGGCGGGACCGAAATGTTGCCATTGCTTGCCGGCAAGAGTTCGGCCACAAGCGACACAGCGGTCGCGGTGGTGGACCAAGGCGATGTCCTCGAGGCCGAAGATTTAGGAAATCCTCCGCCGAAAAGCGTCTGATTTCTTTATTTCTATTGTGATTGCGCAACGCTTTCAGTGATCTGTGGCGACGTGAAGACATTTTTTTAGGTTCGGCCCATGTTTCGGGCTACTGCTGCCAGAAACAATCCGCCCAAGCGGCAAGAGAGGCATGTTGATGCGAAACTCCATTCGCCTGTTTATTTCAGTGCTGTCCATTTTCGTTGTTGCTGCGTGCACTTTGCCGCGCGGCGCCGCCATCCAGGGGGAAGTGATCCGCAACCAGGACGATCTGGATGCCGCTTTCTCCGTTGTTCCCGTCACACGCAGCAGTATCGATCAGCTGCGCACATGGCCTGCCACGGGCTGGGCCGGGCACTATCACTGGTTCAGCGGCACCCGTGGCCCAAAATCCAACGTCATCCTTACCGGTGACCTGATCGACCTCGTGATCTGGGACAACCAGGAAAACTCCCTTTTGACGTCGAGCGCAGAAAAGCGGGTCGAGATGACCGGGCTTGTCGTATCACCATCGGGCACGATTTTCCTGCCCTATATTGATGAAGTGCGGATCAGCGGATCCACCCCGGATCAGGCCCGCCGCCTGATCGCGGATGAGCTGAAACAGGTGGTGCCGGACGCGCAGGTGCAACTGGCGCTGCAATCCGGCCCCGACAACTCGGTCGATGCGGTGCGTGGGTTCAACGCCCCCGGCAACTACCCCCTGCCCAACCGCAACTTTTCCCTGCTCAGCCTGATCTCGCTTGCAGGTGGCATTTCGCCTGACCTCGAAAACCCTCTGGTCCGGGTCATCCGTGGCGGCAACAGCTATGAAATCCGCGCCGACGTGCTGTTTGAGCGCGCATCGGCCAACGTGGTTCTGCGCGGCGGCGACAAGATCGTGGTCGAGGAAGACGAACGTTACTTTGTCGCTCTTGGTGCCACCGGGAACGAGACCATCGTGCCCTTCAACCAGGAAAACATCACGGCCATCGAGGCCCTGGCCCTGTTGGGCGGTATCAACGACAGCCGCGCCAACCCAAAGGCCATCCTGGTTTTGCGCGAATACTCTCGCAAGGACCTGCGCAGTGACGGGTCCGGCCCGATCAAGACGCAGGTGGTCTTTACCATCGACCTTACGTCGGCCGATGACATTTTTGCCGCGCGCAAGTTCCAGATCAATCCGAAGGACCTTGTGATGGCGACCGAAAGCCCAATTGGCTCGATCCGGACCGTGTTCGGCCTCGTCGGTTCTATCGTAGGTGTCAGCAACGCGGTCAGCGATTGATCTGACACCGCCCTGATCCAATAAAAAAGGCCCCGCTGCGGTTGCGCATGCGGGGCCTTTTCACATTAGGGCGGGGCGTGGCCCGCCGCGATCCTCAGTAGCGATAGTGTTCCGGCTTGAACGGCCCTTCGGGTGTCACGCCGATATAGGCGGCCTGCGCGCTGTCCAGTTGGGTCAGCTTTACACCGATCCGATCCAGATGCAGGCGGGCAACTTTCTCGTCCAGATGCTTGGGCAGGATGTAGACGTCGTTCTTGTATTCATCGCCCTTGGTCCACAGCTCGATCTGCGCCAACACCTGGTTGGTAAAGCTGGCGGACATCACGAAGGACGGGTGGCCTGTGGCGTTGCCGAGGTTCAGCAAGCGGCCCTCGGACAGCAGGATCAACCGATTGCCGTTCGGCATCTCGATCATGTCCACCTGTTCCTTGATGTTGGTCCACTTGTGGTTCTTCAGCGCAGCGACCTGAATTTCGTTGTCGAAGTGGCCGATGTTGCCGACGATGGCCATGTCCTTCATCTCGCGCATGTGCTCGATGCGGATCACGTCCTTGTTGCCGGTGGTGGTGATGAAGATGTCGGCGGTGTCGATCACGTCTTCCAGCGTTGTGACCTGGAAACCGTCCATTGCCGCCTGCAACGCGCAGATCGGATCAACCTCGGTCACAATCACACGGGCACCGGCACCGGCCAGCGACGCGGCAGAGCCTTTGCCCACATCGCCGTAACCCATAACCACGGCGATCTTACCGGCCATCATGGTGTCGGTCGCGCGGCGGATACCATCTACCAGCGATTCCTTGCAGCCATACTTGTTGTCGAACTTGGACTTGGTGACGCTGTCATTCACGTTGATCGCAGGGAAGGGCAACTGGCCCTCGCGCACCAGCTGGTACAGACGGTTCACACCGGTTGTCGTCTCTTCCGACACGCCTTTGATCTGATCGCGGATCTTGGTGAACCAGCCGGGGCTTGCCGCCATCCGTTTCTGGATTTGCGCCTTGATCACCGTTTCTTCCTCGGATGTGGGAACGGCAATGATCTCTTCCCCCGCTTCGGCACGTGCGCCCAGCAGGATGTACAGTGTCGCATCGCCGCCATCGTCGAGGATCATGTTCGGGCCGTCCTCGAACATGAACGACTTGTCGAGGTAGTCCCAATGCTCTTCCAGGGATTGGCCCTTGATCGCGAACACTGGTGTCCCGCCTGCCGCGATAGCCGCCGCAGCGTGGTCTTGCGTGGAAAAGATGTTGCACGAGGCCCAGCGCACGTCAGCGCCCAGTTCCACAAGCGTCTCGATCAGAACAGCCGTCTGGATCGTCATGTGCAGCGATCCGACAATGCGCGCGCCGCTCAGCGGCTTGCTTTCACCATACTCGGCGCGCAGGGCCATCAGGCCAGGCATCTCGGTTTCCGCGATATCCAGTTCCTTGCGGCCGAATTCGGCCAGCGCAATGTCTTTGACGATGTAGTCTTCGGCCATCCTGATCATCCTTATACTAAGTTGAGGATGCGCTATCAGGTTCTGCAACGCGGCTCAATGCGGCGTTGTCATCACAACCACGGGATCAGTTATCAAGGACGGCGATAAGCAAATCATCGGTGCGGGCAGGGGCCCAATCGTCGCCCTGCGCCACGACGCAGGCGTTCCCGTCGGCCAGGTATTGCACCAGCGTCCATGTGCCCGTCTCTTCAGATGCCCACATCTGGGCACGAGCCCGCGTGGCGCCATCCACAGGCGTCTCGCCGTACCAATCGATCAGTCCTGCCTCCATCTCGGCTGCGGACATGCACGGCGTCTCTGCAAACGCGGCGCTGGACAGGGTTACAAGAGTGATTGCGGTCAAAATTGCGGGTTTCATCACTGGCTCCTTCATGGAAAGAACAAGCAACGCCGACAAATGGTTCCAACACGGAACAGAAGGGGGCAGGCATGGCCAAACAATCACGCGCATGGCAACGCATGTTGTCGGGCCGTCGGCTTGACCTGCTGGACCCCACCCCGATGGATATCGAGATCGAGGATATCGCCCACGGCCTTGCCTTTGTCGCGCGCTGGAATGGGCAGACGCTGGGTGACTACGCCTATTCGGTGGCCGAACATTCGCTGCTGGTGGAAACCCTGTTTGGCCGCATCGCACCCAAGGCACCGGCGAAATGGCGGCTTGCGGCGCTGCTGCATGATGCGCCCGAATACGTGATCGGCGACATGATTTCACCCGTAAAGGCGGCGGTTGGCCCCGGTTACGGCGCGCTGGATGAACGGCTTGAGGCGGCGGTGCACATCCGCTTTGGCCTGCCGGCCAAGGTGCCCGCCACGATCAAACGGCAGATCAAAAAGGCGGACAAGATCAGCGCCTGGATGGAAGCCACGCAAATCGCGGGCTTTACCGAGGCAGAGGCGAACAAGTTCTTTGGCAAACCGGACACGACGCTGCTGAACGACCTCGCCATCGTTCTGCGCCCACCTCTTGAAACCCGCCGCGCCTTTACCGCGCGACACGCTGAACTGTTGGGACAATACACATGATCCACGTCCGCCCTGCGATTGCCCTTGATGCGCCCTCGATGGCACGCCTTCTCAACGTGATCATCGAAGAGGGCGGGACAACGGCCCTCACGACCAGAGTGACGGGCGATGACCTGATCGCGCGCATGAATGCCAATGACGGACGGGCCGCGTGGCACGTTGCGGTGAACGCAGGCGAAGAGGTTGTCGGATTCCAGTGGATTGATGCCGCCGACTACCTGCCCGCCGAAGCTGCCGAAATCGCAACCTTTGTTCAGGTCGGGCAAACCGGTCTCGGGATTGGATCGAAACTGTTCGATGCCACGCGCGCGGCGGCCAAGGCGATGGGCTATGGATGGATCAACGCCAATATCCGCGCCGATAACGAGGGCGGGCTGATCTACTACCAATCGCGCGGCTTTCAGGATTATGGGCGGATCGAAGGGTACGAGATGGCGAATGGCCAGATCGTCGACAAAATCCTCAAACGCTACGACCTCTGATCGTCAAAACGTAAAAAGCCGGCGCATCCCCGCACCAGCCCATTCTCTTGAGCTCAAATATCGTCGGGGGTCTGGGGGTGCAAAACCCACAGTCCGACACCTCAACGCGGCGAACGTTTCGCCAGGATGCGCTGTAATGTCCGGCGGTGCATGTTCAACCGTCGCGCCGTCTCTGACACGTTGCGGTCGCACAGTTCATAGACGCGCTGGATATGTTCCCACCGCACGCGATCCGCGCTCATCGGGTTTTCGGGCGGCGGCGGCAGATCGTCACCGGTGGCCAGCAGCGCATTGGTGATGTCGGTGGCATCCGCGGGTTTGGACAGATAGTCCGTCGCCCCGATCTTGACCGCGGCAACAGCCGTTGCAATGGCGCCATAGCCGGTCAGAACAACCACCCGTGCATCCGGGCGCTTGTCGCGCAGCACTTCGACCACGTCCAATCCGTTGCCGTCTTCAAGCCGCAGGTCGACCACCGCATAGGCGGGCGGGCGGGCCGTGGCGATGGCCTTGCCACCGGCCACGCTGTCAGCGGTCTCGATCTCGAACCCGCGTTTTTCCATGGCCTTGGCCAAACGCCGCAGAAACGGCTCGTCGTCGTCCACCAGCAAAAGGGTCTTGTCGGTGCCCAGTTCGGGCTGCACCGCTTCGGCCATCGCGTTCTCCAGTTCCCGTGTTTTTGTTTTTGGCTAGGGCTGAATATGGCGCGCAGGGCAGGGCGGGTCAAATTATTCCGCGTTTTCAGGCGTTTTCAACAAAGCATCCAACGCGGTCCGCCATGGCCTCGGCACTTACATCCCTGCGGAAAAACTCGACAAATCCATGCTCTGGCATCACGAGGTAGGTAAAGGTCGAATGATCCACGAGGTAGAATTCGTCCGACTTGTCATGCGCCTTGTAATAGGTGCGATAGGCCTTGCTGGCCGCATCCGTCTGTTCCAGCGATCCGGTCAACCCGATCATCTTTTCATGCAGGTTATAGGCGAAATCCCCGACCAGTTCCGGCGTGTCACGCTCTGGGTCGATGGTGATGAAAACGGGCGTCACCGACATACCGCGTTCGGCCAGGACATCCACGGCTTCGGCGTTGCGCGCCGTATCCAGCGGGCACACGTCGGGGCAGAAGGTGTAGCCGAAATAGATCAAGGTCGGTTCGGTGATGACATCCTGATCGGTCACGGTCTCACCTGCGGCATTAACCAGCTCGAACGGGCCGCCAATCTGGTTGCCATCGCCCGCAATCTGCGTTGCCTGACACTGGCCAAAGGCGGTATCCTCGCCCCCGCCTTGCGTGGCCCACCAGATACCCCCGATAAAAAGGGCAGCGACAAGGGCGGCAACGGGTGCGATGATGCGGGTCATGACAGTCCTCCGGGGCGGGTTTACCCCTAGCTAACAACCCCAGCCCCAAGTTCAATAAACGAAGTAGTGACACAATGGCGCAACCTGACTTTGGCCTGCTGACCGGCCAGCAACGTTCGAACTGGATCTCGCTTGCGCACCATGATCCTGTTGCGCTGGGTGGCCATTGTCGGCCAGCTGGTGGCGCTGACCGTGGCGCAACGGATGTACGGCCTCCAGCTCGAGTTGGGCCTGTGCTATCTGGCCGTTGGCGTATCGGTGATCGGCAACCTGATCGCCATCTTTGTTTTCCCTGAAAACAAGCGGTTGGCCGAATCTGAAAACCTGATGATGGTTCTGTTCGATCTGTTGCAGCTTGGGTTCCTGCTGTTCCTGACGGGTGGGCTGAACAATCCCTTTGCGTTGTTGATGCTGGGGCCGGTCACTATCTCGGCTGCTGTGTTAACCACGCGGTCCACCGTGTTGGTCGGGGCCACGGCCATCGTGATCGTCACGCTGCTGTCGGAGTATCATCTGCCCCTGCGCACTGATCTTGGGTACATCCTGCGCATCCCGGACCTGTTTGTCTTTGGCAACTGGATCGCGCTGGTGATCGCGATCTGTTTCATCGGCCTTTATTCGCGGCGGGTCACGTCCGAAATCCATTCGATGTCGGATGCGCTGTCGGCCACGCAACTGGCCCTGTCACGCGAACAGAAACTGACAGATCTGGGTGGCGTTGTTGCCGCTGCCGCGCACGAGTTGGGCACGCCGCTCGCCACCATCAAGCTGACCAGCGCGGAACTGATCGAAGAGCTGGATGACCATCCCGAACTGCGCGAGGATGCCGCCCTGATCCGCGAACAGGCCGACCGATGCCGTGACATTCTGCGGGACATGGGCCGCGCGGGCAAAGACGATCTGCATCTGCGTCAGGCCCCGCTGATGACAGTCGTGCAAGAGGCGGCCGATCCGCACACACATCGCGGCAAGATCGTGGAATACACCCACGACCCCGACGCCGGGGACGAGATTGACCAGCCCGCGATCCTGCGCAAACCCGAGATCATTCACGGACTGCGCAATCTGGTGCAGAACGCCGTGGATTTTGCACGCTCCACCGTCTGGATCGAGGCGCATTGGACCGCCGATCAGATCACGCTGCGGATCATGGATGACGGGCGGGGGTTTCCACCGCAACTTTTGGGGCGCATCGGCGATCCGTTTGTGCGCCGACGCAAATCGAGCGTCGATCGCCAGCAGCGCCCCGAATACGAGGGGATGGGCCTGGGTCTGTTCATCGCCAAGACTTTGCTCGAGCGTTCCGGCGCGGAGCTGACCTTTGCCAACGGGTCGGACCCTTACAGCAGCGACACGCCAACAGGCACCCATCTGGGCGCGATTGTCCAGGTCACCTGGCCACGGGGCAAGATTGATGCCCGCAGCGGTGAAAACGCTGTGCGACAGGGCCGCAATGAACAAATCCGGGCGTGAAACCTTTCCCTCGGCCAGCAGGGTTAACCCACTGTTAACCTAGTTCACGCATAACTGACCCGCAGTGGTGAAACAGGTGTCGGTGCATGTCGATTGTCGAGATGTTCATAGTACTCGGGTGCGCCGTCGCGTCCTTTGCGGTCGGTTTCCTGTACCTTGTGCGCACGCCATCGCGGACACCTGCCCTGTCACCCCAGACACCCGATGGCCTGCACTTTCTTTTCTGCGATCTGGATCTGGAACACGCCTCACAGCACGCGCGCGCCATCCTGCCCACAGAAAAGGCCGAAACGGATTGGCACGGGCTGCGGGCACGATTGATGTCACGCTTTCCCGGTTTGCCAGACGCGGACGCGCTGCGCGGTGTCGATACACTGACCCTGAATGCAGCAGGCGCGAATGATCGCGCGATCCTTCACCTCACCCGTGAGGACCCGATGACGCGGATCGTGATCGAAGATGACGATGCGGCCAGCGCCAGCAAGGCCCACGCGATCAAGTCGCTGGAGGCGGAACTGGACACGCTGCGCCTGGCCGCCACGGATGCACCCTACCCCATCTGGTTGGCCAATATGGATGGGGACATCCAGTGGCACAACACGGCCTATGCCACGCTGTCGGCGGTCGCCCGTCCGGACAAGCCGACCAGTTCCGAACCATTGTTCGTGTTCAAACCTCAGGATCTGAAAAGCAAGCGCACCGTGCGTGTCCCGGTCAAGATCGAGCATAACGGCGAGACCGAGTGGTATAACGTGACCGCGACCCGCGCGGGCGGAAACATCATCTACCACGCGGTCGATATCAACGCGGTCATTCAGGCCGAGGTGGCCCAGCGCAATTTCGTCCAGACCCTGGCCAAGACATTTGCGCAACTGTCCATCGGGCTCGCCATCTTTGATCGCAACGGACAGCTGGCGCTGTTCAATCCGGCGCTGGTCGATCTCACGTCCTTGCCAGCCGAGTTCCTGAGCGGACGGCCCGATCTGTTGTCCTTCTTCGACCGGTTGCGGGACAACCGCGTGATGCCCGAACCCAAGAACTACAGTTCCTGGCGGCAAGAGATTTCCGACATGATCGCCGCCGCCACCCACGGCAGCTATCAAGAGACATGGACGCTGGATACAGGGCACACCTACCGCGTCAGCGGGCGACCCCATCCCGATGGCGCAGTCGCTTTCCTGATCGAGGATATCACCGCTGAAATCTCGCTTACCCGCAACTTCCGGGCCGAATTGGAGCTGGGGCAATCCCTGATGGACACGTTCGAGGATGCGCTTGCCGTGTTTTCTTCGGCCGGGGTTCTGACCTTTTGCAACGCGGCCTATCGGAACCTTTGGAAGATGGACCCTGACAACAGCTTTGCCGACGTGACCATCGTGGACTCGATCAAGGAATGGCAAGCGCAAAGCGCGCCGGACCCCGCATGGGGCGACATGCGCGACTTTGTCATGAGGATTGGTGAGCGTGCATCATGGGAAGCGGAAGTGAGCCATAGCACTGAAGGGCCCTATACCGTCCATCTTGCCCCGATCGCCTCGGGTGCGACCGTGATCCGTTTCAGTGAAAAATGTGTGCAGGCCATCCAACCCGTCGACATCTAGGTCATTCTGCTTGCAGCGCCGGGGGATGCCGATAGTTTGACGGGATGACTGACTGCCCCCTGATCCTTGACTGGCCGGATGCCGACGCCACCGCCCGATGCGCCGTGGTGCTGGGCGCGCAGCTTGACCCGGGCGATGTCGTGTTGCTAAGCGGATCTGTGGGGGCGGGAAAGACCCATTTCGCGCGCGCCCTGATCCAGTCCATTCTGGATGTGCCAGAAGACGTGCCGTCGCCCACATTCACGCTCGTACAAACCTATGACACACAGCGCGGACCCTTGTGGCACGCCGATCTGTACCGCATCTCGACCGATACCGAAGTGGATGAACTGGGCCTTGTCGAGGCGTTCGAAGAGGCGATCTGCCTTGTCGAATGGCCGGATCGTCTGGGCCCCCTCGCGCCCAAAAAGGCCCTATCGATCGAAATTGACGCAACCCATGATATGCGCACGGCCCGCCTGACCTGGACAGATGCACGCTGGCCTGCGCGCCTTGCCCCAATGGTGCAACATGCTTGACCATATCGAAAACATCACCGCGTTTCTGGACGCCGCCGGATGGGGTGACGTGCCGCGTGAGCTCGTCGCCGGGGACGCCTCGAACCGGCGCTATGAGCGGCTGGTCCGGGATGGAAAATCCGTGATCCTGATGGATGCACCGCCTGAAAAGGGCGAGGATGTGCGCCCGTTTGTCCATATCACGGGATGTCTGCGCGACGCGGGGCTGTCTGCGCCCGAAGTCTACGCGCAGGACGAAACACACGGCTTCCTGCTGATCGAGGACCTTGGCGACGATCTGTTTGCCCGCGTGATGCAGGCCGATCCGTCAACCGAGGTCCCTTTGTACGAGGCCGCTACGGATGTCCTTGTGCACCTGCACCGCACCCCACCACCCGATTTGCCACGCTATGATGCCGACGTGATGACCAGCCTCGCGGCGCTGGCGTTCGATTGGTATCAACGGGGGGCCATCGGCAGTGTAGACCAGACGGCCAGAGCACGGTTTACAGATGCATTCCACAGCGCGCTTGCCCCGTTGGATGCGGTCGCGCCCGTCCTGATCCAACGCGACTATCACGCGGAAAACCTGATCTGGCTGCCACAGCGGGATGGGCCGAAACGCGTCGGGTTGCTGGACTATCAGGACGCAATGCTCGGCCATCCCGCCTATGATCTGGTGTCGATTGCGCAAGACGCGCGGCGCGATGTGTCAGCCAATCTGCAACAGATGATGGTTGATCGCTATGTGCGGGAGACCGGTGCAGATGCGCAGGCGTTTGCCGCCGCCTATGCCCTGTTGGGCACACAACGCAACCTGCGTATCCTCGGCGTCTTTGCCCGCCTGTCCCTGTCCTATGGCAAACCGCATTACGTCGATCTGATCCCCCGCGTTTGGGGACACGTTCAAACCAATCTGGCGCACCCGGCCCTCGGGCACATCGCGCCCCTGATCAACGACGCGCTGCCCGCCCCCTCACCCTCTGTCCTGCAAAGCCTCAAAGACCAATGCGCCACGATCCCCCTGCCCTGATGTTGTTTGCGGCCGGGTTCGGCACGCGCATGGGCGCGCTAACGGCGCATCGGCCCAAGCCCTTGATCCCCGTCGCCGGGCGGCCCCTCATCGACCACGCCCTGGCCCTGGCAAACGATGTCCACGCGGACCCGATTATCGCCAACGTCCACTATCTGCCCGAAATGCTCGAAGCGTATCTGGACAAATCGGCCGTTCAAACGATCCGGGAAGAACCGGACATCCTCGACACAGGCGGCGGGCTGCGCAATGCGTTGCCGCTGTTGGGCCGTGACACCGTGGTCACCCTGAATTCGGACGCCGTCTGGTCCGGCCCCAACCCCGTCGCCATGTTGCAAGACGCGTGGGAGCCCGAGCGGATGGACGCGCTGCTGATCTGTGTGCCGATGGCTCAGGTGCATGGCCGCCTGTCGGGCGGAGACTTTGACATCGACCAGAAGGGTCATCTGCACCGCGGCGGGTCGACGGTGTATGGCGGTGTGCAAGTCCTCAAGACCGAGCTGCTGCACGAGGTTGCAGAGACGGCGTTTTCGCTGAACGTGGTCTGGAACATGATGGCGGACAACAACCGTCTCTTTGGACTGCGCTATCCCGGTCATTGGTGCGATGTGGGCCATCCCGGTGGCATTGCCGAAGCCGAACAGATGCTGGCGGACACCCGTGTTTGAACCAGGCGAAACGCCACGCGTGTTTGGATGCGCCACTGGCGTCGATTTTCCCGCTGCCGTGATCCGCGGCCTTGAACAGCGCCTGCACGGGCAGCCGCCCGAGACGTGGGCACGGATCACCCTGTTCGTGAACACCAAACGCATGGCGCGCCGCTTGCGAAACCTGTTCGATGGGGGCCCGCCGCGTCTGTTGCCGCGCATCCGGATGCTTGGGCATCTGGACGATCTGTTACCCGGCCCACCGCTTCCCCCGGCCGGATCGGCGCTGCGTCGTCGGCTGGAACTGGTCACACTGACGAAACGCCTGATAGAACAGCAAACCAACGTCGCACCGGACACCGCAGGCTTTGACCTGGCTGACAGCCTTGCCGCGCTGATGGACGAGATGCAGGGCGAAGGGGTCAGCGCGGCCGATATTGCCAATCTGGATGTGACGGACCAGTCGGGGCATTGGGCGCGCGCACAGCAGTTCATCGGCATCGCCCAAAGCTATATCGACAGTACACGCGACGCGCCCGATCCCGAAGCACGACAGCGCGAAACCGTGCAGATGCTGGCGCAGCACTGGGCCGGGAACCCGCCCGATGATCCGTTCCTGATCGTTGGTTCCACCGGATCGCGCGGCACCACGCAATTGCTGATGCAAGCCGTCGCCAAACTGCCGCAAGGGGCCGTTGTGCTGCCGGGTTTCGATTTCGACATGCCCCATGTCTGGGATCAGATGGCCGCAGATGCCATGGGCGAGGATCACCCGCAGTTCCGCTTTCTCAAACTTGCGCAAGCGTTGGAGTTGCCGCCGACCGCAATCCTACCATGGTCCGACAACGTCCCACCCTCTGCCCCGCGCAACCGGCTGGTGTCGCTTGCCCTGCGCCCGGCCCCGGTGACCGACGCCTGGCGCAGCGAAGGGCCAAGGCTGGAGGGGCTGGAAGAGGCGACACGCGATGTTACCCTGATCGAAGCAGACACCCCGCGCGCCGAGGCCATCGCGATTGCCATGCGCCTGCGTCAGGCCGCCGAGACCGGGCAGCGCGCGGCGCTGATCACCCCGGATCGCATGCTGACACGGCAGGTAACTGCCGCGCTCGACCGGTGGAACATCTTGCCCGATGACAGCGCCGGAACACCGCTGCACCTGTCGCCGCCCGGGCGTTACCTGCGCCACGTGGCCGCCCTGTTTGACCGCACTTTGGATGCAGAGGCACTGCTGACCCTTCTGAAACATCCGCTGACGCATACCGGGGCGGATCGGAACACGCACCAGCTCAGCACGCTCAAGCTGGAATTGCGCATTCGGCGTGATGGCTTGCCCTATCCCGACCGCGCCGGATTGCTGCGCTGCGCGGCCAAGGACGACACCGAGGCATGGGCAGGCTGGGTGGCTGACACGATTTGCGGCATGCAGGTGCCGGGTGCCTTGCCCCTTTCCGATTGGGTCAACCGCCACATCGCACTGGCCGAGGCGATTGCCCAAGGCCCGGACGGAACCGACAGCGGCGAGTTGTGGCAAAAGAAGGCAGGCCAAAAGGCACGCGCCGCCATGCAGACGCTGGCCGATCAGGCGCAGTTCGGCGGGGCGATGACCGCCGCTGATTACGGCGCTTTGGTGGGGGGCGTCCTAAGCGGTGAGGAAGTGCGCGACCGCGATACACCCCATCCCAGCATCATGATCTGGGGCACGCTCGAGGCGCGGGTGCAGGGCGCCGACCTCGTCATCCTTGCCGGGTTGAATGACGGTACATGGCCGGAACCGCCCAAGCCTGACCCCTGGCTGAACCGCAAGATGCGCTTTGACGCCGGCCTGTTGTTGCCGGAGCGGCGGATCGGTCTGTCTGCCCATGATTTCCAACAGGCAATTGCCGCGCCCGAGGTGTGGCTGACACGTGCGATTCGGTCCGATGATGCAGAAACGGTGCCGTCGCGTTGGCTGAACAGGTTGCAAAACCTGTTGTCAGGCCTCGCATCCCAAGGGGCGCCGGATGTGTGGAGTGCGATGCAGGCACGGGGAAATATCTGGCTGGGCATGGCCCGACACCTCGACGCAAGCGCGGATGTCGCCAAGGCGCACCGCCCGGCACCCTGCCCACCCGTCTCTGCGCGCCCCCGCAAGTTTTCGGTCACCGAGATTCAAACACTCATCCGTGACCCTTACGCGATCTATGCCAAGCACTGCCTGCGCCTGCGCGCCCTCAGGCCGCTGGTACAAACCCCCGATGCATTGCTGCGCGGAATCCTGTCGCACGAGGTGATGGAGCGGTTCGTAAAGGCGACAGTGCAGGATTCCGACACGCTGACAGTCGACGCCCTGATGCACCATGCCACAGATATCCTGGCCACCGACGTGCCCTGGCCTGCCGCCCGCGCGCTGTGGTTGGCCCGGTTCCAGCGCGCCGCTGCCTGGATCGTCGAGACCGAGCAAACGCGCCAATCCATCGCAACACCGTCCCTGTTCGAAGAGCAGGCAACCGGCACGCTGCCCTTGCCGATGATCAAGACCACACTGACAGGTCGGGCGGACAGGATAGATGTGGACGAAGCGGGCGAGGTGATCCTGTACGACTACAAGACCGGCACGCCGCCCAGCAAGAACATGCAAAAACACTTCGACAAACAGTTGTTGATCGAGGCGGCAATGGTCGAGCAGGGCGGGTTCGAAGCCCTTGGCCCCCGCACCGTCAGATCGGCGCAATTCATCGGGTTAGGGTCGAATCCCAAGATAGAAGAGGCGCCCATTGCTGACGAGCCGACAGGCAAGGTGCTTGCTGAATTGGTTGGATTGCTCGGCGCGTATCTCGAGGGTGACAAAGGGTACACGTCTCGTCGCGCCCTCTACGAAGACCGTCAGGCGCGGGATTACGACCAGCTCGCCCGCTTTGGCGAATGGGATGTCAGCGCCATGCCTGTTCCAGAGGTATTGGAATGACCCCGATGCACGAAGCCACGCGCCGCCAGCAAGACGCGGCGCGGCCCATGGCCTCCACTTGGCTGTCGGCCAACGCGGGTTCAGGCAAGACGCGCGTGCTGACGGATCGCGTTGCACGCTTGCTGCTTGAGGGGGTGCAACCCCAACACATCCTGTGTCTGACGTATACCAAGGCCGCCGCATCGGAGATGCAGAACCGGTTGTTCAAACGCTTGGGCGCTTGGGCGATGCTGGATGACACTGCGCTGATCAAGGCTCTGGCAGATCTCGGACTTGATCGTGCCCCGAACGAGGATGATCTGCGCGAGGCACGCACACTGTTTGCGCGCGCCATCGAGACACCCGGCGGCCTCAAGATTCAGACCATCCACTCGTTCTGTGCATCTCTGTTACGGCGGTTTCCGCTCGAAGCGGGGGTAAGCCCGCAGTTTACCGAGATCGAGGATCGCGCTGCCGACCTGTTGCGCGCGGAACTTGTGGATCAAATGGCCGATGGACCGGACGCGCCTGTGCTGACGGCGCTGGCACGGCTTTACTCGGGCGAGGATTTTCTGAAACTGACCCGCGAAATTGTGGGGTCGGCCGAGCGCTTTACCGACCTGACACTCGATGATGCCCTTGCCCTGTTTGGTCAAGGCGCGGGCCTGACGCATGACAAAATCGCGCAAGACGCCATTGCGCCCGGCGATTGGGAGATGCTGCAAGAATTGATCCCGATACTGTTGGCGCGTGGCGGCAGCGATGCTGGTGTCGGGCGCAGCTTGCAAAAGATCGCGACGTTGGATGCCTCTGCCCTCGCGCATCTCAAGGCGGCATTTCTGACCCAAGCGGGTACGCCCAGGGCGCGTTTTCCAACCAAGGACACGCGAGAGATCGCAGCGCATCTTTTGCCGCAGCTTGAGGGCCTGATACAGCGGGTCGTTGACGCGCGCAGTGCTGCGTTGGCGTTGGAGGCTGCGGAAAGGGCCATGATCCTCCACCAGTTTGCCCGCCGTTTTGCCGACATGTACGCGCAGGCGAAACAGCGGCGGGGATGGTTGGACTTTGACGACCTGATCCAGAAGGCCCGCCAATTGCTGAGCGATGAGGCCGTTGCCGCCTGGGTGCTGTATCGGCTCGATGGCGGGATCGATCACATCCTTGTGGACGAGGCGCAAGATACCAGCCCAACCCAATGGGACGTGATCCGCAAACTGGCCGAAGAGTTTTCGAGCGGGGAGGGGGCGCGGGCGGACGTCACGCGCACGATCTTCGTAGTTGGCGACAAGAAACAGTCGATCTATTCCTTTCAGGGTGCCGACCCGCGCGAGTTTGATCGGATGCAGGCCGAATTCGGCTCTAAACTGGGTGAATCCGGCCAAACGCTGCACAGCAACACGCTTGATTATTCGTTCCGATCCTCGCCCGCGATCTTGCGACTGGTGGACACTGTGTTCGCAAACGCACCTGCGGCCGGATTTGGCGAGAACAAGCATATCGCCTTCAACACCGACTTGCCCGGCCGCGTTGATCTGTGGCCCGTCGTTCCCAAACCCGAGAAAGAGCCCGAGCAGGACTGGTTCGACCCCATTGATCGCCGCCACCCCGAACACCAGTATCGCATTCTGGCCGATGCCGTAGCCAGACAGATCAAGCAGATGATCGACACGGGCGTCGTGATCCCCGACGCAGCCGGGCCGCGCCCGATTCAGCCCCGCGACTTTCTGATCCTTGTGCAGCGGCGCGGCGGTGTGTTTTCCGACATCATCCGCGCCTGCAAAGAGGCAGACCTGCCCATCGCCGGTGCGGATCGCCTGAAGGTCGGCGCGGAAACTGCTGTCAGGGATTTGGGGGCCTTGCTGTCGTTCCTTGCCACGCCCGAGGATAGTTTGTCCCTTGCGACCGCGCTGCGTTCGCCGCTGTTTGGGTGGTCGGAACAGCAGTTGTTCACGCTGGCCCATCACCGCAAACACGATTTTCTCTGGCCTGCCCTGCGCGAAAAGGGGGACGAATTCCTTGAAACAGTCTCGATTCTACGCGATCTGCGCGACAGCACGGATTTCCTGCGCCCCTATGATCTGATTGAACGGATGCTGACCCGTCACGGGGGGCGCAAACGCCTGCTTGCCCGGTTGGGATCAGAGGCCGAGGATGGGATCAACGCTCTGTTGTCCCAGGCTCTGGCCTATGAGCGCAATTCTGTGCCCAGCCTGACCGGGTTTTTGACGTGGATGGAGACGGATGACCTCGAGGTAAAACGCCAGATAGACAGCGCCTCGAACCAGATCCGCGTGATGACGGTGCATGGATCCAAGGGGCTGGAGGCGCCCATTGTCATCCTGCCCGAATGTGGCAAGCGCGCCTTGCGCAATATGGACGACATCATCGAAATGGATGGCACGCCGGTCTGGAAGGTGGCCACGGCCCAACAGCCCGAGGTCATGGTCGAGCGGCTGGAAGAGATGAAAGACGCCCAGCGCGAAGAGTCGCTGCGTCTGCTTTATGTGGCTCTAACACGGGCGGAAAAGTGGTTGATCGTCGGGGCGTCCGGGGAACTGGACAAGAATGGTGACGACTGGCACCAGCGGGTTGAGGCCGCGATGCGCGACGGCGGAGCCGTTGATCTGATCACCCCGGTGGGTCAGGGCCTGCGGATGGAATACGGATCGTGGCAATTCGAGACTCCGCATGCAGCCGAGCAGGCAGAGGTGCATACGATGACCTTGCCCGCGCTTTATGCCCAAGATGCGCCGGACCTGCCCGAAGCGCCCCCGACCCTGTCGCCGTCTGATCTGGGTGGGGCCAAGGCGCTGCCCGGCGATGGGTTGGACGAGGAAACGGCCAAGACCTATGGCACGCTTGTTCACGCCCTGTTGGAAGTACCGCCGGGCGCATCGGATGATCGGATCGCACAGGTCACCCAGGCCTTCGACCTGACTGACCCCTTGAAAACCGAGGCGCTCGCCGAAGCCATGGCTGTGCGGAACACGCCTGACCTGGCCCATCTGTTCGGGCCAGATACGCTGGCCGAAGTTGCTGTCACCGCCCCGTTGCAGCACCGCCGCCTGCACGGCACGATTGACCGCCTGATCGTTACGGAAAACCGCGTTCTGATCGTGGATTTCAAGAGCAACCGGGTGGTGCCGGATTCGCCCCAAACCTGTCCTGATGGCATCCTGATGCAGATGGGCGCATACGCCGCCGCCATCGCACAGATCTATCCGGGCAAGGCCATCGACCTGGGAATCTTGTGGACACGCACCGGCCACCTGATGCCGCTGACGCACGAAATCGTGACGCAAGCGCTGTCTCGTGCGCAATATCTTGACGATGCACATGGGGCTACCTAGGTTGCGACCCTACGCTTGATCCTGGCAGGAGATGAACAATGGCGACCACGGCCGTAACCGACGCAACCTTTGACGCAGAAGTCAAAAATTCCGATGTCCCCGTTGTGGTGGATTTCTGGGCCGAATGGTGCGGCCCCTGTAAGCAGATTGGCCCAGCGCTCGAAGAGCTGTCGGTCGAATTGGCGGGCAAAGTGAAGATCGTCAAAGTCGACGTGGACACGAACCCGAATTCACCTGCCCAGATGGGTGTGCGCGGTATTCCTGCGCTGTTCATCTTTAAGGACGGTCAGGTCGTGTCGAACATGGCGGGGGCCAAGCCCAAGGCCGCCTTGATGAACTGGATCGTTGACTCCATCTAAACGCCGTCAGGGCGCCCAACACCTGGGTGCCCTCACGCCTCTACTGGCCACCCTGCGGCGGATAGTTTTGCCGCAATCTTGGCCCCGGCACTGTCATGGCCTGCATTGATGGCCATGTGCTGCCAGACCCACCAGACATATTTGGCATAGTCCAGAACATGGTCGGCGACGTTTTCGAACGCACCAGGGTATTGGCCATTGCGTGCCATGTGGTGAAAATCCGTTTGCCCAAACAGCACCGCGGGTTTGCCAAAGAACATACCGTCAAAAGCCACGCCTGACGTCTGTGTGACGATGAAGCTGCACCGGGGCAGGAACCTGTCGCGCCCACCCTTGTCGATGCGCAACAACGGGTCGGCAGATGCAAGCGCGTGCAGCTGCGCAACTTCGTCTGCGGCATACGTCTCCTTGGGATGCAGTGTCGCGATGATCTGTTGGTGCGGGCACGCGGCGCGTGTTTTGGAAATCATCTCGATCGGGCTGCAGGATTGGAATGACCGCTGTTCCGTCAGTCGACCCTGGAGGGGTATGTAGATGAACCCGTCATCGGCAATCTCGTTCAGCAGGTCACCGCAGATGCGTTTGCGCCAATAGCCGAAAAACCGGTCTGCCTCAGCCTCGGGGCATGTATCCGGGTCAAACTGCACCGTCGCCACGTCCCATTCCCAGCGCTTGTCTGATGGCTGAATTTGCCAGAACGGATAGTGATAGACCCTGCGAAACGTCAGGCAACGCGCGTTTGGCGGTGGTGTCATGTGGCACAGTCCATAGCCGCGACGCCCGATGGCCTTGAGCCGTTCCGCCGGGGTGTTGGGATGAAAGCCCACCTCGAAACCGGACCGTTCGAGAACCTGCACGATTTTCGAGATGAAATTGTGCCGCCCCGTAGCCGCGCTGTCGCGCAAGTCATCTTCGAGGTAGAAACGCACGCGTTTGGGCTGGGGCATGGCGACACCCTAGGGCCGGGCGTTTCGGGCGACAAGATGGGGACCTTGCCCCACCCGCGACCAAAAGCCATATACATTCCAGCAAACAAAGGAGGCCCCGCATGGCCAACGCAGACTTTCCCGGCTGGCACGGAACCACGATCATAGGCGTGAAAAAGGGCGGTGAGGTGGTGATTGCCGGGGATGGGCAGGTGTCGCTGGGCCAGACCGTGATCAAGGGGACGGCGCGCAAGGTGCGTCGCCTCAGCCCTGGTGGGTTTGATGTGGTTGCAGGCTTTGCCGGATCAACGGCGGATGCGTTCACCCTGCTGGAACGGCTGGAAACCAAGCTGGAGGCGACGCCTGGCCAATTGGCCCGCGCCAGCGTCGAATTGGCCAAGGACTGGCGCACCGACAAGTACCTGCAAAAGCTCGAGGCGATGCTGATCGTCACGGACGGCGCGGACATGTTCGTGATCACCGGCGCTGGCGATGTGCTGGAGCCTGAGCACAATGTCGCCGCCATCGGCTCTGGCGGGAACTATGCACTGGCCGCTGCGCGCGGATTGATAGACAGCGACCGTGACGCGGAAACGGTTGCGCGCGATGCGATGGCGATTGCCTCCGATATCTGCGTCTACACCAATGGAAACCTCACGGTAGAGAAGATCAGAAAATGACGGACATGGCGTACACCCGGCTTGGCAACAGCGGGCTGATTGTCAGCCGCATGTGCTTTGGCACGATGACCTTCAATCTTGGGTCCGACTGGCTGCCCGGCGTTGCCACTGTTGGACAGGACAGCGCCACGGAAATGGTCACCCACGCGCTGGATGCTGGCGTGAATTTCTTTGACACCGCCGATGGGTATTCGAACGGTGAATCCGAGGTGATCCTGGGCAAGGCGCTGGGCAAGCGCCGCAACGAGGCGGTGATTTGCACCAAGCTTGGGTTCCGTCAGACCGATCAGCTGAACGACGCCGGGCTCAGCCGCGGCCATGTGCTGAAACAGATTGATGGCAGCCTAGGGCGGATGGGCATTGATCACATTGACCTGCTTGTCCTGCACAAGACCGATTTCACCACCCCGATGGAGGAAACGCTGGCCGCGCTGCAGATTGCGATTGATCATGGCAAGGTGCGCTATATCGGATTCTCGAACTGGCCGGCATGGCATGGCGCGCGGGCCATCCAGTACCAGCGCGACAACCGCATGACGCCGTTCATCGCGGGCCAATACCTCTACAACGCCGTCGCTCGTGATGTTGAGCATGATGTGCTGCCGATGATGGCCGAAATGGGCGGCAGCCTGATGGCGTGGTCGCCGCTGGCGGGCGGGCTGCTGTCGGGCAAATACGATCCTGAGAAACTGGACGCGACCGAGGGCCGTCTTGCAATTGGCGGTGATTTCCTGGACGTCGATATCAAAACGGCGCACAACGCCATCTCTACCTTGACCAATGTCGCGCGGGCCCATGATGCACATCCGGCAACCGTCGCACTGGCGTGGATTCTTGCGCAGAAATCCGATCACACCGTGATTTTCGGGGCATCAAAGATGAGCCAGATGGAAGCCGCGCTGGCAGCGCCCGGCCTGACCCTGTCGGATGAACAAATCGCAGCCCTTGATGCCGCGTCCCCTCCGGGCAAGCTGTATCCCCATTGGTTTGACGCCATGATGCGGGATGAGGTGTTCACCAAGATCCTCGACTAAACGCAAAAGTGGCCGCGTGTGCAGCGCGGCCATTGTCTTGTCTTGCCTGGATGGGCTCAGTTCAGTTTGGCGACGCCCAGCGGCACGTTGAACTTTTCGCACCAGATCCAGACTTCGTTGTATTCGCTGGCGTCGATCCCGGCAGGGATGGCATAGCTGGACGCGCCCTTGTCCGATGTGAGGGGGCCCATCAGCGTATTCTTGTCATACCCGTTCTTGCCCAGCGCCACCTTGGGGTCGGGCGCACCGTCAAAGGTGAAGTCAGCCAACAGGTTGACCTGATTACCTGCCACCTCGGCCGTGCCGGTCGTGACGTGGTTGCTGGCGCCTTTGAAAGTCCCCAGACGGCCATGCCCACCTGCAAACAGCGAGGTTGCGGGCAGCGAGGCGAGGCCCAGGGCGGTGAAAGACAGGAATCTACGGCGGTTCATCTGGGATGCTCCCTTGGAAATTGTGACAAAGCCAACATGGCAGACTGTACCGTATATTGCAGCACCCCGCACGCGGACGTGAGCGTGGTTGCGTTTCTGTGATCAAAGGTTACATCGAAGCGCGAAGGAGAACTGCATGACCGACCTCACGCCCCGCGAAATCGTTTCCGAGCTTGACCGCTTTATCATCGGGCAGGCCGATGCCAAACGGGCCGTGGCCGTGGCCCTGCGCAACCGCTGGCGGCGCAAGCAACTGGATGATGATCTGCGGGACGAGGTCTATCCCAAGAACATCCTGATGATCGGCCCCACAGGCGTGGGCAAGACCGAGATCAGCCGCCGCCTTGCCAAGCTGGCGCGCGCGCCCTTCCTCAAGGTCGAGGCGACCAAGTTCACCGAAGTCGGCTATGTCGGGCGGGACGTGGAACAGATCGTGCGCGATCTCGTCGATGCCGCCATTATCGAGACCCGCGAACACATGCGTGACGACGTCAAGGCGAACGCCTACAAGGCCGCCGAGAACCGCGTGATCGAAGCGATTGCAGGCACCGATGCCCGCGATGGCACCCGCGAGATGTTCCGCAAGAAGCTGAAGGCGGGCGAGTTGGACGATACCGTGATCGAGCTGGACGTAGCCGATACGTCGAACCCGTTCCCGATGATGGACATCCCCGGCCAGCCGGGCGGCAACATGGGCATGATGAACCTCGGCGATCTGTTCGGCAAAGCCATGGGCGGGCGCACCACGCGCAAGAAACTGACAGTCGCCCAAAGCTACGACCTGCTGATCGGGGAAGAGGCGGACAAGCTGCTGGATGATGAAACCGTGACCAAGACCGCGCTCGAGGCGGTGCAGGAAAACGGGATCGTATTCCTGGACGAAATCGACAAGGTCTGCGCCCGCTCGGATGCGCGCGGCGCCGATGTCAGCCGCGAGGGGGTGCAGCGCGATCTGCTGCCCCTGATCGAAGGGACAACCGTCAGCACGAAACACGGACCTGTCAAAACCGACCACATCCTGTTCATCGCCTCCGGCGCATTCCACATTGCCAAACCGTCTGACCTGCTGCCCGAATTGCAGGGCCGTCTACCGATCCGGGTCGAGTTGCGGGCGCTGACCGAGGATGATTTTGTCCGCATTCTGGAGGAGACGGACAATGCCCTGACCCTTCAATACACCGCCCTGATGGCAACCGAGCAGGTGACGGTGACGTTCGAACCCGAAGGCATCCGCGCGCTGGCCCGCATCGCCGCCGAGGTGAACCAGAGCGTCGAAAACATCGGAGCGCGCCGCCTATATACCGTGATGGAGCGTGTGTTCGAGGAGTTGTCCTTTAACGCGCCGGATCGAGGTGGGGATCAAATCGTCGTCGATGCCGCTTTCGTCGAGCAGCACTTGGGCGAATTGGCGCGCTCGACCGATGTCAGCCGCTATGTCCTCTAGCCGTACGGCTCGGTGTCGGGTACATCCTGACTAACTGAACTGAACGGTGTAGAAATGCGGTGGACCATTTTCGTGTGTGTGCTGGCCCTTGTCGGGTGCAGTGACAGGACTGCTGCGCCGATTGTGCCGGACGCGCTGAACTATGGCCTGAACAAAACCGTGTTCATCGGCACAACCCGCGCCCTGAACGATGCGGGGGAGTTTGGGATCGGGCGTTCGACAACGCTGCGGCTGATGGAGGCCACGGTATCCATTCCACCGAACCGGGATCTGGGCACCGTATCGGATGGCTATGACAAACCCAAACTCGACCGCGACTTTGCACTGGCCGAACTTGGCGATTTTGCGGATCGCAACGATTTTGCCCGGCGCGTGGCAGGCGAGGTGGCGGCAAGATCATCGGATCGCCGCGAGGTGACAGTGTTTGTTCACGGCTTCAACAACAGCTTTTCGGACTCCGCCTTTCGCATGGCACAGCTGGCGCATGATCTGGAAATCCCCGGCGCGCATGTCAGCTATTCCTGGCCAAGTCGGGGCAACCCGCTGGGCTATGAATACGATCAGGACAGTGCGCTGTTTGCCCGCGATGGTCTGGCCGAGCTTTTGCGTGCGGTCCGAACTGCGGACCAACCGGACGTCATTGTCGTCGCCCACTCCATGGGCAGCGCCCTGGTCATGGAGACATTTCGCCAGCTCGAGATTGCCGACCCCGGTTGGGTCGGGCGCAATATTCGGGGCGTGATCCTGATGTCGCCCGACATCAACGTTGACGTATTCCGCAGCCAGTTCAGCCGCATTCAGACTGTCCCGGACCCGTTTGTGGTGATCGTGTCGCGCAAGGATGCCGTCTTGCGGGTGTCCTCGCGGTTGCGGGGCGAGAAATCGCAGCTCGGCAATATCCAGAATTCGGATGAGGTGGCGGATTTGCCGCTGACGGTTGTCGATGTGTCCGCCTTTTCGGATCGCAGGTCAGGCAACCATTTTGTCGTGGGCGGGTCGCCCGCGCTGATCCAGTTGCTGCGCCGGTCCTCTGATCTGGATCGTGAGTTTCTGCGGGGGCGCAGCGGTGCGACGGTGGTATTGCCAGGACAGCGGCGGGTATTGCTGAACTCACCAAGCGCCAGTCTCAACGCCAACGGAGATGCGCGTTAGTGAACAACAAGCTCCCCCGCACTGACCTGATTTCGTTCTTGGGGGACAACAAAAGCTGGCTGGCCGCAGGTGCATTGTTGACCCTGCTTTCGTCATTCGGTCAGACATTCTTCATCTCGATCTTTGCCGCTCGGATACAGGCCGACTTTGGCCTGTCGCACGGGGGCTGGGGTGGCATTTACGCGCTGGGCACGTTTGTGGCCGCCGCCGTCATGGTCTGGGCCGGTGGCTTGACGGATATGTTTCGGGCGCGTGCGTTGGGCATGGCCGTACTGGGCCTATTGGGCCTGTCCTGTCTGGCGATGGCATGGAATCCTTACGCCGCCCTCTTGCCCGTTGTGATCTTTGCGCTGCGGCTGACCGGGCAGGGCATGACCAGCCACATCGCGATCGTCGCCATGGCCCGCTGGTTCGTGGCCACCCGAGGCCGCGCACTGGCTGTTGCCACCTTGGGCTTTTCCCTGGGGGAGGCCATTCTGCCCCTGACATTTGTTGCGCTGATGACGGTGTTCGACTGGCGGATGTTGTGGGTGATTGCCGCAGGCATCGCCTTTGCCGGCATACCCATCCTCGCCGCGCTGCTGAAATCCGAACGCACGCCGCAGTCTATGGCCGACGAAAACCAGAGCACGGGGATGGAGACACGCCACTGGACCCGTCGTGAAACGTTGATGCATCCGCTGTTCTGGCTGATGGTGCCCGGACTAGCGGGCCTGTCGGCCTTTGGCACTGCGTTCTTCTTTCATCAGGCCTATTACGCAGAACTGAAAGGGTGGGCGCATATCTCTCTTGTTGCGCTGTTTCCCATTTACACGGTGGCCGGGATCGGTGCGATGATCCTGTCTGGCATCGCTTTGGACAGATTTGGGACGGCCCGCCTGATGCCGTTTTTCCAACTGCCTTTGGTGATCGCCTTCCTATTCTTTGCAGGGGCGGGCTCGCTATGGGCGGGCGCGGCCGGGCTGGTATTCTTTGCGCTGACGACCGGCGCAAATGCGACCCTACCCAACGCGTTTTGGGCTGAATTTTACGGGACGCGCAGCATCGGATCGATCAAGGCGATGGCGGCGGCAGTTATGGTCTTGGGGTCCGCCCTAGGGCCGGGGATCACGGGTGTGTTGATTGATCTGGGTGTCGATCTACCCGTTCAATACGTGGGTGTATCTATCTATTTCCTGATCGCGACCTTGTGCATGTGGATCGGGGTGCGCCGCGCGCGCCGCAGCCTACCGGGCTTTGCGTAAGTAAACGTAATAGGCGCCGCTGCCACCATGACGCAAATGCGCCTCGGTCACTTGCAAGACAGCCGATGACAGGGGCGGGGTTGCAAGCCATTGCGGCACCTGATGGCGCAGCACACCAAAGCGAACAGGGATCGGGCCGCCGTCATCGCGCTGTTTGCCTTTGCCCGTCACCACCAGAACCAGGCGTTTGCCCTGCGCTTGCGCGCGCAGAACAAAACGGGTCAAGGCAGGATGGGCGCGGTCCAACGTCATGCCGTGCAGGTCCAGCTTGCCCTCGGGACGCAACTTGCCCCGTTTCATCTGGTCGAACGCCTTGCGGTCCATCTGAACGGGTTGGCTGCGCACCTGATCGGAAATCGTGGGCGTCAATGAAACGCTGGTTGACGGGCGGCGCGCTGGCATCTCAACGGCCTGAGGCATCGTTACAAACGGAAGCGTCTTGCGTGGTTTCGGCTGGGGCGTGGTGACAAAGTCACTGGGATCGAGCGGTTTTTCAGGGTGCAGGCGGTCCGTCTTTTCAACAACCTTGCGCCACAACTCTTCTTCATCCGGGCGGAGTTTGCGGCGGCTCATATTGCGCTTTCCGGCAGCAGGGCATAGGCGCGCTGGATCGGCATCAGTACCATCATCCGGCCCGGATCGCGCAAACGGCCCGCGTCTCGCCCCGCCTTGTCACCGGTGCCAAAGAACACATCGGCGCGTTGCGCCCCCTTGATCGCCGACCCGGTGTCCTGCGCGATCATCAGGCGGCGCAGCGGGTTCTGGCCATCCTTTTCGATCCATACAGGCGCACCCAGCGGGACGAATTTGGGATCAACTGCAATGGACCGCATCGTGGTGATGGACCGGTTCATCGCACCCAGCGGCCCCCGGTCTGAGGGTACTTCGCTCACCTCACGGAAAAAGACGTAGGAGTTGTTGTGATAGAGCAGCTGTTGGCCATCGAATGGATTGCGCTTGACCCAGTTCTTGATCACCTGCGCGCTGACCTGATGGGCCGCGTAAGTGCCGCGCCGCACCAGTTCGGCCCCGATTGAGCGGTATTCGTGGCCGTTCGACCCGGAATAGCCCACGCGGATCGTCCGCCCACCCGGCAAACGGATGCGTCCGGACCCCTGGATCTGAAGAAAGAACAGCTCGACCGGGTCATCGACCCACGCGATTTCCAGGCCACGGCCATCCATAACAGACCCTTCCAGGATCTGGCGCCGGGTCAGCCAGGGCCGGTTGACGCGCGCCTCGGGCGGCATAGCGTAGACCGGATAGCGATAGCGGCTGCTGCGCCGCAGTGACCCATCCAGTTCGGGCTCAAAATATCCCGTAAACAGCCCCGCGGCCCCGTCTTCGATCAGAACGGGGCGAAAGAACAGTTCGAAGAACGCCCGCGGATCGGGATTTTGGGTGGCGTAAGCACATAGCGCCGTCCAATCGGGATCATTCATATCCCGGCACGTATTCTGGAACGTCGTCAGCGCGGCGGCGTGATCGTCATCGGCCCAGCCATCAAGGGCTGCAAAATCCATCACCGTATAGTGCACGTCGGCGCTCGCCCCACCTGTCATGGAGGCAAACGCACAGCACATACCGACAAATGATCGGATTACGCGTCTGTAGACACCAGTAGCCAATTCGGGTCGTCAGCCCCCATGGTTCGCGCAAAAGACCACGTGTCTTTCTGCTTTTTCACCTCGGTTAGGCTACCTTCTACGATATCTCCACCCTGATCGCGAACAGCAGATGTGAGTTCGGCTACGAATTTAATCGTCAGTTCTGCTTCGCTGGACTCCGGATCATAGGTCGCGTCGACAAGTTTCAGCTCGCGCACGCCGATAAATTCGGCCTCGATGGTCAGGCCCTGATCTTCGCGCGCGGCAACGCCGTCAACGAAAGACTCATAGACTTCTTCGGACAGGAACGGCTGGATATTGGCCAGCTCACCCTGCTCGTATCCCATCACGATCATCTCGTAGGCACCACGGGCACCTTGCAGAAAATCGGCGACGTTAAAGGAGGGTTCAATACGCTTCATCTCGGTCAGCGCGTGGGCGGCTGGGCTGTCTTCATCCACGTGATCCGTGATGTCGAGGTCGGGGCCGCCTTCGATCACCTCAAGATTTGGGCCGCCAAGACGGTCATTCGCCGTTTTTGGAACGGGGGGCTGTTCGAAACCTTCACGCGTCCCAAGCACGTTCTTCAAACGCAGAATCAGGAAAACGGCGATGCCGGCAAGGACAAGAAGCTGGATCAGCGGAGAGTTCATTCATACCTCGTTAAGCGGGCTCGGGTGGCATCGGCCACGTCCGTTCCTTATGTAGGTGCAAGGTGGCACCAAGTCCACCGCGAGGCCAGAATGGCCCATGGAAAGGAAGTCGCATATGTGGCTGTTTGTTGCTTTTCTTCTCGTCCCCCTGATCGAGATCGCGCTTTTCATTCAGATTGGCGGCGCGATTGGCCTGGGGTGGACCCTGCTGATCGTGGTCATCACCGCCGTGATCGGAACGATGCTTGTACGCGCGCAGGGCATTCAAGCCATGTCGCAGGTGAAATCCTCGTTTAACCAGATGCGCGACCCCAGCGAGGCCTTGGCGCACGGGGCGATGATCCTGTTTTCCGGGGCGCTGTTGCTGACGCCCGGCTTTTTCACGGATGCGGTTGGTTTTGCTCTGCTGGTGCCCGGTGTGCGGCTGGCGGTGTTCAAATGGGCGCGGTCGCGCATCAAGGTCACGACCTTTTCAAGCCACCCGCAGCCACCACAGCATCCGGACATCATTGATGCCGAGTATTCCGAGGTAAAGGCGGATCAGCGCAAAAGTGACGGACCATCCGAGTGGACCAAGCATTGAGGCTATCCGGCCAAGCTGTTACGAGAGGCAAATTCAATTTTCCGCCGGGAGTGATTTAATGGCCGAAGAAACAGAGACCCCACCAACCGCACCGCAGATGCGCGTGTTGGGTCAATTTGTCCGCGACATGTCGTTTGAAAACATCGTTGCACAAAAAGGCGCGTCGCCTGACGTTCAGCCCGATGTGCAGGTGCAGGTGAACCTGGATGCGAAAAAGCGCGCACAGGAAAACCAGTACGAAGCGTCGATCAAGCTGAACATCACCTCGAAAGACAAAGAGGGCGACACCGTTCTGTTCGTTCTCGAGATCGACTATGTCGGCCTGTTCTTCATCGACAAGGTGCCAGAAGACCAGATGCACCCATTCCTGCTGATCGAGTGCCCGCGGATGATTTTCCCGTTCCTGCGCCGCGTGGTCAGCGATGTGACGCGCGACGGTGGCTTCCCGCCGCTGAACCTCGAGAATATCGATTTCATCTCGCTCTATCGTAACGAGATTGCACGCCGCCAAAGCGACGCGGCACAGGCCGAAACACCGGTCAACTGATCACAAGACAAGGCCGCCCGGGACAATCGGTTCCGGGCCGCCTAGTTCGGCCACAGCGCCTTTTCCCCCAGTTTCGCAACAAAAGCAGCGTGCGCAGCGCGTTCGCTGTCGGATCCGCGTGGCGGCAACGCCTTGGGGCGGGGCGGGGGTGTCCAATCGCCATCACCTTGGGTGTCCGACGTGTTGCGCCCGGCAGTGGACAGACCAAAATCGGGCTGACGTCCGCCGATCAGCTCAAGATAGACCTCGGCCAGGATTTCACTGTCAAGCAAGGCGCCGTGCAGGGTGCGCGCGGAATTGTCGATCGCAAAGCGGCGGCATAAGGCGTCCAGCGACGCGGGCGATCCGGGGAAACGGCGGCGCGCAATGTCGAGCGTATCAATGGCGCGGTCATAGGGAATTGCGGGCAGTCCCATCCACTTCAGTTCCGCATTCAGGAACTTCATGTCAAAGGCGGCGTTGTGGATCACCAGCTTGGCATCACCGATGAAGTCCAGAAACTTCTGACCAAGCTCGGCAAATTTCGGTTTGCCGCGCAGAAAGTCATCACCAAGCCCGTGCACTTCGAACGCCTCTTGCGGCATGGATCGTTCCGGGTCGATGTATTCGTGGAACACATTTGCCGTCGGCACATGGCCAATCAGCTCAATCGCCCCAATCTCGACGATGCGATCCCCGCCTTCGGGGTCAAACCCCGTGGTTTCAGTGTCGAGAACGATTTCACGCATGTCCGGCCCTGTTCTTGATCTGCTCGATGATATGATGAACTTGCGCGCGGGCATGTTCAACTGTGTCAGTCTCGATAACGAAATCGGCGCGGGCGCATTTCTCGGCACTCGGCAGTTGTTTGGCACGGATGGCGAGGAACTGCGCATGGCTCATCGTGCCCCGCGCCATGACACGGGCCTCTTGCACATCGTCGGGGACATGAACGACTGCGACAGCGTCCATCGCCGCATCACCTCCCGTTTCGAACAGCAACGGAATGTCGAAGACGAGGATATCTGCGCTTGATGCCCCAATGAATTCGGCACGGTCCTGAGCGACCAGTGGATGCACGATCGCTTCGATACGGGCCAGTGCGGTTGGGTCATCAGAGATGATGCTGCGCAGCGCGTCCCGACTGACCGCGCCATCCCGGATTGCCGTCGGGAAAACAGCACCCATCGGGGCCACGGCCGCACCGCCCTTTGAATACAGGCGATGCACGGCAGCATCCGCATCCCACAGTGCGCACCCTTCCTCAACAAACATCTGGGCCGTTGTGGATTTGCCCATGCCGATGGACCCGGTCAGCCCCAGTTTGAATGTCATCGCAGGGCTGCGGCACGCGCGGCGCTGTCCACATCGGGGCGTTGACCGAACCAGCGCTCAAACGCGGGCACAGCCTGATGCAACAGCATGCCCAACCCATCGACGGTGACACATCCCGCTTCTTCGGCCACGGCCAGCAGATCGGTGCGAAGGGGGGTATAAACCAGGTCAGTGACCACCGTGCCCCGCCGCAATCCATCAAGGGGGACGCGCATCGCCTGCTTGCCAATCATGCCCAACGATGTGGTGTTGATCACCAAGGTGGATTCTTCGAGGATATTGCCGGCCTGCACCCAATCGACAACGGTCACGCGATTGCCGAAATCCTCGGACAACTTTTCGGCCCGCACACGGGTGCGGTTGGTCAACAGGATTTCGGGAACACCAGCATCCAGAAGGGACGCAACCACAGCGCGCGCCGCTCCCCCCGCACCCAGCACAGTTGCCGGACCAGCAGAAGGCACCCAGCCGGGCGCGCCCGCCTTGAGGTTTTCGAGGAACCCATAGCCGTCAGTGTTGTCCGCGTGGATGTTGCCATCCTTGCGAAAGATCAGCGTGTTGGCGGCACCAATCAAGGTCGCGCGATCCGTGACCAGATCTGCGATCTCGAGCGCAGCCTCCTTGTGCGGAATGGTGATGTTGACGCCGACAAACCCCGCCTTTGGCAATGTCCGCAACACAGTCTCCAAATCCTGGGCCGCGACATCCATCGGAACATAGTCACCCGCCAAGCCATAGGTCTTGAGCCAGTGGCGGTGCAGCTGCGGCGACTTGGAATGTGAAATGGGGGAGCCAATGACCCCAGCCAATGGTATTTTACCCGTCATCGTCTTTACCGTTGGTTATCCGTCGATCACACCACGAAGCGTGAGAAAGGCCAGCAGTTCCAGAAGTGGCATCCCAAGGACATGGAAATAGTCCCCGTCAATGCTGTGGAACAGCCGCACCCCCTCGGCCTCAAGTTGATATGCCCCTACTGAATGGCGAATGTCATCCCAATTTCTTTCGATATATCCGTCTAGATACTCATCCGACACATCCCGCATCCGCAATCGGACCTGACCGATGTGACGCCAGACCGGCTTGCCCTCGTGATAGACGACAGCGGCTGACAGCAACATATGCCGCTCACCGCGCATCGCACGCAGTTGGTTTCGCGCCTCTTCCGTATCCTTGGGCTTGGACAGCAGCGCATTGTCAAAGGCCAGAACCTGATCGCACCCTATGACAAAGGCATCCGGGTTCTTGTCGGCAATCTTGCGCGCCTTCATCTCGGCCAGGGCATCGGCGACATCGCGGGGCGGCGCGCCTTCGGCCAACAGCGCATCCTTGATCGCATCCTCGTCCACCCGCGGCCTTTCAATCGAAAAGGTCAGGCCCGCATTGCGCAGCAGATCCGCCCGGATGCTGGAGCCTGAGGCCAGAATGATGGGGGTATGCATGTGGGTAACCCTGTGAGCGATTGGCAGATGACTGGATGGAGGATTGTCTGGGCAATCCTGTCCTGGCGTGCAAGTGAGGAAACACCCTCACCTCACCCCTGTTTTGCAGTTTTCGTCCCATGAGGGGAAGGATAACGCCGGGTTTGTGAGTAACTGTCTGTATACAAGGTTATCCACACGAAACTCAGGGACAACAGGCCAGAAAATCACACATAACATTTTGATTTTAATCAAGTATCTGAAATCAGCCTTGTCTCTATGAACAACTGGCAGGCATCCGTGCACAAGCAGGATAACCCTGCCGTTAACCCGATAATCCACAGAAAATCACGCCCCTACAAAATCATCATCCTTTTCTCTTTATATATTTTATTTATTAGGGAAGGCCGAAGGTAACCGGAGTGTTCCATGATCGACCTGCTTGCTGGACTGTATCCCTGGATCAAGGCATTTCACATCATGTCAGTGATCGCGTGGATGGCCGCGCTGTTCTATCTGCCACGGCTCTATGTCTATCACACCGAACAGGTTGGCCTGGAGGGGGACACGCACGCGCTGTTCCAGACCATGGAATACAAGCTGCTCAAGGTGATCATGAACCCGGCCATGATCGCAACCTGGATCTTTGGTATCTGCCTTGCCCTGATCCCCGGGGTGATCGACTGGGGCGCCGTGTGGCCCTGGACCAAGCTGGTGGGCATTCTGGCCATGTCCGGCTTTCACGGATGGCTGGGCAAGCAGCGCAAAGCCTTTGCGGCTGGTGGGCCGGTCAAGACGGGCCGTCAGTACCGGATGATGAACGAAGTGCCGACGTTGCTCATGGTTCTGATCGTGCTGTCGGTGGTGGTGAAGTTCTGAAACCGTTGACTCCGCGCCGGACAGCGCCTATCTGCGGTGTCGCACCCCGTCCGGGGACCTGCACCTAGCTATGACATCTGACTGTGACTGAGGCGCCGATTTGCGTGCGCCCTGAGAGTATTCCCATGACCACTGAAATCCTAGCGCTTGCCGACCTCAAGGCGCAAAGCCCCAAAGACCTCTTGGCGATGGCCGAAGAGCTGGAAATCGAAAACGCCTCGACCATGCGGAAGGGCGAGATGATGTTCCAGATTCTGCGCGAACGCGCGGATGAGGGATGGGAGGTCTACGGCGACGGTGTGCTGGAGGTTGTTCAGGACGGTTTCGGTTTCCTGCGCTCGCCCGAGGCGAACTATCTTCCGGGCCCCGATGACATCTATGTCTCGCCCGAGATGATCCGTAAATATTCGTTGCGGACGGGGGATACGATCCACGGGATGATCAAGGCCCCTGACGATGCGGAACGCTACTTTGCACTGACAAGCGCCACGGCCATCAACTTTGAAGAGCCGGACAAGGCACGCCACAAGATCGCGTTTGAGAACCTGACGCCGCTATACCCGGATGAGCGGCTGACGATGGAGACCAACGATCCCGCGACGAAGGACCGGTCGGCCCGGATCATCGACCTTGTCGCGCCCATCGGGAAAGGCCAGCGGTCGCTGATCGTGGCCCCGCCGCGGACGGGTAAGACGGTTCTGCTGCAAAACATCGCCTCGAGCATCGAGAAGAACCATCCAGAATGTTATCTGATCGTTCTGCTGATCGACGAGCGGCCCGAGGAAGTCACCGACATGCAACGGTCGGTCAAAGGCGAAGTTGTCAGCTCGACCTTTGATGAGCCTGCAACGCGCCACGTCGCTGTATCCGAGATGGTGATCGAAAAGGCCAAGCGTTTGGTCGAACACAAGCGAGATGTTGTTATCTTGCTGGACTCGGTCACAAGACTTGGTAGAGCCTTCAACACTGTGGTGCCGTCGTCCGGCAAGGTTCTGACCGGTGGTGTGGACGCAAACGCATTGCAACGCCCCAAGCGGTTCTTTGGTGCGGCGCGGAACATCGAAGAGGGCGGATCGCTGACGATCATCGCGACAGCCCTGATTGATACCGGCAGCCGGATGGACGAGGTGATCTTTGAAGAATTCAAAGGCACGGGTAACTCGGAAATCGTGCTGGATCGCAAGATTGCGGACAAACGCGTGTTCCCCGCCATGGACATCCTCAAATCCGGCACACGGAAAGAGGACCTGTTGGTCGACAAGGTCGATCTGACCAAGACATTCGTGTTGCGCCGTATCCTGAACCCGATGGGCACGACCGATGCGATCGAGTTCCTGATTTCCAAGCTGAAACAGACCAAGACAAACGCGGAATTCTTCGACTCCATGAACACCTGACGCGCTGGCGGAGGGCGCAGCGATGGATACGATTTTTGCCCTTGCAACCGCGCAGGGGCGGGCGGGCGTTGCCGTTGTTCGAATATCCGGGCCGCAGGCTTTTGCCTGCGCCGAGGCGCTGGCGGGCGCGCTGCCTCCTCCGCGCAAGGCCGCTCTCCGGGGTCTGAAGGACAAAGCCGGAGAGGTCTTGGACCAAGCGCTGGTGTTGACCTTTGCCGGACCGGCGAGTTTCACCGGCGAAGATGTCGTTGAATTTCATCTCCACGGAAGTGTCGCGGTGATTGCGGCGGTTCTGCGGGCTTTGGCAGATACGCCTGCGCGCATTGCGGAGCCGGGCGAGTTTACACGCCGTGCCCTGGAAAACGACAAGATGGATCTGGCGCAGGTCGAAGGGCTTGGCGATCTGATCGAAGCGGAGACGGAGGCGCAGCGGCAACAGGCCTTGCGGACGGTATCCGGTGCCTTGGGTGAGAAGATCGAAGCCTGGCGCAGTGATCTGATCCGGGCAGCGTCGTTGATCGAGGTGACAATTGATTTTGCGGACGAGGATGTTCCGGTTGATGTGACGCCAGAGGTTCAGGCGTTGTTGACCAGCGTGCGCGACGACATTGAACGAGAACTAGATGGGTTCGCGGCAGCAGAGCGCATTCGTACAGGCTTTGAGGTGGCGATCGTTGGGCCACCAAATGCAGGCAAATCCACATTGCTGAACGCATTGGCCAGGCGGGAGGCGGCGATCACATCGCAATTCGCTGGCACGACTCGGGACGTGATCGAGGTTCGCATGGACCTCGCAGGCGTTCCTGTCACGCTTCTGGACACCGCAGGATTGCGCGATGGCCAGGATGAGGTTGAGGCTGAGGGGATTGCACGGGCGATACAGCGTGCGCGATCTGCAGACCTCCGTGTTTTTCTGTTGGAAGATGGGGATGATTTGCCCATTGAACCTGCAGAGGACGATTTGGTCTATGCGCCCAAGGCCGATCAACGCTCGGACAGTGTCTTGGCGATATCTGGAAAAACAGGGCAGGGCGTTCAAGAATTGATCGCCGAGGTTTCTGCTAAACTGAGTGCGCGCGCGTCAGGCGCTGGTTTGCTGACCCACGAACGCCATCGTAGCGCGATGGGGGCGTCGTTGAGCACTTTGGCGCAGGCGGCCCGTTTCGTTGGCGCAGGGTCAGAGCAATATGATATCGCGGCAGAAGAAATCCGGATCGCGATTCGATCCTTGGAAGCGGTTGTGGGCCGCGTTGACGTAGAAAACCTGCTGGATGAGATATTCTCCAGCTTTTGCCTTGGTAAATGATGGAGTGTTTCACGTGAAACAATTCGATGTCATCGTGATTGGCGGAGGTCATGCAGGCTGTGAGGCGGCACATGCGGCGGCACGCATGGGGGCTAAGACCGGACTGGTCACGATGAAACGCTCAGGTATCGGTGTTATGTCGTGCAATCCGGCTATCGGAGGCCTTGGGAAAGGGCACCTTGTCCGCGAAATTGATGCGATGGACGGTGTCATGGGCCGCGTCGCTGACGCTGCTGGCATTCAATTCCGCCTGCTCAATCGCAGGAAGGGCCCTGCTGTTCAGGGTCCGCGCGCGCAATCTGACCGCAAGGTGTACCAACGCGAGATGCTGGCGCTGACTGAAAATGCGCCGAACCTGACGGTTATCGAGGGCGAGGTTGTTGATTTCCAAATGTCCGGCGACGCGATCACCGGCGTCGTTCTGTCCGATGGTGCCGAGATTGATGCGCGCGCAGTCATCTTGACGACGGGTACGTTCCTGCGCGGCGTTATCCATATTGGCGACACATCCTATTCAGGGGGCCGTATGGGCGATCAAGCTTCGACGAGGCTTGCCGATCGGATCGACAGCTTTGGACTCCCGCTGGGACGACTGAAAACCGGTACGCCCCCACGTCTTGACGGTCGAACGATTGCCTGGGACAAGCTCGAACAGCAGGATGCGGATGAGACCCCGACGCTGTTCTCTTTCATGTCCAAACGCGCGCCGCTGCGCCAGGTTGCCTGCGGGATAACGCACACGAACGCCAAAACGCATGACGTGATCCGCCGTAATCTCGAGCGGTCTGCGATGTATGGTGGCCACATTGAAGGGGTTGGACCCCGGTATTGTCCGTCAATCGAGGACAAGATCGTGCGCTTTGCCGACAAGGACTCGCATCAGATATTCCTGGAACCAGAGGGTTTGGAGGATCATACGGTCTATCCCAACGGCATCTCGACCTCTTTGCCGACCGATGTTCAGGTGGAATACGTCCAGTCCATTTTCGGGCTGGAGAATGCCGAGATTCTGCAACCGGGTTACGCGATCGAATATGACTATGTTGATCCCCGCGCGCTGAATGCGGACCTTTCTTTGCGCAGTGTGAACGGTCTGTACCTCGCCGGGCAAATCAACGGTACGACAGGATATGAAGAGGCGGCGGCGCAAGGCCTCGTGGCGGGTTTGAACGCAGCCAGAGCGGTGCGCGGCGAAGATCCCGTGCAATTTCGGCGTGATCAAAGCTATATCGGCGTTATGATTGATGACCTGACGACGCGTGGTGTGACCGAGCCTTACCGGATGTTCACGTCGCGCGCGGAATTCCGATTGTCCTTGCGCGCCGACAACGCAGATCAGCGTCTTACGCCGCTGGGCATCGACATCGGCTGTGTTGCGGAGGAAAGGAAGGCCGTGTTCGGCCTAAAGCAGGAACAGCTGGCCGCTGGGCGTGCTGTCATGGACGCGGTGTCGTTTACGCCGAAACAGATTGCGCAGGTTGGTATTCGGATCAATCAAGACGGAACGAAGCGGACGCCTTTCCAGCTACTGGCCTTTCCTGACGTTGTATTTCCTGATGTTGCCAAACTGTCGCCAGAGCTTGAAAGCATCCCATCGGAGATTCAGGAGCAGATCGCACGCGACGCCCTTTATGCGAACTACATCGAACGTCAGCAAAAAGACGTCGAGAAGCTGCGCAAGGATGAACGGCATGTGATCCCCAGCACTTTTGATTACGAACAAGTGTCAGGGCTTTCGACCGAGTTGAAGACCAAGCTGGAACGGGTGCGTCCTGCGGATTTGGGCCAGGCTGCGCGGATCGACGGCATGACTCCTGCTGCTCTTGCGCTTATCCTTGGCCGTATTCGTTACCTGGAAAAGAAGTCCGCGTGATACATCCACCTGATTGGTATGACCGGAGTGTTTCACGTGAAACATTGGACAAACTTGCGCATTACGCAGAGCTGCTGCGCAAGTGGACGGTCAGGATCAACCTGATCGCAAAATCCACACTCGATGACGTCGAACACCGCCATATCTGGGATTCCGCCCAGATTTACACCGGTTTTGAAGGTGTGAGCGCCGATTTGGGAAGTGGCGGAGGCTTGCCCGGGGTTGTGATCGCCGTATTGGCACAGGGGGAAGGACGACAGCTTGACCTGACCCTCATCGAAAGCGATCAGCGCAAAGCCACTTTTCTGCGCACCTGCGCGCGGGAGCTTGATCTACCAATTTCTGTTGTGGCGAAACGTGTTGAGGAGGTCGCCTCAATCGGGGCAGCCATGATCACAGCCCGCGCGCTTGCTGATTTGAACCTTTTGTTGGGGTTCGCGCACCCTCATTTGGCGCCACATGGACAATGTGTATTCATGAAAGGCGCCAAATGGAGGGAGGAAATTGCCCGCGCACAGGAAAACTGGCGGTTTTCATATGAAGCGACCCCCAGTAAGACTGATGCACAAGCAGCGATCCTGACCATAAAGGATATCGAACGTGTCTGACCCCACACGACCACGGGCCCCCAAGATTATCTCTGTCGCCAACCAAAAGGGCGGCGTTGGCAAAACCACAACAACGATTAACCTTGCCGCGGCGCTTGTCGAGTTGGGGAACCGTGTTCTGGTCGTGGATCTGGATCCGCAAGGCAACGCGTCGACTGGTCTGGGCATCGAAATGGATGATCGGGAGTACACGACGTACGACCTGTTGCTGGAAGAGGTGGACCTGAAGAATGTCGTGCTGGCGACGAACATCGATGATTTGTTGATTGTACCGGCGACGGTTGACCTGAGCTCGGCCGATATCGAATTGATCTCGAACGAAAAACGCAGCTTTTTGCTGCACGACGCGCTGCGACAGCCGCAAATGGACAGCTATGCGCTGGATTTCATCCTGATTGATTGCCCGCCGTCGCTGAACTTGCTGACCGTCAATGCGATGATCGCGTCGCATTCTGTCCTGGTGCCGCTGCAAAGTGAGTTTTTCGCCCTCGAAGGGTTGTCACAACTGATGCTGACCATTCGTGAGGTGCGCCAAACCGGCAATCCCGATCTGCGGATCGAGGGCGTTGTGATGACAATGCATGATGCGCGCAATAACCTGTCGCAACAGGTCGAACAGGATGCGCGCGATAATCTGGGGGAAATCGTGTTCAAAACGCGTATTCCCAGGAACGTGAGGGTGAGCGAGGCGCCGTCCTTTGCGATGCCGGTTTTGTCATATGACAGCACGTCCAAAGGCGCGATTGCCTATCGCGACCTGGCAAAAGAGTTGGTTCATAACAACGCGACAATGGGGGCTTAGAACATGGCGAGTGGTGACAAGAAACGTGGGCTAGGCCGTGGGCTGTCTGCATTGATGGCCGACGTAACCGAAACGGAAAAGTCCGAAGCGCCGCGCAGTGCGGATCAGCAGATCCCGATTGAAAAGATACGTCCAAATCCAGATCAGCCGCGCAAACGGTTCGATGCCGCGCCGCTTGATGATCTGGTCGCGTCGATCAAGGAAAAGGGTGTTTTGCAGCCCTTGATCGTTCGCCCGGCAGGAGACGGATACGAAATTGTCGCGGGTGAGCGGCGATGGAGGGCGGCTCAGCAAGCGCAATTGCACAGCCTTCCCGTGATCATCCGGGATTTCACCGACACCGAAGTTCTGGAAGTCGCGATTATCGAGAACATTCAGCGTGCTGACCTCAATTCGATTGAAGAGGCGGCCGGCTACAAGCAACTGATGGATCGGTTTGGCCATACGCAGGAAAAGCTGGCCGAAGCCCTGGGCAAAAGCCGCAGCCACATTGCGAACCTGTTGCGGTTGCTGCAATTGCCGGACGTGGTGCAGGCCTTTGTCGTCGACGGATCGCTGAGCGCGGGCCATGCCCGTGCGTTGATCACTGCGGACGACCCTGAAAGTTTAGCGAAAAAGGTCATCGCTGGTGGGCTGTCAGTGCGCGCAACCGAGGCATTGGCGAAAAAGTCGATGGAGGCGAGCGACGACAACATCTTTTCCGGTGGTCAGAAGGCGAAAGCACCAACCAAGGATGCAGATACACGCGCACTGGAAAACGACTTGTCCGCCGCAACTGGTGTGAAGGTTACGCTGACTCACAAGCCAGACGGAGAGGCGGGCCAGTTGACACTGCACTACGACTCTCTTGAGCAGTTGGATGATCTGTGCCGCAAGCTGAGTACGGGCTAATCCGCCAATAGTGTGCGCAAGACACCGTTCAGCAGGGTAAAGCCTTGATCTGTAAGGGTCATTTGGCTGCCCGCTACTGTGATCATCTCAAGGTCGACCAATTCATCGATCCGTGCAACGCTCACTGGTCTGCCAGCTAGATCGGAATATCTTTTTAAATCAATGCCTTGCGATACTCTTAGGCCCATCATCAGGAACTCAACCGCTTGATCCTGGCCAGACAATGCCTCGCGCGTTTCCCGGTTGTCTTTGGTTAACCACGCTGCTGGCATACGCGCCTGTTCGGTCGCGTAGCGGGTTCCGTCTAGCGTCACGCGGCCATGCGCACCGGGGCCAATGCCGATGTAATCCCCATACCTCCAATAGATCAGGTTGTGACGGGATTCCGCGCCATCCTTGGCATGATTGGACACCTCGTAGCGGGGCATGCTGAACGCCGAACATATGTCCTGGGTTATCGCGTACATATCGGCAGACAGGTCATCATCCGGCAAACCGCGCAACGCGCCAACCGCATAACGATCCCCAAATGCTGTCCCGGCCTCGATGGTCAACTGATACAGAGACACGTGATCAAGGCCGAGGGACAAGGCCTGCTGCAACTCGGTCTCCCACTGTGATAGAGACTGATTTTGCCGTCCATACATCAGATCGAAACTGACTCGTTCGAACGTGTTTCGCGCGATATCAAAGGCGGCCAAACCTTCCGCCGCCGTATGCATCCGGCCAAGCGCCTTGAGATCGGTGTCGTTCAGCGCCTGAATGCCCATGGACACGCGGTTGACGCCAGCGGTGCGGAAATCGGCAAACCGCGCAGCCTCGACCGAGGTTGGATTGGCCTCAAGTGTCACTTCGAGATCGTTGGCGGTGGGCCAAGTGCGCTCGACTGTTCGCATGATGGCGTCCACGGTCGATGGGGCCATCAGGCTGGGTGTGCCGCCGCCAAAGAACACGGATTGCAACACACGCCCTTGCGTCTGCTGCCCGGCCTTGGCGATTTCCGATACCAGCGCGTCGCGCCATTGGTCGTGATCAACCGTGCGCGTGACATGACTGTTGAAATCGCAATAGGGGCATTTGGCGGCGCAAAACGGCCAGTGGATGTACAGACCGAAGCCGCCGTTTTGCCAATCTTCAGCCAAAGCAGCCCGCGATCAGTTTGGCAAAGCTGTCGGCGCGGTGGCTAATGGTGTTTTTCTCATCCGCAGGCATTTCGGCGAAGGTGCGGTCGTAGCTGACGGGCTGGAACATCGGATCATATCCGTGACCTAGCGCGCCGCGCACAGGCCAGACCAATGTCCCCTCGACAGTGCCTGCAAACACCTCTTCGTGCCCATCGGGCCAGGCGAGGACCAGGGTCGAACAGAAACGTGCCGTCCACGGCTGCGGTGCATTGCGCGCCACCAATTCGGAATGGGTGCGGGTCATGGCCATCATGAAATCCCGGCCATCCGGCGTTTCCGCCCAATCGGCAGTGTAGACACCGGGCGCTCCGTCTAACCCATCAACTTCAATCCCGGAATCGTCGGCGAGGGCAGGAAGGCCAGTGGCCTCGACCGCCGCGCGCGCCTTGATCCGTGCATTGCCGACAAAGGTGGTTTCCGTTTCTTCCGGTTCGGGCAATTCCATTTCGGCTGCACCGACAACCTCGACCCCGAAGGGCGCGAACAGCTGTTCCATTTCTTCCAGCTTGCCCGCGTTGTGGGTCGCCACAAGAATGCGTTTGCCGTCGAACCGTCGTGTCATGCAGAGGCCGCCAATTGCGCGGCCGCCAGTTCACCGACGCCTTTTTCAGCCAGATCCATCAATTGGTTCATTTGGTCGCGCGAGAAAACGGATCCTTCCGCGCTCATCTGGATTTCGATCAACTGACCGTCGCCGAGCATGATGAAATTGCCATCCACGCCGGCCTCGCTGTCCTCGGGATAGTCGAGGTCAAGCACCGGCTGGCCCGCATAAATCCCGCAGCTGACTGCCGCGACAGGAGAGATCAGCGGATCGCTGGTCACGTCACCCGCCTTCATCAACTTGTTCACGGCCAGGCGCAGCGCAACCCAACCCCCGGTGATCGAAGCACAGCGCGTTCCGCCATCGGCTTGCAGCACATCGCAATCGACGGTGATTTGCCGTTCGCCCAAGGCGACGCGATCCACACCGGCGCGCAATGCACGACCGATCAGGCGCTGGATTTCGACCGTGCGCCCACCTTGTTTGCCGGACGCAGCCTCGCGCCGCATGCGGGTGTTGGTGGCGCGGGGCAGCATGCCGTATTCCGCCGTCACCCAGCCCAGACCGGACCCCTTGATAAAGGGCGGCACGCGTTCTTCGATCGTGGCGGTGCACAGCACATGCGTGTCGCCCATCTTGATAAGGGCAGACCCCTCAGCATGTTTGGTGAAGCCCGTTTCGATTGAAACAGGGCGCATTTCACTTAACTCTCGACCAGAGGGGCGCATGTCATGTCCTTTTCGTTGCCCTGTCGGGATACCGCCCCGCCGGGTCCAAGGGCAACCCCGATTGACCTTTGATTTTCGAGGGCTTTAATACCAGACGATGACCAACACACAGAAACTCCTCGATGAAATGAACGAACGCTCGCGCGAGGTGTTTCGCCGGGTGGTCGAGGGGTATCTGGACTCGGGCGATCCCGTTGGCTCGCGCACCCTGACCCGTGATTTCAGCGAAAAGGTCAGTGCCGCGACGATCCGCAACGTGATGCAGGATCTCGAGTATATGGGCTTGCTGGGCAGCCCCCATGTCAGCGCCGGGCGTGTGCCAACCCAAATGGGGTTACGCATGTTTGTCGACGGTTTGCTGGAAATGGGCGTGCCGGACGAATCCGACCGGGAAAAAATTGATGCGACGCTTGGGTCGAACGAACGGGATGTGTCCGGTCTGCTCGACCGGGTCGGCTCTGCCCTTTCGGGTGTGACGCATGGTGCATCCCTGGTTTTGACGCCCAAGCGCGAGGCGCCGGTCAAGCATCTGGATTTTGTGCCGCTGGGCCCCGATCAGGCGCTGGTCGTTCTGGTGTTTGCAGATGGGCATGTGGAAAACCGGCTGTTTCAGCCGCCGCCGGGGCAAACGCCATCGTCCATGCGCGAGGCCGCCAATTTTCTGAACGCGATTATCGAAGGACGCACGCTGAGCGATATTCGCAAAACGGTGCAGCACGAGATTGCCATGCGGCGGCAAGAGATCGACACGCTGTCGCACGCGCTGGTGGAAAGCGGACTGGCCTCGTGGGAGGGGGACGGCGATACGCCCGAACGTCTGATCGTGCGGGGGCGGGCAAATCTGCTGGACGAATCGGCAGAGGCCGAAGACCTCGACCGCATCCGGTCGCTGTTTGATGACCTCGAGCGCAAGCGCGACATCGCTGAATTTCTGGACCTCACTCAGGACGGTGACGGTGTGCGCATTTTTATTGGTTCGGAGAACAAACTTTTCTCACTTTCGGGTTCCTCTTTGGTGGTTTCCCCATATATGAACGCGGATCGAAAGATTATCGGAGCGGTAGGGGTTATTGGACCCACGCGACTGAACTATGGCCGCATCGTTCCGATTGTAGATTACACAGCCCAGCTGGTCGGGCGCATGCTGACGGACCGCAGTGAAAGGTGAACCATGGCTGAGCCCAAGAACGATGATTTCCTGGATGATATCGATATTGCCGCGGACGAGGAATATGCCGAGGACATGGCAGAGATCGGTGAGGAAGAGCTGGAACTTGACCAGCTGCGCGCCGAACGTGACGAACTGAAAGACCGGTTCATGCGCGCGCTGGCTGACGCCGAAAACGCGCGCAAACGGTCGGACAAGGATCGCCGCGAGGCCGAGAATTATGGTGGGTCAAAGCTGGCCCGCGACATGCTGCCCGTTTATGACAACCTCAAGCGCGCGCTTGAAGCGGCGACAGATGAACAGCGTGAAGTGTCGGGCGCCCTGCTGGAAGGTGTTGAGTTGACGATGCGCGAGTTGCTGAACGTGTTCAAGAAACACGGCATCGAAGTAATCGCACCCGAAGTGGGCGATACCTTTGATCCGCAGCATCACCAGGCGATGTTCGAGGCCCCTGTGCCCGGCACTAAGGCGGGTGAAATCATTCAGGTTGCCGCCGAAGGGTTCATGCTGCACGACCGGTTGCTGCGTCCCGCGCAGGTCGGTGTGTCGTCTATGCCCGCAAGCTGAGATTTTGCATATTTGAAGAACAATGAAGACGCGGTCAGGACCTGGCCGCGTCTTTCAGTTTGTAGATCAGGTCGAGTGCATCTTTGGGTGATAACTCGTCAGGATGTAGGTCGCGCAGCATCTCTAACGCGGGGGATTCTGCCTGTTTTGGTGGGGGCGGTGCGGCTTGTGCTGAAAACAGTGGAAGATCGTCGATCAACGTCTTCTGTGTTGCGCCGCCTTCGCGCTCACCGGATTCCAATGCATCGAGAACGATGCGCGCCCTTGCGATGACGGCTGGGGGCAGGCCTGCCAATTGCGCCACCTGCACACCATAGGACCTGTCCGCTGCGCCGCGCCGTACCTCGTGCAGGAACACGACTTCGCCCTCCCACTCCTTGACGGCGACAGTGGCGTTTTCCACGCCGTCGAGCTTGCCCGCCAATGCCGTCATCTCGTGATAATGCGTGGCAAAGAGGGCGCGCGACTTGTTCACATCATGCAGGTGTTCAAGTGTGGCCCATGCAATCGAAAGCCCGTCATATGTCGCTGTTCCGCGCCCGATTTCATCGAGGATGACCAGCGCCCGGTCGTCGGCCTGATTGAGGATCGCGGCGGTTTCCACCATCTCGACCATAAAGGTCGACCGCCCCCGCGCCAGATCGTCCGAGGCGCCGACACGGCTGAAAATTTGGCTGACCAACCCGATATGCGCAGAGGTTGCGGGCACGTAGCTGCCCATTTGCGCCAGGATCGCGATTAGGGCGTTCTGGCGCAGGAATGTCGACTTACCGGCCATGTTTGGACCCGTCAGCAACCAGACGGCGGCACCATCCTGGGCGGTCAGATCACAGTCATTGGCGATGAAGGGTGCACCGCTTTGCTGCCGCAGCGCATGTTCAACAACCGGATGCCGCCCGCCGCTGATGTCGAATGCGCGCGAACTGTCGAGGGTCGGTTTGCACCAGTTCTCTGATACCGCGAGATCGGCCAATGCCAAAGCCAGATCAATCTCGGCCAATGCGCGCGCGGTTTGTGCAATCTGCGCCGCGTTGTCCAGAATGCGTAATTTCAGGCTTTCATAGAGACGCTTTTCAATCTCGAGCGCCCGTGCGCCCGCGTTCAGAATGCGCGTTTCAAGATCGGACAGATCGACAGTAGTGAACCTGACCTGATTTGCGGTTGTCTGGCGGTGGATGAACGTTTCGCTGAGCGGGGCGGACAGCATTTTATCGGCATGGGTCGAAGAGACCTCGATGAAGTATCCCAGCACGTTGTTATGCTTGATCTTCAGCGATTGAACGCCCGAGGCTTGTACATATTGCTGTTGCAACTGCGCGATGACAGAGCGCCCTTCGTCCCGCAATTGCCGCGCTTCGTCCAGATCGGCATCACAGCCGGGCGCGATGAAGCCACCATCGCGGGCCAACAGCGGCGGTTCGGCCACAAGATCGTTGTCTAGCCGATCAATTAGATTGACGTGACCATCAAGATCGTCAAACGCCGTGGACAGCAAGGATGGCAGATCATCGGGCGCTGTATCGAACAATTGTACCGCGCAGGTCAGCCCATTGCGCAGGGCCGCCATGTCGCGTGGGCCGCCCCGGTCTAGGGACAGACGAGACAGGGCGCGATCCATATCGGGCACGCTGCGCAGTTCGGTTCGCAATATTTGCGCAAAATCTGTGTGATCGACACCATACTGAACGGCATCCAGCCGGTCTGAAATCGTCTCTAACACACGGGAAGGGGAGCTGATCCTGCGTTCAAGCAACCGCGCACCGGCTGAGGTGACCGTGTGATCAACCACATCAAGCAGTGATCCCGCGCGCCCGCCCGACAAGGCCGAGGTCAGTTCCAGGTTTCTGCGCGTTGCCGCATCAATCTGCACCGTTTTCGATTGAGTATCCTGTTGGGGCGGACGCAGCAGGGGCAGATTGCCCTTTTGCGTGATCTCAAGATATTCGACGAGGGCACCCATCGCCCCAATCTCTGCCCGGCTGAACGTGCCAAAAGCGTCCAATGTGGCGACCTTGAACAGCGTGCTCACGCGATCAAGGCCGGCGGCACTGTCAAACGCCGCGCCGCCGAGCGTGGTCAGCGCGATGCCAAAATCGTCTGCAATCTCGCGCAACTCGGCCTCTTTGCTGTCGGACACAATCAGTTCGGACGGGGCGAGGCGCGCCAATTCAGGCCCTAACAAGGCCAAATCAAGCGCCATGACATGAAACGCGCCCGTGGAAATATCAACCCAGGCCAAAGCCCCTTGGCCGCGCACATCCGCGAACGCGGCGAGAAAATTGTGCCGCCGTGCCTCAAGCAGACTGTCCTCGGTCAGTGTCCCGGGCGTGACCAGTCGCACCACATCCCGCTTGACCACGGATTTCGAGCCGCGCTTTTTCGCCTCTGCCGGGTTTTCGAGTTGTTCGCAGACAGCCACGCGGAACCCTTTGCGGATCAGGGTCAGCAGATACCCTTCGGCTGAGTGGACAGGTACGCCGCACATCGGAATGTCGTCCCCGTCATGTTTGCCGCGTTTGGTCAGCGCGATGTCCAATGCCTCTGCCGCGGCAACGGCATCGTCAAAGAACATCTCGTAAAAGTCGCCCATCCGGTAGAACAGCAATGCGCCCGCATGGCGCGCCTTGATCTCGAGATATTGCGCCATCATTGGCGTGACTGACATTGCGGCCCCCGGCATTTGCCGCGCGACCTTACAAACAGGCGCGGGCAAGCGAAAGCCAAAGTCGATTGAGGCAGACGCCGCGCTGGGCTAAGAGGCCCAAGCGTCACGGGAGGACTACCGCATATGAGCAAGAGCAAGGTCACAGCCGAGGAAGCGCTGGCGTTCCACATGGAACCCACGCCCGGCAAGTTCGAAATCGCGGCCACCGTGCCCATGACGACGCAGCGCGACCTGAGTCTTGCTTATTCGCCGGGTGTCGCCGTGCCCTGCGAGGCGATCGCGGAAAACCCCGAATTGGCCTATGACTACACGAACAAGGGCAACCTTGTGGCCGTGATCTCGAACGGGACGGCTGTTTTGGGGCTGGGCAATCTGGGCGCGCTCGGTTCAAAACCCGTGATGGAGGGCAAGGCCGTTCTGTTCAAACGCTTTGCCGATGTGAACTCCATCGACATAGAACTCGACACCGAAGACCCCGATGCGTTCTGCAATGCGGTCAAGCTGATGGGCCCGACATTTGGCGGTATCAACCTTGAGGATATCAAGGCGCCCGAATGTTTTATCATCGAACAGCGTCTGAAAGAGGACATGGACATTCCCGTCTTTCATGATGACCAGCACGGGACGGCGGTGATTTGTGCCGCCGGGCTGATCAACGCGCTGCACATCTCGGGCAAAAAGATCGAGGATGTGAAGATTGTCCTGAACGGGGCAGGGGCCGCTGGCATCGCCTGTATCGAGCTGCTGAAATCCATGGGTGCGCGCCATGACAATTGCATCGTCTGTGACACCAAGGGCGTCATCTACCAAGGGCGGACCGAGGGGATGAACCAGTGGAAATCGGCGCATGCGGTCAAGACGGACCTACGCACACTTGAGGATGCGATGAAGGGGGCCGACGTGTTCCTGGGCGTGTCGGTCAAAGGGGCGGTGACGCCTGCGATGGTCGAAAGCATGGGGGATAACCCGGTGATCTTTGCCATGGCCAACCCCGACCCCGAGATCACGCCCGAAGAGGCGCATGAGGTGCGGATGGATGCCATCGTTGCCACCGGGCGCAGCGACTATCCCAACCAGGTGAACAACGTTCTGGGGTTTCCCTACCTGTTCCGCGGGGCGCTCGACATCAATGCGCGCGCTATCAATGACGAGATGAAGATTGCCTGCGCCCATGCCCTTGCTGCGCTGGCCCGCGAGGACGTACCGGACGAGGTGGCGCTCGCCTATGGCAAATCGCTCAGCTTTGGCCGCGACTACATTATTCCAACGCCATTCGATCCCCGTCTGATCCACCGTATTCCGCCAGCTGTCGCCAAGGCGGGGATGGACACAGGTGCTGCACGCCGCCCCATCATCGATATGGAGGCATATGAGCTGAGCCTGAAATCGCGGATGGATCCCACGGCAAGCATCCTGACAGGCATCAACACCCGTGCCCGCGCGGCGCAGGCCCGCATGATCTTTGCCGAAGGGGACGACCCGCGTGTGTTGCGGGCTGCCGTGACGTATCAGCGGTCCGGTTTTGGCAAGGCGCTGGTGGTCGGGCGCAACGACGATGTCAAAGCCAAGCTGGAAGAGGCGGGCCTGGGCGATGCCGTGCGCGAGTTGGAGGTGGTGAATGCGGCCAACACGACACATCTGGATGCCTACAAATCCCATCTCTACGACCGACTGAAACGGCGCGGTTATGATCGTCAGGACATTCACCGCCTTGCCGCGCGGGATCGCCACGTCTTTGCCTCGTTGATGCTGGCGCATGGGCATGGCGATGGCTTGGTCACTGGTGCGACCCGTAAATCGGCGCATGTGCTTGAGCGGATCAACCACGTGTTCGACGCGGATAACTCGAGCAAGGCGGCGGGCATAACGGCGCTGATCCACAAAGGTCGGATCGTGTTCATCGCCGATACGCTGGTCCATGAATGGCCGGATGAGGAAGACCTGGCAGACATCGCCGAACAGGCCGTGATCGTCGCGCGCAACATGGGGCTTGAACCGCGCGTGGCCTTTGTCAGCTTCTCCACCTTTGGCTATCCGGTGTCGGAACGGGCGGAAAAGATGCATCAGGCCCCTCTGGTGTTGGACCAGCGCGGCGTGGATTTCGAATACGAGGGCGAGATGACAGTCGACGTTGCGCTGAACGCGCAAGCGCAGGCGGCCTATCCATTCTCTCGCCTGACCGGGCCTGCCAATATTCTGGTTGTGCCGGCGCGCCATTCGGCCAGCATCTCGGTCAAGCTGATGCAGGAAATGGGCGGGGCCACGGTGATTGGGCCGATTCTGGCGGGCGTGGACGGGTCGATCCAGATCTGTTCGGCCGTTTCCACAGCCAATGACATCCTGAACATGGCCGTGCTCGCGGCGTGCAAGGTGGGCTGATGGCAGTCTGGAACCTCGGCTCGATCAACATCGACAACGTGTACCGGGTGCCGCATCTGCCTGCGCCCGGTGAAACGCTGAGCGCGGTTGAACACAGCCAGGGTTTGGGCGGCAAGGGCGCGAACATGTCCGTCGCCATTGCGCGGGCGGCTGCGCGGGTGACGCATATTGGCGCAGTGGGGGGTGAGGGCGGTTGGACCGTGGATCGCCTGATGGAATACGGCGTCGATACGCGCCACATCACGCGGATGGTTGGGCAGGCGACAGGGCACGCCAACATTGCCGTCGCAGAGGACGGCGAGAACCAGATCATTCTCTATCCCGGCACAAATCGTATGATCTCTGACGACCTGATCGGCGCGGCGCTTAGTGCGGCGGCTGCGGGTGACACGCTAGTGATGCAGAACGAAACGAACGGGCAGCGATACGCGGCTGAAATGGCCAGGTCGCTAGGTCTGGAGGTGGTCTATGCCGCCGCGCCCTTTGATGCGCAGGCGGTGTCGGACGTGTTGCCCTTTACCGATTTACTTGTTTTGAACGCGGTCGAGGCCGAACAGTTGCAGGCAGCTTTGGGTCAGGACCTGACGGCGCTGGGCGTGGACAATATCGTGGTTACGCTGGGCGGTGATGGATGCCGTTGGATCGACGTTTCTACCGGGTTAGAGACACATGTGCCTGCGATCCCGGTGACGCCCGTTGATACCACGGGCGCGGGGGACACGTTTACCGGTTACCTCGTCGCGGGCCTGGATCGTGGCATGCCGATGGAACAGGCGCTGCGCCTTGCGACCCAGGCGGGTGCCATCATGGTCACGCGGTTGGGCACGGCGGACGTTATCCCCGACCTCAAAGACATCGAAGACGCGCGTTTGGGTTAGCTGCCTGCGAACGGCGCGGCCGAGCCCCACAATTCCTTGACCCGTGCATCGCGTCCGCAGGCCTGGCGATAGGCCTTGTATGCACTCGCCTTCGATTTGGGACCAAAGCGGGTCAGGATGATCTTGGACTGTTTGTAGTAGTCCTGGTGGTAGCTGTCGGCGGGATAGAATGTGCTGGCCTGCAAGACCGGCGTGACGACTGTCTGTCCAAGGTCGGCTTGCGCGCTTGCCTTGGCGGCGTTTGCGGCATCGACCTGGGATGGCGTCGCAAAGACGGCTGTGCTGTACGTAGCGCCCCGATCACAGAACTGGCCCCCTGCATCCGTCGGGTCGATCGAGCGGAAGAACAGGGACAGCAGCGTGTCGACCTGAACCTGGGCCGGGTCATAGGTGATCTGCACCGCTTCCAAATGGCCGGTGCCACCTTTGACGACCTGTTTGTAGGTCGGATTTTCCACTGTACCGCCGGCAAAGCCGGACACGGCCTCTTTTACACCCTGCACTTTTTCAAAATCCGCTTCGACGCACCAGAAACAGCCGCCCGCCACGGTCAGCGTTTCAAGCTGTTGTGCGTGGCTGGTCTTGGCTTGTGCGAACAGGCCCAGGGCGATCGTCAGGCCGAGAGAAAGAGTTTTGGCGGTGCGCAGCGGTGTCATGGCGTATCTCCTTTGGCTGACAACCTTGCGCAAACGCGCCATCCACTCAACTCACAGGATGGCGAGGTCGCGCAGGCGTGATGTGGCGTTTACCATCGCTGCGCGTGGCGATAGCGTTTCGCGCATGACACGACGTATCGCGATGTGGTCCGGGCCGCGCAATCTATCGACGGCGATGATGTACAGCTTTGCCGCCCGGGGTGATTGCCGCGTGGTGGACGAGCCGTTTTATGCCGCTTATCTGGCGGAAACCGGTTTGGATCATCCAATGCGCGATGCGATTTTGGCCAGCCAGCCGAATGATCCGGGCAACGTCGCTGAAACGCTGATTTCGCCTGTGATAGAGCCGGTTTTCTATCAGAAACACATGACCCATCATATGTTGGCAGACTGGCCCACCGCGTGGATGGACCAGGTGCGCCATGTCTTTCTGATCCGCCATCCTGCACGTGTTGTCGCCAGTTATGCGAAAAAGCGTGAAGCGCCGACACTGGATGATCTCGGGTTCGTTCAGCAGGCGCGCATCTTTGCGGGTGTGAATGATCCGGTTGTCATCGATTCAAGTGACATCCGCGCAGACCCGGCAGGAATGTTACAAAAGCTGTGTGACCGGATTGATGTGCCATGGACGCCAAACATGCTGCGTTGGCCAAGTGGCGGACATGCAGCGGACGGCGTTTGGGCCGCGCATTGGTACGGCGCTGTTCGCGTCTCGACCGGATTCGACAAGGCGGAGCCCAATATGCCCCTGTTAGAGCCTGAATATGCGCGGTTGGCGGATGCGGCGATGCCCCATTACGAGGCGCTCGCCGCATGCAAGATCACTTGAGCCGACGATCGCGCGCGGCCAGCAGCTTCAGGCGCAGTGCGTTCAACTGGATGAATCCCGCGGCGTCTTTTTGATCGTAGGCACCCGCGTCGTCCTCGAACGTCACATGCGCTTCGGAATACAGGCTGTGATCCGACCAACGCCCAACTGTCCGCGCAAGGCCCTTGTACAGTTTCAGACGTACGGTGCCCGTCACATGTTCCTGGCTCTTGTCGATCAGCGCTTGTAGCATCTCGCGTTCGGGCGAGAACCAGAAGCCGTTGTAGATCAGTTCGGCATAGCGCGGCATCATCTCGTCCTTGAGATGGGCGGCGCCGCGATCCAGCGTGATCTGCTCGATCCCGCGATGTGCTTCCAGCAGGATGGTGCCGCCGGGTGTTTCGTAGATGCCGCGTGACTTCATCCCGACAAAGCGGCCCTCGACAAGGTCCAGACGGCCAATGCCGTGTTTGCCACCCAGTTCGTTCAGCTTGGTCAGAACCGCGGCCGGAGACATCATTTCCCCGTTGATAGAGACCGCATCGCCCTTCTCGAACCCAACTTCGATGAACTCGGGCTCATCCGGGGCCGCCTCGGGCGAGACGGTGCGCTGGTAGACGTAGTCGGGCGCATCCACAGCCGGGTCTTCCAGTACTTTACCTTCGGAGGACGTGTGCAGCAGGTTGGCGTCGACCGAAAATGGCGCCTCGCCCCGCTTGTCCTTGGCGATCGGAATCTGGTTCTTTTCGGCAAAGTCGATCAGCTTGGTCCGGCTGGACAGCTCCCATTCGCGCCATGGCGCAATGACCTTGATATCCGGGTTCAAGGCATAGGCGGCCAGTTCGAACCGCACCTGATCGTTGCCTTTGCCCGTCGCGCCGTGGGCGACAGCATCCGCACCTTCGGCGGCTGCAATTTCGACGAGGCGTTTGGAAATCAGCGGCCGCGCGATGGACGTGCCCAGTAGGTACAGCCCCTCGTAAAGCGCGTTGGCGCGGAACATTGGGAAGACGAAATCGCGCACGAACTCTTCGCGCACATCCTCGATATAGATCGCTGATGCGCCCATCATCTCGGCCTTGGCGCGGGCGGGCTCCAGCTCTTCTCCCTGGCCCAGATCGGCGGTGAATGTGACCACCTCACAGCCATATTCGGTCTGCAGCCATTTCAGGATGATCGAGGTGTCGAGGCCGCCGGAATAGGCCAGCACGACTTTCTTTGGTGCGCTCATCGTCTTGTGTTCCTCATCAGGTTTGGCTGGCGATAGCGCTTTTGCGCAACAGGGGCAAGATTGACCCAATCCATGTGCGCCGCTAGGTTAGTATGATTGCGAAAAGGGGTCAGCGAATGAGCTTTCAGGAAGGTGCACGTGCGGGCGAACGTGCGATGCGGGCTGTTTTTCCCCCGACGCCGTTGTTGCGCAACGACATGTTGTCAGCCCGCTATGGGGCCGATGTCTGGCTCAAGCGCGAAGATCTGAGCCCGGTGCGGTCCTACAAGCTGCGGGGTGCGTTCAACGCGATGCGCAAGGTGATGCAGGACGATGCGGTGTTTGTCTGTGCCAGTGCGGGGAATCACGCGCAGGGCGTGGCCTATATGTGCAAGCATTTCGGGGTGCGGGGCGTGATCTTTATGCCCGTGACCACGCCGCAGCAAAAGATCATGAAAACGCAGATGTTTGGGGGTGACCGTGTCGAGGTGCGGCTGACCGGTGACTATTTTGACGATACGCTGGCCTCGTCACAGGCGTTTTGTGCGGAGGCGGGCGCGCATTTTCTGTCCCCCTTTGACGATGAGGACGTGATCGAAGGCCAGGCATCGGTCGCGGTGGAGATTGAGGCGCAGTTGGGACACGCACCCGATCACATCATCCTGCCCGTGGGTGGGGGCGGTTTGTCGGCAGGCACGCGCAGCTATTTCGGGGATCAGGTGCACTACACCTTTGTCGAGCCAAGCGGGGCGACGTCCCTTGCCGATGCCGTGGCGGCCGGGGCGCCCGTGGACGTGTCGCCCATCAACACGTTCGTTGACGGCGCTGCCGTCGCCAAAATCGGGCAACGCACCTTTGCCCGGCTTGCATCTGTCGATCCGTCTGATGTTCTGGATATTGCCGAAGACCGCATTTGCACTACGATCATTGACATGTTGAACGTCGAAGGTGTTGTTCTTGAACCCGCAGGGGCCCTTGCCATCGAGGCGCTGGCGGATGTGGTGGATCAGATCAAGGGCAAGACGGTTGTGTGCGTCACCTCTGGTGGAAACTTTGACTTTGAGCGTTTGCCAGAGGTAAAGGAACGCGCCCAGCGGTATTCGGGCGTCAAGAAATACTTCATCCTGCGTATGCCCCAACGCCCGGGTGCGTTGAAGGATTTCCTGAACATTCTCGGACCCGAGGACGACATCGCCCGCTTCGAATACCTGAAAAAGTCGGCGCGCAATTTCGGGTCGGTTCTGATCGGTATCGAAACCCTCAGGTCCGAGAATTTCGACCGCTTCCTGGCTGCGCTGGATGCGGAGGGGTTCACCTATACCGACATCACCAATGACGAGACATTGGCCCAGTTCGTGATCTAGGCTGCCTGACCTTGCGACAGGCCCGCCATGAACGCGACCTTGGACGCGTCAAAACACTTCAGTATTTCGACAACATCCACAGACGCCGCATTGCCGGCGGCTGCCATTGCTTCGCCATCGTGACACAGCGCTGAAAAATCGGCGAAACCCAGATTTACAGCGCTGCCTTTCAGGCAATGCAGGTTCGCCTCGAGTTGATCGAGATCGATGTGCGCGCCCAGCTGATCCGTGATTTCAGACACTTCCTCGAGAAACAAGGGCACAACTTCTTCGAAGTCTTCCTCGCCAATCTCCGCGCGCAGGGTGTTCACACGTTGCCAGTCAATCATCGCTTGCCTCCGCCTAACCCGACGGGACGAAACACCAGACCGATTAAGAAAGTGTGACCGATAAAGGTTTAGGTAATCAGTTACGATATTTCATGCAGCGTTAAGCGGCGGACCCTAGATAAACGGCAAGCAGTCCGGAATAACCAATCTCATGAACGTAAAGGTCAAACCGTCGGAAACGGAACTCGTATCCGAAAGCGCGTCTTCCGGCGCGGATGCCTTGCATCGGGTGTTGATCGTCGATGACAGCCGCCTGCAACGCAAAATCCTGTGCAGTTCGGTCAAGCGTTGGGGGTTTGAGGTTTACGAGGCCGGGTCTGGCGAGGAAGCGATGGAAATCGCGCGGGATATCCAGCCTGATCTGGTGCTGAGTGACTGGATGATGCCGGGTATGAACGGCCTCGAATTCTGTGATGAGTTTCGCAAGATGTCCGGTGATCGGTACGGTTACTTCATCCTCCTGACCTCCAAAAGCGAAAAGAACGAAGTGGCGATGGGCCTTGAAGCCGGGGCGGACGATTTTGTCACCAAGCCTGTCGATGCCAACGAGTTGCGGGCACGGATCGCTGCGGGTGAGCGGATCTTGCGCATGCAGCGGGAACTGACCGAGAAGAACCGGCTTATCACGGACACATTGGGTGAATTGCAGCGGGTTTACGATTCGCTCGACAGCGACCTGATCGAGGCAAAGAAGCTGCAGCAATCGCTGATCCGCGAGCGGCACAAGTCCTTCGAGACGGGCGATGTATCGCTGATGCTGCGATCCAGCGGGCATGTGGGCGGTGATCTGGTCGGTTTCTTTCCTGCGGGCGCCGGGCATTTGGGCCTGTTTTCCATCGACGTCTCAGGACACGGCATCAGTTCGGCCCTGATGACGGCCCGACTGGCGGGATACCTGTCGGCGGCGGCGCCCGATCAAAACGTGGCCCTGCAGCGTGCGCCCGATGGCAGCTATTCCTTCCTGCCGCCCGAAATGGTCATTGAAACGCTGAACGATCTTGTCCTCGATGAGATGGAGACGGAGCATTACTTTACCCTCCTCCTTGCAGATGTGGACTTGGCCAGCGGGCATGTTCGCATGGCGCAGGCCGGGCATCCTCACCCCGCGATACAACGGCGTGACGGCACGATCGAACAGGACGGCACCGGTGGATTCCCGGTCGGCCTGATGTCGGGCATTTCGTTCCAGCAATTCGAGGCGCAGTTGAAACCGGGTGACCGCCTGCTCTTGCTGTCGGACGGGGTCACCGAATGCCCGAATGCCGAAGGCGAGATGCTGCAGGAAGAAGGCCTTGATACCATGATGACCGAATTGGCGGATGTCAGCGGCCCGGCATTTTTCGAGGCGATGTTGTGGAAGCTCGCGGAGTTTGCGGGCGACGACAGTTTTCCCGACGATGTGTCGGGTATTCTGTTTGAATATTCTGGCCCCGATCAGCCGAAATAGGCGGCCAGGAACATCCGGTCCCCATCGTTACCAAGCGCGAGGGCCGCGTGATCCGGATCCATCCAGATGGCGTGGTGATCCGGCTCTGGCGGGGTGCCGAGCGCCAAGGTGGGCCGGGCCACATAGATATGGCAGACCTTTTGCGCCCACTGGTCGTATTCCGGCATGAAGACAAACCGCTTGAACACGCCCAGCCGTCGCGGGTTGCCGATATGCCAGCCGGTCTCCTCGAACACTTCGCGGTGCAGCGCTTGCAGCGTGTTTTCACCTGGATCAATCCCACCGCCGGGCAGTTGAAAGTCTGGCGCGGGCCCATGCTGACACGTCAGCAAGACGCGGCCATCGCGTGGCAGAACGGCGTAGGCACCGGGGCGTTGCGTATAGATGCGGCCCGGTTCGGGCGGTGTTCCGATACGGCGGATCATGCGCGCCCTCTTTCAGTTTTGGTTCGCGGGCCTATATAGGGGCTCGATATGCCAATTCGTGGCGCCAAAGGAAACCCCATGACTCTTGGTTCGCAACTCGCGTGGGACGACACCGTCCTGCCCTTCCAACTTGATGCTTCCGATATCCGCGGACGCGTGGCGCGTCTGGACGGGGTGTTGGATGGTATCCTCAAACAGCACGACTATCCCCCGCAAGTCGAGGCGCTGGTGGCCGAGATGGCTTTGCTGACCGCATTGATCGGCCAGACGGTCAAGCTGCGCTGGAAACTGTCGCTGCAGGTGCAGTCCAAAGGGCCTGTGCGCATGATCGCGACCGACTATTACGGCCCCGAGAAAGAGGGCGATATCGCTCGTGTGCGTGCCTATGCCACCTATGATGCAGATCGTCTGACGGACGGTGCGCCGTTTGATCAGATCGGCGAGGGGTACTTTGCCATCCTGATTGACCAGGGTCAGGGGATGACACCCTACCAGGGGATCACGCCCATTGCCGGTGGGTCGCTTGCGGCCTGCGCCGAAGCCTACTTTGCCCAGTCCGAGCAGTTGCCGACGCGTTTCCAGCTCAGCTTTGGCCGGTCGGCCGAACCCGGTGTGGCCGAACGCTGGCGCGCGGGTGGCGTGATGTTGCAGCACATGCCCAAGGCATCGCCGTTGATGGCCAAGGGCGAGGGCAATGGCGATGTTCTGGCGGCGCAGGATTTGCTTGATGGCGATGCGTCCGACGACTGGTCGCGTGTGAACATCCTGCTCGACACGGTCGAAGAGATGGAGCTGATCGGCCCTCAACTGGCCCCCAGTGATCTGTTGCTGCGCCTGTTTCACGAGGAAACGCCGCGCGTCTTTGACACGCAGCCCGTGCGGTTTGGCTGTACCTGTTCCGAAGATCGCGTGCGGCAAAGCCTGTCGATCTATTCGGCGCGCGACATCGGCACAATGACCACGGATGAGGGGCGCGTGACTGCGGACTGCCAGTTCTGTGGTGCGCATTATGACCTCGATCCTGCGACTGTCGGGTTCGAGGCGGAAACCCAAACCGGTGAGTGACCTGATCACGCGTACCCGTGCGGCTTTGGCGCGCGCGGGTACGTCTTCTTCCGACTTTGATCTGAACCCCGGTGTGACCCTTGCGCCGGGGCGCAAGCTGCGCCCTGCGGCTGTCCTTGCCCCCATCATTGCGGGGCCGGATGGCTATGATCTGATCCTGACCAAACGGTCGTCGGCCCTGAAGCACCATCCCGGCCAGATCGCCTTTCCCGGGGGCAAGCAGGATGAGGGCGATGCCGATCTGGTCGCAACGGCCCTGCGCGAAGCCTGTGAGGAGATCGGACTGCCGGACAAACACATTGATGTCCTTGGCACCTTCGCGCCCCATGAGACGGTCACATCCTTTACAGTGACGCCCGTCGTTGCCTTGATCGGCCAAGATTTCGATGCCGTTCCTGAGGTGGGCGAGGTGGCAGAGGTGTTTCGTGTGCCGCTGGCCCATGTCCTTGACCCGGCGAATTACATCATCGAATCGCGCCGCTGGCGGGGTCAGCGCCGCGCCTATTATGCTGTTCCCTACGGGCCCTATTACATCTGGGGCGCGACCGCGCGTATATTGCGCGCATGGACCGAGCTGCTCCCCAAACCCTAGACCCTGGCACGCCATTTCTGGTTGACCCCAAGGCGCAGGCCCTGTGCCAGACGCTTGAGGCGGCTGGCCATGTTGCCTTGTTCGTCGGGGGCTGTGTGCGCAACGCGGTGTTGGGCGCACCTGCGTCCGATATCGACATCTCGACGGATGCCTTGCCCGATGCCGTGATGCGCATTGCCCAAGCTGCGGGCTATCGTGCCGTGCCCACGGGCATTGATCACGGTACAGTCACCGTGGTGATTGATGGCGCTGCGTTCGAGGTCACCACCTTCCGGCGCGATGTGGCGACAGATGGCCGCCGCGCCGTTGTTGCCTTTTCCACTGACGTGAGGGAGGACGCATTGCGGCGCGATTTCACGATGAACGCGCTTTATGCCGACCGGCATGGCGTGATCCTCGATCCGCTGGGTGGCCTGCCCGATGCGCGCGCGGGTCATGTGCGGTTCATCGAGGATGCGGTCCAGCGCATTCGCGAGGATTACCTGCGCACTTTGCGCTTTTTCAGGTTCCACGCTTACTACGGTGATGACAGTTGGGATGCCGACGCGCTTGCCGGGATTGCCGCGAATCTGGACGGGTTAGAGACCCTTTCGGCCGAACGCGTGGGCGCAGAGATGATCAAGTTGCTGGCTGCGGCGGACCCGGCGCCAGCCGTGGGGGTCATGGAACAAACCGGCGTTTTGGTGCGGGTGCTGCCCGGTGCCGTGACGACGTTCCTGGCCCCGGTGATCCACTTGGAAGGGCTGGTCGGCACGGCGCCTGACCCCCTGACCCGCCTTGCCGCGCTGGGCGGTGAGGATGTAGGCAACCGGCTGCGCCTGTCGCGCAAAGATCAAAAAACACTCGATTCGATGCGAGAGCTGAGCACGTCACCTTGGGGCGCGAAATCAGTGGGTCACGTTGGGGGCAAACGTGCAGGGATCGGCGCAATTCTGCTGCGCGCAGCGATGGCGAATTCCCCGCTGGATCGGCAGGTCGTTGACGATGTGACGACGGGGGCCAAGGCCATCTTTCCCATTGCGGCCAAGGATTTTCCGGACCTGTCCGGCCCCGATCTGGGCGCCAGGTTGAACGCGTTGAAAGTGGCCTGGCTGGCCTCTGACCTCACCATGACAAAAAACGATTTGCTGGCCTCGTGACTTTGCGGCGAAACGGCGCTATGTCATTTCTGAACACGGAGGGAAGCATCATGTTTCGCGGGATCTGGAACGACACCTGACATTGTCGCCGATCGTCTGAAGTGACGAAACGGGCCTTGGCCCGCGTCACGCACATGTTGCACTACATTTCTACGGATACCCCCATGTTCAAGTTCTTTGAAACGCTTGTCGACCCGTATACGCCCTACCCCGAAAGCGACACGCCACCGACCCGGCTGTGGCCGTTTCTGCGCGACTATTCCCGCCCCTTCGTCAAGGTGTTTGCCCTTGCTGCGGTGATGTCTGTCATCGTGGCGGGTATCGAGGTTGGCCTGATCTATTACATGGGTCGTGTGGTTGATCTGTTGGGGTCTTCGCCGGAAGTTTTCTGGCGCGATCACGGGACCGAAGTGATCGTGGTTGGTATCCTGATCCTGCTGGTCCGGCCCCTGTTGCAGGCCTTTGATGTGCTGCTGCTCAACAACACAATCCTGCCGAACTTTGGCACGCTGATCCGCTGGCGGTCGCACAAACATGTTTTGCGTCAGTCGGTTGGCTGGTTCGAGAATGACTTTGCCGGGCGTATTGCGAACCGGATCATGCAGACGCCGCCCGCTGCGGGCGAGGTCGTGTTTCAGGTGTTTGACGCGATTTCCTTTGCGCTCGCCTACCTGATCGGGGCGGCTGTCCTGCTGGCCGTGGCCGACAGTCGGTTGCTGCTGCCGCTCGCCATCTGGTTTGCGGCCTACATGTGCCTGATTGCGTGGACAGTGAAACGGGTTGGCCCTGCGTCGCAGGCGGCGTCGGACGCACGGTCGACAACGACCGGTCGTGTCGTGGACGCCTATACCAACATTCATTCGGTCAAGATGTTTGCGCATCACGACAACGAGCTGACCTACGCCAAGGAAGCGATCGAGCTGACGCGCACGACCTTCATCGCCGAGATGCGGTTGTACACCATCATGGATGTTGTGCTGGTCACCTTGAATGGCCTTTTGATTGTCGGAGTCGTGGGCTGGTCCATCGCGCTCTGGAGCCAGGGCGCGGCGAGTGTGGGCGTGGTGGCTGCGGCCACTGCATTGACCCTGCGCCTGAACGCGATGACGGGCTGGATCATGTGGGCGTTGACCACGTTTTTCCGTCAACTTGGAGTCGTCGCCGAAGGGATGGAAACCATCGCCCAGCCGATCACCTTGGTTGACCGGCCAGATGCAAAACCCTTGCAGATGGATCAGGGCGAAATCGTACTGGATCATCTGACCCACCACTATGGCCGGGGCAGTGGTGGATTGGCCGCGATCAACGCGACGATCCGGCCCGGCGAAAAGGTTGGCCTCGTCGGGCGCTCGGGCGCGGGCAAGTCGACCTTGGTCAAGCTGCTGCTCAGGTTCTATGACGCCGAAAGCGGTCGGATCATGATCGACGGGCAGGACATCACCCATGTGACCCAGGACAGTCTGCGCCTGAACATCGGGATGGTGCAGCAGGACAGTTCGCTGTTGCACCGTTCGGTGCGCGACAACATCCTCTATGGCCGTCCCGACGCCACCGAAGAGCAGATGATCGAGGCCGCCAAGCAGGCGCAGGCCCATGACTTTATCCTCGACCTGGTCGATCCACAGGGCCGCAAGGGATACGAGGCGCAAGTGGGCGAGCGCGGCGTCAAACTGTCGGGCGGTCAGCGTCAGCGGGTGACCCTTGCGCGGGTGATCCTCAAGAACGCGCCGATCCTTGTGCTGGACGAGGCGACAAGCGCGCTGGACTCCGAAGTCGAAGCCGCGATCCAGGACACGCTTTACCAGATGATGGAGGGCAAGACCGTGATCGCCATTGCGCACCGGCTGTCCACGATCGCACAGATGGATCGCATCCTTGTGCTGGATGACGGAAAAATCGTCGAGGATGGCAGCCACGACGCGCTTTTGGCGCGGGGCGGACTATATTCGGAGTTCTGGGCACGCCAATCCGGCGGGTTCATCGCAACCGATACCGAGGCTGCTGAGTGATCATTTCCGACTGGATCAATGCGTTCCGCCGCGCCGAGGGGCCACCGCCGACACAACTGTGGCCGTTTTTGCGCTGGTGTCTGTCCGGCGCGTGGCCCGCGCTGTGGTTGGCCGCGTTCTGTTCGGCGGCCGCGGGCGCGATGGAGGCGGGCACGGCGCTGATCCTGGGCCGTGTGATTGATGCCACTGTTGCGCTGGGCCCCGATGGGTTCTTTTCTGTCAGCAATCTGTGGCTGGTTGTCGGAGCGCTGGTGTTTTTCCTAATCGCCCGGCCGATCCTGTTCGGGCTGAGTGCTGCGACCAATGCAATCATCGTGCAACCCAATGTGAACCCTTTGGTGCTGTCGCGGCTGCATCGTTGGACGCTGGGCCAGTCGGTTACTTTTTTTGACGATGATTTTGCAGGTCGCATTGCGCAAAAGCAGATGCAGGCGGCGCGGGCGGTTACAGATGTGGTGTCGGAGTTCATCAACGTTGTGGCCTTTGCGCTGGCGTCGTTGATCGGTTCGGTGATCTTGCTGCTTGCGATTGACTGGCGCGTGGCGCTGGGGTTTGGCCTGTGGCTCGTCGCCTATTTCGCCCTGATCCGCTGGTATATGCCGCGTGTGCGCAAACGGTCGGCTGCGCGGGCTGCCGCGCGGGCGATGGTGTCCGGCCAGGTTGTCGACACCATCACCAACATCAAGACGGTCAAACTGTTTGCCCATGACGATCACGAGGATCAGGCGGCGCTGCATTCGATGGGCGCGTTTCGCAAGACAGCCGTGGATTTCGGCATTCTGTCTGCGGGGTTCCGGTTTTCGCTGATGGCGCTTGCGGGGTTGCTGCCTGTCTTTCTGCTGGGTGGAACGATCCTCATGTGGCAGCGCGGTCTGGCGTCGCCCGGTGATATCGTGGCCTCGGGCGCCATCGCCATTCGCATCGCGCAGATGACCGGATGGGTCAGTTTCACGCTGATGGCGATCTATTCCAATGTGGGCGAGATCGAGGATGGGATGCGCACCCTGACACCCCGCACGCGGGTCGAGGATGCACCCGATGCCCCGGCCCTGTCGCAGGTGCGGGGCGAGATCACCTTTGATCAGTTGGGGTTCAGCTATGGCCGTCAGACTGGCGGGATCGAGCGTATTTCGCTGACCGTGAAACCGGGGGAAAAGGTTGGGATCGTAGGTGCCTCGGGTGCGGGGAAATCGACGCTCGTATCCCTGCTTTTGCGTCTCTACAAGGCGGAAACAGGGCGCATTCTGATTGATGGGCAGGACATCGGCGACGTCACCCAGGACAGCCTGCGCGGCAACATTGGGATGGTCACGCAGGAAACGGCGATGTTCAACCGGTCGGCCCGTGACAACATCCTGTATGGTCGCCCGGATGCGAGCGAAGACGACATGATCGCGGCGGCAAAAAAGGCCGAGGCGCATGAATTCATCCTGGATCTGCAGGATCACAAGGGCCGCAAGGGATACGAGGCGCATCTGGGCGAGCGCGGTGTGAAACTGTCGGGCGGGCAACGTCAGCGGATCGCGCTGGCCCGTGCTATCCTCAAGGACGCGCCGATCCTTGTATTGGACGAAGCCACCAGCGCGCTTGATAGCGAGGTCGAGGCGTCGATCCAGACGGCCCTGACCCGCGTGATGGAGGGCAAGACCGTCCTTGCCATCGCACACCGCTTGTCGACGCTGACCGAGATGGATCGCATCGTCGTCATGGATGCCGGTCGGATCGTCGAGGAAGGGTCGCATGACACGCTTTTGGCCAAGGGCGGGCTCTATGCGCGTTACTGGCAGCGCCAATCGGGGGGCTTCATCAGCACCAAGGCTGCGGAATAGGGCTTTTGCCCGCGCGTCGGGGCGGTTACCCCGGACCGCATGACAACAGTGACAATAGAACGGCTGGGCCAGCAGGGCGACGGCGTGGCGCAAGGCCCGCTATTTGTGCCGCTGACCTTGCCCGGTGAAGTGGTGAGCGGGACGGTTGAGGGCGACACCCTGATCGACGCACGGATCGAGACCCCCTCGGCGGACCGCGTTTCCGCGCCCTGCCCACATTTCAAATCCTGTGGCGGGTGCCAGGTGCAGCATGCCAGCGACGACTTTGTTGCGCTATGGAAACGCGACATCGTGGCCACTGCGTTGCAGGTGCAAGGTGTCGAGACGGATGTGCGTCCGACGATCACCTCGCCGGACCGATCCCGCCGCCGTGCGACGTTTGCCGCGCGCCGCACCAAGAAGGGTGCCATGGTCGGGTTTCATGCGCGCAAATCCGATGCGATCATTCCTGTCCCGTCCTGCATTCTGGTTACCCCTGCCCTTGCCGCCATTCCGCCTATGGCCGAAGCGCTCGCCATAGCGGGCGCCAGCCGCAAGGGGCCGCTAAGCGTCACCGTTACTGAAAGCCTTGAGGGGCTGGATGTGGCCGTGACCGGGGGCAAGCCGCTGGATGGGCCGCTCCGCATCGCCCTGGCCGCGCAATGCGAGGCGTTTCGACTGGCGCGCCTGACCTGGGATGACGAGTTGATCGGTATGCGCGAGCCGCCCGCGCAGCGGATGGGCAGTGCCCGCGTTGTGCCACCGCCGGGCGCATTCCTGCAGGCCACCGCCCATGGGCAGCAGGTGTTGACGGATTTGGTGGCGGATATCGTGGGCTCTGCCAAATCGGTAATCGACCTCTTTGCCGGGTGCGGCACCTTTGCCCTGCCGCTTGCGGAACAGGCCGAAGTGACGGCTGTCGAGGGGGCACGGGAAATGGTTGACGCATTGGACGCCGGATGGCGGCAGGCGCAGGGCCTCAAGCGGGTGACCGGCGTGGCCCGCGACCTGTTCCGTCGTCCGATGCTGCCGGACGAACTGGCCCGGTTTGATGCCGCCGTCATCGATCCGCCGCGCGCGGGTGCTGCGGCGCAAATCGCCGAACTGGCGCAGGCCCGCATCCCCCGCATTGCGCATGTGTCCTGCAATCCGCAAACCTTTGCGCGTGATGCCAAAACCCTGTGCGATGCTGGATATGTGCTCGATTGGGTGCAACCTGTGGACCAGTTCCGCTGGTCATCGCATGTGGAACTTGTCGGTGCGTTCCAGTTGGACCATATGCGGGTCTAAAGGAGCGCACGTATGTTCAACCGTACCCGTCTGGCCGCAATTCTGGAAAGCGACCGCATCAGCAATCTGATCATAGCCGTTATCATTGTGAATGCGATCACGTTGGGGTTGGAGACGTCAAAGCCGGCCATGGAGTTTGCAGGCCCGCTGATCATCATGATTGATCGGCTGTGTCTGACCATCTTCGTGATCGAAATCCTGGCCAAGCTTTATGCCTATCGCTTTGCGTTTTTTCGCAATGGCTGGAACATCTTTGACTTTGTGATTGTCGGCATCGCGCTTGTGCCAAGTGCGGGTGGCCTGTCGGTGCTGCGGGCCCTGCGCATCCTGCGGGTGCTGCGCGTCATTTCGGTCGCGCCACGCCTGCGCCGCGTGGTCGAGGGGTTTGTGACCGCCCTGCCCGGCATGGGCAGCGTGTTCCTGTTGATGGCGCTGATTTTCTACATCGGTGCGGTGATGGCGACCAAGCTGTTCGCCGCCAGCTTTCCCGACTGGTTCGGCAATCTGGGCCTCAGCGCGTACTCGCTGTTCCAGATCATGACGCTTGAATCCTGGTCGATGGGGATCGTGCGCCCGGTGATGGAGGTGTATCCTTATGCCTGGATGTTCTTTGTGCCCTTCATCATGGTCACCACCTTTGCTGTGGTGAACCTGCTCGTTGGTCTGATCGTGAATTCGATGCAGGATGCCCATGCCGAGGAAACGAATGCGGCCACGGACAGCTACCGCGATGCGGTGATGCAGCGCCTTGAGGCGATCGAGGCCAAGCTGGACAAGCGCGACCCCTAAGCCACGATCACGCGCTGGTGATCGGCGCGATGTAAAATCAATCTATGCCACATCAGGCAATTGATGGTATTTCATTGCCAATTACAAAAAACCACCCGAGCGGGACAGGATTTCAATGAAGCGCAGACATCTTATGATGGGCGGCGCTGCGGCCTTGGGCCTCGGCGCGTGCACCCAAAGCAAGTTCAAAACCTATCGCGGCCCCGAAGTGACCTATGTCGTCGTCAACAAACAGGCGCGGCAGATGTATCTTTTGCACCATGACAAGGTGCTCAAGGATTACGAGATCGACCTCGGTTTTGCTCCGATTGGCGACAAGTTCTACGAGGGTGATGGCAAGACGCCCGAAGGCACGTACATCATTGACCGCCGCAATCCCAACAGCAAGTTTCACCTGTCGATCGGCATTTCCTATCCCAACGAACGCGACCGGGCCGAGGCGGCGGCGCTGGGCAAACCGCCGGGCGGAGATATCTTTATTCACGGCAATTCCAGCCCCTTCAAGAAAGGGACCGAGGATTGGACGTGGGGCTGTATCGCGGTTACCAACCGCGAGATGGAAGATGTCTATGCGATGGTGCGCAACGGCACCCCGATCCAGATCAATCCCTAACTCTTAGGTCGCCGGAGTCGTCGTGATGATCACGATGTCTTCTTCGGTCTCGTCCACTGCGGTGGCGTCGGTGTTCTCTTCGATCTCGGGCACGAGGCGCGAGGCCGACGGGTTGGCCGCGGGAATCAGTGGCGCGTTGTTGGGGTTGCCCATCACCATGGTCCACCAGATCTTGCCGTTGGATTCCTGGAACCACGCAAATCCCATGTCGCCTGCCTGCGGGGACAGGATCGTGCGCCGTGTATCGGGCTGTTCCATCCATGCCGCCAGCGTCTCAAGTTCGGTCTCGTAGGTTTCCGAGATGTTTTCGCCGACAAGGCTGCCCTTGTAGCCAACGCGCGCCAGGCGGTCGATGGGCGATGAGCCGTCCGATCCAAAGTGCCAGGGCCGGTTTTGCAAGGACATGTCGCGTGCATGGGTGGCCGCGGCGGCGTTCAGTTGCGGGTTCAGTTGAACCGCGGAAGCGCCTTGCGCGCTGCGCAGGGCATTGACCGAATCCAGCATACGGAACTGCAGCTTGGCCGTGTCATTGCCGCGAATTCGGTACAGTTTGGGAAGGGGGCGACCGTCTTCGCCAACTGTGGGTGCTTGTGTTGGCGTGCATGCGGCCAGTGCCAGAAGGCCAACCAGAAGAAACGAGAATAAACGCATGGGTCCTGCACATCACTGTTGTTGTTCAAAAGTCTCGATAGCCCGTCGCGCGTTGCATTACAAACGCACATCGGCGTGAAGCTGCGTGATGACATCTGTTTGATTTGCGAGTGCGTCTTTCGCGCAATATTGTCTGGCGCACTGGCAGGACCACACCTTTGGAGAGGCATTCAATGTCCAAGAAATCATTTGTCACACCTAGCCGCCGCGCCTTTTTGGCCGGTTCAGCAGCGCTGTTGGGGACACCCGCGATCGCACAGAATATCGCCGCTGGCCAAGCGTCGCGTGACCCGTCCCAGACCGTGCGTCGCAACATTTCCAGCTTTCGCACGCTGGATTGGCAGCCCTATTTTGACAACTTGCAGAATGGTGCGATCCTGGTCGATATCGACAGCCGTGCGGTGCATTACTGGAACCAGGAGCAAACGATCTACAAGCTCTATCCATCCAGTGTTCCGCTGACCGACGATCTGACCCGTCGCGGCCGTACCCGTGTGATTCTCAAGGATCCGTCGCCCGACTGGCGTCCGACACCGTCCATGAAAAAGCGGAACCCCGAATGGCCCGACTATATCGGCCCGGGCCCTGCAAACCCTCTGGGCTCCCGTTCGCTGCACCTCAGCTGGACCTATTATCGCATCCACGGCACCCACGATACGCGCAAGATTGGGCGCAAATCGTCGAACGGCTGTATCGGTCTGTACAACGAGCATATCGAAGAGCTGTACGAGATGGCGAAAGTCGGCACACAAGTGTTGCTAATTTGACGACATTGCAGCGGATCGGCGGCTAACCCTCTGAAACATGGTTTGCAATCTCACGGGATTGCTGTTTACACAGAGCTACGAGGTAAGTCTTGGGTGCGTTCCAGCTATGTTTGCTGGCGCGCTAATTTGGAGGTTACTATGAAAAAACTCGTTCTCGCTGCTGCTCTGACTGCTGCTGCTTCGACTGCATTTGCCGGCGCTCCTGCCGAACCAATCATCGAGGCACCTGTCATCGTTGAAGAAACAACAAGCTCGTCGGGCGGCATCATCCTGCCCCTGCTGCTGCTTGTTCTGGTTGCTGCAGCCGTTTCCGACTAATTGACGGAATTTTAAAACTAAAAAGGCGGCACTGATGTGCCGCCTTTTTTCGTTTCGGCAGGGCTTGGGTCAGTCAAGCCAGCCTTTGAGGTTCTCTTCGATCACTGTGTTCAATGCTTCGATATGCGCGTCATCATCGTTGAGGCAGGGAATGTAGGTGAAGTGTTCACCGCCCGCGTGCTCAAAGCTTTCCTTGATCTCTTCGTTGATCTCTTCGAGCGTCTCGATGCAGTCGGCCGAGAAGGCCGGGGCACATACGGCGATGTTCTTTTTGCCAGCTTCAGCCAGCCGCGCGACCTCTTCCACCGTATAGGGCTGTAGCCACTCTTCGGGGCCGAATTTGGACTGGAATGTCGTCTTGATATCCGTGTCCGCCCAGCCCAGCCGCTCCTTGAGCAGGCGCGTCGTTTTCTGGCACTGACAGTGATAGGGATCGCCTTCCATCAGGTAGCGAATCGGCACACCGTGATACGAACAAACGAGGATGTCGGGCCGCGTTTCCATCGCGCCATAGGCACGTTCGATGGATTGGGCCAAGGCCTCGATATACTTGGGATGCTGATAATAGGGCTCAACCGTACGCGTTGTCGGCTGCCACTTTTCCAGCATCATGGCGCGAAAGAATTCGTCATTCGCAGTGGCCGATGTGGCCCCGGCATAGTGGGGGTAAAGCGGGAAAAACAGGATCTTCTGGCACCCTGCCTCGACCATCTCGCGAACCTTGGACTTGGTCGATGGGTTGCCGTAACGCATGCAGAAATCAACCATCACCTGGTCGCCGTAGCGGGCATGCATGCCCGCCTTGATCTTGGCGGTCTGATCCTTGGTGATCGTCATCAGGGGGCTCTCGCCCGCCTCGTGGTTCCAGATGGATTTGTAGGCCGCCCCGGATGAAAATGGGCGCTTGGTCAGGATGATCAGTTGTAACAGCGGCTGCCAGACCCACGCGCTGTAGTCGATCACCCGCTTGTCGGACAGGAATTCATTCAGGTAGCGCCGCATCGACCAATAGTCGTAGTTGTCCGGCGTGCCCAGATTGGCCAGCAAGATGCCAACGCGCGCGGGCGGGATGGCCGGATGGTCATCGGCGGCATGCTCGGGGCGGACTGCGGTTTTGCTGGTATCAAGCATATCTGGCGTTTTCCTGTTGGTCAGTAGGCCTCAGATAAACGGTTTTAGGTGCAGGTCAATCTGGCAGCGGCGTTTCGTCCGACCCAAGGGCATCGGCAAGCCGGGCCTGTGCCGACCCCGGGCGTAGGGGTTTGGGTTGGCTGGCATCTGGTGCCCACCCGGTCAGCACAATCAATTCGAAGGTTGCGATGATCCCCCCATCGGTGCCGGGAAAGCTTTTGGCATAGATCTCTGCCGCCCGATCCAGGACGGCGCGCGGCGTTGGGGTCCGCAGCCGTGCGGCCATTGCATTTGTCTCGCCCATGGCGCGCAGGTCACGCATCAGATGCCACATTGATTTGTATTGCGCGCGCAATGGCACCGAATCCGCTACTGGCAACGCCAGACCGGCCCGTTGCAGCAAGGCCCCGAGGTCCCGCACTTCGGCCATCGGGGCGACCCGTGGCGATAGACCACCGCGCACGGCCACTTCCGCTTCGGCAAGGCAGCTGCGCAACTCGTGCAGCGTTTGACCACCAAGGGCCACGGCAAGCAACAGCCCGTCAGGCTTCAACGCCCGGCGGCATTGGATGAGTTGCCCCACGGGGTCGTTCGCCCAGTGCAGCCCAAGGCTGTGTATCACCACATCGTGATGGGATGGTGCGAGGGGCAGCGTCTCGGCCTCTGCCACGATGCGCGCACCCGCGATGCGATCCTGCCACAGTGACGGATAGGCAGCGACAATTCCCGGCGTCTGAAAGGATTTGTTAACCATCACCAGCCGATCCTCAACCTCATCCCGGGCCGCATGTTGCAGAAACAGGGCGGGTTCGTCCGCGCGGGCACGGTTGCGGGCAAGGGCGTGCAGATCGGTCAGGGGTGCGGGCTGGTTCATAGGTCTCAGGATAGGTGGCGCATGGGTCTATTACAAACAACACTGGCGGCCATCTACCCTCCGCGCTGCTTGGGTTGCGGATCGACTGTTGATAGCGATTTCGGTCTGTGCGGCGGATGTTGGGGGCAGACCGCGTTCATCGGCGGGGCCGCCTGCGATGGCTGCGGCACACCGTTGCCTGGCATTGTGGGCGAGGATGTCGTGCACTGCGATGCCTGCCTGAAAGCGCCCAAACCGTGGGATCACGGGCGCGCGGCCCTCGTTTACAGCGGGATGGGGCGCAAAATGGTGCTGTCGCTCAAACACGGAGATCGCCAGGAAATCGCGCGCCCTGCGGCGGGTTGGATCAGCATGGCGGCCCAGGATGTTCTGACCAAGGACACGCTGATCGCCCCGGTTCCGCTGCATTGGCTGCGGCTGGCCAAGCGGCGGTACAATCAGTCGGCCCTCATCGCCCGGCAATTGTCGGATCTGACCGGGCTGGATTGGTGCGCGGATTTGCTAGAGCGCACGCGGCGCACCCCGTCGCTGGATGGGAAATCCAGAAACGCGCGTGCCGAAATCCTGTCAGGCGCGATCCGTGTGAATGCGCGGCGCCGTCACCGCATCCAGAACAGGCCTGTTCTGCTGGTCGATGACGTGATGACCACCGGGGCCACACTCGCCGCCTGTGCCGAGGCATGTCGTGCATCCGGTGCAGATCAGGTGTGCGTGACAGTACTGGCGCGGGCTGTCAAAGACACCTAAGTCTGGGCAAACGCGATTTGCCGAAAGGACCAGGCACATGAAACCTGTGGAAATCTATACGTCACCGCTGTGTGGCTTTTGCCACGCTGCCAAGCGCCTGCTGAATGAAAAGGGTGTGGAGTATTCCGAGGTCGACGTGCTGAAGCAGCCCGACCGCAAGCCCGAGATGATCCAGCGCGCCAATGGGGGCCGTACTGTTCCGCAGATTTTCATCGGCGACACGCATGTGGGCGGCTGTGACGATCTCTTTGCGCTGGAACGTGCGGGCAAGCTCGACAGCCTGCTGGCCGCCTGAATGAAAACCGCGCTGCTGCAACTCACCTCGTCGGACGAGCCGGTGGCGAACTTGCCACGGACGGTCCAGATGGTGCGCGAGGCGTTTGATATGGGCGCGGAATTTGTCCTCACCCCCGAGGTCACGAACTGCGTCAGCAACAGCCGCACGCATCAGACGCAGGTGCTCGCCTTTGAAGAGGATGATGTCACCTTGTCGACGCTGCGCGATCTTGCGGCTGAACTGGGTATCCATCTGCTGATCGGTTCGCTTGCGCTCAAGACCGGGGATGCGGATGGCCGCTTTGCCAACCGCTCGTTCCTGATCGGGCCGGATGGCGACGTGCTGGCGCGCTATGACAAGATCCACATGTTCGATGTCGCAATTTCGAACACCGAGACGTTCACCGAGTCCGCCAACTATCGACCGGGTGACCAGGCCGTTCTGGCGCTGGCGTCCTTTGCGCCCGTGGGCATGGCCGTCTGTTACGACATGCGCTTTCCCAGATTGGCGGACGCCTTGGTGAGCGCGGGGGCGCGTATCCTGACCTACCCGGCGGCGTTTTCGCGTGTCACGGGTGCGGCCCATTGGCACAGTCTGCTGCGTGCGCGCGCCATAGAGGCCGGGGCATGGGTGCTGGCCCCCGCCCAGACAGGCACGCATCCCGGCGGGACAGAGAAGAAACGCCAGACCTTCGGGCACAGCCTGGCGGTCGATCCATGGGGCGAGGTCGTGCTTGACGCAGGGACGGCGCCCGGCGTTTATATCTTCGATCTCGACGTGGAGAAGGTGGCCGAGGCGCGCAGACGCATCCCTGCACGGGACAATGCGCGCCCGTTCGAGGGCCCCTAAGGTGAATGAGCACAGAGAAAAACGCATTGGCGATTTCGCTTTTTAGCGAGGTGCTGGCAGCGGACCAGATGGTGCGCAACCGGCTCAGCCGCGTGTTGCCCAAGGGCATGGAGATTTCCCACTTTTCCGTTCTCAACCATCTAGCCTGGCACGAGGGTGAGCGTAGCCCCGCGCAACTGGCCGAGGCGTTCAACGTCACCCGCGGGGCCATGACCAACACGCTCAATCGGCTGGAATGGTCGGGCTATGTGCACATTCGCCCGGATTGGGACGACGCGCGCCGCAAGATGGTCGCGATCAGCCCCGCAGGGCGGCGCGCCCGCGAACAGGCGCTAAGCGCGATTGCCCCCATGGTGGGTGATGTGATCGATTCCCTGGGCGAGGATCGCGTGCGCGCGACCCTGCCCATCTTGCGGGAACTGCGGACCAAGATGGGTCCGGTCAAGCCTGAGTAGGTTTGAGGCTGGCGGTCACGTAGTTCACGCTCAGATCGGTATCTGACAGTTTCCACGCCCATGTCAGAGGGTTGAACACGAACCCCTTGCGATCGACAGGGGTGAGGCCCGCATTGCTCATCAACTCGAACAGCTCGTCCGGCGTGATGAATTTCGACCATTCATGCGTGCCCTTGGGCAGCCAGCGCATCACGTGTTCCGCCCCGATGATCGCCATCATGTAGGATTTGGGATTTCGGTTGAGGGTCGAGCAGATGTGCAGCCCGCCGGGTTTCAACAATTGCTGGCAAGCGGTCAGATAGCCCAAAGGATCAGCGACATGTTCGACAACCTCCATGTTCAGCACGACGTCGAACTGTTCGCCTGCGGCGGCCATGTCTTCGGCCGTGGTGTGGCGGTAATCGATGGTCAGCCCTGACTGTTCGGCATGGACCTGGGCCACGGGAATATTCCGCTCTGCCGCGTCCGCGCCAACAACATCTGCGCCCAGTCGCGCCATGGGTTCGGCCAGCAGGCCACCGCCGCAGCCGATGTCCAGAATGCGCAGACCAGCAAAGGGGTCTGGACCGGTCAAATCACGGTCAAATTCGGCTGCGATCTGACTGGTGATATAGTCCAACCGGCATGGATTCAGCATGTGCAGGGGCTTGAACTTTCCGTTCGGATCCCACCATTCGGCAGCCATCGCCTCGAATTTAGCGATTTCTGATGGGTCAACGGTGGTTTGATGCGTTTGCATTTCGGTCTCCGTATGCTCATGTGCGTCTTAAGCCCTATGTAGGTCAGTAATGGACAAACACAGTGATCAAAAGCGCGCGGTGCAATATCTGTATCCGCCCATCGACCCTTACGACCAACGCATGCTGGACGTGGGACAGGGTCACCGCGTCTATGTGGAACAGTGCGGCAATCCGCGTGGCATCCCCGTCATCGTGCTGCACGGCGGCCCCGGTGGCGGGTGCAGCCCGGCGATGCGCCGCTATTTCGATCCCGAACACTACCGTGTGATTCTGTTCGATCAGCGCGGGTGTGGACGTTCGCGCCCGCATGCCTCTGTGATGAACAACACCACCTGGCACCTGGTCGATGATATCGAGATGATCCGCCGCACGCTCGAGATTGACGCGTGGATCGTCTTTGGCGGCAGCTGGGGCGCGACGTTGGCGTTGATCTATGCGCAAGCGCATCCGGCGCGTGTACGCCATCTGGTGCTGCGCGGCGTGTTCCTGATGACGCAGTCCGAGCTGGATTGGTTCTACGGCGGCGGTGCCGGCAAATTCTGGCCCGAGGTCTGGGCGCGGTTTGAAGGGATCGTGCCGGAGGACGAGCGCGGCGATCTGATAGGCGCGTATAACCGGCGGCTGTTTTCTGGGGATGTGGCGCAGGAAATCCGATTTGCCCGCGCGTGGTCGGCTTGGGAAAATGCACTGGCCTCGATCCATTCGACCGGGGCCGGGGGTGAGGCGCCGGGGGATTACGCCCGCGCCTTTGCAAGGCTCGAGAATCACTATTTCACCAATGCGGGTTTTCTGGAGTTCGACGGCCAGATCCTTGCCCATGCTGGCCGGATCAAGCACATTCCGGGCACGATCGTGCAGGGCCGCTATGACATGATTTGCCCGCCCGACAGCGCTTATGCCTTGTCCAAGACGTGGCCCAATAGCGATCTGAAAATGATCCGCAATGCCGGTCATGCCTTGTCTGAGCCCGGCATTTCGGCTGAACTGGTGCGCACCATGGACAGGATCGCAGGAAAATGACCCGGATCGACCGCCGCGCCCTCTTTGCATCTGGTGCCGCCGCAGCCTTGCTCGCGGCGACAGGCGTGTCGGCAACACCCCAACGGGGCGGGCGTTTGCGCGCCGCACTGTCGGAAGATCTGTTCGATCAGGCGGTGACGAGCACGGTCTATGACAACCTGACCGAGATTGGCGCGGATGGTACCTTGCGCGGTGAGTTGGCAACAGCGTGGTCATCCGATGCAGATGCGCGGCGCTGGCGGTTCACCCTGCGCGAGGGCGTGACGTTTCACGACGGGTCGCCATTCGACGCGGCCTCGCTCCAAAACCTGCCCTTGAGTATTGAGGTGATCAACACGCACACGGTCGAGATCGTGTTGGACGCACCCAATCCCAACCTGCCTTATCTGCTGGCCCATCCGGGCTACGAACTGCGCTCGGATACCGGATCAGGCACAGGTCTGTACGAGGTGCAAAAGCTGGACACCGGCCGCCACTTTATCGCCACCCGCGTTGATCAGCACTGGAAACAGGATGCCGGTTGGTTCGACAGTGTCGAGTTTGTCCATTTCAGCGCGGATGCCGTGCGCGCCGAGGCGTTGCGCGACGGGCTTGTGGACGTGGCAGATGTGGTGGCCTTGGACGCCTATGCCGATCCGCGTGATTTCCAATCCTTGCCCGACGGGCACACCACGACTCATATCGCGGGCCGCGCTATTTCCGTGCCTTTGACAGTTGGAAAAGCATGGCCGCTGGACAATCTGCGCATGGCGGAACGGTGGTGGATGGCCTGAGGGCTTGCAGACTCGGGGGCACATGCGTATACGCCCTTCAACAGCGGCGCGCTGGGGTCCACACCCGACGCTCCACCGGGAAACATCAACGGGCCGCGCGCCCGTTTTTTTGTGCCCGTTCCACATGTAGGACGATATGAACAACGACCTGATTGCCAAAGCCGCCATCGACCGCCGCCTGGCCGAGATCATCACCCCGGTGATCGAGGATCTGGGCTATGAGCTGGTGCGCGTGCGGCTGATGAGCGGTAAGGAATCAACGTTGCAGATCATGGCCGACAAGCCCGAGGGCGGGATTGAGGTCGATGATTGCGCCGCCATCTCGACCGCCGTCAGCGCGACACTGGATGTCGAGGATCCGATTTTGGATGCCTACACGCTCGAAGTGTCGAGCCCGGGCATCGACCGCCCCCTGACCCGCCTCAAGGACTTTGACATGTTCGAAGGGTACGAGGCCAAGCTGGAAACGGACGAGCTGATCGATGGCCGCCGCCGCTTCAAGGGCATTCTGGCAGGCGTCGAGGATGACGAAGTGCTGATCAACGTGGCCGAGGGCACGATTGGTCTGAAGTTCGATTGGTTGAGCGACGCGAAACTCGTCCTCACCGATGAGCTGATCAAGGAAATGCTGCGCCAGCGCAAAGCCGCGGGTGTGCTGAAAGAAACAGATTTTGACGAGATCGAGACCGAAGGGTCTGAGGAGGACAACTGATGGCCATTACATCCGCAAACCAGCTTGAGCTGTTGCAAACCGCCGAGGCTGTTGCCCGCGAAAAGATGATCGACCCGGCGCTGGTCATCGAAGCGATGGAAGAATCGCTCGCCCGGGCGGCCAAGTCGCGTTACGGCGCTGAAATGGACATTCGCGTGTCGATTGACCGCAAGACGGGCCGCGCGACCTTCACCCGTGTGCGCACCGTGGTCGAGGAAGAGTTGCTGGAAAACTATCAGGCCGAGTTCACCGTCGAACAGGCCAAGCAGTATATGGAAAACCCCGAGATCGGTGACACCTTTGTCGAGGAAGTGCCCCCGGTCGAGATGGGCCGGATTGCGGCACAGTCCGCCAAGCAGGTGATTCTGCAAAAGGTGCGCGAAGCCGAACGCGACCGCCAGTTCGAAGAGTTCAAGGACCGCGCAGGCACCATCATCAATGCGCTGGTCAAGCGCGAGGAATACGGCAACGTCATCGTCGATGTGGGCGCGGGCGAAGCGATCCTGCGCCGCAACGAAAAGATCGGCCGCGAATCCTATCGCCCCAATGACCGCATCCGCTGCTACATCAAGGACGTGCGCCGCGAACAGCGCGGCCCGCAGATTTTCCTGAGCCGCACCGCGCCCGAATTCATGGCCGAGCTGTTCAAGATGGAAGTGCCCGAAATCTATGACGGCATTATCGAGATCAAGGCGGTCGCCCGCGACCCCGGCTCGCGCGCCAAGATTGCCGTGATTTCCTATGACGGTTCCATCGACCCCGTTGGGGCCTGCGTCGGTATGCGCGGATCTCGTGTGCAGGCCGTTGTGAACGAGCTGCAGGGCGAAAAGATCGACATCATTCCGTGGAATGAGGATCAGCCGACCTTCCTTGTGAATGCGTTGCAGCCTGCCGAGGTTAGCAAGGTGGTTCTGGACGAGGAAGCGGGCAAGATCGAAGTTGTGGTTCCGGAGGAACAACTGTCCCTCGCCATCGGTCGCCGCGGTCAGAACGTGCGTCTGGCCAGCCAGCTGACCAACCTCGACATCGACATCATGACAGAGGCCGACGAATCGGCCCGCCGTCAGGCCGAATTCGAAGAACGCACCAAGCTGTTCATGGACAACCTGGACCTCGACGAATTCTTTGCCCAATTGCTGGTGTCCGAAGGGTTCACCAACCTCGAAGAGGTCGCTTACGTCGAGTTGGACGAGTTGTTGGTCATCGACGGCGTGGACGAAGGCACCGCGCAAGAGTTGCAGGCCCGTGCCCGCGACGTGCTCGAAGCGGCGGCCAAGGCTGCACTCGAAAATGCCCGCGCGCTGGGTGCCGAGGACAGCCTTATTGAATTTGATGGGCTCACACCCCAAATGATTGAGGCGTTGGCCAAAGATGACGTCAAAACCCTCGAAGATTTTGCAACATGCGCGGACTGGGAACTGGCCGGTGGTTGGACCACTGTTGACGGCGAGCGTCACAAGGATGACGGCGTTCTGGAACCCTTCGATGTGTCATTGGAAGAGGCACAGCAACTGGTGATGACCGCACGTATCCTTTTGGGTTGGGTCGATCCGGCGGATTTGGAGGCTGAGGAAGCCGAAGAAGAAGACGGTGAAACAACCGAGGAGACCGGGGCCTGATTTCAGGCCTCGGGGCAGCCTAATGGGACGCGGTGGCGCCTCAAAGGATCGGTCGGATGGACCTGAGCGCAAGTGCATTGCCACGGGCGAGGTGCAGCCGAAATACGGGCTGATCCGTTTCGTTGTGGGCCCGGATGCGCAGATTGTGCCTGACATTGCAGGCAAGCTGCCGGGCCGTGGTATATATGTGGCAGCGGATCGCGCCGCGCTGGACAAGGCCGTGGCAAAAAAACTGTTTGCACGGGGCGCCAAGCAACCAGTGCAAGTCCCTGGGGACCTTACGAACGAGGTCGAGCGGCAATTGGCACGCCGGGTGATTGATCTGATCGCCCTGTCGCGCAAGTCGGGCCGTGCGGTGGCCGGATATGAAAAGGTCAAAGGCTGGCTTCAGATGGAAGAGGCCCAAGTCCTGATACAAGCGGTGGATGGGTCTGGGCGTGGCAAGTCCAAGCTGAGCACGCCGCATTTTGGAACTTACATCGGCTGGCTGACAGCGGATGAGTTGGGTTTGGCGTTCGGACGCCAAACTGTGATACATGGGGCGCTCGCCTCTGGTGGACTCACGCAACGTGTTGTAGAGGAAGCCAACCGTTTACGCGGCGTGCGTGAAAATACGGTGGCATCGGCCGCCGGGAAGGATTGACGAGCTTTGAGCGATACTGACGGAAAAAAGACATTGGGTCTGCGCAGCGGCGCACGTCCTGGCAATGTGAAACAGAGTTTCAGCCACGGACGGACCAAGAATGTCGTCGTCGAAACGAAACGAAAGCGGGTCGTGGTGCCCAAACCCGGGGCGGCCAAGCCTGCGGGAACGGGTGCGGCTGGCGGTGACCCAAGCCGTCGCCCAGCGGGAATCACCGATGCCGAAATGGATCGTCGTCTGAAGGCCGTTCAGGCCGCCAAGTCGCGTGAAGTCGAGGAAGCCGCAAAGCGCGCTGCTGCCGAGAAGGCGCGCGAGGAAGAACGCGAGCGCCGCCGGGCCGAGATCGAGGCCAAGGAGCGCGAAGAGAAAGAGCGCGAGGAAAGCCTCAAGGCCAAGGCCGAAGAGGATGCCCGCAAGGCTGCCGAAGCCGCTGCTGCCGCCCAGGCTGCCGCTGCTGCGCCTGCTGAGGCACCTGCCAAGGCCGCTCCGCGTCAGACACAATCGCCTGCTGCCGCCCCGCGCAAGCAGGACCGCGAGCGCGACCAGCGCAACACCCGCGGCAAGGGTGGCGACGATGGTCGCCGATCCGGCAAGCTGACCCTGAACCAGGCGCTGTCTGGTGGTGAAGGTGGCCGCCAGCGGTCCATGGCCGCGATGAAGCGCAAGCAGGAGCGTGCCCGCCAAAAAGCCATGGGTGGTTCGGTCGAGCGTGAAAAGGTCACGCGCACCGTCAACCTGCCCGAGGCGATTGTCGTCTCTGAACTCGCCAACCGTATGGCCGAGCGTGTGGGCGATGTTGTGAAATCCCTCATGCAGATGGGCATGATGGTGACACAGAACCAGACCATCGACGCAGATACCGCCGAACTCATCATCGAAGAGTTCGGGCACAAGGTGCAGCGCGTCTCTGATGCGGACGTCGAGGACGTGATCAAGGAAGTTGTGGACGCAGAAGACGATCTGCAGCCACGCCCGCCGGTCATCACCATCATGGGCCACGTCGACCACGGCAAAACCTCGCTTCTGGATGCGATCCGGGATGCGAAGGTCGTCGCGGGCGAGGCTGGCGGCATTACCCAGCACATTGGTGCCTACCAGGTACAAACCGAAAGCGGCGCGCTGCTGTCGTTCCTCGATACACCCGGCCACGCGGCCTTCACCTCGATGCGCTCGCGCGGTGCACAGGTGACGGACATTGTTGTTCTGGTGGTTGCGGCGGATGATGCCGTGATGCCCCAGACGATCGAGGCGATCAACCACGCCAAGGCGGCCGAAGTGCCGATGATCGTGGCGATCAACAAGATCGACAAGCCTGCCGCCAACCCGGACAAGGTGCGCACCGACCTGCTGCAACACGAAGTCATCGTCGAGAAGATGTCGGGTGAAGTGCAGGACGTCGAAGTGTCTGCCATTACCGGCCAGGGTCTGGATGAGCTGCTCGAGGCGATTGCGCTGCAATCCGAACTGTTGGAACTGAAAGCCAACCCCGACCGCGCCGCCCAAGGTGCCGTGATCGAGGCGCAGCTTGACGTGGGTCGTGGTCCGGTCGCCACCGTTCTGGTTCAGACCGGGACACTGCGCCAGGGCGACATCTTTGTTGTGGGTGAGCAGTACGGTAAGGTCCGTGCCCTCATCAACGACAAGGGCGAGCGTGTGAAAGAGGCCGGGCCATCCGTGCCCGTCGAGGTTCTGGGCCTGAACGGCACACCCGAAGCGGGTGACGTTCTGAACGTGACCGAAACCGAAGCACAGGCGCGTGAGATTGCCGAGTACCGCGAGAAAGCGGCCAAGGACAAACGCGCGGCGGCCGGTGCGGCGACGACCCTCGAACAGCTGATGGCGAACGCCAAGGCGGACGAGAATGTCAGCGAGCTGCCGATCCTGGTCAAGGCTGATGTGCAGGGCTCTGCCGAGGCCATCGTTCAGGCGATGGAGAAGATCGGCAACGATGAGGTGCGTGTACGCGTGCTGCACTCGGGCGTTGGTGCGATCACCGAAACCGACGTGGGTCTGGCCGAAGCCAGCCAGGCGCCCATCATGGGCTTTAACGTGCGTGCCAACACATCGGCACGGAATACGGCGAACCAGAAGGGCGTCGAAATCCGCTACTACTCGGTTATCTATGACCTTGTCGACGATGTGAAAGCTGCTGCGTCAGGCCTGCTGAGCGCCGAGATCCGCGAGACCTTTATCGGCTACGCCGAGATCAAAGAGGTCTTCAAGGTGTCCAACGTTGGCAAGGTTGCGGGCTGTCTGGTTACGGAAGGTGTGGCTCGTCGATCCGCTGGTGTACGTCTGCTGCGCGACAACGTGGTTATCCACGAGGGCACACTGAAAACGCTCAAGCGCTTCAAGGATGAAGTGGCCGAGGTTCAGTCGGGTCAGGAATGCGGTATGGCCTTTGATAACTACGACGACATCCGTCCCAAGGATGTGATCGAGATCTTCGAGCGCGAAGAAATCACCCGTTCGCTGGACTGATTTTTACGGCATTAAGCAACAAAAAAAGGGGGCGGTGAAAACCGTCCCCTTTTGCGTAATCGGTACTACACCGACTTTCAGGCAGATTGTGATACCGGCGTTCCAGAGTAGTGAGCTCCGTCCACCCGTACTGTCATCCGACCATCCGGCAGCGTTTTCACATAGAAACCTTGAACCAAGATTGAAGTGCCCAAAGCGATCGTTCTCAGCATAACCTTCCTCCCCAAAAAAGAAGTTGTACTGACAATGTACGCGGATTGGTTAATAAGTCATCAACAATGTCATCGAAATGTTACCAAATGTGCGCAAAAAAACGTGCAACCGGTGAGATTATAGCCAATCACGCAGGATCGGGATCAGCGGAATATCTGCCGCTGGCATTGGATAAGACCTGAGTTCGGTTGGTTTCGCCCACTTCAACGTCTGACCTTCGCGCGATTGCGGTACACCTTCCCACTTGCGACAGGCAAACAGCGGCATCAGAAGGTGAAAGTCATCGTAGCTGTGGCTTGCGAAGGTGAGCGGTGCGAGACAGGATTCCCACGTGTTGATCCCCAGCTCTTCCTCCAACTCGCGGATCAGTGCCACCTCGGGTGTTTCGCCAGCCTCGACCTTGCCGCCGGGGAATTCCCAAAGGCCCGCCATCGACTTGCCTTCGGGCCGTTGCGCCAGCAAGACGCGGCCGTCCACGTCAATCAGTGCAACCGCGGAAACAAGGACAACCTTCACGACCGGTAGTCCGCGTTGATGTCGATGTATCCGTGGGTCAGGTCGCAGGTCCAAACGGTTGCGGCCCCAGTACCCATTCCGCAATCCACACGAATACGGATGTGATCGTTTTTCATATGCGCTGCGGCGTCCGCTTCGTCATAGGTGGGGCTGACCCAACCGTTTTCTGCCACCAGCACATCCCCGAACCAGATGGACAACGTGTCCCGGTCGGCGGGGGCGCCGGATTTGCCTACGGCCATGACAACGCGGCCCCAATTGGGGTCTTCGCCCGCAATCGCGGTTTTGACGAGCGGTGAGTTTGCGATGGACAGCCCGTGCACCTTGGCGCTTGCCGCATCGACAGCGCCGGTGACGGTGATTTCGACGAACTTCGTTGCTCCCTCACCGTCGCGGACCACTTGGTGTGCCAGGTCAAGCATGACCGAACCCAATGCCTCTTCGAAAGCCGCGTTGTCGGTGGCCTCTACCCCGCTGGCCCCGGTTGCCGCGACAAGCAGGCTATCGGACGTGGAGGTGTCGCTGTCGACCGTGATGCAGTTGAACGTGCTGTCGCACAGGCGGGATGTCATCGCCTGCAGCGCGCCTTGCTCCACAACGGCGTCGGTAAAGATGTAGACAAGCATTGTCGCCATGTCGGGGGCGATCATGCCACTGCCCTTGGCCACGCCCGCAATGCGCACGGTTTTCCCATCAACGGTGCACTCGGACGATGCGCCCTTGGCATAGGTGTCCGTGGTCATGATGGCCTGCGCTGCGTCTGCCATATCAGCAGGCGACAAACCGTCTACCAATTCGGCCAGCTTGCCCGTGATCCGTTCAAACGGCAGCGGCTCGCCAATGACACCAGTGGATGCGGTGAACACGCGGGCAGCGGGCAGGTCGGTTGCAGCGGCGGTGGCTTGTACGATGGCCTCGACAGCCGCAAGCCCATTGCGCCCGGTGAAGGCGTTGGAATTGCCAGCGTTCACGAGGATGGCCGCACCACTGTCGGACGGACCCCCAAGCTTGACCTGACAGTCCAGAACCGGCGCAGACCGGGTGGCCGACTTGGTGAACGTACCGGCAATCGTGGTGCCGGGGGCGCACACCGCCAGCATCACATCCGGACGACCGGCATAACGTACGCCCGCAGCCACGGCGGCAAAGGAGACACCGTCAATTACGGGCAGGTCTTGAAACCGCTCTGGCGCGAGCGGTGACCGCGGCAACGTGTCAGCCATGGATTATTCCACCAAAGTCAGATCTTTGAGCAGGGCCGGGTCGATTCCGGTCGCGCCGCTTTGGTCGATCTCGGCGCCTGATTCCAGTTCGCCGATATAGGCGGTCAACGCCTCTTCACGAACCTGGCCTTCCAACTCTTCGCGCATCTGCTCGAGCGGGGGGCGTTCCTGAACGCGGGTTTCGTTCAGAACGATGACGTGCCAGCCGAACTGGGTCTGAACGGGGTCAGACACCTCGCCCACCTCAAGCGCGATCACTGCCGCCTCAAAGCTGGGGACCATCGCGCCTGTTCCAAACCAGCCCAACTGCCCACCGTTGGGGCCAGAAGGTCCGGTCGATTTCTCGCGCGCGGTGGCTGCAAAATCTGCGCCACCTTCAATTGTTTCCTTGACGGCGTTTGCCTCTTCCTCGGTCGGAACAAGGATATGGGAGGCGTTGTATTCCTGCGTCGGTTCCGCCCCTTCGAACTGTGCGTCATATGCGGCCTGAACCGCCTCTGGCGTGATCGACGTTGCGAACAGGCGCTCCAGTTCCTCTCCGGCCGTCAGCGACCGGGTTTCATTCTCAAGCGAAATCTTGGCGCGTTCGGGCAGCTCGCCCTCAAAGGCTTGCGCCAGCAGGGTCTGCTGCACCAGCTGTTCGAGGATACCTTCGAACAGGACCTCATCGGGCAATTCCTGGAATTGGGCAGGCAGCGTGGCCCGCGCTACGATCATGTGTCCGATTGTGATATCCGTGCCATTTACGGTGGCGACCACGGTGCTGGCGTCCTGCGCCGAGGCAGGCAAGGCCATCGCGGCAACAAAGCCAAGCACAGGCAGGGAAAGGAGGCGTTTCATCATGGATCAGTCCTTGGGCTGTGCGCACGGCGGGCGCGCGCATTGACACGGTTTGGCGTGACCCTTACATCGCCCTATGGACGCGGCCTGGGCCGGTTTCTGCCCACCGTATCTATGGGCTTGGCGCGCGCCCGGCAAGCAGATGCTGCACAACATGAATTGATCGGCTGGAGAACGCATGCTCGGTTTCGGAACACTCACCAAAAAGGTGTTTGGCACCCCCAATGATCGCAAGGTCAAAGGCACGCGGCCCCTGGTGGAAAAGATCAACGCGCTGGAACCCGAATTCGAGGCGCTGAGCGATGAAGGCCTGAAGGACAAGACCGAAGCGCTGGCCAAACGGGCCATGGGTGGAGAGAGCCTGGACGATCTGCTGCCCGAAGCGTTTGCGAACTGCCGCGAGGCCGCCAAGCGGACACTGGGCCTGCGGGCCTACGACACCCAGCTTCTTGGCGCTATCTTTCTGCACCAGGGCAATATCGCCGAGCAGAAGACCGGCGAAGGTAAAACCCTCACAGCCACATTTGCATGCTACCTGAACGCGCTGACGGGCAAGGGCGTGCATGTCGTGACGGTCAACGACTACCTCGTGCAGCGTGATGCCGAATGGATGGGCAAGGTGTTCGGGGCATTGGGTCTGACCACCGGTGTGGCCATCGCGGGCATGGACGAAGAGGCCAAGCGCGACGCCTATGCCTGTGACGTGACTTACGCCACCAACAATGAACTTGGGTTCGACTACCTGCGCGACAACATGAAACCGTCCATCGACCAGATGGTGCAGCGCGGGCACAACTACGCCATTGTGGACGAGGTCGACAGCATCCTGATCGACGAGGCACGGACACCGCTGATCATCTCCGGTCCGCTTCAGGACCGTTCCGAGATGTATGTGACCATCGACGCGATCATTCCTCTGATCGAGGACGAACACTTTACCCTCGACGAAAAACAGAAGAACGTGACCTTCACCGACGAAGGCAACGAATTCCTCGAAGAGCAGTTGCGCGCACGTGGCCTGATCGAAGCCGAGGCGTCGCTTTATGATCCCGAAAGCACCTCGATCGTGCATCACGTCAACCAGGGCCTGCGGGCGCACAAGCTGTTTGCCAAGGACAAGGATTACATTGTCCGCGATGGCGAGGTTGTGCTGATTGATGAATTCACCGGGCGCATGATGGCTGGCCGCCGCCTGTCCGACGGATTGCACCAAGCGCTGGAAGCCAAGGAAGGCGTGCAGATTCAGCCCGAGAACCAGACACTCGCCTCGGTCACGTTCCAGAACTACTTCCGCCTCTACAACAAGCTGGCAGGCATGACCGGGACAGCGGCCACCGAAGCCGAAGAATTCAACGAGATCTACGGGCTGGGCGTTGTCGAAGTGCCGACCAACAAGCCCATCGCGCGGGTGGATGAAGACGACCAGGTGTTCCGCACCGGGCAGGAAAAGTACAAAGCCATGGTGGACGAGATCAAGGTCGCCCACGAAAAGGGACAGCCCGTGCTGGTCGGCACGACCTCCATCGAAAAGTCCGAGATGTTTGCCCAGATGCTGAGCGCCGAAGGGATCAAGCATAACGTTCTGAACGCCCGCCAACACGAGCAAGAGGCGCAGATCATTGCCGATGCCGGCAAGTTTGGTGCTGTGACCATCGCCACCAACATGGCCGGTCGCGGCACGGACATTCAGCTTGGCGGCAACGTCGAGATGAAAGTGCTGGAGGCGATCACTGCCGATCCCGAGGTGGACCCCGAAGAGGTACGCAGCCGGATCGAAGCAGAGCACGAAGACGAAAAGCAGAAGGTGCTGGCAGCGGGCGGCTTGTTCGTCATGGCCTCTGAACGCCACGAAAGCCGCCGGATCGACAACCAGCTGCGCGGTCGGTCTGGCCGTCAGGGTGACCCGGGCCGCACCTCCTTCTATCTCAGCCTCGAAGATGACCTGATGCGCATCTTTGGCTCTGACCGCCTCGACAAGGTGCTCAAGACGCTCGGGCTGGAAGAGGGCGAGGCGATTGTCCATCCGTGGGTGAACAAGTCACTCGAACGTGCGCAAGCCAAGGTCGAAGGCCGCAACTTTGACATCCGCAAGCAACTTTTGAAATTCGATGACGTGATGAACGACCAGCGTAAGGTTGTGTTTGGCCAGCGCCGCGAAATCATGGAAGCCGAGGATCTGTCGGAAATCACGTCAGATATGCGCGACGAAGTGGTGGATGACCTGATCGACAAGTACATGCCCCAGGGCAGCTATGCCGATCAGTGGGACACCCACGGCCTGTATGCCGCGGTGATCGAGCATCTGGGCCTGAATGTCCCCGTGATCGAGTGGTGCGACGAAGAAGGCGTGGATGATGAACAGATCCGCGAGCGCCTGATCGAAGCCAGCGACAAGCTGATGGCCGAAAAGACCGAAGCCTTCGGCACCGAGAACATGCGCAGCATCGAAAAGCAGCTGATCCTGCAGGCCATTGATGGCAAGTGGCGCGAGCACCTGCTCACCCTCGAGCATTTGCGTTCGGTCGTCGGGTTCCGCGGATATGCGCAGCGCGATCCGCTGAACGAATACAAGAACGAAGCGTTCCAGTTGTTCGAAGCGATGCTTGACAGTCTGCGCACCGAGGTGACGCAGAAACTTGCCCTGATCCGTCCCATGACAGAGGAAGAGCGGCAGGACATGCTGGCCGAGATCGCCGCCCAGCAACAGGCTGTGACGCAGACGGCAGAAGACAACGCGCCGCCTGCCCCCACTGCCGAAGCGCTCGAAAGCGGGTTTGACGAGAACGATCAAAGCACATGGGGCAACCCTGGCCGAAACGAGGCTTGTCCCTGTGGCTCTGGCAAGAAATTCAAGCATTGTCACGGGCGGCTGACCTAGGCCGCCTGCCCCATTCCTGCCCCAAAGACTCCGCACACCGGTCATAACCGGGCCCCTTTGCCGTGCGATTTGTATCCCTTGAACCAATCCGTGGAAGGGACATGGGACAATGCGGCATATGAAGGAAATCGTCACGGCTATTGGCACGCTCGCCATCGCCGTGGGTATTGGTTTCGTCATGCAAAGCGGCGAATCTGCGAAGGAACGGTACGGCAAGTCTGCCCGACCGGTCACAATTCCTGCGCCCGAGACCCCGGACGAAACATTGAACGGAAACGCGAGCGCCGACGTGCTGTTGCAGGTGCAAGAGATCGAACTGACCTCTGCCTCCGACACTTCGGCTGTGCCTGTTCCCGGCGGCGAGGCCAGCGTTCAGCGTGTGTCTGCCCCCTCGAACGCCGACGCACCACCGGTGCCCGACAATCTTCCGACCCCCGAAGGTTGCGAGATTGTAGCCACGGCGACGCCTGTCATCGGTGCGATGGTGAACCTCGCGCTTGATGCGCCCTGTGCGGCAAACGAGCGTCTGACAGTGCATCACAACGGCATGATGTTCACCGAAACGACGGACGAGGCGGGCAGCCTGTCCGTGACCGTGCCCGCGTTGACCGAACAGGCCGTGTTCATCATGGCATTCTCGGCTGGCGACGGCGCTGTTGCGCAGACTATGGTGCCCGAGATCACGCAATATGACCGCGTTGCCCTGCAATGGCGTGGACGCGCGGGTTTCGAACTGCATGCCCGCGAATTCGGTGCGGACTATGGCGAGAACGGGCACGTATGGTCCGGTGTTGCGCAGAATGCTGCCGGAATGACGACAGGTGAAAACGGCTTTATCATGCGATTGGGCGACACGTTGTCTGCCGAACCCTTGATGGCGGAAATCTACACCTTCCCCAGCGCGATGGCCGCACAGTCGGGCGTTATCGACCTGAGTGTCGAGGCCGAGGTAAACATGGAGAACTGTGGCCTCGAAATCGAAGCCCAATCGCTGGAAATGATGGTCGGTGGCCAGATGAAAACACAGGACCTGACACTGTCAGTGCCTGGGTGCGACGCTGTTGGCAGTTTTCTGGTGTTGAACAATCTTGTCTCAGACCTGAAAGTCGCCAGCAACTGACCGTTGCGACAAAGGGCACCTTATGGCTTGGGCACGTGCGGCGATTTTCGCCGCACTTTCTTTCTTGTGCACTGCGCTGGCCGCGCAGGATGTCACGCTGACCTCGCCCGATGGGCACGTCGAACTCAGCGGTACGTTGCTGGGCTTTGACGGTGAGTTTTACCGCATCGAAACGATCTATGGGGAACTGACGGTCGATGGGTCGGGCGTGCTGTGCGATGGCCCGGCCTGCCCCAACCTGCAGGATTTCGTGGCCGAGGTCAGTATCTCAGGCTCGTCCACCATGGGGTCGGTGCTGATGCCCGCATTGATCGAGGGGTTCGCGCTGCGCAATGACTACGTGGCGAACCGCAAGGCTGTCGGGCCCGCCAACTTTGTCTACGAACTGCGCGACGCTGCCACGGACAAGGCCGTGGCGCTGTTTTTCTTTCACGTCTCGACCACGGATGAAGGGTTTGCCGATCTGCTGGCCAATGACGCCGACATCGTCATGGCCTTGCGCGAAATTCGTCCCGATGAACGCCAGCGTGCGCGCGATGCAGGTATGGGGGACATGACCGACGCCAACCGTAGCCGTGTGCTGGCGCTTGATGCCATGGTGCCCATTGTTGCGCCGACCAATCCAGTGGATCAGATATCGCCGCAGGCCTTGGCTCAGGTCTTTGCCGGGCGGATCACGAATTGGCAGCAACTGGGCGGTGCCGATGCGCCGATTTCCCTTCATCTGCCGGGCGCGCGTACCGGTCTGGGCCAGACTGTCGAGGACGAGATCATGGACCCTGCCCGCATGGCGTTTGCCGAGGGGATCATCCGCCATGACCGTGCAGGCAATGTGGTGGATGCCGTGTTGCGTGACCCCTTTGCCATCGGCATCGCCAGCTACGCCGAGACGGGAAATACGCGCGCGCTCACGTTGACGGGATCCTGCGGCTTCTCTCTCAGCGCGGCGCGCGGAACGATCAAGACCGAGGATTATCCGCTTACCGCGCCCATGTTCCTTTATATGCCTGCCCGCCGACTGCCCAAGGTGGCGCGCGAATTCCTTGCCTTTACCCGGGGTGTGTCGGCTCAGAACATGATCCGGCGTGCAGGGTTCATTGATCAGGCCCCCGAAGAGATCTCGATCAATGATCAGGGGTACAGGTTTGCCAACGCGGTCACCTCTGCTGGCCCCGAGATCACCTTGGGTGAATTGCAGCGCATGACCCGGACGCTGTATGGCATGGCGCGGCTTACCACGTCGTTCAGGTTCGAGGCGGGGTCGGTGCGGCTGGATGCGCAATCACGCTCGAACGTTCAGCAATTGGCTCGTGCGCTTGAGCAGGGCAAGTACGACGCGCGCCAGATACTGCTGGTGGGTTTCAGTGACGGGGATGGGCCGTCGACCGCCAATCGGGACATCGCGCTGCGCCGGGCCGAGGCGGTAAAGCGTGCTGTGATGGCGGCCGCGGAGACGGCGAATTTTGAACGTATTCAATTGAGCGTGGATGCCTTTGGTGAGGCGCTGCCCATGGCCTGTGATGACAGTGCCTGGGGGCGGCAGGCCAATCGCCGTGTCGAGGTGTGGGTGCGCTAGAGGCTTAGAGGTAACCCTCGGATTTAAAGCTCAACTCGCGGGATTTTCCGACGATCAGGTGGTCGTGCAAGGTCAGCCCGAGGGCAGCGCAGGCCATTTCCATTTGTGCGGTCATGTCGATGTCGGATTGGCTGGGGGTAGGATCGCCTGACGGGTGATTGTGGACCAGGATCAGGGCAGAGGCATTGAGTTCCAGCGCCCGTTTTGCGACCTCGCGGGGGTAGACGGGCACGTGATCGACGGTGCCTTTTCCCTGCTCTTCATCTGCGATCAGGATGTTCTTGCGGTCCAGAAACAGGACGCGGAATTGTTCGGTTTCGCGGTGGGCCATGGAAGTGTGGCAGTAATCGACCAGCGCATCCCAGCTTGAAATTGCGTGCTTGTTCAGCACCTTGGCGCGCGCCAGCCGTTGCGATGCAGCCTCGACCACTTTCAACTCCACAATCACCGCATCGCCGACGCCCTTGACGCTACGCAGCCGCTCGACGGGTGCAGACACCACGCGGTTGAAGTCGCCAAACTCCGCCATCAGCAGATGAGCCAAGGGCTTCACGTCCTGCCGTGGGATCGCGCGAAACAGCACGAGTTCAAGCAATTCGTAGTCGGGCATGGCGCTGGCACCACCATCCATGAACCGGGCCCGCAAGCGTTTGCGGTGGTCGACCATGTAGGAGGGTGTCCGCCCCTTGGGAAGCGTGACCGGGGTGGCCTCGTCAAAGTCGAATGGCAGGGGTTGTTCCGCGAAATGGGTCATGCCCGCAGCATGCCCAGCCTTGGTTAGAAAAGGGTTAACTGTAACTTCCGAAAGGAGGCGAAACACACGTCAAAAAGTGTGCCCCCAATTGGTGGGCAGACCATGATCAGGCGACAGGACGCTCAAAAACAAACACGGCCTCGGTCACGCCATCGGTCGTTTCAATGCCGGTCTGGACAAAGCCTGTACGCTCCATCAACCGGCGTGACGGTGCATTGTTCACTTCTGCCCATGCGTTGATTTTTGCGATGCGCGTTGTGTCAAGCAAGAGCGCGACCGCGAGGGACACCGCGCGTGTGGCGTGGCCCTGACCTTGGGCCGTACGGGCGAGCGTGATGCCAAGTTCAGCGCTGGCCTGGTCAGTGGCCAGATGCAAACCCATGTCACCAAGGAGCGCATCCGTTTCGCTGTCGGCCACCGCGATCTGCGTCCAGTGGCCTGGGCGCAAAAGCGGCGTGATCGCGGATGCGTGTGTCAGGAAATGCGTGGCCTTTGCGTCATCCATCTGTTCCCAGCTTTGGAAGCGGGCGACGATGGGGTCGTTGCGGTAGGCCTGGAACGCCGCAAGGTCGCCGGGCGAAAGTCGACGCAAAGTGGTGGCGTGGGATGTCAGGCGCATGGGCCCAGTGTAGACCGAAGGATGGCGGAGTAAACGCCGCCTTACGCAGTCCGTCAGTAAGGCGGATCTTGATCCGCCCTGAATCGGTGTTGGTATCGCGCTGCACAGACGTGGGTAAGGCGGAGTTAACTCCGCCTTACGTCAGCCTTTCATCGAATCCCAAAAGGATTTTACGGAAGAGAAGAAGCTGGAGGATTCTGGGTTGTTCTCTTCGGACAACTCTTCGAACTCGCGCAGCAACTCTTTCTGGCGGCCGGTCAGGTTCACCGGTGTTTCGACCGCCAACTCGATGAACATGTCGCCCGCGCCGCCGCCACGCAGGGCAGGCATGCCCTTGGAGCGCAGCCGCATCTGGCGACCCGATTGTGAACCTGCGGGAATCTGCACCCGTCCGCGTCCACCATCAATCGTCGGCACCTCGATCGAACCACCCAGGGCGGCGGTGCCCATGCTGACCGGTACACGGCAGAACAGGTTTGTCCCGTCGCGTTCGAACAGTTTGTGTTCGGACACCTCGATAAAGATATAGAGATCACCCGAGGGCCCGCCGCGCATGCCGGCCTCGCCCTCGCCCGCAAGGCGGATGCGGGTGCCGGTTTCCACGCCCGCGGGAATATTGACGGAAAGCGCGCGGTCTTTTTCGACCCGGCCCGCGCCGCCGCAGGAGTTGCAAGGATTCTTGATGTGCTGCCCGAGGCCCTGACAGGTTGGGCAGGTCCGCTCGACCGTAAAGAAGCCTTGTTGCGCGCGCACCTTGCCCATGCCGGAACAGGTGGGACAGGTCGTGGGTTCCGACCCGCTTTCTGCGCCGGTGCCATCACAGCTGGTACAGCCCACGGAGGTCGGTACGTTGATCGTCTTTTGCAGACCCGCAAATGCGTCCTCTAGGGAAATGCGCAAGTTGTAGCGCAAGTCGGAACCGCGCGCGGCACGTCGTCCGCCACCGCCGCGCTGGCCACCCATGAAGTCGCCGAAAAGGTCGTCGAATACGTCTGAAAAGGCCGAGCCCATATCCGGGTGGTGGCCGCCAAAGCCGCCGCCTTGCCGTCCGCCACCGCCCATGCCGCCCTCGAACGCGGCGTGGCCAAAGCGATCATAGGCCGCCTTTTTTTCGGCGTCCTTCAGAACATCATAGGCCTCGTTTGCCTCCTTGAACTGCGCTTCGGCATTTGGATTGTCCGAATTGCGGTCGGGGTGCAGTTCCTTGGCCTTGGTGCGGTAACCTTTTTTGATTTCGTCGGCCGATGCGCCTTTGGAGACGCCAAGCACATCGTAGTAGTCACGTTTTGCCATGGATCATGTCCTTTGCTGGAACGTCTGAGGCCGGCCTGATCGGGCCGGCCTCGTGATTGGTTCCGTTTTCCACGTGGATCAGGCGCGCTTGTCGTCGTCCAAATCTTCGAACTCGGCGTCAACGATATCGTCGTCGGCATCGCGGGGTTCGTCGGCACCGGCTGGTTCGTCACCCGCTTCTTCTTGCGCCGACTTGTAGATCGCCTCGCCCAGTTTCATGGCCGATTCGGTCACGTTCTGGATGCCCGATTTGATCTTGTCCGCGTTTTCGGTTTCCAACTCGTCCTTGAGCGCGGCAATGGCCAGTTCGATCGCTTCGATCGTGGTCGGGTCGACCTTGTCGCTGTGCTCTTCCATCGACTTTTCGGTCGAGTGGATGAGGCTTTCGGCCTGGTTTTTCGCCTCGATCAGCTCGCGACGTTCCTTGTCCGCCTCGGCATTGTCCTCGGCGTCCTTGACCATTTGTTCGATGTCCTCGTCGGACAAACCGCCCGAGGCCTGGATCGTGATCTGCTGTTCCTTGCCAGTGCCCTTGTCCTTGGCGCCGACCGACACGATGCCGTTGGCGTCGATGTCGAAGGTCACTTCGATCTGGGGCATGCCGCGCGGCGCTGGCGGGATGTTTTCAAGGTTGAAGGCCCCGAGGATCTTGTTGTCGGAGGCCATTTCCCGTTCACCCTGGAACACGCGGATGGTCACGGCGTTCTGGTTGTCTTCGGCGGTCGAGAAAATCTGCGACTTCTTGGTCGGGATCGTGGTGTTGCGGTCGATCAGGCGGGTGAACACGCCACCCAGTGTTTCGATGCCCAAGGACAGCGGTGTCACGTCGAGCAGGACAACGTCCTTGACGTCGCCTTGCAGAACACCGGCCTGAATGGCGGCGCCCATGGCGACCACTTCGTCCGGGTTCACACCCTTGTGGGGCTCCTTGCAAAAGAACTTGGTCACTTCCTCGACCACGCGCGGCATTCGAGTCATACCGCCGACCAGCACAACCTCGTCAATGTCGCTTGCCGACAGGCCTGCGTCTTTCAGGGCTGCCTGACAGGGTTTCATCGAGGATTTGATCAGGTCACCGACCAGCTGTTCCAGCTTGGCGCGGGTCAGCTTCATCACCATGTGCAGCGGCTGACCGTTGCTGCCCATCGAGATAAAGGGCTGGTTGATTTCGGTCTGGTTCGCGCTCGACAGTTCGATCTTGGCCTTTTCTGCCGCCTCTTTCAGGCGTTGCAGCGCCATCTTGTCGGCGGTCAGATCAACGGCATGTTCCTTTTTGAACTCGTCGGCGAGGTAGTTGACGATGCGCATGTCAAAGTCTTCACCACCCAGGAATGTGTCGCCGTTGGTCGATTTCACTTCGAACAGGCCGTCATCGATTTCCAGGATGGTCACGTCGAACGTACCACCGCCAAGGTCATAGACCGCGATGGTTTGCGAGTTTTCCTTGTCGAGGCCATAGGCCAGCGCGGCGGCAGTCGGTTCGTTGATGATCCGCAGCACTTCGAGGCCGGCAATCTTGCCTGCGTCCTTGGTCGCCTGACGCTGGGCGTCGTTGAAATAGGCGGGAACGGTGATGACCGCTTGGGTCACGTCTTCGCCAAGGTAGCTCTCGGCGGTCTCTTTCATCTTACCCAGAATGAAGGCGGAGATTTGGCTGGGCGAGTACTTCTCGCCGCGGGCTTCAACCCATGCGTCGCCATTGCCGCCGTCAATCACGTTGAAGGGCAGGTTTTTCTTGTCCTTGGCCAGATCCGCGTCGTCGTTGCGGCGGCCGATCAGGCGCTTCACACCAAAGATGGTGTTGTCGGGGTTCGTCACTGCTTGCCGTTTGGCAGGCTGGCCGACGAGACGTTCGTTTTCGGTGAATGCGACGATGGACGGTGTTGTCCGCGCGCCTTCCGCGTTTTCGATCACGCGGGGCTGGCTGCCATCCATGATGGCGATGCAGCTATTTGTTGTTCCTAGGTCAATACCAATGACTTTGGCCATGTTTTCGATCCCTCATATCAGTTCAAGGCGATGACACGAGGCGGCGACCCGTTTCGGCATCGACGCCACGTATTGGATTGCGCAAGATCCCTTGCGCGCTGGGGCGTATATAAGGAGGGTCATTTGACGCTGCAACCGTTGGTACGGGGTGCAAAACACCAAAAATTGCACATAACGGGGGGATTGGGTTGTGAGAGCAACTATTCGCGGTTTTGACATCTACAAAGGGTGTTTGGACGCCGCTGCACAGGCAGATTTAGTGCGTGCCGTGCGCAAGCTTGCCGAGGCGGCGCCGATGTTTTCGCCGGAAACCCCGTATGGCAAGCCGATGTCGGTGCGCATGACCTCGGCCGGGACCGTGGGATGGTATGCAGATCGTCGCGGATATCGCTATGCGCCGCAGCATCCCAGCGGTGTTGACTGGCCCCCGATTCCCGATGCCGTGCTGGCGCTGTGGCGCGATCTGACGGGGCTGGCCCGCGACCCCGATTGCTGTTTGATCAACTACTACGGCGAGGCCGCGCGCATGGGCATGCATCAGGACAAGGACGAGGCGGATTTCAAATGGCCGGTGCTGTCCGTGTCGCTGGGGGATTCCGGGCTGTTCCGCATTGGCAATACCACGCGCGGTGGCAAGACCGAGTCGCTGTGGCTGGAGAGTGGCGATGTCGTCCTCATGTGCGGCGACGCCCGCCTGACCTATCACGGGGTGGATCGCATCCGCTTTGGCTCGTCCAGCCTGTTGCCCAAAGGTGGGCGCATCAACCTGACGTGCCGTGTGGTCACCTAGCCGTAGTGCATCCGCGCCTGGGCAAAGGACAACAGCCGCTTGGTCTTTTCATCCCAGAGGTGCAGGCGCACCGTGTTCAGGCTGTCGCGGATGGTCATACGATTGATCTTGGCCAGTTCCGCGTGATCCCGCAGCACCTGGGGCAGCCGGTAGAACGGCAGACGGCTGTAAAGGTGATGCACGTGGTGGATCCCGATATTGCCCGTCGCCCATTGCAGCACTGGCGGCAGCACATAGTGCGACGACCCATGCAGGGCAGCGTGATGCATGTGCCAATCTTCTTCCTCTTCCCAGTGCGTGTTTTCGAACTGGTGCTGGACATAGAACAGCCACACCCCCGCCGTCGCGGCCAACAGGGTCGAGGGGAGGAAGATGAGCAGAATGGGCATCCATCCACCAAAATAGAGGATCGTGCCAAGGCCAAGGATGATCCCGGCGTTCGTGACCATCGCACTGACCCAGTACTTCACATGCTCGGTAAAGCCGAGCGGCAGACGGTTTTGCAACAGGAACAGGTATCCCGGCCCAAGGCCAAAGAATACGACCGGGTTGCGATAAAGCCGGTAGAACAGGCGGTTGAGGCGGCTGAGCGCGTAGTATTCAGTGACCGTCAGCGTGTGCACGTCCCCGATCCCACGTCGCCCCAGATTGCCGGACCCGCTGTGGTGGATCGAATGCGAACGCCGCCAGACGTCGTAGGGCGTAAGGGTCAGCACACCGATCACCCGGCCCAGCCAGTCCGAGAGGTTGCGGCTTTGGTAGAACGAGCCGTGCCCGCAATCGTGCTGGATGATGAACAGGCGCAAAAGGAAGGCCCCGTTCAGCAGGCCAATCCCAAAGGTCAGCCAGTAGCTGTAGGACAGCGAGACCCAGGCCAGCGCCCAAAGCAGCACGAAGGGGCCGATTGTCACCCCCAACTCGAAGGATGAGCGTAGCGCGCTGGGCTCGCGATATTCAGAGAGGACCTTGATCCATTTTTGCGGGGAATCGGTATCGGTGATTGGCCGGGGGGACTGATCGAACATACGCCTGCTTATTGTCGTTGTTGGCCGACGCGATAGAGGTGTGCCCGTGCCTTTGCGCGCACGCTATCAGCTTTGTTCTTTCGATCCTATGACTGTTGGACCCGATCACGAAAACTTATCCCGGCAAGCGCGGGATTGGCGGTTCGGGCGGCCTCGCGCATCTGTTTTTTGCTTGGTTGACGGCCATTGGATGGGCACAGGCCCCACCGTGACACCTGTTTCAAATGGGCAACAACAGGGCTGTGCCATGCCGTCATGCCGCCGCCGTCTTCGCCTTATAGTAGTAGCGAGCATTGTGCCCGTCCGCTACTGTGTCCGTGCGCTTGGCATCATCGGGTGCGGCGCGATCCTGTTGCGCCGTTTGCGTGGCGGGGTCTGATTTGGACACAACCAATGAGGTTCACAATGACTTATTTTCGCGGTGTGGCGATTACCGTTGCCGTTGTTTCCAGTGTCAATGCAGCTGCGGCATCCGACACGCAAGGTGCTGTGGGGGATGATGTGATTGCAGCGCAGCGGACCGCGTTGGCCGCTGCGACGGATGGTGCGGGGTTCGGTCCGCAGTCCCCCCGCGACCTTGACACTCTGACCGGTTCAAACGCGCGCGTGTTCGAGGCTGCCCCGGCCTATACAGCGATGAACCTGTGCAACATCCACTTTCACGAAAGCGCCGAGCATAGGGGCGGTGAATTCACCTTGTATGCAGGTAATGGCGATGGTGCGGGCTATGGCACTGGCTTCAAGTATTCCGGCACGCTGAGCGCGGCGGAACTTGCGCCGTTCGGAGAGGAAATCGGTGTCACTGAACATGGCAGCCTTGTCCCGGGCGACACGATCGAGGTGCACTATGTCTTCAGCACGGCCCAGGTCGCGCCCGGTCCGACCCTTGGGTCTTGCCTGAGTGAGGCCATCAACAACCCGCAATTACGGGTCGAGACGCAGGTGATGGTTCTGGTCAATGATCCGGCGGCGCAGGATTTTCAGATGCTGGCCGAACACGCCGTGGTCGATGGGTTTCACCAGGCGCTGAACATTCCCGGTGACACGGGCACCCCCGTTGAATATGCCGGATCGACCACCGGGCCGGGATATAATGAAACCGGTTCCCCCTTTCAGGTGACGTGGAGCGTGCGGCCCGATGTGGTCAAGGTGAACATCGCGTCGGTCGGGGCCTGGCTGGAGGACAACGTGTTTGACGAGGATCACGCGCATGGCGTGCGCAATCTGGTCCTCAACCCGGATCTGATTGCTCCTATCGAATAGCTGCGTTTAGCGGTGTCGCAGACACACCCATGTCCATGTGACACCGCTGTCACGGTTGCTCTGCTGGATCGAGAGGGCGTTGGTCTGGAACTCGATGTCCAGGCCAGTGGCCTGTGCGGACCCTGCCAGTGCCGATACAGGGGCGGGGTGGTGTGTGCGGGGGCATGGGCCATGGCGCAGTGACAGTATGATCCGGCCATTATCTGCTAGCAAATCTGGCAATTGATGCAGGGCGGCGATGCGTTCCCTGGGCGACAGGTGATGCCAGACGCCACTGATCAGGATGGTATCGTATCGCACCCCGAGGTCTCGAACGCGGGCAAGGTGCGGTAACCGGTCGTCGATCCAAGTCTGCATAGCGACGCCAAAGCGTTCCTGCCCGAAGGCACGAAACGCCGCCACCGGTTCGACCGACGTCACAGTGATCCCCTGCGCTGCAAACCACGCGCCGCTGCGCCCGATCCCGGCCCCTATGTCGAGAAGGATCGCGGGCGCGCTGGGTAAGAGGTGAGAGACGGACCGCAAGATCTCGGCCTCGCTCAGGGCGCTGTAGGGTTCGGCCAGGATCGCGGCGTCAGCGATGTATTCATCAATGGCCGACATCGCCAAACCGTCAGCGGCGTGCGCCCCAGCTGATCGAGGCATGGCGACGGGTGTAGAATTCGCCCATCAGCCCCACCATGATCAGGACGATTCCAACCCAGAATGCGTACTCCCACGAGGAATAGCGCGGATTGTAGTTGATGAAGGTAAAGCCGCGCGACTGGTCAATGGCGTGAAACAGCGGGTTCCAGTCAAACATAGCCAGCATGAAACTGGGCAGCGTGTTGGCGACGAACATCTTGCCCGATGCGATCATGTTGGCGCGTTGGTAAACTTGGGTAAAGACGGACACGGCCGTCGGAAACCACGGCTTGATCGCCAACAACACAAGCCCGAGGGCGAAACCGGTGAACCACGCAAGCAAGAGCATACCAAAGGCGGGATAGGGCTGTTCCACCTCCACCGGGGTAAAGGCCACGTGGTAGATAAACAGGATCATGAACAGCGACAGCACCTGGATATAGAGCGCGCCAAGCCCTGCCGAACAAATCGACACAATGGTGTTCATCGGGGCGTGCAGCATCATCGGGCTTGCCGGCCCTTCGGACCCCACCACCGCGCCCAGCGTCTTGGTGTGCGTCATGTAAAGGAAAATGCCGGTCATGATGTAGAGCAGGAAATCGCCCCGGATCGCAGCCCCGCGCAGCCCGAGGATCGAGAACATCACGTAAAAAGCCATCACAAAGATCACAACCTGCAGCATGTTCATCGCAATCGCCATGAAGGCGTTGTTATGGGCCTTGCGCACAGAGCGGACGATCGAGTGATAAATCACCTCGAACATCGCCAAGGCGGTGCCAAAGCCGGATTGCGGCTTGCGGGTTGATTGAAACATAAGCGGTTCTGCCTCGACTAACGCGATGATCGCAGGGAATTCTTGCCGTTCCGTTAGCACCGCAGCATAAGGGGCGCGCATCACATTTTCAACAAATGCCCGTCCAAGGAACAATTTAATGAACTACGACAATTTGATCCCTGTGATCCGCAAGCTCGCCCTCGAAGCCGGTGACAAGATCATGGAGATCTACAACTCGGACGACTTCGACGTGAAGGTAAAGTCCGACGACAGTCCCGTGACCGCTGCGGACGAGGCGGCGGATGCCCTGATTTCCGCGGGTCTGCGCGCGGCGTTTCCCGATGTCATGCTGGTGACGGAAGAGCAGGCAGCGACGCACACGACCACCGGTGATACCTTCCTGATCGTGGATCCGTTGGACGGCACCAAGGAATTCGTCCATCGCCGGGGCGACTTTACCGTCAACATCGCGCTGGTCGAAGCGGGTGTGCCGACGCGTGGCGTTGTCTATGCCCCTGCCAAGGGCCGCATGTTCTTTACCCAGGCCGATGGCCAGTCGGTCGAGGAAACGGGCGCTTTGGACAAGGACAGCGTGGGCGAAGTGACGCCCATGCATGTGGCTGACAGCGACAACGCGGCGCTGATGGTCGTCGCCTCGAAATCCCACCGCGATCAGGCGACCGACGACTACATCAACAAATACGCTGTCAAAGACATGAAAAGCGCGGGGTCCTCGCTCAAGTTCTGCCTGGTTGCGACCGGGGAGGCCGACATTTACCCCCGCGTTGGCCGCACGATGGAGTGGGACACGGCGGCGGGTCATGCCGTTCTGTCGGGGGCCGGTGGGCACGTGGTGCGTTTTGATGATCACACGCCGCTGGTCTATGGCAAGGATGGGTACGCCAATCCGTTCTTTATCGCCTATGCGCCGGGTGTCGCGCTAAAGCCTGCCTGATGTCTGTCCTGATCGTTATCCCTGCGCGCTATGCCTCGTCCCGTTATCCAGGCAAGCCGCTGGTGCCGCTGAGCGGTGCGACCGGCGTGGCCCAGACGCTGATCGAGCGCAGTTGGCGCGCGGCCTGCGATGTGGCGGGCGTGGACCGTGTCGTGGTTGCAACGGATGATGATCGTATCAAGGATGCTTGCGACGGCTTTGGCGCCGAGGTCGTGATGACGTCAGACGCCTGTTTCAACGGCACCGAACGCTGTGCCGAGGCGCATGCAGCGCTGGGCGGTGGCTACGACATCGTTGTGAACCTGCAAGGCGACGCCCCATTGACCCCGGCCTGGTTCATCGAAGGGTTGGTCGACGGGCTGCGCGCGGCACCGCAAGCCGAAATTGCAACGCCCGTCCTGCGCAGTGATGGCGCGACGCTGAACGGGTTTCTGGACGACCGCAAGGCGGGCCGCGTTGGCGGCACCACGGCGGTGTTCGGGGCGGCTGGGCAGGCGCTCTATTTCTCCAAGGAAGTGATCCCCTACACCAACGCGTCATATGCGCCCGAGGATGATACGCCGGTCTTTCACCATGTCGGTGTCTACGCCTATCGCCCCGATGCTTTGGCGGCGTATCCGGGGTGGCCCGTGGGCCCGCTCGAGCAGCTGGAGGGGCTTGAGCAATTGCGGTTCCTGGAAAACGGCCGGCAAGTCCTGTGCGTCGAGGTAGAGGCCCGTGGCCGCCAGTTCTGGGAATTGAACAACCCCGAAGACGTGCCCAAGATCGAAGCGATGATGGCCGAGATGGGGCTGGAATGACCAACGTTCCGGTCAGCGTGGTGGTTGTCAGTCGCGACAGACCCGTCGCGTTGCGCCGCTGTCTGACCGGGTTGGCGCAGGTCCAGTACACACCGTTCGAGATCGTGGTCGTCGCCGACACCAAGGGATGTGCCGCCGTTGCCGGATCGCCCCTCGCGGGCAAGGTGAAGGTGATCGAATTTGATCGCCCCAACATTGCCGAGGCCCGCAATCTGGGTATCAGCCACGCTGCGGGCGAGATTGTCGCGTTTATCGACGATGACGCTGTGCCAGAGCCCAGTTGGCTGACCCAGCTTGTGGCCCCCGCAGCGCGTCCCCACGTGGCGGCGATGGGTGGTTTCGTGCGCGGGCGCAACGGAATTTCCTTCCAATGGCAGGCGCGCAGCATTGACGAGATGGGCGTGTCCGAATCGCTCGAGATGAACCCCAACCGCGCCACCTTGCTGACGCCGCGCGGCCGCCGTGGCACCAAGACGGAAGGCACCAATATGGCGGTGCGCCGCGAGGTGTTAGTTGAGCTGGAAGGGTTCGATCCCGGCTTTGCCTTTTATCTGGACGAGACGGATCTGAACCTGCGTCTGATGCGTGCGGGGCACACCACCGCCGTTGTGCCCATGGCCGAAGTGCACCACGGATTCGCCGCCAGCCCCCGGCGCCGGAAGGATCGCGTGCCAAGGGACCTGTTCGACATCGGTGCCAGCTGGGCCGTGTTTCAGCGCAAGTACCTGAAGGAACCCGAGCGCCGTGACCATTGGCGCGCCATTCGTGCGTCTGAACGGGTGCGCGTGATTGATCACATGGTGGCGGGTCGCCTGTTGCCGCGTGACGTGCGCTACCTGCTGTCACGGCTGGATCAGGGATATGGCCAGGGATTGATGCGCAAACGGGGTGGGGCGCAGATCACCGACAGCCCTGTATCCGCCTTCAAACCCATGCCGGTCACGGTGCGCGAGAGCGTGGTGCTGGCGGGCCGCATCTGGCAGCGCAGACGCCTGCGCGCCGAGGCGATCAAGCGGGTCAAGGCGGGCGACATCGTCACCTTGATTCTTCTGTCGCCCACGGCCCTCTATCACCACATCCGGTTTGACCCCGAAGGATTCTGGGAACAGAGCGGCGGGCTGTTTGGCCGGTCCGACCGGAGCGACCCATTGTTTCGCCTGCGCAGCTTCCACAATCGGATCAGGAAAGAGATCGCCCGCGTCGCGCAACAACGTATAATTTCGGCTAAATCTTGGGCAGGTGACTAATTCGATGGCGGCGAAGTTCCGCATTGAGGGTTTGGATATTCTTTCATCCCACACTAAGAGTAGGTCATATGCGAGGCGAACCCTGCTCTCAGCATAATTTAAATCGAGGATCCCATGCGTAAAAAAGTTACAAAAGCCATTTTCCCCGTTGCCGGTCTGGGTACCCGGTTCTTGCCAGCCACCAAGTCAGTGCCCAAGGAAATTATGACCTTGGTTGACCGCCCACTTATTCAATATGCCATCGACGAGGCGCGCGCCGCCGGGATCAAGGAATTCATCTTTGTCACATCCCGCGGCAAGGGCGCGCTCGAAGACTACTTCGATCATTCGCCCGTGCTCGAGCAAGAGCTGCGCAAAAAGGGCAAGACCGAACTGATGGATATCCTGAAGGATACCAACATGGACAGCGGCGCCATTGCCTATATCCGGCAGCACAAGGCGCTGGGTCTGGGCCATGCCGTGTGGTGCGCGCGTCGCCTGATCGCCAACGAACCCTTTGCCGTCATCCTGCCGGACGACGTGATCGCGGCGGAAACGCCGTGCCTGCAGCAAATGGTCGAAGCCTATGAAGAGACAGGCGGAAACATGGTCGCGGCCATGGAAGTGCCTCCGGAAAAGGCGTCGTCCTACGGTGTGCTGGACGTCAAGAACGACATGGGCCAGATGGTCGAGGTCAAGGGCATGGTCGAAAAGCCACCCGTTGGCGAAGCGCCGTCGAACCTGGCCGTGATCGGCCGCTACATCCTCAGCCCTTCGGTCCTGCGTTCTCTCAACCAGATGAAGGCGGGTTCGGGTGGTGAAATCCAGCTGACCGACGCCATCGCCCAAGAGATCGCTGGCGAGAACTCCGTTTACGGGTATCGCTTCCGTGGTCAGCGGTTTGATTGCGGGTCCAAGTCGGGCTTTTTGCAGGCAACCGTGTCGTTTGGCCTGGCGCGTGAAGAGCTGCGTGAAGATTTGCTGGGATACATCCGTGACGTGGTCCAAATGGACCAGGCCGCAGAATAGCACGGAGATTCCTTTGTGACCCATGTGTTGGTAACCGGCGGTGCGGGCTATATCGGCTCGCACGCGTGCAAGGCGTTGCGCGATGCCGGATTTGTGCCTGTGACTTATGACAACCTCGAGACCGGGTGGCAGGATGCGGTCAAGTTCGGCCCGTTCGAAAAAGGCGATCTGATGGACCGCGCCCGTCTGGACGCGGTGTTCGCGCAATATGCGCCCGTTGCCGTGATGCATTTTGCAGCCCTCAGCCAGGTCGGCGAAAGCATGAAGGAACCGGGGCGCTATTGGCGCAACAACGTTCTGGGCTCGCTCACCCTTGTCGAGGCTGCCGTGGCAGCGGGGTGTCTGGATTTCGTGTTTTCCAGCACTTGCGCCACCTACGGCGATCAGGACAACGTTGTTCTGGACGAAGACAGCGCGCAGCACCCGATCAATGCCTACGGCGCGTCCAAGCGGGCAATCGAGGATATTCTATCGGACTTCGAGGCCGCCCATGGCCTGCGCCACGTGATCTTCCGCTACTTCAACGTGGCGGGGGCTGATCCAGATGGCGAAGTGGGAGAGTTCCACCAACCCGAGACGCACCTGATCCCCCTCATGCTTGATGCCATCGCGGGCAAGCGGGATGGCCTCACCGTTTATGGCACCGACTACGACACGCCCGACGGAACGTGCGTGCGCGATTATGTCCACGTGTGCGATCTGGTGGATGCCCATGTGCTAGGCCTCAAATGGCTCAAGGATGGCAAGGGCAGTCGGGTGTTCAATCTGGGCACTGGATCGGGCTTTTCCGTGCGCGAGGTGATTGACCATTCGCGCGCTGTGACCAATCAGGCGGTGCCTTATGTCGATGGTGCGCGTCGCCCTGGCGATTGCACCAAGCTGGTTTCGGGGTCAAAAAGGGCCGAGGCTGAACTGGGCTGGCGGCCCACACGTTCGACCCTTGAAACCATGATCACCGACGCCTGGAGATGGCATCAAACTGGCCACTACGACACATAATTCCCCACCCGCACGCTTGCTGGACATCACCCGGCTGATGCGTCGGGCGGGCAAGGTGCTGACAGGGGTGGACCGTGTCGAGTGGGCCTATCTGCGCGCATTGCTTGAGGATCCTGTGCCAACCTTCGGACTGATCCGGGCCCAGTTGGGGTACATCCTGTTGGACCAAGCGGGGCTGCAAGATTTGGCGCCCGCGCTTGCCGGACCCAGCCCAGAGCAATCCGCAGATGCACACCGCACCCGTGTGTGGCGCCGCGCCCGGCGCCTGTCCATCAGCCGTGTGCCACCCGCGTTGTTGCCGCGCATGCTGCGTGGTGCACTGCCGTCGGGATTTGCATATGTGAATGTCGGCCATTCCAACCTGACCAAGCGGGTTCTGGACACCATGCGGTCCATCAATGCCCATGTCGCAGTGATGGTGCATGACGTGATCCCGCTGGATTTTCCCGACTTTCAGCGCGACGGGTCCGTGCCACCCTTCGCGGCCATGATCGAACGGGTCGGGGCGTGTGCGGATCTGTTGATCTACAATTCCCAGGACACACAGCAGCGCACCGAGGCGCATTTGTCCGCCCCACCCGCATCCATTGTTGCGCATTTGGGGACAGAGCATGTGGCGCCCACACCCGATGCCCTGCTCGGCGGATTACCCCCTGCGTCGCCGTTTTTCGTGTGCATCGGCACCATCGAGCCGCGCAAGAACCACGCTTTCCTTCTGGATGTGTGGGACGACATGGGTGCGGATGCGCCGGGTTTGATCATCGCGGGCAGCCGGGGCTGGAAGAACGAAGCCGTCTTTGCCCGGCTTGATGCCTTGCCATCCGACAGCCCGGTGCGCGAGGTTTCGGGGCTCAGTGACGGGGCACTTGCCGCCCTTGTCGAGGCATCCGCAGGCGTCCTGTTTCCCAGCCATGCCGAAGGGTTTGGCCTACCCGCCACCGAAGCGGCACTGCGCGGCGTTCCGGTCATTGTGAACGATCTGGATGTTTTCCGGGAAATCCTTGGTGATATTCCCGTTTACGCAAGCGTTTCAGATCGTTATCTGTGGATAAACAAGATCAAAGAGTTGGCCGAAGCAGTCCCGACCGCGCCGAAACCACCACAGTTTTTGCCCCCCACATGGGACGCGCATTTCAAGACTGTGTTAAGGTTGACCTGATAGGCGCAACATGGGCCGCACAAAGCGGCGGGTAGAGGAACGAACGTATTGGGCGCTTGGCAGTCATATCGGCTGAGGCTTCAGCGCAAGCGCTGGCGCATTCGTGCGTTTCGAAAGCGTCGCGAACTCAAACGTGTGGTCAATCGGACTGATCAGATAAGACCCAGCGACCTTCTGTGCTTTTCGACGCAACGTAACGAGGCGGTGCGCCTGCCTTATTTCCTGGAATACTACCGCGAGATGGGGATCAACCATTTCCTGATCGTGGACAATGACAGCACGGATGGGTCGGTCGACTATCTGGCATCGCAGCCGGATGTATCTGTGTGGTCAACCTCGGGCAGCTACAAACGATCCCGGTTCGGGGTCGACTGGCTGAACTGGTTGCAGATGAAGTACGGGCACAGCCACTGGAACCTTGTGGTCGATCCTGACGAATTCCTTGTTTATCCGTTCTGCGACACGCGCCCCTTGCGCGCCTTGACCGATTGGCTGGATGCGTCTTCGATCAAATCCTTCTCGGCCATGCTGCTGGACATGTACCCCAAGGGACGGTTGGACGAGCAGCCCTATCAAGCGGGGCAGAACCCGATCGAGATCGCGAGCTGGTTCGACAGCGGCAATTACACGATCTCCAAGAACAAGCGGTTTGGTAATCTGTGGATACAAGGCGGGCCGCGGTCGCGCGTGTTTTTCCCGGACACCCCTGAAAAGGCCCCGGCACTGAACAAGATACCATTGGTCAAGTGGGATCGCCGCTATGCCTATGTCAGTTCGACCCATATGTTGCTGCCGCGCGGCTTGAACCAGGTCTATGACGAGTGGGGCGGCGAAAAGGCCTCGGGCGTGCTGCTGCATGCCAAGTTCCTCGATACATTCAACACCAAGGCCGCAGAAGAATTGGAGCGCAAGCAGCACTATGCCGCGAGCGTGGAGTACAAGGCCTATGCGCAGTCCATGCGCGACGATCCCGATCTGTGGTGCAAGTGGTCTGAAAAATACATCAACTGGCGACAACTCGAGATTCTGGGCCTGATGTCCAAGGGCAACTGGGCATGAGTGTCGGGATTGTCATGTTGGTCCACACGGCGCTGGACCGGGCCGAACAGGCCGCGCGGCACTGGGCGGCAGGTGGATGCCCTGTCGTGATTCATGTCGATGCCGCCGTGCCCCGTCAGACCTACGCGGCCTTTACCAATGCCGTGGCGGACGTGCCCGCGATCAAGTTTTCCAAACGCTACCGGTGCGAATGGGGCACTTGGGGCATTGTCGCGGCAAGCCAGGCGGCGTCCGAGTTGATGCTGGCCGAGTTCTCGGATGTGCGCCACGTCTACCTCGCCTCCGGGTCCTGCCTGCCCTTGCGCCCGGTCGAAGAGTTGATCGAATACCTCGCCGACCGCCCACGCACGGATTTCATCGAAAGCGCGACAACAGCCGATGTCCCGTGGACCGTCGGCGGCCTTGATCAAGAACGGTTCACCTTGCGCTTTCCCTTTTCGTGGAAACGCCAGCGCGTCCTGTTTGACAAATATGTCGAATTGCAGCGTCGCCTGAAGCTGAAGCGCAAGATACCTGACGGCATCGTCCCCCATATGGGCAGCCAGTGGTGGTGCCTGACGCGCCAGACCCTGTCGGCCATCCTGCAAGGCCCGGATCGCAAGGAATACGACGCCTATTTCCGCCAGGTCTGGATTCCGGACGAGAGTTACTATCAAACCCTCGCGCGCCAGTACTCGACCAACATCGAAAGCCGCTCGCTGACCCTGTCCAAGTTCGACTTTCAGGGCAAACCGCACATCTTTTACGACGACCATCTACAATTGCTGCGCCGCTCGGACTGCTTTGTCGCGCGCAAAATCTGGCCCCATGCCAACCGGCTGTACGAGGCGTTCCTGACCGACCCTGCGGGCGCGATGAAACGGACCGAACCAAACCCCGGCAAGATCGACCGTATTTTCGCCAAGGCGGTGGAGCGGCGGACGCGCGGGCGGCCAGGTCTGTACATGCAAAGCCGGTTTCCGAACGAGGATTGGGAAAATGGCGTGACTGCCGCACCCTATTCCGTGTTCCAGGGCTTTACCGAGATTTTCGAGAATTTCGAGCCGTGGCTGGCCAAGGCCACGGGCGCGCGGGTGCATGGGCACCTGTTCCACCCGGACGTCGTCGAATATGCCGAGGGGCAGACGACACTGAACGGCGCGCTGAGTGGCAGCGCAAAGGCGCGCGACTATAATGCAAAGGCGTTTCTGACGAACCTGATCTGGAACACCCGTGGTGAGCGGCAGTGTTTCCAATTCGGGCCGGGCGATAATCAAAAGGTGAACTGGCGCATCGCAAAGGATCCGAACGCGCAGGTATCGGTGATTTCGGGCGCATGGGCAGTGCCGCTGTTCCGGTCAAACATGAACTTCCTCGATATCCGCAAAGAGGCTGCCCTGCTTCAGCGGATCGAAAGCGATCATCTGGATGTGCTGCGCTCGCCTTACGTCAAGGCGCGGGTGCGTATCTGGACGATGGCCGAATTCATCGAAGCACCGATGGAGCCATTGCAGGGCATTTTGGACGAGATCGGCCAGACACAGGCCCGCCGTTTGTCCGAAGTGCCCAAGATGGTGGATCTGACCGGGTTTGGCCAGTTCCTCCAAAACCTCAAGAACCAGGGGATGCATCCGTACCTCATGGGCGACTTTCCTGTGGCGCTGGGTCCGGAACCTGCGCAAGATCGCCACAGAAAACCCTATTTGGTGCGTTAACCCGTTATGGCCCAATTCGACTATTTCGTGGTGTTTGCAGAGATGCGCACCGGATCGAATTTTCTGGAATCCAACCTGAACGCATTTGACGGGTTGGCCTGCCATGGCGAGGCGTTCAACCCGCATTTCATTGGCTACCCCAACAGCAAGGACATTCTGGGGATCGACCAGGCGACACGCGACGCTGACCCCAAGCGGTTGCTGCGCGAGATCAAGAAGACACCGGAGCTGAGCGGGTTTCGTTACTTCCACGACCATGATCCCCGCATCTTTGATCGCGTCATGGATGACCCCAAATGCGCCAAGGTGGTGCTGACCCGAAACCCCGTGGACAGCTATGTTTCGTGGAAGATCGCGCAAGCCACGGGCCAGTGGAAGCTGACGGATGCAAAGGCGCGCAAGGACGGCAAGGCAGAGTTCGAGCCTGATGAGTTCGCCGCACACCTGGCCGCGCTTCAGGCGTTTCAGGTCAAGTTGCTGAACCGCCTTCAGACATCCGGGCAGACGGCTTTCTATGTCGCTTACGAAGATCTGCAAAGCCTTGATATCATGAACGGCCTCGCGGCGTGGCTGGGGACGGACAGCCGCCTTGATGGGCTGGACAAAAGCCTGAAGGTGCAGAACCCCAGCGCGCTGTCCGACAAGGTCAGCAATTTCGGTCAGATGACCGAGGCGCTGTCGGGTCTCGACCGGTTCAACCTGACGCGCACACCGAATTTCGAACCTCGGCGCGGCGCGGCCGTACCCACTTACTTTGCGAGCGCAACACAGCCGCTGTTGTATCTGCCCGTGCGCGGTGGCGTTGACGATCCGGTGCTGACCTGGCTGGCGGCCCTCGATGGGACCGAAGGTGGCGCGCCCGCGTCCAAGCTGTCACAGAACGATCTGCGTGATTGGATGCGTGGGCATGCGGGGCACCGCAGTTTCAGCGTTCTGCGCCACCCTGTGGTGCGCGCTCACGCGGTGTTTTGCCATCGGATCGTGAATATCGGGCAGGGGTCCTACGGTGGTATCCGCAACACCTTGGCCAAACGCTACCACTTGCCATTGCCGGCCGACCCAAGTGATCCGAGCTATGACAAGGTCGCGCATCGCGCGGCCTTCGCTGCATTTCTCGGGTTTCTGAAATCCAACCTGGCGGGGCAAACGGCGGTCAGGGTTGATCCTGATTGGGCCAGTCAATCCAAAACTGTTGAAGGGTTTGCAGAATTCGTGCTGCCGGATCGCTTGATGCGGCAAGAGACCTTGGCGCATGAACTGGCAGAGCTTGCAGCGGCGGTCGGGATCACGGATGCGCCAGCATTGCCCAGTGCAGCAGCCGATGCGCCCCATGCGTTGGCTGATATCTACGATGCTGAAATCGAAAGCCTGACTCGCGCGGCTTACGCGCGCGACTACTTGCTGTTCGGGTTTGACGACTGGACGCCTGTTTAGACAGGTCCACGCCACAGTGGCTCGAAACTCTGTCGGTTTCCTGGCCGGAAAATGGGTGTGTCAGGCGGCTTGTGCGGGTTTGGCTTCGTTCAGGATTGCGTAGATCGTGGACGCATCCGGGTTGGCGCGCAGCTTGGTGCAGATCGTCTGGTCGCGCAGGGTGCGTGACACAAGTGCCAGCGCCTTGAGGTGTTCGACACCGGCCTCTTCCGGCGCAAACAAGGCAAACGCGATATCGACCGGCTGGCGGTCAACGGCGTCAAAGTCGATTGGCTTGTCCAGCAACACAAACGCGCCCATGACATTGTCGATGCCATCAAGCCGCGCATGTGGCAGCGCCACGCCATGTCCCACGCCGGTCGGCCCAAGCGCCTCGCGTGCCATCAACGCCTCGACCACAAGGGCCGCGTTCATGTCATAGGCGCTCTGCACGAGATCACCGATCTCGTGCAGAAGCCGTTTCTTGGACGAGGCCGATGTCACTACCTTGACAGCCTCGGGTTTCAGAAGAGTTCCAAAATCCATTTTGCTCGCATCGTCGGTGCCCATGAGGCACCGATCCCTTACGGGTCAATCCAACCGATATTGCCGTCTTCGCGGCGGTATACGACGTTCAGCCCGTCTTTTCCCTCATTTCGGAACACCAGCACTGGTGCACCTGCCAATTCCATTTGCATCACCGCCTCTCCGACCGAAAGGGACGGAATGTTCGTCTCCATCTCAGCCACGATGATCGGTTGCAGGCTTTCGGGTTCATTTTCACCCGAATCCGCGTCAGAGGCGAGGATATACGAGGCTGCGCCCGAGAGTTCAACCGGCTGGGCGCGCTCCTTGTGATGGTCCTTGAGACGGCGTTTGTACCGGCGCAGCTGCTTTTCCATTTTCTCGGAACAACTGTCAAAAGCCGCATAGATTTCAGTAGCATGAGCCTTGGCCTGGGCCGTCAGGCCGGTCGACAGGTGCACTGTCGCCTCGCACACGAATTCATGTGCCGACTTGGAGAAGACCACATTGGCGTTTGTCGGGCGTTCGGCATATTTCTGCACCACGCCCCCCAATTCATCCCGTACATGGGTCTGCAGGGCGTCGCCGATGTCGATCTGTTTGCCACTGATTTGGTATTGCATATTGTCTCCTTCAGTTGGGTCCGCACCGACGACAGGACGGGCCACGGGTGTGGCCAGACGCAGGGTGTCAGATGTGCGGAAATGGCTGGGCTGGAACCGGATCGACCCAGCGCCAAAGTGGCGCACGGGGAGAGTTGCAGATCTGGGACAGCGTCAAAGCCATGTCTCCATTGCACGCCAAAAGGGCAGGTGCTGTCAATGAAAAGCGGCAAGCGTGGTTAGGGCCTGACTACTGAATGCGAAAGTTTTCGCCGAGGTAGACGCGCCGCACATTTTCGTTTTGCACAACATCTTGCGGGGTGCCAGACATCAGTACCTGACCGTCATGCAAGATATAGGCGCGGTCCACGATCTCGAGCGTTTCGCGCACATTGTGATCGGTGATCAGCACGCCGATGCCACGCTTTTTCAGGTCGGCCACAAGGCTGCGGATATCCCCGACCGAGATTGGATCAACACCCGCAAAGGGTTCGTCGAGCAGCAGGTATTTCGGATTGGCAGCCAGTGATCGCGCAATTTCCACGCGCCGCCGCTCACCACCTGACAAGGCAAGGGCGGGCGCCCGGCGCATGTGCTCGATAGAAAACTCGCTCAGCAATTCTTCCAGCCGTTCGCGGCGTTTGTGCCGATCCTTTTCGGTGATGTCGAGAATGGCGAGGATGTTGTCCTGCACGCTGAGGCCGCGAAAAATGCTCATTTCCTGGGGCAGATAGCCGATGCCCATCTGCGCGCGCCGGTACATGGGCAGGGCCGTCACATCCATGCCGTCCAGCGTGACGGTTCCACCCTCGGGCGAGACAAGGCCCGCCACGGCGTAGAACGTCGTTGTCTTGCCCGACCCGTTGGGGCCCAGCAGCGCGACAACCTCGCCCCGGTTCAGCTCCATCGAAAAATCGCGGATCACCAGTTTCTTGCGGTAGGATTTGCGCAGATGCGAGATCTTGAGACCGGACGATCCCTCCGCAACTTTCAGGTCGGGCTTGGCCATCAGTTGTTTCCGGTTTGCAGGATGGTCTTGACCCGGCCCTGCATCCGCGCGGTGCCATCGTCGAGGTTCACAGTCATGCGGTCGGCGCTGAGGGCGCTGTTGCCTTGGGTCATCAGCACGTCGCCGGTCATCACGATCAAACCGGTTTCGATGTCGTAATCGGCGCGTTGCGATTCGGCCGCGTCGGGGCCCGACACGAGGGTTACACCGCCCGTCGCCTCAAGCCGTTCAATCCCGGCCTGATTTTCCAGATAGGTCACCAGAACCCGCGGCGCAGACAGACGCATTTCGCCCTGCCCGATCACGACATCGCCGGTAAAGATCGCAACGCCCGTGTTCTGATCCACGTTCAATTCGTTGGCCGTAACCTCGACCGGGGCCGATGTATCCTGGCGTATCGTGCCGAACGCAACGTTCGTGCCTTGGGCGATGACGGGGGTTGAAACGCCCAGTAGGGCAACGCAGGCAATGGCACGCAGAAACGTCACGGATCGTATCACTCTTCTAAAGTCTTGGGGTCGTATATCAGTTTCACCCCGTTTGTGAAAATCAATTGGGCGTTTTCGTCGCCCTCTTCCCTCTGCAGCCGCATCTGTCCCGCGTTCAGCCGTCCGAAAAGACCGGTGCCGGCAACCGGGCCGGGCGATTCCACCACCAGCGTGTCGAACTCTGCCGCAAGCGCGTCGGTTGTCAGCTTGTAGCCAGATGAGGTCGTGATCACGACATTGCCCTCGAGCGCCGAAGTGTTGCTGACCATGTCGAATTGCCCGCGATCCGAAAACAGCACGACCCGCGTGCCCGAGGCGAGGTCGATCTGTGCCGACAGGTCTTCGGCCTCATTGTTCGAATCGCTGCGCGTGGCCATGGTGCCCGCCGCGATCGACACGCGATCCCCCGCGTCTGTGGTGCCGGAAAAGAAGGGCCCGGTGATCTGCTGGCCCTGCAACCGCTTTGCGATTTCGGTTTCGGCAAAAGGGATGGCCGCCATCGGATCGATATTGCGCGACAACAGGAACAGCGTCGACAACAGCCCAAGGGCGGTCAGCGGCAACAGCACCTTGAGCCAGGCGACCAGTCGCGAATAGCGGTCCATGCCATGTTCCTTAGCCCAGTCCCACCCGCAAGCAGTCGTGGATGTGCAGGATACCGCGTGGGATTGCGGGCCCATCCGGGGCGACGGCAAACACGCAGGTGATCTTGCGTTGGTTCATGAGGGCGACCGCTTCGACGGCCAGCGCCCCTGTGTGTATCGTTGTAGGGGAAGTGGTCATCACATCCGCCGCTGTCAAGCCAAGCAGCCCGTCCATGTGCCGCCGCAAGTCGCCATCGGTGATGATGCCCGCCAATGTCCCGTCGGTGTCCGTGACCCCGACAACGCCCAGGCTTTTCTGGCTGATTTCGATCAGCGCATCCGACATGGCCGTGTCGCGTGTGACCAGCGGCATAGCATCGCCTGCGTGCATCAGGTCCGACACGCGGCTGAGCTGCGCGCCCAGCTTGCCGCCCGGATGGAACTCGCGAAAGTGTTCGGCTGTAAAGGCGCGGTGTTTCATCAACGCCACGGCGAGTGCGTCACCAAGGGCAAGTGTCATGGTGGTCGAGATGGTCGGCACCACCCCTGTGCCACAGGCCTCGCCCAGATCGGGCAATTGCAGTACCACGTCGCATTGGCTGCCCAGACTGCTGTTCGGTGCCTTGGTGATTCCCAGTAGGGGAATGTCGAACCGCCGGGAAAAGGCGATCATGTTCGCAAGTTCCGGCGCCTCACCTCCGTTCGAGATGGCAAGCACGACGTCATTGCGTGTGACCATGCCCAGATCGCCATGGCTTGCCTCGGCTGGATGCACGAATTGGGCCGGTGTGCCGGTGCTTGCCAGCGTTGCGGCCACTTTGCGGGCGATGTGGCCGGATTTACCGATGCCAGTGACAATCACGCGGCCATGGGCGTTCAACAACAAATCCACCGCTTCGCGAAAGCTGGAATCAAGGCTGTCGGCCAGTGTGCCAAGCGCATCCGCTTCGGCCCGGATCACATCACGCGCAGTGTCTATGAAAGGGGTGTCGCTGCTCATGAGTGGGCGAAAATGTCAGTGTCGGGCCAGCCCGTCAGATCAAGGTTGGCGCGCATCGGCAGGAAGTCGAAACAGGCCTGCGCAATCTCCATCCGCCCCTCGCGGTTCAGCCGCTCGTTCAGCACCTCGCGCAGACGATGCAGGTACAGCACATCCGACGCCGCATATTCCAATTGCGCGTCTGTCAGCGTGTCGGCGCCCCAGTCGCTCGACTGTTGCTGCTTGCTGATGTCGATGCCCAGCAGTTCCTGCAACAGGTTCTTCAGCCCGTGCCGGTCGGTATAGGTGCGGATCAGACGGCTGGCGATCTTGGTGCAATAGACCGGGGCAGTCACCGCGCCAAAGGCGTTTTGCATGGCGGCGATGTCGAAGCGGCCAAAGTGAAACAGCTTGAGCACATCCGGATCGGTCAGCAGCTTGCACAGGTTCGGCGCCTCAGTCTGACCCAGCTTGATCTGGACGATATGGGCGTTGCCATCGCCACCTGACAGTTGCACGACGCACAGCCGGTCGCGATGCGGGTGCAGGCCCATGGTTTCACAGTCGATGGCGACAACCGGCCCCAGATCCAGATCGTCGGGCAGGTCAGAGATATGCAGGTGGTTTGTCATGTGCCCGCTATAGCGCCTGATGAGTCGTTGGGAAAGCGCGGTTTAGGCGGCTTTGATCGCATCCAGATCGGGCCGGGCAAAGCGAGTGAGCAGCTTGGTCACCAGCGCGCGACAGTCATGCCCGCGCCAGTCCGGCGAATGTGCGGCGCGCGGCAGGTCCGGATGTTTCAGCGTCAGCCTGCGCCACGCATGCACGATCATTACCCGCAGAACCGCGGTTTCCAGGGGTGTTGGTGTGATGTTTGTCAGTTCTGTGTCGATATCCATCAACACCGCGTGCAGGGATTTGTAGGCATCGCGCATGGTTTCCGTTTCAATCTGTTTGCCCAGCCACGGGGGCAGGTCCATCGGTGCAAGCTGCATGGCTCCGACGGGCAGGGGCGTATCATCACCGCACACAAACAGACGTTGGCCGATCTGCGCAAACTGCGCCGGGTCCAGATCGCTGCGCGCGTCTTGCGTGAGGATCACATAGGCCCCGCCCCCCATCACCTCGGGCGCGCCGTAAATGCGTGGACGGGCGGTGGCGCTGTCGCGTTTGCCGATATCCGTCAGGCTGTGCTGGCTGGTGCGCCCCTGCTTTTGCGAGGTGATCCAGCCGTCGCTGCGCAGCCGATGCAGGGCAACGCGGGTCGCTTCGGGTTTGATCCCGATGGCACCCATGATGCTGGACAAGGTCGGCCCTTCGAGGGGCTGTTCGGGCGCAAGATCGCCAAAAACAGTCACTAACAAGGACCAAACGCGCAATGGGCCAAGGTCTGATAAGGCGCGGATGGCTTGGGATTGTGCGTCAGTAGGCATTCATCGTCAGCAGCTCGTATTCGGCCACTGCCTCTTGGCTCTGGTTGGTCAGGGTTACGTGCCAGCGCACTTCGCCATACTCGTCGTTGCGCGGGGTCTTGGCCTTGACCGTCAGGCGCACCTTGATGCTGTCGCCGGCCTCGACCGGTTTCATGAACCGCAGATTGTCGAGCCCGGTATTGGCCAGCACGGGCCCGGGATCGGGTTGCACGAACAGCCCGGCGGCAAAGCTGAGCAAGAGGTAACCATGCGCGACGCGCCCCGGAAAGAACGGATTCGCCTTGGCCGCGTCGTCGTCCATGTGGGCATAGAACGTGTCACCGGTGAAATGGGCGAAGGTTTCGATATCCTCCAGCGTGACGGTGCGTGACGGGCTGTGCAGCGTGTCGCCAATGCTCAGGTCATGGAAGGGGCGCGTGAACGGGTGCGGTTTGTCGGTCGCCTCAGTCCCCCCAGGCACCCATTGGCCTGTAACGGCAGACAGGATGTTCGGGCTGCCCTGCACGGCAGTGCGCTGCATGTAATGGGTGACCGCGCGGATGCCGCCCAGCTCTTCGCCTCCACCAGCGCGCCCCGGTCCGCCGTGGATCATATGCGGCAGCGGTGCGCCATGTCCGGTCGCCTCTGCCATCGAGTCTCGGTTGTTGAAGTAAAGCCGCCCGTGGAAGGCCGCAGAGGCGAGAGTGATCTGACGCGCCGCGTCCGCATCATGGGTGATGACCGACGCAACAAGCGATCCCTTGCCGCGATTTAGCAATTGGGCCGCATGATCCAGATCGCGATAGGGCATGATGGTCGAAACCGGCCCAAACGCCTCAGTGTCGTGCACATGCGTCGCACTGTCCGGGTCTGCACAGTGGTAAAGCATGGGCGGCAGGAACGCGCCCTTGCTGCCCACCATCGCAAAATCTTCGGGGTCGCCAATGACACGTTCAGCCTGTGATCCGATACGCGTCGCCTTGTCCAGAACGTCGTTTTTCTGCGTGTTAGAGACCAGTGCGCCCATCCTGGTGTCTTTTTCCCGCGGGTCGCCAATGGTCACCTTGGACAACCGTGCCGATAGCGCATCAATCACGGCCTCGACTTGCGCCTGGGGCACCATGATGCGCCGGATCGCGGTGCATTTCTGCCCGGCCTTTGCCGTCATCTCGCGCCCGAGTTCCTTGATGAACAGATCGAATTCCGGCGTGCCGGGCATCGCGTCGGGCCCAAGGACAGAGGCGTTGAGGCTGTCCTGCTCTGCCGTGAACCGCACTGCGTTTGCCAGCAGGTTCGTGTTGGCGCGTAGGTGCAGGGCCGTGTTGGCTGAGCCGGTAAAGGTCACGACATCCTGGCAATCAAGGTGATGCAGCAGGTCGCCAACCCCGCCGGAGATCAGTTGCAGCGCACCATCAGGCAATAGGCCGCTGTCGAGCATCAGGCGCACGCAGGCCTCAGTCACATAGGAGGTGGCCGTGGCCGGTTTCACGATGGCGGGCATCCCGGCCAGCAAGGTCGGCGCGACCTTTTCCAGCATGCCCCAGACCGGGAAGTTGAAGGCGTTGATGTGCAGCGCGACCCCGTGCAGCGGCGTGCAGATATGGCGCCCGTGGAACAGGCCCGCGCGCCCCAACTGTTCGGTGGGTCCGTCCAGATAGACATGCCCATCCGGCATTTCCCGCCGCCCCTTGGAGGCAAAGACCAGCATCGTGCCGATGCCCCCGTCGATGTCGATCAGGTGATCAGACTGGGTCGCGCCGGTGTCAAAACTGAGGTCATAAAGAACTTGGCGGTGCTCGCGCAGGTGCAAGGCCAGCGCCTTGACCATTCGCGCGCGGTCATGGAACGTCATCGCTTGCAAGGCTGGCGCGCCGACGTCGCGGGCATGGGCGCGCATGGTGTGCACGTCGAGTGTGTCGTTGCCCGCCTCGGCGATCACATCGCCGGTGATGGCGCTGGCGATCGGGCGCGCGCCGGGGCCGGGCGCGATCCATTGACCGGCGGCAAAACTGTGAACCTGGCGCATCATCGCCCCCTAGTGTTGGTCATAGTCGACCGTCAGCGTGTCGCTGAGCGGATAGCACTGGCACGTCAGAACAAAGCCCGCCTCGACCTCGTAATCCTCGAGCGCGTGATTGGTCAGCATTTGATATTCGCCCTCGGTCACCTTGGCCTTGCAGGTGCTGCACACGCCCGCCCGACAGGCAAAGGGCGGATCCAGATTGTTATCCAATGCGGCTTGAAGAACACTGGTGTCCTTGGCCAATTTCAATTCGTGTGCAGTGCCATCGATCATGACCTTTGCCGTCGTATCGGTGGTATCTCGCGCGGCGGCGCTCAGCGCTTGTTTGGCCAATCGCCCTTGCTGACCCGCGCCGAAGAGTTCGAATTTGATCTGGTCCTTGGACAGTCCATGCGTCTCTAACGCGGCGGAAATCGCCAGCATCATCGGCTCTGGCCCGCAGATAAAGGCCATGTCTACACGTGCGATATCAATCCAGGATTTGAACAGGGCGGCGCATTTTTCCTGATCGACCCGCCCCGAGAACAGGTCGATATCCTGCCCGGTTTCAAGTACGTGGATAATCGTCAGGCGGCCCATATAGCGGTTCTTGAGGTCTTCCAGCTCTTCCCGGAACATGATCGTGTGCACGGCGTGGTTGGCATAGATCAGGGTGAAGGTGCTGTTAGGTTCGCGGGTCAGGACCGTTCTGAGGATCGATAAAACCGGCGTGATGCCCGACCCACCTGCAAATCCGAGGTATGATTTCGCCTTGTTAGGGTCGATTTTGGTGTGAAAATTGCCCATCGGCGGCATGGCGTGCAGCGTATCGCCGACCTGCAATTCGGTGTTGGCAAATGTCGAGAATGCACCGCCATCAATCCGCTTGATACCAACCTGCAACTTGCGATCATCAAGACCCGCGCAGATCGAATAGTTGCGCCGCAACTCCGTCCCGTCGAAATCCTGTCTGAACGTAAGGTATTGCCCAGGAATGAAGCGGAAAGCAGCGGCATCTTGCGGCTCGAGCGTCACTACCACCGCATCGCGGATGGTGTGGTGAATGTTGGTGACAGTCAGGGGATGAAACTGGGTCATATGCATTTGAAATAGTCGAAGGGTTCCAGGCAGTCGGTGCAGCGCCATTGCGCCTTGCACGGGGTCGATCCGAATTGGCTGATCTTTTCGACCGCTTGCGATTTGCAGTGCGGGCAATGCTGCGGCCCACCGGCGGGCTGGGGCGGGGCAATGCCGTAGGCTTCCAGCTTGGCCTTGCCCGCGTCAGACAGCCAATCCGTTGTCCAGGGTGGCGCAATTTGCCTTTTTAGAGACAGGTTTTCGATGCCCTTGGCGCGCATGGCCGCTTCGATCTCGAAGTTGATGATCGAGGTGGCGGGGCAGCCGGAATAGGTGGGGGTGACCGTCACTTCCAGTGTGTCGCCCTGCCACTCTACGTCCCGGATGATGCCCAGATCGACGAGGGATATCACCGGGATCTCAGGGTCGGGCACATCGGCCAGCCATTCCCAGACATCCGCAGTCGAGGGGCGGGTCATCACCATGACGCATCCGGATAGCTGCGGGGCAGCACCTGCATGGTGGTCAGCATATGCCCCAGATGTTCGGAATGGCGCGCGCCTGTCTTGCCGCCCTGATGGGCAAAATCGTTGTCGGGTCGGGCGAGCGTGGCCTCGGCCAAGGCGGCATGCACATGGGCATCGAACACGGGGCGCAGGGCGGCCATGTCTGTCAGGTCATCCGCGTCCGTCGTGAACATCTCGCCCACATAGGGCCAGAGCCGGTCGAGCGCGGATTGCATGCGTGTGTGGCTTTCGTCGGTTCCGTCACCCAATGCGATGACCGTGTCTGTGGAACGTTCGCGATGATATGTGACCTCTTTCACCGACTTTTGGGCGATGGCGCTGATCTCCGCATCCGGGTGGTCGCAAAGCGCGGTCAGAGCGGCAAGGTGCCAACTGTCGAACAGAAACTGCCGCATCATCGTGACGCCAAAGTCGCGGTTGGGCTGTTCCACCAGCAGCAGGTTCCGGAAATCCCACGCGTCGCGGTGATAGGCGAGGGTGTCGGCAGTGCGCCCCTGCCCCTCGCGTTCGGCGGCGAGGCCGAGCCAGAGTTGCGTTTGTCCGATAAGGTCCAGCGCTGTGTTGGCAAGCGCGATGTCTTCCTCAAGCGCGGGGGCGTGGCCGCACCATTCGGATAGGCGCTGGCCGAGCACCAGCGTGTTGTCCCCAAGGCGGATGAGACCGGGAATGCTCACATCGCACCTACGTCGTCGGGAATGTCAAAGAAGGTGGGGTGGCGGTACACCTTGTCATCCGCCGGATCGTATAGCGATCCCTTGTCGTCGGGCGACGATGCGGTGATGTCGGCGGCGGGCAGAACCCAGATGCTGACCCCTTCCTTGCGGCGGGTGTAGACGTCGCGGGCGTTCTGTATTGCGTGTTCTGCGTCGGTGGCGTGCAGGCTGCCGACGTGACGGTGGCTCAGCCCGTGTTGGCCGCGGATGAACACTTCGTAGAGGGGCCATTCGTTGGACATGTCGCCTACCCCGCTGCCATGGCGCAACGACGCCACTCTGATGTATCGACCGCGTCCCAACCAAAGGCATGATCGGAACTGCCGTTCGCTTGCAGGTGGCGCAATCGGTCCATGGCCTCGTTCAGGTCGGGTATGTGGCCATCGGCGACGGGCCACATCACGAAATGGGGTGTTTTCATCGGGACGAACCAGTTGGCGCCTTTCTCATAGAACCGGGCGTGCAGCGTGTTGAACACATAGTGCCCAAGGCTGGCCACATCGTCCCAGACGGAAAGGTTCGAGATCATCTCGGCGTCGCCTGGCACGGCGATATCGGTGGCATTGCCCGAATCTGATTTCATCCGCCAGACAAAGCCGGGGCTGCGTTCGGCCATGGCGTTCATGCGGTCGAGGTTGTCCATGAACTCCGCCATGCGGGGATCATCGGTGGGGTAGCGGGCGTAGCCGACATTGAGTTGAGCGAGTTTCATTCTGCGGCCACCTTTGCGCTGCGTTTCTTGGCCGTGTGGGCGAGCCGTGCCTCTCGCACCCATGCGCCGTCATCCCAGGCCTTTTGCCGGGCCTCGATGCGTTCTGTGCTGCATGGGCCGTTGCCTTTCAGCACGTCGAAGAACTCAGACCAGTCGGGTTGGCTGAAGTCATAGCCGCCCTTGTCATCGTTCCATTTCAGGGAGTCGTCAGGCACCGTGAGGCCGAGGTATTCCGCCTGTGGTACGGTCTGGTCGACGAACTTCTGACGCAGCTCGTCGTTGGAGTTCATCTTGATCTTCCACGCCATGGATTGTTCGGAATGCACGCTTTCCGCATCCGAGGGGCCGAACATCATCAGGGACGGGTACCAGAACCGGTTCAGCGCATCCTGCGCCATGCGTTTTTGCGCGTCGGTCCCGTTTGCCATCTTCATCATGATGTCAAAGCCTTGGCGCTGGTGGAACGATTCCTCCTTGCAGATACGCACCATCGACCGCGCATAGGGTCCGAAGGATGTGCGCTGCAACGGCACCTGGTTCATGATCGCCGCGCCATCGACCAGCCAGCCAACAGCGCCCATATCGGCCCATGTTAGGGTCGGATATGCGAAAATGGATGAATATTTCATCCGTCCATCCAACAGCATCTCGGTCAGCTCATCCCGGCTGACGCCCAGCGTCTCGGCAGCGCAATAGAGGTAGAGCCCATGCCCCGCCTCGTCCTGCACTTTGGCCAGAAGGATCGCCTTGCGTTCCAGTGTGGGCGCACGGGTGATCCAGTTGCCCTCGGGCAGTTGCCCCACGATCTCGGAGTGCGCGTGCTGCCCGATCTGGCGGATCAGCGTCTTGCGGTAGCCTGCGGGCATCCAGTCCTTGGGCTCGATCTTGTCACCGGCGTCGATGCGGGCCTGGAAGGCGGCGAGCTTGTCTGGATCGTCCTGCGTGGCCTCGGATTTGATCATCTGTGCATACATCGTCTCAAGCCCTTTCAAGTATCATGGCAACCCCCTGGCCCACGCCCACACACATGGTGCAAAGCGCGTAGCGGGATTTGGTGCGTTTCAGTTGGTAGGCGGCTGTCATCACGAGCCGCGCGCCGGACATGCCCAGCGGGTGGCCGATGGCGATTGCGCCGCCCTGGGCATTCACCCGCGGATCATCGTCGGCCACACCAAGGTCGCGCAACGTGGCGAGCCCTTGGGCGGCAAAGGCCTCGTTCAGTTCGATGACGTCCATCTGGTCGATGGTCAGACCTGCCCGCGCCAGCACCTTTTGCGAGGCGGGCACGGGGCCGATGCCCATTATGCGGGGTTCGACGCCCGCCGCATTCATCGCGACGATCCGCGCCATGGGTGCCAGGCCGTGCTGTTTGGCGGCATCCGCAGACGCGATAAGCAGCGCGGCTGCGCCATCATTCACGCCGGATGCGTTGCCTGCCGTCACTGTCTTGTCTGGCCCGTTTACACCCTTGAGCTTGGCCAGACGGTCGACGCCTGTGCCGGGGCGCGGGTGTTCATCGGTGTCAACGGTGATCGGATCGCCCTTGCGCTGGGGGATCGTGACGGGTGCGATTTCGTCGGCAAAGGCGCGCGCCTTTTGCGCGACGCTCCACCGGTCTTGTGATCGGGTGGCAAAGGCATCCTGATCTTCGCGACTGACATTCCAGTTGTCAGCCACATTGTCTGCAGTCTGCGGCATGGAGTCGATGCCGTACTCCGCCTTCATCTTGGGGTTCACAAAGCGCCAGCCGATGGTTGTGTCGTAGACCTGGTTGGCGCGACTGAACGCCGCCTCAGCCTTTGGCATCACGAAGGGGGCGCGGCTCATGCTTTCCACGCCGCCGGCGATGACCATGTCCAGATCGCCCGCCCTGATCCCGCGTGCAGCCATGCCAACGGCGTCCATGCCCGAGGCGCATAGGCGGTTGACCGTGATGCCGGGCACATCCGTGGGCAGACCTGCGAGCAGCGCGGCCATGCGCGCGACATTGCGGTTGTCCTCACCCGCCTGGTTGGCGGAACCGAGGATCACGTCATCCAATGCTGACCAATCCACGCCCGGATTGCGCGCCATCAGCGCGGCAATGGGCGCCGCAGCCAGATCATCCGTCCGGACCGAGGACAACGCCCCGCCATAGCGGCCAATCGGTGTGCGTTGCGCGTCACAAATGAATGCGTCCATCGGATCCTCCCTGCCCCATAAATAGTACGGGGCAGGATTCGACGCAATTTAAATGTTACTAAAAATCATACACGGCATATCATTTCGTAACGCTTTAGTGTGGTGCGAGAGATTACCCCCCAATGAGGCGGGGCAGTGTCAGTGAGATGGCTGGGACAAAGGTGATCAGCATCAGCGCAATCAGGATCGCGATGTAGAAGGGCCAGATCGTCCGCACCGCTTTTTCCATCGGCAGTTTGCCGACCGCGCAGCCCACGAACAGGCACGACCCGACAGGCGGCGTGCACAGCCCAAGGCCCAGGTTGACCAACAGGATCATGCCGAATTGCAGCGGGTCGATGCCAAGGCTGTTCGCGACGGGCAGGAAGATCGGTGTGCAGATCAGGATCAGCGCGGCCATGTCCATGATCATCCCGAGGATCAGCAGGACGAGGTTGATCATCAACAGGATCAGGATCGGGTTTTCTGTCAGGCCGGTCAGCAGGTCCACCGTCTTCATCGGAACGCGGTAGAAGGTCAGCATATAGGCAAAGGCCCCGGCGCAGGCGATCAGGATCATGACCATTGCTGTTGTGCGCACCGATTGTACGACGGCGATGCGAAAGTTGTCCCACGTGATCGAGCGGTAGACGATCAATGTGACGACAAAGGCATAGATCGCGCCGAAGGCACCGGATTCCGTCACCGTGAACACACCCGACAGCACACCGCCTACGATGATGACGGCCGTCAAAAGGCCGGGGATTGCGCCAAAGAACGCCATGGCAAGTGCGGTCCAGCCGGGAAACTTTTCGGCGCTGTAGCCGCGTTTGACCGCGACCAGATAGGCCGCGAGGGCGAGGCACAGGCACATCAGGATGCCGGGAACGACACCCGCCAGAAACAGTTTGGAGATCGAAAGGCCGCCGCCCGCAGCGATGGCAAAGATGATCATGTTGTGGCTTGGCGGAATGATTATCCCGGCGATCGAGGACGTGACCGTGACGTTCACGGCATAATCCGCGTCGTACCCCTTTTCCTTCATCACAGGGACGAGGATCGAGCCGAGCGCCGAAATGTCGGCGATGGCCGAGCCGGAGATGCCCCCGAAGAGCATGGAGGAGAAGACGTTGACGATGCCCAGACCGCCGCGCACCGCGCCGACGGCGGCAGAGGCAAAGCGCACCAGCCGCATGGCGATGCCGCCGTGGAACATCAATTCGCCCGCAAAGATGAAGAAGGGGATTGCCATCAGGGCAAACACGTTGATGCCGCTCACGATCCGCTGAAAGCCGATCATCAGGGGCAGCCCCTCGTACCAGAAGGCCGCGATGGCAGAGATACCCAGTGCAAACGCCACCGGTGTGCCGATCAATACGCAAACGGCAAAGATGCCGAGAAGAACCAGAATGCCCATGGTCGCCCTTTACCTATTCTATGCTGTCGCGACGATCATCGGCGCCGAGGAACAGGCGGATCAGATGACCGATGGAAAAGAGAAGGATCAAACCGCCCCCGACGGTGAGCGGTAGCGAGCGCAACCCCTCGGGCAGTTGGATCAGCGGGATCAGCGACCCCCATTTGAAGATCGTGAGCTGCGCACCGTACCACATCATCAGCGCGCCGAATGCGCCCATGACCAGATCGGTCACGACTACGAAAACGGTTCGTATGCGTGACGGTACGGCGCTGCGCACGATGGATACGGACAGATGCGTGTGTTCGTGAACGCCCACTGCGGCCCCAAGGAAGGCGATCAGCATCACCAACAGCAGGGCCACCTGTTCGACCCAGGTCGGTGTGGCGTTCAGCACGTAGCGGCCAAAGACCAGCCAGCCAAAGATGACCGTCAACACTACCAATGCAATTCCGGTCAGGATGCGGCACGTCAATGCGATCATATCTAGGATCGCCGTCATGCGCCGAACGGTCGGGTGAATGTGGGATGCATCGCTCATCTTTGGTCTCCCTCAAAAAAACGCCCGGCTCCTGACATGCGGAGCCGGGCGCTCTTATCCTTACATCACCTCAGGCGTCAGTCAGTGGCCTGAATGAGCTCGACCAGCGGACGCAGGTCGGGGTTCGTGGCGAAGTATGCCTCGTAAACAGGGGCCATTGCGTTCTGGAACGGTGCCTTGTCTGCCACTTCGTTGACCACGACGCCTGCGGCCTCGACTGCCTCGCGGCTGGCTGCTTCGCGTGCTGCCCAAAGGTCACGCTGCATCAGGGCCGATTCTTGTGCGGCTTCTGTCACGGCGGCCTGCATTTCGGGGGACAGCGCGTTGAACGTGTCCGTGTTGATGCAGATACACTCGGGGATGATCAGGTGCTGGGACAGCGAGTAGTAGCCCGCAACCTCGAAGTGACCTGTCGATTCGTAGGAGGGCCAGTTGTTCTCGGCCCCGTCCACAACACCGGTTTTCAGCGCCTGGTAGACTTCGGCAAAGGCCATGGGCGACGGGTTGCCACCCAGCTCTGCGATCATGCCGGTGAACAGGTCGTTGTTCATGACCCGGACTTTCATACCTTCGACATCTGCCGGGGTATTGATCGCCTTTTCGCCGTTGTAGAACGACCGCGCGCCCGCGTCATACCAGGCCAGGGGCACAATGCCCTTTTCCGCCATGCCGGCTGCGATGGCTTCCCCGCCCTCGCTGTCCAGAACGCGGAACATGTGTGGCACGTCCTTGAAGATGAAGGGCAGCGAAACAACGTTGGCCGCAGCCGCGATGGGGCCAATCGGGCCAAGGTTGAAGTTGCCGATTTCCAGACCGCCCAGGCGCACCTGTTCGATTGCGTCAGGCTGGCTGCCCAGCGTACCGCCGTGGAACATTTGCAGGGTGATTTCGCCATCGGTCTTTTCCGCCAGCAGTTCGGCGAATTTGTCCATGGCAACAGTGTTCGGATAGCCATCGACGTGGATGTTCCACCCGCGCCAATTGTCCGCAGATGCGGCACAACCCAGAACAGTCAGGGCGACGGCCCCGACCAGCGATTTCGTCAGATTTTGGAACATGATGTCCTCCCTTTGAGTAACGAACTCTCTCTCATTTGAACCCGGTATTGGCGCGGTTGGGGCGCTTGCGGCGTCCCCTGGCGTGTGCCGGGTCTCATTTATTGAGCATGAAAGAAGACTAGTATACCAGAATTGTCAACTGTGAAATCTGACCGTGTTGGCGAAGCGATGCCGGGGCACAGACAGTTGGCGTGCGGCGGCGTCAGGTATTGCGCTGTTCAAAGTAGTTCGCGTTCGAGGTCGAGATTTGTTCAATCGTATCATCCAGCCGCGACAGGTGGCGCATGCCGCTTTCCACCGCGCGTTCCGCATCGTGGTTCTTGACCGCTTCGGCGATGTCGCGGTGATCGGCCACCAGTTCGGGCATCCGATCCCCTTTTGACAGGCTGAGGGTACACAGGCGGTCGACCTTGGATTTTTCCGTCATGATGACGTCAAAGGCAAAATCGACCTGCCCAATGTTGCACAGAATCTTGTGAAATTCATAATCGAGCGCGCCAAAGGCATCGACATCCTGATCGAGAATCGCCTTGTCCTGGGCGGCAAGTGCCGCATCCAGTTCCGCCGCTCCTTGCGCGTCGCAGTGTTTGGCCGCGCGGCGCAGAACCTCTTGTTCAATCGCGGCGCGCACGAATCGCGATTTTGCGATTTCGCGGGAGGAGAACCGTTTGACCTCGGTCGCGCGCTGGGGCCGGATTTGCAGCAGATCAAGCGTGGCGAGCCGGTTGAATGCGTCCCGCACAGGCTGGCGCGACACGCCGAACTGGGCGGCTATGTCGGCCTCTGAAATCTTGTCGCCGGGTCTTAGCCGCAGAGACAGGATTTCCGCGTGGAGATGATCGAAAATGTCATCGACACTTGTGCGCCGTTCGCTGAGTTGTGTTGCTTGCGCCATTGCACGGCCTCCGTATCGTGTCGTTCCGGTGCTTCTATCGAAACTCTGACAAGAACAGAACCACGCGGGTGCGCGCGCTTGTCGTCGATCTGCATTTGACCGGAACGAACAGTGCAGATGACACTGGTATACCAGTTCAATGACTAGTATGCCAGTACAAGCGCAACCGAGAAGGAACAGCACATGAAACTTGCAGGACAATCCGCCATCATCACCGGTGGCGGCCGGGACATCGGCAAAGCCGCCGCGCTCAAGCTGGCAGCCGAGGGGGCCAGCGTTGCCATCAATTACCACTCCAGCAGCGAAGGTGCTGACGCCGCCGTTGAAGAGATTGTCGCCAATGGCGGACGTGCCTTTGCGATGCGGGGTGATCTGACCAAGTCCGAAGACATCGACGCGCTTGTGTCGAGAACCGTTGCCGAATTTGGCGGAATCAACATTCTGGTCAACAACGCGGGCGGGCTGATCGCGCGCAAGACCATTGCAGAGATGCCGTTGGACCACTGGAACGCGGTGATGGACCTGAACCTGACCAGCACGTTCCTGATGATCAAGGCCTGCCTTGCCCACATGAAAACGGGCGCAATCGTGAACCTCGCAAGCCAGGCGGCCCGCGATGGCGGTGGGCCAGGGGCAGTTGCCTATGCGGCGTCAAAAGGTGCGGTGATGACCATGACCCGCGGGCTCGCCAAAGAGCTGGGCCCGGACATCCGTGTCAATGCGCTGTGCCCGGGCATGATCGACACCGACTTTCACAATGTGCACACGCCCGATGCCGGGCGCCGGGGGTACGAAGCCGCAGCGCCCGTCAAGCGACAGGGCAATACCGACGACACGGCAAACCTGATTCTGTTCCTCGCCTGCGCGGATTCGGCATTCATTACGGGCGCCAATATCGACATCAACGGCGGTATGTTGTTTTCCTGACGCCAAAGTAGGGGGTTCCGTATCATGTCTGAGTTTCCAGTTGTCGTGACCGGGGAGAATGTGACCCGGCAGGTGCTGTCCGACCATCCCGACCTGATGGTTGTGGCGTTTCGATTCGGCAGTGAGGGTGCGATTGGCGCCCTCCACCATCACCCGCATGTGCAATCCACCTATGTCGAAAGCGGGCGATTCAGGTTTACTGTCGGCGATACCGAACAAGAGGTCGGCCCCGGTGACAGTTTCGTCATCCCCTCGGATGTCGTGCATGGCTGTGTGTGCCTGTCGCCGGGAACCCTGGTTGATTGTTTCACGCCCCGGCGCGAGGACTTTCTGTAGGTCAATACGCGATAAGCGGCTCCTGACCGATACGCTGCGCCAAAACTTGCCGCCCTCAAATGCCATTTGCTGCAAAAACGCATAGGCTTGCGCAAATTCAATACGCCCGGCCCTGGCCGATCACCAATGGCGTTTTGTTCTTGCGGCCAACATGCTAGGTCGCGTCGCACAGCGGGGCACAATCGCAGTGGATCAGGTTTGACGGGCAGTATGACAGGGCAGAGCGTTATGCGGGAACAGGGTGACCATTCCGTACCGTTGGTGTGCGACCTCGACGGGACGTTGATCGAAACGGACATCACGTTCGAACTGTGCCTGATGCATCTCAAGGCGCACCCGATCACCGGCTGGTGGTTTCTGCTGTCCGGGTTTCTGACGGACAAGGCTGCCACCAAGGACAAACTCTGTGCCGAGTATGGGGCCGCCATCTCGGTTGAACACCTGCCCTATTCCGATGTGCTCGAGCATGAGAAACTGGCCGGGTACGAGGATCGGGCGCTGGTTTCCGGCAGTGCCGATGCAGTCGTAAGGAATGTTGCGACCCGTTTGGGCGTGTTTTCGCACGTGCAGGGCAGCGACGAGACACGCAACCTGACCGGAGAGCGAAAGGCCGCTTACCTAAAGGAGGCCTATCCGCAGGGCTTCGATTACGTCGGCGATGGCAAGGTCGATATCGCGGTGTGGCGCGCGTCGCGAAACGCATTTGCCTACAACGTATCGGACGCAACCGTGGCCGCTGCGCAAGCCGAAGGTGTGGAACTGGAGCGTCTCAAGAAACGCCCCTCGGAATACGCGGCGCTGTTCAAGGCAATGCGCCCGCATCAGTGGACCAAGAACGCCCTTCTGTTCGTCCCGCCCATGCTCAACCTGGGTATGTTCGCACCTTTCTGGCTGCCCTACATGCTGCTGGGGTTGATCGCCTTTTGCATGGTGACCAGTGCCACGTATCTGCTGAACGACCTGCTGGATATCGAGGCCGATCGCGCCCATGCCACCAAACGCGCGCGGCCCTTTGCTGCCGGTACGTTGAGTATTCCGACCGGCTGTACGGCCATCGCCGCGCTGGGCATCATAGGCCTTGCGCTGGCCTTCGCGCTCAATGTGACGTTCGGATTGTCCGTGATCCTCTATGCCATTGTGTCGCTGGTTTATTCTTTCTCCCTCAAGAAGGTCGCGGTCCTGGACACGATCATACTCAGCTTTCTGTTTTGCTGGCGTGTTGTGGCCGGGGGTTTTCTGTTCAGTGTGCCCAATTCGGTCTGGTTCATGGTCGCCATCGGCTTCTTCTTCTTGTCACTTGCGCTGGGCAAGCGCGCGATCGAGCTGAACCGGGCCAAGTCCCGCGCGGTGGCGCCACAAGGCCGCGGCTATCGGCTCGAAGACCTCGAGGTGGTCAAGACGGCCGGGCTGTCGGCCAGCTTCGTCATGGTCGTTATCATCCTAATCTACGCGCTGTTGTCCCAAAGCACAGTGATCTCGCGCGATATCAGTGCGGTTCTGCTGGCGACGCTGTTTCTGTTTTGGCAGATCCGGTTCTGGCTGTTGGTGGGCCGGGACGAAGTGCATGACGATCCCATCATCTTTGCCCTCAAGGACAGAACCAGCACCGTTGTGCTGTTCGGCGTCTTGCTGGTCGTTTTGTTCGAGCAACTGATGCCAGGAGCGGTGTGACACGACATGGCACTGGCATGGGGAAGAGCACATCGGCTGTCGCATGACGAGCAGTATCCGCGATACCGCGATACCGCATTTGCGCCCGATGGATTGAATGGGCCCGTGACCTTCTTTGGTCGGGGCCGGTCCTATGGGGATGTTGCGCTGAATGACGGTGGCACGGTGGTGCGCACCGAGCGGCTGGACCGCATGATCGACGCCGATTGGGATACGGGCGTGATCCGCGCCGAGGCGGGGATGAGCATTGACCAGTTGTTGCGCATCAGTGTCCCGCGCGGTTGGTTCGTGCCGGTGACGCCGGGCACGAAATTCGTCTCGCTTGCCGGTGCGGTCGCCAATGACGTGCATGGCAAGAACCACCACGCCGTCGGCAGCTTTGGCGGGCATGTTCTGTCCCTTGAATTGCAGCGCAGCGATGGGCAGGTCCTGACGCTGAGTGCTGCGGAAAACAGCGATCTCTTTGCTCTGACCATCAGTGGTCTGGGGCTGACCGGCTTCATCGCGGCGGTCGAATTGCAGTTGGTGCCGATCTCGTCCCCGATGATGACGGTCGAAAACCTGCCCATGGCCAATCTTGAGGCCTTCTTTGCTCTCAGTTCGGAAAGCGCGGATTGGCCCTATTCGGTGGCGTGGGTGGATTGTTTTGCCAAGGGGGCCGATCTGGGTCGTGGCATTTTCACCCGGGCGCGGCACAGCCGCAAGGCGACAGCGTTGGTGTCGCATAAATCCGATGCCCGCCTGACCTGGCCTGTGGATGCGCCGGGCTGGTTGCTGAACCGGAGCACGATTTCCGCGTTCAACACCGCGTACCGCGCGCGGCCCGGTGCGAGGTTCCGCGGGGCACAACACTATGCGCCGTTTTTCTATCCGCTGGACGGGATCAATCACTGGAATCGGATGTATGGGCGGCGCGGGTTTTATCAGCACCAGTGCATCGTCCCGGCCGAAGTGGCCGAGCCTGCCATTCGCGCCTTGCTGGGCACAATTGCGGATGCCGGACAGGGATCATTCCTGGCCGTTCTGAAACAGCACCGCGCGGAAACCTCACCGGGTCGCAACAGCTTTTGCATGGACGGCACGTCGCTGGCGCTGGATTTCGCCAACAAGGGGGAGACGACCCGCGCCCTCTTGGCCGAGCTTGACAGGATCGCCCTAAGCCACGAAGGACGGATGTACCCCGCCAAGGATGGGGTGATGTCCGCGCAAACCTATCAGCGCTGCTATCCGAATTGGGGCGAGCTTGAAGCGGCCCGCGACCCAGCACTCAACTCTGCCTTCTGGCAGCGCGTAACGGAGACCATACCCGCATGACTGAGAAACGGTCTTTCACGCTATTGGTACTTGGTGGCACATCTGCCATCGCGCTGGGCTATGTCCGCGCGCGGGTGGACGACCTTGCGTCGGAAAGTCGCGCGATCAAGCTGATCCTGATGGGCCGCTCTGCCGAGCGTCTCGAGGTGGAAGCACAGCATTTCGCCGCCTTGGGTGTCGAGACGGAAACCAAGGTCGCCGATTTGTCCGGCGATGTTGACCTGCCCGACGACTGGCATATCGACGAAGCCTTTCTTGCCTATGGTCAGTTGACCGATCAGGACCGTGTGCAGGGCGAGAACGATTACCTGTCCGCGCAGCTGTCAGTGAATTTCAACAGTGCTGCGGCATGGCTGGAAACGCTGGCGCGTCGGTTTGAACGGCAAGGGCATGGTCAGTGCATCGTTGTGGGATCGGTCGCCGGGGATCGCGGGCGGCAGTCCAACTATGCCTATGGCGCGGCCAAGGCGGGTTTGGCCGTCTTTGTTCAGGGTATGCAGCACCGGTTTGCGGGCGCGTCCGACATTCGGTTCCTGCTGGTCAAACCCGGTTTTGTCGACACACCGATGACAGACCATATCGAAGGCAAGGGCGGGCCACTTTGGGCGACGCCAGACCAGGTGGGCCAGCACATCCTGAAGGCCGTGAAACGCGGCAAGTTGCAGCTATACACTCCGTGGTTCTGGGCCATCATCATGTGGATCATCCGCGCAGTGCCCAGTTTCGTGCTGCACAAGACCAAGCTGTAAAGGGAACAGTGTGACACGCAAGATTGTCATTACAGGAGCGGCTGGCCTTGTCGGCCAGAACCTTGTCACGCGGATGAAGGCGCGCGACGACATTGAGTTGTTGTGCATCGACAAGCATCCGCAGAATTGTGCGATCTTTCGTGACCTGCATCCCGAAGTCACGCTGATCGAGGCTGATCTCGCCCAACCGGGCGACTGGGCATCGGCCTTTGCCGGTGCAGATTGCGTTGTCATCAACCACGCACAGATCGGCGCGCTGACCGAAACCCCGTTTCAGGCCAACAATGTGCAGGCCACGGCCCATGTGCTGGACGCGATGAAGGCGCATAACATCGGGTATGCCGTACACATCAGCTCTTCGGTGGTGAATTCGGCGGCGGATGATTTCTACACCCGCTCAAAGACGGAACAAGAGCAGATGGTGCGTGACAGCGGTATCGACGCCGTCGTGTTGCGCCCGACGCTCATGTATGGCTGGTTTGATCGCAAGCATCTGGGCTGGCTGTCGCGTTTCATGCAAAGCAGCCCGGTTTTCCCCATTCCCGGGCGCGGTCGCTATATCCGCCAGCCGCTTTATGCGGGCGACTTCTGCGCGATTATCGAGGCGTGCATTGACACCCCGCGCCCGGGCGAGACATTCGATATCTCTGGGCGCGAAAAGATCTACTATGACGATCTGATCCGCATGCTCAAATACGCCTCGAACGGTCGTGCGTGGATCGTGTACATTCCCTACACCCTGTTCTGGATCATGATCAAAGCCTATGGAATGGTGTTCAAGGACCCACCGTTCACAACCACGCAGCTGGAGGCCCTGGTGATCCCGGAAGAGTTCGACATCATAGACTGGCCGGGTTTGTTCGGTGTTCAGGCGACACCCACGGGTCAGGCGTTGGAGGAAACCTTCCAACATCCCAAATATTCAAAGGTTGTTTTAGAGTTTTGAGCAAAGTTGCAGTAATCGGAAGCGGCGCCATGGGATTGGCTGCCGCTTACTATGCCGCCAAGGCGGGGCATCAGGTTGTCGTGTTCGAAAGCGATCCCGGCCCCGGCGGCATGGCGGCCCATTTTGATTTCGATGGTTTGAGCATCGAGAAATTCTATCACTTCGTCTGCAAGACGGATGCGCCCACATTCGAGATGCTGGACGAGCTGGGCCTTGGCGACAAGATGCGCTGGGTCGACACCAAGATGTCCTATTACATCGACGGCACAATCCATCCCTGGGGCGGCCCGTTTGCATTGCTGCGCTTTCCGCTCATGTCGTTTGTGCAGAAGTTCCGGTATGCGCTGTCGGTGTTCCGGCAGACAAAGAAGTCGCATTTTGACGATCTTGAGCATCTGTCTGCACGTGACTGGATCGTGCGCGACTGTGGGCAGGCGACCTATGATCTTTTGTGGAAACGCCTGTTGGAACTCAAGTTCTATGAGTATGCCAATGACATTTCCGCGGCGTGGATTGCGACCCGTGTGAAACGCATCGGCAACTCGCGCAAGTCGATGATGCAGGAAACGCTGGGTTACATCGACGGCGGCACACAGACGCTTGTGGATGGGTTGATGGACGGCATCAAGGCGATGGGTGGCGAGATCCATCTTGGTGCCCCGGTGGCCGAGGTCACCAGCGAGGCAGGTGGCGTAACCGGCCTGCGTGTCGGCGATGTGCACCACAGCTTTGATCACGTGGTTTCAACCGTGCCCACGCCCCTTGTCCGGCGGATGGTGCCCGGCCTGACGGGCGAAGAACACGACCGTTATGACGCCATCACCAATATCGGTGTGGTTTGCCTGCTGTTCAAACTGCGCAAACCGGTGACGGAGAATTTCTGGCTCAACATCATAGATGAAGGCATCGATATTCCGGGTATCGTCGAGTTCTCGAACCTGCGTCCCACCTCCGACACTGTTGTGTACGTGCCCTATTACATGCCCGTCACCAACGCCAAGTGGTCGCAGGACAATCAGGCGTTTCTTGACGAGGCGTTCGGCTATCTCAAGACGTTGAACCCGGACTTGCGCGACGATGATCTGATAGCCTCCAAGGCCGCGCGTCTGACCCATGCGCAACCGGTGTGCGAGCCCGGATTTGCCGCGAAAATCCCCCCGTTCAGACGTCGATCCGTGGTCTGCAAATCGCTGATACGTGTTTCTATTACCCAGAGGATCGCGGCATCGCCGAGAGCCTGCGACTGGGCAAGGAAATGGCCGAGGCCGTCGGGCCCTTGGGGGCTGCGTGAGCCAGTTCGTCAGGTTCCTGATCACCGGTGGCTGCGCTGCCTTGGTCAACATCGGCGCGCGCTATGTGCTGGATGTGTTCATGGCGTTCGAAGTGGCGGTGATCATCGCCTATCTCATCGCGATGGCCGTGGCCTATGTTCTGGCGCGGCAGTTCGTCTTTCCAAGATCCGAGGCGGGCACCGCCACTGAAAGCATGCGCTTTGTCATCGTCAATCTGGTGTCGATCTGCATCGTCTGGCTGACCAGTGTCGGGCTGGCCCGGGGCCTGTTTCCGGCGATCGGGTTCACCTGGTATGCCGATGACATAGCTCACGCAATTGGCGTCGCTGTTCCGGCCGTCACAAGTTACTTCGGCCACAAGTATTTCACGTTCAGGGGGCACAGTGTCTAAACCCGAAATTTTGGCGGCCACCTTCATATGGCTTTGTGCAGGCGGCGTTGTCGCCCTGTGTCTTGCGGCGATCATCATCGACTATAATGCGATGCCGTTCTGGGATTCGTGGGATGGGCTTGTGCGTTTCGTCCTGCAATTTCCCGATGCGCCTTTCGGTGAAAAGCTGTCGAGCCTTGTGGGGCAGCACAATGAGCACAGGTTTTTCTTCACACGCCTGCTGTTTCTTGCAGACAACGCGTTGTTCAACAGCTCATTCGTTCTGCTCTATGCCTTTAACGCAGTGATCCCGCTGCTTGGCGTCTGGATCGTTCTGAAATGCTGCGATGAAAAACGGCCCTTTGTCCGTGCGGTGATTGCCGCCATTTCCCTGTGCTTTGTGTACCATCTGTTTCAAAGAGAGAACTTTACCTGGGAGTTCCAGAGCCAGTTCTTCCTCGCTTACTATTTGCCGCTGCTGGGGTACTTCCTGATCATCCGGTTCTGGTCGCACAATCTGCTGAAGAATGCGGTCATGGTCGTGGTGATGGCACTGATGTCGGCGTTCACCATGGCCAATGGTGTGTTGTTTGCGCTGCCGCTGGTACTGCTTTTTGTCTGGCATAAAGAGACTCGGGCGACAGCGTTTGTCGCGCTACTGGTCCTGGTCGCCATTCTCGCGCTGTACCTCGTTGTCCTTCCATACACCAGCAACGCTGGCCATGGCAGTTTTACCAAGGACGTGTTGCCCAACCTTGGTCGATACATTCTGTACATCCTGACCTACATCGGCTCCCCCTTTGGCCAAGAAGTCTTCTTTGGGGCCGTCTTCGTCATCTGCTTTGTGCGTTTTGTCTGGCTGTCACTGGCCAGAGAGAGCATGATCGACCTGCGCAATGTGCTGCTGCTCTACATTCTGTTTTACGGCGCAACCGTGTCAGTCACAGGCATCGGTCGTGTCAATTTCGGGGTCGAGCAAGCCTTGGGCAGCCGCTACCTGACGCCGACGCTACTGGCCTGGCTGTGCCTGCTGGTCTTGGGGTTGCTTCGGATCAAGACAGACAAATGGCACCGCAGGATTTACTACGGGGCACTCCCGTTTTTGGCGCTGGTCGCGATTGTCACCCAAGTGGACAAATTCAAGGATGCCGGAGGACATGGGTTCGAGCGTGATACAGCCCGCCTTGCCCTTTACCTCGGCGTTCAGGATGAGGATGCTATCGAACGGGTTTATCCCGTTGCGGAGACGCCCATTGCTGTCTTTGCACGCGGTAAGGAAGTTGGCCTCAACTTCACCAAACCGATGGAAGCGTGGACCAGACTGGGCGATGACGCAACTGCAAGTGGCACCTGTCTGGGCAGTGTAGAGGACGTGACCGTTCTGGAAGACGGTGTCACAAAGATCACCGGATGGATCGTCAATCCGAACGTCGCCAAGCAACCGCCGACGCCGGTCTTTATGTCAAACGGCAAAGCGGTCGGGCTTGGCACGCGGGGCAAATACATCGGAAACAGCCAGAGTGAAGACGCCTTTAGCGGGTTCACCCTGTATGTTCCGGCCTCTGAAGTCGTTGATGATGGCGCAATTCACAGCGGGTTTGATGCACAAGCCTGCACGCTGCCTCTGTGATCTGCCATCTGTTCTTCAGTGGCTAGCGGGGGTCGGCATCACGCCCAGCGTCCCACGGCGACTGCTTGTATCGCCACGCCCGTCGCACTCACAGCGCTCAGCGCCTGAGCGGTAAAGCCCGCCCCACTTACGGCCTCTGCCGTTGCCCACAGTCCTGCGGCACCGCCCACGGGGCTCACCGTCACAACCGGGGCAGAAACAAAGGGCGCAGGAAACGTTTGTGCTGCCCCTTGCCCCGAAAACAGGGCGCCAATCGTGGTATTGGCGTCCACGCTCTCTTCGGGCATCCAGCAAATCTGCGTGCCATCCGCCAGACGCGCAAAGGTCCCGTTGGCATTGCTGCCCGTCTCGATGACACCGCCTGTCGGGATGCCGCCTGACAGGGACACTTCGGCAAGCACATTGCCATCATCAAACACGCGGCGCGCTGGTTTCAGACCTTGCGACGTCTCGTACTGGTGAAACATCTGGCCTGTAAGTGTCTGGTAAATCCGGTGGCGGCGGCCTGATGCACGTTGCGCCTGGATCAGGATGCCGTAGCGATCACCGCCATGGCCCGTCAGATCGTTGGCCCCATTGTCCACATCATTGAACCCGCCGATCCGGGTGCCCGTCAGCGTATCAACCGCCCCGCCAAAACTGGTCGAGCCAGAGGCAAGAACCGACGTGCCCGCCAGCAATGCGCGCCCGGCCGTCCCGTCTTCTGTGCCCGCTTGCACCGCGCTACCTGCCAGAACACCGTCCAGTGTCAGCATTCCAGCGCTGATGGTCACGTCAGAGCCGTCTGCAGCCAGCGAAAGGGGTGTCTGCCATTGCGCGCCATCTGCACTGACCTTGATGTCGAAATCCGTCGTTCCGGCCAAACCCATTTCTGCATGACCAACCCAGGCCGATTGGAACAGCATTGACGCTGTGTCGACATCCGCTGCCTTGTTCAGCTTGAGCTGGTGGCCCGCACCATCATGGGACAACAGCGTCGCATCCGATGCAACGGCCAGGCGATTCGTCGCGTCCGCACTCGTGTTCACACCCAACGCGTCCAGCGCACCTGGTGCACCGCCAAACGCGACCCAGTCAGTACCGGTAAACCGGCGCTGCGCATCTTCGTCCTTGTTCCAGGCGACCCAACCAACTGAAGGGTGGACAAAGTCCCACGCCGTCCCGTTCCAAACTGCAATCGCATTGGCCTGCCCGGCCCATGCCAACTCGGGAACATTGCCCAGACCGAATGCTGCACCAATGGCAGGCGTCGCGGGCGGGGTAATGGCATCAAACGTCTCGACCACAAGCTGCACAACCGCATCCAGCACCCGCAATGCTTCGTTATGGGTGACGTGTTTTTGCGCCTGAGAGGGCTGAATATAGGGCAGTGAAATCCGAGGAGATGTCTGCGACATGACAAGTTGTCCCGTTGTTGAGTACGATGCGGACCTTAGGCGGATTGAGGTTAACGATATCTGCCCCGCGCGGGCGGCATGGTCACATCTTGTTAAGGTTCACGTCATCTCGATCCGGGAGCCTTGATGCGGAACACGCCCCCTAAACATGGCGCTGACGGATATCCCGACGACTTCAAAATTCAGAAGGTCAGTTGCAAACAGGTCTTTTGTGCTGGTTTTTTGGGCGTGTTTGCGGCACACCGTTAGCCGTTGGTTTTAGGAGAGTAGGGTGATGGCATGTCAGGTGTTTGGGCACATCTCAAGATCACGGCGATGGCCGCTTTGACCACGCAAGCAATGGCATTCACGGGCGAAATCGTCCCGGGCGTGACCTGTCCTGCCATGCGCACGGATGCGGGCAAGACAATTGCGCTGTCCCACCTGCCCGGAGATTTCAAGATCGGCGATCGCGTAACGGTCACCGGCTCGGGCTTTGGTGGCTCCATGACGTGCCAGCAAGAAGTATTTTTGGTCGAGACCGCGACCGGCGCATAGTGGTCGCTGCACATATCTGGCCTGGTAAAACTTCAACCTGATATTGAAATCCTGTCATGCGGTAGTGTACCGCCTGCGGTATGGGGGCAAACCCCGGCGCCATGGGGGCGAAAAAAGGGGTTTTGAGTGCTTCAGCGCATCGTTCAGCTGTTCCACCGCTACGCGAGCCATCATGTCCGCCTGCAACGCCCCGGCTTTGCTCTCAGGGACCCTGAAGGCGGGCCTGCGGGGTTTGTCGACCGCATCACGGTGAATGCTGGGATGATCCTGATTGAAGGGTGGACAAGTGCGCGCGAGGTCGTCTTGCGCCTGGGTTCGCAGGAAAATCGGGTTGTCCCAACGTTGAAACGCACGGATGCCGCGCAGGCCCTCGGGTTGGACGTCGATGCTCCGCTGGGCTTTGCCATAGCAATGCCGTGGGTGGATCAGGTTGGCGCGCTTGAGTTGTTGTTTGATGGCGCCCAAGGCGTCGTGCACGATGTCCTTCTGTTCTCTGAACGGGAAAAGAGACTGGCGCGGCGGCGGATGCTGGCCCCCTTCATCAAAGACGCCGCGCGTGCGGTGCCTCATGTTTTGCGCTGGTATCGCCATCGTGACCCGGCTGCCCGGCAAGCGGTCAAGCGTATCCTGCGCCTTGGCCAGACCGAGCAGACGCGGCTGCTCGACAGCGCGGTTCTGAACCCTGGTTCGCCAGTTGAAACGGACGACACGCCGGTTTGCATCATCATCCCGATCTACAATGCGTTTGATCTGCTGGCTGAGTTGTTCGACCGTGTGACCCGCCACACCGACATTCCCTACCATCTCGTATTGATCGAAGACTGTTCGCCGGATGAACGCGTGCGGCCTTTCGTGCGCGACTGGATGGCCGGGCAACCCGAGGGTCGCGTTACCCTGATCGAAAACCCACAAAACAAAGGGTTCGTCGGATCCGTCAACTCCGGATTCGATGTTGCGGCAGAACGGGGCGAGGATGTGATCCTTCTGAACTCCGATGCGTTGGTGCCCGCCGACTGGGCGCGCCGCCTTTTGGCACCTATACGATCAGACGATCAGGTGGCCACTGTCACGCCCATGTCCAATGATGCAGAGATTTTTACGGCGCCGCGCATCTGCGAACGTGTGGACATCGGTCCCGGAGCCGTAGATGCAATCGACGCGCGTGCGGCCAGCCTGTCTGTCCGCCAACCGTGGGTCGAGGTGCCGACAGGGGTCGGCTTCTGCATGGCGATGGCACGCCGGTATCTGGATATGGTGCCCCATCTCGATACGGCCTTTGGCCGCGGCTACGGGGAAGAGGTGGATTGGTGCCAGAAAATCCGCGCCAAGGGCGGCCGCCATGTCGCCCAACCTGGCCTTTTTGTCGAGCATCGCGGCGGTGTCTCATTCGGTAGTGAAGCCAAGCTGCAAATGATCCTCGAAAACAACGACATGATCGCGCGCCGCTATCCCCACTACGACCGCGAGGTGCAGGAGTTTATCCGCGACGATCCTTTGGCAACCACTCGTCTGGCCCTTGGCGTCGCATCGCTCGCAGCGCAAGGTCACGGCCCTATCCCGGTTTACATGGCCCATAGCATGGGCGGCGGGGCAGAGATCTATCTGCAAGGCCGCATTGATCGCGATGTCGAGACCGTCGGCGGTGTCATCGTCCTGCGTGTGGGTGGCATGGTCCGCTGGCAGGTTGAACTGGTCACTGAACAGGGCGTGCAAGGTGGCGGCACCAACGAGTTCGATGCTGTTTTGCGCCTTCTGGAACCGCTTGAACATCGACACGTCATCTATTCGTGTGGCGTGGGCCACCCGGACCCTGCGCAGTTACCGGATCGCATAATGGCGCTGGCAGCGGGCAACGCCGAGCTTAGCCTGCTTATGAACGATTACTTCCCGCTGTCTCCGTCCTTCAATCTTCTGAACAGCGCCGGGGTGTTTGCTGGCGTGCCGGACGAAGGAGATGATGACAGTGCGCATCGGGCGCGCCGTCCCGATGGCAGCACGCTGCCTCTGGCTGACTGGCGTGCCGCGTGGCGCCCCGTGATGGCGCGTGCGGATGAGGTGCGCGTGTTCTCTGAAAATGGGCGCGATCTGGTCGTGGCTGCCTTTCCAGAGGCGGAAAACGCCGTGCGGGTCGTACCCCACGCATTGCCCCACGCAGTCCCCCGTCTTCCGCAAGCTGATCCGGAAGCGCCCCCCGTCATCGGCGTGTTGGGCAACATCGGCTTTATCAAAGGCGCAGGTGTACTGGCAGACCTCAGCAAGGTCGTTGATGCACACAAAGGGGTGTCGCTGGTGGTTCTGGGGATCGTCGATCCCGATTATCCCCTAGCCTCAAGCGCAACCATTCACGGCGGTTACAATGTCGCTGAACTGCCTGATCTTGTGGCACGGTATGGCATCACCGATTGGCTGATCCCGTCTATTTGCCCCGAGACTTTTTCATACACCACGCACGAGGCGCTCGCGACGGGCCTTCCCGTCTGGTCCTTCGATCTGGGTGCCCAAGGCGAAGCGGTGGCGCGTGCAACAGGTCAGGGAGCCCCGGGCGGTGTCATTGCACTGCCACCAGAGGGCATCGCGCCCAAGGGATTGCTGGAAATCTTGCTGAAACGTGATCCAGCCGCTAGCGGTTCAGCATCTCGCGGTGGAACTTGCGCAGAAACACCAGCCCAATCAGCATAAAGCCGAAAGCAATGCCGAACACGTAGGTCGGTGTGGCGTAGTCAGCGACGTAGTTGAAGTAAAACCCGCTACGCATGGTGCCGACGACATGGACCAGCGGATTGAACCACAAGTACCAGGCATAAGGTTCGGGCACAGAGTCGTAGATGAACAGAATGCCCGAGATGATGAACAACGGGCGCGTAAACACGCTCCAGACCTGCTGCCAGATCGGGAACATGGTGAACATGAAACAGTTGATCGCCCCGACACCAAAGCTGAGCGCGCCCACCATAGCAAAGGCAAGCATGATGGTGGGCAGATCTGGCGCTGTGCGTGTGTCAAAGATCATCACGATGCCGAACAGGACGACATAGGCCACCATCAGTTGCGTCATCATGTTGACGATAAAGCGCCCGATCATTGCGTCCACAAAAGTTACGCTCGGATAAGACAACAGGGCGCGCGAATAGTTCAACGAGCCTGCGATTTTGCCCGACACATCGATGAACATCAAAAAGGGCACGATCCCTGTCGCATAGAAGATCGGAAAATTTACGCCGATGGACGGCGAACGAAAGCCGAGCGAAAAGATCGCGGTCAGGATACCGATCGCCGCGACGGGTTCCAGAATGGCCCAGATGTAACCGCCAGGTGATTTACCATAAGACGTGGACATCTCACGCAGCACCAGCGCCAGAATGGTGCGCATGCTTGCAAAGCTGCGCTGAGCCTGCACAATACGCAGCTTTTCGCCGCTCTGTTTAGACGGGCGGCCGGGCAGGGGGGCGGCGGTCTGATCGGTCACGTGGCACTGTCCTTGTGGCTTGTGCGCTGCCTTGGGTTTGAGCCGCATGCCAAGCCTTGTCAACGGGCTGCGCTGATTTGTGGCTGGCCATTGCGCGTCAATGTGACTACCAAAGATCGAGATTTGTGGGACCAGAGTGGGAGCCGCGCGTGAGCGAGGACGCAACGAAACGCAACGCTGAAACACCTGTTGTGGATGCTGACAGCGCACCTGAAGCCGCTGTACCAAAGGGCAAACACAAGGGCGCAGCAGGTGGCAAACCGCGCGTGCTACGGGCCGATGCATCCGGTGACACGGCCTCTGCCAAGCAAAAAGGTCGTGCTGCGCGCGCCGCCGCTGCCGAGGCCAAAGCAGCCCAAGCGCCCGAAAAACAGGCAGACGCGCCCGCGCCAAACCAAAAACCCGATGCCGGGCAGAAACCAGCCGCTGTCGCCCCGCCCGCAGCGGCACCAGCGCCCACGCCCGGTCCAAAGCCGGTACCGCAACTGGCGGCCAAGCCTGCCGCAGCACCGCAACCCGCTCCTGCGCCGGCACCCGGACCCAAGCCTGGTCCACCGGTTGTGCCCGCACCGGGTGCGCCTGTGGCGCCGCCCGCTCAGGCCGCAGGACGCCGGGGCCGCCATTGGGCGGTTTTGTTCAGTTTTCTTATGCTTGTCGTCACGCCATCGTCCCTTGTCGCCTGGTACTTGTGGGATCGTGCCGCCGATCAATACGCCTCGACCGTCGGTTTTTCCGTTCGCACCGAAGAAGTCAGTTCGGCGATCGAATTGCTTGGCGGCATTACAGAGCTGTCCGGGTCAAGTTCGTCTGACACCGACATCCTCTATGAGTTCATTCAGTCACAAAGCGTGGTGGCCGATATCGACAATGATATCGATTTGCGCACCATGTGGTCCAAGCCCGACAATGACCCCTATTTCTCTTACGACGCTCCCGGCGCGATTGAAGACCTGGTAGATCATTGGAAGCGCAAAGTGCGTGTGTCGTATGACAGTGGCACCGGACTGATCGAGGTGCGCGCGCTGGCCTTTGACCCGGATGATGCACAAGCCATTTCGACGGCGATCTACGGCAAGAGCCAGGAAATGATCAACGCGCTGTCTGACATCGCCCGTGAAGACGCGATCCGCTATGCCCGGATCGAGCTGGACGCAGCCGTCGACCAGTTGAAAGAGGCGCGCGCCGCCGTCACGGCCTTCCGCAACCGAACGCAGATCGTGGACCCGAGCCAGTCCGTCGGCACTCAGACGGCCCTCATCGGCAACCTTGAACAACAATTGGCTATGGCCCTGATCGAGTTGGACCTGCTGTCGCAGACCACCCGTGATCAAGACCCGCGCATCGTGCAGGCCCAACTGCGCGTCCAGGTGATCGAGGAACGGATCGCCGAAGAGCGTCGCAAGCTTGGCATCGGGGACAATGCCCCCGAGGGTCGTGCATTTGCGGATCTTGTAGGCGAATTCGAACGCCTGCAGGTCGACCGCGAGTTTGCAGAGAACTCCTACACCGGGGCCCTTGCCGCCTATGAGGCCGCTCAGGCCGAGGCGCGGCGCCAAAGCCGCTATCTCGCCGCGCATGTTCTGCCGACACGCGCCGAACAGGCAAAGTTTCCGCAGCGTGACGTGCTGTGGGGCCTGTTCACCCTGTTCAATTTCCTTGTCTGGGGGATCTCTGTTCTGGTGCTCTACGCCCTCAGGGATCGTCGCTGAGGCGCGGTGGTCCGAGATGATCAAGCTTGAGAACCTGAGCAAGACCTTCATCCTCGAAGGACAGCGCAAGACGGTAGCCGATAACCTCAATGTAACCTTTCCCACGGGTCGGTCTGTGGCCCTGCTGGGGCGCAATGGCGCGGGCAAGTCGACGCTGCTCAAGATGATCTCGGGCAATATGGACCCGACCGAGGGGCGCATTCTGACCACTGGGACAATTTCTTGGCCAGTTGGGTTCGCCGGTGCTTTTCATGGTGAGTTGAGTGGAGCTCAAAACACTCGGTTTATCGCGCGCATCTACGGCGTGGACACGGATGAGATGGTCGAATTTGTCCGCGACTTTGCCAAGCTGGGCGGACATTTCCATCTGCCCATCCGCACTTACTCGTCGGGCATGCGTGCCCGTCTGGCCTTTGGCGTATCGATGGCTGTGGCTTTCGATACCTATCTGGTGGACGAGGTGACTTCGGTCGGCGATGCTGATTTCCGCCGCCGCTCAAGCGAGGTGTTTCGCGCGCGTATGGCCAATGCTGGTGCGATCGTTGTTACCCACTCGATGCCGATGGTGCGCCAGTTGTGTGACGCAGGCGCGGTGCTCGAGGACGGGAAACTATTGTATTTCGACAACCTCGAACACGCGATCGCGCATCACGAGCGCAATCTGGCTTAACTGACGCCTACATGTTCTTCCAGAACGTCTGACATGATCATCATCAGATCGCGGAAAACCAGGTTTTGGCGCGGCTTTTCGTCAGGTTCCGGAGTGTAGTTGGCGACCACGTACGGGTTTTCCTGGCCGAACGCAGCGAACAATTCCTCGTTCTCTGCCTCGAATGCAGCGATGATTTTCCGACGATTGTCTGGCCCAAGGTAATAGGGCGGGCGGCTTAAAAGGACACGATTGGCGAGCCGATAAACCTCTTGCTGTGCTGCATGCGACATATCCATCGCCTTGCTAAGTCGCATGACTTCAACGACGGCGCCGGGCACACTTTGGTTTTCGCGTTTAGAAATCTTCAAGGCGTCGGCCGGCAGGCCCAAGACGTTCAACATTTGCTCTATTGCCGGACCCGCTTCGTACTGCAGCAACGTGAGATTCGTCGTCATCGCCGTGCGCCAGTTGCTGATGCAATCCCAGAACGACATGTCAGGGTCGATTGTGCGAGGGTCCTCGACAAAATGCTGGATCAACCGTTTGAACCCGTTGTTGGGCTGTTTGGCCTTCTGGTTGTACATGGACAGCAGCATCGTGTCGGGCCGCCGCACTGTCGCGATCACCTGAATATCGTCCACATCCAGTGCCTGTTCGAATTTCGCAATCTGATCCGGCTTGCAGGAAAAGAACTCTTCGGACGAAATCAAAACGTTAGGCGTGTCCGCATGCGCAATTGCCTGGTTCAGGATGTCTGTCTCACGCTCAATATCGGGAAAGTCGCGCGTGGCAGGGTCCCGCATCCGCTTCATCGCGAAGGCGAGGCGATGTTGGGAGTGGTGAAACCAGTTTGTGCGCGGATAAGTCACGCCAAGGGCACTCAATTCAGCCCGATTTTCGTCAAAACATGTCTGAAGCGTGGTGGTCCCCGTTTTGTGGGCCCCCACGTGTATGAACAACTTACTCATAGACTCTTTGCCGCTTCCCGATAGTCACTCGATGGTTCGGTTTAGCGGCAACGCCTAACAGTTGCACAGGGGAAAAACCAGAGATGCGATGTCAGCTTTGAAGCAATTGTTAGGATCGCCGTTGCGTCCATCCCCTCAGAACACGTCAAAACCGATATCAAGCCCGTTCAGGCTGGTGATGCCTTCAAGCGTTACACTGTTGAAGCCGCCGAAACTGATCAACAGATCGCCATCTTCTACGCGCGCCATACCATTCAGCTGTGACATGGAAGGGGCTGTGCCACCAAACAAGTCGAGGTCGATCATCAACCGATCCGCCTGTTGGTTGAAGTCGCCGATCACGTCCTGGCCCTCGGTAAAGATGAACACGTCGTTGCCACCACCACCGACCAGAAAGTCGCCGCCTTCATCACCTTTGAGCGTGTCATTGCCAAACCCGCCATACAGCTCGTCGCGCCATGTGCCGCCTTCGAGGCGATCATTGCCGCCACCGCCATAGAGTTTGTCTTGCCCGTCGCCGCCATACAGAACGTCGTCGTTGTCTCCGCCCGACAGGCCATCATTGCCGTGTTCGCCATAAAGCGTGTCATTTCCACCATCGCCAAAGATCAGGTCGGACCAGCCGCCACCGTGCATAACGTCATGCCCGCCGCCGCCTTCCAGACGGTCTCTTTCCAGACCGCCCTCGAAAAAGTCGTTGCCGTCGCCGCCGAACAAACGGTCCGCACCGTTTCCACCCAGCAGGGTGTCTTCGCCCGTGCCACCCTCGATGACGTCGTTGCCGTCGCCGCCAGCCAGCACATCGTGCCCGGCATCTCCCCAGAGTTGATCCGACCAGGTGCCACCGTCGAGGCTGTCATTGCCTTCGCCGCCGTACATCCGGTCACGGCCTGTGCCGCCCAGCATCGTGTCATTGCCGTTGCCGCCCCACATCTGTTCGTCGCCATCGCCACCGTCCATAAAGTCGTGATCGTTTTCGCCATACAGCACATCGGACCAACTGCCCGCGATCATGGTGTCATTGCCAAATCCGCCCCACATGAAGTCGCGCCCGATGTCGCCCTGCATCAGGTCGTTACCTGCGTTGCCGCGCATCTGGTCATTGCCGTGTTCACCGTTCAGTGTGTCATTGCCGTTCCCGCCGCTCATCTGGTCGTTGCCCTGACCGCCGTTCAGCAGATCAGCGCCATCATCGCCCCAGAGCGTGTCGGCCCACCAGTCGCCATTGATCGTGTCATTGTCAGCATTGCCCGACAGAACATCGCGCCCGTCCCCGCCATTCAGAACATCTGCACCGGTGCCTCCGGACACGATGTCATCGCCAGCGCCACCATAGAGCGTGTCGCCGCCCGCATCGCCAAGCAGAGTGTCTGACCAGGACCCGGCCCAGATGATGTCGTTGCCGTTCCCGCCAACAAGGCTGTCGCGGCCTGCATCGCCGTAGATCAGGTCATTTCCGTCCCCGCCCACAACGGTGTCAAAGCCACCGAGCGCGCGTACAGTATCGTTACCGGAAGTGCCCGACAGGTTGTCGCCGCCGGGTGTTCCCATGATGTCGCTCGATGGGGGTGGGGTCGAACCCAGTATCAACAGGCCTTGGGTTGCCAAGGTCTGCGCGGTAAAGGCGCGCCCGTCGGCTGTGTAGATCTCAAGCGTTTCGCCGCCAAAGGTCAGCCTCGCCCCACCGGTGATTTCGGTCACCGTGATTTCGTTCACATTGCGCAATCCGAAGGCGCTGAGGTCCAGAACATCCGAGCCGATGTAAAAGTCGGTGATGATGTCGGTATCGCCATCCTGGGTCAGGATGAATGTATCGCGCCCGCTGCCACCAGACAGTGTGTCGCGCCCGTCGCCGTCAATGATCGTGTCGTCTCCGGTGCCACCGATGATGCTGTCATCATCCGTGCCGCCATCGATCTCATCGTTGCCAATCCCACCGTCCAGAGTGTCATTGCCCGTCCAGCCGCGCATGGTATCGTTGCCACTGCCGCCCTCGACAACGTCGCTGCCTGTACCGGCCTCGATCAGGTCGTTGCCGCTGCCGCCATCAATGATGTCGTCGCCACCGCTCGCGATCAGGGTGTCATTGCCCCCTTCGCCTCGAAGAACGTCGCGGTTGTTCGATCCGGTGATCCTGTCGGCACCACCTGTACCGGTCTGCTCCTGCACACGCTGCTCAACCGGCATGTGGCTCAGTTCCAGCGCCGACAGGCTACGGAATTCGGCGGCAGTGATCCGCTGCCCGTTGTGGGACAGGATCACGATTTCCTCGTTCTGGTAAGTGACACGAATGCCGTTGGACAGCGAATTCAGCGTGAGCTGATCCATGTTGCGCAGAAAACTGAAGGCCGACAGGTCGATCCGATCCTGCGCCATGTTGAAGTCATAGATATAGTCGATGTCGCCATCGGCGCTGAGCACGAAGATGTCGCGCCCGTCGCCGCCGGTCATCCGGTCCACACCCTCGCCATCCATCAGGATGTCGTCGCCTGCGTTGCCGCGCAATGTGTCGTTGCCACGGCCACCAGACAGGATTTCGCCCCGACTGGTGCCGTCCATCGTGTCATTGCCATTGCCGCCGGTCTGCGTTGCGTCGAGTGTGCCGGGATCGACAGCAAACCGTGTCACGCCCGCCTCGGTCGCACTGGCCACGACAATCTCGATCCGTCCGCCGGTGAATGTCGCGGTCAATGCGCTGATGTTGTCCAGCGTCGTTGTCAGGCTGTCGGCCAGAGTTTCCAGGTGCAAGAGCCGCCCGCCGGGCAACAGCGCCAGCAGGCTGATCCCGTCATCCGCGCCACCCGCGACCACAAAGACCTGATCACCCACGGTAACCACGTCCATTGCAGTGATGCCTTCAAACCGGGTGTCGCGCCCGTCGATCACGTGATCCGTCACCGTCATCGTCCCGTCGGAGGCGACGGACACGACGGTGATCGAATTGCTGTCAGCCGCGCCCAGCAGGGCGTAGCCCGTGCCATCCACCTCGGTCGTGACAAGGACGGTCGGGTTGGCAATGGGCAGATTCCCACTGAGTGCATCCAGGCGGTCGGCGGCGACGGCGGTGCCATTGCTGCGCACCTCAATCGTGGACAGTGCGTTGCCAGCGCGGTCCGCTGCAATCAGGAATGCCTTGGTGCCAACGGTGACCTGCGCCAGTGCGGTCGTGTCGGTGCCGGTCTGGTTTTCGCCCAACGGCAGCGTGTCGACTTCGGCCAAACGGCCATTGCTGTCGACTTCCCAGCAGGTGATGCCGGGCGCTTCGGCGTCGGTGGTAAAGATCAGGCGCTGACCGCCGATTTCGACCACCTCTACGGCGGCAAAGTTCTGGTTGTCCGCATTGCGCACGGTGACGCTGCCGCCAAGCTGACCATTGTTGTTGATCTCGAACCCCAACAGGCCAGAGGCGGCCTGCCCATAGTAGCCCATGACTTCGCGCCCGCCGATTTCGAACTGGACCAGCTGGGGCGCTTCGCCCGCTGTGCTGCCACCAATCCACGCGCGGTCAACGCTGCGCAGGGCGCCGCCCAATTCCAGAACGCTGATGCCACCGGCCCGCGTCGTGGCGTAGATGCGCGGCGTTCCATCGACCCAGTGCACTTCCAGATCGGTAATGTTGGAACTATAATCCTCGGGACCAAAAACGGTCGTTTCGATATATTGCAGATAAGACACTCAAAAACCCCATACTCACACACCCAGTGTTGGGGGTGGTATGACGGGGGAGAGTGCGGCGAGCGCGGAGGCCTGGTGGCCGAATTGGGGCGCTTAGCGACGGTTCGTTTCAAATCCAAAACGACGCTGAAAGGGCCCGTTTACCTTCTGCAGAAGACTGATTCGATTCGCGAACACGGTCGAGTCGAACTGTCGATGCGCGCGCCAGCACTGCTGCCAATGGGCATCAAAAACTCGGCAGGTTCCCGCTGCAATGGGGGTTAACCTTACCTTAATGTATGTGAATCGGCCCACATGAGGCGTTGATTTCATAGTGATGATGAGTCAAGCTGACTGCATATTTTAGGGGCATTTCCGCCCGTTCAGTTCTTTGATCGCTTAATTTAGCCATTTTAGGTTGCCGGGGGGCAGGCGATCAAAGTCATTAGAGGAGAAGAGCGCATGAAAGATGCAGCTTTCGATACTGACTTCGCCGCTGAGACATTTGATAGTTTTGGCAAACCAGTTCTTCCAAACGAAAACATGGAAAGCGCACCCGACGCAGAAGCGATGGACGTCACCGTCGCAGAAGCTGCCGGAACCATGGTCGAGGGCGGCCAGAAGATCGACGCCATCGAAGCCAACACCGAGACTCGCGACTGGGATTGGTCCGACATGGACTCCATCGTTCTAGGCGATGCGGCCAAGACGGCAGTGACCGGTCTGGTGTTCCTGCCCAAGACGCGCGACGCGATTTCCGAGAACATGGGCAACACGACGACCGTGCCGCCCGTCTTCTCTTTTACATCCGCGACGCCAGTCAGTGATGACGGCGCTTACGGTGACCTCACTCTGCTGGTGCCCAGCGACGCACTCTATGGCAACCAGTGGCACCTGAACCAGCCATCCGGTGTACTGTTTGATCTGGGTGATCTTCAGACGATCTGGGATGAGTATTCCGGTGCGGGTGTCGAAGTTGCGATCATCGACGATGGCGTGCAGCGCAGCCACGAAGACCTCGATGACAACTACAGCAGCGTCAAAGACTGGGATTTCTTTGACAACGATACCGACCCTACAGGGGTGAATGGCAACAACCATGGTACAGCCGTGGCGGGGATTATCGGCGCCAACCTGAACAACATCGGTGTTGTCGGTGTTGCGCATGGTTCGACGATCTTTGGCTTCCGGGTGCAAACAAGTGGGTCGCTGCCCAGCCTCTATGACCTGTTCCTGGATCAGATCAACGATGCGATTGAAAATGCGTCGGGTGAAATCCAGACAGCTGGTGTCAACCGCGAAGCCGATATCGTGAACATGAGTCTTGGCACACAACTGGGCACCAACCAGTTCGACACCGAATTGCCAACGCCGTCGCTGATGAATGATCTCGACAGCTCCATCGATTTTGCTGCCGCCAACGGTCGCGGTGGTCTGGGCACGATCATGGTCAAGTCGGCTGGCAACGGTCGCTCGTCCAACCACGATGCCCAAGCCTCGGAATGGAACGCGAATGAACACACCATTTCCGTTGCTGCCGTTGATCAGAGCGGCTTTGTTTCCAGCTACTCTACTCACGGCAACAACATCCTGATCTCTGGCTTCGGGACACCCGGGCAGGTCTGGACGACAGACCGCATGGGTTCAGAAGGGTACGTATCCGGTGGTGCGACGCCAAACTACACCGGAGGGTTCAACGGCACATCCGCTGCGGCGCCAATGGTGTCGGGCGTGATTGCCCTCATGCTTGAGGCGAACAGCAGCCTTGGCTGGCGCGACGTCCAGGAAATCCTGGCCTATTCGGCGCGCCATGTGGGCACGGCCATCGGGTCGGGCACATCGGGCAGCGAAGAGTACGCGTGGTCCTTCAACGGCGCGAGCAACTGGAACGGCGGTGGTTTGCACCACTCTAACGACTACGGCTTTGGTCTGGTCGATGCCTTTGCAGCTGTCCGTCTGGCCGAAACGTGGCAAACATCGCACACGTCGGCGAATGACTCTACCGAGTTTGAGGACATTCTGAACACCACTCAAACCCTTACTGGCGGAAACGCCGCGAACGATTTCGCGATCACCTTTACCTCGGGCATCAGAATCGAGTTCATCGAGATCGATATCAACTTCACTGAATGGTACGATCTGGGCGATCTGGATATCGAGCTGATCGCACCCGACGGGACTGTCGCCCACATCATCGACAATATCGGTGAAAACGATGGTTCGTCGGCGGGTGGCTTCACCGGCCGGTGGGAGTTCATGACCCCTCAATTCATGGGGATGACCGCCACGGGCAACTGGACATTGCGTATGCGCGATAGCGACAGCAATACGGTGTCCCCAATCACGATCAATGACATCGACATCACCGTACGCGGTGCAGGTGGGTCAGAGACCGAAAACGCCACGTTCATCTTCACGAACGAGTTTTCGGACTATGCCGGCAGCACGCACTCGACCTCTGCCTTTGCTGGCGGGTCAACTGGTGTTGACACGATGAACGCAGCGGCGGTGACGTCGAACTCCACCGTCGATCTTTTGAACAACAGCGGGAACATTGATGGTGTCGCCATTACCGGCGTGTCGCACATCGAGCGTGTGTACACAGGCGACGGTCAGGACACCATCATCGGTGACAGCTTTGGCAACTACCTTGATGCAGGTCGCGGTAACGACTCTGTTTCGGGCGGCAGCGCAGGCGAAAGCATCTATGGTCGCGCCGGCAATGACATCCTGGATGGCGGTGGCGGCACCAACTTTGTCTACGGTGGCGATGGCAACGACACCATGATCGGTGGCAACATCGGCGATGACAACATGTACGGACAGGACGGCAACGACACGTTCCGCTACATCAGTGGCGTTGCTGGTAATGCGCAGGAATACGCGCAAGGCGGCAACGGATCAGACAAGATCCAGCTGTTTGACACCGGCACCTATGACTTTACCGCAGGTGGTACGATAACCGGGTTCAACGTCTTCTCGATCGAAGAGATCGAATTCTTTGCCAACGGCAACAACCAGGACAAAGAGATCATCCTGAGCGACAAGGAATTCCAGGGCGGCTTTGCCTTCGCCACGGATCTGCTGATCGACGGGAACGCCTCGGGTGGTTCCGACGATACCATCCGCATCATCATGAACCACGGCAACGTCATGGACATGTCGATGTGGCAGTTCCAGGATTGGTTCGGCGCATCGGAAATGGATGACAACGTCGACCGCATCATCGTGGAAGGCAGCAGCGGCAACGATACGATCACCGGGTCCAGCAAGGATGACGAGATCGATGGCGGTGCCGGTGTCGACAGCATCATGGGTGGTGACGGTTCCGATATCCTGCGCGGTGGCGCGGGCTCGGGTGACATCATCAACGGTGGCCTTGGCAACGACATCATGTTCCAGGTCAACGGCGAAGGGTCCGACCTGTTTGATGGCGGCAGCGGCAGCGATACGCTCGACTGGTCCGGCATGACGATCGGCACGTTCTTTGATTTCAACGCAGACACCTATGCCTACTCGCTGGGTGGCACGGCGCGCGACTTCAAGAACATCGAGCATGTGATCGGTGGATCGGGCAGTGACACGTTCATTGCAACGTTCCTCGGAAACGGGACCAGCATCGATGGCGGTGCCGGTGTTGATCACCTCGATCTGTCATCCAACGCTGCGAACATCTCGGTGAACCAACGTGTGTTCGATATCGACAATGGGTATTCGTTCAACGGTGGTGCGTTCCAGAGCATGTGGAGCAACCTGGAAAACCTGACCATCTTTGCCAACGTGGCAGGTACGGTTCTGGGTAACAGCGTGAACAACGTCCTGACGGGATCGAGCTATGACGACATCCTCAACGGCAACGCGGGTCGCGACACGCTGATGGGTCTTGCCGGCGCTGACCTGTTCATTCTGGACAGCAACGAAGGCTACGACGATATCGATGGCGGCACCGGTGTCGACACGGTCGACATCACTGCTCTGAACGGCATTGTCTTTGACCTCGCTGGGGAAACCTACGGCGTTGCGGGCTCTGCGTTTGTCTTCGACCTCAAGAGCATTGCCAACGTCACCTCGCGTCTGGCCAATGGCGACGACGTGTTCATCGGCAGCGGAACAGCCAACGTCATCAACGCAGGCGGCGGCAATGACCGGTTCGACAATGTGGGTGGTGGCGACACGTTCAATGGTGAGCTTGGCAATGATACGGTGACCTTCGTTTCCGGCTGGGGTACCGACACCCTGGATGGTGGCGCCGGCATCGACGTCCTCGACTTCTCGGGCATTGCGGCTGGTACTGGTGTCATCGGGATCGACCTTGACGGCGGCTACTCCTTCAACGGTGGTGGACAGTCAGGTACATGGTCGAACTTTGAAAATGTCATCGGTTCCGTCCGCGACGACAACATCGTGGGCAACGATCTGAACAACGATCTGCGCAGTGGTGACGGCAACGACACCATCAACGGTGGTGACGGTAATGACACCATCTACGGCGAAAGCGGCAATGACCGTCTGCTGGGTGGCGAAGGCGACGACTTCATCGCTGGCGGGTCGAATGGTGACACCATCCGCGGTGGTCTGGGTGACGATACAATCATCGGGGGCGGCGGTGCCGACCAGGTGCTGTATACCGGCCTGTCCTCGGGTGTCTTTGTCAGCCTTGAATCCGGTATCTCCGGTGGTGCCGGTGGTTCGGACAGCCTGTCGAACATCGAAAACGTGTTCGGGTCCGGCCATGCCGACATCATCTACGGCAGCAATGCCAAGGGGAACCGTCTGGAAGGCTCGAACGGCGATGACAAGCTGTATGGTCTGGATGGTCGCGATACCCTGCTGGGCGGCAACGACAACGACAGCCTGTATGGTGGTGACGATGTCGACCGTCTGCTGGGTCAGTCGGGCAATGACCGCCTTGATGGTGGTGCCGCGACAGACTTCCTGACCGGTGGTTCGGGCGCTGACACGTTCATCCTGTCCGACATTGCCCACACAGGCGTCGGCCGGTTCAACCGTGACGAAGTCCGCGACTTCTCGACCGCCGATGGTGACGTGATGAACGTCTTCCTGGTGGACGCGGACTCGACAGTTGGTGGCAATCAGGCCTTCACCTTTGCCGGTACGTCCTTCACCGGTACGGCGGGTGAGCTGATCCTGAACAACTACACCTTCAGCGGTGTGGATGTGACCATCGCCTCGATGGACGTCGATGGTGACGGCAATGCCGATGGTCAGATCTACATGGTTGGATCGGGCATCACGATCGCTGACTTCGTGCTCTAAACCACACAGTCACAACAAAAGAACAAGAGCGGCCCCCATGCGGGGCCGTTTTTTCGTTGCAAGTGTCGACGAAGGATTGATCCGGGCCGGGCACATGCTCCAAGGTGCAGCGGAGTTCAACTCATTTCAAAAGGTTGTGTAAAGTGCTGGATCAAACGAATTACGAAGAAGACATTGCGTCCGAAGAGGTTGAAGCCCCGAAGTCATTTGATGACCTGATCGCAGCCCTGGCAGCAGACGCTGGCGTAGATGCCCAGGGCACACTGGACCTCTTGTACCTGTCCGAAGACGCAGCCGATGCGCTGGATACGCCCATGTTGGGTCGCACCCTTCAGACATATCACGTGCTCGACATTCCCGACTTTGAAGGCGAAAGCGAAGACTTCGCCATCGAGACGATCAGCCTGCGCGATGCAGTGACCTATGACGGCCCGACCACCTTCGAATTCAAACCCAACCTGCAGGCCTTTGACGTCGTGGTCGATCTGGCGCCGCTGGCCGATGTTCAAGACCTCACCACATTGCCAGAGCGCGATACTGAATGCGGATGCCCCTGCGCACTGTGCGATCACGGTGCGTTTACTGCCGCCGATCTGGGGCTGAACGCGTCAACCGTGGGCGGCACGGGCGATGATCAGATCGACGGCGTGCTGAGCGGTGTGCGCTGGACACCCGGCCTGACCATCACCTTCAGCTTTCCACAACTGTCGACCGACTACGGCACAGGCTATCCGGGCAATGCCAACAACGAGGGGTTCGCCCCCACGACCGCAGTCCAGCAGGCGTTGATCCGCGCAGCACTCGAAGGCGAGACGTGGTTCTCGTTCGAAGGGTTCACGCTCGCCAATGTCGTTGATCTGGGCAACAGCGCGGATGGCATGATCCGCTCTGCCTATTCCACGGATGCGGGTGGGTCGGCTTACGCCTACTATCCGAATTCGGGAAATACGGGGGGCGACATGTGGTTCCGCCCGCAGGCGAACCCGACGGACTACTACCACTACGAAAACCCGATCCTCGGATCGACCTCGTGGCGGTCCACCCTGCACGAGATCGGTCACGCGCTTGGCCTAAGCCACGGGCACACGGCCAATGGCGGCTTCAACGCGCTGCCCGAGGAGTACAACCATCACGAATATAGCCTGATGACCTACTACAGTTGGGAAGGCAAAGGCGCGGGCGGTTACACCAACACGCAGTGGAGTTTCCCGCAGACGTTCATGATGTCGGATATCGCGGCGTTGCAGCACATGTATGGCGCTGACTTTACGCTGAATGCGGGCGACACGGTCTATACCTTCGATCCTCTCACAGGCCAGATGTCGATTGACGGCACCGGGCAGGGGACACCCGGCGGCAACAAGATCTTCCTGACCCTTTGGGATGGGGACGGCATCGACACCTATGATTTGTCGAACTACGACACGACGCTGATCATCAACCTGCAAGCCGGCGCCTACTCCGAGTTCTCGCAAGAGCAACTGGCCAATCTGGGTGGTGGACCGAACAACGGCTATGCGAGCGGCAACGTCTACAATGCGCTGATGTACCAGGGCGACACACGCTCCCTCATCGAAAACGCCAAGGGTGGCTCGGCAGCGGATTCGATCACCGGCAACCAGGTCAACAACAAGCTGGAAGGCAACGGCAACCACGATGCGCTGACAGGTCTGGCCGGGGATGACACCCTGCTTGGTGGCGCCGGCGACGACCTTCTGTTTGGTGACGAAGAGTATGTCTATACCGGATCGGGCCAGTACATTGATGATGGCAGTGCCGGTAACATCAACATCGGGTCGGCCGTGTCCCTCAATACGTTCTTCACCAATGACGAAGATGCGTGGAATGTCGGCGGTGTCGTGCCAACGGATGTGATCGAGCATGCAGGCTACGCACCTTATGTCACCGTTGCGAGCACGGGCACCGGCACAGGGCGCTTTTACTCGTTCACCATCCTGAGCGATTTGACCCGCGTTATCCTCGACATCGATGGGGCCGACTTTAACGAAGGGTCTCCCAATGATTTCGACAGCTACCTGCGCGTCTTTGATTCTGCCGGAAACCTGATCGTCTTTAACGATGATTCTTCGACAGCCCTGGGCGCGGGTGGCAGTGTGTCGGGCACAGACAGCTACATCGATCACGTGTTTGCCACCGCGGGCACCTACTACGTCTCGGTAGGGTCGTTTTCCAACGTGGACATCGTGCCGCTGGGCGGCACCTTTGCCATGTCGATTTCCGTTTATGGCGGTGTTGACGCGGCGCTGACTTCTGCGGGGGGCACCATCAACGGCAATGACAGCCTGGATGGTGGCGACGGCAATGATGCCCTGTTCGGTGGGCGCGGCAACGACCGTCTGATTGGCGGCAACGGTGAAGACACGCTGAACGGCGGCGCCTTCAACGACACGCTCAAGGGCGGCTACGGCGATGACACGCTTGATGGTGGCAACGGCTTTGACCAGGTGGTCTACACAGGTCAGACCAGCCGTGTGATCCTCAACCTCGAGGCGGGCACAGCGATCGGCGCCGCAGGGTCCGACACGATCCTCAACGTCGAAAACGCGTTCGGGTCCAGCTTTGGCGATATCATTTACGGCACCAATGCCCATGGCAACCGCATCGAAGGGTCGTCAGGCAATGACCGCCTTTACGGCTTGGATGGGCGCGACACGATCCTTGGTGGCAACGACAACGACTCCATCTACGGCGGCAACGATGTCGACAAACTGTTGGGTCAGTCGGGCAATGACCGTCTGGACGGTGGTGCAGCGACAGACTTCCTGACCGGTGGCAGCGGCGCGGACGTGTTCGTGTTCTCGGATGTCTCGCACACAGGTGTTGGCCGTTACAAACGGGATGAGGTGCGCGACTTCAGCACAGTTGAAGGTGACGTCATCGACCTGAGCGGCATTGACGCCAACACTGGCTTTGGCGGCAATCAAGGCTTCAACGTCGTGTCCAACTTTACCGGCACCTCGGGCGAATTGACGATCAAACAGTACACGTTCTCTGGCGTCGACGTTTCGATCATCTCGATGGACATCGATGGCGACGGCAAGGTCGACAGCCAAGTCTATGTTGTTGACGTTGACGGCACAGGTATCTCGGCGGCGAATGGTGACATCATTCTGTAACGCCAGCGACTGCAGAAACGAAAAAGGGCGGCCCATACGGTGCCGCCCTTTTTTCGTTGCAGTGTTCGGTAAACGCCGCGTAGGTCAGTCCATCGCGACGCTGCCACCATCTTCGTCTTCCAGCGCTTCGGCTGCTGCCGCGTCGGCCTTTGCCTTGCGCAAGCGTTGCTCGCGCGTTTCGGCAAGGGCCGCACGAATGACAGCGCGCAGCGGCTCTGTTTCCTCGGGGGTCAGAGCTGGCCAGGTTTCGACGGGTGTGGCTTTGCTGGTGCTTGGCGGTTTCAGGAACTCGGCAGTATCGAACTGTGGAAACGCCTTGGCTAGCCAGCGATTTGTCTCAACCGAGTCGTCGTAGATGGTTTTGACCAGCTCTGGTGTGAGGAAGGTGTAATTGTACACATCGTCGTTTTGCCGGGACATCCGGGACAATTGCATGATCGCGGATGAAGGCAGGTTTGCCTTGGGATCCTTGGCGACCTTGCGGTACTCGTCGCGGCAATAATAGATGGCCGACAACCCTTTGAGACCGATCTTGTGATTGGCCTGCTGCATCTCTTCCATCTTGATGTCGACGCCCAGCAGATTGTGACAGAAGTGTTCGACAATCCCCATTTTCTTGGCAGCGCTGGCAAAAGGCAGGCAGACAACTTCGCAATCATGCGCAGCCTGTTGCCATGTCTCCACGATCTCGCGGTAGTCCGCAATCTTGCGGCCGGTGCTTTGGTAAAAGTCCGCCATGCTTTCATCCGTCGCACCAAAGCGGGCGAGTTGGTTATAGCCGGATTCGACATATTCCCACTGCGGCCGGATATACATCACGATGCTGCGGCGATGGTTCGGGAACAGCTTGCGCAGCTTGGCGGCTGTGACCATCGCAAGATGGCCGCGGAATGCTTCGGATGACAGCACGATGTTCGGCGCGTCGGACGCCGCCACTTCCGCTGCCAGGTCTTCCCACGATCCGCCCGAAGGATTGAATTTGGCCGGGTCATAGAGCTCGTATGCCAGATTGTGGTGTCCACGCATCCGCTTGGCCAACCGCGCCTGCCCTGCCTTGGGGTAGACGATCCCGTGTGGCGCAAACGTCTCAGGGAAATCCGCTAACGTCCGTTGGATGGCAGTCGTGCCGGTCTTGGGGAAGCCGACGTGGAGGATAATGTGTTGTGTCATATCTGGCCGTCGTTCTCAAAAGAGGCGGATAGTGCAGCCGCAGGCCGCTTGATTGCATAGATCAACGCGCGATTCCAGACAACAGAGCCGAATTCGCGGATTTTTGCTCTAAACTGTTCTCGTCCGAGCGTTGGGACAGCATGTGTACGAAACGCTCTGACCATTCCGAATTGATGCTGCTGTGCTGGCTTTCGACAATGGGAATGTCTGGGCGGCGCGCACCCACGGCGCGCGGCAGGCCAAGCGCCTTGATCAATGCCTTGGTTTCCTTGGCAGGGTCACTGATGAATTGCTCGTGAATGACCACATGGGGGGACACGCCGTTCTTTTCGAAGTACTGGCGCCATTGCTCTTTCTGCTCAAGCACCTGCATCAGCTTGCTGTAGATACCGTCAAAGTTGAACTTTGGAGTCTGCCAAGCCGGTTGCGTATAGATGAATGATCCCGTTTGCGCGGCGATTTCCCAGGATACGGCCTGACCAACCACGTCTGCGCGCTCGATACGCACCCACTGACTGCCCCGGAACCAGGTGTGCAGCTTTTCCGTCGGCAGGGCAGAGAGGTGTGACCAGTGCATCTTGATCGAAAAGACGCCATTGCCGCTGGTGCGTCGCGAGACGAGATACGACAGCGTATTCCAGTGCGACGTTGTGCCCGCCCGCTCTTGCCAACTCGCCCAATGGGCGGGGTTGAGGTATTCCAGCGGCAATCCGGCGCGAAATGTCTGATACAGGTTCGAGCAGACAAAGTGGCTGCCGCACCGCGGCGTTGTCGCAAACATCAGCTTTGTTTTCAGCTCGGCGCCTGGTGTGGCGAAATCATAATCTTCCGACCGGGTCGGCTGATAGATGCGATTTCGTTTCTTTCGCGCCAGAATGCGTGCTGATTGCCGCTGAAGCGACTCGGCACTGCGTTGGGGTTTGGCGCGATTTTCCTCGGAACCAGTCATAACAAAATACTCGCACGACACGCCCAAGTGGTGCCACCTGAAAATTCACGTCAATCCGCGTCGTCAAACGCTTTTGCGGCCTTTTTCATTTTGGGCAGGACCTTGAACGGTGCAACTTCAGCCAGCTTGCTCAGGTTGATCTTGTTCCCGATGGGTACAAAATTCTCCTCCGGCAGGGTGGCATCGCTGATGATGTCCAGATCGCTCAGGTCAAAGGCCGGCTTGGGATCGTGGATGCCCACGGACGCAAAGTAGTCTTTGAACTTGATCCCGTCCCCATGCACCTGCGCACGCGAATTGGTCACGGTCGCCAGCATGGCGGGCAAACCGTAGGCCTGCGCAATGATGACACCATGCAGTGACGTTGACACGATACGCTCGCAATGCAGCATCTCGGTCAGGAACTCTTCGATCTGGTGATATCCCAGGCGGCGGATGCCGATCTGGCGAATGGCAGGATCGAACTGCAACGGCGCTTCTTCGTGCTGGTAGTGCAGGATCAGGCCTGTCTTGTGCGTCTTTTCCACGTTGGGGCGGAAGATTGTCGGCAGGAACCACGCTGCGTCGCCATACACCTCGTCGCATTTACCGCCACAGCGCAACACGAGGTCGCGCGTGTAAGGACCGCGAACAGAGCGGTAATCAGCCTCGGGATCCAGTTGATCCTCTTCATGCGGAGAGCCCGCACCCCACACCTGGCATCCAGCCTTTGCGAACTTGATGATCGACCCGATCGGGTAGATGCCCGTGCCACGCTGCGCGTATTTCGGCGGAATGCCTGTCAAACCTTCGACGACATATGGGTTGATGATGTCGCCCAGGTTGCCGGGATAGGGTTCTTCCCACCAGAAGATGTTGGCGCGTTTTTCGTCAGGGATTTTCCGCTTTTCCGCGCGGCGGTCGAGGTCATAGCGGAACAACCGGCTGCGGCAGAAATTGATCATCGTCTGATGCTCGGTTTCCTCGACCAGCTTGAACAGGTCATCGGCCTTTTTCCAGTCATGCGCTTCCAATGCGCGCAGCAACTCGAACCGTAGCGCATAGGGGCGCAGTTCGGGGATCTTGCGACCGGCGTTCAATTGAGACTTGAGGCCCTTGGTGTCGTTGGCCCGCATTAGCAGGTCCAGCAATTTGACGAACGAGATATAGTCAGACGGATTGATCTTGATCAGGTAGCGGAACATCGCTGCCACCATCGACCTGTTGCCTGCCTTGGCAAAGCTGTTGATCATCTCTGTCACGACGATCTTCTGTTGATCGGGTGCCAGGCTGCGGGGCGTGTGTTGTTTCACCTTGCCCTTGAATTCATTCACATTTCCGCTGTCGCCATGTTTGAACAAGGCGCGCGAGATGTCTTCGTCGCCGGGGCGCGCGATGTCGCGCGGCGACAACATCAACAGACGCAACTGTGCAGAGGAGGTGCGGAACGCTTCTTCGAGAATGTAGTCGTCTGTGAATGGACCCTCGTGCGTACGGTCGATTTCGCGGCAGTCTTCGAGCAACTGGATCGTGTCCGGCGTGTATTTGAACAGCAGGTAGCCGGGGTGAAAGCTGCGTGCCAGGCCGCCCGGATTGTACTGCGGCAGGTACTTGAAGCTGCGCGCGAACAGGGCCACGTCAAAGTCGCCCTCGGCAAGGCTGTTGGGGGAGCCGAGCAGGACGCTGTCCACGTCCAGCCACATGATGGCGGACTTATGCTTGTGCAGCATTTCTCGGTAGAAAGAGACCTTGCGGCGGCAGATTGCTGCCCAATCCTCACCGTCGTGAATGTTGATCGGGACGATGTCATGCACGACGCCGAACTTGTCACACTGCGCGCGCAACTCGCCTGCTTTTTCCTCGTAATATCCGCCAGTTGTGTAAAAACTGACAACCGTCAGCGGTGTTTCGGGAACCGGTGTAGCGCTTGTGCCAGATAGATTGAAAAATGGAATTCTCATACTCAATGCCCCCGCATCGTCATGTTTGCGCTCGCAGTCAGCTGTCGTTAGCCTACTACCGTCACGTAACTATGACATGCAACCCTCGTCTAATTTTTGCTCAGTTGGCCGCCTACGACCAAAAAAAACGTACCAAAATGCCTTAACCTGCCCCGAACATACAATGGCCGGTGCTTGTGGCCAAGATGCGAACGCTTTAGCATAACGGTCAGATAATGGAACATATTGAAGTCCAGCGACGGCGGCTTTCTACCGAGGCGAGCATAATCCCCCTTAACTTGTTGATTGTTTGATTGTTTCGTGAATTTTGTGACTGAAAAAACTGACTGACTGGATACAAATCGTGACCACCCCCTCCGTTGACGTCACCGTCGTCACTCCCGTCTTCAACTGTGCTGCGTACATCCTCGATTGCATCGAGTCCGTGGCACGTCAGACCGGCATTACAGTTCAACATGTCCTCATCGACGATGCGTCGACGGACAAGTCGCTGCAGGTGATTAAAAAAGCAGCAAAGAAATACACGCATATCGAATTAATTCCGCTAAGTGAAAACGTCGGACAGGCCCGCGCCCGCAACGCAGGGCTCGACGCGGCCCGGGGCGAGCAGGTTCTGTTCCTTGATGCGGATGACATGCTGCATTCTGAAGGGGCTGTGGCGGAAGTGCTGGCAAATGCGCGGCAAAATCAGGCCGACCTCGTCCACTTCCAGTACCTGCGCTATTTCACGGGCGAAGAGGATACGCTGGACCCAGCCGTCAACGCACTGACCGGGATCGTCGTGCAGGGCGAAACGGCCCAGTCTTTTCCCACCATCATGAACAATACATCCTGCTGGCAGATGATGTACCGACGTGCGTTCCTCGATGATCGCGGTCTGCGGTTCTCGGATCGTCTGCGCCAGCGCGAAGATCGCCCGTTCTTTACTGACTGTATCCTGCAGGCCGAACGGATCAACGTGTGCCAGACGCCGGTTGTTCGCTACCAGGTCCGCAAGGACTCGACCATGCGGACCATGAACGAAGAACAGCTGGCGATGTTCAACACGCATATCGAAGTGGTTGGCCAGACCATGGCGGCACATGCCGCCGGTCCTGAAAACGCGACCCTCGCGCGCGCCAACATGCTCTACTACATGAACGTGGTCTTCAACTACTGGCGTCCCTTCCTGCTCAAGCGCAAGATTTGGGCGAGCGACGAGGCCCGCGGTTTTTTCGATGCCTGGAGCAAGGCAAGCTGGCCCACCCATGATCTGTGGCAGGACGCGGTCATGGGAAACATGTCCGAAGATCACCAAAAATCCGGCTTCTTCGACGTGTTGGCGTTCCTGCTTACGCGGCGCGAAGACAAGCTGGCGCATCGCCTGTTGCAAGAGGGCCGTCTGAGCGTTGGCGAGATGGAGGCATTGCACCGCCGCCGGTTCGAAGACGGTGCTCAGCCGCGCAAAGGTTTCCAGCTGAGCGATGAGGCATTGGCCCGCTTTTGCACTGCCAAGCCGCCCCGCATGTCCGCGCCCCTGATATCCGGGGTTGGTATTGCTCTGCCACGGATTGTTCTGCACGTCGGCAGCACGAAAACAGGATCGTCGGCGCTGCAGAAGTTTTGCGAAATCAACCGCTTTGATCTGCTACGCAATCACGGTGTCTATTATCCGTTCTTCGGTCTGGAAAATGGTCGGGGTGCGCGTGCGCATCGCACGTCCGGGCACGCCACTCTGATCGAATACGTCATGCACAACAGTCCCGACTGGCGCGGGCGTTTGGGGGCCGAGCTGCAACAGCTCGACCGGGTGCCGGATACTTTGCTGATCTCTTCGGAAAACATCGTCTCGAGCAGGTTCTGGCAGGGCGGTGCCGTTGTGGATGCACTGGCGCGCGCCTTTCGTGAGGACCAGGTGTCGATCATCGGCTATCTGCGAGATCCGTTGGATTGGATCGAGTCGATGTATCTGGAAAGCGTCAGCAGCCCCGGCATTCGGTATCAGCACGATATCGAGACATTCTGCGATGAACAGGAAGCTGCGGGCCTGCTGGATTTCAAAGGCATCTATGACCGTTTCGTAGCTGCGTTTCCGGGCATGCCGGTCCGGTTCCGTCCCTACGAGGCCGTCGCTGAAACCAAGGGCGGCACGATCAACGACTTCTTCCGCCTGATGGGCCATCCGCTGGATGATCTGGATCACTACACACAACCGGGCCAGAGCGAACAGAACCGCTCGGCGCCACGGGCTGCATTGCCGTACATCCGGGCTGCCAACCGCTTGCCCATGTCGCGCACGGCAAGCATCGACACCGCCCGCGCCCTGATCGATCTGGTCCGCGACCGCATCACGGATGACACGCCCCGCCGTGGGTTCATGCCATTGGCGTTGGCACACAACCTCGCCTTGCAATACCGGGGGCGGAATGCGCATTTCTTTGGCAGTGATGCGGTGCACAGGGAAAAGCCGTCAGCGCTGGAATTCGGGCGCGAGGACGTGGTGCCTGTTGATATGCTCGATGCATTCACATCCGTTCTGGCACAGACCAGCAGTCACAGCGATCCTGAACCGCGCAAGACGGTCGAACCGGCACCGGATTGGAAGAACCTGACCGTGCAAAAGGGTTTCCGCGCCTATGTGAATGCCCAAAAAGCGCTGGAGAAAGACAGGCCGAACGCGGCGCGTGCAGACAGGCTCGAAACTGCGAACACCCTGTTTGAAAGCGGGTTGTTCGACTTCGGGCACTACCTGAACCAGCATCCCGAAGCCGAAGAATATCCTGGCGGCCCGGTGTTCCACTACGTGGACAACTGGAAATCGCTGATGCCCGAACCGAACACCGCGTTCTCAACTAGGGATTACCTGATGCTGAACGCAGATGTGGCGAATGCCGGCGTCAATCCGTTCCTGCACTATGTGTCCTTTGGCCAGAACGAAGGGCGCAAGCTCTCGGATGAGTGACGCGAGCCTTCCAGACATCAGCGTCGTCATTCGCGCCCATGACCCGGACCGTTTTGATACGCTGATCCGCGCCGTGCGTTCTGTTCACAACCAGCGGAACGCCGGGCGGATCGAAATCGTGCTGGAAACGTCGAACTTTCCCGATCCATTGATGTTGCAGGACTTTGTCGACGAGCCGTCCGCCAATGTCACGCTGAGCCACTACAATATGCCCCACGCCGGGGACAGCCGTGTCGATCTGATGCGCCACGGGGTGCGCGCTGCGCGGGCGCCCGTGCTTTCCTTTCTCGACTTTGACGACACACTGCATCCCATGGGCCTTGGGCGGCTGCATGCGTCCATGACGGATCAGGGCGCGGCGAATATCGTGATCGGCAATATCGACCTTGTGCGCACGGATACGACGGGCAAGACGCGCCGCGTTCAGTATCACAGTGCGCGGCCCAGCCTTGTCAGCCTGTTGCGCCGCAACTCTGTTCCGATCCACTCCTACATGATCCGTACCGATGTCGCGCGCCGCGCTGTAGCCCGCGTGCCCGCGCTGATCTTGTTCGAGGATTACGCCTTTCTTCTGGCCGCGATGGAGGAGGGGCACGTGTCGTTCCTCCAGCCCTTCCGGTCTGTTGGCAACTACAACATCACCGACAACCCGGCCGAGAAGTACAGCGACGTGTCCGACTTTTCCTGGCAGGTGATCGAACGGTTTACCGAAACGCTGCAAGTGCCGATTTCGGTGTCCGAGTTGAAGGACACAGGGCAGGGCGCAACCAGCCAACGGGCGCTCAACGCGATGATCGATGCGTTGCCAGAGGTCAAAGCGGCCCATGTTCAAGGCCTCGTGGAAACGGTGCCGATTGCCCCGGCGGTGCGTCGCCACAGCCAGGGGGCCGTGCACACCCGCCCGCTGATCGTGTCGGGTTGGGTCTGTAACACCGATGCCCCGGATCAAATCCTGTGGGGCGTCTATGCCCTGACGTCGCGTGGCGATTACATCCACATCTCAAGCCGGGATGACAGGCCGGACGTTGCGGCGCATCTCGAAGTCGAAAACGGGCCATACGGCTTTTCCGACGTGATCGACACGGGCGAGGTGGTCGCTGTCTACGCGGTCATCCGCAACCGGAAAAAGCAGCTGCCATTCTTCGAGGACTGACGTCGCCTCAGATCCGACCGGCGAAGGCCAACATGTGTAAAATTCTGTCCGCTGCCGCCGTCTGCCGATAAAGCCCCAGTTTGGCCGGAGTGACCCGTCGCAGCCTGGGTGTGGCACGCCATGCGATCATCTGATCCAGCAACGCCGCGCATTCCGGTCTCAGCGTGTCGCGCGATTGATCGAGTGCGGACAGATTGCAATCGATCCATCCGGCAAAGACGCGCCCGTGCAGTTGTTTGACCCGGTCCATGCGCCGGGCCACGCTGGCACCCATCGCGTTGTCCGCGTGCTGGCGGTAATAGAGCCCCGGTTCGGGATCGTTGATGATGTGCAGGCCCGCACCCGCGCAAATCTGATAGACCCACCAGTCATGAAATGGCACACCGCACTCGGTGGCAGTGGCAAGGCTGGAGCGCACAACCGCCGCCCCTTCCGGGGGCAAAACGATTGTGTTCCCCGCCAGAACGTTTTGCACCAAGGCATTGCCGAACTCAAAAGGGCGGCGGTGCAACCGTGAGGGCCCCTTTGGGACAAGGTTGGCATCCGTGTGGATCGTCCTACTGGCATAGACACCACGCCCGCCGTCCACAGTACCAAGTCGGTCGACCGCGCGCGCCAGTTTGTGGGGCATCCACACGTCGTCCTGATCGGAGAATGCGATCCATTGCCCCGCCAGTTCCGGTCGCGCCAGCAGCGACAGGAAATTCGCGGCACTGCCTGCGCCCGGCCCCTCTTGCACCAGCCGCACGCGGCCCGGATGCGCGGCGGCAAAGCGCTCGACAACATCGCGGGTCGTGTCGGTCGATCTGTCGTCACTGACCCAGAGTTGCCAGTCGTCATGGTCCTGCGTGAGAAAGGACTGGAGCTGTTGGTCCAGATACTTGGCGCCGTTATGGGTTGCCAAGAGGATGTGCACCGTCGCCACGGCTACACACCGTAATAGTCGCGATACCACGCAACGAATGCCGCGACACCTGTTGTCACGTCGGTTTTCGGCGCATAGCCGGTCAGGTTGCGCAACAAGGTGCCGTCGGCCCATGTCGCCGGAACGTCACCTGCCTGCATGTCCATAAAGTTTTTCTGTGCGGTCTGGCCCAAAGCGCCTTCCACGGCCTCGACAAATTCCATCAGCGGAACGGGCGCGCCGTTGCCGATGTTGACCACACGGTGCGGCGCGACGGGCGACAGGCTGTCACTTTCAACGGCCGCACCGTCTGTATCCAGTGCAGGGGGTACGGCGTCGATCAGCAGGCGGATGCCCTGCACAAGATCGTCAATATAGGTGAAATCCCTGCGCATATCCCCGTGATTATAGATGTCGATCGGTGTGCCTTCCAAAATCGCCCGGGTGAATTTGAACAGCGCCATGTCCGGCCGCCCCCACGGGCCGTAGACGGTAAAGAAACGGAACATCGTGATCGGGATGCCATAGAGGTGCGCATATGAATGGCCCATCGCCTCGTTCGCCTTTTTGGTGGCGGCATAGAACGACATCTGGGCATCTGCCTTGTGCGTTTCGGCATAGGGCATTTCCGTGTTTGCGCCATAGATGGATGAGGTCGAGGCCATGAGAAGATGTTGGCACGGGGTGGCGCGCACAGCTTCAAGCAGGTTGAAGGTGCCGATCAGGTTGGCCTCGACGTAAGACTGCGGGTTGTCGATGGAATAGCGCACCCCAGCCTGTGCCGCGAGGTGGATGATCACATCCGGTGCTTCGCGCGCGACCAGATCGTGCAGTACGCCGGGGGCCTCGAGCCGATCGTTCACGGCGCGAAAGCCGGGGGATTGCAGCAACTGCTGCTGACGGCGTTGTTTCAGGGTGACGTCGTAGTAGTCGGTCAGCGCGTCAAAGCCGACGACCTCGAAACCATCGGCCAAAAGGCGCTTGGCCAGGTGAAACCCGATGAAACCGGCAGAACCTGTGACCAGGGCTTTTGGCATTGTGACGCTCCTGGCTTAGCTGTCGGGTTCCGCCACCCAGCGCGTGCGACCAATGCTGTCATAGGCGGTAAAGCCCGCGCGCTTGGCGTCCTTGAAGGAATAGATGTTGCGCAGATCGGCCATGTGCGGTGTCGCCATACGACGTGCCAGCCGCTTGAGGTCAAGCGCGCGGAATTCGTTCCATTCGGTCAGGATCACGATCAGGTCTGCATTCTGTGCAGCCTTGTAGGCGTCTTCGGACCATTGCACACCGGGCAGCAGCGCCTCGCCCTCATGTTTGCCTTGCGGGTCAGTCACGCGGACCTTGGCACCTGCACCCAGCAGCGCTGGCACGATGGTCAGCGCGGGCGCGTCGCGCATATCGTCCGTGTTGGGTTTGAACGTGACGCCAAGCACCGCAACGGTCTTGCCCGCCAGACCGCCGTCACACAGATCAAAGATCTTGTCGATCATCCGCCGCTTTGTCTCTTCATTGACCTTGATCACCGTCTCGGTGATCTGCATGGGCACGGCGTGTTCCTGCCCGATGCGGGCCAGCGCCTTGGTGTCCTTGGGAAAGCATGATCCGCCATAGCCAGGACCCGCATGCAGGAACTTGTTGCCGATGCGCCCATCAAGGCCCATGCCCTTGGACACTTGTTTGATATCGGCGCCAGTGCGCTCGCACAGCGCCGCGATCTCGTTGATAAAGGTGATCTTGGTCGCCAGGAACGCGTTGGCGGCGTATTTGATCATCTCTGCGCTTTCCAGGTCGGTCGTGACGATGGGAAAATCGCGCAGAAACAGGGGGCGGTAGATGTCGGCCATGACGTCGGCTGCCCGTTCGGTCTGAACGCCGACGACAACCCGGTCGGGTTTCATGAAGTCGTCGATGGCCGCACCCTCGCGCAGGAATTCGGGGTTGCTGGCCACATCGAAATCAAGATCGGGATTGGCCTTGCGCACGACCTGTTTCACCTGCCGGTTGGTGCCGACAGGCACCGTCGATTTGGTGACGATGACAACGTAATCCTTGGCCAGCATCGCAATCTCTTCGGCGGCAGCCATAACATAGGTCAGATCGGCGTGCCCGTCGCCGCGCCGGGTCGGTGTGCCCACGGCGATGAACACCGCCCCCGCCCCATCAATCGCGCTCGCCAGATCAAGGGTGAACGACAGGCGGCCCGCCTCGACATTCTTGGCCATCAGCGCATCAAGGCCGGGTTCGTAGATCGGAACCTCGCCATTTTCCAGCTTTTTGATCTTGCTGGCGTCCTTGTCGACGCAGATCACCTCATGCCCGAAATCAGAGAAACACACCCCCGAAACAAGACCCACATACCCGGTCCCAATCACTGCAATCTTCATCTGACTTCCCTTTGGGCAATACACCTCCGTTGTGAGAAAGAATTGGCACGGGTGCAAGCAAAGATCACCGACAATGCGGCCCATGCAACCGGCTGGCCCAAAGGTGGACACATCCCGGACCAGTTGTTAAGCAGCGTCAAAGTGCAGGCACGCAGGCAAAGGCAGGGCAGATGAAGATCGAAACGACGCCGTTGTCCGGAGTGATCGTTATCACCCCGAACCGCTTTTCTGACGACCGCGGTTTTTTCTCGGAAAGCTACAGCGCACAGGCCCTTGCAGCGCAGGGGGTCACGATCCCTTTTGTGCAGGACAACCATTCCTTTTCACGCGCAGTTGGCACAGTGCGCGGCCTGCATTTTCAGGCACCGCCCCATGCGCAGGACAAGTTGGTGCGCTGCGGACGCGGGGCCTTGTTTGACGTGGCCGTCGATATCCGGCGTGGATCGCCAACCTACGGGCAATGGTTCGGCACGACCCTCAGCTTTGAAAATGGGCGCCAGTTGCTGGTGCCCGCCGGGTTTGCCCACGGCTTTGTCACGCTGGAGCCTGATACCGAGATTATCTACAAATGTTCGGACTATTACGCCCGCGAGACCGAAGGCGCGATCCGCTGGGATGATCCCGATATCGGCATCGACTGGGGCGATGTCGCCGCGCCGGTCCTGTCGGACAAGGATGCGGTCGCCCCGGCACTTGCCGACCTCGACACCCCGTTCACCTATGAGGGTTAAGACATGAAACTGTTGGTGACAGGCGGCGCCGGCTTTATCGGTTCGGCGGTTGTGCGCCAGGCCGTCGGACAAGGACATGAAGTGATCAATGTCGATGCGCTGACATACGCGGCGTGTCTGGACAATGTCGCATCCGTGGCCTCCAGCAACCTCTATTCCTTCGAGCATGCGGATATCTGCGACTGGGATGCGATGGTGCGCATCTTTGACACACACCAGCCCGATGCGGTGATGCACCTTGCCGCCGAAAGCCATGTAGACCGGTCCATCGACGGACCCGGCGCATTTGTGCAGACCAACGTGACAGGCACCTACACATTGCTCGAAGCCGCGCGGCGGTATTGGCAGGGGCGTGACCAGTTCGACGGATTCCGGTTTCATCACATCTCGACCGACGAAGTGTTCGGATCGCTTGGCGCGACCGGGCAATTCACTGAAAGCACACCCTACGATCCGCGCAGCCCCTATTCGGCGTCCAAAGCGGCCTCGGACCATCTGGTGCGCGCGTGGGGCGAAACCTATGGTCTGCCCATTGTGCTGACCAACTGCTCGAACAACTATGGTCCGTTCCATTTCCCGGAAAAGCTGGTGCCGGTCATCATCCTGAACGCGCTGGCGGGCAAGGAGCTGCCGATCTACGGCGACGGGTCGAACGTGCGCGACTGGCTTTATGTCGAGGATCATGCCGATGCTTTGCTGACAGTCCTGCAAAAGGGCGAACTCGGGCGCAGCTACAACATCGGCGGTGAGAACGAGCGCACCAACCTGGAATTGGTTCAGACGCTCTGCGCCATCCTTGATGAAAAGCGTCCCAAGGCGAGCGGGTCCTATGCCGATCAGATCACGTTTGTAGATGACCGTCCGGGCCACGACGCGCGCTATGCGATTGACCCAACGCGGATGCAGACCGAACTGGGCTGGCGCCCTTCGGTAACGGTTGAAGAGGGGTTGGCCCGCACGGTCGATTGGTATCTCGACAACGAAGACTGGTGGCGAGCTCTGCAATCCCGCGATGGCGTGGGCCAGCGCCTCGGCACGGGCTGAGGGACACACATGCGCATTCTCGTCTTTGGACATAGCGGACAGGTTGCGACCGAATTGCGCGCACTTGCCGGGGCAGATATCGACATTGCGACCCTCGACAGGGATGCGGCAAACCTGATGGACCCGGCGGCGTGCGCGGATGCCATCGCGGCACATGCACCGGATGCGGTGATCAACGCGGCGGCCTACACGGCTGTCGACAATGCCGAAGATGACGAGGAAACGGCGCACCAGATCAACGCGATCGCCCCCGCGGCCATGGCCCAGGCCTGCGCGGCGCGCGACATCCCGTTTGTTACGATCTCGACTGACTATGTGTTTTCCGGCGATGGCACTGATCCCTGGGCGCCAACTGACCCAACCGGCCCCAAAGGTGCCTATGGCCGCACCAAGCTGGCGGGAGAGGACGCGGTCGTTGCAGCCGGAGGCCGCTATGCCATCCTGCGCACGTCCTGGGTGGTGTCGGCCCACGGCAAGAACTTTGTTAAAACGATGCTGCGCCTGGGTGCCGAGAAAGAGGCGTTGACGATTGTCGATGATCAGATCGGCGGGCCGACGGGCGCGGCCGAGATTGCGCAAGCCTGTGTGACCATCGCGCAAGGCCTTGCACGTGACCCGTCCCTGTCCGGCATCTATCATTTCGCGGGTGGACCAGACACGAGCTGGACAGACTTTGCCCGCGAAATCTTTGCGCAAGCGGGCTTGCCGTGCGCGGTGACGGACATCCCATCGTCGGAATTCAAACAACGTGCCACACGGCCCCTGAATTCGCGGATGGATTGCACTTTGACGACAACAGCATTCGGCATCGCACGGCCCGAATGGCGCGAGAGCCTCAAGACCATTTTGCACCAACTCCAGAACCAGACCTAAGCGGAGCCGACGCCATGACCCAATCCAAGCAACGCAAAGGGATCATTCTGGCAGGTGGCTCTGGCACGCGGCTGTATCCGATCACTGTCAGCGTCTCGAAACAACTGCTGCCGATCTACGACAAGCCGATGATCTATTATCCGCTGACCGTCCTGATGCTGGCCGGTATCCGCGAGATCGCGATCATCACCACGCCACAGGATCAGGACCAGTTCAAACGCGCGCTTGGCGACGGTAGCCAATGGGGTATCTCGCTGACCTATATCGTGCAGCCCAGCCCGGATGGCCTGGCACAGGCTTACATCCTGTCCGAGGATTTCCTTGACGGCGCACCTTCAGCCATGGTGCTGGGGGATAACATCTTTTTCGGGCATGGCCTGCCCGAATTGCTGGCCGAGGCGGATGCGCAAACCACGGGTGGCACGGTGTTTGGCTACCGCGTGGCTGATCCTGAACGCTACGGCGTTGTGGCCTTTGACGCGCAGGATCGCGCCCAGCAGATCATCGAAAAACCGGCGGTGCCGCCGTCGAACTATGCGGTGACGGGCCTCTACTTCCTTGATGCCGAAGCGCCTGCGCGGGCCCGGCAAGTCGAACCCTCTGACCGAGGGGAGCTGGAGATCACCACCCTGCTCGAAGGGTATCTGCACGATGGTGCCCTGACCGTGAAACGCATGGGGCGCGGCTATGCGTGGCTTGATACCGGCACGCATGGCAGCCTGCTGGATGCGGGCAACTTTGTGCGCACCTTGCAAATGCGGCAAGGCCTGCAAACCGGCAGCCCGGACGAAATCGCCTACGGCCAGGGTTGGATCACGCCGGAACAGTTGAACGAACGCGGTCAGATCTTTGCCAAGAATGACTACGGGGCCTATCTGCTCGGCCTCACCAAGCAATAGGGCGGCGGGTCAGTCGCGCGCGTAGCGGTCTTCGTAGCGCACGATGTCGTCCTCGCCCAGATAGCCGCCGGTTTGCACTTCGATCAGGGTGATCGGCAGTTTGCCGGGGTTTTCGATGCGGTGCACGGTGCCCAGAGGCACGTAGACGGATTGGTTTTCCGACACCAGCTGCACGTCATCACCGATGGTGACCTGCGCGGTTCCCTCGACCACGATCCAGTGTTCAGAGCGGTGGTGATGGCTTTGCAGGCTCAGCGCAGCACCGGCATGGACATAGATACGTTTGACCTGAAACCGATCACCCACAACCAGGCTTTCGTACCAGCCCCATGGCCGGTAGGTGCGGGCCTGTTCGACGGCCTGTGGCGCATCGCGCGTTTTCAATGCGGTCACCGCACTGCGCACCTGTTGGGCATGCGATCTGTCCGCAACCAGAACCGCGTCGTTCATGGCGACGGCGACGATGTTTTGCAGCCCGATCCCCACCAGTTCGATCCCATCGCTTTCTGTGCGCAGCAGGCTGTTCTCACACGCAATGGCGGTGGCTTGGGTCGAACAGGCGTTGCCGTTCTCATCCTGCGGTGTTTCGCGCCACACAGTGTCCCAGTCCCCCAGGTCCGTCCAGTTGCCGCCAAATGGCATGACCGCCAGATTGTCGAGCTTTTCCATGATGGCGTAATCGACCGAGATATCCTCCACCGGCTCCCATGGGGCTGCGGCAAGCCTGGTGAACCCAAGGTCGAGGTCGGACCCGTCGACCGAGGCGGAGACGCCAGTCAGCATATCGGGAGCGTGTGCCTTATATGCCTCCAGAATGGTTTGCACCGAAAACAGGAACAGCCCGGCGTTCCACAGGAAATTGCCAGCCTCCAGCATTGCCTGTGCCCGCGCCTCATCCGGTTTCTCGACAAAGCGGGCAAGGGGGCTGGGCTGATCGGCTGATTGCGCATCCGCGGTCAGCTCAAGGTATCCATAGGCGGTTTCGGCACGGGTTGGCTGTATGCCGAAGGTCACGACCTTGCCCGCACGTGCTGCAGGTACGGCTGCGGCCACGTTGGCCTGAAAGGCGTCGATGTCGGGGATCAGATGATCTGAGGGCACGATCAGAACCAACGCTTCGGGGTCCTCGCGTGCGATGGCCAGGACACCCGCAAGGACAGCGGGGGCAGTGTTGCGCGGCGCGGGTTCGATCAGGATGGCCTTGGGCGCCTGGGCGACTTGCGCCAACTGCTCGGTCACCACAAAGCGCAACGCGTCACCGGTCACAATCAACGGCGCGGCAAAGTCTGGGCCAGCGAGGCGCCGGGCCGATGCCTGAAACAGGCTTTCCTCACCAGCGAGGCGGGCGAACTGTTTGGGGTAGGATTGGCGCGACAGTGGCCAAAGCCGCGTGCCGGACCCACCACAAAGCACAATGGGGTAAATCATGTCATTGGTCCGCCTCGTGATCCCGCGCGCGACGGGCCTATGAGGCGACTATAGCAACTCAAAGGGCGAGGTCATCTTGAAACTGTGCAACGGCGGGTTGAAGCGACTTATCGGCAAACGGATCGCCGTTTGCGCGGGCGGTTTTCCAGCGACCCGTGGCCCATTACTTGGTGACAGAGATCGAGCGGCGGAACAAAAGCAGGCTGGCGACGAAAAACACCGACCCGAGGGCCCCCACTGTCAGGAACTCGGGCCATACGGCATCCAGACCGGCACCGCGAAAGATCACGGCCTGTGCGAATGACATGTAGTGGCGCGAGGGCAGTAACCAGGTGAAAGGTTGCACAACCTCCGGCTGGCTCTCGACCGGGCTCATCCCACCCGACAGCATCATCATCGGCAGGATGACCATCAGCATCAGCAAGGCAAACTGCGCCATGGTCTTGGCGATAGTGCCGAGGAAAATTCCGATGGCGGCGGCAGCAAACAGGTAGATGACCGTCCCGTTCAGCAACAACAGGCGAGACCCGGCGACAGGCACGTCCAAGGCCCCCTCGACCACGAAAATCATCGACGCAGAAAATGCGACGAGGATGATCAGTCCATTGGCCCACACCTTGGCCAGGACAATCTGGAACGCGTTCAGAGGCATCACGAGAAGATGTTCAATTGTCCCGTGTTCCCGTTCGCGCAACAGTGCGGCCCCCGTCAGAATGACGGTCAGCATGGTCAGTTGATCCAGCAACCCCACGACTGCGTTGAACCACGCTTGCGTGCCGTTGGAATTGAACGCACGGCGTTGAACCAACTCGACCACGGCCTCTTCCTCCTCATCGTTGCGGGTGGCAAACCGCATGACCTCCTGCGTCACGATGTTCTGGATGTACCCCGCCCCGAGGCTTGCCTGTAGAACGGCAGTCGCGTCGATATTGATCTGGATTTCAGGCTGCAGGCCCTTGCGAATATCACGTTCGAAATCCGGAGGGATGGCCAGCACGAACATGTAGAGCCCTTCGTTCATCGCCGTCTCGACATCGCGTGCGTCAATGGACTGGGGCGCGCTGAAATACGGAGGATAGAGCGCGGTTTCCAGGCGGCGCGACAGGGTAGAGCGGTCTTCGTCCACAATGGCGACGGATGCGTTATTGACGTCTTCGCCAAGGCCGGTCGCCTGCTGGTAGATGCTGAAGCTGAAGGAATAGATGATGAAGGCGACCATGATGAGGTCGCTGAAAACGCTCCCCAGTTCCTTGATACCCAGCCACCAAATGTTGAGCGTGCTGCGCATCCCTCAAGCCTCCTGTTTGCGGAGGAACAGGGCAGCTGCCAGAACAAACACCGGGGCAAAGATGGCCAGGGCCAACAGATCGTTTGCGAGGTCCTCGAAATGCAGCCCCTTGGTGAAAGCGCCGACACTGGCCTGCATGTAGTAGGTGCTGGGCCATAAGGTGCCCATCACCCGCGCGCCTCCTTCAAGGGTCGAGACCGGCTGCAACATCCCCGAGAATTGTACCGTCGGCAGGACCGAGAGGATGGCAGCCGCAAACACGGCGGCAACCTGGCTTTTGGTCATTGAAGAAATCAGCAGCCCGTAGCCGGTGGATGCCATGACATAGAGCAGGGCAGAGAGGCTGAGTGTGGTAAGGCTGCCTTTCAGCGGCACCTGCATGACAAACACCACCAACAGCGTCAGCAGCGCAAAGTTGATCATGCCGATCCCGACATAGGGCAGCTGTTTGCCGATCAGGAACTCCAGGCGACTTGTCGGTGTCACGTAGAAGTTGGTGATTGTGCCGATTTCCTTTTCACGCGCGATACTGACCGCCATCAGGATCGCCGGAAACAGCATCAGCAACATCGCCGGAATAGACGGGCCCATCGCATAGATGCTTTCAAAGGACGGGTTGTAGAGAAATCGCGGCTCGACAGACAGCAGGCTGGCGGCGTCGGGATCTTGGCCTGCGGCCAGGGCCAGGTTGGTCAGGAACGCAGCATGGGCACCGGAAACATACCCCTCGATTGTGCCGGCACGTGACACGTTGGCCCCATCGATCCAGGCAGACACCTCGGGCGTCTCACCCTTTTTCAGGTCATGCCCAAAGCCGGGGGGATTTCGATCGCCAAGGTGATCGTGTTGGCGATCAGCTGCTCTTCGAGGTCGGTCCTGCTGAACAGTTCGGGCTGTTCGACAAAGTACCGTGACCCCGAAAAGTTTCGCAGGTAGTCCCGGCTTTGCGGTGTCTGATCCAGATCCAGCGCGGCGTAGGTCAGGTCTTCGACGTCCTGGGAAATGCCATAGGCCATCACGATCAGAAGGATCATGCTGCCGACAAAGGCAAAGGCCAGCCTGACCGGGTCCCGCATGACTTCGACCGTTTCGCGGTAGCTGTAGGCAAGGGCGCGCGAGGGGCTGAACCCCCAACCTTGGGTGGGCGCGGTTTTGCTGCTTTCAGCAATCGCGAGTGTTTTTTGGTCCGCAACGACCGTTTCGGCATCTGCGGGCGGCTCAATCGCCTCTTCGATGTAGCTGATGAATGCGTCTTCGAGGTTGGCCGCCTGTTTGGTTTCCACAAGGTGATCGGGGGCGCCGTAGACCAAGACCTTGCCCGCGTGCATCAATGAAATCCTGTCACATCGCAGCGCTTCGTTCATGAAATGGGTTGATATGAACACCGTGACCTTGTCGCGGCGGGACAACTCGATCAGCAGCCGCCAGAAATCATCGCGCGCAACTGGATCAACGCCCGATGTCGGCTCATCCAGGATCAGCATTTCAGGCTCGTGAATGATCGCGACAGCAAGGGACAGGCGCTGACGAATGCCCAGTGGCAAGCTTGCGGCCTTGGCGTGCATGTCCTCGCGCAGTCCAAACCTGTCGAGCAAGGTGTCGATCCGCGCGCCGGTCTTTTCCGGCGGCAGATGGTACAGCCGGGCGTGCAGTCTGAGGTTCTGAACCACGCTCAGCTCGCCATAAAGCGAAAAGGCTTGCGTCATGAACCCCACGCGCATCCGGGTGTCGATGTCGCGCGCATCCAGTTGCTTGCCGAACAGATAAGCCTCGCCTTCGGACGCGGGCAGTAGCCCGGTCAGCATCTTCATGGTCGTGGTCTTGCCGCAGCCGTTCGAGCCGAGAAACCCAAAGATTTCGCCCGCCTGAATTTCGAAGCTGACATGGTCGACGGCTGTGAAATCCCCGAACTTGCGGGTCAGATCCCTGGCGACAATGGCGGGTTGCGTGTCGTTGACATCCAGTGGCGGGATATCGAGGCCTTCGCTGTCATGGCGTTTTTCCTCGGGCAGCAGCGCGACAAAGGCGGCATCAAGGTCGGCCGCCCCTGTCTTTTCCTTCAACTGCGCAGGTGTCCCGGTGTCCAGGATACGCCCCTCATCCATTGCGATCAGCCAGTCAAAGCGTTCGGCCTCGTCCATATAGGCGGTCGCGACCACAACGCTCATCGCCGGTCGCTCCAGCCGTATCGTGTCGATCAACTGCCAGAACTGGCGCCGCGACAGGGGATCAACGCCGGTCGTAGGTTCATCCAGAAGCAACAGGTCGGGATCGTGGATCAGGGCGCAGCACAGCCCCAGCTTTTGTTTCATGCCCCCCGACAGCTTGCCGGCGGGACGGTCGAGGAACGCATAGAGGTCGGTCGCCTTGGTCAACCGCTCGATCCGCATTTTGCGTTCCGCGCGGTCCTGACCGAACAGTTTGCCGAAGAAATCCAGGTTCTCCCGTATGCTGAGTTCCTGATAGAGGTTCTTGCCCAAGCCCTGCGGCATGTACGCAATCCTTGGGCCGACCGCGTTGCGGTGACGTACATCGCGCATGTCGCCACCAAGGACACTCAGATCGCCATTTTGCATTTTCCGCGCGCCCGAGATCAGACCGAGGAGCGTGGATTTGCCAACGCCGTCGGGCCCAAGCAAGGCAGCCATGCAACCCGCCGGAATGGTCAGCGACATGTCTTGAAGCGCACGCACTTTCCCGTAGGCGTGGGTCACACGTTCCAGTCGGGCAACGGGTGGTTTTTCGCCAAACATCGTATCAGTTGCTGGCGGATGCGGGCATGACGGGGACAAGGTTCTGCAGATGCTCCGGCCAGTCCGGCAGGGGGCCTTCTCCGCTCAAGCGGACATAGGCGACGCCGCGCACGCCCGTCTTGATCTGTTCGATGTAGTTCTGAACCAGTTCCGAAGCCGCGCGCACCTTGACCCGGAACACCAGTTTGTCGCGTTCCTCGGATGTCTCGACTTGCTTGGGCGTGAACTGGGACTCGGGCGACACAAAGCTGACCGTGGCGGGAATGGCGAATTCCGTAATGTCCAGCTTGATCCGTGCCTCGCTGCCCACTGCAACGCGAAAGGCTTGGGAGGATGGCAGGAAGATTTCCATGTAGACGTCGTTGAGATTGACGAGGGTCACGACCTTACCGCCGCTCGCCAGCACCTCGCCTGGTTCAGCTAGACGGTACAGCACGCGGCCAACCGCAGATGCGGTGAGGATGCTATCGTCGATCTGTGTCTCGATCTCTTGTGCGAAGGCACGCGCCGCATCGACGCCCCGGTGTTGCGAGACGAGATTGGCCTTGGCCGCCACAACGTTGGCGCGCGCGACATCGCGTTCGCTGACGCTGATGTCATACGTTTCTTGCGACGCGACCTGCCGTTCGACCAGTGCAGAGACGCGCGACATTTCCTGTTCGGCCAGAACCAGTTGGGCCTGCGCCTGCGACACCGATGCTTCGGCTGCGGCCACCTGACTTTGCGCGCTTGCGATGTCGGCCTGAGCGCCGAGCAGTTGTGCCTGCAACTGCGCAGTATCGATCACGGCGATGGGTTGGCCCACGTCAACAAGGTCACCCTCCTGCACCATGATCTCGCTGACGCGCCCGGCAATCTTTGTAGTGACATCGACCTGAACCGCTTCGATCCGTCCATTCCCCGACACGATGCCGTCGGACAAGGTGTTGGCCGATGTGGGCAAGATCGGGAGGTGCGCAATCCGATCCTGCAGCCCGAGGATGGTCGGATTGTCCGTCTCGACCGAGGCGAGCAGATAGGCGCCGACCCCGCACACGACCAGCACGCCGCCCACCAGAAGTGTCCAATTTTTCATGTCGGGCATTCCCCATTTGCTGCTCAACCAAGGGGGCTTTAGCAAACTGGCGATTGCGCTTTGTTGACTTTGATCAATCGCTGGCAGCCACCCCAGCCACAAAGTCAAATCCGGGCAAGTGGGCCGGGTTCGGATTGATGTGCGTCAACGCGGTTCAGTCGCGGTCATTTACGCTCAATTCAGTCTCAAACAAGACGCTTTGGGACCAATGTGACCAAGTCACCGACGCTGTCGGCAGGGTCGTTTAAGACACGGGCCCAAAGCAATCATGGGGATTGATATGACTCAGTATCCGGTACAAGTGCAGGTCCATCCTGACATCGAATCCTTTTTCGACCCGCAGACGAATACCATCAGCTACGTGGTGATGGATCCGAACTCCACGTCTTGTGCCGTGATCGATTCCGTCATGGACATCGACTATGCCGCCGGGCGCATCACCTATGCGCATGCTGATGAAATCATTGCCTATATCCGGAAGTACAAGCTTGATCTCGAGTGGTTGATCGAAACGCATGTCCATGCCGATCACTTGTCCGCCGCGCCTTACATCCAGTCGAAGCTGGGCGGCAAAATCGGAATCGGTGATCGGATCACCATCGTTCAGGACACGTTCGGCAAAGTGTTCAACGAAGGGACGGAGTTTCAGCGCGATGGCTCGCAATTCGATCGCCTGTTCAAGGATGGTGACACCTACAGAATCGGCAGCCTGACGGCCTTTGCGATGCACACGCCCGGGCACACGCCTGCGTGCATGGTACATGTGATCGGCGATGCGGCCTTTGTGGGGGATACGTTGTTCATGCCTGATGGCGGGTCGGCACGCGCGGATTTTCCGGGCGGGGATGCGGGCGCGCTTTATGATTCCATTCAGAAGGTGTTGGCCCTGCCGGATGAAATGCGGCTGTTCATGTGCCATGATTACGGGCCTGGTGGGCGGGACATCATGTGGGAGACCACGGTCGCAGAGGAAAAGGCCGAAAACATTCACGTCGGCCAGGGCGCGACGCGTGATGCGTTTATCAAGTTGCGCACCGCGCGCGATGCGACGCTGGACATGCCGTCGCTGATCCTGCCGTCCTTGCAAGTGAACATGCGTGCGGGCGCAGTCCCGACAAACGAAAGCGGCAAGCCGATGCTCAAGGTTCCGATCAACGCGATCTGAACGTGATAGACAGCCAGTTACGGGTCGTCGGGAAAGGCCCGCATCACGGAGCGAATGAATTTCGCCGCAGACCGGAAATGGCTGGCGCCCGCCGCCTCTGCCCATCTACCGGGGGTCCACGTGTTCCGGGCACCCTGCATGGGCGCCGCGTACAGATCGGCCTCGCTCTTGCTGTCGATGAATTCCATCAACAGCTGCGTCTGATCCTCCAGCAGGGCCTTTGCGGCCTCCCAGTCCAACCCGGCTTGCCGTTGCCGCAGATCGGCGTTGTAGCGTTTGAGGTCGCTCCACTTGTAGCCCTCGGCGGGAAAGAACACCTGCTTTCCTGCCTGGCCGTCCGCATACCAGCCCAGGAACAAGCCAATCCAATGTGCCCGGTGCCCGATCGTGTCCTTGATCGACACGCCGTCCAGACTTTGCGCCGCGTCCGAGGCATTCAAACCGGCAATAAGCTGGGTGAGCTTGCCGTACTCCTTCAACGTCATCTTGATGAGGTTTTCTTTGTTTTCAGCTGCCAATTTGCATTCCCTCCGGGCCTTGGGCCTCAGTGCGCCATGAGAACGGGCAAGCGTGTCTGCGCCATCATCGTTCGCGTTGTTCCGCCAAAGACGGCCTGGATCATACGGGCATGCCCATAGGCGCCCATGACCACCAGATCCGCCCCTGCTTCGATGGCGCGGTCCTGAATGCATTTGCCGATTTCCTGCCCGCCGCTGGGGTATTGCGTCAGCGTGACATGGCAGCCGTGATGGCTGAGCCATGAGGCTATGTCGGTGCCGGGGTCCGCACCATCCTGGTCGGGGCTGGTGACCGGGTCAAAGCACCCGATAACGACCTCGTCCGCACCTTTCAGATACGGCAAGGCGACATGGGCTGCGCGCGCCGCTGCCGCGCTGCTGTTCCATGCCACAAAGACCTTGGCGCGGGGACTCGAGGGGGACCCGTTCAGCATCAACCCGGCGGGGGACTGGAACAGGACACCATAGGCCGCCTCTCGCTCAATCTCGGGCGCGTCACGCAAATTGGGCGCCAGGCAGGCCACATCGCTGACCCGGGCCTGACGTGCGACCGCGGCAGACAGTTCGCTTGTCACGCACATGACGGACTGGACGCTTCCAAAGGTACCGCTGCGCGAGAGCAATGTATCGATATCATCCCTGCGTTCGGATTGTGCGCGGCGGGACTGGTTCAGCGTGTCGGCCCAATGATCGGGGATGTCGATCGATCCGTAAGGCAATGCGCCAAACGAGCCGATGGGCAGCGTCGGCGTCCGCGCAAGAAGAAGGCAGCTAAGGTGCGTTTCCGTTTCCAAAGCCGCCTCGGCCTGTGCCGAAATGGCCTCGTCTGGTGTGTCCTGATCAATCACGAACAGGGTCGTTGTGCGTTGCATGTTGGCGCTCCGGTTTCCTGGTCGCCACACTGGCGCAATTGCCTCGATCACAAATGACATGGATCAATCGCGATGCGGTCTGTTCTGGCAAAATCCGCGCCACATCAGGTGTCGGACAACAGCAATGGATTTCAAAGACTACTACCGGATTCTTGGCGTTGCCCGGGATGCATCAACAGATGACATCAAGCGGTCGTTCCGCAAGAACGCGCGCAAGTATCACCCGGACATCGACAGCAGCGCGGATGCAGAGGCGAAATTCAAGGATATCAACGAAGCCTACGAGGTTCTGAAGGACCCGGAAAAGAGGGCCGCCTACGATCAGTTGGGGCAAGACCCGCATGGCGGTCACGGCAGCTTTCGCCCTCCACCGGAGTGGGAAGGCGGGTTCCAGTTTTCCGACAGCGCTTACACCGGCGATGGGGCCTTCAGCGACTTCTTTGAAACCCTGTTCCGACGTGGACCGGGCGGTCGGGCCGATATGTATCAAGGGCCCGGTGCAGATACGCATGCAAAGCTGGAAATCAGTATCGAAGACGCCTATCACGGCGCGTCCCGGACACTGTCGCTGCACGCACCCGTTCTTGGCCCCGACGGGCAGGTGACTGTGCAAGACCGGACCGTGACGGTCCACATCCCGAAAGGGGTCAGCGAGGGGCAGCACATCCGGCTGGCCGGTCAGGGCGCGCCGTCCTTGGGGGCCGGACAGGGTGGCGATCTGTTTCTGGAAATCACCTTTGCCGCCCATCCGATCTACCGACCTGAAGGGCGCGATCTGTACCTCGAACTTCCCATCGCACCTTGGGAGGCCGCGCTGGGCGCAAAGGTCGTGATGCCAACTCCGGGCGGCAAGGTTGACCTGCAAATTCCGAAAAACGCGCGCACGGGTCAGAAACTCAGGCTGAAGGGAAAGGGCCTGCCGGGGCCGGTGGCTGGCGATGTCTATGCCACGCTGAAAATCGTGAACCCCAAGGTTACGACAGCCCAGGCACGGGCCCTCTTTGAACGCATGAGCCAGGAAATTCCGTTCGATCCGCGCGCGCATCTTGGAGGATGAAGTTATGAAGAAAGCCGAGCACGCATCAGACATTCTTGAGGCCCTGTCGTTGCAGGAACTCTGCCGGTTTTGTCAGGCTGATGAAGAGTGGGTTGTCGAACTGGTCCAATACGGTGTGCTTGAACCGGTAGGGTCGTCTTCGGACAACTGGCACTTTCGGGGGCGCAGCATCGTGCGGGCCAAAAAGGCGCAGCGCCTGAGCCGTGACCTTGGCATCAATGTTGCCGGAATCGCACTTGTTCTGGAGTTGATCGAGCAACGGGATTTGGCACGCCGCGCCCTCGCGCGTCTGAACGCACTTTAGGGGCGTATCGGGCCGACTACTTTCTCAGGCGATCCTTGTACTTGCGGTACAGGCGTCTGTTGTGCCGGATGAACTGTGTCAGGCTGCGCCCCAGAACCCCGGCATAACTGTGTTTGACATAGATGTACCCCGTGACGGCCGCGACCAGGGCGCCCGCCGTGTTGATCATCAGGTCGCCCATGGTGTCATCCAAGCCCGACTTTTGCATGTTGAGCCCGAACAGTTGGTCCATGGCATATTCGAACACTTCCCACATCGCCCCTGCGGTCATCGCAACGCAAAACGTGATGAACGCAAGGGCTGATGGCGGTGCCGCGAACCTGTCGCCCTCAAACAACATGAAAACGAACAGGAACCCGGTCAGCCCAAGGCCGATCGCGGCGGCCCCGTGCAACACAAGGTCCCACCACCAGACCCGTTCGTAGAAATCCAGTGCCTCGCCCATGAAGACCGAGGCAAAGATGAAGATCGTCGTCGCCAGAAGAAACGGAAGCGGAAGGGACAGAGACCAGCGCGCCGCCAGAAGAGGCGGCAACAGCGACAGACCCAAAGTGGCCAGACTGACAAAGGCAAGGTCCCACCGGGTGGCGGCAAAGGCGGCGAGCGCGGCGGCCAGCAACAGTGCCCAGATCGCCAGCATCAGCGGACCGCCGGTTTTTGCCAAGGATCGCATGTGCGTGTTCCTCCCACCATTCAAAGTTGCAGGGTTCGAACCCATATAGGGACCATGAAAACATCACTCCGCATCGCCAGCTACAATGTGCGCAAGGCCCGTGGTCTGGACCAAAGGCGGAACCCCGAGCGGACGTTGCAGGTCATCAATGATTTGGGGGCGGACATCGTCCTTCTGCAAGAGGCGGACAAACGGCTTGGCCCGCGCAAGGCTGCGTTGCCCCGTGACATGATCGAACGCGAGACGGATTTCTCGGTCGTGGACGTGGCCCACAACGATGTCAGCCTCGGCTGGCACGGCAATGCAATTCTTGTTGCGGATCACGTCGAATACGCGGGCATTGAACGCCTGTCCCTTCCCGGGCTTGAGCCGCGTGGCGCGGTGCGCATTGACGTCGCCATTGGGGCGGGGCTGAGCATGGTTGCCACCCACCTTGGTTTGCGCCGCAAGGATCGGCGCGCCCAGTTGGATAGGATCAACGCCGCGGTGGCGCACAAGACGCACGTTGCCATCGTCGGCGACTTTAACGAGTGGTCGGACAAAAAGGGGCTGGAACCTCTGGCGTCGCGGTTTGCCGTTCATGCGCCGGGCAAGACCTTTCATGCCTCACGGCCCGTTGCCGCGCTTGATCGCATTGCGCTGAGCCATGGTGTCGAGATGCAGAATGCGGGCGTGGCGCAGACCGGCCTGGCGCGGCAGGCATCGGACCATCTGCCGATCTGGTCGGACATATCAGTGCCGCCTGTCACACCTACTTGCTGAACATCACGGGCAGTTGCGCATCGCGCAACAGCGCATAGGTCGTGGCGCCGATCACAAAGTCATAGGCTTTGGAGTGCCCGAATGCCCCGGTCACAATCAGATCGGCCCCCTTTTCAAAAGCGACCTGTTTCAACACCTCGGCGATGTCCTTGTCCCTCGCGTCGCGTTGTTCCAGCGTGGTCTTGAGGCCGTGCCGCGAAAGCGCCTCGGACAACGCGATCCCGCATGCATCTTTCAGGGCATCCCGTTGCGGGCTTGCGACGCGCAGCACTGTAACTGTCGCGCCTGGTGTGGCGAGGCTCAGCAGATCATGTGCGGCCCGGGCGGCCTCTCTCGTGTCGCTCCATCCGAGCAGGATGTTTTCGCCAACGATGTCGCCCTCGTACCCCAATGGCACAACGATGACCGGTCGCCCGCTTTCCCTGATCACCCGCACCTGGCTGTCGCGCTGATCATAGCGGTCATTCTCTGGGTCAGCATGCGCCATGATCACAAGGTCCGCGGCTCTCGCGCTCTCGACCAACCGCTCGGCTGCCGACGCATCCTCGGCCCGCACCAGTCGGAACTCGCTTGGGAAGTCTTCATTCGCCGTGTGCTTGGTGAACACCGCCTTAATCTGTTCCGCTTCTTCCCGCTGGCTTTCGTTGAAAGCGGAAAAGGCGGGCTCGGGAATGTGCATGGCGATGCCGGGATAGATCAGGACGGATTGCAGGGTGTGCAGCCCAACCAGATGCGCATCATGCGCGCGGGCCAGGGGCACGGCCAGCTTCATCAACGTCTCTGCATGCGCGGGCGTCGTCAGGCAAACGAGAAGGGTTTTGATGCGCATCGCACTGCTCCTGTCGGGGACGTGAATTGAGGGGCGAACCGGGCGCCCCTTCAGCTTTCAGCTTTTTTTGATATCAATCTTGCGCATGTCCACGGTTGCGGGCTTTTGGATACGCACCTTCAGAATGCCGTTCTCGACATGGGCCTCGACGGCGTCGTCATCAGGTGTGAACCCAAGCGCGATCTGCCGCCGAAAGCTGCCGTAGCTACGCTCGATCAGGCGGTAGTCGTTTTCGCTTTCCTCGTGCTCGGAACTCTTTTCGCCCTTCAGGATCAACACGTCGCCTTTGATCGCGGCCTCGATGTCGTCTTCCTTCACACCGGGCACTTCGGCGCTGATCTCGACCGCGCCATCGGTTTGAACAACGTCTATCGCGGGCATGACCGCAGCCTGAAACCCGCCCCCCAGGTCAGGCATGGGAAAGCCGGTCCGGAACTGATCAATGAGGCGGTTCATCTCTTTCTGGAAAGACGGGAAAAATGGGGAGTCACCAAGTTCTGAGCGCTGATCTGGCAGGGGATGGCGTGACATCGCAAGTCTCCTTTCTGGGTGTCAGACACGGACATCGTGTCATCCCCAGTCTGCACCGGAACGTGGCCCCCTCGATTGATCGCGATCAATCGAGGGGGTCGTTGCCGGGATAGTCTGGACTCATTGATTTCACGGCCCAAAGGAGCACGCCATGCGCCAATCTGCACTTGTGTCGAGCATTGTCATTTCCATCTCGATTTGCACCGCTGCATGGTCCGAGACCACGACCGCAACAACGGGGGATGACACGTTCTTTGCCGGAGGTGTGGTGACCGAACCCATCGAAACGCTGGGCGACACCTTTGTCTCGGCCCGCAAATCGGATGTGCGCGGCCGCGCGTCGGGGGATCTGCATGTCACAGGCTATGACGTGACTGTTGCGGCTGACACGCGCGAGGACCTTTATGCATTTGGGGGCACTGTTGTTGTCAGTGCAGCAGTTGGTGAGGATTTGACCGCCGGAGGATTCTCGGTGCGCCTGGGCACAGGGTCCGAGACCACTGGAAACGCGCGCCTGTTCGGTAACACCGTGACGGTCGATGGCCCTGTCGAGGGGGCGCTGACCGTGACCGCGCGCGATGTGGTGCTGAACGCCCGGCTTGGGTCGGATGCGCGGATCGTGGCGCAAACCATCTCCTTTGGCCCCAACGCAGAAGTTGCCGGAACGCTGACCTACAGCACGCAAGACAGGATCGCCGTGCCCGAGCGCGTCGCACCAGCCAACCGCGTCGTGTTCGATCCGTTTTCCGGCAAGACCGCGCGTGATGAACTGGCCAACTGGCGCAAGGATCTGCCAATGCTGCCGACCTTCGCGTCGGTCTTTGCCGGGTTCGTCATCTCGCTATTGTTCTTTGTGGCCCTGGGTGCAGTCATGTTGTCATTCCTGCCCAAACCGTTGGAAGCCATGAGACAGACGATTGCAAAGGGACCGGGCCAAACACTGCTGTTGGGCGTGATCGGGTTATCCATGCTCTTTGGGACTGTGCCGATCACGGCATTGACCATCATCGGCCTGCCATTTGTGCCCATCGCCCTGCTCGTGATCGTCGTGGCGTGGACATTGGGCTATGCGTTGGGGGCTTATAGCGTTGCACTGCGGATCTGGTCTGGGCTGGGCGGCGACGCGGACCCGACCCATATCCAACGCCTGATCGTGTTCGCCGCCGCAATCAGTTTCATCGCACTGCTGAACTTTATCCCGTTCGTCGGCTGGGTGGCCAATTACACGCTTGTCCTGCTTGGGATCGGCGCCATGACTCATGCGGTTTTTCAATACCTTGTCGGCAACACAGGGCCCGTTCTGGAGGCGGACTTGACCCTGATGGATGGCTAGGCCGAGCCGGCATGCGCGGGCATCAGGTCAGTCGTCGTCGCCGCGCGACAGGTTCAGCAACGCGTCCGGGCGCAGAAAGATGACCGTGTGATTGTTCTCGATTGCGATGATCTGGGACTTGCGCAGCTGTGTCAGCGCCCGGCTGACCGTTTCTGTCGTGAGGCCGAGGAAATCCGCAATATCCGCGCGGCTCATCGGCAGAACGACCTGGGTGTATGCGCCCAGCCTCTGGCCGACGCGGGCGGACAGCACACACAGGAACGAGGCCACCTTTTCCGCCGCTGACTTGCGCCCAAGCATCATGAAATGGTCCTGCATGGCACTGATCTCTCGCAGTGCGGCCTGCAAAAGCGATCGGTGCAGCGCTGGATCGCCATCGCCGGTCTCCAGTGCGGATCTGCGATAGGGCTGCAGCCGCGTTTCAGTCAAGGCATCACAGTCAGTATGATAACGCCCCTCGGACGGAAAGCCGACAATATCGCCGGGGTAGCCAAAGGCGATGACCTGGCGGCGGCCGTCTTCCAGCAGGCGGGTCAGGCGCAGGACACCGCTGTTGACTTGATAAAGCCAATCGACCTCATCGCCTTCATAATATAGGTAGGACTTTGATTTAAGGCGTTTTTCGGTGGTGCGCTGTGCGTTGGGTGTGACGACATAGAAAGGTTTCGTATCGAAGTGGTCGCTCGGTATCGTGACATACATCTTGGTCGGCCCCCTGAGTGATCTGGAGCCATAGTGACCTATCGATGTATCGCGAATGGGCACACGCGCGCCGGGAATTGTATCATTTTGTATGAGGCATCGCAGACACCTCCCGACTCGTGCTAGTCTGAAACTGCCCCGCCTGCTTGGGAGACTGCCTCGTGCCTGCTCAGACCATACTTGTCGTTGATGATGATCCGAGGGTTCGGAACCTCTTGCGCAACGTGCTTGAGGATGAGGGTTTTGCCGTCGTTGAAGAAGAGAGCGCGATTGGCGTTATGCGCGCGCTGAAACGGGGCCAGGTCGATTTGGTCACGCTGGATATTCACCTTGGCGCGGACAACGGGATCGAACTGGCGCGAGACATCCGGCGGACATCGCGCCTGCCCATCATCATGGTCACGGGCAAGGATGATGTCATTGACCGGGTCGTCGGCCTGGAAGTCGGTGCAGACGACTACATCACCAAACCGTTTCACGTCCGCGAGGTGACTGCGCGGGTCAAGAGCGTCTTGCGCCGGACCCTTGATGTTCAGACGCCTTATGGGGTGGGCGTGGGCGATCAGCCGCCCGTCAGCCAACTCAGCTTTGACGGCATGATCGCAACGCCGGATCGGTTGGAACTGCTGGACCGTGCCGGTCAGGATTGCGGACTGACCAGTGGTGATTTCAAACTGTTGAATGTCTTTCTCGACCGCCCCAAACGGGTGCTGTCGCGTGATCAACTGATGGATTTGACAGGTGGCATCGAATGGACCCCGCTGGATCGCACCATCGACAATCAAGTCGCGCGCCTGCGCAAAAAGATCGAGCGTGACCCCTCAAAACCCCAACTGATCAAGACGGTGCGTGGCATCGGTTACGTGCTGGTCTGCGACGTGCGTCAGGTTCACCTATCGCCATCGCCCGCCAAGAGCGCCTGAAGCCGTAAGGCAAGGTTGGACTGGCGATAAGGTTTGTGCAGGATTTCGTGTTCCTGCCCCTTGGCCATGGCACCCGTGACAACGTCACTCGCGTAACCGGATGTCAGCAGGACCTTGGTGTCGGGGAATTCGGATGCAACCTTGGCGGCCAGATCGTAGCCGTTCAACGTGCCCGGCATGACGAGATCGGAAAACACGATGTCGATATGGGCGCCGTCCGCAAGCATGGCATATGCCTCGTCTCCGCTCGCCGCCTCTTTGGTGTTGAAGCCGAGATCGCGGATACGTGCGATGGACAGTTTGCGCACCTTCGGATTGTCCTCGACAACCAGAACGGTTTCACCCCTGCCCTGGGGTGACTGCGCGCGTTGCTGCTCGGTGTCGTCCTCATCCTCGCCGTCGATAGACGCCGCCATGGCGGGAAAATACAGCCCAAAGCTCGTCCCGTGACCCAACTCACTATACAGCGTGACATGACCGCCTGATTGGCGGACGAACCCGTACACCATGGCAAGGCCCAGACCCGTACCACCGCTGTCGGCCTTGGTTGTAAAGAAGGGTTCGAAGGCGCGGCGCTGTGCTTCGATGCTCATGCCTGCCCCATCATCGCTGACCGACAATCGCACATACTCGCCGGGCTCCATGTCCGTCTCTTGCGCCATGTAGGTGTCGTCAATGGTGACATTTGCGACCGACACCAACAGCTCTCCACGACCGCCCATCGCGTCGCGGGCATTCAATGCAAGGTTCATCAGGGCCGACTGCAATTGCACGGGGTCGACAAGGACAGGGCTAAGCGGGTCGCCGAATTCAGTCTTGATGCGGCAGTTCGCGCCCAATGTGCGTTTCAGAATGGACAGGGTCTCTTCGCACAGGCTGCGCAAATCGGTCACGCGCGGCTTGAGGTGGCTTTTGCGTGCAAAGATCATCAGGCGCGCGGTCAGGTCCGCGCCGAGGGTGGCGGCATCCAGCGCGTCCTTGATAAGTGCGATCTGCCGGTCGGTTGGCCCGCGCATCTCCATCAACTCAAGGTTCCCGATGACCACGGTCAGCAGGTTGTTGAAATCATGTGCGATCCCGCCTGTCATCTGCCCGATGGCATCAAGACGCTGCGACCGGGCCAGGGCCTGTTGCGTGGCATTGCGCATCGTCAGGTCACGCAGGATACCGATAAACAGCGGCGCGCCATCGACATCGGCGCGCGCGACAGACAGGTGCAGGGGAAACACCGATCCATCCTTGCGCTGCCCCTCGACATCGCGGCCGACGCCGATGATCCGTTCCTCGCCCGTTTCGAGGTGATGCGACATGAACCCATCATGCAGATCGGCAAGCGCTCTGGGCATCAGCACATTCACGCTTTGCCCGATCAACTCATCACTGTCGTATTGAAACAGGCGATGCGCCGCCGGGTTCGTGCGGAGGATAACCCCAGCGGCGTCCGACACGACAACTGCATCGACAGTCACATCGAGGATTGCGTGCAACAGGGCACTGTCTTGTGCCGGGGTATCCATTGGTATCTTTCGTTTCCTGTGCGGCGTCAGGATGCTCATGTCTGGGGCGAAACCGAATTGATCCTGGTCAAGTGGGCGCCTCAAATGCGTGCTCTGAGCCTGAAAAGCTCTATTCGGCTGGGTACAAACGCTGCTTGCACCTACGAAGGTTGGCGCGTGACTGATTGTTGCCCTTCATCGTCGCGCGGCTCGCCATGGCGCAACAACCTGTCCGACAGGTTCAGAAACCGCGTCAGGTCAGACAGGGAAATGACGCCGACAAGCTGGCGGCCCTTGACCACCATGTATTTGCGGCACCCGCTGCCTGATATCTGCTTGAACAACGCCTCGATCGTGACATCGGGGGAAATGGTGCTGGCGTCCTCAAGACCGGCAAAGACGTCGCCGACCTGCGTGTTGGTCCAGTTTTCGCGATCAATGTCGGCCAGCACCTTGGGGTCCATATGGCCCAGCAAGACGCCGTTTTCGACCACGGGCACAAAGCTGACATTGCGGCCCAACATGATGCGATTCACAAATTCATCGAGCGACGCGTTGGGATCGACGGTGATCGGATCGGATTGCATCAGGTCGCCCACGGTCTTGTTTTCAAATGCGACCTTGGCCAATTGCTGTTGATAGCTGGCCCGCGCAGCCCCCAAGATGAAAAGCCCGATCATGATGTTCCACAGCCCGGTCATCAGACCACCCTGGAACAGGGCCAGCACACCCAGACCCATCAGGGCATATGCAAATATCGCGCCCGATCTTGCCGCGGTTGCTGTGGCGCGCAGCACGTCGCCGCTGCGGTGCCACAAGAGCGCGCGCAGGATGCGCCCTCCATCCAGGGGAAAGGCGGGCACGAGGTTGAACACCGCGAGAACAACGTTGATCAGGGCGAGATAGGACAGAACCTCGGTCAGCGCCGTTGCGCCCGTCACAATCAGCGACACCTGCATCGATATCCATAGGCTGAGGCCCAGACACAGGCTCATCACCGGCCCGGCCACGGCGATCCAGAACTCGACGCGTGCCGATTGCGGTTCGGCTTCCAACTCGGCCACGCCGCCGAACAGGAACAGCGTGATGTTCTTGATCGGCACACCGAACCGGCGCGCAACCAGCGAGTGGGCCAGTTCGTGCAGCACCAGCGACGCAAAGAAGCACAGCATCGTGACCAGCGCCATGACCAGATAGGTCGCCACATCCCGATCCGGCAGAGCAGTGGGGAAATAGTGGCGCGACAATGCCCAAGTGATCAACGCCGCAATCAAGAGCCAACTGGGGTCGACCTTGATGTCAAAGCCGTTGACGTTGAGCAATTTCACAGCATGAGAAAACATGGAACGCCTCGTATCTGCAGGCAGTTTATCCATGCGCGGCATGCGTTTCGTTGATTTTGCTCAATCGTGTCGGCGCGGGCCGCCGAGATCGCGGTGTTGACCAATATCAATACGCACGGCCACGGTGGCCATAGACCTGTTTCATGCAGATCCCCGACACACCCTTTGCCATAAGTGTCGTCGCGTTCGCACTGTCTGCCGGGTGCGTTTGGGTTGCGGGTGCGCGTCTGGCTTATCTGGCAGACACGCTTGCGGATCGCTTTAACCTCGCCAAATCGCTGATGGGCCTGTTGATCCTTTCGCTGGCGACATCCCTGCCCGAAGTCGCGACCACGCTGTCGGCGGCCATTCAGCAATCCCGTGACCTTGTCCTGAACAACCTGTTTGGTGGCATTGCCCTGCAAACCGCTATTCTGGCCATGTCCGATTTCGTGGCCAAAGGGGCGATCACGAACTACCCGCGCAAGGCCAATCACGCGCTCGAGGCGACGTTGCTGGTCTTCCTTCTTTCGGTTGCCCTGATCGTCATCAACATTGGTGAGACGTTTGCCGTCGCCGGAATCGGGTTTGGCACTGTTATCATCGCCCTTGTCTATGGCGGTGCGATCTGGCTGCTGCGCCGCTATGACGGATCGAATGACTGGGTGCCCGTCGATCTGCCCGATCCCGAGCCTTTGCCGTTCCCGGCGCCTTACGGTCTTGCGGGCCAAAGCGACCGAAGCCTCGTGTGGCAGGCTGTTGTGGCCTGTCTGGGCATCCTTGTCTTCGGATTGCTTTTGGTCGTGTTCGCAGATCGCATTGCCGCGCAATCCGGGCTGGGCACCAGCTTTGTCGGGGTCACGCTCCTGGCTGCGGCGACGTCCTTGCCCGAGTTGACCACCAGCATCACGGCTGTCCGGCTTGGCGCTTACACGATGGCGATTTCCAACATTTTCGGCAGCAACCTCATCATGCTGGTGCTGGTGTTTCCGGCGGACATCCTGTTTCGCGGCGGGCCAATCCTGCGGGATACGTCGGCCACCGTCGGGCTGTCGCTGTCTTTTGGTATCGCCGTGACATCCATCTATCTGATCGGTCTGATCGTGCGCCGCAAACCCAAGGTGGGCCCGTTCGGGCTGGATTCCGTTATTGTGCTGATCCTGTTCCTGGCCAGTCTGATCGCCTACTATCAGGCACGCTGACCAAGGTCGGGTAGCCGTGTCAGCTACCCGTCGATGTCCAGAACCACGCGCCCGTCAATCTGTCCGGCCTTCATCCGGTCAAAGATCGCGTTGATGTTGTCCAGCTTGTCCCATGTGAATGTGGTTTGAACCGACCCATCCGCCGCAAATGTCAGGGCTTCGGTCAAGTCCAGGCGCGTCCCCACAATCGAGCCGCGGATGGTGAGCCGTTTCAGAACAACGTCGAAAATGGGCAAGGGAAAGTCGCCGGGTGGCAGACCGACAAGTGACATGGTGCCGTGTCGGCGCAACATGCCCGTGGCCTGGGCAAACGCCTTGGTCGACACGGCTGTCACCAGCGCGCCATGCACGCCGCCCAGTTGTTTGGTCACCTCGACCACCGGGTCGGTGTCGCGCGCATTGATCACCTCGTCCGCCCCAAGCCGCTTTGCCAGGGCCAGCTTGTCATCGGCAATATCGACCGCGACCACATGCATGCCCATCGCCTTGGCATACTGCACCGCCATGTGTCCCAGCCCGCCAATGCCCGAGATGGCGACCCACTGGCCGGGCCGCACCTCGGTTTCCTTCAAGCCCTTGTAAACCGTCACCCCGGCGCACAGCACGGGCGAGGCTGGCCCGAATTCCAAGCCACCCGGGATCAGGCCGACATAGTTGGCATCCGCAGCCACGTATTCGGCATAACCGCCATTGACGGTGTATCCGGTCATTTGCTGGCTCTCGCACAGCGTCTCCCAACCGCCAGCGCAATGTTCGCACCGCCCGCATGTGGTATGGAGCCATGGGACACCGACCCTGTCCCCTTCCTTGAGATGCGTCACGCCCGCACCGATTTCGGCCACTTCGCCGACACCCTCGTGGCCGGGGATAAAGGGCGCCGTTGGTTTGACGGGCCAGTCGCCTTCCGCTGCGTGCAAGTCGGTGTGGCACACACCACTGGCACGCACGCGCACCAGAACCTGCCCGGGACCGATGCTGGGCACAGGCACCTGTCGAATGTCGAGGGGCTTGCCAAGGCCGGGGACAACAGCGGCTTTCATGGTGCGCGTCATGGGCGTTTCCTTGTCAGGGGTTGTTCAGACGCATGACTAGCGATGCGGGCCACTGCGCGGATTGACAAATCTCAAGCTGACCGGCCTGCGAAACGGTTAATCGAGGCTGAGCGCAGCGGAGCAGGCCAGTGACCCAGACAGCCGAGATCATATGCTATTCCAAGACCGGGCAATCGCGTGCCCTGGCAGACCGGATTGCCGTCGCCATCGAGGGGCACCTGCAGATCGTCACAACCCATTGGTATCACTGGCCCTTCCTCAGTTGGTTGACAGCGGGGCGTGATGGGTATCGGGGCGCGCCAGCCCCATTGAATGAAAGCGTGCACCTGCCCGGCCCCGATGGCCTCGCGGTTGTGGTCGGGCCGGTCTGGGCAGGAAAGCCAGCGGCGCCGGTGAACACCGTGATCGACCGCTTGGTTGATGCGGATGTGCGGGTGGCCGCCGCCCTGACATGCGCCGATGCCAAGGAAAGCACGGCACCGCTTCAGGTGCTGGAACGTCGGCTTGGCCGCCCGTTGATTGCGCAATTGATCGTGTCGAACAAACGTGCCGACGACCCAGACACCGCCGCCCGGCTCAAAGCGTTCACCCTGCATTGCGGCGTCGGGACGGAGTGGCAGGGATGAGTGACACAGTGATCCGGCCACAGGCACGCCCGGCCTCTGCCTCGGACAAAGAACAGCGTACCACGCCGCCCAAATCCGCGGACCAGAAGTTGCACGCGACCCTAGCGCGTCTGACCGGGGGTCTTTCGCCCGCCGCCCTCATGGTCGCGTGGACGGATTGGGCCGCGCATACGGCCCTGTCACCCGACCGGCAGCGTGCCATGCTGTCTGCGGTGGGCGAGGGAATGGGAACCGTTGTGATGTCCGACCCCGGCGCGCAAAGCGATCCGCGGTTTGCTGACCCGTTGTGGCAATTGCCGCCCTATTCCTTCTATCGCGATACGTTCCTGGCCACACAGAACTGGTGGCAAAAGGCGCTGGCGCCTCTGCCGGGCCTCGATCCCAAACATCAAAGAGCCTTGGAATTCTACGCGCGCCAGGCGCTGGACATGGTCAGCCCCTCAAACTTTGCACTGACCAACCCGGTTGTCCTGAACCGTGCGGTGAAGACCGGGAACGCCAGCCTTGCGCAGGGCTGGCAGCACTGGCTGGATGACGCTGTGACCACGGCAACCGGCAAGCCGCGTGATCTTGGGCCGTTCAAGGTTGGGCAGACACTGGCCATCACCCCCGGCGATGTCGTGTACCGAAACCGGCTGGTCGAGTTGATCCGCTATCATCCCACGACACCCGATCTGGCCCGCCCCCCGATCTTTATCGTGCCTGCGTGGATCATGAAGTATTACATCCTCGATCTTTCGCCCGAAAACTCGATGATCGCCTATCTCGTCGCGCAAGGCTTCGAGGTGTTTACCTTGTCGTGGAAGAACCCGGGCAAGGAAGACGCCGATCTTGATCTGAACGACTATCTCAGGCTGGGCATTTCCGAGCCGCTGGCCTGGATGAAGGCCGAACATGGCATCCCCCAGGTGCACGCGGTTGGGTACTGCCTTGGCGGGACGCTGCTGGCCATTGCCGCTGCGGCGGCCGGTGGGACGGACACGGATACCCCGTTTCACACGCTGACGCTGCTGGCCAGCCAGACCGACTTCACCGAACCGGGCGAGTTGGGCACGTTCATGAGCGAAGCACAGGTCGCCTACCTGGAGGACTTGATGGCCGATCAGGGCTATTTGGAAGCTCGGCAGATGGCGGCGGCCTTTCAGATGCTGCGCCCCGCTGACCTGATCTGGAGCCGGGTGATCCGGCACTACCTGCTGGGCGAGCGCACGTCGCTCAACGACCTCATGGCGTGGAATGCGGATGCAACGCGGATGCCCGCGCGCATGCACACCACCTACCTGCGGTCCCTGTTTCTGGAAAACGGCCTTGCCAATCGCACCTACCGTGTCGACGGCAAACGCGTGTCTCTGACCGACATCCGCGCACCAGTCTATTGCCTCGCAACAGAGACGGATCATGTGTCGCCGTGGCGGTCCGTGTTCAAGCTGTTGGCGTTGACCGACACGGATGTTCGGTTTGTGCTGACGAATGGCGGCCACAATGGCGGTGTGCTGTCAGAACCGGGTCACAAGCGTCGCCACTTTCGCGATCTGGACAAGACCGAAGGCACCCGGTTCGTCGGGCCGGATGCGTGGTTTGATGCACAGGCACCCAAGGATGGATCGTGGTGGCCCGACTGGACGACATGGTTGCACGCCCATTCAAGCCGTGGCGCAGTCGAAGGGGATTGGACCGCCCTCGACCCTGCGCCGGGACACTACGTCTTTGACTGATCTGCCGCTTTGGCCTGGATGTCAGCCATGGTGTCGGAACAGAACTGAACGATCTTTCCGGTCTCGTTCTGGTAGTCGTCGATGGCCTTCTGAAGAAATGTCGCCTGGATGTGCTGGACATCGCCCATGTTCTTGGCGTGCAGCAATTCATGCTGGGTTTTCACGTCTTCCTTGACCCGCTCGGCCACGAAATGCAGCCATTCCGCGCCAAAGTCGCTCATGGTTTCGACCCATTTTGTGCCCAGCCACGAGAGTGATCCCAAGCCCGCCATCTGGACGTCAGTCAGCGACTGAAAAACCTTTTCCGGTTCCACAGATGCGCTGGTCTCTGATTTTTGTGATTTTGTCATTGTTGGTGCTCCTCTCTGATGTGCCCGAGTTTCAACCAGAACGGGGTTGGGCGCATTGACATTGATCAACACCTGCGAGGTCGGTCGACCGCATGAAGTGCGCATGGAACACGCATCAAAGCTGAGCGGTTTGAGCGCGCAGGAAGCAGCCCAACGGCTGGACGTGCATGGCCCGAACGAAATGCCGCGGCTGCCGCCGGTGCCCTGGTGGCGTACCGCCGCACGGCAGGTGGCGAGCCCTTTGATTCTAATCCTCGTGCTGGCGGCCGGGTTGGCCGCCCTGCTTGGTGAAACGATAGACGCGGCGGTGATTGTCGCCGTTGTCGTTTTGAACGCCGCCTTGGGATTTGTTCAGGAATGGCGGGCCGAACGTGCGCTGGCCGCTCTGACCGACATGCTTGATCCATCCGCGATTGTGCGCCGCGACGGGCAAGAACACCGTATTCCGGCGCGGGATATCGTGCCCGGCGACATCCTGATCCTGACTGCCGGGGATCGGATAGCAGCGGATGGTTCCCTGCTGATCTCGCGCCAGGCCGAGATTGACGAAAGCGTGCTCACGGGCGAATCCGTTCCCGTCTCCAAATCGCCGGGGCAAGGGATATCTGCCGGGACATCCATGGTCCTGGGCAGCGCAGAGGTCGAGGTGACCGCGACCGGGCCGGACACGGCTTTTGCAGAGATTGCGCAGCTGACAGGCGGTATCGACCGACGGCCCACCCGGTTGCAGATCGTGCTGGGCCGCCTGGCCCGATGGCTGGGGATCGTTGCGATTCTGATCGGTGCTGGCGTTGCACTGCTTGGGGTGTTGGCGGGGCAGGACATGTTCGCGATGGTTCTGACAGCCATCTCGCTTGCGGTTGCGATGGTGCCCGAAGGTCTTCCCGCGGTGGTGACGATCACTCTGGCGCTTGGGGCCGGGGCCATGGCACGCAAGAACGCGTTGGTGCGGCGCATGCAGGCTATCGAAACCCTTGGCGCGGCGACGGTGATTTGCACGGACAAGACCGGCACCCTGACCGAGAACCGCATGGTGGCAACGCATCTTTGGGCGGCAGGTGGTCTGCATGACATCCCGGCATTGGGTGCTGCCGATGGCGCGGGTCTGTATGCGCGGATCGCGACGGTTGCGGGCATCTGCACACATGCCACGCGTTCCATCGATGCAAGCGGCATAGAACATTCAGTTGGTAGCCCGACCGAGGTTGCCCTGCTCGAGCTGGCGTTGCGCATCGGTGATGTGCCCGCGGGGGACGCGCTGGCCGAGGTGCCGTTTTCCAGTGAGCGCAAGCGCATGTCGATGCTGTTTGACGGGCCAGGCGGACGTCGCCTGTTGCTCAAGGGCGCGCCTGAGGTTGTCCTGCAACGCGCCTCGCACGTCGCCTGGCAGGACGCGGATGTGGCCATGACGAACGCGCGGCGAAAGGATCTGACGCAAGCCTATGAGGCGCTGGCCGCCCAAGGGCTGCGTGTTATCGCGCTGGCTGACCGGGGCGCCGTGGGCGAGGACATCGAAGAGGACGATCTGTGCCTGCTAGGGTTCGTGGGTCTGATGGACCCGCCCCGCATGGAGGTGGCAGGTGCCATTGGGCGCGCGCGGGATGCCGGCATCCGCGTGATCATGATCACGGGCGACAGTCCGGTAACGGCGCGCACCATTTCGCAAGACCTTGGTATTCCCGTCCAACAGGTGTTGACGGGTGACGCCCTTGGCACGCTGACGGATGTGCAGCTGACCGAGGCATTGCGCAGCGATGTCCTGTTCGCCCGCACTCGCCCTGCCGACAAGTTGCGCATTGTTCAGGCGTTGCAAGCCAATGGCGCGGTGGTGGCCATGACGGGCGACGGCGTGAATGACGCGCCCGCGCTCAAGCGCGCCGATATCGGTGTCGCCATGGGCCAGCGCGGAACGGACGTGGCGCAGGAGGCGGCGGATGTCATCCTGCTGGACGACAACTTTCGCACCATCGTCAACGCGATTGACGAGGGGCGGCGGCAATTCTTGAACATTCGGAAATTCGTGCGCTATTTGCTCAGCTCGAACGCGGGCGAAGTGGTCGCGCTCGTGGCAAACATCCTGATCGGCGGCCCCCTGATCTTTCTCGCCACACAGATACTGTGGATGAACCTCGTGACGGACGGCGTGACGGCTGTTGCCCTCGGGCTGGAAAAGGCCGAGCCCGGTCAGATGCACCAGCCCCCGCGTGACCCGGACAGCCCGATCCTGGGGCGCTCCGGCGTATTGCTGATCCTTGCGTTCGGGACTTACACGGGATGCGCCAGCCTGTTCCTGTTCTATACGTTTCTGCCCGTCGATCCTGCGGTTGCAAACACGCTGGCGTTTACGGCGATGGTGGTGTTCGAGAAGATGTCCGTCTTTGCATTCCGCTCTCTGAAGACACCGGTCAGTCGCATCGGCTGGCTGTCGAACCGGTTTCTGATCCTCGCCCTGATCGTGACGCTGGGGCTACAGGTCGCTGCGGTGTATCTGCCGGGCTTGCAGATTTTGCTGCACACAGTGCCGTTGCAAGGCGAACACTGGCTATGGATTGCGGGCCTGTCGCTGCCACTGCTGATCGTGCCCGAGGCGATCAAATGGGCACGCGCGCGCCATAGTCCGCAGCAGCCAGTTGTTATCAAAGAGGGGTGAAATGGTGCCCAGAAGAGGACTCGAACCTCCACGTCCATACGGACACTAGCACCTGAAGCTAGCGCGTCTACCAATTCCGCCATCTGGGCACGGGTTGGTGTTGGGGCGTTTAAGCGCAGTGGCGGGGGGTGTCAATCCGATTCTGGCGTTGGTTCGTGTTGTGGCGGCAGGTGCCTTCGGCGAGGATTTTTCGGGAACAGAGAAGCCAGCCCCGCCCCGCGCCAAATTGGCGTCTTGTCTGTGTTTGGGGCGGGCGGTAGATACATTCAGGTTTCATGCGCAAGGAGCGGGTCATGTCCAAGCTGGTCACCATCTATGGCGGGTCGGGGTTTGTCGGGCGATACATCGCGCGGCGCATGGCCAAGGCCGGTTGGCGTGTGCGCGTGGCCGTGCGTCGCCCGAACGAGGCGATCTTTGTCAAACCGTATGGCGTTGTGGGCCAGGTCGAGCCTGTGCTGTGCAACATTCGGGATGATGCTTCGGTGGCGCAGGTCATGGCCGGCGCTGATGCCGTGGTGAACTGTGTGGGCATTCTGGCAAAAAGCGGCAAGAACACCTTTGACGCCGTGCAGGCGGAAGGTGCAGGCCGTATTGCCCGCATCGCCGCCGAGCAGGGTGTTTCGCACATGGTGCACGTGTCTGCCATCGGGGCAGATACCGAAAGCGACAGCGATTATGCGCGCACCAAGGGTGCTGGCGAAGCTGCGGTCGTGGAACATGTGCCCGGTGCCGTGATCCTGCGCCCGTCTATCGTGTTTGGTCCCGAGGACGGGTTCTTTAACCGCTTTGCAGGCATGTCGCGCATGGGGCCGGTGCTGCCTGTGGTCGGTGCGGATACGATGTTCCAGCCGGTTTATGTGGATGACGTTGCCAAGGCGGCGGAATTGGCGCTGACCAGCGATGTGGCCCCCGGTGTCTACGAGTTGGGCGGTCCGGATGTGCGCAGCTTTCGCGATCTGATGGCGCTGATGCTGGACGTGATCCGGCGGCGACGCGCCGTGGTGAACATTCCATTCCCTGTCGCTGGCCTGATGGGCTTTGGCTTTGACATGGTGAACGCGCTGACGCTTGGGCTGATCCCGGCGCAGATTACACGCGATCAGGTGCGCAACCTGCGCAAGGACAATGTCGTGGGCGCGGATGCGATGGGCTTTGCCGATCTGGGGATCGCGCCGGTGGCGATGGAATCGGTGCTGCCTGACTACCTCTGGCGCTTCCGCCCGTCGGGTCAGTATGACGCGATCAAGGAAAGCGCCAAGAACCTGCGCGCCTAGGTATAAGCCCAGATCAGCAGGCCAATCCCCAGGACCACGCGGTAGATCACGTAAGGTGTAAAGCTGACGCTGCGCAAAAGGCGCATCATCAGGACAAGTGCGCCCAATGCGGCGAGGAAGGCGAAGGCGGCGGCGATGCTGGCGTCGCGCATCAGGGCCCAATTGGCATCCCCGATGACATCAAGGCTCAGCACGAGGCCCGAGGCCATGATCACCGGGATTGACATCAGCATGGCAAGTCTTGCGGCCCCTTCGCGCCCGTAGCCAAGTTTGCGCGCGGCGGTGATGGTGATGCCCGAGCGTGACGTGCCGGGGATCAGGGCGAGGCATTGGGCGAGGCCCATGAGGGCTGCGTCCTTGAGGGTCCACCGCTCGGCTGTGCGTTCGGTGTCACCGGTCATGTCGGCCCAGTACAGGACAAGGCCAAAGATCAGCATCGTCCATCCGATCACGGCGACGGAGCGCATGGCCTCGTCCAGCCCGGTGACCTTGATGACCAGACCCACTGCGACTGCGGGAATCGTTGCAATGATGAGGCAGAGGGCGAGGAACGCGCCTGGTGTGTCGACCTTGCCCCGCGCCAGCCGTCCGAGACCGTGGGCGGCGATCCGCACATCGGTCCAGAAATAGAGGATGACGGCCAGCAAAGTGCCCACATGGACCGCCACGTCAATGGCCAATCCCTGATCTGGGGTGCCCGTGAGTGAGGGCAACAAGATGAGGTGGCCAGACGAAGAAATCGGCAAGAACTCAGTGATGCCTTGGACAACGGCAACAACCAGAAGTTGGAAAAGAGTCATGACTGCGCGTTCCTCGTGATACTCTGTTAGTACAAGTCTCTGATTCTGAACGCAAAGCCAGAATATATGTCCGAATCGGACACATATTTACTAACGGCTGGTTGCTTGTGCGCGCGCAACAGTAAATAAATCTTAAATTATGTCAGCATCTATGACTTTTATTCCGCCAGAACATGTCGTAGACCGCCCGCAAGAACCCAGTGGGGAGGAGCGACACATGGCCGAGCAACCGATGTTGAAATTCGTGAAGATCGAACGTGACATGCCGGAGAAGCGTGCGGCTGAGGTGCGTCGTGAGGATTTCAATGAGATTTATGCGGAGTATGCCGAGGCCAAGGCGCAGGAGCAATCCAGCCGCTGTTCGCAGTGCGGTGTGCCGTATTGCCAGAGCCATTGCCCACTGCACAACAACATCCCCGACTGGCTGCGCCTGACGGCCGAGGGGCGGTTGCGCGAGGCTTATGAGGTCAGCCAGGCCACCAACACCTTCCCCGAAATCTGTGGCCGTATCTGCCCGCAGGACCGTCTGTGCGAAGGCAATTGCGTGATCGAACAGTCGGGACATGGCACCGTCACCATCGGGTCGGTCGAGAAATACATCACCGATACCGCGTGGGATCAGGGCTGGGTTCTGCCCATCAAGCCAAGCATGGAGCGGGCCGAATCCGTGGGTATCATCGGCGCGGGCCCCGGGGGCCTTGCCGCCGCGGATGTGCTGCGCCGTGCAGGCATTCAAGTGACGATCTATGACCGCTACGACCGTGCGGGCGGCCTGCTGACCTATGGCATCCCTGGCTTCAAGCTGGAGAAGGATGTGGTCATGCGTCGCAACGAGCAGTTGGAACTGGGCGGCGTGACCTTCAAGCAGAATTGCAACGTGGGTGACGACATCAGCTTTGCCGAGATTCGTGACGCCCATGACGCGGTTATCATCGCAACGGGTGTCTACAAAAGCCGTGATCTTTCAATGCCTAACGGTGAAGCTGAGGGCATCGAAAAGGCGATTGATTTCCTGACGGCGAGCAACCGCAAAAGCTTTGGCGATGCGGTCGAGGATTTCGACAGTGGCCGCCTGAATGCGGAAGGCAAGAACGTCGTGGTCATCGGCGGTGGCGACACCGCGATGGACTGCGTGCGCACGTCGATCCGGCAGGGCGCGACGTCGGTCAAATGCCTCTATCGCCGGGACCGCGCCAACATGCCGGGATCGCAACGTGAGGTGCAGAACGCCGAGGAAGAGGGCGTGGTGTTCGAGTGGCTGAGCGCGCCCAAAGGGTTCACCACCGATGGCGACAAAGTTGCGGGCGTGATGGTGCAGAAGATGCGCCTTGGCGCGCCGGATGCGACAGGCCGTCAGGCCCCCGAGGTGATCGAAGGCGCCGACTATGTCGAAGAGGCCGATCTGGTCATCAAGGCACTGGGCTTCGAGCCCGAGGCGCTGCCGACCCTATGGGATCAGCCCGAACTGGAAGTGACCCGCTGGGGCACGGTGAAGGCGGAGTTCACGACCGGCAAGACGGCGATGGACGGTGTCTATGCGGTGGGTGATATCGTGCGCGGCGCGAGCCTGGTTGTGTGGGCCATCAAGGATGGGCGCAACTGTGCAGAGGCCATTCTGGAGCAAATGAATGCAACGGCCCAAGTGATCGCCGCCGAGTAGTGGACGGACCAAACTGCGCAGTTTCACCAGCAAATTGTACATTTTGAAACCGGCCAGAATCACCGGATTTTGGCCAAAATCACGAAACTGCGCAGATTGCCCCGAAAAATGTACGTTTTGCATCCGGGCGCAGAACTGAAGAGAAAATGAACAACCCAGGTCAACAATGCTGACCTGAAATGCCTCAACCGGTAAAGGAACGGTAAACATGGCGGACGACAAAACAACGCGGAGTGGAGGGTGCATGTGCGGGGCTGTGCGCTTTGACGCGCGCAATGTGCCGTCGACTTACGGTATCTGCCATTGTCCGATGTGCCGCCGCTGGACGGGGTCCGCCCTGCTCGGGGTCGATATGAAGACCGAAGACGTGACATGGCACGGTACGGACAACATCGCCGTGCGCGCCAGCAGCGCATGGGCTGAGCGTGCCTGGTGCAAGACCTGCGGTACCAACCTGTATTTCCGCCACACCAAACGCGACAAGTGGTTCGGTTATACCGAATTGCCGCTTGGCCTGTTTGACGATCCCGGTCGCTTTACCCTCAGCCACGAGATCTATGTCGATCAAAAGCCCGCCAGCTTTGCCTATGTTGGGGAGGGCCACAAACAGTTGACCCGCGCCGACGTGGTGGCGGCGAACCCTGATGTGGATGACACCGCATGATCCGTTTTTTGATGCCCATCGTACTGCTGTTCGGCACGGCAGCCCACGCGCAGGATGGCAGCCGGTTTTATCCGCCCGCAGGCTGTACCGAGCAGTTGACCATCCAGTCGCGTGGCTGTCAGGTCGACAATATCTGGACCTGCGAGGCGGACGCCCCCGGCGACAGCTGGCGCATGGAGTTCGGGGTGGATGGCCCCCGTTTCGTATCGCGTATCGACAGCGAAACGCAGTGGGTGGAATCCTATAACCTGTTCCCCACCCAGCGCCGCGTGCTTGTGCAGCCCTCGGACGATCCGGCAAGCCTGACCGAGTTGCTGGCCACGGGCATCGACACCTATGATTTTCTACAGCGTGCCCCGGACCGGGTGGTGCGCGTTGTCGGCTTTGACCGTTTGACCGGCGAAGAGGTCGTGATTGATGGCGAGCCGCTGCTGGTCACCGCCTTTGACGCCCGCCACGAAAGCACGAGCGGGCCGTTCCTGGAAGTGACCGGGACCGAATATGTGTCGGTTCGTCATCGCCGTTTCATCGCGGGCACCTATTCCGGCACCCATGAGGGCGAGCCGTTCGAGGAAGACAATTCGCCCGTCGATTTCATCTATCCGGGCGAGCCCGGCTTTTTCACCAAGACACCGCTTTACGATTGTGAGGCGTCCATCGCCAGCTATCGCCCGACTGTGAAAGGATCTGACCAATGACCAAATATGACGCCGATTGGGTACGCCGCGAGGACGCCAAGCGCACGTTCATGGCCGAAAATGGTCTTTATTCCGAGGCTGAAGAGCATTCATCCTGTGGCGTGGGTCTGGTTGTGTCGGTCGATGGCACGCCCAGCCGTCAGGTGGTCGAAAACGGGATCAAGGCGCTGAAGGCGATCTGGCACCGTGGCGCGGTCGATGCCGATGGCAAGACCGGCGATGGCGCGGGCATTCACGTGCAGATCCCGGTGCCGTTCTTCTATGACCAGATCGAGCGGACCGGCCACACGCCCAACCGCGACCAGTTGATTGCCGTGGGCCAGGTGTTTCTGCCCCGCACGGATTTCGGGGCGCAGGAAACCTGCCGCACAATCGTGGAAACTGAAGTGCTGCGCATGGGCTATTACATCTATGGCTGGCGCCACGTGCCGGTCGAGATTGCCTGTCTGGGCGAAAAGGCCAATGCCACCCGCCCCGAGATCGAGCAGATTTTGATCAGCAATTCCAAAGGTGTGGATGAAGAGACGTTTGAGCGTGAGCTGTATGTCATTCGTCGTCGGATCGAGAAGGCGGCCTTGGCCGCGCAGGTGCCTGCGCTGTACATCGCGTCGCTGTCATGCCGGTCGATCATCTACAAGGGCATGATGCTGGCCGAGCAGGTGGCGGAGTTTTACCCCGACCTGATGGATGAGCGGTTCGAGAGTGCCTTTGCCATTTATCACCAGCGTTATTCCACCAACACTTTCCCTCAGTGGTGGCTGGCCCAGCCCTTCCGCATGCTGGCCCATAACGGCGAGATCAACACGCTGAAGGGCAATCTGAACTGGATGAAGAGCCACGAGATCCGCATGGCCTCGGGTGCCTTTGGCGACATGGCCGAGGACATCAAGCCCATCGTGGCGAGCGGGTCGAGTGACAGCGCCGCGCTGGATGCGGTGTTCGAGGTGCTGGTGCGTGCGGGTCGCAATGCGCCGATGGCCAAGACGATGCTGGTGCCCGAGTCGTGGTCCAAGCAGGCGGTGGAGCTGCCGCAGGCGTGGCGCGACATGTATTCCTACTGCAACTCGGTGATGGAACCGTGGGATGGCCCTGCCGCCCTTGCGATGACCGATGGCCGCTGGGTGTGTGCGGGTCTGGACCGGAACGGGCTACGCCCGATGCGTTATGTCGTGACCAATGACGGGATGGTCATTGCCGGGTCGGAAACCGGTATGGTGCCCCTAGAAGAGGCCAATGTGGTCGAAAAGGGTGCGCTGGGGCCGGGCCAGATTCTGGCCGTGGATATGGCCGAGGGCAAGTTGTTCCACGACACCGAGATCAAGGATCAACTGGCCGCCTCGCAGCCCTTTGGCGACTGGGTGGGCAAGATCAAGGACCTGGAATCCGATCTGTCCGGTGTGATGGAAAAGCCGGTGTTCACGGGCGATGCGCTGCGCCGCCGTCAGATTGCGGCCGGGTATACGATTGAAGAGCTGGAAAACATCCTGGCCCCCATGGCCGAGGACGGGAAAGAGGCGCTGGCGTCGATGGGGGATGATACCCCCAGCGCGGTGTTGTCCAAGAAGTACCGCCCGCTGTCGCATTTCTTCCGCCAGAACTTTTCCCAGGTGACGAACCCGCCCATCGACTCCCTGCGCGAGTTCCGGGTGATGAGCCTGAAGACACGGTTCGGCAACCTCAAGAACGTGCTGGACGAAAGCAGCGCACAGACCGAGATCATCACGCTGGACAGCCCCTTTGTGGGCAACAGCCAGTGGGACGAGATCACCGCGCATTTCAACGCCGATCTGGTCGAGATCGACTGTTCGTTCGAGGCGGGCACGGGCGCGCTGAGCGCCGGTTTGGCCCGTATCAGAGACGAAGCGGAGGATGCCGTGCGGTCCGGTGCGGGGCATATCATCCTGACCGACCAGCATTCCGATGCAGGCCGCGTGGCGATGCCGATGATTCTGGCGACAAGTGCCGTGCACAGCCATCTGACCCGCAAGGGCCTGCGCACCTTCTGTTCGCTGAACGTGCGCAGTGCCGAATGCATCGACCCGCATTACTTTGCCGTGCTGATCGGCTGTGGTGCGACCGTGGTCAACGCCTACCTCGCCGAGGATTCGCTGGCTGATCGCATTGATCGGAGCCTGATCGACGGGACACTGACCGAGGCGGTTGCGCGCTATCGCAACGCGATTGATCAGGGTCTGCTCAAGATCATGGCGAAGATGGGGATTTCGGTTGTCTCGTCCTATCGCGGCGGTCTGAATTTCGAGGCTGTAGGCCTGTCGCGCGCCATGTGTGCGGAATACTTCCCCGGCATGACCAGCCGTATTTCGGGCATTGGTGTCACCGGCATTCAGTCCAAGGCCGAAGAGGTGCATCGCGCAGGCTGGGAGGGCACCAACGTGCTGCCCATCGGCGGTTTCTACAAGGCGCGCCAGTCGGGTGAGACGCATGCCTGGGAAGCGACCAGCATGCACATGATGCAGATGGCCTGTAACAAGGCGTCTTACCAGCTGTGGCAGCAGTATTCGGCCAAGATGCGGTCGAACCCGCCGATCCACCTGCGTGACCTGATGGACATCAAGCCGCTGGGCGCGCCTGTGCCGTTGGAAGAGGTGGAAAGCATCACGTCGATCCGCAAACGCTTTGTCACGCCGGGCATGAGCTTGGGCGCGCTGAGCCCGGAGGCGCACAAGACGCTGAACGTGGCGATGAACCGGATTGGGGCGAAGTCGGACAGTGGCGAGGGCGGAGAAGATCCCGCGCATTTCCACCCCGAGCCCAATGGCGACAACCCGTCGGCCAAGATCAAGCAGGTGGCGAGCGGTAGATTTGGCGTGACCGCCGAGTACCTGAATCAGTGCGAAGAGCTGGAGATCAAGGTTGCCCAAGGCGCCAAGCCCGGTGAGGGTGGCCAGTTGCCCGGCATGAAGGTCACCGACCTGATTGCGCGTCTGCGCCATTCGACCAAGGGTGTGACGCTGATCAGCCCTCCGCCGCACCACGATATCTATTCGATCGAGGATCTGGCGCAGCTGATCTATGACCTCAAGCAGATCAACCCGCGCTGCAAGGTGACGGTCAAGCTGGTGGCATCAAGCGGCGTCGGCACCATTGCGGCCGGTGTCGCCAAGGCCAAGGCCGATGTGATCCTGATTTCGGGGCACAATGGAGGCACCGGGGCGTCGCCTGCGACCTCGATCAAATACGCCGGTCTGCCCTGGGAAATGGGCCTGACCGAGGCGCATCAGGTGCTGTCGATGAACAACCTGCGTGAGCGGGTGACATTGCGTACCGACGGGGGCCTGCGCACTGGGCGCGATATCGTGATGGCGGCGATGCTGGGGGCCGAAGAATACGGCATCGGCACTGCGGCGCTGATCGCCATGGGCTGCATCATGGTGCGCCAGTGCCAGTCCAACACCTGCCCCGTGGGCGTGTGTACGCAGGATGAATCGCTGCGCGAAAAGTTCACCGGCAATGCGGACAAGGTGGTGAACCTGATCACCTTCTACGCGCAGGAAGTGCGTGAGTTGCTGGCGCAGATCGGTGCCCGGTCGATGGACGACGTGATTGGCCGTGCGGACCTGCTGGCGCAGGTGTCGCGCGGGTCGGCCCATCTGGATGACCTCGACCTCAACCCGATGCTGATCACCGTCGATGGGGCCGCCGACATCGTCTACAACCGCGACAAGGACCGCAACGCGGTGCCCGACACGCTGGATGCACAGATCGTGCGGGACGCGGCGCGGTTCCTTGAGGATGGCGAGAAAATGCAGCTGTCTTACGCGGTGCAGAACACGCACCGGACGGTTGGCACCCGCACGTCGAGCCATATCGTGCGCAAATTCGGCATGCGCAACACGTTGCAGCCGGATCATTTGACGGTGAAGCTGACTGGCTCTGCTGGCCAATCCCTGGGGGCCTTTGCGGCGCCGGGGCTAAAGCTGGAAGTGTCGGGCGATGCCAATGACTATGTGGGCAAGGGCCTGTCGGGGGGCACCATCGTGGTGCGCCCGCCCATGGCCAGCCCCATCGTGGCGGCGGAAAACACCATCATCGGCAACACGGTGCTGTATGGCGCGACCGACGGGTTCCTGTTTGCCGCAGGCCGCGCGGGCGAGCGGTTTGCCGTGCGCAATTCGGGCGCGCAGGTCGTGATCGAGGGCTGTGGATCGAACGGGTGTGAATACATGACCGGCGGCGTTGCCGTGATCCTGGGCGAGATCGGCGCAAACTTTGGCGCGGGCATGACCGGGGGTATGGCGTATCTGTACGACCCCGAGGGCAAGGCCGAAGCGTTGATGAACATGGAAACGCTGGTGACCTGCCCGGTGACCGTGGATCACTGGATGGGGCAGCTCGAAGAGTTGCTGGAGCGGCATTTGCGCGAGACCGGCAGTGTCAAAGCCGCCGATATCCTGCAGCACTGGGACACCGAACAGCACCATTTCCTGCAGGTCTGCCCCAAGGAGATGCTGGTGCATCTGCCCGCGCCGCTGAGCCTGGAGCAGGGGGCTATTCCGGCCGAGTGAGCCTGGAGTGCATTGAAAGCGGGCCGGGATTGAGTTCCTGGCCCTTTTTCATGTGCAGGCAGGACCGAAAGAACTCTATCTCGCGAACTGGTGCTGGGCGTCTTCGTCGCGCCTTGCGATCATCTTGCTCGCCTTGTCGCGGCTGCCCACATGGGTATTCTCGGCCAGCACGTCCGCAACGCGGGTGGGCATTGTCCCCAGCTTGTTGGCGATCACGTGATCCGCGTCGCCGGACCATTTGAGGACCCAGACAAGGGCGGCATCTGTGGTGTTCAGCACCCGGAATTGCGGTGCGACGGCGCCGGATTGGGCGCGTGTGAGTTCTTCAATCATCTCCGATCTCCGACATGGTGTTAAGAGTGTGAGCACCTTGAACCATAGCAGAATCGCTTAATTTCTGTTAGCCATTAACACTTTGTAATTGATTAGAGTTTTCTGATTTTTTGGTGAATAGATCGTGTATGGCTGGCCCTGTCGCCGTGGGGCCATATCTATGGGCCATGCGGGTTCTGTTCCTTTGTCTGTGCATGATGGCCGCGCCCCTTGGGGCGGAGCCGTTGCGCGTGCTGGCCATCGGGGATTCCATCATGGCCTGGCACAAGTGGACGGGGCGCGACATCCCGTCGGTGATGGGTGCGGTGCTGCGGGCCGATGTCGAGAATGACGCGGTTGCGGGGTCGCGGTTTTCCAACACCTCGCGGCTGGGGCGTGCGGCAGGGTTTGACGTGCGCGCGCAGTTTCGTCGGGGCGCGTGGGACGTGGTGCTGATGAACGGCGGGGCGAATGATTTTCTGAACGACTGCCGGTGCCGGGCTTGCGACGCCGTGCTGGATGGGCTGATCGATGCCGAGTTGCGCGGTGAGGTGCCTGCGTTTGTTGCGTCTGTTCTGGGCACGGGCGCGCGGGTGGTCTGGATGGGGTATTACGCCAGCAACCGGTCGGGTCAGTTCACGGGGTGCCGCCCCTATCTGGTGGAATATGACGCGCGCCTTGCCCGGCTGGCTGCCGAGACGCCGGGCCTGACCTTTGTCGATTCAGAGGATGCGCTTGATCCGCAGGACCGGTCGCTGTTCGCCTTTGACGGTATCCATCCCTCACCCGAGGGTGCGCGCCTGATAGGCACATATCTGGCGCAATCGTTGGCGCGGTAGTTCACAGATCGCGCATCGGCCCCTATAGCTTGGGGGGATGGCAAAGAGCAGTAAAAAGACCACCAAAACATCCAAGGCCAAGCGCCGGTTTCGACCGGGACGCTGGCTGTTGCGCTGGACCTTGCGCGGGGTCAGTGTGGTGTTCCTGATCGCTGTGGCGGCGACGCTGCTGTGGTCGGTGCTGAACCCGCCCACGACCTTTTACATGATGCAGGAATCCCGCCGGTTGGGCGGTGTGGACCACGAGTGGGTCGATATGGACGAGATTGCGCCGATCATGGCGCGCGCCGCCGTGGCCGCCGAGGATGCCAATTTCTGCCTGCACTGGGGCCTCGACGTCGTGGCCATCCGCCGCGCCATTGACGAGGGCAGCAGCCGGGGCGCGTCGACCATTTCGCAGCAGGTGGTCAAGAACGTGTACCTCTGGCACGGGCGATCCTGGACCCGCAAGGTGATGGAGGCGGCGATGACCCCGCTGGTCGAGGCGCTGTGGTCCAAGCGCCGTATCCTCGAGATGTATCTGAACGTGGCCGAGTTCGACGAGGGCGTGTTTGGCATCGAGGCCGCATCGCGTCATTACTTCGGCGTTGGCCCCGATGCGCTGAGCAATGTGCAGGCCGCGCGCCTTGCAGCCATCCTGCCCAATCCCAAGGGGCGGTCGGCCAGCAATCCGTCATCCTACGTGCGCAAACGCGCCAGTTCGATCCTGGACGGAGCGGCCACGATCCGCGCGGATGGGCGTGCGCGCTGTTTCCAGAGTTGAAAATCCACCCTCTAAGGTGCATGGATGCCAGACCGTATTGCATGACCCCGGATTGACCATGGCCCGACTGTTTCACGTTCCCCTGTCCCCCTTTTGCCGCAAGGTGCGCCTGAGCCTTGCGGAAAAGAAGATCGAGGTGGAGCTGGTCGAGGAGCGCTATTGGGAGGCGGACCCGGATTTCCTGCGCCGCAATCCGGCCGCCAAGGTGCCTGTGCTGCGTCTGGACGGGATCATGATGGCCGAGAGCGCGGCAATTTGCGAATACATCGAAGAGACGCGGCCCGAGCCGTCCCTGATGCCCAGCGATCCGGCTGCCAAACTGGAGGTGCGCCGCCTTGTGGGCTGGTTCGATGACAAGTTCCATCACGAGGTGACGTCCAAGCTGCTCTATGAGCGGGTGAACAAGAAGGTGATGGGCCAGGGCTTTCCCGACAGCCGGAACGTCAAGGACGGGGCCAAGGCGATCAAGTATCACCTCGACTACATGACCTGGCTGCTGGATCACCGCCGCTGGCTGGCGGGGGACGTGATGACGTTGGCCGATTTTGCCGCTGCGGCTCATTTGTCGTCCTTGGACTACATCAGTGACGTGGATTGGAACCGGTCGGAGGTCGTCAAGGACTGGTATGCCAAGATCAAGTCGCGGCCCGCGTTTCGCTCGATCCTGGCGGATCAGGTCTCGGGCTTTCCACCGCCGCGCCACTACAATGACCTCGATTTTTGAATTTGGCGTTGGACTGGGGCGCTGCCCCAGACCCCGTGGTATTTTTGGTCAGAAGAAAACATGGGCCTGAAACAGCAGGTCATAGCGCGCGCCCTTGAGGAAGGGTTTGTGATGGCGCGGGTGTGCCGCCCGGATGCGGTGCCTGATGTTGCGGATCGATTGGCCGCATTTGTGGCCGAGGGCTATCACGGGCAGATGGGCTGGATGACCGAGCGGATGCATTGGCGCGGCAACCCTGCGGCGCTGTGGCCCGAGGCGCGGTCGGTGCTGATGCTGGCCGAGAGTTATGCGCCCGCGCATGATCCACTGGCGGTGCTCGAGCGCCCCGACTTGGGCGCCGTGTCGGTCTATGCGCAGGGGCGTGATTACCATGACATCGTCAAGAAACGGCTGAAGCGTCTGGGGCGCTGGTTGATCGAGACGGCAGGGGGTGAAATCAAGGTGTTCGTGGATACCGCCCCGGTGCCGGAGAAGGCGTTGGGGCAGGCGGCGGGCCTTGGCTGGCAGGGCAAGCACACCAATCTGGTGAGCCGGGATTGGGGCAATTGGGCCTTTTTAGGGTCTGTTTTTACCACATTGGAGCTGGAACCGGACGCAGGCGAAGTTGATCATTGCGGGTCCTGTCGTGCCTGTCTGGACGTGTGTCCGACGGATGCGTTTCCGGCGCCTTACCGTTTGGACGCGCGGCGGTGCATTTCCTATCTGACGATTGAGCATAAGGGACCTGTGGAGGTCACGCTGCGCCCGCTGATGGGCAATCGGATTTATGGCTGTGATGATTGTCTGGCGGTGTGCCCCTGGAACAAGTTTGCCGTTGCCGCAAGCGACATGCGCTATCTGGGCGCGGTTGGTGCGCCGCCCTTGGCGGAATTGGCAGCGTTGGATGATGCGGCTTTTCGCGCGCGGTTTTCCGGATCGCCCATCAAGCGGATCGGGCGGGATCGGTTTGTGCGCAATGTGCTGTATGCCATCGGGAATTCGGGGGATATGACGCTGGTGCCTGTTGCGCAGGGGCTGGTTGAGGACGCTGATGCCACAGTCGCCGACGCTGCGCGCTGGGCGGTGACGCGTTTGGGCGCGACGGGTCGCGAACGGGCGCTGTAGGCAGGCCGAAAACAAGGGGACGGGCATGGCCATATTGCTGGGCGTCGATACGGGCGGCACCTATACGGACGCGGTTTTGATCCGGGACGAGGAGGAGGTCTTGGCCCGCGCCAAGGCGCTGACCACGCGCCACGATCTGGCCGTGGGTGTGGGCGAGGCGGTGCGGGCGGTGCTGGCCGCATCCGGCGTTGCCTCGCATGACGTTGCGATGGCGTCACTGTCCACGACCCTGGCCACCAATGCGCTGGTCGAGGGGCAAGGCGGTCGCGTGGCGCTGATCTACATCGGGTTTCGCGCGCAGGATCTTGAGACGCAGGGGTTGGCGGACGCCTTGGCGGGTGATCCGGTCTGTGTGCTTGCGGGCGGACATCTGCATGATGGAGCGGAGGCCGTACCGCTGGACGAGGCGGGGCTTTTGGCCTTTTTAGAGACACATAAGGACGATGTGAGCGGCTTTGCCGTGGCGGCTCAATTTGCGACCCGTAACCCCGCGCATGAGCAGCGTGCGATGGAGATGGTGCGCGCTGTGACGGGGCGGCCCGTGTCCGCCAGCCACCAGTTGTCGGCCAAGCTGGGCGGCCCCAAGCGGGCGCTGACCGCAGTGCTGAATGCCCGGCTGATCGGGATGATCGATGCGCTGATCGGCCGTGCCGAGGGCGAATTGCGTGCCCTTGGGATCGAGGCGCCCATGATGGTGGTGCGTGGGGATGGGGCGCTGATGTCGTCCGCGCAGGCTCGTGCCCGGCCCATCGAGACGATCCTGAGCGGGCCTGCGGCCTCGATCGTGGGGGCGCGGTGGCTGACGGGGGCGGATCATGCGCTGGTCAGTGACATTGGCGGCACGACGACGGATGTGGCGATGCTGCGCGATGGGCGTCCCGCGATTGACCCGGACGGCGCGCGGGTTGGCCCCTATCGCACGATGGTCGAGGCGGTGGCGATGCGCACCACGGGGCTGGGCGGTGACAGCGAGGTGCATTTCGTCGGTGAGGGCCTGCGCGGTGGTGTGACGCTGGGCCCGCGCCGCGTGGTTCCGGTGGCGTTGCTGGCGCATGAGGCACCTGATGTGGTGCTGGCGACGCTGGAGGCGCAGTTGCGCAGCAGCACGCCGGGAGAGCATGACGGGCGGTTTGTGCGGGCGGTTCCGGGTGTGCAGGCCGATGGCCTTGCGTCCCGTGATGCGGATCTGCTGGGGCGGATCGGGGGCGGTGTGCACCCTATGGGTGACGTGCTGCGCACCCGGATGGAGCAGGGGGCGCTGAAGCGCCTGGTGGCGCGCGGGCTGGTGCAGGTGTCGGCACTGACGCCGTCGGATGCGAGCCACGTGCTGGGGCGGTTGGAGGCGTGGGACGTGTCGGCGGCGCGGATGGCCTGCCGGTTGTTCGGGCGTCGGCGCACAGGTGCGGGCGAGGCGCTGGCGGCAGAGCCGGAGCGTCTGGCGCGGATGGTGCTGGATCAGTTGACCCATCAGACCGGGCTGGCCCTGTTGCAGGCCGCGCTGGCCGAGGAAGGGTTGGACGAGGGGCTGGCGACCCATGTTCTGATGCAGAAAGGGTTGGGCGGTCATGCCGGTTTCCTCAAGTTAGAGACTGGTTTGGCAGTGCCTGTTGTCGGTTTGGGCGCTTCGGCGGTGACATACTACCCGGCGGTGGGCACGGAGATGGGGACCGAAATGATCCTGCCCGCTGACGGGGGTGTCGCGAATGCCATTGGCGCCGTGGTGGGCCGTGTTACGATGCGCCGCAGCGGGACGGTCACTGCGCCGAGCGAGGGCCGCTACCGCGTACACCTGGAGACGGGGCCAGAGGATTTTGCCGCGTCAGAGGCGGCTTTGGCCCGGTTAGAGACTGTATTGCGTGACGATGCGACCGGCGCAGCACAGGCAGCGGGTGCCGAGGAGATTGATGTGCGTGTCACGCGGGACATCCGCACTGCGCAGGCCGAGGCCCGCGAGGTGTTTGTCGAGGCGACGCTGACAGTCGAGGCCGCCGGGCGTCCCCGCGTCGCCGTGGGGTAGGTCGGGCAGGTGGCGGTGGATCACGTGGATTGCGCGGCGGTCAGGGTTTGCGGGCCCAGATACCGCTGTTGGGCGTAAACAGGTTCTGGCCCGAGACAAAGAGCGTACCGTCCCAGCTGACCACATTTGTGCCTTCGGGTTTCGGGGTGACCTGCACGCCGGGGACGGGTGTGTCCTGCAACCATGTTCCATTCTGATCGACCCGCCAGAGCGCAAACGGTGATGGCGTTTTAATGGAGTTCACATCGTTCACCGGAAGAAGGTAGATGTGCCCGGTCTGGACGGCGTTGGTGGGGCTGACAAAGCCGCACGGTTGGGGCGGGCTGCTGGTTGTCGTCCAGTTTGTACCATCGCTGGACCGGCTGCACAGCATCGGCTGAGGTGAGTTGTCGCTGGTTGTGCTCTGGTCAAATACCCAGAACTCTCCATTCATCCATTGCAGGTTTGTGAGACCAATTGCGCTGGATCCCGTGCCCACCTGTTCCCATTGGGCGGCGCCAACCGGAAGCCTCATGATGGTCATGCCGTCTGCGTTCATCACCAACGCACAGAGCGCGCTATCCCCGTCTGCACAAATCGGTGCGCCGGCGCCGGTCATCGTTCCTGACGGGAATGGCGGCAGTGGCGTCCAGGTGATGAAATCCATTGTGCTGAACAGTGCGAGGCCGCCTGTTGTCCGGTTGAACCCGGACAGGTAGGTCATCACACCCGAAACCGGTGCGGTGTAGACGATCGGAAGCTGCCCCAACAGCGGGAATGTCGCGCATGTGGTCCAATTCATCCCGTCTGCGGACAGGTAGAGCCCTGACAGCCCCGAGCTGTTACCTTGCGTCGTCGCGGCGGCGATGCCTGCGTGGGTCGACAGCAGCATAGTGCTGTGGGCCTGGGTGTCGGGGCCGGGATTGACCTGCACCCAATCAAACCCCGTGACAGGCGCGGGCTGGGTTGCGCTGGTGGATGCGACCGTGGCCGGGTTGGTGGCGGTGAAGGTGAAAACGCTGTTGACCAGCAGGGGAAACTGCGCTGTGCCAGCCGCAAAATCGACGGGCTGCGCCGTAGCGCCCGGCGTGGTTGTCACCGTTCCGGCCGTTGCGCTGGCTGTTGTCCAGTCGAGTGTTGCGCTGGGCATGACTGTCGGGTCTGTCGAGACCGTGACATTGAAATCGGTGATGGTCGGTGGCGCGATGGACACGATGGTTTGTTGCGTGATCTGCGCCTCTTTGGACGATCCGGGGCCGGACTGGGCCAGCAGCGTGAAGACCGTGGCCTGTTCCAGCGGATCGTCGATGTCGTAGCTGCCCGAACTGGGCAGGGGTTGGGACGGCTCGTTCTTGACGTTGCGGATAACCTTGCCGTTGTATTCAAGTGCAATGACGGCGCCGAGCGACGCCTCCCAGACCAACTGGGGCTTTCCGCCGTATTCGACGCTGTTGTGCGGGTTGGCATAAAACGCGGTGATCGCCAGAGGCGGCCAGGTTTTGTTGAGGCTCGCCGGAGTCTCGTAATGGGTTTTGTCGGGTCCGACCTGTTCCATTTTGACGTCCGAGGTGCCGGGACTGTTGTTGACGGTTATGTCGTTGATGTCGAATTCCAGACCTGTCGGCCCGACCTTACCATCGGCTGGCGTGTCGGGCGTCATGATAAAGATGCCACCGTTCTGACGTGCGCTCCAACCCTTGGGGCACTGGATGGTGACCGAGTTGAAGTTGTTGGCGAGGGATAGCGGCAGGCTGCCCGGCTGCAACGTGTATTTGAGCGACGTTACCTCGATCATATACTTGGTCGCGTTGGTCACGGTAAACGCCAGCGACAGCGTTTCGCCGCAACGCGGATTCGTGGGCGTTGCCGTCATCGCCATGGTCAGTTTGCCGGTTGTCATATGTCGTCCTTTTCGCTTGTCGGAAGGTTGCATGCCCAGAGGCCACCGCTGTACAAACTCAGGTTGCGCCCATCGACGGTGAACAGGACACCGCCATACTGCGCCACGCTGAGAAGATTGCTGTTCAAACCGGTTGAAATGTAGTTGTCGGTTGTTGGTTCATCCCGCGTCCAATGCCCAAGGCTGTCGATCCGCCAAAGGGTGAAAGGCGTTGTGTGCATGTCCTTGCCCGGAGAGATGAAGATGCAGATCTTGTCGTCAAAGACGGTCGCCTTCAGGCCCGAGTAGCCTTGGACCGCGTCGGGAATGTCATGTTTCGTCCAGGTGCGCCCATCCTCTGAGCTGTGCACAGAGAGTTCCGGGAAAATGTATGTGAGGCTCCCGATGGCCCACAATTTGCCGCCCATGAAGTGAAAGCTGGTGGAATGGCAGTTGGGCAGGTTTGTGCTGCCCACACGTTCCAGGGTTTGCATTTGGTCGGTTGACGTCCACATCGCGTTTTCGCTGTCTGCCACCGCAGTGTTGAAGATCCATGCCGTTCCCTTGTCGTCGAAGGTGATGGCGGCCGGGTGTATCTTGGACCCCGGCGGTTTTGGCATGACAGACCACGTTTCCAGATCGTGCGAGCCGTAGATCGTCCAGTCGGTGCCTGCGGCATTTGGCGCCGAGATGAATGTCATTCCGTCGTTCGCCGCAAAATAGATGGCATAGACCCAGTTGATTTCCGGGAGCGTCTTGATCCTGTGCCAGTGGACGGCGTCCTTTGTGACCCAAAGCTTGCAGAGCGACCCATACCTCTCTGCCTGGTTCAGCATGCCCAAGCCGTGGGCGGTTTCGTATAGTGCGCACATCCAAGGGCTATCGATTGGAGCATTGCCAACCGGAGCCCAGGAAAAGGGGTCTGGCGCTACGGTTTTCGAGACTGTTGCCGTGGTTTCGGACACCGGGTTCGTGGCCGTCAGCTCAAACGTCGTGGGCACGAGGACGGATGTTTCAACGCTGCCTTGGCCGACGTCCACGGGCTGGGATGTGCCGCCCGGGTGTGTCGTAAGCGTGGCCTGCGTTGCGCTGGTTGTTGTCCAGTCGATGGTTGCGTTCCAGATATGCCTGGTCTTGGTTTCTGCCAGGTCCAGTTTCATGGTGGCGCTGGGTGCCTCGATGGGCACGGTGAACTGCTTTTGCAGTTCAGGTGTTGCGTTGGCGGGTGCCCCGTCTTTGGCCGTAACGGTGATCACGGCGTGTTTGGTCATGTTGTCGATGCTGTAGTTGCCGGAACTGTGCAACGGCGTTCCGGGATGACCCTTGATGTGGTTGTAGGTGGTGCCGTTGACGTCCACCGTGATCGAGGCCCCGACCGACCCTGTCCAGTAGATCGTTGTTGATCCCCCATAAGGTACGGGCAGGGGGTCGGCGTAGACGTCTGTCAGCGAAAGCGGTGGCAGGACCTTGTCCAGCGGGAAGGTGCGTTTGTATTCTTGCGGTGTCTCGCCGGCCAGGGCGGCTGTGCTGGTCACTTTCACCTGCGCCACGCCGGGTTCGTTGTTCACCTTGATGTTCAGGATGTTGAACTGCAGCCCGTCCTTGCCGAGCTGCCCGTCACAGGGCGTTTTCGGCTTGGCGGTAAAGACGTTGTCCGCTTGTTCGAATGTCCAGCCTTCGGCCCCTGTGATCTGCAGGTGATCGAATTTTTCGGCGAGCCCATCGGGGAACCGCCCCTTGGCCAGTGTCATCTTGATTTCAGATACGGCGATGGCCACTGCGCCGGGAAAATCGACTGTGAAGTACAGGTCGAGCGTTTCGCCGCATTTGGGCGCTGCCGGGTTGGCCGTCATGCCCAAGGTGAGGGTTGGTGGCGTTGCGTCGGTGCCGTCCTTGCGTGGTGTCATGTGTTGCGCATCCAGATACCGCTGAGTGATGTGTTTGAGTTGAACGACGCAAACAACGTGTCCTTGTAGACGGCAATGGCGATGCCACCGATGGGCCCCGTCGGCAGGGCGTAACCGTTGGGGATGGCCGGGTCCTGCGCCCATGCGCCCGTCGCATCCATTTGCCAGAGGGCCAGCGGCAGTTTCTTTTTGAACACAGGGCTTGAGGCCATGAAAAGGCACAGCTTGCCCCGGAAGACCTGTGGATTCGGGCTGGGCAGCCCCTCCCAATTCGGGTTGCTCTCCTGCGTCCAGGTGATGCCGTCCGGGCTGGACCACACGTGGTAGAGTTGAGTGCTTTGCGCGTCCCGGCCGCCGATCAACCAGATCTTGCCCGCAAACCACGCCATTGATGGGCTAAAGCAGGGGGGCCGCACACCTTGCTTGCCAGTTTTGTCCAGGTCTTGAGCCCGTCCTTGGAACACCACACCTCGTTCTGTGTGCTGGTCGCCCCGAAGACAAAGACATCGCCCGTTGGCGCGGTGACGATGCTGGCATCGGGAAAGATGGATGTGGCCCATGGTGCCGTTGGGGGTTGCGTCCAGGTTTCCAGATCGGTGGAGGAGGTCAGCATGATCTGCCGTGCGTGCGGCGCGGGGCCGGTCACGGCGATGTTCCTTGTCATCGTTATGGCCGCGTTGTTGCGCGCCGTTGTGCCGATGGGCTGTTCCAGTTGTTGCGGGGGGTTCCCGCTCTGCCCGCCAATTTGTGCGATGGGAAAGGCGACGTCGATCCAGTCCATGCCGTTTTCCGAGAAAGCCGCGCTAACGACCGAGATGGACAGCAGCCCGTTTGGCATGGCCTGAACAAAGTGCGGTTCGCTCGGGCCGCCATTGACCTTTGTCCACCCCATGGCGGGGGGCGTCGCGGTTACTGTTGCGTGGGACGGGGCAGGGTAGGCCGGATTTTCCGCTGACAGGGTAAAATCGGTTTGCACGGCAATCGGCGTCTGGAACGTGCCGCTGTGCGGATCGACAAAGCGGTACACTGCCGCGAGCGAATTGGACAGCGTTGCCGATGTGGCGCTGGCGGCGGACCAGTCGATATCGACATGCGGTAGGGTGCCGGGCGTGGCACTGACCGTGGCCGTCAGCGTTTCGATCCGCGCGACGGACAGCTGCAATTGCACCTGTTTGCGCAAGGTGCGCGGGCTGCCCGAACCGGGATTGTTGGCGATGACTGTCACGGTCTTGTCCGTGGTCAGATTGTCGAAACTGTAGCTGCCGGTCGCGGGCAGCGGATCGCCTGGTTGCCCCTTGACGTGCCTGTGCACCTGCCCGTCGAAATCCAGTGTGATGGTTGCGCCGGGCGTCGCCTTCCAATGGACTGTGCCGCTACCGTCGTAGTCGATCAGGTTGGGCGTGCCATAGACGTTTTCGAGAAAGAAATCCGGCGGTGCCTTGTTCACGCCCACGGTCAGCTTGCCGATCCGCCCGTTCGGCCCGGTGGTTTCGGTCAGAACAAAGGGCACCGGCCCGCCCGGCTGGTCGTTGACCGGGATGCTCGAGATCACGAACACCACCGAGTTTGCGGTGATATTGCCGTCTTGGGGCGTTTGGGGTTTGACCGTGAAGATACCCGGCGACGAGGACGGACCAAATGTCCAGCCGGGCGACGCCTTGGTGACCACGTTGCTGAAACCATCAGATAGGTCTTGGGGGAACCGCCCGTTTTGCAGATTGATCTTGAGCTCTTGCAGGTCAATGGCCGCGTTGGTCGGGTTGGTCACACTGATCGAGATGGAGGCGCTGCGGTCCGCCTGGATCGGGTTGGGAATGGTGGAGAGCGCATAGTGCAGCAAGGTTGATTGTGTGCCCTGTGCAGCGGCAAGGAGAGGCGCGCGGCCATAAGCGTTTTCGGTCATTGTTTTGCGCTTTCGATCGAGGGGCAGTACATCCAGATACCGCCAGGGCCCGGCGTTGCCGGTTCGGGATCATCTGCAAGGCCGTTCATCTGCCCGACTGTGTCGACAAAGATCACGCCATTGAACTGCGCGATCTGAATGGTTCTGACGGTGATGGGTGGGACGATCAGGGGCAGGTCATCCTTTGGAGGATCCCGCCTGACCGTGTTGTCCGGCTGGATGCGGGTCAGGACAAGCGGATAGCCAAAGTAGTCATCACGCGCGGTGTCGCCATCCATGAACACGGTGTTGAGAACCGTTGCAGCGTCGTCGCCGATGGCGACCAGTTGTGCGCCAGGTTTACCCGCCAGTTCGAGGCCATCGACCTGTGTGATCACACCATCGCTGTCTTCGGTCATGACAATTGTGGCAGGGGGCGTGTTGCCTGTGAATTTCGAGGCGGTGAACCACATCTTGCCGTTGATCCAGTTGAGCGATTGCCCAACCACATTCGCGTCGATCGTCGCATCCTTGAGCGCGGTCGTCTCGGTCCAGGTTTTCAGGTCCTCGGTCTTGAACAGGCGAAAGGTTGTGCTGTCTGCGTCGTTGACGGAATGGCATGCGGCCCAGACATGCCCCTTTGGATCTACGCCCATGCATCCGGCGACTGCGATGTCCTGCTGTTGAGGCAGGTCCAGCGGCGGCGCCTGAACCCATGTTTCCAGATCGTCGCTGTACCACATGCCAAACGTGAAGTTCGGATCGAAGAGGGTCGAGCACAAGAACACCCGATCCTGAAAGGCAAAGGCCGAGGTTTGCGGCAGCGTATCGGTTGTAAAGGCACCTACTCCTTCGAACCCTGCTGTTGCGCTGGCCCAGGGTGCCGGGGCCTTGTGCGTTGTCCAGGTCATGCCGTCTGTCGAGGATGACACGCGGGCCTGGCTGGCGTCGTCTGTGCACATCTCGACACTGCACAGCCGCTTGGTCGTTGCGGTCAGCGCACTGACATCGGTGTTGGGCGATGGGCCGACGCGAATCCACGTGTCTGTCGGTGGGCAGAAGTCGACCGCATAGTCCGTTGGCTGGGCCGAGTCCGGGTTTTCAACCTCGACCTTGTAGGTCGTGGGAAACAGCCGTGGGATCGGCGTGTCCGGTACCGTCAGACACCCGTTTTCGTCGAGGGCCGTGGGATCGACCTCGATCTCGAGCGGATCGAGGTCGGGACCGCTGATGACCATGCGTTGCACGCTTTGGGGTTTCACCCTGAATTGCGTGGCGGGTTGGCCGCCCGGCGTGGCCTGCGTCAGCGCCTCGGCGTGCACGAGGGTGGCCGGACACAAGGCCACCGTGATCTGTTTCTCTTGTCGGTCGTGAGTGCCGTCGGCCTTTTGCCCGGTAGCGATGACAGTGATGACCGTGCTCTTTTCCAGCCCCTCGAGCAGGTAGGACCCCTGTGCCGCCAAGGGCCTGCCCGGCATATCCTTGACGGTTCTGATCGTCTTGTCCGGCAGGACGATTTCAATGACAGCGCCATGTGTGGCCGACCAGGTGAGCGTTGTGTCGCCAAGATAGTCGACGTCCGGCGGGTCTGCGACCAGGTTGTTGAGCGCGAGGGGCGGCGTTTCCTTGGTCAGTTGGGTCGTCCATGTGCCCAGCCGCGCGGTGTCCGGGGCCGCGCTGTGTTCCGTGACGGTGACCGGGGTTGGGCCGCTTTCGTCGTTGACGTGGATGTTGCCGATGTCGAATTCCAGACCATCCGCCCCGATGGCACCCGCCGCCGCGGACAGCGGGGCGATGTGGAAGGCCCCGCCCTTTTGCGTGATCTTCCAGTCCTCGGGATGGTTCAGGTGCAGATCGGAGGTGTCATTGGTCAGGGCCGTTGCCAGTGGCCCAACCACGATTTGAAAGTCGATCCGGGATACATGGATGATGGTGTCGGTCTGGTTCGACACGCCAAGGGTCAGCGTAACGTGTTGCCCGCACAGCGGTGGCATCGGGTTGACGTTCAAGCCATAGCTCAGCCGGGTTGCGCTGCCTTCGGTGTTCAAGGCATCACTCCTTTCCGTCCGGTTTGAAGGACAACCACCCCTCCATCAGTGCGGGCGGCGCTGAATCAAGCCGCGCCTCCTGCCCGGCCTTGACCAACGATTTGATCGTGTAGGCGGGGTCTGTCCCCGGCGCGGTTGGGGCGGTGAGCTGTGCCCAGCTCCAGTCGCCATGGCGTTCGGTCGGGTAGGGGATGCGCACCTGTTCTGTCTCGCTCAGCACCGGGCCGGTGCGGAAGGTGAGCGCGAATTGCCCCATGGCCGGGCTCACGAATGTATCGGGCAGGGACACGACGCGCGTGGGCAGGATGCCGGTTGTCAGGTGCACATCGCCGCGCGGGTCCAGCAGCATGGTCAGGGTCGTGTCGCCGCCGTCAAAGGCGGCCTTGAGGTAATTGCCCGGCGCAATCGGCGTGATGTAGGGCGGTGTCGCGGGCGCCTGTCCTTCGGGCTCGTGTACGGCGTGGAAGGCGGCGTAGTTGTCGTCGATGAAGTACCCCATCAGCCCGTCGTCATAGAGGTTCAGACTGCCCATGCGGATCTGCCATTGCAGCGCTTCCAGGCCGGTGCCCTGCTGTTGCAGCGTGTCGCGCCAGCTTTGGTTGACGTAAGGCAGGCCATCCAACTCAAGCCCCAGTTTGCAGCGCACGAGCGCAAGTGGCCGCCCGATCAGCACCGACAGGTTCTGATCCTTGCGCCCGCCCAGCGGGTCCACCGTCCATTGCGTTTCATCAACGCAGGACAGGAAGTTGCGCAGCCCGGCCCCCTGATCGTTACGGCCCATCAGCCCGGCGACGAACCCCTTGAGGTGGGTATCCTTGATGTTGTCCGGATCAAGTACCGCACCGTCACTGCCCGGCGCAGGCAGCCAGCTGAGGCTGTGGCCACCTCCCAGATCGGCCAGCTCGATCAATTCCCCAAGCGCGACGCCGCTGGCGTCATAGACGTTTATCCCCCGGTCCAGATGGTTGGGAATGATCCAGCCACAGACCGGGTTCACACCCGCGCTTTGCCCCAGAATGTCGTTGTCATTGCTGGCGGACAGGAAATCAAAGTTCAGGCGGGCCGGTTGTGGAAGCCGCGGTTGCAGATAGACCGATTGCAAGAGGTCAGGTGTGCTCACCTTCTTGTTCTCGGCGGGCAGCAGGCCCGCACCGCAGAGCGGGCGAAAGCCCAGGCCGCCGCCCGTGTTGCCCTGAGCCTTCATCAGATCGACCGTCTGGCCGAAGGCGTCGATCACCAGCAGCGAACTGAAGGTCATGTACCCGCCCCGCACCGGAAAGAAGAACGGATCGCCCATGCCGAAGCGGATCGGCTGGTCGCCTTTTTGCGGATCGGGGGTTTCATTGTATTCGGCGCCGATCACCGGGGCGATGTCGGGATTGGGCGGATTGCCCGGATTGACCGAGCGCATGACCATCGCATCCGTCAGCCCCATGAGGCGTTGGGACAGGAAATTCATGTCGCCCACTTTGTCGATCAGCGCCTCGACCGCCTTCAGCCCGGCCTCGGGCGCTTTGGCTGTGGTCAGGTAGTGGTGCAGCCGCGAGATGAGCGCGAAATTGGCCTGACCGGTCAGGAAGGTGCGCCCCTGATACCCTTGCGGAGTCTGGATCGGGTTGTCGCCTGTCCAGTTGTAATCGGTGCCGTCAAAGGCCCAGTTGTCGAGGTCGAAGCCCCAGTTGTCGCATTGCTCTCCCGGCGCTGATTTGCCCGTGTTCGTGCTGTTGAGCGTTGGATAGAACTGCATGTCCCATTGCAGGTAAAGCGGTGACCACGCCTGTTGCCAGGGGGCATAGGCGAAGGTTTCGGTGATGGCGGGCACCCATGTGCCGCCGTGCGAAGTGACCGGCGCGGAAAAGTCCGTGATCGCGTCTGCCAGTGCGTCGATCTGCGCCTGACTGCCTGCGCCGTTGTTAACGACGGCCACGATCGTGCCCGCGTTTTGCGGATCGGCGAGGAAGGTTTCCGTGACCAGTGCCGTCACCCCGGATTGGACGGGTGCAGGCAGGTTTGCATTGCGCACTGTCGGGATTTCGCTGGCGAATGCGGTGGCAGGCGTCACATCCGTCGGGTTCGCCACACCCGAGATGATGCCAGTGGCCGCCTGGGGTTCCGTGCGGCAGATCAGGGTATCGCTCCACCCGGTGCCGGCGAGGTATTTGGGGTGCTGTGTCTTTTGTTTGGCCGAGGCTTGCAGCCCGGCGACCATCACCACCGGATCCGCGGGGGCGTGGAAGGGGTTCGCGCTTGACGCTTTGAGGGTCCACTGGCTGGGGTCCAGCTTGAGCGTGTTGAGCGCGTAATCGGCAATGCTGATCGGGTCGGTCGGGCCAGGCAGTGCCGCCGCACTGGTGGCGACCGCCTTTTGCTTGGCCGCGACGTCCTGATAAAGGCCCTGCTGGGTCGGATCGAGGTTGTCCTTGAGGTTCTTCAAGACGGTCTGGGGGTCGCTGACCCATTGTTGCCAATCGGAGTCCGTCTTGCTGCGTTCGTGTTTCCACCACGTCGCAAAGAGCGACCATTTCATCGACTGCAATTGCCGCAATGCGCTGTCCAGCGCGACCTGATCCGCGTTCAGCTTGGCCAACTGGTCAAGTTGCGTCGGTGTCAGCGGAGTCGCGGGCGGCGGGGCGGGCGCGGCGCTGAGACCCGCAAAGTCGGAATCTGCGGCAGGCACGATCTCCCACCGTGTACCGCCCGGTTCGGTGGAAAACTGCGCATCGTGGATCTTGGTTTCCAGTTGCGCAGCGCCATCGGCCTGGTCGAGCAGTTTGAGCGCGTTGAAGTTCAGCGCCTCGAGTTCCTGCACCTCGAGCGTGCCGAGATCGGCAGAGGCGGCTTGCGATTTGACCAGCGCGGACAGGGCGTCGGCGGCGGTGTTGCCAATGCAGACCGTCATGCCCTTTGTGCTGGAATTCGCGCGCGGCGGGATGTTGACGTTTGTCCATGACACCGAATGGATCATGCCGTGATAGAGACTGGAATTCGGCATCTCTGCCGCCGTGGTGGGCGGGGTGTCGACGGCCCAGTTCAGATCGGCCATCAGGTCAGTCCAGGCGTCTTCGGGATCGCTTGCACTGCTCCAGGCGCTGCGTGTGCCGCTGCAATCATCGCCCCAGTGCACCACCGGGCCATAAAGCGGATCGGCAGAGGGGTCGGAGTACCAGCCGATGACCTGATAGGTCAGCTCGGCCCCTTCGGCAAAGGGCACCTTTTGCGTGCCGTTCTGCGATCCCAGATCGTCATAGATGCTGAACACGTTCTCGGTGCCCGGTTGCGAGGCGTGAAAGCTGAGCTCGCCCGGACCCACGGCGCGCAGGAACAGGTCGGTGCCCGCCGCACCGCTTTCGCCCTGCCACGCCGACAGGACGCGGGACACGCCGATATTGGTCTGCTTGATGTCGCCTGCCACGCTTGTCGTGGGATCGACAAAGGGGGATTTGCCGTCGTTCAGGCTGATCTCGTCCGAGGTCAGGATCCAGCTGGTGGTGGCGCGGGGTGCGTTTGTGGCGGTGACCGGATCAAAGCGGGTGACCAGCCAGCGGTTGGGCACGAGGGGAAAGCAAATCTCGGGGCTTGGCGTGATGTCGACCTTGGGCGCGCTTGTGTAGCCGTGCCCCGGCGCGATCATCCGCACGGCGCTGACTGCCCCCTTGCTCAGGTCGGCCACGGCCAGCGCGCCGGACCCGCCGCCGCTGGTGATGGTGACCGTGGGCGGCACCACATAGCCCGAGCCGGGATTGATCAGATCAACGGCAGAGACACCCCCGCCGGTCACGGTGGCCGCGCCGGTCGCGCGGATTTGCGTGCCGTGGACAAGCGCCTTGGGCAGGGCCCAGTGCAGGTGAATGCCGATCCCCGGTTTCTGGCCCAGTTCCGAGGGCGCAGGCAGCGGGTCGGCGAATTTGTCGAGTTGGGAAAAGTCGACAAGGCCACGATACCACGTCTGTTGTCCAAGGACGGCGCCGTTGACCAACAGCGCCTCGACGGCCATGGGGACAAGCAGGGGGATTGGCTGGGCATCAGTAGTGTCCCTTCGGTGTCATGGGGGCGGCCACGGCCTTGGGATCGGGCTGATTCTGGAAAATCATCTGTTCGGGCGCACGCACCATCTGGATGGCGAAGTCCGCCGCATCAAAGGGGGCGGGCAGGCTGCCGCCATAGGCCGTTGCCAGTTTCGCCGACAGCGCGGCGGCAAGGGCGGTTGTGTCGAGCACCGGTGCCACGGCGGTTGCATCACGGTAGTATTGCGTGATGTCGATCGAGGCTGAGCCGATTATGTCCCCGATGGGTTTGGAGGGGCTGTCCGACACCCAGCGCAGATCGACGATCCCGCCATCCTCGTGGCCAAAGGCCAATTGCTCGTGCGGCTCGCCCAGTTGGACCCAGGCGGGTGGTTCCGGGAACAGGACCAGCATCACATCCGGGGCCAGCCGGTCGATGCGCAGCGGCTGCATCGGATCGCTTGGCGTCGGGTTGGTGCCCCCGGCGGCGAGTGTCGAGGTGCGGTAGCCCTTGATCTCGAGCCCGGGCCAGCCGGACACCACGGATGAGCGCAACAGGAACCCGGCCACCGGCACGCCCGGATTGGGCGCGGGATTGGTCGGGGTTTGCCCCACCAGCCGGGCACGGGTCTGGACCATCTCCTGCTGTGTGGCATCCACCAGCAGATCGTAGTTCAGCGTCTGGTACAGCACCTCGTGCCCGTTCTCGAGGCCCACGCTCAGCGCGCCGTCCACCAGTGCCTTTTGATAGTTCGGATCGACATAGAAATAGCGCAGCGACTCGGTCGGTAATGCGCGGGTGTCGGGCACCATCTGGGCAAAGGGCAGGCCCATCATCAGGCGCAATTCGCCCAGCCACTCGACCACGTAAGACAGGGCCGAGGGGGCCGGATCACCCAGATCGGTGCCGTTCATCTTGACCAGCAGCGCGGCAATGGCGGGCTGTGCCAGCAGCGATTGCAGGGCCGAGATCACGTTTGCAGGGGGCGGTGCCGGGGCCGCTAGCGTGTCGACACCTGTCTGACACCCAGAGGGTAGGTCCACATCCGCCTGCCCGAGTGTTGGCGCGATATTGGCGGCGAACGTGCTGGTCAAATAGTCCATTACTGCGTCGGACAGCAGGTCGGCCTCCAACAGCTTTTCCAACTCGGCCACGGTGGCGGCGTCATCCTTGGTCAGGTCCGGGCTGGGCAGATATTTTTGCAGTACGCTGTTGGGCGTCGCCTGAATGCGTGCCAGCAGCGTGTTGGTCAGGGTGATCCCCTGTCGACGCCATTCGCGCAGTTGCGTGGCAAAGTTCTGATCTGACAGCGCCAGGAGGCGGCCCGCCTGCCATCCCGCCGCATAGGATTGATCGAACAGGCCCGTGGTGTCGTCATAGACCATGGCCGCGCTTGCATTGTCCCACGCGCTGTCGATGGCAAGTGCCGGCACGGGCAGCGGTGCGAGCGGCCCGCGATACCACGCGAAACTGTCGACGCCCGACCGTGTCTGGTATTCGAGCGCGGTATAGCCTGCGTTCAATGCACCCTGAACGGCCGTTGCGGCAGCCGATCCGTCACCCGGCCCGGGATCGGGCAGGCGCAGCAACAGGTTGTCCTTGGTCGCGCCTGCGTCCCCTGCCGGCGCGGCTAGGTTTTCCATCAGATCGCGGAAATTCCCCGCCTCTGACAAGCAGTAGAACGACCAGGAATAGAGCGAGACGAGCCGCACGTTTTCCACGGTTTTCCCGGTGACAGGATCGGTGGGCCACTGCGGGGCGGTGCCCATGAAATCCTCCCACCCCTCGAACGAGACGAGGTGCGCCTGCCAGCGCGCCCGCGTGCGCGCTGACGCCGCCGCGCCGCTGCCGCCACCGCCTGAAAACGTGATTGTGGGTGGGGCGGAATAGCCGCTGCCGGGATTGGTCAGCGTGATGTCCGTGACCTGATCGCCGCTCAGGATTGCGATTGCCGTGGCGCCGGACCCACCGCCGCCCGTGATCGTGACATCGGGAGCGGTGGTGTACCCCTGGCCCGTTGCGGTCAGGGTCAGTTCGGCCACGGGCCCCGGCCCCGGAGATGGAAAGCGGTTGCCAACCACGGTACCGAATTCGGTCACACCGCTTGCCGTGCCGGTTTCCTTGTCTACGACCGGCACGTCGCGCACGTGGGCAAGCCAGCGCGGTTCCACATCCGAGCTGTCAAAGCGCGGCACGAGGCGGGTGAACGTGGCGGTGTCGATGTCAATGACACGGCCCTGCACACCGCGCGCGGCTGTTGCCGTTGCACCGCTGCCATCGCCACTGATCGTGACATCTGGGTCGCTTGTGTATCCGGTGCCCACCTCTGTCACGGTTGCGCCAACGATGACGCCATCGCTGATCGTCGGCGTGACGGTCGCACCCGTGCCGCCGCCGCCCTTGAGGGACAGCGTGGCGTTGGACGGATAGCCAGAACCGGCCTGAGTGATGGTCACGGATTGCACAGCGCCGCCCGATACCTCGACCGACGCAGCAAAGCCGGTGCCGCCCCCGGAGAGAGTGAGGGTTGGGGCCGTGGTGTATCCGCTGCCCCCTGCGGTCACCGAAACCGCTGTGACAACGCCGCTGGCAATTGTGGCATCCGCCGCAGCACCCGAACCGCCGCCCCCAGCCAGCGTGATCGTGGCCGAGGTGTATCCGCTGCCGCCATCTGTGATCGTGAGGGCCGTGACCTGATCCAGCATGTCCTGCAAGTCGGGCGTGCCGATCTGCGGGCCCATCGTGCCGGGTGGTGGCGACAGGATTTGCGAGGCGCGGCAGGTCGTCAGGCCCTGGGCCAACTCGTCCTCCTGCACCAGCAGGACACCGAGGTAGGGTGTGTCATTGTCGGTGGCGGTCAGCGGACGCTCCCACGGCATTGCGCCGCCTGTGAGCGTGACCGAAGCGAGGTTCTGATCAAATGCTCCGACCTGACCGGAGGGTGGGAAAACGGCGTGAACATCCGCCGGGTCCATTGCAAAGCGGGGTGCGGCCACTGCCACCGTCTGTGTCAGGGGCAGCGCGCCGGGGAACGCCGTGTTGGGCAATGCCGTGCCCCCGTCAGCGACATTGGTGCTGGCCACTGTCTGCTTGATCGAGATGTTGTACATGCCGCCATGCATCGCGGGGATGTGCCGGTTGAAGAACTGGATGTCCCCGAGTGGCAAAGGCCCTGCCGCGCTTGGTTTCGTCATGTCAGGGACCTCCGCAGGTCGGTTGGTGTCTTGCAACGGATCATCACGCCACTTTGCCCAGCATGGGCGCCCCCGCGAAACAGGTCGGGATGGCGTCGACAAAGGGCTGCATGTCGCCATCTGTGCCCGCGTTCAGCCCCGCCGCGCCCAGGGCGTTAAAAATGTCGGTGCGCAAGGCCACCACGGTGCTGTCTGCCGCTGTCTTGGCAATCGTGCCAAGCGAGGTTGCATCCACCGTGGGCGCGTTGGTTTGCGCCGTCTGCGGCAAGGGCAGCAGGTCGTTCTGCGCCGCTGCGGGATTAATGGGGTCGGTCGCGAGGTTAGCTTGCGGAATCGGCGCAGGCCCTGTCATCGGATGCTTTTTCGGGCTGATGCCGCTCAGGCCCGTCATGCGCCCGTCCAGGGTTCTGGCCTCGGCCTTGGGGGTTGTGCCGGGGGCAATGGGCACGCCCCACAGCGCCTCGGGCACGGACTTGGTCGCGATGTCCCAGTTCCAGTCGGTGTCGATGTCCAGCACCGTCTTGGTGTCGTCATAGACGATGCTCAGGTCCAGCACCGAGCTGGTGCAGTTGATGCCCATGGGGCGCACGCCGACATAGTAGCCGTCGCTGCGGGCGCAGGCGGGATAGGTCGCGCCTGCCGGGGCGGGGGTGTGATCGTGTCGGGTGGGTTCAGCGTTGGCGGGGCCACAGGCGTGGGTGTACCGGGCCCGGTCAGGTTGAGCGACGTGAGCGGCCACGCGGTTTCCACATCAAAGGCAAAGTCGCCCGCCCGCACCATCCACACACCGTTCTGATCCTTGGCCGGCACCTGCCCGCCCGTGATCCTGAGCGTGACCACGTTTTCGAACGGCACGCTTGCCCCGACCGCCGCCGCCTGCATCATCGGGTGCGGGTTTGCGGCCTGTGCGGTGTTGTTCTGCGGCAGCAGCGCGGTGAAGTCGTCCCACGCGACATAGCCACCCGTTTCGTTACGCCTTGCGCCAAAGGACACGGTGAACGAGGCAACATACAAATGGACACGGGCCTGCCCGCCGGTGGGTGGCCCCCACAGTTCGAGGTCTGCACCGACTTCGGCCTTGATGGTGGTTTTGGTGAACAGCAGGTTCACCCGCACCGACACGCCGATGCTGACCCCGACATTGGCGAGATAGGCAAACGGTTTCCACTGGATCAGGAAATCGGCATGGGCCGTGAACCACGCCCTGATCGGCCCGGAATGGAACTGGATGTCCAACCCGCCACCGCCCATGATGACCGAAGGTGTCAGCGCGAAATAGGCTGTGCCCGTCACGGTCACATCGGTCGAGACTTTCCAGTTGAACCCGAGGCGGGGTTCGTCCGGGTACCAGGCCGGTTTCTTGAAATAGGACGAATATCCCCCGACGGTCAGCACGAAATCCCCGGCATGGGGGCTGGGATCGAACCAGACGAAAAAGGCAAAGCCGCCGGTCAGTTTGCAATCCTTGGTCAGCACATAGGAATTGGGCGTGATCTGAAGCGTTGCGCCCAACTGGCCCTGGGCCGGAATGAACAGCACTTCGAGGCCCAGTTCGACATAGGCAAAGACTTCATCGCCCTCTTGCGGCAGCTTGATCCGGGACAGGCCCAGAACCGCCACTTCGAATGTCTTGCCGAACTCGATGACCAACAGGGCGTTGGACTTGATTAGCTCGTAGGACGTGAATTGCACGCCCGCTGCGAAAAAGTTCACGCCTTGCGCGGGGGGGATGTATTCCTTGAGCGCCTCGAGGGCCTTGGCGGGGTCCGGTGTCTTGCCGCCCAGCTTTGAGGCGTCCGAAAGGCCCGCGACCAGTGGAAAGTCCTGCACCTTGTCCTGTGCCGGGACCTTCAGCGCGCGATTGTAGCCAAAGCCGCCGCTGACGCCGGTGACAAAGAAGAAGCCCGGACCGCCAATGGTCGCATCCACCAGCGCAAAGACGAAAAGCGATGGATGCCCTTTGACCTCGGCCCATGATCCCATGGCCGACACGGTCCACTTGTCCCCGACCTTGACCAGCGCCTGACCGTTGTACTCGGCGACCTTGTTGCCATCCACGACAACTTCGTCCTTGAACAGCCCGCCGCTGATGTCGACCGATCCGGTCTTCATCGTGAAATCGAGACCTTCAAGCCCGAGCGTGTAGTCGCTGATCGTTCCGGGCGTGCGCAGTGGAATGCCGACGGAGAGCTGCTTCAGTTCCACTTCCAGCTTGGACACCGTCACCTTGGCGTCAAACAGCAGACCAAGGTCGAGATCCTTGTTCGGCTGTTTCCATTCCAGCCCGAAGGTCTTCAGGAACAGCGGCCCGAAACTGCGCTGGATCGGCAGGATCACCTTGTCTGCCGGTTTGTCCTTTTGATCAAAAAGCTGGAAGTTGACCTCGGTCGGGTTGGCCGGGTCCGAAACCCATGCCAGCGCCGCCGAGAACTCGGGCGCAACCGCCTGCTTGTCCGCGCCATCGGTTTTGGCCGGTGCCTTCTTGGTCGTGTCCTTCTTGTCGCCCGAGGACAGCAGGTTGGCAGCCACCGGGTTGCCAGACGCCCCCTTGGTCACATTGCCGACTGGCAGCCCAAGTTTGTCGACGCGCAGCGCGCCGCCCCATGGCACCGGTTTCAGGTTGCCGAAATCAAGCGAGACGTAAAACCGCGGCTCGACCCCGCCAAGCGTCACGCCCTTGACCGAGGCCAGTGGCGTCTTTTCCGCGCCGTTGTAATCCAGCCCGAGGCTGACCAGTTCCAGCCGGGGCTTGAAGGTGGGTGTGGTGCCGGTTTCGCGCACGACAAACAGGGTGACGCCCGGTGATGGCACGGTGCCTTTGGGGTCTGCGCGCTTGATCCAGTTGTTCTTGTCGCTTTCGCCGGTCAGCCATTTACCGACCTGCAGTTTCATCACGTTGGGCTTTTTCTTGGCAGGTGTCGGGGCGGCGATCGCGCCCTTCTTCTTTTTCTTTTCGCCCATGACCTGGATATCGGGCACGGTGACGCGCAGCCCGTAATCCGTGGCCGTCTTTTTCAGCACATCCTGCGAGGTGACATAGACCCCGCCATCGCGGATCTTGGCGATGGGTTTCTTGTTGCTGGCAAGCGCCTTGAGGCCCTCGGCCAGCACCCATTCGGCGCAGGCCTTGGCCGAGGTGAGGCTGAGCAGAGTTTTGAAAGCCCCGAAACTGTACGACCCAGCGGCCTGGGCCACGCTGGCCTTGAGCGCACCCAGATCAACCAGAATGTCACCGACCTTGATACCCGTTGAGGGAATGGGCTTGGCGAGGATGGCGGCGACCTGTGTCTCGGCCAGCACCGGATCCATCCAGTTTGACAAGGTGCCCAATGCGGCGCCCAAGCCTTGCAGCGTCTTTTGCGTCGATTGCGGCGACGGGGGCGTCATTTGCAGGAAATTCAGCTCGAAACTCGGGTCGGAGGTGAAGGTCACCAGCCCCTTGAACTCCAGCCCGTCAAAGGTTGCGGCCCCGGCCTTGAAACTTTGGGTCGAGCTGAGATCGAAGGCGACCGTGATGGGATCTTTCGTGCTGCCTGTCACCACGATTGCCGAGGTGAGGGGCAGTTCGAACAGGGGGATCGTGGCCCACAGGTTTGCCGTGATCGGCTTGCCATCCGACATCGCGTGAAACAGGCCCAGCGCAACCACCGAACTGGGGCTGGTCGTGTCGCTGGGCAGCACCACGTAGACCGGTGTTTCGTTGTCTTCGTACTTGATCTGATACCAGTCGTTGCCGTCCGGGCTGACATCCGATTTCTCGCCCAGCACATCGCGCAGCAGGTCGAGGATGGCATCCCTGTTCTGCGGAATCCCTTCGATGTAGGTGACAGGGTTCTCGAACCAGTCAAGGTTGAGGGCCAGATCATTGCCCGTCCTGGTCAGCAGCCCGACCAGAACGCCAATGTCCGCAAGTCGCGGATCAAGAGCGTCGGACGGGAACGAAAGCCCCGATGCGGAATTGTTCAAATCAGTCTTTCGGCCAACCCCACTATCATGGCGTGACCGACCTCCCCAGGTTCAATTCATCAACGCTTGCACATTTGTCCCTCACCCGTCCACCAATAGTTGTACAATCAACAAGTGGTCTCTTTCGGTCATCGGGTGTGGGCCAAGCTCATGGGTGCGCCACGCGGTGTTCGTTCCGCGCGCCCGAGAAAAGCAAATCCGACCAAAGGGCTAGGGGGTGTTGACTTGACCCCGGCGCAGGCTGATGGTCGCGCAATGCTGACCCTTGATACCCTGCGCGACACCGCCGCATTCATCCATGCGCGCATGGCCCCGACGCCCCAACACCACTGGCCGCTGCTGTCCGCCGCGACGGGGGCCGAGGTGTGGGTCAAGCACGAAAACCACACGCCCACGGGGGCGTTCAAGGTGCGCGGCGCGCTGACATTCATGGACTGGCTGGTGCGCACCCACCCGGATGTGCCGGGCATTTGCACGGCCACCCGCGGCAATCACGGCCAAGGGCAGGCCTGGGCCGCAACCAGCGCCGGTCTGACCGCCAAGGTCTATGTGCCGCGCGGCAATTCGGTGGAAAAGAATGCGGCCATGCGCGCCTTTGGTGCCGAGTTGATCGAATTCGGCGATGATTTCGACACCGCGCGGCAAGAGGCCTATCGCGTGGCCGAGGCGGAGGGGCTGTTCATCGTGCCGCCCTATCACCCCGAACTGGTGCGGGGCGTTGCCACCTACGCGTATGAACTGTTCAGCGCGCAACCCGATCTGGATACGGTTTATGTGCCTATCGGCTGCGGGTCGGGCATTTGCGGGACGATCATGGCACGCGATGCGCTGGGCCTCGATACCAAGGTGGTCGGCGTGGTGTCTGATCGCGCCCAGACGGCCAAGCTGTCGGTGGAGGCCGGGCGGCTGATCGAGACAAATTCGGCGGCCACCTTTGCTGACGGAATGGCCGTGCGGGTGCCCGTGCAAGAGGCGTTCGACGTCTATTCCAAAGGGGCGGAGCGCATCATTGCCGTCAGCGATGACGACGTGGCCGAGGCGATCCGCCTGTACTTTACCGCCACGCATAACGTCGCCGAAGGGGCCGGGGCCGCCCCACTTGCGGGCCTGATGCAGGAGCGTGAGCAAATGGCAGGCCGTAAGGTCGGCGTCATCCTGTGCGGCGGCAATATCGACACCGGCTGGTTCCGCACGGTGCTGGAAGGCCAGACGCCGACCGTCTGATTTTACAAAACCGATATGAAAACGTTACGGGCGCGTTAACCAAAACGGCCACTCGGTGCGGGATGTATTTCCCGAAGGAGTGTCTGATGACCAAGCCCCTGATATGCCTGACCTCGGCCCTTGCGCTGAGTGCAGGTGCCGCCGCTGCCGAGATGAATTTCAACCGCATCGCGTCTTTCCCCGTCGTGACCAACATGGCCGAAGGCGCGGACACCAGCCGCGAAACCTCGCCCGAGATCATTGATGCGACGGCGGATGGGATGACGCTGGTCTATACCGACAGCCCGCTCGAGGTGCTGGGCCTTATCGACATCACCGACCCGGCCAACCCGGCGCCTAAGGGCATCCTTGAGGTCGGGGGTGAGCCGACATCTGTCGCCGTCATCGGCACGACCGCCTTTGTCGGGGTGAACACCTCCGAAAGCTACACGGCCCCGTCCGGCAAGATGCTGGCCATCGACACGGGCAACGGGTCGGTTCTGGCCTCCTGTGATCTGGCCGGCCAGCCCGACAGCGTGGCCAAGGCGCCCGATGGGTCGTTTGTGGCCGTCGCCATCGAGAACGAGCGGGATGAAGACCTGAATGACGGCGTGATCCCGCAACTGCCCGCTGGCAGCCTGAAAATGATCAATGTGGTCGACGGATCGCTGGACTGCGACAGCATCGCGACCGCAGACCTGACCGGGCTGGCCGAGGTCGCGCCCAGTGATCCCGAGCCTGAATATGTCTCGATCAACGCCTTGGGCGAAACGGTCGTGAGCCTTCAGGAAAACAACCACATGGTGGTCGTGGCGCGCGATGGGTCCATCGTAAGCCATTTCTCTGCCGGTGCCGTCGACCTGGTGGGCATCGATGCCACGGATGAACGCGCCGCGCTGCTCTTTACCGAAACGCAAGAGGGCCGTTTGCGCGAACCTGATGCGGTCACATGGATCGACGATCAGCACTTTGCCACCGCGAACGAGGGTGATTACCAGGGCGGCTCACGCTCCTGGACGATCTTCAACAAGGACGGCACGGTTGTGTACGAGGCGGGCACGTCGTTCGAGCGTGCGATGATCCAGATCGGCCACTATCCTGACAAGCGGTCGGACGCCAAAGGGGTCGAGCCCGAGTCGGTCACAACCGGCACCTTTGGCGGCACGCCCTACCTGTTCGTCGGGTCCGAGCGCGGGTCCATCGTCGGTGTCTATGACATCACCGACCCCGTCGCGCCTGTGCTGAAGCAAATGCTGCCTTCCGGCATCGGGCCAGAGGGCTATGTCACCATCCCCGAGCGCAACCTGCTGGTGTCTGCCAACGAATATGACGGGCTGGAGGATGGCGCGGCGCGCGCGCATGTGATGCTGTTTGAATATGCCGAGGGTGATGCGGTGTACCCGCACCTGACATCCGCAGGCATGGACACGCTCACAGGCTGGGGCGCGATCTCGGGCATAGCGGCCAAGGACAGTCTGATCTACGCCGTCTCGGACAGCTTTTACGGCTATCAGCCGCGCATCTTCGTGATCGACCCCAGCGAAACACCGGCAAGGATCGTGGACGCCATCGACGTGACCCGCGCAGGCCGCCCGGCGCAAAAGCTGGATATGGAGGGGATCGCCATTGACGGCGACGCGTTTTGGATCGCATCCGAAGGGCGCACGGACCGCGTGATCCCCCACGCGCTTTACAAAGTGGACGCTGACGGCGCGATCGAGGAAGAGATCGGTCTGCCCCCTGCACTCATGGCCGTTGAGAAACGGTTTGGTTTCGAAGGCGTGACCAAGGTGGGCGACACGTTGTGGATGGCTGTCCAACGCGAGTGGGAAGACGACCCCAAGAACCACGTCAAACTGGTGTCCTACAACATCGAGACCGAGGAATGGGGCGCTGTCCATTATCCCAAGGCGGAACCGGCAAAGGGCTGGGTGGGCCTGTCGGAAATCACGGCCTTTGGCGATCATGTCTATATCGTAGAGCGTGACAACCAGCATGGGATCGAGGCGGTGACCAAGAAGGTTTACCGGGTCCCGCTGGCCGAGATGCAGCCCTCACCGTTGGGCGGTGAACTGCCTGTGGTGCGCAAGGAGCCGGTCGCGGACCTGGTCCCGGCGCTGACGTCCACGGGTGGCTACGTGCTCGACAAGGTCGAGGGGCTGGCGATCATGGAAGACGGCACCGCCTGGATCTCGACCGACAACGATGGCGTCGACGATCATTCGGGCGAGACGATGTTCTTTTCCATTGGTCAGATGTGAACATTTTCTTGAAGTAAGAAAATGGCGCCGCCCAGTTTTTCGGGCGGCGTTTCTTGTGGCAAGCCGACCCTCCGGGGGGAGTTTATCCAGCAAAGTGAAGCGCAAAGGGTTCGCTTCTTCTTCATCTTGCCAGGAAAACTCTGGGGAGTCCGAAGGACGGGGGCAACGCCCCCTCAAAAATAAAGTGGCCCGGGGCGCGTAAGCGCTCCGGGCCTCCGTCAAGTTAAGTCTTGGGCTTAGTTGACGGCCTTGGCCTCCACCACATCGGTTTCAATTGCCTTTTGGGTGGCAATCTCGATCCGGCGCGGTTTCAGCGCCTCGGGGACTTCCTTGACCAGGTCGATATGCAGCATGCCATCGACATGGGATGCGCCTGTGACGACCACATGGTCGGCCAGGTGGAACTTGCGGTCAAAGGCCCGTGTTGCGATCCCGCGATGCAGGTAGGTCTTGCCCTCATCCTCGGCCTTCTTGGCCGATACGATCAGGCTCTTTTCCTTGACCTCGACATGCAGATCATTTTCCGAGAACCCGGCAACAGCGATCGAGATGCGATAGGCGTCGTCATCTGTCTTTTCGATATTGTAGGGCGGATAGGTGTTCGTGTTGCCTTCGGTGGCAAGCACCCGGTCCATCAGGTCGGCGATCTGGTCGAAACCAACGGTTGCGCGGTAAAGCGGTGCAAAATCATATGTACGCATTGTTATCCTCATCAGAGCGATTACGAAGCGGGCCTTCCACCATGGACAGACCCGCGGGTTGCTATGGTCGGACCCCGTCCGGGCATCCGATGTACATGATGTGGTGAGGATTTTTGCGCGTTCAAGCCCCTCAGGGTTTGACGAATTTCGCACCGATATTCGTGCGCGTGCCGCCGCCGACGGTGATGCGCCGCACATTGGCGGTGGGTGTGGCCACCTGCATGCGCATTTGCGACTTCAGCTCGGCCACCCGCTCGGGCAGCACCATGCCCACGGATCGCTTATGCCCCTCAAGCTCGATCATGCCCGAGATCACGGCCATGATCCGCCCGCGCCCGTTCTTGTGTGAAAACACGGGGCTGCCGGACGACCCGAATGTGACATCGCAGTCAAACACCATTGCATCGCCGTCCCGGCCCAGCATCTGGCATTCCTTTTGTCGCGACTGCGCGTTTGCGCGGCCCCGCCCATAGGACACGACGCTGACCGGCCCCGGCGCAATGCGGTCTTCGTGCACGTAAAACGGGGCGACCTCGTAGGTCGAGATCGGCTCGGCCAGCCGGATCAGCGCCACATCATGCGCCACGTTCACCGCATTCAGCGGGCGGGTCGGTTTGAATTTCTTGTGCGCTGCTGCGTCAGAGGCTGCGCGCACTGCCACAGCCTTCCCGTCGCGCAGGCCGGCCTGGAACCGAATGCCTTCGGTCGGCCAGAGCCGCGCTGTGCCGGGTTTGTAGAGGCAATGCGCCGCAGTCAGCACGAGGTCGGGCGCGATCAGCGTGCCCGAACAGAACGCATTGCGCCCAAAATCGATCCGCCCCACGGCCTTCCAACTGGCGGCGGCGTAATCGGTATCAAGCGTGCGTAAGGCACTGGTCTGCGCCGTGACGGACGTGGCCATGATCAGGCCGAGAAGGAAGGACAGCGCTCTCATGGTCTCAGGAACTTTGCGCCGGTGTCATTGCGTGCGCCTGCGCGGACGCGGGGCGTGATCGTGTCTTTCTGGGCCACCATTTCGGCCTGTAACTGGGCCAGGGGTGCCCCAAGGGAGGTGCCGAGCGATACGGCCTCGCCTTCGATCTCGGCCTTGGCCGACACCACGGACACGATCTGTGCCTCGCCGTCCTGCACGATGAATATCGGCGCGCCCGAGCTTCCGAAGTCAACGGTGCACGAGGTGACAAGCACGCCTTCCTGCTGTGCAAGAACGCTGCATAATTCTTGCAGCGAGGGCGCTTCGGAGCGGCCCTTGCCATAGCTGACGACACCCACCTGCGCCCCGCGACGGGGCCGTGCGGCAGTGGTGAACGGGCGGATCTTGCCGTCGCGGATCGGGTGATCCAGCTCCAGAAGCGCCAGATCGTTGCGCACCCCGTCTGAACTGACATGACCTGCATAATTGTAGTCGGGATGCACCACCGCGCGCCGCACCGATCGATAGGCCGAGGCGCGTCCATTGCGCCATCCGGCGAGGAATTCGATGTCGGAGTGGTTGATCCGCGCGCCGGTCTTTTTGTCGAACAGGCAGTGCGCCGCCGTCAGAACCATCTTGGGGGCGATCAGCGCACCTGTGCAAAATCCGGTGCCGCCGATGTTCAGCCGCCCGACGGCCTGCCATGCGCGCGCATCGTCGCCAGATGTCAGCCTGCGCAGTCGCGCATCCTGTGCAAACGCCGCCGAGGTCACAACCAGAGCCATAATCGAGAGGGCCATCCAACGACGCATAGTTAACCTGAAACCAATTCCGCGATATGTCTCGGGGTTTAGGAAGGAAACGCGGCAGAATTAGGGCACTGCGAGAATTTAGCGCAAAATTGGAACATCTCCGCCGGTGCGGTCGAGGGCAGGTGGGCGCGGCCCGCCGCTCGCCCAGTCCAGCAACTCGACCGTATGGACGACAGGCACCCCTGCGGCGGATCCGATCTGCATCATGCAGCCGATGTTCCCGGCCGCTATGATGTCGGGGTTTTTGGCCTCGAGCGTGCGCACCTTGCGCTCTTTCAACTGCTTGGAAATCTCGGGCTGCATCAGGTTGTATGTCCCGGCCGAACCGCAGCACAGGTGGCTGTCGGCGGGTTCGACCACGGTGAACCCGGCCTTTTTCAGTAGGTCCTTGGGATAGGTCTTGATCTGTTGCCCGTGTTGGAGCGAACAAGCGGCGTGATAGGCGATGGTCATGTCCTGGGGTGCGCCTTGCGGCAGGTCCAGTTTCATCAGCACTTCGCTCACGTCCATGGCAATGCCTGCCACGCGCGCGGCATCCTCGGCCAGCGGGTCATTGCGGAACATGTGCCCGTAATCTTTGACCGTGGTGCCGCAGCCCGAGGTGTTGATGACAATCGCATCCAGCCCGTCGCCATCCATTTCGCGGGCCCATGCGGTGATGTTTTTGGCCGCTGTTGCGTGGCTTTCCGACGTTTTGCCCATGTGATGGGTCAGCGCGCCGCAGCAGCCTGCACCCTCGGCCACGACCACCTCGCAGCCCAGCCGCGTCAGCAGGCGGATGGTGGCATCGTTGATATCCGTGTTCAGCGCCTTTTGCGCGCAGCCCGTCATCAACGCCACGCGCATCTTTTTCGGCGCTTCGGGCGCAAAACTTTGCGGGTCGTCATTGCGGCTGACGGGCGGGATATGATCGGGGGCCATTTCCAGCATGGCGCGCAGGCGGGCATCGGGCATCGCCCATGCAAAGGGGCGGCCGATCTTGGCCCCCAGCAGGGCCACGCGGAACCGCATCGGGTAAGGCAGGATTTTTGACAGCACCCAGCGGAGGGCGCGATCACTCAGGGGGCGCTTGTAGTTGTCCTCGATGTATTCGCGCGCGTGATCGACCAGATGCATGTAGTGCACGCCCGAGGGGCAGGTCGTCATGCAGGCCAGGCAGCTGAGGCAGCGGTCGATGTGTTTGACCACCTTGGCGTCCGGCTGCCGCTCATTCTCGAGCATGTCCTTGATCAGGTAGATGCGCCCGCGCGGGCTGTCCAGTTCGTCCCCCAACACCTGGTAGGTCGGGCAGGTGGCGGTGCAGAACCCGCAATGCACGCAGTTGCGCAGGATTTCGTTGCTGCGCGCGGTGGCGGGGTCTTTCAACTGCTCTGGGGTAAATGTCGTTTGCATATCATTTCGCCATCATTTGCGCCGTGGCGAAACCGAACCACGGCAGTGTCGTGCCCATTGCGCCCAGCGCCCGGCTCCACCGCCGGGAGGCGCGTGAGGTCAGCGTCCGGCAGGCCGCGCGGTGGACCATCACCAGGACGAGGATCCAGGCCAGCCAGATCAGTAACAGGCTGACAAAGACCGGGCCGGGGTCAGCGGCCAGGGTCAGGCTCGCCTCGTTGCGCAAGGCCAGGCTGAGGACGACCATCACGGACGCGATCAGCGCCAGCGGCCACAGCCGCCCGTCAAAGGCCGCCAGCGCCAGATAGAGCGCGGGGCCGATCACAAAGGCCATCGTGAACAGGATCAAAAGCATCAGGCGGCCATCAATCCGGGATTGAGGATGCCGCGCGGATCGAACCGGGCGCGCAAGGCAGTGCTGAGCGCGGCAACGCCGGGCGCTTCGGGTTGGAAAACGGGCACGGCGGCGCGCAGGGCCTCTGGCCCTTTCATCAGGGTGGCATGACCCGCAATCGCGCTTTGCAAAGTGGTGTGAGTTGCGGCCGCATCCCCACCGCTCTGGCCGACCCAGATCAGGCCGCCGCCCCAGTCCATCATCGCATCGCACCCGTCGGGCAGGGCGGCGATCACCGCTGGGCCGTCGCCGGGTTTGACCGACACGCGCCAGACCGCGTCCGCCCCGTGCAACGGCACCGCATCGCGCACGCGGGTCCAGTCGACACTGTCGCTGCGGGTCATCTCACCATGGCTGCGCAACAGGTCCTGCAACGCGTTTGCGCGGTAGTCCACGGAACTGGAAAAGCCTTCCAGCCGCAGCCACACGGCACCGTCGATCCACGCCGCCCCCGACACCTCGTAGGGCGATCCAAGCGCGGCACTCATCGCGGCCACGGCCTGTGCGGGCGTCAGCCCCTCTATCACCAGAGTGGTCACCGCCTCGACGCTCGGCAGCACTTTCAGGCTGACCTCGGTCAACACACCCAATGTGCCCCACGATCCGCACATCAGCTTGACCAGATCATAACCGGTCACGTTCTTCATCACGCGGCCGCCATTCTTGATGACGTTGCCCGCCCCATCGACAAAACGGACGCCAAGGGCAAAGTCACGCGCCGCACCCGCCTGAATGCGGCGCGGTCCGCTGGCATTGGTGGCGATGACGCCGCCAATGGTGCTTTGCCCGCTGGTGCCCAAAAGGCCGGTCAGGTCATAGGGTTCAAATGCAAGGCGCTGGTTTTCGGCGGCCAATGTCGCCTCGATCTCAGCCAAGGGCGTGCCCGCCTGCGCCACGATGGTCAATGCGCCGGGTTCATATAGGGTCACACCGGACAGGCCCGACACATCCAGCGTCTCACCCACAACCGGACGGCCCACGGAACGCGTCCCACCGGCCCGCACAACCAATGGGCCTTGTGCCGAGGCAACGGCCTCTGCCACCGCGTCTTCTGTCTTCACTTTGCTCATCTTCATCTTGCCCAATAAACTCCGGGGGTGAGGCCAAAGGCCGAGGGGGCTGACCCCCTATTCGGCTGCCAGTTGCACGGACCGGCGTGGTTCGGACACCGCCAGCGGAAACACTTTCGCAGGGTTCAGCAGCCACTTGGCGTCAAACACATCCTTGATCGCCATCTGCGCCTCGAGATCGGCGGGGGCGTATTGATGGGTCATCAGGTCTCGCTTTTCGATGCCCACACCGTGCTCGCCCGTCAGGCAGCCGCCCACTTCGACACAGAGCTTCAGCACTTCGGCGCCGAATTCCTCGCAAATCTCCAGATCGCCGGGCTTGTTCGCGTCATAGCAGATCAGGGGGTGCATGTTGCCGTCACCGGCATGGAACACGTTGCCCACGGGCAGGCCGTACTGTTTGGACATCTCGCCAATGCGGCGCAGAACATAGGGCAGTTCGGACACGGGGATCGTGCCGTCCAGGCACATGTAGTCGCTGACCCGGCCAATGGCGGAAAAGGCGGCCTTGCGCCCGGCCCAGATGCGCGCGCTTTCCTCGGGCGATGCGCTTTCGCGCAAGGCGACGGGGTTATGCCGTTTGGCAATCTCGGTAATCAGGGCAAGCTGGTCGTTGATCTCAGCGTCTGAACCCTCAACCTCGACAATCAGCAGGGCCTCGCACATCGGATAGTCGGCCTTGGCAAAATCCTCGCAGACCTCGATCAGCATCTTGTCCATGAACTCGATCGCGACGGGCAGCACGCCCGCCTTGATGATGTCGGCCACGCAGGCACCCGCAATTTCGGCGCTGTCAAAGCCCATGAGCACCGGGCGCGCGCCCTCGGGCTTGTGCAGGATGCGCAGGGTCGCCTCGGTCACCACACCCAACTGCCCTTCGGACCCGCAGATGACGCCGAGCAGGTCCAGCCCGCCGGAATCGAGATGCGCGCCGCCGATTTCGACCACGGTGCCGTCCATCTGCACCAGCGTGACGCCCATCAGGTTGTTGGTGGTCACCCCGTATTTCAGGCAGTGCGCGCCGCCGGAATTCATCGCGATGTTGCCCGCAATGGCGCAGGCCAGTTGGCTGGAGGGGTCGGGCGCGTAAAAGAAGCCATCCGCCTCGACCGCGCCTGTGACGCTGAGATTGGTGCGCCCGGTCTGCACGCGAATGATGCGGTTGTCATAGTCGGTCTCGAGCACGTCATTCATGCGCGCCACGCCCAGGATCACGCAATCTGCGGTCGGCAGGGCGCCCCCGGCCAGCGATGTGCCTGATCCACGGGGTACAACCGGCACGCCCTCCTGATGGCAGATGCGCAGCACGTCCGATACTTCGGCGGTTGTGGCGGGCAACACGGCGACCATGGGCGGGCAGCGATAGGCGGTGAGCGCGTCGCATTCATAGGCGCGGGTTTCCATGGGGTCGTCGATCACCGCATCGCGGGGCAGCACGTCGCGCAGGCGTTCCACCACGCGGGCCTTGCGGTCGAGGATGGTCGAATCGGGAATCGGCATTTCCATGGCGTATCTCCTTCAGGATTGGTAAAATAATATGACCAATTTGTGCGGGATGCAATCTCAAACTCTGCGGTGTAAGAGCACACCCATGACCTGGCTTGACCGCATTTCCTTTTTCACGCCCTTCGATATGGCCGCACTCGGGCTTCTTATCGCGGGATGGTTGCTGATTGGTTGGCGGATTGAGCATCCGGGGGCCAAGCACCCATCGACATCGCAGATCATGGCCGGGTTTCGCCGCGAATGGATGCGCCAGATGATCACGCGCGAACCGCGGATTTTCGATGCGCAGATTGCGACCAGCCTGCGCCAGGGCACGGCATTTTTTGCCTCAACCTCGGTCATTGCCATCGGGGGTGTGCTGGCGGTGATCGGCAACGCCGAGCGTGTGACCGGCATCGCCAATGACCTCACGCTTATGGAAACGCCCGCCTTCGTGTGGGAGGTCAAGCTGGTGATCATGGCGCTGTTCCTGACCAACGCGTTTCTGAAATTCGTCTGGGCCAACCGGTTGATGGGATATGCGTCTGTCGTCATGGCGGCCGTGCCCAATGATACGAGCGATCCCGTATGTGCGATCCGCGCCGATCAGGCGGCAGAGGTCAACATCACGGCCGCCCGGTCGTTCAACCGCGGCCTGCGTTCGGTCTATTTTGCTCTGACCATCGCTGCGTGGCTGGCCGGGCCGATCCCGCTGTTGGTGGCCACGGTGTTCACGCTCGCCGTCATCTGGCGGCGCGAGTTCGCATCCAATTCGCGCACGATCCTGCTGGGCACATAGACGTGATGGGACAGGGGCGTCGCGCTGCGCTATGCCTGACGTCATGAAATACCTGCTCCCCCTCGTGCTGGCCGCAGCACCCGCCCTTGCCGAAGAACCCGTGATCGAAAACGTTGACATCACGCGCACTGCGCCGGGTATTTATCGGTTTTCCGTCACCATCAGCCACCCCGACACGGGATGGGATCACTATGCCGACGGCTGGCGCGTGCTGGATATGGAGGGGAAAGAGTTGGGCATGCGCGTGCTGTTCCATCCGCATGTGGATGAACAGCCCTTTACCCGCAGCCTGGACGGCGTGAACATCCCTGACGGCACGCGTGAGGTGCAGGTGCAGGCCCGCGATTTGCCTGCCGGATGGAACGACGGGACGATGATCGTTCAACTGCCCTGACGGCAGGGGGGTCGGTCCCCTCGGGATTTTTCTGAAAGATATGAAGAGGGGCGGTGCGCCCTAGTTTCGGTGGTAGGGCGATCCGGCGAGGATGGATGCGGCACGGTAGAGCTGTTCGGTCAGCATCACACGCACCAGCATATGCGGCCAGACCATGGCGCCAAAGGACAGCTTGTGGTCAGCCTCGGCCCGCAAGGCCGGGTCGATCCCGTCCGCCCCGCCGATGACAAAGGCGACATCGCCGCGCCCTGCATCGCGCCACCCGGCAAGGCGCTGGGCAAAGGCGGGTGAGGGTTCAACCTTGCCCCGTTCGTCCAGACAACAGATCAGCGCGCCCTTGGGTACAGCCTTGCGCAGCAATGCGGCCTCGGCGGCCATGCCGCCGCCTTTGCGATCCTCGACCTCGATCACGGATAGCGGGCCGAGGCCCAAAGCCCGGCCCGTTCGGTCAAAACGGGTGGTGTAGTCGGAAATCAAAGCGCTCTCGGGACCGCCACGCAGGCGGCCCACAGCGCAGATGTGCACGCGCATCAGTGCAGGGTCAGTTGGCCGCGGCGGCGCTGGGCTGCCACATCTTCTCCAACTGGTAGAACTCGCGCACTTCGGGGCGGAACACGTGGACAATCACGTCGCCCGTGTCGATCAGCACCCAGTCGCCTGTTTCCTTGCCCTCGAGCCGTGCGGTGCGCCCGAACTCATCCTTGAGCCGCTGTACCAGCTTTTCCGAGATCGAGGCCACCTGACGTGACGAACGGCCCGAGCAGACGACCATGTAGTCACCAATCTCGGTCTTGCCGCGCAGATCGATCTGCACCACGTCTTCGGCTTTGTCATCGGAGAGGGAAGAAAGAACAGCCGCAAGGAGCAATTCGCTTGTGGCTTGCGTTTTGGCTGTGGCCATCATGGCCGCCGCCCCATCAGCGGTCTGGACCGCTTCTGCAGAGATTGACAGGACATCGTCCTCCTTTTCATCGCGCCGATCAGGTCCTCGGCGCCTGGACCCTTTCATCGTAACAATGCGCGCATAACATTTCAATGAAACGGGTTCACGAACATCGCGTCACACCGTCGCCTGCCTGTCCTTTCAGCGCGTCCGCGACGGAGGCCCCCGTGATCAAAGGCAGAAAGGGGCCGCCGGATTTAAGCTGTATGGCCACCGAAAACCGGTCGGTTTCGGGCATCTGATCGCCGGTCAGGCAGGGGGCGATGCCGACGCTCAGGCTGCCTTTCGTGCCGTCGGGGTCGGCCGTGTTCCATGCGCTGATCCTTGCCTGCAATGCCCGCAGTTCCGCATGAGAGGCAGGGGCGACCTGCACCACGTCCCCCACCGCCACAATGGGAAAGCTGCCCGCCAGATTGGATCCATCCCGGTGCTGCGCGCGCAGGTCCAATGTGCCGGCCTGCGGCAACAGCGCGACACTGTCGGGCAGGTCCACCCGCAGCGCGATGTCGGCAGGATCTGCCGAGAGCGGATCAATCGCTTGCATCTCAAGCAATGTGCCTGGCACGACTGTACTGCACGCGCCCAGACCGATAGAAACTGCGAGTATCACATCTTTCACAACTTTCTCCTTTAGAATCATTATTTATTGTTTTACAGTAAAAATATAAAACAAGAGAGGGAAGTAGGAAAATGCAGATGGACCAGATCGCCCGCCGCGCCCGTATTCTGGCGATGATCACTGTCGCACTGATGATTATCATACCGCTCGCCGCCATTTCCGTACTGGCGACGGGTGGTGTCGATCCCGAGACGCTGCGCACGACTTATGGGATTGCGGTGATGCCCGCCGATCCCGGTGCGGGTCCGATCCTTGTCTGGTTCGGGGTCGAGGCCGTGCGCATGGCGCTGGTCCTGTGGGTGTTGTGGAGCGTGCGTGGCTGGCTGGTGGCCTGCGCGCGGGGCGACATCTTTGCCGGGCAGACCGCGCGGCATGTCCAGCGCATCGGGTCCGGCTTGATGGCCCTCGCCGTGGCACATGTGCTGGGCAACACGATCATCATTGCCGCGCTGACGTGGAACAACCCCGCCGGTCAGCGCTCGCTCGCCATTGGGTTTGGCAGTACGGAGGTCTTGCTGCTGTTGGCCGCCGGTCTCATGACGCTGTTTGGCTGGATTCAGGCGGAGGCGGCCCGGCTATCGGCAGAAAACGAGGGTTTCGTATGAGTGTGGAGATCATCGTGCGGCTGGATGTGATGATGGCGCGGCGCAAGATCAGGGGCCGGGACCTGGCCGCGCAAATCGGGATCACCGAACAGAACCTCAGCCTGCTGAAATCCGGCAAGGTCAAGGGTGTGCGCTTTGAAACGCTTGCCCGGCTTTGCGCCGCACTTGACTGTCAGCCCGGTGACTTGCTCGAAGCGGCCTCGTCCAGCCCCGGTTGATCGCCCAGCATGCGCACCTCGCGCTGCGGGAAGGGGATCGAGATGTCGTTTTCCTTGAACGCGTCCCAGAGCGCCAGATAGACGTTGCCGCGGATGTTGGTCAGCCCTCCGGTGGGGTCTGTGATCCAGAAGCGCAGGATGTAGTCCACCGAACTGTCGCCAAAACCGACGATGTGGCAGACGGGTGGGCGGCTCGACAGCACCCGCTCGACCCCTTTGGCGGCTTCGATCGACAGACGGCGCACAAGGTGTGGATCACAGCCATAGGACGTGCCGAAATAGATATCGAGGCGCACAAATTCGTTCGAATGCGACCAGTTCACCACCTGGCTGGTGATCAGATCCTCGTTCGGGATGAGGTATTCCTTGCCATCCCGCGTCACCACGCTGGCATAGCGCGCGCCCAGCGTTTGAATCCATCCAAACGTGTCGCCCAGCGAAATCACGTCGCCCGGCTTGATCGACTTGTCGAGCAGGATGATGACGCCGGACACCAGGTTCGACACGACCTTTTGCAGACCAAAGCCAAGGCCGACACCGATGGCGCCGGACAGCACGGCCAAACCGGTCAGGTCGATGCCAAGCGCGCGCACGCCCACAAAAAAGGCGATGGCGTAGAACACGATCTGCACCACCTTGACGATCAGCACCCGCATCGAGGGCGATATATCCTCGTTTGTCTGGACCCGTGCGGATGTGGTGGTGGTGACAAAGCGCGCCAGCGCCAGTAGCACGCCGATGACCACAACCCCCTGCACCAACAACAGCAGGGAAAACCGCATGTCGCCGATGGAAAATGCGGCGGCGTGCAGGATATCGGCAGCCTCGTCCACGATCCCGAGGACATAGAGCGTCACATAGACCCAGGCCCCCACACGCACGACCCGACGCAACAGCATCGACCGGATGAGGCGGGTGGCGAACACCACCAACAGCCAGGCGGTGGCCAATGTAGCGATCAGCCCAAGCACGTAGGATCGTGAGGGCCAGGTGATTTCGCGCATCACCAGAACAACGCCCCATATCAGCATCACGAAAAAGATCGCGCGCAGCCGTTGGTGGACAACGACCAGCACACGCATGCGCCATTTGGGCCAGCCCTCACGCGTGGCCATCCATTCGCGGATCGGCGGGCCCAGCCAGCGCCGCAGCAGATGTGCCGCCACCAACAGGCCAAGAACCATAAGCAGTTGATAGGCAACCCAGGGGCGCAGCATGGACTGCGCCAGATCCTGCCCCTCGTTCAGCAGTGATTGCCCAAGGCTCAGCGCGGTATCGGCGAGGGACGCGTCGCTTTGCACCTCGACCAGCCCCGTTGCCTCGGCAGCCGAATTCAGCGCCTCGGACAGCGGGGATGTCACGCTTGTCTCGTTTGTGTGGTTGGCCATGTCTGCCCGGCTCCTGCTTTGGGTCAGTCTGGCATGGAAATCGTCAAAACAGCAAGGAAACCGCGTGTGGCGAGGGCGGTGCCAAATCACCGCATCGCCAACACATTTCGGTCCAATTCTCTGCTTAACCTAGGGTCAACCGATTGGCACAGGAACGCGTGATGACCGTAACCACCTTCGAAGACCGCCTAGCGCGGATGGCCCGTGAAGCAGTTGCGCAAGGTGCGCCGCGCTCCGCTGACCCGCCCAAGGCGCCGGGTCAGCCCCGATCCCCCATGCACAGACTGATCCCCCCGACCATCGGTGCCGTGCTGGGCGGGCTGATCGGGGTGGTGATCGAATTCTGCCTCTTGCCCGGCTCCCCCTCGGGCCCGGCACAACGCTGGGCGAGACTGTTCTGCTGATCGCGATGGCACTGGCCGCACTTGTTGTGCTGGCCGGGATGGCCGCATCCTTCATGTATCGCCGTCGCCCCGCATTCTTTGCCTTTGCCATGGCTGCATGGCTTGGCCTGCTGGTGGCGCTGCTGATCTGAGGCGGCGCGCTCTGGTCTTGCGAGACTCAAGTGGCCCGTGTATCTCCGGCAAGATGACACAGTTCTTCGACATCAAAGACCGCACGCGCCTGCGCGAGCGGTTCCATGGTGCCAGCCGTACGGTTCTGGCGCGTCTATGACGTGCTTGCGGGCCATTGACGGGCCCGCCCTTCCGACAGACCAGCCACATGACCACAAAAGGGAGAGGACCAGCCATGTCCCCCAAAACGCTTTATGATAAAATCTGGGATGCCCATGTCGCGCACGAAGCCGGCGATGGCACCTGCCTGCTTTATATCGACCGCCATCTCGTGCACGAGGTGACCAGCCCGCAAGCCTTCGAGGGGCTGCGCATGGCCGGGCGCACCGTGCATGCGCCGGACAAGACCATCGCCGTGCCGGACCACAACGTGCCCACGACGCTGGACCGCGCCAATGCCGCGACGATGACCGAAGACAGCCGCGTACAGGTCGAAGCGCTCGACAAGAACGCAAAGGATTTCGGCATTCACTACTACCCTGTGTCCGACATCCGTCAGGGCATCGTGCATATCGTTGGCCCCGAACAGGGTTGGACGCTGCCGGGCATGACGGTCGTATGTGGTGACAGCCACACGGCGACCCACGGTGCCTTTGGCGCACTGGCCCACGGCATCGGCACGTCCGAGGTGGAACACGTGCTGGCGACGCAAACGCTGATCCAGAAGAAATCCAAGAACATGAAGGTCGAGATCACGGGCAAACTGCGCCCCGGTGTCACGGCCAAGGACATCACGCTTTCCGTCATCGGCAAGACCGGGACGGCAGGCGGCACCGGCTATGTCATCGAGTATTGTGGCGAAGCGATCCGCGATCTGTCGATGGAAGGGCGCATGACCGTCTGCAACATGGCCATCGAAGGCGGCGCACGCGCAGGCCTGATCGCGCCAGACGAAAAGACGTTCGAATACTGCAAGGGTCGCCCCCACGCGCCCAAAGGCGCGCAATGGGAAGCGGCGGAAGCCTGGTGGCGCACGCTCTACTCCGATGATGATGCGCATTGGGACGAAGTGATCACCATCGCAGGCGAAGATATCGCACCGGTCGTCACATGGGGCACCTCGCCCGAAGACGTGCTGCCCATCACCGCCACCGTCCCCTCCGCCGACGACTTCGAAGGTGGCAAGGTGGGCGCGGCACAACGCTCGCTCGACTATATGGGCCTCACCCCCGGCACGCCGCTGTCCGAGATCGAGATCGACACCGTCTTTATCGGGTCCTGCACCAACGGCCGGATCGAGGATTTGCGGGCCGCCGCTGAAATCCTCAAAGGCAAGAAGGTGAAGGTCAAACGCGCCATGGTCGTGCCCGGCTCGGGCCTCGTGCGCGCGCAAGCCGAAGAAGAAGGGCTGGCCGACATCTTCAAAGAGGCCGGTTTCGAATGGCGCCTTGCGGGCTGTTCCATGTGTCTGGCGATGAACCCCGACCAGCTGACCGAAGGCGAACGCTGCGCGTCGACCTCCAACCGGAACTTCGAAGGGCGGCAGGGCTACAAGGGCCGCACGCACCTCGTCTCGCCCGGAATGGCGGCGGCGGCGGCTATCACCGGCAAACTCACCGACGTGCGGGAGATGATGTAATGGACAAGTTCAACACCCTCACCGGGATCGCGGCGCCGATGCCGCTGGTCAATATCGACACCGATATGATCATCCCCAAGCAATTCCTGAAGACGATCAAACGTTCGGGCCTTGGCGCGAACCTGTTTGACGAGATGCGCTTTGATCGCCAGGGCAACGAGATTGCCGATTTCGTGCTGAACCAGGACGCTTATCGCGAGGCGGAAATCCTCGTGGCGGGTGACAACTTTGGCTGCGGGTCCTCGCGCGAACACGCGCCGTGGGCGATCAAGGATTTTGGCATCCGCTGCGTGATCTCCACCAGCTTTGCCGACATCTTCTACAACAACTGCTTCAAGAACGGCATTCTGCCCATCGCCCTGCCCGCCGAAGCGGTCGATGTGCTGATGAAGGACGCCGAGAAGGGGGCCAACGCCCGCATGACCATCGACCTCGAGGCGCAGACCGTCACGACGTCGGATGGCGAGGTGTTCAGCTTTGAGGTGGACGCGTTCAAAAAGCACTGCCTGATGGAAGGGCTCGACGATATCGGGCTGACCATGGCCAAGGTCGACAGCATCGAAGCCTTCGAAACCCAAGCCAGCCAGGCACGCCCTTGGGTGTGATGCAGGATTAACCGTCTGCGCGCTTATCAGGCATCTCGATATGTCCCCGGCGGGCCCCAAACACAACATCTGGGACCCGCCCAAAAATCGCCTTGGAAATGATGCACAAAGGCACCACACCCTCCGTCAAAATGCCCCAGGTCCTAAGTCAAATTAACCAACAGACTTGAGAGACCGGGTCAATCAAGGCAAGAATGGGGCAGAAATGAGGCGCCCGCCTGACCCGGTGGGATCAAGTTGGAACAAGTTCGCGGCAACGTATCGCGGCTGGCCAGTTTGAAGGGATCGAGACGTGATAGCACGACTGTCAGGCGCAGCAATGCGCGGATTTTTGGTGGCATTGATGATTGCCACACCAGCACTGGTTGTACCAGGTGTGTCAATTGACTCATCTCAAGCCACTGTTTTGGTTGCCCTTTTGGCGGCTTTCCTGACATTTGTCGAATACAACTCAACCAGCCCGAGCATTGTTGAATTCCGCGACGCGGCACCGTTCAACCGCCTGCGGTTCGTGGCCCTCTTCCTCACTGTTTTCCTGCTCAGCGTGATCTGCAAGGGCAAGACGGACCCCACATTGCTGACCGGCGCACTCAGTTCGGTCGGCACAATTGTGGGCAACAGCATCGACTTCCCCTTCTCGCCGGTGCGCCTAGTCGTGCTGATGCTGCCCACCGATGCAAGTGCCGAAGTGGTGCAGTCCGTGCGCACGGCGGCGGGCCTGTCCTACCTGATTTCGCTGACAGCTATGGCGGCCTTCCTTTTCCTGGTGCGCGTGCTTGGCTGGCCCTCCCGCGCCGGTGCGTTCAACGTGTGGGTCAACCTGCCCCTGTTTGACCCGACCGCAGGCGGCGACGTGTTGCACCGTTTGAACCGCGATGCGCGTATCAACATCGCACTGGGTTTCCTGCTGCCGTTCATCATTCCGGCTGTGGTCAAGATGGCGGCTGATCTGCTAAACCCCATCTCTCTGGAAAACCCGCAAACCCTGATCTGGACAATGAGCGCATGGGCCTTCCTTCCTGCCAGCATGATCATGCGCGGCATCGCGATGCAGCGGATCGCCGAGATGATCCACGACCAGCGCAAGCGCGCCTACGCCAACGCCGAAAGCGACTTTCAAGTCGCCTGATCTGTGCGGTCATTGGGCTGCTGAGTGTCACATATGCGCAGGCAGAGACCCTGCGCATCGCCACCTACAACACCGAATTGCAGCGTGACGGGCCGGGCCTGTTGCTGCGTGACCTGGCGCGCGGTAAAGACCCGCAGATCGCCGCCGTTCTCGACGTGATTGCCGCCGCAGATGCGGACGTGCTGGCCTTGCAAGGCATCGACTATGACCTCACGGGCGAGGCCCTGTCGCGGCTTGCCGAGGCTGCGGATTATCCCGTTCACTTTGCGCTGCGCCCCAATACCGGATTGCCCACGGGCCTAGATATGGACGGTGACGGGCGTCTGGGCGGCCCGCGCGACGCGCAAGGCTATGGCCGGTTCTCGGGGCAGGGCGGTATGGCGATCCTGTCGCGCTATCCCATAGACACCACGCAGGTTCAGGACCTGTCGGGTATCCTTTGGGCCGACATTCCCGATGCAACACTGCCCGAGGTGAACGGCAACCCCTTCCCGAGTGCCGAGGCGCAGGCCGCCCAACGCCTGTCGACCACCGGGCACTGGATCGTGCCCATCCTTGGCCCGGCCGGGCCGTTCCATCTGATGACCTTTCACGCGAGCCCGCCCGTGTTCGATGGTCCCGAGGATCGCAACGGCAAACGCAATCACGATGAAATCCGGCTGTGGGAGCAGGTGATGGATGGCGCGGTTGGCACGCCGCCAGCGGGGCCTTTCGTGATCGTGGGCGATGCCAATCTGGACCCGATTGATGGGTCGGGGATCAAGCTGGCGATCCGTTCACTTCTTGATAACCCAATTTTACATAATGTGTCCCCGCGGGGACACTTTGGCACCGACACGGTCGATTGGGACGATCCGGTGCCGGGTGATCTGCGTGTGGATTACGTGCTGCCCTCGACCCATTGGGATGTGATCGACAGCGGTGTGATGTGGCCCGCGCCCGATGATCCGCTTACCGAAACGGTCGCAACGGCCAGCCGCCACCGCCTTGTGTGGGTCGACCTGTCTTATTGAGCCCGGCCTTATTGACCCTGCGCCCCCTGCGGAGTAGCGAAGCCCCAAGCATTCAAAGGAGTTTCGCACATGCCCAATCCATCGCTTTTGATCCTGCCCGGTGACGGTATCGGCCCCGAGGTGATGGACCAGGTGATCCGCGTGATCGATTGGTTCGGTGCCAAGCGTGATCTGCCCTTTGACGTGGAAACCGACCTTGTGGGCGGTGCGGCCTATGACGCGCATGGTGTGCCGCTGCATGACGCCACGATGGCCCGTGCGCTGGAAGTGGATGCGGTGCTGCTGGGGGCCGTGGGCGGCCCGAAATACGACGATCTGGATTTTAGCGTGAAACCCGAACGCGGCCTGCTGCGTTTGCGCAAGGAGATGGATCTGTTCTCCAACCTGCGCCCGGCGCAGTGCTTTGACGCACTGGCCGACTTTTCCTCGCTGAAAAAGGACATCGTCGCGGGCCTCGACATCATGATCGTGCGCGAGCTGACGAGCGGCGTCTATTTTGGTGAGCCGCGCGGCATCATCGAGGAAGGCAACGAACGCGTGGGCATCAACACCCAGCGCTACACCGAATCCGAGATTGAACGCGCGGCGCGGTCCGCCTTTGAACTGGCGATGCGCCGCAACAAGAAGGTCTGCTCGATGGAGAAGGCCAACGTGATGGAGAGCGGCATTCTCTGGCGCGAGGTCGTCACCAAGGTGGGCGAAGAGTACCCCGAGATCGAGTTGAGCCACATGTATGCCGACAACGGTGCGATGCAGCTGGTGCGCGCGCCCAAGCAGTTCGACGTGATCGTGACCGACAACCTGTTCGGCGACATCCTGTCCGACTGTGCCGCGATGCTGACCGGCTCGCTTGGCATGTTGCCCTCGGCCAGCCTGGGTGCGCCCATGGCCAATGGTCGCCCCAAGGCGATGTACGAACCGGTCCACGGCTCGGCCCCCGACATCGCGGGTCAGGGCAAGGCGAACCCGATTGCCTGCATGCTCAGCTTTGCCATGGCGCTGCGCTATTCCTTTGATCAGGGGGACGAAGCCGCACGTCTGGAAGGGGCCATCGAAAAGGTGCTGGCCGACGGGGCGCGCACCGGCGATCTGATGGGTCCCGAGGGCGGCACGCCGCTGTCGACCTCTGAGATGGGTGACGTGATCCTCGCCGCACTCGACGCCAGCCTGTAACGCCGAAAGGGTCAGCCCATGTCGCCCAATGTCAAAGGTGCAGTGCTGGCCCTCGTGGCCTTCGGGATCTTCGCGACTCACGATGTGCTGATCAAGACGTTGGGGGCAATCTATTCCCCGATCCAGATCGTGTTTTTCAGCGTTCTGCTGTCCTTCCCGCTGGCGACGATCATGATCATGCGGGATGCCAAGCCCGGGACGCTGTTGCCCGTTCATCCCTGGTGGATGGCGGTGCGCACGGTGGGTGCGGTGGTGACGGGCGTGTCGGCGTTCTTTGCGTTCACATTGCTGCCGCTGACCCAGACCTATGCCATCCTCTTTGCCACGCCGCTGCTGATCACCGTACTGTCGATCCCCATCCTGGGAGAGAAGGTGCGGCTGCCGCGTTGGCTGGCCGTGATCGTCGGCCTTGCGGGCGTTTTGGTGGTGCTGCGCCCCGGCAGCACGGATTTGACGCTGGGCCACGCTGCCGCGATCATCGCCGCCTTTGCCGGTGCGTTTGCGTCCATCGTGGTGCGCAAGATCGGGGCAGAGGAACGCACGGTTGTCCTGCTGCTTTATCCGATGGTTGCGAATTTCGCGGTCATGGGGGTCGCGTTGGCCTTTGTCTACAAACCCATGCCGATCGAGCATCTTGGCATGCTGGCCGTCATCTCGGTCATGGCGTGGGTCGCTGCGCGGTTCATCATCGCCGCCTACCAGACGGGCGAAGCGGCAATCGTCGCACCGATGCAATATTCGCAAATCCTGTGGGCGACGGGCTATGGCCTGTTGTTTTTTGACGAAACCCCGGATGTCTACACGGCCATCGGGGCGGCGATCATCATCGCCTCGGGCCTGTTCATCGTCTTCCGCGAAAGCACCAGCGGCAATTCCGAAAACACCCCGGTTCTGCGCACCCGCACCCGCGTTGGCACACCGTCAACCTTGCGTCTGAGCGGGTTGATGACGTCCGGGCGGCATCGCGACAAGGCCCTTGCCAAAGAGCGTTTGCCCGAGTAATTCGCGCGGCATCGGTTCGGAGTGTAGCTCAGCCTGGTAGAGCACTGTCTTCGGGAGGCAGGGGCCGGAGGTTCGAATCCTCTCACTCCGACCAGTTCGATTGCCCAGAATGACGGGCTATTTGGCAGAGTAGCGATTCAATGGCCAAGGTCGGGATCGTAACAACATCCGCAAACCTGGGGCGTCAAAGGTCTTGCGCGCCTCCGCTCACCCGGTTTCGCACGCGTCTTTCAGTATCGCGTAGGTGCGATCCATCACATGGCGGACTTCGGGGAGAAACCTGTCGTCGTGGTGGGATACAAGCCATTGATCGTGTTCCAAATCTTCGATCGGAGGCGACACTGGCACGAGCCGTGGCTGCGCGTTTCCGATAAAGGTGGGCAGAACGGCCCTCGCCAATCCCGCGTTCGCAAGATCAAGGGCGTTTTGCGGTGCGGTCACTTCAATGGCCGCGTCAGTGCCTGCGTTGTCCCTTAACCAGTTGGCGGAAGGCGTGTTGGACAAGACACGCGCCCATGTCGAAACACTGTCGTCCGCGGCATAGACTGCAAACCGGACCCGCCCGATTTTGCGACCAGCCAAACCAATCTCCTCGGGCCGGTGGTTGCGAATGCCAATCGCGGCCTCGCGGTGCCCGATTTTCAGAACGTTTTCGGATGAGATGAACCGCAGCCGCACCGGCATTGATCCGGTGAGTTTTCCAACAGCGCCAATCAAGACCCGTGTGACCCATGTCCCGGCCGAGATTTTCACCAGCGGCGGCGCATGTGCGAGGCTGCTTTCCGTAACGGGCAAAACACGTGCCTCGATGTTCTCGACCTTTTCCAGCAAGGCCTGCCCGTCCTCGGTCAGGTCATAGCCACGCGCTTTGCGTCGAAACAGGTCGCTCCCCAGATCGCGTTCAAGCTCGATCATGCGCCGACCCAGCGTCGGTGCACTTTTGCCGGTCTGGTCGGCTGCGGGGCCCAGCCCGCCCGCTCTGGCAACCGCCAGGAAAAGCCGCAGGTTGTCCCAGTCAAATTTACGTTCATCCATGAAACGATAGTTACATTCTGTGTTGTTGATGAAAAGACGGCAATGGCGTCCTTTTGGGGGGCGACACACGGGAGAAGCACAGATGAAGTTCCTGGACACAGAGATTTCCCCCCTTGGCATGGGGTGCTGGCCCATCGGCGGCAAGATGTATTGCGGCGAACAGTCCTTGGGCTACACCCGGTCAGATGACGATGTTTCGATCCGGACGATCCATGCCGCCCTGGATGGCGGGATCACCCTGTTTGACACCGCTGCGGCCTATGGAGCGGGGCATTCGGAACGGCTGCTGGCCAAGGCGCTGAAGGATCGGCCCGACGCCTTGATTGTCACAAAGATCGGTGTCGGAATTGACGAGGCGCGCAAGCAGCTATCGTTCGATCCATTCACTCCCGATCTGGTCGCCCCCGCCGTAGACGGGTGCCTGTCACGCCTGGAACGTGATCGCATCGACCTTTTGCTGCTTCATGTGAACGACATGCCAATTGCCGAGGCCGAAGCGGTGTTTGATGAACTGGACCGGTTGACAGACGCTGGGAAACTGCGCGCCTACGGCTGGAGCACCGATCATTCCAAAAGCGCCTCTAGCGTTGCATCCAGAGACAACTTCAAGGCGGTCGAGTACGTGATGAACGTGTTTTTCGACGCGCCCCGCATGCAGAAAGTGGTGCAAGGCGAGGGGCTGCTTTCCCTCATCCGCTCACCGCTCGCGATGGGTCTGCTGACCGGGAAGTACGATCAGAACACCGTCATGGCATCGGACGACGTGCGCGCATCCGGAGAAGTGTGGATGGAATACTACCGGGACGGCAAGGCAAACCCGGATTTCATGCGCAAACTCGATGCGGTTCGAGACTTGCTGACCTGCGATGGCCGGACACTGGTGCAAGGGGCCTTGGGTTGGCTATGGGGCCAATCTGAAACCTATGTTCCGATTCCGGGCGCCCGGACAGAAGAACAGATTGAGGGTATTGCAGGATCTCTCGCTTTCGGTGCTTTGCCGGTCGAAGTAATGAACGAAATCGAAACTCTGATCGTCCGCGATCCCCTCGAACCAGACCGCCCGAGATAACTCGAAACCGTCTTAGGAGGTTTGCCGGCCGTGTATGTGACAATGTCTGGCTGACCTGTAGGCAATCCGCAACCTTGCCTGGAAGCTGGCAGGCGCGGCGAAAGATAGGTTATCAGCCCGAAGCGTCGGGGCTGATAAACATGTATCTATCCGTTTTACGACGGTTGCCCAACTTCTGATGGCCTGACGGTTTGCCCTTTGAGGGGCGCACTTTCAGCCACCAGACTTTAGCAATCACACCTCTTATGGGTCCGCGCGACGCGGGCTTATGTGATCATGCAACAATCGTCTTGGCTGCCACCCGCAGTAAGCTGGCTCATCGGAGTGGCTGAAGCGATCTTGGGGTGCGCTTTGGGCACGGGGCCGTTCAGCACCGCCTTGCTGAAATCGTCCCACGGGAAATGCGTGCCCGGATCAGTCCGACGGGTCGGGTCCACCATGGCATGGGAAAACACATGCTTCAGATTGGGATATTTGGCCCAGCAATAGCGCACAATTTCTGCCGTTGCCGCGACCTGCCAATCTGAAAAAGAGTCCGTTGGCACCTGTTGATTGACCACTTCGATGCCAACGGTCCAATGGTTGATAAAGCGGTTCCCGCTCCAGAGCATTGGGTGGCTTTGGCTGTTGCGCACATGCCATGCAGCGCGTCGTTCTGGCGCGCAGGCCCAGACGAAATCGCCGTGCTGGGCTTCGTTCTCGTCAGGGATCAGCCAGTGCCAGCTTGCCTTGTGCGCTTTCATGACCGACATGGCTCCGGACGATGAACCGCCAGCAGTGGCATGAATGACGACACCGCGCACGCCGAGCAGGGAATCGTAGCGGCGGCTCGACGTCGAGTCGGCCCAGTGATCTTCGACGCCAGGATACCATTCCTCTTTGATGCCAAACGGCCGGGGGCGCCCGCTGGCGGGTAAATCGAAGTGATACTTGGTGGGTGTGCCCATGTCGTTTCCTTTCAAATCAAACGCATGAACGGCCTAGCGCATCGCGCGTGATCGAAGCGTGATCCCCCGGCCATTGTTTGCCGGCCATGCGATCACGCTGGGATAACGGTCGCCCTGCAATGGTGCCCTCATACATCGCTGGATTGCGCACATTTGAGGGTACGGAAAATGGGTATTTCAACACACGCGGCAACTTTTCTTGCTGCAACCGCCTTGGCTTCACTTGTCACATCTTGTGGGTACGATCGTCGAAGTTTCACCGAGCTTTCAGTCGACCCGGTGGAAAAAGACCAGGTGGTTGCCGCCGTACGTTATCTCAGCGCATGTCCGACGGATTTTCCGACGAGCATTGCGCAAATCACCCCGCCCGAAGCACAAAATGTCGACCCGAATGACACCATCGGACCGCGCATTGCCATTCCCACCGTCGCTGTCGCGGCTGACGCTGCCGTCGAACTGATCGGGATCGGCCTGAAACGTGCAAGTGAGAGGCTGAACGGTACATTTCTGGCGACCGGCGTGCACCTTGGCGGAGAGGAAAAGGCCAAAGATGCAAATGGTGCTTCTCTGAGCGTCGATGACGGTTGCGTGGTTGTCTATCAGGGTGTGGCTGGCGAAACGGTTCGTGACACTGCGGGCGACGGTCTGAGCAAGCAGGTCCTGAGCGCGCTCAAGCTGTCGGGACAACCCGCATTCTATCTGGAACTCAAGAGCAAAACCTCGACCCCGCAGAACCGCGTTCTTGCGGTGAACCACATTCAATACGCGGCCACCTCGGCGTTGCGGACGGGGTCCGGGCGTAAAACCGTGACCGTTGCTTTGGGCTTTGGCGGGACCGGGAAAACTGCGAACGATCCCGAGGAAGGAAAGGAGATTTACCTTATCAACCTCGGTCAACTGGAAGTGGGCAGCACATATGGCGGAACGCTCGGTCAGACAGTGGCTGCGCCTAGAAAGGCTGGGGAGTATTTCAACATGGTGGCAAAGGTCACCGAAAGCGAAGATCCCTCGGTGGCGTTGGTCGCGCTGACCACGGCGTTTGACAAAAACAAGGACGACTTGGCTACGGCTCTCGCGGAAGCCTTGAAGTGATGGGTTCCTTTGCACCCCTCAGCATGGCGGCTTGCGCCATGTTGCTTTCGCCTTCTGCACTGGCCGAGGGTCAGTTTGTGCCAAATGACTCGTTGATCGCACAGGTCAAAGACTACACGGCACTTGGCGCGATGTCGCTGAAGGCCGAGCTTGGCGTCTATATGGATGTCTCTATCGAAGCCGCCCAGTCGCTCGATCATGCAGCGTTGGCCGGATATGCCGCGCACTCCGGGGATATGCAGGATTTCTGGAATGTCGCGACCGCAGACGACCCGTCTGCCTTTGACGCGTTGTCGCGCTTGGCCCAGTCACAGAAATGGCATTTCGAGGCCAAGGGCATTGATGGTCTGACAGATGTGCATGGTGTCAGCAATCTGGCCAAATATGCGTCTGATTACGGCGCGACATCAGTTACTTTGACAGGCACAGCCCAACGCGCGGCGGACATTGCTGCCCTGTCGGTGGCCTATGGGCTATCGCCCCTTGATGTGCGCATCAGCGCCCCCGAAGACTGGGCCGCCCGTAACACCGAAACGGGGCTTGCCGTCTATCGGAACGCGCTGCGCCAGCAGCCTCACATTTTGGACAACCCGCCGCCTGGCCAACACTTGGTGGCCCTGCCCATCGAGGTTCACGGGCACCCGGTTTTGACCTATGCGCCCGAGCCATGGCAATTCGGCCCTGGCGAGCAAACGGATGTGGCCGACACGTTCGAAACGTGGCTTGCCGCGACAACGAACCCGTCGGTCGGGGACGCCACCTACATATGGCCCGACCATCAAGGCGTCGGAGGATCAAGGAACGGGGCGATCCCGGATAGTTGGATCAAGTCGGTGAATGGCCCGAGCCTTTCCAGACCGAACAATTCCGGCTCAGACGGCGGCCTGGTAAGCACTCCGCACTTTGTCGGCAGCAGCTTTCCCCGCGAATGGTACGAAGGCAGAGCGGGAGAGCGCACCCCCGTGAAAACCGAGGTGCCCTGCAACGTGAGCGCCCCGGAGTCTCAACCCTGTTTCAACGCGGCGGTCTCACTGCACCGCAACGGAGGGGTCGTGCATTGCTCGGGTGCTTTGGTCGGTGCGCAATGGGTGCTGAGTGCTGCGCATTGCGCCTGCGATGCAAGGGGCCTTTTTGCATCCGTGGGTGTGACGACGCCAGATCGCAGAGGCGATATTCCCAACTATACGGCTACTGTCGGTTTGACTGGCAAAGCCTGCCTGTTCGGGCAGTCAGGCGATGCGTGTGGCAACAGCTATGCCCAATCCTCGAACAGTTTTTGCAATTCACAGGCCAATCTCAATGCACTGATTGCGCAAGGCACGGCTTCTGCCGAAGACCGTTTGAACCACTATGCACAGCGCGACCTTGTGTTGTTCGAATTGCAGGAACCGCTGCAACAAACCATTCAGATTTCCTTTGATGGCAGCACTGTTGTTCACGCGCCGAGTATCGCGGAAATCGCACACCCGGAATGGCTGACGTCTCAGAGGCTGCTGGTTGTGGCGGGGTATGGCCGCAACGATCGGCAGTCACGCGGAGGAGACAAGTCGATTGCCCCCATGACCACGCTGGATTTCGATTGCCGCACCCCGGGGCACTGCGTCACGGGACAGGAATTCGTCGCCAGTGACCCGTTCGAGATGATCGACAGTTGCTACGGGGACAGTGGGGCTGGCCTGTACGGCATTTTGCCAAAGCTTCAACTGTTCGGGATCGTGTCGCGCGGAACGTCCGGTGCGTGCGGCGCGGGCGGCATCAACACAACTGTAGCGCACGATCAGGTCGCCAACTGGATCAAGGCCAATGTGCCCGACGCCAAGTTCGGTCGTCCTCGGGCGGACATCATTTCCCAGCTTTCCAACGCAACCGATACGAACTGACCAAAGGAGTTTTATTATGCCTATTCATTTTGACCTTTCGCACCCTTTGAAACGGGCCATTTCCATTTCACTGCTGGCCGTTTTGCCCGCTTCGGTCGCGGTGGGGGACGAACTGCGCAACAGCAGCGACCAGAATGCGACCCGGGCCGCAGAAATCAGCGCGATCCAAAACCAAACGACACATGCCATGCGTACTGCACCCGCTGCACAAGCCGCCAAGTCGGATGCGCGCGTTATCGGAGGGCAGGACGCCAGTGCCCCCGGTCAATGGGAATTCACGGTGAACCTGACCTTGCGCGGAAACTACCGCTGCGGCGGCGTGCTGGTTTCGCCGGATATCCGTGGGTCAGGCACGGCGCGCCATGTTCATTCCTGGCGCGCGGGGTCACAGCTCGATCTTTGGGTGCTGACCGCGGCGCACTGTCTTTTTGACAGAGACAACGTGCCCATCACCAAAGATGAGATCGAGATCAAAAGCGGGGTTCTCGACCTGAATGACACGAACCGCATGGAATTCGATGTCATCGAAACCATCCCGCACGCTGGCTATAAGCCTTTGGAAAACTTTGTGAACGACATTGCGCTTTTGCGCGTCGAAGCGACGTCGCCACTGCCGGCACCAAAAGCAAATCCGCGGTCCATCAAACTGCCAAATTTTCGCGATTTCCAAACGCTGTATAGACCCTCTGTTCGGTTTCAGGTGAACGGCTGGGGCAACACCAGTGATAGCATGGGTGACTCTACGACGAGTTATCTTCAGACCGCCGACATCCCCTATATTGATCAGGTGACATGTTCACAGAACTACCAAGTCCACTTCGGCGGACTCCCTGCCGGATCATTCTGTGCAGGCTGGTTGGAAGGTGGCATCGACAGCTGCGCTGGAGATAGCGGCGGCCCGATTTTCTTTCCAGGAAGCGTGGGGGCATCGCCGTACTCCAACGAACCGATTTTGACCGGTCTGGTGAGCTGGGGCCGTGGCTGCGCGCTTCCCGGCTATCCTGGCGTCTACACCAACGTCTTCAGCTTCTTGTCGTGGATCGAGAAGAACGTGGTGACCGTGAATTAAAACAAAGCACTTTTTAGCACCTAAGACGGGGCCAGTTTTTTGCTGGCCCCATTTTCGATTACTTTATGTTGAGATCAAATCGGGCAAACCATGCGAAAGTGCAGCCAGGGTAGCGACGTATCCAGGAAAGAAGGCAGCAAAGGGACTGTGCAAAATGGCGCTTTTTGAAAGCCCCGATACGTGTTGAGAGGACTGCGGGAATTTGAGCCGTCTTCATCGACTGCATTCGCATCCATTTGCGCCACACTTGATCTGCGTCCCTGGTGTGCCGACATTTTGCACACGCTCGACTATCTGTTTTACGGACAGTGCAAGGACGCCCCCAATCTGATTTTCGCAGGTGGTCTGACCGAGAATGGTACGCCTGTTTCTGGCGCTGGTCAGACGCTTGCATCTGCATTTACGCGCCTTTGCGGCGAGGCGGGTGAACAACGCGCTGTACGCAATTGCGACCTGACGCCCTTTCCGGGTGGTAATCGTTTGGACGGTGCCGCGGCACATGGCCCGGAGACGGCATGTGTTCTCGCATCATACCTTCCCGACGGCGTCCCGATCGGTGTCCCACGGGTAAAGATACGCGACGAAGGCTCACGAACCCCTGCGCCTTCGGAGGGACTGGGGGCCGGACCGGACTATGTTTCCGCAGCGCTTCACGGTGCGCTGGAACTTGTCGAGCGGCGGGTCGTCAAAGCCTGGTGGCGCGGAACCCTGCATGCGCGGCACCTGCACGCAAGCGCAACGCAACAAATGGTTCGCGATACCCTCGGGCACCCGCGAACCAGACACACACACATCCTGGTGCTGACATCTTGTGAAACGTTCTGCGCGATCGTCGCCGTTTCATTCCTAGCGACTGGCAAGGGGTTTTGCTTTGGGGCAGCCGCGCGCTCTACCATGCATCAAGCTGTTCAGGCTGCGCTTAGAGAATTGGCGCAGGCCGAGGTTGGTTTGGCGCTGAGCCAAATGAAATTGCGAGAATACGGGCCCAGTAAACTCCTGCCTGGGGAATTGGCTGATCTCGCTCTGGCAACCGAGGTTGATGAGGAGATTTTCCTGCGCGACTTGACGTCTGGTTCCTGTTCCAACTGTTTTGAAGATACCGAACCTTCTTCACCATCCAGAAATCGCCTTTTGGAATTGGCTGATTTGCTGTCGGGTTTGGTTATTTGCGATCTTGGCTCTCCGTTGGATGGTCTGCATGTGTGCAAGGCGTTTTTGCTATCAGATGTGCATGAATGGCCATTTCCCAACAACGTTTTATTGAAACGCAAAAGCGAATACTTGACGACCTACGGTGGCATGGAATTGTATTGAGATACCTGCCGAGGGGGGAACGGTGGTATCTGAAAGATCAGAATATGATGAGCATCCGACGTTGCACGTGTCACTGTTGGACCAGCTTGATGTGCATGTTGACGATCAGCGCATCCATATCCCCAAAGCCAAGGCCAAAGCGGTTCTGGCCCTGATCGCGACATCACCGTCGTTGCGCACCACGCGCGAAGTGTTGCGCGGTACGCTTTGGCCCAACTCGGACGAAGCGGCGGCGCAAACCAGCCTGCGCAATGCGCTTTGGGCACTCAACCGTGCCTTTGAAACTGCAGGTTTTGCTGGTCTGAAAGCGGATCGCCGCGATGTGTGGTTGGAACCTGGGGTGTTTTCAAATGATCTGGATATGCTCTTGTCGCGCTGCAAATCCGGCAAGCTTCCCAAAAGCCTGACCTCAAATCCGAAGGCAATTGAAAACACTCTGAGCGACCTTGTCGGCCTGTCGGATTTGATGGACCAGCGCATTCACGATCATTCTGAAATGGTGCGCAAATCCATCAGGCTGGAACTCTATGCCTATTTGAAAAAGGCGGGATCCGCGCGCAAGCGGCTTCCGGTCTTGCAGTTCATACATGCGCTCGATCCATTGGATGAGGGCGTCAACCGCGATCTGATCACCTGTTATGAGGAGGACGGCCAAACGGCCAATGCGCTGGCAACCTACCAGTCTCTTTGGAACCTTCTGGACGAAGAGTACGGCGAAGAGCCATCGCGCAAGACTCAAAACTTGATCGTTATGATAAAGCAGCGGTCATTCGAACCTACTGACGCCAACCACCGCCCAAAGATCGTGTTGCAAGATACGCGCGTGGATCATCTGGATACCGATAACCAGAAGGTGGCCGTTGCAACCCGTGACCGGCTAAAGGCCAGCCTTGCCCGGTTTCGGGAATGGCAGATCATCGACAGAACGATGATCTACGACGATGCGATGTACAAGATCGTCAAGGGCCCGCAGGCCTATTCACTTGAGCTGAGCGCCAACAGCGCCTCTGACGGGGTCGAGTGCCAGACTGTTCTTAGCCATCTGCAAACCGGCGAGTTGCTTTGGTCAGAGACGTTCACCGACCCTTACATCAGCATCCAAGGCAATCAGCCCGATATTGTTCGGCGCTTTGCTGTTGCGCTCAATGTCCACCTTTCGACGCTTCGCCTTGAGACGCCGAAAAACGGTCTGACGCATCGCGATCAGTATAACCGGTGGTTGGAGGCTCAGAACCTGATCTTGCAATTCAAACCGGACGGATGGCGCAAAGCTGAAAAGCTTCTGGATACCCTGATCGAAGACCATCCGAATTTCAGCCGTGGCTATTCAAGCCGGGCGTCGATTGAGAATATGCGCCACATTTCGTTTCCGGGTCTCTACAGCTCTGCCCAATTGCATGAAAAGGCCCTGCGCCTTGCGACGCGCTCTATCGAGTTGGACCCCATGGACAGTCGAGGGCAGCTTGCCATGGGGTGGAGCAGCGCGATGTCGCGACAGTTCGAAAAGGCGGAATTGGCCTTTGATCTGGCCTTTCAATACAATGAGAATGACCCTTGGACGATTTCGTCATCTGCCGTTGGCCTGGCCTTTTGCGATCACACGGACGCGGCCAACAAGCTGGTGGAATTGATGCACAGCATCGGCTTTGTTCTTCAACCGTCCCACTGGTCCTACATTGCCGCGACAAAGTTCCTTTCAGGTGATTTCAGAGGCTGCATCACTGCATCGGAAAAAGCCGAGGAAATCTCTCATGATGTGCCCGCCTGGCACGCTGCGGCATTGGCGCATGAAGGCGACCTCGAACACGCGCGCGCGGTGGCGCAGCAATTCATGAAAACCGTTCGAAAAAACTGGGTAGCTGCCAGCCCCGCCAGCCCCGGCGAAGTGACGCGGTGGCTTGTGAACGGCTTTCCTATCCGGAACAGGGAAAGCTGGTTGGCACTGCGCGATGGGCTGCGCTTGGCAGGGCTTGAAGTGCCGGAATTGGTGCGCACAAGCCCCTGACGCCGACACGCGGCATTGCCGTTCGCTGGGGCGATCAACGGGGTTGGCGTCAGAAAGGGGCAAGACCAGGTCCTGCCCCTAGGGCTCCGACAGGGGGAGAAACCTTTCGAAGCCAAGTGCATTTGCCGTCGCTCAGACGCACTTTCTCATGGCGTAGTCGGCGATCCGCGCGAAGCGGAATTCTTCCTCGAGGCCGGTTTGAACTTCCATGTCCACCACCGTTTTGTTCATCAACCCGTAGAACTGTGGCGCCGAGTACTGTGACGGCAGTTGAAGCGAGAAGTCGCGGTAATGCGGCATGATAAGGCTGACGACATCGCTGGCCGGCAACATGCACACAGCGATGCGTTGATCTTCGCTGGTATGCCCGCGCACGCTGAGCAAGTGCCCCGCCTGATCAATGAGTTCCTTGATCGTCTGCGGTGGTTTGGCCGGGTTTGACGGGTTTGCCCACGTTTCCATGAGCTTACCAAAGGCAATGAAGGAATCCTTTTCGTCGTTGAACTCGATTACAATGTTTTCTGGGGCAGCCATAATTATCCTTTCAAGTTGGTTGCTGGTTTTGAACTCATATAAATCGCATCATCATCATCATCATCATCATCGGCATCGAATTGATCGTGGCGTTGAAGGTTATCTGCTCCAACTTTGCGGCCGCTTTTTCGATCGGATTGGACCCTTCGGACCCAAAGACGCGGCGCATTTCATGCGCGATGATGAAAGACCCAAGCGGACCGATTGTGCGTCCTTCGTCTCCCAGTACCTGAGCTTCGCACAGAAGGTACAAGGTCAAAGGCGGGTCGGAGTACAACACCCGCTCGGGGTCGGCTTGCATAATCTGGGGCCCTTCCCCGTCTTGGAGGATACCTTCGAGCGCAATTTTCATCACATCTTGGACGTCGAGCTTTTTCATCTCGGCTTGGACCAGACCTTTCAAATCACCTGGGAACGTGTCGATCTTGGTCAGTAGATCGTTCACGCTCATCAAGGCGCCGGATCTTTCGCGCAACAGATCGCGAAACAATGTGCCATCGGTCCCTGCCTTTGGGCCGCCTTCGAAATCAGGGCTCATGCCAGCGGTCGGGGTCAGCATCCCCCGGGCCAGTTCTAGTCCGAACCGCTGGGCCCAGTTAAAGTTGTCTGGTGCAGCAGCGTCTGTTTTCAGAAAGAACAAGTCCCAGTCGACTTCCCAGTCATCGCGGATCGGGGTCAGCATCGGATTACCTTGAGAGGAATGATCCAGAAGCTTGGTCAAACTGATCGGCGCGAGTTCATCATTCAACACGTACTTCCCGCGCACCATGGAATGTGCAATTCGGCACGCCCCAAACGCGAATTCCAGTGCGACCGAGCCGTGCTCAATCCCGTGATTTTTTAGCTTCGCGAACGCCTCTCCCCTTTCGTAGATTGCAGGGTGGAGGATCTTCTCAAGCAAGTCGTCGCGTATGATACGGCGGTAAATCTGTACCGTCGCAACACGCGCGATGTTCCCCGCTTTCGCGGCATCGCCTGGCAGCTTTTCCAAAGCCGTCTCTGCCAATCTATTGTAAAGTTTGTGAAACTTGACGGTCAGCTGAGCAAGGATGACATTGTCATCGTTGCGCACATCTGGGATCAGCGCTTCGTCCAAGACGGGGCAGCCATGGTTGCCCTTTGGGGCGCCACCGTAATATGCGCGGGCAAAATCTCCGTCCTTGATGGTGTGGGACTTTTTTCCCGTGGCTCTGAATTCTCCGACACGCAGCAGCTCGGTGCGTTCACGCGTGTTTCTTTCGCCTTTGACCTGATACGCCATCGGGCAACCGATCGGGCCTCCCCCGAACACGGTTTCAAGCTCAAGCCCAATCCGCCGCAAATTGACGGGCCAAATCGGATCATCGGCGCCCCCTTGCGGGGCGTTCGAGGTCTGTGTGAGATCATGGCCAACAAGCTGGAACAAATAGGTATAGCCGGCAGGAACACCGCGCTTTCCCGAAGCATCCGGCGTGTTCAGGTGGATCGGCCGTTGGCGATTCACGGTTTTGGCCAGACATGCAAGGAAATGCGGAGAGAACTGAGAGGTGCGTCCAGTACCGCCCGCAAAGTGGTGGAATTCACCCTGGTTCAAGGTTTTCAGCCCTGGGTACCCGTGGGATCGGGGTCCAATCTCCGCAGGATCCGTACTTCGTTTGGCACGCAACCGCCTTGTTTTTTCAATTATGTTTTCACTTTGCACATGCAAATTCAGTTTGCGGTGTGACATGTTTTCCCCCAGTAGATGCCCTCAGTCTGACCGGCGAACACGATCCGAACAAGTGTGCCGGAATTCATCAAATAGATTCGTAAGATACTGAAAAGGTTTGCATATACGGCGCCGACGTCGAGATGGCGACAATTCGATTTACAAAATTAACGGAAGCTTAACGCTTTCGGAGCCTGATATGTGGCCGATGTGAAAAACCGTTGGCGGCAAATCCGCGTAGGTTTTGAAACGCCGAAGCGGAGACGGCATCCGTCGGTGCGGCGCTATCGTCGATGCGTGAGCGCATGAGTGCCAGCACTGCAGTACTGGCCCGCATCGACAATATTGCGAAAGTCGCCGTGCATGTCGCCGAGTCCAGCGATGAAATTGCGCGCCAGACAAATCTTCTTGCGCTCAATGCTGCTGTCGAGGCGGCGCATGCGGGCGAAATGGCCAAAGGGTTTGCCGTCATTGCAGCCGAGGTTCGACAATTGGCACAACAGTCTGCAACTTCGGCCGTAGATGTGAGCGAACTTATCGAGCAGTGCCAGGCGGCCGTCGCCTATGCTGTCGAGGCGTCTTCTACCGCAGATCAATCGATGGCGGCTGTCGACCAAAGCATAGCGGATGTTGGCGTCATCGTAAGTGCGATCGAGGATGCCGGGCGGCTCGATGCCAAGGCTGCATCAACGCTTCAAGACCCGGCACATGAACTGGACGAGGCCATCGCCCAGAACGCAGAGACCGCCGCATCGCTCCGCGGAACGGTAGTCGACCCGCAGCGGTCGGTTTTGTCAGTGAACACCGCTGTGGCGCGTTTCGTGTTGCCGGAGCACGGGGTTGTCGCGAGCTCTGAACGCTGGGTTGACAGCGCGGCGGATGACATCGTGCCGTTCACCGGCGCGTCACTGGCACAGGCCAATTGATCCAACAATCCTCGTTACCGATTGCGATACTTTACCAAGAGATCGGAGGGTCGACTTTAGGCAGCTGCTTCTGTTTCTTCCGTGTGGATTTTGGCTTCAGGGCACTGAGAAATCCTATGACTGAAGAAAGACGGCATCCAGGTGTTCCGCACCATTCACGATTTCCGCAGCGCTTGCCACAAACCCTCACCTACTTGTACACAAACGATGCCTCTTACAGGTCACAGTTTTGGCGACCCCGGCAGGATTCGAACCTGCAACCTGCCCCTTAGGAGGGGGCTGCTCTATCCAGTTGAGCCACGGGGCCGCTTGGTCTTGGCGTACTGCCTTCAACGCCATTTGTCACCGTCTTGTGTGACGGAGCGGGTGGTGGCGTGGCCTGAGTGCCAACCTTGCCGCCATATGCGCCGGTCGACGGCCAAGGATTTGATGGATTTTGAGGGCACTTCGCGGTACTGCGCTGCAAACAACTTAGAACAGACAGTTACCGGGCAGCGGCACTTTGAACGACACTCCAGGCACCTCCAGCGCGGCGAAGGCCGTGGTCGACAACATCTTTTTCCAATGCGCGGTTTTCCTGTCCCTCTTTTTCTTTCGCCGACCGGATCAGTTCCTGCAGCCCGGCATGTGGGACGAAGACGGTGAGCAGATCATCGTGAACCTCGAAAATGCGGGCATCCTGGGCCTGTTCGAGCCGGTCAACGGATACCTGATCCTGTCCTCCACCATCGTGAATTTCCTGTCGTCGCGATTGTCGTTCGAGCTGTATCCGGCCTTGTCCGCCGCTCTCTCGATCCTTGTGACGTTTGTACTGATCAAGCGCCTTGCGGCACTTTTTGACCGCCCGTTCGGGTTTTATCTGTTCCTCGCTGTCTTCCTGTTGTTCCCGACAGACCCCGAGGTGCTTGGTGTGGGCCTCTATACGTTCTGGATTTTCAACTTGTTCGCGGCCTGCGTCTTTTACGTGCTGATTGTGCGCCCTGATGCGCGCCTGCCTTTGGCTGATGTCGTATTGCTGATGGTCGCGATGGTGTCGGGGCCGTTCGGGCCGGTGTGTTTTGCCGTTTGGGCCCTGATCCAGTTTCCGCGTTTTGACCGACGCCTCTGGGTTGTCGCCACGATGCTTGCGGCCTGTTGTGCGGTGCAGACGTTCGTGTTTCTCAGCACCGAGCAGGCGGATTCCGCAGGCAGTGTCGGCTATGTTCTCGACAACACGTTGGTCATTCTCAAGACGTTCTTCGGGGATATGGCGCTGATCATCCTGCCGTTGCTGGTGGTGGCCGGGGTGATCAACACAGGGGTGCGCGCCTCGGTCTATGTGATCATTCTCATCGCCTTTTCCATGTTCATTGCCGCCTATCGCCTCGGGGATATCGGGCTGATCCATCGGTTCGGGGATGGGCCGAGGTACTTCCTCTTTCCCTACACGCTGATGATCCTGTGGGGGCTGAGCGGCCTTTGGTTGCGTACCGCGCGGCGTGTCGATGGGATCACGGCCTGGGTTGCGGCCAGCATCATCGGCCTCTTGATCCTGTCGAGCCTGCCTGACATGCGCCGCTATCATGCCTATGTCGACTGGCGGGCCGAGGTGGATGATTGTCGGTACGCCGTGGTCGAGGAGCATATTCTGGTCCTCTATGACGGGACGCTGACCGAGCCGTGGGTGTCGGAGCTGAGCAATCAGCAATGCCAACGTCTGGTCAATGCCTCGTTGATCCCGTTGCCCTCGCGACCAAATTGCCTGCCCTCTGATCCGCGCGAGGATCGGTATTACGACCATTGTTCGGGCGATGCGCTGCCGCAGCCTGCGCGTGCCGCGCGCGTTGTGGAACGGGATGGGTTTGTGCCGGGTGTGGACGGTTTCACCTCGGCAGAGGCGACGGGGCAGGAGGCGTGGCTTGGGCTTGCGCTGGCGGACTCGCCCCTTGTGGCCTACCGGACTGGCCCAGATGCGACGGGGCAGTTCGTCGAGTTTCTGGCAGGCGACGGCGCGGTCACGCGTGTGCCGTTGCATCCGTCCGAGGCATGGCGCTACCTGTCAGCTCCGGCGGAGTATGCAACCATGCGTTTCGTGGATGCAGGCCGTGACGCAGGCCAATGGACGGCTGTGTTCGTCACGCCCTAGGACCAAGGTGCAGATATGACGCCCATTGCCCGCCAGACACTTGAATCATCGACATGAATGGCGGTACTCAGAATACACCCAACTGAGTGGAACGCCCATTGACTGACCGCCCCGCCCGCCCGCTGACCCTGCGCGACGTGTCTGCCGCATCCGGGGTGTCCGAAATGACTGTGAGCCGGGTTCTGCGCAACCGTGGTGACGTGTCTGAAAACACCCGCCAAAAGGTGCTGCAAGCGGCCAAGGACCTTGGTTATGTGCCCAACCAGATCGCCGGATCGCTGGCCTCGCAACAGGTCAACCTTGTTGCGGTCATCATCCCGTCGCTCAGCAACATGGTGTTTCCCGAAGTGCTGACCGGCATCAATCAGGTGCTCGAGGATACGCCCCTTCAGCCCGTGTTCGGTGTCACCGACTACATGCGCGACAAGGAAGAGCGGGTCTTGTACGAGATGCTGTCCTGGCGCCCCTCGGGCGTGATCATCGCGGGCCTGGAACATTCGGATGCGGCCCGTGCGATGCTGGAAAACGCGGGCATCCCGGTGGTCGAGATCATGGACACCGACGGCAATCCTGTCGACAACATGGTCGGCATTTCGCACCGCCAGGCGGGGCTTGATATGGCGCGCGCGATCCTGAAACAGGGCTATTCGCGCATCGGCTTCATGGGCACCTCGATGCCGCGCGACCACCGTGCGCGCAAGCGGTTCGAAGGGTTGACCGAGGGGTTGGCCAAGGCCGGTGTCGAGATCGAGGCGCGTGACTTTTACGAGGGCGGATCGGCCCTTGCCAAGGGGCGCGAAATGACCAAGACCATGCTCGAGGCGAACCCCGACCTCGATTTCCTGTATTATTCCAATGACATGATCGGTGCCGGTGGATTGCTGTACCTGTTGGACGAAGGCATAGACGTGCCGGGCCAGATCGGTCTCGCCGGGTTCAATGGGGTTGAATTGCTGCAAGGTCTGCCGCGCCAGTTGGCGACAACCGATGCCTGCCGGCTCGAGATCGGGCGCGCGGCGGCCAACATCATCCTCGAACGCAGCGCCGGTGACAGTGAGCCCAAGCACATCACGCTCACGCCCAAGATTTCCTATGGGGACACACTGCGCCGCAACTTGCGACCGTGACCCAGTTCACCCTGACGAACACGGCGGCGCGGCGGGTCTTTCTGGACCGCCACGCGCTGTCGGAAACGCCGCAGGGGGATGCGCGCGGTGATGCATTGCTGTCGTTGATCGAGCGGTTGGGGTTTGTTCAGCTCGACAGCATCAATACGGTCGCGCGCGCCCACGACCTGATCCTGTTTTCGCGCAAACCGCGCTATCGGCCCAAGGCGCTCAAGCTGCTCTATGAACGCGACCGGGCGCTGTTCGAACACTGGACGCATGATGCCGCCGTGATCCCGATACGGTTTTACCCGTATTGGCACCTGCGCCGTGAACGCGACGCCGCCCGCCTGCGCGACCGCTGGTCCGAATGGCGCCGCGAGGGGTTCGAGGCCAAGTTTCAGCCCGTTCTGGACCGCATACGCGATCACGGCCCTTGCTGTTCGGGCGATGTGGGCGAGGATGAAAAGCGCGGGTCGGGCGGCTGGTGGGATTGGCACCCATCCAAGACCGCGCTCGAATATCTGTGGCGCAGCGGTGCCTTGCAGGTGGTTCGCCGCGAGGGGTTCCAGAAGTACTATGACCTGACCGAGCGGGTTCTGGACCGCACGACCGTTGGCAATGCGCCGGATGTCGTCGAAAGCATCGACTGGTGCTGCCGCGAGGCGCTGGATCGTTTGGGCTTTGCCACCCATGGCGAGTTGGCGGCGTTCTGGGATCACATCTCGCCCGCCGAGGCGAAAGAGTGGTGCGTGCAGGCGCTGGAACAGGGCCGCATCATCCAGATCGGTGTGACCGGTGTGGATGGCACCGTGCGCCCGGCCTATGCATGGCCCGACTTGCCCGACGATCCGGCACTGGACGTTGCGCCCACGTCGCGCTTGCGCGTGCTCAGCCCCTTTGATCCGGCCTTGCGCGACCGCAAGCGAGCTGAGCGGTTGTTTGGCTTTGCCTACAGGATCGAGATTTTCGTGCCCGAGCCCAAGCGCACCTATGGCTATTACGTGTTTCCCCTCATGGAAGGGGATCGGCTGGTGGGTCGCATCGACATGAAGGCGTTTCGCGCGGACGACACATTGCGCGTGCGCGCGCTGTGGCCCGAGCGTGGTGTGCGTTGGGGCAAGGGGCGACAACGTGCGCTTGAAGTCGAACTGGACCGGGTGCTGCGCTTGGCAGGCGTGTCGCAACTGGCCTTCGAAGATGGCTGGATGCGCGCACCCGTTTCCTGAAATCCGGTCATTGCGCGCCGTACCAAAGACGATAGGGTCTGCCCCATGCAAGATGCGCCCTTTACCCCCATTGTCCGGTCTGTTGGCCTGAATGGTTTGCTGGTCACCTTTGGCGACCGCGCCACGGATGCGGCCAACCGCGCCGCCATCGCGTTTCGCAGTGCTGTCGATGCCAAAGGCTGGCCGGAAGTGGGGGAGAACAGCAGTACGCTGGTCTCTGCCTTCTTCCGGGTGGATCTGTCCGAGCATGGGTTTGATCACATGCGTGACCGGCTTGAAGAGGTGTTGGCGACACAGGATTGGGGCAATGCGGCCCTGCCGACAGGCCGTGCATTATGGACTATCCCGGCGGTGTTTGGCGGCGCGCGCGCGCCGCAATTTGCCGAGGCCGCAGAGGCGGCGAACCTGTCCGAGGATGTCGCACTGGCGCAACTGACGGGCACGCGGTTGCGCGTGCTGACCTTGGGCTTTGCCCCTGGCCAGCCCTATCTGGGCACACTTGGCGCTGACTGGGACATCCCACGGCAGGTGGGCCTGACCCCCAACGTGCCTGCGGGCGCGCTGGTGGCGGCGGTCCGGCAGATTTGCATCTTTGCCAAGGATACGCCGACCGGCTGGCGGCATGTTGGTCAATCGGCCTTTGCCTGTTTTCGCCCTGGCGGCGTGACGCCCTTTCCACTGGCGCCTGGGGACGAGGTGCAGTTCGCCAGCGTTTCAGCCAAGGAGCTCGCGCAGATCGAGGCGCATAACGATGACGGCGCGGGCGGCGCTGTGCGGGAGGTTCTGGAATGAGAGGGCTGATTGTACATCAGGTCGGCCCCGGCGTGGCGGTGCAGGATCTGGGGCGGCCCGGCTATCTGGCGATGGGCCTCACGCGGGGCGGTGCCGCAGATGTGCGCGCCGTGCATGAGGGGGCCGCGCTGCTGAAACAGTCGACCGCCTGTGCAGTGCTCGAAATGGTCGGAACCGGCGGGACGTTCGAGGCAAGCGAAGACATGCGCATCGCCCTGACAGGGGCGACGATGACAGCGTCCATTGATGGCGACGCCGTAGCGTGGAACGCCAGCCATGCGCTGCCCAAGGGCGGCATGCTGACCATCGGGCCCACGCGGTCCGGCACATATGGCTATCTGCATGTCGGTGGCGGGATCGAAACAGAGGTCGCGCTGGGCTCACGCGCAACGCATCAATCTTGCGGGCTTGGCGCCTTGGTTGCGGCGGGTCAGACCTTGCCCGTCGGTGTGGATCGGCGCAGCGAAGTAGGGATGACCTTGCCTGCGGACGCGCGATTTGACGGGGGCACGGTGCGGATTGTGCCGAGCATGCAAACCGAAGATTTTGACCCTGCGATCCGAAAGCGGTTCGAAGACACCGCTTTTCGCCGCGACCCGCGTGCCAACCGGCAGGGCGTGCGGATGGACAGCGATGGCGCAGGGTTTGCCAACCCCAAGGCGCTCAGTATCGTCAGCGAGGTGATTGTGCCCGGTGACATCCAGATCACGGGCGACGGGACGCCGTTCGTGTTGATGGCTGAAAGCCAGACAACCGGGGGCTATCCGCGCATCGGCACCGTGCTGCCTTGCGATCTGCCGCGCGTGGCGCAGGCGCCTGCCGGGGCGGTTATCCAGTTCCAGTTCCTCAGCCTTGAGGACGGTGCCGCCCAGCAGGCGCGCGCCAGCGCCGAGTGGGACAAGCTGGGCGCTATGGTCACGCCACTGGTGCGCGACCCGGCGACGATGCAGGATCTGTTGAGCTATCAATTGGTGGGCGGGGCGGTGTCTGCCCTGCACTCTCCCCTGGACGAAGGATAAGGACATGCAAGTCGATCTGAACGCGGATATGGGCGAAAGTTTTGGCCCCTGGAAGATGGGCGACGATGCTGCCCTGTTGAAAACAGTGACCTCGGCCAACATTGCCTGTGGCGCCCATGCGGGCGACCCTGATGTGATGGCGACCACCATGGGAATTGCGCTTGAGCAGGGCGTGGGGATCGGATCGCATCCGGGCTTTCCCGACATTCAGGGGTTCGGGCGGCGGCGCATCCAGATGCCCATCGGATCGCTGCAGAATTCCATCCGCTGTCAGGTCGGTGCAACCCTTGGGATGGCAGCCGCGCTAGGGGCCGAGGTGCGCCATATCAAGCTGCACGGCGCGCTGGGCAACATGACGTCAGAGGATGAAGAGATGGCGCGCGCCTGTTACGAGGCCGCCCTGTCGGCGCATCCAGGCGCCATCGTGATGGTGCTGGCCGCCACGGCGCAAGAGCGCGCGGCGCGCAGCCTCGGCGCGCGCTATGCCTGCGAGATTTTCGCGGATCGCGCCTATAACGAGGATGCCACGCTGGTGGATCGCCGCCTGCCGGGCGCCGTGATCCATGATGCGGAACTGGCGGGCCAGCGCATGGTCGAGATGGTCAAGGCGCAGGCGATCATCACCGACAGTGGCACGCGGATCGAAACGCCCATCGACAGCATCTGCTGTCATGGGGACACGCCCGAAGCCGTGCAGATTGCTGCCTCGGTCCGCCGCACGCTTGAGGCGGAGGGGATCACCGTCACGACCTTTGAGGGGCGGACGGGCTAGGGCGGAGGACACCTCCGCCTTACGTAAGGCGCATCTTGATGCGCAATCCACCGGCTGAAGCTGTGCGCGGGACAGGCGGACGACACGTCCGCCTTACTTTTTCGTAAGGTGCATCTTGATGCACCCCGGGTCAGACGAGTTCAGCATCCGTCATGATTTCAACGAGCGCGGGCCCATCCACATCCAGCGCCTTTTGCAGGGCCGCTTCGACATCGCCGGAATACACCACCTTTTCCCCGTGCGCGCCGCAGATCTTGGCAAAAGCGGCAAAGGACGGGTTGTGCAGGTTGGTTTCCCAAACGGGCCACTCACCCGATTTCTGTTCCTTGGAAATCTTGCCCAGCTCGCCGTTGTGCAAAAGCACATGGGTGATGTCCATGCCGTACTTCACGGCTGTGGTCAGCTCCATCGGGTATTGGCCGAACCCGCCATCGCCCGAGATCGAGATCACCTTGCGCCCTTTCAGCCATTCGAAATCTTGTGTTGCGGCCCAGGCCCCCATGGCGGCAGGAAACCCGAACCCGATGGAGCCCAGATAGCCCGACATCAACACGCGCTGCCCCTTGGTTTCGAAGTAGCGCCCGAAGGAATAGGTGTTGTTGCCCACGTCCACCGCGATAATCGCGTCTGCGGGGGCCACCCGCGACAGCGCCTCGAATATCGCGACAGAGTGGATGCCCTTGGCGGTTTCTTCAGCCCGTCGGGTTTGCTTTTCGTCCCGCCAGATCGCCCACCGCTCGGCCAGTTCGCTGATCTGATCCGGGGCGTCTGACGGGCGCGCCACCTCCGGCGCAATGGCCGCGCAGAAGGCCCCGATTTCTGACCAGATGGGCAGGGTGACCGGGTGGAACTTGCCCAACTGCATACGTTCATAGTCGACCTGGATGATGGGTTTCGATTTCTCGATCCCTGTGTGGTTCGAGAAGGACGTGCCCAGCGTCAGGATCAGGTCGGCTTCGTTCATGAACCAGCTGGCAATCGGTGTGCCAGAGCGGCCCAGCACGCCCGCAGCGTTGGGATGGCTGTCGGCGATCAGCCCTTTGCCCTTGAACGTGGTCAGCACCGGCGCGCCGAGGGTCTCGGCCAGCGCGGTGATCGCGCCCATATGGTCCCACGCGCCGTGCCCGACCACGAGGATGGGTCGCTTGGCCCCATTCAGCATCTGCACTGCGTCCGCCACATCCGCATCCGACGGTTTGACCACAGCCCGCCCCATGCGCCCATCGGGCGTGCTGGCAGGTGCGTCGGACGGGTTGGTCTGCATGTCATCCGGAAAGATCAGATGCGCCACGTCGCTTTCCACAAGCGCGTTTTTCATCGCCAGCGACACGAGTTCGGAGTGGTTGGAGGTGGACAGCACCGTCTGGCTGAACCGGCTCACCGCATCAAATGCCGATGCGAGGTCGATGTCCTGGAATGCGCCGGGGCCAAAGACCTGCGTTTGCACCTGCCCGGTCAGGGCCAGCACCGGCGCGCGGTCGACCTTGGCATCCCAGAGGCCCGTCAGCAGGTTCGTGGCCCCGGGGCCTGCGATGGTAAGGCAGGCGGCAGGCTTACCCGTCAGCTTGCCATAAGCCGAGGCAGCAAAAGCGGCCGCCCCCTCGTGGCGGATGCCCACATACCTCATCTCTCCCGCCTCGACCCGCATGCGGATCGCGTCAGCCAGCCCGAGGTTGGAATGCCCGACCATGCCGAAGACATGCTTGATCCCCCAGTTCACCATGCTTTCGGCCATCTGATCGGATACGGTGCGTTCATGCGGCGGCTCGGGTTCCAACCCGACAAAGATCTCGTCGCCGTCGATCCTGACGGGATAAATCTCTTGCCCCGTATCTTCGTGCCCGCCCGGGGGTTTGCCTGTCAGCGGGTCGAAATCCCAGCCGTGCCATGGGCAGCGGATCCAGCATTTGCCGCCTTCGCCGCGTTCGATCGATCCTTCGCCAAGGGGGCCGCGCTGGTGCGGGCAGTGGTTGTTCATCGCTGCCCACTGCCCGTCGAAGTGGGACAGGCAGATGGATGTCGTGCGCGCAGTCACGGTTTTCACCCGCCCTTCGGGCAGGTCGCTTGTGTGCCCTACGCTGATCCAGTCGAGTTGATCGGTCATGCAAGTCCTCCGAATGGGACGCCCGAGATGTCGGACATGTCTTTCTTCCAGGTGGTGAGGTCGTCGATGTTGAACTTGCCCAAATGGTCGTGGCCACAGGCGCGGGCCATCACTTGCATCAGTTCGGTGCTTGCCTCGAAAAAGTTGGCGAGTTGCCGGGCGGATTTTTCAATGATCAGCCGGTTCACCAGATGCGGTTTCTGGCTGGCGATGCCCACCGGGCAGTTGTTGGTATGGCAGGCGCGCATGGCGATGCACCCGATGGCCTGCATGGCCGAGTTCGACAGCGCAATGGCATCTGCCCCAAGGGCCAGTGCCTTGATGAAATCGGCAGGTTTGCGCAAACCACCTGTGATGACCAGGCTGACATCCCCGCGTTCCAGCCGGTCTAGATGCGCGCGGGCGCGGGCCAGCGCCGGGATCGTGGGCACCGAGATGTTGTCGCGGAAGATGATCGGGGCCGCCCCTGTGCCCCCGCCACGTCCGTCGAGGATGATGTAGTCGACCCCGACAGCCAGCGCGGCATCGATATCCTTTTCGATGTGTTGGGCGGACAGTTTGTACCCGATGGGAATGCCGCCAGTGCGGTCGCGCACCTCGTCCGCGAAATCCTTGATCTGTGCAGGATCGGTCCAGTCCGGAAAGCGGGCGGGGGAAATTGCGTCTTCGCCCTCGTTTAGCCCGCGCACCTCGGCAATCTTGCCGTGCACCTTGTTGCCGGGTAGGTGGCCACCCGTGCCCGTCTTGGCCCCTTGGCCCCCTTTGAAATGAAAGGCCTGCACCTTGTCGAGCTTGTCCCAGCTGAACCCGAACCGGGCCGAGGCAAGTTCGTAGAAGTAACGCGAATTGGCTTCCTGTTCTTCGGGCAGCATGCCGCCTTCGCCCGAGCAGATGCCCGTGCCGGCCAGCTCCGCGCCGCGCGCCAGCGCCACCTTCGCCGGTTCCGACAGCGCGCCGTAGGACATGTCAGACACAAAAAGCGGGATATCGAGCCTTAGCGGTTTCTGCGCGTTGGGCCCGATGATCACCTCGGTGCCAACAGTTGCATCATCCAGCAACGGAGGCTTGTGCAATTGGGCCGTTAGCAACTGGATATCGTCCCAATCCGGCAGCGTTTGGCGCGGCACACCCATCGCATCGACTGTGCCGTGATGTCCGGTTTTCGACAGGCCATCGCGGGCATAGCGCTGGATCAGCCCGGCATAGGGTTCTTCCTCGGTCCCGTGCGAGGTGTCGGCATAGAGGCCGAGATAGCTGTCGCGGTTGAAGGGTTGTGGGTTGGCATGGCCCCAGGCGTTGACCTCATCCGCATCGACGCAGACGTCATCGCCTTCAACCCAGCTCTTGAACTTGGGCAGCGCCTCGTCATTGGCGTATTCGGACACACCACTGTCGAGCCTGTAATCCCAGTCATGCAACCCGCAGATCAGGTTGTCGCCGCGCACGAACCCGTCGGACATGAGGGCGCCACGGTGCAGGCAACGGCCATAGAATACGGAAATGTCATCATCGAATCTGACCACAACAAGGTCGACTTCGCCCACGAGGGCATATGCGGGGCTACGATCCGGCAGATCAGATAGCTGCGCTACTACTTCTTTGTTCATTCAAGCGTCCCAAGGTCAGTTCCTCGGTCAGCCTTGCACAGGAGCGCCTTAAAATCACATCACAATTGCCGGGCGGGGCTTGAGACTCAGATCGCGCGGGCCCGCAGCGTGTCGATCGCCGCCTCGAACCGGGTGGGGTCGGTCGCGGCACGTGCCATGATCTGGGCGCCTTCGACCTGGGCAAGCGCGGCCTGTGCCTCGGCCTTGGGATCGGTGACCGCGCGGATCGAACCGTCGCTGAGCGCAAGGCGGAACACGGTTTCGAGCCACTGTGCGACATCGCGGTGAAAGCGGGCGAGTTCGGACTTGGTCGCCTCGGGCAGGGCGCCTTGGGTCACGGACAGGGCCACGCACAGGCACAGGCTGCGCCCGCCATCCAGCGCGTCTCGGTAGAGGTCGAGAAAGGCCAGCAGTCGGGCCGAGGCAGAGGTGTCGCGGGCCGTGATCTGCGCCAGCCGGTCCAAAAACACGTGTCGATAGCGCCCGATCAGCGCCAGCGACAGATCGCCTTTGGTTGGGTAGTGGTAGTGGATCGATGCCTTTCGGATGCCCACGCTGTCCGCCAGATCGGCATAGCTGAACCCGTCAAAGCCATAGCCGCGGGCCATCGTGTCGGCCGTATTTAACACATCTGTCTTGGTATCTACGGGCATTTGCCTACCTTTTGGTAAGTATCATTTCGTTCAGCTTACATGAGAGGTAGAAGTCATGTCTTGCATTTTCAATCTATTTATCTACCTAATGGTAGGCAAGCGTAATGGAGGCCCTCGATGGAACTGAATGCGGATTTCACCCAAACCGTTCGCGTGGCGGATGCGGACAATCCTTGGCGCGCCTCGCCCAGTGCGGGTGTCGAGCGCAAGATGCTGGATCGTATCGGCGACGAGGTGGCCCGCGCCACGACCATCGTTCGGTTTGCCCCCGGCAGCGCCTTTGCCCCGCACACCCATGACGGGGGCGAGGAATACATTGTGCTCGAAGGTGTCTTTCAGGATGAAGCGGGCGATTTCCCCGTCGGCACCTATGTGCGCAATCCGCCGACCTCGCGCCACACACCTCGTTCGGAGCCGGGGGCGACCATCTTTGTCAAACTGTGGCAATTTGACTCGGATGACCGCCAGCATGTGCGGATTGACATGAATACCGTTGCAACAACCCCGGATGCCGCCCGTGCCGGGGTCGAGACAGCGACGCTGTTTCAGGACGCCCATGAACATGTGGCGCTGGAAGTATGGGGTGGTGATACCGCGCATCCGCTGGACACGGCGGACGGTGTGGAGATCCTTGTGCTTGAGGGTCAGCTTTACCACGCGGGCAGCGTGATGGGGCCGCGCGATTGGCTCCGCCTGGCCCCCGGGGGTCTTGTTGATCTGGCGGCCGGGCCGGAGGGCGCGCGGTTGTGGGTCAAGACGGGGCATCTGGGCCGCATGGTCGCCGGGTGAAACGCGCCCTTGTGATTGGGGCGGGGCTGGCCGGGTTGATGGCCGCCCGTCGTCTGCATGAAGGCGGGCATGCGGTCACGGTGCTGGAGGCGCGGGACCGTGTTGGCGGGCGCGCGCTGAGCCTGCCGGTTGGTGATGGCGGCATTGATCTGGGTCCCGCGTGGATCTGGCCCGCCTATCAGCCCGCTGTCACCGGCCTGCTGGCCGCGTTGGGCATGACGACCCTGCCGCAATTCGAAGAGGGTGACTTCATCTACGAAACTGCAGGCCAGACCCAACGCGGTGCCTTTCCGCGCCGCTACAGTGATGCCGCGCGCATCCGTGGCGGTGTGCAGGCATTGGCCGAGCGCATGGCGGCAGACCTGCCCCACGACACAGTGCAATTCGGGCAGGTGGTCACGGCCATTGATCTGACAGGCACGCCTCGGGTCACAACCCAATCGGGCACGGTGTGGGACGCGGATGTGGTGATCTGTGCTGTGCCCGGCCCCATTGCAGCCGGGTTCGATATGTCGCCACCCTGGCCCAAGGACCTCAAGCAGGCTTTTACCCGCTGGCCCACATGGATGGCGGCCCATGCGAAGGTTATCGCGCTGTATGATCGTGCATTCTGGCGGGATGCGGGCCTGTCGGGTGGGGCCGTCAGCCAGCGCGGGCCGCTGGTCGAGATTGCGGATCAAAGCGACCCTGACATAGGGCTTTTTGGTCTGTTCGGCTTTGTGGGTGTGCCGGTGGAACAGCGACAGGATCGCGCGGCGCTGTTGGCTGCTGCTCAAGGACAATTGGTGCGCCTGTTCGGGCCCGAGGCTGCAGCGCCCCGTCGGTTGGAATTGCAAGATTGGGCGGATGAGCGGTTTACAACGACGCAAAGTGACCGCGTGCCGCCCCAAGGTCATCCGCCATACGGTGCCCCGGAGTTGTCGCGCCCTGTAGCTGGGCGTCTGTTCTTCGCAGGTGCCGAAGTGTCGCCCAGCCACGGCGGGCTGATCGAGGGTGCGATCGAAAGCGGTGCGCGCGCGGCGACCCAAGCCGCCGCTGCGCTGGTGTCATGAGGCGACGCTGCCCGGTTCGGACGCTTGCCCACGGGTGCTGCCCACGCCCAGCTTGTCCGCGATCCAGTCAAAGGTGACGTAGAAGATCGGGGTGAACAGCAGGCCAAACACCGTCACGCCGAGCATGCCCGAGAAGACGGCGGTGCCCAGTGATTGCCGCATCTCTGACCCGGCGCCAGTCGCGATCACCAGCGGGATCACCCCGAGGATGAAGGCGAGCGAGGTCATGAGGATGGGCCGCAGACGCAGGCGCGACGCCTCGACCGCGGCATCGACACGCGACAGCCCACGCGCCTTGGCCTGAATCGCAAATTCGACGATCAGGATCGCGTTTTTCGAGGCCAATCCGACAAGCACGACAAAGCCGATCTGCACGAGGATGTTGTTGTCGAAGCCGCGCAGCAACACGCCCGTGATCCCGGCCAGCAGACACATGGGCACGATCAGGATCACCGCAAAGGGCAAGAACCAGCTTTCGTAGGTGGCCGACAGCAGCAGGTAGACGAAGACGACCGCGAGAATAAAGGCGTAGACTGCCGTATTGCCCGCCAGCTTTTCCTGCAGCGCAAGTTCCGTCCATTCAAAGCCGAAGCCATCGGGCAGGGTGTTGTCCAGCAAGGCCTCCATCCGCTCGATCGCTTGGCCTGTGGAGGTGCCGGGCAGGGTCGCCCCCTGGATCGACGCGGCAGGATACAGGTTATAGCGCGCCACGCGGTAGGCGCCGGTCTGCTGTTCCAACGTCGCGACCGACCCGATGGGCACCATGGATCCGTTGTCGGACCGGGTGCGCAGATCAAGGATGTCCTCGGGGCTGTTGCGATATTCGCCATCCGCCTGCGCCGTCACGCGGAACGTGCGACCGAGGAAGTTGAAATCGTTCACGAAGGCCGAGCCGAGATAGACCTGCAACGCATCAAACACACGTTCCGGCGGCACGCCCAGTTCCTCGGCCCGAACACGGTCGATGTCGGCATAGATGCTGGGGGTCGAGGTGTTGAACAGAGAGAACATGCCTGTCAGCCCCTCAACCTGGTAGGCGGCGCCGACCGTGGCCCATACCGTCTCTTCCAGCGCGGGCAGGCCGCGACCACGGCGGTCTTGCACATAGAGGTTCCAACCGCCGCCGTTGCCGATGCCCTGAATGGGTGGCGGGGCAATGACAAAAGCGTTCGCCTCGGGGAATTGGGACAGGCGGCCAAAGGCCTCGCCGATCAGCCGGTCGTTGGTGAGGCCTGCGGGAATCCGTTCCTCGAACGACTCCGTCACGACAAAGATCGCTCCGGAGTTGGGCGCGTTGGTAAAGGTCGCCCCATCCAGCCCGGCAAAGGCGACGGTGTCAGACACCCCCTCCATCTCAAGGAAGGTTTCGCTGATTTCGCGGATCACGGTATCCGTGCGGGTCAGCGAGGCACCTGAGGGCAGTTGAACGACGGCGATCAGGTACCCCTGATCCTGTTCCGGGATGAAGCCCGAAGGCGCGCGCTGAAACTGGTAGCCAGCGAGGATCATGAGGCCCACATAGGCGGCCAGTGCCAGCACCGTGACCTTCAGCATCTGGCGGATCAGCCAGGCATAGCCGTTGGCGAGCCGCTCAAACCCCCAATTGAAGCCGTCCGCAGCCTTGCGCACCGGCCAACTGGCGGCATGGATCATGGCGCCGATGGTGCCACGTTTGGTGTTCTCATCATCCTTGGGGCGCAGCAGCAGGACCGACAGGGCGGGGGACAGTGTCAGCGACATGAACACCGAAATCGCAGTGGCGGCGGCAATTGTCACCGCAAACTGGCGCATGAATTGGCCCGTGATCCCCTCGATAAAGGCGACGGGCACAAAGATCGCAATCAGCACAAGGCCATTGGCGATCAGCGCGCCGGACACTTCGGTCATGGTCTGCATGGCTGCCTCGCGCTTGGGCATGCCTTCCTCGATGTAGCGTTCGACGTTTTCCACCACAATGATGGCGTCATCGACCACGATACCGATAGCCAGTACCAGCCCGAACAGCGTCAGGTTGTTGAGCGAAAAGCCAAAGGCGGACATGACAAAGAACGTGCCCACCAGGGACACCGGGATCGCCAGAATGGGGATGATGGAGGCCCGCAGGCTTTGCAGAAAGATCACGATCACGAGGATGACGAGCAACACCGCCTCTTCAATCGTGGTGAACACGGCCTCGACCGATTGTTCGATGTATTCCGTGGGGTTGTAGACGACGTCGAATTCCATGCCCGGCGGGAAGTCTGCGGCGACCTCCTCCATCAGGGCTATGACCTCTTCCGCCGTGGCCAGCGCGTTCGAGCCGGGGCGCTGAAAGATGCCGATGGGCAGGGCGGTGTTTTCGTTGAGATAGCCGTTGACCGAATAGTCCTGCGCGCCCAGTTCCACCCGCGCGATGTCGCGCACCCTCACCTTGCGACCCTGTGGGCCTGCGGTGATCACGATGTTTTCGAACTGCGCGGGATCGACAAGCCGCCCTTGCGTTTGCACGTTCAACTGAAAGGCCGCCTGATCCTCGATCGGCAACTGGTTGATCGAGCCCGAGGCGACCTGCACGTTGTTGGCTTGCAGCGCCGCGACCACCTCGCCCGCTGTCAGACCGCGCGCGGCGATCTGGTCGGGGTCGAGCCAGATGCGCATGGAATAGGCGCGTTCGCCAAACACGGTTGCCTGGCCCACACCGTCGATCCGCAATAGTTGGTCCACGATCTGCGTGCGCGCATAGTTCGATATGTAAAGCTGGTCGCGGCTGCCATCCGGGGACAGCAAATGCACGACCATCATCAGCGAGGGCGAGTTCTGCTGTGTCTGCACACCCAGCCGCCGCACTGTTTCCGGCAGGCGCGGTTCGGCGATGGAGACACGGTTTTGCACAAGCACCTGCGCCTCGTCCACATCCGTGCCCAACTCGAACGTGATGGTCAGCGCCATGCGTCCGTCGCCGGTGGATTGCGAGAGCATGTAAAGCATCCCCTCGACCCCGTTGATTTCCTGTTCCAACGGGGTGGCGACCGTGTCGGCCACTGTTTCGGCCGAGGCACCGGGATAAGAGGCGGTGACCTGGATGGTGGGCGGTGCAACCTCGGGATAGGCGGCGACGGGCAGGCGGGTGTAGCTGACGGCACCGATCAGTGCGACGAGGATCGACAGGACCGCCGCAAAGACCGGGCGGTCGACAAAGAAATGCGCGAATTTCATGGGTTACCCCTTACCCTCGAAGGACAGGGGCTGTTCCTCGGGTGTGGCAGGTGCGCCGGGGCGGACGCGCTGCACGCCGGAAATGACGACGCGGTCATCCGCTTCGAGCCCTGCGCGGATCACGCGGAACCCGCGCCAGATGGCCCCACGGGTCACCACCCGCTGTTCCACCACGTTGTCCGGGCCCACGACATAAACGGTCGAGCGTGACTGGTCGGCCACAATCGCCTCGTCCGGGATCATCAGCGCCTCGTAGGGCGCAGAGGCAAGCAACCGCGCGCGTCCAAAGACACCGGGCTGCAGGAACCCGTTTTGATTGTCGAACTGGGCACGGCCAAGGATCGTCCCCGAATTGGGGTCAAGCCGGTTGTCGACAAAGTCCATCTTGCCGCCCCGGTCCCAGGTATCCTCGTCCAGCAGCTGGACAAAGATCGGGTTGGCATTGGTGCGCGAGGATGGCCGCTCGCCGCTATCATTCAGGCGGGCATATTTCAGGAACTCGGCCTCGGAAGCGGTAAAGACGAATTCGATGGGGTGGATGGACACGATGTTGGACAGTTCGGTGGCCCCGGATGGCCCACCGATCACCAGTGCACCCATATCCACATCCGCCGAAGATATGCGCCCGGTGATGGGCGCACGCACGCGGGTATAGCCAAGGTCAAGTTCGGCAATGGCAAGGTCGGCTTCGGCCAGTGCGAGGTTGGCCAATGCCTGTTGATACTGCGCGCGCGCCTGATCCTGATCGCTGACGCGGCCTACATTGCGTTCGACCAGTTCGGTGGCGCGGTTGAACTCGACTTCGGCCAGTTGCAGCCCGGCCTCGGCGGACTGCACTTGCGCTTCGGCCTGGGCCTTGGCCAGTTCAAACGGGCGCGGGTCGATGGTGAACAACAGGTCTCCGGCCTCGACGATCTGGCCGTCGTTGAAATGGGTGTCCTGCAGGTATCCCGACACGCGGGCCTGCAAGGTCACGGATTGGCGTGCCTGGAACCGACCTGTGTATTCGTCCCAATCTGTGATTTCATCTTTCAATGGCTTGGCGACAATGACGGCGGGCGGTTCGTTGCCCTGTGCATGGGCCCCTTGGGGCGAAAGTGCTGCGCACAGCGCGACAACGAGGGCATAACGGGTCAGTGTCAGGAAAGGCATTGCGGTATCCTTGGCGTCTGAATTCTGTTGTTTCCAAACCCGCAACTGGCGCGCCTGCCCCGCAAAGAGGGGACATTTCACGACATGGTCGGGGCTGCGCACCACGCAACGATAGCGTATTCTCGCGAAGTTTCTCGAACTTTTTGGTAAAGATCGTGCGACAGCGCCGAATTGGCGAGGTCGTGCCGAGCCTACAATCGCAAATCGCTATGTTTTTGATCAAACACGGCTTTCATGTCGAACAACACACCGTTTGACGCCAACTGTGCCTTCAAGGGCGCTGCACCCTGGGCGACAAAGTCGTCATGCGCCACGGCGAGGATGACGGCGTCATAGTCCCCTTTTGCCTCGGGCATTTGGGCCAGCATATCCAGCCCGTAGACCTCGTGCACCTCGCCCGCATCAGCCCAGGGATCGTGCAAATCAACGCTCAGCCCATAGCTCGCCAATTCCCCCAGCATGTCGATCACCTTGGTGTTTCGGATGTCGGCGCAGTTCTGCTTGAAAGTGATGCCCAGAAGCAAAACGCGACCCCCATGCACGCGCGCCTCTTTCTGGATCATCTTCTTGATCAGCAGGGACACAGCGTGGCGGGCCATGCCGTCGTTGATCTCGCGCGCCATGCGGATGATGTCTGGGATGTGGCCCGCCGTGATCGACTTGTCGATCAGGTAGTAGGGATCGACCCCGATACAGTGTCCGCCGACCAGGCCGGGTGTATAGCGGTGAAAGTTCCATTTGGTCGCCGCCGCATCCAGCACCGCGTTCGTGTCGAGCCCCAGGTGGGAAAAGATGATCGACAGCTCGTTGATAAGGGCGATGGACACGTCCCGTTGGGTGTTCTCGATCACTTTGGAGGCTTCGGCCACGCGGATGCTGTCGGCCTTGAACGTGCCAGCCGTGATGATCGTGCCATAAAGCGCGTCGATCAGTGTCGCCGCCTCGGGTGTGGAGCCGGAGGTGACTTTGCAGATCTTGGTCAGCGGGCGATCCTTGTCGCCGGGGTTGATCCGCTCGGGGCTGTAGCCGGCGTAGAAGTCCACGTTCAGGCGCAGGCCCGACATCTGTTCGACCAGCGGCAGGCAGTCTTCCTCGGTGGCGCCGGGATAGACCGTGCTTTCGTAAACAATGATGTCACCGGGTTTGACGATCTCCCCGACACTGCGCGAGGCGGCGAGCAGGGGGCCGAGGTTGGGTTGGCGGTGGTTGTCGATGGGCGTGGGCACGGCGACGATATAGACATTGCAATCGGCAATGTCGGCCAGCGTGCTGGTATAGGTCAGGTGGGGGGCCGCGCCCAGGTCGTCGATCTCGCCTGTGCTGTCGGTGCCTGATTGCAGCTCTGCAATACGCGCGGCGTTCAGGTCAAAACCGACCGTGGGCCGCTTGGCCCCGAAGGCAACGGCCAGCGGCAAGCCCACATAGCCCAGCCCGATCACGGCCACGCGCATATCATCAAGGGTGGGAAGCGGAGCGGTCATGGCGGGGCACCTTTGCATTGCGTTCGTTCTGCCTAACCCCGTGGGCAAGCAGGCGCAATATGAGGGCGCGCGGCCCAACCCCAAGGGGCAGGCCGCACACGTTGCCGCGAGGGTCAGTCGCCAAAGATCGCCTTGAACCGGTCGATGCAGGCGCGAAACCCGGCCTCGAAATCGCCATTGCCGGGGTGATAGACGCTTTCAAAGGACACCACGCCGTCATAGCCATCGCGCCGCATCGCATCCGCCATGGGCTGAAACAGCGGACCTAGCTGGCCCTGTCCCATTTCGCGCACTTCCAGCGTGGCGCGGGGTGTGTCGACCTGCACGTCCTTGATGTGAACATGGCCAAGGTAGCCGTCTTTGACCTCCTCATACCCGTCGGGATAGGCCAGTTCGTGGCACCAGCAGTTGTTGCCGGGGTCCCACAGCACCTTCAGCGCATCTTTGGCGTCCAGCTCATCAATCAGCTTGCGCGCCGTGTAGTTGGAATTGACCATGGTGCCGTTGCCTGTCTCGACCACCAGCGTCACCCCCTCGGCCCGCGCCAATTCTACCGCAGGCGCGACCATCGGGGCCATGGTGTCCCATGCGCCGTGGGCCACGTTCCACTTCTCGGCACCGCCCGAACCCCAGAGGATCTGCTCCTTTTTCTGGGTCATGATGCGCACCAGAGGGCTGCCCACGACATGCGCCATCTCGATCACGCGCTTGAGGGCATCCATATGCTGGGTGTGCAGTGCATCGCCGGGCCGGTTTTGCGTTGTTGTCCCGGCAAAGATGTGGCGGCTGAGGCAGGACACAGGCTTGCCCCGGTCCCGCAACAGCGCATCGATGTCCGCGATCTGCTGGGCTGTGTGATCGCCCACTTCGGTGTCGCCAACGAATTGTAGCTCGGCATAGTCGAGGCCGAATTCGTCCATCACATCAACGGCATGGGCCAGATCGCGGCTGATCCCATCGCAGATAACGCCCAGCTTCATCGTGTCGCCTTGGCCGCGTCGCGGTGCAGTTCCGCACCCACGATCTCTTCCATCACGCGGGTTGCGACCCAGTTGTCGCCATCCGGATAGCGGGTGCGCCCGGCGTGGAAAATCTGCATCGCGGCGGCGGCGGTGTGCAGGGGCACGCCCATTTCCTCGCCCAATGCCATCGCGATGGTGAGGTCCTTGTGCATTGTGTTGATGTGGCTGCCTGTGCCCTCGAACTGGCGGTCGATGATCTTTTGCAAGGCGTTGTTGGTGATGCCCGACCCGGCGGACGAGGTCGAGAATACGTCGAGGATCACCTGCCCCGGCACACCCGCCTTGGCGGCCAGCGCCGCTGCCTCGAACGTCGCGGAAAAGATCGAACCGATGAGCGATTGCAAACACGCCTTGACCGTCTGCCCGTCGCCGCCCGCGGTGCCCACGCGGTGGATGTTGGCCGACACCGCCTCCATCGCGCCCTGCGCCTTGTCCATCGCCGCGTCTGTGCCTGCCGCCATCATGGTCAGCGTACCACCCTGCGCTCCGGGGAAACCGCCCGACACGGGGCTGTCGATCAATTCGATCCCTGACCCGTCCAGCCCGGCCGCAATCGCGCGCGCCTCGGCCGGTTTGATGGTGGCGGTCAGCACGATCACCCCGCCTTTGGGCATATGAGCGGCCAGACCGTCATCGCCTAGAATGACGCCATGGGCCTGCGACCCTTGCATCACCATGACAAAGACGATGTCGGCCTTGGCAGCGATATCAGCGACAGACGTTGCCGTATGCCCACCCATATCCTCAAACGCCTTGATGCGCGCGGGCATCAGGTCGAGGCCCCATGTTTCAAATCCGTTTGCGATGAGGTTCTTGGCAATCCCGCTGCCCATATCACCCAATCCGATTACACCAACTGACGGCATCAGCTGCTCCTTTTCGTGTTTCGTTTTTCCGGGTGGGGTTTCACGTCATGCGCTGACGCCGCACAGGTCCAGTAGACACCCCCTGCGCTATCGCGACGCGCAGCTTGGCGCATGGTGTTTACGCTAACACATATGGTCGGGGATGCGAGGGGGGATTTAAGGGATATCGACAGCCGTACCGCTTTGGGCTGCAGATTTAATCGCCTCGATCACCTGCACGGCGCGCAAACCGTCCGCTGCGGTGACCAGCGGCTGTGCATCGCCTCGGATCACGTCAGCGAAATGGGTGACTTGCGCAACCAGCGAGTCGCCCGGATCGACGGGAACGGCCGTGTCGTGAATGGGCGCCCACCAATCCGGGCCTTGTTCCTGCGACCACACGGTCAGGTTTGGCAAGGCGAGCGATCCATGGGTGCCACCGATGAGGTAAGAGGATTGATCCGTCTTCGGATAGGCCGGGTTTTCACCTGCGGTCAGTTCCCAACTCCACGGCCCCAGGGCGACGTCGGCCAGGTTCACCGTGCCGAGAACCCCGCTCGCAAACCGCAGGATGGCGACGCTGACCTCTTCGGCCTGTGCGCCGCGCACCGGGTTGCTTTCAAATGCCTGCACCTGCGTGATCGGCCCACACAGATGCATCAGCACATCTACATCATGGATCAGGTTGATGAACAGCGGCCCCGCGCCCGCACCCTGGCGCCACGTAGCCTCGAAGTAGTGGTCGGGTTTCGGCAGCCAGCACTGTCCGTGCACCGTGGTCAATGTGCCAAGCTTCCCACTTTCCACGATCTCCTTGGCCTTGGCGACCAGCGGGTTGTGGCGGCGGTGATGCCCCACAAGGATCGGCACGTCGCCCGCCGCCTCGACCAGCGCCTTGCCTTCGGCGGCTGTGCCGGTCAGCGGCTTTTCGATCAACATGGGGCAGGCGGCCGCGATCAGGCTGTGTGCCATGGGGGCGTGCAGCGCATTTGGCACGGCTAGGATGATACCATCCGACATCCCTGCGAGGCTGTGCAGATCAGGCGCGGTTGGCCAATCGGCATCATCGCCGACAGCGGGGTCGAAAATGGCGGAGAGGGTAATGCCCTGCGCCCGCTCAATCGCCGCGATGTGTTGCTTGCCGATCAGCCCGGCCCCGGCCACGCCGATGCGGATCATGCAGCACCCACTGCCGCCATGATGCCGCGCAGCTCTGCCAATCCGCGCATGCGTCCGATCAGCGGATAGCCGGGTAAGCTGTCGCGGTCGCGATCCAGCAGCAATTCCTGCCCGTGATCGGGGCGCATGGGGATGGCATGATCATCGCGCCCTTCGCTGTGCCGCCGAGCCTCTTCAGCCATGAGCGCGGTAATGGTGGCGACCATGTCGGTATCCCCCTCAAGGTGCGGCGCCTCGAAGAAGGATGCGCGCGCTGGGTCGGGAGAGGGGAGCCGCTTGGTATTGCGCAGGTGGGCAAAGTGGATGCGCGGGCCAAGGCGGTGCACGAACTCAGTCGCGTCAAACGCGGGCGCAACGCCCAGTGATCCCGTGCATAGGGTTGCGCCATTCGCTGGTGTATCCACAGCCTCCAGCACATGGGCGTAATCGTCGGTCGACGACATCACGCGGGGCAGGCCAAGAAGGGAAAAGGGCGGATCGTCAGGATGGCAGCATAGCCGCAGGCCCAGCGTTTCGGCCAATGGCGCGACTTCGGACAGAAAGTCGATCAGGTTCTGGCGCAGGCGATCCGCAGTGATCCCATCATAGCTGCGCAAGCGTGCGCGCACGTCGTCCAGCATCCAGCCGTCATTGGCACCGGGCAAGCCTGCGATCACAGTGCGGGTCAGCTCTGTTTTGGCTGTGTCGTCCATGCCTGCCAAGGCGTCTGCCGCGGCGTCTTGCACTGTGGCAGGATAATCCTCTGCTGCGCCGGGGCGGGCAAGGATATGCAGATCGAAGGCGGCAAAGGTGGGCAAGTCGAACAGCATCGCCGTGCCGCCATGTGGCTGAGGCGCGCGGGTTTGCGTGCGCGTCCAATCAAGGATCGGCATGAAGTTGTAGCAGATCGTGCGCACGCCCTGATCGGCCAGCGCGCGCAGGCTGGTTTTATAGTTGGCGAGGTGGGCGGCCATGTCCGGCCCCTGGGTCTTGATCGCTTCGGACACGGGCAGGCTTTCGACCACTTCCCATGTCAGCCCTGCGCGTTCGATCATGGCCTTGCGCTCGGCAATGGCTGTCGCGGACCACACCTCGCCGGGCGCGAATTCATGCAATGCTGTGACCACGCCTGTTGCCCCGACTTGCGGTAGGTCGCTCAGATGTGTGGGATCGTCGGGGCCAAACCAGCGCCAGCATTCAATCATGGCTGCCATCCTTGTCTGAGGGGGTGGGTGCCGGGCAGGGGCAGGGCCACGCGGGTGCCGTCACGGTGGGAGGCATAGATCGCAGTGACCAGCGCGATAGATTTTGCGCCATCCTCGAAAGACACGGCGCGGTTGGGCTGTCGCTTGATGGCCTTTGCGACTTCGGTCAGGAAACCGGCAAACCCGGATGGTCCCGGATCGGTCGTTGCCAGAACGTGATCCACCTTTGCCTGATCTGCTGGATCGCGCGCTGTGAACTGCCATGTGCCTTCGGCGGGGGCATAGGGGATCGTATCCGACGTGGCCGTCAGGTGTTCGAACACGAGGCGCAGCCGTGTTTCATCCGCTGCATTGCCCAGCGTAATGGAGCTCGTCGCCAGCGCGCCGCCCTCAAGATCAAAGATCAGGGCGGCCGTGTCTTCCGTCTCGATCGGGTTCACAAGAGAGGCGAGGCGCGCCGTGACCCCGGCAATGGGTGCCATGAAGTGGGACAGCAGATCGTGGGCATGGATGGCATGCCCAAGCACTGCACCGCCCTGTTCCCCGGCCCATGTTCCACGCCAAGGGATGGCGTAGTAATCCGCGCCCCGGTTCCAATGCGTCTCCAACGCTGCCGCCCTTGGCGCGCCAAGCAGACCGGCCGCGCGCAGGGCGTTCAGTTGATCAAAGGCGGGGCCGAAACGATATTGGAAAACCGGGAACACCTGTCGGTTTGCCTGCGTGGCCGCGCCCCTGATCTCGTCGATTTGCTCCATCGACGTTGCGAGGGGCTTTTCGCAAATCACGTGTTTGCCCGCCCTGAGTGCAGCAACCGCGACAGGGGCGTGCAGGTGGGGTGGCAGGCAGATGTCGATCACATCCACATCGGCGGCAATCGCGGTGTCGATATCCGCCATGCCAATGATCTCGTCGCCGCATAAGGCCGTCCGCCGGTCCGCATCCTGATCCGCCAGATGGGTGACGGTGAATGCATCAAGCGTGCGATAGGCATCCAAGTGCTGCGCCCCGATCCCGCCGCCCAGAATGGCAACGCGGATCATGGCGTGTTGTCCTCGGCCATCGCCTGCGCTTGCAGGGCCAGTTCCATCACCTTGAAACAGTGGACCTGGGTCATGGCCGTTTCAGTGCGGTGGGCAATGTCGTGGGCGAGGCGTTCGAAATAGGGCAGGCCCGCTCCGCGCGCATCCAGCGTTTCGCATCGGGTGCCGTTCACCAGCACGAGGTTGTCGGTGCCGTCGCGCCCGCCCACATCCACGTACTTGCGCAATTCGATGTACCCATCCGTCCCCAGAAGGGTCAGCCGTCCGTCGCCCCAATTGGGCAGCGCATCGGGCGTGTACCAGTCCACCCGGATGTAGCCCGAGGCGTTGGCAGAGCGCAGTGCAACCTCGCCAAAATCCTGCAAGCCCGGATCGTCCGGGTTCGCATGATTGGCGACATGCGCCATCGTCACCTCTGCCGTGTCCGACCCGGTAAAGTGCAGGAACTGGTCGATCTGGTGCGAGGCGATGTCGGTCAGCACGCCGCCATACCTCTCGCGCGCAAAGAACCAGTCGGGCCGTGTGGGCCGGTTCAGCCGATGCGGGCCCAGCCCGGTTGTGTGCACCACCCGGCCAATCGCGCCCTCTTGCACCAGTTGGTCGGCAAGGGTCACGCAAGGCACCTCGAACCGTTCGGAAAAGTTGATGGACCAGATGCGGCCCGTTTCGGCCACCGTCGCCTTGATCCGCTCTAGTTGCTCCAGCGTGGTGCAGCCCGGTTTGTCGGTCATCACGTCGTGTCCGGCTTGCATCGCGCGGATGGCCAGATCGGCGCGGTCAGCGGGAATGCAGGACACCAGCGCCAGGTCCGCCCCTGCGGCCAGCGCCGCCTCGCGCGTCTCAAACCGGTGCAGATCGGGAAAACGCTTGGTGTAACCTTCGAGCGGTTGCGGGGTGCCCTCGGTCCAAAAGCCAAGGCAGCGCGCGCCGATGCGCTGCATGTTTTCGGTCATGCCATAGATGTGGCGGTGGTCGAGGCCGAGGGCGACAAATGTCAGGGTCATGTCAGAACATCCACTGTTGCACCGCTGCGGGCGGCCTGTTCCATCGCATCGATAATGGCGTGGACATGCAACGCCTCATCCGGTGGGGCGAGCGGCGGTTTGCCTGCTTTGACTGCGCCTACAAAATCCTCGATGACGGCCTGATGCCAGGCGTGGGTAAAGGCCATGGGGTCAGCTCCGCCGCCGGTGCTTGTGTCAGCCTCTGGCGCGATAACCTCGGTGCGCCCGTCGTGCCAGTCGAGGCGCAACGTATCGCCCTCCAGATGCGCTTGTGCGCGGGTGGTGGTGAGCGTGATGCTTTCGGCGTTGCCGGGATAGGCCACGGTGCTGGCGCTGAGAACGCCAGACGCGCCGGATGTGAAGGTCAGCAGGGCGGATGCGATGTCTTCCGCTTCCATCTTATGGATCGGGCTGGTCCGCATCTGTGCTTGCAGGCGCGCCACCGGACCGATCAGCCAAGTGGCGAGGTCCAGCGTGTGGATCGCCTGGTTGATCATGACGCCCCCACCATCGCGGTCATATGTGCCACGGCCCGGCACATCATAGTAGGCCTGATTGCGCCACCATGGCACCCGGATATCGGCATGCACAATGTCGCCTAGGTCGCCACTAACGATCCGTGCCTTCAGCGCCTGTGCGGCTGCGCGGGTGCGATGCTGAAAACACAGGCCAAGCGGGACATTGGCGCGCGCATAGGTGTCGACCACGGATTTTGCGGCTACATGTGTCCGCTCGACCGGCTTTTCCATCAGCGTGGGAATGCCCGCATTGGCAAGGGCCTCTGCATAAGTCATGCGCGCGTTTGGCGGGGTGATCAGAATCGCCATGTCGGGGGAAGTTGCGAGGGCCTGTTCCAGATCGTTCAGGGCTGTGACGGGATGCCCGTTGATCGCGCGCGCCGTGTCGCAAAATGCCTGCGTGCGTGCCGCGTCACGTCCCAGCACTGACGTCAAACGCGCGCCAGCGACGTTGTCGCGCAAGGCCATCACATGGGTCTGGGCCACCATGCCCATCCCGATCAGCAACACATCCATCTATGTCCTCCCACGCGCCAGAGTGGCGGCATTTAGCACATGCGCCAAGGGGCATTCGTGCTAGTCTGCCGAAAAAGGGAGGGGCCGGAATGGTGCAGCAATTATCGGGGGTTGCCGAAACCTTGTACAACGGGGTGAAGGATGCCGCCATCGTATCGCCGCACGGGCATTGCGACCCGTCCTGGTTTGCGCAGGACACGGCATTTGCCGACCCGGCAGAGCTGTTGGTGATCCCGGATCACTACGTGTTTCGCATGCTCTATTCCCAAGGTGTGTCCTTGCGCGATCTGGGCATTGGCGTGCCGCCCGATCAGCGCGACCCGCGCGCGATCTTTCGTCTTTTTGCTGCACATTGGCACCTGTTTCTGGGCACGCCCAGCCGCACATGGATCGACTATGTGCTGCGCGAGACGCTGGGCTGTGAGATCCCGCTGAGTGTTGAGACGGCGGATGCGATCTATGACCACATCGCCGCGTGGCTGGCCGCGCCGCAGAACAGACCGCGTGCGCTGTTTGATCGTTTCGGGATCGAGGCGCTTGCCACCACGGATGCCGCCCTGGACAATCTGGGCCATCACGCTGCCATTCGCGACAGCGGGTGGCGCGGGCGTGTCATTCCCACGTTCCGTCCCGATGCGTTGTTGGACCCGACTGCCGATGGATGGCGCACATCCGTAGATGCGCTCGGGGATATGACGGGTGCGGACTCAGGCAGTTTTGAGGGTTTTCTCGAAGCCCTGCGCATCCGTCGTGCTGCGTTCAAGGCGCTGGGCGCCACCGCCACCGATCACGCAATCGAAGATCCGCGCACGGTCTGGCTGTCTGATCCGGCCGCGACATACGCGCAGTTGTTGCAAGGCGACATGGCAGGGGCCGCAGCCTTTCACGGACACATGTTGATCGAGATGGCTCAGATGTCGCTTGAGGATGGGCTGGTCATGCAATTGCATGCAGGTAGTCGGCGCAACACCAACCGCGCCATTCTGGATCAGTTCGGGCGCGACAAGGGCGCAGACATTCCCGTGGCGACAAACTGGGTGCGCGGGCTGGAACCCTTGCTGAACCGCGTGGGCAACGATCCGCGGCTGACCCTGATCCTGTTCACGCTGGACGAGACGACATATGCGCGCGAACTGGCCCCCATGGCCGGGCACTGGCCCTGCTTGCGCATTGGGCCGCCATGGTGGTTCCACGACAGCGCGGCGGGCATCGCGCGCTTCTTCGATCAGGTGGTCGAAACGGCAGGCTACTGGAACCTTGCCGGGTTCAACGATGACACCCGCGCCTTCCTGTCCATCCCGGCCCGCCATGACCTGTGGCGGCGCGCCGTGGCCGTGCATCTGGCCGGGCAGGTCGATCGCGGGTATTTCAGCACCGACACTGCTGCCGAATTGGCCACCCTGCTGGCCACTGACCTTGCCCGCACGACATACAGACTGGATTGATCATGCCCCGGATTCTGCACCTTGGCGTCGGCAACTTTTTCCGCGCGCATCTGGCGGATTACACGCAATCCTGCCCGGACTGGCGGATCACCGGGGTCAGTTTCCGGTCGCCCACCGTGCGCGACGGACTGAAGGGGAATGGGTATGCCTATGCGCTGGTCATCAAGGACGCGCACGGGACCGAGATCAAGCAGATCACCGCGTTGGACGAGATGCTTGTCCTGTCCGAGGACCCCCAGGCGATCCTGACCGCGATGCGCGATCCCGAGGTCGCGGTCATTTCGCTGACCGTCACGGAAAAGGCGTATCACCTGAACGGCGCGGGCCATCTGGATCTGGCCGCGCCTGCCATTGTCGCGGACTTGTCCGGGGGCGCATTGACACCCGTGGGTGCCCTCGCCCGGGGCCTCGTCGCGCGCACTACGCCAGTCACCGTGCTGTGCTGTGACAACCTGCCGGAGAACGGGCGCAAGTTGGAAGCTGCCGTTGCGGCGTTTGCCCACGCTGCGGGTTTGAGCCTGCTGGCCGATGTAACCTATCCCGCGACGATGGTGGACAGGATAACGCCAGCGACAACGGATGACATCCGTGCCGAGGCGGGGGACGACATGGCCGTCCCGACCGAGGCGTTCAGCGAATGGGTGGTCGAGGACCGCTTTGCCGCCGCCCGCCCCGACTGGCCGGGTGTGCAGTGGGTCGATGATGTGGCGCCGCATGAAATGCGCAAGCTGCGGATGCTGAACGGTGCACATTCCTATCTTGCTTATGCGGGCACCTTGCGTGGCCATACCTTTGTGCACGAGGCCGTTGGTGATCCGGTCTTGCGGGCAGGCGCGCAGCAGCTGATGGAAGAGGCGGCGGCCACGCTGCCCCCATCCGTGCAGGCTCAGGCAGCCGACTACACCAAGGCACTGCTCGACCGGTTCGACAACCCCAACCTTCATCACCGGCTGCGCCAGATCGCCATGGACGGCAGCCAGAAGATGCCCATTCGCATCGTCGCCACGTTGAAGGATCGCGCAGGCGCGCACAGCCCGGCGCTGCACAATGCGGTCGCGGCCTGGTGCGCCTTTGTGCAAGCCGATGTGGCGGCGGGGCGGGCGCTGGATGATCCGATGGCGGATCAGATTGCGACGGCCTGCCAGTCAGGTGATCCGGATGCCGCCTTGCGCACCCTTATCGGGGCATGATCGCGCCCTTGTGCCCGATGACCTTGGCCGCCAGATCGTGACCTGCACGCAAGGCGCGTTGCTGTGATCCGCCCGTCAGCAACGTGCCCAGGTAGCCACCGTTGAAACTGTCGCCCGCTGCTGTCGTGTCCACCACTGTCGTCGCCGCGGGAAAGTCGCACGGCCCACCAGTGCTGAGGCAAAGCGGCCCGGACGGCCCGCGCTTGAGCGCGCCGGTGCGGTCCATGAACAGGAAGCGGCGCGCGATGGTCTCGGCATCCTCGCCGGTCATGTTTTCCTCGTCATCCACGGAGGGCAACGCGATGTCCGTCAACGACCACATTGCCGTGTTCGCGGCCAGTGCGGTGTCGGCATCGACCCAGAGCTTGGGGCGGTAATTGCTGTCGTAGCAGACACGCCCGCCCGCATTGCGAAAGCTTTGCAGGAACCGCAGCAACGCGGTGCGGACGGAAGAGGACAGAATGGCCAGCGTGATGCCGGACAGATAGATCACGTCATACCGCTCGAGCGCGTAAAAATCAGGGCCGGTATCCGTGATGAACATCCGCCGCGCCGCAGAACTGTCGCGCCAATAGGTGAACGACCGTTCGCCTGTGTCGTCGGTGTTGATGGCATAGAGGCCGGGCGTGCCAGCCGGGTCACGCTCGATCCGGTCGGTGCCGATGTCTTCGCTTGCGATGAAATCCGCGATCCGATCGGAAAACGCATCCGTGCCCAGGCGGGTGATGTAATCCACCGTCAATTTCGGTGCTGTTCGTTTGAGGTAGATGGCGGTGTTCAGCGTATCGCCCGCCACGCCGACACCTGCCGTATCCCCCGCCATGGAGAGTTCAATCATCGCCTCGCCTATTGCCGCGACTTTCATGCCCGATCCTTTCGTGCTGTGCGCCACCAGATGATGAAACCGGAGATCACGATGATCGCCGCCCCCAACAAGGTCCATCCATCCGGGACATCCTTGAATACGATGTAGCTGGCGATCGCCAGATACAAAAGAAAGCTGTAGGTGTAGGGCATCAAAGTATTGGCGGGGGCGTATGCGTGGGCCCGCGAAAAGATCTCGTGCCCGGCCCAGCCCCAGATGCCCAGGCCAATCATCAGCGCCCATTGCAGCCCTGTTTCCGGCGGAATCCATGCCCAGTAGGCAAACGGTGCCAAGGTGATCGCCCCGAACGCGCCCATGTAGAACTGCATCGTTTCCGCTGCGACAATCCCGGAAATCTTGCGCGTGATGATCGAATACAGCGCGAGCGAAAACGCATTGTAGACATTCAGCAGTGCAATCCAGTGAAATTCGGCATCAAACGGGCGGATGACCACCAGCACGCCCATGAACCCCAGGATGATCGCAAACCACCGCCAGGGCCCCACCCGTTCCCCCAGCAGCGGCCAGGACAGCGCGCACACGATGATGGGGGCCGAAAACATGATCGACCCGGTCACCGTCAGCGACAGATACTTCAGCGTGATAAAGTTGAACAGTGTGGCCGAGGCCAACAGGAACCCGCGCAACAGCACCAGTCCCATATGCGCCGACTGAAAGCTTGACCAGCCCTCGCCCCGCCGCAGCAGCAGAAAGGTCGAGATCACCGCATGAGGCGCGTAGCGCATGAAGGCCAATTGGAACGCAGGCAGCCCCGCGATCACAAGCCACTTCACCGACGTGTCGATCAGCGTGAAAAACGCGTAAGCCGCCAGCGTCATCACGATGCCAAGCGCGGCACGGTCCTGTGTGGCTTGTGCCGCTATGGCCACGTGTCAGCCTTTGAACCTGTCGGCGTAGTAGTCCACCATTTGCGATACCATGTCGTCGGCCCGGCCACTGTCGCGCGCATCGCTCAGCGCCCCGAGGGCGCATTTCGACATGATCGATTCCGCCCCAGCATCCGATGCCATCTGCGCGTAATACCCGACATCCTTGGCCGCGTTCTTGATCGCAAAGGCCAGTTGGTTCGGATCACCATCAACGCCATAGCCTTTGACGAAATCCATCATGCCTGACTTGAGCGGCCCCGCAGCCATCACGTCATAGGCCTGTTGCCGGTCTACGCCCATCACATCCGCCATCGCGAACGCCTCGGCCATCGCGTTGGCGACCGTCATGCCAAAGAAGTTGTTGATCAGCTTGATCGTGTGCCCCGACCCCAGCGCGCCGAGGTGAAAGACGTTTTCGCCCAGATCGTCCAGCACGGGGCGGACGGTGTTGAACGCGCCCTCATCGCCTGCGCACATGATGTTCAGCAACCCGTCCACGGCATGGGCAGGCGTGCGGCCCAGCGGCGCGTCCAGATAATGCCCACCAGCGGCAGCCACCTCTTCGCCTAACGCGCGGGTCGATCCGGGCAACGAGGTGCCGAAATCAATCACCACCGCACCGGGCTTCAGCCCCGCAATCACGCCCTCTGCCCCGCGCATCCGCGCCTCGACATTGGCCGACGTGTCCATGCACAGCATCACGATGTCGCTGGCGGCGGCCACGTCCTTGGCTGTTGTGACTTCACTCGCGCCGCGTGCCACGGCCTGATCCACATAGGTGCGGGTGCGGTTGGCGATCACCGTCAGGGCGTATCCCTGATCCTGCAGACGCCCCACCATGGCACCCCCCATCAGGCCCAGGCCAATAAATCCGATTGTCGGTTTGCTCATGTGTCGTTTCCTTTTCCCGGAATTGTGTCGAAGGCGCGTGTCTTCAGCCCCTTCTGGATTTCATAGATCGAGATCGGCACATCCGGCTGTGGTTGCGGAATGCGGATCGGAATATTTTTCAGGCGAGGCGTCAGCGTCGGCTCCCCGCACAGCATGCGGGTGTTGTAGTCTTCGATCCCGTCCCACTTCGTCATGCTGCCCATGATCGGAAAGGCATCCGCTGCCATCATCTCGTAAAACAGAATGCGCCGCGCACGGTCGCTGGTGTTGAGGGCCGAGCCATGCACGATCCGCCCGTGATGGATGCTGATCGAACCCGCAGGGCCGGTCAGTTCCACCGCATCCGTTGGGTTCAGCCCGTTTTCCTCGGGCAGCATCGCACCGGCAAACACGCCATCGACATGGTGATCAAACACCGGCCCCTTGTGCGAGCCCGGGTAAACCATCAGCGGCCCGTTTTCCGAGGCCATGTCGTCGATGCAGATACCTATGGCGAGGATGTCGTCATTGGTGTGCGGGTAAAACGCGTAGTCCTGATGCCATTCGACGGCGGCACCATAGCCCGCTGACTTCATGTTCAGCTTGGTCGTGTGCAGGCGCAGGTTCGGGCCGATCAGGTCGCGGGCCGGGGCCAGCACATGGTCCGAATACATCAACTCGCGCATCACATCCGAAATCGTATGGGGCAGCTTGATCCGGCGCAGGCGCGGATCATCAGGGGTGTGGCTGTCCTCCAGGTCCAGCCGTTCATTGCTGGTGGTCATCGTCGCCGCTTCGGCCTCGAACCGAGTGATCTCGTCCCTGATCTTTTGCAACCACTCCGGCGGGATCTGATCTTTGACCAGCAGATAGCCATGCTCTTCGAAATGCGCCTTTTGCGCAGCGCTCAAACACTCCATCACATCACCGCGCCAATTTGCCAGGGCACGAATTCGTAATCCCCCAGCCCTTGCGCCTCTGATTTGCTCATCTCGCCGCTCGCCACACGCAGGAACAGCTCGTAAATCTCGCGCCCTTTCTCCTCTAGGCTCACACCATCGCTCAGCATCGCGCCCGCGTTGACGTCCATATCTTCGGTCATGCGGTTGAACATCTCGGTGTTGGTCGCAACCTTGATCGTCGGGCTGGGTTTCGAGCCAAAGGCAGACCCCCGCCCGGTCGTAAAGCACACAAGGTTACACCCGCCCGCAATCTGCCCGGTGACAGAGGCCGGGTCATAGCCGGGGCTGTCCATGAAGGTGAAACCGCGCGCGCGCACGATCTCGGCGTATTTGTAGACACCGGTCAGGGGGGTCGTGCCACCCTTGGCAGCAGCCCCCAGCGACTTTTCCAGGATCGTGGTCAGCCCACCGGCCTTGTTGCCGGGGGAGGGGTTGTTGTCCATGCTGCCCTTGTTGCGGGCCGTGTAATCCTCCCACCACCGGATCAGGTCCAGCAACCGCTCACCTGTTGCCTCATCCACCGCACGGGCCGTCAACAAATGCTCGGCCCCGTAAATCTCGGGCGTTTCGGCCAGCACACCGGTGCCGCCCTGGGCCGCCAGCAGATCGGTCGCATAGCCCAGCGCCGGGTTCGCGGTGATGCCCGACCACGCATCCGACCCGCCGCATTGCAGGGCCACCTTCAACTCCGACGCCGGGCACTCCGTGCGCACGGCGCCATTGGCGATGGGCAGCATCGCGGCGACCTTTTCGATCCCCTTTTCCACCGTGCGGCGCAGTCCGGCGACGGACTGGATGTTCATGGTCTGGAATGTCGGCCCCTGCTTCAGCCCCCACGCCTCAAGCAGCCAGTCGATCTGGTTCATCTCGCAGCCGAGGCCAACCATCAAGACAGCCGCATGGTTGGGATGCGCCGCATAGCCCCACATGACGCGCTGTAACGCCTCGAACCCGTCGCCATCACCAGCCATGCCACAGCCCGTGCCGTGGACAAAGGCGACAACGCCATCAACGTTCGGATAATCGGCCAGCACCTCGGGCGTGAAATGCGCCGCGATCATCCGCGCCGCCGTGGCTGAACAGTTCACGGACGTGACAATCGCGATGTAGTTGCGCGTGCCCACCTGACCGTTCTCGCGGCGGTAGCCCATGAACGTATCGCCCGTTGCGGGCGGGACCGGGCGCAGGTTGGTGCCGAATTCGTACTCCACGTCCGTTGCGCGGAACTCCACGTTGTGGGTGTGGACGTGATCGCCCGCTGCAATGTCTGCGGCGGCATAGCCGATGACTTGTGCGTACTTTCGGATCGCTGTGCCGCTGGCCATACCCACCGTTGCGATCTTGTGCCCCGACGGGATCAGGGCGCGCGTGGCCACGCCGTCGACTGCAACGCCAACCTGCAAGGCGCGGGTGGCGGTCACGACGGTGTCGGATGGATCAAGGCGGATGAAATCCATGGGGCCTCAGGCGCAAAAGGGGGCGTCGGATGCCCATCGGTGTATGGGGAAATGCGGGGTTGTTGCAAGGCGGCTGCGCGCATTGTGCCAGGCATCGCGCCAGACACGCCAATCGCGCAGGGCGGTTTCAGGTGCCGCACGGCTGCGGGCCACAAAGCTGGGGAAGTGATCGCGCCCCGTGGGCTGCCCCGTCACGTTAAAGCGCAGATCGAAAGACCAGCGGAACCCATCCGACAGGTTGGGCAGCGATGCATGCGGGACAAGCGGGTGGAACAACACGACACCCCCCGCCCTGACAGGCAGGGGCACGGCGCGGCCTGTGTCGAGGTGTCTGGGCGCAATGGCGGTCTGCACCTGCGGGCAATGGGGCAACAGACCACCGTCAATGCCGGGCACGACTTGCAGACAGCCGTTTTCGATCATTGCATCGGTGATTGCGACCCAGGCCGTGACCATGTCGGTGGTGTCCGCATCCTCGTGCCCCACACCGCGATCTTGATGCCAGTCGGTGGCGGTGATATGCGCCCGGATTTCGTCTGCCGCCAGCTCCGGGGCCGGGGGCTTGATGCGCACATGCTGGATCGGGTTGGAGGTGATTTCAGGGCCGATCAGGTCCTCGACGAGGTCCAGCAACCGGTCATGGAACACCAGATCAAAGATCGCAGGGCCAAAATGCATCGGGCAATCAGGTGTGATCTCTCCCCCCGGCAGGCTGATGTCCATGGGCTGGAACCAGTCGCAGCCCACCGCATAAGACGCGCTCAGCTTGCCCCAGAAATCCATGCCTGTGCCATCCGGCACGCGCCCCTCGGCGTGCCAGCTGGTGTAGAGCGTGTTTATCAGATCGGCATATTCTGCACGCACCCCATCAAGAACAGGGGCGGGCAAAACATCTTCGATGACCAAATACCCGTCAGTGCGGAACTGCGTCACTTGGGCCGTGGTCAGCATGGGTCACCTCTATAGCAGGATCGAGATGATGGGTGGCCAGATCAGCAACACCGACAGCGCGATCAGCTGGATCCCGATGAAGGGCAGGAACCCTTTGAAGATATCGGTCAGCGTGATGTGCGGCGGTGCCACGGACTTGAGGTAGAAGGCCGCCGGGCCAAAGGGTGGCGAAAGGAAGCTCACCTGCATGTTCATACAGAACACCACCCCGAACCAGATCGCGACATGGCGCGGGTTCAACTCTCCGAACAGGCCAATCTCGTCCAGCGGCAGCTTCAGCACGATGGGCAGGAACACCGGGATGATCAGCAGCACGATACCGACCCAATCCATGAACGCACCCATGAACAGCAGGATCAGCATCATGAACAGGATCACGACCATCGTCGGCAATTCCGATCCGACGATAAAGTCGGCCACATAGTTCGGACCGCCTGCGATGGTGTAGGCCCCGGCAAGGGCGGTGGCCCCAATGGTCACCCACACGATTGTACCGGTCGATTTCAGGGTCCGCATCAGCGAATCCCAGACCAGTTCGAACGATGCCTCGCCCCGCAGAACAGCGATCACAAAGACTGCCATCGCGCCCATGCCCGCCGCCTCGGTGATGCCGGTGATACCGCCATAGATCGACCCCATGACGACACCGATCACGACGATGGGCGGCACGAGGCCCTTGCCCATGGACCAGCCCGTCGCGGTGCGCGCGCGCCCGAACACAAAGAAGGCCAGACCCATCGAGGCCACGAACATGCCGGCAAAAATCCCGATATACTCTGCCGTTCCCCAGAATGCCGCGTCGCCCGTATTGGCCGCGTTCGAGCCGGAGAACTCAAAGAACGACGCACGCAGGAACAGTGCGGCGGTGAACCCTGCGAGAACGACATTCAGGAATGCGCCAAACAGCTTCCACTTTTCGGCCCCTCGGGGCTGCGATTCCAGGTCGGCCTGTTCGGCCAGAAGGTCCGCTTTTTCGGCTTTTTCCTCGTCAGTCAGGTCTGCAATGCCGTCCAAGGCCGCCAGCCGCTTGGCAATCGTTTCCTCGGGCAGTGGCGCGTCCTCTGGTTTCAGCGTGGTGCGGATGATGATGTAGATGATGATGAACGAGGCCAGCATGAAACCGGGGATAAAGGCGGCAGTGAACAGCGCCTTGATCGAGGTTTCGGTGATGAGGCCATAGATGATCAGAACAATCGACGGCGGGATCATCGTACCAAGTGACCCCGAAGCACAGATCACACCAATGGCGAGGTTCTGGTTGTAGCCCAGCCGCAGCATCTGCGGCAGCGCGATCAGGCCCAGCAAGACGACCTCGCCCCCGATGATCCCCGACATCGCGGCCATGATCACGGCCATGATCGACGTCACGATAGCGATGCCGCCGCGCGTGCGGTTCAGCCAGACGTTCAGCGATGAATACATCTCCTTGGCGATGCCCGACCGCTCCAGCAGGGCGGCCATGAAGATGAACAGCGGAATGGATATGAGGACGTAACTGGTTAAAACATCGCCGTATATTCGTTGCGGCAGGATGTTCAGCGGCCCGGATCCCGGGCGCCCGGTCAACAGGCCCTCGCCCCACAGCGACGGGTTCATCAGCAGCGCAGGCTCGAATTTCATGAACAGCACGGCAACGGCCATGAAGGCCGAGGCAAAGCCAAGCGGCATGCCGATGGCCAGCAGCAGGATCAGGCCCAGCATCAGGACCAGAGAAATTGTTCCGACGTCCATGACTTAGTCCCCTGCCACTTGCGCTTTGATACGCTCAATTTCTTCTTCGTCGAGGTCTTCGCCGCCGTAGTGCACCTCGTCCTTGTTCCAGTCCGAGATCAGGTTGACGACGGCCTGCAGGGCCACAAGCGACACGATCAGCAGCACCATGGGTTTCATGGTTGCGGGGATGGGCGGGTCAAAGGCGGTGCCAAAGGTTTCCCAGCGATAGAACTTGTCAAAGGCCTCACCATAGCCGCCGTAGCAGAGGAAGAAGGCGAAGATGATGATGCACAGGGTCGAAATCACGTCGAACACACGCTGCACGTTGCGCGGCACGGCGTCATAAAGGAGGACAATGCGGATGTGGCTGCGTTGCTGCATGGCATAAAGGCCCGCGCACAGGAAAACGAACCCGGCCAGCCAAAGGCTCATCTCGTTGGCCCAAAGCGTCGGCGCTTCGAACACGTAGCGCAGCAGCACCTCGAACAGCATCACACCGGTCAGGATAACAATCAGCATCATGGTGACGCGGCCAATGAACACGGCGAGGCGGTCGGCTGGCTTCCAGCTTTCAAACTCCATGCCAGCGCGCCGCACGGTGCGCACGCCGAAATAGGCGGTGACGGGGATGCCGATCAGGGCCAGCCAGTCGACAACGTCGGCAAAACCGCCAAACAGGCCGCCAAGGCCGGAACTGACGTCAACACGCTGAAACAGCGCCGACAGTTTATCGAATTGGGACGGGTCAGTGGGCGGATAAAATGTCAGGGTAAAGGCAGGCATGTGCCAGATCACCCAACCTGCGCACAAGATAAAGGCCAGTGGCACAAGCCATTCAACTGGAGTGCCGGAGCGCACCTGCATCTTCATATCCCCCTCTTGTCGTGGAAAATCCCGGCCCGGTCTTGCCGTCAGCCTCGGGTCAGTATGGGGCCCCGCGCGTGCAGGGCCCCAAAAGTCGCTTACTCGGACACGAGGCCGAGCTGCGTCAGGTAGCTCAGGTGCGCTTCGACCAGCGCCTTGGCTTCCGGCGTGTCGGCGAACTCGGGCCATGTGGCCTGTGCCGCGTTACGGAACTTCTGCAGTTCTTCAGGCGCCCACTGGCTCAGTGTCACACCGTCGGCGCGCAGTTGTGCCGCCGCTTCGGCGTTCTTTTTCTCGAACGTCAGGGCGGTGCGCAGTGCCAGCGCTTCCATGGCGACCTTCATGATGGTCTGGTGCGCTTCGGGCATCGCGTCGAACACGGCCTTGTTGCACGCCAGGTGATCCGAAGGCATCGAGTGGAAGCCGGGGAAGTTGGCGTACTTCACGATGTCATAGAGACCAAGGCCGACGTTGTTGGCGAGGCCAGAGGCGTCCGCACCGTCGATGATGCCTGTTTCCAGAGCGGTAAAGATCTCGGTGAAGTCCATCACGATGGGCGAGGCGCCCAGCTTTTCAAAGATCTTGGTTTCCATGCCGGGGGCGACCGGAATTTCCAGTCTTTGAAGTCGGCAACCTTCTCGATCGGCTTGGACGAGGCAAAAGATTCCTGGCCGTAAACCCACCAGCCGATCAGCTCCATGCCATACTTGTTGTACAGCGGTGCCGCCGCTTCACGACCGCCACCGAAATACAGCCAGCTCAGCTGTTGGTAAGGCGTTTCATAGCCGCCCATGATGTCGCCCACGAACTGGAACGCCGAGTTCTTGCCGGTCTGATACCCGCCGCCCGTCATGTCGCAATCCAGAATACCCGTGGCTGCCGCGTCGAATGTCTCGACCGACTTCACAACGGACGAGCTGTAGAACATCTCGACCTGAATGCCGCCACCAGACATGGTCTGAATGTCTTCGACATACTGCGCTGCCAGCTTGCCCGACACAGTTTCAGGCGCATAGTGGGTTTGAATCCGCAGTTTGGTTTCGGCGTGGCCGTCTGCCATCGCGCCGGTTGCAGCCAGTGTGGCCGCGACAGCGACAGATGCCGCCTTTTTCATGAATGTCATGTTTTCCTCCCAGACAATTCGCACATGCGCACGGCAAGGATCTTTTGCCCTCTTTGACGCACCGTAAGGAAAGGCTAAGCGCAGATTTCCAGCACGACAACACAAAAAGTGAAATTCGGCTGATTTTTGAGATTTCGTTGAAATTTCGAGATTTTATGATTTAAGTCGGGGATACGAAGCGATTCCCTACGGCCCCACATGTCCTACGACGCCGACATATTTGAGATCCTGCGGCACCGGTTGATGACCAACGGATTCGAACATGGCCAGAAGGTCAAAGCCGAGCATTTGCGGGTGGAATTCGGCTGTTCTGCCAGCACGATACGCGAGGTTCTGTTCCGGCTGTCCACCCTTGGCCTGGTCGAGTTTCGCGAACAGCGCGGATTTCGTGTGCCAGAGAAATCTCGCAAGGTTCTCAACCAGTTAACTCATCTGCGTGTGCTGCTCGAGGCGGAAGGAACGGCCATGTCCATTCGCATGGGTGGCGTCGCATGGGAGGCGCGCCTGACGGCCGCGCATCATCAGCTCAGCCATCTCGAGATGCGGCTGCAATCTGCGACCGATACGACACCGTTCGTCGATTTGTGGTTCGCCGCCGAACGTCAGTTTCACGAAACCCTTATCTCGGCCTGTGGGTCCGACGTTTTGCGCGCGGCACATAACCAGGTCTACTGCCAGTTCCGCCAGCAGCTAATGGTCGAGGACAAGGCGTTCGATTTCATCTCGGAAAACATCAAGCACCACCAGCAGATTCTGGATGCCGCAATGTCCGGGGACGAGGCGCTGACGCGTCAGAAAATCCACGACCACCTCGCGCGACATCTGACGCCCGAAACGGTAATGGAACCGGGCTGAACCGGCCCTATCGCGGCAGCGGATTGGCTGCCTTGTTATAGGCTGTCCAGTCGGTGATCTCGGGGTAGTACATCTCGCGCCACTTGTTCACCCGCGGGTTCATCACGCGCCGCCAGATACGCGGCATCATCGCGGCGATGGTCATCACCGGATAGCCGTAGGGCAGTTGCGGCGCGTCCGCCTCGGTATAGTTTTGCAGGACGGGAAAGCGGCGGTCGGGCTTGTAGTGGTGATCCGAGTGCCGCTGCAGGTTGATCAGCAGCCAGTTCGACGCCTTGTGCGCTGCATTCCACGAATGACGTGGCTGGACGTGCTCGTACTTGCCGTCGCCCAGATGTTTGCGGGTCAGGCCGTAATGTTCGATGTAGTTCACAAGCTCAAGCTGCCAGATCGCGACACCGGCCTGCACGATGAACAGACCGACCCCGGCCCAGCCACCCAGTGCAAAGGCCAGCACAAAGCAGATCAGTTGCAGGCCCGCATATTTCCAGAACGGGTTTGAAAAGTCGCTCGATGGCAGATCCTTGCGCGCCAGCATCGCCTTTTCCGCATTCCATGCCGAATGAAAGCACTGTTTCAGCACGCGCGGGTAAAAGCGGTAGAAACTCTCGCCCAGACGCGCCGTGACCGGATCGCGTGGTGTGGCGACATAGCGGTGATGCACCAGCAGGTGTTCCGAGCGGAAGTGCGAGTAGAGCACCATGGCCAACAGCGCATCGCCCAGCCAACGCTCAAGCTTGTTCTTCTGGTGCATCAGCTCGTGGCTGTAGTTGATGCCGACCGTGCCGGTGACTACCCCAACGCCAAAGAACACGGCGATCTTCTCGAATGTGTTGAGGTGTTCGGCGGGCGCCACGTAGGCGATCAGGCCAAACAGCATCAGGAATTGCGCAGGGACCCAGGCGGTTGTGATGGCGCGGTACCAGAACAACTCGTCCTCGGTCGTGTCCAGATCGGCATTGTCGGTGTTCAGACCCACCGCCAGATCGAGGATCGAAAACATGTACCACGTCACCACTGGCAACAGGATCACCGTCCAGCCGCCATAGATGGCTGTGAGGATCGCCAGCGGGATCAACAGGAACGACATGGCAAAAGGCAGGGCGTTTTGCAGTTTGGCCACGGTCTGTGGGGGTAGGATCATCTGGGTTCCTCGGTTTGCGCGCGTGAAAAACATAAAGCGCGATGCGACCGCCTGCCAAGCGTGACGCTGCGCCGCGCCCTATTTCTGCGCCAGATCGAAGGCTTTGCGCATCACTGTCGGCAGATCGGATGGGCGAAACTGGTCGCGCGGCAGGAAGGTGCCTGTCGCCGTCTCGTGCACCTCTGCCACCATCACATCCAACAGCAGGTGAAAATGGGTGAACGTGTGACGCACTTCGCCCGGCAGTTTTACCCAATCCGCGTCGAGCGGAGGTTTGGTGGGGCGCGGCCCGCTGGCATCGACCCAGTCCGATCCGGGCCAGCCCAGCATGCCGCCCAGCAACCCGCTGTCGGGGCGCGTTTCCAGCAGCCATGCGCCGTCGCTGCGTTGTGCCAGATAGACAGTGCCGTGGCGCACAGGCTTGGCCTTTTTCGGGGTCTTTTTCGGCAGTTCGGGCGCGGTGCCTTTGTCACGCGCGCGGCAAGGATCGCGCCAGGGGCAGATACCACAGGCCGGGTTCTTGGGGCTGCAGATGGTCGCCCCCAGGTCCATGACCGCCTGCGCGTAGTCACCCGGGCGCTTATCGGGGGTCAGGCGTTCGGCATGGGCGGTCAATATAGGCTTGGCCGCGGGCAGGGGCGTGTGTTCGTCAAACATGCGGGCCATGACACGTTCGACATTGCCGTCCACCACGGTGTGGCGCAGGTCGAACGCGATAGAGGCGATGGCCGCCGCCGTGTAGGGCCCAATGCCCGGCAGTTTGAGCAGGGCCGCGTGATCGGCTGGAAACGCACCGCCATGATCGGCCACAACGGCGCGGGCGCATTTCAACAGGTTGCGCGCACGGGCGTAATAGCCAAGGCCCGCCCACTCGCCCATCACCTCTGCATCCTCTGCTGCGGCCAGATCGGCCACGGTTGGCCAACGCGCGATGAAGCGTTGAAAATAGGCGGTGACGGCGGCAACGGTGGTCTGTTGCAGCATGATCTCTGACATCCAGACGGCATAGGCATCCGGGCGCACACCGGCCTGTTTGTCAGCAGGCGGCACCCGCCATGGCATCGCGCGGGCATGCACATCGTACCAATCCAACAGATGATCGCTCAGGTCACGCAAGATTTATGACTCCGGATGTGGTGACGGCTGGTTGCTCACGCCGTCATCCTCTATGTTCAAATTCAAGTGAAGGAGAACATAGCCATGGCCCCGCGCCGCGCCACTACAAAAGGGTTCAAACGGACAGCATCGCTGCTGACCGGGCGAATCCGGCAGGCCAGCGAAAGCCGTGGGTTCGCACAAAGCCGCCTTTTGACCGACTGGGCCGAGGTGGCCGGGGCCGACGTGGCGGCGGTCGCCCGCCCTGTCGAGGTCAGCTATGGCCGGGGTGGCATGGGCGCGACGCTGACATTGCTGACCACCGGCGCGCAGGCCCCGATGCTCGAGATGCAAAAGGACCAGTTGCGCGAAAAGGTGAACGCGGTCTATGGCTACAACGCCATTGCGCGCATTCGGATCACGCAGACAGCGGCCACGGGGTTCGCCGAAGGCCGCGTGGCGTTTGATCACAGGCCCAAGGACACCGGCCCGAAAGACCCCGCGCCCGAAATGCACAAAGCGGCAGGCAAGGTTGTGGCCCCGGTCGAAGACGAGACATTGCGCGCAGCCCTCGAGCGGCTGGGCGCGAACATCCTGACAAAAGAAAAACAAGGAACACGCACATGAAGCGCATCATTCCCGTCCTTGCCGTGATCATCGGCGTGGCTGGCTATTTCTGGTATTCGTCGACGCAGACGAGCGGGCCGACACCACAGCAGCAGGCGCAGGCCGAAAGCCTGCTGGGGGCCGCGAACGCGCAAACGGCAAGTGACGATATCGACACATCCGGCGTGGTCGAGATGATGATCGGGAACCCGGATGCGGCGGTGACCGTCATCGAATATGCGAGCTATACCTGCCCCCATTGCGGCCGCTTCCATGAAGGGCCGTTCAAGCAGTTGAAGGCGGACTATATCGACACGGGCAAGATCAACTTCATCTACCGCGAAGTCTATTTCGATCGCTTCGGTTTGTGGGCTTCGGCCATTGCGCGCTGCGCGGGCACGACCGAGACGTTCTTTGGCATCACCGACATGCTTTATGCCTCGCAAGCCGAATGGAGCCGTGCGGGCGGTGGTGATCCGGCGGTGATCGCGGATGAGTTGCGCAAGATTGGCCGCTTGGCGGGTCTTGATGGCGACACGATCGAGGCTTGCCTGACGGATGCGGAGAGCCTGCGCACACTGGTGGCCTGGTATCAGGGCAACGCAGAAGCGGACGGCATCCGCTCCACCCCCAGTTTTGTCATCAATGGCACCACATACAACAACATGGCCTATCCCGAGATGGTCAACCTGATCGAAGAAGCTGCAGGCAGCTGATGGTTGAACGGCCTGCGGGGCCCCTTGCGGGGCTTCGCGTTGTGGAACTCGCACGTGTGCTGGCCGGCCCATGGGCCGGCCAAACGCTTTCTGACCTTGGGGCCGAGGTGATCAAGGTCGAGGCGCCGCGCGGTGATGACACGCGCCAATGGGGCCCACCCTTTGTCACCCGGGACGAGGACGTGTCGGCCTCGTATTTCCATTCGACCAATCGCGGCAAGGCATCTGTCGTGATCGATTTTCGGCAAGAGGCGGGGCGCGCGCGGCTGCTGGAGCTGATCGCAAGCGCCGACATCCTGATCGAGAATTACAAGGTTGGCGGGCTGGCCAAGTACGGGCTGGATTACGAGTCGCTGAAGGACCGGTTTCCGGCGCTGATCTATTGCTCGATCACGGGGTTCGGACAGACTGGACCTTACGCGCATCGCGCAGGGTACGATTTCATCATTCGGGGCATGTCGGGCCTGATGTCGATCACGGGCGAGCCCGAAGGGCAGCCGCAGAAATCCGGCGTTGCGATCACCGATATCTTTACCGGCATCTATGCGACCACGGCCATTCTGGCAGCCATTCACCAGCGCAGCCAGACGGGGCGGGGGCAGCATATCGACATGGCCCTGCTGGATGTGGCCGTGGCGGTGACGGCCAATCAGGCCATGAACTATCTGACCAGCGGCGTGGCACCGGGGCGCATGGGCAACGCGCATATGAACCTCACGCCCTATCAGGTGTTTGACTGCGCGGACGGGCATATCATCATCGCCACCGGCAACGATGCGCAGTATCAGCGCCTGTGCAGGCTGCTGGGGCTGGATGACATGGCCGAGGCGCCTGCGTTCCTGCGCAATGCGGACCGCATTGCCAACCGGGACGAGATGACACGCAAGCTGACGGCGGCGACCGTATTGCGCAGTCGTGCCGATTTGCTGGCGGCGTGTGAGGCCGAGGGTGTTCCGGCAGGGCCGATCAACGATCTGGGCGACGTGATGGCGGACCCGCAGGTGCAGGCGCGCGGCATGCAGATTGAACTCGATGGTGTGCCCGGCATTCGCACGCCAGTTCAGTTTTCCGATGCGGCCCTGGCCTTGCACCGTCCCGCGCCCAAACTTGGTGAAGACGACTGAGGCTGCTGTCGAATAGAGGCGCTGCCGCGCCACGCGATTTTATTCAGAAGGGCCTTTTCAGACCCTTCTGGCACATGCCTCCGGCGGGGATTTTCCTGGAACAGAGAAGGTCAGGGTTTGGCCAGGGTCGCGAGCGCGCTGTCCAAGATGTCCGTCTCTTCAAAGGTCAGGCGCACGGGCAGGGTGATGACCTTGGCGCGGAAGCTGGCAGGCAAGCGCACCGCGTCCTTTTCCGTGGTGACCAGCTGTGCGCCTGTTGCACGTGCTTCACTCTCGAGCCGGGTGAGAAACGCCTGGGACAGCGGTTGGTGGTCGGCCAGCGCTTCGGTGCGCAACAGCGTGGCGCCAAGCGAGCGGAGCGTGTCGAAGAATTTTTCGGGCCGCCCGATCCCCGCAAAGGCGATCAGCGGTGTGTCTGTCCAGTCCATGCCGGTTTGCAGCGGGGCGAGTTCGGCGCGGACACGGGGCAGGGTCGCGGGCAAGGGCGTGCTGTCGAATTGTGTCTGGGCGCCCTCTGACCCGATGGAGAGCAGCAGATCGGCGCGGGCCAGACCGACGCTTGCAGGTTCGCGCAAAGGCCCGGCAGGCAGGCAGAGCCCGTTGCCGAAACCGGTTTCCGCGTCCACCACCACGATGGACAGGTCATATGCGAGGCTGGGGTTCTGGAAGCCGTCATCCAGCACGATGACCGTGGCCCCGGCCTCCACCGCCGCCTGCGCGCCTGCGCCCCGATCCTGCGCCACCCACGTGCGGGCAAACGCGCTCAGCAGGAGCGGCTCGTCGCCCACTTGATCCGCGCGGTGTCGTGCCGGGTCGACCTCTACCGGCCCCTCGAGTGTGCCGCCATAGCCGCGGCTGATGATATGCGGATCGTGAAAGGCATCGCGCAACCGTTCGACCAGGGCCATGACGGTTGGTGTTTTACCGGTGCCGCCCGCATTGATGTTGCCCACGCAGATCACGTGAACGGGCAGGCGGGTACGGGCGCCCCCCGCCAAGCGGCGCGCCGTGGCGCGGGCATACAGCGCACCAATTGGCGACAGCAGGCGTGCGCGCCAGTCACGCGGCCCTTCGGGGGATGTCCAGAAGCCCGGGGCGCGCATTATGCGGCCCCGCCTTCCACGCCATCGAGTTGCGCCTGAACGAGGTCGATGATGCGATCAAGGCTGTCAGCGCCCTGGGTCACGACCTCCCATCCGGCCATGGCCATCTGGGCCGCTTGATCGGGGGCGATCATCTGGCTGACCGCGCGGCCAAGCGTGTCCGAACTGTTGACGATCCGGGCCGCGCCCGCATTCATCAGCCGTGTGAACGCATCTGCGTGACCGCCCAGATTGGGGCCATAGATCAGCGCCGTGCCATGCGCCGCCGCGCTGTAGGGGTCGCAGACCTCGTGCCCTGCACGCAGCGATCCCGCCAGAAAGGTCACCGGCGCAACGCGCAGCCACAGCCCCAGATCATCGGCCGAGTCCGCCAGCAACACCTGGCAGTTGTCATCCGGCAATTCGCCCGCGCCCCAGGAGGCAATGCGCAGGCCCATGTCGCGCGCGATGTCGCACACCCCACCGGCGTCCGCATGATCCGCAATCTGCAGGATCAGCAGCAGGCGGTGCGATGCCTTGAGCGAGAGCTTGTGCGCGGCCAGAACGGTATGTGCCTCGGAGAGGGGCGCACCGGTGGCAAGCCAGACAGGGCGGCCCCCCAATGCTTCGGTCACATCCGTGATATCGCTGTCGGCGGCATGCAACATGCGTCCGAACGGATGCAGAGGCTCGGTCAGTTCGATCAGTTCGAGCGGGCGGCCAAGTTGGGCGATGCGCAGATGTGCCTCGGAATCGCGGGCCATGACCTTGTGGAACTGCGCGAGAAGGCGGCGGGGCACTTCGGGCAACCAGCGGTCGCGGCGGCGGTCAAATCCGTCACGGGCGGCGTCGACCAGCATCATGTAGGCCCCGCTTTGGGCCGCGGACAGGATCAGGTTGGGTCGTAGTCCGCCCCAGGCCCAGATCACCACATCCGGTTGCCAGTGTTTCAGGAACACATCCGTCACGCTGGGGTGGTCGGGCGGCAGCGCCTCGCACAGCACCGCGTCATTGCCGCGTTTGCCGATCTGTCCATGTTCGGCGGTGATCATCACGTGGCAGCCGTGCCGTGACCCCGCAAGACGGTGGGCCAGGTCGTTGAGGGCGCGGTTGTTGCCCTCTTCTGCGGCGTGGATCCACACCAGTTCGCCCCGGGGGCGGGCGTGTTCGGGCACGTAGTCGGGCGGCGCGCGCCGACCGGACAGGGTCCGGTAGGCCGACAGCCCCAGAGATCCCCGCACGGGCTGCGTCAGCCCAGCTCTTCGGTCGAGGTGGCTGCGTTTTCCTCGTCCCGAAGGCGGTGCAGGTGCGCGATGTAGTAACGGGCGTGGGCGTTGTCCACGGTCCGCTGCGCTTCGGATTTCCAGGCGTCGTAGGCGCTGGCGTAATCGGGAAAAATCCCCACGATGTGCAGGTCATCCACGTTTTTGAACACGTTCTTGGATGGGTCCACCAATTCACCACCGAAAACGAGGTGCAGGCGCTGGGGCATGGGATGTTCCTTTGCAAAGCGGGGTTGAGCGGAGTCTCGCGCAGTTTGCGCAATTGGGAAGGGTGGTCAAGCAGGGTGGGGGCCCAGCCGTGCGGCCAATGCGCCGTGCAGGGGCGGGCCTGCTGCAAGAACGCCGTTCAGTGTCGGGTAGGGATTGTTGAACCTCAGGGCCGCGCCGGTGCGGTCCGTGATGGTGCCCCCGGCCTCTTCCACGATCAGGGCACCGGCGGCGATGTCCCATTCCCAACTCGGGCGCAGCGTCAGCATTGCGTCGAATTTTCCTTCGCCCACAAGGGACAGACGATAGGCGAGTGAGGGTCGATAATGGCGATCGATTGCGGGCGCCTCACCCCGCCAGTTCTTGGCCTCGAGGTTGGGGCGCGCTGCCAGAACCGTGCTGTCGGTGCTCATCGGTTGCGTTGTCACCGTCAGGTCTGATCCGTTCAGCGAGGCACCGGCACCCAGACCCGCGGCATACAGCTTGTTCCGCAACGGCAGGTAGATCGCCGCGGCGGTCACAGCGCCACGATGGGCCACGGCGATTGAGATGGCCCAGGTGCGCGCGCCTTCGACAAAGCTGCGGGTGCCATCGATTGGGTCGATGATGAACACGGTGTCCCGGCCCAGGCGGCATTCGTCATCCTCGGTTTCTTCGGACAACCAGCCATAGTCGGGGCGCGCCGTGCGCAGGGTGGATTCCAGGACAGCGTTCACCGCCAGATCAGCCTCGGTCACGGGGCCTGCACCGCCCGGTTTGTCCCAGCGCGCAGCGGTCGGGCCGGAATAGCTGGACGCCACCCGGCCTGCGACGCGCGCGGCGTCCATGAGCAAAGGCAGATCAGCTGCCGGCAAGGGTCATCCCCGGCACAAGGAGCGAGGGCACAACGCGTGACAGATGCGTGCGCGCATCATTGGCAGGCACCAGGCTGCGCAGCATGTCCGGCAGGCTGCCCGCGATGGTACATTCGTTGACGGGATAGGTGACCTCGCCATTTTCGATCCATACACCCGCCGCCCCGCGCGAATAATCCCCGGTATTGGGATTGATGGTCGAGCCGATCATCGACGTGACCAGCAGCCCCGTGCCCATGTCACGGATCAGATCCTCGCGGCTGGCGCTGCCCTGATCGAGGGCGACGTTCCAGTTCGACGGGCCGGGCGGCGAGGATGTGCCGCGCGCCGCATTGGCGGTCGAGGGCATGCCCAGCTTGCGCCCCGATGACAGATCAAGGGTCCAGCCCGTCAGAACTCCGTCTTCGACAATAGCGCGACGACGTGTGGGTAGGCCCTCGGCGTCAAAGGGGCGGGTGCCGCTGGTCCTTGGGCGGTGCGGGTCTTCGACCAGGTTGATGCCTGCGGGCAGCACCTGTTCGCCCAGCAGGTCCCGCAACCAGGACGCCCCGCGCGCGATGCTGCTGCCATTGGCAGCCGCCAGCAAATGACCGATCAACGAGGAGGCGATGCGTTCGTCAAAGAGAACCGGAAACGCCCCCGTGGGGGGCTTGCGCGCGCCATTGCGTGCCACGGCGCGTTCTGCCGCCTCGCGCCCGATCTCGGCGGCATCGCGCAGGTCGGACTGAAAGATACGGCTGTCGCCGCTGTAGTCCCGCTCCATCCCGGCACCGGTGCCGCTGATCGCCACACAGCTCAGCGCGCGGTCGGTCCGGCTGTAGCCGCCGGAAAACCCGTTTGACGCAGCGAGCCAGATATCGCGCGACCCATAGGCCCCCGTCGCCTGCTGCACCTGCGTGACACCGGCCACGTCCATCGCGGCGGCTTCGGCGGCCAACGCATCGGCTTGCAACGCATCGGGGCTGGGTTCGGGCGTGGCGTCGTACAATTCCAGCGCGTCGATGTCCCAATCGGTTGCCAGTTGATCCGCCTCTGCCAGCCCTGCATTGGGATCATCGGGGGCTTCATTGGCCATGGCCACGGCGCGGGCGGCCATCTCTTCCACAGTGCGGTCCGAGGCATCGGACGAGGACACATTGGCCTGTTTCTGACCCACAAACACCCGCAGGCCCAGATCGATCCCTTCGGACCGTTCCGCCTGTTCCAGTGCCCCGGCGCGCACATCCACCGAAACCGACGTGCCCTGAACGGCCATTGCATCCGCCGCGTCGGCGCCTGCGTTACGGGCGGCCTCGATCAGGCGCTGCGTCAGGGTCGATAAGTCGGAAGGGGTCATGGGCGATGCTCCGCTGGCTTGGGCATCAGGTAGCGGTGCAAACGCATGGGCGCAAGGGCGGGCACCATCGGCCCGCCCCGGCCAAGTCTGTCTCAGCGGATGCGCTGACCGTTGGCCAGCACGTGGCCTTCGTCGTTCACTTCGATGCGGGAATTCAGTGTATCCTCGCCCTCACCCGGTACGGCAAAAAGGCCCATCATCATGCGCGCACCCATGGCCTGTTCCTCCGGCAAGAGGCCCATGCCGACCAGTTTGTCGATCAGCCCGTTGCCGCCCACCAGGGTCAGATCCACTCCGCCCTTGGGGCGGGGCAGACCGTCGAACGTGGTCAGATCGCTGTTGTCAAAGGTGAAATCACCCGCACCGGTCAGGCGCGCGCCTGCGGCATCGACCTCGAGCGTGTTCAGCGTCAGCGCGTTCAACTCGCCCGGTACGGCGCCTGTTTCCTCAAGCACGGCCGCCTGCGCGGGGTCGAGGAAATCAAACAGCACCTTGGCCTGACCGCTCAGGTCCAGAACCAGCGTGGCCGGGTCACGCGGCAGTGTGCCTGCCGGATCGAACAGACCCCAGATGACATCAGACATGGTAAAATCGCTCAGACCGATGCCAAAGCCGAACTCCTGTTCCTCGGGTGACTTCTGGAGGGGGATCAGAACGTTCGTGCCGACTTCGGCGGCGGAAAAGGAAATCGGCAGGGGGAATTCGGTCAGCAGCACATTTGTGGTCACGTCTTTCTGCACAACGTCATAAAGTAGACCGTCGGATGTGAAGGCCATGCGCAGATCGGCCCCTTGCGACGCGCTGTTGGCGGTGCCGCTGCCGTCGGGCCCGCTGAACGACATGTCATAGTTGCCGCTGGTGGTGGTGAACGTACCATCAAAGCCGAAACCGTCGTTCAGCATGGCGTTGACGTCCTGCGTGTCCGTCTCAAGAGGCAAGTCGCCGCCGCCTTCGAAATTCAGGCCCTGCATCGCGCCGACCAGCTTGATTGATCCCTCGCCCTCGGGATCGGTAAAGCTGAGGTTATAGCTGAGGCCCGCCACGTCCATGGATTGCGCGATGTTCCGTAACTCGCCGACGCTGGTGGTGGTGACATAGGACAGATCGCTCATGTTGATATCGACCTTGGCGATATCCTCGCCGATGCCGACACCGTCCACCGTCAGGTTCGACATGACCATCGCCGCCGCAGAGGCGCCGTATTCATAGGTCAACTCGGCCGGATCGCCGGTGGCGGTCATGACCGGGTCCGTCTGGGTGAAATCAATGGTGACCTTGATGTCTTCGCCCGTTTCGGGGGCAAATGCCATGTCAAAGGATGTCTCGGCAGGAACTTCGATGGCTACGCTGCCATCACCTTGCTCGACAAAGCGGATGGCGTCCATTGCAACGGTCATCGTACCGTCGCCCGTGTCATCGCTCAAATCCATCGACATGGTCATGTCGGACACGGTCAGCGTGTCGCCATCACGCGCCTCGGACGAGGTCAGGGTGTAGCCTGCGCTGGCCATGTAGGACTGCCAGTCCGCCCACACATCGTCGGCTGTGAGGTCGGCAAATGCTGCCGTTGCGGGCAGGCAGAGCGCGAGGGCCGTGCTGCGATACATCAGGGAAATACGGGGCATATAAGAATCCTTACGTCTGACTATAGGCACATCGTCCGGCAGTGCGCGGGATGCGTCAAGGCTACTAGGGTGGACGTAGGCGCGCGCCCGCCCTACCACAAGACCAAAGGTAGACGACGAAGGGGCATCACTATGCAGGATTTGACCGGAAAGACGGTTCTCATCACCGGGGCAAGTCGCGGGATCGGCGCAGATACGGCACGCGTGTTTGCTCGTGCCGGGGCCAATGTGGCGTTGGCCGCGCGGGGCGAGGCCGCGATTGCTGCACTGGCGGCCGAGATTGGCGCACAGGCCATCGCACTGCCCTGTGACGTCAGCCGATATGCGGATGTCGACGCCGCCGTGCAGCGCACCGTCGCGCAGTTTGGCGGTCTCGATGTGCTGATTGGCAATGCCGGGGCGGTCGAGCCGATTTCCCACCTTGCCACAGCCGATCCCGAAGACTGGGGCCATGTGATCGACATCAACCTCAAGGGCGTCTTTTACGGTATGCGCGCCGCGTTGCCCGTGATGCTTGAGGCCGGTGGCGGCAGCATCTTTACCATCAGTTCGGGTGCGGCACATGGCCCGGTCGAGGCCTGGTCGCACTACTGCGCGTCCAAGGCGGGGGCCGCGATGCTGACGCGCTGCGTGGACAAGGAAAACGGCGGCGATGGCATCCGCGCTATCGGCCTGTCGCCCGGCACCGTCGCCACGCAGATGCAGCGCGAGATCAAGGCGAGCGGCATCAACCCGGTCAGCCAGCTTGACTGGTCTGACCACATCCCGCCCGACTGGCCTGCGCGCGCCCTGCTCTGGATGTGTTCGCCCGAAGCGGACCCGTGGATCGGACAGGAAATCTCGCTTCGCGATCCGGACATTCGCAAGAAGGTGGGCCTGACATGATTGACATCGATTCCAGCGGGCCGATCTGGACCGTGACGCTGAACCGCCCTGACAAGGCCAACGCGCTGACCGAAGACATGTTGCGCGAACTGCGTGACGTCGCCATTGCGGCAAAGGACGCGCGCGCGCTCATCCTGACAGGCACGGGCCGGGTGTTCAGCGCGGGTGCCGATCTGGACGCGGCCAAGGCGGGCCTTGCCACATCCCCCTTGTGGGAAGAGCTGTCAGGCGCCATTGCCGCCTTGCCCGGCCTGACGGTCGCGGCCCTGAACGGCACCGTTGCGGGCGGGGCCAACGGCATGGTGCTGGCCTGCGATCTGCGGATCGCGACGCCGGGAACCAGGTTCTTCTACCCGGTGATGAAACTCGGCTACCTGCCCCAGCCCAGCGACCCCGTACGCATGGCCGCGCTGATCGGTCCCGCACGCACCAAACTCATCATGCTGGCCGGGCAAAAGATCGACGCGGACAGGGCATTGTCCTTTGGGCTGATCGACGACATCGTGACGGACGGGGATGTGATGACGCGGGCCAAGGCGCTGTGCGATGACACCATTGCCGCGTCGCAGGACACAGCGCACGCGATCAAGGCCATGTGCCCGTCCGGGGGGTGATCCACCGACAGGCGATTGCTTGCCGATGCGGTCCCGAATCCATTCGGTGCAACGCCCCTGGTGTGGTATTATTTGGCAAGATGGCTCGGGATCAGTACATCAAGCGCCTTGACCTGTCGCTCAAACCACTCTCTCAGACGTCAAGGCGCACAAAACCGCTCAGCCGGGAACAGCGTGTCCAACTTCTGGTGATCCAGGCTTTGGGCGATGTGCGAAAACGCCTGTGCGACAAGCCCACGACCCTGCCCCGGCGCAGACCCAAGGACCGCCCGGGCGATACGTCACCTTAGTTCAGCGCTTGCGCCGCGCGCCGGGCACCTTTGAGCCAAAGCCGGGCGGGCGTTTGGCCACCCATTTCACGAACTTTGCCAGCCTTGGATGGGCGCGCAGCGCGTCCGGCGTGTTGAAGTTGCGCGCCAGTTCGGCCTCGGTCAGGGTGGCGTGAATCTCGCGGTGGCAGATGTGGTGCAGCAGCACCGTGGGCCCGCCTTTCCCGCCTTTCAGCTTGGGGATCAGATGATGCACGCTTTGCGCCGTATCCGCGGGGATCGGGCGCAGGCAAAGCGGGCAAATGGGATCTGTCATGTCCGAGGTCTCTTGCGCAAAGGGCGTGCGTCATGACATTTGACGCGGCAGGTGCGTGAGGCAAGGGGTGCGCGGTGGAGTTTGATCTGGAGAGCCAGCCGGAGATTGTGCAGACAATCGTTGGCTACGGCCAACAGGGCTGGGACCTGGCGATGAGCTGGCTGCTCAGCCCCGCAGCGTGGTCGCAATTCGGGCTGCTGCTGGTGGCCTATCTCGCCGCCGTGCTGGTCACGCGCCGCCTGCAGCCGACCCTGCAACGCCTGCTCGATCCCGGCGAAAACGACAGCATCATCGCCAAGGCGCGCCGCTTCGTGGCGCAATTCCTGCCGCTGCTGCTGCCCTTGCTGGCCTATGTCTTCACCGGCATCGGCGAAAGCGTCGTGCGCTCGATCTTTGACAGTGGCGCGGTGATCGCGTTCGGCAAACGGGTGTTCCTGTTCCTCGCCGTGCGGGCGATGGTGCGCGATATCGTCAGCGATCCGTTCCTGAAACTGCTCGGGCGCTATGTGCTGCTGCCGATTGCAGGCCTTTATGCGCTGGGGCTGCTGGAACCGGTCGCCACGCGGCTTGAGGCGACAATCGTGCCGCTGGGCAACCTGTCCTTCAACCTGCTGTGGCTGATCCAGTTTGTCGTGGTGGGCGGTGTGATTTTCTGGCTCGGGCAGTGGTCCAACAGCCAGTCCACCGACTTTATCCAGAAACAGGAAGACATGCGCCCGTCGCTGCGCCAACTGGTGGCCAAGGCGATCGAGTTCACGATCTTTGCCGTCGCCTTCCTCGTGCTGATGAACATCATGGGGATCAACCTGTCGGCTTTGGCCGTGCTGGGCGGTGCCATCGGTGTGGGGCTTGGTTTTGGCCTGCAAAAGATCGCATCGAACTTCATCTCAGGCGTCATTCTTCTGGTCGAGGGGCAGGCGACCGTCGGCGACTATGTCGAACTCGACGGGGGCGAGGCGGGCACCATCGTCAAGATGACGGCGCGCGCGGCCATCCTCGAAACCTACGATGGCCGCTGGATCGTTGTCCCGAACGAGGATTTCATCACAACCCGTGTGGTGAACTATTCCGACAGCGGTTCGGCCAACCGCTACGAGGCGCCGTTTTCCGTCAGCTACGACACTGACATCAACGCGATCCCCGCGATGATCGAGGCGGCAGTGGCCAAACACCCCGAGGTGCTGGATGCGCCCTATCCGCCGGATTGCGAGCTGCGCGGGTTTGGCGACAGCGGCATCGATTTCGCGGTGGAGTTCTGGGTCAACGGCATTGATGACGGGCCGAACAAATACACGTCCGACGTGCTGTTCCTGATCTGGAACGCGCTCAAGGAAAACGACATCACCATCCCCTACCCACATCGCACTGTCGAGTTGACGGGCGAATTGCGCACGCGCGCCGAATGAGCCGCGTTGGCGTCATCGGTGGCGGCCCCGCCGGGTTGGCCGCTGCCGAAGTCATGGCCGAAGCCGGGCTGAGCGTGACGGTCTATGACGCCAAGCCATCGCTTGGGCGCAAGTTCCTGATGGCGGGCAAATCCGGTCTGAACGTGACCAAGGCCGAAGCGCTGGCCGACATGCTGCCCCACTACACGGACGCGGCCCCGCACCTTGCACCTTGCATCGCCGGGTTTGACAGCGCTGCAATCGTGGACTGGGCCAACGGGTTGGGCCAGGAGGTGTTTCAGGGATCCACGGGCCGTGTCTTTCCCAAGGCGATGAAGGCGTCGCCGCTGCTGCGCGCATGGCTGGCGCGGCTCGAGGCGCTGGGCGTGGAACGCCGCACCCGTTGGCGATGGATGGGATGGGACGGGCAGGCTTTGACCTTTGACACGCCCGAGGGTCCGCAAACTGTCCCGCACGAGGCCTGTGTTCTGGCCATGGGCGGCGCAAGCTGGGCGCGCCTTGGCTCGGACGGGGCTTGGGCGGACATGTTGCGCTCTGCCGGTGTCGACATCGCTTCTTTCGCCCCGGCAAATGCCGCCATTGCCGTTTCGTGGTCCGAACACATGTGGCGCCATCGCGGACAGCCGCTGAAAGGCGTGGCGTGGCGCGCGGGGCCCTACCGGTCGCGGGGTGAAGCGGTGATTTCGCAACGCGGGCTTGAGGGCGGCGGCATCTATTCCGTGTCGCGCGGTGTGCGCGAGGGCGCGCCGCTCTACGTCGATCTGCTGCCCGACCTCAGCGTGGACGATGTTGCCGCGCGTCTCGGCAAGCCGCGCGGCAAGGCGAGTTTCTCGAACCACCTGCGCAAGGCGCTCAAGTTCGACCCGCTCAAGATCGCGCTGGCGCAGGAATGGGGCCGTCCGTGGCCGGACAGCGATGTGGCCACCGCCCGCAGGCTCAAAAAGCTGAATGTCGGCCATGACGGTCTGCGCCCGATGGACGAGGCGATTTCGACAGCCGGGGGCGTGCCCTTTGCAGCCCTCGATGCCGATCTGATGCTGCGGGCCAAACCGGGTGTGTTCTGCGCGGGCGAGATGCTGGATTGGGAGGCGCCCACAGGGGGCTACCTGCTGACCGCCTGCTTTGCGACCGGTCGTCAGGCGGGGCAGGGCGTTGTCGATTTCCTCAGGGCTTAGCGCGCGGCCGCCGCGCGAAAGGCCGGGCGGGCACGCAAGCGTTTGGAATAGGCTTTGACTGGTTCGGGCAACTCCGGGAACTGCGCCCCAAAGGCCCAGCCGAAACAGTGCACGGCAAGGATGTCCGGCACGGTGATCTCGTCGCCCATGATGAAATCGCCCGATGCCTCGAGGAACCCCGCGAACTTGTCGGTGTTCCGCGCAAACTCCTTGTGCAGGGTGGGTTTGATATCGGGCACCCGCAGCTTTTCCGGCAAGGCAAAGCTGTGCTTGGTGTTGGTCCACAAGGCCGCGTCCAACTCGTCAATCAGCCACAGGGTCATGGCGTCCTGCCGGGCGCGCGCCGGGGTGCCTGCGGGGGCGGTCAGACCAGCATGCTTGTCCGCCAGATAGGTCATGATCGCCACGCTGTCCGTCAGCACGTCATCACCGTCGATCAGTGCGGGGATCTTGCCCAGGGCGTTGTATTGGCGCGCAATGTCCGACTGCGGTGTCGCCTCGACCAACGTGTAGGGCTGGCCCAGCTCTTCCAGCGTCCACATGACGCGCATTGCCCGGCTTTTAACGGTTCCGATGACTTTGTACATGTGGCCTCCTGTCGGTTGCGCGAAGGATTGCAAGCCCTGTCACCACACGCAACCGCAATCGGGCTCCTGTCATAAAATGGCAGTACTCCTTGCTAGCACGCAACCAGTCATTTTTATCGGAGTACGCCTCATGCCCCATACCGGATCCTGCGTCTGCGGCGCGGTACAGTTTTCCATCACCACCCCCGTCACCGAAACCGGCGCGTGCCATTGCGGGATGTGCCGCAAGTGGTCGGGCGGCGTGTTCATGTCCGTCGCCGTGCCCAAGGACGGGATGGAGATCACGGGCGCCGACAACCTGACCGCCTATGCTTCGTCCCCTTGGGCCGAGCGTGTGTTCTGCAAGACCTGCGGCAGCAGCCTGTTCTACAGGGTCACCGCTCAAGGGCCGATGGAAGGAGAGATGCATGTGGGCCTCGGCACCCTCAACGATGTGGCGGGCATCCCGTTCAACGGCGAACTCTACATCGACCTCAAACCCGACGCCTACGCATTTGCCGGGGGCGAGGCCCGCAGGCAAATGACCGAGGCGCAGGTGAACGAGATGTTTGCCGAACACACGCCGGACGGGACGTAATCTGCAATCCGGTGCGGTGGCGCGGATTGCTCCTTAGCGCCGCGCCAGCATCGCCAGCCGGATAAATGTACGCTCCACCAGCGCAAGGGCGGGCGCGTGTTGCCCGGCCGAGCGCAGTTGCAGATCGGTGTCGGTCAGCTCTGTCAGCGCCTGTTCCAGCTTGATCGGTCCCCATGCGCGGGCCTGCGCCGCCATCTTGTCGCGGTTCGGCCCCCATATCTGCGCACGGCCCGACGTGTCGGTGGCCGCGCGGTGCAGGGTGCGGAAATGGCGCATGGCCCCGATGCACAGGGACACGGCGTTGACCCCCTGCGCCTGCAGGCGCTGCATGACGGGGCCAATCGCTGCGGCCTGCCCATCCCCCACGACCAGCAGCACATCGTCCACATCCGCCTCGATCGAGGCGGGGGCACAGGCGGCAATATCCTCGGCACTCAGGGGGGTGTCATCGTTCAGCTTGTAGAGCCCGATCTTGGTCAGTGTCTGGCGAAAATCACCGGGCTCCAGATCGCGGGCCAGATCCATCAGGACATGCATTGCCTCTTGCGGCGGGTTCTGGATGCCAGCGGCGTGCAGGTCACGTTCGATCTCGTCTCGCGTGGGGGGCGTGTCGTAGATACCGGCGGCATAGGCCTGCCCATGCCCCTCGAACGCCTTGCGCATCTTCGAGGTGGGCTTGAGCGCACCCGCGGTGACGATGATCTGGGCATCGCCGGGTTGCCAGCCGTCCAGCGCGTCGGTGACAATCGGGCCAACGGTCTCGTTCGCGTCCTCGACAAGGGCCACGCGCGGGCCCGGGAAAAACCCGATGGCCTTGACCGCGTCCTGCAACAGCGCAGGTTCGCGCCGCAACTCGGCCCCCGAAATGCGGGTCAGGCGCATTTCCTCTTCGCCCGCTGGGCCGATCAACCTGGCCACGACCTCTTGCCGCTTGAGGGCGATACGCATCGCGTCCGCGCCATAGATCAACAGGCCAGCGGCCTCCGGATCCGGCTTGGCAAAATAGCCGTTGGCCTGACCGGTCGACAGTTTCACAAGGCGCTTGCCTGCAACTGCAACACGATCTCGTCCGCAAGGATGGTCATCAGACGCTCTTGGGCATCGCGCTGTGCGGCCAGTGTGGCAACAGTCGTGCCCGTGGCGGAATAGCCGACAAAGTTGTCTACCGTGTCGGATCGCACAACGGCCCCGGTGGCCATTTCGGTCAGCGTATATGTGGCGTCGCCAATCATGTGGAACCGCCGGATATCGCCGTCCGAGTCGATGGCGCGCGCCTCGCGGCCCACGTTCAGGTCAACGGCCAGGGTGTAGGCGGGATCGCCCGCACGGCCCAGCCGCTCTTCCAGACGTTGCACCAGCAGGAAACCATCCCGGTCAATCGGGCGATCCACCTGTACCCGGTTTTGCAGCTGCGTTCCCGCACCGCCGGGGCCGTAGACGGGCGTGAACCCGCAGGCAGCAAGCGCGAGGCACAGCAGGGCGGATTTGAACCAGTGCATGTTGTTCCTATACCACGATGTTGACGATCCGACCGGGGACGACGATCACCTTTTTCGGTGTGCCCCCCTCGAGCGATCTGACCACAGCTTCGTGCGCGAGCGCCTGTTTTTCAACCTCTGCCTTGTCCATGTCCGCAGGCACGACAAGTTCGCCGCGGCGTTTGCCGTTGATCTGGATGGGCAGGGTGACCGTGTCGGACACCAGCATCGTCTCGTCCGCCTGCGGCCAGGGCGCGGTTGTGACCAGCCCTTCACCGCCCTGGTGCGCCCAGATATCCTCGGCCAGATGCGGGGTCATCGGGGCCATGAGTTGTGCGAGCGTCATGATCGCCGCGCGCTGGGCCGCATACCCCGCCTTAGATTTCTGCAAGGTCGCGGTAAAGGCATAAAGCTTGGCAATCGCCGCGTTGAAACCAAAGGATTCCACGCCCAGTGTCACGTCATTGATGGTCTTGTGCATGGCGCGCAGCAGGTCGTCATCGCCGTTGCCCGGCGCGTCCTTGTCCATGGCACCAATCCGGTCGCACAGGTTCCAGACACGGGTGAGGTGCTTGTAGGCCGCCTCGGCTCCGCTGGCGGTCCACTCCACATCCCGTTCGGGCGGGCTGTCGGACAGCACGAACCAGCGCGCGGTGTCGGCGCCGTAGCTAGCGATGATGCCCAGCGGGTCCACCACGTTCTTTTTCGATTTCGACATCTTGGCGGATGGAATCACCTCGACCGGTGCGCCGCTTGCGCCCAGGCGTGCGCCCGACTCGGTCCACTCGATATCCTCGGGCAGGTGATAGACGGGGCGGTCGCGCTCATCCCGCGTCACGTAAATCTCGTGTGTGACCATCCCTTGGGTGAACAGCGCATCAAATGGCTCTTCGCAGCCTTGCGGCAGGTGGCCCGTGATCCGCATCGCCCGCGCAAAAAAGCGGGAATAAAGCAGATGCAGGATCGCGTGTTCGATGCCGCCGATGTACTGGTCCACATTCATCCAGTACGCCGCATCGTCCAGATCGGTGGGCGTGTCGGCATGTGGCGCGGTGAAACGCGCAAAGTACCATGACGAGTCCACGAACGTGTCCATCGTGTCCGTCTCGCGCCGGGCGGGCTTGCCGCAGGACGGGCAGGGCACATCGCGCCACGTCGGGTGCCGATCCAGCGGGTTGCCCGGAATGTCAAAGCTGACATCGTCTGGCAGGACCACTGGCAGGTTTTCCTTTTTCTCGGGCACCACGCCGCAATCGTCACAGTGGACAACGGGAATGGGGCAGCCCCAATAGCGCTGGCGGCTCAGGCCCCAGTCGCGCAGGCGGTACTGCGTCTGCCCTTTGCCCAGGCCGTGCGCCTCGAAATAGTCGATTGTGGCGTCGATGCCGTCCTGGCTTGTCGCCTGGGTGATACCGGCAAAGTGGTCGATATAGACAACCTTCTCGGTCTTGGTGGGCACAAGCGCTTCGTTTGCGACATCCGTGTCATCGCCGGGCATGTGAAACGCATTCTGCACGGGCAGATCATATTTGCGGGCGAAATCAAGGTCGCGTTGATCATGGGCGGGGCAGCCAAAGACTGCGCCTGTGCCGTAATCCATCAGGACAAAATTGCCGATCCAGACGGGCAGCTCGCGGTCTGCATAGACCGGGTGCTTGACGCGAATGCCGGTGTCGACGCCCTTCTTTTCGGCCTTCTCCATGGCCGCCTCGGTGGTGTCCATCTTGCGACACTCTTCGACAAAGGCGGCAAGGTCGGGATTGTCCGCCTCGAGCCCCTTGGCGACCGGATGGTCAGGCGAGACGGCGATGAACGAGGCACCGCGCATGGTGTCGGGCCGGGTCGAATAGCACAGGATCGTGCCATCCCCGTCCGTGCGGACAAAGGGGATGTCGATGCCGCGGCTCTCTCCGATCCAGTTGTCCTGCATCAGGCGCACCTTGGCGGGCCAGTTGTCCAAACCGTCGAGGGCGGATTTCAACTCTCCCGCCATGTCGCTGATTTTAAAGAACCATTGCGTCAGCTCGCGCCGTTCGACCTCGGCCCCGGATCGCCAGCCCTTGCCGTCGATCACCTGTTCATTGGCCAGCACGGTCATATCAACCGGGTCCCAGTTCACCTGCGCGTTCTTGCGATAGACCAGCCCGGCCGCGAGCATGTCGAGGAAGAGGGCCTGTTGTTGGCCGTAGTATTCAGGGTCGCACGTGGCGAACTCACGTGACCAGTCGATGGACAGGCCCAGCGGTTTCATCTGGCCGCGCATGTCGGCGATGTTGTCGTAGGTCCAGGTCTTGGGGTGGCCACCAATGGCCATGGCCGCGTTTTCGGCCGGCATCCCGAATGCGTCCCAACCCATGGGGTGCAGCACGTGGTGCCCGGTCGACATCTTGTAGCGCGCGATCACGTCGCCCATCGTGTAGTTGCGCACATGGCCCATGTGGATGCGCCCCGAGGGATAGGGGAACATCTCGAGCACATAGTACTTCGGCTTGTCGGCGCTGGCGGTGGCACGGAAAATGCCGGCCTCGTCCCAGGCGGCCTGCCAGCGGGCTTCGATTTCGGACGGGGTGTAGGTGGCCATGATGGACTATCCTGGTCTTGGACATGAAAACGCCGGGCTGTTGGACCCGGCGCATGTCTTAGTGTGGAATGAAAAGCGCGGAAAGGGCCTAGAGGCGGTTGTCTGCGATACGTAGCTGACGCGCGCGCGTCAGAATGGCGTCTTCGACGGCGCGTACGGTGGCCGCACTGGCCGGGCCGTTGCGGGTCTGAAGCGCCACGTTGAGCGACCGGGCATCAAGTGCGGGGTCACTGATCAGCACAGTCGCGCGATAGGCGCGCCCGCCGCCGGGCGGGGTGCCATAGCCGGTCACGATGACGCCCGTGAACGGATCGACAGACTGGATCGGCAGGAAATCGAGAACCTGCAGGGACGAAGACCAGATGTACCTGTTGACCTTGACGATGGATTCCTGATTGCGCCGCGCCCGCAGGGCTTCGCCAAGCGTGGTGCCACCGACACCTTCGCGGCTGCGCTGAATCTCGGGGTCGAAAAGGTCTTCGTCATCCGATGCCGTAGGCGTGAATGTCTGGCCGCACCCGGCCAGGAAAATCGCGCAGCACAACAGGGCAATCCGCCCGCTAAACCGCTCTGAAGACTTCGAGACGCCCATATACTTGCCCTACCACGCTTGGTTCCGACCCTCTGATAGACAACTTGAATTGCCCCCGCAAGCCGCTGGTATCGTGCAGGGCACAGGCTGCGCCCGTGGCAACTGTGGCAAAGCTGCACCAACCATGTCGGAATTATGTCCCAGTTTCATGCGTTGCTTGAGATGGGGGGCCAAATAGGTGACACAGCGCTCATCCCCTCGCCGGATTCCCCGGTTAGGGCGTGTGAATTGAAAACCGAGGGAAAACTCATGAAAAAAGTTCTCTTCGCTACTACTGCTCTGGTCGCCACCGCTGGCATGGCCGCAGCAGATGTTAGCTTTGGCGGCTATGGCCGTTTTGGCCTGATCTACAACGACGGCGCAGCAGACGAAACATCCATCGAGCAGCGTTTCCGCCTGAACATCACAGGTACAACAGAATCCGACAACGGTCTGCAGTTCGGTGCGCGTGCGCGTATCGAAACAAACGACGGTGCGGACTCCGACGTGCGCGCGGCTGAATTCAACGTTGAATCCGGCGGCTTCCGTCTGGACGTTGGTAACACATCCGACGTGATCGACTCCGGCGACGTGCTGAACTACTACGGCTACGGTGTTGGTCTGACAGCGATCGTCGAAACATCGACAGGCTTCGGTCTGCCAGCAAGCGGCATCTCCGGTGCTGACGATGTGCCTGCGACAATCAAACTGCGTTACACTTCCGGCGGTTTCACTGTTGCAGCATCGGTTACAGACGACCGTGACGTGACAAGCCAAGCAATCGCAAACCCTGCCGGTGGTGCTGGCACCATCACAGACACAACAGTGTCGCGTGAAGAGTGGCAAGTTGGCGTCGGCTACAGCTTTGGCAACTACAACGTTGGCCTGGCATTCGGTAACGAAGACGTCACAACAACAACAGTTGTAAACGCAGCCGCTGCAACGACTGCAAATGCTGACAACGACTTCTGGGCCCTGGGCTTCGACGGCGAGATCGGCGCATTTGCATTCACAGTGCTGATCGCAGACACAGACGCACGTCCCGACACAGCTTACGGTGTTTCGGCGAAGTATGACGTTGGCGCGGCTACCGAAATCCGTTTCGCGTACTCGGACAACGGTGACGGCACCAACAACTCCGACGCATACGGCATCGGCTTCCGCCACTCGCTGGGCGGCGGTGTTTCGCTGCAAGGCGGCGTGGGTGAAGTTGCCGGTAACACGGTTGCTGACCTGGGTGTGATCTTCAACTTCTAAGTTGAAGCACATCTGACGATTTGGGGCAGGCCTTTGGTCTGCCCCTTTTCTTTTGTGTGCCCCTCATGTTTTGTGCGGATGCACCCACATGCAAGGTACAGCACATGTCCCTGACAGATATCATCGCACAGATTGCCAAGGCCGAAGCCAAGGCAGACCGTCCCGCAGGGTCAGTCCAGCTGATCGCGGTCAGCAAGGTGCAACCGGCCGAACGGGTCGACGCCGTGTTGAAGGAAGGCCACCGCCTGTTTGGCGAGAACCGCGTTCAGGAAGCGGCAGACAAGTGGCCCGCATTCCGCGAGACATACGGCTCTGTCGATGTGCATCTGATCGGTCCGTTGCAAACCAACAAGACACGCCAGGCGATGGAGCTGTTTCAGGCCATCCATTCCGTTGACCGGCCAAAGCTGGCCAACACCCTGGCCCGGCTGGTCCAGGACCTTGGCCATTGCCCGGAACTGTTCATCCAGGTCAACACCGGGGAAGAGCAGCAGAAAGCAGGCGTTCTGCCCAACGAAACAGACGGCTTTGTCGCCTTTTGCCGGTCGCTCGACCTGCCGATTGCTGGTCTCATGTGCATCCCGCCGGTGGACGAAGAACCATCGCTGCACTTCGCGCTTCTCAAGAAACTCGCGGATCGCAACGGGGTGACCGGCCTGTCCATGGGGATGAGCGGTGATTTCGAATCCGCCATTGCGCTTGGCGCCACCCATGTGCGCGTCGGGTCCGCGATTTTCGGGGCCCGCACAGGCGGTACAGCCTGAGGACTGCGAAGGCTGTTCCGGGCGAGCCGGGCAGCTAGCGCACGATCAGCCGTGTTTGAAAACGAATGCGCGGCGCGATCCAAGCCAGATCCGTCGGGCGCAATCCAATGCAACCTTCCGTCGGATAGCCCGGCCTGCGCCAGCGGTGGACAAAGATCGCCGATCCACGCCCCGGCACCGCATAGGGCCAGTTCCAATCGGTCAGGATCACCAGATCATATAGCGGGTCGGCCCGGCGCAGGGCCTCATGGCTGTGAGGGTATGGAGCCCGTGCCATGTGATTGTAATCCTCGGCCCGAGGATCGTCCGACCAGACATCGCCGGGCCGGATCGGTACGGCCCAATCAGCCGGGCGCGCAATGCGGTCGGGACGGTAAAGCATTCCGACGATCCTGTGCACGCCGGTCGGCGTCGCCCCATCCCCTTCGCGCTTCTTCCCGGACACCCCGCCGCGTCCAATCGAACAGGGAAACATCCGCCCGGCAAATCGCAAACCCTGCGGGCAAAGCACCATGTCATGTGATTTCACAGCAGATGCCCCGACTTGGCGGCCTTGGTCGCGAGGTAATCCTGGTTGAACCGGTTCTCGCCGACCTTCAGTGGTACGCGTTCCGCGACCGCCACACCGCTGGCCTCCATCATCGCGACCTTCTTGGGGTTGTTCGTCAGCAGGCGCACGGCGGTGAACCCCATGGATTTCAGGATGTCGGATCCGATCCTGAAATCCCGCTCATCATCCTCAAAGCCGAGGCGGTGATTGGCCTCCACCGTGTCAAAGCCCTGATCCTGCAATGCATAGGCGCGCATCTTGTTGGCAAGGCCAATGCCGCGCCCCTCCTGGTTGAGATACAAGAGCACACCCGCCCCCTCGGCCCCCATCTGGGCCAGTGCACCCCGCAATTGCGGGCCGCAGTCGCATTTCAAGCTGCCCAGCACGTCGCCGGTGAAACAGGCCGAATGCAGACGGGCGAGTACAGGTGCCGTGCGGTCGGGGCGCCCGATCTCGATGGCGTAATGTTCCTCTCCACCATCTTCGGGGCGGTAGACGTGCAAACGGCCCGCCTCTGCCGCCTCAATTGGCAAGCGGGCCTGCACGACCGGGTGCAGCGCGTTTTGTGCCAGCAACAGCGGTTCTGCCAAGGCCAAGGGCACGGCTGTCAGCCCGTTCCGGGCGGCAAATGCCAACCCGTCGGCCACGTCCACGCACAGGCACGCAGGCAGCAGCCGGGCCGACTTGCACAACTGCAACGCGGCGCGATGAGGGGCTGCATCGCCGTCCCGGGCCGAGTTCAGGGGCCCCTTCATCGGCGTGGCAAGGTCATCGGCGGGATCGGCCAGCGCCTGCAACCATCCCAGCGCCACCTCATCCGGCACAAGGATACGCGCCACATCCCCGTCATAGGCCCGCGCCTTGAGGGTCTGCGCGCGCCACCCGGTCAGGGCCAGCACCGGCGTGCCGCCAAGGGCGCGGATTGCCGCCAGCCGTTCGGGCGAAACGGTCTCCACCGCGACGGCCAGCACCGAAACCGGCCCTGTCAGCACGATGGGCACACCCATCCGCAGGTCCGCGCGGGCGCGCGCCAGGGTTTCGATGATGTCGGGGGCCAGGCCCATGTTACAGAAATCCATGTATCGCTCTGCCCGACATAAGCAAATCGGCCCCGAATTGAAACATTTGCCGCGCAGCCGACACATGGGCGTGAAAAAAACCCGCAAAACTTGCCCATCAGGCCCCGGCCCCTCATCTATGCTGCAACACGAAAGGGAGACGAGACCCATGGCACAACTCAAGAAAATCCTGCTGGTCGATGATGACGAGGATCTGCGCGAGGCGCTGAGCGAACAGTTGATCATGACCGAAGACTTCGACGTCTTCGAGGCAGGCAATGGCCAGGACGCGCTGGTCAAGGCCAAGGAAGCGATCTACGACCTCGTCATCCTCGACGTGGGCCTGCCTGATACGGATGGGCGCGAACTGTGCCGCGTGATGCGCAAACAGGGGGTCAAATCGCCGATCCTGATGCTGACCGGTCACGACACCGACGCCGACACGATCCTGGGCCTTGATGCCGGTGCGAATGACTACGTGTCCAAGCCGTTCAAATTCCCGGTCCTTCTGGCCCGCATCCGCGCCCAGTTGCGTCAGCACGAACAGTCCGAAGACGCGGTGTTCACCCTTGGGCCATACACGTTCAAACCCAGCGTGAAGATGCTGATCACCGAGGACGACAAGAAAATCCGCCTAACCGAGAAAGAGACGAACATTCTCAAGTTCCTCTACCGCTCGACCGAAGGCGTGGTGGCGCGCGATGTGCTGCTGCACGAGGTCTGGGGCTACAACGCGGGCGTCACGACCCACACGCTGGAAACGCATATCTACCGCCTGCGCCAGAAGATCGAACCCGATCCCTCGAACGCGCGGCTTCTGGTCACCGAATCCGGTGGCTACCGCCTGATGGCCTGACATTGATCTGGGTCAATGCGCATACCCTTGCGTATGGCCTAGGTTGGCACAACGCCCGCGCATGTCGGGGCCGCGATGCGGCGCACATGCACCTCCCTGTTGGACTTGCCCGGGCCTGTGTGCCCGGGTTTTTTTGTACAGGGCACGCCCGCCCGTTACGACCAAACAGCATATCCCCAACACTGCCCTGCTGTTATGCTGACCAGATCGCGAGGCACACGGGGCGGAGGGTGAAACATGCAAGGGCTGGACAAGGGGGCGATCCTGGTTACGGGCGCAAGCGGCGGCATCGGCGGCACAACCGTGCGCCATCTTGTCGAGGCCGGGGCCGACGTGATCGCGAGCGGGCGCAATACGGATGCGCTTGACGCGCTGGCAAAAGACACCGGCTGCCGCACGCTGCCTTTCGATCTGACGGACGAGGAAAGCGTGAAAGGCGCCTTGGACGGGCTCGACCTGTACGGGGTCGTCAACTGCGGTGGTTTCGGGGGTGAGATCGCAACGCCGATGGACACCGACATTTCCGTCTTTGACAAGGTGATGTCGATCAACGCGCGCGGCGCCTTGCTGGTTACCAAATATGCCTCGCAATCCATGATCCGGCTGGGCAAGGGCGGTGCCATCGTCAACGTGTCCAGCCAGGCGGGTCTCGTGGCGCTCAGGGGGCATATCTCTTACGGCGCATCCAAGGCGGCGCTGGACAACATCACACGGGTGTCCGCACTTGAGCTTGGACCCCACAACATCCGGGTGAATGGTGTGCATCCCACGGTCGTCATGACGCCCATGTCAGCCTGGTACTGGGGGCGGCCAGAGATCGAAAAACCGTTCCTTGAAACCATGCCGCTGGGCCGCTGGGCGACCGAAGACGAGATCGCGGCGCCCATTGTCTTTCTGCTCAGCGATGCGGCGTCGATGATTTCCGGCGTCGCGCTGCCCATTGATGGTGGGTTTACCGCAGTCTGAGGGCCGGGCAGATCAGGGCACCACGATGGCGCGCACCTCTCCGGGTCGTGGTGGGTTGGCAATCGCCTCTGGCGTTTCAGACAACGATATCGTGCGCGAAATCAGCGGCTTCACATCAATCTCGCCCTTGGCAACCATCTGCGCGGCGCGCTCATGGGTGAACGGATTCAGAAAACTGAAATGCATCTGGATTTCCCGAAACAGCAGATCGAACGGCTTGATCGCGACTGTCTCGCCATCGGGTAGAACGCCAAGGATCACGATGCGCCCGCCCGTCCGGGTCAGGGCCGGTGACATCTCGACCGTTGCGGCAACGCCTGCGCATTCGATCACCAGATCGGCACCCTCTGGCCACTGATCCAGCACATCCTGCGCCGTGCCTGCGACCCGGGCTGCACCAACCGATTGGCCAAGGTCCTGCTTGGCCGCGCTGCGGGTCAGCAGCATGACATCCGCTCCCGCGCTCCGCGCCAGTTGAACAGCCAATAGCCCGATGACCCCTCCACCGATGATCAGCACCCGTTCGCCAGGGCGCGCCTGCCCAAGGTCCATGCCGTGCAACGTACAGGCCAGCGGCTCGCAGAACGCGCCAAAAAGCGGATCGAGGTCCGCTGGCAAAACATGTGCCTTATGTGCGGGAAAGGCGCAGTATTCCGCGAAACCGCCATCGCGCCCGATCCCGGTGGCCAGGTTGTTCTCGCACAGATTGACCCGTCCCTTGCGGCACTGCGCGCAGGCGCCGCACCAGGTGTTGGGATCGCATGTCACACGGGTGCCCACGGCGATGTCAGAGGTGCCCGCATCAACGACGATGCCGGAAAACTCATGGCCCAGTGTCGTGCCCGGCACGGATGGGAACTCTCCCTTGAACAGGTGCCGGTCGGTTCCGCAAATGCCGGCAGCCTCCACTTGCACAAGGATGTCGCCGGGGCCGGGCTCCGGCTTGGGGATGTCGACGGTGCGGATGTCTGCGACATCAAACAGGCGGCTTGCTTGCATATTGTGACCCCGTTTTCTGTGACGCTTTATGGGGCGTCTCTTACATCTTGTCTGGTTCTGGCCGTTCAACGTCCAGCCTGTGCAGCGGCGGAATGGCGGACGTCGCCGTCATGCCCTTTAACGACGCTGCGGCCACGCGGGTTGCCAAGGCCAGCGCGTCCTTGGGCGGCCATCCCTCGTGAATTGCATATAGCAGCCCGGCGCAAAACGCGTCACCCGCCCCGAGGTGACTGGCGATCTCCTCCGCCGCAACGGGGGTGACCTCCGTAACTGTTTGTGTCCCGTCTGTCCCGCACCAGACCACACGTTCGGCACTGTGTAGGATCGCGGCCCTGCGCACGCCTTTGGCCAGCAAGTGCTGTCCCATCTGCACCAGTGTGTCAGGCGCGGTGATATGCGACGGATCAGCGGCGTGGCCCGTGGCCCGCGCGGCTTCGACCTCGTTCAGGATCAGGTAGTCGATGAACGGCGCTGCCGCCGTCACGATCTGCTCGAACGCCGGATGGTGGATCGAGACAAGATCGACTGCCGTGATCAGCCCCGCCTTTTGCGCCCGCTCCAGCACGCGGGCGGCATCCGTCGCGCCGTCATCCGCAATGTGGTCCAGATCACCTAGCAGCGTGAGGTAGCCTAGATAGAACAGCCGCGCCTGCGTCTGTGCAAATGTCCCGACCGGAAAATCGGCGACACTCAGGGCGTCATTCGCGCCCCCCTGGTAAAAGAACGTGCGGCTTTGCCCGGCGACAGACATCACATGGGTATGCGCTGTGGCCACACCCGCCTTGGTCGTCATCTGCGTGACGGGCAGGCACAGTTCGCGGCACGCGTCGAGGATGTAGGCCCCGTGGGCATCGTCCCCGACCGCCCCCATCGGCCACAGGGGCAGACCCGTTTGCAACCTGGCCAGGGCCGAGATGACATTTGCTGCCCCGCCGCCCATGCCGCGCGTCTGCGCGCCGATGCGCACCAGATCGCTTTCGCCCGGCCAGCGGTCGATGTCATGGACAAGATCGACGATCCAGTTGCCTGCGCAGATGATGCCGGACCGGTTCGCCATCGCTCAGGGCCCGCTCTGCCCGCGGGTGTAGACCACGTCTTCCACGCTGTGGCGGCTGCCCGCGGTCAGGGCGGCCGTCAGAATGGCGTGATGGTCCGCCGCCTCTTGCGGGGTGACACAGCCGAACCCCTTGGCATCGCCCCCCGCCAACTCGTCGAGATAGGCCGCCCACATCTGCTGCATCGCGTCAGGAAAGCCGAATTCGAAGATACCGCCGGTGATCGCCGGGAACAGGGATTGAAAACCGAGGTCCTCGACCTGCCAGACCTGCGCGCCGCCGGAATACTCCATCCACTGCCACTGCCGTGGGGATTGGGTGGAGAAATACGCGCTCTTGCGGGTGCCCAGAACACGAATGCTCCAGGTGTTGGAATGGCCCGGCGCGATGCGCCACGTCTTGAGGACCAGGGGAAACCCGCCGCCCGCGTCCTCCACATGCCCGGTGATCGTGGCATTGTCCCACGTCTCGCACGGCACCGTTCCGCCACGCCCATCCGGTCGCGTTCGGAACCGGTTCACCAGCGTGGCCGAGACACGCGCGGGCCGCCAGCCCAGCCGCAAGGGGACGTGCAGCACATGCATGCCCAGATCGCCCATGCACCCGTAGGCCCCGTTCACATCGACCATGCGTTTCCAGTTGATCGGCTTGTCCGGGTTCAGGTCCGAGGAATGCAGAAAGGCGGCTTCGACCTCGATGATCTCGCCCAGATCCCCGCCGCGTGCGAGGTCGATGACCTTCTGAGCGCCGGGAAAGTAAGGCATCTCGGACGAACAGCGCACCAACAGCTCGGGATGGGCGTCGATGGCCGCCTGAATGCGCGCATTGGCAGCAGCATCAATGCCAAAGGGCTTTTCCCCGAACAGATGTTTGCCCGCCGCAAGGATATCCGGATACATCTGATCGTGCAGGTTGTGGGGCACCGCGCAATAGACGGCCTCGACCGCGTCAGAGGCAAGCAAGGCCCGGTAGTCGTCCGTCACCAGATCGACCGACGGGACGTTGGCCGAAAACCAGTCGGTCAGTGCCGGGTTTAGATCGCACACCGCCACGATCTCGGGGCGGGCCTTGGTGTCATTCAGATGCAACCAGCGCGCCGCCGCCGAGGCGAATTCGCGCCCCATCAGACCGGCCCCGATCACGCCGAATTTGACCGTGCGGGTCATGCAGTCATCGCCAGGGCATCCGCGACCGATGCACCGTCATGGACCACGGTCATGAGGGCGCGGGTCATGCCAGCGGGATTGGCATGGTGGATGACGTTGCGCCCATAGACGATCCCCTTGGCGCCTTGCGCCATCAGGGCTGCGGTGCGCGTCAGGATCTCTTCATCCGACACCTTGCCGCCGCCGCGCACCAGCACGGGAATGCCCTGGGCGATCTCGATGACCCGGTGGTACTCACTGACGTCATCACACGGATCGGCCTTGATGATATCGGCACCCAGCTCCACCGCCTGACGGATCAGGGGCAGGATCTTGTCGATGTCCCCGTCCACCATGTACCCGCCGCCCGCCTTGGCGTTGTCCTGCATCACCAACGGCTCGATCATCAGCGGCATGCCCGACAGCTCGCAGTCGCGTTTCAGCCGGTTGATGTTGTGAATGCACGCCTGATGCACCTCGGGTTGGTCGGGCAGCATCAACAGGTTCACCACCACACAGGCCGCGTCCAGCATCACACCCTGCGTCACCGCGTCTGCGATGACTTCGGAAAACAGGGTGCGCGGCAGCGGGGTGCCGTAGACGTTGGCAATGTCCGTGCGCAAGACGAGGGCCGGGCGGTCCTTGCCAGGGATGGCTTGCAGGATGGGGGCCGTGCCCGGGGGCAGTTGAATGGCATCCGGCGCGGCGGCCGCGACCGTTGCGATGGCGCTGTGCATGTCCTCGATACCGCCAAGAAACGAACGCTCGTTGAACATGCCGTGGTCGATTGCGACGTCAAAACAGTGGCCGGATGTTCCGAACAGACGGTTCATGCGTGCTGATTTCATCTCGTGAGACCCCCAAGGCCATTTGTGTTCCTGTTACTGTGCCGGGCGAATGCGCTGCCCGCTGCCTGTCTCGAAAAAACAGGCGCTGTCGGGATCAAAGGCGATCCCGGCCATGCTGCCGGCCCGGATGTCAAAGTCCTTGGGCATCTTGGCGACCAGCGACTTGTGCCCCGTGCGGAACGTGACCAGCGATTGATCGCCCGTCATTTCCAGCGTAAACACCTCGGCGTCCATCTGACCCGCACCGGCATCCACCACGGTGCAGTCTTCGGGCCGGAACCCCAGCGTCACGTCACCGGAGGCGGCAAAGCTGGCACAGGGCAGCGAGATACCGGGGCCCGTGAACACGCCATCCCTGATCGCACCATCGACAAAGTTCATCGGGGGCGAGCCCATGAACCCCGCCACGAACAGGTTCGCGGGGTCGGAATACACCTCTTTCGGGGTGCCGAGCTGTTGCAGCTCTCCGTCTTTCATGATGGCGACGCGATGGGCGAGGGTCATGGCCTCGATCTGGTCGTGGGTGACGTAGATCGTGGTGATGCCCAGCGTGTTCTGCATGTGCTTGAGTTCGGCGCGCATGTTGCCGCGCAGCTTGGCATCCAGGTTCGACAGCGGCTCGTCCATCAAAAAGACGGATGGGCGGCGCACGATGGCACGCGCCAGGGCAACGCGCTGCCGTTGACCGCCTGACAATTGCCCCGGCAGGCGATCCAGCAATTCTTCCAACTCGACCTGCGCGGCGGCGGCACGGATCGTGGCTTCCATCTCGGGCTTGGGCACCTTGGCGACCTTGAGGGGAAAGCCGATGTTTTCGCCCACGGTCTTGTGCGGATAAAGCGCGTAGGATTGGAACACCATCGCGATATCGCGGTACTTGGGCAGTACCTCGGTCACGTCGCTGTCGCCGATCATCAGCGTGCCGCTCGATATGCTCTCCAGCCCTGCGATCATCCGCAGCGCGGTGGACTTGCCGCAGCCCGACGGGCCCAGCAGCACCAGGAACTCACCGGGATCGACATCCAGCGACAGGTCCTTGAGCGCGTGAAAGCCGCCGTAGTACTTGTTCATCTTCTGAACGGAAATACCCTTGGCCGCCGCCTTCATGTCTGTGGATTGCGTGTTCATCTCCGCTAACCTTTCACGGCGCCCACCAGCAGGCCCTTTGAGATATATTTCTGAAGGATGACGGCCAGCACGACGACGGGGATGATCATGATGATGATCGCCACCGACATGGTCCACCACAGGATGCCGCGCTCGCCCGCATTCATCGCCGCCACCAGGATGGGCAAAGTCTGTGCCTTGGAGGTCGAGAGGAACAGCGCGAACAGGTATTCGTTCCAGGCAAAGATCATGACCAGCAGGGTCGTCGCGGACAGTCCCGCCCGCGACAGGGGCAGCACGATTTCGCGAAAGGTCATGATCATGGTCGCGCCGTCCAGTTGTGCGCTTTCCTCAAGATCGCGGGGAATCGAGTTGAAAAAGTCGTACATCAGCCAGACCACGATCGGCATGTTCACAACCGCATAGGTCAGGATCAGGGCCAGGTGGGTGTCGAGCAGGCGCACCGACTGGAACATCATATAGATGGGCACGACCACCACGATGGGCGCCAGGATGCGCTGCGAGATGATCCAGAACAGGATATCGCCGTTCTTTAGTCGCACGGTGTAAAGACGCCCCACCGCCCGCGCGAGGAGGAAGAACAGGGCCACCGCCACGGCAAGGGTGAGCCACAGATCGGCCCCGAACACCCCGATGGCAAGGCAGGCCCCGCCCAGCAGAAGGACAAAGTAGAGGATCGTGATCAGGTTGGGCGCAAACTCGATCCGGCTGAGCGAATAGGCAGCCATCGACCCGACCAGAACCGACAGCACGGTCGAGGACAGCGTGATGATGATCGAGTTGCGATAGGCCCTGAACGTATCGGCAAAGTCCTCGACAAACAGGTCCTTCCACGCATGCAGGCTGGGTGTGAAATCGACCCACGGGATAAAGAACGGGCCGTTGTTGACCCCGGCAGGCGTCTTGAACGAGGTGATCAACAGCCAGTAGATCGGAAAGATCACGAACAGCGACCACGTGATCAGCACGGCATAGAGCGCCAGCTTGGAGGCTGGCGCCATCTCACCGATCCTGCGCGGCTCGAACAGGCCCGGCTTCATGGTTTGGCCCTCACACGGGCAAGAACGACAAGGTTGAAGAAGGACACGCAGATGACCACCGTGATGAACAAAAGGATGTAGGCAATCGCCGAGGCCGAGCCGAGGTCGAGCGAGCGCCACGCGTAATAGGATTGCAACGAGACGGACTCGGTTGCGATGCCGGGGCCGCCCGATGTCATGATGTTGGGCAGGTCCACGATCTTGAACGCCTCGATCACGCGGATCAGCATGACCGTGGCGGCGATGGGCAGGACCTGCGGCCAGATGATCTCGCGAAAGGTCATCCACTTGCCCGCGCCGTCAATTTCGGCCGCTTCGTTCAGATCACGCGGCACGCTCTCGAACGCGGCGAGCATCATGATGAAAACGAACGGGATCCACTGCCAGCTGTCGGCAATCATGATGAACATCCGCGCCGCCCACGGGTCCGTCGCCCACGACCAGTTGCCCAGGCCCACCCATTGCCAGACTTCGGCAAAGGGGCCCTTGGTCGTGTCGAACATCATCCGAAAGATATACCCGACCCCGATGGGCGTGATCATCATCGGCACGAAAAAGATCACGCGGAACGTCCGGCTGCCCGAAATGTGCTGCGAGCAGGCAAAGGCCAGCGCAGTGCCGATCAGGAACTGCAAACCGCAGCCCACGATCACGTAAAATAGCGTCGTGCCGACCGTGCCGAACGGGCGCCCGCTCAGCAACGTGGCCGAAAACAGCCACGCAAGGCCCAGGGCCATCGCAAAGGTGATGAGGCGACCGACAAAGCCGATAACGGTGAAATGGCTGCGGCAATACCGATACATCCAATAGAGCAGACCCGCCGTCGCCGCGATGCCCACGATCCAGCCCAGACCGGACAAGGGCCCGAACGTGCCCAACAGGTGAAACTGCTCCGACCCGAACAGCTGCTTTTCAAAGTTCCGCCAGCCCGCAAAGCGCATCTTGAACCCACCGCCCGACAGACGCAGGCGCGAAAAGGCTAGGATAAGCGACGCCACCAGCGGAAAGACGGAAAAGATCAGGATCAGAACAACGGCAGGGGTGAGGAACAAACGACCCATGTGTCTGTCAAGCCATTGATCCATATACGGGCCCACCGTTCAGTTCAGAATTTCATTAAGTGAGATGCGGGTGCGGGCGGCCACCACGGGCCGCCCGCCACAGGATCATCAGTTCGAGATGCCAAGCGACAGCGCATAGATCGCCGCCTGCTCTTCACGTCCGAAATCGTCCGTGATTTCCTCCCAACCTTCCTCGATGTTGGCAAGGGCCTGATCGACAGTGATCTCATCCGCCAGATAGCGCGCCAACTCGCGGTCCAGAACAACGCCGGTGTACTGCTGCGCGCCCGGAATGCGGAAGTCCGATGCCATGTTCGGGTGGTTAAGGCTTTGCTTGATGGCGCTCAGATAGTTCTCTGCCGCTTCCTGGCTAAAGCCCGCTTCGACCCAGGCTGCCGTGTTTTCCAGCTGCGAGTTGCGGTAGGGGTTGTACCCCGTCCAGCCCATCGTCACGTCCACATTCGACTGCGCGGCCTGGTTCATGTAGCTCAGGAAATCATAGGCCGCCTGCTTGGTCGTGTCCTCTGCTGTCGCAGAGATGGCAGCCGTCCAGCCCCCGAAGGCCGCGAAGGGGGCATAGTTGATGCCGTCCACCGCATGGGGGCACAGGTTCGCATCGCAAGGCGCCAATTCACCAGTTGATACATCCAGCGCCTCTGCCGAACCGGGCATGATGACTGCCCCGATCTTGTCGCGGATTTCGCTGCCTTCCTCGATGGACAGCGGGCCGATATCACCCCAGTCGATCGCAAGGCCACAGCGCCCGCCGGTGACCAACGCACGGGTGTCACCGATATCCTGGTTCAACTCGTCCGCAGGCCCGAACTCGCCCGTCGCCTTGTACAGCTCAAACGCCTTGCGCCAGGCTGCGTTGTTGATCTTGGGCTTCATGGTCTCAGGGTCGAAATACAGCCCCTCAGCGGTGCCTTTCGTCTGAACCCGACTTGCCGCCATGGACTGAACCGCGAAATAGGACTGCGCATTCCGCTTCTTGAAGATGCACGAGCCATAGTCGGCCTCGCCGTCACCATTCATGTCCTGGCCATGGATGGCGGCGGCCACCTCAAGATACTCTTCCCAGGTCTTTGGCGGCTCCAGCCCGTTGTCGGCCAGAACATCCGTCCGGTAGTAAAGCATCTGGAAATCACCATCGAGGGTGATGAAATAGGTCGATCCCTGCACCTTCTGGTTAAAGTCGCGGAAATAGGGCGCGATGTCGGCAAGGTCGATCTTGTCGTCCGCCTCAAGGTAGGGATCAAGGTTTTCCACCAGGCCGCCGCTCACCAGCTCGACCCCCCAACCAGAGGCGAAAACGCCCACATCGATCGAGTTCGTGCCGGTCGCCCAATCGGTCAGGATTTTCTGGAACAGCTCGGCAAAGGGCACCTCAGCCACGCGAATCTCGGCACCGGTCATCGCTTTGAACTCTTCGCCGCGTTCGACGATGCGTCCCGCGATCACAGGCCCGGGGCGTGTCAGGATGTCGATCACCACCCCGTCGTAATGCCCGTCAGCGCTGACCGTCGCGGGTGCCAAGGCCGCGCACAAGGCCAGGGCCGACCCCTTAATCATCTTTCCAAACATGTTTTTCCTCCACTGAAGTTCGCCCAACACGCTCTTGATAACGTTGCCAAGAGGGTGCTGCGCACGGCCGATTAATTCGGCACTGAAAATGTATTTTGGCCAAAGGTATCGAGGTCTGCCGCCTTGAGTGTTCCTCCCCCGCACCTCCACGCCATGACCAGAAAGCTACTTGTGCATTGCTCTCGATGTCAACTAACATGTTAGTCTATGCAGAACACGAAAATCCTATGCCAGATGTCGACGTAACAAAGCTGCCCATACTGGACGATATGAACGGCCCCTTGGCGGATCGGGCCTATACGGCGTTGAAATCCGCGATCATGGCGATGGACTTTGCGCCCGGTGCCTTCATCCGCAAATCCGCGCTGTGTGACCGTCTTGGGCTGTCCCGTTCTCCGGTAACGGATGCCCTGGCAAAACTGTCGGTCGAGGGGCTGGTCGATATCGTGCCGCAGTCGGGCACCCGCGTCGCGCGCCTGTCGATGGCCGCAGTGCGCGAGGATGTGTTCCTGCGCGAAACGCTCGAGGTTGCGGCGGCCCGTTACGCGGCCGAGCATCGGACGGATGATGTCCTCGCCCGACTCAGCCGGAACATCGAAATGCAGAAACTGCTGGTCGTTGATGGCGATGTCGATGAATTCATGCGCACCGACATCGCCTTTCACGAGACGATCATGGCAACCACCAATGTGTCGCGTTTGCCCGGCGTCGTGCGCACCGTGTCGCCCAGCGTGAACCGCGCCCGCAAGCTGCTGATGCCCGAACCCGGCCGTATGGCGGACACGGTCGAGGAACATGTTCAAGTCGCCAACGCCATCCGTCGCCAAGACGCGAAAGCGGCAGAAGACGCGATGCGCTATCACGTCCGCCAGCTTTTGCGCCGGCTCGAACCTCTCGAGGCCGCGCGCCCTGACCTGTTTTCAAAATGAGGCTGCCATGAAACCGACAACCCGAAACCTCTTGAACAACCGCACCGCCCGGCAAGTGCCGCTCACAGCCATGGGCTTTGGCGGCGCGCCCCTGGGCAATCTTTACCGCAAGATCTCCGAAGAGGACGCGCAGGCGACGTTGCAAGCGGCCTATGATGCGGGCATCCGGTTCTTTGACACCGCGCCCCAATACGGGCTTGGCCGGTCCGAGGGGCGCTTTGGCGAGGCGCTCAAACGCTTTGGCCGCGACACCGTGCAACTGTCGACAAAGATCGGGCGCCTGCTGGTCGACTGCACGCCCGAAGAGGTCACGCCCGAAGCCTTTGTCGACGTGCCCCAAAAGCGGATTGTGTTTGACTATACCTATGACGGCGTGATGCGGTCTTACGAGGCCAGCCGCGCCCGGCTCGACATCGCGAATGCCGATATCCTGCTGGTCCACGACGTCGATGTCTTCAGCCAGGGCAGCCAGGAGGCGAGCGACGCCAAGGTCCGCGAACTCTTTGACGGCGGCGGCTACCGCGCGCTCGAAGAACTCCGCACCGCTGGTGAGATCGCGGCCATCGGGGCGGGCGTGAACGAATGGCAGGTCTGCGAACGGCTGCTGGGCCTCGGCGACTTCGACGGGTTCCTGCTGGCGGGCCGCTACACCCTGCTCGAGCAGGAGGCGCTGGACAGCTTCCTGCCGCTCTGCATCGAACGCGATGTCGGCATCATTCTGGGCGGCCCCTACAACTCCGGCATCCTCGCCACCGGCCCCGTGCCGGGGGCCAAGTTCAACTATGCAGACGCCCCGCCCGACATCCTGGAGCGCGTCCGCAAGATCGAGGCGGTGTGCCGCGCGCATGACACTCCCCTGATCGCGGCCGCCCTGCAATTCGTTATGGGCCACCCGGCCGTCAAAACCGTCATTCCCGGCGCGATGAGCGCGGATGAAGTCCGCTCCAACGTCGAGGTGTTCACAACGCCGATCCCCGACAGCCTCTGGAGCGACCTGCGCACCGAGGGGCTGATCCGCCCCGACGCGCCCCTGCCATCGGAGCGAGAGAATGCTGCATAACATCGACCCTATCCTGTCGCCCGATCTGCTGCACGCGCTACGCGCCATGGGCCACGGCGATGAAATCTCTCTCGTCGACGCCAACTTCCCCGCCGAAAATCTCGGCCCCATCTGCATTCGCGCCGATGGCTCGGACAACACCACAATGCTGCGCGCCGTGCTGTCGCTGATGCCGCTCGACACCTTCGTCCCCGACCCGGCCTTGTGCATGCAGGTGGTCGATGATCCGCAGGCAACGCCGGACACGGTCACGGACTTCCAGTCGATCATCAACGAAACCGCCGACGCCCCGCGCGACATCCGATCCATCGAACGCTTCGCCTTTTACGAACGCGCCGCGCAGTCCTATGCCGTCGTGCAAACGGGCGAGCGGCGGCTTTACGGCAACATCATCCTCAAAAAGGGCGTCATCAAGTGAGGATCGACGCGCACCAGCACTTCTGGTCGCTGGAGCGGGGCGATTACGGATGGCTGACGCCCGCGCTTGGACCGATCTACCGCGACTTTGGCCCCCCCGACCTGCAACCGCTGCTACAGGGCCATGGGATTGACGGCACAGTGCTTGTCCAGGCTGCGCCAACGGATGCGGAAACGGCCTATATGCTGGGGCTCGCCACAACCCACGACTTTGTCAAAGGGGTCGTGGGCTGGGTGGATTTCGAACGCTCGGACGCCCCGGCAGCCATCGCAAAGCTGGCGCAGCACCCCAAGCTTGTGGGCCTGCGCCCGATGATCCAGGACATCGACGATACCGACTGGATGATGCAGCCCGCCCTGACGCCAGCGTTCGAGGCGCTGATCGCCCACGATCTGGTATTCGACGCGCTCACCCTCCCGCGCCACCTGCCAAACCTGCGCCGCCTCCTGGCGCGCCACCCGGACCTGAAGGTGGTGATTGATCACGGCTCCAAACCCGACATCGCGGGGGGCGGGATGTCGGACTGGGCCGACGACATAGCGGCAATTGCACGCGACACACAGGCCTTCGTGAAACTCTCGGGCCTCGTGACCGAAGCCGCACCAGACTGGACGGCCCAGGACCTCGCGCCCGTCACCGAACACCTGCTCACCCACTTTGGCCCCACCCGCATGATCTGGGGCAGCGATTGGCCGGTCTGCACGCTGGCCAGCACCTATGATGACTGGGTCAGCGCAACCGACACCCTTCTCGCAACGCTCTCCACGTCCGACAGAGCGGCCATTCTCGGCCTCAACGCCACCCGTTTCTACAACCTTTCCTAAGGCCCGACGCATTTCATGACCAAAATCACCGGCACCCGCACCTATGACCTGAGGTTCCCGACATCGGACCAGCTCGACGGGTCAGACGCGATGAACCCCGATCCGGACTACTCTGCCGCCTATGTCGTGCTGGAAACAGACAGCGATCTGGAAGGGCACGGGCTGACCTTTACCATCGGGCGCGGCAACGAAGTCTGCATTGCCGCGATCAACGCGCTGAGCGATCTGGTGGTGGGCCTCGATCTGGATTGGATCACCGCCGATATGGGACGCTTCTGGCGGCACGTGACAGGCGACAGCCAGCTGCGCTGGATCGGCCCGGACAAGGGGGCCATTCACATGGCCGCAGGGGCCGTCATCAATGCGGCCTGGGATCTGTGGGGCAAGGCGGCAGGCAAACCCGTCTGGCAACTGGTGGCGGATATGTCCCCGCAACAGATCGTGCGCCTGATCGACTTCCGCTACATCACCGACGCGCTGACACCGGACGAGGCGCTGACGCTGTTGCAGCGGGCCGAACACGGCAAGGCCGCGCGCGTGCAAACGCTGCTGGACGAGGGCTATCCGTGCTACACGACTTCGGCAGGCTGGCTGGGCTACCCGGATGACAAATTGCGCCGCCTGTGTCGGCAGGCGCGCGAGGCCGGGTTCACTCATACCAAGTTCAAGGTGGGCCGGGACCTGGCCGACGACATCCGGCGCCTCACAATCGCGCGGGAAGAATTGGGCGAGGGCATGACCATCATGATCGACGCCAACCAGGTGTGGGAGGTCAATCAAGCCATTGATTGGGTCAACGACCTCGCCTTCGCGCGGCCCTTCTTTATCGAGGAACCGACCAGCCCGGACGATGTGATCGGTCACAAGGCGATCCGCGATGGCATCGCCCCGATCAAGGTCGCCACGGGCGAAATGTGCCAGAACCGCATCCTTTTCAAACAGTTCATCACCAGCGGCGCCCTCGACATCGTGCAGATCGACAGTTGCCGCATGGGCGGTCTGAACGAGGTGCTGGCGGTCATGCTGATGGCCGCAAAATACGATGTGCCTGTCTGGCCGCATGCCGGGGGCGTGGGGCTGTGCGAATATGTGCAGCACATGTCGATGATCGACTATGTTGCGATCTGCGGGGAAAAGGACGACCGCAGGATCGAATACGTGGATCACCTGCACGAACATTTCGTCGATCCCTGCCGCGTCGAAAACGGCGCCTATCTCGCCCCGGATGCCGCAGGCTTTTCCATCCAGATGAAGGCGGACAGCCTCGCCGCACATCGGTTTCCCGCGCCATGACGACGGATATGTGGGACGGTACATGGCTCAATCCGCCAGCCGCATGGTCGGTGGACGCAGCGGGAAAGCTGCACGCAACATCCGGGGATCGCACCGATTTCTGGCAGGAAACGCACTACGGGTTTCAGCGCGACAATGGTCACGCGCTGTTGCGGGACATGGACGCTGCCTTCACGGCGATGCTCACCTTCGACGGTGATTATGACGTGCTCTATGATCAGGCGGGGCTGATGCTGCGCTCCGGCCCACGCGATTGGATCAAGTTCGGGATCGAACACACCGACGGCATTCCGCATCTGAGCGTAGTGGCGACATATGGCGGCCGCTCTGACTGGTCCGCGCAACCGGTCAGGATCAGCGGCCCGGTAACGCTGCGCGCGACACGGTTGGGGGATGCGATGCTGTTGCAGTGGTCTCCGGACGGCGGCGCGTCCTGGGACATGGTGCGCCTCGCCCCCGTGCCTTGCGACGCCGATGTGTCCGCGCTGCGCGCAGGGCCTTATTTCTGTGCGCCCGAAAGGTCCGGGTTTACGGCGCGGTTTCACAGCTTTGCCGTGACGGCCCCGGCGGTGGCTGGCCTGCACGAATAAAAGCCTGTGGCGCCTTCGGCCCCAAAGCGGCAAACCGCCCCCCTTCGAGGGTCAGTCTGTCATTACACCGGTTAAAATCCCCACAATCCACCGTCCGCATGGCCAACGCGCTGTCTCTGCACCACAATCGCAAACCTGTTGAGATTCCGTCACCAGGCCGAAGGGCTTGTCCCCGCGGGGACAAAACGCATTTTCCGGGTGGAGACTGCGGTTTCCCGCGTCTAATCTGACCTCCAACCCCGGAATTGGAGCCGCCCCATGCCCTTCACGCTTGCCACCTGGAACATCAACTCGGTCCGCCTGCGGGAGCCTATTGTTCTCAAGCTTTTGCAGGAACAGGCCCCCGATGTGCTCTGCCTGCAAGAGTGCAAAAGCCCCGTCGACAAGATCCCCCGCGAGGGGTTCAACGCGCTTGGCTACACCCACATGGTAGCGCGCGGTGACAAGGGCTACAACGGTGTCGCGATCCTGTCCAAGCTGCCGATGGAGGAAGCGGGGGCCGAAGATTTCGCATCCCTCGGCCATGCCCGCCACATCGTCGGGCGGCTCGAGAACGGGGTGACCATCCACAACTTCTACGTCCCCGCAGGGGGCGATGTGCCCGACCGCGACAAGAACGTGAAGTTCGGTCAGAAACTCGACTACCTCACCGAGATGCGCGACCATTTTCACGGCGCCAAACCACAAAAGTCCATCCTCGTCGGCGACCTCAACATCGCCCCGCGTGAGGACGATGTCTGGTCCCACAAGCAACTCCTCAAGATCGTCAGCCACACACCTGTCGAGGTCGAGCACCTGGCGCAGGTGCAGGACGCCGGCGACTGGGTGGACGTGACCCGCAAGGACATCCCCGAGGGGCTGCTCTATTCCTGGTGGTCCTACCGGGCCAAGGATTGGGACGCCGCCGACAAGGGCCGCCGTCTTGATCACGTCTGGGCCACGGGCGACATTGCGCAGGCCTCGCATTCGAGCCGCATCCTGCGCGACGTGCGCGGCTGGGAAAAGCCAAGCGACCACGCGCCGGTCTTTGCCACCTTTGACCTTTGAATCCTGCGCGGCGGCGTCCATATAGACGCCAACAGATACAAGGAACGAGACGATGATGGATTTGGGATTGTCCGCAGGCCCCGCAGATGCCGACCTGATCAAGGATGGCACAGAGGCGACGTTCATGGCCGACGTGGTCGAAGCCAGCCAGACCACCCCCGTGATCGTGGATTTCTGGGCGCCATGGTGCGGCCCGTGCAAGACGCTGGGCCCGATGCTCGAGGACGCGGTGCGCGCGGCCAAGGGCGCGGTCAAGATGGTCAAGGTCAACGTGGACGAGGCCCAGATGATCGCGGGCCAGTTGCAGATCCAGTCCATCCCGACCGTCTATGCCTTCTGGAAGGGCCAGCCGGTCGACGGGTTCCAGGGGGCCGTGCCTGCCTCGGAAATGACGGCGTTCATCGAGCGTGTGATCAAGGCCTCGGGCGGCGAGGCGCCGGGTGACAGCCTGAACGAAGCCGTTGAAGCGGCTGAGGAAATGCTGGGTGAAGGGGCGGCAGTGGATGCTGCGCAGACCTTTGCCGCGATCCTGGGAGAAGAGCCGAACCATGCAGGTGCGTATGGCGGCTTGGTACGCGCCCATATCGCCATGGACGACCTAGATCAGGCCGAGGCGATCCTGAACGGCGCGCCCGCAGAAATCTCGGAAACGCCCGAACTGGAAGCGGCCCATGCCCAATTGCAGCTGGCGCGGCAGGCGGCAGATGCGGGCCCCGTGGCCGAGTTGCGCGCGGCGGTCGAGGCGAACCCGGACGATCATCAGGCGCGGTTCGACCTGGCCCAGGCCCTGCACGCCAACGGCGACGCCGAAGCGGCGGTAGACGAATTGCTGACCCTGTTCGGCAAGGATCGCGAGTGGAATGACGGCGCGGCCAAGGCGCAGCTGTTCACGATTTTCGACGCGCTCAAGGCCAATGATCCAATTGTTTTGAACGGACGCCGCCGCCTGAGTTCGATGATATTTGCCTGAGCCGTTTGGCGGGCTAGCTGTCAGGTATGATAAAAGTGACTGACCTTCCGGGGACCATCCCAGTGTTCCCTTTGCCGGGGGCACTTTTGTTGCCACGCGCCCGCTTGCCGCTGCATCTGTTCGAGCCGCGCTATCTTCAGATGTTTGACGACGCGTTGAAAACGCCCGACCGCATGATCGGCATGGTGCAGCCCAACGAGGTGGCCGGGCGCAACGGGTCTGGCCTGCACACCATCGGCTGTGCGGGACGGATCACGCAGTTTTCCGAAACGGAAGACAACCGATACCTTATAACCCTGTCCGGCATCTCGCGGTTCCGCGTCGTGCAGGAGGTCGAAGGGTTCACCCCTATCGCCGCTGCGATGTGAACTGGGACGGGTTCGAGCGGGATCGGGGCAATACGGAAACCGATGACCGTTTTGATCGCCCCGCCTTTCTGGACGTGCTGGGGCGCTATTTCTCGGCCCGGTCCCTGTCGGCGGATTGGGAGACGTTGAAAGAGGCGGATGACGAATTGCTGATCAATTCGCTGTCGATGATGCTGGATTTCGACCCCGAGGACAAACAGGCCCTGTTGGAAGCGCCGTCGCTGAGCACGCGGCGCGAAACGCTGGTGACCCTGATCGAATTCGAGATGCGCAGCGGCGAAGGGGACGTGATGCAATGACCACGGATGTTGACCGCCGTATGCTCGAGGCGCTGATTTGCCCGCTGACCCATGTGACCCTGCGCTATGACGCAGAGGCGCGCGAACTGGTGTCGGAAAGTGCCGGACTGGCCTATCCGATCCGCAACGGCATCCCGGTGATGCTGGAGGATGAGGCGCGCAAGCTCGACTAGAGCGTCTGGCCGCGCATGAGGCGGGGCAGATCGCCCGTCAGCCCCGCGGCCTCGCGGATGAAGCTGCGGCGCAGGCCGGGCAGTGCGTTGACCACCCCCATGCCCAGATCACGAATACCGCGCACCAGCGTATTGTCGTTTGAGAACAGGCGGTTGAAGCTGTCGGTCGCGATGGCGAGTGCCGTGTTGTCAAAGCGCCGCCATTCTTCGTAGCGGGCCAGAACCGCCTGGCTGCCGGGGTCTTCACCCCGGCGCGTGGCATCGGTGATGATTTCGGCCAGGGCCGCGATATCGCGCATCCCGGCATTCAGCCCCTGACCCGCGATGGGATGCACGCCGTGGGCGGCGTCGCTCACCAGCGCAGTGCGGTCCGCCACCAGTTTTGTCGCCAGCGACAGGGACAGCGGGTATGTATAGCGTTGGCCGGCGAGGCTGATCTCTCCCAAGAAATCGCCAAAGCGGGGGCGCAGCATGGTGAGGTATTCGGCGTCTGGCAGGGCGTGGAAGGCCTTTGCCGTCTCTTCCGTCTCGCTCCAGACAATTGAACTGACATTGCCGGTCAGGGGCAGGATCGCCAGCGGGCCCGGCGGCATGAAGAACTGGTGGGCGATGCCGTGATGCGGTTTTTCATGGGCGATGGCGCAGACAAGGGCGGTTTGGCCGTAGCCCCAGCCGGTGCGCTTGATTCCGGCGCGCGTGGCGGTGCCACTGCCGCGCCCGTCCGCGCCCACGAGCATCTGGCCGGTGAGCGTCTTGCCCGAGGCAAGCGTGACGGTGATGCCGCCCGGTTCTGCCTGTTGCGATGTGACCGTTTCGCCCGCCAGATGAGTGATGCCCGGCGTTGCGTTCATCTGTGTCAGCAGCGCGTGGCGCAGGTGGCGGTCCTGCACCATGTGGCCCATTGGCCCTTCCTCGATCTCGGCATGGTCGAAATGCATGAAGAAGGGCGAAGGCCCTTCGCCCGCGCGCCCGTCCGTCACCTTGATTTCGAGGATCGGCTGGCTGTGATCTGCGACCGCGTCCCAGGCCCCGATCCCGTCGAGCAGCCGTTGCGAAGTGAGCGCGACCGCGTAGCTGCGCCCGTCAAAGGCGGCATTCTTGCGGACCTTTTCGCTGAGCGCGTCGATCACGGTCACGCGCTGGCCCGTCTGGGCGAGGGCAATGGCGAGGATCGGCCCGGACAGGCCGCCGCCGACGATCAGGATATCGCTGTCATGGCTCATGGGGCGCAATATGGCCGCGCGCTTGGGATTGTCCATGCGTTGCGACGTCGCTACCGTCGCGGCAATTGGCGGAGGGTGCGATGCAAGAGTGGTTGGACAAGAGCGCGGGCGATCTGGGCCGGGCAATTGGCGCAGGTGAGGTGGACCCGGTGGCGCTGGCCGAGGCCTATTTTGCGCGCATCCACGCGCATGAGCTAACGGATCGCATCTATGCCCGCCTGACCGAGGATCGCGCGATGGCCGAAGCCGAGGCGGCGGCCGCGCGGGCGCGCGCCGGGCAGCGTTTGTCGCTGCTGGACGGTGTGCCCGTCAGTTGGAAGGACCTGTTTGATACGGCGGGGGAGGGGACCGAGGCGGGGTCGGCCCTGTTGCGGGGCCGCGTGCCGGATGCGGATGCGGTGGTGTTGCAGAATGCGACCGCGATGGGGCTGGTGTGTCTTGGCAAGACGCATATGAGCGAGTTGGCGTTTTCCGGGCTGGGCTACAACCCGTCCACGGCGACACCGCCTTGCGTGAATGATGCGGAGGCTGTGCCGGGGGGATCATCCTCGGGCGCTGCGGCCTCGGTGGCGTTCGGGCTGGCCCCGGCGGCCATTGGGTCGGACACGGGCGGGTCGGTGCGCATCCCGTCGGCGTGGAACGATCTGGTGGGGCTGAAGACGACGGCGGGCCGTTTGTCGATCGAGGGCTGTGTGCCGCTGAGCCTGAAGTTCGACACGGTGGGGCCGTTGACCTGCACTGTGGAGGATGCGGCGTTGTTGATGGCGGTGATGGAGGGCGCGCGCCCGTGTGATCTGCGCGGTGTCGATCTGCGCGGCAAGCGGTTTGCACGGCTTGAGACGGTGGTGATGGAGGGCGTTCGGGAGGCGCCCCTGGCCGCCTATGAAAGCGCGATTGAGCGGTTATGTGCGGCTGGGGCTACTGTTGAGCCTTTGGAGGTGCCCGAGGTCGCTGGGGCGATGGCCAATGCCGGGCCGCTGTTGCCCGGTGAGGTTTATGGGCTGTGGCGCGATGTGATCGAGGCCAATCCGGGGGCGATGTACGGGGAAATCCTGGAGCGGTTCCGGTTGGGCAAGGAGTTCTCGGCCCCCGATTACAATGCGGCCTGGGCGCAGCTGGATGCGGCCCGTGCGGCGTGGGATGCAGCGGCGGCGGGCTTTGATGCGGTGCTGGCGCCGACGGCCCCGATTTTGCCGCCTGATCTGGCGCGGTTGAATGCGGACAGTGAATACTACAAGACGGAAAACCTGCTGGCCCTGCGCAACACTCGGGTGGGCAACCTGATGGGGCTGTGCGCGCTGACCCTGCCCACGGGTGTGCCCAGTTGCGGGATCATGCTGATGGGCAAGCCCAATTGCGAAGAGGCCCTGTTGCGGGTCGGGGCGGCGGCAGAGGCGGCGCTGGGCTGATCCAAAGGCCGCTTGCGCGACGCGATTATCAGGGGGGCTTTGCCCCTCGTCCTTCGGTCTCCCCCCAGGATTTTTTGGAACAGAGAAGGGGTGCGTTGGCGGATTTGCCACAAGGCGGGGTTTTGGCGTGGTTTTTCTGGACGCGGGAGTCGTGCTTGGGGTACATTCGGGCAAACGGGGCGAAAACGACCCCGAACCTGAGGCAGTTTTATGAAGTTTCCCGAGCGGTTTTCGAACCTTCCGGCTTATGCGTTCCCGCGTTTGCGCGCGCTTTTGGATCATCACGATCCCGGCGGCGACGTGGTGCATATGACCATTGGCGAGCCCAAGCACGCCTTTCCTGCCTGGGTGACGGATGTGATTGCCGAACATGCCGCCGGTTTCAACAACTATCCCCCGAACGAGGGTATTCCGGAACTGCGGCAGGCGTTTTGCGACTGGCTGGGCCGTCGCTATGGCGTTTCGATGGATGCGGATGCCAACGTGATGCCGCTGAACGGCACGCGCGAGGGGCTCTATAATGCGGGCATGGCGCTGTGCCCCGAAATCAAGAATGGCCAGCAGCCCGTGGTGCTGATGCCGAACCCGTTTTACCAGGTCTACATGCTGGCCGCGATTTCTGCGGGGGCCGAGCCTGTGCTGGTGCCCGCAACCGCGGAGACCGGGCATTTGCCGGACTACGCCGCCGTTGATCCCGACATCCTGAACCGCACCGTGGCCTGTTACATGTGTTCGCCCGCGAACCCGCAAGGGGCGGTGGCCGACAAGGGTTATTGGCGTGATCTGATCGCGCTGGCCGAGCGCTATGATTTCCAGGTCTTTGCGGACGAGTGTTACTCGGAAATCTACCGCGACGCGCCCCCTGTGGGCATCCTTGAATGCATGGACGGCGCCAATCCCGAGCGGGTGGTGGCCTTTCATTCGCTCTCCAAACGCTCAAACCTGCCGGGACTGCGCTCGGGCTTTATCGTGGGGGGGCCGGACACCATTCGCGAGGCCAAGCAGCTGCGCACCTATGCGGGCACGCCGCTGCCCACGCCGCTGCAGCATGCCGCTGCCGCCGTCTGGGCGGACGAGGCGCATGTGGTCGAGAACCGCGCGCAATACCACGAGAAATACGACATGGCAGATCGCATCCTGGGCAACGTGCCGGGGTATGCGGCACCAGAGGCCGGGTTTTTCCTGTGGCTGCCCGTCGAGGACGGCGAGGCGGCGGCATTGAAACTGTGGCAGGCGACAGGCGTGCGGGTGCTGCCCGGTGCGTATCTGGCGCGCGAGATCGACGGGCTGAACCCCGGTGATACATATATTCGGGTGGCCCTGGTCGCCCCGAAGGCAGAGACGGAGCGGGGGCTGATGGCCATTCGCGACACGCTCTACGCCGCATGAAGAACAAAGGACGAGGCATGGCATATCAGACACGGCGCGACCCACTTTTTGACCACGGGATGCAGGCAGCGATTGAAAAACGCAGCCGCGAGTTGATCGGCATTGGCCTGCTGGTGGTGGGTGTGATGGCGGCGATGATGATGCTGAGCTATACGCCGGATGACCCCAACTGGATGGCCTCAACCGACGCGCCTGTGCAGAACTGGATGGGCCGTACCGGTGCGTCGCTGGCCGCTCCCATGTTCATGATCGCGGGCTGGGGTGTGTTCGGCATTGCCATCGTGCTGCTGGTCTGGGGCGTACGCTTTGCCTTGCATTGGGGCACCGAGCGGGCGCTGGGCCGCCTGATCTTTGCCCCTATCGCCATCGCATTCGGGTCGATCTATGCCGCGACCCTGCAACCGGGACAGGACTGGCAGGTGACCCATGGCTTTGGTCTGGGCGGGTTGTTTGGCGACACTGTCATGGCCTTTATCCTGACGGCGTTGCCTATCGGATCGGCCTTTACCGTCAAGCTGATGTCGCTGGTCATGGCGGTTGGTATCGTGCTGTTCGGCGCCTTTGTCCTAGGCTTTACCCGTCCGGAACTGATGCGCATTGCGCGCTTCCTGCTGGTGGGTCTGGTGATGGCCTATGCCGGTCTGATGACCCTGCTGGGCCGGGGTGCCAGCGGTGCGGTGCAGGCCGCCCGCGTGATGCAGGAACGTCAGGCCGAGCGCCGTGCGCAACGCGAAGCCGAGGCGGCAGAGGCCGAAGCCTATGCGGCGACCGTGCCGGAGATCGGGGCGTATGATGAGGATGATTATGTCGAGGAACCGGCCAAGCCGAGCCTTCTGGCGCGCATGCCGGCCCTGATCAAGCGGGCCGAGCCGGTGCCGGATGAGATGCCCGACATGGAACTGGTCGAGACCTACAGCGACGTCGATGTGGGCAATGGCCCCGGCGAAGAGCGCATCAAGAACAAGATCACCGACGTCATCAAATCGCGCGTGCGGTCGAACCCTGCCGTGCAGGCCGAGAGCGTTGCCCCCCTGACCAAGGGCCGTGGGCGCGGGCCTGATCCGCTGGTTTTGAACACCATGCCGCAGGCGGATTTGCCGCCTGAACCGCCCTTGACCGCGGCAGCCTCGCTCGGCCGGGCCGAGCCGCCCCTGACTGCGCCTGCCGCGCCGCTGCCCGAGCCAATGCAGGCCTATACCCCCGAAGAACTGGATGTGCCGGAGCCTGTCGCTGCCGCGCCCAGCATCCCCGTGGTCGAGCCGCGCAAGGTGGTGCAACAGCCCACCCGCAAGCCCGTGCAGCCCAGTGCGCGCGCGCAGGCCGAGGCGCAGCCTGCGCTGAAATTCGAGGATACGCATCCCGGTTTCGAGCTGCCGCCCCTGAACCTGCTGGAAAACCCGGTGGAAATTCAGCGCCATCATCTGAGTGACGAGGCGTTGGAAGAGAACGCGCGCATGTTGGAAAACGTGCTGGATGATTACGGCGTGAAGGGCGAAATCGTATCGGTCCGCCCCGGCCCCGTCGTCACCATGTACGAGCTGGAGCCTGCGCCGGGTCTGAAGGCCAGCCGTGTCATTGGCCTGGCGGATGATATCGCGCGCTCCATGGCTGCCCTGTCGGCCCGTGTGTCGACTGTGCCGGGCCGGTCGGTCATCGGGATCGAACTGCCCAATGAAAACCGCGAAAAGGTGGTGTTGCGGGAGATCCTCGCCAGCCGTGACTTCGGCGACAGCAATCAGAAGCTGCCCCTTGCCCTGGGCAAGGATATCGGCGGCGACGCGGTTGTGGCCAACCTGGCCAAGATGCCCCACCTGCTGATCGCCGGGACCACCGGTTCGGGCAAGTCGGTGGCGATCAACACGATGATCCTGTCGCTGCTTTACAAGCTGACGCCCGAGGAATGCCGGTTGATCATGATCGACCCCAAGATGCTGGAACTGTCCGTCTATGACGGTATTCCGCATCTGCTCTCCCCCGTTGTGACTGACCCCAAGAAGGCGGTTGTCGCGCTAAAATGGGTCGTGGGCGAGATGGAGGAACGCTATCGCAAGATGTCCAAGATGGGCGTGCGCAACATCGACGGCTACAATGGCCGGGTGAAGGAAGCGCTGGCCAAGGACGAGATGTTCAGCCGCACGGTGCAGACCGGGTTTGACGACGAGACGGGCGAGCCGATTTTCGAGACCGAGGAATTCGCGCCCGAGGCGATGCCCTATATCGTTGTCATCGTGGACGAGATGGCCGACCTGATGATGGTTGCGGGCAAGGAGATCGAGGCCTGTATCCAGCGTCTGGCGCAGATGGCGCGGGCCTCTGGCATTCACTTGATCATGGCCACGCAGCGCCCGTCGGTGGACGTGATTACGGGTACGATCAAGGCGAACTTCCCCACGCGGATTTCCTTCCAGGTGACGTCGAAAATCGACTCGCGCACCATTCTGGGCGAGATGGGGGCCGAGCAGCTGCTGGGCATGGGCGACATGCTTTATATGGCCGGTGGTGCCAAGATCACGCGCTGTCATGGTCCGTTCGTGTCGGATGAGGAAGTCGAAGAGATCGTGAACCACCTCAAGGCCTTTGGCGCGCCGGACTATGTGTCGGGCGTGGTCGACGGCCCGGATGAGGAGAAGGAGAGCGGGATCGACGCGGTGCTGGGTCTGGGCGGCAACACGGATGGTGAGGACGCCCTCTATGACACTGCCGTGGCCATCGTGATCAAGGATCGCAAGTGTTCGACCTCCTACATCCAGCGCAAGCTGGCCATCGGCTACAACAAGGCCGCGCGTCTGGTGGAACAGATGGAGGACGAGGGTGTGGTCAGTGCGGCCAACCACGTGGGCAAGCGCGAGATCCTGGTGCCCGAGCAGGGCTGAGCGGGGTCCTGCGCAGCCTCACCTCTTGTTGATATCGCATAACGTCTGCCTTGGCCCTATATGTTTGGCCAAGGTAAAAAGACAAAGGACGATGAGCGGTATGACGATGGTAACACGGATCGCGGCAGTGGCTGTCGCGCTGGTGACAGCGCAGGCGGCCTGGGCCGACAAGCTGCCCCTGAACAGCATTTCGACCTATCTGAACGGGCTGAAAACGGCGCAGGGCACGTTTACCCAGATCAATGATGACGGAACGATCAGCACCGGCACGATCTATATCAAGCGGCCCGGCCGGATGCGGTTTGAATACAACGCGCCCGATACGGCGCTGGTCGTAGCCAGCGCAAACGCGGTCTACATCGCGGATTCCAAATCGAACCAGCCGCCCGAGACCTACCCGCTGAAACGTACGCCCCTGTCGCTGATCCTGGCGCGGAACGTGGACCTTGCGCGCGCCGGCATGGTGACCGGGCACGACTATGACGGCACTGCGACCGTGGTCACGGCCCAAGACCCTGAGAACCCGGAATACGGTAACATCCAGATGAAGTTCACCGGTGATCCGGTGCAATTGCGCCAATGGGTCATCAACGATGACGGTGGCGGTCAGACCACCGTCGTGCTGGGCGAGATGGTGACAGGCGGCAATATCTCGAACCGCCTGTTCAACGCGCCGCGGGGCAACGGGAACTAGGCCCCGCGCACCCGACACGAGCGAAGCTGGGCGGCGTACATGTTCGAACGCGCGTCCACTTCACCCGCCACACGGATCAGCCAGGGCTTGCCATTGTAGCTGCCGCGGGAATAGCCCGTGCGCCCCTCGTGATAGGCGAGGTACTGGTTGCGGGCATCCGACACCGGCACGCCAAGGCGCGACTGTGTTTCGACCATGTACCAGCCCATGAAATCGGTCGCATCGCGAATACGGTCCCGTCGTGCGGTGCGTTTGCCCGTGCTGCGCAGGTATTCATCCCAGGTGCCATCCAGCGCCTGACTGTAACCAAACGCGCTGGACTGGCGCCCAATTGGGATGACACCCGCCGCATAGCGATAGGGTGTGCGCGCATCGGATATGAATTTGCTTTCCTGATAGATGGTCGCCATCTGGACGTGCACGGGCACGCCGTATTTGCGCTCAGCGGCCTTGAAGGCCCTAAGGTATTCCGGGCGCTCGCTGACAATGGAACAGGCGTTGTCCAGTTGATTGGGGGCCGTCCCTGACCCGCCGCCACAACTGGCTGCCAACAATACCAATGCCAAAGCGCGAAAGAGTCTGCTCATCTGCCTCACTCGCTTTTTTATGTTTTTTTGCAGTTTAGCGAAAAAACGCAGCGATGTTAATCACGTTTGTTAGAGGACAGCCGCCAAAATCAGCGGCAGAGCGCCCACGGCCATCAAGGTCGAGGCCACAACAAGCCCCGCGACCGAGGCCGAGTCGGCCCCGTATTTTTCCGCCAGCAGGTAGGACGTGACAGCAACAGGGGTTGCGACCTGCAACACAAGTACGCCGAACGCGATCGGATCGAGGTCGAAATAGCGCCCGGTGACCCAGGCAATCCCGACACAAAGGGCCAGTTTGACGGCGGACAGGACCGAGGCGCGCAGCAGCCCGCGCCCTGACAACCGTGCCACGGCCACACCCAGGGTGATCAGCATCATCGGGATCGCCATTTGCCCGATGAGTTCGAGCGTGTTGGTCAGAAAGGTCGGTGTTTCCCAGCCCTGCCAGAGAAACAGCGCCCCCAGCACCGTGCCCCAGACCAGCGGTTCGCGCAGCACCTTGCCCAGTGACCCGGCGCCCGCCACCAGCCAGATGCCGAACGTGTAGGACCACAGCGCCATGATCGCGAACACGATGATCGCATAGCTGAGGCCTGTTTCCCCAAAGGCGAACAGCGCCAGCGGCAGACCCAGATTGCCCGTGTTTCCAAAGATCAGCGGCGCCGTATAGGTCCGTGTTTCGAGCTTGAGCACACGGACGAGGATCAGGAAGGCGACCGTCACCCCCGAATAGGCCGCGATGGCCGCATAGGACAGGGCCGCCAGCGCGGCGGGGTCGATTCGCGTCTGCATGAGCGAGACAAAGATCAGGCAGGGCAGTGACAGCGTCATCGCCAGTTGGGTCACGAACTGGATTCGATACTCCAACCCGACCTTGACCCAGGTGAACCCGATAGCGGCCAATAAAAACACCGGCGCAACGATTTGAAGGACTGTTACGGTAAGGTTCACAGACTGTTTCCAGCGAATTTGTGCTCAATTATTGGACAACTGTCCCTTGCAACGTGTAGTCACGGTCGGTAGGGGGCGCAACGCTATGCTGAGAACACGCGCAAAATATCATCTGGGCCAGGTTGTCCGCCACAAAAAGCACCCCTTTCGCGGGGTCGTTTTTGATGTGGACCCCGAGTTTTCCAATACAGACGAATGGTATGAGGCCATTCCCGAGGACAGCCGCCCCAAGAAGGCGCAGCCGTTCTATCACCTGCTCGCTGAAAACGACCAAAGCTACTATGTGGCCTATGTGTCCGAGCAGAACCTTGTCGCCGACTATTCGGGCGAGCCTGTGGATCACCCCGACATTCCCGACCTGTTTGGCCCGTTCGAGGACGGGACGTACCCCCTGCATTTCCAGTTGAACTGAGCCGCGCGGTGGGCGGATTGCCCGCCTTGCGTCAGTATCCCAGGGCGCAGCCATCCTTGCGTGGGTCACTGGCACCTTCCAGAACACCGTCATCCCTGATCTGGATCGCCTGCGCCCCGCCAATCGGCGTGTCGGGGATGGTGACCGCGTGGCCCATGTCGCTGAGTTCGGCGCGCACGCTGTCGGAATAGCCCCGCTCGACCTTCATGTTGCCCGCATCCGAGAAGGCGCGCGGCGCGTCGATGGCTGCCTGCGGGTCCATGCCGAAGTCGGCTAGGTTGGTCAGGAACCGCGCGTGCCCCTTGGGCTGGTAGGCCCCGCCCATGACGCCGAACGGCATGAACGGTTTGCCATCCCTGGCCAGCATGCCCGGAATGATCGTGTGCATGGGGCGCTTGCCGCCCTTGAGTTCGTTCGGGTGCCCGTCTTCGAGCGTGAAGCCTGCGCCCCGGTTCTGGAACAGGATGCCGTACTTTTCTGACGCGATGCCCGAGCCGAAGCCGTGGAAGATCGAATAGATCAGCGACACGGCCATGCCGTCGCGGTCCACGACCGTGATGTAGATCGTATCCTTGTGCACCTGTTCGCTGAGGGCGGTGGCGTTGGGCATGGCGCGTTTGGGATCAATCAGGGCCGCCAGTTGGCTGGCGGTTTCCGGTGCCAGCATGTGGTCGAGCCGGGTGGTATGGTCCGCATCGCCCAGAAAGCGGTTGCGCGCGTCATAGGCCAGTTTCGCGGCCTCGGCTTCGATATGCGCGCGCTGGCTGCCCCAGGGGTCCATGCCCGCGATGTCGAAATGTTTGAGGATGTTGAGCATCAGGTTCGCCGTGGCGCCGTGCCCGTTTGGCGGATGCTCGACCAGGTCGATGCCTTTGTATGTGCTCTGGATCGGGGTGGTGTCGGTGCAGGCGGTCTGGGCGAAATCGTCCAGCGTGTGCTTGCCGCCCATCGCGTTGAGGGTGTTCACCATATCCTCGGCCACGTCGCCGGTGTAAAACCCGTCACGCCCGTGTTGCGCGATTTGGCGCAGCACCTTGGCCTGTCCCGGCGCGGCAAAACGCTGTCCAACCTTGGGCACCTGTCCACCGACAAGGTAGGCATCGCGCGCCGCGCCTTGCAGCACGTGCGCGTCGTTCGCCCAGTCAAAGGCCACGCGCGGTGCAACGGGCACGCCGGTTTCGGCGTAGTGGATGGCGGGGGCCAGAACCGCGTCGAGGCCCAGTTTGCCGACAGTCTCCGACAGGGTGCAGAAGGCGTCAATCGCACCGGGCACGGTCACCGCATGGGCGCTGTAGGGCGGGACAACGGCGGCGCCCGTGTTGCGCAACGCGGCCGCGTCGAGCGCGGCGGGTGCGCGACCGGAGCCGTTGAGTGCCTTGATCTGACCGCTGGCATCCGACCACAGGACGAAACAGTCGCCACCGATGCCTGTCATCTGCGGCTCGCAAATGCCCAGCAGGACGGCGCCCGCGATGGCGGCGTCCATGGCGTTGCCACCTGCTTTCATGGTTTCGATGGCTGTTTGTGCGGCAAGGGGATGCGACGTGGCGCACATGCCGGATGTGGCCAGAACGGGCGATCGGCCCGGCAGGTGAAAATCGCGCATGTGTGACCCCTTTTCGTGCAGCAGTGCCGCGCAACGTAACCGAGCGCGGGGCTTTGTCCACTTCAATGTTGGGGGCGTTAAGTTCCTCGGTGCCGCGCACTGGGTGGGGGCAATTACACGCGACACCGAGGGAAGCTATATGCAGCTACAGGAACATGTATGCCGCGCGATCAAGGCAGGAATGTGGTTTGCCGGGGGCAGTTTTGCGAATTCTGCCTGTCGGATGCCAGATCATTGGCGCACCACCTGCGCAGGCTCTGCACCGCTGTCAGGTGGATGGGCTCATGGCGACAGCCAGACGCAGGCTCAGGCGGTTTTCCGGCTCGACACGGGCATAGGTCACGTCCTTGGCCAGATCCTTGATCAGGAACCAGCCAAACCCGCCTTCGGGCATGTCACACAGATCGACATCGACATTTGCGGCAGCGCCCAGCGGCGTCTGCCCGTCCGGCATGCCGCGCCCGCGATCAACCACGGTCAAGTGCAACCCATCGCGGGCATGGGTACAGGTAATACTGATCGGCCCCTTCGGGTCGCCCGCGGGATAGGCATGTTCGATGACGTTGTTCAGCGCCTCGGCCATCACCAGTTCGACCGTGCCCGCCTCTTCCACGTCCAGCGACAGCGGGCCCAACCCATCGAGGATTTTCTTGAGCGCTTCGCGCACAGCCAATTCACCGCTCTGTACGGAGACGCGGAAGGCTGGCAGTTGAGAAACGAGGGTCATGGCGCAAGCTTTCAACGGTGACGACAACTCAGGAGTTCAACTCTTCAAGGGCCCCGTCCAATGTCGGAAAGACGCTGAACACACTGTCCATCCGTGTCAGTCGAAACACCTTGTCAACGGTGGGGGTCAGCCCGGCAAGGGCAAGGGTGCGGGACTGGCCCATATGCTTCATCGCGGCAACGATGGCCCCCAGCCCGCTTGAATCAATGAACTGCACCTCGCTGAGGTCCAGCACGACGGTGTCGCCCCCGCCATCGGTCGACGCGCGCATCGCGTCCTTGAATTCAATCGCGACAGCAGCATCAATCCGGGGGTCATGTACAGACACAACTTGCAGGTTGTTTTCTGATCGACTGCGAAGATCCATGAGCGCCCTCTTGCAATTCTCTGGTTACATTGCGTGTGTAGTGCGCAAATCTTACCAATCGGTTTCCACCTGCACGCAAAGGGGCCAGACCATCATGAAGTCAGTTGTCATCGCCGGCGCATCGCGCACACCCATGGGCGGATTTCAGGGCGCGTTGTCGCCGCTGAGCGCCTCTGATCTTGGCGGCATCGCGATCAAGGGGGCCTTGCAGGGTGCAGGGCTGGACACGGTGGACGAGGTGCTGATGGGGTGCGTTTTGCCCGCAGGGCAGGGCCAGGCCCCGGCACGACAGGCCGGGTTTGCCGCCGGTCTGGGCGAGGACGTGCCCGCCACCACGCTGAACAAGATGTGCGGATCGGGGATGAAGGCGGCGATGATGGCTTTTGACCAGATCGCGCTGGGCCATGCCGACACGATGATCGCGGGCGGGATGGAGAGCATGACAAATGCCCCCTACCTGCTGCCCAAGATGCGCGATGGCGCCCGCCTGGGCCACGGGCAGGTGATCGATCACATGTTTCTCGATGGCCTCGAAGACGCCTATGACAAGGGCCGCCTGATGGGCACTTTTGCCGAGGATTGCGCGGAAACCTACCAGTTCACCCGCGAGATCCAGGATGATTATGCCCTGACATCGCTGGCCCGCGCGCAAGAAGCCATCGCCACGGATGCCTTTGACACAGAGGTGAGCGCGGTCGAAGTCATTTCGCGCAAAGGGTCGGTGACGGTCAGCAGTGATGAGCAACCCGGCACTGCGCGGCCCGACAAGATCCTGCAGCTCAAGCCCGCCTTTCGCGAGGGGGGCACGGTGACAGCGGCAAACGCTTCTTCCATCTCGGACGGGGCGGCGGCGCTCGTGCTGGCCTCGGAGGTGGCGGCAGAGGCGCAGGGCCTGACCATCCGTGCCCGCATTCTGGGCCATGCCAGCCACGCACAGGCACCGGGCCTGTTCACCACGGCCCCGGTTCCCGCTGCACAGAAGCTGCTCGCCCGCATCGGCTGGTCCACGGATGACGTGGACCTGTGGGAGGTGAACGAGGCCTTTGCCGTGGTCCCGCTGGCCTTCATGCGCGAGATGGGGCTGAGCCATGATGTGGTGAACGTGAACGGTGGCGCCTGTGCGCTGGGCCACCCCATCGGGGCGTCGGGTGCGCGCATCATGGTGACCCTGCTGAACGCCCTTGAAAAACGGAACCTCACGCGCGGCGTGGCCGCTATCTGCATCGGCGGCGGCGAAGGAACGGCCATCGCGATCGAGCGGGTCTGACTTCTCTGTTCCAAAAATCCCGGGGTCTGGGGCAGAGCCCCAGTCCGACCTCAGCAAGAGTGAAAAACCGATGCCTGACTACGCCACATTGGCCAAGACGATCCACAGCCTGACCGACGGCGAAACCGATGCGGTGGCGCTGATGGCGACCGTTGCATGCGAAGTGCACCACAGCGATGACCGGTTCGACTGGACGGGGTTTTACCGTGTCACGGCCCCCGAGATGCTCAAGATCGGGCCGTATCAGGGCGGGCATGGCTGTTTGCAGATTCCGTTTTCACGCGGGGTGTGCGGGGCGGCCGCGCGGACGGGTGAGGTGCAACTGGTGGCGGATGTCGATGCCTTTCCGGGCCACATTGCCTGCGCCTCGTCCACCCGGTCGGAACTAGTGATTCCCGTACACAATGGCGCGGGCGCGCTGATCGCGGTCTTTGACATCGACAGTGACCAGCCGAATGCCTTTACAGCCGAGGATGCCGCCCAATTAAGTGGCATATTGGCGGGTGTCTTTCAGGCTGTTTGAGCGGCGTCATGAAAATCTGACTTGATTTTTCACGCAAAGTGACCTTACGTGAAATTCGAACAGGAATTTTCATGGCCATGCTGCATTCGGACCCCACAATCGCTCGGAGCCTCGGCGCGGACCTGCGCGCGCTGCGCAAGGCGCGTGGGCTGACCTTGCAGGACATGGCGGATGGGCTGGGCCGCTCGGTCGGGTGGCTGAGCCAGGTGGAGCGGGACCTGTCCGAGCCCTCGATCACCGATCTGCGCCATATGGCGGCTAATCTGGACATTGCCGTGTCGACCCTGTTTCGCCGGGGCACCGCCCCTGCGCGCGAAGAAGGATATGTCGTGCGCAGCGGCGCGCGCCGTCCCATCGGGTCGCGTACAGCGGGGCTGGTCGAGGAATTGCTGTCGCCTGACCTTACGGATGATTTCGAGATGGTGCATTCCACCTTCGAGCCTCATAGCGAGATCACCGAGACCGTGACACGCCCGACGCAAGAGGTCGGCTATCTGATTTCGGGCCGGTTGCAGCTGGAAATCGCGGATCAGCGGTTCACGATCCATCCCGGCGACAGTTTCCGCATTCGCGGAGAGCCCTTTCGCTGGATGAACCCCCATGACGTGCCCGCCGTGGCCATCTGGGTCATCGCGCCGCCGGTCTACTGATGTCGTTCGAGGGTTGGGTCATATTTGCGCTGTTCTGGGCCGTGTTCGTCACCACGCCAGGGCCGAACGCCGTCAATTGCATCACCAACGGGATGACCATCGGGTTTCGCCGGTCGGTGCCGGGGATCCTTGCCATCCTGACCCAGGCGACGCTGTTCCTGATCCTGTCCGCCCTTGGCATCACAGCGCTGATCGCGGCCTCGCCCACGGCGTTTTGGGTGGCCAAGCTGATCGGGGCCGGGTTCCTTGTCTATCTGGGCGTGCGGGGCTGGCTGAATGCGACGAAGCCGCCCAAGGTTGCGGCACAGTCGGGCGGCTCTGTCTATCTGCGCGCACTCGCCATCGCCACGATCAACCCCAAGAGCGTGGCGGGATACCTCGCCGCCTTTTCGCAGTTCGTGCAGCCCGACGTTCCCGTGTGGGAGCAGATGTGGCTGATCATGCCCACGGCGCTGACCATCACCGCACTCAGCTATTCGGGCTTTACCCTGCTGGGGGCCGGGATCGGGCGTGCGGCCCTGGGGGCGGTGTTCAACGTCTGGGTGCGCCGCGTGATGGCCGTGTGTTTCGTCGTTTACGGCGTCCTGCTGGGCGCGTCTGCAACACCGGGGAGGGCTTGAGATGCAGGGAAGCTGCCTGTGTGGGGGCGTCACCTATACGCTCACGGGCCCGCTGCGGGACTCGGTCGCGTGTCACTGCGTTCAGTGCCGCAAGACCAGCGGGCACTATGTCTCGGCCACGCAGGTGGGGCCGGACCAGCTGGTGATCACATCGGATGAGACGCTGACCTACTATGCCTCGTCCCCCGGTGCGCGGCGCGGGTTCTGCAACCGCTGCGGCGCGTCCCTGTTCTGGCAGCACGACGACGACAACGGCGCTGTTTCCGTCATGTCCGGCACCCTGGACGGGCCGACCGGCATGGTGACGGCCAAGCATATCTTTACGGCCTTTAAAGGCGATTACTACGACATCGCGGACAACGTTCCGCAAAGGGAGACCTGAACATGAGCGATTTTCCAACAACGGCCCGCGTGGTCATCATCGGCGGCGGGGCCGTTGGCACCTCGACCCTGTATCATCTGGCCAAGGCAGGCTGGAAAGACTGCGTTCTGCTGGAAAAGAACGAGCTGACAGCCGGGTCCACGTGGCACGCGGCGGGCAACTGCCCCAACTTCTCCGGTTCGTGGGCCGTGATGAACATGCAGCGCTATGGGCTGGAGATGTACCGGACCCTTGGCGATGACGTCGACTACCCCATGAACTACCACGTCACCGGCGCGCTGCGTCTGGCGCATTCCAAGGAGCGGATGCAGGAATTCGAGCGGGTGGCAGGCATGGGCCGCTATCAGGGCCTCGAGATGCAGATGTGCACGCCTGACGAGCTCAAGGAATTCAACCCTTTCATGGAAACCCATGATCTGGCCGGTGGTCTTTGGGACCCGCTGGACGGTGACATTGACCCGGCACAGCTGACCCAGGCCCTGGCCAAGGGCGCGCGCGAGGCTGGGGGCCGGATCGAACGGTTCTGCCCGGCCACGGGGATCGAACGCGATGGCGACGAGTGGATCGTGAAGACGCCCAAGGGCGATATCCGCTGCGAATTCGTTGCCAACTGTGCGGGCTACTACGCGCAGCGCGTAGGCGAGATGTTCAAGCCGTTCGGCGGGCGCACCGTGCCCATGGTCGTCATGTCCCACCAGTATTTCCTGACCGAGCCAATTGCCGAACTGGAAGCGTGGACCAAGGAAAAGGGCCACAAGATGCCGATGATCCGCGACGTGGATATCAGCTATTACCTGCGGCAGGATAAATACGGCCTGAACCTCGGCCCCTACGAGCGGAACTGCAAGGCGCATTGGGTCACGCCGGACGATCCGATGCCCGAGGATTTCAGCTTCCAACTCTATCCCGACGATCTGGAGCGGCTTGAGTTCTACATCGAAGACGCGATGGAGCGTGTGCCTGCGCTTGGCACCGCCGGTGTAGGGCGCAACATCAACGGCCCCATCCCATACGCGCCCGACGGTCTGCCGCTGATCGGCCCGATGCCGGGCGTCAAGAACGCGTTCGAGGGCCACTGCTTTACCTTCGGGATCGCCCAAGGGGGCGGCGCGGGCAAGGTGCTGTCCGAATGGATCATGCATGGCGAGACCGAGTGGGACATGTGGGCGACCGACCCGCGCCGCTACACCGACTATGCCGATCACGACTATTCGCTGTCCAAGGCGCTGGAAACATACGGCCACGAATACGCGATGCATTTCCCGCATCACGAATGGCCCGCAGGGCGCGACAAGAAATTGTCGCCGGTCGATGACCGTATCCGCGCGGCGGGTGGCCAGATGGGCGCCTATAACGGTTGGGAGCGGGCCAATTGGTTTGCCAAGGACGGTGACGACACGTCCGAGGAATCGACCCACACGTGGGATCGCAACGGCCCATGGGCGCCACGCGTGAAGGAAGAGGTCGAAGCCGTGCGTGACGGCGTTGGCGTTCTGGACCTGCCCGGCTTTTCCCGGTTCAACCTCGAGGGTGAAGGGGCCGCCGAATGGCTGCGGTGCCGCATTGCGGGCGCGCTGCCCAAGGCGGGTCGCATGACGCTGGGCTATTTCCCCGACAGCCGCGGCCGTATCCTGACCGAGATGTCGCTGATCCGGCATGCAGAAGACCACTTTACCCTGATCACGGCCGCGCCTGCGCAATGGCACGACTATGAGGTGCTGAAAAAGGACCTGCCAGATGGGTTGAGCCTGACCGATCACACAACCGAATTCTCGACCCTGATCGTGAGCGGACCCAAGTCGCGCGCGCTGTTCGAAGGACTGGGGGCAGAGGCCGATCTGAGCCTTGGTTGGCTGACCCATCAGGACGCCGTTGTCGCGGGCAAGGCGTGCCGGATGCTGCGCGTGTCCTTTGCAGGTGAGCTCGGTTGGGAGGTGCATGCGCCGATGGCCGACATCCCCGCGATCTATGATGCGGTGGTCGAGGCCGGGGCGACGCCCTTTGGCATGTACGCGCTGAACTCCATGCGCCTTGAAAAGGGCTATCGCGCGTGGAAGGGCGATCTGAGCACCGACTACACCCTGTTCGAGGGCGGGCTGGACCGGTTCATCAAGCTGGACAAGCCACAGGACTTCCCCGGCAAGCTGGCGCTGCAGAACGAAAAGCAGCAGGGGCCCAAGAAACGGTTTGTCACCCTGCTGGTGGACGCGGGTGATCAGGACGCGCCCTATATGTCCACGATCTGGAGCGGGGATACGGTGGTCGGCGAAACCACGTCGGGCGACTGGGGGTATCGCGTGAACGCCTCCATCGCGCTGGGTGTGGTGCGCACGGACTTGTCCGAACCTGGGTCCGAGCTTGAGGTCGAGATGTACGGGAAACGCTACAAGGCGACCGTGCAGCCCGACCAACCCCTGTGGGATCCGGCCAACGAACGGCTGCGGGCGTGATCACGCGCGCAGAGCCCGAGGGGCACGGGAATGGCTGATATCACCCTGCTGGATGGCGGGATGGGGCAGGAACTGGTGCACCGCGCCGGGGACAAACCCACGCCGTTGTGGTCGACGCAGATCATGTTGGATCATCCCGGCATGGTCACGCAGGTGCACGCGGATTTCTTTGCCGCCGGTGCCACCATCGCTACGACCAACAGCTATGCCATCCACCATGACCGGCTGACCGACACGCCCGTCGAGGGCGCGTTTTCCGCCCTTCATCAAAGCGCGCTGTTCGAGGCGCGCACGGCGCGGCGCGAGCACGGGTCGGGCCGGATTGCTGGCGCCATCGGGCCGCTTGGGGCCAGCTATCGCCCTGACCTGCACCCAGGCTCGGATGTGGCGGTGCCGCTGTTCGCCGAGATTGCCAACCTGCTGGCCCCGGCCTGCGATCTGCTGATCGGGGAAACGGTGTCGTCCGTTGCACATGCGCGCGATCTGCTCGCCGCTTGCGCCCCCACGGGCAAGCCGGTTTGGCTGGCGCTGACGGTGGATGACACGGACGGTTCGAAACTGCGCTCGGGCGAGCCTGTGGCCGATGCCGTGCCCGTTGCCGAAGCCGGTGGGGCCAGCGCAATCCTGATCAACTGCTCGACGCCCGAGGCGATCCCGGCGGCGCTTGCCAGCCTCGCGCAATCGTCCTTGCCCTTTGGTGCCTATGCCAACGGGTTCGAACAGATCAGCGACGGGTTTCTGGGCGACAAGCCCACAGTCGACAGCCTGTCGGCCCGCCGCGATTTCACGCCCGAACTTTATGCCGATCACGTCATGCGCTGGGTCGCCAGCGGGGCCACCATTGTCGGGGGCTGCTGCGAAGTCAGCCCCGCCCATATTGCCGAAATTGCCCGCCGCTTGCGCAGCGACGGCCACACCATCATCTGAGGATACCGCCCATGCCTGATCTTCCCTCCTCTGCCCGCGTTGTCATCATTGGTGGCGGCGTCATTGGCTGCTCTGTCGCCTATCACCTGACCAAGCTGGGGTGGACAGACGTGGTGCTGCTGGAACGCAAGCAGTTGACCTCGGGCACCACGTGGCACGCGGCTGGCCTGATTGCACAACTGCGCGCAACGGCGAACATGACGAAACTGGCCCGCTATTCCCAAGAGCTGTATGGCGATCTTGAGGCTGAGACGGGCGTCGCCACAGGCTTCAAACGGGTGGGGTCGATCACTGCCGCCCTGACCGACGAGCGGCTGGAAGAGTTGCGCCGCCAGGCCGGGATGGCCCGCGCCTTTGGCGTGGAGGTGGAGGAGATTTCGCCCAGCGAGGTGAAGGCCCGCTATGAGCATCTGAATATCGAGGATGTGACCGGCGGCGTCTACCTGCCGCTCGACGGGCAGGGCGATCCAGCCAACATCGCGCTGGCGCTGGCCAAGGGCGCGCGTCAACGCGGGGCCAAGGTGCAGGAACGTGTTGCTGTGACCAACATCCTGCGCGAAGGCCGGAAGGTCACCGGCGTTGACTGGAAAGGCGAGGATGGCAGCGACGGCCACATCGCCTGCGAGATGATCGTGAACTGTGCGGGCATGTGGGGCCACGAGGTTGGGCGCATGGCGGGCGTGAACGTGCCGCTGCAAGCCTGCGAGCATTTCTATATCGTGACCGAGGCGATCAAGGACCTGAAGCAACTGCCGGTCCTGCGCATCCCCGACGAGTGCGCCTATTACAAGGAAGATGCAGGGAAAATCCTGTTGGGCGCGTTCGAGCCCAATGCCAAGCCATGGGCGGTCGACGGCATTCCGCGCGACTTTGAATTCGACCAACTGCCCGAGGATTTCGACCACTTCGAGCCGATTCTCGAGGCGGCTGTGAACCGTCTGCCAATGCTGGCAGAGGCGGGGATTCACACGTTCTTTAACGGTCCTGAATCCTTCACCCCTGACGATGCCTATCACCTTGGCCTCGCGCCCGAGATGGACAATGTTTGGGTTGCTTGCGGCTTTAACTCCATCGGCATCCAGTCGGCAGGCGGCGCTGGCATGGCGCTGGCGCAGTGGATGGAGGACGGCGACAAACCCTTTGATCTGGGCGACGTGGACATTTCCCGCATGCAGCCGTTCATGGGCAACAAGACCTACCTCGCCGATCGTTCGACCGAGACGCTGGGCTTGCTGTACGCCGATCACTTCCCCTTCCGCCAAAAGGCCACGGCACGTGGTGTGCGGCGCACGCCGTTCCACAACCACCTGATCGAACGGGGCGCGGTCATGGGCGAATTGGCAGGCTGGGAACGCGCCAACTGGTTCGCGCGCGACGGGCAGGAACCGGCCTATGACTACAGCTGGTCGCGCCAGAACTTTTTCGACAACGTGCGCGAAGAGCACATGGCCGTGCGCCAGAACGTGGGCATGTACGATATGTCGTCCTTCGGCAAGATCCGGGTGGAAGGGCGCGATGCCGAGGCGTTCATGAACTATGTGGGCGGCGGCAACTATTCGGTGCCGAATGGCAAGATCGTCTATACACAATTCCTGAACAATTCCGGTGGGATCGAGGCGGATGTGACCGTGACCCGGCTGAGCGACACCGCCTATCTGGTGGTGACCCCTGCCGCCACCCGCCTGGCCGACCAGACGTGGATGATGCGCCATGTGGGTGATTTCAACGTGGTCATCACCGATGTCACGGCGGGCGAGGGCGTGCTGGCCATCATGGGGCCGCGTTCGCGCGAATTGCTGAACGCTGTATCCCCTGCGGATTTATCGAACGAAAACAATCCGTTCGGCACCGCGCAAGAGATCGAGATCGGCATGGGCCTCGCTCGCATCCACCGCGTGACCTACGTGGGCGAGCTGGGCTGGGAGGTTTATGTCGGTGCCGACATGGCGGGCCATGTGTTCGAGACGTTGCACGAGGCGGGCCAAGGCATGGGCCTGAAAATGTGCGGCATGCACATGATGGACACCTGCCGAATCGAAAAGGGCTTCCGCCACTTTGGGCACGACATCACCTGCGAGGATCACGTGATGGAGGCGGGCCTCGGCTTTGCCGTCAAGAAGGACAAGCCGTCCTTCATCGGGCGCGATGCGGTGCTGCGCAAACAGGACGAGGGGCTGAGCAACCGGATGCTGCAATTCAAGCTGACCGACCCCGAGCCGCTGCTGTATCACAACGAACCTATCGTGCGGGACGGCGAGATTGTCGGCTACCTCAGCTCTGGCGCCTATGGGCACCATCTGGGCGGTGCGATGGGTCTTGGCTATGTGCCTTGCAAGGGCGAGACGGCAGCGGATGTTCTGGCCTCGACCTACGAGATCGACGTGGCGGGCACGCGGGTGCGGGCCGAGGCATCGCTGAAGCCGATGTATGATCCGAAATCGGAGCGTGTGAAGGCGTGACGCGCCGGTAATGCGGTGCTAGGGGTGGGGTCGAAAGGACCCCCCTCATGTCTCAGAATTCCGGTGATACGCCTGCGGGCCTGGGCTTTGCCTTTGGGGCCTACTTTCTGTGGGGCTTTCTGCCGCTTTACATGAAGATGCTCAGCCATGTTGGACCGGCCGAAGTGGTGGCGCACCGCGTCATCTGGTCGGTGCCGCTGGCAGGTATTCTGCTGGTATTGCTGCGTCGCACGGGCGACTTGCGTGTTGCGCTCACCAGTCCGCGCACCTTGGCGATGGGCTGTGTCACGGCGGCACTGATCACCGTGAACTGGGGCATTTACGTCTGGGCGATTGCGTCTGATCGCACGCTGGATGCGGCCCTTGGGTACTACATCAACCCGCTGTTTTCTGTCGCCCTGGGGGCCATCCTGCTGCGTGAAAAGCTGAGCCGCGCGCAATTGGTGGCCATCGCATTGGCGGCCTGCGCGGTGGTGGTTCTGACCGTGTCGGCGGGCACAGTGCCCTGGGCGGCGATTGGCCTGACGGTCACGTGGGGGTTCTATGCGCTGGCGAAAAAGCAGTTGCCCATCGGTCCGAACCAGGGGTTTCTGCTGGAGGTTCTGATCCTGCTGGTCCCGGCGCTGGCCTATGTTGCGTGGCTGGGTTGGACCGGGCAGGGCGCGTTTCTGGTTGGGGATGCGGGCACCGACTGGCTGCTCTTGGGTTGCGGTGCGGTCACGGCTATCCCGTTGATATTGTATGCGAACGGGGCCAAGGGGCTGCGCCTGACCACGATTGCCGTGCTGCAATACATCGCGCCCACGATGATTTTCCTGTGCGCCGTGGTGGTGTTCAAGGAACCGTTCGGGCAGGCGCGCATGATTGCGTTTCCGATGATCTGGGCGGCGCTGGTGATTTACTCCGTCACCATGCTGCGCGAGATGCGGCGGGCCTAGGCCCCTTCGAACCAGTCGCGGGCCATCGTTGTCCAACCACGCGGGAGGCCGTGGCCGCCGTCGTGTTCGCAGAATTTGATCGCGCCTTCTGCACAGCTGGCCGCCCACGTCCGGCAGCGGAACCGGTCGCCGATCTCGATGCTGTCGGGGTGGCTGCGGCACTGGTTGGCCGCGCGGGCGAGGGCCAGGCTGTCCCACAGGCTGCCCTGATGCCAGTCGCGGATCGCGCGCCCCTCGAACGGGACCTGGTTGTCGCCAAATCCGTGGATTTGCAGGAAGCGGACGGGGACGTTGGGGCAGTCGGTTGTGTCGTTGGGTTCACGCAGCGCACCCGAGACCGAAGCGAAGCCGGCGAAGTGCTCTGCCGCCTTGCAGGCCATGAGCCAGGCCATGGAGCCACCTGCGGAAAACCCGGCGACATAGATGCGGTCCGGGTCGATGGAGGCTTTGGTTTGTGCATCGGCGATCACGTCGAGGACGAACGCCACATCGTCGCGTTCGCTGCCATCCCGGCCTGCCCAGCGGCGGGAATTGCGCCCCTGGATAGGTGTGCCGTTGGGGGCGATGACGACATAACCTGCATCGGCGAAATCCGACTTGATCCCGCCGCGAAAGATCATTTGCCCGGTGGCGTTGTGGCCGTGAAAAAACACCAGCGCCGGTTTGGGTTCCGCGCCGCCTGCGCTGTCGATCATGTGGTAGCTGCCGCTGTCTATCTTACAGGGCGCGTCGGGGCCGCATTGGGCGAAAGCGAGGGACGGGAGGGCGAGGAGCAGGGCGGCCAAGTACTTCATATGTCGGAGTGAACACGCGCAGTCACATGATGCAAACGGTGATGTTCGCCCTCGCCGAAACGTGAAGGGGGTTGCGCAAGGATCGCGCATTTGAGAGGCGGGGGCATGAGTGACACCTATGCCCCCCCGCAGGACCCGTTGGTCGTGCTGCATGACGATGCCGAGATGCTGGTGGTGGACAAGCCGTCGGGGTTGCTGAGCGTGCCGGGCAAGGGGGAGCATCTGGCCGACTGCTTGATTGCGCGGGTGCAGGCAGTGTGGCCGCAGGCGCTGCTGGTGCACCGGTTGGATCGGGACACAAGCGGGGTGATGGTGTTTGGCCTGACGCCCCATGCACAGCGGTTTCTGGGCAAGCAGTTCGAGTTGCGCGCGGCCAAAAAAGCCTATGTGGCACGGGTCTGGGGGCGGCTGACGCCGAAGACGGGGCGGGTCGATCTGCCCGTTGTCGTGGACTGGCCGAACCGACCCAAGCAGCATGTGGATCATGAGAATGGCAAGCCTGCGGTGACCGATTGGCGGGTGCTGCGCGACAGTGAGGCCGAAAGCCGCGTGCGCCTGATGCCGCAGACGGGGCGCAGCCACCAGCTGCGCGTGCATATGCTGGCGCTGGGTCATCCGATCCTGGGTGATCCGTTCTATGCGGACGGGGCTGCGCGCGATTTCGAGCGGCTGATGCTGCATTCCGAAGAACTGAAGATCAAGCATCCCGACAGTGGCCGGATGATGCGTTTCCGCGCCGCCGCACCGTTCTGACATTCGACCAGGTATCGAAGTGTTCTGCGAGGGTGACACGTGATGCGTAGGCGCCCTTACCCGTCTTTAGACCATCACGTCCTCGACCGGGCGCCGTAGAGACATCGGCAAGAGCGGCGCGCGACCGAAACGCACGACGAGATCGGGCCGCACACCCGGTATTCCGAGCCAGCGAGCAATTTCGGTACGCACCGCCGGCACCTCGATCGGTTGATTGATATGTGCATTCCGCAGTCCAAGCGCTGTCGCTTGGAGCGCGAAGCGTTCAAAGCTCCGGCCAACCTTTATCCAATGCAATGGATCGGCCTGCGCACCAACGAACACCGCAACTCCGGCCGATGATTTGATGTGATCCCGGTATTTCGCATTCTCGGCGTCTTTGGTGAAGAACGCGTTGAACAAGTGGCCCCCCATCCACTCCGGAACGACCGGATTTCCGGAACAGGCACTGAACAGGCCATCCCCGCGCGATATGGCGTGTTCGGGGCTGAACCGCAGCCAGTTGCGCAATTCCGCGACAAAGGCCGGGTCATCCATCTGGGCGCTGTTTCCTTCGACGACAAAATCGGAAATTCCTTCCAGCTCTGCCGGGTCAGTGAAAATCAATACCGAGACCCCGTCCCGCTGCGCCGCTGCCTTCAGAAGTTGGACGTCGTTGGTGGTGATGGATTGCCCGTCATAGGCGGATCTGGTCGATTGCCTGAACGGGATCGTTTGATAAAGGGCGTCATCGGCCGGTGAGCCATGGCCAAGCACGATGTCAATTCGCGGATCCGGACCGCCCTCGATTGCGACCTCCGCCGGTCGTCCGTGCGCAGCCGAAGCAATAACGAGGTTCTCGCAAGCGCATCCAAGGCTTACAAACAGGTGATGGTCATCCGGGTCGACGACGTCCGTCCGACGTGAGAAATCCGGAAGGATCTTGATCCCTGCCTCATCCAGCCGAAACCTCCAGGGTTGCGTGTTGTGCCCGTTCGCCGCAAGCGTCGACATCCTCAGCAGGTCATGAAGCGTTGGATCACTGGAAAGGAGCCGCCGTTGATGCTCCACCTCTTCTTGGTACCCGTCGAGGCGTGGCCAAAGACCGTATCCAAGGGTACCAATCGCGGCAACGGACAGACCAGACGCAACAAGTGTTCGGCGTGACAGCATGCCGACGATCCCCCTTCTGGACGTCCCCATAGGGTATGCAGGTTGTGCCGGGTCACTGTTGATATTGGTCAAAGGGAAACGCGGGACACATCAAGCGACTTTAAGGGGGCTGAACCGGTCAATGGTGTGGATTGCTACAGCCAGCAGTCTGGGCACTGTGAGGCCCTGTGCCATGACGTGAACGGACGAAGGCAGAGCCTGGGTCGTTTGAAAGATCAGTCTCGGAAACTGGACGCGAGTTTTATGACACTGTCGACATGCTGGCTGCACGCCATCATGCCGGACAGCACGTCGTTGACGGCCCACCATTGCGCCTCGCTGACATCATCCTGGGCGACAGGTTCGCCAGATCGGTATTCGCAAAGCACGGCTGCAAGCAGGAAGTGGAACCGGACCGTACCGTCCGGGCTATGGTGAATTACATCTACATTTGTCAGGTAGCGGACCGGATGTCCGATCACGCCGGTTTCTTCGCGCAGCTCACGTGCGGCGGCATCCATCGTGGTTTCACCGAAGTCTACGTGCCCGCCAGGAAACCCCCACAGGCCTGCATCTGGTTCGTTCCGACGCTTGACCAGAAGGACTTGACCGTTGTTGACCATGACCGCCAGTGCGGCGAGCTTTGGATGATTTGTCATGATGCGTGCCTTTCCGAGCGCGGAAGCGAGAGAAACCCCGCGACCACGATCACCACAATCCCTGCCAGCGACAGCGCCGCAGGTACTTCCCCAAAAAAGATTGCACCCCAGACCAGACTAAATGCGAGGTAGCTGTAGTCGAAGGCTGCGACGGTCGCAGGCGGGCCGTTCTGGTAGGCGATGGCCGCCCCGACACTGCCAATCAGGATCATCGCCGCGAGTGCGGCCACGATACCAAGCAGTGAGAGATCGAGGCCCTGCCACGGGCCAAAGATGAATGACCCCTCCTGACCGGAGAAAAGACCCAGTGCGGCCCCTGCGATGATGAAGGCGACGTTGAGCGCCAGGGCCAGTGCAAACGGATCATCGTTTCGGCATTTTCGCGACGTCAGCACCATCGCGCAGGCGTAGAGAAATGCGGCCAGCAGCGGCAACAGGGTTGCCAGATCAAAGCCGGAAGCGTCCGGGCGCAGGATCAAGACGACGCCCGCGAACCCGAGGAGGATGGCGAACAAGACCCGCGGGACGGGCCAGCGGCGCGCAAGGACGGCCGCGACAAGTGTGATCAGGATCGGCGATGTGTAGTAGGCCGCTGCCGCCAGCGACAGGGGCATGAGCGGCAAGGCGGAGTAGTAGCTGAGCCACATTGTGACGAGCAGGATACTGCGGATCACGACCCAGAACAGAGAGCCAAAGGCGCGGAACCCGTTCCGCCGCGCCAACAGCCACAGGGGCGGCAAAACAAGGGCGGATCGCAGGATATACATCTGCCAGAGCGGCAGATCGAGGCCGGTGGCCTTGATGATCGCATCGCCAAGCGACAGGGCCAAGACAGCGATGACAACCGCGCCGACCGCAAGCCCCGTCCGATAGTTCGGTGTTTCCGCTGTCACGTCCCCAAAACCTTTCCATTGGCGTGCCTCGCTCCGCCATATGCCGCGAGGAGCGCGCCTGCGAAGTAGATCATCAGGCCGGTCATTGTCGCGGGCGCATAGTCCACCCGACCCTCAACCATCTGGAACAGAAAGACAAACAGCGGGCCAAGTGCCGTGATTGCCGCCAGCGTCAGTGTGGACATGAGCGAGATCGCCTTTTGCATGGCAAAGACGGGGAATGCCATGATGACGAACCCGATCAGCACCACAGTTACCAACCCACCGGGATCGACTGCGCCCTTGTGATCGAAGCCAGCCCAGGCCGCCCCGAGCGCCACCAGCACATAAAGCGGGAACCGCAGACCGTATTGAGCGACAGGTGCGACCCCAAGACGGTCGAGCCGCTGGCTGTAGATCATCATGGCGGCAAGGCTGAGCGCAGAGACGCAAGTCAGCAGCAAACCGGTCGCCGCCACACTCCATCCACCGCGCACAAAGCCGGATTGGCCAAGCAGGGTGATCGCCACGAGATAGCCGACACCGATCACCACAATGAGCAGGCCCAATCCCTCGACCCGGTTGCGCAACGGAGAGGCTTCGCGCACACCGAACGCCGCCGCGACAAGAATGGCAACCGGGATCAGGCCCGAGAAGATCGTGAAAACAACCGCTGGTTCGATCATTTGCAGAGCGAAGAAATATGCGATCCAGACAATTGCTGTCGAGATGTTCAGCCCGAACAGGGTGGCCCCATTCATCCACGCTGCCGCCAGTTGATCCGGCGTGCGCAGGCCCGCCCAGACCAGCGTTCCGGCGGCGGTGAACCCGAACACGGCGGCACCGATCAGAAAGGAGTCGTAGTCCTGGAACACGGCGCCGAAAAAGACGGCCTGGGCCGCTTCGAGGATGACAAAGGTGAAGGCCCAGATCAGGCCGGCCGTCGCGCTGTTCATACTGAAACCCCCGTTGTCCTCAGACCGTCTACGATGAAACCGGTGGACGATGTGGTCAAAATCGCCGAAAATGTGGAGATATGGACCACGTGGCTTTCAATGATGGATGATCTGGACCTCAGGATTGTCGCCGCCCTTCAGGCGGACGGCACGCTGACCAAGGCCGAGTTGGCCGATGCAGTCGGATCGACACCTTCAACCTGTTTACGCCGGTTGGCCGACTTGCGACGCACCGGCATTCTGGCGCGCTGCGTCTACCTTGCCGATCCTGCAAAACTGGGTCGTGGCATCCGGGCGATCATCAATGTCACGACCCGCAACCACACAAAAGACATGCGCACATCCTTCGCGGCTCGTATTTCCGACGAACCGGCAATCACGCAAGCCTATGGCGTGACAGGCGACCTTGATGCGGTGTTGATCGGTCATTTCGGTGACATGGAGGAGTATCAGGCGCTGTGCGACCGGTTGTTCGACAGTGACCCGGATGTGGTGCGCTATACGACGCTGTTCGCCGTCGAAACCTACAAGGATTCGACCATCATCGCCCCGTTGGGCCAGGATTGAGCGCGGACAATCCGGCCCTTCTACCCGGTCAGATTGCGTTCTTCGTGAATGGCAGAAGTTGATGTAGTTTGGTGCCAATGAAACGGACGGCAACATGTAGATGCGGACAACTCACCGCGACCTGCGAAGGTGAGCCTGTTCGCGTATCAGTCTGCCACTGCCTGGAATGTCAAAAACGCTCAGGCAGTGCATTTGCAACGCAAGCGCGCTGGAACGAAGGCGACGTAGAGATTTCTGGAAACTTCAAAGTTTGGGAAAGGCTTGCCGACAGTGGCCACAAAGCGACCTATCAGTTTTGCCCGGATTGCGGATCAACGCTTGCTTATGTGATTGAAGGCTGGCCCGGCGTCATTGCCATCCCGGTAGGCGCGTTCGCAGATTTGAACTTTCCCCCGCCGCGCTTTTCCGTCTACGAGCATCGAAAGCACCCTTGGGTCGAAATTCTGGGTGATCATGTCGAGCACTCGTCCGATCCAAGTGTCGCATTTCGCCAAGGCAAACTGAAAGAAACCAAACCTTAGCCATACAGAGTTGTTGCGGTAGGTCCGGGCTCTACCCGGACCTGGATCCAAACACAGCCGAGGGCATGCGTTTCAGGGCGGGGTGAGCCCCGCCCTGCGCGTTGGTTTACTCTGCCGCCCAGCCTGACACCGCCTTCACCTCGAGGAAATCCTCGATGCCCCAGATGCCGCCCTCGCGTCCGTTGCCGGACTGTTTCATACCACCAAAGGGTGAGCCTGCGGCGCGCGACGTGCCGTTCATCTCGACCATGCCTGAGCGCAGTTTGGTTGCCATCCGGTTCAGGCGCGCGCCGTCCTGCGTCTGGACATAGTTGGTGAGGCCATAGACCGTGTCATTTGCAATCTCCACGGCCTCTTCCTCTGTCTCGAACGGGATGATCGACAGGACGGGGCCAAAGATTTCCTCGCGCGCGATGGTCATGTCGTTGGTCACATCCGCAAACACGGTCGGGCGCACATAGAATCCCTTGTTGAACCCTTCGGGGCGACCCGGGCCACCGGCGACCAGCTTGGCCCCTTCGGCAATCCCCTTTTCGATCAGGCCCTGGATCTTGTTCCACTGGGCTTCGTTCACGACGGGGCCGATATGGCGCCCTTCTTCGCTTGCAGGGCCGACGGTGACCTTGCCTACGACCGCTGCGGCCTCTTCCACCGCCGCGTCGTATTTGCCGCGCTGCACCAGCATGCGAGAGGGGGCGTTGCAGGACTGGCCTGTGTTGTTCATCATGTGCAGCACACCGCGTTTGACGGCCTTTTCATCGGCATCGTCAAAGATGACGTTCGCCCCTTTGCCGCCCAGTTCCAGATGCACGCGTTTCAACGTGTCGGCGGCATTTTTCGAGATCAGCGTGCCCGCGCGCGATGACCCGGTGAAGGAAACCATATCGACATCCTTGTGCCCCGACAGGACCGTGCCGACGCCCGCGCCGTCGCCGTTCACCATGTTGAATACACCGGGGGGAAGCCCGCCTCGTCCATCATCTCGGCAAAGATCATGGCATTGAGGGGGGATTCCTCGGACGGTTTCAACACCATGGTGCAGCCCGCGATAGCGGCGGCCCCGACCTTGAGCGTGACTTGGTTCATCGGCCAGTTCCACGGCGTGATCAGAGCGGCGACGCCGACGGGTTCGTGGATGATCCTGTCATTCGGGGCGTGATCTCCCAAAGGCTTGATAAAGTCGAAGGACTTGGCGGCGCGGATGAAGTTTTTGAGATGGTAGGTGCCTGCGCCGACCTGCTGGCCGCGCGACATGTCCACGGGCGCGCCCATTTCGGCGGACATGGCGGTGGCAAGATCCTCGGCGCGGGCATTGTAGACCTCGATCAGTTTCTCGACCAACGCGATCCGCTCGGACGGGTCGGTGGCCATCCAGGCGGGAAAGGCAGCCTTGGCAGCGGCGATGGCAGCCTCGGCATCCTCTTGCCCGCCAAGCGAGATGACGGCGGTGGGTTCTTCGGTGGAGGGGTCGATGACGTGGTGGTCGGTGCCGTTGATCGGGGCGACCCACTGGCCGTTGATATAGAAGTCGCGTTTCTCGAGCATGGTGATGCCTTTCCTGTGCGTTTGGGGGGACTTTGGCACCCTGTGTGCGGGGCGGCAAGACGGGGGGATGAAAACGGCTGCGCGATGCCTTAGGTTGCGTTTGATGACATTATCCTGACGGAGGACACCATGGGTTTGCGCATTAACGACACGATCCCCGATTTGACGGTCGAAACGGACCACGGCACCATTTCGCTGCACGAGTGGATTGGCGACAGCTGGGCCATTCTTTTTTCGCACCCCAAGGATTTCACCCCTGTCTGCACGACTGAATTCGGTGCGGTGGCACAACTGGCGGACGAGTGGGAAAAGCGCGGCACCAAGGTGATCGGCGTGTCCGTGGACGGGGTCGAGGACCACAAGAAGTGGAAGGGCGACATCGAGAAGGTCGCAGGCACCACGGCCGGTTTCCCCATCATCGCCGATGCGGGGCTGGAAGTGTCCAAGGCCTTTGACATGCTGCCAGCCGAAGCCTACCTGCCCGATGGCCGCACGCCTGCGGACAGTGCGACCGTGCGCTCGGTCTTTATCATTGGCCCGGACAAGCAGTTGAAACTGTCGATGACCTATCCGATGACCGTGGGCCGCAACTTTGCCGAGGTGCTGCGCGCGCTCGACGGGTTGCAGACATCCGTGGGCAAGGGGGTGGCGACGCCTGCGAACTGGAATGTGGGTGATGACGTGATCATCCCCGCGACCGTGTCGGACGAGGACGCCAAGGCCAAGTTCGGTGAGTTCACCACCGTGCTGCCCTATCTGCGGACCACCAAGGCGCCCAGCTAACGCGAATGCGGGCAGACGGCGCGTGTCGTCGGCTGCCCGCCCTAGCCCTGTTCGATCTTTTCGAACGCGACCACCTGTTCGGACGACAGTTCGATCCGGGGGTAGAGCCCGGCGCCCAGGCAGGCGTCGAATATCCGCTTCATGCCCATCCGTGACATCACCGCAGGGTGCAGTTCCAGCACCAGCGCGCGCAGTGTCGACAGATCGCAGTTGGGAATCACCACCTCCTCCGCGCCTTCGATGTCGCAGACAAGGACCGTGGGTTTGAATTCCTGCACCACGGCGTTGATGTCCAGCACGGGGATCTCGATGGCCTCTTCGCTCATCTCGGTCTGAAAGATCGAGCCTTCGGAAAAGTACTTGTGCACATGGAACATGCGCGTGTCCGAGGCGGGGTCGGGTTCGAGCATCGCGTGCGTCACGGAGACATTGGTGATGTCGTTGAGGCGGTGCAGCTCTGCGATGTGGGGCAGCAGGTTCGGGTTCGCCTCGAAGCTGCGGATTTCGACGCCCTCGGCCATGCGACTGATCAGGCCGGACACGATGCCAAGGCCCGTGCCCATCTCGAGGATGCGGTCGCCCGACTGCACCATGCCTTCAGCGGCGCGCAGTTCGGGGCGTTCATAGGCGTCTTCGGCGATCTGGATCAGGATGGGCAGGGGCATATGCCCTTCGGTCACCGGCACGGTGATCCCGTGATATTCGATGGGTGTCCCCGCCTCGATCTGACGTACGTATTTCAGGTGGGGGTTTTCGGGGGGACGGCGGCGGAACAGACGCAAACGGATATCCTCAGGCGTTGAGTTTCGGGGCATGCACCGCAGGCGGCGCGTCGGTCTGGAACCCTTTCGAGCGCCGTATCATTTCCATCTCGTCTTGTATGATACGCCCGTTCGGCCCTTCAAGCATTTTGCTGAACGCGTACATCACATCCGAGTCGCCCTGATAGATGCCCAAGGGCGATTTTTTCACGAAGGGGAACTGGTGATGCTTGTGCAGGAACTCGGGCAGCACATAGCTGATGCCAAAGCGCGCAGCGGTGGCGAGGATCAGCTTGATCGTCTCTTGCCGGTCCGCTGCAGAGCGGTGGGCGTCAATGCTGGGCAGGACGTTGTCGAGCACTTCCTTCATGATCCATTCGCCCAGAAACACCATGTTGTGGGCGTAGTGCTGCAATTCGTCATCCGTACACTTGGCCAGTTGATCAGGCAGTGTGCGCATGTCGTAGGTCGCGCCATGGGTGAACCCGGTGTCGATGGCAAAGCGGCTCATCCCCATTTCACCCCGACGCACGACCTTGTTCTTTTTCTCGCTCAGCACATAGGTCGCCCAGAACCGGTGGTAGCGCTTGTCGCGCAGCATGTTCTTGCCCACCAGGATCGCGTAGGAGCAGTAGTGGAATTCGCTGAGGCTGGTGTCGTAGTCCCACTGGATCGTCTGGTATTGATCACGCGGCACACGCGGGATGCCAAAGCTCGTGGCGGCCCCTGCATAGTCAACGCCCAGTGCTTCGGCCTGTTCCAGCCAGTTTTGGGTGCCGGGCACAGGGAACCAAGAGCTGTCATTCAGGAAGGCGACGTATTCCAGATCGTCGATCTCGGACACAAGGCTCATGAACCCTTCGCGGTAGCCGCCAAAGTCGTAGCCCAGATTGGGCCGCGACAGGAATTGCCAGGTGTTGTCGGCCAGATAGGCCTGATCGACCTCTGACAGGGGCAGGTTCGAGATCACGAAAGGCGCATAGCCGCTTTCGCGGATATGAGCGATGGAGGCCTTGTGGCTGGGCAACAGCCCGTCGCGTGCATAGACGAGGTAGATGGCAACCCGGTCGCCGCGTGGCACCTGCCCCATGGACCGTTTGATGTGCTTGCGCTGCACAGCGTCGTGTACCTTGGTGCGAAACCAGATGTCATACAGCGCGCGGGGGGCCGCCATGCTTTGATGCACCAGCCGCTTGAGCTCGCGCCGCAATTTCCAGCCCGGCATGTGAAAGACCTGCGGCGGAATCTCGGACACATCGCCGTAGAATTTCGTCGGGTAGCGGACCCCGATGTAAAAGCCGACCGCCTTGGCCCGTTTGCGCGCCGAACCCCAAGTGGTGGGCGACAAAAGCTGCCCGATGGCATGCAGGATCGAACGCGCGCGCGCAAAGGGGCGTTTGTGCCGTTCCATTGCAAAGATGCGGGATCGGCCAAGGTGGAACCCCTTGAACTTGGCCACCTCGGGACGACGCCCGGAGGATTGGCCGGACAGGTGCGTGATATGCGCATCCGGCACAAAGATCAGCCGCCCACCCCCATTGACCAGCCGCAGGGACCAGTCGTCATCCTCGTGATAGAGGAAAATCCGGGGGTCGAACTGCACCTGCCGCAGCACCTTGGTGCGGGCAAAGATGGCCGATCCAGCCAGAACCGGCACATCGCACTCGGTTTCTGGCCATCCGCGGGGCAACCATTGCGAACGGGGCAGCAAAACCGAGCGGCGTTTGAAATGCGGCTTGCCGTCCTGAAAGGCGATGCGCGGGTTGAAGGCGGCCATGCCTTCATAGCGACCCGCAGCCGCGATCAGCGCGGGCAGCGTGTTTTCCTCGATTTGCGTGTCCGGGTTCAGCAGAAAGACAAACTCGGTCTCGACCGCGCGCACGCCCTTGTTGCACCCCTCGCCGAAACCGAGGTTGCGGTCATTGTGCACGACGCGGGTGTGGGGCCGGGACTTGGCCATGAGGTCAAGCTCGTCGCCATCCCGTCCCGCATTGTTGACGATCACCACGGGGCTGTCTGCGGGCAGGGTGGGCAGCATCTGGGCCAGGGCGTCGGCGCTGTTGTAGCTGACCGTAACGATGGTCACGTCAGATGCTGAAAACTCTTGAGCCATTTCCGAGACCTTAATGCGTCTTCCCGGCACCCTCGCGCGCCTTGTCGTTCGCTCTACCGCGCCCGGTTTTGGGCCGCAAGCAAGGCGGGAAACAAAAAAGGCCCCGGCGCGGTTGCCGGGGCCTGATCTGTCGAGAAGTGGCGGGATTATTCCTCTGCCGCTTCCTCTTTCTTCACTTCTTCGCCGGTTTCCTGATCGACAACTTTCATCGACAGGCGAACCTTGCCGCGATCGTCAAAGCCCAGCAGCTTGACCTTGACCTCCTGGCCTTCCTTCAACACGTCCGAAGGATGGTTCAGGCGGCGGTTTTCGATCTGGGACACGTGCACCAGGCCGTCGCGCTTGCCGAAGAAGTTCACGAAGGCGCCGAAATCGACGATCTTCACGACGGTGCCGGTGTAAATGGCGCCTTCCTCCGGTTCGGCCACGATCGAGTGGATCATGTCATAGGCCTTCTTGATGGCTTCGCCGTTGGGCGAGGCGATCTTGATGATGCCGTCGTCGTTGATGTCGACCTTGGCGCCCGACACTTCGACAATTTCGCGGATCACTTTACCGCCCGAACCGATGACCTCACGGATTTTGTCCGTGGGCACCTGCATGGTTTCGATGCGTGGGGCGTGGACCGAGAATTCGGCGGCACCAGTGATGGCTTTGCCCATTTCGCCCAGGATGTGCATCCGGCCGTCTTTGGCCTGTGCGAGGGCTTTCTCCATGATCTCGGGCGTGATGCCTGCGATCTTGATGTCCATCTGCAGCGAGGTGATGCCGTTTTCGGTGCCTGCCACTTTGAAGTCCATGTCGCCCAGGTGGTCTTCGTCACCCAGAATGTCGGACAGGATGGCGTAGCTGCCGTCTTCCTCTAGGATCAGGCCCATGGCCACACCGGCAACCGCGTTCTTGAGCGGCACACCCGCATCCATCATCGACAGCGAGCCGCCGCAGACGGACGCCATCGAGGACGAACCGTTGGATTCGGTGATTTCCGACACCAGACGCACGGTGTAGGGGAAGTCGGTGCTGGCAGGCAGCACGGCCTGCAACGCGCGCCATGCCAGTTTGCCGTGACCGATTTCGCGACGGCCGGGAGGGCCCACGCGACCCGCTTCACCCACCGAATAGGGGGGAAGTTGTAGTGCAGCAGGAAGTTCGATTTGAAGTTGCCGTGCAGCGCGTCGATGAACTGTTCATCATCGCCGGTGCCCAGTGTGGTCACGACCAGACCTTGGGTTTCACCACGGGTGAACAGGGCCGAACCGTGTGTCCGGGGCAGCAGGCCCGTCTGGCACAAGATGTCGCGGATCTCGTCGGTTTTGCGACCGTCGATGCGGGTGCCGGTTTTCACAACGTCACCGCGCAAGATGGACGCTTCGAGCTTTTTGAGGGCGGAACCGAGGTTGCCGTCTTCTTGCTGCTCTTCGCTCAGCGCGTCGACAATCGCGGTGCGGGCGGCAGAGACGGCGCTTGTCCGCTCTTGCTTGTCACTGATGGCGAAGGCGGCGCGCATCTGGGTTTCGCCTGCCGCTTTGACCGCTTCGTACAGGTCCGAATAGTCGGGGGCCTGGAAGTCGAAGGGTTCCTTGGCGGATTCTTCGGCCAGCGCGATGATCAGGTCGATCACGGGCTGGATTTGCTCGTGCGCGAAGTTCACGGCGCCCAGCATCTCTGCTTCGGACAGCTCGTAAGCTTCGGATTCCACCATCATCACGGCGTCTTTGGTGCCGGCCACAACCAGGTCGAGGCGCTGATCAGGGTTCAGGCGCAGGTCCTGCATGTCGTCGACGGTGGGGTTCAGGATGTATTCGCCATCCTCGTAACCCACGCGTGCACCGGCGATGGGGCCCATGAACGGCGCACCCGAGATGGTCAGGGCAGCCGAGGCCGCGATCATCGCGACGATGTCGGGGTCGTTGACCAGATCGTGGGACAGAACGGTGCACATCACCAGCACTTCGTGCTTGAAGCCGGAGACGAACAGGGGCCGGATCGGACGGTCGATCAGGCGGGCGGTCAGGGTTTCTTTCTCGGTGGGCCGTGCCTCACGCTTGAAGAAGCCGCCGGGGATCTTGCCCGCGGCGTAGTATTTTTCCTGGTAGTGGACGGTCAGGGGAAAGAAATCCTGACCCGGTTTTGGCGACTTGGCAAAAGTCACGTTCGCCATGACGCTGGTTTCGCCCAGCGTGGCAATCACGGAGCCGTCAGCCTGACGGGCAACCTTGCCGGTTTCCAGTGTGAGCGTTTCCTCGCCCCACTGCATCGATTTTTTCACTTCGTTGAACATCTATGTTTCCTAAGTTGGCCCGATTGGCCATTTGCATAGGGGGCGTATTCCCCCTGACCCCGATATCTTGTTTGGCGGGCGCTAGGGTCCGGGCGCCGTGCTTTCAGATTGTGCGCGCATACAGCAGAATGGGCCGAATTGAAAGCGCCCAGGCCCTGCGGCGCTTGCGCACCCTTACCAGGGCCTTTTGGGCGGTGTGGCAAAGGCGATGGGGGCATCCGGAAACAGGTCGTCGGTGTCCGCCCCGGGGGCGGGTGTACCCCATTTCCGCATCCATTTCGCCGGTGGGGCGAGGGTGCCGCCCGCGTGCCATTCGAAGTATCCCAGCGCACCCGGACAGGGGATGGGATCGCAGGGTTCGGGGTCTTTCAGGGTGAGGCCCGCAACACCGCCGAACCACTCGCTGTCGGAGTCGGTGATGATCCCCGTCACTTCGACCGAGCCAATGATGCATCCGCGCGGCAGGTCCAGCGGGTGGGGGCAGCCGACCCCGTGTTTGTGCAGGCGCCAGTGCAGATAACGAAACTCGTCCTCTTTCAACCCGGCCGCAGCATGCAGCGCGATGCGCCCTGGCCCCATGCGGCCCGCTCGGATCGACCCAAGTGTGCGGTTTTCAATCGGCTTGTGCCCCGCGATGATCGCCCAGGCCGACGGCTGGCGGACGGAAAGGGCGAGGCGGGGCAAGTCGTGCATATGCGAAAGCTAGGGCGCTTTGGGCGCTGGTCCAACCGTCCCCGCGCGCCTATGTTTGCGCAAACGAGAGGGGGTTGGCATGCGGATTTTGTTTACGGGCGGGTCAGGCAAGGCGGGGCGACATGCCTGCGCCTATCTGCGGGATCAGGGCCACCGGGTGGTGAATTTCGACCGGGTGCCGCTGGGCATGGACGGGATCGACGACCGCCTTGGGGATATGACTGATGCCGGTCAGGTGTTCGATGTTATGCAAAGCTATGCCGGTTTTGACGAATTGGTGCCGGGGACGGGTGTGCCATCTTTCGATGCGGTCGTGCATTTCGCCGCCGTGCCACGCATTCTGGTGGTGGGCGATAACGAGACCTATCGCACCAACGTCATGGGCACCTACAATGTCATCGACGCCGCACTGAAGGCGGGGGTGCGCAAGGTGATCTTTGCCTCGTCCGAGACGACCTATGGCGTCTGTTTCGCGGACGGCGAACGCAAGCCCGATTACCTGCCGCTGGACGAGGACCACCCGGTGATCCCCGAGGACAGCTATGCCATGTCCAAGGTTGCCAATGAGGTCACGGCGCGCAGTTTTCAACGCCGTTCGGGCGCGGATATCTACGGGTTGCGTATCAACAACGTGATCGAGCCGCACGAATATGCGGAAAACTTCCCGGCCTATGTCGAGAATCCGGACCTGCGCCTGCGCAACTTCTTCGCCTATATCGATGCGCGCGATCTGGGACAGATGGTGCAGTGCTGTCTGGACACGGACGGCCTTGGGTTCGAGGTATTCAACGTCTCGAATGATGACCACTCGGTAGACTTGGACACGGACGCACTGGTCGCGCGATATTACGAGGGTGTGCCGGTGGGGGAGATGGGCCCGCGCGAGACGTTTTACTCCAACGCGAAGGCAAAGCGGCTGGTTGGGTTCCAGCCTCTACATTCGTGGCGGACCTGTTTGGAGAGTTGAGACGGGCCAGGCCCTGCCGTTTTGAGGCATCTCGCCATCGCAAGCCATTGCGACTGGTGAAGAAAATACCACGCGACATCCTGCGACCATCTACGCGTAGTTTGCCGTCGGGCTTTTGATAGCAAGGTGCCAAACGCGCCATTTGCGCAGCGCTCAAGCAGAGAAGAACAGGCATGTCACCGCTCCATTTCCGAAGCGGTAAATCGCGCCCAATACCGGAAATCAATGGGCCCTGACCCTAACGTATTCCAGCCACCAACGATCCTCCCAACTTCTGAACAGGTCTGCCGCTCAGTCGCGGGCCGCTTGAAGGGCTATTCCAGAATTCGTTTTGTAGGAGCCGGATTTCGCCGTAACCTCCAGCATATTGTTGTGTGAATACTGAAAATTGATTTTGGGGAAGTCTGTCATGGGCGAGGGAAAACCGCATTCTTTAGAGGACCTGATTAAAAAAGCTAAAGAGGAAAAAAACATTTCCTGGCGCGCGGGACCGAGGCCTATGAGGAGCTACGGCCCGTTCACAATGATCGGCTACAGAAACACCCGGCCCTGATCGTTCCCTGCAAAAACGCGCTGGATGTCCAGTGGTGGTTTCGGAACCTGGAGCATGTTGGCGTCGCTGTCTCACTCCGTTCTGGGGGTCATCACCATGAGGCGATGTGCTCCAACACTGACGGTGTGGTGCTGATGGCGCCCAGTGGGGATGGGATCGAAATCGACACCAATGCCAACACGATGTGGGTTCACTCCGGCTTGCGTTTGCGCGCCGTGATTGCCGCACTGGGCGCGAAACACCGGCTTTTGCCCACGGGCGGCTGCGACACTGTAAACGTGGGCGGGCTGACCCATGGCGGTGGCTGGGGTTTGTCCACGCGCCAGTTTGGTCTGACCTCGGATGCCTTGTTGGCGGTCGAGATGGTGTTGCCCAACGGTGATATCGTCGTGCTGGATCAAACCGGCTTTCTGGATGGCACATCGACGACGCTGGGTGTTGATCCCGTTGATCTGTTTTGGGCGATCCGCGGGGGCGGCGGCGGCAATTTCGGCATGGTGACGAAATTTCAGTTCCAGATTTTTGATCCACCGAACGCCTACACGGAATTCACGCTGCAGTGGGATAAACCGGCGCGTGTCGATGCGGCAGTTGCCTGGGCCGAGCTGTGCAGGCTGGGGGACAAGGCCCTGAACACATTCGCGCGCATGACCGTGGTCGAAGAAGACCCGCAATACATCTTTTACAACAACCCGCCCTTTGTTGTCGGGGGGCGATATTATGGCACCGAAGAGCAGTGCAGATACGCCCTTCACAACCTGATGGAAAAGGCAGCCCCCAAATATGCCGCGTTTAGAGAGCGGAATCTGGATGACCCGATAAGCTTTTTTGACAAGCATATGGCGGCGATGGGTGCTGCGCCGCCCCTGGACCCCGACGCGGATTTTGATGATCCCGATGTGGAGCGGATGAACCCGCAAGGCTATGCCTTGCAGGTCGGCGCGAAACAGAAACTTGGTCCGCCCAATACCTGCATATTCGAGCCAGAGCCGCACAAAGTCAGTTCGACCTTCCCGAACACAACGGATGACGCCGCGCTGTTTTCCGCGGCCGCCGACTATCTGGATGCCTTCGAAGATCCCAGTGACAGCTTTGACGGCACCAACCTTTATCTCAGTCTGCACGGGATGGGCGGGCGCATGGCAGAGTTCGACGACAGCAAAGGTGCATTTCCGTGGCGGGACAGACCCTACATGCTGCAAATCCAGGCCTGGTGGCATCCGGGTTCAAAGTGCCCCGAGCAGGAGGAGAAGGTGCTGGATTGGGTGCGGCAATTCCGTGTGTTGTTGGAAAGCCATTGCACAGGGGCCTTCATCAACTTTCCCGATCACGAACAAGACACGCACCAATACTATGGGGCCTCCTTCGAACGGCTCGGCGGGATCAAGGCGCAGGTGGACGAAAAGAACCTGCTGAAATTCGACATGGGGATTGATCCGATTTTCCTAAGGTAAACGGTTTCAGGCCGGAGTGTGGTCATTGAAAACAAATAGATAGCGAGGAAGTATGCCTCCTGATCATTATCGCACAAACCTGCGCCGCCGCACGACATTGGCGATGCTGTTGGCCGGGGTCGCCCTTCCGGCGACCGCTTTGCGCACCGGTGCGCAATCGCGCCCGTTGTCCATTCCCGGTGTATCGGACAATCCCAAACCCCACGATGTGCCATTCGATGAACCGACAGTGATCGACGCAGAGGGCGGTTTCCTGGATGCAGAACTGGACATCTCATTGCGCGAGATCGAGCACGAGGGCCAGGTGCTGCGCTACCGCAATTACAATGGCCATTTTGTCGGCCCGACCCTGCGCGCGGCACCTGGGGACAGGATGTATGTCTATCTGAAAAACAATCTCAGCGATGATGGCGGCCACACCCACACCAGCATGAAAGGGATGCGCAGCCCGCACGGACCCAATGTCACCAATCTACATACCCACGGCTTGTGGATTTCCCCGCGCGCGCCGTCCGATGATGTGACGCTCAGTATCGAGCCGGGTAAAGACTACAACTACGAATTCAGGATCGAAAAAGAGCATGTGTCGGGAACATTCTGGTATCATCCGCACAAACATGGCTCGGTCGAAAGCCAGGTGAAACAAGGCATGGCCGGTGCGATCATTATCACGGGTGGCATCGATGAATTGGACGGGATCAAGGATGCCGAAGATCGCCTTCTGGTCATTCAGCAGATCGAGCCTGAGCCGTCGCCCGGGGCCGCCGCGGCGGTCAAGACCATTCAGGACATCGCGGGCCGACCCAACAAAACCACGACGATCAACGCGTTGCATGCGCCGACGATCACGCTGAGCGAAAAGGGGTTGGAGCGCTGGCGGTTCGTCGCTGCCAACACGCATGACTTCCTGCATATTGAGCTGCGCGAGGCAGGCACCGGTCGCAACGAAGACATGCACGTCATCGCCTATGACGGGATCCCGGTGCAGGACGTGAGGGCGGTGTCAGAATTCAGTATGGCATCTGGCAACCGCGTGGATGTGTTGGTGCGGCCCACCAAATCCGCGATCTATGAGATCTGGAAGCGGGGCGATGCAGGTCAATTCGATCAGATCCCCGATGACGAACTGATTGGGTTTCTGGACGCGCGCAGCATTCCCGACACCCGCGCGGACATCCCCCAGACAATCCCGGGGAAATACTCCCATCCCCACATTCATAAGGAAGAATTGAACAAACCGACGCGCACGGTTGTGTTTTCGGTCGACAGAACGGATCCGGACAACCCGATTTTCCTGATCGACGGCAATGAATATGATGAAGACACGCCAAATCAATTGCTTGACGTGAAGGGCGTGGAGGAATGGCACATTCTGAATACGAATGGCTTCATGCATCCCTTCCATATCCACGTGAACCCGTTCGAGATTGTCGAGACCTCCGACAATTCTGTGCGGCCGGGCACGTGGCTCGATACGGTGCGCCTGCCGCCTGGCACGGAAGACAATCCCGGCTATGTCAAAATGCGCACGAGGTATCAGAAATTCACCGGGAAGTTCGTGTTGCACTGCCATATTCTGGCGCATGAAGACCGCGGCATGATGCAGAATGTCATAATCAGCTAACGCCAGCCTCACGTCCGGTTTTTCCCGCGCGTTCTCAAGTGATGTCCAGAGAAGCGGTGGTCGCAATCAGATTGCCGCCGACCCGTCCTTTCTGTCGCGTTTTCCGGCTGCAATCGGCACGGCGGTGCGCAGGTCTTCGCAAAATTGAAAACGACAGACTGGCGGCGCCAGCCGGCTGCCATCCGCGGCAGACACGCACCTTTCCGCGAGGATTCCGGCCCGAGACAAGAAACCTGTTGACCATTTAGGACATTTGTCCCATAAGATCAAATTAGGACAACTGACCTAGAATCACAGGCGAACAAATGATGACAAAAAACCTCTTCTCCAAAGTCTCCCTAGAGGGCCTCGAACTGCAAAACCGGATGGTGATGGCCCCCATGTCCCGCAGCAGGGCCGAAGAGGGTGGCGTGCCCGGGCAGATGATGGCTGACCATTACAGCGATCGTGCAACCGCAGGGCTTATCATTTCAGAATCCGCACCTGTCTCGCGACAAGGCGTCGGATACCCAAACACACCGGGTCTGTTTACCCAGCAGCAAACCGCAGGCTGGCTGCGCGTTCTGAATTCCGTCAGATCCCAAGGCGGTCGCATGTTTGCGCAGCTTCAGCATTGCGGCCGGATATCCCATTCCTCTCACCAAGAGGGCAACGAAGTGCCGGTCGCCCCCTCCGCCCTCAGGCCAGCAGGCTCTGCCTTCACATCCAGCGGGTACCAGGACTTTGACACCCCTCGTCGACTTGAAACTCTGGAAATTCCCGGTGTCGTGGATCAATTCCGTCTTGCGGCGCAGAATGCGCGGGATGCCGGCTTTGATGGTGTCGAAGTGCATGGCGCAAACGGTTATCTCATTGACCAGTTTCTTCGCGATGGAACCAACACGCGCACGGATGGCTACGGCGGATCAGTCGAAAACAGAGCGCGGTTTCTTCAGGAAGTGCTTGATGCGGTTGCTACGGTGTTCCCGGCAGAGCGCATCGGCCTAAAGTTGTCTCCGGAAAACAACTTCAACGGAATGTCCGACACAAACCCTCAAAGGCACTTCGAAAGGATTGTCGAAATGATCGCAGATCGCGGATTGGCATACCTTCATGTGACCGAGGCCAGCATGGGAATCACCGGCCACATTGAGGGGTCCGCAAGGGACGTGAACTATGGCAAGCTCAGGACCCTCTTTCCAGGCATCTACATTGCGAACAACGGATACTCCAAGGCAGCGGCGGAAACTGCAATTCAATCCGGCCACGCCGATCTTGTCGCCTTTGGGGCACCGTTCCTGGCCAACCCCGACCTCGTGAGGCGTTTCCGCGAAGATTTGCCTCTGAACACCATAGACAGGACGACATTTTATGCAGGAGGTGAAACGGGATACAACGACTACCCCGCCGCTGGCCCAAACCTGATGTCGGCAGCCTAAGGTGATACCAAACCGGAAGGACCAACAATGGCAGCAACCACAACACGGGAAAAGATCGTAACCTCCGCCGATCAACTGTTCTACGAACGCGGGTTCGAGGCCACATCGTTCGCGGATGTTGCCCAAGTCGTCGGTATCTCGAGGGGTAACTTTTACTATCACTTCAAAACCAAGGACGAGATCCTTGATGCGGTCATTGAACGCCGCATCAAGGATCGCCACGACATGCTCGAAGGCTGGGTCGACAGCGACCAAACCCCGAAAGACTGCGTTGCCAGTTTCATTCGCATTTTGCTGATGAACAACAAAAAGATCCGATCTTTCGGATGCCCGGTCGGCACTTTGTTTTCCGAGCTTGCAAAGCTGGACCACCCTGGCGGTTCAGGCGCCCGAGAGTTGTTTGACCTGTTCCGCATCTGGCTACGTCACCGTTTCAAAGAGATGGGGCGCGTGACCGATGCCGATGATCTGGCAATGCATATTCTTGCCCGCAGTCAGGGTGCCGCCACACTCGCCAATGCCTACCCGGATGAGCCGTTTCTGGAAGCGGAAGTCGCGCAAATGCTTGCCTGGCTCGACGCCGTTGCCGGACAGCAAAGCCAAGCTGAAACAAAGGACTGAACATGTACATCATTACACTGACACTAACTGCGCTGAAGTCAAAAGCACCAGATTTCATGGCCGCCCATAACGACTGGATCGCTCAAGGGTTTGATGACGGGGTTTTTCTGTTGGTTGGCAGCCTTAAGCCGCAAGGTGGTGGTGCTATCCTCGCTCTGGGCACCGATATGGCTTTGCTGGAACATCGTGTGGCGCAGGATCCGTTTGTCCGTGAAGGGATCGCAACGCCGCACATTCAGCAAGTCGCTCCCGGTCGAGTGGATGCGCGGCTTGCGTTCCTGAAAGACAGCGCGGCATGACGGGCTTTGTCGGGCCGGATGGGCACCCACGGTGCCGGTGGTGCGGTGGTGCGCCCGAGTTTCTCGATTACCACGATCGTGAATGGGGTTTTCCTGTTTCGGACGACATTCGGCTGTTTGAAAAGCTGTGCCTCGAGAGCTTTCAATCCGGGCTAAGTTGGCGAACCATCCTCAACAAGCGCGAGGGCTTTCGCGCGGCATTCGATGGTTTCGATTTCCACAAGGTCGCCCATTACGGTGCAGGGGACGTAGATCGCCTGCTGAGTGATCCGAACATCGTGCGCCATCGCGGAAAAATCACCGCAGTCATCAACAATGCAGCCCGCGCTGTGGACATGGTCGAGGCGGAGGGATCACTTGCCGCATTTTTTGGGGGTTTGAACCGGGACCAGATGAAATTGGCGTTCCTCAGACGCAATCGACCAGCCAGAGTTCTGTTGCCTTGGCGAAAGAGCTTAAGAAGCGCGGGTGGAAGTTTCTTGGACCGACCACGGTGTTTGCATTCATGCAAGCGATGGGGCTCATCAACGACCACAGCGAGGGCTGCATAACCCGCGCTGCAGTTGATGTCGCACGTCGGAAATTCCAGCGCCCCGCCAGCGCACACTGAATTGCCAAAACCGCCTTCCTGCATATGTGAATCGAACGCGTTTTCGGTGTCCCCGATGTTCAAAGCGCATATGCCAGCCGAAACAAACTCAAGGAGGCGCACCCTTTGAAAACGGTTCTTGGCCTGGCCCTAGTCCTCACCCATGTCGCGACTGTTGCCCTGTCAGGGCCGCTTACCGAAACCAGATTCCAACAGATCAGCGAAACGGTGTTCGGTCCGGTCATCGAAGCCCATGACATCCCCGGCATGGCAATCGGTGTGACCCATGGCGGCGAAACCTACATCTACACCTACGGTGTCGCTGTCCGGGAAACCTCGCAACCCGTAACGTCGGACACCCTTTTTGAGCTTGGTTCGGTCAGCAAGCTCTTCAATGTGGCATTGGCAGGGTTGGCCGAGGCGCGTGGGCACCTGTCTTTGGAGCATCCGGTGTCGGACTGGATACCTGGCGTCGAAGGAAGCGCTTTTGATACGATCACGCTCTACGACCTCGCCGCTCATGCCAACGGCGGCTTACCGCTCCAGGTCCCCGGCCAGATCAGAAGTGCCCAGGATCTAACGCAATGGCTGGCAAAATGGAAATCCGAAGACGATCCCAGGCGCATTCGATCCTATTCCAATCTGAGCATTGGGCTGCTGGGCATGATCACTGGCGCAGCATTTGGCAGCGACTACGAAACGGCTCTGGAACAGGAACTGTTGGCTGAACTCGGGCTCAAGAGCACCTATTTGACAGTCCCCGAAGCCGCCATGCCACGTTATGCTTTTGGGTATCACCGGTTTGGTGGCAACCCCGTCCGCGCCAAGCTGGGCTTTCTGGATGCTGAGGCTTACGGGGTAAAGTCCTCCGTTACAGACATGGTCCGATTTCTCGAGGCGCATCTTGGCACGCGTTCCACGACGGCAGATGTGCAGGCGGCGCTCCTTCGGACTCGCGAGGCTCGCTATGATACGGCGCATTTTGCGCAGGCCATGATTTGGGAAGGATACCCATGGCCCGTTTCCGCAGAACAGCTGACCGCCGGAAACAGCCGCGAGATGGCGCTTGCACCGCAGACGATGACAAGGAAGGACGCGCCGGTCGATGGCCCTTTGTTTTTTAACAAGACAGGGGCGACCAGCGGTTTCGGTGCGTATGTCGCCATGGTGCCGGGAAAAGACATTGGCGTGGTCGTCTTGGCGAACCGAAACTACCCAAACCCGGTGCGATCGGCAGCGACGTTACAGTTGATACTCGAGATCGTCGGCGCGGAGTAACCGACCAGCAAGAGAGGACAGGTGGTCTAACACTCCCGTCCGCCAAGGCAGACCCCTGCGCCGCGCTTCTGTTGCTCGACTTCACAGACTGGCTTACTCAGGGCGCACCCATAAGGACAAAGCACATGCCAAAGAACAGCTGGAAAATTGCTGTCATCCCTGGCGACGGGATCGGGAAAGAAACCACACCGGAAGGCATTCGTGTTCTGGAGGCGGCCTCGAAACGGTTCGATCTCGGATTCGATTTTGACCATTACGACTTTGCTTGCGCCGACTATTTCGAAAAACATGGGCAAATGCTTCCCGATGATTGGAAAGACCAGTTGATCGGAAGTGACGCACTGTTTTTTGGGGCCGTCGGATGGCCCAAAGTTGTGCCTGATCATATCTCGCTTTGGGGATCGCTCATCCAATTTCGCCGGGAATTCGATCAATATGTCAGTTTGCGCCCTGCGCGCGCCATGCCCGGTGTTCCGCTGCCGTTGGCGGGTCGCTCCCCCGGCGAAATTGACATGATGATCGTGCGCGAGAACACCGAAGGTGAATACTCGTCCATCGGCGGGAAGATGTTCCCAGGAACGGATCGAGAGATTGTTCTGCAAGAAACCGTGATGAGCCGGGTCGGTGTCGACCGCATCTTGAAATATGCATTTGATCTGGCGGGAAAGCGCGGCAAGCATCTGACATCTGCCACCAAATCCAACGGAATCTCGATTACGATGCCCTATTGGGACGAGCGGGTTGCCGAGATGGCCGCGAAATACCCCGACATCAAGGTTGATAAGTATCATATCGACATTTTGACGGCCCAGTTTGTCCTGCACCCGGACTGGTTCGATGTTGTTGTAGCATCCAACCTCTTTGGCGACATCCTGTCTGACCTGGGCCCAGCTTGCACTGGTACAATTGGGATAGCACCTTCGGGAAACATCAACCCGGAGGGGAAATTCCCCTCGCTGTTTGAACCGGTCCATGGCTCGGCGCCAGACATTGCGGGACAAGGTATCGCCAACCCGGTCGGGCAGATTTGGGCCGCGGCCATGATGCTGGAACATCTGGGTGCACAAGAGGCCAGCACGTCGATTATCGCCGCGATTGAACGGGTGTTGTCGCAGGATGCCCTGCGCACGCCCGACCTTGGCGGACCAGCCGACACCAAGATTTGTGGCGCGGCAATTGCAGACGCCGTGCTGGACGGGCTGTAAGTGGTCGCATCTGCTTTCCTAACGGGTTTTGATGTCCAAAGAACCCAATTGCATGACCTCAGCATCAACTATGCCAGTGCCGGGACAGGACCGCCGATATTGCTGTTGCACGGCCATCCGCAAACCCATGTGGTCTGGCGCAAAGTGGCCCCACGCCTCGTAGAGGCAGGCCACCGCGTGATTGCCCCTGATTTGAGAGGCTATGGCGACAGCGACAAGCCAGCCAGTGATCCATCGCACCTGCCGTATTCCAAACGGGTGATGGCAGCCGATCAGATCGCCTTGATGAAACAGTTGGGCCACGAGAGGTTTTCGGTGGTCGGCCATGATCGTGGTGGCCGGGTCGCGCACCGCCTCGCGCTTGATTTTCCTGAGGTGGTCGATCGCCTCGTCGTTCTGGATATCGCACCCATGCAAACGATGTATGCGCAAACCAATCAAGAGTTCGCAACGCGGTATTTCTGGTGGTTTTTCCTGATCCAACCCGATGGACTGCCCGAGAAGATGATCGCGTCGGATCCCGAATACTTCCTGCGCAGACATATCGCGGGCCAAGTGAAGATCGAAGGGTCCGTGGACGAGGCCACGATTGCCGAATACCTGCGCAGCTACCGTGATCCGGCGACACTGCATGCGATTTGCGAAGACTACCGAGCGGCTGCGAGCATTGATCTGGAGCACGATCGCGAAGATCAGACCAGTAGCGTCAACGCTCCATTATTGGCTATTTGGGGTGAGCAAAGCACTGTCGGCGAGCTTTATGACGTCAAAGCGACCTGGCAGGAAAAAGCAAACCACGTCTCGGGGGTCGCTCTGTCATGCGGACATGCAATCCCCGAGGAAGCGCCAGTAGAGTTAACCAGACACATTCTTGGATTTCTGACGGGCTGAGGCAACGTGATTAGGCACGGAGTTGGCGACAACATACCTCCGAAAATGCTCGACGGTGTAACGGTTGAGCGGGAAACTTTCGTCGATAGGCAACCATTGGAGAGCCTATGAGACATTATCGTCAAGTGCGATCCTAACCCACAACATAGTATTCCCGGATGATCTTTTCGTGGCCTCAAAGATTTACGCGAGGCTTAGAGATCACGTTCGGAATGCTCGACGTTGAACCAACGGCAAAATAGCCTGCGAAATGAGACTTACGGAACATCTTGGCCGTGCGTCCGCAGCGTGACGCAAGGTTGGCCAACGGCAATTCCCCACCTCAACCAATGTCGGCTTCAGTCGCTGAGTGGCTACTGGTGCATTTCGAAGATATGGGTTCCAACCAGACGTGCGGAGTCAAAAAAACCGCGCTTTCAAAGCGCGGTTCTTGTTGTCTTAGCGGGTGCGCGGCGCTTAGCGGCGCAGGCCCAAGCGCTTGATCAGGTCCTGGTAGCGCGCTTCGTCCTTGGCTTTGGTGTAGTCCAGAAGCTTGCGGCGCAGTGCAACCATTTTCAGCAGACCGCGGCGGCCGTGGTTGTCTTTCTTGTGCGTCTTGAAGTGCTCGGTCAGCGTCGCGATGCGCGAGGACAGGATGGCCACCTGGACTTCGGGCGAACCGGTGTCGCCTTCCTTGGTGGCGAATTCTTTCATGACGCGGGCTTTTTCTTCGGGCGTGATCGACATCGGGATCTCCTTTGCAGGTTGGTGTGAGACGCCACAGGCCGGGATGTCGTCCAGCGCAGGGCCAAATAAAACCCCGGTGAATGCCGGGGATGCGCGCGTATAGGAGAGAATCGCGGCGATGGCAAAGCCTATTTTGCAACCGATCAGAGTGGGGCGAGACCGGAGGACTGCGCGAGGCTGAGCGGCATGATCGCAATATCCTCGATCGAGATGTCGGCACCGTTCAGCACATTGGCGACGGCCACACCGTCCATCAGAACCTGTGTCGTCCCAGGGTCAACGGGATCTGGCTGGAGCGTGATTTCCGGGATGTCTGCGGCATCGTCATAAACCAGCAGGATATTGTCGTCCTCTGCGTTGAAATCGTTGATGTCCGCCGTCCCGTCACCGGTGATCCAATCGCCCGCGACGATGGTATCTGAGCCTTCGCCCGCAGTGACGGTGTCCCCTTCGCCTGCGATGATGGTGTCATCGCCCGCGCCGCCATTCAGGTAGTCGCCCTCGTCCGTGTCTTGCACGCCGTCCTCGGTTTCATCATCGACCACGCCGTTGACCACATCATTGCCATAGCCGCCGAACAGTGAATCCTGTCCCGCGCCGCCCTCAAGCGTGTCGTCATCAAGGCCGCCATGCACTGCATCGTCCCCTGCGCCGCCGTCCAACACGTCGTTTTGCATGCCGCCATGCAGCGTGTCGTCGCCTGCGCCACCTTGCAGTGTATCGTCGTCGTTGTGGCCATAAAGCGCGTCATTGCCCGTGCCGCCATCCAGCACGTCCTGGTCATCCTGACCATGCAGCGTGTCATCGCCACCAGCGCCTGTGAGGGTGTCGTTCCCTTCCCCACCATAAAGCGTATCACTGCCCTCGGTGCTGATCAGTTCATCATTGCCGTCGCTGCCAAGCGGCAAGGTTTCCTGCGCCTCGTCCTCCGCGCCGGCGGTGTCAGTGTCCTGCTTGTCCGAGCCGTCCTTGACCCTTTCCGGCCCGTCCTCGTCCTCTTCGGTCCCGGTGCCCATGTCGATCACACCTACGGCACCGACCGCCATCAGACCCATTAATCCCGCAAGCCACAACATCACTGATTCCCATACTCAGGGCGCATTTGCCCACGTCAGAGATACGGCGATTTGGCCCAGTGGCGCAAAGCGTTTTGGGACTTCTGGTTAACCAACAGTGTAGGGTTCAGCCGTGATCAGCAGGTGCTGACCAGCGTTCGGGATGTTGCGTGTATGGCAGGTAGAGCGGGTGTTTCGGATGCCCTGCTTTGGACAGACCAAGGTGATACAGCGGCCTGTCTGTTCTGTGCAGCAGCGCGGCCACCGTGGCCCCGCGATCCAGATGCGCACCATGCGTGCCCCAGGCGGCGATCACGTCATCCGCCCAAGTCGCGCGGTCGAAGATGGCGGCGTCATTGCCGGGCCCGACGGGATCGCTGGCCGCTTTCATCGCGCGGGGATCTGTGTCGCGCCAGGCAAAGATGTTGGTGACGGCAAAGCTGCCATAGCCCAGCGTGCGCGCCCGCCGTTCGCAGCGTTCGACCGTGGGGTCGTTCTGCACCTCGGTCGCGGTGGACGGGTTCAGCATGACAAAGTTCACGCGCTTTCCGCTGTCGTCCCAGATGCGCGTCAGGCTGTAGCGGTAGCGTTCGCAATCGGAATAGATGGCCGTCGAGGGCGCATCGCCCTTGGTATGTGTACGCGTGATCATGGGGCGGTTCTGCCAGTGACAGACCGCCCCATCAATCGGATTATTGCGCGCCTTACTCGGCAGGCACGGCCATGGGTGCGCGGCGCAGGTCGAGGACGGCGCCCTTGGCCTCCATGATTGCGGCGGCGACGAGGGCGTAGACGATGTGCCCCCAGAGTGCGACCCAGGTGATCCCGGTGAAGCCGAGGAAGGGTTTGTTGCCTGTCACGAGGTGCGCCATGACGTAAAGGGCAAAGACCCAGAGGGCGACGCCGTAGGCCACGGCCGTGATCGACCAGTGCAGGCGCGGTGCGACGGCAAGTTGCAGGGGGCGGGCGATGGCAAACCAGCCCACCGCGTAAAAGATCAGGCCCGTCAGGGCGTGGAGCAGGTGCGCCGCACCCGAGGGGTTGGCGCCAAAGATCGCCTTGAGCGAGGCCCCAGCAAGGCCGACCGGGGCGAGTTTGGCATAGCCAAAGAGCGGGCTGAGCGCCTGCCCGAACGCATCGAATGCGATGGTGGCAAAGGCGCCTGCAGTCAGGACGGTGCCGATGGTGCGAAGGGTAACTTGGGTCATGTTCTGTCTCCCATAAAGGAACGGTGTGGCGTGTGATGGGAGTAATATGGACTGACCGGTTCCGAACAAATAGCCCGCCTCACGCAGGGCTTATCTGGCGTGCGGATTCTGTAACAATTGGGCGGGTTTTGGGGCCGCAACGGGCGCAGCGCCCGGCGCAACCTGTAACAATCGACGTCTTACAGGTTGAACACGCGGGCCGGGTGCAGCTCGCCTGCCTTGTAGCGGCCCACGGCCACAGGCACCCCGTCCAGAGAGGCCCAGCATTCGTCGCCATATTCCACGTCCGAGGCCAGCACCATGCCGGGATTGCCGTTGCGCATGCGCGTGGCCCCTTCGGGTGTGGCCTTGACCTCTGGCAGGTCGGCAAGCCCGTCGGCGACGGGGCGCAGGTGGGTGTCGAGGTCGGGGCTTTGCGCCATCTCCTCGATCTGGTCCATGGTCAGGCCGTCCGTCGCCTCGAACGGGCCGGACCAGATGCGGCGCAACTCGCGCACATGCCCATAGCAGCCCAGGGCTTCGCCCAGATCGCGGGCGATAGAGCGGACATAGCCGCCCTTGCCGCAGATCATCTCGAGCGTGACGTGATCGGCATCGGGGCGGTCGGTCAAAACCAGTTCCTCGACCCAGAGCGGGCGGGCGGCGATCTCTACATCCTCGCCATCACGTGCGAGCTTGTAGGCGCGCTGGCCGTCGATCTTGACGGCGGAAAACTTGGGCGGGATCTGCATGATGTCCCCGACAAAGGGGCCAAGCGCGTCCTTGATCTGATCATCCGTCGGGCGCACATCGGATGTGGCGATGACTTCACCCTCGGCATCGTCGGTGTTGGTGGCTTGACCCAGCCGCACGGTAAAACGGTAGGCCTTGAGCGCGTCGGTGATGTAGGGCACCGTCTTGGTCGCCTCGCCCAGGGCCACGGCCAGAACGCCGGTGGCATCCGGATCCAGCGTGCCGGCATGCCCGGCCTTTTTCGCACCAAACGCCCAGCGGACCTTGTTCACCACGGCAGTGGATGTGGGGCCTGCGGGTTTGTCGACGACCAGCCAGCCGGAAATATCGCGCCCTTTGCGTGTGCGGCCCATGTGTCGCCCCTGTTGTCCTTGCAGTGAAGGCCGCCGCCTAGCGCAGGGCCGGTCGCCTTGTCAATTGGCCGCTTCGACCGTGCCGACAATGGGGCCCATGGAAAAGCCGATGTCGTTGCGATTGAGGTCGGGCGCATAGAGGCGCGAGATGTTCCCGTCGAGGAACAGCGCATTGGGCAGCTTGAGGTGATCGCGGAACAGCGAGCCGAACTCGTGAAACGTGACCGAACTGCGCGAGATGGCAAAGACCGCGCGCGTGCCATCTGCCGAGGTGCCGACGCCATTGCGCACATAGCGCGAGGTGCTGTCGGGCAGAAAACGCGGGTGCAGCGCGCCGTCGATCACCAGCATGGGCCCCGATTGAGTGGCATGGGTGCAGTCGGGTTGACGGGCCAGAAAGGCTTGCGTTTCGAACACGTCCGCACGGTTCGGGCGCAGGCACAGAATGCCATTGGGCACGAGGCCAAAGTTGCCTGGACCCGCATTGGGGATCACGCGCATCAGTTCCTTGCCGTCTTCGACATAGTGGCCGACGGGCGCGCGGTTGTCGTGGTACATGCCCGCGTTCATGGCAAAGCCAAGGCGCTTGCCATCGGCGCTCAGGGCACGGTCCACCGCGCTGAACTGGCCCAGTACGCCACCGTCGTCGTCATACAGGAACAGCCGCAATTCTTCTGCCGCCAGATCGACCTCGCAGATGGAATAGCCGATGCCCTCGAAGCGGATATTCTCGCACGTCACCGCCCATGCAGGCGCGGCACAGGCCAGAAACGCCATTAGGGCGGCGCGTATCACGCGTCGGTATCGCGGCGCACCGCGTCCTGTTCCAGCATGCGGCGGGTGTCGTCCATGCGGTCAAAGGTTTCGTCCAGCTGGAACCGCAGGTCTGGCGCGAATTTCAGCGCCAGCTTTTTCGAGATTGCGCGCCGCAGCTCGCCCTTGTTGCGGCCCAGTAGCTTGAGCACTTCGTCCTGCCCCTGACCGCCCAGCGGCAGCACATAGGCCGTCGCGATCTTGAGATCGGGAGAGGTGCGCACTTCGCCCACGGTGATGGACATACGGTTCAGGTCGGGGTCGTGCACGTCGCCGCGCGCCAGCACCTCGGATAGTGTGCGGCGGATCAATTCGCCCACCCGCAGTTGCCGTTGCGAGGGGCCGGGGCCGTCGTGGAATTTGTTCTTTGCCATGCGCCCCATCTAAGTCAGGCGCATCTCTTTGCCAAGCGGGCCGTGTCAGGTTAGGACAGCGGGAAACCGCCAAGAAGGGTCGAAACATGTCAGAACTGCCGGGTATCGTGATTGCAGGCGCGTCAGGCCGGATGGGTCAGATGCTGATCCGCTCTGTGCTGGAGAGTGACAAGATGCGTCTTGTGGGCGCGCTGGAACGTCCGGGCCATGACTGGGTGGGCCGCGATGTGGGCGAGGCCATGGGTGGTGCGCCCTTGGGCGCGGCTGTCTTTGACGACGCACTTGAGCCGATGGCACAGGCGCAGGCGGTCATCGATTTCACTGCCCCCGAAGCGACCATCGCACTCAGCCATGTGGCTGCGCAGGCGCGCGCGGTTCATGTGATCGGCACCACCGGCATGACCGAGGCGCAGATTGCGCAACTGGAACCGGCCTCGCGTCACTGCGCCATCGTGCGGGCGGGCAACATGAGCCTTGGGGTCAATCTGCTGGTGCAACTGACCAAGCAGGTCGCTGCCGCGCTGGACGAGGATTTCGACATCGAGGTGATCGAGGCGCATCACCATCACAAGGTCGATGCCCCCTCTGGCACAGCGCTGATGCTGGGCGAGGCGGCCGCCGAGGGGCGTGGCGTCAATCTGGCAAAAGTCCGCGATGCCGCGCGCGACGGGATCACAGGCGCGCGCAAACGGGGCGACATCGGCTTTTCCGCCATTCGGGGTGGCGACATCGTGGGTGAGCATGACGTGCTGTTCTCTGGCCCGGGCGAGCGGATCGTGCTGCGCCATATGGCGACGGATCGGGCGCTCTTTGCCAAGGGTGCGCTCAAGGCCGCCCTTTGGGCACAGGACAAGGCGCCGGGTGAATACGACATGCTGGACGTGCTGGGCCTCAAGGGCTGAAATCCCGGCAAGTCCCCGCCCATTTTTGTCAAATGCGCGGGGATCGGCACAGATTTGTCGAAATTTTTCCCACGGAGTGAACCAAACGCCCTGCACCCTCGTATGTGTTGGCAAGATGTGCGCCAACTTACGAAGGTATTTGTATCATGCGCTTTATCGCTATCGCTGCTGCCGCGGCACTTCTTTCCGGGCCTGCCATGGCCGAATTGGTCAAGGTCGATGACCAGACCAGGTTCGTGCAACTGGTCAATGGCAAGACGTTGACCCGGCCCCTGGTCAAGCTGACCGTGTCGCCCGATGGGCGTATCGAAGGGCGTGGCGCGCGCTGGGATATCGAAGGCACGTGGTCATGGCGCGACGGTTACTTCTGCCGCGATTTGTTCTGGGGTGGCGATGCGCTTGGCTACAACTGTCAGGAAGTGCAGGCGACCGAAGACGGCCGGATCAAGTTCACCTCGGACGAGGGGCGCGGCGACAGCGCCATGTTCCGCCTGCGTTAATGTTGGCCTTGGCCTGTCACTTGTCGAGTTGATAGGTGACCCAGTTGCTTTTGCTCGCGTGGCGGTCGTAAACGGCCCGCGCCCTGTAATTGGTGTCTGACGTCATCCATCTGACAACGTCCCAGCCCTGTTCCCTGGCATAGGCGCCAACGGCTTCGATCATCCGATCAACGATGCCTTGGCCACGCGCGCCCGGTGCCACGAACATGTCGTCAATATAGGCGCCCACCGTGGCAGGCATCGGGCGTTCGTAGGATCGAAAGTGGACAAAGCCGACGAGGTGCCTGTCAGCGCCTTCGACAACGAAACAGCGTGTCTGGGCGGATGGGTCATGTATCCAGCCCCAAACGCGGTTGCGCATCTCGGCGGTTTGTTCCTGCTTGCCCGAGGCACAGTAGGCCGCAAACAGGGTGTCCCACCCGGCGCGATCACCTTCTTCTGCCTGTCGTATCGTCACTGCCATGTTTCACCCGGTCGTCTGTTGATCCGAAGATGACAGTATCCGGGCGCGTGGCAACTGCCATGCGGGTCAGAAATCGACGGCGATGCCCTTTTTCTCCCAATCCCCGTAACGGACCGGTTCAGGGCCATCGCGCCCGCCCAGTTCCGTGGGCAACTCCAGCTCTTTCGCGGCCTTGCGCCGTGCCTCGGCCTCGGCCAATGCGCGCTGTGCGGCGGGGGGCAGATCGGGGTTGGGGCTATCGTCTGACATGTCGTCTTCCTTACGGGGCATTGCCTTGATATACGCCCGACCTTAGCCCGGGCAAGCGGGTGTGACATTTTCGAGGACACCCATGAGCGACATCGGTCTGCCCGCGCGGCGCAGCGCAATCTACCTGCTGGACCAGATCATGGGCGAGGGCAAGTTGATGGCCGAGGTCATTGGCGCAGGCGCGTTGGACCGCCTTGACCCTGCCGACCGTGCCCGCGCGCAGCGGCTGGCCACAGAAACCCTGCGGGGGATGGAACGTGTGGACCGCATCCTGCAACGCCATTTGCAAAAGTACCCGCCGCTGACTGTGCGCAACGCCCTGCGCATCGGCACATACGAGCTGTGTCAGGGCGAGGCCGCGCATGGTGTGGTGAACGCAATGGTCAGCATCATCTCGCGGCACAAGCGCTATGGCCACCTCAAGGGGCTGGTGAACGCGGTGCTGCGCAAGGTGGCTGACAAGGGGCCGGACCAATGGCCGACCCTGCGCACCCCGCGCCTGCCCAAATGGCTGCGCAGCCCGCTGGTGGCTGCGTGGGGGGCTGAGGCTGTGGGGGGCATGGAAACGGCCTTTTTCGCCGCTACTCCGCTGGATCTGACGCCCAAGACCGATGGCGCAGCCGTGGCCAAGGCCACGGGCGGGACGTTGCTGCCAACAGGGTCGGTGCGCTTGACCGACGCGGGACAGGTGTCGGCCCTGTCTGGGTTCACCAGCGGGGACTGGTGGGTGCAGGACGCGGCGGCCGCTGTTCCTGCGCGCGTGCTTGATGCACAGCCGGGCGAGGCGGTGCTGGACCTGTGCGCCGCACCAGGTGGCAAGACAATGCAACTGGCCGCCACGGGCGCCGATGTCACGGCGGTCGATATCTCTGCCGGGCGGATGGAGCGTGTGTCGCAAAACCTCGTGCGCACCGGGCTGAACGCCACGACGCAGGTCGCGGACGCCTTTGACATCACCGGCCAGTTCGACGCCATCCTGCTGGATGCGCCCTGTTCGGCCACGGGCACGATCCGGCGGCACCCCGATCTGCCTTTTGCCAAGGACGGGTCTGAGTTCGGTGCGCTGATGGAGTTGCAGGCGCGCATGATCGACCACGCGCTGACTTTGCTGAAACCGGGCGGGCGGCTGGTGTTTTGCACCTGCTCGCTGCTGCCGGACGAGGGCGAGGTACAGGTGGATGAGGCGCTGGAACGGCACCCCGATCTGGCGGTGGATCGCACCGCGCTCGACCGTCCCGGCATTGATCTTGCCTGGATCACTCAAGAGGGCGGGCTGCGCCTGCGCCCCGACATGTGGGCCGAACATGGGCACATGGATGGGTTTTACATCGCCTGCCTGCGCAAAACCGGCTGAGATCGCGTGACTTGGGCGCAGGCCCAAGCTATGCTGCCGCCAAACGCGCTCAAGACGCATCGAGGCAGGCAGTATGTCCACGACACATGGGTTTTCTGAACGAAAAGCCAGATTTCTGAACCTTTGGCACGCGCGGCGCACGACGCGGGCCAAGGCGGCGACGGCATTCGTGTCCGCGCCCGAGCCACGCACCATCGGCAGCTTTGCCAAGGGGCGGCAACTGGTGGCGGGCAACTATCTGTTTGCAGGGGCCCTTGTCGAAGCGCCGGGCACGGACCTGTGGGATGTGTCGGCACCCGATCAGGCCTATCTCGATGCGATCCACGGCTTTGCCTGGATGGACGATCTGGCGGCGGTGGGCGATGCCTCGACCCGAGAGGTTGGGCAACGTTGGCTTTGGGGTTGGATCGAACGGTACGGGCGCGGGCGCGGGCCTGGCTGGACACCCGACCTGACCGGGCGTCGCCTGATCCGCTGGATCAACCACGCACTGTTCCTGCTGCGCGGCCATGATGCGCCGGAATCCGAGGCGTTCTATCGCTCGCTCGCTCAACAAACGCAGTTCCTGTCAAAACGCTGGCACGCAGCCGCCCCCGGACTGCCCCGGTTCGAGGCTCTGACGGGCCTGATCTATGCCGGTCTGTCGCTTGAAGGGATGGAGGCGCTGGCCCCACCCGCTGTTGCCGCGCTGGCGCGTGAATGCCGCGAGCAGATCGACGATCAGGGCGGCCTGCCCACCCGCAATCCCGAAGAGTTGCTGGACGTGTTCACCTTGCTCACCTGGGCCTCTGCCGCGCTGACCGAGGCGGCCAAACCGGTGCCCGAGGCGCATCTGGCTGCCATTGAGCGGATCGCGCCAACATTGCGCACCCTGCGCCACTCTGACGGCAGCCTTGCGCGCTTTCACGGTGGCGGGCGCGGGCAAGAGGGCTGGCTTGATCATGCGCTGGCGGCATCGGGCATTCGCACACGGCAACCGGATGGATTGTCGATGGGATACGCGCGCCTCAGTGCAGGGCGGTCCAGTGTCATCATTGACGCCGCGACCCCGCCGACGGGCGAGGCGAGTTACAACGCCCATGCCTCGACTCTGGCTTTCGAACTTACCTCTGGCCGCCGCCCGCTGATCGTGAATTGCGGCTCGGGCATCAGTTTCGGCGCGGATTGGCGCCGGGCGGGGCGCGCCACACCGTCGCATTCGGCCCTGTCGCTGGACGGGTTTTCCAGTGCGCGGCTGGGCGATGCAGAGCGCAACACCGCCCGCGAGGCGCTGATTGACGCGCCCGATCATGTGCCGATCGAAGTCAGCCACGCGCCGGATGGTCTGCGCTTTCAGGGTGGACACAACGGCTATGTGCGCACCCACGGGCTGACCCACGCGCGCCAGTTGGAACTGACATTCGACGGGCGCGGCATGGCGGGCGAAGACATGTTGCTGGCGCTCGAAGACAACGAAAAACGTACCTTTGACAAGGTGATGGATGCCAAGCGGCTGGCAGGCATCCCCTTTGACATCCGCTTTCACCTGCACCCCGAAGTCGATGCCGAGGTGGACCTGGGCGGGGCCGCTGTCTCCATGGCGCTCAAGAGCGGCGAGATCTGGGTGTTTCGCCATGACGGCACGCAGGACCTGACGTTGGAGCCGGGGGTGTACCTGGAAAAGGGGCGCCTGAAACCGCGGGCGAGCCTGCAAATCGTGCTGACGGGCCGTGCGATGGATTATGCAACCCGCGTGCGCTGGTCCTTGTCCAAGGCGCAGGAAACTGCCATGGGCATCCGCGACCTGAACCGGGACGAACCCGGTGAGATTTACGAATAGAGGACTGCTGCCAACATGACCGACCTGACCCCCGTGCGCCGCGCGTTGATTTCCGTTTCCGACAAGACCGGGCTGGTGGATTTTGCCACCGCGTTGGCCGGGCACGGAGTGGACCTGCTGAGCACGGGCGGCACGGCCCGCGCGCTGCGCGAGGCAGGGCTTGAGGTCAAGGATGTGAGCGAGGTCACGGGCTTTCCCGAGATGATGGACGGACGGGTCAAGACGCTGCACCCGGTGGTGCATGGCGGCCTGCTGGCGCTGCGCGACAATGATGAACATGTGGCGGCCATGACGGAACACGGGATCGGCCCCATCGATCTGGTGGTCGTGAACCTCTACCCGTTCGAGGAAACCGTGGCCAAGGGCGCGGAATACGCCGAGGTGATCGAGAATGTCGACATCGGCGGCCCTGCGATGATTCGCTCTGCCGCCAAGAACCACGGCTTTGTGAACGTCGTGGTGGATGTGGCCGATTATGATGCTGTGCTGGCCGAAATGGCTGAACATGGGGGCGAGACGAGCTATGCGCTGCGGCAGCGCCTGGCCCAGACGGCCTATGCCCGCACCGCCGCCTACGACACTGCCGTCAGCACATGGATGGCGGCGCAGGTCGGGGGCACACCGCGCCGCCGCACCTTTGGCGGGCAGTTGGAACAAACCCTGCGCTATGGCGAGAACCCGCATCAGGCGGCGGCCTTCTATACCGATGGCTCGGCACGTCCGGGTGTGGCCACGGCCACCCAGCACCAGGGCAAGGAGCTGTCCTATAACAACATCAACGACACCGACGCGGCCTTCGAGCTGGTGAGCGAGTTTGCAGGGCAGGGCCCCGCCTGCGCCATCATTAAACACGCCAATCCCTGCGGCGTGGCGACAGGGGCGACGTTGAAAGAGGCCTACACCCGCGCCTTTGACTGTGACCGCACCAGCGCCTTTGGCGGGATCATCGCGCTGAACCACGAACTCGACGCCGACACTGCGCGCGAAATCACGGGCATCCTGACCGAAGTCGTGATTGCGCCGGGCGCCACCGCCGAGGCGCGCGAGGTGTTCGCGGCCAAGAAAAACCTGCGCTTGCTGACGACAGACGGGCTGGCGGATGAAAGTGCCGCCGCGATTGCCGTCAAACAGGTCTCTGGCGGCTTTCTCGTGCAGGACAAGGATGTGGGGCGCATCAGCCGCGATGATCTGAAGGTCGTGACCAAGCGTCAGCCAACCGAACAGGAACTGACGGATCTGTTCTTTGCCTGGACGGTTGCGAAACACGTCAAATCCAACGCGATCATCTACGTCAAGGACGGCGCGACCGTGGGTGTGGGCGCCGGGCAGATGAGCCGGGTCGACAGCACCCGCATCGCCGCGCGCAAGGCGCAGGACATGGCCGAGGTGATGGGCCTGCCCGCGCCGCTGACCCAAGGGTCGGTCGTGGCATCGGATGCGTTCTTTCCCTTTGCCGATGGTCTGATCACGGCAGCCGAGGCCGGGGCCACGGCCCTGATCCAGCCCGGCGGGTCGATGCGCGATGATGAGGTGATTGCCGCCGCGGATGAGGCCGGATTGGCGATGGTCTTTACCGGCATGCGTCATTTCCGGCATTAAGGCGCGCATGAAACTTCTCTGGATCAGCGCGTTCATCGCATTTGCCCTCGACCAGGCGTCGAAATACGTGGTCATCCACGTGATGGGCGTGTCGCAGTTCAATCCCATCGACGTGCTGCCGCCTTTGCTCAACTTTCGCTACGGCGAAAACCGGGGCATCAACTTTGGCCTGCTTGGGGACGGCTCCAGCATCTGGCCGCTGATCGCGGTGGCCTGCGTGATCTGCGCGGGCGTGCTGTGGTGGATGTGGCGGCACCCGCAGCCGCCGCTGGCGCGCGCCTTTGCCGGGCTGCTGATCGGCGGGGCGATGGCCAACGTGCTGGATCGGCTGCTTTATGGTTTCGTGCTCGACTTCCTAAACATGTCCTGCTGTGGCATCGACAATCCATTCGTCTTCAACGTGGCCGACATCTTTATCTTTGTCGGGGCGCTCGGCCTTGTCTTCTTTGGGCAGGAAGGGCAGCCGGGCAAAAAGGGGCCTTCCAAAAAGGGCACGTGACAAGCCGGGTCAAGCTGCGATAATGCAGCCCGAAACTAGGAGAGTTCGCTCATGCGCCTTATCGCCTGTGCCCTGATTGCAGTTACCGTCCTTGCCGCGTGCGAGAACAAGGGCCTGCGCCAAGTCACGTCCCGCGGTGAAGGCCCCGACGAATTCATCATCGTCCCCTCCAAACCCCTCGAAGAGCCGGAAAGCTTTTCTGCCCTGCCCGCGCCGACACCGGGCGGGTTCAACCGCACCGACCAGCGCCCGCTGGAAGACAGCGTTGCGGCCCTGGGCGGGCAACGTTCGTCCCCGAATGCGGCCGTACCCGGCAGTGACGCGGCACTGGTCAATCACGCCAGCCGTTTTGGCCGCGAGAGCAATATCCGCGCCACCCTGGCCGAAGCAGACGCGCAGTTCCGCAAACGCCAGTCGCGCCTGACACAGATCCGCATCTTCCAAGAAGACACGTATGATCGGGCCTATCGGCGCGAAGCGTTGAACCCGGCCCAGACGGCGGCACGCTTCCGCCGCGCCGGCATTCCGACGCCGACGGCACCGCCCTCCGGCAACCGTCGCTAAGGCGTCAGTCTCACAAACACGCCAGCGTGGCTTGAACGCAGGCGCGACCAGCGTATTTGTACTGCAACCGCCACCAATCAGGATGTGCCATGACTTCTTTGCGCTCTGCCCTTGCCGGGCTCGTTTTGTCTGCGGCCATGCCGCTGACCGTGCAGGCCGCTGACGAGGGGGTGACAACCTTTGAGTTGGACAATGGCATGCAAGTCGTCGTGGTCGAGGACAACCGCGCGCCCGTGGTGCAGCACATGGTCTGGTACAAGGCCGGGTCGGCGGACGAGCCTGTCGGCTCTTCCGGCGTTGCGCATTTCCTCGAACATCTGTTGTTCAAAGCGACCGACACGCTGGCCGAGGGCGAGCTGTCGTCGACCGTGGCCGCCAATGGGGGCCGCGACAACGCCTTCACCAGCTATGACTACACCGCCTATTTCCAGCGCGTCGCAGCCGACCGGCTGGAACTGATGATGCGGATGGAATCAGACCGGATGCGCAATATCCGCCTGACCGAACAGAACATCGCGACCGAGCGCAATGTGATCCTGGAAGAACGCAACCAGCGCACCGAGAACAACCCCCGCGCCCTGTTTGCAGAACAGATGAGCGCGGCGCAGTATCTCAACCACCGCTACGGGGTGCCGATCATCGGCTGGCGGCACGAGATGGAAACCCTCGATATGCAGGACGCGCTGGGGTTCTATGACACCTATTACTATCCCAACAATGCGATCCTCGTCGTCTCGGGTGATGTGGACGCGGATGAAGTCAAGGCGCTGGCCGAGACCTATTATGGCGTCATCCCCGCCAATCCCGACCTGCCCGAACGCGTCCGCTCGCAGGAACCACCGCAGACGGCGGAACGCCGCCTGATCTTTCGCGATCCGCGCGTGGCCCAGGAATATGTGAGCCGCTCTTACCTCGCCCCCGAACGCGACCCCGGCGACCAGAAGGCCGCCGCCGCACTGACCCTTCTGGCCGAAGTGCTGGGCGGCGGGCAGACCAGTTACATGACGGAAAAGCTGCAATTCGAGGAACAGAAGGCCGTCTTTTCGGGTGCGTTCTATCGCGGTGTGTCGCTGGATGACACGACCTTTGACGTGGTGATCGTGCCCGTGCCGGGCCTGTCCCTGCAAGAGGCCGAAGACGCGATGGACGGCGTGTTGGCGCAGTTCCTTGAGGATGGTGTGGATCCCGACCAGCTGGAGCGGATCAAGTATCAGCTGCGCGCCAGCCAGATTTACGCCCGCGACGACGTGGACCGGATCGCCCGGCGCTACGGCGCCGCGATGTCCGTGGGTCTGACTGTCGAAGACGTGCAGGCATGGCCGGATGTTCTGCAGTCGATCACAGCGGATGACATCATGGCCGCCGCGCGCGGTGTTCTGAACCGCGAGGCATCCGTGACCGGCTGGCTGACCCGACCCGAGACCGAGGAGGTGACACAATGAGCGCCCACATCACACGCCTCTTTGCGGCCATGATGGCCGTTCTTGTCACCGTCCTGCCCGCGCGGGCCGAGGTCGAAATCACCGAAGTCGTCAGCCCCGGGGGCATCACAGCCTGGCTGGTGCAGGAACCCTCGATCCCGTTCATGGCGCTTGAGTTGCGCTTTCGCGGTGGCGCATCGCTGGATGCACCGGGCAAGCGTGGCGCGATCAACCTGATGACGGGCCTGTTGGAAGAGGGGGCAGGCGATCTGGATGCCCGCGCCTTTGCCCGCGAGCTGGAAAGCCTCGCGGCCTCGTTCGAATATGACATCGGTGACGATTCCCTGTCCGTCTCGGCCCGGTTCCTGAGTGAAAATCGCACCGAGGCCGTGGAACTGCTGCGCCAGTCGATCATCGAGCCGACATTCGGCGATGTGGCGCTGGAACGGGTGCGCGAACAGGTGCTGACAGGCCTGCGGTCTGACGCCAAGGACCCGGACGAGATTGCGCGTGCTGCGTTCGATGCCATGGCCTACGGCGATCATCCCTATGCCACAACCTATCGCGGCACCATCGACAGCGTAAGCGCGCTGACGCGCGACGACATGATCGCCGCGCACAGGGCCGTCTTTGCCAAGGATCGCCTTTATGTCGGCGCAGTGGGTGACATCACGCCCGAAGAGCTTGGCCCGCTTCTGGACGAATTGTTGGGCGCACTGCCCGAAACCGGCGCGCCCCAGCCCGGCCCGGCGGAGATTTTGATCGAAGGCGGCACGACGGTTGTGCCCTTTGACACACCCCAGTCGGTGGCCATCTTTGGCCAGCGCGGGATTGAACAAGACGACCCGGACTTCTTTGCCGCGCGCGTGCTGAACCAGGTGCTGGGCGCCGGGGGCTTTGAAAGTCGCCTGATGACCGAAGTGCGGGAAAAGCGCGGGCTGACCTATGGCGTCTATTCCTTCCTTGTGCCGATGGATCACGCGGCCACGTTGCAGGGGCAGGTCGCCTCGGCCAATGACCGGATTGGCGAGGCCGTGTCGGTGATCCGCGACGAGTGGGCCCGCGCCGCCGCCGAAGGGGTGACGCAGGCCGAGTTGGACGCGGCCAAGACCTATGTGACGGGGGCGTACCCCCTGCGCTTTGACGGCAATGGCCCGATTGCGCGGATCATGGTCGGCATGCAGATGCTGGGCCTGCCCATCGATTACATCGCCACCCGCAACGACAAGGTCGAAGCGGTGACGCTGGAGGACGTGAAACGGGTCGCAGGCGAATTGCTGGACCCCGAGGGTTTGCATTTCGTGGTCGTTGGCCAACCCGAAGGACTGGAAAGCACCGTCGCCAATTGAGTGCTGACGCACACGCGATGTTTTAGGGGGCTCTGCCCCCGGCCATGCGGCCTCCCCCCGTGGTATTTCCAGTCAGAAGAAGCGCTATTCGCCGTAGGGCACCCAGACTGTTTTCACCTCGGTCGCGGCGTGCAGGAACGTGCGCCCTTCGCCTTCAGGCCCCATCCAGTCGCGCGCTGCGCCGTTGTTGACCCACGTGCGTTTGAGGTTGCCCGCCGCCGCGCGCTCAATCGTCGCCGACAGGTCCGTGCCCGAGAAGGACCAGACCGCATCTACATTGAGATGTTTGGCCACGTGGGGCGCAAGATCGCTGTGATCGCCCGTCAGGATGTTCACCACACCTGCGGGCACGTCCGAAGTTTCGAGGATCTGGTAAAAGTCGGTCGCGGCCAGCGGGAACGGTTGTGAAGCGGCCAGCACGACCCGGTTGCCCATCGCGATGGTCGGCGCCATGCACGAGATCAGGCCCAGCAGCGGTGCCTCGTCCGGGCAGAGGGCGGCAATGATCCCGGTGGGTTCGTTCATGGCCAGCGCAATGCCGCGCAGGGGCACACCCTTGGCCGCGCCGTCGTACTTGTCGGCCCAGGCCGCATAGGTGAACAGACGCTGGATTGATGCCTCGACCTCTTTTTCACCGTTGCGCCCGCCTTGCAGCGTGTTGAGCCGTGCGGCGAATTCGTCGGCGCGGGCCGACAGGTTTTCGGCGATATAGTACAGGATTTGCGCCCGCAAGTGGCCCGTTGTCTTGGCCCAGCCCTTGGCAGCGGCTGCCGCTTCGACCGCGTTGCGCACGTCCTTGCGGTTGGCCAGGCTCGCCTGGCCCAGCAGCGCGCCGTTCTTGCCATAGACGTTCCGGGAATAGCCCCCATCGGGGCGCGCCTGTTTGCCCCCGATATAGAGCTTTGCCGTCCGGTCCAGCGGATCGCTTGGCCCCTCGTCTCCTGTAAAGGCCGCGATGGGCTTGAGCGGTTTGGTGGCGCCCTTGGGTTTGGTGTAGGCCTGCAACCCTTCCCAACCCCCTTCGCGCCCGAACCCGCTTTCGCGCACTCCACCAAAGCCCGCGGCGGCGTCAAAGAGGTTGGTGGCGTTCACCCAGACGACGCCGGCGGCCAGTTTCGGCGCGATGTCGAGGGCGAGGTTCACGTTCTCTGTCCACAGCGTCGCGGCCAGCCCATAGCGGGTGTTGTTGGCCAGCTCCACCGCCTCGGACGGGGTGCGGAACGTGGTGGAGACAAGGACCGGTCCAAAGATTTCCTCCTGCATCAGCGCATCGGCAGTGTTGAGCCCGGTGATGAGGGTGGGGGGATAGTAGCTGCCCGTGGCGGGCAGGGTCGTTTGGGGCTGATAGGTGGTGCCCGCGCTGTTGTCGGCGACCATGCGCGTGATTTTGTCCAATTGCACGGGGTCAACCACCGCGCCCACGTCGATGGATTTGTCGAGCGGGTCGCCAATGCGCAAGCGATCCATGCGCGCGCGCAGCTTGGTATAGAATGCGTCCGCCACCGGTTCATGGACCAACAGGCGCGATCCTGCGCAGCAGACCTGCCCCTGGTTGAACCAGATGGCATCGACTAGTCCCTCGACCGCCGAATCCAGATCGGCATCGTCAAAGACGATGTAGGGGGACTTGCCGCCCAACTCGAGGGTCAGCGCCTTGCCCGTGCCAGCGGTCGCCTCGCGAATGCGCCGCCCGACCGAGGTGGAGCCGGTGAAGGCGATCTTGTCCACATCTGCGTTCACAATCATTTCGCCCACGGCCCCATCGCCCGTGACGATGTTGACCACGCCCTTGGGCACACCTGCCTGACGGCAGATATCGGCGAACAGAAGGGCGGTGAGCGATGTGTATTCGGCAGGTTTCAACACCACCGTGTTGCCCATGGCCAGCGCAGGGGCGATTTTCCAGGCCAGCATCAGCAGCGGAAAGTTCCACGGGATGATCTGGCCGCACACGCCGAGGGCCTCGCGGTCGGGCAGTTCGGCCTCCATCAACTGCGCCATGCCCGCGTGATAGTAGAAGTGACGCTGGGCAAGGGGGGCGTCGATGTCACGGCTTTCGCGGATGGGCTTGCCGTTGTCGAGGGTTTCAAGGACGGCAAAGAGGCGGCTGTGTTTCTGCAAGAGGCGGGCAATGGCATAGAGAACGCGGGCGCGGGCATGACCGCCGGATTTGGCCCATTTGGGCTGGGCCGCGCGGGCGGCTTTGACGGCGGCGTCCACGTCAGCTTGCGTGGCCTGGCTAAGGTTCGCCAGCGTCTCGCCCGTGGCGGGGTTGCGGCTGTCGAACCCTTCGGTCGGGGCGGTGAAGGCGCCATTGATGAAGTGCCCGAACCTGGCTCCCTGATCGACGATCCAGGCCAATGCGTCCCCGGCCGCCTCGGGCGCGGTGCCATAGTCCATGGTTTCGAAGATTTCTTTGACGGTCATGGCTTTCGTCCTCGGTCAGCGTCCTGGCGGCGTTTTCTAATTTCAGAAAACGGGCCGGAATTTTACTTAAAATTCCGCCTCACCCGATGGCGTGGCGGTACCCGGCGGAATAGGATCCAGTCAGGTGGTGTTCGAGCTGGCGTTCGATGTCGCCCAACAGGGACGACGCGCCAAAGCGGAACAGGTCGGGCATCAGCCACCGGTCCCCCAGCTCTTCCTTGATCAGCGACAGGTAGACCAACGCATCCTTGGCCTTGGATATCCCACCCGCCGGTTTGTAACCGACACGGTGTCCCGTCGCCTCGAAATAGTCCCGGATCGCGCGGATCATCACGAGGCTGACAGGCAGGGTGGCGTTCACGCTTTCCTTGCCGGTCGAGGTCTTGATGAAATCGGCACCGGCCATCATGCACACGAGCGAGGCGCGTGCGATGTTGCGCAGCGTGCCCAGCTCTCCGGTCGCAAGGATCGCCTTCACATGGGCGTCGCCGCAGGCCTCGCGCATCTCTGCCATCTCGTCATAAAGCGCCTGCCAATTGCCTTCCAGCACGTGGCGGCGCGAGATCACGATGTCGATCTCCTCGGCCCCGGCAGCCACGCTTTCGCGGATTTCCTGGATGCGCAGATGAAACGGCGACAGCCCGGCGGGAAAGCCTGTCGAGACGGCGGCCACCGGGATGCCCGTGCCCTTGAGGGCCGCAACAGCCGCCGGTATCATCTCGTGGTAGACACAGACGGCGCCCGTGGTCAGGCCGTCCATCCCCAACGCTTCCAGCATCTCGGCCCGCACCGGCTGGCGCGCCTTGGCGCACAGGCGCTGCACGCGGCGCTCGGTGTCATCGCCCGACAGGGTGGTAAGGTCGATCAGGCTGATCGCCTTCAACAGCCACGCGGCCTGGTGATCCTTCTTGATCGACCTGCGCCCGGGCAGGGTCGCACAGCGCCGCTCGATCGCAGAGGTGTTGGCCTGCACGCGCCGCACCCAGTCCATATCGAGCGGCATGCCAGGATTGCGCGGTTCGGTCACCTGCGGCAGCTGCGCTGTCGTGGTGGTGTTCGTGTCGGTGGTGGTCGCGTGCATGGGGGATCCTTTCGGACGGGTGCAGGCCCTCGGCTTGGCACGGGCCGCGCGATTTGGCAAGCGGTGCCGCTGGGGCGGCGCCCTGCACAAACCCTGCACAAACAACGCGCCCAAGCCTGCACAAGGCCCTGCGATACCTGCCCTCAACACGATGTGCACAACAAGGGACAGGCAGATGAAGACAACGATTTTGCGCGGCGTACCGCTTGCGATGCGGCAGGACGGTTGGTGGCTTGACGATCCCCCCGCACCACCCAGGAACAACCGGGTCCGGCAGCGCCGCGACAGCGTCAGGGCTGCCGTCCTGCTGGCCCTGATTGCACTGGCGGATGTGCTGGTGTGGGATGCCGCCCCCGGCATCAACCTTGCCCTCCTCGGCGGGGCCATCGTTGCGGCAGGGTTGACGATGGCTTGGCCGCAGCTTGGCCCGCGCACGCGCCTCGGCATTGCCGCCGGAACGGTGCTGAGCCTGCTGCCGCTGGTCGAGCTGGTCCAGCCGCTGTCTGTCCTCATTGCCCTCTGCGGTCTGTCGCTTTGTGGTGCGGCACTGGCGGGGCTGCCCCCGCGTGACTTGTGGCGGGGCGCCTTGCGCCTGTGGTGGGTCGCGCCGGTGCAAACAGTGACGGACGGCGCCGCCGGACTGCGGCAGGTCAACGACATCCGCTTGCCCCGATCCGATATGCGTACGCTGGTGATGGGCTGGGCGCTGCCAATCGGTGCTACGGCGGTGTTCGCCACCCTGATCATCGGGGCCAATCCCATCCTCGACCGCGCACTGTCCCAGCTTGCCGACTGGCACCTGCCCGCACCGGACATGTGGCGGCTGTGGTTCTGGGCGTTCATGGGCGCGCTGATCTGGCCCGCGCTGGTCGCACGACGCATGCACGAGCGTCTGCGCGCGCGCAAACCCGAACGGATGACCGTGCGGCGCGAGGGCGTGATCAACGCCACGTCCGTGGCGCGCTCCCTGATCGCGTTCAATGCGCTCTTTGCGGTGCAGACCGGCATGGATGTGCTGTTTCTTTACGGCAATGCCGGGCTGCCCGAGGGGATCACCGCAGCGGCCTATGCCCATCGGGGCGCCTATCCGCTGCTGATCACCGCCCTTCTTGCGGGCCTCTTTGCGGTGCTGGCGCGGCCCTACCTTGCCGGGCGGCCAGTCTTGCGCTGGCTCATGCTGATCTGGCTGGCACAGACCATGGCGCTGGTGGTGGCGTCGGTGTGGCGGCTGGAGACGTACGTGGACATCCACGGGCTGACCCGGCTGCGGCTGGCGGCCTATATCTGGATGGGGCTGGTGGCCGCGGGTCTTGCCCTCGTCACCTGGCAGGTCTGGCGCGACCGGCCCACGGCATGGATGATCCTGCGCAGCACCGCGATGGGCGCGCTCACGCTTTATGTCTGCGCCTTCATCAACTTTGACGGAGCCATTGCCAGCCACAACCTGACGCGGAAGGTAGAGCGCGACACCTACGCCCTGTGCCAACTGAGCGAGGGCGCGCTGCCCGCAATGACACTGCACTGGAAAGCCGACCCCGCCCGCACGTGCAAAATCCTCCACTACGTGCATCCGCACCTGTTTCAGCCCGCAGACTGGCGGGAATGGGGCTTTCGCAACTGGCGGGTGCGCCGTAGCCTTGCGGCCATGACGACCGAGACGATGATCCCATGACCAAGGCCCACCTGCTGATCGTAGATGACGATCCCCACATCCGCTCTGTCCTGCGCATCGGCCTGCAACAGGCCGGATACACGGTGAGCGAGGCGGGCGATGGGGCCGAAGGGCTGGCCAAGGCGCAAACCGGGCGGTTCGACCTGATCGTGCTCGACATCGGCTTGCCTGAAATGGACGGCCTCGCCGTCTGCCGTGCCCTGCGCACCACCCAACAGACCCCGGTGCTGTTCCTGACCGCCCGGCAGGACGAGATTGACCGCGTGCTGGGTTTCGAGATGGGGGGCGACGACTATGTGACCAAGCCGTTTTCGCCCCGTGAACTGGCCGCGCGGGTCGCGGCGATCCTGAAACGCACCAAGGGGCAGGCCGCGCCGACCCTCACGCGCGGCATCCTGCGCGTCGATCCGGCACGCCATCTGTGCGAGGTCAGCGGCACGCCTGTCACCCTCACTGCGCGCGAGATGGAGATCCTGGCGCAACTCATGGCGCAGCCCGACCGTATCTCGGCCCGCCCCGCGCTGACGGACGCGCTTTATGGGGCGCATGGCGGGGTAAGCGACCGCACGGTCGACAGCCACCTGCGCAACCTGCGCGCCAAACTGGCCGATGCGGGTTGTGCGGATGCCATCGAAACCGTGCACGGCATCGGCATCCGGATGGGTCCATGCGCAGGGTAGGGCACAAGTGGCGGCCGCCCCTGGCACTGGTGCTGGGCGGTGCGCTGGTGGGCGTGCTGACGCTGGTGCTGGGCCTCGTGAACCTGCGGGTCTGGGGCAACGTGCTGGGCTGGGGCGAGGTCGCGTGGCTGGTCGTAGGCATCGCCGTGGTTGCCACAGGGCTGCTCGGCTATCTGCTGATGCGCCTCGTGTTGCGGCCCGTCTATGCCCTCACGGGATATGCCCGCGCGATGAAGGCCGGTGATCCCGCCACGCTGCCAACCCATTTCGGCACGCCCGAATTTCGCCAGTTGGGGGCCAGCGTCACAGCCATGGGCGACAGCCTCAACAGCCGGGCCGAGGGGATGAAGGCCTATGCCGATCACGTCACGCACGAACTGACCTCGCCGCTCACCGCCATTCGCGGCGCGGCCGAGCTGCTGCAGAACGGGGCCAGCGGCGCCGATGCCGCGGCCCTCAGCACAACGATCAAAGACGCTGCGACGCGGATGCAGACGCTGCTCGACGATCTGGGCCACCATGCGCGGGCCGCGACAAGCGCAGGCAAGGGCACGTGCCGGGTGTCAGCGGCACTGGACGGGGTCGAGGGCGGTTTGGGCATCACCTTGCAGCAGGACGGCGACATGCCTCTTGCCACTGCCGACTTGCGCGCAATCCTCACACAACTGGCGCGAAACGCCACTGAACACGGGGCACACGCGCTTGTCATCACTGCGACCGAACAGGGCCTGCACATCGCGGATGACGGGCCCGGCATCAGTGCGGGCAACCGGGATCGCATCTTTGACCCGTTCTTTACCACCCGGCGGGAAACGGGCGGAACAGGTATGGGGCTGTCGATTGTGCGCAGCCTTGTTCAGGCCCGCGGCGGGCGGATTTCACTGCTGGACAGCGACCAGGGCGCTGCATTTTTTATCACTTTCGACTGAATGCGCGAAAACACGGCCCTGTGATTGCGAGTCATTCGCATTCTCATTGACTTTCTGCGAATGACTCTCATATTCATTCGTAAGATGACACGTGAAACACATATGTCCCTGTCCCGCCGCGCCGTTCTGGCCGGGCTTGCTGCATTTGCAGCGACACCGACCGTTGCGGCCTCCAGACTCAACATCGTGGCCACCACCGGCATGATCGCCGACATGGTGCGCGCCGTGGGCGGCGACGCTGTCTCGGTCACAGGGCTGATGGGGGCCGGTGTAGACCCGCACGCCTATCGCCAGACCCGCAGCGACATCGTCGCCATGACCCGCGCCGACGCAACCCTCTGGCACGGCCTCTACCTCGAGGCGCAGATGGAGGCGTTTTTCGCCGACCTCGCCCGCAAGCGGCCTGTGCATGCGGTGGCCGAAACGCTTGATCCGGCCCTGTTGCTGTCGCACGAGGATTACGAGGGGCGCTATGACCCCCATGTCTGGATGGATCCGGCGCTGTGGGTGCAGATCGTGCCCGCCGTCGTCGATGCCCTGTCGGAATTGCGCCCCGATGCGCGCCCCGTATTCGAGGCGAATGCCGCAGACTTCATCGCCGAAGCCGATGCGCTCGCTATCTACGCGCGCGACACGCTTGCCGAAGTCCGCCCGGAACGCCGCGTCCTGCTGACGGCCCATGATGCCTTTGGCTATTTCGGGGCGGCCTATGATTTCGACGTGCTGGGCATCCAGGGCATCTCGACCGAAAGCGAGGCGGGCCTGAACCGGATCGGCACGCTGGTCGACACACTGGTAGAGCGCGACCTGCCCGCCGTCTTTGTCGAAACCTCTGTCTCTGACCGCAACATCCGCGCACTGGTCGAAGGGGCCGCCGCGCGCGGTCACAGGGTCAGCATCGGCGGGTCGCTGTTTTCGGACGCGATGGGGCCGGATGGCACCTATGAGGGCACATGGCTCGGCATGATTGATCACAACGTGACAACCATCGCCCGCGCGCTGGGGGCCGACGTGCCTGCAACCGGGCGTTTGGGCAAGTTGAAGGGATCGGCATGAATATTGCGCTCGTCAGTGACCGAACCAAAGCCAACGAGGCGGCGCGCGTTGCCAGCCCGCTGGCGATCCGTGGCCTGACCGTATCCTACGGCCAGACGCCTGCGATCTTTTCTGTCGATATGACACTGCGCGCCGGGGCAATGACAGCGATTGTCGGGCCCAACGGGGCAGGCAAATCGACCTTGCTCAAGGCTGCGCTGCAAGTGATCACGCCGCTGGCAGGCACTGTCACCGTCTTTGGCGAGCCCCTTGCGCGGATGCGCGACCGCATCGCCTATGTGCCGCAACGCGCAAGCGTGGATTGGGATTTCCCGACCCGCGTGATCGACGTGGTGATGATGGGCCTGTACCGCCAACTGGGCCTGCTGGGCCGGGTGCGGGCCAAGCACCGCACCCAGGCGATGGCGGCCCTCACACGCGTCGGCATGGCAGATTTCGCCACGCGCCAGATCGGCCAACTCTCCGGCGGGCAACAGCAACGTGTCTTCCTCGCCCGTGCTCTGGCGCAAGAGGCGGATATCTACGTGCTCGACGAACCCTTTGCCGGGGTCGATGCGGCCACCGAAAAGGCGATCATCGCCGTGTTGAAAGAGCTGCGGGATGCCGGGCGCACTGTGCTGGCCGTGCATCACGACCTGGCCACGGTGCCCGAGTATTTCGACGATGTCGTGCTGCTGAACACGCAAGTGGTCGCGGCGGGCCCTGTGGCCGAGGTCTTTACCGAAACCAACCTGCAGGCCGCCTATGGGGGCCGGTTGACCACCGCGCGCGCCGATCCCGAAAGCGTGGCGGGCTAGGCCATGCTGGCCGACGCGCTGCTGTTGCAGCTGGGCTATAACGCCACCCTCGTGACCCTTGGCGCGGCCCTTCTGGGCATTGCCGCCGGGGTGGCGGGCACCTTCCTGTTTCTGCGCAAACGCGCGCTTGTCAGCGACGCGATCAGCCACGCGACCCTGCCGGGTGTCGGCCTCGCCTTTATCCTGATGGTGGCGCTGGGCGGGGACGGGCGCGCGCTCTTTGGGCTGCTCTTGGGCGCGGGTGCATCGGCGGCCATTGGCCTTTTGTGCGTGCAATGGCTGACGACGCGCACGCGGCTGGGTGAGGACGCGGCGATTGGCGCGGTGCTGTCAGTGTTCTTCGGGCTGGGAATTGTCATCCTCACCGTGATCCAGACGATGAATGCAGGGCGGCAGGCGGGGCTTGAAGGGTTCCTGCTTGGCTCGACCGCAGGCATGTTGCGGGGCGACGCGATCCTGCTGGCGGTGTCCGCCGCGCTTGTGCTTGCGCTTGTGTTGATCCTGCGCCGCCCTCTCGAACTGGCCGCCTTCGATCCCGGGTTCGGCGAGGCGACGGGCTGGTCCATGCCGCGCATCGACCTGGCCATGATGGGCATCGTGCTGGTGGTCACGGTCGTGGGGCTCAAGGTGGTGGGGCTGATCCTGATCGTGGCCCTTTTGATCGTGCCGGCGGTGACCGCGCGGTTCTGGACGGACCGCACCGATCACGTCGTCCTGATCGCGGGGCTTGTTGGCGGGGTGTCGGGCTATGTCGGCGCGGCCAGTTCGGCGATTGCGCCCGCGCTGCCCACCGGGCCAATCGTGGTGCTGGTCGGTTTTGCGCTGTTTCTGGTGTCGCTGCTGCTGTCTCCGGGGCGGGGCGTGCTGGCCTCGATCCTCACGCACAGGCGCTATCAGCGCCGGGTCCACATGCGCCAGGGCCTGCTGGCGCTCGCCCAAGGTCAGCCGATTTTCGAGGCGCTCACCCGCCGCCTGCTGGCCCGTGCAGGGCTGATCCTGCCCGACGGCGTGCCCACGGCCGAAGGGCAGGCGGCGGCGTCCAAGGCGCTGCTGGACGAAACACGCTGGTCGATCGTCCGCGCCGATCAAAGCTTTGCCATGGCCGCCACGCGCTATGACGGGCTCACACCGATTGAAACGGTGCTGACACGCGATCAACTGGCCGAGGTCGATGCGCGCATCGCAGCGCCCCAGGCGGTGTCGTGATGGGGGCGGAGTTCGTGGCCCTGTCGCTGACCCCGATCCTGATCGGGATCTGCGTGGCCGTGGCTTGCGCACTGCCCGGCAACTTTCTGTTGCTGCGCGGGCAGGCGCTGATCGGTGACGCGATCAGCCACGTGGTGCTGCCCGGGATCGTCGTCGCCTTTCTGCTGACCGGGATGGTCGCCACAGGGCCCATGCTGCTTGGGGCTGCAGGGGCGGCCCTGCTGGCGGTGGTGGCGATCGAGGTCATCCGACGGCTGGGCCGGATCGAGGCGGGCGCGGCCATGGGCGTCGTGTTCACCGCGATGTTCGCGGGCGGTGTGCTGCTGCTGGAACGGTCGGACACGTCCAATGTCCACCTTGATGTGGAACATGCGCTGTTCGGCAATCTGGAAAGCCTGATCTGGCTGGATGCGACCGGATGGGAGTCGCTGGTTGATCCGGTGGCCCTCGCGGGCCTGCCGGTGGAACTGCCGCGCATGGCGCTGGCCCTGGTGGTTGTGGCGCTGTTCCTGTTTCTGTTCTGGCGACCCCTCGCGCTGTCGACCTTCGATGAGGGCTTTGCCCGCGGTCTTGGTCTGTGGACCGGCCCGCTGGGCCTCGCGCTGGTGGTGGTGTCGGCCATCGCGGCGGTGGCGGCCTTTGATGCGGTGGGCTCGATCATCGTGATTGCGATGTTCATCTGCCCGCCCGCAGCGGCGCGGATGATGACGAACCGCCTGTTGCATCAGGTCGCGTGGTCCGCCGGGTTTGCCACGTTGGCGGCGATCCTTGGCTATGTGCTGGCAGGCTATGGGCCCTTGTGGGTCGGGGCGGCGGCATCGGTCAGTGCGGCGGGGATGATCGCGACGGTGTCGGGCGCAATCCTTGCGGTCTGCGCGGTCGCCGGGCCACACCGGACGCGCGGCAGTTGAGGTAAGGCGGAGATATCTCCGCCTTACGCCGGTTCAGTCTTGCGCGCTGCGAAAAACGTATCAGCAGGGCGGAGCAAGCGCCGCCTTACGAGGATATGTAAGGCGGAGGTGTCCTCCGCCCCGCGTCAGCCGGAGGTGGGGTGGAACAGGCCCGCGGGCGACAGGGTGAAAATCTGGACCCCGTCCTCGGTCACACCGACCGAGTGTTCGAACTGCGCCGACAGCGACTTGTCGCGTGTCACCGCCGTCCAGTCATCGGCCAGCGTCTTGGTCTCGGGCCGCCCGAGGTTCACCATCGGCTCGATGGTAAAGAACATGCCCGGTTCCAGAACCGCCCCCGTGCCGGGGCGGCCATAATGCAGCACGTTGGGCGGCGCATGAAACACGCGGCCCAGCCCGTGGCCACAGAAATCGCGCACGACAGACATGCGATGCGCCTCGACAAAGCCCTGAATGGCGTGGCCGATATCCCCAAAGGTATTGCCCGGCTTGACCGCCTCGATCCCGCGCATCAGCGCGTCATGGGTCACCTCGATCAGCCGCTCGGCCTTGCGCGGCAGCTTGCCCGCCACATACATGCGGCTTGTGTCGCCAAACCAGCCATCCACGATCACGGTCACATCGATATTCAGGATGTCCCCATCCTTGAGGACCTTGTCCCCGGGAATGCCATGGCACACCACGTGGTTCACGCTGATGCAGCTGGCGTGCTTGTAGCCCTTGTAGCCGATGGTGGCCGACGTGGCCCCGGCCTCTTCCACCATCTGCGTGATGATGCGGTCAATCTCACCAGTGGTCTGGCCGGGAAAGACCAGCGGCGCCATGGCGTCCAGTATTTCGGCCGCAAGCCGTCCTGCCGCGTGCATGCCGGCAAAATCAGCGTCTTCATAAATGCGGATGCCGTCCTTGGTCAGACGGCCACGGTTTTCGCGATCCAAAATCGGCTCCATCGGCGGATAAACGTGCCCCATATATACTGCACTGCGGCGAAAAGGGCCAGTGGGTGTCAGATGCTGACGTGAATGGGGCCCGCCACATCGACCCCGTGCGGCGTTATATGGGTGCCCAGGCACAGGGTTTCCACCCCCGCGCCACACGCCTGCGCATAGGCAGCGGCATAGGTGGGGTCGATGTCCGCGGCGAGGGTAAAGCGGTCACAATCGGTGCGCTGCACCAGGTACAGCATCACCGCCCTGTGCCTGGCCTGCGCCATCGCGGCCAACTCTCCCAGATGCTTGGCCCCGCGCGCGGTCACGCTGTCGGGAAACTCGGCCAGCCCGGATTGGCGGCACAGGGTCACCGATTTCACCTCGACATAGGCATCCCGCAGACCCGCGCCCTGCAACAGGAAATCAATGCGGCTGTTTTCACCGTATTTCTGCTCGGGGCGCACAATGTCATAGCCTTCGAACTCCGGCACGTCGCCCGCCTCGAAGGCCGCGCGCAAGGCGCGGTTGGGCACCGACGTGTCCACGCCCGTGAAATGCCCCGCCCCATGGTCAACCAGCCGCCAGCCGTATTTCAGCTTTTTCCTGGGGTCATCATTGGGTTCCAGCCAAATCCGCGCACCGGGATCGGCCAGGCCCATCATCGAGCCGGGATTGGCACAATGCGCCACCACCTCGCGCCCATCCCCCAGCGTACAGTCCGCCAGAAAGCGTTTGTAGCGGCGGATCAGGGTGGCGGGGACAAGTTCGGTTTGAAAGCGCATGGGTGCAGGCCTATACCGTCACTCAGCGCTGCTCAAGGAGGCCCGCACATGCCCAACCCCACCGCCGCCATGCTGGTGATCGGAGACGAGATTCTGTCGGGCCGCACCCGCGACGCAAACATGCACCACCTGGCCGGGCAGTTGACCGGGGCCGGGATCGACCTGCGCGAAGTGCGGATCGTCAGCGACGACCGGGGCGCCATCATCGACGCGGTGCAGGCGCTGTCTGGGGCCTATGACAGCGTCTTTACCTCGGGCGGTATCGGTCCGACGCATGACGACATCACCGCCGACTGCATCGCGGCGGCTTTTGATGCGCATATCGACGTGCGCGCCGACGCGCGCGCCATCCTCGAGGCGCATTACGCCAAATCCGGGCTCGAGCTGAACGCGGCGCGCCTGCGCATGGCGCGCATCCCGGACGGGGCCACGCTGATCGACAACCCGGTGTCCTCCGCGCCCGGCTTTACCATCGGCAACGTGCATGTGATGGCCGGTGTGCCTTCGGTGTTTCAGGCGATGGTCGCCTCGGTCCTGCCGACGCTGACGGGTGGTGCCCCGCTGGTGTCGCGCACATTGCGGATCGACCGGGGCGAGGGCGACATCGCCGCCCCGCTGGGCGATCTGGCACAAAGCCATCCCGACCTCAGCATCGGCTGCTATCCCTTCCAGAAAGACGGCAAATACGGCGCCAATGTCGTGATCCGGGGCATAGACGCGGGCGAGGTCGACACCGCCATCGCCGCGTTGGAGCAGCAGTTTCCCGCATGATACCCCCCGCGGCCCTCTACGCCGCAATTGACGGCACATGGCCCGCCGCCCGCCTGACGCGCAGCGGGGCATGGACCATCCGCGACGGGCAGGGCGGGGGCAAGCGGGTGTCGGCGGCCACAGCCAACGGCGCGACGACGGACAAGGACATCGCGCAGGCCGAAGAGGCCATGCGCGCCCTCGGCCAAACACCGCTGTTCATGATCCGCGACGTCGATGCTGCGCTTGACGCAGCACTCGACGCACGGGGCTACACCGTGGTCGACCCGACGAACGGCTATGCCATCCCCACCTCTGCCCTGACCGACACGCCCATCCCCCGCGTCACCGCCTTTGCCATTTGGGAACCGCTGGCCATCATGGCCGAGATCTGGGCCAAGGGCGGCATCGGCCCGGCCCGCCTGAACGTGATGGCACGGGCACAGACCAAGACCGCGATACTGGCGCGCTGGAATGAAAAGCCTGCGGGCACCGCCTTTGTCGCCATCGCGGACGGGATCGCCATGGTCCACGCGGTCGAGGTGCTGACACACCAGCGCAGGCAGGGCGTTGCGCAATGGATCATGCGGCGCGCGGCCTTTTGGGCGGCCGAAAACGGGGCCGACTCGCTGGCCGTGCTGACCACGGCGTCAAATGGTCCAGCAAATGCGCTGTATCAACAGTTGGGATTCACCCGCGTCTGCGGCTATCATTATCGCACAGCGCCGGAGACCCCATGACAGACAGCCCCACAGCCCTGAACCTGCCCATGGTCGATCCGCTGCCTGAAGCGACGCAGAAATACTTCGACATCTGCCAGGACAAGCTGGGCATGATCCCCAACGTCCTCAAGGCGCACGCCTTCGACATCGACAAGCTGAACACGTTCACCGCGCTTTATAACGACCTGATGCTGGGCGACAGCGCCCTGACCAAGCTGGAACGCGAGATGGTGGCCGTGGTCGTGAGCGCGACAAACCGCTGCTATTACTGCCTGACGGCACACGGGGCCGCGGTGCGCGCGCTTTCCGGTGATCCGGTGCTGGGCGAACAGCTGGTGATGAACTGGCGCGTGGCAGACGTGACGCCCCGCCAACGCGCGATGCTCGGCTTTGCCGAAAAAGTGACCCTCGCCTCGGCCCAAATCGAAGAAGATGACAGGCAGGCGCTGCGCGATGTGGGCCTAAGCGATCGCGACATCTGGGACCTCATCAACGTGGCTGCGTTCTTCAACATGTCCAACCGCGTGGCCAGTGCGACAGCCATGCAACCCAACCCGGATTATCACGGGCAGGCCCGCTAGGCATGTATCGCACCGGGCACAGCATCGCGGCCTTGCTGCTCTGCGCCGGGACGGCGGCACAGGCGCTGCCCTTTGCTCTGCCCAACAATGCCCGCCAGACCGCCGCACGCGACAGCGTGCTGGATCAGGTGTCGATCCCCGTCGCCCCTTTTGCCGACGGGGTCTTGCAAACCGAAGCCGCTGAAGGGCCGGTGACACGGCGCGCCTACCGCATCCCCTCGCCGGGGCTGACACCGCTGCAAATCCTCGCCCCCCTGCGCGCACAGCTCGAGGCGGCGGGCTACACCGTCCTGCTGGATTGTGACGAAGACAGCTGTGGCGGCTTTGATTTCCGCTTTGGCATCGACGTGCTGCCCGCGCCCAACATGTACGTCAACATCCGCGCCTACCACTTTATCAGCGCGCGGCACCGGACGACGGATGATGCGGTCACGCTGCTGGCCAGCACAGCCACCGGCGCGGCCTATTTGCAGATCATTCAGGTCGGCACCTCGTCCGGAGGCGCAGTGCGCTCCGGGCAAACCGATCCTGTTCCGGCTGACGGAGGCACAGCCGGGGGCGACGACGCACCAACGAGTGACTTTACCGCGACCCTGCTGCAAAACGGATCGGCCGTGCTGCGCAGTCTCGAATTCGCGGTTGGCAAAACCGCTCTGCGCAGCACCAGTACGCCCGAATTGGAAGCGCTCGCCGCGCTCATGCAAGACCGCCCCGGCCTGCGGATCGCAGTGGTGGGGCACACGGATACCGTCGGCGGGCTCGACACCAACATCACCGTGTCACGCGCCCGCGCCCGCGCTGTCAGGACCGCGCTGATCGAGGCGCATGGCGTGCCCGGTGCGCGCATCGAGGCCGAAGGCATGGGATATCTCGCGCCCATCGCAAACAACCTGAGCGCCGAGGGGCGCGAGGCCAACCGCCGGGTCGAGGTGATCCTGATTTCAGAAGGTGGCTGACAGGGCAGGCGCGCTAGTCAGAGGCAGGGGCACCAACGACACCCGCCTCGAACAACTGCTCAACCTCCGTCTCGTCATAGCCCAGATCGCCCAATATGGCGCGCGTATCCGCCCCCAGCGCCTTGGGCGCATCGCCGGGCATCTCGCCCCCTCCGTCCAGCATAAAGGGCAGGCCCGAAAACCCCGCCGGGCCGCGCGTGGCATAGTTCCGTTGCTGCGCGGCTGGCAGGTCCAGCGCTTGTGGCAAGGTCCGAAGACGTGCGCAGGGCACACCGGCGGCCTGCAACACGCCCTCCCACTCTGTCGCGGTGCGGCTGCGCAAGACCGTGGCCAGCGCCGTGCCAAGCGCGTCACGATGCACATGCCGCGCGCGCGGCGTGGCAAAGCGTTCGTCGCTCAACCACTCGGTGCGTCCCACGGCAGCGGCCAGCGCGCGAAACTGCGCCTCTTCATTCACGCCAAGGCTGATCTGCCCCTCCTGACAGGCAAAGGTGCCCGAGGACGGCGCGCGGCTGTTGGCGCCATTGCCGCGCGGCTTGGGTTCCGTGCCGGTCAAACGGTAGTCGGTGATGGTCGAACTCATCAGCGCAAAGGCGGTTTCCAGCATCGACACATCCACAAACGCGCCATCACCCGACTGGCCCCGCGCCATCAGCGCTGACATCACCCCCAGCGCCCCGGCCAGCCCAGTGGCATAGTCGATGATCGGCGCGCCTGTGCGTGTGGGGCCGGTCTCTTGCGTCCCGGTCAGGGCCATCAAGCCGCTGATGGCCTGAATGTTCACGTCATAGGCGGGGACCTCGGCCATGTCGTTGCCACGGCCATAACCGGTCATCGCGCAATGGATCAAACGCGGGTTGATCGCGCGGGTCTGCGCCTCGCTCAGGTCCAGCCGCGCCAGCGTCGCGGGGCGATGGTTCTCGACCAGTACATCGGCGGATTGCAACAGGCGCGCGAACACGCCGCGCCCCGTCGCACTGTCCAGATCGAGGGCGAGGCAGGCCTTACCCGCACTCTGGGTCATGTAGGCGGTGCTCATGCCCTGGGCGGCGCGCGCCGCGTCTGACCCACCGCGATGGCGCATCGCATCGCCGCGCATGGGGCGTTCGACCTTGATCACCTCAGCCCCCAAAAGCCCGAGGTAATAGGCGCAGGCCGGACCGGCCAGCACATGGGTCCAGTCGATGACACGGATACCGTCCAGCGGGGCCGCCATCACGCCTCTCCCAAGGCCGGGCTGCGTGCCTGACGGCTTACGCTGCGCACCCGCAGAGCCAGGGCGGCAAGGCCGATCAGCAGGAACACCAGCGCGATGGGCCGCGTGACGAAAATCAGCACGCTCGTGTCACTCAGCAGCAGCGATTGGCGAAACGTCTCTTCGGCCCCACCGGCCAGCACGAACGAGATGACAAAAGCGGCGGGGTTGAACTCCAGCTTGCGCATGGCCCAGCCCGCAAAACCCGCAGCGACCATGACATAGACATCAAACAGGTTCCCCCGCGCGGTATAGGCCGCCACGAATGAGGTCAGAAAGATGATCGGGTAGAGAACCTGCGTCGGAATGCGCGTGATGAACCGCCCGACAAAGGACGCGCCGTAATACCCGATCACGCCATACATCACGATGCCGATCAGCCCGCAGGCAAACAGCGCATAGACCAGATCGCGGCTGGTCAGGAACAGGGTCGGGCCGATCTGGATCCCGTGGATCAGGAACACACCGATCAGAATCGCGCCGATGGTCGATCCCGGAATGCCCAGCGTCAGCAGCGGCGCCATCGACGGACCACTCACCGCGTTATTGGCGGCCTCCGGGGCGGCCACCCCCTCCAGTGCGCCCTTGCCCCAGGCCTCTGCATTGCGCGCGCGCCGCTTGCCCTCGCCATAGGCCACAAAGGCGGCAATGGCCGACCCCAACCCCGGCAACATGCCGATAAAGGCCCCGATAAAGGATGAGCGCACGACATGGGGCAGGCAGGGCCGGTACTCCGCCCAGTTCAGCGCGTTGCGGGCCGCACTGTCGTGCTTGGGCACCATCTCGGCTTTGGTCCCGCGCGCCTCGATCTGGGTAAACACCTCGCCCAGCACGAAAATCCCGATCATCAGGGGCACAAGGCCGATGCCATTGGTCAGATCGAAACTGCCAAAGGTGAACCGCTCGGTCGAACTGATCGGGTCCAGCCCGATCATGCTGACCAGCACCCCCAGCGCGGCCGAGGCGAGGCCCCGCGTGATGGACTTGCCAATGACGGACCCGATGACGATGAAGGCGGTAAAATAGACGGCGAACAGCTCGGGCGGGCCCAGCTTGAGGGCAATGGCCGCGATCCAGGCAACGCCGATGATCAACAGGATTTCACCGGTAAAATCCCCGATGACCGATGAAATGGTGGCGACCTTCATCGCCTTGCCCGCCTTGCCTTGCCGTGCCAGCGGATAACCGTCCAGCTGTGTGGCGGCCGAGGCGGCCGTGCCCGGCGTGTTGAACAGGATCGCTGCGATGGACCCGCCATAGCGCCCCGATTTGCCAATCACATAGAGAAAGGCAAGGGCGGGCAGCGGCTCCATGTAAAAGGTCAGGGGCAACAGCATCGCAATGGCCGCCGAGGCCGTCAGGCCCGGTATCGCCCCCACGATCATCCCCACAACCGCAGCCAGGAAAACCCAGCCCAACAGCACCGGGTCGGTCAGGACAGTGCCAAGGCCCGCAAAGATGTCCATGCGTTAGTAGCCCCCCAACACATCCAACAGGTCGAACCACCGACCCAACGGGGGAAAGACGCCCAGCAGCACAAAGAACACAAGGTGATAGAGGGCAGGGCACAGCACGGCAGCAGCACACAAACCGACGGGATTGCGCACGCCAAAAATCCACAGGGCCATGGGGGCGGCAAGGGCGGTGCTAAGGAGATAGCCAAAGGCCGATATCGACCAAACATAGAGCAGGGACAGCAGGACAAGGGCGGCAATCCCGCCCGCATGACGGCGATCAACGGCCAGCGACGCCTTGCCTGCACGTAACTCAACCAGTCCCAGAACAATCAGTGACAGCGACCCGGCCAGCGGAAAGATCCGGGCGCCCCAGCGTCCGTACTGGTCCAGCGATATCCCCATACTCGTCACCGCGGCGCCAATCCCCAACAGGATCAGCGCCGCGCCAACGGCCTGCGGGGCAGGAGAAGACCCCGTGCTCACGGCCCCTAACCTTGCGACTTCAGCGCGTCGATGACGGGCTGGGTGTCGGCCTGCATCTGTTTCAGGCGCGCGGCGGTGTCTGCGCCGCTCAGAAAGGCGGGCACATTGCCACGTTCGCGCATCAGATCGGCAAATTGCGCCGTCTCGGTGATGGCCTTCAATGCCGCCTCCATGCCCGACACGACCTCGGGGTCAGTGCCCTTGGGCGCAAAGAACACGATCGGGGACGACACGGCGACATAGTCGAACCCCAACTCGGCCAGCGTCGGCACGTCATCGCGGATCGGGTCCCGCTCGGGCGCGACAAGGGCCAGCACACGCAGCTCGTTCTCGAACCCTGCGGCCTGCTGGATGCCGACAAAGGCAAAATCGACCTGTTCGCCGATCACCGCCGCGCGGGTCGGGCCACCGCCCTTGAATGGAACGTCCTGCGTCTCCAGCCCATTGCGGTTGAGGAAACTCTGCCCCGCCACCTGGTGAAAGCCGCCGCGCCCGTTATGGGCCCACCGCAGGCTGCCGGGATTGGCGCGTGCCGCATCGACCAGGTCCTGCACCGACTGAAACGGGCTGCTTGCGGGCACGATCACCGCAGGGGTCAGGTTGCCGATCTGGGCAATAACATCAAAGCTGTCGAACGGGTTCACATCCGTCTCGCGCAGCATCGAGGTCAACAGGAACGACCCCGCCGAAGTGACCATGACCGTGTTGCCGTCCGGACGGGCGGCTGCGGCCTCGGTCGCGCCCGTGATGCCGGAGGATCCGGGCTTGTTCACGATGACCAATGGCACCGGCAGAATGCCTTCGGCCGAGGCGGCTGCGGCACGCGCCAGCGCGTCCGTGCCCCCACCCGCCGAATAGGGCAAAATGGCATTGATGGGCCGCCGGGGCGCCCATTCCGCCCACACAGGGCCCGCCGCCAATACGGCACCTGCCGACATACCGACCTTGATAAACTCACGTCTTTCCATGCTGTCCTCCCACAGACCCCAGCGCGTCATCCTTGCGCGCTGCTCCCTTGTTGACTGGACCTTAGCGCCGGTTTGATCGTAGAAAAAACGCAATTATCGCATCTATAAATCGAGAAATTCGAACACATGAACCTGCGCGCGCTCAAAGTATTCGCCTACGTGATGGAGGAAGGAACATTGGCCCGCGCGGCGGATCGCATGCATCTCAGCCAGTCTGCGGCCAGTCGCCAACTCAGCTTGCTGGAACAGGAATTCAACGTCACCCTGTTCCGCCGCGACCAGAAACGGCTGATCCCCACCGCCTATGCCGAACGGTTCTATCCCGAGGCGCTGCGCATATTGGCGCAGATCGACGAATTGCCGACGTTCTTCGACCAGATGCGCAGCGATCTGCGCGAGCCGTTGCGGATCGTGTCGCAAACCCGCATCGCCAACGGCCTCGTTCTGCCTGCGATTGCCGAACTGGCCCGCGCCATGCCCGATCAGCCGGTCAAACTGGAAATCCACCTGCGGCGCGACCTCGCGCGGCGCATCATGAACCACCGCTTTGATCTCTGTGTGTCCGCACTGCCCCTACCGGTCGAAACCCTCGATCCCGTCCGCCTGGGCGCCACCCGGCTGTGTATCGCCGTGGCCCGTGACCATCCGCTTGCCCGCCATACCGTGCTTGGCCCCGAGGATGTTCAGCCCTTTCCCTACATCGCGCTGGATGAAACCACCGTCATCCGCCGCCTGATCGACCGCGAGATGGAGCGGCTGGGCAAACCCCTGACAATCACGCACGAGGTGTCGGTAGGGGCAGCGGCCTACCGGCTGGTCCATCGCGGGATGGGGTTCACCTTTGCCGATCCCGTGTCGCTTGATCCCGAACTGGCTTCGCATATCGCGCTGGTGCCCTGGGCCCACGATCTCCGGATCGAATTCGGGTACTTCATGCCCAGACACAGCGCAGCGCACGAGGCCGCCACGGCCTTTGGCGCGATCCTGAAACGGCAGTTCGCCGCGCGCGCGGAACAACCGGCCTAGGGCGAAAAAAATGCCCCGATGCGTGCGCACCGGGGCAGGTCAACCGAGGGGAGGTTGGTTGGGAGAAGTCTTACCAGTCCGCCGGGCCCTTGTCGGCAAAGGCGTGGACCAGGAAATCAATGAACGCGCGCACTTTGGGCTGCGTGAAACGGCCAGGCGGGTACACGGCGTAGATGCCTTGGGTTTCCATCGGCAATTCGGGGATCGCATCTTCGATCAGGCCCTGTTCCATCGCTTCTGAGTAGAGAAAGCTGGGCAGGTAGGCGATGCCAAGACCCGAGATCGCGGCGTTGAGCAGGGATTGCCCGTCATTCACGCTCAGCCAGCCGGCGGTGCGCACCTGACGCTTTTCACCCGAGGGGGCGGTCAGCTTCCAGACATTGCCCGAGGACTGGTTGGAATAGTGCAGCAGCTTGTGCTCGTTCAGATCGTCGATCTTTTCCGGGCGGCCGTATTTCTCGAAATAGGCGGGGCTCGCGATCATGCGTTTGGTGGTCTCGGTCAGCTTGCGGGCCCGCAGCGTGCTGTCTTCCAGCTCTCCGATGCGCACGGCCATGTCAAAGCCTTCGGAAATCAGCTCAACATAGCGGTTGTTCAGGACCATGTTGACCGTGATGTCCGGGAAATCCTCAAGGAATTCGGACAGGCGGGGCGACAGGTGGTTCACACCAAAATCGGTCGCAACCGAAATGCGCAGCAGACCCGAAGGTGCCGATTGCATCGAGGTGACCAGCGAATCCGCTTCGCCTGCATCGTTCAGAACCCGGCGGGCGCGGTCGTAATAGGCCAGGCCAATCTCGGTCGGGCTGACCCGGCGCGTTGTGCGGTTCAACAGGCGGGCGCCCAGACGGGCCTCAAGCGATGAGACGTGCTTGGAAACGGCGGATTTCGAAATCCCCATCTTCTTGGCGGCGTCTGTAAATCCACCCTGGTCCACAACAGTGGCAAAGGCTTCCATTTCAGTGAGGCGGTCCATGCCCGGCCCTTTCAATCATGTGCGTCGAGGATCAGGTATCGACCTCAATCAGGGCACAATCAGGGCAGAGGTTGGATAATATCGGGGTGATTGCAGGGATCGTTGATGGCATGGAAACGGTGAAACAATCCTCAGGTGGCGGTATCCTGGCTCCAGTCGCGGAAGGTTTCGGCCTCTTGCGCCAGCGGATCGGCATCCGTGCCCCCGATCAGCAGGAAACCGTAACCGGGCGTGTTCCAGCGCGCGATGTCCAGCCCTTCGGCCTCTCCCATGTCCAGCGGCTTTTCGTCCGGCCCCGACGGTATGATGCACAGGGCAACGGGCGTGCCATCATCACGCAGGAAGGCGATCTGTACCAGCGGCTTGCCGCGAAAGCCCAGCACCTGCGCCCGTTTGAAGGTCAGACCCTGCGCCTGCGGCAGGGCCGACAGATCAAGGTCCAAAGCGTCCGAAACAGCGGCCAGTTGCATCGTGGCCTCTGCCGGGCTCGGGTTGTCGATGGACAGCGTGGCGGTGGTGTAGAGCGCCTGATAACTCGCGACAAAGCTGATCCAGCCCCGCGGGGCGGGTTCGGGCGTGCCAAAGCCGGTGAACAGCGCAACAGCCAGCCCGGCGGCCAACCCGGTGCCAAAGGTGCCGATACCCCAACCCCAGCCAAAGCGGGTCGCGGGGGGCGGGGCCACGGCAACCTCGGGCAGGTCCGGCATCGGCGGGGCGGTTGCCAGCAGGGCGTCATAGGCGACGGCAATCGGGACAAGCGGAATATCCAGCGACGCCACCCGTTCGCCCAGGGCCGCATCCGTTTCCAACGCGGCCTCGATCTCGGCGCGCAACGCATCGTCCGCCTCTCCATCCAGAAAGGCAGTCAGGTCTTCATCGGTAAAGGGACGCATCTCCGTCATCTCACATCTACCTGCACGTCGGCCATCTCCGTGTTCAACCGCTTGCGGGCGGCAGCAAGGCGGCTCATGACAGTGCCAATCGGGATCTCCATTATTTCGGCGGCTTCCTTGTAGCTGAACCCCTCGACATAGACGAGGAACACAGACTGACGCTGCGCCTCGGGCAAGGCATTCACTCTGTTCAACACGTCACGCGCCAGAATATTCACATCCGCGCCCGGGGTTTTGTCCGGCAGGTCGATATCCTCGACGGGGACCAGCCCGCCACCCACGCGCACCTTGCGCGACCGCAGCTCGTTCAACCACACCCGCTGGGCCATGCGAAACATCCAGCGGTCCAGATGCGTACCCGCCTCGAACTGCGCGGCCTTGTCCAGCGCGCGCAGGCAGGTGGTCTGCACCAGATCGTCGGCCCAGTCGCGCCGCCCGGTCAACGCAACGGCGTAGCGCCACAGGCGCGGGTAGACCGCTGCCATGCCATCCCGAACCTGGGTGGCGGAGTCTTGAGCGGAGGTGTGAATAGAATTGGTCCTGACGTGTTATACTTTGGTGAACATCAATATGACCCGGAGGACACAAACAATGAAATCTTTTGTCAAGTTTATGACAGCGACCATCTTCATGGCCACCGCCGCCATGGCCCAGGACACGCCGGCACCCGCCGATGCCAAGGTGTATTTCGTCAATCTGGAAGACGGCGCAACCGTTTCCTCGCCCGTCACCGTGATCTTCGGGCTCGACGGAATGGGCGTTGCCCCCGCTGGCACGGAAAAGGAAAACACCGGCCACCACCACCTGCTGCTGAACCGCCCGCCTCTGGGTGAGGGCGAGGAAGGCGCGGAAGAGCTGGAATACGGCCTGCCTGCGGATGACAATCACATCCATTTCGGCGGTGGCCAGACGCAAGTGACCCTCGATCTGCCCGCCGGTCAGCACACGATGCAACTGGTCATGGGCGATCTCAACCACGTGCCCCACGCCACACCCATCGCCAGCGAAGTGATCACGATCACCGTCGAATAATGCGTGCCAGGGGCCCTGTCTGGTGCAGGGCCCCTGCCGTTCAGATCCAGCGCATCCGGCGCAGCACCCAGACGGCCAGCACCGTCAGGACAATCAGGCCGAGGCACAGCGCGGCAAAGGCCCAGGGCGTCTCGACCCCCGGCATGCCCGCCACGTTTACGCCAAAGAGGCCCGTCAGGAACCCCAGCGGCAGGAACACCGCCGCCACGATTGACAGCACATAGCCATTGCGCCCCTGCGCCTCTGCGGCGCGCGCGGTGTGGTGGTCCTGCACCGCCGTCATGCGGGCGATCAGCGCGTCCAACTCCTCCACCGCCAGTTTGGCGAGGTTGGTCTGTTCGCGCAGGCGCGCCCGCTGGCCCTTTGACATCATCTCGGTCTCGATCCCCAGCAGGGCCACCAGCGCGTCGCGTTGCGGCCCCAGATAGCGGCGCAGCCGGATCGCCATGCGCCGTTCCTCTGCCAGATCGGGGGGCAGGGGGGCATCGTCATGCACGCTGTCCTCCATCACGTCGACCCGGTCGCCCAGATCGAACACGGTGTCCTGTACCCGCGCCATCAGCCCCGCCGTCAGCGCCCCGACAAAGCCCATGGGGCTGGCCGGGGCCTGTCCGCCCTCGGCCTGTTCGCGCAAGGTGTTGAGGGCAAAGACTCGACGCACCCGTACGGTGACGATCATCTGCGGCGTGACCCACATGCGCACGGCCACCATCTGATCGGCAGGCCCGTCCGCGTTCAGGTTCACCCCGCGAAAGTTCAGGATCAGCCCGTCGCCATAGGTATCGCAGCGAGGCCGTGTTTCGGGCGCGGTCAGGGCGGCGGCGGGGATGTCCGGCACCGTGTCGGTCAGAAAACCGGGCAGGTCCGGGTCGCTCAGGTCGAAATGCCACCAGCGATAGCCGTCCCCGAGGGGACGGTCTTCGGCCGGGGGCTGTGCGGTGCCGTCGGGCGCGATGTCATAGACGCAAATGGGCATGGCCCGACGCTAGCGCAGTTACAGGGTCGCCGCCAGCCGCGTGCCCTGGTCAATGGCGCGCTTTGCGTCCAGCTCTGCCGCGACATCCGCGCCGCCGATGATGTGGTGCGTGATCCCGGCCTCGCTCAAGGCCTCGGCGAGCGACCGGTCCGGCACCTGCCCTGCGCACAGGATGATGTCATCCGCCTCGATCACCGACGGGTTCTCGCGCGCCTCGCCAAAGGACACGTGCAGGCCCTGATCGTCGATGCGTTCATAGTTCACGCCGCCGACAAAGTTCACATCCTTCATCTTGAGGGCCGAGCGGTGAATCCACCCTGTCGTCTTGCCCAGCCGTTTGCCGTGCTTTTCTGCCTTGCGTTGCAGCAGGGTGACCGCCCGCGCAGGGGCGTCAGGCTGCGGCCCTTCGGGGGCCAGACCGCCACGGTGTTCCGCCGTGTCGGCCACGCCCCATTCGGTCATCCATTCGGGCAGGTTCTCGGTCGGGCTTTGCCCCTCGTGGACAAGGTATTCGGACACATCAAACCCGATACCGCCCGCGCCCACCACGGCCACCCGCTTGCCCGGCACCGCGCGTTTCTTCAGCACGTCGATATAGGAGTGCACATTGGCGCTGTCCTGGCCGGGGATTTCGGGATCGCGGGGCAGCACGCCCGTGGCAATGATCACCTCGTCAAAGCTGCTGAGCATCTCGACCGTGGCCTCTGTGTTCAGCCGCACGTCGATGCCCATGTCGGCCACCATGGTGCGATACCAGTCGACAAGGCCCCAGAACTCTTCCTTGCCCGGCACCTGTTTGGCCATGTTCAACTGCCCGCCGATCTCGTCCGCGCGGTCGATCAGGGTGACGCTGTGCCCCCGCTCGGCCGCTGTCATCGCAGCGGACAGTCCCGCGGGGCCAGCGCCCACGACGGCAATCGACTTTGCCGCGCTTGCGGGTTCAATCACCAGCTCCGTCTCGTTGCAGGCGCGCGGGTTCACGAGGCAGGAACTCAGCTTGCCCGAGAAGGTGTGATCGAGGCAGGCCTGATTGCAGGCGATGCAGGGGGCGATGTGGGCGCCCTTGCCCTCCATGGCCTTCTTCACGAAATGCGCATCCGCCAGCATGGGTCGCGCCATCGACACCATGTCGGCGCAGCCGGTGGCCAGCACGTCTTCGGCCACTTCGGGCGTGTTGATGCGGTTGGAGGTGATGACGGGGATGGAGACCTGCCCCATCAGCTTTTTCGTCACCCACGCAAAGGCCGCGCGCGGGACGGAGGTGGCGATGGTAGGGATGCGCGCCTCGTGCCAGCCGATGCCGGTGTTGATGATGGTCGCGCCCGCCTTTTCGATCTCGCGGGCCAGCTGCACGACTTCGTCATAGGTCGAGCCGTTGGGGACAAGGTCGATCATCGAAAGGCGGTAGATGATGATGAAGTCGGTGCCCACAGCCTCGCGCGTGCGGCGCACCACCTCGATGGGCAGGCGCATCCGGTTCTCGTAAGACCCGCCCCAGCGGTCGGTGCGTTTGTTGCTGTGGGTGACGAGGAACTGGTTGAGGAAGTATCCTTCGGAACCCATGATCTCCACCCCATCGTACCCGGCTTCCTTGGCGCGGGCCGCGGTGGCGACGATGTCGCTGATCTGTTTCTCGATCCCGTCCTCGTCCAGTTCGGCCGGAGGGAAGGGAGAGATGGGGGATTTGACGGGCGAGGGGGCCACGCACATCGGGCCATAGGCATAGCGACCCGCATGGAGGATCTGCATCGCGATCTTGCCACCGGCCTCATGGACACGGGAGGTCACGATGGAGTGGTTGTCGATGTCATCCTGCGTGGTCATCATCGCGGCACCCGGCAGCACGGAGCCTTCGAGGTTCGGACCGATGCCGCCGGTCACCATCAGACCCACTTCGCCCCGCGCGCGTTCGGCGTAGAACTCGGCCACGCGGTTCCAGTCCTTGGTCTCTTCGAGCCCGGTATGCATGGAGCCCATGAGCACGCGGTTTTTCAGGGTCGTGAACCCGAGGTCGAGCGGTGCAAGCATGTGTGGGTACGCGGTCATGGTGTCCTCCCAAACCAGTTTCCTCTTGGTTTCAGGTATAGGGCTTGCGATGTCACGTGCAACGCGGCGTCATGCGCGGGCGGGTGTCCCCGCGGGGACAGATTTGTGTGTTTTTTCGCGCTTGTCACATAGGGTAGCGGTGCGGCGCAGATGTGCGATGCGAAAGGGCGCTGTTCCTTTCCACGGGGCTAACGGAACGGGTGGAGGGGCGATGGGTGAGGCAACGGATATGACCCTGCGCGAGATGATCGCGGGCGAGGAAGATGCGCTGGGCCGCGTGATGTGGCGGGCCATTCACGAGGGGCGCAGCGCCTATACGCCTGCCCAGCGAAACGCGTGGTGCGCGACCCCATTGCAGGGCGCGCCGTGGGCCGCGCGGCTGGCCAAACAGGAGGTGCGTGTGGCCGAGGCCGACGGTGCGCCCATCGGGTTCATGACACGTGAAGGGGCCTATATCGACTTTGCCTACGTCCTGCCGGACTGGCAGGGGCGTGGCGTGTTTTCGGCGCTTTATGCCCGGATCAAGGACGAGGCCCGCTCGGCGGGGCTGCACCGCCTTTGGGTCCATGCGTCGCTGATGGCGCAGCCTGCATTTGCGGCCCGGGGTTTCCGTGTTGTCCGGCACGAAACCGTGGCGCGTGACGGCGAGACGCTGGACCGCGCCGAGATGGAGAAAGTGTTTGATGGGCTGACCTAGAGCAGACGTGTTGCGACCATCGGTAGGCTAGTCTGAACCTAGCACGGGATGGCTCTGGTCTTCGTGCGAAACGCTGCCCTCAAAATGAATAACTGTTTGTCTCGGACGCGGCGGTTGTCCGGTTTGAGGCCAAAGTACTGTTTTGACTGAGCGCTGACTAAGCCTTAATTTCTCGTCAGAATAGCAAGAAATGGAAGTGTCATTGAAGGACAGGAAATCGGATCAAGTGGATGAGAAAATTGATCGCTTGGCTGCGAAGCTCAAGCTATGGCTGGTCATCCCGTTGGTGATTTCTGGCCTGATCGCGTTCAAGAATCCATATGCTGGGTTTGGTTTCTTCTTGTTTTTCGTCTCTGTTTGGCTCTTTGCTTGGTCCATCGGAAAAATACTGAGTGCTTTTAGTAGGCTTTTGCCAAAACCACTAACTCCAGACCAACATAAAGCGATTGGTGAAGCAGCGGGCGCAACACTGTTTTTGGGCGGATGTGCAATTATTGGGATTGTTTTAAAGAACGACAACTTTTTATCAAATTGGTTGGAAGCGAAGATGCCGGGCGGGATGAGCCTCGGGTTCATCGATCCAGTGTTTGCGGCGGTCGTTCTTTTGTGCATTTGGGCTTACACAGCGTATCGCGTCAGCCGCTGAGATAAACTCCATCAAAGTCCGCTTCGTCCGCACAGCCGACCACTTTTCAACACTGGAATCGAAACACCCTCTTCACACCGCGCAGAGAATAGTATTTTCCGGCTCAGGAACTGCCGGAGACGCCCAAGATGACCCCAGAAGAGATCGAAAAGCTGCCCTATCGCAAGAATGTCGGGGTGATGGTCATGAACGGGGACGGTCAAGTCTGGGTCGGCCAGCGCAAGGACCGGTACAAGGACGCCTGGCAGATGCCGCAGGGCGGTGTGGACAAGGGCGAGGATGCGCGCGACGCAGCCTTGCGCGAGTTGGAAGAGGAAACCTCGATCCCTGCCGACCTTGTCGAGGTGGTGGCCGAGACCGCCGACTGGTTGCCTTACGAGTTGCCCCACGACCTGATCCCGCAGCTTTGGAAGGGCAAGTATCGCGGGCAAAAGCAGAAGTGGTTCCTGCTGCGCTTTACCGGAGCGGATGAGTTGATTGATCTTGAGACGGAGCACCCGGAGTTTTCGGCCTGGAAGTGGATGGCCCCGGCCGATCTGCCCGAAGCCATCGTGCCGTTCAAGCGCGACGTCTATGTGCGTGTGCTTGCGGAATTCGCCCCGCATCTGTGAGGTGATATTGCATAACGGGGCGGGTGTTTTCACATGATGCGGACAGATTGCTGATGAAAGGCTGTGTCATGTTGCGTGTTTTGACTGTTCTAGCCTGCTTTGCGCCGCTTCCTGCCTTTGCGCTGTCCTGTGTGCCCCACGGCGTGACGGATGCCTATCTGGAGGCTGCGGCGGCCGAGGAAGGACATGTGCCGGTGCTGGGCGAGATCGACTTTGACCCCGATCTGCTGCCGCAGGTCGATTGGGACAAGCAGCAGGATGTGCCACCAACCACGTTGATCCCGGCGACGTTCAAGGGTGATGCGTTGAGTGTGCGCGGCGTTGCACTGCCGTTCGAGACCGATGTGGTGCTGGAGGTGCAGTGCATCGGCCCGTGGTGTCCGCAGCCCCGGCCCGGGCGCAGCATCGCCTTTCTGCGCAAGACCGCGCACAGCTATGTGCTGAGCACGAATGCCTGCGGTGGGTTCCTGTTTGGCAATCCGAGTGCGGAACAGGTCAAGGAGGTCGAGGACTGTCTGGCGGGCCGCGCCTGCCGCCCCTGGTCCGAACGCTAGGGGTCGATCAGAGGGACATGCGGCGCCAGCGCGCGGTCGTACCCTTGGGTGATGCGCGGATCGTCCGCCACCTCGACCCGCTGCGCGATGGGCACAAGGCCCGCACGGCGGTAGAACCCAAGCGCCTGCGGGCTGTCGATGGTGCAGGTGTGCAGGTGGAACCGGTTGATCGTGGCGGCAAAGCCCAGTTCGATCCCGCGATCCAGCAGGTAGGCCCCGGCCCCCGTGCCGATCAGCGCCGAGGTCAGGCCGAAATAGGCCAGCTCGCATTCGTTTTTGGTGCGGAAGTCGAGCTCCAGCAGCGCCTCGGGCTGGTCGTCTTTCATCAGGGTGTAAATGTGGATGCCGGGGTCGGTGAGATGTGCGGCCAGCACTGCCTCGGGCAGCAGCGTCCGCCCGTACCAGAGCCAGTCGCGCCCCACCCGGTCAAAGAGGTCGAGATAGGCCGCCACATCCGGCGTGATCCGCGCGAATGTCAGCCCGTCGGGGCAGGGCACGCCGCGCAGCTGGCAGGTGCGCATTTCAAGGTCGGTGACGATCATCGCCAGCTTGCCCTTGGGCACGTCGTGAAATCCGTCGCTCAGCATGGCGAGTGTCCCTGTTGTGGCTATTCCAGACCGGCGGCGGCGAATTGCTGGCGCATGTCGATCTGCGGGCGTGGCCCGATATGGCTGATCACCTCGGCTGCGCAGAGGTTGCCCATGCGCCCGCAGGTGGCCAGATCACGGTCGGTGGCGAGGCCGTAGATGAACCCGGCGGCGAATTGGTCGCCTGCGCCTGTTGCGTCCACCGGCGTGACCTTCTCCACGGGGATATCGTGGCGTTCGCCGCGCCCCATGATCGTGACGCCATCGCCCGAGCGGGTGCAGATCATCAGGTCGATCATGTCGGCGGTTTTGGCCATTGCCGCCTCGAGGTCGTCGGTTTCGTAAAGCGATGTGATCTCGTGTTCGTTGCCGATCACGAAGTCCAGTTCGTTTCCGATCATGTCGAGGAAGTCGGGGCGGTGCCGGTCGACGCAGAACGGATCGGAGATGGCGATCCCCGCTTTGCCCCCGGCGGCGCGCGTGAGGCGCGAGGCCTGGCGGAACGCCTCTTTGCCCTTGTCCTTGTCGAACAGGTACCCTTCGAGGAACATCATCTGCGCGTTCGAGGCGACGGTATCGGGCACGTCTTCGGGGCCGAGTTCGGTCGAGATGCCGAGATAGGTGTTGAGCGAGCGTTCACCGTCGGGCGTGACGAAGATCATGCAGCGCGAGGTGGGCAGTTCGCCCTCGGGCACGGGTGCGTTCACGAAATCGGTGCCGCTGTCCTGCATGGACTGGGCATAGAACCGCCCCAGCGCGTCGTCATGCACCCGCCCGATGAAGGCCGTTGGCAGGCCAAGCGCGCCCACCCCGGCAATCGTGTTGGCCACGGCCCCGCCGGGGGTCTGCAACCGGTCGGTCATCGCGGCATAGAGCAGTTCGCCCCGGTCCTGTTCGATCAGTTGCATGATTCCCTTTTCGATCCCCATCAGGTCGAGAAAGGAATCGTCGGCGTGGGAAATCACATCGACAACGGCGTTGCCGATGCCGGCGAGGGTGTATTTGGTCATTCGGTTTTGTCCTCAAACGGGCAGAGATCGCGGATGATGCAGGTGGGGCATTGCGGCTTGCGGGCCTTGCAGTGGTAGCGCCCGTGCAGGATCATCCAGTGGTGGGCGTGCAGTTGAAAATCTGCGGGAATGTTGTCTTCGATGGCGCGCTCGACCGCGTCGACCGTCTTGCCAGGCGCGATGCCGGTGCGGTTGCCGAGGCGGAAGATATGGGTGTCGACCGCCTGTGCGGGATAGCTCCACCACATGTTCAGCACGACATTGGCGGTCTTGCGCCCCACACCTGGCAGCGATTGCAGGGCGGCACGGGAATTGGGGACCTCGCCGCCATAGTCATCGACGAGGATCTGGCTGAGCTTCATCACGTTCTTGGCCTTCTGGCGGAACAGGCCGATTGTCTTGATATGCTCCGTCAGTCCGTCGATCCCGAGGTCGAGCATCTTTTGCGGTGTGTCGGCGATCTGGAACAGGGCGCGGGTTGCCTTGTTCACGCCTGCATCCGTCGCCTGGGCCGATAGCGCCACGGCCACGACCAGCGTGTAGACGTTGACGTGCTCCAGCTCGCCCTTGGGTTCTGGGTCTGCCTCTTGAAACCGGGTAAAGATCGCGCGGATCGTATGATAGTCGAGCTGTTTTGCCATGAAGAGCGGTATGGGGAAATTTGGCGGGACGGGCAAGCGCCGGGGCGCAAGAGATGTCGGGCGGCCTGTTATGTTGCATCCGGTATGTGCATGCAGGCTCGCGAAGCTGTGAACGGAAAACTGTTTGACCCTCCCCCTGCTGGAAGGCGTAGCGAGGGCGAAACGCATGGCATTCAAGTGCGATTGTGAAGGCAGTCAAATCGAACCACGTGTAAGAACGCGCTGAGACATGCCGAGGGAAGAGGGGCTTATGAAATACATCACGCGCGCAGCTTTGCTGCTTGTCTGGGCGACATCCGCATTGGCACATTCGCCGTTGCAGGCCACAACCCCGGCGGACGGGGCAGCGATTGCACAAGCGCCGAGCGAGATTGTCCTCGACTTCAAAGGGAACATCCGCCTGACCCGTGTCACGGTCGCCCATGCAGATCAACCCGGTGCCGACCTCGATCTGGGCGAGGTCAGCGGGTTTCGCGCGGGTTATGCCCTGCCGATGGCGCCGATGGGCGCGGGGACCTATGTGATCGAATGGCGCGGCCTTGGCGATGACGGGCACCCGATGAACGGGGCCTTCAGCTTTACGGTTGAGGACTAGTGCCTGATATCTGGGGACTGGCCGCGATTGCCACCAAGTTTGCGCTGTATCTGGGGGTTTTGACCGCCACGGGGACGGTGTTTGCCGCGCTGGTTTTCCATGTGCAGGGGATCCGCCCGGTTGCGGCCGGGTTCGCGGTGCTGGGCATGCTGGCCACGATCCTTGGCTTTTCGCTGGGTGGGGCCACCTTGACCGGCGATGTCGGCGGCATGAGCGATCCCGAGATGCTGGGCCTGTTGTGGACCACGCCTGTGGGCACGGCACTGGCCTATCGGTTGGTTGGCCTTGGCCTGTTGATGGGTGGGTTGCTGATGGGTCGTGGGGGTCTGTGGCTGTCGGCGCTGGGCGGTGGGCTGGCCCTGTGGTCCTTTGCGGCGGTGGGGCATGTGCCGGATCGGGATATGCCATGGCTCAACGCGGTGCTGCTGTTCCATCTGGCGGCAGTGGCCCTGTGGATGGGTATACTGACACCGCTGAAACGGCTGGCTGTACGTGCCGCTGCTGCGGACGCGGCAGAGCTGGGCCACCGGTTTGGCCGGATGGCTGCCGTGTTCGTGCCGCTGCTGGTGCTGGCGGGGTTGGTGACCAGCTATGTGCTGGTGGGTTCAATCGGCGCGCTTGTTGGTACGGGCTATGGTCAGGTCCTTGTCGTGAAAGTCGTTTGCGTTGCTGTCCTGCTTGGCCTTGCTGCGCTGAACAAGCTGCGATTTGTCCCGCAGATGCGGGGCGGTGAGGTGCAGGCCGCAGCGTATCTGTCACGCTCGATCAGCGTCGAGTGGGGCGCCGTGATCGCCATCCTGCTTGTCACCGCTGTGCTGACATCTGTTTTGACGTTGCCATCATGAGGTTTGATATGAACCGTCGCCAATTCCTTGCCAGTTCGGCCGCTGTGGGCCTTTTGCCAGGGCAGGCCATTGCCGCGTCCCCGCCCTATCGCCTGCGTGCTGAAGCGGTGACGGCGCAAATCCTGCCTGATGGCGACGGTGCAACGCGCATGCTGGGCTTTAACGGTGCAACGCCGGGCCCGGAACTGCGGGTGCGCCGTGGGGAGCGTGTCGCCATTGACGTCGAGAATGCTCTGGAGGAAGGCACCGCCGTGCATTGGCACGGTGTCCGGCTGGAAAACAGCATGGACGGGGTGCCGATGCTGACCCAGGAAATCATCGATCCCGGCGACACCAAGACCTACAGCTTTGTGCCGCCGGATGCGGGCACGTTCTGGTATCACTCGCACTACATCTCGCATGAGCAGGTGGCGCGCGGAATGATGGGGCCGCTGATTGTCGAAGAGAATGCGCCCGTCGACGTGGATCACGACATCACCGCTGTTCTCGCCGATTGGCGGATGGAGCGGGACGGCACGCTGATCGAGGAATATGCCGACCGCCACAGCGTTGCCCATGCCGGGCTGTTGGGGACATATGCGCGGGCGTTCTTTTCTAAGGAAGCGGTCAAGGTCGGGGATCGGATCAGGTTGCGCCTTATCAATGCCGCCACAAACCGGATTTTCCCGCTGGCCATTACAGGCGCGTCAGGCCGCATCGTCGCCTTGGACGGGCTATCCCTGCCCGACCCGCGCGGGTTCGGGCAGATCATGATGGCCCCGGCGCAGCGTGTTGATCTGATCCTGGACGTTGAGGGCCCGGTGCAGCTGGACATGATGAGCCGCCAAGGCCCCTACAAGCTTGGCACGCTGGCGGCCGATGGGATGAACGCGGCTCGACAGCCTGCGCCCATTCCCGCCTTGCCCGCCCATGCGGCGCCGCCATCGCGAGACCCCGCGCAGCACCTGACCCTGACGATGATGGGCGGGGCCATGGGTGGCAGTCACGGCGGCGACAACATCTGGGCGTTCAATGACGTGTCCGATCTGCAGCCCGCGCCGTTTGCGTCGTTCAAGCGGGGGGAGACCGCGCGCATCACGCTGGTCAATGACACGTCCTTTCCCCATGGTATCCACCTGCACGGGCACCATTTTTATGAGCTGAACGCGGATGGCACTGCCGGTGATCTGCGGGACACCACGCTGGTCAACGCCCGTCAGAGCCGCGATATCCTGTGCACTTTCGACAATCCGGGGAACTGGATGCTGCATTGTCACATGCTGAGCCATGCGGTGGGCGGCATGCGCACATGGGTGGTGGTCGCATGATACGTTGGTGCGCGATCCTGGCCCTGATCGGGGCACCTGCATTGGCGGATCACGAGCTGTTGGGGCGGGACATTGCTGCGGGTCAGGTTCTGTATCAGGCGCAGTGCGCGGCCTGTCACGGTGCCGCCCTTGAGGGTCAGCCGGACTGGCGTGTGCCCAATGATGACGGGACCTTGCCCGCCCCGCCCCATGACGAGAGTGGCCACACTTGGCATCACGACAATGTGCTGCTGTTCGAGTACACCAAACTTGGTGGCCGGGGCGCGCTGGCTGTGCGCGGGATCGAGGATTTCAACAGCGCTATGCCCGCCTTTGATGGCGTGATCAGTGATGACGAGATTTGGGATATCCTGGCCTTTATCCGGTCAACCTGGCCGGAGCAGGTGCAGCAGATGCAGGCCAGTCGCAATCCGCCGCACTGAGGTGGCGGCGCATGTGCCTTATTTTGCAGTCCTCAGTCGTGCGTCGAGCGCGGCGATCTCTGTCTCGGGCCACACGGTGATGCCCGCGCGGCGCAAGGCGGCTGTGGTGGTGCCCATGCCCGGCTTGGTCGTGCCTGAAAACGTTCCATCGTAGATGAAGCTTGATCCGCAAGACGGTGAGCCGTCGGTCAGGACCGCGTGGGCACATCCGTTGTGCTGTGCAAAGGCGACCGTGTCATGCGCGGCCTGCACGTAGAGGTCGGTCACGTCGGTGCCCACGTCTTCGACAATGAACGCCGCGCCGTTCAACACGTCAGTGCCTTGTGCGTCACCGGTTGCCACGTTGCGGGATTGGCGTATCTCTGCAGGTGGGCGCGGCGTTGGAAAGCCAACGGCGATTTCCGGGCAGATGGGGACAAGGCGCCCCTCGTCCTGCCAGCGGTTCAGGATATCTTGCGCGCTGCACGCCTTGGCCGTTGCGTTGTAGCGCACCGGGCGGCCGAGCAGGCATGACGAGATGAGGATGCGCTCCATCCTCGCAGGGTAGGGGTTTTGCGCGGCTCAGCCAAGCGGACCGCGACCCCATTCGTTTGCACAAGAAGCGGGTCGCGTTTGGGGCTGTGTGACCTTAGTTTCAGTCTCATGGAACAGAACGCGATACCCCCTGCCGATACCGGTTATCATTACAACGTCATGCGCCGCGCGATTGATCTGATCGACGGTGCGGATGATCCCCTGAGCCTTGATGCGCTGGCGGGCGAGATGGGCATGAGCCCGGCGCATTTCCAGCGCCTGTTCTCGCGCTGGGTCGGTGTGTCGCCCAAGCGCTATCAGCAATACCTGACGCTGGGCCATGCCAAGGCGCTGTTGGCTGAACGCTTTACCACGCTGGAGGCGGCTCATGCCGCGGGCCTGAGCGGGTCGGGGCGTCTGCATGACCTTTTCCTGCGGTGGGAGGCGATGAGCCCGGGCGACTACGCCAAGGGCGGTGCGGGCCTGACCATCTATTGGGGGTGGTTCGACAGCCCCTTTGGCCTTGCGCTTGTCATGGGCACGGACAAAGGGATTTGTGGCCTGGGCTTTGCGGCCGAGATGGGCGAGGATGCGGCGATGCAGGATTTGCTGCACCGTTGGCCCAAGGCAACCTTTGTCGAGGACCCGATGCGCCTGCGCCCCTGGGTGCTGGCCGCTTTCGGGGCCGAAGAGGCGGAGTTGAGCACCGCGCCGCTGTATCTGATCGGGGCGCCGTTCCAGATCAAGGTGTGGGAGGCGTTGCTGCAAATCCCGTCGGGCCACGTCACCACCTATTCCGAGATCGCCGAGAGCATCGGCAATCCGCGCGCAGTGCGTGCCGTGGGAACGGCGGTGGGCCGCAACCCGGTCAGCTGGCTGATCCCGTGCCACCGGGCCTTGCGCAAGTCGGGCGGTCTGGGCGGGTATCACTGGGGTTTGCCGGTCAAACGCGCCCTTCTGGCCTATGAATCCGCCCGCGCAGAGGCCTAAAAACAACGGAAAACAGGTGCGCGGGATGCCGCTTATGTGATTTTCCCCCTATTCCGCCTGAACTTTGCATGCCTATCTTGCGTTATCACAAAGCGCCCTGCCCGAACGGGGCCGTTTCATGAAGGCAGTAGGATAGACCAAATGACCAAGTTTCCCCTTACCCTCGCAATCGGCGCGGTTGCCGCGCTGGCAGCATGTACCGACCCCAATGCGCTAGGCACCACAGGCCCTGATGGCGAGACAATCAACCAGAACCGCAACCGTGGCGCCGGCATTGGCGCTGTGTCAGGTGCGGTGATCGGTGCGGTTGTGGGCGACCGTGACACGGCGCTGGCCGGTGCCGTCGTTGGCGGCCTTGTCGGTGGTGCGATCGGATATGACCTTGACCAGCAAGAGGCCGAGCTGCGCCGCAGCCTCGACAGCCGCGTGTCGATCACGAACACGGGCGACCGCCTGATCGTGTCCTTCCCCGAGGCGATCCTGTTTGCCGTCGACAGTTTTTCGGTCCGTCCGGGCCTGCAATCGGATATGGGCGAGCTGGCGCGCAGCTTGCAGCAATACCCCGATTCCACCGTGCAGATCGTCGGTCACACCGACTCGGACGGCGATGCCGCCTATAACCAGCAGCTGAGCGAACGCCGCGCCAATGCGGTGGCGGATGTGTTGTTGAACCAGGGCGTGCCGTTCAACCGGGTGCAGACCTTTGGCCGCGGCGAAAGCCAGCCCATCGCGTCGAACTTTACCCCCGAGGGCAAGGCGCAGAACCGTCGCGTCGAGATCGTGATCCTGCCCAACGCGCGCGGCGCCTAAAAAAACAGATCAATTGCGTCAGAGGCCCGGGAACTGTTCCCGGGCCTCTTGCTTTGTCAGGTGTCGCCGTCAAAGTGGTGTGACTGCAAAAGGGGCCGACAATGACCACGCCAATACTCCTTGGAATTTCCGGATCGCTGCGCACGGGCGCGACCAATCGCAAGCTGTTGCGCGAGGCGGCGCGCCTGTTTGGCGAGTGCACCTATGTCGAGGCGGATTTGCAGATGCCCCTGTATGACGGTGATCTTGAGACGGCCGAAGGCGTGCCGGACGCGGCCGAAACCCTCGCGGGCCAGATCGCGGAGGCCGATGCGGTTCTGATTTCCACGCCCGAATACAACAAGGCGCCATCGGGCGCGCTGAAGAATGCGCTGGACTGGGTCAGCCGGGTCGAGGGCAACCCTTGGGCGGACAAGCCATTGGCGGTCATGTCTGCGGCGGCGGGCCGGGCCGGGGGTGAGCGCGCGCAAATGGTGTTGCGCGGCTACATGGTGCCGTTTCGCCCCCGCATCCTGCAGGGCCCGGAAATTCACCTCGCCGCCTCGTCCAAGCAGTTTGACGATGACGGCACCCTTGTGGGCGAGATCTATGTCAAGGAATTGGGCCAGCTGATGCAGGCCCTGCGCGCCGAGATCAAACGCTAGTCGGCCCGCACCGACACTTCGATCAGGTTGCCGTCCGGGTCGCGGATGTAAAGCGACTGCATGGGCCATTGCGCGCCCGTGCGCGGGACCGGCCCGAGTTCGATTTCGGTTCCCGTCGCCTTGAAATGCGCCTGCCAGTCGCTGAGCGGCGTTTGTGTCAGGAAACACAGATCGGCGGTGCCTGCGCCCGCATTGCGCGCCTTGGGTTCAAATTCGGCCCCCAATTGGTGCAGGTTGATCTTGTGCGCCCCGTAAAACAGCGCGTGGCGCGGGCGTTCGCCCGGCACCTCGAGCGTGCGGTGCGTCATGCCGAGGACGCCTGTGTAGAACGCAATTGTGGCGTCCATGTCTGTCGCGGTCAGCACGAAATGGTCGAGACTGTAGAGGGTGGGCTGTTCCATTTTCCGGCTCCGTCGCGCAGGGTGCGTGAATGCAGAATGCCGATAGAGATGAGCTTCGTCAAAGTGATGTGATGGACCCGGCCCGTGCCTGCGCCATGCAGGTTGCGATGGGGCAGGAGCCGACGTTGCGTGCGGGCGATGCGCTGCCGCCGTTTTTTCATCAGCTGTACTTCTGGTCGCCCGCGCCGCCTGACGGGTTGGGCCGTGACGGGCATCCGAAGGTCGGCGGTCTGATCCCGGATATGGGCCTGCCCCGCCGCATGTGGGCCGGGGGGCGGTTGCAGTTTGACGCGCCCGTGCGCCTGGGTGTACCTGCCGAGCGTGTGTCGGTCTGCGAGGCAGCGGTGCCCAAGGCGGGGCGGACCGGGCCGCTGGCCTTTGTCACCCTGCGCCACGAGGTGTGGCAGGAGGGGCGGTTGTGCCTGAGCGAGTGGCAGGACCTTGTCTATCGCGAAGACCCTGCGCCGGATGCCCCGCGCCCTGTGCCGCCCGTCGCGGCAACGGATGAAGAGCACGCCGAGACTGTACATTTCGATGCGACGCTGCTGTTTCGCTATTCCGCGCTGACGATGAACGGCCACCGCATTCATTACGACCAGCCATATGCCCGCGATGTCGAAGGTTACGACGGGTTGGTCGTCCATGGCCCCTTGCTGGCCCAGCATTTGATGCTGATGGCCGAGGCGGGCTTGGGGCCGCTGACCCGCTTTGCCTTTCGCGCGACGGCCCCGTTGATGCATCACGAAGCGGCGACTCTGTGCCGTCGCGGGCGACTGTTGTGGGTGCGCGGGCCGGATGGGCGGCAGTGCATGCAGGCCGAAGCCTAGAGCGAGGCGGTCACCTCGAAGCCGTCCGGGATCGTGTTCTGGCCGTCAAGGATCAGGTCGGCCATGGTCTCGGCCACCTTGGGGGCCATGCCAAAGCCGATCTTGAACCCCCCGTTTGCGATGAAATGGCCGGGCCTGTCGGGCCAGGCCCCCAGCATGGGCGCGCGTGAGCGGCTGCGTGGGCGCAGGCCGGCCCATCGCGCGATCACAGGGGCGTCTTGCAGGGCTGGGATGGCGGTGCGGGCGCGGGCGATGATGTCGTCTAGCTGTTGGTCGGTCTGGTCGGGGCTGTCGTAGTCGCGTTCCGTTGTGGAGCCGATGGCGGTGGTGCCGTCGGCATGCGGGATGATGTGGAGCGTGTCGGCAAAGAGTTGCGGGGCGTTCGGTGCAGCGTGGGCCAACAGGGCGGCCTGCCCCTTGATCCCCGCGCCGATCATGCGGGTGTGGGTGGCGTTCAGCGTCTCGAGCCCTGTGACGCCCGTGGCGTGGATTGTGATGGCGGTGTCCGCACCGTCGGCTGCGATGTCGACGCCCTGTGCCTTGAGCGCAGCGACAAGTGCCATGCAGGCCTGACGCGGGTGTATCCGGGCGCTGAGCGTGTCAAAGATTTCCATGCCCGTGGGGCTGGCCGCGCCCCACTCTGCATCCGCAACCGGGCGCACCTGCCATGTTGCGGCGTCCCCCCAGAGGGTGCGTGCAGTGTCGGCCCGGGCTGTGGCCAGCGCGAGGGCGGCGTCATCCGCGATGGGCTGCACGCGCCCCAAGCGGGCGTAGCCCGGGGACTGCCCGCCTGTGCCTTCGACCTCGGCCCAGAAGCGGTCTGCCATCAACAGGCTTTCCAGTTGGAACTCCTTTTTCGGGTTCCAGTTTTCGGGCACATGGGGGGCGAGGGCGCCAACGATGCCGCCACTGGCCCCGGCGGCTGGCCCGTGCGGGTCGATCACCTGAACGGAGGCGCCGCGCTGCGTCAGCACCCACGCGATGGACAGGCCAAAGATGCCCGCCCCGCGCACTGTGATCTTGTCCGTTGCCATTCCACAAGCCTTTCGCCAAGGTCGCCGCGACATACCTACAGGGGCGGGCAATGCAGGACCAGCGGGCAGAACTGGAGTGGCGCGACGGGGCGGTGCCGGTGTCGGTGCGCTTTGACGATCCCTATTTCAGCCTCGATGACGGGTTGAACGAGACGCGGCATGTGTTTCTGGACGGCAATGACCTGCCTGCGCGGTTTTGCGACGGGTTCCGGGTGGCGGAGTTGGGGTTTGGCACGGGCCTGAATTTTCTGGCGACATGGGCGGCGTGGCGTGCGGCGGGTGTGCCCGGCACGCTGCATTTCACCAGTTTCGAGGCCTATCCGATGGCACCGTCGGACATGGCCACGGCGCTGGCCGTGTTTCCCGAGCTGGCCGATCTGTCGGCGCAATTGGTGGCGGCGATTGGCACCGCGGGCGTGATTGCTTTTGACGGTGTGACGCTTGAGGTGATCGAAGGCGATGCGCGCGCATATCTGCCTGCGTGGGACGGACATGCCGATGCGTGGTATCTGGATGGGTTTTCGCCGGCCAAGAACCCCGAGCTGTGGAGCCCTGATCTGATGGCCGAGGTGGCCCGTCACACCGCCCCCGGTGGCACTGCGGCGACCTATACGGCGGCGGGATTTGTGCGCCGGGGGCTGGAGGCGGCGGGGTTTGACGTCACCCGCACGCCCGGCTTTGGCCGCAAGCGGCACATGACGCGCGCGACCTTGCGATGAGCGCGGGCAACAACACGCGCCTTGGCATCGCGCTGATGGTGGCCACATCGGTGGTCTTTGCGGGGCAGGACGGCATCTCGCGCCATCTGGCGGGCGAATACAACGTCTACATGGTCGTGATGATCCGCTATTGGTTTTTTGCCGCCTTTGTCATCACCATCGCGGGGCGCAAGGCCGGGGGGATCTCCGCCGCGGCGCGCACGAAACGCCCTGGTATCCAGATCCTGCGCGGCGGTCTGCTGGCGGCTGAGATTTGCGTGATGGTGACCGGGTTCACCATTCTGGGGCTAGTGGAAAGCCACGCGGTCTTTGCCGCCTATCCGCTGCTGGTGGCGGCGTTGTCCGGGCCCATCCTGGGTGAGCATGTGGGCTGGCGCCGTTGGGCGGCGATTGGCGTGGGGTTTGTTGGCGTGCTGTTCATCCTCAAACCAGGGTTGGGCGTGTTCAACCCGGCAGCCGTGATCCCGCTGATCGCGGCGATCATGTTTGCCACCTACGGGCTGCTGACCCGCTATGTGGCGCGCGACGATGACACCGCCACCAGTTTTTTCTGGACGGGCACGGTGGGGGCCGTTGGCATGACGGCGGTGGGACTGTGGTTCTGGGAGCCGATGACCGGGGCCGACTGGATGTGGATGGGCGCGCTGTGCCTGACGGGGTCGCTGGGCCATTGGCTGTTGATCCGCTGTTACGAGGTGGCGGAGGCCAGCGCGGTCCAGCCTTTTGCCTATTTCCAGATGGTGTTTGCCGCCGCCGTGGGCATCGCCCTGTTCGGCGAGGCCTTGCAGATCAACGTTCTGATTGGGGCGGCCATCATCGTGGCGGCGGGCCTATTCACCCTGTGGCGCGAACGGCAGCAGGGTTGAGCCGGTGAGTTCCTCGGTGAAGGACACCGGCAGCGCGTCCTTGCCCAGCCGCGCGCGGTAGATCGGCAGGCTTTCCGTCACGCGCATCACGTAGTTGCGGGTTTCGCGAAAGGGGATGTGTTCGATCCAGTCGATCACGTCGAAATCCTCTGTCTCGTTGCGCGGATCGCCATAGAGCCCCATCCAGCGTGTGGGGCGGCTGGGCCCTGCGTTATAGGCGGCTGACATCAGGATCACGTTGCCATCAAAGCGGCCCGCAAGTTCGCTGAGATACTGCGCGCCCAGTTCGGCATTGTAGACGGGATCGGCGGTCAGCCGGTCGGTGGAATGTTCGCTGCTGCGCCCGAGGCCTGCGGCGACTTCGCGCGCGGTGGCGGGCATGATCTGCATGAGGCCCCGCGCGCCCACGCCGGATTGCACGACCGGGTCGAACTCGCTTTCGCGTCGGGCGATGGCGAGGTTCATTTCCGGGGCCATGGGCAGATCGGCCTCGGCCAGCGGGTGCAAGGGATAGTAGGGGGCGGGCAGGGTGATGCCGCGCCGGGCCACGCGCTTGCCGATCATCACGGCCAGATGCGGTTGCTCGGCGTCGATGGCGGCCTGACCAAGTTGCCCGGCCTGCGCGCGGTCGAGGGATTCGGCCAGATGCGTCCAGAACCGTTCGGCGATGTCGCGTTCGCCCGAGGCCTGCAAGAGCAGCCCGGCCCGGAACAGATCACGCTGGTTGAGATCGGAGGTGCGCCAGTCAGCGAATGCCTCGTCCCCCGCAAGGGCCGGATCGACAGGCAATCCGCCCCGTTCTGCTGCCAGCAACCCATAGAACGACGTCTGGAACTGCGCGCCGTCTGCATAGGATGCCGCTGCCTCGTCCGTGTTTCCCATCGCCTCGTGCGCGCGCCCGATCCAGTAACCCGCCCGCCCGCGCGAGATGGGAGAGGCGATGGCGCTGCGGTGGTTCTTGAAATGGGCCAGGGCCAGTTCCGGGTCCTTGAGTTGGCGCAGGGCGATGTAGCCCGCCAGCCATTCCAGATCGGCATAGCTGGACCCGGCGGTCAGGAAATGCCGGGCGGCGAGTTGGTAGGCAATCGCGGCCTCCCCATCGCGCATCTCGTCGCGGGCCATGGCGCGGCGGCGGTTGGCCCATTCCTCGGGCATGCCCAGAGCCTCCGCAGAGCGTGAGCGGTCGAGCAGCAGTGCCTTGGCGTCGGCCCAACGCCCCTTGCGGATGCGCCATTCAAACCGGTCATGCGCGAGGCCGGGATCGTTTTGCAGCGCCTCTGGCACGGCTTCGATCAGGGAATCGACATTGCCCGCGCGGGCTTGCAGGGCGAAGCGGGCGCGGATCAGCGCGGCCTCGCCCTCGGGAATGAGGTCGAACATGGCGCGGGCGTTTTCGCCTTCGCCTTCCCACGCCATCGCGCTGGCCCGCGCGCTGTGATGGGGTGCGATGAGGTTGCGGTAAAGCGACAGGTAGAGCGCGCGTGTGCTGGACGACATGTCCATGCTGCGCCAGGCGAGAACGACGGTTGCGTGGGCCTCGCCCTCATTGCCCATGGCGGCCTGTGCCTTGGCATAGTCCAGCGCGCCCTGGGCGGTTTGTGGGGCGGTGTTTGCGTAGAATTTCAGCACGGCCTCTGGGCCCGCCTTGGCGACCGCGGGTTCGGATTTGCGGCGCAGAAATGCCTCGCCCGGCCAGTCGGGGCGTCGTGTGAGAAAGGCGTCGATGTCATCCCATGTGCCCCGCCCGGCGCGCAGGCGGTGCCATTCGATGATGTCGGCGGCCACCGGGCCATCGCGGGCTGCAAGTGCGGCCGCCGTATCCCAACTGCCGCCCCGCATCGCGTCCAGCGCCCAGCCCAACGGGCGTGGCCGTTCGGCCAGCGCGGCCACAGACAGCAGAAAAAGCGCCATCACGGCGAGGGCAATCCGGCTCATCACTTGCATTTCCTGTGGTCACATGGCTAGAGCCTCTGAGCATATGCACGATACGTGACGTTTCAACTCACCTCTGCGGCATATGCGCATTTCATCCCAGGCCATCCGCCTGCCACACGTAAAAAAGGAGCGTGAGAATGTTTAAAGGTTCTATGCCTGCCCTCGTCACGCCGTTTCGTAACGGCGCTTTGGATCTGGAAACCCTCAAGAAGCTGGTCGAGTGGCATATCGGTGAGGGCACACATGGGTTTGTGCCTGTTGGCACCACCGGGGAAAGCCCCACGCTGACCCACGAAGAGCATGAGACCGTGATTGAAACCGTGGTCAAGGCGACGGCGGGCCGCGTGCCCGTGATTGCCGGGGCCGGGTCGAACAACACGGTCGAGGCCATCCGCTTTGTCGAGCATGCCGCCCGTGTGGGGGCCGATGCCGCACTGGTTGTCACGCCCTATTACAACAAGCCCACCCAGCGTGGGCTGATTGCGCATTACACGGCGCTGCATGACTGTGCCGACATCCCGATCTTTATCTACAACATCCCGGGCCGGTCGGTGATCGACATGACACCCGAGACGATGGGTGAGCTGGCGAAACTGCCCCGTATTGTCGGCGTCAAAGATGCGACCGGTGACATGGCCCGCGTGTGCGACACACGCATCACCTGCGGCACCGATTTTATCCAGATGTGTGCCGAAGATGCGGTGGCGCATGGATTCAACGCCGTGGGCGGCGTGGGCTGTATTTCCGTGACCGCGAACGTGGCGCCCAAACTGCTGAGCCAGATGCAGGAGGCGTGCCTTGCGGGGGATTATGCGACTGCGCTGGAGATCCAGACCAAGCTGATGCCGCTGCACAAGGCCATCTTTACCGAGCCGGGGCTGGTGGGCGTGAAGTACGCGATGTCGCGCCTAGGCCTGTGTTCGGACGAGGTGCGCCTGCCGCTTGTTGGCCTTGCGGACGAGACCAAGGCACTGGTCGATGCCGGGCTGGAGCATGCCGCGCTTCTCTGAAAAGGAAAAGGCGGGCTTGTTTGCCCACCTTGCTTTTATCTTTTGCCGTAGTAGAGGCCGACCACATGCTCGGCCTCTGCAAAGAACAGCCAGCGGGTGGTGAGTGCCCCTGCGACATGGCTGACGACCGCCAACAGCGCAATGAAATGCGAGAAGGACGCGGCCAGCAGCAGGATCGGGATCACGGCCATCAGGACCAGACCGATCACGCGCAGTTTCATCGCATGTTTGCGGCCCACCACATAAGCAAACTCCTTGAGCAGGTAGTTGGTGCCGGTGTGGGGCGGTTCGAACGCGCGCACGCTGCCATCGGCGCCAAGACCCGTCGCTGTGGCGAGGTTAGAGCCGGACCCGGCCAACGCGCCGTCCCCTTGTGCCCAGAGGTACACCTGGATGACTGCGGCCACGACCAGCAGGCCCATGGCCCACGTGATCTGGCCAGACAGCAGGGCGCCGCCCGCCAGCGCATAGCTGAGGAACATGCCCGGTGTCGCGGGGGAGTTCCAGCGCGGGATGGTCTTGAGCTGGGTGTAGATCATGGATGTGGTGAAGATCGTCAGCAGCGAGAAGATCGCGCCGACAAATCCCAGCAGGCCCCACCGCTGGCCAAAGAACACAAGGCCCATGCCATAAAGCGCCATGACCAGCAGGGCGATGACAGCACAGACACCTTCGCGGCTGAGCCAGGAGGAGCGCCATTGCGTGAACGCCTTCATCGCGCGTTCGGGATGGCCAAGGTGGAAGGTCGACGAGATCAACCCGCCCACGGCGCAGAGATAGGCGATCACGAAGAACGCGAATGCCGTCCAGCCGGTGACGTTTGGATAGCCCAGGCCAAGGAAGGTCAGCAGGCCAAAGCCGATGCCCGAGAACACGGTGAAGAAGATGACGGAAGGTGCGGGATGCATCAGAGTTTCTCCAGCGTTTTGTCGAGCCAGCCGAGGAAGCCTGAGGCCTCTTGGGCCACGGGTTCGAGATAGGGGGCGAGGATGTCGATGTCGCCTGCGCCCTCGCTCAGCGTGTCCTTGGGGCGTGGCGGCAGGTACTTGTTGACCGGTTTGGTGCCTTGTTCGGGCATCAGGTCCATCCCGCCGCGTTCAGCCGTCAGTTTGGACACGTTGCTGTCGGGGTCTGCGAAATCACCAAAGTGGCGTGCACCGGCCGGGCAGGTGCGCACGCAGGCGGGTTCGCGGTCTTCCTCTGGCAGGTTTTCATTGTAGATGCGATCGACGCAGAGGGTGCATTTCTTCATCACCTTTTCGACGGCGTCCATTTCGCGCGCGCCGTAAGGGCAGGCCCAGGCGCACAGGCCGCAGCCGATGCAGTCGGATTCGTTCACCAGCACGATGCCGTCTTCGACCCGCTTGTAGCTGGCGCCCGTGGGGCAGACGGTGACGCAGGGCGCGTCCTCGCAATGCAGGCAGGATTTGGGGAAGTGGATGAGTTGCGCTTCGCCTTGGGGTGGCTGGACCTCGAAGCTGTGCACGCGGTTGAGGAAGGTGCCCGAGGGGTCGCTGCCATAGGCGTCTGTGTCAGACAGGGGCGCGCCGTAGTTTTCGGTGTTCCAGCCTTTGCATGAGATCACGCAGGCATGGCAGCCCACGCAGGTATCCAGATCGATGACCAGGCCGAGTTTGCGCGTCGTGGATTGGGGAAGAGTTGTCATGCGGTTGCTCCTGCTGCGGGGGCAGGACCGGGGCGCTGCCCCGGACCCCGGAGTTTAGTCTGCAAGATGAAGGGAGCAGTCTCGTTTTTCATGCCGATGGGGGCCGCTTTGGACGCGTCCCAGTTGGCGATGAAGTAGATGAACGTGCCTATGGCCACTGCGAGGAAGGCCGCGATGGCCAGGAGGGTGCGCTGGATGCCGGTCATTTGCCCACCTTCCACGAGAGTTGCTTGGGCCCTTTGCCAACGGGGGATTTGATCGGCTTCATCGCTGGTTGGGACTCGGCGGGCGCGTCGGCCTTTTCAATGCGGACCTTGAGGTCGAACCATGCGGCCTGACCTGTGATCGGGTCGGAGTTGGCCCAGCGGAGGCCATCGCCCTTGGGCGGCAGCAACTCGTGGATCAGGTGGTTGAGCAGGAAGCCTTTGGTCGCTTCGGGTGCGTTTTCGTCGAGTGCCCAGGCGCCCTTGCGCTTGCCGATCGCGTTCCACGTCCACACCGTGTTTTCGTTGAGCGCGGCCATTTCGAGGACGGGGACAGTGATCTCGCCATGGGGCGAGGTTACCTTGGCCCAGTCGCCATCTGTGAGGTTGTTGTCGCGCATCAGCTTGGTTGGCAGGTAAAGCGGGTTGTGCCCGTGCAATTGGCGCAGCCACGCGTTTTGCGATCCCCATGAGTGGTACATCGCCATGGGGCGCTGAGTGAGCGCGGTGATGGGGAAATCGTCCACCTTGTTCTCGGGGGCGGGGTCGTACCAGATCGGCAGCGGGTCCATCGTGGCCTTGATCCGTTCGCGCAGGTGATCGGGGGGCTGGCGGTCGCCGTGCCCTTCGGCGGCAAGCTGGAAGCGCCGCATGGGTTCGACATAGAGCGAGAACAGGTAGGGTTGGGGGCTATCATAGAGCCCGAGGTTGACCGCCCAGTCCTGATACCCGGCGTTCCAGGGTTTGTAGTAGTTTGCACCGTCCGGAATGTGTTCGACGAAGAAACCGCCGTTTTCGATGTATTTGTCGAGCTGGTCGGGGTTTACATCGCCGCGCCCGGCCTGATCGCCGTCGCCCCGGAAGCCTGCGAGCGGGCCGATGCCGGGTTTGCGCTGGTGGTTCACGATATAGTCGGCGTAGTCCGCGTACTTCTGGCCGCCGTCCTCGTTGGTAAAGCCGGGCAGGCCGAGTTTGGCGCCAAGTTCGCACAGCACCGACTGGAACCCGCGCACGTCGCGATCAGGTTCGATCACGGGCCAGCGGATCGCGTCGGCGGCGGCGTCAGCCTCGCAAATGGGCCGGTCGAGCAGCGAGATGCAGTCGTGGCGTTCGAGGTATGTGGTGTCGGGCAGGATCAGGTCGGCATAGGCGACCATTTCCGAGCTATACGCATCCGAATAGATGATGCGCGGGATGACGTAGTCGCCGTTCTCGTTCTTGTCCGTCAGCATGTCGATGACGCCGCGCGTGTTCATGGACGAGTTCCACGACATGTTCGCCATGTACATGAACAGCGTGTCGATCTTGTAGGGATCGCCCGCATAGGCGTTCGAGATCACCATGTGCATGAGGCCGTGGGCCGACATCGGGTTTTCCCAGGTGAATGCCTTGTCGATGCGCGCCGGTGTGCCGTCTTCTTTCAGGGCGAGATCGTCGGGGCCTTGCACGAACCCGAGGTGTGGGCCGTCGAGCGGTTTGTCAGGTGTGACGCCGCAATGGGGTTTCGGGTGCGCTGTGGCCGGTTTTGGATAGGGCGGTTTGAAGCGGAAGCCGCCGGGAACCTCGACACTGCCCAGCAGGATTTGCAGCACGTGCAGGGCGCGGCAGGTCTGGAAGCCGTTGGCGTGGGCACTGATGCCGCGCATGGAGTGGAAAGAGACGGGGCGGCCCTGCATCGTCTTGTGTGTTTCGCCGCGGAAGTCGGTCCACTCCTGATCCAGCTCGAATGCCTCGTCAAAGGCAACGCGGGCAATTTCTGCGGCCAGCGTGCGGATGCGTTTGGCAGAGATGCCGACACGGTCGGCCACGGCCTCGGGGGCGTATTCGTCGCTCAGATACCGCTCGGCCATGTGCTGCATGACGGTGCGGTGGCTGATGCCTGCGTGACGGTGCGTGGCGGTGAGGTCGGGTTTGACGCCCTTTTGGTCGAACGGGGTCAGTTTGCCGGTTGCGCGGTCCATCACCAGTTCTTTGCCGTCGTCATCGCGCAGCAAGAGGCCGAATTCGGGCGATTTCTCGTCGCCATTCACCAGGCAGGGCGCGTTGGTGTATTGCGCGAGGTAGTTCACGTCGATCTTGCCAGCCTTCATCAGGCAGTGGACCATCGACAGGATGAACAGACCGTCGGTTCCGGGTGTGATGCCCACCCAATCGTCGGCTACGGCGTTGTAGCCGGTGCGGATCGGGTTCACGCCGATGACGCGGGCGCCGCGCGCCTTGATCTTGCCGATGCCCATCTTGATCGGGTTGGAGTCGTGGTCTTCGGCCACGCCGAACAGCATGAACAGCTTGGTGTGGTCCCAATCGGGCTGGCCGAATTCCCAGAACGCGCCGCCCATCGTGTAGATGCCTGCGGCCGCCATGTTGACCGAGCAGAAGCCGCCATGGGCCGCGTAGTTCGGTGTGCCGAAGTTCTGGGCGAAGAAGCTGGTGAAGGATTGGGACTGGTCGCGGCCTGTGAAGAAGGCCAGCTTGCTGGGGTCATCCTTGCGGATGGGGGCCAGCCAGTCGGTCGCGATTTGCAGGGCCTCGTCCCACTCGATTTCCTGGAACTCGCCCGCGCCGCGTTCGCCAACACGTTTCAGCGGCTTGCGCAGACGCGACGGCGCGTTGACCTGCATGATGCCTGCCGAGCCCTTGGCGCAGAGCACGCCCTGGTTCACGGGGTGGTCGCGGTTGCCTTCGATATAGGCCACCTTGCCGTCTTTAAGATGCACGTTGATGCCGCAGCGGCAGGCGCACATGTAGCATGTGGTTTTGCGGACCTCGTCAGAGACCTTGGGCGACAGATCGAGCTTGGGCTGGTTCATGAGGTCTCCTGATTGGCGGCGGCTTGCAGGGCGGTGACGGCGATCATGTGCATGACATCATCGGCCGTGCATCCCCGGCTAAGGTCATTTGCGGGTTTGGCGAGGCCCTGAAGGATCGGGCCGATGGCGGTGCAGCCGCCGACACGTTGCGCGATCTTGTAGCCAATGTTGCCCGCATCGAGATTGGGGAAGATCATCACATTTGCATGGCCTGCAACATGTGACCCTTTGGCCTTGCTTGCCCCCACATCGGGGACAAAGGCGGCGTCGAACTGTAATTCACCGTCCGAGGCGATCTGCGGGTGCTGTTCCTTGAGGATCGCGGCGGCGTCCGTGACCTTGGTCACGTTCGGATGGCGCGCGCTGCCCATGGTGGAAAAGGACAGCATGGCCACCTTGGGGTCTGCCCCCAGAAGGGCGGTGTAAGAGGCGGCGGATTGTGCGGCAATGGCTGCCAACTCTTCGCTGTTCGGGTCGATGACGAGGCCGCTGTCGGAAAAGATCATCGCGTCACGCCCCGACGGGTGACCATCGGGCAGCACCATGAGGAAAAAGCTGGAGACGAGGGCGGCGTCCTTGGCCTTGCCGATCACTTGCAGGGCGGCGCGTACGGTGTCGGATGTTGTCGCGACTGCGCCGCCGACTGTGCCATCTGCCTGACCCTGCCGCACCATCATGGCGGCAAAGACCAGCGAGCCGCGCACCAGTGCATCGGCCTTTTCGGGCGTGACGCCCTTGTGTTTGCGCAGCTCGTGAAACGCGTCGGCAAAAGGTGCAGTTTGGGAGGATGTCGCGGGGTCGGCGATCCGCAATGTGTCAGAGGCGGTGGCGCCTTGCGCGCTCAGCTCAGCCTCGATCAACTGGGTCTCGCCAACAAGGGAAACGGTGGCCAGCCCGATCTGGGTGGCACGAATGGCGGCAGCCACGATCCGGGGATCGTGGCCTTCGCTTAGCACGATATGGGCGGGGTGGGCGGCTGCGCGCGCCTGGATATTGTCAAGCACGCTCATGCCGCCCACCCTGTTCGTTCGTTAAAGTCCACGTAGATTACACAACCTGCGGACGCATGTCGTCTTTGCTGATGCCGGCCACTTCGACGGGCTTCTTCATCGCGTCGCGGCGGAAGGGGTCGCCCAATTCCTGGTTGATCATCGCTTCGATCAGGGTGGTGACACCGTTTTCCATCTGGTCCTTGATCGCCTGGTCCAGTGCCGCTGTCAGCTCTTCCTGGGTGCGGCAGATCACGCCCTTGAGGCCACATGCATTGGCGATACCGGCGTAGGACACCTGCTCGTCCAGCTCGGTGCCGACAAAGTTGTCGTCGAACCATAGGGTCGAGTTCCGCTTTTCCGCGCCCCACTGGTAGTTGCGGAAGACGATCTGCGTGATGGCAGGCCAGTCGCCGCGGCCGATGGCTGTCAGCTCGTTGACCGAGATACCGAAGGCGCCGTCACCGGCGAAACCCACAACCGGCACGTCAGGCTTGCCGATTTTCGCACCCACGATCGAGGGCAGGCCGTAGCCGCAGGGGCCGAACAGGCCGGGGGCCAGGTACTTGCGGCTTTCGTTGAAGGATGGATAGGCGTTGCCGATGGCGCAGTTGTTGCCGATGTCGGACGAGATGATCGCCTCGACCGGCAGTGCGGCCTGGATCGCGCGCCATGCCATGCGGGGGGCCATCCAGTCGGGTTTGGCCGCGCGGGCACGTTCGTTCCAGTTGGTGCCGGGATCGTCCTGTTCCTCGGTCATCGAGGTCAGTTCCTGCGCCCATGCGGATTTGGTGGTTGCGATGGTGTTCTTGCGCTCGGCGCGGTTGGTGTCGCCTGCGTCATCGCTGAGTTGTGCGGTGATGCCGTTGGCCACTTTGGCTGCGTCGCCGACAATGCCGACTGTGACTTTTTTGGTCAGGCCGATGCGATCGGGGTTCAGGTCGACCTGAATGATCTTGGCGTCCTGGGGCCAGTAGTCGATGCCGTAACCGGGCAGTGTCGAAAACGGGTTGAGGCGCGTGCCGAGGCACAGAACAACGTCGGCCTGGCTGATCAGCTGCATGCCGGCCTTGGAGCCGTTATAGCCCAGCGGACCTGCGAACAGCGGGTGGTTGCCGGGGAAGGCGTCGTTGTGCTGGTAGCCAACGCAGACGGGTGCGTCGAGTTTCTCGGCCAGAACGCGCGAGGCTTCGATGCCGCCCTTGGACAGAACCGCGCCAGCACCGTTCAGGATGACGGGGAATTTGGCTTCGCTCAGCATCTTGGCGGCTTCGGCCACGGCGGTGTCACCACCTTGGGGCAGTTCGAAGTCCACGATGACGGGCAGTTCGATGTCGACCACTTGGGTCCAGAAGTCGCGGGGGATGTTGATCTGTGCGGGGGCCGAGGCGCGCTTGGCCTGCATGATCACGCGGTTCAGGGTTTCGGCGATGCGCGACGGGTCGCGGACCTCTTCCTGATAGGCGACACAGTCAGCGAACAGGTTCATCTGTTCCATTTCCTGGAAGCCACCCTGACCGATTGTCTTGTTGGCGGCCTGCGGTGTGACCAGCAGAACCGGCGTGTGGTTCCAGTAGGCGGTTTTCACGGCGGTGACGAAGTTCGTGATGCCCGGGCCGTTTTGCGCGATCATCATGCACATCTTGCCGGTGGCGCGGGTAAAGCCGTCGGCCATCATGCCGCCGGATGTCTCGTGGGCGCAGTCCCAGAATTTGATCCCGGCATCGGGGAAGATGTCGGAAATCGGCATCATGGCCGAGCCGATGATCCCGAATGCATTGTCGATCCCGTGCATTTGCAGTGTTTTTACAAACGCTTCTTCTGTGGTCATCTTCATGGGGCGCTCTCCAAATAAAAAGGGGGGCGTCGAATCGCCCCGAGTACGTTGTCGCTCAGGTTAGAGGCCTGAGCGGGTTGGCGTTAGGGCCAGTTGAAATGCCCATTTAAGTCCAGCTTAGCCATCAAGGCAGTTTGCGATCAGTTCAATCCCATCGCTGATGCGATCCGCTTGGATCGAAGAGTATCCGAGGCGGTAATAGGTGCGGGGCTGATCCTCGCCGGAAAAGAAGGTGTGCCCGGGTTCGATCAGCACGCTTTTGTCCTGCAATTGTGCGGCGAGGTGGCGCGCGTCGTGCCCGTCGGGCGCGCGCATCCAGAAGGATGAACCGCCAAACGCGCCGATCCCGGCGATGTCGAGGCCGTGTGCGTCGATCGCCTCTTGCATGATGGAACGGCGGGTGTGCAGGGCGGCGCCCATCTTGCGGATCTGTGCATCATAGTGCCCCATCGACAGGAAATAGGCGGCTGTGCGCTGGATATGCCCAGGCGGATGGCGCAGCACGGAGGTGCGCAGCGCCCGCGCCTCGCGCACAAAGGGTTCCGAGCCGACGAGATAGCCCAGTCGCAGACCCGGAAACAGCGATTTGGAAAAGCTGCCCACATAGATCACGCGCCCGTCCGTATCCATGGATTTGAGTGCAGGCGAGGGCGGTTCGAGGAAGGACATCTCGAACTCGTAATCATCCTCGACCACCAGCGCATCGAGGTCGCGGGCGCGGTCCAGCAAGGCCTGCCTGCGTGCCATGGGCATGGTCGCGGTGGTGGGGCATTGGTGGCTGGGCGTGGTAAAGATCACGTCCGCTTCGGGCGGGATCGCATCGGGCGGCAGGCCGTCGCGGTCGACCCGCACAGGGGCCATGTGGCAACGCGATTGCGTGAGGATTTCGCGCAAGGCGGGATAGCAGGGATCCTCGAACGCGGCCGTGCGGCGTTGGGTCAGCAGCACCTGGGCGGCCAACCACAGCGCGTTCTGTGCGCCCAGCGTGATCAGGATCTGATCGGCATTGGCCGCGATGCCGCGCCGGGGCAGCGTATTGCGCTGAATGAACTCGATCAGTTGCGGGTCGTCCCGATCGAAATAGTCAGAGGTCAGGGCCGAAAAGTCGCGCTGTCCAAGCGCCTGTAGCGCGCATTGCCGCCAGTTGGCGTGATCGAACAGTTGCGGGTCGGTCTGGCCATAGATGAACGGATAGCGGAACCGCGCCCAATCCTGCGGCTTGGTCAGCGTTTCGCCCCCCGCAAAGCGCTGTCCGATGGCGCGTGTCCAGTCGACGGAGTCACTGGCCGCGTGCTGGGGTTGGAACACGGGCGGCACAGGCGCATTGGAAGAAACGTAATACCCGGAACGCCCCCGCGCGGTGAGGTAGTCGGAGGCCACAAGTTCGGTATAGGCGAGGGTTACGGTGATCCGGCTGATGCCCAGATGGGTGGCAAGCTTGCGGGTCGAAGGCAGCTTTTCCCCGGTGCCGAACCGGCCCGACAGAATGCCATGGGCAATCATCTGCTGCACCTGGCTTTGCAGGGTGCCCTGATGTGTGGGCGACAAGAAGAAAGTTTCGACGGGCAGGGCCATATGCGCAGCCTAATCTGGCCTTACGCCAAATGCAATCTGGCATTAAATGCGGGTGAAAACGCTGCGCATACAGTAGATGGTGCATACGCATATGTCAAGGCATTTCAATATTAATGAAACGTTTTGTATCAATAATTGTGGAAATTGCAATATCGCCGATGTGGCAGCTGCGCAGTGGCCCGACGCATGCGATACACCCTTTCACCTTGATGGGTGCGCCTGATGTCTTCGGAGCACGTATACGGCATTGCCAATAGGGCATCGCCTACGGACATGCAGGATCAGGCGCGCGCAAGCCACCATGGTCCATGGCCAGGCGGGTCGGTGGATCGTCACACACCCTTGGCGCTGTCGCGCATTTTCTCGATACGCTGACGTAGTGTGGATAGGCGGTACGCGCCCCGCCGTTGCGCTGCAATCTGGTGGAATGGTGGTGCGGCAAAGCCTTGCTGTGTGTGGCGATATTGGTGCCGCTTTGCGCCGAAAATCATCAAGGTGGGCAATAAGGCGATGTTTTAAAACGGAAATTTACTACTAAACTATTAGTTTGACAGAGGCAAAATTTTGAGCCTATCGTAAAGCAGTCGGCAAAAACCGGCTCACATAGAAATCTTGGGAGGAGATAAGATGCGCAAGTATCTGCTCTCCGCGACTGCAGCTATTGCTGTCATCGCGGGGCATGGGACTGCTTTGGCCGATCAGGCGGCAGCCCAAAAATGGATTGATCAGGAATTCCAACCATCCACGCTTAGCAAAGCCGAGCAGATGGCCGAGATGGAATGGTTCATCGGTGCGGCCGAGCCCTATGCAGGCATGGAAATCAACGTCCTGTCCGAAGGTATCCCGACGCATGGTTATGAATCCGAGGTTCTGACCAAGGCGTTCGAGGAAATTACCGGCATCAAGGTCAACCACCAGATCCTCGGCGAGGGCGAAGTGGTGCAGGCCGTGCAGACACAGATGCAGACTCAGCGGAACCTCTATGACGGCTACGTCAACGATTCCGACCTGATCGGCACGCACTCGCGTCTCCAACTGGCGTATAACCTGACGGAACAGATGGCGGGTGATTGGGCGGCCACGACGTCCCCAACGCTGGACCTTGATGACTTCATGGGCATCCAGTTCACGACTGGCCCGGATGGCAACCTGTATCAGCTGCCCGACCAGCAGTTTGCGAACCTCTACTGGTTCCGCAAGGACTGGTTCGATGATGAGGACAACAAGGCGGCGTTCAAGGCCAAGTACGGCTATGACCTCGGCGTTCCGGTCAACTGGTCGGCCTATGAGGACATCGCAGACTTCTTCAGCAACGATGTGAAGGAAGTCGATGGCGTCGCGATCTATGGCCACATGGATTACGGCAAACGTGCGCCTGACCTTGGCTGGCGTATGACCGATGCGTGGCTGTCGATGGCAGGCACAGGATCGAAGGGTGAGCCGAACGGCGTGCCGATCGACGAATGGGGCATCCGTATGGAAGCCGGGTCTTGCAACCCTGCCGGTGCATCCGTGACGCGCGGTGGTGCGGCGAACGGCCCTGCGGCGGTCTATGCGATCCGCAAGTGGGACGAGTGGCTGCGTGCCTATGCCCCTCCGGGTGCGGCGTCTTACGACTTTTACCAGTCGCTGCCCGCATTGGCGCAAGGCAACGTGGCCCAGCAGATCTTCTGGTACACCGCCTTTACCGCCGACATGGTCAAGCCGAAGTCCGAAGGCAACAATACCGTCGATGACGAGGGCAACCCCTTGTGGCGGATGGCGCCCAGCCCGCACGGCCCCTATTGGGAAGAAGGCCAGAAGGTGGGTTACCAGGACGTGGGATCGTGGACATTCCTGAAATCCACGCCGTCGGATCGTGCACAGGCCGCATGGCTCTATGCTCAGTTCGTGACGTCCAAGACGGTCGATGTGAAGAAGTCGCATGTGGGTCTGACCTTTATCCGCGACAGTTCGGTCAACCACGACAGCTTCACCGAGCGTGCGCCCAAACTGGGTGGTCTGGTCGAGTTCTACCGCTCGCCTGACCGCGTGGCATGGTCGCCCACCGGCATCAACGTGCCGGACTATCCCAAGCTGGCCCAGATCTGGTGGCAGCAGATCGGCGACGTGAACTCGGGTGCGTTCACACCTCAGCAGGCGATGGACCGTCTGGCCGAGGAAATGGACATCACCATGGCCCGGATGCAGCAGGCTGATGAGGCCGCTGGTGTCTATGGCGGCTGCGGCCCGCGTCTGAATGAAGAGCAGGACGCCGAGTACTGGTTCGCCAATGGCGGCGCCAAGCCCAAGCTCGACAACGAGAAGCCGCAAGGCGAGACCGTGAACTATGACGAGCTGGTGGCCCGCTGGCAGCAGTAAACCTCCCCGTTGGTCCGCCTGGTGAGTGCAGGCGGGCCGGCATCAGGCCGGGGTTCCCAACAGCCCCGGCCGTTTTGAAACAGGTACATCTCAATGACAATCGAGCTGAAACAGGCCAGTAAGGTGACCCGCGGGATCACCCACATCAAGCCGACGTCGCTGGTGCTGGAGACGGGTCATTTCAACGTGTTGCTGGGCCAGACCGGGTCGGGCAAGACATCCCTGATCAAGCTGATGGCGGGCCTTGATCCGCTTGCAAGCGGTGAGATCTGGATGGACGGGCAGAACGTGTCGAAACTGTCCACGCAAAAACGGAACATCAGCCTCGTGCACCAGTTCTTTGTGAACTATCCGCAGATGACGGTGTTCGACAATATTGCCTCCCCCTTGCGGGTTGCAGGCATGGCGAAATCCGAAATTCAGGGGCGTGTCGAGGCGGCGGCGGATGTGCTACAACTGCGCCCCATGCTGAACCGCCGCCCGCAGGAGTTGTCGGGCGGGCAGCAACAGCGCTGTGCGCTGGCGCGTGCCATCGCCAAGGAGAGCCGCGCGGTGTTCCTGGACGAACCCCTTGCCAACCTCGATTACAAGCTGCGCGAAGAGCTGCGCGAGCAACTGCCCGAGCTGTTTGCGGGGCGGGGCGCGGTGGTGGTCTATGTCACCTCCGAACCCGAAGAGGCGCTGTTGCTGGGGGGTATGACCGCCCTGATGGAAGACGGCAGTGTCACCCAGTTCGGCCCCACGGCGGAGATTTACCGCAAGCCGCAGAACCTGACGGCGGCGCGCGTGTTTTCGGACCCGCCGATCAATGCCGCCGATGTGGTCAAGACCGGCAGCGAGGCGCGGATGGAGACGGGCGTGACCTGGACGTTGCAGGGTGCTGCCGCGGACCTGCCTGATGGTGCCTACACCGTTGCCATCCGCCCGCATCATGTGACGCCGGTGTCTGAATCACCCAGTGATGTGCCGTTGATGGGCACTGTGCTGGTCACCGAACTGTCCGGTTCGGAATCAAGCGCGCATTTCCAGATGGGCGGGGATGGCTGGGTGTCACTGGCTCATGGCGTGCATCCGTATGAAGTCGGGGAAGAGCACCAGTTTTTCATGGATGTCAGCAAGGCATTCTATTTCGACTCAGATGGGAGGCTTGTTACCTGATGGCCAGGATTGTCCTTTCCAATTTGCGGCATGCCTACATGCCCAACCCGGCGTCGCGCGATGACTATGCGCTTAAGGAGATCGACCTCGAATGGCAGGATGGTGGTGCCTATGCCCTGCTGGGGCCATCCGGTTGTGGCAAGTCGACCCTGCTCAACATCATTTCTGGCCTGTTGGTGCCGTCAGAGGGGCGGGTGCTGTTTGATGATCAGGATGTGACTGACCTGCCGCCCAACCAGCGCAACATTGCGCAGGTGTTCCAGTTTCCGGTGATCTACGACACGATGACTGTGCGTGATAACCTCGCCTTTCCCCTTCGCAATCGCGGGGTGGACGAGGGGCGGATCGCTGCGCGCGTGGCCGAGATTGCCGCGATGCTGGAGGTCGAAGAGATGCTCGACACCCGCGCCTCGCACCTGAGCCCCGACAACAAGCAGAAAATTTCGATGGGCCGTGGGCTGGTGCGCGACGACGTGAATGTCGTGATGTTCGACGAGCCCCTGACCGTGATTGACCCGCATCTGAAGTGGAAGCTGCGGTCTAAGTTGAAAGAGCTGCACCAGCGGGTGCGCGCCACCATGATCTATGTGACGCATGACCAGACCGAGGCGCTGACATTCGCGGATCAGGTGGTGGTCATGCAGGAGGGCGAAGTCGTGCAGATTGGCACGCCGGTCGAGTTGTTCGAACGGCCCCAGCACACCTTTGTCGGCCACTTCATCGGATCGCCCGGCATGAACGTGTTGCCGGTCGAAGAACGCGCAGGCGGTGCCCTGTTCGAAGGACAGCCTGTCAGCCTGGAAGGCAAGGTGACGGGTGCGGGCGGGTTGACCCAACTGGGCATCCGGCCTGAATTCGTGTCGCTGTCTGATCAGGGCCTCGCCGCGCGCATACACAAAGTGTCGGACGTGGGCCGCCACGCCGTGGTCGAGGCCATGGTGGGCGACACATCCGTCAAGGCGATTGTCGAGGGCGAGGTGCCTGCACAAGGCGAGGCTGTGCATCTGGCCTTTCGACCGGATCAGACTCGGCTTTATCGCGACGGCTGGATCGCAACAGAGAAATCGGGGGCAACGGCACCATGAAAACCGAAAACCAAAAGGCGTGGTTCTTTGTCCTGCCCGTCCTGTTGTTGGTCGCGTTCAACGCGCTGGTCCCGATCATGACGGTGGTCAACTATTCGGTGCAGGAGACGTTCGGGAACAACGTGTTCTTCTGGCAGGGCCTCGACTGGTTCGAACAAATCCTGCGGTCTGATCGTTTTCAGGCTGCGTTGGGTCGCCAGTTCCTGTTCACCTTCCTGATCCTGATCATCGAGGTGCCGCTGGGCATCATCATTGCCCTGTCGATGCCGCGCAAAGGCATGTGGGTGCCTGTTTGCCTCGTGTTGATGGCCCTGCCCATGCTGATCCCGTGGAACGTGGTCGGCGCGATGTGGAACATCTTTACTCTGCCCAAGATCGGGCTGATGGGCTATTTCCTCAACGATGTGTTGGGCATTGCCTATGACATGACGCAGAACCCCTTTGCGGCCTGGGTCACGATCATCGTGATGGATGTCTGGCACTGGACCTCGCTGGTTGTGCTCTTGTCCTATGCGGGCCTCGTGTCGATCCCGGATGCCTATTACCAGGCGGCCAAGATCGACGGCGCTTCCCCTTGGAAAGTGTTCCGCTACATCCAACTGCCCAAGATGAAGACGGTTCTGACCATCGCGATCCTGTTGCGGTTCATGGACAGCTTCAACATCTATACCGAGCCGTTTGTTTTGACGGGCGGTGGGCCCGGCAACTCGACCACGCTCTTGTCCATTGATCTGGTCAAGATTGCCCTTGGGCAGTTCGACCTTGGCCCTGCGGCGGCGATGAGCCTGATCTATTTCGCGATCACGCTGCTGGTGTCGTGGCTGTTTTACACTCTGATGACGAAGGATGATGCGAAATGAGAAAACGCTCCCTCATTCCGATCCTCTACATCGCGTTCCTGATGCTGCCGATCTACTGGCTGGTCGCGATGTCGTTCAAAACCACCAATGAAATCCTGTCGGGGTTCAGTCTGTTTCCACAGACCTTCACGCTGGACAATTACAAGGTCATCTTCACCGACCCGAGCTGGTATTGGGGCTACATCAACTCGATCATTTACGTGTCGATCAACACGGTGATCTCGGTCTGTGTGGCGCTGCCTGCGGCCTATGCCTTCTCGCGCTACAGGTTTCTGGGCGACAAGCAGTTGTTTTTCTGGCTGCTGACCAACCGGATGGCGCCCGCGGCGGTGTTCGCGTTGCCGTTCTTTCAACTCTATTCCTCGGTGGGGCTGTTTGACACGCACCTTGCCGTGGCGCTGGCGCATTGCCTGTTCAACATCCCGCTGGCGGTGTGGATCCTGGAGGGGTTCATGGGTGGCGTGCCCAAGGAACTGGACGAAACGGCCTATGTCGATGGCTACTCCTTCCCCCGCTTTTTCGTCACCATCTTCCTGCCGACGATCAAGGCGGGGATCGGGGTCGCGGCGTTCTTCTGCTTCATGTTCTCTTGGGTGGAACTGTTGCTGGCCAAGACGCTGACGGCCGTTGCCGCCAAACCGATTGCGGCGACCATGACCAAGACGGCCTCGTCCGCCGGGTATGAGTTGGGGCTGCTGGCCGCCGCAGGGACGCTGACCATCATCCCCGGGGCCATCGTGATCTACTTTGTGCGCAACTATATCGCCAAGGGCTTTGCCCTGGGGAGGGTGTGATGAAACATCTGATCTATCTCGCCGCATTGCTGCCGACATCGGCGCTGGCACAGGGCTGGGGCAACGTGGCCAATCAGGCAGAGGAAAAGGGGTTTTCCTGGACCGACCCGCTGTGGCCCAGTTTCTGGATGGCGTGGACACCGATCACATTCGCACTTTTCTGCGGCATCTTTGGAGCCATCGCGATCATTGCGGTGCTGGAAATCACCAAGTATCGGGACGGGATCGAACGGACGGGGGTGTTTGGACTGACCACGACGCTCGGTGACCGCTTGTTCATCACGCTGCTGGGCACCGCCTATATTTTCCTCGCCTGGCTTGGGCTTATGGGCCAACCGCTGTGGGTTCCCTTGGGCATATCGGTGGTTTGGGGCATCTTCTGTTTCTGGAAAGTGTGAAAAAGCGTTTTGAAAAACTAAAATCTTCGTATCTACTCGCGCGACATAATACGTGAGCGATACGTCCTGGATGGTACCGCATGAGACAAAAGAAAAAGAACGAGCTGCTGACCGAGGTTGAACTGGAGTTCATGAATGAACTCTGGGCTTTAGGCGAGGGGACGGTGCGCGATGTGCTGGACCAACTGCCCGAGGGCCGTGACCTTGCCTATACGTCGGCGGCCACCATCCTGCGCATATTGGAACAAAAGGAATTCGTGACCAGTCGGAAGGATGGCAAACGCCATGTTTTCAAACCGACCCTGGGCAAGGACGCCTATCAAACCCGTTCACTAAAAGATCTGTCTATGAAGCTGTTTGACGACACGCCCGTTTCACTGGTGGCGCGTCTCGTCAATGATGATGCACTGACAGAAGAAGCATTGGGGAAAATCCGGGCATTAGTGGATCGGAGGTTGAAAAATGATACCGGGTGACGCCCTTCTCGATGCTTTCATCAATGCCAATATTCTATTTGTCGCGGCTTATTTCTTCTGGTCGATGGCGCGGTTCCTTCTGAACCATCTGGGCCTGAAACACAGCTATGTCACGCAACTCAAGTTGCTGAACACCGTCTTTCTGGCGATCGTCTTTTCGCCCTTCCTGATCCTTGCCTTCACCACCTTGCAAAGCAGCGGTTACGCCAAGAGCGTGAACGTGAACCTGTCGGACATGGTCGTTGCCTACTACTTGAACGGTGGCTTCGAAATGCCCGCGACCGAGTTCGAGCGGTTGGTGATGATGCGCGATACGTTCCTGACCAATGTGGTGAACGCCGCCGGATGGGTCGCATGGACTGTCATCGCGCTGTTCCTCGTGGGGCTCGCGCTGGGGACGGTCCGCCTGTTCTACTCCATGGCCTGCCTCTACCGGATCGTGTCGGCGGGATATGCCTGGCGCAGCTTTGGCCGCATACGTTTGCGTCTGTCTGACCGGACACTGGTGCCGTTTTCGACGCGTGGTCTGTGGTGCTATTACGTCGTTGTTCCCTCGCATATGCTCGGCCAACGCCAGGAGCTGAAAGTGTCGATTGCGCACGAATTTCAGCATCTGCGGCAAGGCGACATCGAATGGGAGATCGTGCTGGAGGCGCTCAAGCCGTTCTTTTTCCTCAACCCCGCCTATCACGCATGGAAGCGTCAGGTGGAGAACCTGCGCGAGTTGAGCTGCGATGCAGAGGTGCTGCGCCGGGGCAAGATCGATGTGCGCGCCTATTGCGATACGCTGCTGTCCGTGTGCCAGCAAACTTTGCGGCGGGACCGTATGTTTGTTGTGGCTGTGCCCAAGGTGACGTTGGTCACGGCGGACCGCTCGGCCTTGCTGGACGGGCGTGCCAGCCTGTTGCAAAAGCGGATCACATCCTTGCTGGACTTGCGCCACCTGCGCCGCCCGCGTTTGCTGTATCTGGCGACGATCTGCCCGCTGGTTGCCTCCATCATGCTGACGGCCATCGCCATCCAGCGCCCCGGCGATTGGAGCCAGGACCGCCTGATGCTGTCCACCGTCGTCAATCTGGAGCGCCTGGACGAGATCAATCGTCTGTCGACCTTTGGACGCGTGCGGAACTGAGCATCGGCTCGCGGTTTAGCGAACGCGCGTCAGTCAGCGCCCACATATGTATCCAGCACGCCTGCGCGTTCGTGAATTTCCAGAGGAAGGATGGTGGAGCATAGCGGGATCGAACCGCTGACCTCCTGCATGCCATGCAGGCGCTCTCCCAGCTGAGCTAATGCCCCATCCTTGGGTGGCCGTCTTGGGCCGTGCGCCGCTGATTAGGCGCTTTGCCGAACGGGATCAAGCGAAAAAGACCCCGTTCGACCGTCGCATTTACGAGTCGTCGTCATCCGCCGCTACGTCGGCCAGTTCGTCGAGGGGGACTGTATCTTCGTCCTCGTCGTCGTCCAGCAGATCGTCGTCCAGTTCAACCTCGACATCATCGTCGTCCAGCACCTGATCGTCGTCGGTGGTCGCTGTTGCGGCCTTGGCCTTGGCTGTCACGGCATCCTCGGCATCGGCGGCGATCATGCGTGTCTTGGTGCTGTCGAGTTCGACCTGTTCGCCTGTATAGGGGCTGACGATCGGCGAGCGGTTCATGTCGTAAAAGCGCTTACCGGTGGTCGGGCACAGGCGTTTGGTGCCCCATTCTTCCTTTGGCATCGGTAATCCTTGTCTCTCTTGTTGCGCGCGCGTGCGCCCCGGATCGGGCACATGCGATGGCGGTCCATATTGCGGCGATTCTGGGCAAGTGCCATAAGGCCGGGACGGAGTCAAAGCCTTATGGCGAGATGGGGTAGATGGGATGGCCGAGCGTGTCCTTCAAGGGTGCGGGCAAGGGGGCGGGAAATCGCGTTGACCCTGCGCCGCTCGACGCGCGCACGTCGCATGACCTTGCGGATTTCGCAACTGGATGGCCGCGTGACACTGACCTTGCCGCCCCGGGTGTCCGAGCGCGAGGCCATGGCCTTCGCGCAGGAAAAACACGACTGGATCTGCAAGCATCTCGATGCCCGCCCGGATGAGGTCTTCGTCCAACTCGGGGCGGTGCTGCCCGTTGAGGGCGCTGACAGGACTGTCGTTGCCGGAACGGGCCGCGCCGTGCGCCTTGAGCCGGATGCGCTGGTTGTGCCCGGTGCGCCAAATGCGGTGCCGCGCCGGGCGCTGGGGTTTCTCAAGGCCCGCGCGCGGGATCGTCTGGCGGCTTCCAGTGATCATTATGCCGCGCGTCTGGGGCGCCCCTATTCCGGCCTCAGCATTCGTGACACCCGCTCGCGCTGGGGGTCCTGTTCGTCGGCTGGCCGGCTGATGTATTCCTGGCGCCTGATTTTGGCGCCGCCTGCGGTGCTGGATTATGTCGCTGCGCACGAGGTTGCCCATCTGGCGCAGATGAACCATTCGCCCGCCTTCTGGGCCGAGGTGGGGCGTATCCACGGCCCCTATGCCCCGTTGCGCGCCTGGTTGCGCACCGAGGGCAATGCGCTGCACCGCTACCGCTTTGGTGATTGACCCGGGGCGCGTGCTGTGATCACAAACCGGTATGCAGCTTTCGTCCCGCCCCCGTGACACGACCACTGCGGCCCATGACCGCGTGTACCGCCGTTTGCGCACCAGGATCATGCACGGCGATATTGCCCCCGGTCAGGCGCTGACCCTGCGCGGCATCGCCAAACAGTACGATGTGTCCATGACCCCGGTGCGTGAGGCCGCCCGCCGGTTGATGGCCGAAGGGGCACTGACCCTGTCGCCCTCGGGCCGGATGTCGACGCCCGAATTGTCCAATGAACGGATCGAGGAACTGGCCGCCCTGCGCGCCCTGATCGAGGTCGAACTGGCCACCCGCGCCTTGCCCCGCGCGCACCTCGCCCTGATCGAGCGGTTGCAGACAATCAACGGTGCCGTGGCCGAGGCCGTCGCCCACCGCGATGCGGTCAGCTATATCCGCACCAACCTCGAATTTCACCGCACTCTTTATCTGCGGGCGCAGGCCCCTGCGATGCTGGCGATGGCAGAGACGGTTTGGTTGCAGATGGGCCCCACGATGCGCGCCCTATATGGCCGGTTGCGGCGCACTGAGCCGCCCCAATATCACCGCCTGATCATCGCCGCCCTGCGGGCCGGAGACGAGCCTGGACTCCGCCTTGCCGTCCGGTCCGATGTCACCCAGGGGTTGCGTATGCTTGCCAGTTGACACGTTAAAGCTTTGGTAGGTGAGGTGACGCTATAGTGCAGCACAAGCAAGGGACGTGTGATGCACTGTATCGATTTCAAGCTCTATGATTTCGTTGACCAACCCGTGTTCGTGTTGGTGCCGGACGAGAAAAACCGCCCCGTCTACGCCTTTGCCAACAGGATTGCGCTGGGTCATCTGGGTTTGCATCTGGACGAGATAGTAGGGCGGCGTGCCTGTGACATTTTTTCGGGCCGTGCCGCTTATTCCGTGTTTCGCCGCCAATGCGCTGCCTGGGAGGGGGGCATCATACCGAATACGAAATCGCCCTGCCCATCGGCAATGACCACATGTGGGTGCGCACATCGCTTGTGCCCGTGCGCGACGAGGATGGGACGCTGACTCATATGGTCGGCACATCGCAGAACATCACGCCCGAACGGGACCAGTTGCAGGTGCAGGCCATGTCGACAGCCGCCGCACGCGAGATGGAGGATATGGTGTGCCTCGCCGCGCATGATCTGCGCAGCCCGATTGGCAATCTGAAAACGCTCGCCGAAGTGATGCGGCGGGATTTTGTCGATCATGGTGATGGCAAGCTGGAGTTGGTCAACATGATCGATAACATTGCCGACAAGGCTCTGAACGTCGTGTCGGGAATCATGGCGCAGGCCCTGACCACAAGCGGGCCGCAATGCAGCCAATTGTTCGACTTTGGCGAACTCTGTGACGATGTTCTGGTACTGCTGGACCCGATGCGCGTCCACAGCGCGGTCTATCCCCGGATTGAGATTGATGCCGACTATACCGTCGTGCACATCATCCTGCGCAACCTGATCGACAATGCCCTGAAATATGCGGGGCGACCCGAAGTGCAGTTGCAGATCGAAATCACGCAGATGAATGCGCAGCGGCTGCTGATTGCGGTGCGCGACAATGGTCAGGGATTTGGCCAGACCTTGATGGAACTGGGCGACCTTGATGACGGGGTCAGCGTCGGTGCGGGCGGTTTTGGTCTGTTGGGGGTACGCCGTCTGGCCCGGTCTCGCGGGGGCAAGGTCAGCGTGATGCCCTGCATGAACGGGGCTGAAGTGCAGTTTGAGCTGCCGGGCCGCATCGCGATACCATGTGCTGCGACAGTGATGACGGCCTGACGATCAGGCTGCCAAACCGATCTGGCCCAGCCCGAGGAATTTTTGACGGCGGTCAGCAATCAGCGCGGCGGCGTCCTTGCCATCAAGATCCTGCAACATGCCTGCAATCGCCGTCCCGACCGAGGCAATTGCAACGTCCGGCTGGCGATGTGCGCCGCCGACCGTTTCGGGAATGATGCGGTCTATCACGCCAAGCTGCTTGAGGTCTTGCGCCGTCAGCCGCAACGCCTCTGCCGCTTCGCGCATCTTTTCCGCATCTTTCCACAGGATCGAGGCGCAGCCTTCGGGGCTGATCACCGAATAGACCGAGTGTTCCAGCATCGCCACGCGGTTTGCGGTGGCAAAGGCCACGGCCCCGCCTGATCCGCCTTCGCCGATCACAACGGAGACCAGCGGCACGCCGATCTGCAGGCATTTTTCGGTCGAGCGGGCGATCGCCTCGGATTGGCCGCGTTCCTCAGCGCCTTTGCCTGGATAGGCGCCGGGTGTGTCGACCAGCGTGATAACCGGCAGATGAAAGCGGTGCGCGAGGTCCATCAGGCGGATCGCCTTGCGATACCCTTCGGGCCGGGCCATGCCGAAATTGCGTTCGATCCGCGATTTGGTGTCGTTGCCCTTTTCATGGCCGATCACCACGACGGGGCGATCCTCGAACCGGGCCAGCCCGCCCATCACCGCATGGTCGTCGGCAAAGTTGCGATCCCCGGCGAGCGGGGTGTAGTCCGTAAACAGCGCCTTGATGTAATCCACGCAATGGGGCCGATCCGGGTGCCGCGCGACCTGGCATTTGCGCCATGGCGTGAGATCTTTGTAAAGGTCGTCGAGCAGTGTAACAGCCTTGGCATCCAGTGCGGTTGCCTCGTCCGAGACATCCATGTCTTCGTTCTGGCGCGCGAGGGCGCGAAGTTCTTCTGCTTTGCCCTCGATTTCGGCCAGGGGCTTTTCGAATTCCAGATATTGCGTCACGCGCGCACTCCTGATGCGGTTTGAGGCTATATGGCCGGAGGCCGCGCGATTTGCAACGTCAGGGAAAGATCACCGGGTAAAGCGAGGCCACCAAAAGGGCGGCCATCGTCCAGTTGAAAGCCGTCAGGCGCGCCGGATTTGTCAGCACCCGTGCCATCTGTTGCCCCAGCAATGTCCACGAACTGACCGAGGGCAGGTTGATCGCGCCAAAGACCAGTGCCACGATCCCGATGGCCCACAGCGTGGTGTCGGGGGTGTAGACGGTGACGGCCGTCAGGGCCATCGTCCAGGCCTTGGGGTTGACCCACTGAAAGGCTGCCGCCTGCAGGAATGTCATGGGAGTGCCGCTGTTATCCCCATCCTTGATCGGCGCTGCGTTGGCGATTTTCCACGCCAGATACAGCAGATAGCCGACCGATCCGACCTTGAGGATCGTGTGGCTGATTGGGTAGCCGTCAAAGATCTGGACCAGCCCGGCCCCGACCAGCAGCACCATGATGGTGAACCCGATGCCGATGCCCAGCATGTGCGGGATCGTGCGGCGGAACCCGAAATTGGCACCCGACGCCATCAGCATCAGGTTGTTCGGCCCCGGCGTGATCGAGCTGACAAAGGCAAATGTCGCAAGGGCGGTGAGGAGTTCGAGTGTCATGTGCAATAAATGCGCGCATTTGCGACATGAGAAATTGCAAACATGCAGATGTTGCGGCTATCTTCGCAACTAATGACCAGATTTGACGACATAAACGAGCGGATATTGCATGAGTTGAGCCGCGACGGCCGCGTCAGCAATATCGAATTGGCGGATCGGGTGGGGCTGTCGCCCTCGGCCTGCTTGCGTCGTGTGCAGGAGCTGGAACGTCTGGGCATCATTACCGGCTATCGCGCAGTGCTGGATCGCACAAAACTGGGCGCAGGCTTTGTCGCCTATATAGGCGTGGGCTTGAACGATCATTCCAAGGCCAGCCAGGAGGCGTTCGAGCGCGCCATTTCGCGCGCGCCAGAGGTGCGGGAGTGTCACAACATCACCGGCACGATTGAATACCTGCTGCGCGTCGAATGTGCGGATATCGCCAGCTACAAGATCTTTCACACCGACATGCTGGGCGCGTTGCCGCAGGTCAGTGGCATCACGTCCTATGTGGTGATCGGATCGCCCAAGGATGAGCGGGCGTAAGGGCCGTGACGGCAGGAGCCTCCGGCGGGGATTTTTGGAACAGAGAAGAGACGGGCGCGCGCTATTGTGTGGCCTGCGCGCTGATGGCGGCGAAGATGGTGTCGAGTTCGGAGGCGAGTGTTGCGAGGTCGGGTCCGGCCTCTTCCATGTAAGGCGCGAACACGGTCGAGGGCTGTTTGTAGCTGAGCGTTGCTGTGCCATCGCTATTTTCCGTGACGTAGACGCGGATCGGTGCCTCGATCATGGCGGCGGTGGACAGGTTCAGGACATTCACCGCGTAGACGTTGTTGAACAGCCCGATGACCCGGTTGCCAGGGATGGTGATGCCCCTGTTCTTGGCGGCACCCGTCGGGCCCGCCTGCGTCACGACGCCCATCTTGTTGGCCTTGGCGGCGGCCTTCACGGCGTCGATCAGCTCGTTATAGTTCTTGTCTGTCGGGGTCACGGACCAGCCGTCGCGCGGCGCCATTTCGGCTTGAGCGGCGTGGCCAAAGGCGATCAAGACGAGGGCGGCAAGCAGGCGGTGCATTATGTGTCTCTCCGGTTGGTTGGGGGCAGTGAACACGGGCACGCGGCCCAAGCCCAATCACGTCTGTGTGCGCGGGCGCTTGCCGATCCGATTTTGCGCACTGGGCGCGTCGGCTTGGGCCGTGTAACGGGTGCGCCATGAGATGGTTTTTGATGATCCTGATGGTGGCGCTTGCCGCTTGTGGCGGGGGCGAGCCTGAACCGGTGGCCGCACCCGCGGTGCCCCTATATCCCAACGAGACACCGCTGTTGCGCAGTCAGATCGAGGCGGCGGCGGCGGAGAATGACATCCCTGTGGCGCTGGTGCAGCGGGTCGTGATCCGCGAAAGCACGCACCGCCCCGGCGCGCGCAACGGGCCCTATTACGGGTTGATGCAGATCCTGCCTGCCACGGCGCGGTCGATGGGGTTTCGCGGACAGCCAAGCGATTTGCTAGATGCCGAGACCAACCTGAAATACGCCACCCGCTATTTGCGCGGGGCATGGCTGGTGTCGGGCGGGGATATGGACGAGGCCGTGATGTGGTATGCGCGCGGCTATTACTACGAGGCCAAGCGGCTGGGTCTGATCGAAGAGACCGGCGTGGACGGCCGCAAGGTCTGGCCGGATTAGGGAGACGGGCGGACGCTCTTTGCCCTTGGCAAAGACGCCCCACCCGCCGTCCCATTTGGCGCCTAGTGGCTGGCGATCATCTCGGATTGTTTGACAATCACCTCGGCCTGTTTGATCGACGCGATGTCGACGAGCCGGCCGTTGTAGACTGTCGCCCCTTCGCCATTGGCTTTGGCGGTTTCCATCGCGGCGAGGATTTCGCGGGCTTCGGTCACGGCCTCTTCCGACGGGGTGAAGACTTCGTTCGACAGGGCCACCTGTTTGGGGTGGATCGCCCATTTACCCACCATGCCGAGCGTGGCCGAGCGGCGTGCCTGCGCACGGAAGCCTTCGTCATCCGAGAAGTCGCCGAACGGGCCGTCCACGGGCAGAACGCCGTGGGTGCGGCAGGCGGCGACAATCGCTGCCTGTGCCCAGTGCCAGGGGTCGGACCAGTGTTTCTGTCCCTCGTGCAGCATGTAGTAGTTGGCCTGCGTCCCACCGATCCCGGTGGTTTGCATCCCCATGGAGGCGGCAAAGTCGGCAGCACCCAGGCTCATCGCTTGCAGGCGGGGGGAGGCGGCGGCGATCTCTTCCACATGGGCGATCCCGGCGGCGGATTCGATGATCACCTCGAACGCGATGGGCTTGCTGCGCCCCTTGGCGGCTTCCACCGACGTGACCAGCGCATCGACGGCATAGATGTCAGCCGCATTGCCCACTTTGGGGATCATGATCTGGTCAAGCCGGTCGCTGGCCTGTTCGAGCAGATCGACCACATCGCGGTACCAGTAGGGGCTGTCGAGCCCGTTGATGCGCACCGAAAGCGTCTTGTTGCCCCAGTCGATGTCATGCGTCGCCTTGATGACGTTTTCGCGCGCGCTGTCCTTGTCGGAGGGGGCGACTGAATCCTCGAGGTCAAGATTGATGACGTCAGCGGCAGAGGCGGCCATCTTTTCGAAAATTGCGGGGCGCGAGCCGGGGCCGAAAAGCTGGCAGCGGTTGGGACGGGCAGGCGGGGTTGGTTGAAGGCGGAAGGACATGGGTCGCACCCTTTCGGCAAGATTGTTGCGTCGATTGTGCTGTGGCAGTTATTAAATTGCTTCGCCTTGCGCAAGCGCGATTGTGCAGTTGCAGCATGAATGGGCCGCAGCTTTTGATCGTCATGTAAGTGCGCGTTGCAAGAAATTTGCGCAAGATTGCGTATTTGCCCGGAATTCTTCGATGAACTCTCGTTCTCAAGCGCGTTTCGCGATGTCTTTGCATCGGAATTGGGTCAATTTGCAGTGTCACACGCCAATGGGGAGCGCATCAATGATTCAGACACCATACCTCTTGTTCTTGGGCGATGCGCCTGACCAACTGGCTGCCAAAGTGGCGCAAGGGATCAAGGACTGGCGCCCCGAGAATGCCGTGGGTCAAATCCGCCTGCCGGGCTGCGGCGCGGATATGGGCCTGACCGACATGACGCTCGAAGAGGGGCTTAAGGCCGGGGCCAAGACGTTGGTCATTGGTGTGGCGAACCGGGGCGGTGTGATCTCGGACGAATGGAAGACCGTCCTCGTGAAGGCCTTGCAGATGGGCTATGATCTCGCGGCTGGCCTGCACAACCTGCTGCGCGACGAGAATGAGCTGCAATCGGCGGCCAAGGTGAACGGCGGCACGCTGCATGACGTGCGTGTCCCGACCATCGCCTATCCCATTGCCAACGGTGTGAAACGGTCTGGCAAGCGTGTGCTGGCGATCGGGACGGATTGTTCCTGTGGCAAGATGTACACGGCCATGTCCATGGATGCCGAGATGCGCAAGCGTGGCATGAAGACGGATTTTCGCGCCACGGGCCAGACCGGCATTCTGATCACCGGCAAGGGGGTGCCGCTGGATGCCGTCATCGCGGATTTCATGGCGGGCGCGGTTGAATACCTGACGCCCGACAATGACGACGATCACTGGGACCACATCGAGGGGCAGGGCAGCCTGTTCCACGTGTCCTACTCTGGCGTGACCATGGCGCTGATCCATGGCGGTCAGCCGGACGCTTTGGTGCTGTGTCACGAGCCGACCCGCACCCATATGCGCGGCTTGCCGCACTATACGTTGCCCTCGCTGGAAACGCTGCGCGACACGGCCTTGCCCCTGGCCCGGGTGGCAAACCCGGCGGCACAGGTGACGGGTGTATCGGTCAACACCAAGGCGCTGGATGAGGCGGCGGCCAAGTCCTGCCTGCAAGAGATCGAGGACCGCATGGGCTTGCCTGCAGCTGATCCCTTCCGCTTTGGCGCGGGCAAGCTGGTGGATGCGTTGGCGGCGCTGTAGCATCGCCTCCGGCGGGCATATTTGTGGAACAATGAAGGAGTGGGCATGCGCATAGACGTAACGCGGGACGTGTTTCAACTGGCGCAGGTGTTCACCATTTCGCGCGGGTCGCGCACCGAAGCGCATGTGTTGACCGCACATGTCAGTGACGGAACGCATACCGGGTGGGGCGAATGTGTGCCCTATGCCCGCTATAATGAGACGCTGGACAGTGTAACGGCGGAGATCATGGCCTTGCCCGACACTATCGGCCGTGCTGCGCTCTATGATCTGCTGCCCGCAGGGGCCGCGCGCAACGCGGTGGACTGTGCCTTGTGGGATCTTGAGGCGAAACAGGCGGGCAAGCGCGCCTGGGAGCTGGCGGGCCTGCCCACACCGGGGCCCGAAATCACCGCCTATACGCTGTCGCTGGACAGCCCCGAGGCGATGCAGGCGCAGGCGGGCGAACATGCGCATCGTCCCTTGCTCAAGATCAAGCTGGGTACGCCCGATGACATGCCCCGGCTTGAGGCTGTGCGCGCAGGTGCGCCGCAGTCGCGTATCATCGTGGATGCGAACGAGGGGTGGTCGGCAGAGGTCTATACCGACCTTGCCCCGCATCTGGTGCGCCTTGGTGTCGGGATGGTGGAACAGCCCCTGCCCGCTGGCGATGACGAGGCCCTGTTGGGGCTGGAACGGCCCGTGCCGGTCTGTGCCGACGAAAGCTGCCATTACCGCGCCGACCTGCCCGCGCTGAAGGGCAAGTATGACATGGTGAACATCAAGGTCGACAAGACGGGTGGTCTGACCGAGGCCCTGGCGCTGCGCGATGCGGCCCTGGCCGAAGGATACAGCATCATGGTCGGCTGCATGGTCGGCTCGTCCCTCGCCATGGCCCCCGCCACGCTGGTGGCGCAGGGTGCGGCGGTTGTGGACCTTGACGGACCGCTTTTGTTGGCCGAAGACCGGGACACCCCGTTGGTCTTTGATGATGCAGGCATTCACCCGCCCACACAGGACCTGTGGGGGTAGCCGCGCGCCGCGCAGGGGAAAATTTATGCGTTTGATTGCTGGTCTGTTTGTTCTGATTTCGGCCCTGTCCATGGCGACGGCGGGCGTGGGCCAGGAGGCATGGACCGTCACGCTGACCTCAAAGCAAAGCAAACAGCTTGCAGGGTTGGCGGCAGAGGACGCCATAACCGCCTTTGCCATATCGCCGGACGGGCCTTGGGGGCGGTCATGGGGCTATGACTCAAAGGCCAAGGCGGAACTGAACGCCTTGCGCTATTGCCGAGAGAACTTGCGGCGCCGTGACCGCGATTGCCTGATCTATCAATCGGATGGCCAGCGAGTCGTTCCGGACGTTGTGCAAACCCGGCGCGTGTCCGAGGTGTACAAACCCCTCAACGGGCGCAAGGCGGCCAGCGTGTTTGGGCGCGTCGCGTTCAATTTTCAGGGCGATGCGGGCGCTGCGCGGGCGCAGCTTGCTACGGCCCCGACCAAACGCGCCGACCTCACCGAGGATCGCGCGCTGCGCAAGGTGCTGACGGGGCGGACGTTGATGACCACAAAAGCCAAGGGTTTTGCCGTGACGTTCGAGGACGTGTGGGCCGAGCATTCCGCGTCTGCAAACAGTGGGATCATCACCGTTTTCTTCGACAGTTGGACGGTGACATCGAGCGGGCTTGTCTGCATGTTCGATGGCTATTGGGAAAGCACGCGCAAACCGGTGGGGACGCGGTGCATGGTGTTGAATGCGGCTGGAAACGGCCTTGTCGACATGTCGTGGGACAATCGACCGAATGCGTCGGTCAAAGGGCAACTGATTGCAGGCGATGCACGTTTCGCCGCAGTGAAATAACCACGGGCCTCGGCCCGCGCAGTGAGGATGAATGATGCGTACAGTCTATGTGAATGGCGACTACCTGCCCGAGAATGAAGCCAAGGTGTCGATCTTTGATCGCGGGTTTTTGATGGCAGATGGCGTGTACGAGGTGACCAGTGTGCTGGATGGCAAGCTGATCGACTTTGACGGTCACGCGGTGCGTTTGCAGCGTTCGCTGGATGAGCTGGACATGCGTTCGCCCATTTCCAAGGAAGACCTGTTGGAGGTGCACCGCGAGTTGGTGCGCGCAAACGGGATCGAAGAGGGGATGATATACCTCCAGATCACGCGCGGCGCACCGGATGACCGCGATTTCGTCTTTCCCGACCCGGAGACAACCGCGCCCACAATCGTGCTGTTCACGCAGAACAAGCCCGGCCTTGCCGACAATCCGGCCGCTAAAAAGGGCATGAAGGTCATCAGCATTGACGACATCCGCTGGGGCCGTCGCGACATCAAGACGGTGCAGCTGCTTTACCCTTCCATGGGCAAGATGATGGCCAAGAAGGCGGGGGCCGATGACGCCTGGATGATCCAGGACGGGTTCGTGACCGAAGGCACCTCGAACAACGCCTATATCGTGAAGGGCAACAAGATCATCACCCGCGCCAAATCCAACGATATCCTGCACGGGATCACACGTGCCGCTGTCCTGCGTTTTGCCCAAGAGGCGCAGATGGAGATTGAAGAACGCAATTTCACCATCGTAGAGGCGCGTGAGGCGGACGAGGCGTTCATCACATCGGCCTCCACATTCGTGATGCCCGTGGTGGAAATTGACGGTCAGGCGCTGGGGGACGGCACGCCCGGTCGGGTGGCCCCTCGCTTGCGCGAAATCTACCTGGATGAAAGCCGCAAAGCGGCTGTTTAAAGGATCAAAAGCGCCGCGTTTTGCGGCGCTTTCGTTCGTCCTGACGGGTGGGTGTGCGGCCATTCCACCTTGAAAAGCAGGTGGATCATCACCATCTCGTTATGTAAATCTTATTTACTTTGAGGGACGAATAAAATGAATGAAGAGCTGATCCTGAGCCTCTTGAGTGAAAACCTGATCCTGATTCTGGGTGCGCTTTTCCTGCTGTTGTGCCTGTTTCTGGGCGTGCGGATCGTGCCGCAAAGCGAGAAATACGTTGTCGAACGTTTTGGCCGCCTGCATTCGGTTTTGGGGCCGGGCATCAACTTTATCGTGCCGTTCCTGGATGTCGCGCGCCACAAGGTGTCGGTACTGGAACGCCAGTTGCCCAATGCCAGCCAGGATGCCATCACGTCGGACAACGCGCTGGTGCAGGTCGAAACCAGCGTGTTCTACCGCGTGACAGAGCCTGAGCGCACCGTGTACCGGATCCGCGATGTGGACGGCGCTGTGCAGACGACCATTGCGGGGATTGTGCGGGCTGAGATCGGCAAGATGGAACTGGACGAGGTACAGTCCAACCGCTCGCATCTGATTGCGGAGATCAAGCTGCTTGTCGAAGAAGCCGTGAACGACTGGGGAATCGAGGTAACGCGCGCCGAAATCCTTGACGTGAACCTTGATGTGGCGACTCGTGAGGCGATGTTGCAGCAGTTGAATGCTGAACGCGCGCGCCGAGCGTCGGTCACAGAGGCCGAGGGCCACAAGCGCGCCATCGAATTGAATGCGGATGCCGAGCTTTATGCGGCCGAGCAAGCCGCCAAGGGCCGCCGGATCAGCGCCGATGCCGAAGCTTATGCAACACAGGTCGTGGCCGAGGCCATCGCGGCCCACGGGATCGAATCCGCGCAGTACCAGGTCGCGCTCAAACAGGTCGAGGCCGTGACCGAGATTGCGCGCGGTGATGGGCAACAGACAATCGTGTTGCCCGCGAGTGCGATGGATGCCTTTGGCGAAGCCTTTGGCATGCTGGCGGGAAGGAGCAAGAAATGATGGACCTTTGGACCCTGTGGTGGGTGTGGATCGTTGCCGCGCTTGTGCTGAGCATCATTGAAGTCTTCGTGCCGGTCTTTGTCTTTCTGGGCATGGCTGTGGGGGCGGTTGTGGTTGGCATTGGTCTCGCCTTTGGCCTGCTGGGCTGGATTGCGACGCTGCCTGTGTTGCTGATCATCTTTGCCGCTGCGTCGGTCATCGCGGCCATCGCCCTGCGCTCCGTCATTGGGGTGCGCAAGGGTCAGGTCAAAGTCTGGGACCGCGATATCAACGACTAGATCGCGGATTAGGCCCCGTTGCCGGACCGGCTGACCGTCTCGTCCCCATTGTGCACCAGCCGTGTGGACCACGGGATTGGATTGCGCAGGGCAAAGTGGGCCATGCAGGCCCCCTCGGCTTCATCCAGCAGTGCCTGAATTTTCTCGCGCGGCTCGGGGCTGTCGATCAGCACGTGGGTTTCGACCAGTTCGGTTTCGCCCTGCGTCGTGTGACCCAAATCGCGCATATGCGACAGGTTGGTCTTGAACCGCACCCTTTGTTCCAACTTCAGCGACGTGATCTCGATCTTGCGGGCGGTGTAGATGTCCGTCAGGTGCGTCATCAGGCAAAAGCCAATGCCCGCGCAGAAATAGGCCAGCGGCGGCGGGGCCTGATCATCGCCGACGGGGGGCTGTTCATCGCAATAGAGCTTGAGCGGGGAGAAGCCGGGGATGTTCACAGACACGGTGCCTGTCTTTTGCTGCTTGCTATGCGCTTCGGCGACCAGGTTGACCTCGAATTGCAGCGGTTCGGGTGGTTTGGCGCGTTTGAACGGGTCGGGGGTAAAGGCGGTGGGCGCGGCCACGGCCTCGCCCCGTTCGCCGACACGGTAGGTCACGATTTGTCACCAACATTCTCGGCAAACGCCGTCTTGAACGCCTCTTGCTGCGCGCCGGTCGCATCCGTCTGGTAGTTGGCTTTCCATTCATCCATGGTCATGCCGTAGAATTCCTCGCGCGCGGCATCCTTGGATATCTCGATCCCCTTTTCCGCGGCGGCCTCTTGATACCAGCGCGACAGGCAGTTCCGGCAAAATCCGGCAAGGTTCATCATGTCGATGTTCTGCACATCCGTGCGGTCCTGCATCAGGTGTTGGCGCAGGCGGCGAAAGGCGGCGGCTTCGAGTTCGAGCTGGGTTTGTGCATCCATGGCGGCGGGTCCTCTTGGTTGGGGTCGGACTGGGGCTCTGCCCCAGACCCCGGGATTTTTGGAACAGAGAAGGGTTGGGTCAAAGATTGGCGTTGGCGCGGGCGGCTTCAAGATGTGGGGCCAGTCGGTGGGCCCATTCGGTTTGCCCTTTGGGCGCCGCGATCAGGTCCTGGCGCAGTTCGAGGATCACGTTTGGACGCCCCGGAACATGGGCGTGCTGGCTGAGCGCGTCGCCGGGAAAGAAGCCTGCATAAGGGGCGTTGTCGCCCACGGGGCTGGACAGCACGGATTGCAGCCCGGCGATCAGCGGGTCGGCGATCCGCCGGTCTTGCGCTGACAGCACACCGATTTCCCATGGGCGCACGGCGCGCCCTTTGAGTTGCGGTGTAAAGCTGTGCATGGACAGGAACGTGATATCCTTGTTGCGTGCCGTGTGTGCGATGGCGTCGTGGTAGGGGCGGTAAAGCGTGTCGAGCCTGCGCGTGCGCTCTGCTGCGTCGAGATAGCGGTTCCCTGCGATGATCGTGCCATCGTAAAGCTGCGGGATCAGTGTGGGATCGTCGGCACCCCGGTTCGGGTCGATCACCAGCCGCGAAAAGTTCGAGCAGATCACCGGTGCATTCAGCGCCTCGCCCAAGGCCAGTGCCGTGCCCATGGCCCCGATGTCATAGGCGATGTGTCGGCCCATCTCGGCCTCGGGCAGGCCAAGTGTGCCACCCCCGACAAAGCCGGGCACGGTGTTGGTCGCGTGGTCGCATGTGATGACCCAAGCGCCTGTTCGTTCAGCACCGTGGATAGAAAATGGGGAATATGTCATGCCAATGTCACCTGATCTGTTGCAGGTTTAGGCCAGTTGCCTACGGAAGTGAATTGGGCAATAAGGTGCCCGTTAGCGGTATCATCCAGAGGGGCCTCAGATCATGAGACGTATGCGGAACGTGAAAATCGTGGCCACGCTGGGCCCGGCCTCGGATACTTACGAGATGATCCGCGCGCTGCATGAGGCCGGGGCGGACGTGTTTCGCCTGAACATGTCCCATGGCAGCCACGAAGAGATTGCCGAGAAACACGCCATCATTCGCAAGATCGAAGAGGACACCGGATCGTCCATCGGCATCCTGGCCGACCTTCAGGGCCCCAAGCTGCGTGTCGGCGTGTTTGCCGACGAAAGCGAGATGCTGGAGGAGGGTGCAAAGTTCCGCCTTGATCTGGACACTGCCGAGGGCGACAGTAACCGCGTGTGCCTGCCGCACCCGGAAATCTTTGCCGCGCTTGAGCCGGGAAAGACCCTGCTCGTCAACGATGGCAAGATCCGTCTGACGGTCGAGGCGTGCGGTGCGGATTTCGCCGATTGTGTCGTTGTGGCAGGTGGCGTGATTTCCAACCGCAAGGGCGTGAACGTACCGGATGTCGAGCTGCCCTTGGCCGCCCTGTCCGACAAGGACCGCGCCGACCTTGAATTTGTTGCCGAACTTGGCGTGGACTGGATGGCGCTCAGCTTTGTTCAGCGCCCTGCGGACGTGGAAGAGGCGCGTGATCTCGTCAAGGGCCGCGCCGCCATCCTGTCCAAGATCGAAAAGCCCAATGCGGTCGAGCGGTTCGACGAAATCCTGGCCGCCAGTGACGGTATCATGGTGGCCCGCGGCGATCTGGGTGTCGAACTGCCTGTGCAGAACGTCCCGCCGATCCAGAAGCGGTTGGTGCGCAAATGCCGCAAGGTGGCCAAACCCGTCATCGTGGCGACCCAGATGCTGGAAAGCATGATTGAAAGCCCCATGCCGACCCGTGCCGAAGTGAGCGATGTGGCCACGGCCATCTACGAGGGTGCAGATGCGGTTATGTTGAGTGCCGAGAGCGCGGCGGGCAGCTATCCGATCGAGGCGGTGACCACCATGGACCGCGTTGCTGCCGAGGTCGAACAGGACCCGACCTATACCCAGATCATCGAAGCGAGCCGCAGCGTCAACGGCGGCTCGGTCGCTGATGGCATCGTGGCGGCGGCGCGAGAGATTGCGGAAACCGCTGACATCAAGGCGATCTGCTGCTTTACCCAAAGCGGCACAACGGCGCTGCTGGTTGCGCGTGAACGCCCGCGCGTGCCGATCATTGCCCTGACGCCGCTGGTGGGCACGGCCCGCCGTCTTGCGCTGAGCTGGGGATGCAACTGTGTCATCACCGGCGTTATGGACCGGTTCAAGGGGGCAGTTGTCGGGGCCGCCAAGGCGGCGCGTGAACAGGGATTTGCGGGCGAAAACGACCAGATCGTCGTTACTGCGGGTGTCCCCTTTAACGTCACCGGCACCACCAATATCCTGCGGGTTGCGCCCTGTGATGAACGTTTGATTTACTCAACTGATCCAGAGTAATCTTACCAGCACTATAGGTAAGGTACTAGAATGAGCCCTGATTTGTATCTGGTGCTCGGCATCATCATTGCCGGGTTTTCCATTCCGTCCGTATTGTCCGCTATTTCCGACCGTCGTGCGCCACGTGCCTCTGCGGTTACCATTCTGATTGCCGGTGGCCTGATCCTGCTGGCCGTGCAGACCCAACCCGGTGGCTACACCTTGCAGGAAATCCCGGATGTCTTTGTCCGGGTGATTGCACAGTTCATCTGACAGCGCGCAGGCGGCACGCAATTGCCCTTGCCATACCGGAAAGGACCTCCTATACGCCCATTTCGTTCCGCGCGTCCGGCCCAAGTGGCATGCCGAGTCGCGCATCTACCGAACTCAAAGACAGGAGACGGAAATGCCCAAGATGAAGACGAAATCGAGCGCCAAGAAGCGCTTTAAAGTGACCGCGACCGGCAAGGTCATGGCAGGTCAGGCCGGCAAGCGCCACGGCATGATCAAACGCACCCGCAAATTCATCCGTGACGCCCGTGGCACCACGACCCTGTCGGCCCCCGACGCCAAAATCGTCAAGGGCTTCATGCCCTACGACCGCTGATAGGAGGATACGCACATGTCCCGCACCAAAGGTGGAACCGTCGCTCACGCCCGTCACAAGAAGGTCATCAAAGCCGCCAAAGGTTACTATGGCCGCCGCAAGAGCACCTTCAAGGTCGCTCGTCAGGCCGTCGACAAGGCGAACCAATACGCAACGCGTGACCGTCACAACCGCAAGCGCAACTTCCGCGCGCTGTGGATCCAACGCATCAACGCCGCCGTACGCGCCCATGACGAGGCGCTGACATACAGCCGCTTCATCAACGGCCTGAACCTGGCCGGCATCGAAGTGGACCGCAAGGTTCTCGCCGATCTGGCCGTGAACGAGCCCGAAGCATTTGCTGCGATCGTGGACCAGGCCAAGGCACAACTGGCGTAAGTCAGTGCGGCAACAGACCTGTTCTAGGCCACCTCGAAAGGGGTGGCCTTTTTCAATTATAGTCCCGGTTGAAAATGCACGCAAAGCAGTGCACATCGGACTATTTAACTTGATCTTGTGGCAACTTTAGTCGGATCATACCATATCTGCTAAAGTAATAGGTACTGCCATGAATCTCACTCGCCTTGTTTACTATTCGCAGCGCAACCCGTCCGAAAGCATGGATGCGCAGGCCCTTATCGAGACGTGCAAACGCAATAACGGTCGGATGAACCTGACAGGCATGCTGCACTACAACGGTGATCACTTTATGCAGGTGATCGAAGGCGGTAGGGTCGAAGTGTCGGCGCTGTACCACCGTATCGCGCGCGATCCGCGCCACAGCAATATCATCCTCCTGGCCTGTTCCGACGTGCGCGAGCGGATGTTCCCGACATGGTCGATGGGGCTGCATCAGGGCATGGATGACCGCACGCAAAACATCTACCTGCGCTATTTCTCGACCGACGTCGTGAACCCGGAAACGGTGAACGTGGAAAGCCTGTTGGACGTGCTCCAGGACTTGTCAGTGGAACTGGCGCCGCAACTGCGGATCGACCACGGTTAAGTCGTCAGCGGCGCGCCTTGCGCCGCTCGCGGGTCAGGGCGTTTTCCGCCGCGCGTGCGCGGTCTTCGGCCACCTTGGCCCGGCGCCGCAACTTGGCGGCCTCTCCAGACAGAACGGCAATCCAGCTTTCGCTTTGGCGGGTATATTTCTGCCGGGCAATCATGAACCCGACCGCCGCAGCCCCGCCAAGCAGCAGAAGAGCGACGGCAAACTGGATTGCGATCAGGCCCATGTTCATTGCAACACCTCTTTGCGCATCACCCGCAATTCAACACGGCGGTTGATCGCGTCTTCGGCATCGCTGCCTTCGGTCAGGGGCGCGCGCGAGCCGAAGCCCACGGCCTCGAATTGAGAAACATCGACTGCCAGTGAGGCCAGAGCGTTCAGCGTGTTTTCGGCCCGCGCCCAGCTGAGTTGCAGATTGATGAGGTCCGTGCCGGACGTATCGGAGTGACCTGCGATTTGCACATGCGCTGCGGGGCATTCATTGATCTGCGCGCCCACCCTGGCCAGCGTGACCAGATCGTCCGGTCGGATTTCCGCACTGCCCGCATCGAAGTTCACGACCGTTTGGGCAACTTGCGCCGCCAGCGTGTCCACGCAATCGGCCAGTTTGGCAGGTTGGGCAGGCCGCGCAGTCACGGGTACGGACATTGCGATATCCTGCAATTCTGGCGCGGTCGATGCGGGTTGTGGCAGTTCGTTGTTCAGTGCGGTGACCCAAGGCAAATCGGTCGGCGCAATAGGTGCGGTTTGCAGGGGTTCCTGTTTTGCTTCAACTACTTGCGGGGTTTCCGTCGGGGTCGGTTCTGCCGTCACTACCGTTTCCTCGGCCTGCGCGGGGTCGACCGAATCAAGAGGCGCTGCGGCTTGTTCCTGCGCGCCTGACAGGTTGAGGCTGTAAACCCCAACCCCGGCCAGAATGAGTATGGAGGCCGCTGCGGCTCCGATCAGTTTTGCGGTGGACCCGCCGCCCGATTGTGCGACACGATCGGCACTGGCTAATGTCAAACCCGCAGCGCGCAGGGCGCGGACATCCCGTTCTTTGCTTTTCCGAACCATTTTCACTAACCCCTTGTTCTAAAATGACTCTCAGTTGAAAAACGTCACCGAAACGCCTGAATCCCGCTGTTCGACATGGACTTGTATCCCCAGCAATGCCGCTGTTTCGCGCATCATTGCCTCGTTCTCCAGCAGGTCTAATTCGGATTGACCATCGTCCAGCACAACCGTCAGCCCCAGCTCCCGTACCGTTTGCTGCAAAACCGATTTCAAACGGTGGGAATACATGGTCGGTTTCATTACGGATCCTGAACTCAGTTACAACAAATGTGTATGTAAGGTACACAATATGATGTGTCTCGCAACGGGAACTTGTCCAAATATCGTATGGGTTGAATCTGATCGCGAAACGGCTGTGTTGCGCGTGGGCAGTGTTTGCCATCGCCATGTGTTGTGATAGCAGGGCAGCCAAAAGGAGCACGTCATGGACGATCTCAAATCCAAATATCTGACCCTGATTGCGGACGCTGCGGATGAGGCAACGCTGGAGGATATCCGCGTCTCTGCCGTGGGCAAAAAGGGCGAGGTGGCGCTGAAGATGCGCGAGCTGGGTCGCATGACGCCCGAGGAACGTCAGGTTGCTGGCCCGGCGCTCAATGCGCTGAAGGATGAAATCAACAGCGCGCTGACCGCCAAGAAGGCCGGGCTGGCCGATGCCGCACTGGACGAACGCCTGCGGTCGGAATGGCTGGATGTTACCCTGCCCACCCGCGCCACGCGCCAGGGCACGATCCATCCGATCAGCCAGGTGAGCGAAGAGGTCACCGCCATCTTTGCCGAGATGGGGTTCAGCGTTGCCGAGGGGCCGCGCATCGACACCGACTGGTACAACTTTGATGCTCTGAACATCCCCGGCCACCACCCCGCCCGGGCCGAGATGGACACGTTCTACATGCACCGGGCCGAGGGCGACAATCGCCCGCCCCACGTGCTTCGCACCCATACCAGCCCTGTGCAGATCCGGTCGATGGAGGCCACGGGCGCGCCGACGCGCATCATCTGCCCCGGTGGTGTCTACCGCGCGGATTACGATCAGACCCACACCCCAATGTTCCATCAGGTCGAGGGCCTTGCCATCGACAAGGACATCTCGATGGCGAACCTGAAATGGGTGCTCGAGGAGTTCGTGAAATCCTACTTCGAGGTGGACGGCGTCGAACTACGCTTCCGCGCCTCGCACTTCCCGTTCACCGAACCGTCCGCCGAGGTCGATATTCGTTGCTCATGGGAAGGTGGAACGCTGAAGGTAGGCGAGGGCGACGATTGGCTCGAGATTCTCGGCTCCGGCATGGTCCACCCCAATGTGCTGAAAGCAGGCGGGATCGACCCGGACGAATGGCAAGGCTTTGCCTTTGGTATGGGGATCGACCGTATTGCGATGCTGAAATACGGCATCCCCGATCTGCGCGCCTTCTTCGATAGCGATCTCAGATGGTTGCGCCATTATGGCTTTGCCTCTTTGGATGTGCCGACGCTGCATGGCGGCCTAAGCCGCTAACTCAACGATGACCGCTAGCCAAAATATATATGAAGACTTTGGTGGGGTAATACGTCTACTGAACGACCTGGATTCAGTTTTTGCGCTAGCGTTTTCATTGTTTGTTGCTACGTGCGTCTATCGTTGGCAAAAGAGAGAGGATCGGCGCACGCAAATCGCCCAAGAGGTTAGGTCTGAGTTTGCGAAATCGCTGCAAGTTGCAGCAGAACTCAAACGTGGATGTTTGGGGGATTACAGCCACTTTTCGGATACAGCCTACGAAAATTTGATGCGTGACTTTATGCTGCTAGAGAAGAAACTATTCGTACTCGGTGAAGTTGAGGCTAGCAAAAAAGTGAGCGACCACAGCTATTCCTGCTTTCGAGCACGAAGCTACGACCTTTTTCGGGACTTTGGCGGCTTGTCCGATGAAGACGAAATGCGACAAGCAGCCGCCCAGATTGACGAGGTTGAAAACACCTACAAAAGTTTGTCAGACTTAATGCAAAACCGTGTCCGCAAGAATGCGGGACTGCAGATTGCAGCACATTAAGACGGCGCAGATTTCCAAACGGATCACACGAAACTTCGTAGAGCATGTCTGCTCTTTGCGTGGAGGATTCCTACGTGCTCAACTGCGCTGCTCGTTCATCGGAAAATTCAAGGCTAAACATCAATTGTGCACCCTTCTCTCAGCGCTACGTGGCCTGCTATGCGAAAATGGATTGTCCTCACACTCGCCACCGTGATCGTCGTCGCTCACATTTTCTTGTGGCGGTCTGATATGGACACGGGCCTCAAGCTGACCTTCACCGTCCTGAACGCGGCGGGCTGGACCATTGTGCTGGCCCCCATTCTGCTGATTGATCGCTGGCTCGAGGCCATCAAGACGCGCAACACAAGCGACCACGATAATTTGACGTGACACCACCGCACGGTGGCGTAGCGTGCGGCGGATGAGATACCTGATTGCATTGCTTGCCCTTTGGGCTGCCCCCGCCGCCGCCATGGGTCCGTGGCAACGTGATTGCCAGTTGGATGTACCCTGCGCAGTCGGCGACAGGTCGTACCACGTCAAAGAACCCGATGGGTGGGACGGCGAGAGCGCAATGCCCGTGCTGATCCATTTCCATGGCTGGCAGCGCACCGGGGCCTTGCCTGTGCAACATCAGCGGATTTCGGGTGCCACGCGCAGACGCGGGGTGCTGCTGATCGCCCCCAATGGCAATCGCAAGACCTGGAACATGTGGTCGCCCGAGACAGAGGATGTCGCCTTTGCCCAAGAGGTGCTGGAGGATGTGGCCAAGCGCTATCCTATTGATCGTGGGAACATTTTCCTGTCGGGCTATTCCTATGGGTCGATCATGGCGTGGCGCGTGGCCTGTGATCGCGGCAGCGAGATGAACGTGCGCGCGCTGCTGGGTATCTCTGGGGTTCTCAACCAGTCCGAAGATTGCGCAGGTGCGCCGCAAGAGGTGCGGCATGTGCATGGGCTAAAGGACAACGTGCTGGATTTTCCATATGGCCCTGGCAACGACACGACCTACCCCGTGCAGTTGTGGCGGGATCGGCTGGGCTGCACTGAAGTGGCCGAGGCCAAGGGTGACTGGTCGGTGGTGGATTTCCTGACGCTCACACGGACCGAATGGCACGACTGTGCGGGTGGCAATCTGGTGGCGCTCGACACCCATCCGGGTGGGCATTTCATTCCCCATGGCTGGATCGGACGGCAGTTGGACGAGTTGTTGGGCCGGGCGCCGGTGTATCCCTGACACGCAAGGTGCAGCGTTCGCTGCCCTGCGCTTGCACCTTGGCCCGATCTTTGCCATTGCAGGCCCGTACTGGAATGCAGGGGACGCTCCCATGAAATTCACGCTCAGCTGGCTCAAGCAGCACCTCGATACCACCGCAACGGTGGACGAGATCACCTATGCGCTGACCGACCTTGGACTGGAAGTCGAAGGGGTCGACGACCGGGGCGCGAAGCTGGCGGACTTTACCATCGGCAAGGTGGTGAGTGCGGAAAAGCACCCCGATGCCGACCGCCTGCGCGTCTGCCAGGTCAACACAGATGAGGGCATGAAGCAGATCATTTGCGGCGCCCCCAATGCGCGCGAGGGCATCACCGTGGTCGTGGCCAAGCCCGGCGTTTACGTGCCCGGCATCGACACCACCATCGGCGTGGGCAAGATCCGCGGCATCGAGAGTTTCGGCATGATGGCCTCGGAGCGCGAGATGGAGCTGTCGGACGAGCATGACGGTATCATCGAGCTGCCCTCGGGCGAGGTCGGGGACCGGTTCGTCGACTGGCTGGCCGAGAATGACCCGGCCAAGGTGGACCCGGTGATTGAAATCGCGATCACGCCGAACCGCCCCGATGCGCTGGGCGTGCGGGGCATTGCGCTTGACCTTGCGGCCCGTGGTCTGGGCACGATGAAGGCTGCGCCCGCAAGCCAGATCGAGGGGGCGTTCCCGTGCCCTGTCACCGTGACCATTGACGATGATACGCTGGATCAGTGCCCCGTCTTTTTCGGCCGTATGATCCGCGGCGTGACCAACGGACCAAGCCCGCAATGGATGCAGGACCGCCTGCGCGCCATCGGGCTGCGCCCGATTTCGTTTTTGGTCGATGTGACCAACTATTTCACCTACGACCGCAACCGCCCTTTGCACGTCTTTGACGCTGACAAGATCGCTGGCAGCGCCCTGCGCGTACATCGCGCGGCAGGTGGCGAGACGCTCGTCGGTCTGGATGAGAAGGAATACACATTCCAGCCCGACATGACCCTGATTTCGGATGCCAACGGCCCTGAAAGCATCGGGGGCGTCATGGGTGGCCTGCACTCGGGCTGCACGTCCGAGACGGTGAATGTGTTTGTCGAGGCGGCCTATTTCGATCCGATCCGCACGGCCTATACGGGCCGCGCCCTCAAGATCAATTCGGATGCGCGCTACCGGTTCGAACGCGGGATCGACCCCGAGTTCACGCCCGTTGGGCTTGATTTGGCCTGCGAGATTATCGTGGAACATGCGGGTGGCGAAGTGTCGAGCCGTGTGCAGGCCGGGGCCATTCCCGACACGTCCCGCGCATACAAGCTGAACGCCGCACGGGTGCAAAGCCTTGTGGGCATGGACATCCCCGAAAGCGAGCAGCGTCAGACGCTGACGGCCCTGGGTTTCCGCCTCGAGGGCGACATGGCGCACGTGCCAAGCTGGCGCCCGGATGTGATGGGCGAGGCCGATCTGGTGGAAGAGGTCGCGCGCATTGCGTCGCTGACCAAGCTGCAAGGCCGCCCGCTGCCGCGTATGACCAACGGTGTGCCCAAGCCGGTGATGACCCCCATGCAGCGCCGCGAGCAGATCGCGCGCCGCACGGCTGCGGCACTGGGTTACAATGAATGCGTGACCTACAGCTTTATCGATCAGGCGTCCGCCGCCCTGTTTGGAGGTGGCAATGATGCGACCATGCTGGAGAACCCGATTTCCAGCGATATGAGCCATATGCGCCCCGCGCTGCTGCCCGGCCTGTTGCAGGCCGCTGCGCGCAATCAGGCGCGCGGGTTCATGGATGTCGCCCTGTTCGAGGTTGGCCCGGCCTTTCACGGTGGTGAGCCGGGCGAGCAGCATTTGCTGGTTTCTGGCCTGTTGGTCGGACGGACAGGGCCAAAGGATGTGCATGGCGCGTCCCGCCCGGTGGACGTCTACGATGTGAAGGCCGACGCCGAGGCGGTACTGGCCGCCATGGGCGCCCCCGCCAAGGTGCAGATCATGCGCGGCGCTGAAGAGTGGTGGCATCCGGGCCGTCACGGCAAGGTCTGCCTTGGCCCCAAGAAGGTGCTGGGCATTTACGGCGAGTTGCACCCCCGCGTGCTGGCGGCGATGGACATCAAGGGGCCTGCAATGGCCTTTACCCTCTGGCCTGCCGAAATCCCGATGCCGCGCAAGTCCGGCGCCAACAAGGGCGCGCTTGCGATCAGCGATCTACAGGCGGTCGAACGTGACTTTGCCTTTGTCGTCGACACGCAAGTCGAGGCGCTGACGCTGGTCAATGCGGCCATGGGGGCCGACAAGGCGCTGATCGAGGATGTGCGCATCTTTGACGAATTCATCGGCGGCTCACTGGGAGAGGGCAAGAAATCCCTCGCCCTGACCGTGCGCTTGCAGCCCAAGGACGCGACGCTGAAAGATGCCGAGATCGAGGCCGTGGCGCAAAAGGTAATCGACAAGGTCACCAAGGCGACCGGTGGGACATTGCGCGGCTAGGCCCGCACTGTGGCGCAAGCGCCACGCCGGACGCGACCGTTATCAAAAGGGGCTTGAGGCGACTCAGGCCCCTTTCGTATGCACCCGCCAGCAATCAACCCGATGGAGGCCGCAAATGCGTGCACCAGCCAGACCGATACCGGGCATCTTCGCCCTGACTTGATTGCCCGCCGACACCCTCGGACGGGCGCCTGCCCTGTTTTCCCGAGGATTTTTCCGATGCACTTGGATGCCGTTGGCACCATCCGGCACAGTCTGCCGGAGGTTCTGCCCTTTGACTACTACACCGATCGCGAAGCCGCGTGGCTGCTGGCGCAGCACATGGGCGATGATGCCTCTGTGCGAGCGCTGAAGGCGGGGCGTTTGGCCCGTCATCTGGATCGCACCCTGTTGCGCCCGCTTGTCGCGCGCTCGGGCGGTGTGGTGCGCCGCGCGGATGTGCTGGCCCTGGCCTATGCGGACCGTGCCTTGCGCCTGCCCGATGTGGGTGCGGCGGCAAGTGCAGCCCTGGCCACCATTTGCGAGAGCGACTGGCACGACTTCGAGCTGACCTTCGATCTGTGGGAGGACTACCAGATCACCCGTCCAGGCGCGAACCTTGTGGTGCAGATGGGTTTCCCATCTGATCACGCGGCACTGATGGGCCGGTACTTCCGCGATGACGTGCGCCACAAGTTCGAGGAGTCGTTCCACCCGGTGCGCAAGGATGGAAGGCCCACATTGGCCTGGGCGCGTCTGGATATCGACATCGCCACGGGCGAGGCGCTGATCGAAGAGGTGCAGTCGGATTGGTTGCGCTTTGTCACTTGGGAGCGGGAGGACCTGGAGCATAACGCGCCGCGGTCGCGCGATCTGATCGCCACACGCGCCTATGAGCAGGCGGTGCTGGCGCGCTATGCCAAGCTGTGGCCGCGTGCGCTGATGCTGGCGGTGCTGATGCTGTTGCGCGACCGGCTGGCGCTGCGGTCGGTTTGGATGCACACACCTGCGCTCGGCATGGTGTTGAAGGGGATCTGGGGTTCTGGCCCGCCTCGGTCGCTCTACACCAGTCTGCCAAAGTCCTTCGGGTTCGAAGCGACGCGGGAGGTGCCGGCCTTTCTGACGGTCACGGACCGCCGTCGGGGTGTGCCGCGCATCAGCCGGGCCACCGCACGCCGCTTGCGCCAGATGCGCGGCCATGAGGGGCCGTTGTTCTGGCGGATGCAGTTTGACTGACGGGGCGGGCAGGGGTGACCTTGCCCGCTGTCATGTCTCCGACAGCATGTCGGCCAGCAGATCGAACACCAGACGGATGCGGCGACTGGTGTGCAATTCGCGGTGGGTGACCAACCAGACGGGAAAGCTGAGGCGCGTCACATCCGCGAGGACTGGCACGATGTCGTCAAACTGGGCGGCGATGTGGTCGGACATCGGAAACAGGCCAAAGCCCTTGCGCATCAGTTCCCACGTGGTGATCCCGCTGTTGGAGCCGGTGTGCATGTTGTCCGGGTTCACGCGCAGCCCACGCTCGGCCATGGCGGCGACCATGAGGGTATCGTCGCCCATCGAGATGAAGTCGTGCTGCCAGAGGTCATCCAGCGTTGCGGGCTGTCCGCGCGCTGCGATGTAAGATTTGGCGGCAAACAGGCTCGCGCTGCTGTCGCCGATGCGGCGGGCGATCAGGTCGGGTTCGGTCGGTCGGACGTGGCGGATGGCGATGTCGGCCTCGCGTTTCAGGATGTCCCGGATGTCATTTGCGGCGATCACATCCACGCGCAGACGCGGAGCCATGCCGCGCAGGCGTACGAGGATGTCGGGCAGGATATAGGCGCTCATCATATCCGATGCGGTGACGCGAATGGCGCCTTCGAGCGCTTGTGCGCGGCCCCGCGCTAGCAACGCAATGCGATCAGCAGCCTGTGCCATGGTGCGCGCCTCGTCCAGCAGGTCGCGGCCCGCATCGGTCAATTGCAGGGCGCGGCCCGTGCGCTCGAACAGGGCGAGGCCCAGTTCTTGTTCCAGCGCGGTGACTTGCCGCCCGAGGGTGGGCTGTGTCAGCCTGAGCTGGCGCGCCGCAGCTGACAGTGACCCGGTTTCCGCCGTCGCCAGAAAGGCGCGCATGCGATTCCAGTCGAATCCATTATCCATGCGTTTTTGTATGCTTGCCTTGCGGATTTCGTCAATTCACCGTGTTTGGCGATCGATATATATGCGCTGGTGAAGGAGATACCCGATGAAACCCAATGCAAAATTCTGGGATGGTCTGGCCACGAAATATGCTGCCCAACCCATATCGGACATGCAGGCCTATCAGCAGACGCTCGAACGGGTCCGGTCCTATCTGAAACCGGACGCCCGCGTGCTGGAACTGGGCTGCGGCACCGGGGGCACGGCGCTGCAATTGGCACCGCATGTGCATCACATCACCGCCACAGACTTTTCTGACGGCATGATCGCACAGGCCCATGCCCGCCCGCCTGCTGACAATGTGACGTTCCTGCAGGCGGACGTGTTCGACCCAGGCCTGCGCAAGGGCAGCTTTGACGTGGTGATGGGGTTCAACCTGTTTCACCTGGTCGAGGATGTGCCGACCACCTTTGCGCGGGTGCATCAGTTGCTGGCGCCGGGGGGGCTGTTCATCTCCAAGACGCCATGCATCGGTGAGCGGTCGCTTGGGTTCAAGTTCGGGTTGATGCGCCGGTTGATCCCGCTGATGCAATGGATGGGCAAGGCCCCGTTTGTGCGGTTCGAAAAGATCGAAGGGCTGGAGCAGCAGATCACTGCGGCAGGCTTTGACATCATCGAGACGGGGAACTATCCGGTGCGTCCGCCAAGCCATTTTGTGGTGGCCCGCGCTGTCTGACCCTTGCTTTTGTGCTGGCAAGTTGCAGGTTGTGCAGCACTAGACCAAAGGAGCCTACCCCATGCTGAACGTTTATCTTTCCGGTGAAATCCACACTGACTGGCGCGAACAGATCATTGATGGGGCGCAGGGGTTGGACGTGACCTTTTCCGCGCCGGTCACGGATCACGGTGCGAGCGACGATTGCGGCGTCGAGATTCTGGGGGCGGAGCCGAACAAGTACTGGCACGACCACAAGGGTGCGATGGTCAATGCGATCCGCACTCGCAAGGGGATTGCGGACGCAGATGTGGTCGTTGTCCGTTTTGGCGATCAGTACAAGCAGTGGAACGCGGCCTTTGACGCAGGCTATGCGGCGGCGCTGGGCAAGTCGTTGATCATCCTGCACGGGCCCGATCATGCCCATGCGTTGAAGGAAGTGGATGCGGCGGCCCTGGCCGTGGCGCAGGAGCCGGGTCAGGTGGTCGATATCCTGCGCTATGTGCTGACTGGCACTCTGCCGGGATAGGTCGGCGGGCGGCTCTGTTCCGGGCCATGCGGCCCGAAAGACGCCCGCCCACCGACCCAGGGTCACGCTTGTGTCCGACCTTTGGCCTTGTAGGGTCAACGTGAGGGAGGATGGGCCGTGAAATATGACTACGTGATTGTCGGGGGCGGATCGGCGGGCTGTGTGATGGCCTCGCGTCTGAGCGAGGATGCGTCGGTATCTGTCTGCCTGATCGAGGCGGGCGGGAACGGTCGCGACATCTTTACCCGTGCCCCTGCCCTGGTGGCGGGCATGATTTCGGGCCGTCCCAGGATCAACAACTGGGCATTCCAGACCGAGCCGCAGCCTGGCCTGAACGGGCGACGGGGCTATCAGCCGCGTGGCAAGGCGTTGGGTGGTTCCAGCGCGATCAACGCGATGCTGTATGTGCGGGGCCATGCGCGCGACTATGATGAATGGGCGGAACTAGGGGCCGAGGGCTGGGATTGGGCGTCGGTTCTGCCGTGGTTCAAGCGGGCGGAAGGCAATGTGCGCGGCGGTGACGAGTTGCACGGGGGTGACGGCCCGCTGCAGGTGGCCGATCAGTCGGAGCCGCGTGCTATCACCCACGCCTTTGTCGAGGCGGCGGCGCAGATGCAGGTGCCGGTGCGTGACGATTTCAATGGCTCTGAGCAGGAGGGTGTGGGCCTCTATCAGGTGACCCAGCATCATGGCGGTGCGTCCCGTGGTGAGCGGTGTTCGGCCGCCTCCGCCTATCTGCCGCATGCCGTGCGCGCGCGGGCCAACCTGACGGTGATGACCCGGGCCATGGCTCAGAAGGTCGAGATGCAGGATGGCCGTGCCATTGGTGTGCGGATCAAACATGGCGGTCAGGTCAAGCTGGTGGAGGCGGGGCGCGAGGTGATCCTGTGCGGCGGTGCCTTTGGCTCGCCCCAGTTGTTGATGCTGTCCGGGATCGGACCGCGTGACGAACTGGCCGCCCATGGGATCGAGGTAAAGTGCGAAGCGCCGGGGGTGGGGCAGAACCTGCAGGACCATCTGGATTACATCCTGAGTTACCATTCCAAGCGCGACGATGTGGTGGGGCTGGGCCCGAAAGGGTTGATGGATCTGGCCAAGGCGGGGATGCGCTGGCGCAAGGATGGCACGGAGCTGTTTGCCTCACCCTTTGCGGAAGGGGGTGCGTTTCTGAAATCGGCACCGGACGTGGAGCGCCCGGACCTGCAATTGCATTTTGTCGTCGGTATCGTGGATCAGCACATGCGCAAGATCCATTTCCGCTTTGGTTATTCCTGCCATGTCTGCGTGTTGCGGCCCCACAGCCGGGGGCATGTGGGGTTGTTATCGGCGGATCCTGCACGCCCGCCCCGGATCGATCCGGGATATTTGAGCGATGCGCGTGATCTGGAGGTGCTGATGGCCGGGGCGCGTCAGATGGAGGCGATTTTGGACGGTGCGCCGCTGGACCCTTGGCGCGGCATGCGGCTTTATCCCCATGACGGTAGTGATGCAGCCCTTGAGGCGGATATCCGGGCGCGTGCGGATACGATTTATCACCCTGTCGGCACCTGTCGGATGGGGCGGGACGAGATGGCGGTGACGGACCCGGCGGGCCTGGTGCACGGGGTTGACGGTTTGCGTGTTGTCGATGCGTCGCTGATGCCGCGCCTTGTCGGGGGCAACACGAATGCGCCCGTGATCATGATGGCGGAAAAGATCAGTGCGGGGATGCGTGGCGCGACCTGAATGAGGCTGCGCCACGCTTTTGTTTCAGGGGGCTCTGCCCCCGGCCTACGGTCTCCCCCGTGGTATTTGAGGTCAGAAGATGATCAGGGCCGGGGTGGGATGTTCTTGCCCTTTTCCACGGCGGGGCGGGCCATGAAGCGGTCGAGATAGGCGACGAGGTTCTTGTGATCGTCCCAGCCGACCATCTCTTTGGCCCCGTAGAAGTTCAGCGCGTTGAGCCAGGGCGCGATGGCGATGTCGGCGATGGAGTATTGGCCGGTGATCCAGTCCTTGTCGCTCAGTTCCTTGTCGAGCACGGCGAGCAGGCGCTTGCCTTCGGCGACGTAGCGCTGTTGTGGGCGCTTGTCCTCCCATTCGGAGCCTGCGAATTTTACGAAAAAGCCCATCTGCCCGAGCATGGGCCCGAGGCCACCCATCTGGAACATCAGCCACTGGATCGTCTTGGCCTTGTCGGAGGCCGTGTCACCGATCAGCTTGCCCGATTTTTCCGCGAGGTAGATCAGGATCGCACCGGATTCGAACAGCCCGACGGGCGTGCCGTCGGGGCCGTTGGGGTCGATGATCGCCGGGATCTTGTTGTTGGGGTTCAGCGACAGGAACTCGGCGCTTTTGACATCGGCATCGGCCAGCGTGACGAGATGCGCCTCGTAGGGGATCTCCATTTCCTCAAGCGCGATCGAGGCTTTGACCCCGTTGGGGGTCGGGAAAGAAAACAGTTGCAGGACATCCGGGTTTTGCGGGGTCCATTTTTGCGTGATCGCAAAGCTGCTGAGGTCGGCCATATGGGCATCTCCAATTGAGTTAGGGGGCACAGATAGGCGGTTTTCCCCGTCAAAATACCCTTTGTCCTGTGAGATCATGTGTTAACAGGTGTTCACATGCGCACGGTCACGCTGAAAAACGATGCGCAGTAGCCAACAAGGGACGAACTATGCTTAACGAATTCAAAGACTTCATCGCCAAGGGCAATGTCATGGACATGGCCGTCGGTATCATCATCGGCGCGGCCTTTACCGCCATCGTATCGTCGCTGGTCGCCGATCTGATCAACCCGTTCATCGGTTTGTTCATGGGCGGGATCGACTTTACCAACATGTATTTCGTGTTGTCGGGCGATGTGGCCGAGGGCGCTTCGCTGGAGGCCGCACGCGAGGCCGGGGCGGCCGTGTTCGCTTATGGTGCCTTCATCATGGCGATTATCAACTTCCTGATCATCGCCTTCGTGGTGTTCATGCTGGTGCGTTACGTCAACAAGGTCAAAGCCGCGACCGAGACGCCCGAAGAGCCCAAGGAAGAGGCCCCCGCAGGCCCGAGCGAGCTGGATATCCTGATGGAAATCCGCGACTCGCTCGCCAAGTAAAAGGCCCCCACATCCAATGCCGAAGGCCCGCCACTGGCGGGCCTTTTTGCGTCAGGTCAGGAACTGTTCGATGACCTTTGCCTGCTGCTTCTTGCCGTCCGGGTCGAGATCGGTCTTGAGCGCGCAAAAATCTTCGCCCCATTGGGACGTGCGGGCGCGAATAGGTGGGTCTGCCGCCTCGACACACCTCATCACCACCTCTGCCACCTGATCGGCGGTCTGGTAGATGTCGCCCCCTTGCCGTGTTTCGGCCCCGCCAATGTATTTTTGCAGGATCGGCAGATACTCATCCTCGAGCATGCCGCCCGTATCGGCGACGTGTTTCAGCACGTTGGCGGCAAAGTCAGAGGCGATGCCGCCCGGTTCGATGCAGGTAAAATTCACGCCAAAGCTGGGCGTGATGTAGGAGGCCATCGCCTCGGTATACCCTTCGACCGCGAATTTCGCGGCGCAGTAGATTTCATTGAAGGGCTGCCCCACCAGCCCGCCGACGGACGAGATGTTGATGACATGCCCGCTGCGCGCCGTGCGCATATGCCCGATCACCGCCTTGGTGCAGCGCACGACACCGGTGAAATTCACGTCCATCACCCAGTTGATGTCCGCCTCGCTGGCCTGTTCGGTCGAGCGAACAAACCCCGCACCTGCATTGTTGATCAGTGTGTCGATCCGCCCCTCGGCCTGCATGATGTGATCAACGGCTGCGGTGATGCTGGCGCTGTCCTGCACGTCGAGCGGCAGGACATTCAAGGTCACGCCAGCCTCTTGCGCCGCAGCATCGAGGGCTGCGCGTTTGTCGAGGTTGCGCATCGTGGCATAGACACTGTGACCGGCTTGTGCTGCCTGAATGGCGATACGGATGCCAAGGCCGGTCGAGGTGCCGGTGATGAGGATGGTTTTGGGCATGGGGCGTTCCAGTGTACTGAAGGGGCACGGGTTTTGGCCCGCGCCCTTTCAGCTATAGCCCTTGCCGGGCATGGAAACTACTCAGTTTACCTGCCTGCGCAGACTATTGCCTGATCGCGAGGCCCGGCGCCAGCACGTCGATCCCCAGCGCCTTGCCCACGGCGTAATAGGTCAACTGCCCCGCATGTACGTTGAGGCCCGCCAACAGGTGCGGGTCATCCTCGCAAGCTTGCCGCCAGCCTTTGTCAGCGAGCGCCAGCATGAACGGCATCGTTGCGTTCCCCAGCGCGATGGTCGAGGTGCGCGCAACTGCGCCCGGCATGTTGGCCACGCAATAGTGCATGATCCCGTCGACGTCGTAGATCGGGTCGTCATGTGTGGTGGCGCGCGATGTCTCGAAACAGCCGCCCTGGTCGATGGCCACGTCGACGATGGCCGCGCTGGGTTTCATTGTGGACAGCTGCGCGCGGGTGACCAACTTGGGCGCCGCGGCCCCGGGGATCAGCACTGCGCCAATCACCATGTCCGCTGCGGCCACCAGTTCGGCTGTGTTGCCCGCGCTGGCAAAGCTGGTCTTGAACAGCCCGCTGAATGCGTCATCGAGGTAGCGCATGCGGGGCAGGGACCGGTCGAGCACGGTGACATCCGCGCCCATACCTGCCGCCACGCGCGCCGCATGGGTGCCGACCACGCCGCCGCCGATGACGACCACACGGGCCGGGCCGACACCGGGCACACCGCCCATCAGCACGCCGCGCCCGCCATTGGCTTTTTGCAGTGTCCATGCGCCGACTTGTGGTGCCAGTTTGCCCGCCACTTCGGACATGGGCGCAAGCAGGGGCAGCCCGCCCGCATCATCCGTCACCGTTTCATAAGCGATGGCGGTGCAGCCCGATTGCAGCAGGTCGCGCGTTTGCTCGGGGTCGGGGGCAAGGTGGAGGTATGTGAACAGCACCTGACCCTCGCGCAGCATCTTGCGCTCGACCGCCTGGGGTTCCTTGACCTTGACGATCATGTCCGCAGTGGCAAACACATCCGCCGCCGTGGCTGCGATCTGCGCACCGGCCTCGACATAGTCGGCATCGGGAAAGCCTGCGCCGATCCCTGCGTTCGTTTCCATCGTGACCGTGTGTCCGTGCGCCACCGCTTCACCTGCGGCATTCGGGGTCAATCCGACCCGGTATTCCTGCGGTTTGATTTCCTTGGGGCAACCGATATGCATGTGCTCTGTCCTCCTCTTTCAGTTCTCAATATGTGATGGAAGGCTTGCAATTGGACCCCAAAAAGGTTTCGTGTTTGCGGGCAACAATCGAAGAATGTTGCGCCGTTTTGCCTGAACGTGGAAGATTGCAGCGCTAATGACCCTCGACACAACAGATCGCCGTATTCTGAGTGCCCTGCAAAGGCGCGGTCGCATGTCCAATGCGGATCTGAGCGAGTCGGTGCATCTGTCGCCCTCTGCCTGTCATCGTCGCGTGCAGCGGCTGGAAGAGGCAGGATACATTCGCGACTACGTGGCCCTGCTGGATGCCCGCAAGATGGGTGTGCCCACCACGGTCTTTGTCGAGATCACGTTGCAGGGGCAGGCCGACGAGGTGCTGGAGGCCTTTGAAAAGGCGGTTGCGCGCATTCCGGACGTGTTGGAATGCCACCTGATGGCGGGCACGGCGGATTACATCCTCAAGGTCGTTGCGGAAGGGACCGAGGATTTCGCCCGCATCCATCGCCAATACCTGGCCCGCCTGCCGGGCGTTGCGCAGATGCAAAGCAGTTTTGCCCTGCGCACCGTGTTCAAGACGACTGCGCTGCCGGTTTAGTGAAGCACAGGCACGGCGATTAGCTGTTCTTTCAGACTTCATCCGTATCAACACGCCAACGATTCATCGTGATGGTATTTTGATGCGTGTGTTTGTTTTGATCGTAATGGTGGTCCTGTCCGGACCGATGATGGCGCTGGCGATACAACCGCCTGTCTCCTCTGATGTGGCACTGGTGATATTGCCGCCCTGGCAGGATGGCACCGCCATTGTCGACGCTGTTGAAGGGGCCTTGATCGGGCCAGCGCGCGCGCCTTTCGCGCTGCTTGTGCAATCCTCGCATCATGATGTGGCCCAAGCGGCGTATGACGCGGGCGCGTGGTGGGTCGGCAGCGGGGGCGTGTTGGCGGCGCTGTGCGGGGTGACCCCGTGACGGTGGATGTTTTCTCCGCGCTGAACGCGTCGCGCTATCGCGCTGCGCAATGGCTGTTGCGGGCATGTCTTGTCCTTGGGGTCATGATTGCAGCGGCGGGTTTGTTGTTGCCTGTCAACTCGGCTGTGCCGGGTGTTGTCGCCTTGGTTGTGACGGGCATCGGGTATTGGTCTGTAAGGGCGAGGCACGCGCATTATCGCATGATCGTGGGCCAGGTGGCCGTGGCGCAGGCCATTGCCTTGACGGCGGCGCTGTCGGGCACCGGATGGCAAATCGATGCCCATATGCTGTTTTATGTAGCGCTGGCCGCGCTGGTCGGCCTTGTCGATGTGCGTGCCATTCTGATCGCTGCCACAACGATCATCGCACATCATCTGGGCCTGGGCATTGTCTTTCCGGCCTTGGTGTTTCCCAGTGTTGATCTGATCGAAAACGTCCAACGCGCGCTGTTCCACGGGGTCATTGTCGGTCTTGAGGTTCTGGCGCTGACCTGGGCCGTTTCCATCCGGCTTGGGCTCACCAAACAGATTCATGTCGCGCTCATGCAGGCGGATCAGGCCATCGCAAAGGCGAAAACCGCCGGTCAAATGGCCGAAGACGCCCGCGCAGAGGCTGAGGCAGAAGCTGAGCGCGCCCATGCCGCCCAGACCAAGGCAGAGGAACTGCTTGGGGTTCTCAAAACCGAACAGGACGCGCGCGAAAAGGCAAATGAAGAGGCCCGGTTGGCCGAAGACCGCAGTGCAGCCGTGCAAGAGGACGCGATGGAGGCGCAGACGCAAGTGGTTTCGGCCTTGCGTGACGGGCTCGCGCAGATTGCAAAGGGTGATCTGTCGAACCCAATCACCGAGCCCTTGCCGGCGTCTTACGAGCCGTTGCGGGTCGATTACAACCGCGCCATCACCGATCTCGCGGCGGTCCTGTCCGAAGTTCTGGCTCGCACGGGGCAGTTGATGGAGCAGGTGGCCGGTGTCAGCAGTTCGGCCAATGATCTGGCGGGACGCACCCACAAGCAGGTGGAAACGCTGGATGCCACCAGTGCCGCGATCGAGACATTGCGCAAGGTTGTGCAGGCCTCGACTGAAAGCGCGCGCACGACCGCGCATTCGGCCGCAGAGGTCAAAGCCGATGCGATGGCAGGCGGCGCGGTGGTGCGAGAGGTTGTGGGCGCGATGAGCGAGATCGAAGCCTCCTCGCAAGAGATCGCCAAGATCAATGCCGTCATGGACGCCATCGCGTTCCAGACCAACCTCTTGGCCTTGAACGCGGGCGTCGAGGCCGCGCGCGCCGGGGAAGCAGGGCGTGGATTTTCCGTCGTTGCCTCCGAAGTGCGGGCCTTGTCCCGCCGCGCGACCGAGGCGGCCCGCGGGATCAACGAGTTGACCGAGCGCAGTGGTCGGCAAGTGCAGGAGGGCGTGTCCCTCGTGGGCAAGGCGGGCGAGGCACTGGATGGCATCGTCTCGTCCATCGCCCGGATGACTGAAACGGTGGAAAGCATCGCGCATGCCGCAACCGAGCAATTGGATGGGTTGAGCGCGGTGAACCGAACGGTGTCCGAACTTGATGCAGTTGCACAAAGCAATGCGGCGATGTTCGAGGAAACCAGCACCGCCTGCCTGTCCCTGACAGCGGGGATGGAGCAGATTGCAGGGCGCCTGCGGCAGTTTCGTGTGGGTCAAGACGCGGGCCAGGTCGCCGACGATCCAGCAGATTGGGACATCCCATTGGAGCCAAAATCCTCAGCGTCCTGAACCTGTCGGAGTGCCCGACGATCAATACCGAACCCCCAAAAACAAACCCCCGCGGCGTCGCCACGGGGGTTGTATCTGTCTACGCAGCGATAAGGTGACTTACATCATCCCTTCGCGTTGCGCTTTTTTGCGTGCCAGCTTGCGGGCACGGCGGATCGCTTCAGCTTTCTCGCGCGCTTTTTTCTCGGACGGTTTCTCGAAATGTTGCTTGAGCTTCATTTCACGGAACACGCCTTCGCGCTGCAGCTTTTTCTTCAGCGCCCGGAGGGCCTGATCGACATTGTTGTCGCGAACACTAACCTGCATGTGGTTGTCACCACCTTTCTAGTTTCGAGTTGCAAGGATTTGCAGGAAGCTGGCCAATAGCAAACCTGCCCCCGCTTGTCCAGTGTTCGGGGCCCCTGCGATGCGCTGTTTAGAACAGGAAATCGTTCACTTGCAGGTCCGTAGCGCTGATCCCGACCAATTCGAGCGTGTTGCCCGCCAGATCGGAAATCACGACGTTGCCGTTTGATTCGCTGAGATGTCCGCCTTTCACCATATCGCTGTAGCTGGTGATCGACGCCACATCCCGCAGGTCGATGCGCTCGCCTGCTTTGGACGGGTCGAAATCGGTGACCGTGTCGCGCCCGGTGGAAAAGACGAAGACGTCCGCGCCGCCCTGGCCCGCCATCTTGTCGTTGCCCGCGCCGCCATTCAACCGGTCGCCATTTGCGCCACCGCGCAATTGGTCATGGCCGCTGCCGCCGATCAACACGTCCTGGCCGGACCCCCCGTTCAGACGGTCCGAAGCACCGCCGCCGTTCAGCGCGTCATCGCCCGCTTCGCCCAACAAGATGTCAGACCCGCTGCCGCCGCTCATCTCATCGTCGCCATCGCCACCGCGCAAGTCGTCATTGCCGCTGCCCGCGAACATGGTGTCGTCCCCGTCCCCACCCAGAACGGTGTCATTGCCGGCCTCGGCGAACAGGCTGTCATCATCCGCACCCCCATTCACGACGTCATTGCCATCGCCCGAATGTATCGTGTCGTCCCCGCCCTTGCCCCAAAGTCGGTCCGCCCCGTCGTCGCCAACCAGCAGGTCGTCACCTTGCGTGGCGCCAGTCGGAGTGGTCGGCGTTGTGCCCGGCTCGTCCAGTTCGACTGGCGCGGATGTGCGCGCGAATTTCTGCGTGACATAGACCGCGTCAAAGCCACGGTTGTCCCCCACTTCGATCCCGATCCCGATCAACTCGAACGCCGGGTTGAGGATGTTGGCCCGGTGGCCGGGGCTGTTCATAAGCGAATTGTGCAAATCAATGACATCATCCGAGATGCCCGGCGCGCCGCGCTCGGACTGGTAGGCGATGTTTTCGCCCCAGGTCCAGTTGCCGGAAAACTCGAAGTCGGCGGCGCGCATGCGATCCCCCGGATCCGACCCGCCCGCGCCCGTGTGGCTGAACGTCAGGGTGTCATCCATCCATGCGCTGTGGTCTTCGCTTGCGTCATTCAGGCGCAATTCGAGGGTGAGCGCGTCGATCCCGCGCGCGGCGCGTTCCTGATTGATAAGGTCGAGCATTTGGCGCTCAAACTGGCTTGCAACAGACATGGTTCCTCCATTTGGCCGTGAGTGGCGGGCCATGTGTCTGGGTCACCTTGTTGGGGCGCAAGCGCCGGCACAGTATCGGGCGATCACACGCAATTCGGCGCGTAGTGGCCAGGCACCGCGCGGCAACGTCCCGCGCATGGCGCTGTGGGTAGGCCGGTCTGCGCCGGGCATGCGCGCGATCTGGCGGATTCAAGCTGTGTGGACGAGGCAGAGGGACGCAGGACAAAGGCGACAGTTGCCGGATTGCAGTCATCGCTCTATCTCTCGGACATGACTGACACACCCAACAACATCCGCGATCGCCTGCTTGACGCTGCCCTGCTGCACGTTGCCTTTGACGGCTGGTCTGAAAAGACGCTGACCGAAGCGGCGAGAGACGCAGGCGTCGATGCGCCCCTCGTGCGGGCGCTGTTCCCGCGCGGGGCCGTGGACCTTGCCCTCGCCTATCACGCACGCGGCGACGCGGCGATGGTGGCCCGGCTGAAAAGCGAGACGCTGCCCGACCGCTTTCGTGACAAGATCGCCACCGCCGTACGGTTTCGGATCGAAGCCGTCACGGACAAGGAGGCTGTGCGCCGGGGCACGACCCTGTTTGCCTTGCCCATGCATGCCGCAGACGGGGCCAAGGCCATCTGGGGCACGGCAGACAAGATCTGGGACACGTTGGGCGATACATCCGACGATGTGAACTGGTACACTAAACGCGCAACCCTGTCCGGGGTCTACAGCGCCACGGTGCTTTACTGGCTGGGCGATGACAGTGCTGACAACCAGTCAACCTGGGCCTTTCTGGATCGGCGCATCGACGAGGTGATGCAGATCGAGAAGGTCAAGGCGCAGGTGCGCGAGAACAAGCTGCTCAGCAGTCTGCTGGCTGGCCCCAACTGGGTGCTGAGCCACGTCAAGGCGCCGCCGCGTATGCCCAATCCCGACCTGCCCGGCATGTGGAGCTCACGCGGAGAGTGACTCCGCCCGCGCGGCATAGACGAGCATCGCGAAAGCCTGGACTGCGACAACCACCATGTTGGTCGCGACCACCGGGCTGCTTAGCCCCACGGCGACAAGTGTGCCCAGCTTGTAGGTGATCTGCACCGCAAACAGTGCAAATGTCATCGGCACGGCCCACGCATGGCCCAGGATATGCAGGGCAATCAGGCCTGCGCTGACCACCCCAATTGCGCCATAGACACATATCAGGATCACCCGCGCATCCGTCACGGGGCCAAAGGCGGCATCCATCCCGCTGGTCCCCGACAAAAGTGACCACACAAGCGGTGCAAGGATCACGACGTTCAGCGCCAGGGCTGCGATCAGCATTTGGGTTCCTTTCCCGATTTGAAAAAGGATACGGTGGCGAAAAGGGAACGGATGACCATGGTAGAACAAATGCGCGCAATCGAGATCAGCACACCTGGCGGACCAGAGGTGCTGCATCAGGTCGACCGGCCCCGGCCTGACCCCGCCCACGGGCAGGTTGTGATCCAGGTGGCCTGGGCCGGGGTCAATCGCCCCGATGCCCTGCAGCGTGCTGGCCTCTACAATCCGCCGCCCACTGCCAGCGACCTGCCGGGCCTCGAGGCCTCTGGGACAATTGTCGCCATCGGGACGGGTGTCAGCGGGTGGTCCCTTGGGGATGTGGTCTGTGCATTGTTGCCGGGCGGGGGCTATGCGGAATACGTGGCGACCCCGGCAGCCCACTGCCTGCCCGTGCCGGATGGTATGAGCCTCAAAGAGGCGGCCTGCCTGCCCGAAACCTATTTCACGGTCTGGTCCAATGTCTTCACCCGCGGCGGGTTGAAGGGCGGGGAGCGGTTTCTTGTCCACGGCGGCTCCTCCGGCATCGGCACAACGGCGATCCAGTTGGCGCATCACTTTGGTGCCCGCGTTTTTGCAACGGCAGGGTCTGAAGAGAAGTGCCAGGCCTGCCGTGATCTGGGGGCCGAGGTTGCGATCAACTACCGCGATGCGGATTTTGTTGAGGTGATGAAGGGTGAGGGCGGCGCCGATCTGATCCTCGACATGGTCGGCGGCCCTTACATGCAGCGCAACCTCAAGGCACTGGCCGATGATGGACGGCTGGTGCAGATCGCCTTTCTGCAAGGTCCCAAGGCCGAATTGAACATGGTCCAGCTGATGACACGCCGGTTGACGATGACGGGCAGCACCCTGCGCCCGCAAAGCGATCTGGCCAAGGCGCGGATTGCACAGGACTTGCGCGAGGCGGTGTGGCCACTGCTCTCAGCCGGTCGGATCGGCCCCGTGATGGATTCCGAGTTTCCCCTGGCGCAGGCGGCAGAGGCCCATGCCCGGATGGAAAGCAGCGGGCATATTGGAAAGATCGTGCTGGAAGTTGCAGGCGGGTAAGGGGGCCAGCCCCCTCGGCCTTGCGGCCTCACCCCCGTGGTATTTCTGGTCAGAAGAAGCCGAATATTAAGGTTAATGCGGTGTCCTGACAGCACGGTACAGGCTGTGGAGCCGATGGCCGTGTCAGGAGAAGCGCTGCTTCTTCATCGCCCGCGGTGCTCACAGGATGAGTGGCGCGGGCGTTGTTGTTTCTTCTGACCAGAAATACCACCGCCGGAGGCATCCGCGCTTTCCGCAGTCCGGAAACGGGTATTTTGTGCGGGTCCTCTTGATTGGACGAGCGAATCGAGACATATGTGTCTCATGCGAGACAATAATGTATCATCCAGCCTATCCATCCTGAACGCCGCCTTTGATCTGTTCAGCCAGAACCCCGGCGCGTCGCTGGCCGAGGTCGCAGCGCATGCCGGGGTGGGGCGGGCCACACTGCACCGGCACTTTTCGGGCCGCGCCGACTTGGTCGCCGAAATGGCGCTTGTCGCGTCGCAAGAGCTGAACGCCGCCGTCGACGAGGCCACGCGCGATTGCGAAACCTATACCGAAGGGCTGCGCGTCGCATTCCGGGCGATGCTCCCCCTTGCGCAGCGCTACATGTTCCTCGCGACCGAACCGGTGGATCAGGACCCGCGCGTCGCCGCCGCCTATGCTGCCGAAACGGCAGAACTGCTGAACGATATCGAGCAGGCCAAGGCCGAAGGGACGTTTGACCCCTCCATTCCCTCGATATGGATCGCGCAGGCCTATGAAAACCTGCTCTACGCCGCGTGGACCATGATCGCGACCCAAGAGGCGACGCCGAACCAGGCCGCCGACCTCGCGTGGCGCACCCTCACCCAAGGCATGAAACCCCAAGGATCAACAACATGACACTTGATGCATTGACCACGCTGGGCACGCAGATCGACGAGGTCTTCTTTCTCATCGGCATTGCCATCCTGCTGATCGAACTGGCCGAAGTGCTGTTCAAGGGCAGTCACAAGGGGCGCACATTGCTCGAAATGGTCGTGAGCGCCTCGACCCAAATCCCGTCGATCCTGATCGAAGTCTTTGTGCTGACTGCCGCGTACAGCATCTACTACATTCTGGCCGATGCCTTCGTCACATGGCAGATTCCGCTGACGTGGTGGGGCATTGTTCTGGCCGTGATCGCCGCCGATTTCACCTACTATTGGGAACACCGTATCGCGCATGAGGTGCGACTGCTCTGGACCCAGCATGCGGTCCACCATTCCTCGCGCGATTACAACATCATCACCGGTATTCGCTTTGGCCCGCTTGAGGGGGTGTGGTCCCTCATCGCCCACATCCCGCTGGTTTTCCTTGGCTTTTCGCCCGAGATGATCTTTTTCGGGATCATCGTCGTGTTGGCCTACCAGACATGGATCCACACCGAGGTGATCGGCAAGATGGGGTGGTTTGATGCGGTGATGAATTCGCCCGCCAACCACCGTGTGCACCACGGGTCAGAGGACAAGTACCTCGACAAGAACTATGGCGGGATCACCGTGATCTGGGACCAGCTGTTCGGCACCTACCAGGCCGAGGAAGAGACGCCCCGCTATGGCCTGAAACGCGACTTTGACAGCCGCAATCCGCTGGTCGTGTGGTTCTCGGAAATCCCCGGCCTGTGGCGGGACATGCGCACCGCGCGCACATGGGGTGAGGCATGGCGTTACATGGTGCGCGCGCCGGGCTGGCGCCCCTCAGCGGATGGGCGTGAATAGGGCGTCGCGGGCGCTGCAGTCGCGCACCACGTCCTGTCCGCAAGGTACGGGATCAAGGTCGCGCGACAGGCAAATCCGCGCTTCCTGAATGTGTCCATCGCGGCAGGTGATGGTCACGCCATCCGGCTCCATCCCCGGATTGGCCTGCAAAAACGCATCTTGCACGACAGATGCGGGCAGGCGCACCGTCTTGTCCAGCTTGCGAAAAACGGGCGGGCGCACGACGCGGCCATAGGCCTCGCGCGACAGGGCGTAATAGGCCGGTGCAGACAGGCCGGTGCACACGCCGTGTTTTTTCCATTGATGCCAGGCAAGGCCCGATGTGCCCATGATGTCCGCCATTTCCGCCGTCATCCCGCGCGAGGGCGGTCGTTCGGCGTTACGGCAATAGGATGGGTAGCCGCGATGAAACTGTGGCCACAGCCCGTGCATGATCCAGCCGTGATCGTGGCGCGCATCGCATTGGTCCGATCCGCGCGCATCCCCCTCATAAGCGCACCAGTTGGGGGACCAGCTGAGCGACAGCACGTAGTAATCGAACTCTCCCGCCTTTTCCCCTTCGCCCCAGACGGGCATGGCCAACATCAGCCAGATCAACAGATACCGCATAAGGCTTTCCTTTTCCGCTTGCGCCCCTTATATCCCGCCCAAGTTCTCCCACAACGGAAACCCGCCTTGGATGCCAAGGCCGCCGATTTCAGGCGACGGGAAAGATATGCGCGAAGGAGCATGACAATGGCAAAACCGATCATGGCCAAGGCCACCGCCGTCTGGCTGGTGGACAACACTACACTCAGCTTCAAACAGATCGCTGACTTTGTCGAAATGCACGAGCTTGAAGTGCAGGGCATTGCGGATGGTGATGTGGCGGCAGGTGTCAAAGGCTTTGATCCCATTGCCAACAATCAGCTGACCCAGGAAGAGATTGATGCGGCCGAGCAGAACCCGCTGCACAAGCTGAAGCTGAAGTTCAACGCCGCCGCCGTGGGCGAGGAAAAGCGCCGTGGCCCGCGTTACACCCCGCTGTCCAAGCGTCAGGACCGCCCCGCTGCGATCTATTGGCTGGTGAAATTCCATCCAGAACTGACCGATGGTCAGATCTCCAAACTGGTGGGCACGACCAAGCCTACGATCCAGTCGATCTCGCGATCGCTCGCACTGGAACATCTCGAACATCCAGCCGGTGGACCCGGTTGCCCTGGGGCTGACCAAACAGTCCGAACTGGACGCCGCGGTGCAAAAGGCCGCCGCCAAGAAGGCCGCCGATGCGCCAGTTATGTCCGATGACGAGCGTCGCAAGCTGGTCAGCACCGAGCAAAGCCTTGGCATGGAAGCCGAACCGAAGATCCCGACAGCGATCGAGGGTCTCGAGACCTTCTCGCTGTCCATGGAAGTGGATGACGAGGAAGAGGCGGAATCGACCCTTGTCGATGCCGACAGCCTGTTCAACCTGCCCAAGGGCGGCGGTGAGGACGAAGACGAGCAGCCCTGAGCCGCTTCTCAGCTTTAAGTTCGCAGCGGGCGCGCCTAGGATATGGGCGCGCCCGTTGTCGTTTCTGAAAGGTCACTGCCATGAACCAGTATGCCGCGATGCAGGATGCATCCCACGCCCCCGTGATTTGCGATCTGCGCAGCGACACAGTGACCGCGCCCGATGCGGCGATGCGCGCGGCCATGGCCGAGGCCGAAGTGGGCGATGACGTTTATGGTGAGGATGCCACCGTCAACCGGCTTGAGGCGACAATGGCCGAGCGGTTGGGCAAGGAGGCGGGGCTGTTCCTGACCTCAGGCACGCAAAGCAATCTGGTCGGCATGTTGTCCCATTGCGCGCGGGGGGAAGAGATTTTGACGGGCCGCGCCTATCACATCTACAAATACGAGGCGGCGGGGGCCTCGGTGCTGGGCGGCATTGCCCTTGATCCGCTGGACGTGGCCGAGGATGGCGGGCTGGACCCGGATGCGATCCGCGCGGCGATCAAGGACGACGATTCCCATCACGCCATCACCCGGCTTTTGGGGCTTGAGAACACTCATAACGGTGCGGCTATTCCGCTGGCGCGCTGTCAGGCCGCTGCCGATGTGGCGCGCGCCGCCGGTCTGTCCGTGCATCTGGACGGCGCACGTTTTTTCAACGCGGTCGAGGCGCTGGGATGCGCGGAAACCGACCTTGCGGGCATCTTCGACACTGTGTCGATCTGCCTGTCCAAGGGGCTGGGCGCGCCTGTGGGTTCTGTCCTTGTAGGCCCGCGTGACCTGATCGACCGGGCACGGCGCTGGCGCAAGATGCTGGGCGGGGGCACGCGCCAATCCGGTGTGCTGGCCGCCGCTGGGCTGCACGCGCTTGAGAGTAACGTCGCCCGTCTGGGCGAAGACCGCATGCGCGCGGAACGGCTGGGGCAGGCCTTGTCGCAATATGGTGACGTGGTGCAGGCGACGAACATGGTCTTTTTCACGCCCAAAGGGGGGTGACACCCGACCTCCAAAGGCACATGGGCGCGGCCGGGATCAAGCTGAGCGGTGCCACAGGCACAACCCGTCTTGTGTTGCACAAAGATGTTACGGACGAAGGGTTGCAGCGGGCCATTGACGCTTTTGGAACCGCGCTTGGCTGAGCGCTGCGGCGCGCCCTAGTTCGCCTCGGAAATCTTGTCCGCGATCATGGCGGCCCATTGCGCATTCGTGTCGGCGAGTTTGCTGATCTCGGTGGCCACGACAGCAAACCCGCGCCCGTGATCGCCTGCGCGCGCGGCCTCGATCCGGGCGTTCACGGACAGCATCGACAATTCGCGCACCGACCGGGCGATGTTGTTGGCCAGATCAAGGATATCCTTGTTGGCATCCAGCGCCTCTGTCCTTTGGATCTGCAATTTGTGCCGCAAATTCTGTTCGGCACTGGCATCCACGACCAGACCTTGCAGATACTGCACCTCGCCCGCGTCATCCAAGACCGCAGCACCGCGTTCGCGCACATAGGCGGTGGACCCGTCCGGGCGCACAAGCCGGTAATCCACATCCCAAGGCGCGCGCTGCGCGATGGCCGCATCCACATGGTCGATCATCGGGCGCAGGTCGTCGGCATGGCACAGGGATGCATAGCTGAGATCGCGATTGCCCAGCAGTTGGGCCGGGCGACAGCCGGTGATGTCCCGCACCGATCCCGCGAGGTAGGTCATCGTCACCGCTTCATCATTATCGCAGCGATAGGCAAAGGACTTGGACGCGCCCAAGATGCTTTCAAACACATGTGCAAGGCTGTCATCCGCGCTGTGCGACATCATCGGCAGGCTCTCGGGTGCTAGGGGTTATCGACCCCGACATACCCCCGCAACAGTTACCAAATCCTGAGTGGCCCTAAAGTTACAACGCCTTGCGCGCCCTCAGCGCCGCCGTAATCGTGCCGTCGTCGAGATAGTCCAACTCGCCCCCGATGGGCACACCCTGGGCCAGCGATGTGAGGGTCACGCGGCCCTCCAGTTGGTCGGCGATGTAATGGGCGGTGGTCTGGCCGTCGATGGTGGCGTTCAGCGCGAGGATGACCTCGTTCACACTCTCGCTCGCCACGCGGTCCATCAGCCGGGGTATCCGCAACTCGTCCGGGCCGATTGCATCCAGCGCCGACAGGGTGCCGCCCAACACGTGATAGCGGCCCTTGAACACGCCTGACCGCTCCATCGCCCATAGATCGGCTACGTCCTCAACCACGCACAACTCGCCATTGGCGCGCTTTTCCGAGGTGCAGATGTCGCAGATATCCGTCGTGCCCACGTTGCCGCAATTCATGCACTCGCGCGCCGTGACGGCAACGGTCTGCATGACGTCCGCAAGGGGGGTCAGCAGCAGCGCGCGTTTGCGGATAAGGTGCAGGACTGCGCGCCGGGCCGACCGCGGGCCAAGGCCGGGCAGCTTGGCCATCATTTCGATCAGGGCGTCTATGTCGCGGGTACTGCTCATGTGCGGCAAACCTATTGCGCTTTGGACCGGACAGGAAGGCGGGAAATGAGGCGGCGGCGTTCACGCCTTCTCAACCAGTCGCGGCTAGCGTTGCTCCTGACCGGTTCCAAGCGAGGGGGCAACATGCCGCGTTCATTGCAGTCAATGGTGATGGCCTTGGCCTTGATCCTGCTGCCCTACGGGGTGTTGGCCTGTGCCTATCCGATCCCCTTGCAGGTCATCAACACGACGCTGGGCGCGGTCCATGCCAGCGGGGGCGAGGTGGGCATGCACCACCGCACACGGTTGCGCCGTGCGCTGGACCAGTTGGATGTCCCTGCGCTGCGTCAAAGCCTGGGCGAGGTGCTTGGCCGATCAGACAGGCGCGCGGCAGACACGGTTTTGAAAGCATCCGCAGCCCTGGCAGGTGGGCGCGGGTTCAAGCTTGAGCCCGACGTCGCGGAAAAGTCGCGCCAACTGGCGAGCGTGATGCAACGCGACTGCGTTGAAGGGACCCAGGCCGAAGGGCAGGGGGCCACGGACTCGACGGCCCATGGCGCACGGCAGAGCGAACGGGGTGCCGCATCCGCGCTGACCTTTCGCGAGGGGATCACGCGGCTCAGCATCACGTTCACGATCTACCTGATCTTTCTTGCCGCAGTCATCGGGTTGCGGCGCGACCACAAGCTGGCCCATGCGGAAGAAGACGTTTCAGAGGAAGAGACCCCGCCGCCCCCATATCAAGGGGACGGGGCCGCGCAACTCTGAGGGCGGTCAAGGGCGGCGTCAGAAGGGCAGCTTCATCCCCGCAGGCAGGCCCAGACCTTCGGTCAGTTTGCCCATCTCGTCCTGGGCACGTTCGCTTGCTTTGGCCTGCGCATCCTTGATGGCGGCAAGGATCAGGTCCTCGACCACTTCCTTGTCATCGCCGTTAAAGATCGACGGGTCGATATCCAGTCCCGTCAACTCGCCCTTGGCCGTGGCCGTGGCCTTGACCAGCCCCGCACCACTTTCGCCGGTGACCATGATGGTTTCCAGACCATCCTGCATTTCTGCCATCTTGGTCTGCATTTCCTGGGCTTTTTTCATCATCCCGGCCATATCGCCGAGGCCGCCTAGTCCTTTGAGCATGGGTGTCTCCTGATCTATCCGTCATCCGCCTTGCGCGGCATGGTGTACAAAACTGTCCACACACATATTGCAGCCGCGAGGGCGATGAACAAGGTCGGCGGGCCAACGCACCCCTCAACAAGCCCCGGCGCGCGCATGCCGCTGGGGTCGGCCATGGTGATCAAGGTGATGAACCCGGTCCACAGCAGGACAACCACCAGCCCGCCCCACTGGCTGCGCAGGGCCAACGCCACAACGGTCGCGGCCAGCAGGAACAGGCCGCCCGGCGACAGGAACAACGCCAGCGCCTCGCCCATCGCGGTTGTGGTTGTGCCGTCCCAATCAGGGCGCATCTTGTCACAGACTTCGGCCCAGGCGGGGCCAGACAGAGCCATCAGGGGCAAGGCGAGGCGTTTCATGCGTCCTCCTCTGCGGGTAGCCGCGCCACCACTTTCAATTCGATCACCACGCCTTCGGTGGCGAACCCGGACACTTCGATGGCCGTCCAGGCGGGGTAGGGCGCGCGGACATACCCGGCACGGATCGCCTTGAAGTCCTCCAGATGGTCGCTCAGGCCGATGTGAAAACTGGTCATGTCCACCACATCGCCCCAGTCCAGCCCGCCAGCGGCCAAGACCTCGGCCACCGTGTCAAAGGCGATCCTGAATTGGGCTGTGGCCTCGCGCGGGGGCGGGCCATCCAGCGGGCAGCCATTGAAGCCGGTCAGAAATACATGGTCTCCGGACACGATCCCCGGCGACATGTGCCAGTCGCGCATCAGGTCCTGCATCGTGTCGGGCACGATGGCGCGGGGCTCAGTCCTCTTCAAAGGGGTCCCATTCGTCATCGACCTCGGGCAGCGCCTCGATATGGGCCTCTTGCGCGATGTCTTCGGCGGTGCGGATCGCGGTGATCTTGGCCTTGGGGAACTGTGCAAGAACGGCTTGGACCAGCGGATGCGCCTCGGCCGTGGCCTTGAGCGCTAATTCATCTGCATCACGCACTTCGGCGATGGTCTGACCACCGCCTTCATTCACAACCGACACCGCCCAGCGATTGCCCGTCCAGAGTTGCAGGCGTTGCCCCAGCCGTTGCGCCAGATCACGCGGCGCGGTTTCGGTGGGCACAAACTCGATCCGACCGGGCTGATAGGCGGCAAGGCGCAGGGTCGTTTCGACCTCGACCAGCAGTTTCACATCGCGATTGGCGCGGATCAGTTCCAGCACATGTTCAAACGTGGGAAAGCGGGCAAGGGCGGCCTCTGCGTCCTGTGCCAGCGCGGTTGTCTGGCCAGCGGCATTGGGCTGTGCGGCCATGCGCGTCTGGGCCTGTTGCACCGCGTGCGCCCCGGAAGAGCCTCCACCGGCAGGCGCACTTGTCGTGGCCGTCGCGGGCGGTGGCGTGGCGTTTTGCAACTTGCGCACCAGCTCTTCGGGGCTGGGCAGGTCGGCCACATGGGTCAGACGGATGATCGCCATCTCGGCAGCCATCATCGCGTTGGGGGCGGCAGCCACCTCGTCCAGCGCCTTGAGCAGCATCTGCCATAGGCGCGTCAGGACCCGCATGGGCAAGGTCTCCGACATCGCCAGACCGCGTGCGCGTTCATCTGGGGAAATGGTGGGGTCGTCGGCGGCTTCGGGGGTGATTTTCACCACCGACACCCAATGTGTGATCTCGGCCAGATCGCGCAGCACCGCCATGGGGTCTGCGCCATCGGCATATTGCCCGCCAAGCTCGGTCAGCGCACCCGCCGCGTCGCCTTTGAGGATCATGTCGAACAGGTCGAGCACCCGGCCCCGGTCGGCCAGGCCCAGCATTGCGCGCACCTGATCGGCGGTGGTTTCACCCGCCCCGTGCGAAATCGCCTGATCCAGCAGCGAGGTGGCATCGCGCGCGGACCCTTCGGCGGCTCGTGTGATCAGGGCAAGGGCGTCATCGGCAATCTCTGCACCCTCGGCGGTCGCGATCTTGTTCAGCAACCCGATCATCACCTCCGGTTCGATCCGGCGCAGATCAAACCGCTGGCACCGCGACAGGACGGTGACAGGCACCTTGCGGATCTCGGTCGTGGCAAAGATGAATTTGACGTGGGCGGGCGGCTCTTCCAGCGTCTTCAACAGCGCGTTGAAGGCGCTGGTGGACAGCATGTGCACTTCGTCGATGATGTAGATCTTGTAGCGGGCCGAGGCCGCGCGATAGTGCACAGAATCGATGATCTCGCGAATATCGTTGACCGAGGTGTTGGATGCCGCGTCCATCTCGAGGACGTCGACATGCCGCCCCTCCATGATGGCCACGCAGTGCTCGCATTGCCCGCAGGGCTCGGTCGTGGGTCCGCCGGTTCCGTCCTCGCCGATACAGTTCATGCCCTTGGCGATGATCCGCGCGGTGGTCGTTTTGCCCGTGCCGCGAATCCCCGTCATCACAAAGGCTTGGGCAATGCGATCCGCCTCGAACGCGTTCTTGAGGGTGCGCACCATCGCGTCCTGCCCCACAAGGTCGACAAAGGTTTCGGGCCGGTATTTGCGGGCCAGCACCTGATAGTTTTGGGTCTCGTCAGACATGAGAAGGTTGAGGCCTCGGATCGGATTCGTTGTGACCGGGCAAACCTAAGGGGCGCGCGCGGCGCCGTCCACTGCCCTTGCGCTTTCGCTGGGCGCGCGAATGGCGATAAGGTGCTGCTATCAAGATCAAGGGAACGACCAGCATGCGCCTGCGCGGGATCAAGAGAAGCCGAAACATCGAAGACCGCCGGGGCCGGGGCAGCGCAGGGGCGGCCGGGGGGCTTGGGATTGGCGGCATCCTGATCGTTCTGGCCATCGGCTGGCTGACCGGCGTCGATGTCATGCCACTGCTGTCGGGCGGCTCGGCACCTGCGACATCCAGCCAACCCATGACCGCCGCAGATGAACGCGAAGGCGAGTTTGCCGCGCGCGTTCTGGCCACGACCGAGGCCGTCTGGGCACGCGAATTCCCCGCCCAACTGCAACGCGACTACCGCCCGCCGGTCATGGTGCTTTACTCCGGCGTCACGCAAAGCCCGTGTGGCGGGGCATCGGGCGCGACTGGCCCGTTCTACTGCCCCGCAGATCGCAAGGCCTACCTCGACACGGCGTTCTTTACCACCATGCGCGACCGTCTTGGCGCAGGCGGGGATTTCGCGGCGGCCTATGTCATCGCGCACGAGGTCGCGCATCACGTCCAGAACGAACTTGGCATTCTCGGGCAGTTGCAGCAGGCCCGCCAGAACGCGACCGAGCGCAAGGCCAATGCGCTCACCATGCGGTCCGAACTCATGGCCGACTGCCTCTCGGGCATCTGGGCGCGCAATGTGGGCGACCTGATGGAACGAGGGGACCTGCAAGAGGCGCTGAATGCGGCGCGCATGATCGGAGACGATCATTTGCAGCGGCAGGCGGGCCGGGTTCCGCAGCCCCACACGTTCACACACGGCACATCCGAACAGCGCGCACGCTGGTTCCAGCGCGGTTACGATTCGGGGCAGATGGGGGATTGTGACACGTTCGCGGCGCGCACCCTCTGACTCTGTCCCGTCCAGCGGCGTCAGATCATGTTCGGCATGCCGCGCAGGATGTCGGATGACCGTCGCGCCCGCGCCAGCGCCCAGCCCCCTTGTATCAACATGAACAGGTGTTCGGACTTGGCCTGCGCCTCATCCACGCTCATGCCAAGCCGCTCGGCGTGGTCATGTACTTCGGCGATCCACCCCTCGTAGATATGTTCTGCATGGGCGCGGAAATCGGTGTTGTCCGGCCCCTCGAACAGGGTTGCGGCGATGGGGCACGTGTCCCAACCGGTGATGTCGAACAGCTTGGCCAGTTTGAAACACAGCGTCGTGGCCCCATCCTTGAACGTGTCGGCCCCGTCAAAACTGGCGGCGATCAGGCGCAGCATCTCGTCTGACGCCCATGTGGCCGCAGCCATGGCAAGATCGGATTTGCCATTGGGAAAGTGGTGATAGAGCGACCCCTTGGGCGCCTTTGCATCCGCCAGAAGATCGGCAAGGCCGACCCCGTGGTAACCCCGCGTGCGAAACAGCGTGGCGGCGGACAGGATCAGGCGATCCTTTGTGGGCAGGGCTTTGGGCGTGCGATCCTGGGTGGTCATTCTTTGATCTTGACAGGAATAGACCGATTGGTCCAGCGTGGCCACTAGACCAATCAGTCTAGTGGCTGATCCCAGAATCGGAGCCTGCAATGTTCGACACTGCCCCCGCTCAACGTGCTGTCACGGAACGGTCCCTGGCCTTCAAATCCGAGGATGGGGCCGAATTGGTGGGGCGCCTGTTCGTGCCAGACCAACGCCCGTTCGCCGCCGTCGTGCTGAACAGCGCCACCGGCGTGCCTCAGGAATTTTACACCCACTTTGCCCGGTGGCTGGCGGCAGAGCGTGGCATGGCCTGCCTGACCTATGACTATCGCGGGATGGGCCGCTCCTATGCCGGACCCATGCGCGGCGTGAAGGCGGACATGTCCGATTGGGGCATCCGCGATCAGGTGGCCGCACGTCGCGCCATGCGCCGCGCCGCGCCCGACGCGCCGCTTTGGGTCATTGGCCATTCGCTGGGGGCCATGGTTCTGCCCAACCAGCCGGAAATGGAAGACGTGGTGCGTGTCATCGGCGTCGCCTCCGGCATGGTGCATCACACCGACCATCCCTGGCCGTACCGCGCCGTGGCCCTGAACTTCTGGTTCACACTTGGCCCGTTGGCGACACTGCTGTGCGGGTATCTGCCCGGTAAATCCCTGCGGTTCGGAGAGGATTTGCCCGCCGACGTGTTCTGGCAGTGGCGCAAGTGGTGCACGTCGCGCGACTTCTATGACTCTGATCTGGGGCCGCGTATGCCCGCGCCCAACTGGACTGCGCCTGCGCAGGTGCGTTTGCATTCGTTTTCCGATGACGACCTGATCCCGCCGCATTGCGTCGCGCGCTTGCGCGATGTCTACGGGGCAGGGGCCGCGCATGTGACCATTGATCCAAAGGATCACGGGTTGCAGGCGGTTGGGCACCTGGGCGCGTTTTCGCGGCGCAACAAGGCGATTTGGGGGGTGCTGCTGGAGGGGTGAGGCGGTCTCCGGCCCTCTCGCGGTTTGCCGTGCAAACCTCTGCCGGGCGACGCGCACCATGCTGGCATGGTACGCTGGGTGAGAGATTGACAACGACCCAAGCGGGGCTCGTTACGGCTGCTTCCTTCCGGATCTGACCGGGTTGGCGAGGCGCTCGCCCGCGCCAACCTCTCACCAGGTGATATAATCCGCACATGCCACCAGTGCAAGGCCCGCTCAGAGTGTGACGCGCAACTCGGCAAATCCCGCGTCGTTGATCCCCAGCGGCTCCGGGGCGAAATCCGCGATCTCGTCCAGATGCGACAGCGCGTTGGGCGACGTTTCAATCACCACCTGCGCCCCGAGGTCGGGCACGAACTGCCAGACCGACGGCTCGGGTGTGTCTGGCAGAGGGGCGGCGGCGATTTCCGTGCGCAAGGCCGCTGACAGCTCAATCTCGGTGCGCAACACGGTCGGGCTGGTCGCAAGGCCGGGGAAGCCACCACCGCCCGCACCTCGATAGCTGGTCATGGCCACCAGAAACGCATCCTCCGGCGCAACAGGGTTGCCATCGAAAAACATCGCGCGGACCCGCCGGGCCGCCGGATCGATCAGCATACCCGTCGCGTCAAAGCGGGGCGGCACAAATGGGTCGATGACCGTGTGCAGCCCGTGCAGGCCGTCAAAGTTGTAGGCCGGGGCGGCAGGGTTCACGAGGGGCCTGTCCCGATGGGGCTGCGGGTCAAAATAGGCGGCGGATCGCTCTGCCCAGTTCCACAGGTCCTGCCCGCGCAGAACAACGGCCCAGATCGCGTTGGAATAGGGGGTCAGCATGGCCACATGACGCTCGCGCACCACGCCTGCGGGCACGTGCGCGTAGTGGCCCGGCCCGGCCACGCCACCCAGCGCCATGGGCGCAATGGCGGCGATCAAGGGCAGGTCGGCAAGGTCGGTGCCCGCAACATGCGCCCCGATGGCGTGCCGCATCGCGCGGGCCAGCAGCGCGCTGGACGGGCCCGATTTCAGCATCTCGAAATAGCTGTGGAACCCGGTTTCGCTGCGCGCCAGCGGCGCATCAAGGGCGGCCCGCGTCGCCTTGATCGCCGGGGCGGCGATGGCCGTGACCGTTGGATCGGGCGCTTGGCGCGACCACGGTCCATGCAGCACGGCGACGTGGCCTGCAACGCGCCACCGCCCCTCGCTCCAGCGCAGGCCCAGATCAATGACGCCCAACGCTTGCGCGGCAAAGCCGGGCATGACCGCGGGCACACCGTGCACGGTGCCCTTTTCGGCGTTCGTCTTGGGGCTGTCATAGCGCAGTTTGCCGGGAAACAGCTCATGTGTGTGGCCCATGATCATCGCATCAATCCCGCGCACCTTGGCGGCCAGCGTCGCGGCAAAGTTCTCGGCTCCTGCGGCTGTGACAGGCGACAGGCCGCTGTGGCACAGAACCACCACGATATCCGCCCCGTTGCGGCGCAGCGCGGTGACCGCACGACGGGCGGCCTGCACACCGTCGTCAAAGGCCACGCGCCCGTCCAGATGGCGGTGATTCCAGATCGCGGTCTGGGGCGGCAGAACCGAGGTGATGCCAATCGACACCATCCGCTCGCCGCCATCCGAACAGGCCACCAACCGCTTGATGATGGTGGTCGCGCCTACCCCCGCGATCGTCCCCCTCGACAGGCTGGCGCACAGCACGGGCGCGTCGATCTGGGCCAGGACACGCTCAAGAAAGGGCAGGCCAAAGTCGAAATCGTGATTGCCCAGCCCCACAGCGTCATAGGACAGGGCGTTCAGAATGCCGGGCCAGGGGTGCGGTGTGTTTTCGCTGGCCCCGGCACAGATGTTCCCAAGGGGCGTGCCCTGGAGCGCATCGCCATTGTCGACAAGGATTGTCTGCCCGGGTGCTGCACGCCGTGCCGCCATGATCGAGCGGGCCAGAACATCCATGCCCTGACCCGGTTGGATCGTGTCACGCAACGCATCCCAGCCCGTGATGTGCATATGCACGTCGCTGGTGGCGAGGATCCGAAGATCGGCATGTACCTTGGTTGAATCCATAATCTCTCTTGCACCTTTAGGTAGAGCGATGGCAACCCCCGACAACCTGTGAATACGCCGGGGCCACATTTGTTGCGCCCGGGCAATGCCATGCGGCCATTGCGCCGACGCGCTGCGCATGCCAAGCCTGCGGCAAAACGGTACGGACAAAGGGACAGGGGCATGAAACACGCCGAAACGGTCACGTTCGGGGGCTCGGCCCTCGACCGGGCCGCCGAGATGCGCGGGGATACGGCAGCGTTGGCGGCCGCCCTGGCCGATCCGACAGCCCGCACGATCCTGTCATGGCGCGGCAAGCCGCTGATCTCGCGCACGCGCCCGGCACATCTGATGCGCGTGCCCCTCGACCACCCGGCCCTGGCTGACGCGCAGGCAGATGCTGTTTTTTTGGGCTGCGAGGACGGCGCACCCCGGTTCGCCCACGACCTGTCGGGATGGCAGCCGGATGGTCTGGACGCCGCGCAACTCGGCGCCTTTCTCGATCCGAGCGAACAGCGCCACCCCGCCTTTGCCGCAGATGAGGTCTTTGCCGAACTCAGGCGGGTGATGACATGGCTGACCCCGCGCGATGCAGAACTGGCGGCAACGGCCAAGGCGATCTTTGGCTGGCACGCCACGCACGGGTTCTGCGCCAGATGCGGGGTTCGCTCGGACATCACGCAAGGTGGCTGGCAGCGCACGTGCCCGGCCTGCGGGGCGCACCATTTTCCGCGCACCGATCCGGTGGTCATCATGCTGATCACCAATGGCAATTCCGTTCTGATGGGCCGCTCTCCGGGCTGGCCCGAGGGCATGTATTCGTTGCTTGCGGGCTTTGTCGAACCGGGTGAGACGCTCGAGGCGGCAGTGCGGCGCGAAGTGTTCGAAGAGTCCGGCGTGCGGGTCGGGCATGTCGATTATCTGTCCAGCCAGCCCTGGCCATTTCCCGCCTCGTTGATGTTTGGCTGCCACGGGCAGGCCACCAGCAGCGACATCACCATCGACCCGGTCGAGATCGAGGATGCGATGTGGGTCACCCGCGAGGAAATGATGGCCATTTTCGCAGGCGATCACCCGACGATCCTGCCCGCCCGCAAAGGCGCGATTGCACACTTTTTGCTTGAAAACTGGCTTGCGGATACCCTTGATTAAGGGGACACTGCCCAAAACCAATCGTCACAGGCATTTTTTATGAAATTCTCGGCCAGGGAAGACATTGCAGCACCAATTGAAAAGGTCTTTGCGTCCTTGTGTGATTTCGAAGGGTTCGAGCGGCAGGCGATGCGCCGCGGGGCCGAAGTGCAGCGGGTCGATCCGTTGACGCAGCCCGGCGTCGGCATGAAATGGCAGGTCAACTTCAGCATGCGCGGGCGCAAGCGCGACGTGGAAATCGAGCTGGTCCGCTTTGACGTGCCCAATGAAATGCTGTTCGACATCCGCTCGTCCGGGATCGACGGAAACTTCACGCTCGAGCTGCTGGCTTTGTCACGCAACCGCACACGCATGGCCGTGGCGCTCGACATCACGCCGCTGAACCTGTCGGCGCGGTTGCTGGTGCAGTCGTTGAAACTGGCCAAGAACAACCTGACCAAGCGGTTCAAGCTGCGCGTCGCCGACTATTCCAAAAGCCTCGAGGATCGCTTGCAGCGCAGCGCCTAGTCGCGCTTGGCCGCAGCCGGGTAGACCCCCAGAATATCCAGCCGGTTGGTGAAGTAATCCAACTCTTCCAGGGCCCGTGCCACTGCGGGGTCATCGGGATGCCCTTCGACATCCGCATAGAACTGCGTCGCCGTAAAGGCACCGCCCACCATGTAGCTTTCCAGCTTGGTCATGTTGACGCCATTCGTGGCGAAGCCGCCCATCGCCTTGTAGAGGGCGGCGGGGATGTTGCGCACCTCGAAGACGAAGGTGGTGATCATGGTTTCGGCCCGCCGCGCGCTGTCGGCATTGGGCGACATCAGCAGGAACCGCGTGGTGTTGTGCCCCTGATCCTCGATATCGCGCGCCAGAACGTTCAGCCCGTGAATGTCGGCCGCCACGGACGAGGCGAGCGCACCCACACCCATTTCACCGGATGCCGCAATGGCAGCGGCAGCGGCGGCACTGTCGGGTGCGGCCTCGGCAGCGATCTTGTGGGCATCGAGATAGGCGCGGGCCTGCGGAATCAGCACAGGGTGGGCGCGCACCAGCTTGATGTCGTCCAGCGCTTGGCCCGGCAGCGCCATCAGCGCGATCCGCACGCGAACAAACGCCTCGTCCACGATGTGCAGACCGCTTTGCGGCAGCAGACGGTGAATGTCGGCCACGCGGCCATAGGTGGTGTTTTCGACGGGCAGCATGGCCATGTCCGCATCGCCCGCGCGCACGGCGGCAATCGCGTCTTCAAAGGCATAGCTGGGCACGGGAATCGCATCGGGCCGTGCCTTCAGAACCGCCTCATGCCCATAGGCGCCCAAATCCCCCTGGAACGCGATCCGCTCTGCCATTGTCTGCCCCTTGCAAGTCTGTGCGCCGCATACCGATACGGGCAGGGCGATTGGTCGCGGTTTCTATACCTTGCCAGTGGGAAGGGGAAGCAATAGATACGCGCCGGAACGACCACTTAAGTGACGGGACCGGAATCCACATGTTCGACACGATGACCTTCACCAAGATCGCAAGCAGCCTGTGCGGGGCACTGTTGATTCTTCTGCTCGGGAAATGGGCAGCGGAAGAGCTGTATCATTCCGGCGGCCACGGCGGTGAGCAGGCCTATGTCATCGACACAGGCGTGGACGACACCGAAGAAGTGGTCGAGGAAGTGCCATTTGCCGAAGTTCTGGCCTCGGCCGATGTGGGCGAAGGCGCCAAGGTGTTCCGCAAGTGCAGCGCCTGCCACAAGGTTGAAGACGGCGCAAACGGGACCGGCCCCCACCTTTACGGCGTTGTGGGCCGCGACATTGCCTCGGTTGATGGCTACGGATCCTATTCGGGCACTCTGACGGACCTCGAAGGCGACTGGTCCCCGGAAAATCTCAACGCTTTCCTCGAAAACCCCAAAAGCTGGGCACAGGGCACATCCATGGCCTTCAACGGCCTGCCCAAAGTCGAAGACCGGGCAGACGTGATCGCCTATCTGGACAGCCTCGACGACTGATTGTTTCAATTCTGACCTGACAAAAGGCCGCTCGCACCCCGCGCGCGGCCTTTTTGTTGCGCGATGTTACAACTTGCTCACGCAAGAACGCGTCAGATCACGTATTCTCAAGTTGCATATTGGCGTCGCTGCCCTTTAGCTTACCTCTAATGAACAAGACGGCCATGAATGCCACTCACAGGAGGATCAGCTATGCGCAGAACCGATCAACAGGACCCCGGCGTGGCGCGCGTCAAGGCAGCGCGCAACATATATGCCTTGTGGGGCGCGCTGGGCGTCTTGGGTCTGATCATCACCCTTGCGCTCACCTCTCTGGCCCGCGCGGACGGGCACGAGAAAATCATCTCCTCCCACGGGTACAATTTCTACGGCCAGCTTTCCTATCCCGAAGATTTCAACCACTTCAATTACATCAATCCCAATGCCCCCAAGGGCGGCGAAATCTCCATCGCATTTGTCGGCAGCCTCGATTCCATGAACCCCTATGCCCGTCAGGGCCGCGCGCATGCCTTTTCGGTGTTCATGTACGAAAGCCTGCTGGGCGAAGGCCCGGGCGGCGTCGCAACACCGGCCGACGTGTATTCCGAGTACTACGGGCTGCTCGCCGAACGGCTGGAATACCCCGAAAGCAAGGACTGGGTGATCTTCTACATGCGCCCCGAGGCGCGGTTTTCCGACGGCACCCCCGTCACAGCCCACGACATCGCCTTCAGCCACAACCTGCTGCTCGACCAGGGCTTCAAATCCTACGCAGATTCCGTGCGCGCCTCGATACCCAAGGTCGAGGTCATCGACGACCACACCATCAAATTCTATTTCGCCGAAGGCATCTCGCGCCGCAGCCTGATCGAACAGGTCGGCGGTGTGCCCGCGTTCTCGCGCAAATGGTTCGAGGAAACCGGCGAACGGCTCGACAAGACCCGGATCGTGACGCCCCCCGGCTCGGGCGCCTACATGGTCGACTCGGTGGATGTGGCGCGCCGCATCGTGCTCAAGCGGAACCCGGACTACTGGGGCAACGATCTGCCCTTCAACAAGGGGCGCAACAACTTCGACACGCTGCGCCTCGAAATCTTTGGCGACAGCGCAGCCTCGTTCGAGGCATTCAAGGCCGGCGAATACACATTCCGCGCCGAAGGCGACTCGCGGCTCTGGGCCACGGGCTACAACTTTCCCAAGGTCGACAGCGGCGCCGTCGTCACGAAAGAGCTGAGAGACGGCGCACCCGCCACACCAACTGGCATCGTGTTCAACCTCGGCTCCGAACAGCTAAAGGACCGGCGCGTGCGTCAGGCGGTGGCGCTGGCCTATAACTTCGAATGGTCCAACGAAAGCCTGCAAAACAGCCTGTTCTCGCAGCGCGTTTCCTTCACGCAGGATACGCCCCTGATGGCAACCGACGCCCCGACCGGGCGCGAGTTGGAGATCCTGCAATCGCTGGGCGACCTCGTGCCGCCCGAGATGCTGACATCGCCCGCCCTTGTGCCGCACACCTCGAACCCCGCAACGCTGCGCGACCGGCGCAATGCGCGCGCGGCGATGAAGCTGCTGGATGATGCGGGCTGGCCCGTGGGGAATGATGGCATCCGCCGCAATGTCGCCGGGGAAACGCTGTCGCTCAACTTCCTGTTCAACAGCGCGGCCTCGCCAACCCTGACCGGGGTCATGGAAAACTTTGTCTCCAACGTCAAAGACATGGGCATCGACATCCGGCTGGAACGGGTGGATTCGTCGCAATTCACCTCCCGCCGTCGCGACCGCGACTATGACCTGATCTATGCATCCTACGCCGCCTTCCTGGGCACCGGTACCGGGCTGGAACAATACTACGGCTCCGGCGATGCGGCGTTCTCGCTGTTCAACCCCGCCGGGCTGGCCAGCCCGCTGGTCGACGCGCTGATCGAGATATCGCTGAACGTGGACAACCGCGAGGATGAAAAGGCGGCGATGATGGCCGTGGATCGCGCGCTGCGCTACGAATTCTTCATGATCCCGCTGTGGTACAACCCCAGCCATTGGGTCGCCTATTACGACATGTATGAACACCCCGAGTTCATCCCGCCCTACGCCTTGGGCTACCTCGATTTCTGGTGGTACAACGAGGAAAAGGCCGCCGCGCTCAAAGCTTCCGGCGCGCTGAGGTAAACTTATGGGCCCCTATATCCTGCGCAGGCTGCTCTTGGTCATTCCGACCTTGCTTGGCATCCTGTTGGTCAACTTCACCCTCACCCAGTTCGTGCCCGGTGGCCCTGTCGAACAGGCCATTGCGCGCGCGCAAGGGGGCGGGGACGTGTTCGGCGGCTTTGCCGGGGGCAACAATGATGCAGGGCAGGACGAGCTGAACACAGGGTCTGACAGCACCTATGTGGGCGCGCGGGGTCTGCCGCCCGAATTCATTGCCGAGTTGGAGCGCGAGTTTGGTTTCGACAAACCGCCCGTGCAGCGCTTTTTCAACATGGTCTGGAACTATGCGCGGTTCGATTTCGGGGAAAGTTACTTCCGATCTATCTCGGTCATAGACCTGGTGATTGAGAAACTGCCCGTCTCGATCACCTTGGGTCTGTGGTCAACGCTCATCGCCTACCTGGTGTCGATCCCGCTGGGCATCCGAAAGGCGGTCAAGGATGGCACCGCCTTTGACACCTGGACATCCGGTGCGATCATCGCGGCCTATGCCATTCCGGGCTTTCTCTTTGCCATCCTGTTGCTGGTGCTCTTTGCGGGCGGGTCATACTGGCAAATCTTCCCCCTGCGCGGGCTGACCTCGGACAATTTCGACGACCTCACCACATGGGGCAAGATCGCGGACTATTTCTGGCACATAACGCTGCCCGTGCTTGCAGGCACCATCGGGGCCTTTGCCACGCTGACCTTGCTGACGAAAAACAGCTTTCTGGACGAGATCAAGAAACTCTATGTGATGACCGCGCGGGCCAAGGGGCTGTCCGAACGCCGCGTGCTTTATGGCCACGTGTTCCGCAACGCCATGCTGATCGTGATCGCCGGGTTCCCGGCAGTGTTCATCGGCGTGTTCTTTGGCGGCTCGCTGATCATCGAGACGATCTTTTCGCTCGACGGGCTGGGGCGGCTGGGGTTCGAGGCCGCCGTGGCGCGCGATTATCCCATCGTCTTTGGCACGCTCTACATCTTTGGCCTCATGGGCCTGCTGGTCGGTATCCTGTCGGATCTCATGTATGTGCTGGTCGACCCCCGCATTGATTTCGAGCGGAGGGAAGGCTGATGGCGTTGCGCGAACCTGTGATCGAGCCGGAACAGCCCGTCGTGGTGCCCGAGCCCAAGCGCCCGTTCTTTTCCCTGTCGCCGCTGAACCAGCGCCGTTGGCGAAACTTCAAGAAAAACCGGCGGGCCTATTGGTCGCTCTGGATCTTCAGCATCCTCTTTGGTCTCAGCATGTGCGCTGAACTGATCGCCTACGACAAGCCGATCCTCGTGCGCTACCAAAGCCAGTTCTACATGCCGATCTGGAATTTCTACGCCGAAACGGACTTTGGCGGCGACTTCCAGACCGAGGCGGCCTACCGCGATCCCGAGGTCGAATGCCTGATCGTATCCGGCGGGCTCGAGAGTTGCTTTGACGACCCCGCAGGCGTGATCGAAGACGCCCAAGACGGTGTTGTCGACGGCGAACCGATCAACAAGGGTTGGACCATCTGGCCGCTCATTCCCTACAGCTTTGACACTGCCGTAGACCGCCCAGGTGCCGCGCCCCTGCCGCCCAATGGCGAGAACCTGTTGGGCACGGACGGCACCAAACGCGACGTGCTGGCGCGCGTCATTCACGGCTTCCGCCTGTCCGTGCTGTTCACCCTCGTGGTCACCGGGGCCTCGGCCTTCGTCGGGATCATCGCGGGCGCGGTGCAGGGCTACTTCGGCGGGCGCACCGACCTCATCTTCCAGCGCGTGATTGAAATCTGGTCCTCCACCCCCAGCCTCTATGTCATCATCATCATGTTCGCGATCCTGGGGCGAAGTTTCTGGCTCCTTGTGTTCCTCCTGATCCTGTTCGGCTGGACGGGGCTGGTTGGCGTTGTGCGGGCCGAATTCCTGCGGGCGCGCAACCTCGAATACGTGCGCGCGGCGCGGGCGCTGGGGGTCAGCAACCTCACCATCATGTTCCGCCACATGCTACCCAATGCGATGGTGGCGACACTGACCATGCTGCCCTTCATCATCACCGGCACGATTTCCTCGCTTGCGGTGCTCGACTTTCTCGGCTTCGGCTTGCCGTCCTCGGCCCCCTCGCTTGGTGAACTCACGCTGCAAGCCAAACAGAACCTGCAAGCGCCCTGGCTCGCCTTCACCGCCTTCACGGTGTTTGCGCTGATGCTCAGCCTGCTCATCTTCATCTTCGAAGGCATCCGCGACGCCTTTGATCCGCGAAAGACGTTCTCGTGACACCCCTCCTCGATGTGCAAAACCTCTCTGTCGGCTTCCGCCAGGACGGCCAGTTGACCCAAGCCGTGCGCGGCGTGTCCTTTTCCGTCGGGCGGGGCGAGACCGTGGCGCTGGTGGGCGAATCCGGGTCGGGCAAATCCGTCTCGGCCCTCTCGACCGTGTCGCTCTTGGGCGACAGCGCCGAGGTCACAGGTTCGGTCACCTACGAGGGCCAGCAGATGATCGGCGCGGATGAGAAACTGCTGCGCAAGGTGCGCGGCAACGACATCTCCTTCATCTTTCAGGAACCGATGACGTCGTTGAACCCGCTGCACACGATTCAAAAGCAACTGGGGGAAAGCCTCGCCCTGCACCAGGGTCTGGCCGGTGACGCGGCCCGCAATCGCATCCTCGAACTGCTGGACAAGGTCGGCATCCGAGACGCCGAAACCCGGCTCAACGCCTATCCGCACGAATTGTCGGGCGGGCAGCGCCAGCGCGTGATGATCGCCATGGCACTTGCCAACAAACCCGACGTGCTGATCGCGGACGAACCCACCACTGCGCTCGACGTCACGATCCAGGCCCAAATCCTCGACCTGCTGGCCGACCTCAAATCCAGCGAGGGGATGGGGCTGCTGTTCATCACCCACGACCTCGGCATCGTGCGGCGCATCGCCGACCGCGTCTGCGTCATGCAAAACGGCGAGATCGTGGAAACGGGGCCGACCAAGGACATCTTTGACGCGCCCCAACACCCCTACACCCAAAAACTGCTCAGCGCGGAACCCTCGGGCCAGCCTACGCCGGTTCCTGCGGACGCAAAACTGGTGGCAGAAACGAACAACCTCAAGGTCTGGTTCCCCATCACCGCAGGGCTGTTGCGCAAGACGGTCGGCCATGTGAAGGCGGTCAACGACGCCACGCTAAAGGTGCACGCAGGTGAAACCGTGGGCATTGTGGGCGAATCCGGTTCGGGCAAGACCACACTCGCGCTTGCCATCATGCGACTGATCTCGTCCGAAGGCGGGATCGTCTATATGGGTCAGGACATCCGCGCCTGGTCGGTGCGCGAATTGCGACGGCTGCGCAAGGACATGCAGATCGTGTTCCAGGACCCCTACGGCTCGCTCAGCCCGCGCATGACGGCGATGCAGATCATCGCCGAGGGCCTCGGCGTGCACGGGATCGAAGACGGGCGGCCCGTGCGGCAAGTGGTGGCCGAGGTGATGGCCGAAGTGGGCCTGGACCCCGCCACGATGGACCGCTACCCGCACGAATTTTCCGGCGGCCAGCGTCAGCGGATCGCCATTGCGCGGGCCATGGTGCTGCGACCCAAACTGGTGGTGCTGGATGAACCCACATCGGCGCTCGACATGACCGTGCAGGTGCAGATCGTGGAACTGCTGCGCGGGTTGCAGCAGAAATACGGGCTGGCCTTCCTGTTCATCAGCCACGACCTCAAGGTCGTGCGCGCGATGTCGCATAAGGTGCTGGTGATGAAACAGGGGGATGTGGTCGAACAAGGCGCCGCCGAGGACCTGTTCGAGCGGCCCAAGACGGACTACACGCGCCTGCTGCTGCAAGCCACGCATTAGGGACGGCGGCGCGCAACGGCACTTGGCCAGCCGCGCACCACCGGTTTTCAGGCGGACAAGAGACCACCCATCATGATGGCTGCCGCCACCGCATGGATCAGCATGATCGCGCGGTCATTCCAGCGCATCCCGACGATAAACCAGCCGCCGATGCTGACGCAGAACAGGTACATGTTCAGCGGCGTCGCCTCCATGGCGGTCGCGACATAGGCCAGGATATGGACGATGGATGCGACCCATTTGATCGTATCGGTGCTGACCCGCCATTGGCTCTGTGCGCGCGCTTGGGCGCGTGACATCGACACGGTTTTCACAACCGGCTCAGATCGATGCATTTGGTCTGAGGCCGTTGCCACCACTTGCGACCGGGGATGCGCACGCGGGTGCAGGGGCGTGTGCGGGTGGCCGTCATGAAAGTCTGAGCATAGATATCAAGCATTTCGGACCTCTTGGGGTTGTGTCTGTTGCCCCATCAATATTGCGTTTTGCGCTATTTCATGCGAGTCAAATGGATATCTGTCGTGTAAGGTGGAATTACATATGGAATGGCGCAATCTGCCCCCGCTTGCCGCTTTGCGTGCCTTTGCGGCCTTTGTCGAAACCGGCAGCGTCGTGGCGGCAGGCGCGGCGCTTTCGGTCAGTCACGCGGCCATCAGCCAGCAATTGCGCAGCCTCGAATCCCATCTGGGCGTCACGCTCTTTGATCGTTCGGGCCGCTCGATTGCTCTCACGGGTGAGGGTGAACTGCTCGCGCAGGGCTGTGCCGACGGGTTTGCCAGCATATCGCGGGCCGTCGCGCTGGTGACGGGGGCCGAGGCGGCGCGCCCGCTCTATATCTCGCCGACGCCCAGCTTTGCGGCGGCCTGGCTCATGCCGCGCCTGTCCGAATTCCGGGTGGCGCATCCCGGCATCAATCTCGTGCTCGACCCCACGGCAGACCTCGTGACGCTGGTGCCGGGCGGTGTTGATCTGTCGATCCGCTATGGCACCGGCGGCTGGGACGGGCTCGAGGATGAATTGCTGGTCGAAACCTCGATGGTGGTGGTTGCTGCGCCCACCCTGATCGAAGGGCACGACACCTCGGATCTGACCCGGCTGGGCGAACTGCCCTGGCTGGAAGAGGTCGGAACCACGGAAAGCACGAATTGGCTGGCCGCGCATGGGGTGACCCACGGCGTCAGGGGCGCGCTGACCCAGGTGCCGGGCAACCTGATGCTGGACGGTGCGAGGGACGGGCAGGGCGTTGCCGTGACTGTGCGCACCTTTGTCGAGGCTGACATTCAGGCCCGTCGCCTCTGTGTACTGCACGAGGATGCGATCCCCGGCGCCGGGTACTATCTTGTCACGCGCCCCGGCATCCAGCGGCCTGCTTTGCGCGCCTTCATCCGCTGGATCAGAAAGGCCGCGCGCGCCTGATGCCGTTCCCATGCACCGGCCCGCCGCCTATATGGACATGACCATGCCTCTTCTGCTTCTCCTCCTCCTCGTGATCCTTGTCGCCGGCGTGATCGGCTGCCGCCGCTGGGCGCGCGCGCAACACCGTCGCCGCCTGCTGGCCAGTCGCCTTACGGATGCAGAGCGTGCGATTGTCGCGCAGCTGGTCCCGTTGACCCGCAGGCTGCCTGCCCATCTGCACAGCGCGCTCGAGGGCAAGATCAACCTGTTCCTCGATCAGGTCGACATGGTCGGTTGCAACGGGCTCGAGGTCAGCGAAGAGATGGAGCTTTCGATCGCCGCGCAGGCTTGTCTGCTCGTCGTGAACAGCGATGCCTGGTACAAGAACCTCAGCACGGTTCTGATCTATCCCGGCGCATTCAAGTCAAAGCAGACGATGCACGACGGCTATGTCGTGACCGAAGCCGAGGTCGTGCGCTCGGGCGAAAGCTGGACGCGCGGCCCGGTGATCCTGTCCTGGTCCCATTCGCACAAGGGCGCGCAGGATGACACGGACGGGCACAATGTGGTCCTGCACGAATTCGCGCACCAGATCGACGATTTGTCCGGTCACACCGACGGCGCACCAGTGATGAGCCGGGGGCAAAGCCTTGCCACGTGGGAGCGTGTGTTCGTCGATGCGCATGCTCGCCACGTCTATAATGTGGAACATGGGCGGGCGACGGTGATGGACGCTTACGGCGCGCAAAACCACGAGGAATACTTCGCCGTCGCGGTCGAGATGTTCTTTGAACGGCCCCACGATTTGCAGCGCGAAGAGCCCGACGTGTACGGGCAGCTTTCGCAACTGCTGCGGCTGGACCCGGCGACCTGGTAAGGGGCTAGGACGCCGGCCCGATCATGAAACAGGTCACATTGCGCGCCTGAAGCCGTCGGCAGGCCAGATCGGCGCTGTCGCGGGTCATGCCCATGAAGTTCGCGTCAAACCCGGTCGGCTTGCGCACCACCTTGCGCAGCGAGCCGTCCAGCGACGACATCTCGGCCAGGGCGGTTTGCAACAGCACCTTCTCCGCCTTGTAGCGGCTGGTGTAGCGGCCCACGTTCACACCCCAGTGCCGCCCGCCCGAGGTCGAGACGCGGGTCACCACCTCCGGCTCTGGCTCGACCCGCGCCAGCACCACGTCGGTGGGGCGGGCCGCAGGGCGTTTGACGGGCACAACCGATTTGGACGCAGGCGCTGCTGCTGCCGCTAGCGTCGCGGCGGCTGTCGTGGTTTCGGCCACTTGCGCGGCGACAAGCGCTGTCTGGATGTCATCCGGCAGCACGCTTGATGCAACGGGCGCTTCGGCCACCAGCACAGGCGTTTCAGCACCCGGGCGCAGTTTCGGACGGGCCGAGGTTTTGACCGCGCCGCTCAGGCGGATCACCTTGCCCGCACCTTTGGGGGCATCCTGATTGCCTGCCACGATCACAGGCGCGTCACCCGGCACATAGGACGGCTTGGCCGGCTTGCGCACAGGTGCGCGGCTCGGGGCGCGGCGGAACCCAAGGTCCAGCAACTCGGCCACCTTGGCATTGCGCGACGGTGTGGATTTGCCGCCAAAAACAGTGGCGATGATACGCTCCTGCCCCCGCTCGGCCGAGGCGACAAGGTTGAAACCGGCAGCGCGCGTATAGCCCGTCTTGATCCCGTCGGCGCCTTTGTAGGCGGCCAGCAGGCGGCGGTTGGTATTGGCCACATCGCGGATGCCCGCATGGGTCGAGGTGCGCGAAAACAGGTTGTAATACTGCGGATAATCATAAAGCAGATGGCGGCCCATGATCGACATGTCGCGGGCGGTGGACATGTGGCCCGTCTCGGTCAGGCCATGGGCGTTCTTGAACGTGGTGCGGGTCATGCCCAGCGACTTGGCTGTGCGGGTCATCCGGCGGGCAAATGCGGCTTCGGACCCCGATATCGCCTCGGCCATCGCCGTGGCCGCGTCATTGGCCGACTTCACCGCCGCCGCACGCACCAGATAGCGCAGCTTGATGCTCGACCCGGCCTTGAGACCCAGCTTGGACGGAACTTCCGCAGCAGCCTTTGACGACACCTTCACCTTGGTGTCCATCGTGATCTCACCCCGCTCCACCGCCTGAAAGACAACATAAAGCGTCATCATCTTGGTCAGCGATGCGGGATGCAGCCGGGTGTCGGCGTTGCGGGAATGAAGAACTTCTCCCGTGCGCGCATCCATCACGAATGCGGCATAAGGGGCGGCCACCACCGACGCAGGTACAATGACCAGCATCCAAAGCGCCGCAAATACGAAAAGCCCAAGCCGGGCCGACCAAAAATGTCGAACCTTCACGGTAAACCTGCCTATGTCTGCCTCTGACCGCCGATTATTCGGCTGGCCTTTTTGATTATTGAGGCAAGGCTAACACAGGAAAGAATTTCGATAAAGTGTTGATGGTGTTAACGTTTTGCTTTTTCTGCGCCTGCAAAACGCAACATTTGGGGGCATACGCATCCGGCCCCGCTAGACCGGCGATTGTGTCAGGAATGTGGCAGCGCCTTATCGCTGGCCCGACAGGAAATCCGGCAGCGCGCCCAAATCAGGCAGGGCAGCATAGCGCGGGTGATCGGTGGGGGCCTCTGCGGCCTCGAAATCCCAGGCCAGATCATGGGGCACGAACACGCCAAACCCGCCTGCATCAATCATCGGGCGCACATCCGATTTCATCGAATTGCCGATCATCATGCCCGCAGCAGCACCGCCAAATGCCCCGAAAACCCGTTCATAAACAGATGCTTGCTTGTCCGACACGATCTCGACCCCGTCAAACATCTCGCCCAGGCCCGACTGGGCCAGCTTGCGCTCCTGATCCAGCAGGTCGCCCTTGGTGATCAGCAGGACAGGGCCACGCGCACGGGCGGCGGCCACGGCCTCGGCGGCGTGGGGCAACAGATCAATGGGATGGCGCAGCATCTCCTGGCCGGCTGCGATCAGGTCGGAAATCACCGTGCCGGGTACGCGATTCTCGCTCACCTCCAGCGCGGTTTCGATCATCGACAACACGAACCCTTTGATTCCAAAACCATAATGCCCCAGATTGCGCCGCTCGGCTTCCATCAGGCGGCTGTCCAGATCGGCGCTGTCCACATACGGGGCCAGCAGGTCGGCAAACCGTTCCTGCGTCAGTTTGAAAAAGCGTTCGTTGTGCCACAGCGTGTCATCCGCATCAAAGCCGATGCATTTGATGACGTCAGCGCCAAAGCCAATGCCGGGGGTGAAATCGGTCATATCCAACCGCCCTCTTTTCTAAATGGACATCCGCGTTATATAGAGCACCCAATAACCCACCACAGGATTCTAGGTTTGATGACGATGCAGACGCATCAACACGTGCATATGATGGCTGGTCCCAAGGACGACGACAGCGACACCGCTGTCATCACCGAAACCAAGCCCAAGACCAAGCGGCCACCGCTTTATAAGGTCATGCTGTTGAACGACGACTACACGCCGATGGAATTCGTGGTGCACGTGCTGGAACGGTTCTTTGGTCTCAACCACGCCCAGGCGTTCGAGATCATGTTGACCGTGCACAAAAAGGGCCTCGCCGTTGTCGGCGTGTTCAGCCACGAAATTGCAGAGACCAAGGTCGCCCAGGTGATGGATTACGCGCGCCGTCACCAGCACCCGCTGCAATGCACCATGGAAAAAGAAGAATAAGTGATCCGTGATCGCCTGCCTTTGGCGCTCGAAGCGATGGAGCTTTCGGGCGACGGTGCCATTGCCGTGCTGCATCCCGGTCAGGATGCGGATATCTCCGCGCTGCCCCGCGACCGGGTTCTGGTTGTCTCGCCCCTCGCCACAGTCTGTGCGGCCTTTGCCGCGCGCGGTTACGAGGTGACGGCAGAACTGCCTGCCGATGCCCGTTTTGACACCAGCATCCTGTGCCTGACCCGCGCCCGCGCCGAGGCGCAGGCCCTGATGGCCACCGCGATGGAGCGGACGGATGGCTGGCTGATCGTGGATGGTCAAAAGACCGATGGCTGCGATTCGATGCTGAAGGCCCTGCGCGCCCGCACCGAGGTCTCCGCCCCCATCTCCAAGGCCCATGGCAAGATTTACTGGACTAGGGGCGGTGCCGATTTCACCGATTGGGCTGCTGGCCCCGCCCTGCATCCCGGCGGGTTCTGGACGGCACCGGGCGTGTTCTCGGCAGATGGGGTCGATCCGGCCTCCGAAATGCTGGCCGCCGCCTTGCCCGAGGTCATGGTCGGCACGGTGGCCGATCTGGGCGCGGGCTGGGGGTATCTGTCGGCCCATATCCTGACGCGCGACGTCAAGGTGGTGCATCTGGTTGAAAATCACGACATGGCCCTGCAATGCGCGCGCCACAACGTGACCGACCCGCGCGCGCAGTTTCACTGGGCAGACGCGACCGTTTGGACGCCGGATGACAAGGTCGATGCGGTGGTGATGAACCCGCCCTTTCACACCGGCCGGGCCGCTGATCCGTCGCTGGGCCGCGCCTTCATTCAGGCGGCGGCCCGCGTGCTCAAGCCCCACGGGGCGCTTTGGATGGTGGCCAACCGCCATTTACCTTACGAAGAAACCCTGACCAACAGCTTTGCCAAAGTGGTTGATCTGGACGGCGATGCGCGGTTCAAACTGGTGCGGGCCGAACGGCCCAAACGGACACGGGGATAGATCATGGCATTTTCGATCAACGGCAAGACGGTCATCGTGACCGGTGCCGCCAACGGTATTGGCCTTGCCATCGCGCGCCAGTTCGCGGATCGCGGGGCGAACGTGATGTGCGCCGACATGGATGAAAAGCGTCTCGCGGCCGAGCTGGGCGATGTCGTTGAAGAAGGCAACATTCGCTACTTCGCCGGTGATCTGCGGCAGCGGCTGACCATCGCCAACCTGATCTCGGCCACCATTGACGCCTTCGATCAGGTCGACATCCTCGTGAACGCCTCGCGCCAGGTGATGGAGACGGACGCGCTCGACCCCGAGGACAACTCGGTGGAGACGCTGCTCGAGCAGAACCTGATGACCGCCCTGCGTCTCAGCCAGCAGGTCGCGCGGCGCATGATCAAGCAGGCGGGCACGCGGGAAGAGGGGGCGAGCATCGGTTCGATCATCAACCTCAGTTCCATCGCCGCCCACCAGACCCGGCCCGAGTTGCTGGGCTATTCCATTGCCGCTGCCGGGCTGGAACAGATGACCCGGTCGATGGCGCTGGCGCTGGCGCCCCACGGCATCCGCGTGAACGCGGTGGCCTTCGGGTCGGTCATGTCGGCCTCGCTCAGATCCTCGATCGGCGATCACCCCGAATGGCGTGACGAGATCGAGACACGCACCCCCTGCACCGCATCGCCAGCCCGACCGAGCTGGTGGACGCCGTGCAATTCCTCGCCTCGGACGGATCGGGCTTTGTCACGGGCGATGTGATGACGGTGGATGGCGGGCGCAGCCTGCTGGATCCCGTGGACGTGCCTGCGCATTAACGCTTGGCCCCGTGGGGACGGTTGCGCTAAAAAGTGTCAACCAAACAGGACAGTGTGCATGACAGAACAGTTCGACACCCAAAAGGCCCGTGCCGCGGGTTGGTTCCGCCAGCTGCGCGACGATATCGTTGCGGCCTTCGAGGGGCTTGAAACCAGCCATTCCGAGGGTCCGATGTCGGACGCGGCGCCGGGTGTCTTTGAAGTGACCGAGACCAAGCGGTCGTCTGACGACGGATCGGATGCAGGTGGCGGGCTGATGAGCGTCATGCGCGGCGGCCGGGTGTTCGAAAAGGTGGGCGTTAACATTTCGACTGTCTACGGCACGCTGGGCGAACGGGCGCAGATGGCCATGGCCGCGCGCAAGGGCATTCCGGGGATGAAGGATGACCCGCGGTTCTGGGCCTCGGGCATCTCGCTGGTGGCGCATATGCAGAACCCCCACTGCCCCGCCGTGCACATGAACACACGTATGTTCTGGACCCCACATGCGTGGTGGTTCGGGGGCGGGTCCGACCTGAACCCCTGCCTTGAATACGACGCCGACACGGATCACTTCCACGCGCAGCAAAAGGCGCATCTCGATCCTCATGGTGACGACCTCTATCCCAAGCTGAAAGCCTGGGCGGACGAGTATTTCTACATCCCGCACCGCAACCGCGCGCGGGGTGTCGGCGGCATCTTTATGGACGATCTGTGCACCGGCGATTGGGAGGCGGATTTTGCGCTGACCCAGGACATCGGGCGCGCGTTCCTGCCCGCCTATGTGCCGTTGGTGGAAAAGCGCCGAGTGCAGGACTGGAACGAGGCGGACAAGGATGCGCAACTGGTGCATCGCGGGCTCTATGCAGAGTACAATCTGGTCTATGATCGGGGCACCAAATTCGGGCTTGAGACCGGGCACGATGCCAATGCGGTGCTGATGTCATTGCCGCCTTTGGCCAAGTGGGTGTGATCTGTCCCCGCGGGGACAGCCTGTTCGCCGCGGTAACGCGATCTTGGGCCTTTTGTGATTTGGGCCGTCTTTCAAAGGCTTGAGCGACGCGCGATCCGTTTCACGTTTCTTAACTGGCGATTTGGCACCAACGTGCCTGACGGGGCGCGGTCGCCTGCACTGCGAAAAACCGCGCCAAAAACCCCCTTTTCCTGATCTGACGGTCGGCTGCGCTTGCGGCTTTGGACGCGCGGTGGGTCTGATCCGGCGCTGACCAAAAGCGGTGTCGGCGGGACGCTGCCGGTTGTGCGAGTCTGCCACAAACCCGCAGTCGCGCCTGTAACCCGCCTGACGCGGTTTCGCTTCATGTCGCCCAGGCGACATTCGGTGTTTGTTAACGGGCCAATTCGCACACGTCCCAAGACCCGCCGTATCGCGCGTTGCCCGTGCTTTCCCATACGTCAACTTACGGTCGAAAATTTCCCTTTGTTTCAGACCGCTTCCCCACAAAATCAGCGGTTTGAACGGGCCATTGTTGTTCTGACAAGCATGGACCAAAAGTTAATGCCTGCCCCGATTTTCCAGACATTGCCGTCTGTCGCATAAGCGATCTTTGACCGCAAACCCGCGTTGCGAGGGGGTCGGGTCGTTCATAGCATTCTCGTTAAAGTAGTTACTTTCGCAAACCGTTTCAGCCCATGGAGGGACACTCCCATGTTCCAGTTCAACCAACTTGTGTCGGTCAACTTTCAAGGTGTCGTGGTCGTCTTTGGCCGTGTCGCGTCAGGTCAGTCGAGCGACATCTATTTTAACGTTCTCGGCCTCGATGTCGAAGTCGATGACGACAGTATGGACTGGATCGGGTTCACCAAGGTCGAGTTTCCAGACCAGGTGCGCCAGGTCGGCATGGGGCTGATCACGGTTGGTGCTGACGCAAGCACGATGGTGCCAAGTACGGCCCCCTTCCGGGTGGTGACGGATCAGAAATACATCAGCATCGTGCAGCAATCCGAGCTGGGTACGCTGTACATCAACCGCTTTCGCCTGCTGAGCGAACGGTCGGGGACCGACCAGAAAACAAAGAGTTACAGCCTGAACCCGGCTTGGGAAGTGCGCTATTCCCGCAGCCACAAAGAGGACGTGCCCGCCGATCCGTCCGATACGCAGGACTATCTGGACCCTGATGGTGTGCCCTTTCTTGAGCCTGCGCTGGAGTTGTCGATGGTGGATGCCGTCAAGGACGGCCAGTTCGACGTGGTTCTGCTGCCGGTGTCGGGCAGCGAAAGCTTTGCCTGGCAGTTCCTGACGCTGGATGCGGCCAAGACCGGCGTGCACCTCTTTAACTTTCCCGCCAGTGAGAACGGCCTGTTTGATGTCACCGGCAAGCCGGTCGATGCCGCCTATCAGATACAACCGGACAGCACCTTTTCAGTGTTACCCAAAGCCGGGGGCGACCCGCTGGCGCTGGCCCATGCCCCGCGTGCTGCCGTCTACGTAAAGCACGAAAAGGTTGTGCAGCCCGATGGGTCGAGCATCGGGGTCAAGCGCGCCTCGCGGGTGATGATCACATTGCCCGTGACAGTCGGCGAGGGCGTGCAGACTGCCACGATAGACACCGCCGTCGGCACCCAGGGCGTGATGGCCGATCTGTCCGGTGACATTGTCACCACCGATCTGGTGCCCGCCGAGTTCGATCTGATGTTCAACGGGGTGTCCTACCTGTCGCTGACCCCGGCGGATGCATCCGACAACCCGTTGGCGATTGCCGGGCCTTACAGCATGGAACTGATGATGGCCCCCGCGTCCCTGGGCGATCAGTTGGTCGTGATTGGTGGCGATCCGACGGCTGCGCCGGAAACGGCTGCGCCCTATCTGCGCATCGTGGACGGCGACAAGATCGAGGTCGGATTTGGTGACGGCACCACTGCGGTGAGTGCCCGCACGATGCATTCGGTTCTGATTTCCGGCACCTGGTCGCAAGTCAGCGTGACCTACACTGGCAAGGGCAAGAACCCGTTCGTGATATCTGTCAACGGCTCGATCGTGCCGCTGACGGGGGCCGAGGCCACGGCAGAGCCCTCGGGCACCCCGATCAGCCAGATCGGTGCGTCCTCTTCCGGGTTTGTGGGCGCATTGAACGCGATCCAGGTCCTGTCGGGTGAGACGGTCGTGCTGGATCTGCCCAGCAACAGCGTCGATTACAGCGTCACGCCCCCGACCACGCCCAACACGGCCTCAAGCGGGGTTGTCGCGACCGTCTTTGGCCCCAAGCCCGAGCCGTCCTCCTCCCCCGTCGACAGCAACATGAGCGGGGCCTTTTACATCGACGACATGGGCCTGACCTATTACGCGGGTCTGGCGGATTTCATCGTTCCGCAGGCCGACAGCTGCCTGATCGAGGGGTCCGACGCGCTGTTGCACCTGTATTATCAGGGGGCGGATGACCTGTTGTCGGTCGCCCAGTTTTCGACCGCGTCGGCCCGTGCCACGTTCTATTCCGACTGGACGACGGACTGGTCGGCAAATGCCCGCAAGACCGCCTTTTCACGGGACGAGTTTGCGCAGGCCACCTATCGTGGATGGTCGTCGACCGACTGGACGCCCGTGTCGCGCCGTGTCCTGTCGGCCCCGGACAAGACGCAGGCCGGGTTCCTGAATTTCGTGGCCCACCGGATCGGCACCTACATGAATGCCAGCACGATCGAGGTGCGTTCCTCGAAAGTGTCGGATCTGTTGTGCGATGTGGTGGTCACCGCCCCGGACGGTGTGGGGGTCGAGACGTGGTCGGGCCTGCCGCGCGATATCGACCAGCTGTCGCGCATCTGGAACGGTGCGGGCGGGGACAATCCCGATGACCCCGACATTCAGGTCGGCAAGCGCCCCTATTTCGACTATTCCGCCAGCCGCCCCTCGGTTCTGGTGCCGTCGACCACCAGCAACAGCGGCGGGTATTTCCTGTTCACATCGGTGCCGTTCATGCCGCTGAACCTGGGCGAGGTCACAGCCGCCCAGGGCGCGACGGACAAGTATGTCTCGCTTACGCTGGCGTCCTCGACCCCTACCAATTGGGACGCAGGCCAGGTCATCACCCAGATCTGGCCAGATGTGTCGAGCAAGGCGCGCAACGTGCTGGATACGTTGACGGGCAAGTCCACCATTTACGATTACGACACCGTTCAGACGCCCGGTACGCGGGCCTACGGTGTGCCGGTGTCGACGGCCCGGTCCGATGATCAGGTCAGCCATGTCGTCATTTTCGTGCAGGACGCGCTGAAGGATTTTGCGATCACCGTCAGCGATGCAAAGTCGCCGCATTACTGTGACGTGGAAGTTGCGGGCACCAGCCTGCCCAATGTGCCGCGCGCGCAGATCAGCTTTGCCGAGGTGCTGAACGGGCTGAGTGAAACGTATGACTATCCCGATGGCTACACGGACGGTATTGCCAAGCGTATCTATGCCCAGACCGATGGGCTGAGTGCGGATGTGGTCAACACGGACAAGGCTGTGCCCGGCGGTGCCTTTGCCTATGCGAGCCTTATTCGGACGATGTATCTGGGGGAAGAGGCCGACACCGCGCGGCTGGGCACACAGGCCAAGACGGCCGCCGCCAACATTCAGGGCGCGGTGTACGAGTTCGGTGGTCAGAGCCATGACATTGCCGCGTCCACCCTCTTTGGTGCGGTCATTGTCGATCCGCCCAGTGATGGCGGTGTGGGCCGCCTGATTGACACCGACAGCTATTCCGATGGCAAGGCCCCGGTGCTGGCCCCCGGTGTCAATGGCGGCTGGATGCGCGTCGCACCCCGTTTCAGCCTGGGCGTCAATACCAAGGGCTCGAACTATGTCTCGGTGGATGTGGACAAGGCGTTTTCGCCCTCTGAGCAGATGGCGATCAGTTCCGATCTGACGGTCGAGGGGTGGCTGAACCATATCCAGGCCCGGGGCGACACGTCTTCGCGTGCGCTGACCTACAATGTCACCGGCAACCTGGAGAACCCGGATCTGCCGCTGCGCTACATGATCGGGGCCAAGCGGGGGCCGGGCCTTGATATGGCGGCGTCAACCTATGTCGTGTCTTCCTACAACTTCGACGGTCCTGACCTGACGTTGCAGGTCTATGTGCGCCCCAACGACACCTCGGCCAACGGCACGATCGCGACCATTTCTGCCGTGCGCGGTGGGTCCGAGTTCCTGTCGCTGTCGATGACGGAGATGGGCAAGGTCGAGCTATCCTTCCTTGAAGGCGCCAGCACGCTGAGCAGTGAAAACGCCCTGCCCACGAAAAAGTGGAGCTGTGTGACGCTGACGGTGAAGGGGGTCGCGGACAAGAAGGCTGATCTGGCGCTTTATGTCGATACCGCAGCGCCGGTGACAGCGCAGGCCGACAACAGTTTCAGTGACCCGTTGGGCGCATTGGTGCTGGGCAGCCAAATCAATGAGGGGATCACGAAGACCACCCTGAACGGCGTTGCCTTCTGGCAGCGTGCCCTCAGCGCGGACGAGGTACAGCGCACCGTCGTCACGGGCTTTCCCGACAACGACACGCTGCTTGGCATCCGCTGGAACCTCGCCGAAGGGCAGGGCACCGACATCATGAACTCGGCCGCCACGGGCGCGGATTTCAACGCCAAGCTGATCAACCCGGCCAGCCCGGCGTGGAACGTCGATGGTGCCTTTGATGTGCCCTATGCCGGGCGCAACGATCTGGTGCTGGCCTCGAACCGCATCCTCAAGGGGTGGAGCCATGTGGCTCTTGCCTCGCGGCAGGGCGCGGCGCTGGAACTGGACGGGGAAAACAGTGGCAAGGTCACCGACGGATCTGCGTTCAACCCGGCCTCGAGCTTTGCGATTGAGGCGTGGATTGCGCCGGAAACCCTGAACAGCAAACAGGTGATTGTCGAAAAGCCGGGCAGCTACACCTTGTCGGTCAACACGATCGGGCAGGTCGTTCTGACGGTCAACATCAGCCAGGACCCTGAGTATTATCAGGACCCGCCCATCGAGTTCACCTACGAGGTTTCGGGCAACCTGACCGCGGGCAAAACCGCCTATGTCGCGGTCAATTTCTCGACCGGCACCGTCGACAAAAAGCCCGAAGACGGCCGCGTCATGTCCAGCTACTTCATCAAGAGCGCGCTGTTCATCGACGGCGTTCTGATCAAGGAAGCGAACAAGGAAGACTACGAAACCCCGGTCAAGGCGCAGACGGCGGATTCGTCTTTCTATGCCGGTATTTCGGGGGACGAGACGTTCAACTTTGTCGGTCTCTTGTCGCATGTCCGGGTGTGGAGCCGCACGCTGAACACCGAAGAGATCGCGCGCGTCTATGCCTTCCGTGGTTTGCCTGCGGATCAGAGCAACCTGGTGGCGGCGTGGAATTTCGACGAGATGTCCGGCAAGGCCGCCAAGGATGTGACCGAGAACCAGACGATGGAGCTGACCAGCAATCAGCTTTGGTCGATCTGGCAGGACGTGTCCGAGGCTGATCTTTACGTCAACGGCCGATCCAGCCTGCCCGTGCGCATGGTGCCTGCCGACGTCGGGGATTACGGCGATACGCAGATGACCTTTGGCTGCAATCGCAAGGGTGGGGTGGTTGATCTGCCCTTCCGGGGTCAGATTGATGACATCCGCCTGTTTTCGACCCTGCTGACCAACCAGCAGATCCGCGAAAGCATGAACAAGCCCCTGACCGGGACCGAGGATCATCTGGCGAGCTACTGGATGATCGATGCCGGTTCGGGCGATGTCGTCTATGACATGACCGGGCGTGGCAACAACGGCAGTTTGATGCCTGCCACCACCCCGCCAAGCTGGGAGCCGTCCTCTGCCCCGATCCAGAACGAGGGCCAGTATGTGGTCAACGCGCTGGGCGGTCAGCCGGATTACTATTCCGAGGCCATCGAGGGCCAGCCATCGGTCATTGAATATGCGGCCGCCGAAAAGGACGCATACGGCAACATCTTCAGCGTGATGAAGCGGGGCTATTTCTTCCGCACCGATGCGGGCAATACCGTGCTGGGCGTCGGGTTCAAGGTTGGCGATCTCGACACGATCTTTGTCGGGCAGGTGCAGAGCAAGCCGTCGATTGTCGGCTATATCGAGGGCGGCCCGCCGATCCCGAGCGAGAACCAGACGCTGGCCTATTGGTCGGGCGATCAGGGCGGGCCGGCGCGGCTGTATTCCAGCGTGAGCACAATCACTTATGTTGAAAGCGAGACCAAGACCTGGTCGTTCAGCGCAAATCAGTCGAGCACCTTCAACGGCGCCTTCAACATCAAGGGTGGGCTGTATCAGAAGTCCAAGGGCGGCACGTCAGCCGGTGTCGGCGCCGAGGTCGAGGCCGAGATCGTGACCACCGAAATCCAGGGTGGCCCGAAGCTGACCATTTCCGGTGATATCGGGACCACGGATTCTGTTGCGCAGACCCATTCCAACAGCACCAACCTGACCTCGTCCCTGACCCCGGCGGGCACGTGGGAGCCTGAGGACAACATCCTGAACCCCGTGGTGGGCCGCCGTTACATTCAGAACAATGTGGGCATTGCGATTGTGAAATCGGCCACGGCGGATCTGTTCATGATGGCCCTCAAGGGCACGCAGACGCCGGTGGGTTACACTGTTGTGCCCAATGATCAGATCCCGGTCGATACCAACATCATCGATTTCCCGATCAACCCCAAATACGTCAAGAACGGGACCCTTGATGGCAAGGTCGGTCTGGTCAACGACCCCGATTATCCCAACGCCAACAGCGAGCGCGGCAGCTATTTCAAGCCGGTCGAGGCCTATGCCCTCAAGCGCAGCATCGAAAAGGAAGAACAGCAGATCAAGGCGTATTACGACCAGTTCAGCGTCAAGAAGTACCGCGTCATCGGCTCGCTTGGCCGGGTCAAGGACAAGCTGAAGGAGAACGACGCCTACGACTTTGGCAATTCGCGCAACCAGCGCAGCCTCTACAACACCTATGTGTGGACGGCTGTGGGCGGGCAAAGCAAGGAAGAGCTGAGCGTCGCCAACAGCTATTCGGAGACCTATACCGGCGCCAGTTCCCTCAAGTTCGGGATCGGGGCCGAGATCGCGGCCAAGGTCGGCACGCCTGCCGGTGGCTACTATATCGAAGCGGATGCCATGCTGGGCAACACGTGGACGATGACCGCGACCAAATCCGAGGCGACCTCGAACGGGTTCCAGTTGCTGGCCAATGTCCTGCCGACCGACTTTCTGGCGGCACCCAAGCTGGGCAAGAGCTCAAGCGGTCAGCTGCTGTTTGAAGGGTACGAGACGACGGCCGCGCCCGGCAAGGTCGATGCCTATCGCTATATGTCCTTCCTGCTGGCTCCGAAGGCGGAGAATTTCACCGCCCTCAACCAGGTCGTCGATGCCAACTGGCTCAACAACTCGACCACGGCGTCGGCCAACGCGATGCGCGAGGCGCTGAACGATCCGACGGAGCCGTGGCGCATCCTGTACCGCACAACCTATGTGAGCCGCGTGCCCGCGCCGTTTCAGCCGGTCAAGGATGACACGAACGCGCCCAACATCACCCCGCCTGCGAACCTGCCGTCCAATGTGTGGCTGGTGGCGATCATCGATGACCAGATCACCAGCGACCGTCCCACGCCGCTGGAGATCGGTGCCGCCATCGACACGGTTCTGGGTGATCCGCGGGGCGGTCCGGGGCTGCTCAAGACCCTGATCCCGTGGTGGGCCGCCTTTTACGAAAGCGCGCAGGTCTATGGCACCGAAGACTTCATCGAACTGGCCGAGCTTCGCATCGACCTGCTCGACTACATGGTCAGCAAATACGAGGCCGAGGCCTATGCCGACAGCTGACCCAACCCCCAAGGAAAGGACAAGACAATGAAACAAAAAGATGTGACGAGCATGACGCTCACCGGTATTCACGCCGGACTGACCCTCGACTTTGCGGCCCGCAGTGGCGTGTTGGCATCCGGCGCGACCGTCAAGGCGCTGACCGGTTACGAGATCACCAGCGAGCAACCTGCGACCGGCAAGCCCTATGACGTCATCACCATTGCCAATGACGAGGACGAGACCGACCCGCCGAGCCTTGTCGTCTCTGTCTACTACACGCAGGACGAAGCCTATGAAGAGATCGACATGGGCGTCCGTTTCGAGGACATCCCGAAAGGCACCGAGCTTGAGGTGGCCTCGGACGAGGCCAAGCTGAACATCGGGCGCAAGGCCATCTCGGGGTCGAGCCTGGTGGCGGCCACTGGCAGCAACCTGGGCGAATTCAGCACGGCCATCCACATGCGCCTGTGGTTCGAGCGCCCCGACGAGATCGAGAGCGGCTCGAAGCTGTCGCTGACCATGTCGCGGGTGGATGGCGACGGTGGTGGGCCGGTCAAGAAGATCATCATGGAGCAGATCGCCCTCGTCCTCCCCTAATCCGCAACCCACCCCTTTTACAAAGGAGAAGCTATCATGGCTGATACATGGCCCGGCGTCGTTGTGCGCACCACCAAAGGCGAAAAAGGCGTTACCCCCCGCGCCAGCGCAGCGACCTCCCCGGATATCCTCATTTCCGGCAAGTCACCGTTCGAAGACCCGAGTTTCCTGACGGACCCTGCAAACTACGACAAGTCATACGATTACGATCTGTTCATCGGGTGGCCCAACTATCTCTACGTACGCGGCAAGAACTTTAGCGATAACGATCTGACCGGCAGTTGGAATCTGTTCTATGCTGAACCGAACATCCTGCTCTATCCCTATCTCTGGGAAGAAAACCAGCTTGCCACGTCGTCCGGCAACCAAAGCCCACATCTGGACATCAAGGCGGGCGCGATCGGCGCCTCGACAGATCCGTTCACCTGGGTGCCGCCGGATGTGTCGGACCACTACTGCCTGATCGGCATTGCCAACACGCCAGAACACGGCAACCCGCTGTCCGGTGTGACCAACATCAACAGCCTTGCCGAAATCCTGTCGACCAACGCAAACATCGCGCAACGCAATGTCAAAATGGTCCGGGGTGCAAAGCCTCAGGTGGTTGACCGCGCCCGGTACGATCAAGGGTCGGATGCGGCCCTGGTCGATCTGGTGGTGGTGTTCAAGAACATCCCCAAGGGCACCAATTACACGATCTCGTCCGGCACGCCGTTGAATGGCAAGGCCTTGTCCCACAGTCAGACCAACACGCAGGACAACGATTTCAAATACGGTTGGGTCAACCAGGACATCCCGGCACATTGGAACAGCATGTTCACCTACACGCTGGAATTCGGCAAAGACTGGAAAGGTATTCCCGACGGGGCCAAACCCGAAGTCGAGATCCGCGGGGAACTGGTGGTCAGCGAAAGCAGCCCGCTGTTCCGTCTGGGTGTCGATCCCGGCCCTGATCCGATTACAGGCGAGGCCCGTGTCTGTGCCCGGGGTGGTCCAGTGCGCATTCTGACGGCGGGCAGTGTGCGCTCTATCTTCCCGGATTACGGCAACTAGCGCGTCCTCCCCGCGCTAGGCAGGCGGGCGTCCGGCATGTCCGGGCGCCCTTTCCCAAAGACCCGAATTGGATCACGCGGCCACGGCGGCTGTGACAGCTGACCTGCGCCCCAACAAACAAAGGAACATCTGATGAGCAATACTCAGACATGGCCCGGACTCCTTGTGCGCGCGAGCCTCGGGGACACGGGCCGATTGCCCCGGCCCACCATCACGCAGTCGCCTGACATCCCGATTTCGGGACCTTTCCCATTCGACCGGCCCGGTTTCCTGGAAGATGCCGACACCTACGACAACACCTATAATTACGAGGTCCAAGCCGGTTTCCCGAATTACGCCTATATCCGGGGCAAGAACCTTACCAATCAGCCGATCGACGGTCACTGGAACCTGTTCTTTGCCCAGCCTAATCTTTTGCTCTATCCCTATTTATGGGAGAATAATCAGCTGGTTACAGGTGACGGCAACCTGAACCCGCCGTTTTCCATTCAACCCGGACAGGTGGGTGCGACGCCGGACGCCTTCAACTGGGTGCCGCCCGGAGGGATCGACCGGTTTTCGATGATTGCGATGGCCATCACCAAAGAGCACGGCAATCCGTTCGAGGGGGTCCATGCGATCAGCAACCTGGTCGAGGTCCTTGCCAAGAACGGCAATGTCGGGATGCGCAATGTCGAGATCGTGCGCGGTATCGTGCCCGAAATCACCTCGAGCATTCGGTATGAGCAGGGGAGCGAGGCCGCCCGCGTCGACATCATGGCCGTATGTCGCAACATCCCGAAGGGCAGCAGCTTTTTCATCTCGTCATCGACACCGCTGAACGGTCGGACACTGTCCTTTTCCATCGAAAGCACCGGCGCGACCGATTTTCGGGCGGGTTTCATTGATCTTGATATCCCGGCCAACTGGTCCACGACGTTTAACTACACCCTGAAACTGGGGTCGGACTATTCCGGGATTCCCAACGGCGCGATGCCCAGTGTGCAGTTGAGGGCCGAACTGGTGATCGAGAGCGGTCATGCCCTCTATGATCTTGGGGCGGCTGCTGAGCCTGATCCGGCAACGCAGGCTGTGCGAACCTGTGCGAAGGGCACGCCCCTGCGCGTGGTCGTGGCGGGTGGTTTCGAGACCGTGTGTGCGGATATGGGTCCCTAGAGCGACTTGCCGGGAGGCAGGAGTGCCGCATTGATATCCGCTGGCGTATCGAAAGGTCAAAGTGACCACACCCCGCAGTAGAAATTCGCGTTCAAGTAGTGCAGGCTGTCCCTGATCTGTTGTATTTTCGATTTGATCCCGGACGGAGACCGCAGGCGCGGCAGCGTCCGAACATGTGTCTGAGGCAACCCCGACCGCATTTTTTTGGCCGGGGTTTCCAGTAACACCCGCACCGATCCGGGCAGGTGAAAACGAGTGTGCTTGTCATGCGTATCCGGCTGTGCCGGGCATCAATGATCTGAGCACCGGTCGCATCGTCAGGCCGCGTGCAAGCAGCAAGGAACGAGGACAATGACCTCTGATCTCTCTTCACTTTCGGCGTCGCCTGCGACCCTGATTTCCCGCCGTTCCGTGCTGACCGGTTTGATGGGCACCGTTGCCGTGTCGATCCTGGGTGTGCCGTCGATGGCGCGTGCCAGCATGCAGGGGCAGGTGGGGCGCACGGCCTCGCCCATCCCCGGCGTTGCAAGCCGGCGCATTGACGGGGTGGCCAAGGTGACGGGCCAAAAGGTCTATGCCCGCGATTTCCATGCGCGCGATATGGAAGGGTGGCCGGATCAACAGTGGTACGGCATGTATCTGCGCGCCCTGACGACCCAGCAGCCATTTGCCGGGCTGGATCTGTCGTCGCTGCCCGCAGATGCCCGGCCCCGCCGCGTGATCCTGGGCAATCAGCTGGGCGAGGGGCTGCGTGCCCCGCGGGTTCAGTTCAGCCGCGATCTGGCCATTGATCAGCAGCTTGAGGCCCGTTTCGAGGCGCAAAAGAACGACCCGACCTTTGATCGCCCCGACGCGGTTGTCTTTGATCTGATCGTGCAGCCCGGCAACCTGCCCGATTTTCTGGGTCAGGCGGTAGCCCTTCTGGTCTTTGACAGCGCCGCCGGTTTCCGTGCGGCACAGCGCGCGATCGAGTTTCAGGACGCGAGGTTCCAGCGCTATGGCAACACCTTTGCCCGGGCAGAGCCGGGACCCGCCCCGGGCCAGCCGTTCTTTCCGCAAACCATCTATGTCAAGTATGGCGATGCGTTCAGCTATGCGACCGCTGATCCTGACACCTATCTGGACCAGGTGCCCGAATACCGCGCCAAGATTGATGCCTATCTGGACGCGCATCCCGATTATCCGCGCCACGCCTTCACCTCGAAAATGCTGGCGATGGACCCGATGTTCATGGAGCCTGAATCCGGTCTGGTCTGGCATGACACCGGCACGGGCGAGATGAACCTCGTTCTCGGCACCCAGTCGCCGGATCACGACATCGACTCGATCCTGTCGATGTATGACACCTCTGACGCGCCCTTTTCCCTCTCTGGCATCAATCTGACCAGTTGCTATCCAGGTGGCGGTTTTGGCGGGCGCGATGCCTCGCCGTTTTCGCTGATGCTGGCCCTTGCGGGGGCCTTTGCCGAGGGCAACCCCCTGCGCCTTGCCTATGACCGGTTCGAGCAGTTTCGCGTTGGCCTGAAGCGTCATGCGGCGGATCTGAAGGGTGAGGTGGTCGTTGCGCCGGACATGTCGATCCAACTGGTGCAGATGGACCTGACCTTTGATGGGGGCGGGCGCAAGAACCTCAGCCCCTACGTTGCCTCGCTTGCGGCCTTGTGCGCCGGTGGCTCGTACACGGTGCCCTTTGCCAACATCTATGCCGAAGCGATCCATAGCGAGAACATCTCGGGCGGGTCGCAACGGGGTTTTGGCGGGCCGCAGGCGTTCTTTGCCATCGAAACCGCGCTGGACGAGGTGGCCCGTGATCAGGGCTGGGACCCGTTCGCGCTGCGCCGCAAGAACCTGCTGACGCCCGGTGATACGACGGTTGTGGGTGGCCCCATGTCGCAGGAGTTGCGGCTGGCCGAGATGTTCGACATCGCCGAAGCGCATCCGCTATGGGCCGACCGGGAGGCGATCAAGGCCGACTATGCTGCGCGCGGCGAGACCTATGGGACAGGTATGGCCGTGTCGTTGCAGGCCTATGGCACCTCGGGGGACGGCATGGTGGCCGCCATCCTGATCGAGCGGACCGGCCTGCTGACTGTGCAATCGGACGCGGTGGACATGGGCAACGGGTCGGCCACGACGCTGGGCGTGGTCATCGGTGACATCCTTGGTGCCAATGCCACGCAGGTCGACATGGGGGGCTATACGCTGTGGGGGCAAACCGGGCTGACGACCGAAGACCCCGACAACAAGCGCTGGGATAACCCGGACTGGACGGCAAAGTCGGTTGGGTCATCCTCGGCCTGCCTGACGGGTCTGCATCAGGTCCACACGATGCAGCAGACGGCCCACGGGCTGATGGCGGCGGCAGTGCTACCTGCCGCGCGCAAGATGTGGGGGCTGGACCAACTCAGCGCCCGGGACACCCGCTGGATCAACAGCCTGCTGGTCTATCTGCCGGGGGGCAAGGACCCGTTGTCATGGCCCGAGATTGCGGAGTTCATCCACGCAAACGATATGTCGCGCGGCGCGTTGGGCCATGCCTATTTCCAGGACACCTGGTCCGAGGCGGATTTTCCCACGGACAGCGGTGTCATCCGGCTGCAACTGGATGGCCTGTCGCTGTACCGGGGCACGGCGGCTGACCCCGAGCGGATCGTGCGCCAGAACGGAGTGGGGCCTGACAGGGCCTCCAAACGCTATGCGCGCTATGTCTGGGCGCCCTGCCTCAATGTCATTGGCCTGACCGTCGACCGGACAACTGGCATCGTGCAGACCGAAACCGTGCTGAGCGTGTTGAATGCCGGGCGCGTGCATGTCCCGCAGCTGGTGTCTGGGCAAAGTCAGGGCGGTGTCGCCATGGCGATCAGCTACACGCTGCTGGAGGATATGCCGCCAGGCATGGAGGGGCCTGCCAACGGGCAGTGGAACCTCAACCGCTACCACGTTGCGCGGGCCGGGGATGTGCCGCTGGGCACGCGCTATGATCCGCGCGCGCGGTCGCAAGAGTTGATCGTGCTGCCCGAGAGCCCGGGCGACAAGCGCGCGGGGCGCGGGATTGCGGAGGCGGTGATGTGTTCCGTTCCGCCCGCCATATCGAACGCCCTGCGCGATGCGGTTGGCGTGCGCTACGCCGATCTGCCGATCACCCCCGACGTTATCCTGAAAGGACTGAACCAATGACGATCTCATTCACCGTCAACGGGATGCGCCAGGAGGTGGACGCCGCCCGCGCCGAGGACCGTCTGATCGACTATCTGCACGATGATCTGAACCTTACCGGGACCAAGTTCTGCTGTGGCATCGGGGTGTGCCGGGCCTGCACGGTCACAGTGTCGAAACCGCCCAACCCCGTTGCGACCCCGGTCATCAGCTGTTCCACAGTGCTCGCCACCATCGACGGCAGCGATATCAGCACCATCGAAAGCGTGGCGCAGGACGGGGTGCTGGACCCGGTGCAGGAGGCATTCCTCGACAACTTTTCCTTTCAGTGCGGGTATTGCACGCCCGGTTTCGTGATGGCGGCGCGCCTGCTGCTGGACCAGTTGGCCACCGCCCCGGTGCCGGATGATCAGCTTGATACCGCCATTCACGACGCCATCGGGTCCCATATCTGCCGGTGCACGGGATATGTCCGGTACTACGAGGCGCTGCGCCCGCTGGCCGAGGCGGTGAACACCCGTCAGGAGGCGACGCAATGATCCGCCCGGTTCTTGTTGCCCTGCTGCTGGCCGCTCCGGCAGCCGAGGCCCAGACGACACCCAACGAGGACTATGCCGCCGCCTGTCGTGCGGCCGTCGGCCCGCTGCCGGTCTTTTCCTGCGCCGATGGTGTGCCCGTGCCGATCACTGTTGACGGTGTGCCTGTGACGGATCGCGCCCCGGCCACATGCGACCGCCCGTCGCTGTTGGACAATGGTGCCGGGTCAGACGGGCAATGCGTGCCGTTCTCGCGCATCCTCGATCTGTCGACCGATAAGATGCAGGTGTCGGTGATGTGCCGCCAGAAGGTGTTCCGCTCGATGTCGTCCATGGAGTTTGACGAGATCGATGTGATTGCCCACAACCCCGACACGGGCGAGACGTGCTGGTTCCAGGCCTCTGCCAAGGGCGGCGTGCCGGTGGATGGCGCAGAGGTGCCTGCGCCCACGGCGGCCGTCGATGACAGTTTCTGGAAAACCCCGCAGGACGTGGCCGAGGATGGCTGTGGCGACTGCCATGACAACGATCCATTCATGTTCTCGCCCTTTGTCGGGCAGGTCTGGTCGGCTGTGCCGGTCAACCCCTTCGGGCGGTACGCCCATGTCGCACCCGAGTTCGGATTTGGCGCATGGCCCACCACCGCGATGACCCCGCGCGACAACACCTGTGTGGGCTGTCACCGGATCGGCATCGGGGCTGTGAGCTATGCAGGCCAGAAGGTGGGCAGTTGTGCCCAGTTGACCGACTGGATGACGGGCATCGACATTCCGCCCGGTGCGGACGGCCCGGCCAGCACCTATCCGTTGTCGCATGCGATGCCACCGGGCTTTGGCCAAACCGAGGCGGCGTGGAACACGATCTATGCCGAGTCCGTCGCGCAGATACGGTCGTGCTGCGAGGACCCGTCGCAGACCATGTGCAATCTGTCCCAGATACCGGGGTGATCGGATGAAGAACGCTGTTCGCTTTCCGCATTTGCTGAAGTCCAGCATGCTGTCCGATCTGCCCGAAGATCAGAAGGTGGATTTTCTGAACACCTGTGCGGTGCAGTTCCATGCCGAACCTGCCCAGGTTCTTGTGCAGGGCGAGCGCCCTATGGGGATGTTCCTGGTGGCGCATGGCATGGTGGAGGTGGGGTATTTCACACCGGGCGGCCAATGCGCGATCCTGCACCATGCCGGGCCGGGCGAGATGCTGGGCCTGACCGAGGCCGTGGCCAATGCGCCCTGCGTTGCCACCTGCCTGACGCAGCCCAGCACGACGGTGCTGTTCTGCCCGACGCCGTTGCTGTTCGAGCATCTGAAATCGCCCGTCTTCATCCGCAATTTCGCGATGAACTTTTGCACGATCCTGGCGCGTGACAACAAGATACGCTCGGTCGATCAGTTCCAGTCGGTGGATCAGAAGATCTGCAGCTACCTAGTGCGCCTGTCCAGCCAGTCCCAGACCATCCGCAAGAGCCAGTCCTACCTTGCCAACATGGTCGGCTGTTCGCGCCAGACCATGAACCGGATGCTGGGCAGTTTGCGCGATGACGGCATCATCGAGCTGCGCAAGGGCGCGATTGTCGTGGTCAATGCGACGGAGTTGCAGGAGCGGGCCGAGACGCATCCCGAGATCGACACGTCGCGGCTGAACTGACGGTGCGCTATGCCGTTTGCGCCGCTGTGGTTTCTAAGTTTTGCCGGTACTGCGAGGGCGTCATGCCGACATCCTGCTTGAACACCCGGTAAAAGACCGAGCGCGAGTTAAACCCGACATCGTATGTGATCGCGATGACCGAGCTGTCGGTCGCTTCCAGCTGCCGCTTTGCCTCTTCAATCCGCAAGGCGTTCACGTAGTCGAAAAAGCTGCGCCCGATGTTGTCGTTCAGCGCCTGGGACACGTAGTGCCGCTTGGCGCCGACCGCTTCGGCCAGATCCCAGAGGGACAGATCGGGGTTCTGGTACAGCTTGTCCCGCGTCATTGCGGCCTCGATCTTGCCCGCGATGCGGGCGAGGCGGTTGGCATCCAGTCCCGAATGCCCGTATTTCCTGAAGTCCCTTGAAGGTGCGGGCCCTTCGACCGGCGCGCGCGGCGGTGGCAGCATGCCGGGCTGTTGGCGCACGCCCCAGATCGCGATGACCCAGAACAGGGCAATCTGGGCAATGGCGCTGACATAGAACGTGGCATGGGCGTCCTGTGTCCAGACCGGCGCGCCGACGGCGTCAGCCAGTATGCCAAGCAGGTTGACCACCCAGAAAAAGGAGACGGCGCCGGTCAAACACCAGATCCACCGCAATTCCCGCCCTTCGGTGCTGGCGTAGAGGTCCTTGAGCCGTGTCCTGTAGGACAAGAGCAGCCGCACCGTCAGAAAAGTGTAAAGCGGGACAAGCGCGTAAAAGACCAGTGTCACCGTCCACAGCAGCGCAATCGTCACCGGCTGAAGGGCCTCTGCGACCGGGGCAAGGTCCGGTGCCCAGAATGCCGCCTGTTGCAGCACCACAAAGACATAGACGAAACCGGCAAAGGCCACGGGCGACAGGTGCCATTTCAGTGCGGGTGGCCTGTGGGTGCGCGTCGGGTCCTGGGTCAGCCGACGCACGTAGAGCCACAGCAGGAAAGGTTGAACAACGCTCAGCGGGACTTCGGCCAGTTCGAGGATGACATTCAGCAGTGACATGGGCGCGCCCAGCGTCAGGTGCTCTATCGGCAGGGCCACAAGGCGCACGGTGTTGGACAGGAAAAACAGCCCAAGCGGCAGGCGGGTGCGCCGATTGGGGCCGGGCAAGAGCAGCAGATGGGTGCAAAAGGCCGACACCATCAACAGCCCCACGGCAAGTGCAAGGCGCCAGTTTTCAAGGTTTGAGAGGCTTGGTGAGAATTCCATGTCGGTGTGCCAAAGTCGCCGGGCCGCGAGGGCATGCACGCCCCCAAGGCCCAGCATGTGGTAATCAGAAGATGAAAGAGTCGTCGCTCAAGCCATCGCGGAACACGTCAAACAGGTCAACCTCGTTATCGCCATAGGAAATCTTCACATGGCCTCGCGATGCGATTTCGATCCGAAGGTCGTGGAGTGTCAGGCCCGTTGCCGAGAAATCCAGAACGTCAGCGTCAACATCAAAGCCGTAGATGCGGTCGTGGCCGGAATCGCCCTGAAACACGAAGACATCCGCACCCTGGCCGCCGGACATGAAGTCGTTTCCGCGCCCGCCATCAATGACGTCATCCCCGTGATTGCCACGCAGATGGTCGCGCCCATCGCCGCCCTCGAGTCGGTCGTGTCCACGTCCGCCTTGCAGCAGGTCGTTTCCATCACCGCCATCCAGCGTGTCATTGCCTGCGCGACCAAAGAGGTGATCCGCCCCCGTGCCGCCACCTATCTTGTCATTGCCACGACCCCCGCGCAGATGATCATTGCCATCAAGCCCCAGAAGATGGTGTTCGCCGTAAGGCGCATTCCCGGCCTCGTGCAGAACGTCGAAACGGTTCTGATCATCCCCGTCGATCCAAAGCGTCGATCCGTCCTGAAAGGTGAACGTGTCGGTGTCGAGGGTTTTGAGCCCGCCTTGGAATTTCAGGCTGGCGCCATCCAGGGTCAGCGTGGTTTCAGCCTCGCCCGTGACATCGACGCCTTCGCCAAAGTCGACATCCGCTGCCGACCCTGCAATTTCGAAACTGCGCGCATCGGCGTCAAAGCTGGCCCAATGCGTGTCGTTGAAGATCGCGGCAAAGGCGGCGACGAACAGATCGACCGGCTCTGCGTTCGAATGCGACATCGCCACCGAGACGATTGTGCCGCTGTCGACATGGACGAAAGTGGCGGAATTGGTGCCCAGCGTGCCGCCCTGAAACCCGATCAACTGCTGCCCGAACATCATGCCCGATGACAGCCCAAAGCTTTCGCCATTCGGGCTGGGTTTTCCGTCCTCGTCCCGGAAATCCAGTATCTCGGCCAGTTGATCGGGCGGCAGCAGGGTCTTGGACAAAAGCAGTGCATCCATGAAGCGGATTATGTCGCTGGTGGTCGACACAACCCCGCCTGCCGCACCCAAGTCGAGCGGGGCATCGGTCACCTCGATCGTCGTGGTGCCATCCAGATTTGCGTAAGAGTGCAGCAGGCGATCTGGCGTGCCCTGACCGAGCAGGGTGTCTGTCATGCCGGCGGGTGTGAATATCTGCGCGTCAAGGACCGCGTCAAAGGTCTGCCCCGTGAGGTTTTCCACGAGTTTTTGCAGCAGAAGGAAGTTGGTGTTGGAGTATTCATAACTCGTGCCCGGTGCAAAATTTGCAGGCTGGCCCGATGCGATCGCCAGCAGGCCGTCCGGGCCCAGCGGCTCGGTTGGATTGTCCAAAAGCTGCTGGATAAAAGCCGGCAGGCCATCTGTGCCGGGCACCGTGTCAAAGTCAGGAATGCCCGAGCGGTTTGCCAGCAGTTCGCGCACGGTGACCGTTTCGATATTGGCGATTCCTGCCAGACCGCTGATGTCCATTTGCGCGCTGAGCGGCGCGTCAAAGTCGATGATGCCCTCGGCCACGAGGTTCAGCACGACAACGCTGGTCATCATTTTGGTTTGCGAGCCGATTTCGAACTGGTCTGTGGCGCGTGCCGCCTCGCCTGTTGCGACATCTGCGGTGCCGCGGGCCTGCGCAACGGACAGGCTGTCGCGTGCCACCTCCATCAGCACGGCGGGCGCGGTGGTGGTTTTGAAAAACGTGTCAATTGCGGTGCCGGGCGCGTCCTGCAGGGCGCGTGGGTCAAAGAGAGCCATGTTATGATCCTTGGTCGTTGTCTTGCATCACCGGTCTGTGCGGTGTGTGGCCCATGTGTCAGCGCGCGGCGCCTTTTGCGTCCTGTTTGGTCGGCAAGGACAGGGTGTGTGACCTTGTTTTTGGCTGTTATGCCTGTGCGCCCGAATGTGCCCCCTTGACCCGTCGATAAAGTATCAATTGCCTCTGCCCCGCACATGGCAATGAGGGCTGGAACATGGTGAAGGAAAAGAAGTCATATGATCTTGATGTGCCTGTCACGGCAGCGATGGACAGGGAGACCATGATGGCCGTTGTGGAGCATGCGGCGCAGGTAACGGGATTGTACATCTCGCATATCGGTGGGTATTCGCGGGTCAAATACCCAGGCTCTGTCCATTGGCATTTCAAACGCGACAGGAAAGAGCGTGGATTGATCGATGCCACCTATTGGAAAGAGGGCGTGGCCTTTTGGTTGGTGGTGCGACACAGCGAACCGCAATGGGTGCATGACACGGCGCCCCATCTGCAAAAGGCGTTGATCGACGCGATGGCGCGACGTTAGGCGCGTGGGGGGACGCGCCGCAGTTGCATCCCGTGTTTCTCGTCCGCGCGAAAGCCGAGCCTTTCGTAAAAGCCGCGCGCGCCGGTGCCCTGACCGGTCAGCAGCATGACCTTGTAGGCATCCGCCGCCCATGCGGCATCAATCGCTGCCTGCATGGCGCGCACGCCGTGGCCCGCGCCCCGGACTGCGGGCAGGCTGGCCACGTTTTCGATCAGCGCATAGGGCCGCGCGTTGACGCGCAGGTTGGGCAGGACGTGCAGCGTGACCATGGCGCACAGTTGCGGGCCCTCGAAGCTGCCGAAGATGGTGGTGCCGGGATGGTCGAGGATGGCCTGAAAATTCGCCGGGTCGTCTGACGCCCCATCGAGCACATCATAAAGCGGCAGCACATCTGCATGATCCTCCGCGTCAAGCGGGCGGGTCAGCGCCATCCGGCCTCGGCCAGGGCGGCCCCGTAGCTGGGTGCGATGTTCATCTTGTCGCCGAGACCTTTCCTGATCAGCAGGTCGTGCATCCGTGGCAGACGCCAGCAGGGCACGTGCATGATCATGTGGTGTTCGAGGTGGTAATTTACCCAGTAGGGCGCGATGAAGGTCTTGGCCAGCGGCCCGGCTCTCGTTGTGCGCACGTTTCTGAACGGGTCTTCGGACATTTCCGTTGCGCCGTGTTCGGCGATGTTGCGCACCCGCAGCACGAACTGGAACCAGGTGAGATACGGCACGATCCAGAACGCGATGCCCCACCACCAGTCGCCGATCAGGCTGATTGCGAGCGCGATGCCGAAAAAGACAGGGAAGGCCGTGAAGATGGTATTGGATTTGAAGGCTTGGGCCGCATCGCCCTTGGCCGCCTCGATGGCGTCATCGTCCCCGGCCAGGCGCACGAACATCATGATCTGGCTGATCAGTTGCTTGATCCCGGTTTGTCCGGTCAGGTCGCGAATGAATTTGCGTTTGAGCGAGGCGCGGGACGTCGGAAAGTTCTGGCTGAGCACCAGATCGGGGTCCTTGTCCGTCTGCGTAAAGCGGTGGTGCGTCAGGTGGTAGTGCCGGTAGGCGGCGAGGTCGGCCATGATCGGCCAGCCACAAAGCCATGTGCCGACAAATTCGTTCAGCCAGCGCGTCTTGAACATCGCATTGTGCGCGGCCTCGTGCATGAGGATCGCAAGGCCAAGCTGGCGCGAGCCGATCAGTAGGATGGCGAGAAGAGCGGTGAGCGGGTTGGGCCAGAGGGCGAAGAGAGCGATGGCGCCCGCGATCACGCCCCAGCAGTGCAGGATCAGCGCCGCGCCTGCGAGGTTGGAACGTGCTGCGAGCGGGCGAATGTCGTCGGGGTCAAGATAGGCTTTGCCAGGTGTCATGGCCGCATCCTCCACCTTTAAGATGGGGATTGTGCCCGGGGTGCGTCAAGGGAAACGCCACGTCTATTGGCGGTGTGGGGCAGGGGCTTTGCCCCTCGGCGCGTGTGCGCCTCACCCCATGGTATTTTCAGTCAGAAGAAACGTGCCAATCGAAAAAGGCCGGTCCTGCGCGTTTGAGCAGGTCTTGGGCAAGGTCCGTGCCCATCGCTGCGCCGTCCTCGATTGAGCCTTTGCGCGTGTCGCTGAGTGCTTCGGACCCGTCCGGGCGCAACACCTCGCCGGTGAGGGTCAACGTGCCAGCCTCCAGCGTGGCGAGGCCCGCGATGGGCGTTTCGCAGGACCCATCCAGCGTGAACAGGAACTGGCGTTCGGCGGCGAGGCGCTGGCCGGTTTCCGTGTCGTGGATCGCAGCGAGCATCTGGGCCGTATTGCTGTCATCCATCCGGCGTTCGATCCCGATGGCCCCTTGGGCGATGGCAGGCAACATGTCGGTGGGCTCGACCGGCGTGGCGGGTACGTCGCTCATATCCAGACGGTTGAGGCCCGCGCAGGCGAGGAAGGTGCAGTCCGCCACGCCGTCCGAGAGTTTCTTGAGCCGTGTCTGCACGTTGCCACGGAATTCGACCACGGTGAGGTCCGGGCGTTTGTTCAGGAGTTGGGCGCGGCGGCGCAGGGATGAACTGCCTACCGTGGCGCCCGCAGGCAGGTCGGTGATGCTGGAGAATTTGGGCGAGACGAATGCGTCACGCACGTCCTCGCGCGGCAAGTATGTATCGAGGATCAGGCCATCCGGCTGGACAGTCGGCATGTCCTTCATCGAGTGGACGGCGATGTCGATCTTGCCCGAGGCGAGGTCTTCTTCGATCTCGCGGGTGAACAGGCCCTTGTTCCCGATCTCTTTCAACGGGCGGTCGGCGGCGACCATGGACCGGTCATCGCCCATGACCTTGATGATCACGATTTCGAAGGCCTCGTGCGGCAGATCGAAGGCGCGCGCCAGACGGCTGCGTGTCTCGTGTGCCTGGGCCAGAGCCAGGGGGAGCCACGGGTGCCGATCCTGAGCGGTGATGTCGGGGAAGGAAGTCGCACTGTCATGGGTTTATCTTTTAGGTGTGTCAACTTATCCTGACAACTGGAAACGATAAGTCAAAGGCTGTGCGTGATGAAAGACGGGGTTCAAACCAAGACGATTTTGCGGGCGCTGGCCGGGGAAACCTTGCCCACGCCGCCCATCTGGATGATGCGGCAGGCGGGGCGGTATCTGCCCGAGTACAAAGCGACGCGCGCGCAGGCGGGGGATTTCCTGTCGCTGTGCTACAACCCGGAACTGGCCGCCGAGGTCACGCTGCAGCCCATTCGCCGCTATGGATTTGATGCCGCGATTCTCTTTGCCGATATCCTGTTGGTGCCCCAGGCGTTGGGCGCCGATCTGTGGTTTGTGACGGGTGAGGGGCCGCGCCTGTCGACCATCACCGATCAGGCGGGCGTGGATGCGCTGAAGCCTGTGGACGCGATTCACGACACGCTGAACCCGATCTACGAGACGGTGAAGATCTTGCGCCGCGAGCTGCCCGAAGAGACGACCCTGATCGGGTTTGCCGGTGCGCCGTGGACGGTTGCGACCTACATGATTGCCGGGCAGGGTACACCGGATCAGGGACCGGCCCACGCCATGCGCGAGGGCGCCCCGGAGGCGTTTGATGCGCTGATGGCGCGCATCACGGCGGCGACGATTGAATACCTGTCCGCTCAGATCGACGCGGGCGCCGAAGTTGTGAAGATTTTTGACAGCTGGGCTGGGTCGCTGAAGGGTGAGGCGTTTCAGAAATACGCCGTGGCCCCCTGTGCCGAGATCACGGCCGCCCTCAAGGCCCGCTATCCGCACATCCCGGTTATCGGTTTCCCGCGCGAGGCGGGGGATGGCTATGTCGGGTTCCACAAGGCGACGGGTGTGGATTGCGTTGCGCTCGACAACTCAGTCTCGCCCGACTGGGCGGCGGCCCATGTGCAGGTCGATGGCTGTGTGCAGGGCAATCTGGCCTCGTCCCACATGGTGACGGGCGGGCAGGCCCTGGTGGATGAAACGCGCGCGATTGTGCAGGCGTTTTCGAAGGGTCCGCACATCTTCAACCTCGGGCACGGGATCACGCCGGATGCGGACCCTGAAAATGTGACGCTGATGATCGAGACGGTGCGGGGCGGGTAAGGCCGATTTCTGGCTTGACGACTCCCGGGGGCTGTCATAGGTCACGCCTCCATGGCGCGGTAGCTCAGTTGGTTAGAGCGATCGACTCATAATCGATAGGTCGGGAGTTCAAGTCTCCCCCACGCCACCATTTACCACCGTCGTCAGAAAGTCAGCTGATCGGATCCCTTGGGGCCGTCGGACTGGGGCTCTGCCCCAGACCCCGTGGTATTTTTGGTCAGAAGAAACGCGGGTGCGCTGTCATGATTTTGCGGCCCTTTGCGCGGCGAGGAGGGCGGCGCAGGCGGGCTCGGCTTGATCCTCTGGGACAAAGATATGGTCGTGATGGAATGCCGCCACCACGTTGCACGAGATACCCTTGTCTGCGAGCGCCTTGGCCACGGCGGCGGTCAGGCCGATGCCTTCCAGATCGGAAAAAACGTTCAGCGTGATCAGTCGCATCGGTGGGCTGGCCGCAAGGGCATGGGTGGCCGCGGAGTCTGCGGGCAGGATCAGGGTGGTGCCTTCGGCCTCGCGGATGAGGGCAAACGCCTTGGGTGCCAGCGATTGGATGAGGCCCGCATCCGTGAGGCAGCAATAGACCCAGAGACCGGGCTGCAATTCGGGCGTCATGCCTGCGATCATTGCCATGGTGTCCTTGACCGTCATTTGTGCCCCTGCGGATGTTGGATGTCGAAGGCTGCGCGAATGGCGGCATCCGTTGCGGCATCGATATAGGACGGGTGGTGGTTTGTCAGGACCTCGGACACACGAGCGCTGGCGCGATCCCAGGCGGTCAATGCGCCGCCCTCTTCCCATGTCTTGGGCGTGTCGCGGTCGGCCAGCGAGGGGTAGACATAGTCGCGTTCCATCGCCGCGATGGTCTGGAGCCCGCCAAGGAAGTGCCCTTCGCCCTGAACAGCGGCACAAATGCCGTCGAAATCCAGCGCATCGTCGCTGACTTCGACCCCGCGCAGGATGCGGTATGTGGCGGCGTGCATTTCGTCATCCAGCACGAAGCCCTCGAAACTGACGCCAAGCAGCGCTGCCGTCATGCCAGCGCTTTCGTAGATCAGGTTGCCGCCCGCGAGGGCTGCGGCGAGTGATGTCAGCCCTTTTTCCTGCCCGTATTGCGCATCGATGGCCTTGGCATCGGTCATGCAGGCGGCGACGCCGGAAACAAGGCCGAGGTGGTTGATGATTTGGGCCGAGGCGGCATTCATCACGCCGATCTCTCCGCCCCCGCCAGCAAAGGCGCCTGTGCGCAGGTCGATGACGAGGGGCCAGTTTGAAAACACCATGGGGTGGCCCGGTTTGATCGCATGCACCATGACGAGGCTGGCCAGTGTTTCGGCCAGCGATTGGGCAAGGAAGCCTGCGAGTGTCGCAGGCGCTGTCGCCCCGGCCTGTGCGGCCGTGATGCAGCTGAGCGGGATGTTGTGATCGAGGCAGGCATAGACGGTGTCGACCGCATCCTCGCCAAAGCGCATGGGCGAGATCACGGGGCTGATATGCGCCTTGACGAAGGGGCGTTTGGCGAATGCGCCATCGCCCCCGGCCAGCATGTCGAACATCCCCACGATGGGTGCGACGTGATTGGCCAGGGTAAAGGCGGTTGCGACGGGTTTGGTGGTGTTGCGCATGAGCGCATAGGCAGTGTTGACGTCCAGCGCCCATTCGTCGGCCATGTCGCCCGCAATACAGCAGCGGGTGAACCAGCTGACATTGGTGAGTGTGTCCTGGAGGCGGGTGAAATCGTGCAGGTCCTGCAGGGTGGACGGGCGGTAGAGCCGCGTGTGCCGGTCAAGTGTTTGCACGGCTGCACCACCGGTGCCGAAGTGCACGGCATCGCCGCCGACCTCGATTGTGCGGGCGGGGTCGCGTGCGTGGAGCGGGAAAGTCGTGGGCGCGTGTTCTATCGTCTCTTCGACCAGCGTGCGGGGCAGCGACACGCGACCGTTCGCGAGGGTTTGTGCGCCCGCGGCCTCGAGCGTTGCGCGCAGGCGGTCGGGGACCTCGCCCATGCCGAGATCGCAAAGCAGGCGCAACGCGGTGTCGTAGATCGCGGTGATGTCGTGCGTTGAGAGCGGGCGGTATTGCCCGCCGGCTTGGCCCGGAGGAGCGGGATTGCTGGGCGGGCCTGCGGCGCGGGCGGCCTTGCGTGCCTTGCGCCCGGCGCGGCGTGGGGTTGGATCGGACATGGGATCAGGGATGGCCCTCGGGCTGTTTTGCGCAAGCCCCCGTTTTTAAATTCCACGTCTGTGAATGCATATTTTCAGAACCATGAAGGTGTGCTGACGCGATTGACGGGCGGGCTGGTGTCCTGATTGTTCCGCCGGACATGCAAGAGTGGAGGCCAGCCATGAAGACCCAGACACGTGCCGTTGTGATCGGCGGCGGTATCGCGGGATGTTCGACCCTGTACCATCTGACCCAAGAGGGCTGGACCGATGTGGTGCTGGTGGAGCGGGACGAGTTGACCAGTGGTACCACCTGGCATTCGGCAGCGCAGGTCACGAATTTTGGCATGACCCAGACGATGGTGGGGCTGAAGTCGCACTCCATCAAGCTTTACCAGGAGTTGCGCGACGATCCGGACTACCCGGTGCAGTACAACCATGGCGATGGGGGCATTCGGCTGGCCAATACGCAAGCGCAGATGGATGGGTATCGCCACTTTGCCTCGATGGCGCGGGGCATGGGGGTCGAGTTCGAGGTGATCGATGCCGAGGAGTGCGCGCGCCGCCATCCGTTGATCTCGACGGACAACCTGCTGGGTGGTTTGTGGGACGGCAATGATGGGGATATTGACCCTGCGTCTTTGTGTCAGGCGCTGGCGCGCCGTGCCCGCAAGGCGGGGGCCGAGGTGTACCGGCAGACCGAGGTCACGGGCCTGACCCAGCACAAGGATGACAGCTGGACCGTGCATACGACCAAGGGTGACATTGCCTGCGAAGTGGTGATCAACGCCTGCGGGTATCGTGTGAACGAGGTGGGTGCGATGATGGGCGTGCACCATCCCGTCACCTCGATGGAGCATCAGTATTTTGTCACCGACGAGATTCCCGGCATTGTCGAGGCCGGTCACCGCATGCCGCTGCTGCGCTGCCCGATCAGCGACTATTACTGCCGTCAGGAAAAGAACGGCTTGCTGCTGGGCTTCTACGAGCAGGATTGCAAGACCTGGGGCATGGACGGGATTTCGCCGGATTTCTCGAACGATCTGTGCCCGGATGATCTGGATCGGATTACCGATGTGTTGGAGGGCGCGTTCGAGCGGATGCCTGCCCTGACAGAGGTGGGCATCAAGAACGTGGTGAACGGGCCCATCACCTACACCATCGACGGCGCGCCTCTGGTCGGGCCGATCCCGGGCAAGCGGAATGCCTTTTGCATCATCGGCTTGCGCGCTGGTCTGGGCGAGGGCGGTGGCCATGGCTGGCTGCTGGCCCAGCAGATTGTGCATGGCGAGGCGTGCTATGACACCTGGGTGATCGATCCGCGCCGGTTCACCGGACACGGCAACGTGGAACTGACGGCCCTGAAGGCGATCGAGGATTATCAGAACGAATTCCGCTTTCATTTCCCCCACGAACACCGCCCTGCGGGTCGGCCCATGAAAACAACGCCTCTGACGCCGGTTCTGGCCACCGAAGGGGCGGAGTTTGCCGTTGTGAACGGGTGGGAGCGGGCGGAGTATTTCAAGCCCACACCTGACTTTGACGTCACCCATGGCTTCCACTTTGATGAAGCGTTTGGCGTCGTGGCCGAAGAGGTGGCGGCAGTGCAGAACGCCGTAGGTTTGGCAGAGGTCAACGGGTTCAACCGGATCGAGATCACGGGGCCGGATGCGCATGACTTCCTCGACCACGTGATCTGTGGCCGGGTGACGCGCAAGGCGGGCAAGGTCGGGCTTGGCTATCTGCTCAACGATCATGGGTGTGTCAAAGCCGAAGCGACCATTGCCAACATCCCCGATGGGCCAGTCTGGTACGGCTCTGCCGCGGCGGCAGAGTGGCATGACATGGATTGGCTCAACGCGCATGCAGGTGGGTTCGACGTGTCGCTGCGGTCGCTGACGAACGACCACACGATCCTTGTTCTGGCGGGGCCAAAGGCACGCGATGTGCTGAGTGCTGCCAGCCGCGCTGATTGGTCCAAGGCGGCGTTCCCGTGGCTATCAGTGCGCCGGGCCTTTATCGGGATTGCCCCTGCCGTGGTGATGTCTGTCAGTTTTTCGGGCGAATTGGCCTATGAAATCCATGTGCCCAACAACCAGCTTTATGCCGCCTACCTTGCGCTGCGCGCGGCAGGCGAGGCCCACGGCCTGCGCCTGTTTGGATCGCGCGCGGTGGAGTCGATGCGGATGGAGAAGGGGTATTTGCACTGGAAGGCTGACCTGATCACCGAGTTCGACCCGTTCGAAACCGGGCTGGATCGGTTCGTGAAAATGGACAAGGCATTTGTCGGCAAGGCCGCATTGCAGGCGCGTCAGGACAAAGGGGCGCAGCGCCAGCTGGTCAGTATGGTCATCGACAGCACCACGACACCGGCCCATCCGGGCGCATCCGTGATGCAGGATGGTGCAGTGGTGGGCACTGTGACGTCGGGTGATTGGGGGCACCGGCTGGGCCTGAACCTCGCTTATGCCTTTGTCGCGCCGGAGTTTGCGGCGCAAGGCACTGAATTCACGGTAGATATGCTCGGCCATCTCATCCCCGCCCGGGTCGTTGCCCCCGGCCCCTACGATCCAGAGACCACACACCCGCGCAGTTGAGGCATGCGGGCACAAACCTGCGATATAGTTACAAAGGCGGGTGACAGACATAGTTGCGTTGCATAACAATTCCCCTCGAAGAGCGAGTCAGGCGTCTCATGCCCGACCGGTATAAGGGAGGAAATTCATGTCACTCACACGCAAATCATTCCTGAACATGGCGGGGGCCGCAGCGCTTGCCGCGATGTCGGGAACGGCGGCGCTGGCGCAAGAGGTTACGCTGTCGTTGCACCAGTTCCTGCCCGCGCAAGCCAATGTGCCCAAGCTGGTTCTGGATGTCTGGGCCGACAATGTGGAAGCCGCATCCGATGGCCGGATCAAGATCGACCGCTATCCGTCGATGCAATTGGGTGGGCGCCCACCCGAGCTGATGGACCAGGCCATTGACGGCGTGGCCGACATCGTCTGGACCGTGGTCGGCTATACGCCCGGCCGTTATCCCAGCACCGAGGTGTTCGAGCTGCCCTTCATGATGACAAATGCGCGCGCAATGTCCTCGGCTTACTGGCAAATGTTTGAAAAACATATGAAAGACACCGAGTTCAAGGATGTGCACATCCTCGGCACATGGGTCCACGGCCCTGGCATGATCCACGTGAACAAAGAGGTGAAGACCCCCGCCGACATGGAAGGCCTGAAGATCCGCGGCGGGTCGCGCACGGTCAACAACCTGCTGGAAAAGATGGGTGCGACGCCCGTTGGCATGCCCGTCCCAGCCGTGCCCGAAGGCCTGAGCAAGGGTGTGATCGACGGCACCACGATCCCGTGGGAAGTCACCGCTGCGCTGAAAGTGCCTGAGCTGGTGGGCAACCACACCGAGTTCGAGGGTGAGGCGCTGTACACGCTGACCTTTGTGCTGGCGATGAACAAGGATCGCTATGAGGGCCTGCCCGCCGATCTGCAGAAGGTCATCGATGACAATTCGGGCCTTGAGTTCAGCATCTTTGCCGGTGGCACACAGGCGGATTCCGATGGACCTGCACGTGCGCTGGCGGTGGACAACGGCAACAACATCGTGACCGTGTCGGGCGCTGATCTGGACGCATGGCGCGCCGTGTCGCAGCCCATCTATGACGAATGGGTCGCGGATATGGAAAGCAAGGGTATCGACGGTCAGGCCCTGATCGACGAAGCCCGCGCGTTGATGGACGCATATGACGGCTAAGCCGTTATCCGGGGTCGTGGCCAAGGCTGCCGCGACCCCATTTTACCCAATAAAAAGAGGCGTTTGATGCACCGGGTGGTGAAATGGCTGTCACGGATGTCTGCCGTGATCGGCGGACTGGTTCTGCTGGTTTTGGTGGTACTGACGACGCTGTCGATCATTGGCCGCGAGCTGTCCAAGCTGGGGCATGCGATGTCGGATGGCTGGCTGGGCGGGTTGATCCTGGCCAGTGGCATTGACGAGATCAATGGCAGTTACGAGCTGACCGAGGCAGGCGTGGCCTTTGCCATCTTTGCCTTTTTCCCGGTCTGCCAGTTCTACGGCAACCACGCGACCGTGGATGTGTTCACGTCGGCCCTGCCGCGCCGGGCGCTGGCCTGGTTGTGCGCCTTTTGGGAGATCGTGCTGGCGTTGGTGATCGTGTTCATCAGTCTGCGACTCTACGATGGCATGTTGCGCTATCTTGGCAACGGCGAGACGACGCTGTTCCTGCAATTTCCGGTCTGGTGGTCTTACGCCGCAAGCGTCGGGGCTGCGATCATCGCCAGCCTGACGGCCGTCTATTGCGCCTATGCGCGCGTGGTCGAGGCCGCGACCGGCCGCATGATCCTGCCCGAAGGTTAACCCATGGACTGGATACGCGACGTAGTGCAATTCGTAGGGTTAAGCCGGCTCGAGCTTGGGTTCTGGTCCTTTCCCATCCTGCTGGGCCTGATTTTTCTGCGCGCCCCCATCGGGTTGGCGATGTTCCTGTGCGGCCTTGTCGGTTGGGTCTTTGCCATGAATGGCAACCCGACCCCGATCCTGGCCAAGCTGAAATCAGAGACCTACACCACGTTCTCCAATTACTCGCTGACCATCATCCCGATGTTCCTGCTGATGGGGCAGTTCGCGACCCTGTCGGGCATGTCGAGCGCGCTGTTCAAGGCTGCAGAGGGGTTTCTGGGCCACCGGCGCGGCGGCGTGGCCATGGCCTCTGTGGGGGCCTGCGCAGGCTTTGGTGCGATCTGTGGCTCGTCCCTTGCCACTGCCGCCACGATGAGCCGCGTGGCCCTGCCCGAGCTGAAGAGATACGGGTATTCAGGCGGTTTCTCGACCGCGACCCTGGCTGCCGGGGGGACACTTGGCATCTTGATCCCACCCTCGGTCATCCTCGTGATCTATGCGATCATCACCGAACAGAACATCGCCAAACTGTTCCTTGCCGCGTTCATTCCCGGCATCCTCGCGGCCATTGGCTATGTCATCACGATCTCAATCTATGTGCGCCTGTACCCCGATTCCGCAGGGACGCGCCCGCCTGTCCCCATGGTCGAACGCTGGAAAGCGCTGGGCGAGACGTGGCCCGTGCTGGCCATTTTCGCGCTGGTTGTGGGCGGCATTTATGCCGGGTGGTTCACCCCGACCGAAGGTGCCGCTGTGGGGGCCGCAGGCACCGGAATCGTGGCGCTGGTGGGCGGCAACCTGACGTGGCGCGTGCTGGGTGAGGCGCTGATCGGGACGGCCAAGACGACGGCCATGATCTTTTTCATCGTGCTGGGTGCCTCGCTTTACAACAACTTCCTCGCGCTGTCGGGTGCGCCGCAATGGTTGGCGGATTTCGTTCTGAACCAGGGGTTTACGCCCATTCTGGTGCTGAGCGTGATCCTTGTCTTCTACCTTGTCTTTGGCTGCGTGATGGACAGCCTGTCGATGATCCTGCTGACGGTGCCGATCTTTTTCCCTGTCATCTCGGGTCTCGATTTCGGGATGACGCCCGAGCATGTGGCGATCTGGTTTGGCATCCTTGTGCTGATCGTGGTCGAGGTTGGGCTGATTACGCCACCTGTCGGCATGAACCTGTTCATCATCAACGCGATGGACCGCGAGACGCCGATGACCGAGACTTACAAGGCGGTGCTGTTCTTTGTCGGGTCAGACATTGTGCGGGTCATTCTGCTGGTTCTATTCCCGGCGATCACGCTGTTCCTGATCCCTTAACGCGCAACGTTTGGTGGGGGTGCAGCGAGAGGCGGGCGCAATGCCAGCCTTGCGCGCTTTGGCCGAGTCGTGCTTGGATAGTTATGAGTTATAACCAAAGGGGTGCAGATGCCCGATTTGCTGATCGATGTGCAGGACACGATTGCCGTTCTGACCCTGAACAGACCGGATAAGCGCAACGCGATGTCCGATGGTCTGCTGTCCGAGATCGACGGGTTCTTCCGTACGCCTCCGGATGGTGTTCGGGCGGCGGTGATCACCGGTGCGGGTGGCCATTACTGCGCGGGGCTGGACCTGAGCGAGCACGTGGCGCGCGATGCCGAGGGCACGCTGCATCATTCGCGTGGTTGGCACGCGGTGATGGACCGGGTGCAGGGCAGCGGCCTGCCGGTTGTGTCGGCCCTGACAGGTGCGGTGATTGGCGGGGGGCTGGAACTGGCGACCTCGACCCATGTGCGCATTGCCGAACCGGACTGCATCTTTCAACTGCCCGAGGGGCGCCGCGGCATCTTTGTCGGAGGTGGGGCGACAGTGCGGGTGGGCCGTATTCTTGGCCCGGATCGCATGACCGAAATGATGCTGACCGGTCGGAAGTACGGAACAGATGAGGCCGTCGCGCTGGGGCTTGCGCATTACGCCGTGGGGGCGGGCGAGGCGCTGCCCCGGGCACTCGAGGTGGCCCGCCAGATCGCCGGGAACGCACCGCTGAGCAATTACATGATGATCCAGGGGATTGCGCGCATTGCCGACATGTCGCGCCAGGATGGCCTGTTTGTTGAGAGCATGGCGGCCGCGCTGGCGCAGACCTCGCCCGATGCGGTCGAGGGGTTGGCCGCATTCCTCGACAAGCGCGCACCGAGGTTTCGCTGATGGCCCGTGCGGCGCCTGATCATAATGTATCGGCCGTGTCGGATGCGTGCCTGCGCGATTTTGTCGGCTACAACATGAAGCGCGCGTTCAACGTGCTTCAGGCCGATCTGACCGCGACGTTGGAGCCGATGGGCCTGCGCATGCTGACCTATTCCGCGCTGGCGCTGATCGTTGAAAATCCGGGGCTGCGCCCAAGCCAGTTGGCGGCGGCCCTTTCGGTCGAGCGGGCCAATGTGGTGGTTTATGTCGATCAATTGGAAGAAGCTGGCTGGGTCACGCGCGCCCCGTCCGCCACGGATCGGCGGGCCTATGCGCTGCAATGCACGATTGCGGGGCGGCGGACCTATGACAAGGCACGCGCGGCGGTGCGGGCCCATGACCGGCGGATGCTGGAGGGGTTGCGCGAGGTCGAGATTACCGCCGTGAAGAAGGCGCTGGCGCGGATCGAGGGGCGCGCATGACCGAGCATCTGGGTCTGCGTCCGCACAAGGTGGTGCGGGAGGATCGGGCGGACGGGACGATCCTGTTGCGCTCGGGCTATGAGATGTCGGCGGTGGATACTTCGACGGGCGTGTGGCTGGACCGTTGGGCAGAGGCCGCGCCGGAGCGTGTGTTCCTGGCGGAGCGGTCCGGCGAGGGGTGGCGGACTCTATCGTATGGCGAGGCGAGGGAGCGGGTACGCACTGTCGCGGCAGGCCTGCTGGCGCGCGAACTGGATGGTCCGATCCTGATCCTGTCCGGCAATTCTGTGGATCACGCGCTGTTGTCGCTGGCTGCTCAGTATGTGGGGCTGGTGACCGTCCCTGTGGCCGAGCAGTACAGCCTGATCCCGGCGGCGCATGGGCGGTTGCGATATGTGGTTGATCTGGTGAAGCCCGCGCTGGTCTATGCGGCGGATGAGGCCGCCTATGGCGACGCTTTGGCCCTGTGTGGGTGCCCAGCGGTCTGTTCGGTTTTGGATGGGTCTGGGGCAGTGGCGTTTGATGCCTTGCATGGGGACGGCGACGTAGATGCGGCCCATGCAGCAGTGGGGCCGGACACGGTTGCCAAGCTGTTGCTGACCTCCGGGTCCACTTCGAACCCGAAGGCAGTCGAGACGACCCATGGCATGATGACCACCAATCAGGCGCAAATCCGCGACGGTCTGCCCTTTGTCGCGGCGCGCCCGCCTGTGCTGGTCGATTGGCTGCCGTGGAATCACGTATTTGGCGGCTCGCATAACTTTAACCTCGTGCTGGCCAATGGCGGAACGCTCTACATTGATGATGGCAAGCCGTTGCCTGCCCTGTTCCCGCGGACGGTGGAGAACTTGGGCAAAGTCTCGGGCACGATATCCTTCAACGTGCCAGTGGGCTTTGCGCAACTGGTGCGCGCGATGGAGGCGGATGCGGACCTGCGAGAGACGTATTTTCGCGACCTCGACATGATCTTTTATGCAGGTGCGTCCCTGCCACAAGAAACGTGGAGAATACTAGAGCGTATGGCTTTGAACACAGCGGGGCGGATGCCGCTGATTACGTCCAGCTGGGGGTTGACCGAGACTGCGCCTGCGGCGCTGCTGCAGCATGAACCGGCGCATGGGGCGGGCATTGTCGGTGTGCCGATGACGGGTGTCACGGTGAAGCTGGTCGATGACGGCGCGGGACGGATGGATGTGCGAGTGAAGGGGAACAGTATCTTTGCCCGATATCACGACAATCCGCGGAAAACGGCTGAAGTCTTTGATGATGAGGGGTTTTTCATCACCGGAGATGCGATGCGGTTTGTCGATCCTAGGGATATCAATCGGGGTTTGCGCTTTGATGGGCGGTTGTCCGAAGACTTCAAGCTGAGCACGGGGACATGGGTGCAAGCCGCGCAGTTGCGCCTTGAGATGCTGGCGCTGTTGGGGGCACTGGCGCAGGATGTGATCGTGTGCGGGCACGGCCGGGATGAGGTTGGAATTTTGATCGTTCCGGGGCCCGAGGCGAGCGACGGTACACGGGATGGGGCAGCGCTATGCTGCGCAGCATCTGCGAACATACGAAAGCGTATTGAAATGCAAAATATGCAAACCAGCGGGTCGGCCCGTGTCGTGACGCGTGCGCTGGTGCTGGCCGATCCGCCTGACATGGGTGCGGGTGAGATGACGGCCAAGGGGAACATCAATTTTGCCCGGCTGCTTGAGCGGCGGGCAGATCTAGTGGAGCGGCTATATGACGACAATGACCCGGCGAGCATCGTACCATGATTGATCTGGACAAGGTACGTGCGATCGACATCCACACGCATGCCGAAGAACCCTGCGGGTGTCACGGCGATGACGGCTATGACGAGTTGCAATCGACCATGGCGGAGTATTTTCGCGCGCCATGGAAACACCCGCCCACCGTGCCCGAGACGGCGGTGCATTACCGGGCGCAGAACATCGCCGCCGTGATCTTTCCCGTCGATGCAGAGCGCGAGACGGGGTATCGCCGCTATGCCAATGAGGAAGTCGCGGAGATTGCGGCGGAAAACAGCGATGTGCTGATCCCCTTTGCGTCGATTGATCCGTGGAAGGGCAAGATGGGGGTGCGCGAGGCGCGTCGGTTGATGCGCGAGTTTGGCATCAAGGGGTTCAAGTTTCACCCGACCATGCAAGGGTTCTATCCCAATGACCGCATGGCCTACGCACTTTACGAGGCGATCGAGGCAGAGGGCGGCATTGCGTTGTTTCACACCGGGCAGACGGGCGTGGGATCGGGCATGCCGGGGGGCAACGGGATGCGCCTGAAGTATTCGAACCCGATGTATATGGATGATGTCGCGGTGGACTTTCCCGACCTCAAGATCATCCTCGCCCACCCGAGTTTTCCCTGGCAGGAGGAGGCGCTTGCCGTCGCGCAGCACAAGCCGAATGTCTATGTCGACCTGTCTGGCTGGTCCCCGAAATACTTTCCGCCGATCCTCGTGCGCTATTGCAACTCGATCCTGAAAAAGAAGGTTTTGTTCGGATCGGACTGGCCCATGATCGCGCCCGAACGCTGGCTGGCGGATTTCGAGGGGATCGACATCAAGGACGCGGTGCGCCCGGACATCCTGAAGCACAACGCGGCGCGGCTGTTGGGGTTGCAGTAAACTGCCGAGATGCGGTGCCATTGTTGCGGCGGCATGTCGCAGGACGCAATATAAAGCATCTTTACGTGTCTTTTGGGAGGAGGGCGCATGAGCAACGCAGCCAGCTATTTTGTGGATCGCCATGTGGACGAGGGGCGCGGCCAAAAGGTTGCCTTTCGTGAGGTCGGCACGGGGCGCAGCCTGACCTATGGTGCCCTGGCCGAGATGTCGGGGATCGCCGCTGCCGCCTTTGCCGCGCATGGCGTGGCGCGCGAGGAACGGGTGGCAATGCTGGTGCTCGATCAGATCGAATTTCCCATCCTGTTCTGGGGTGCGCTGAAGGCCGGGGTGATCCCTGTGCCGCTGAACACGCTGCTGGCGACCCCGGTTTACGATGCAATCCTGCGTGACAGCCGCGCGACGACGTTGATCGTGTCGGATGCGTTGTGGGAGGTCGTTGCCCCTGTCATCGCCGACAACCCCTATCTGAAATCGGTGATCGTGATCGGCGCCGCCCCGTGGGGCACCATCGGCTTTGACGCCTTTATGGCGCTTGCCGACGGCCCTATGCCCGCGTTTGAGGCGAGCGATGACGAGACGGCCTTCTGGCTCTATTCCTCGGGCTCGACCGGGCAGCCCAAGGGGGTGACCCACGTGCATTCCGCGCTGCGCGCAACGGCGGATACCTATGGTGCGCAGGTGCTGGGCATGCGCGAAGATGATGTGGTGTTTTCAGCTGCCAAGTTCTTTTTTGCCTATGGCCTGGGCAATTCGATGACGTTCCCGATGTCGGTAGGGGCGACGGTTGTGATCTTTGGCGGGCGGCCAACGCCGGACGGAATTGTGGACATTCTGCGCGGCGAACGGCCATCAGTGTTTTGCGGTGTGCCGACGCTCTATGCCGCGATGGTGGCGCATATGGAGGCGGCGGGCGCGCCGGATGTGCCGCTGCGCATCTGCATTTCGGCAGGCGAGGCGCTGCCTGAGGAAGTGGGCGCGCGCTGGCACGGTTTGATGGGCGCGCATATTCTGGACGGCGTCGGATCAACCGAGATGCTGCACATTTTCCTCAGCAATGCGCCGGACAATGTGGTTTACGGCACCTCTGGCGTGCCCGTGCCTGGCTATGACGTGCGTCTGGTCGATGAGGCGGGAGCAGAGGTCGGCGTGGATGAGGTGGGCGAGTTACTGGTCAATGGGGCCTCTGCCGCAGGGGGATACTGGAACAAGCGGGAGAAGACCCGCAAAACATTCGAGGGCGTATGGACGCGCACAGGTGACAAGTACGAACGTCGCGCTGATGGGCGGTATGTGTATTGCGGGCGCACGGATGACATGTTCAAGGTGTCTGGTATCTGGGTCAGCCCGTTCGAGGTGGAGCAGGCGATTTCGAGCCATGGTGCTGTGCTGGAATGTGCCGTGGTGGCCAAGCGGGACGGGGACGGGCTGGAAAAGCCCAAGGCCTTCGTCGTGGTGAATGGCACGCGCCCGGACACGCTGGAAGACGCGCTGCGCGACCATGTGAAGGACCGCATCGGCAAGTGGAAGTACCCCCGCTGGATCGAATGCGTCGAGAGCCTGCCCAAGACGGCGACGGGCAAGATACAGCGGTTCAAACTGCGTGAGGATGCATGATGGAGTGGGCAGCAGGCACGGTTTCGGTCGAAGGGCATACTCTGGAGTATGGGTGCTGGGGGCCTCCGCCGGGTGTTGCGCCGACCTTGTTCATGCTGCACGAAGGGTTGGGATCGGTTGGTCTGTGGCGCGACTGGCCTGCCAGGTTGGCGGAGGCAACGGGCATGGGCGTGCTGGCCTATTCGCGCGCTGGGTACGGGCGGTCCTCGCCTGCGCCTTTGCCGCGCCCGTTGGACTACATGACACGTGAGGCGGTGGATGTTCTGGGCCCGATGCTGGACGCGGCTGGGGTGCAATCGGCGATTTTGCTGGGTCATTCGGATGGGGCGACCATTGCGGGCCTTTATGCCGGGTCGGTGTCGGATATGCGGGTGCGCGGGTTGATCCTGATCGCGCCGCATTTCATTGCCGAAGCCGAGGGTCTCGCGGCCATTCGCGCGGCGGGAGCGGCCTATCGCGACGGGGATTTGAAGGTGCGGCTCGCACGGCATCACGATCATCCTGATGTGGCCTTTTACGGCTGGCATGATGCGTGGACAGACCCTGGGTTTGCTGACTGGAACGTGGGCGATTGCATTGATCACTGGCGGGTGCCTGCGTTGATCGTGCAAGGGTCGGACGATCCTTACGGCACCCTGGCCCAGGTGCACGAAGCGGAGGAGCGCGCCTATTCCCCCGTCGAGAAGCTGATTGTCGAAGGTGCGGGCCATGCGCCGCATCACGAGGCAGAGGCGGTTGTGACCAAGGCCGTTGCCGGGTTTTGTGCGCGGTTACGTGCCTTTGAGGATGAACCGGGTTTGGTCTGAAGTATGTACTAAAGTGCATGAAATTGGCATTCCAGGTGCCGTAAGCTGCAAAATAGCCCGGTAGCAATGTAGCATACTGCTACTTTGCCAGATGTAAGGCGTATCTGATTCATGGCCCATGTGATCGATTTCCAAACCGACCCGACGCAATACCGCCATTGGCGGGTCGAGTATGACGGGCCTGTGGCTAACCTGTTCATGGATGTGGACGAGGATGGCGGGCTGTTCGATGGCTACCAGCTCAAGCTCAACTCCTACGATCTGGGTGTGGATATTGAACTGGCCGACGTGGTGCAGCGCATGCGCTTTGAACACCCGGAGGTGAAAGTGGTCGTCATGCGCTCGGCCAAGGACAAGGTGTTTTGCGCGGGCGCGAACATCCGCATGCTGGGCGGCGCGGCGCATTCCCACAAGGTGAACTTTTGCAAGTTCACGAACGAGACGCGCAATGCGTTCGAGGCAGCCGAGGCGGAGAGCGGTCAGAAATACATCGCCGCTGTCAAAGGGGCCTGTGCCGGTGGCGGGTACGAATTGGCGCTGGCCTGCAATCACATCATGCTGACGGACGATTCCTCGTCCTCTGTCTCTTTGCCCGAGGTGCCGTTGCTGGCGGTGTTGCCGGGCACGGGTGGGCTGACCCGTGTGACGGACAAACGCCATGTGCGCCGGGATCTGGCGGACGTGTTTTGCTCGACCGAAGAGGGGGTCAAGGGCAAGCGCGCGGTCAAGTGGAAGCTGGTGGATGAGGCGGTGCCAAATTCCAAGTTCGATGAGGTCGTGGCGGCGCGGGCAGCGGAGTTTGCGGCGGCATCTGCCAAGCCGGACGTGTCAAAGGGGATCGCATTGGGCCCGTTGGATCGCGTGATTTCCGAAGATGGGTCGGTGACATATTCGCTGGTCGAGGTGAGTGTTGATCGCGCAGCGCGCCGCGCGGAAATCACGATCAAGGGTCCGGACGGGCCTGCCCCCGCCGATGGAGCCGCGTTGGCGGCGGAAGGTGATCAATCCTACATGCTGCGCCTTGCGCGCGAGTTTGACGACGCAGTGCTGCATCTGCGGCTGAACGAGGTGGAACTGGGCGTCTGGGTGATCCGCACGCAGGGTGACCCGCAGGCGGTGTTGGCCCATGAGGCGGCGGTGCTTGGCTCGGACCACTGGTTGGCGCGTGAGATACGGCAATACTGGAAGCGGGTGTTGAAGCGGGTCGATGTGACCTCGCGCTCGCTGGTCGCTCTGGTGGAACATGGCAGTTGTTTCGCCGGGGTGCTGGCGGAACTGCTGTGGGCTGTGGACCGCAGCTATATGATGGAAGACGAATTCGAGGGCGACAATCGGCCTCTGGCCGTCGTGACCTTGAGCGAAGGCAACTTTGGCAGCTACCCGATGGGCAATGGGCTGACCCGTTTGCAGACTCGGTTTTACGGCGCGGACGGGATCGCCGATGCGCTGCACGCCCATGTGGGTGAGGCGCTGGAGGCCGAAGAGGCGGATGAGTTGGGCCTTGTCACCATGATCCTGGACGACATCGATTGGGAGGATGAAATCCGCATCTTCCTCGAGGAGCGGGCCAGTTTCTCTCCGGATGCCATGACGGGGATGGAGGCGAACCTGCGCTTTGCCGGCCCCGAAACGATGGAGACGCGGATTTTCGGGCGTCTCACTGCTTGGCAGAACTGGATTTTCAATCGTCCCAATGCGGTTGGGGCAGAAGGCGCGCTGCAGCGGTATGGCACCGGCGTGCGCGGCAATTACGACATGGAACGTGTGTAACAGGGCACCAGATTTTTAAGAAAAAATCTGGCCGCAAAATTACTTAATTTTGCGATCCCGCTTTGGAGGAGATGACGATGGACTTGATCAACGTAAGCTATGACAGCCAGATCCCGAACAATGTGGGCCTGAGCGAGGATCGCAAGGTGCTGAAGGCGCTGGAGAAATGGCACCCCGGCTACATCAACTGGTGGAATGACCTGATCCCACAGAACTTTCAGGAAAGCATGGTCTATCTGCGCACTGCCGTGAGCGTAGACCCAAAGGGCTGGGCCAAGTTCGACTATGTGAAGATGCCCGAATACCGCTGGGGCGTCTTGCTGGCACCCGCGGTCGAGGACCGGCGCATTCCCATGGGCGAGCATTATGGCGAGCCAGCCTGGCAGGAAGTGCCGGGTGAGTACCGCAACATGCTCAAGCGCCTGATCGTGATCCAGGGCGACACCGAGCCGGGGTCGGTCGAACAACAGCGCTTTCTCGGCCTCACCGCCCCCAGCCTTTATGACATGCGCAACCTGTTTCAGGTGAATGTGGAAGAGGGGCGGCACCTCTGGGCGATGGTCTATCTGCTGCAAAAATACTTCGGCAAGGATGGTCGCGAGGAAGCGGATGACATGCTTGTCCGCTCGTCCGGGAGTGAGGAGGCGCCGCGTATGCTGGGGGCCTTCAACGAGGAGACACCCGACTGGCTGTCTTTTTTCATGTTCACCTATTTCACCGACCGCGATGGCAAGATGCAGCTGGAATCGCTGGCGCAGTCCGGCTTTGACCCGCTGTCGCGCACTTGCCGCTTCATGCTGACCGAGGAAGCGCACCATATGTTCGTGGGTGAAACCGGGGTGGGCCGCACCATTCAGGCCACGCTCGAGGCGATGCAGGCCAATGGCATTGATGATCCTTACGACATCGACAAAATCCGCGATCTGGGCGTGATCGACCTGCCCACGATCCAGAAAAAGCTGAACCTGCATTACACCCTGTCGCTCGACCTGTTCGGGCAAGAGGTGTCGACCAACGCCGCCAACGCGTTCAACGCGGGCATCAAGGGGCGGTATATGGAGCAGCGGATCGAAGACGATCATAAGTTGCAGAGTGACACTTACGCCGTGGCCAGCATCAAGGATGGCCAGATCGTAACCGAGGATGTGCCTGCGCTCACTGCCATCAACATGCGTTTGCGTGATGACTATGTGCGCGATGCATCGGGTGGTTTGCGTCGCTGGAACAAGCAGATCGCGCGCACGGGCATCCAGTTTGAACTGGCGCTGCCGCACGAAGGGTTCCACCGTAAAATTGGCATCTTTGCCGGTCAGCCGATCACGCCAGAAGGGGACTTCATCAGCCAGGAAGAGTGGACCAGCCGCCAGACCGAGTGGTTGCCCACCAAGGAAGATGGCGCGTTCATACAATCGTTGATGAAGCCGTGCTATGAACCGGGGAAGTTCGCCAGCTGGATTTCGCCGCCCCGCGTGGGCATCGACAACAAGCCGGGCGATTTCGAGTATGTCAAACTGCACATGGCGTGAGGAGACAGGCAATGCAGATTGAGCGTTCGACAGTGACAACCGGTTCCGGGCCTAGCAAGCGCCCGTTTTGTGTGCTGGACTGCGATGGGTGCAGCGGGATGTGCCTGGCGCTTTACATGATGCTGACGCGGGATGAGCAGGACGAAATGTGCCGCCAGTACAAGGCGGGTGCCTTGCCGGTGACGCGGCACTGAGGGGAGTAATGAGATGAAGATTGGTTTGTACTACGGGTCCGAGACCGGAAATTCGGAAATGCTGTGCGAGGATATCGAGGCGGAGTTGGGGGCAGGATACGACTGCCATATCGACAGCCTCGCTGATGTGGACCCAAGCGCGCTGGACAAGGACACGTTCTACATCTTCGTCACGTCTACCTACGGGAATGGCGATCTGCCCTCGACCGCGCTGCCTTTTGAGGAGGCGCTGAAGGCGGATGCGCCGGACCTGAGCGGCATTCGCTTTGCCATGTTCGGGCTGGGCGATCAGGTGTTTTCCGAGACGTTCAACCACGGTTCTCTCAAACTCAGCCAGATGTTGATCGCGCAGAAGGCTGTGATGATTGGCGAGCGCGGTTTGCACGATGCTTCGGGTTTCGAGATGCCCGAGGACATCGCCCTGCCTTGGGTGGCGGGCATCATGGAGCAGTTGCAGGCGGCCGAGGCGGCCTGAGTGAGCGCACCCTTTGTCCACGAAATCCGCGTCACCTGGGGTGACTGCGACCCTGCGCGCATTGCCTACACTGCCCGTCTGCCGTGGTTTGCGCTGGACGCGATCAACGCCTGGTGGGAGGCGCATCTGGGCGGGGACGGTTGGTATCAGCTGGAACTCGACCGCAATATCGGCACCCCCTTTGTCCATCTGAGCATGGACTTTCGCAGCCCCGTCACCCCACGCCATCGATTGATGTGCGAGGTGTGGCCCAGTCGGCTGGGCGACAAGTCGGTGACTTTCACGGTTTTGGGCCGTCAGGACGGCGTCTTGTGTTTCGAGGGGACGTTCACTTGCGTCTTCATCATTGCGGACCAATTCACGAGCCAGCGCGCCCCGCCAGAGCTGCGCCAGATCATCGAACCGCACATTCGCGACGTTTGAACTATTGAACCGGGCTGCATGCGCGCTAAAACTGGTTGATAAGACAAGTAAAAAGTGCGCATGACTTCACCCAGGCCCATCCCAAGTGACTCCATACCGCTGATCGAGCGCCTTGCGTCGCGCGTACGTGCAGCACGCACCGCCCAAGGTCTGCCGCGCCGCGCGCTGTCCGAAATGTCCGGCGTGTCGCCACGTTACCTTGCCCAGATCGAGGCGGGAGAAGGCAACATATCAGTCATATTGCTGGATCGCGTCGCCTCGGCCCTGAACTTGCGGGTGGAGGATTTGTTGAGCGAGCGCCCGCCTTTGCCCGGTGACGTGTCCCGCGTGGCGCAGCTGTATCAGGCCGCGCCTGCCGCTTTGCAGGGTCGCGTGCGAGCCTTGCTGGCACCCGAAAACCCGGGCGCCTTGCGGGCGCAGCGTATATGCCTTGTAGGTTTGCGGGGGGCGGGAAAGTCCACGTTAGGGCGGATCGCGGCGGAAAAGCTGCGCATGCCCTTTGTCGAATTGAATGATGAGATCGAGGCCGAGGCGGGCATGCCCCTGGCCGAGGTCATGGCGCTTTATGGTCAGGAGGGTTATCGTGGCTTCGAGGCGCAGGCGATCGCCCGCGTTGTGGAGCGTCACGACAAGCTGATCCTGGCGGTTGCAGGCGGCATCGTGGAAGAGCCCGTAACCTATGCGCAGGTGCTGGAACGGTTTCACACGGTGTGGATTAGCACCAGCCCGGCCGAGCATATGGCGCGGGTACGTGCGCAGGGCGATTTGCGCCCAATGGCGGGGAACCCCGAGGCGATGGACCAACTCAAGGCTTTCCTGACCACCCGCACGCCGCTTTATGAAAAGGCGCATGCGCAGGTCAACACATCGTCCAAACCGGTGCAGACTTCGGTCAACGAATTGCTGGCGGCCATTGCCAAGAACAGGTTTCTGGAAAGCATCGGCCTGACATGACCACGGCCATAGCCCCTTTGCAGGATGCGTTCTGGCTGGCCTGCGAGCGGTTGATGATCGAACACACGAACCCCTGGGAACTGGATGAGGCATTGACCGACTGGGGCTATGGCATTGGCCCCTGCGAGGCGCAGGACCTTGTCGGCCTTGACGCCGTGTTTGCCGCGCGCGCAGGGTCCGAGCCGATCCCGGTGCTGGCCCGCATGGTTGCAGAGGGGCGTTTGGGCAAGAAGGTCGGGTGGGGCTATTATCGCTATCCCGGCGGGGGCGGTGCGGTTGTGGACCCGTTGATCGAGGATCTGATCTGCGAAGAGGCGCGTTTCGCCCAGTTGGAGCGGCAAGAACTGGAGGGCCCGATCCTCGTGGCGCGTCTGCATGCGCTGATGGGCCCGGCGCTACGCGCAGACCCGCGTGGCGCGGCCGCGCTCTTGCACTTTCCCGCAGGCAAGATCGGGTTGATCTGAACCCTGCCGTACGTCAGAGCGCCAGCAGGATCATCGTGCCCAGCCCCCAGAGCGTCATCTGATAATGCGTGTTCTGCGCCCCTTCGTGGCAGAACCAGTAGCAGAAGTGATTGCCCACGATCAGGAACCCGGCCCAAACAGCGGTGAACATCATCGCCCCCACCAGTGCGATGCTGCGCCCGGTATCCAGGGCAGCGCTGCCGACAAGGGCCATAAGCAAGCCAATGACCCCGGCCCAGAGAACGAGCGTGGCCAGCAGTTCCGCCGCAACAACAAGGCGGAAGGCCCATTGCTGGGTGGTCCGGCTGGTGATGGCACGGTGGGCGATCTCGGCGAACTCCTTGGGATACTCTGCCCGCATTCGCGTCATCTCCATCACCTCGGCCGTGTAGGTTTCGTTGACGGACGGATAGAGGATGTTGTCGCGCACACCCAGGCTGAGCCAGGCGGCGATCAGGCCGGTTGCGAGGGTCTGGGCGGTGAGCAAAGCGGTTTCCATGTCAGAGCCTTTTGGTTTCAGGGTCTTCCATAAAAAGGGGCCGCGCGGTGGCGGCCCCTTTGATGCTGTGTTGATCGTGTGGATCAGGTCCAGGCGATCTGCTCGGGACGGATCTCGAACGAGATGTGGTGTTCGCCGCCCACCAGACCTTCCTTGGTGTGGTTGTAGAGCGAGCGCCAGTAGGGCTGGATGGTCACGCCGTCGCCCTGGATCATCGCCTGACCTTCGGCCATCAGGGCGCGGCGCGCCTCGACGTCGGCTGTTGCCAGTGCCTTTTCCAGCAGGGCGTCAAATTCGGGGTTCGAATAGCCGAATTCGTTCCATGCCTCGCCCGAACGATACGCGAGGGCCCAGATCTGCACGCCAAGAGGGCGGTGGTTCCAGTTGGTCGAGCTGAACGGGTACTTCGCCCAGTCGTTCCAGAAGGTCGAGCCGGGCAAGATGGTCCGCTTGACCTTGATGCCCGCATCCCGCAATTGGGCCGCCACCGCGTCGGTGGTGTCCTTGCGCCATGCGTCGTCGATCGAGATCAGCTCGTGCTCGAAGTCACCCATGCCGGCTTCGTCCATCAGGGCTTTGGCCGCTGCGGGGTCCACCTTGCGCGCGGGGATTTCCGCATATTCAGGGTGCATCGGGCCGACGTGGTGGTTTTCGGCAGGGATGCCGCGCCCGGCATAGCCCAGTTCCAGCAGCACTTCGTTGTCCACGGCCATGGTGATGGCCTGACGGACGCGCGCGTCAGCGTAGGGCTTCTTGCCGTCGACTTCGGCCAGTTGGTTGGGGCGGATCACGATGGTCGCGGCTGTCACGATCTCGTTGTTTTGCCAGCCATCCAGCGTGTCGAAGATGTCGATGAACTCGCCCTCGATCGAGTAGGTCATGTCGATCTCTTCGGCTTCGGCCGCAGCGACAAATGCAGACGGGTCGGTGCCGTAGTCGATGTATTCGATGCGGTCCATGTAGGCGCCGTTGCCCGCGTTCCACCAGGTGTGGTCCTCGTTGCGCACGAGCACGGCGCGCACGCCGACCTCGACGGTCTCGGGCAGATAGGGGCCGGTGCCGATGGGGTTATCGACCATCGCGTCGGGGCTGTGCGAACTGTGCACGATGGCCGCCGGATAGTCGGCCATGCCAGGGACCAGCGAGATATCGGAGGCGGGCAGGTTCAGTTTGACCGTGTGGCTGTCCACGACCTCGATTGCGCCTTCGATAGCCTTGTTGGTGTCGGCGTCGATCAGGGTCGCGAAACGGCCCGCCATCGAGTTGCCTTCGACATCCTTGTCACACCACATCTCGATGTTGCGTGCCACGTCTTCGGCGGTGAAGTCGTCGCCGTTGTTCCACTTGACGCCCTGACGCACGTTCAGTGTGTACACGGTCGCGTCGTCGTTGATTTCCCAGCTTTCCAGCAGTTTGCCGGTGAAGGTGCCGTCGTTTTCGTAGTGGACCAGGTATTCCAGCCAGCCGCGCGAGACGTTCGCGATTTGCGACCAGTCATAGGTGCGGGGGTCCTTGAGTGCGCGGACCTCTTGCTGGATGCGGACAGTGCCGCCCATCTTGTGACCGGCGGCCTGTGCAGGCGCTGCCATCCCCAGCATGCCGTAAGCGGTGGCTGCGGTCGCGCCGAATGCACTGGCCAGGGCCAGGAATTCGCGGCGGTTGACTGCGTCGTTGCCGACTTTGCCGGCCGAATCCACGATGGACTTCGGCAGCGGCTTGCCGGTGCGGGTTACAAATTTCATGTTCTTCCTCTCTGTTGGTGTCGCGACGGCGTTGTCGCGCCCATGGTCGGCAGGGGTGAGTGCCCGGCCTATTCGGTGTTGCAGTTGACCTGCGATTATTTCGCCTCCCCTTCACGGGGGACGCCCGAAGTTCAAACGATCAGGCGCATGGCGTCAACCCCATCTTCCGGGGTCGCAGATACACAAATACTCGACAAAACCCGCGGTTCGTTGTGATTCCACGCCGTCCCGCGGTGCAAAACCGCCCTTTGGTCCCAAATCAGGACATCTCCGACCTGCCATTGGTGGCTATAGACGTATTGAGGCTGGGTGACCCATTCAATGAGATCATCGATCAGCTTTTCCCCTTGTGCGGGGTCCATGCCGTCGACGGCAAAGGCGTGGCTGGCGATGTAAAGCGCATCGGCCCCGGTGACCGGATTGCGCCAGACCGCGCGCCATAGCTGGTCGGGCCATTTGTGGAACATCGACAGCGCGGCCAGTTCCGGGCTGATGCGCGCACGGCTGTGCGCGTAGCGGTGCCACAGCCCCTTGTCCGCAATGCGGGCCTTCAGCCGATCCGGCATGTCGGCCCATCCGGCGCGTGTGCTGGCCAGTTCGGTTGCCCCGCCCGTCTGCGTGACGACCCGCCCGATCAGGATGTTGGCAAGCGCGGGTATTGGCATGAACGTGCTGTCGGTGTGCCAGAGCATGTTGGCCTTGAGGTGCAGGCTGTGCAGGTCGGCCGCGTCCGTGACGCTGCCATCGTCGCGCACATTGCTGACCTGCGGCACGCGAAAGGCCGCATCCTTGGGCCGCTCGTCGACGGTGCGGTCCTCGATCGGGCCAAAGAACCGGGCCAGCCGGATATGGGCCGCGTCGTCGATATCCTGGTTGCGGAACAGCAGAGCCGAGTGGATTTCAAACGCCTCGCGGATGTGGTGATAACCTGCTGCGTCGATGCCGGACAGGTCGACGCCATGGATTTCGACGCCAAAGCGGTCGGTGAGGGGTGTGGTGTGCATTTACTCGGCTCCCTTGGCTTCGATGTCTTCGGGGCTCAGCATCTTGACCTCGTCCCAGAACCTGGATTTGGCCGCATTCAAAAGCCCTTTGGGGTCCATCCGTTTCTTCCAGGCGAGGTGGGTGTAGTCCGGTTTCAGCCCGCCTCCTTCCACGTTCCAGGTATGGGCATCGTAGACGGGGAAACCGTTGGCCTCGTAGGTCGCGTTGATTTCGGCCAGCCGTTCGGGCGTGGTGAACCAGATGATCGGCAGATCGAAGGTGACGATCTGCCCGCCGACACGGGCAAATTCGTGGTGCATCCACACGTCATCGCCCAGCTTGGGCCTCAGCGCGCCAATGGCCGCCGGATCGGGCGGGATCGGGCAGCCCACCTGTTGGTAGGTGGCAGAGCGGTCGGCCTTGAGCACTTGCAGCGTCGTGTGATTGTAGCTGAAGTCGAACACATGGGGCAGGCCCATCGCCTCACGCTCTGCATCCGACAGCATCAGATCGACATGGCCGTCCGTGGCCTTGGCCAGTGTGCGGAATGCATCGGTGTCTTCGGCTGGGACAAGTGACACCAGCAGGTGCTTGCCTGCCCGAATGTGCCCTTCGAGCTTGGGGAAATAGGCGCAGATGCGGGCATCGACAGTGGTCAGCAGTTTGCATCCGATCTCCGGCGCCTGCGCGATGGCGAGGCCGGCGGCAAAAGCGGCCTCGTAACTGTCATAGGTGACCATGCACCCCACCCAGTCCCGCTTTGGCACGGTGCGCAGCGTCACATCGGTGATCACCCCATTCAGGCCCCAGGCGTGGTGGATGTGCAGCGCGTCCGCTCCGTCGAAGGTGTGCAGCTGCGGCTCCTCCTCGACCGTCATGGCCGTCAGTGAGATGATGTTGCCCGGATCGCGCAGCGCGCCGTTGGCGATGGACCCGATGCCCGCGCTGCCCCCGGCAACGAAACCGCCCACGGTCGCGATGTCCTGCGTCGAGGGGAACATGGCCATTTCGGCCCCGTGCGGCGCAAGGGCGGCATTGATATCGGCCATCAATGCGCCTGCCTCGGCCCGCACGCACCCCGCGTCGATGTCGCGCACGCGGTTCATGGCGGTGGTCTCGATGATCAGCCCACCCTCCATCGGCACCGCCTGCCCGTAATTGCCGGTGCCGCCCCCGCGCAACACGATGGGGGCGTCGTGGGTGTAGGCAGTGGCGAGGGTGTGGCGCATCTGCTCGACATCTTCGGGCCGGGCGACCAGATCGCCAAAGCAGCGTTTGAGGGCTGCGTTCAGGATCGGGGAGTACCAAAAGAAATCGCGGCTGCGTTTCTTGATCAGCACGGGTTCTGTGATGGTCTCGACCGGGGCGAGTTCGGCGGCGAAGGCGGTCCAGTCGATATCGGTCTTGCCGGAGAGGGAGGTCATGTCAGCACCTGTGTTGCGGGGACGAGGGGTGTGCGGCCCGAGACAAGGTCGGCGGTATGTGTGACGTCGCACGTCAAAAGATCGCTGAGCGGGGTGCCGTCTACATGTGTCGGGGCGTGACCCAAGGCGGCGCTGGCATCGGTAGTGATTGCGGGCAGCCAATCGCCAAGGGGTGGGTCGAGGTGCGCCGTGACCGACGCCAGCGCCAGTGCGGCCATCGGGTCATGCGCGCCAAGAGGGCAAAAGGCATCCGCCACATTGTCCGAGCCGACCAGCACGGGCACGCCTGCTGCCCGCAATTCGTGCAGGCGGGTGATCCCGCGCCGGTCGGGTGTGCCGTCTGTCCGCCCCTGCAGATAGAGGTTGGTGATGGGCAAAGTGCAGACCGCGATGCGCGCGCGGGCCAGCTTGTCCGCGATACGGGCAAAGTCGCTGCGCGCGCGATCCATCAGGCTGACCGCGTGGCCGCACAGGATTGGCCCGTCAAAGCTGGTCGCAAGGGCCATGTCGGCAATCGCCTCGATCCCGTTGAAGTCGCCCAACCCTTCGTCCACATGGAAATCCAGCATCAGGCCGTGGCGGGTGGCGACGTCAAAGATGTTTTTCAGACCATCCTGCACGTGGTCGTGCGCGAGGAGGAAGGCACCGGCCACGCCACCGGTCAGGGCGAGGATATCGCCGACGCTGCGGGCGAAGGCCGGATCGGCCCACTGGTCAATGCCGGTGAGGGCGGCGCTTTGCAGGTCGGGCATCTCTTCGGCGCATTCGGTCAGGACCGACCAACTGAGCGGCGGGGCGGCCGTATCGCTCCAATCGACATGGGTGCGGATGTGGCGGCAGCCATTGGCCTGCGCCTCGGCGATACCGCGATGGGCGCGGGTGCGAATGTCATCTTCGCTCCAGTTGGCCTTGTCCTGCATCTGGCGTCGGATGGCGGCGGCAAGGTCGCCACCGACCTGACCGATCCGGTGGATCGTGTGGCACTTGTCGAGATGGCAATGCGGCTCGACCAGTCGGGGCAGGACGATCTGCGCAGCCCCACCCGTGAGCGGGTCAAGGCGCATGAGGCGGGCGTTTTTGATGACCGGCGTGCCGCGCAGGCAATCGCCCGTGGCCACACCACCAAAGGCGTCGGGGTTGGCCACAAGGCTGAGCGGCACAAGGATATCCATCAGGCGGTCTCTTTGAAAAAGCGGTCGAGGAAGGCCGTGAACCACGCGCCCTGTGCGGCGTCATGTTCCAGCATCAGCGCGGTTTGCGTGGCGCGGTCCTGCACGCCGGGTGCGCCGTAGCGTCCCCATTCCTCACCCCGTGCTTGCCAGCGCATGAAGCCCGCGATGGTTTGTTCCGGGTGGAATTGAAAGCCCATGACGTTGTCGCGAAAGGCAAAGGCCTGGTTCTCGAACAGCGGGCTGCGGGCGAGGTGGCGCGCACCATCGGGGATGTCGAACGTGTGGAAATGGGCCTGGGCAAAGTGCAGCGGTTCGGGCAGGATAACGCGGCCCGGATCGGTGGGCGAAACCTCGTACCAGCCGAATTCGTGATTGCCGTGATCCGGCGCGCCGGCAAAGGCGCCCATGTGGTGCGCAATCATCTGCGCGCCCTGGCACAGTCCCAGCACCGGCACATCTGCCCGCATCGCGGCGTCGATGATCCGGTATTCGTCTTTCAGGAACGGATGCAGGCCTGTGTCATAGGCATTGTAGTTGCCGCCATAGACAACGACGCCTGCAAGGTCTTCGGTGATGTCGCCCAGATCGTCGCCTTGCCAGGCACGGCGCGCGTCGCAGCGAACCTGGTTGGCCCCGCACCATGTAGTGATCCGGTCGTCCATGGGGCCATCCCCGTGGCGCAGGCATAGCAGTCGCGTATCCATGTCCTCCCCCTTTTTGGAAAGTGGATGTCAGCGGCCCTATGAGATCGAAAAATCTGTGCCAGAGATGTATGCAGAGGCTTTCAAATTTCGCGCGTGCGCGCAAGAGTTGATGCATGAAAGCCCTGACCCCTGCCAGTATCGCCCCGCCCTTTGCCCGCTATTCCCACGGGATTGAGGTGCCCGCCGGGCACCGGATCGTGCGCACATCCGGCCAGTTGGGTCTGGCGGGGGACGGCACGGTGCCCGATGGGGCCGAGGCGCAGGCAGGCATCTGTTTTGCCAACATCGCCGCCATTCTGGCCGAGGCGGGTATGGGCGCGCAGGACGTTTGCCATGTCAGCGCCTTTGTGACGGACCGTGGGCATATGGCGGGTTACATGGCGGCGCGGGATGCGTTTCTGGCCGGACGCAACGTGTTGCCGACATCGACATTGATGATCGTGTCAGGCTTTACCCGTCCTGAATTCGTTGTGGAAGTAGAGGTCTGGGCCGCCGCGCCCTAGCTGGGATCGCCCTTGATCAGTTTCCACAGTGACCATGCAAAGGTGCCGCCGAAAAACAGTGTGCCGAGGCCTATCGCCTCCCACCCGCCTGGGCCCTGGGGGATGCCGCGGTAGACCAGCGCCGCACCCACCATCGCCAGCCCGATCAGCGAAAAGCCAAGGCGGAATTTGAGGTCGCTACGGGTGGGGCCATGTTTGTTTTTCATTGTTGTGCTTGTGGTTGGGTTGGGACTGGGGCGCTGCCCAAGACCCCGTGGTATTTCTGGTCAGAAGAAACGATCAGCGCGCATAGGGGTCTTTCAGTGCGGGCAGGATGGTGCCTGTGCAGGTGCCAAAGCCGATCTTGTACCCTTCCCCCTGCGCAGCACCGGCCAGGGTGAGTGTGTCGCCGTCTTCGAGGAAGGTGCGCGTGTCGCCCGTGTCCAGCGTCAGGGGTTCCTTGCCGCCCCAGCTGAGTTCCAGCAGGCTGCCGCGTTCGGGTTTTGTGGGCCCAGAGATCGTGCCGGAGCCGAGCAAGTCGCCCACATTCATCGGGCAGCCCGAGGTGGAGTGGTGCGCGAGTTGTTGTGCAGAGGAGTAGTACATCTGTGTGTAGTTCGTTTTGGCGATCGTGCTCGCCTCTTTGCCCTCTGGCGCGAGTGTGACGGACAGGTCGATGTCATAGAGCATCGGGCCGGTGTCCTTGAGGTGGTCCAGCAGTTCGAATTCGCGTTCGGGTGTGGGCGCGCGGAACGGGTCGAGCGCTGCCTTGGTCACGATCCAGGCGCTGATGGAGGTCGCCGTGGCCTTGGCCTGGAAGGGTCCGAGCGGCTGGTATTCCCAAGCCTGGATATCGCGCGCCGACCAATCATTCAGCAGGACGTAGCCAAAGATCGCCGAGTCCGCCTCATCCACCGAGATCGGGCCGTCAGAGGCCATGCCCACGATAGCACCCATTTCCAGTTCGAGGTCGAAGCGGCGGCAGGGCAGGAAGGCGGGCACGGTGTGGTCGGGGGATTTCAACTGGCCCCAGGGACGGCGGATGTCGGTGCCGGACACGACCACCGACGATGCGCGCCCGTTATACCCGATGGGGATGTGGAGCCAGTTGGGCGGCAGTGCGTTTTCCGCGCCCCGGAACATGGTGCCCACATTGGTGGCGTGGTGGCGGCCTGCGTAGAAGTCGGTGAACTCGGACACCACCAGCGGCATGTGCAACGTGGCCTCTGCCATCGGTACCAGAAGCGGTTCGACCAGCGCGCGGTCGCTGGCCTCTTCGGCCAGCAGCGCGGTCAGCCGATTGCGCAGGGCAGTCCAGACGGCAGGGCCTTGCTCCATCAACTCGTTCCAGAAGGGGACATCGAAGAGGGGGTCGTCCGTCAGGTCGATGATCCCCTGTTCTTCGGCGGCCGCCATGTCGAGGATCATGTCACCAATGGCCACGCCGCAGCGGGCATCAAGCGTATCGGTTGAAAACACCCCATAGGGCAGGTTGTTGAGCGGGAAATCAGTGTCAGCAGAATTGGCGCTGGTGACCCAAGAGGGCTGCAGGGGCATGTCGTTTTGATCCTTGGTGGGGTGTGTCAGTCGTTGGGTCCGCGTTGCAGCGATGCCGTGATCGCCTTGACCCGGAATATCATGCGCGCGCCACTATTTCGATGGGCGATCCCATTGGCCGCGTTCGGGGCCGCGCAACTCGTGGCCCGGTCCCTTGCCATAGCGGTCGGGGCGGTTGTTCACGAATTTCTGCCAATAGCCCCAAATCATGAAGCCGAAGAGGAGGACCAGCAAAACGCCCGCGAGATATCCGAGATACTCCATCACTTCTTGCCCGGCGTGCCATCGAATTTCTTTTCGATGTCGGACCAGCAGTCGATGTAGTCATCCTGCAGCGGCGCCTCGGTCGCGGCGAACTGCGTCAGGTGCTGGGGAAAGCGGGTTTCGAACATGAAGGACATTGTATTGTCCAGCTTCATCGGTTCAAGGGCGGCGTTGCTTGCCCCCTCGAAAGCGGCCTTATCCGGCCCATGGGGCAGCATCATGTTGTGGAGCGACATGCCGCCGGGCACGAACCCTTTCGGCTTGGCATCGTACTGGCCGTAGATGTTGCCCATCAGCTCGGACATGATGTTCTTGTGATACCAGGGTGGGCGGAACGTGTCCTCTGCCACCATCCAACGCTCTCGAAACAGGACGAAATCTATGTTTGCGGTGCCATCGACGCCCGAGGGCGCGGTAAGCACGGTAAAGATCGAGGGGTCGGGGTGGTCGAACAGGATTGCGCCGACCGGGCAGTAGGTTTTGAGGTCGTATTTCACCGGCGCGTAGTTGCCGTGCCAGGCCACCACGTCCAGCGGAGAATGGCCGATCTCTGTGTCGTGGAACTGGCCGCACCATTTGATGGTGAGGGTCGAGGGCGTCTCGCGGTCTTCGAACGCGGCCACGGGGGCCTTGAAGTCGCGCGGGTTGGCCATGCAGTTAGCGCCGATAGGGCCACGGCCTGGCAGTTCGAACTTCATCCCGTAGTTTTCGCAGACAAAGCCGCGCGCGGGCCCTTCCAGCACCTCGACCCGGTAGACGAGGCCGCGCGGCAGGATCGCGATGTCCTGGGGTGCGACGTCGATGATGCCGAGTTCGGTGCAGAACCGCAGCCGCCCCTCTTGCGGAACAACCAGCATTTCGCTGTCGGCGGAGTAGAAATAGGCATCCTGCATCGACTCGGTGACGAGGTAGATGTGGGTGGCCATGCCCACCTGTGTGTTCACGTCACCGGCCGTCGTCATGGTGCGCATCCCCGTCAGCCAGGTCAGCGCCTCGCTGCCGTGGGGCACCGGATCCCAGCGGTACTGGCCAAGGCTGATGACGTCATCGACGACATGTGGCGCGGTTTTCCAGTAGGGCAGGTCGATGGCCTTGTAGCGGCCCGAATGCTTGACCGAGGGGCGGATTCGGTAGCACCACGTGCGTTCGTTCTGATGACTGGGCGCAGTAAAGGGTGTGCCGCTGAGCTGTTCGCCATAGAGGCCGTAGTTGCATTTCTGCGGCGAGTTCATCCCCTCGGGCAGGGCACCGGGCAGCGCCTCGGTTTCGAAATCATTGCCGAAACCGGGCATGTAGCCTGCAGTAATGCCCGCGCCGGACGGGGCCTGAATCATGCCGTGCGGCGTGGTTTGACGGTTCATCGGGCAGCTCCCTTGCGCGGATGTTGCTCATGTAATAGTTGTTTTTGTAACTAACAAGCGGTGCGGACATGGCCAAGGCCCCGGATTTCGATGTGCAGGCGTTCTTGCCTTACCTGCTCAACCAGGCGGCAGAGGCGTCGAGCCTGGATTTCCAGAAAGTGTACAAAGACCGGTACGGTATGTTGCGCAACGAATGGCGCGTGCTGTTCCACTTAGGGATTTACGGGCGCATGACGGCCAGTGACATCGCCGCGCGCGCGCAGATGCACAAGACCAAGATCAGTCGCGCAGTGCAACGTCTGGCCGAACGGCGCTACCTTGTGCGCGAACGCGATGCGGGCGACCGGCGGGTCGAGCATCTGGCGCTGACGGCCACGGGGCGCAGGGTCTATGACGATTTGCGCCGCGTCGCGCACGACTATGACGAGGCCCTGGTCGAAGGGTTGGAGCCAGAAGAGGTTACCCGCCTGAAATCATTGCTTGGCATGTTGGCACGCCGTCGATCCTAGGCAGGAGAGGGCCAGTCATGTGAATGTGACTTGCCACGACAGACGCACGCGCAGCACGGTCGCCCCTGACAACAGCCAAGGATTTGTGATGCGCCTGATTTCTGTTGCGGTGACTGCCGCCCTTTCATTGTTTTCGATATCCCATACGGCCAGCGCGCAGGCCTGCGGCGATGCCGACACCCCCTGTACCGTAGAGAGCGGCACCTATCACATGGCGATGCCAGCGGCGGACGCGGCCAAGGGGATCGTTGTGCATTTGCATGGCGCGGGTGCGCAGGCGCGGGGCCTGCTGAATTCGGGGCTAGGGCGTGGTGCAGTGGCGCGCGGTTATGTGTTTGTCGCGCCGGATGGGTATCATCCGGGCACGCGCTTTGTGCGCAACTGGTCGGTCAAGGCGAACGGGTCGGTGTTCGAACGGGACGACATTGCGTTTCTGCAAGACGTGATGGCCGACGTGCGCGGCAAAACGGGGCTGGACGATGTGCCCGTGTTGCTGGCTGGATTTTCGCGCGGTGGGTCGATGGTGTGGGACATCGCCTGTCAGGTGCCCGACTTTGCCAGCGCCTATGCGCCGCTCGCGGGCGCGTTCTGGGACGACCTGCCAGAGGAGTGCGCGGCCCCAGTCAAGCTGTTCCACACGCACGGCTGGAACGATCGGACTGTGCCGCTGGAGGGGCGGTCGTTTCGCAACGGGGCTGTGGTGCAGGGCGACGTTTGGGCCTCGCTCAAGATCTTGCGCGAAACCAACGGATGCGACGCGCGCCAACCCGAGCGCAACAGCTTTGACGGCGAGTTGTTGTTTCGTCACTGGACGGATTGCCAGGACGGTCAAATCCAGCTGATGCTGCACAAGGGCGGGCATGGCGCGCCCTCTGGTTGGTCCACCCGGATGCTCGATTGGTTCGAGACAGGATTGTCCTAAAGGTCGACCTCGACCCCGGGCAGGCTCAGCGCCTTCATCAACTCGCGCAGTTCCTGACGGGCGGCCACGTTCGAGATGTTGAGTTGCTTGACCCCGATATCCTTGAGGTCGAGCAGGGTCAGACCACGCGGAAACAGCTCACGGAAAATCACCCGCTCGGAAAATCCGGGGGCGATTCGGAAACCGATGCGTTGGGACAGCATCTTGATTGCCCGCTCCATCTTTTCCTTGTTGACCATGCGCTGGGCGCCCATGCGGTTGCGCACCACAATCCAGTCGATGGGTTTGAGGCCCGCCTGTGCGCGCAACTGACGCGCGTTCCAGACCATTTCGGAATAGACCGACGGGCCGAGGATCTTCTCTCCGCTCGCGTCGATCCGTGCCAGCAGGTCGAAATCGACAAAGCTGTCGTTGAGCGGCGTGATCAGTGTGTCCGCCAGCGAATGCGCCACTTGGCTCAGGCGGGTATGCGAGCCGGGGCAGTCGATCAGGATGAAGTCATTGTCCGGTTCAAGTGTGGCGACGGCGGCAGACAGGCGGTGATCATAGATGTTTTCGCCCGGTTTCAATGCGCTTGCATCAATCTCGGGCAGGTCGTGGACATCCGGGGTGGGCAGGTCAAGCTCGGACGAGGTGACAAAGGCCTCGCGGTTCTCGACATAACGGCCAAATGTGCGCTGGCGCAGGTCCAGATCAAGCGCGCTGACCTTGTGCCCCATCCGGGACAGGGCAGTGGCCACGTGCATCGACACGGTCGACTTGCCGGCCCCGCCCTTTTCGTTGCCGACCACGATGATATGCGCCATTGCTGTCCCCTTACCGCACATCCGCTCAGCGGATTTCTGCACACTATATGTTGTGTCCTTGGCCTTGGAAAGCGGCGTTCGCCCTTTTCCTGCGGCACCGTGGCACGGCAGACTCAGGGCGGTTCCTGTTAGCGCTATCAGTTCTCTTGTGATATACTGCGCGCAACCGAAAATGAGGACATGGGAGAGCATGATGCCCCTACACCCGACAATGCAGCGCGTGACCGAGCGCGTGATTGAACGCAGTGAGCCAACCCGCCGCCGCTATCTGGATCGCATGGCCAAGGCGAAATCCGACGGCCCGGCACGGGCACACCTGTCGTGCAGCGGTCAGGCCCACGCCTTTGCCGCAGCGGGCGACGATCAGGATCGCCTGGCCGAAGCCTCGACAGGCAACCTCGGGATCGTGACCGCCTATAACGACATGCTGTCCGCCCACCAGCCGTTCGAACGGTACCCCACGCTCATCCGCGACGCGGTACGCGCCGCTGGCGGCACCGCGCAGGTTGCAGGTGGTGTGCCCGCCATGTGTGATGGCGTAACGCAGGGCGAGGCAGGGATGGAGCTGAGCCTGTTTTCCCGTGATGTGATCGCCCTCGCCACAGGCGTGGCGCTCAGCCACAACACGTTTGACGCCGCAGTCTTCCTGGGGGTCTGCGACAAGATCGTGCCGGGCCTGATCATCGCCGCGCAGTCCTTTGGCCATTTGCCTGCTGTCTTTCTGCCTGCAGGGCCCATGACCAGCGGCCTGCCCAATGACGAAAAGGCCAAGGTGCGCCAGCGCTTTGCTGCCGGTGAGGCGACGCGCGAGGAACTGCTCAAGGCCGAGATGGCCGCCTATCACGGCCCGGGCACCTGCACGTTCTATGGCACCGCCAACACCAACCAGATGCTGATGGAGTTCATGGGGCTGCACCTGCCCGGTGCGTCCTTCGTGAACCCCAACACCGATCTGCGCGATGCGCTGACGGTCGAGGGGGCGAAACGCGCGCTGTCCTTGTCCGCCTTGGGCAACCACTACACGCCGGTCTGCGATGTGTTGGATGAAAAGGCGTTCGTGAATGGCATCGTGGGTCTCAATGCCACGGGCGGGTCCACCAACCTCCTGATCCACCTGATCGCCATGGCGCGGGCCGGTGGCATCGTGCTCGATTGGGAGGATTTCTGCGATCTGTCCGAGATCACGCCGCTGCTGGCGCGCGTCTATCCCAACGGTCTGGCGGATGTGAACCAATTCCACGCGGCAGGCGGTTTGGGCTTCATGATCGGGCAGTTGCTGAATGCGGGCCTGCTGCATGACGACACGCGCACCGTCGCCGGTGAGGGGCTGGAAAACTATACCCACGAGCCCAAGCTGGTGGATGGCGAGTTGAACTGGTCCAAAGGCACGGGCGAGAGCCTGAACACTGGTATCCTGCGTCCTGCGACAGAACCTTTTCAAGAGACCGGCGGCCTCAGCCGTTTGGTCGGGAACGTGGGCACGGGTGTCATGAAAATCTCGGCCGTCGCACCCGAGCATCGGGTGGTCGAGGCACCGGCCCGCGTGTTTCACGATCAGGACGCGGTCAAGGCGGCGTTCAAGGCGGGCGAGTTCGAGGGCGACGTGATCATTGTCGTGCGTTTCCAGGGCCCCAAGGCCAATGGCATGCCCGAGCTTCACAGCCTGACACCGCTGCTGGGCATCCTTCAGGGGCGGGGCCAAAAGGTGGCGCTGGTGACGGATGGGCGCATGTCGGGCGCGTCGGGCAAGGTGCCTTCGGCCATCCATGTCTGCCCCGAAGCGCTGGATGGCGGTGTCATCGCGCAGGTGCAGGATGGCGACATCATCCGCGTGGATGCCGAGGCTGGCGTGCTCGAGGTGCTGACCGAAGGGGTACAGATGCGCCCCCATGCCACGGCCGATCTGTCGGACAATCAGTGGGGCGTGGGCCGCGACATGTTCACGGCCTTTCGCAACACCGTCGGGTCTGCCAATACTGGCGCAACTGTTTTTGGAGACTTTTGACTATGCTGACTGCCAAGGCGGCTTCTGTCCGCGCCAAGGAAATCTGCGACCTTGCCCCCATCATTCCCGTGCTCGTGGTCGACGACGTGGCCCACGCAAGGCCCCTCGCCGAAGCGTTGGTGGCCGGTGGGCTGCCCGCGCTTGAGGTCACGTTGCGCACGCCCGCGGCGCTCGATGTGATCGCGGCCATGGCCGAGGTTGAAGGCGGCGTTGTGGGCGCTGGCACATTGGTCACGCCCGAAGATGTCCGGTGCGCCAAAGAGGCGGGCGCGCAGTTTGGCGTGTCTCCCGGTGCCACCGACGCACTGATCGCCGCTTGCGAGGCCGAAGGGCTGCCATTGCTGCCCGGTGCCGCCACAGCATCCGAGGCGATGGCGCTTTATGAGCGCGGCTATGATATGCTGAAATTCTTTCCCGCCGAAGCGTCCGGCGGCGCACCAGCACTGAAAGCAATCGGCGCGCCCCTGCCGCAGATTTCGTTCTGTCCCACGGGCGGCGTCAGCCCGTCCAATGCCGACAGCTACCTCAGCCTGCCAAACGTGGTCTGTGCAGGCGGCAGCTGGGTGGCGCCCAAGGACAAGGTGATGGCAGGTGACTGGGCCGGGATCGAAGCGCTGGCCAAAGAGGCCGCCCAGCTTCCGCGCTGATCCAAAGGCCCAGCGGTCCCTTTCTCTGTTCCAAGAAAATCCCGGGGGTTTGGGGGCTGGCCCCCAAGGCGCTCCACCAAACGAAAAAAGGCCGCTCTGGATTGAGCGGCCTTTGATTTGTCACGCAAAGAAAACGGCTTAGAAGCCCAGACCTGCATACTTGTTCTTGAACTTGGACACGCGGCCGCCGGTGTCCATCAGGCGCGATGTGCCGCCTGTCCATGCCGGGTGCACGGAGGGGTCGATGTCGAGCGACAGCTGGTCGCCTTCCTTGCCCCATGTCGATTTCATTTCCACGATCGTGCCGTCGGTCATTTTGACGTTGATCATGTGGTAGTCGGGATGCGTATCGGCCTTCATGCCTTGGCTCCTTCGGACTTGGGTTTGTAGTTTGTAACTTCTGCGATACGGGCGGACTTGCCGCGGCGCGAACGCAGGTAATACAGCTTGGCGCGACGCACGCGACCGCGGCGGACCACGGTGATGCTGTCGATGTTGGTCGAGTAGAGGGGGAACACACGCTCTACGCCCTCGCCAAAGGAAATCTTGCGCACGGTAAACGAACCGGCAATGCCGTGGCCGTTGTTGCGCGCGATGCAGACGCCTTCGTAGTTCTGGACCCGGGTACGCGTACCCTCGGTCACCTTAAAGCCGACGCGGATGGTGTCTCCGGCCTTGAAATCGGGGATGTCTGCCCCGAGGGCGGCAATTTGCTCCGCCTCGATCTGTGCGATCACGTCCATTGACGTAACTCCTATGATGCTCGTGGTTTGTCCCACGAAGTTGTGCGCGCCTCAGAGCTCTTGGTCTTCATCGGGTCCACCGCAGTGCCCGCCAGAGATCAGGTCGTCATTCATTCCAATCGTTTGGCGGGTGATGGATGCGCCGAAGAAGGCACCACGCGCCAAACCGTCCGAATCCACAAAAGCAAATCCGAACTCGGGCCGTATATGCGGGGCTGCGAAGTGGGTCAAGAGCCGGGTCAGGCAACCATGGCGTCATAGTCGCTCAGGTCCAGAACGGCGATGTCCTCAACCGAAATCGCAAAAGACTCGATCTCGTCCAGATGTGCACCGGGGTTGCGATCAAAATCCGGGTCCTGCGCGTTCTGGGCGAGCAAGGCCTGCCATTCCTGGCGGTTATAAACATCGATGCGACCGGTTTCGCCGTCCTGCCCCAACGCAGCGTAGCGGGAGTCTTCGAAACGCACGTCCGTCACTTCCTCGCCGTTCACGACGATCTGAAACACGTTGCTGATGCTGTACCCGTCAGCGTCGGTGGAGTCCGGTACGTTGAATGTGATGCGCGTGGCTATTTGATCCGTATGCAAAATGGCGAGCTGATCGCGCTCCGGCTCGAAATCGCGGATCGACGCTTCGTTGCCGTTGAAAAATGCGGATTCCTCGGTGACCACATCGGCGTTGTTCGAAGAATGTGCCACGACAAACAGGTCGGCACCGTCGCCCCCACGGGCAATGTCGTGATCAGACGCCACAAGTGTGTCGTCACCAATAGATCCGTCCAAGGAGTCGAGGCCAATGGGCAGGCCGCCTGTCGGTGATGGCTCGGCCAGGCGCCCGACATCTGCAGCGACGAGCACATCGTCGCCGCTGCCGCCTCGGAGAGTGTCCGCATCGTCGCCCCCGATCAGTGTGTCATTGCCGTCTTCCCCGCTCAGCACGTCTTGATCCTCGCCGCCGCTCAGGTGGTCGTCACCGGTGCCGCCGGACAGCCTGTCATTGAAGGCACCACCGCGCAAAGTGTCATTGCCGTCTTCGCCATCCAGCGTGTCAAAGCCAACATTACCCTTGAGAATGTCGTTGCCGTCGCCCCCGTTGATGCGATCATCGCCGTTGCCGCCTGAAAGCGAGTCATTGCCCTGACCGCCCGACACCGTGTCATCGCCGTCATCTCCGAACAGCGTGTCGTGACCGTTCACCCCGTTCACGACATCACCGCCGTCACCGCCATGTGCAAGGTCGTTGCCAGACGCCCCGGAAATCGTGTCGTTGCCGGTACCACCGTCTATGGCGTCGCGCCCCTGGCCACCGTCCAGCCAGTCATTCCCGGAGCCGCCGTCCAGGGTGTCCTGTCCCATGTCCCCGAAAACGGTGTCGAACCCTTCGCCCCCGATCAACAGGTCGTTGTTGCGTGCGCCGCGCAATTCGTCGCTTCCGTCGTCGCCGTTCAGCGTGTCATTGCCCCAACCGCCCTGCAACGTGTCAAAGCCTTCGCCGCCGGACAGATCATCATTGCCGCGCTGGCCTTTGACCAAATCGTCGCCCTCACCGCCGTTCACGATGTCAGCATCTTGTGTTCCGACGATTTCATCATCGCCCGGGCTGCCAATGAAGGCAGACCCTCCGGCGAGGCCCAACATGGCCAGCAGATATAGCATTCGTTACGTCCCCAGGTCTTCCGCTTTTCCCTTGCTTTACTCTACCCTTCGTTGATCGGAATGGTAATGGTTTTTCCGAAACGACCAGGAAATCCAGGTGCTCGGCCAAGGTGACAGCGATTTGGAATGGATATTGTTTCTGTTCGCGCAACAGTGGTGCGATTACGGTTTTTTTGAATGCGCGGCCCACAGGTCAGGACGCCGCGCCTTTGTCAGCGCCTCGGCCTGCGCCTGCCGCCACGCGGCAATTTTACCGTGGTTGCCGGACATCAGAACCTCGGGGATGTCGCGCCCTTCCCATGTGGCGGGGCGGGTGTATTGCGGATGTTCCAGCAGCCCGCTGGAATGGCTTTCCTCGACCGCGCTTTCGGCATTGCCCAGCACACCCGGCAGCAATCGCACGGTCGCATCCAGCATCGCCTGCGCAGCAATCTCACCCCCAGTCATGACAAAATCGCCCAAAGACACTTCGGTCACACCCCAATGTTCCAGCGCCCGTTCGTCCACGCCTTCGAACCGGCCACACAGCATCGTCACACCGTCGCAGCGCGCCAGATCGCGGGCCATCGCCTGATCAAAACGCCGTCCCCGCGGGGACATGTACAGGATGGGCCAGCGTCCGCTTGCATGGCCCTGTGCCTCGGCCAGAGCCGCGCTTACCACGTCGGCGCGCAGTACCATGCCCGCGCCACCCCCTGCAGGTGTGTCATCGACGTTGCGGTGTTTGCCGACACCGTGGGCGCGCAGGTCATGGGTGTGGAGCTGCCATTTGCTGTCCTGCAGTGCCTTGCCCGTCAGCGATGCGCCCAGCACACCGGGAAATGTTTCGGGGAACAGGGTCACCACGCGCGCTTGCCAGACGCCGACCAGATTGGGCGCCTCGTCCATCAGCGATGCGGGTTTGAGCGTCGGGCGGATCGCCTTGCGACCGTGGGATTTGGATGGTGCAGTCATGCGCGGGTGATACTGTAGGATCACGAGACAGGGAACCGCCGAGTTGCCAGGGGGCGAGACGTGAACACCAAAACGCAGGCATTGGCCGCGGCGCAGGCGGCTTGGCCCCACTTGGCCCGGATCGCGGGGCGGTTGGCTGCGGATTATCGTTTGTCCGCTCTGTCTGCCCGCGCCGAAGCCGAAGGCAGGATGCGCGTCGTGGCTCTTGCCGAGGCGGGCGAGGACCGTGTCATCCTCAAGTTCCGCGTGAATGGCGAGACAGAGGCTGCGCAAAGGATGGCAGAAGCGCATCGATCTGCTGCGCGCGCGTTGGCTGACCTACCCGGATATGCCGCCCCCGAAGTTCTGGCCTTTGATCCTGCATCTGGCGCGTTGCTGTTGTCTTGGGTCAACGGAGTAACGTTGCAGGACGCGGTGTCAGACGGGCAGGTTTGGGTGCCTGACATAGTGCCCCATGTGGGTCGTTGGATGGCGGCGCTGCACAGGCGGGGCGACACCGATCACGTGCCTTTCAACGGCGCGTGGATGCTGCGGCGGCTTGATCAAATGGCGGCCAAGGGTGTCCCTGCGACTTCTCGGTTTGCGGCTTGCCGCACTGCGCTCGGCCAAGTGGCCGATCAGTTGCACGATGCCCCGGTCCATCGTGCCGTGATCCACGGGGATCTGAAACTGGGCAACCTGATGTGGGACGGTCAGGTGATGACCGGCATTGATTTCGAGAATGAAGGCCTGCACCCGGTCTGTCGCGACGCGGCCATGGTGCTGTGCGACTGTATCATCTGGGCACCGACGGGCATGCCTTTGACCAACGATGTGATGACGGCGTTCGCGGATGGGCTGGGCGCGGATGTGGTGGATCGCGACATGCTGCGCTTTTTCATCGCGCTGCGGCTGTTGCAGATCTGGGCGCGCACGCCTGCGCGGGCGATCGATCGAGTCGGGCGCAAGGCGCATGTCTGGCGGCGTGTCAGGGACGCTGCCCAGCAGATTCTGTTTGAAGGGGAAGGAGGCCGTTAAAACAGGCCCTCGGGTGGGTCGGCGACGATGCGGCCTGCGGCAAGGTCAACCGTGGGCACTGCCGCGCGGGTAAAAGGCAGCAGCACGGTGGCTGTTGTGGCGGCGGTATGCACCTCCAACAGATCACTCGCGCCGTGGTTCTGCACTGATTTTACATGGCCAAGCGACGCGCCGCCCGTGTCAAACACCTCAAGCCCCACCAGGTCGGAGTAGTAGTATTCATCGTCCGGAAGAGAGGGCAGTTGGTCACGCCGCGCAAACAACTGCGTGCCCTTCAGCGCATCGGCCTGTTCCTTGGTCGCAACCTCGGCAATGCGCGCGACAAAGCCATTTTTCATGGGCCGGATCAGGGCGAGCGCAAAGCTGCGCTTGCCATCTTCGGTGGTCAGCGGGCTATAGGTTTCGATGTCGTCGGGCTGAGCGCAGAAGGACTTGATCCGCACTTCGCCGTGCACGCCATAGGCACCGCTGATGACACCCACACAGATCAACGCCTCACTCATTCCAGCACACTCCGTCACGCATGATGCCACCCGAGCCGACGCAGGCGTCCGCCGCCTGACTGCGTTCGAACAACAGCCCGCCGACAAAGGCGAGGCAAAGCAGGATGGCAGTGCGGATCAGGCCGAACATGGGCACCTTTCTGGGCAGATACAGACTGATGCATTTGCGCCAGCGTGGGCAGGTTTGTCCAGAGTGTGCTTGTGGGATGCCGGGCGGCCGCACTAAGTTGACGGCATCCGCACCATGGGGTGCGGGATGGAGATTTTATGTCGGTGTAATTGGGCACATGCCCTGCTGGCCCGTTTGGGTGCAGCCTTGCAGATCATGGGATGCCGCGCTGGCGGTGCCCGTTTTCGTGCCCGCAACACAACTCGGCCAGCCGCCGAAGTGAACCCTGAAAGTCTGATTTATCAAAAGGATGGCCAATGCCAGACCTCTATCACACACGTGCAGCGCGTGACACCGACATCCCCTTTCTGGCTGCTATAGCTGAGGAAACCCTGTTTCCTGGTGACATGATGGGCGACATGATCGCCCCCTTCCTCGCAGGGCTGGGCGATGACATCTGGCGTGTGGTCTTGCGCGACGAGATGCCTGTCGGATTTGCCTTTGCCCAACCCGAGGCGATGACGGACCGGACCTGGAGCCTGCGTGCCATCGCCACCACGCCTGATGTGCACGGCACAGGTGCGGGCACTGCATTGCTGAGCGCGGTCGAGACCGCGCTGGGTGGTGCCCGGTTGCTGATCATCGACACGACGCAAACGCCGGATCAGGATCGTGCGCGGCGCTTCTATGCCGCGCGGGGGTATACTCACGTCGCGACGATCCCCGCGTTCTTTGGGCCGGAGGAAGACAAGGTGACGTTTGTGAAAACACTGGCCTGACGGCTGGTATGGTATGGGCGGACGATGTCTGCCCATACCTGTGCACCGCTACCGGTTTTCGATGATCAGATCGTGCCTGTGTTCCCAACCGGTGCGTTCGAGTTCGGGCGTGTCGGAGTGTGCTTCCGGCCAACCGATGCAGAGATAGGCCACCAGCGTCCAGCCTGATGGCACATCGAGGTCGCGGGTAAGCTGCTCAGGGTCAAGGATCGACACCCAACCCATGCCCAGCCCTTCGGCCCGGGCCGTCAGCCACATCAGCGTGATCGCCCCAACCACGGAATAGCGGCGCATCTCGGGCATGGTCGCGGCACCTAGCCCGTGCCCTTGCGTGGTTGCGTCATCACAGAAAATGGCCACATGTTCAGGGGCTTGCGCCATGCCTGACAGTTTGAGCTGGCTGTAACTTGCAGCCTGTTCGCCCTGATACCCGGCAAGTGCGTCGGCATTGGCCGTCTTGTAGTTGTCATAAGCGGCGCTGCGGGCCGAGGTGCTTTGCACCCGTACAATGCGCCAGGGTTCCGACAGGCCCACAGACGGGGCCAGCCGAAACGCAGAGAGGCAGCGCATCAGCACTGCCTCGTCCACGGGATCGGTGCGAAAGTGGCGCACATCGCGCCGCCACGCCATCAAATCCAGAAGCTGGTTGCGGAAGTCTTGCGAGAAGGCATCCACAGCCACACCTCCCTGTTTACTCTGCTGTTTCTTCAGCAGGTGCCTCTTCAGCGGCCGGTGCCTCTTCTTCGGCAGGGGCGGCTGCGGCTTCGGCAGCGGCGGCCACCTTGGCGGCTTTCTCTTCTGCGCGTTCCTTGGCCTTGGCACCGGGCTCGCCTTTTTTCATGTTGGCGCGCTCTTTCTTTTCCAGAACACCGGCAGCTTCGAGCATGCGCGAGATACGGTCGGTGGGCTGTGCGCCCTCGCCCAACCAGTACTGGACGCGCTCCATGTTCATTTTCACGCGCTCTTCGCTGTCCTTGGGCAGGAGGGGGTTATATGTGCCCAGCTTTTCGATGTAGCGGCCATCGCGGGGCATACGGCTGTCGGCCGCAACGATGCGATAAAAGGGGCGCTTCTTGGAGCCGCCACGGGCGAGGCGAATTTTCATAGCCATGATGTATTTCCTTTGTTTTTCAGTTTGATGGTGGGCAGCTTGCCCACGTTACGATTGGTGTTTGTCGCGCAGGTAGCGCGCTATTTCTGGTAGTTGCGGTGGTGCTGAATGACTTCAGCGATGATGAAGTTCAGGAACTTCTTGGCAAATTCGGGGTCCAGGTCGGCCCGGTTTGCCAAATCTTCTAGGCGTGCGATCTGCGCCGCTTCGCGGGTGGGATCGGACGGAGGAAGGTCGTGTTCGGCCTTGAGTTTCCCCACGGCCTGGGTGTGTTTGAACCGCTCGCCCAGCGTGTAGACGAGGATCGCATCGAGGCGGTCGATGCTGCTGCGGTGTTCGGCCAGCACGTCGGCGGCCTTGGAAATGGCATCAGTCAAGCGCCCATCCTTTCGGTTTGAACATTGGATCGGCGTAGTGGCCGATTTCCATTTCGATCCCGTGGGCCAGCTGGCTTTCGCTCAGCGCCGCTGGCGAGGGGTGGCGGTAGACGGCGTCAGAGCCGTCGATGGTCTGGGCGGTCGCATCCTTGGTCGCGCCCAGCCGTTCGGCCAGCCGGATGCTGTCGAGGTTCTTGGGGTCGATATAGCTGACCGCCCCATCCCAACCATTGGCATAGTAGTGCTTGCGCACTGCATGCGTCGCCTCGAGCGCGTAGCCCTTGCCCGACTTGTCGGGCCAGATGATCCAGGCAATCTCGCGTTCGGGCCAGCCTGCGGGCTGCCAGCCGCCGGCCATGCCATAGGTTTCGTCGCTGTCCTTGTCGTGGATCATCCACATGCCAAAGCCGCGGATTTCCCAATGCCCGATCTCGGCCGCATAAAGCATCCACGCCTCGTACGGGTTCAGCGGCCCGCCCATGAAGCGCGAGCGGTAGGAGGCGAAAGTGGCCTTGAAGTTCGGGTAATCCTCGGGCTCGGGGCCGCGCAGAGACAGCCGCCCGGTTTCGATGACAGGAATCACGGGGTGGCTCATTGCAGCACCTCACGCGTGTAGCGGTAGATCAGCGTTGTCTCGCCATCGTCGGTGATGTCGCCATCGGGCAGGCCGCCAAGGCGGCGGGCCAACGCGATAGAGCGTGCATTGTCAGGCGCGATGTAGCTGACCAGGGTGGCCCAGCCGAGCGTGTCAAAGGCGTGGCTCAGCGCGGCGCTGGCGGCCTCGAACGCGATGCCGCGCCCCTCGGCCTGTCTGGTCAGCATGAAGCCGAGTTCGGGTTCCTGATCACCCGGCTCAAAGCCCAGCACGACAAAGCCTACGATGTCCCCGGCATGGCCGATGGTCCAGAGCCCGTGGCCGTGCAGCAGCCAGGTCGATGTCATTTGCGAAAAGTCGAGCCAGGCGTCTTCGCGCCCCATCGGCCCGCCAAGATGGGCGCCGCGTGAAGTGCAGGCGATCTGGGCATAGGTGTCGAAATCGGTGACGCGCGGCGCGCGCAGCAGCAGCCGCTTGGTCGCGAGGGTCGGCAAGTGACCCTGCAGCGCGACAGCGAACAGCGCGGCGGCGCCGTTGCGGGGTGTTTCGCAGGCAAAACTCATGCGCGCAGCCCCAACCACAAGGACGCGCATGCGCGCGACACGATACTGGCGCTTGTGGCACCGTGAGCCCGTTTAATCCGGCCACGCGCGGGGTGGTGGTCGGCCCTCCGGGGGGATTTTCCCGGAACAGAGAAGGGATCATATTGCCCCCTTGCGGTGCCGATAGACGTAACCGGGCGTGTCGGGCTTGGGCTGGATTGCGGTTTCGTCCAGCGTTGCGCCCAGCCGTTTGGCCAGCGCAACAGAGGCGTCGTTGCCATGGGCGATGTAGCTGACAATCGTGTCCCATTTCAGGGTGGTCCAGGCGTGGTCAATGCAGGCTTGTGCAGCCTCGAATGCGATGCCCTTGCCCTCGTGTGCGCTGTCAAAGAGGACCCAGCCAACTTCCTTTTCCGGCCAGCCATGGGGATACCAGTGCCCGACAATGCCCAGCGGTGTGTCCTCGCCCTTGTAGGTCACGATGAACATGCCAAAGCCGTGGATCGCCCAGTGGCCGAACTGTGTGCCAAAGAAGTTCCACGCCTGCCGTTCGGTCATGGGGCCGCCGGTGAATTGCGACCGGTCCGTGCCGTAGAAGGCCATGTAAGTTGGCGCATCAGCGGGACGGGGTGCGCGCAGGTGCAGCCGCTCGGTCTCGAGCGTGGGGGTGCCGGTGAGGGTGATCATGTGCCCCTCCGGTGCCGGTAGACGACTGTTTCTTCGGGCGTTTCGCCGCCGGGCAGCGGGGCGTTTGCATCCTGTGTTGCGCCAAGTTTCCGGGCCAGTGCCTCGGACCGTGCATTGCCGGGGGTGACGTAGCTGACGACGCTTTGGGCGTCGGTGTTGGCCCAGTACCAGTCGCGTGCTGCGGTCGCGGCCTCAAACGCATAGCCTTTGCCTTCGGCATCCTGCGTCAGCGTCCAGCCGAGTTCGGGTTCGGGAAAGCGGATCGGGTGGGTGATGCCCACGTCCCCCATGAAGGTGCCGGTGTCGCGGTCCGTGATTATCCATGCGCCAAACCCGTCGAGCGGCCAACTGGCGAGGTTCATGGAAAAGAGCTGCCATGCGGCATCGCGGTCAAACGGGCCACCCATGAACGACGAACGATCAGATGCGAGCATGTCGGCGAAGGCATCAAAGTCGTCGCGCTGCGCGCCGCGCAGGACCAGCCGGTCGGTGGTGACAGTGGGGATCACAGGCCCAACTCCTCAACCGAGGCGCCGTCAAGGACGGGGCGGGTGAAGGTGCGATCAAAGCTGAGGATGCAGCCGGTATCTTGGGCATGCTGGTAGGCCCGCTGGCATTCCCCGTCCTGTGCCATTTCTGTGCGGTAGGCCTCGTAAGCGGCGAGCGAGGGGAAGGAGAACATCGCCCACGCTTTGTTGTTGGCCCCTTCGGAAGGCAGGAAATAGCCGTGATGGGTGCCGCCCATGCGGTTCACGAGGTGAATCCACGCACGTGCGTAGACCTCGAACGCATCGACCCGGCCCGGGTCGATCACATATGTGATCAGCGCGGTGATCATTTCTTTTTGCCGAATCCCGACAAGCCGGGAGGCAGGGCCATGCCGCCACCCAGGCCGGGCATGCCCCCGGGCATCTTGCTGCCCATCTGCTTGGCCGCGGCTTCCAGTTGCTTGAGGTCCATGCCCTCCATACCGGGCATGCCGCCCTTGCCACCCATCATGGCGCCAAGCGCCTTTTTCATCATGCCGCCTTTGCCTTTGCCGAGCTTTTTCATCATGTCCGACATCTGGCGGTGCATCTTGAGCAGTTTGTTGAGGTCGCTGACCTCCATGCCCGAGCCGCGCGCGATGCGTTTCTTGCGGCTGGCCTGCAGGATTTGCGGCGCGGCACGTTCCTTTTTCGTCATGGACTGGATCATGGCGATTTGCTGTTTCAGGATCTTGTCGTCGAAACCGGCGTCCTGCACCTGTTTGGCCATCTTGCCCATGCCGGGCATCATGCCCATCATGCCTTCCATCCCGCCCATCTTGAGCATCTGTTCCAGTTGCATGCGCAGGTCGTTCATGTTGAACTGACCCTTGGCCATGCGGCGCATCATCTTTTCGGCCTGTTCGGCCTCGATGGTTTCCTGCGCCTTTTCGACGAGGGAAACGATGTCGCCCATGCCGAGGATGCGGCCCGCGATGCGTTCCGGCTCGAATGTTTCGAGCGCGTCCATCTTTTCGCCCAGGCCGACGAACTTGATCGGCTTGCCGGTGACGGCGCGCATCGACAGGGCGGCACCGCCGCGCCCGTCGCCGTCCATCCGCGTCAGGACCACACCAGAGATGCCGATGCGGTCGTCAAAGTTCTGCGCCGTATTCACCGCGTCCTGACCGGTCAGGCCATCGACCACCAGGATCGTCTCGCGCGGGTTGGCGACGTCGCGCACGGCCTCGACCTGGCTCATCAGCTCTTCGTCGATAGACAGACGGCCCGCCGTATCCAGCATATAGACGTCATATCCGCCCATGGATGCTTGCGTCTTGGCGCGTTTGGCAATGGCAACCGGGTCTTCGCCCTTGACGATCGGCAGGGTGTCGACGCCGATCTGAGTGCCGAGGATAGCGAGTTGCTCCATCGCCGCCGGGCGGTTCACGTCGAGCGAGGCCATCAGCACGCGCTTGCCATCGCGTTCAGTCAGCCGTTTTGCCAGCTTCGCGGTTGTTGTCGTCTTGCCGCCCCCTTGCAAGCCGACCATCAGGATCGGGGCCGGGGGGCTGTCGATTTTCAGAGCGCCGGGGTCACCTTCGCCCTTGAGGGTGTCGATCAGCGCGTCGTGCACGATCTTGACGACTTGCTGGCCGGGGGTGACGGATTTAGTGACGGCCTGGCCTGTTGCCTGTTCCTGCACTGCCTTGACGAAGTCACGGGCGACGGGCAGCGACACGTCGGCTTCCAGTAGCGCCACGCGCACCTCGCGCAGGGCGGTTTTGACGTCTTCTTCGGACAGTGCACCCTGTTTGGTCAGCCGGTCGAAGACACCGGAGAGGCGTTCGGATAGATTTTCAAACATGGGCCTTCATCCTTTCGACCGTTGACGTTTGCCTGACAGGTAAGTGCAGGCGGCGCAGTCCCCAAGGAACAGACCCAAACGAAAAGCACCCCCGTGGGCGCAACGCGCTGACGGAGGGCGATCCCGGGACATCCCAAGGGACCGGAAGTCTGTGCTTCCGGGTGTTGCGCGTGGGCTACTGGAGTGCGCGGTTTGAGTCAAGTGGGGCGGGTGAGTCGGCAGCGCGGTGTGACGAGGGGCGCGTTGGCTGGATCACGGCTCGCGCCATATCGGCGAAAACACCGCTAGTGGGGCGCGCTTCAGGCGACCATGCGCCGACTACACGTAGTGACGTTGTGCCAGTGCACCCCCTCTGAAAAGATCACATAGCATGAGCTATGATGTGTTCCTGCTGCGAGAGAGTGAGGCCTTTCCGAACGATCCGAACTCCATCGGGTCGAAGTTGAGCGCTTTTCTCGAGGTGCAGGACGACGCCTACGTGCCGTCCGACGCACAGGCTCAGTTGGTCGACAAAGCGCTTGCCGAGTTCGAGGCAATGGACCCTGCGGTCGGTGTCGATCTCGGGTTCATGAACAATGACGCCGTTTTCATTTCGATCGCCTATTGGGACGACTCCGTGCCCCATTTGCACAAAGTCATCGAGGTCCTGAATACGGTGCGTGCCGAACTGGGGGATGGTTGGTTTTTCTTTGATCCCCAACTGGTGATTGCGGTCGAGTGGCTGCCCGCGCAGGACGTGCAAAGCATGTATCAAAATGTTGTCGCGTCGATGCGCCCGCAGACCTGGCGCGAGCGCATAGGGTGGCCGGAATATCGTTCGACCCGGCAAAAGTGGATAGATGCCGCGATTTTTGCACTGGTCGTGGCGGGGCTGGTCTACGCCGTCCTTCGGTAGCGGGGGGTTAGCGCTTTGCATCCTGTCCGCGCGGACACGTCGGATGCCGTGTCAGCTGCAAGCCGGTGTGCGCCGTCCTGAACCGACATTTGGTGCGGGGATCATGGCATAGCTTGCGGCAAAGGACGCAAGCGTGATCCGTGTCTTCTTTTGCACCGTCACCGTGGCATCCGTCGATATGCCCGCACCGACACCCTCAAAGGCGACGTCGAAAAAGGTGTGGCTGCCCAGCGTCGAGGGGCCGATATTGGTCAGTGATCCCGACCCGACCAAACCACTGGCGACAACCGCGCGCGGCGTTGTCGGGGTCGCTTGCCCGACGACTGTGTACTTGATTAGGTTTGTTAGGTCCGTCTGGAGCGATATGCCCGAACCGGTAGAGATCATGGACGTCGGCCCGAAGCTGACCTCTGACTGATCGGTGGTGCGCTGGGTCGAGCGGTAGCCGCTCGCTGAATCAAAGAAGTTCACATAAAATTCCGAGCCGCTGAACGAGGATGGGGGATTGTATGTCGCGACATTCCCGACTGCGGCATCCTTCAGCGTACCGCTGGCAAGGACGGTGCCGAAACTGCCGTTGACGATGCGCCCGAGGTTCCAGTTCACCCCGGCGGCTGTCGTTTCATTGATGATCAGTATGCTCATGCTGTCGCCTCGCGACGCTGTCTCAGACCTGACGGCAGTGTATTGAAATCGCAAATTCATACAACCCTTACGAGTTTGCCTTTCTTGAGTTACACTTTCGGTGGAATAAACCGGGGATGTCAGCCGCGTCGCTGGAATTTGCAGATAGAAATTTACGCTTGGCCACGCCGTCGGATTTGAGGGGAACCATAGCCATGACAGAAGCCCAAATTCGCAAAGAGCTTGGCATTCCGAACAACGCCGAACGTGTCATTATCTTCAGCCAGTCATCGCATATGGATTGGGACTGGCTCGAGACGTTTCCGGTTCTGTTCGATGATCCGTCGGCTCCGTACTTTCAAGGGGCGGGCAACCTCAGCGTACCCGCAAAGGAAATCCTGTCCCAGGCAGCGGCACAGTTGGCGACCAGTATGCCGCCGGGCGCGCCGCCAAACTACTATTACTCTTTGGCAGAGGTCGGATTTCTCGAAGCGTTCTTTGCCCACGGCACCCCATCAGACGTGCAGACCCTGGTGCAGGCCGCAAAGGACGGGCTGTTCCACCTTGTCGGCGGCGGCATCACATCGCCCGACAGTTTGCTGTCCCAAGGCGAATGCTTCATTCGCAATTCCCTGGTCGCGCAGGCATGGTTTGAAAAGAACCTGCCCGGCGCGACGGTCGAAAACTTCTGGATTCCGGATGATTTCGGCCATGACAGTCAGCTGCCCGCCACGCTCGAAGCGATGGGGCTGAAAGGGGCGGCCTTTGAACGCATCCCCGGGGGCGAGTTTCAGCAACCCCCGGCCAATCCGCTGAATGGCCAGCCCTCGGCAGCAACTCAGCTCATAAACGAAGGCATCGACTTTTTCTGGTATGCCGATGACGGCTCCAGGATCATGGGGCACTACCTGATAAAGGGTTATTGTCAGGTCAGCACCGATATTGGTGGCAACTTCGGTATTCAGGAGGATATCGACAACAACCTGCCATCCTCGCCCACACCGTATGTGTTCGTTCCGGCCGGGTGCGATTTCAACCCGCCCGTGCCGAACCTCGTCAAAAGCATGCAGGCCTGGAACAACGCGCCCGCATCGCAGCCTGGATATGCGCGATCGGGGGTCTATGCCGTTTCAGCAACCTTCGATCACTACGTTTCGCTGGTCGAGGCGCACGCAGGCAACCTGCGCAACCGGCGGTTTGCGGGTATCCCGATGTGGGTTGGCAATTACGGCAGCAAACCCGCGCTCAAGCGCTGGCAATACGAGGCATCCCGCGCCGCTACGGCCGCCGAGGTGTTCGGCGTCATTGGCGATGTGCTCAAGGCGCCGGTCGCGCCCGACTGGACGACATCCGTGTTCGATGCCTGGCACCTTGCCGTCCCCAGCACGCATCATGACTATGTCGTCGGCACGTCCGGCGCGCAGTACATGGATGTCTACGGCGTCGAGCAACTGTCGCGGCTGCTGCTGGCCAAGGATCAGGCCGGGTTGGTCGAAGAGGCCAACATGCTGGCCCTGACCCGCGCGATAACTCCCAATCTGACCTCTGATCGCGCCAACAACTACGAAACGCCCGTCGCTGTGTTCAATCCCCTCGGTTTTGAGCGCAGCGGCCTTGTCGAGTATCCCGACGGGGCTGACCAGGGTGCGATCAACGTGCGCAACAGCTTGTCCAAATCCGGACTGGTGCAGCCAACCCATGACGGGGCGCTGTTGTTCATGGCCAGCGCGCCAAGCCTTGGCTATTCGACAAGCTATATGAATGGTCCGAGCGGTGGCGGTTTCCCCTCTACGTCCTCGGCCCTGTCGATCACGACACCGGACAACGGGGCAAGCTGGGTGTTGGCGAATGACCTGATCAGCGTGACGGTTGCACAGTCCGCCAATTGGGGCATCACGTCGATCAAGGACCTAAAGAACAACGATCAAGAGTTGCTGTATCCTGGCTCCGTTGGCAACGATCTGGCGTTCTACACCGACACTGGCAGCGTCTACAGATACGGCAACGAAACACCGCCGGGCACAAGTATGGTCCTCGACACCACCGCCTGCCTTGCGGTCGCGGGCGCGCTGGTGACAGAGACGGGGCCACTGCGCGTCACGCTGGAAACGATGGTGAACGCGACCGTCACAAATCAGACGTTCAGCTACAAACGCACCTATTCGCTGGTTCTGGGCGAGCCCATGATCCGGATGAGTTGTTCGGGGGTCGCCCCGTCCAGCGATGCCAATTTCTCCGGCACCTCGGTCATGACCCGCTTTGTTCTGCCCTTTGCGGTGAACCGGATGAGCTATGGCACACCCAATCACTGGACGTCGATGCCACCGGTTCAGTCGTGGGACGGTCCGCAATTCCTGCCAACGCACAACTTTGCCATACCCTTGCGCCAGGATGGCACGCAGGCCCTGGCGATCTATCACAACTCGATGCCCCCCTGGGGCTATGACGACAATGGCGCGCTGCTGGGCAATCTTTTCCGCAACAACCCCTATCAGGGGCAGGGACAGTACGGTGCGCAATCGCCCGATCGCGGCATGCACACCCAGTTTTACGCGCTGCGCGTTCCGACCGGGCTGTGTGGTCCGGACACCGGGCAGCCGCTGCGCGAGTCTCTCGCGTTCAAATCACCGCTCAAAGGGCGGGTTGTCAGCAACCTGTCGACCCAAACCGCGCCGGAAACATTTTCGCTGGCATCGATCAATGGGCCATCGCCCGCGATCATCACAGCGGCGAAACCAAGCTGGAAGGCCGGATCGGGCGACACGATCTTTCGTATCCATCAACCCACGAACACATCGCAGACTGTCAGCATGACTGTGGGAACAGCAGGCAGTGCGCCGACCGGTGCGACAGGCGTGACGGCGCTGGAAAATCCTCTGAGTGCCGAGGCAAGCGGGCGCCTGCACCTGTCCGTCAACCAGAACACCGTGACATTCTATGCCACCCGGGCCATCACGACGCTCAGCATGAACCTGGGGAACTAGCACCTGTTGACCAAGCCCCATTCAGACGGAAAACCCGCCAAGCCGGTTGTTCTGGTCGCATCAGACGGTGTTGTCCCGACCGGGTTCGCGCGCGTGGCAGAGGCGATATTCACACGGCTTGCGGATGAGTTCGATATCCACCACCTCGCCATCGGGCACAGCGGCGATCCGCACCATCTGCCGTGGCCGGTCTATCCCGCCGGGATTGAACCAACGGACCGCTGGGGCCTGCACAGGATCGCAAATCTGTGCGATTGGCTGAAACCCGAAATCGTCTTCATGCTGAATGACACCTGGATCGTTGGGAAATGGCTGACGGCCCTGGCTGCGGCCAAACACCGGCCCCATTGTGTCGCCTATATCCCCGTGGATGCAGGGCCGGTCGATCCGCGATCGCTCGATCATTTCGGGCTCTTGCACAAGGTTGGCCTATACACCGAAACCTCGAAAACCTTCATGCAGGCGGCGTTTGCAGAGCGGCAGGCCATTGATGCAAAGTTCGAAGCCCCGGATTTGGCTGTCATCCCCCATGGCAATGACAGCACGCGGTTTCATCATCTGGGCGCGGATCACCGCGCGGGGGCACGATCCACGATCTTTGCGGACAATCCAGAACTGAAGGATGCGTTCATCGTACTGAACGCCAACAGGAATCAACCGCGCAAACGGATGGACGTGACGATCAAGGGATTTGCGGAATTCGCCCGGGACAAACCTGCGAACGTCAAGCTGTTCCTGCATATGGGGTGTCGTGATCTTGGCTGGGACATCCCCGAACTCGTGCACCGTTTCGGCATTGATGACAGGGTGCTGATGTCCACGGATCAACCCAACATGCCGGGCGTGTCCGATCACCATCTGAACCTGATCTACAATGCGTGCGATGTGGGTGTGAACACGTCAGAGGCCGAAGGCTGGGGCCTCATCGCCTTTGAGCACGCGGCCACCGGCGCGGCCCAGATCGTGCCCGACCATGCGACCCTGCGCGAGATCTGGGGCGATGCCGCGCACCGCCTGCCGATCCGCCACACCTTGATCGAACACGGGACGTCAACCGAGGTCGGTCTGGTGTCGGCCGCCGATCTGGCCGACGGGCTTGAGCGTATGTACACGGACCCGGCATTTCGCCAAGAGATGTCGCAGCGCGCATACAAGCACGCACAGCAGGCCGACCTGTCGTGGGACGCCGTGTCAGAGAGGTGGCGGAACCTGCTGCGCGAGACGTGCCGTCAGCCGGTTCCGCGCTGAACCCTCGGGGCCGACTGCCAAACCGCAGGCGTGCCATGAAAACGAACACGCTTATTCCTGAATGTTCTCCAGAAACGCGAGCAGGTCCACGATGGGGCGGCTGGTCATGATCGGCTGACCCGTCTCGGCCTTGGTTGCGGTGTCATCGCCGTCAAAGAAGTCGCCATAGACGGGCATGGGCGAGCCATGGCTGACCAGCGGATCGCGCCCGTCGATGCGCATCACCACGCGGGTGGTGGGAAAGGTGCCGTCGTTGCGACGCGCCAGTTCCCGCAGATTTGGCGGGCGCAGCAAAAGGGCGGGGGCCATCGGGCCGTTGCCCCGTGCCTCGATCCCGTGGCATGTCGCGCAATGGGCGCGATAGAGCTCTGCACCGACATCTGCCTCTTGTGCCGATACGGCGGCAGGCAGCAGCAGACATGCGATCAGGGGGATAAGCGGGGATTTCATCAAGCCTCTCCTTACAGGGTCCATGCGTAAGGGTAGTCGGGGATCCGATGCGCGGCCCTGATCTTGATCAACTGCGGGCCGTTGCAATTGGCTAGGTGCCGGATAGAGTATCTGACAGGAAAGCACGGTGTTCCGAAATGCCTGACCTCTTTGCCCCCCAAGCCTACAATAACGCCTGGTCCAACCACCGGCTGCTGCGTGCCTGCGGGCAGGTGGGCGCGGCCGAGCTTGCCGCCGACCGCCCGTGCTTTTTCGGCTCGATCATCGCCACGCTCAATCACATCCTCATCGTGGACTGGTTTTATGTTTCTGCGTTGGAAGGCACCTGTATCGGGCCCGCCGCCTTTCAGGAGGATGTCCCGCACCCGGATCTTGCCGCCCTGCGCGCCGCGCAGCGTGATATCGACCGCCGCCTGATTGCCGTGACCGAGGATGCGACACTGTCAAACCCCGCACGCCGTGTGCAGATGATCCGGGACAGTGGCGTGCAAGAGGATCGGTTTGACCGCACATTCCTGCATCTCATCCAGCACCAGATACATCACCGCGGGCAGGTGCATGGCCTGCTCAGCATGACGGATGTCGCCCCGCCGCAACTGGATGAATTCTACATGGCCTGGGATATAGACGCCACGCGCCGCGCCCCGGATTTTGCCGAGATGGGCCTGAACGAAGATGACATCTGGGCTGGTCGCTAATCCAACCGTCAGGCCGACATGCGCCGCAGGTTGCGCAGCCAGACGTTGATCGTATCTGCGGCCTGTGCCGGGCCGTTGCCCGAGTTGTAGGCCTCGACCAGGGGATAGGGCGGCGTGGTGTCGTGGAAGGTCAGCGTGGCCCGCGCAGTATCGGAAAAGGTTTCAACCTCTGCCCGGCGCAAGGTGTCGAGCGGGTAGGTCATCTGGTGGTAGGACAACAGCGTGCGGCGCTGGACGGTGACGGTTTGCGTGGCCGCATCAAGGATCACCTGATCGCGCTTGATCGCGAGGGCAAAGATGCCGATGGGCACACCCGCCCCAAGCGCCACCGTGCCCAGGCCAACCAGTTCACCCTGTGCAGTCAGCGCAAGACCCGCGGCCGCGCATGCCACGATACACACGATCAAACCGCCACCCAGCACCCAGGGCGCATGGGCAAGGATCAACTGGCTGGGCAGATTGCGAACGGTGGTCATGGCGCCAGCCTAGTCGCGGGGATCGTGCTGCGTCCAGATACCTGGCGCGGCAATCGGAAAGGCCCCGCCGACCGGGTGGTCAGGGGGCCGTGAGTGGTGGCTGCAGGTGCTGGTGATCAAGCGGCAAGCTTGTCGATTTCGGCCTTGGCATCGGCGATGGCCTGTACGCCATTTGCCATCACGCGGTCGGCGGCAATCACCTCGACATCCGTAATGCCGATAAAGCCGAGCACATGGCGGATGTAGCCGCTGGCAAAGTCGATATCGCTGCCCACGGGCGTGCCACCGGTCGACACGGCCACGATCGCGCGCTTGCCCTCCAGCAGGCCGATGGGGCCGGTTTCTGAGTATTTGAATGTCACGCCCGCCCGCGCGATCAGGTCGATCCACGCTTTCAGCGCCGCGGGCACGCCGAAGTTATAGACAGGCACGCCGATGACAACCGTGTCTGCGGCCTTGATTTCTTCGATCAACTCATCCGACAAGGCCAGCGTGTCGCGCTGAACCGCATCGCGTTCGTCGGCGGCGGTGAAATTGGCGTTGACCCAGGTTTCAGTGATCTGGGGCAGGGCGTCCGTCAGGTCACGCCGGATCACCTCGCCGCCCAAGCGGTCAACGATTTGTGCGGTGAGGTCGCGGGTGACAGAGCCCGTCAGGCGGGCAGAGGCGTCAATGTGCAGAATGGTCATGGTTCGGGTCCTTTCAAAGGAATGATGTCTCGTGCTCTGATAGTTGAGCCTTGCAAAATCGAACGCAATTGGGGAAACTCAACAGGACCTGTTTGGAATTGCACAGACGAGAGATCCACATGGACAATTGGGACGAGATCAAGACTGCCTATCAGGTGGCCCGCATGGGCACGGTGAGTGGTGCTGCCGAAGTGCTGGGCGTGCACCACGCCACCGTCATCCGGCATATCGATGCGCTCGAGGGGCGGTTGGGTGTGAAACTGTTCCAACGCCACGCGCGCGGCTATACCCCGACCGAGGCCGGGGATGACCTGTTTCGAGTGGCCCAGGCGACGGATGACCAGTTCAGTCAGTTGGTGGGCCGGATCAAAGGCCGTGGCACCGAGGTGTCGGGCGAGTTGGTCGTGACCTCGCTGGTGGGGATGGCCCCGCGCATGGCCCCTGTCCTGACCGAGTTCCAGCAAAAGCACCCCGACGTGATCGTGCGCTACCTGACGGGCGACCGGCTGTTTCGCCTCGAGTATGGCGAGGCGCATGTGGCGATCCGTGCGGGCAACGCGCCCGATCAGCCCGACAATGTGGTGCAACCGTTCGTGCGCCAGTCGGTCGGGCTCTATGCCACAAAGGACTACATCAAACGGCATGGGCATCCCGAAACGGTCGCAGGCTGCACCGGCCACCGCTTTGTCAGCCATGACGCCGCCGACACCCGCGCGCCGTTCCACAAATGGCTGCGTGGTCAGATCGATGAAAAGTGCATCACCTTCCGCTCGACCGACGTGCGCGCGCTGGAACAGGCGGTGCTGGCGGGGGCGGGCATCGGGTTTCTGCCGGTGATGGAGGCGCGGGCGAACCCGGACCTGGTCGAGATCATGGACCCGCACGAGGATTGGTCCGCCCCCTGTGGCTCGTCACACATGTGGATCTGCACCGCACCAACAAAGTGCAGGCCTTTCTGACCTTCCTCAAGGAACGCTCTAAAGACTGGAAGGTGTTGTGAACGTCACCCGACGCGCGGTGCAAGCGTGAGCCCGGCGCTGCAAGGCCATCTGGCGATGCTGTGTTTCTCGGCCCTGGTGGCCGGGTCGTTCTCGCTCGGCTCCATGGCCGCGAACGAGATCACCCCTGCCGCTCTGAACGCCGCCCGCTTTGGCATTGCCGCCTGTGTGATCGGGGCGGTGGTGCTGGCAACGGGTGGCCTGCCGCGCAGCGCCACGCGCGCGCCCTGGCGCTATGTCGTGCTGGGCGGGCTGTTTGCGACCTATTTCGTGCTGATGTTCGAGGGGCTCAAGACCGCGCCGCCGGTCAGTGCGGCGGCCGTCTTTACCCTGACCCCCGTGATTGCGGGCGTGTTCGGCTGGCTGCTGCTGCGTCAGATCACGACGCCGCGCATGGCACTGGCGCTGGTGGTCGGCGGTGTTGGCGCGCTTTGGGTCATCTTTCGCGCGGACCTGTCGGCCTTGCTCGCGCTCGAGGTCGGGCGAGGCGAGGTCATCTATTTCTTTGGCTGTGTCAGCCACGCGATCTACACCCCGATGATCCGCAAGCTGAACCGGGGCGAACCTGCGGTGGTCTTCACCTTTGGCACCCTTTTGGCGGGGGGCCTCCTGCTGACGCTTTACGGCTGGTCCGAGATTGTGTCGACGGATTGGGCCGCGCTGCCGCGCATCGTGTGGATCACGCTGATCTATCTGGCCATCTTCGCCTCTGCCGCCACCTTCGTGCTGGTGCAGTTCGCCACGATGCGCCTGCCAAGCGCCAAGGTCATGGCTTACACCTACCTCACCCCCTCCTGGGTCATCGGCTGGGAAATCGCGCTGGGCAACGGCGTGCCGCCTGCGCTGGTGCTGGTGGGCGTGGCCCTGACCATCGTGGCGCTGCTGATGCTGCTGCGCGACGATGAGGTCGCGCGCACTTGAACCGGGCGTATGGAACAAAGGCCTGCCTGCCCGAGTTGGATTCAGCAGACACGTAAAGGATCATACCCATGCGCAACATCATTTACCTCATCGGCCTTGTCGTCGTTATCCTGGCCGTTTTGAGGCTTGCCGGTCTGGTCTAGGACGTCTGGGGTGGTTCGCCCCTGTCCAATTCGGTTTCCAGAAAGCGTTCGAACGCGTCAAGATTGACGGGTTCGAACTGGCCAAAGCCCTGCATCCACACTGATGCACTGCGCATGGCGTCCGGTTGCAGCTTGCACCACTTCACCCGCCCCCGCTTTTCCTGCGCGATCAGGCCCGCGCGCGTCAGGATGGTCAGGTGCTTGGAAATGGCGGCTAGCGACATCTCGAACGGTTCGGCCACATCCGTCACCGCCATGTCATCCTCAAGCAGCATCGACAGGATGGCCCGACGGGTCGGGTCAGCCAGCGCGGAAAAGACGGTATCAAGCGGGTCGGACATGGCCCCGTCATACAAACTGCGCGCCGCACTGGAAAGCACTCAGAGATAGGGATGCTGCGTCGACTGCGACGGCCAGCGATGGCGCAGTCGCTCCACTTCGCTGGGGGTCAGGCCGATATCGCGCGCGATATGCGGGTCAAGCGGCACAGCGGCTGAGCCGATGGGCTCAGCCGGGGAGCGGTCAATTTGGAGTATTTTGGCACAGATTGACAGCACGCGCGACAGCGCGTTGGATTTGGCGAGGATCATGGAAAGCCCCTTAAGACATGGGATATCATGCCAATATGGCCCGCCAGACCGCTTGTCACAAACAGAGTTGTCTGACATCAATTGTGCATAAATTGCACAGGTGTCCCGCGGCATGTCCCGTACCCTTCCCCCACTCAACGCCCTGCGCGCCTTCGAGGCGGCGGGGCGGCACGAAAACTTCAGCCGCGCGGCGGAAGAGCTGAATGTCAGCCACTCCGCCATCAGCCGCCATGTGCGGGGCTTGGAGCAGCGATTGGGCGTGCAACTGTTCCGCGAGGCCGCACGCGGCGTCGTGCTGACGGTCGAGGGCAGTCATTACCTGCAACGCATCAGCCCCGCATTTGATGCGATTGATCTGGCGACCGAAGGGCTGGCCGACACGCCCGCAGGCCGTGTGACCGTGAACAGCGAGCCGTTGTTTGCGGCCAAGGTCGTAGCACCACTGCTGGCCGGGTTTCACGCGGAATACCCCGAGATCGAATTGCGGCTCGAGGCGTCGAGCACGCTGGCCGACCTTGACCGGTACGAGGCTGACCTCGCTATCCGCTTCCTGCGCAAGGGGGTGGTGGGCGCACCCTCTGACCTGATCAGCAACGCGCCGCTTTATCCCTTTGCCAGGCCGGGGTTGGTGCCGGGCGATGTATTGCGGCCCGAGCATCTGGGCCAATACCGGCTCTACAAGGACCGGGGCGAGGATGTGTGGCGCGACTGGTGCGCCGTCGCCGGATGGCCGGATGCTGACCTGCCCGCACCCGGCGGCTGGCGTTTGCGCGCACCCCTGACGATGGAGGCGGTGTGCAACGGCGCGGGTCTGTTCATGAGTTCATCCGACTGCACAGAGACGGACTGCCACCTCGGGCGGCTGGTGCGGCTGTCGGATGTGGGTATGCGGCAGGGCGCGTTCCATTTGCTGATCAGCGGGCAGGCCGGGCGGCGCAAGGCCGTGCGCACGGTGCGATCCTGGCTGCTGGAAAACACCGCACAGTTTCGCAGCCACCAAAATCAACCAGATGGTTGAATATGCAAAAATCCTGCCAAGGCCGCGCAGCGTGGGGTGTGACGTGATGCCGCCCATCCTCATTGTTCCATAAATATGCATGAAAACAACGGCTTGTCAGAGGGCTGCCGCTGACCCATGTCACGTTGACTCATGCCCTCGCGCGCCCTATCCACCAACCTATCCAAACGACGGGACCCAGGCACGTGACCGACCCCGATGATCAGAACAGGCTGGATGCGCTCAGCGCCCGGATTGATGCGATCAAAGAGGGTCACGCGCCAAAACCCCGCACGCCGGATCACCACTCTCAGGCACAACTGGCCTGGCGCATGGTGATCGAGTTGGTGGCCGGTCTGGGGATCGGGTTTGGCATGGGATACGGGCTGGATGCGCTGTTTGGCACCTCTCCGTGGCTCATGATCGTGTTTATTTTTCTGGGCTTCGCGGCCGGCGTCAAAACGATGATGCGCAGCGCCGAAGAAGTCCGGAGCCGACAAGAGGCCGAACTGGCCGAAGACGACAATGATCGCCCCGAGGGGTGAGATGAGACGGAGAGAGCCGAATGGCAGATGAAGCGCACGGTGGCGGTGGCCTTGAATTCCACCCGATGGATCAGTTCCTCGTCAAACCTCTGTTTGGTGAGGTCGGCGACCCGGTCCACTGGTACACGATCACTAATGTGACGCTATGGCTGGCGCTGGCGGTTCTGGCGATCATCGGGCTGCTAGTTCTGACCACCTCGAAACGCGCTGTTGTGCCCGGACGCGGCCAGTCGGTGGCCGAGTTGATGTACGGCTTTGTCTACAAGATGGTCGAGGACGTCACCGGCAAGGACGGGATCAAATATTTTCCCTACATCATGACGCTGTTCATGTTCATCCTTTGCGCCAACTTCCTCGGCCTGATCCCGATGTCCTTCACCACGACGTCCCATATCGCGGTCACGGCGATCCTCGGCTTTGGCGTGTTCTTTGCCGTCACGATCCTCGGGTTCGTTAAAAACGGTGCCTCCTTCCTTGGCCTGTTCTGGGTGTCGAGCGCGCCGCTGCCGCTGCGCCCCGTACTGGCGATCATCGAAATCATTTCCTACTTCGTGCGCCCGGTCAGCCACTCCATTCGTCTGGCAGGCAACATGATGGCCGGTCACGCCGTTCTGAAAGTGTTCGCAGGCTTTGCCCAGGTGGCGGCCATCGCCCCCGTCGCGATCATCGGTGTGATGGCGATCTACGGCCTCGAAATCCTGGTGTCGGCCATTCAGGCCTACGTCTTCACAATCCTCACATGTGTCTACCTGAAGGACGCATTGCACCCGCATCACTAATGTATGGCGGGGCCTTTCCCGCTGGACAAACCTACTAACTTCCAATCGTAAGGAGAATTCTCATGGAAGGTGAACTCGCACACATCGGCGCAGGCCTCGCAGCAATCGGTTCCGGCGCAGCCGCTATCGGTGTTGGTCACGTGGCTGGCAACTTCCTCGCAGGCGCCCTGCGCAACCCGTCGGCAGCCGCCGGCCAGACTGCTACTCTGTTCATCGGCATCGCCTTCGCAGAAGCCCTGGGGATCTTCTCGTTCCTCGTCGCTCTGCTGCTGATGTTCGCTGTCTAAGTCACTCTGAGACGCATTCCTTACGGTTGGGCGGCGTGATACCCTCACGCTGCCCAATGTAACGGCTTCGCATTTCGGCCCACTCGCTTTCAGGGCCACTCCAGAGGAACGACCGACATGGCAGATAACACAAACGCAGCAGGCGAAGTTGCAGTTGGCGCCCCTCCGGGCATGCCGCAACTCGACATCGGCACCTTCGACAACCAGGTCTTCTGGTTGCTGTTGACGCTTGTCGCGATCTATTTCGTGCTGTCGCGCGTGGCCCTGCCACGGATCGCGGCCATTCTGGCGGAACGCCAGGGCACAATCACAAATGACATTGCCGCGGCTGAGGACCTCAAAGCCAAGGCAGAGGCAGCCGAGGCCGCCTATGACAAGGCACTGGCCGATGCCCGTGCCGAGGCGCAGCGCATCGCAGGCGAGACCAAGGCGGCCATTCAGGCTGATCTGGATGTCGCCATCGAAAAGGCTGATGCCAGCATCGCGGCCAAGTCCGCCGAGAGCGAAAAGGCAATTGCCGAAATTCGTGCCGGTGCCATGGACGCCGTGGCCGAGGTCGCGACCGACACCGCGCAGGCCATCGTGGCCGCCATGGGCGGCAAGGCAGATGCCAAGGCCATCTCGGCTGCGGTCTCCGACCGGATGAAAGGGTAAGAGACATGCGTATCAACACCCTCACAACCGCTGCGGCCACAGCCCTGATCGCCAGCCCCGCGCTGGCCGCCAAGGGCCCGTTCATCAGCTTTGCCAACACCGACTTCATCGTCCTGATCTCGTTCATCCTGTTCATCGGCGTGCTCTTGTACTTCAAGGTGCCGGGCATGCTGACCAAGATGCTGGATGACCGCTCAAGCGGCATTCAGTCCGAACTCGACGAGGCCCGCGCCCTGCGCGAAGAGGCACAGACACTGCTCGCCTCTTACGAGCGCAAACAGCAGGAAGTGCAGGCGCAGGCCGACAAGATCGTGGCGCAGGCCAAGGTCGATGCCGAAGCTGCCGCCGAACAGGCACGTGCCGATCTTGCCCGCTCGATCGAGCGTCGCGTGGCCGCCGCCGAAGACCAGATCGCCTCGGCCGAGGCCGGTGCCGTCAAAGAGGTGCGCGACACCGCCGCCTCCGTGGCTGTACAGGCCGCGCGCGACGTGATCGCCAAGCAGATGACAGCCGCCGACGGCAACAAGCTGATCGACGCCGCCATCGAAGAAGTCGACGCCAAGCTGCACTGATCCGCAGCCACGCGCCTACGTAATCCAAACCCAGCCCCGCCCGACCGGCGCGGCTGGGTTCTTCTTTGTGTGAAGGTTTTGTGAAGTCTGCGCCCCCATTGTCGCAGATCAAATCGCGTTGCTACGCGCGTTTCTAGACTGGCCTCGACGTCTATCTTTCCGCACAGATCACGAGGTTTTCCATGTTCGACACAACGACGACCACGCCTGCCCCGCTGACCAACCAAGGTGCGCAACGCAACAACCCGCCCATTGTGACGGTGCGCAATCTCTCGCTGTGTTATGGTGAGAAACAGGCGCTTGATGAGGTGAGTTTCGACCTCTACCCAAACGAGATCCTCGCCTTTATCGGTCCGTCCGGCTGCGGCAAATCCACCGCGCTCAAGTGCCTGAACCGGATGCACGACACGACCCGCGATGTGCGGATCGAGGGTGATATCCGTATGCATGGGCAGGACATCCACGGCCCCGACATCGACCCGCCCGTACACCGGCGCCGCTTTGGCTGGGTGGCGCAAAAGCCCAACCCGTTCCCTTCGACCATCTACGAAAACGTCGCCTATGGCGCCCGCCTGCACGGGCTGATGCGCGACCGGCGCGAACTGCACGCGCATGTGGAACACTGCCTGCGCCGCGCAGGGCTGTGGGACGAGGTCAAGGAAACGCTCCACACAAAATCCGGCATAGACCTCTCCGGCGGGCAGCAACAACGCCTCTGCGTTGCGCGTGCGCTGGCCACCCAACCCGAAGTGCTGTTGATGGACGAACCCACAGGCTCCATCGACCCCATCGCCACCGCCAAGATCGAAGACCTGATGGTGACCCTGCGCGCAGATCATGCGGTGGTGATCATCACCCATTCCATGGCCGAGGCGCGGCGCATCGCCGACCGCGTCGCCTATTTCCACTTGGGCAAGCTGCTCGAGGTGGCGGCGACCGAGGACATGTTCACCAAGCCCCGGACACCGCAGGCCCGTGCGTTTATCGAAGGTAGGATGGGCTAGGCCCCGGTTTCGTGATCCAGTCGCTGGCGGGCGATATCCTCGTTCCGATCCGATTTCTGCTGATCGCGCAGCGCGCGTTCCACATAGTCCAGATGATCGTGCACCGCTGCGCGCGCGCCGTCTGCGTCACGGCCCTGCAAGGCAGTGTTGATGGCGCGGTGCTGGTCCAGTAGGGCCTGGCGCGTGGTGCGCTGTTTGAACATGATCTGGCGGTTGTAGAACACGCCGTCGCGCAGCAATTGATACATCGACCGCATCATGTGCAGCATGATCACGTTATGGCTCGCCTCGATGATGGCCATATGAAACTGCGCATCCAGCCTAGCCTCTTCATCACTGTTTCGTTTGGGGTGCGCGGCCTCCATCTTTTCGAACACGGCCTGCACCACGGCCAGATCGGTGTCCGAGGCAAGGCGCGCGGCGCGCTCTGCGGCCAACCCCTCCATATCGCGGCGAAAGCTGAGATAGTCGAACACCGCCTCGTCATGGCGCTCGAACAACTGCGTGAGGGCCGGGGCAAAGGCCGAGCCCAGCACATCCGCCACAAAGATGCCCGCACCGGGGCGCGCGGTCAGCAACCCGCTGTCCTGCAAGCTGCCGATGGCGTCCCGCAGCGACGGGCGCGACACGCCCATGCGCTCGGCCAGGTCCCGCTCGGGCGGCAGGCGTTCGCCGGGGCGCAGAATGCCCCGCAGGATCAACTGTTCGATCTGCCGGATCACGGCAGAGGACAGTTTTTCAGGCTGAACAGGGCGGAAGGGCATATGCGGACCTTTTTCGAATTGGTAAGTTCATATGACCAATCACCGCGCCGCGCAATGATGCGGTGTCTCTCGGCGTTAAGTCGGCGTTAACCATGCGTAGGCCAGGCTGGGATATGCGCTATCTCATACTCTTTCTTGCTGTTGCGTTCCTGTCCTCTTGCAACACCGCAGGCCCCCATTTCCGGGGCCTGCCCGCCACCACGGTCACCATCGACGGCTCGACCTTCGATGTGCGCGTGAACGGCAAACTGGCCGAGGCGATCCGCACCAATGTGCAATACGCCCCCCGCTTTGGCCCGATCAAGGCGCGCGCCGCCAAGGCGATGGAGATGGTCAGCGGCTGCGAGGTCAAGGAAGTACGCGGGGATCAGGCGCAGGCGACGGGTATCCTCAAATGCGGCAAGGAAGAGCCGGTGATCGACCGTCTGAAACCGCAGGGCGAATATGATTGCCTGACGATTGACAGCTACATCAGCCCGGCGACAAACGAACTGGTGCTCGACCTCGATTGCACGCTGATTTGAGCCGGTGAATCGCAATATCTTGTGGATAACCGCCGCTTTACCCCTGTGCGTGGTATGTGGGCGTTGACTCCTGCCCCTGACCGCGTCCACGATTGCCGCCTAGGCAGACTCAACGCGGCAGGCAGCATTTGCGCTTTTCCAAACTCAGGCTGACGGGGTTCAAATCCTTTGTCGATCCGACCGATCTGATCATCGCGGACGGTCTGACAGGCGTGGTTGGGCCAAATGGGTGCGGCAAGTCGAACCTGCTCGAAGCGCTGCGCTGGGTGATGGGCGAAAACCGCCCCACGGCGATGCGCGGCGGCGGGATGGAGGATGTGATCTTTGCCGGGGCTGCCACCAGACCGGCCCGCAACTTTGCCGAGGTCAGCCTGCATATCGACAACTCCGAACGGCTGGCGCCCGCCGGGTTCAACGACACCGACGCGCTCGAGATTGTGCGCCGGATCACCCGCGATGTGGGCAGCGCCTACAAGGCCGCGGGCAAGGATGTGCGCGCCCGCGATGTTCAGATGCTGTTTGCGGATGCGTCCACCGGCGCGCATTCCCCTGCGCTGGTCCGGCAGGGTCAGATCGCCGAGTTGATCAACGCAAAACCCAAGAACCGCCGTCGCATTCTGGAAGAAGCGGCGGGCATCTCGGGTCTCTACCAGCGCCGCCATGAGGCCGAGTTGAAACTGAAAGGCGCCGAGCAGAACCTGTCGCGCGTCGATGACGTGATCGAACAACTGGCCGCGCAACTGGCACAACTCGCGCGTCAGGCCCGGCAGGCAGCGCGCTATCGCGAGATCGGCGAACACCTGCGCCGTGCCGAGGGGCAGTTGCTCTACCGTCGCTGGCGCGAGGCGGACGAGGCGCGCGCCAATGCGGATGAGGAGTTGCGTGCCCGCACCACTGCCGCCGCACAGGCCGAAGGTGCCGTACAGGTCAGCGCGAAGGCGCGGCAGGGGGCCGAGGATGCCTTGCCCGCCCTGCGCGAGGAAGAGGCGATTGCCGCCGCCGTCTTGCAGCGCCTCGCCGTGCAGCGCGATACGCTCAGCGATCAGGAACGCCAGGCCGCCCAAACCATCGAAACCCTGACCGGGCGCATCGCGCAACTGGCCCGTGACATTGAACGCGAGGGCGGGTTGAACCGCGACGCGGGCGAAACGATCGAGCGGCTGGAGTGGGAAGCGGCCGAGATTGCCAAGGCGAGCGAGGGCCATCAGGACCTACTGGACGCCGCCGCTGCGGCCTCACGCGAGGCCGGGCAGGTCTTGCAGGCCCGAGAATCCGATCAGTCGGACAAGACCGAGGATGTGGCGCGTCTCGCCGCCCGCCACGGCTCTGCCCAGCGTCTGCTCGAAGACAGCCGCAAGGTTGAACAACGCTCCGAAACCGAAGCGACCAAGGCGCGTGATGCAGTGGCCGCCAGTCAGGCCGCGCTGGACAAGGCAGGCGTGGATTTCGAGGCCGCGCAGGCCGCGACCACGACCGCAGAGGCGACAGCCCTGCGCGCGGACGAGACCCTCATCGCCGCCGAAGAGGCACGCGCCGAAACCCAAGCGCGCGAGGCCGATGCCCGCGCCGAACGCTCCGAAGCCGAGGGCGAGATGAACGCCCTGCGCGCCGAGGCGGGCGCACTGGCCAAGCTGGTGGAACGCGACACGGCAGAAGGGGGCCAGATCCTCGACCGCCTTCAGGTTCAGCAGGGTTTTGAAAAGGCTCTGGGGGCGGCTCTGGCCGACGATCTGCGCGCCCCCGAGGTCGAGGAAGACGGCCCCTCCGGCTGGGCCATCCTGCCGCCTTACGCCGAGGATCAGCCCTTGCCCGGCGGCGTCACGCCCCTGACCCAACACGTTTCAGTTCCGGATGTGCTCGTGCGGCGGATGAGCCAGATCGGCCTCTGTGACCCAGAGGATGCCGCGCGCTTGCAGCCCCTGTTGCAACCCGGTCAGCGCCTCGTGTCCCCCGAGGGGGATCTATGGCGCTGGGACGGTTTCCGCGCCTGGGCCGAGGATGCGCCAAGCGCGGCTGCCTTGCGCCTGCAACAGCTCAACCGGTTGGAAGAGTTGAAACAATCGCTGGAACGGGCAACCGCCCGCGCCGAGGGCGCGCGCCAAGCACACGAGGCCCTGCATGCCCGCATGGGGGAACTGGCCGAGGCCGACAAAAAGGCGCGCCATGCCCGTCGCGAGGCTGATCGTATGGTCGCCGATGCCGCCCGCGCACTCAGCCGGGCCGAAGCGGATCGCAACCTTGCCCAAGGGCGGCTCGAATCCCTCGGCCTCGCCGTCACCCGGCACGAGGAAGACGCGATGGCCGCCCGTGCCCGCGTGTCCGAGGCCGAAACCGCGCTGGCCGACCTGCCCGATCTGGACGCCGCCCGCGCCGAGGTCGAAGATTTGCGCATGACGGTCGAGGCCGCGCGGATCACCATGATGTCGCGCCGTTCCGCCCATGACGATCTGCGCCGCACGGGCGAGGCGCGCACCAAACGCGCCCAAGAGATCACGAAGGAAATCAGCGGCTGGAAACACCGGCTCGAAACGGCGGAGAAACGCAGCGCCGAACTGGTCGAGCGCAAGGCCGAGTCCGAAGTGGAGTTGAAGACCGCACAGGCCGCTCCCGCCGAGTTGGCCGCCAAGCGCGCTGCCCTAAGCGAAGAGATCACCCGCGCAGAGGCACGCAAGGCAGAAGCCAGCAACGTGCTGTCCGAGGCCGAAGGACGCTTGCGCGACGCCACCCTGGCCGAGCGTGAGGCCGAGCGGTTGGCCTCCGAAGCCCGCGAGGCCCGCGCACGGTCCGAAGCGCGGGCAGAGGCGGCGCGCGAGACCGTCGCCTATGCTGCCGAGCGCATCGCGGACGAGCAGCAGATGACGCCCAACCAGTTACTGACCGCGCTGGACGTAACGCCAGATGCGATCCCTGGTGCCGATGCCCTCGAGGCCGATGTGAACCGCCTCAAACGTCAGCGCGACGCCTTGGGCGCGGTGAACCTGCGGGCCGAGGAAGACGCCAAGGAGGTGCAGGTCGAGCACGACACACTCGTGAACGAAAAGGCCGACCTCGAGGAAGCGATCAAGACCCTGCGCAGCGGCATCGCCTCGCTGAACCGCGAGGGTCGCGAGCGTCTGCTTACCGCGTTCGAGCAGGTCAATTCCAACTTCTCCCTGTTGTTCACGCACCTTTTCGGGGGTGGCGAGGCGAACCTCGTAATGGTGGAAAGCGAGGATCCCCTCGAGGCAGGCCTCGAGATCATGTGCCAGCCGCCGGGCAAGAAGCTGTCGACCCTCAGTCTGTTGTCGGGGGGCGAACAGACGCTGACGGCCATGGCGCTGATCTTTGCCGTGTTCCTCGCCAACCCGGCCCCGATCTGCGTGCTCGACGAGGTCGACGCGCCGCTCGACGATGCCAACGTGACGCGGTTCTGCGATCTGCTGGATGAGATGTGCCGCCGCACTGACACCCGCTTCCTCATCATCACGCACCACGCCGTGACGATGGCGCGCATGGACCGGCTGTTCGGGGTGACGATGGCCGAACAGGGGGTCAGCCAGCTTGTGTCGGTCGACCTCAAGAAGGCCGAAACACTCGTTGCGTGATCGCGCCGCCAGCGTCACAACGCATTCAATTTGAATTAATCTTTCGCCCATATCTCGGTTGTGCGGTCCCCAATGGGCCGCGCGAGGAGGTGAGTGCACTGACAGATAGGAATTATCGGAAATGGATGATGGCGATTGCCATAGCGACGCTTGCGATTGGCATCATCCGGCTCTGGATCGGGCTATAGCCTGAAAAAGAGTGACCCGGCAGAGTTACCGCTCTGCCGGGTCGTTTGTTCGGTGCGTGCACTGAACGGAACTATCGGTGGCCTGAATATAATCCAAACCTTACCAAATTACAAACGTCACAACCGCCCCAGCAGGGCGGGCGTTGGCCAGGCATCGGCAGGCAGGCCCAACCGTTTCTGCTCTGCCTGCACGGCCGCGCGGGTGCCCGACCCGAGGATGCCGTCGATCTTGCCCACATTGTACCCGCGCGCCTGTAGCTTGGTTTGCAGCTGTTTCATCTGGTTCACACCTAGGCCCGTATCAGGATTTCCAGCGTTGTAGACCGGCGCCCCCGCCAGACGTGTGGCAAAGTAGGCGGCCGTCAGCACATAGGTAAACGACTGATTCCATTCGAAATAAACGTTGAAGTTCGGATAGGCAAGAAAGGCGGGCCCCTTGTGCCCTTGCGGCAGGATCAGTGACGCAGGCAGGTTGGCCAACTGCCCGTTACGCGCCCGCACCCCCAGCTTTTGCCAGTCCGACGGGCTTAGTGTCTTGCCGACACCGCTCAGCGACCAGTCCATGGATGCGGGCACGGTCACTTCCTGCAACCAGGGCTCGCCCGCGCGCCAGCCGAGGTGCTGAAGCATCTTGCCGCCCGACATCAGCGCATCGGGGGCCGAGGATTTGAGGCGCACAGCCCCGTCACCATCCCCGTCCACGCCGTTGATCAAAATGTCGGCGGGCAGCATCTGCACCATCCCGATTTCTCCGGCCCAGGCCCCGGTCGTGCGGCGCGGATCAAACCCGCCTTGGGCAAAAAGCTCCATCGCGGCAAAGACTTGGGGGCGAAACAGTGCGGGGCGGCGACAGTCATGGGCGAGGGTGGCAAGCGCATTGGCGGTGTTGAAATTGCCCTGAAAGGCGCCGTAATCCGTCTCGAACGCCCAGAACGCCAACAGCACATGACGATCAAGGCCATAACGCGCCTCGATCTGGTTGAACACCGACGCGTATTGGCGGGCCTTTGCGCGCCCGGCATCAATGCGGTTCTGGGAAATCAAACGGCGGGAAAAGTCGATGAAGGGGCGCTGAAACACGCCTTGGGCGCGGTCTGCCTTCAGCACGGCGGGGTCCTGACGCACGCTGGCCAGAAAGGCATCTGCGGTTGCGGGTGCGATGCCCTTTGACACGGCTTCCGACTTCAACCCGGCCTTGAAGTTTGAAAAAGACCCCCGCATTGTGCAGCAACCAGTGCCGGTGCGGCACACATGGCCGCCGTCGCCGCGATCCGCGTCAGAATACCCATAACAAAACTCCCAAAACCAATATGGCCCCCAGGGCCAGTCTCCATGCCTTCCACACGATTGCGATGGCCGCGTCAATGTCGCCGGGTGTCAGCGTGCGCCGACCGCCAGCATTCACCCAGGCCAGATCCTTGATCTGGCCGTCATAGCTGCGCGGCCCGGCCAGTGCGATGTTCAGCGATTGGGCCATGGCCGCCTCTGGCCAGCCCGCGTTGGGCGAGCGGTGAAGGGCGGCATCCGCGCCAATTGCGCGCCACCGGTCCAGCGATCCACCTGCAAGGGCCAACAGACCCGCAGACAGGCGAGCGGGCACCCAGTTCAGCGCATCATCCGTGCGCGCAGCGGCCCAACCAAAGGCCGCATAGCGAGGGGAGAGGTAGCCTATCATGCTGTCAGCCGTGTTCACCGCCTTGTAGATCAGGATGCCGGGCAGGCCCGCGACCAGAAACCAGAAGGCGGGGGCAATCACGCCGTCGCTAAAATTCTCGGATAGGCTCTCGATGGCCGACCGGGCCGTGGCCGAAGGGGTGGACTGTGACACATCGCGACTGACGATCATGGCCACGGCGCGCTGCCCGGCCTTTGGGGACAACCGCAAGCCTGCGCCGACCGCTGCGACGTGATCGACCAGAGATCGCTGGGCCAACAGAATGCCAGCCAGCACGAGCGACACGATCGCGCCAAGCTGGGCCAGCAGCCAGCCAATGCCCCCCGCAACGATCACGAGGATGGCCAGGATCAAGACGCCCTTTGCCCGCGCAAATGGCGCGCGGTTCAAGGTCTGATCCAATGTCCGCACCATGCGCCCCATCAACACGGCAGGATGGGGCAGACGATCCCACAGCCAGCGCGGCTCGCCCAAGGCCGCATCAAGGCACAGGGCCAACGCCAGTATCATCGCGCCTGTCAAAACGCGCGCTCCAGCTGCGGCCAATCATCTGGCGCAGGCAAGCCGATGCGCAACCAATCGGATGCGTATGGAAAGACACGACTCCACACGCGCTGCCGTGCAAGGCGATCCTGCCATGCCGCGGCATCCTCCACACGGTAGAGGCGAAACAGGGAAGTTCCCCCGATCACCTCGGCCCCATTGCCACCAAACAGATCATCGAGCCGCGCGGCATCCGCGGTCAGCCGGTGCCGCGTCCGCTCTGCCCATGCCGTATCCTCCAGCGCCACTGCCCCCACATGTGTGGCGATCCCTGACACGGGCCAAGGGCCCAGCATCTCTGTCAGCCGCGCGATCAGTGCCGGGTCACCGATCACAAAACCAAGGCGCAGACCCGCCAGCCCCCAGAACTTGCCAAAGCTTTTCAGGATCAATGTACCGGGACGCGTGGCGTGCTGGATCAGGCTGTGCTCCGGGGCGATGTCGCAAAAACTCTCATCGACGATGGTGAGGGGGCCTTGCAGATCGTCTGGCGTCCACAGTTTTCCGTCCGGGTTGTTCGGATGAACAAGCACCTGAGCGTCAGAAACCCCCTCGGTCTGAACACGCCAGCCCTGCGCGGCAAAACTGGCGGCGTGCTCATTATAGGTCGGGGCGGGAACGGTGACGGTGCCCGCGGCTGCAAGGCGGGGAATCTGTGCAATCAGCGCGGATGCACCGGGTGCCGCCAGCACCGCAGCCCCCTCGGGCACGGACCAGAAGCGGCGCGCAGCCGCGGTGAGGCGATCAGCGGCATCACGGTCCGGCAAATCGGTCCAGGCGCCGGTCGGCAAAGGGGGCATAGGGTAGGGAACCGGATTGATTCCGGTCGACAGATCGATCCAATCGCTGCGCATGCCACCATACTCGGCCACTGCCGCATCAAGCCCGCCGCCATGATCTCGTTTTTCTGACAAGTGCAAGTCTCCTGCGTCCCGAGTGCCTGTATCGGCGGCTTTGCGCCCGCTGAAAGCGGATTATTGCGCGGTTTTCAAGCCATCGGGCTGGTGTTAAGAAGTTTTCGAAACCATTAACCCTTTGTTAACGTGTTGAGCACATCTACCAAAACAGGGAGCCGTGTTGGGCTGGCTCGGAGCGACTATGGATGTTTTGATTGTAGAAAGCAGGCCGGAATTGGGTCTGGTTTGGAAACGCCACCTTGAACGACAGGGATATGGCGTGACCCAGGTGCGCAATCAGGATGACGCTGTCGATTATCTCGCCAATGCAAGCGCCGACATCATTGTGTTGGACCTTGTGCTGGAACAGGGCAGCGCGCTTGCCGTCGCCGATTTTGCCAGTTTCCGTCATCCGGCCGCGCGGGTCATCTTCGTGACCGACACGTCCTTTTTCTCGGACGGGTCAATCTTCAATCATGCCAGCAATGCCTGCGCCTTCGTGCCCGCAGGCACCCCACCCGAAGACCTCGCCGCGATGGTGGAACACTACGGCGTCAACTGATCCCGATTGTGGGCTGCGTCCCAGTCGATCTGCGGATTGATCGGGATAATGCGGTGCGGATTGATGCTTTCGTGGCTGTAGTGATAGTGGCGCACGATGTGATCCATGTTCACCGTCTCTGCCACTCCCGGCACCTGGTACAACTCACGCGTATAGGCCCAGAGGTTGGGGTAATCCACCAATCGCCTGCGGTTGCATTTGAAGTGCAGGTGATAGACTGGATCAAACCGCACCAGTGTCGTGAACAACCGCCAGTCCGCCTCGGTGATCGTGTCGCCCATCAGGTAGCGATGTGTGCTCAGGCGCTCTCCCAACCAATCCATCGTGTCAAACAGCGGGTTCACGGCAGCGTCATAGGCGTCTTGCGTAGTGGCGAAACCTGACTTGTAGACCCCGTTGTTGAACGTGTCATAGATCCGGTCGTTGATCGGCACGATGGCATCGCGCAGATGCTCCGGCCAATACGTATCCGTATTGCCGGTCACGGCGTCAAAGGCGGAATCGAACATGCGGATGATTTCCGAGCTTTCGTTGCTCACAATCGTTTCGCGCTGTTTGTCCCACAGGATCGGCACCGTGACACGGCCGGAAAATGTCGGATCAGCCTTGGTATAGATGTCGCGCGCAAAGGGTAGATGATAAAGCGTATCACCCGTTGCGCCATTGGTATCCGTATCGAACGTCCAGCCATCTTTCAGCATGTCGGGATGCACGGCAGAGATGCCGATGTGATCGGCCAACCCCTTGAGGTGGCGAAAGATCAGCGTGCGATGCGCCCAGGGGCATGCGTAAGAGACATAGAGGTGATAGCGCCCGCTTTCCGCCTTGAACCCGTCCGTGCCCGACGGCCCGGCGCTGCCATCTGGCGTGATCCAGTTGCGGAACTTGGCTTGGCTGCGCTCGAACTTTCCGCCGCTGGATTTGGTGTCATACCACTGGTCGTGCCAGACGCCATCAATCAACAGGCCCATCATGTCTCTCCTATTCGCGTTGCCCAGCAAAGTAAGCCATCAGCCCCATGCTGCAATTGCAGCGTCCCGCGCACCTGCCCTGCATCGGCGCACATGCGCAGAGTCACGCGAAAGCCACAGCGCGCAAGAGTCATGAAAAACCTACAGAATTAACTGGAAAGAAATCACCGCAGTCTCATGTTGAGCTTGGGGAAAAAAGGAACGACCGCCATGACGACCTTTGTACCGAAAGAAGTGCAGGCAGGACTCGACAGCGCCCGCTTGCAATCGCTGAAATCGGCGTCGCGCCTGCGCCTGTCAGCGGATGGCAAGACCTATCCGGTGCTGCGCATGTGGAAGACGGGGTTTTCCCTGATGTCCGACACGGCACCCAACCTGCGCGGATTTGTCGACCTTTATGACGGTGCGATCCACTTGTTCCAGTGCCTGATCGTGGCCTCGGATGAGGAAGGCGGCGAAATGCGGTTTGAATTCAAGCGGTTGACGGCGGTGTCCAGCACGGCCCCGCTTGATTTTGAGCGCAGCGAACACGCGCCCGTCGCCCTGATCGAAGCGCCCCTGTAACCTTTACAGATCGCAGCGCGTGCCTATCGCGCCCGGCAATTCGCGATAGGGAACAAAACCCATCGCGGCGTAATAGGCCTGTGCGCCGACATTGTCCGCGGCGATGGTCGCATCAATGCTGCGCAAGCCATACGATACCGCATGTTTGCGACTTTCCGCAAACAAAGCGCGGCCGATACCTTGCCCGGCGGTATGATCCGCCACATAGGTCCCGATGATGCCCCACCCGGCAGGCAGGTCATAGGCGTTGTCTGCCCGCGCAACCTTGAGTGATTGAAACCCGATGATCGTGCCGCTGCCATCTACGGCAACGGCGCAGGATATCCTGTCGGGATAGTCTACATACCGTGCCCGCACATGGTCAGGATCAGACCGCCTGTCACTGCCCCAGCGTGTCAGGATGGGGGCGAGCACCGCGCACATCCCTGCAACATCAGCTTCTGTGGCTTGACGAATTTGCACCTATTGCAGGTCGCTGAACGCGGTTGCCAACCGCTCGACCGCCTCCTGCACCCGCGCGCGCGGCGTGGCGATGTTGAACCGCAACCAGCTCTCGCCACCGGTGCCAAAGGTGGGGCCGTGGTTCACCGCGATGCAGGCATCCTGCTCGACCCGGCGGGTGAATTCTTCGCGCGCCATGCTGGTGCCCTCGAAATCCACCCAGGACAGATAGGTGGATTCCAGCGCCATCGATTTCAGCCCCGGAATCGCGTTGACCCCTGCGTCAAACAGGCGCCGATTGCCGTCGAGGTACTGCACCAGCTCATCTGTCCATGCGGCACCGTCTGGTGAGTAGGCCGCCGTGGCCATGAACAGCCCGAACGAGTTGGGCGACAGACCCAGCCCCGCCATCCGAGCCGCAAACTTCGCGCGCAGATCGGGGTCGGCGATGATCACGTTGCCCGAGTGCGACCCGGCAATGTTGAACGTCTTGGTGGTGGCCGTCATCATGATCAGCCGATCCTCGATCCCGTCGATATGGGTCATGGGGATGTGGGTGTGCCCAGGCATCACCAGATCGTGGTGAATCTCGTCTGACACCAGGATCAGCTCGTGCCGCTTGGCAAAGGCGGCGACCGCCTGCAACTCGGCCTTGGTCCAGACACGGCCCCCCGGATTGTGGGGCGAACACAGGATGACCATCCGCTCGCTCCCGTCCATCTGCGCGTCATAGGCGTCGAAATCCATCTCGTAGCGGCCATCGGCCTGCACCATCTCGCATTCAACCACGCGCCGGCCATTCGCTTTGATGACCTTGGCAAAGGCGTGGTAAACGGGCGTGAACAGCACCACGCCGTCGCCGGGCTGCGTGAACGTGTCCACACACAACGCCGTGCCGTTGACCAGCCCATGGGTGGTAAAGATGTGGTCGGCCTCGACCTGCCAGCCATGACGCTCGGCCATCCACCACTGGATCGCGGCACGGTATTTGCTGTCATCGCCAAAGTAACCGATGATCCCGTGATCGACCTGCGCCTGCACCGCGTCCAGCACCACTTGCGGCGGACGGAAATCCATGTCCGCAACCCACATGGCCAGGCCCGTGTCGACGGGCACGCCATACAGCTTCTCCATCATGTCCCATTTCACGCAATGGCTGCCGCGGCGGTCGATGATGTCGTCAAAGCTCATGTGTCTCTCCGGTGTTGATCGCCCACACGCTAGCGTCACCCGCCCCAAGCGCAAGGGGACATTGCGACTGCCGCCCTCATGTCTTAAATCGAAGGCATGAAACGCCAAATCATCCTGCACCCTGACCCGCGGCTCAAGAAAAACGCGGCCCCCGTCGCCGACCTGTCGGACGAATTGCGCGTGCTGGCCGACGACATGTTGCAGACGATGTATGACGCGCCGGGCATCGGCCTGGCCGCGCCGCAAGTGGGTCTGCTCCATCGCCTCATCGTGCTCGATTGCGTCAAGGTGGACGAGGAAAAACCGCGCCCGCTGATCATGTTCAACCCCGAGATCGTGGCATCCTCGGACACGCTCAACACCTACGAGGAAGGGTGCCTGTCGATCCCCGAGCAATTCGCCGATGTGACCCGCCCGGCCGAGGTGCAGGTGCGCTGGATCGACCGCGACGGCAACGAACAGACCGAAGGGATGGATGGCCTTTGGGCCACCTGCGTCCAGCACGAGATCGACCACCTGGATGGCAAGCTGTTCATCGACTACCTCAAGCCGCTGAAACGCCAGATGATCACCCGCAAAATGGTCAAGATGAAGCGCGAACTGGCCCGGGAAAAGGCATGAGCCTGCGGCCCATTCTGACATGGCCCGACCCCGGCTTGAGCGCGATTTGCGCCCCTGTCGCAGAAATCACACCGGCGATCCGCGATCTGGCCAATGACATGCTGGAAACTATGTATGCCGCGCCCGGACGGGGCCTCGCTGCGCCGCAAGTGGGCGAGCTTGTGCGGCTGTTCGTGATGGATCCATCGTGGAAAGACGGCAATCCGCAGCCGATGATCTGCATCAACCCCGACATTCTGGAACACAGTGATGCCGTCGCGACGGCGGGCGAGGGGTGCTTGTCGATCCCCGGCGTGACGGTCGATGTGACCCGCTCCACCTCGGTCCGCATGGTCTGGACCGACCTTGACGGCATCGTGCACGAGGCTGCGCTGCACGGTTTTGCCGCGCTATGCGCCCAGCATGAACTGGACCACCTCGATGGGCTTGTGACGTTGGACCGCGTGGATGACAGCCAGCGCGCTGCCGTGCTGGCGCAGTATAACGGGGCCGCCTGATGGCCATCCGCCCCTTTGTCATGTGGCCCGACAAGCGTCTGCGCACCCCCGCGGCCCCGGTCGACGCGATCACGGACGAGGTGCGCGCCATCTGGGCCGACATGGTCGACAGCATGGATGCGATGCCCGGCATGGGCGTTGGCCTGGCCGCACCGCAGATCGGCGTAATGCTGCAACTCGCCGTAGTAGACGTGACCCCGGATCGCAGCCGTCGCATCCTGCTGGCCAATCCCGAAATCCTCTCCGCCGCGCCCGAGGTCGAAAAGGGGACCGAGGCCAGCCCCTGCCTGCCCGGTGTGGACGCTGAAATCGCCCGCCCCAAAACCGTCTCCGTCCGGTTTCTGAACGCCGATGGCGCCGTCGACCGGCGCGATTTCATTGACCTTGAGGCGCGATCCGTCCAGCACCAGATCGACCACTTGGCGGGTCGGATGTATTTCGACAATCTCGGCCGGGTCAAACGCGACATGCTGCTGCGCCGCGCGAAAAAGGCCAAGTGACATGCGCTTGATCTTCATGGGCACGCCCGATTTCTCCGTCTCCGCCCTCGACGCGCTGCACGCCGCAGGGCACGACATCGCCTGCGTCTATTCCCAACCCCCACGCCCTGCCGGACGGGGCAAGAAAGACAGGCCAAGCCCCGTGCAGGCCCGCGCCGAGGCGCTGGGATTGCCCGTGCGCCACCCCGTCTCGCTACGCAACGCCGAGGCGCAGGCCGAATTTGCCGCGCTCAATGCCGACATCGCCGTCGTGGTGGCCTACGGGCTGATCTTGCCGCAACCGATCCTTGATGCACCGACCCACGGCTGCCTCAACATCCACGCCAGCCTGCTGCCCCGTTGGCGCGGGGCAGCGCCAATCCACCGCGCGATCATGGCCGGGGATGGCGAGACCGGCATATGCATCATGCAGATGGAGGCGGGGCTGGACACCGGCCCCGTCCTCATGCGCGCCGCTACCCCGATCGGGGACACCGAAACCACCGCCGCGCTGCACGACAGGCTGGCAGTGATGGGCGGAAATCTGATCGTCAACACGCTCGCCAATCTGCCCGACCTCACACCGCAGCCCCAGCTCGAAGAGGGCGTGACCTACGCCCACAAGATCGACAAGGCCGAGGCCGCCATCGACTGGACCAAACCGGCGAGCGAGGTCGACCGCCAGATCCGCGGCCTTTCGCCCTTTCCCGGCGCGTGGTTCGAACGGGACGGGGTGCGGATCAAGGTGCTGGGATCAGAGCGTGCCCAAGGCACCGGCACCCCCGGCACCGTGCTCGATGACACGCTCACAGTGGCCTGCGGTGACGGGGCCGTCCGCCTGACCCGCTTGCAACGCGCGGGCAAAGGCGCGCAGGATGCCGACATCTTTCTGCGCGGCATGCCTCTGCCGCCCGGCACCAAACTCTGAACAAGGAGCCGCGCCATGTTTCCCACCCTCATCGGCACCGTCGTGATCGCAGGCATCGTGGGCTATGCCTCGGAAAAGTCGGGCTTTACCCGCAACGGCTTCCTGCAATCAATCATCATCTGCATCGGCGGCGCATTCCTGTTCTACTTCGTGCGGCTGATGTTCGGGTTTGGCTTCTCCAGCCCGGGGCTCAACGCCATCGCCTCCTCTATCGGGGCGCTGATCATCGTCCCCACGCACTGGCGCAAACGATAAACGATCCCGCGTTTCCCCGGGGCCGCCTACCGCGTGTGAAATGAAGCGGGGCTGTCTCAGAACAGCTTTTTCAGGATCAGCTTCTTCTTCAGGTGATGCTTGCTGACGTGCTTTTTCTTCTTTGGCGCGTGGTACTTGTAGCTGTGATGCTTGTGGGCATGGTGCTTGTGCGCCTTGTGCTTCTTCACCTTCAGTTTGAAATTCGCCGGGATAACCTCGGCCACCTCGGTGTCGGCGCTAGCCCAGTACACATTCGCACTGGCCGGGCCAAAGGTGGTCAGCGTGACGGCAGTGGCCATGGCAGCGATCAAAAGCGGGGTCTTTGCAATCATCAGTTTCATCTTGTCATCTCCTGTTGCGGGTCTGTGTCCTGCGGCGGGGTGCCGTTCGTCTTGGGGAACAGATAGCAAAAACAGGCTGTAACAATAAGGGACCAAACGGTCACAAACTGTCATGGAAACGGTAGGGTTGCGTGAGGTTTCGCGCGTCAACGCCAAGAGAAGTGAAATGAAATCAGTGACTTAAGGACACAAGACTCTGTAACATTTGACGTGAGCACAGCAGCGCAAAACGGCAAAACACGCACTTTGCCCCTGCGTCACTTGCCCTTGAACGGTGCCATCCCGGCGCGCGCCAGCTCATCCGCGCGCTCATTCTCGGCGTGCCCGGCATGGCCCTTGACCCATTTCCAGGTCACGTCATGGCGCGCTTGGGCCTCGTCCAGACGCATCCACAGGTCGGCATTGGCCACCGGCTTCTTGGCTGCATTCTTCCAGCCGTTGCGCTTCCAGCCATGGATCCAGCTGGTGATGCCGTTCTTGACGTAGTTGCTGTCGGTCACGACCGTGATGCGCGACGGCTTGTCCAGCGCCTCCAGGGCCGAGATTGCGGCCATCAGCTCCATCTTGTTGTTGGTGGTCTGCGCCTCGCCACCTTTCAACTCGCGTTCCTTGACGATCGTGCCGCCATCCATGGCGCGCAACAGCGCCCCCCAGCCCCCGGGGCCGGGATTGCCGGAACAGGCGCCATCGGTATAGGCGAACAGCTCAGGCACGCGCTTGTAGCACGATAAACGGGGCAACCTCGCCCGACAGCCCGGCCTCTTCGCCGGTATGCTTGGTTTCGACGGTGAACCCGGTGTCCGTCAGCAGGGCCAGCAACGCCTCTTCGCTCATGTAGAAGTACATACGCCCGATGCTGTCGCGCGCCTCGCCCGTCCCCAGCTTGGTGCCGAAATGGAACAACCCTCCCGGTTTCAGCGCCCGCGCGATGGCGGCAAACTGATCAGGCCAGTCCGCCAGCGGCGTGTGCAACATGGAAAAGTTCGACCAGATACCATCGTAAACCGCGACCGCGTCCAGGTCGCCATAACCGGCCTGACGGGTCTGCACACCGGAATAGGTGGCGGCCAAGGCGATCATTTCGGGCACTGGATCCCAGGCATGCGCCTCGATCCCTGCCGCGGCCATCACACCGGCGGCAAAGCCGGGGCCGCAGCCGATATCCAGCGCCACACCGCCTTCGGGCAGGTCCGCGACAAAGCGTTTGAGCATCGGCTTGTCCGCTTCGGTCTTGACCATATCGGCGTATTCCTGCGCCTTGGCGGCATAGACGGACAGGGTTTCAGCATCGCTCATCAGATCACCGTTATGCTCAGGCAGGCCACCACGATGGCCGTCAACAGAATGCGCAGGGACATCCACCAACGCGGTGTCAGCCCCCAGCGGGCAAAGGCAAAATCAAGCATCAACAGCCCGATAAAGCCAAAGATCAGATTCGTCGCCGCCCCCGTGGGCCCGCCCCCGGTCATGAAAAAGGCCCAGAGCGCCGGGATCACCGACAGCACATAGCCCGTAGCCGCCTGCGCGCCCGACGCCTTGGTGGCAAAGCCCCACAGGACGCCGGACATGAAGGCCAGGATGATCGAGCCGTAAAACAACTGCACATAAGGTCCGATGAAACGCGGCCCCAGCGATTGCAGCCCCCAGGTCGCCAGATCATCGCTCAGCACCGTGGCCGCACCCCAGACGAATGGGATCAGGCCGGCAAGGCCAAGGAACAGGGGGGCGCGGGGAATGGTGCTCATAACTCGGCGATCAGTGTTGCGATGCGTTTGGTGCGGGTGTCGGCCCTTTTGGCCGTGTTGACAAGATGCAAACGCCCGCGCTGCTGCCCGGGCGACAACGCCGCCCAATCCGCACTCCGCCCGGCAGCACGCAAGGCGGCCATCACATCCTCGGGCATCTCTACCAGATCGGGATCCACCGCGCGGATGCGTGCATCGAACGGCGCGCCGACCTCCAGCCCGCTGTCGCGCAGAAACGCCTTGCCGGTATAGACAAACACGCCGTTGATCACCGGTGCTTTGGTCAGGGCAAGGTTGATGGGGAAATCGCCAAACTCACCCTCGATGCGTTTGGTGCCTTCGGGCAGGGCGGCGACCACCTCATCGGGCAGGGGCAGGATGGTGTACGTGTTCTTGCCCCACTCCATGGGCGCGATCACACCTTCGAAATAAACCCAATCGTCGGTCATGCACGCTCAAGCGCGAGGCGCCCGGCAAGGGCGGCAAATATCGCGGCAAAGCTGCGCGACAGCCAGCGCATCACCGCGTCCGATCCCAATATCCATTGGCGCGCCGCAGCGGCAAAGACGCCATAGAGGACAAAGACCGCGAATGTCATGGCCATGAAGACAAGGCCCATGCCTGTCATCTCGACTGTTGCCGTGGCCGCATTGCCCGACAGGAACGGGGGCAGAAGGGCGAGGAAAAAGATCGACAGCTTGGGGTTCAGGATGTTGATCAGCGCACCCCGGCGCGCGATGCGCCAGCCCGCCTCGGCCTTGGTTTCGGACGAAATGGCCAGCGCGCCACCCTCGCGCAGGCTGCCCCAAGCGAGGTAAAGCAGATAGGCGACGCCCGCGAATTTCACGATGTTGAACAAGAGGGCCGAGGTGTGAAGGATCGCCGCCAGCCCCAGCGTGGCCGCCGCAAGGTGGGGCACGATCCCGAACGTGCAGCCCAAGGCCGCCCACAGCGCGGCACGGCGCCCCTGTCCCAGACCCAGGGCCAGAGTGTAGATGACGCCAGTGCCCGGTGCGATGACGACGACAAAGGCGGTGAGCAGAAATTGTATCGACAGGACGGCGCGCTCCTACATGTTGGGGCGCCGTTGCAAAGTTGGCGCGATCTGCAAATGATGTCCCCGCGGGGACATGATTTCAAGCCGGTTCGCGCAGCACCCGTGGCACTTTGAACTCCACGTTTTCGACGGCGGTTTCGACCATCTCGACGGTCACGTCGAACCGGTCGCGGAAGGCGTCGATGACCTCGTTGATCAGCACTTCGGGGGCCGAGGCACCTGCGGTGATGCCGACGGATGTGATGCCGTCCAGGCTGCGCCAGTCGATATCCGTGGCGCGCTGCACCAGTTGGGCATAGGCACAACCCGCGCGCGCGCCCACTTCTACCAGCCGTTTGGAGTTCGAGGAGTTCGGCGCGCCGACCACCAGCATTGCGTCGCATTTCGGGGCCATCGCCTTGACCGCCTCCTGGCGGTTGGTGGTGGCGTAACAGATGTCTTCCTTGTGCGGGCCGACAATCGCAGGAAACCGGGCATTGAGGGCGGCGACGATGTCGGCCGTGTCATCCACCGACAGCGTGGTCTGCGTGACAAAGGCCAGGCGCTCGGGGTCGCGGACCTCGACACGGGCCACATCCTCGACCGTTTCGACCAGCAGCACATCGCCCTCGGGCAACTGCCCCATGGTGCCCACGGTTTCGGGGTGGCCTGCATGGCCGATCATGATCATCTGCAGGCCGCGATCGGCGTGGCGCTGCGCCTCGATATGGACCTTGGAGACAAGCGGGCAGGTGGCGTCGACATAGATCATCTCGCGCGCCTGCGCCGCGGCGGGCACGGATTTGGGCACACCGTGGGCGGAAAAGATCACGGGGCGGTCATCCGGGCATTCCGACAGCTCTTCGACAAACACGGCGCCCTTGTCGCGTAGCCCGTCCACGACGAACTTGTTGTGCACGATCTCGTGACGCACAAAGACTGGCGCGCCCCATTTGTCGAGCGCCATTTCCACGATCTTGATCGCACGGTCCACGCCCGCGCAAAACCCGCGCGGCGCGGCCAGATAGAGGGTCAGCGGTGGCTTGGTCATGGGCTCTCCGGGTTGTTGCACAAGACGTAAGGCGTCAGGCAGGCGTGGTAAAGGGCGCGCCGCTCAGCCTGTTTGCGCTGTGCCGTAAATCATGCGGGCGGCTTCGACCCGGTTGCGCACGCCCAGTTTGCGATAGGCGCTTTTGGCGTATTCGGCGATGGTGTGCTGGCTGATGCCGCAGGTGCGCGCGGCCTCTTTGCGGCTGAGCCCCCGGGCGAGGAGGTAGATCACCTCGGTCTCGCGCGGGCTGAGCGCATCGAGGCGCGGGGGCAGGTCGGGGGCGATCATGGCCGGTTCGGCGCTCGCCGTGCGCCCGGCCAACTCCTCGATCCGGCGGTGCACCAGCAGGCAGAACAGGCGCAGCTGTTCGGACTTGGGCCACATGCGCTCCATGAACACGTCCCTGTCAAGCGAGGTGCCAAGGTTGAAGCCGCCATAGCGCGCCCCGCCCCGCAGCCGCGTGGGGATGCCAAAGCCGGTCAGAAACCCGAGGCCCCGTGCGGTCGAGATGAAGGCGCGGGCCTGATCGTCGAGATAGGCATAGTCGGGCAGGAATTCGGGGCCGGTGGCAGTGATTTCATAGCTGTTGCAGCAATGGGCCAGAAACGGATCGTCATTGGGGTCGGCGCCATCATAAAGCTGTGGGCATGTCGACAGGACACGCGCGTCATGGGCGGGATCGCCCGAGGCGGTGATGTAGATCACCTGATGAATGCCATGCCCGCGCAGGCACGTGACCACGCCTTCCCACAAAGCATCAATCGTCTGCGCATGTTCGAGTGCTTCCGCGTCCTTGTACACGTTATCCCCCCATTTGAGGGGATATTGGCACAGGTCGTCTCGTAATAGAACATCTTGGTGCACAACGTTTTTTCGTGCACGTGAACGATTTGATTATGAAATTATTGAGACAACGGGCAGCGGTGAGTGAGTGCCGCTGCCCGTATCTGTTTTTGAGGTCAGCCCTGCGCTTGCAGCCGTTCTTCGCGCTCGGGCATGGGTTCGCGCGGCGGGCGTCCGATCACGTCCTTCAACTCATCCAGTTCGATGAAGTTGTCCGCCTGACGCCGCAGATCATCCGAGATCATGGGCGGCTGGCTGCGGATCGTGGAGACAACCGAGACGCGCACGCCTTGTCGTTGCAGGCTTTCGACCAGGGGCCGAAAGTCACCATCGCCGGAAAACAGCACAATGTGATCAACACGGGGGGCCAGCTCCATGGCGTCTACCGCCAGTTCGATGTCCATGTTCCCTTTGACCTTACGCCGACCCATGCTGTCGGTGTATTCCTTGGCTGGTTTCGTCACCATGGTAAAGCCGTTGTAATTCAGCCAATCCACGAGTGGACGGATTGGTGAATACTCTTCGTTTTCGAGAAGCGCTGTGTAGTAGAACGCACGCAGCAACTTGCCACGGCGCATAAACTCCTGACGTAGAAGTTTATAGTCAATGTCGAACCCAAGCGCTTTGGCTGCGGCGTAGAGATTCTGAACCATCGATGAACAGCGCAAGCCGTTCGTCTTTGTAAAACATAAAATGTCCTTCCGAAAATTCGGGTACCGCCTGTGATTTCCGTGAGTGAGTGCGTAAAAGCGCGAAAAGACGGTTTTTTAAAAATAGGTGTTTTTCAAGATGTCGCAAGACACAGATCAGAGCCAAACGGGCGGAAACTTGCCTCAAAAGCGATCACTGTTGCTGATTGCCCTAGGGTCAAACATGCCATCTGACGTTGGGTCACCCGCCGAAACGCTTAAAATTGCTGTCACATATTTGCGCGAAAATGGTGGGCTGATTCGCGCTCAAAGCCGGTTTTTCGGCACGCCTGCGTTCCCTGCTGGCAGTGGGCCGGACTATGTGAATGCCGCCGTGGCGGTCGAGGCGGGCTGGTCCGCAGTCGAGGCGATTGCCGTTTTGCACACCATCGAGGCCAAGCTGGGCCGCCGACGCTCGGTGCGCTGGGGCCAGCGCGCGGTCGATCTGGATCTGCTGGCTGTGGACCGGTTGGTGCGGCCTAACGTGGCCACCTTTCGCACGTGGATGGACCTGCCGCTGGATCAGCAGCGCGATCATGCGCCCGGTCAGTTGATCCTGCCCCACCCGCGGATGCATGAACGCGCCTTTGTCCTCGTTCCGCTGGCCGAGGTTGCGCCCGACTGGGTCCATCCGGTCACACGACAAAGCGTTGTCGAGATGCGCGATGCCCTGCCGCGCGCGGCCATCACACCTGTTGTGCCGCTGGATTAGCGACTTGTCATTGGCGTGAATCGGGCCTAGATAAGCGCCTTCTATCTTTTATTGCTGATCTGGAGCATGCCCCATGGCCCGCGTGACCGTTGAAGACTGCGTTGACAAGGTTCCCAATCGTTTCGAGCTGGTGATGCTTGCAGCCCACCGTGCCCGCGAGATTTCCGCAGGCGCGCCGATCACTGTGGACCGTGACAACGACAAGAACCCCGTCGTGTCCCTGCGCGAGATCGCGGACGAGACCCAGAGCGCGGACGAGCTGCGCGAGCGCCTGATCGAGAGCAACCAGAGCCAGATCGAAGTCGACGAGGCCGAAGAGGACGCCATGGCGCTTCTTATGGGGGCCGAGCAGGACAAGCCGGACGAGGACAGCATGTCCGAAGAGATGCTGCTGCGCCAGTTGATGGCGGCTCAGGGCCAGGGTTAACCCCATAGTTCAGGTGCGGGTCGCATGATCTCTGACGACGATCTGATCGCGCTGGTCCGCAACTACAACCCCAAGACAAACGACGTGCTGATCCGCGCGGCCTATGATTTTGGCCGCCGGATGCATGAGGGGCAGTTGCGCCATTCGGGCGAGCCCTATTTTACGCATCCTGTCGCCGTTGCCGCCATTCTGACCGAGCAGCAACTGGATGATGCCACCATCATCACCGCCCTGCTGCACGACACGATCGAGGACACCAAGGCCAATTACGGCATGGTCGCCGAACAGTTCGGCGACGAGGTGGCCAAGCTGGTCGATGGTGTGACCAAGCTGACCAACCTGCAACTGTCCAACATCGAGACCAAGCAGGCCGAGAATTTCCGCAAGCTGTTCATGGCCATGTCCAAGGACATGCGCGTGATCCTGGTCAAGCTGGCCGACCGTCTGCACAACATGCGCACCATCCGGTCGATGCGCGCCGACAAGCAGGTGCAAAAGGCGCGCGAGACCATGGACATCTTTGCCCCCTTGCGGGCCGCATGGGGATGCAGTGGATGCGCGAAGAGTTGGAGGATCTCGCCTTCAAGGTGCTGAACCCCGAGGGCCGGTCGTCCATCATCCGCCGTTTCATCACCATGCAGCGTGAAACCGGCGATGTGATCCAGCGCATCACCGGCGACATGCGTCACGAGCTGGACCAGGCGCATGTCGATGCCGAAGTGTTCGGCCGCGCCAAGAAACCCTATTCGATCTGGCGCAAGATGCAGGAGAAGGAGCAGTCGTTCTCGCGCCTGTCCGACATTTACGGTTTTCGCATCATCACCGCCTCGGAAGAGGATTGTTACCGCACCCTGGGCGCGATCCACCAGCGCTGGCGCGCGGTGCCGGGCCGGTTCAAGGATTACATCAGCCAGCCCAAGTCGAACGGCTATCGCTCTATCCACACCACGGTGTCGGGGCGGGACGGCAAGCGTGTCGAGGTGCAGATCCGCACCCGTCAGATGCATGACGTGGCCGAGACCGGCGTGGCGGCCCACTGGTCTTATCGCGACGGTGTGCGCGGGCAGAACCCCTTTGCCGTGGATCCGGCCAAGTGGATTGCGCAGCTGAGCGAGCAGTTTGACGGAGAGGATGATCACGAAGATTTCCTCGAGGCGGTCAAGCTGGAGATGTATTCGGATCAGGTGTTCTGCTTTACCCCCAAGGGCGAGGTGGTCAAGCTGCCCCGTGGTGCGACGCCGATTGATTTCGCCTATGCCATCCACACGCGGATCGGGAACGCCTGCGTGGGGGCCAAGGTGGACGGGATGCGCGTGCCCCTGTGGACGCGGGTCAAGAACGGCCAATCGGTCGAGATCATCACCGCCGAGGGGCAGACCCCCCAGGCCTCGTGGCTGGAGATTGCGACCACCGGGAAGGCCAAGACCGCGATTCGCCGGTCCTTGCGCGAGGTGGACCGCGAGCGGTTCATCACGCTGGGGCGGGAATTGGCGCGCTCGGCCTTTGCGCATGTGCGCAAGAAGGCGACGGACAAGGCGCTGGAGGCGGCGGCCAGTCAGTTGCGCCTTGGCAGTGCGGATGAGGTGCTGGCGCGCCTTGGGTCGGCCGAGTTGACGGGGCGCGAGGTCGTGCAATCGATCTATCCCGACCTGACCCCGAAACCGGGCAAGGAAGTGGATGCGCGCCGTGCGGTGATCGGCCTGCTGCCGGGCCAATCCTTTGAGCGGGCGAGTTGTTGCGAGCCGCTCCCGGGCGAGCGCATTGTCGGCATCACCTTTCGCGGGCAGGGCGTGGTTGTGCACGCCATCGACTGTGTGCGGCTGGCCGAATACGAGAACCAGCCCGACCGCTGGCTTGACCTGCATTGGCATGACGGTTCGCACCCTGCGGTTTATGGCGCAACGCTGGATCTGACCATCGGCAATGATGCAGGCGTACTGGGCCGTATCTGCACCCTGATCGGCGAGACGCAGGCCAATATCTCGAACCTTGAATTTATGGATAGAAAACCTGACTTTTACCGTTTGCTGATCTATGTCGAATTGAGAGACGCGCCGCATCTGCATACGTTGATGGGCGCGCTCCAAGCAGAAAGCGACGTGGCTGCCATCGACCGCCATCGCCGGACCTTGCCCCCCGTGGCGCGGGCCGAGACAGCGGATCAGGGCGCATAGGGAAGGCAAACAGTGGTTTTCAAGCGCCGCGACCCCAAACCGTTCCTGCGGGCCGTGCTGGAGCTTCTCTGGCCGCGCGGCGGGTGGGCGCGCGCGTTCCAATACGTGAAACACCGTGTGCGCCGTCTGCCCGACACGCCTGAAAAGATCGCGCGGGGCATCTGGGCCGGTGTGTTCACCACGTTCAGCCCGTTTTACGGCATGCATTTCTTTGTCGCCGCGTTCCTTGCGACGGTGATGCGCGGCAATATCCTGGCCTCGCTGATGGCGACATTCTTTGGCAACCCGCTGACCTATGTGCCCATCGGCATCATTTCCTTGCAGACCGGGCACTGGTTGCTGGGGTCCGAGATGAAAGAGGGCACTGAACGGTCGTTCGGGGGCAAGTTCGTCGATGCGGGCGAGGATCTGTGGCAGAACCTCAAACACGTTTTGATGGGCGAGCCGCGGGATTGGCACGGGCTGCGCATCTTTTACGACGAGATATTCTTTCCCTATCTCATTGGTGGTATCATCCCCGGCATCATCGCGGCGACCATCTGTTACTACGTGTCCGTCCCGCTGATCCGCGCCTATCAGCACCGCCGCAAGGGTACGATCAAGGCCAAGTTCGAGGCTTTGAAGGCCAAGGCTGCCGCAAAGGCCGCCGCCAAGGCGTCCGAGATCAAGCACAAGGCGGACTGACCCGCCTCTTGGTACAATTTTCCCGCTTTGTCTGCATTTCCAGCGCGCTGCCCCCGCACTAGGTTGAACGCGACGACAGCGAAGGCCACCTATTTCACGAGGACCGACCCATGACTGCACCGCTTGGCCGCCTGCGCCTTGGCGTGAACATCGACCACGTTGCGACCGTGCGCAATGCGCGCGGCGGCGACACGCCTGACCCGTTGCGCGCCGCCAAGATTGCGGAAACGGCAGGTGCGGATGGCATCACGGCGCATCTGCGCGAAGACCGCCGCCACATCTCTGATGCCGATATCGAGGGGCTGATGGACGTTCTGAGTGTTCCGCTGAATTTCGAGATGGCGGCGACGGACGAGATGCAGGCCATCGCGCTGCGCCACAAGCCCCACGCGGTGTGCATCGTGCCCGAAAAGCGCGAGGAACGCACGACCGAGGGTGGGCTGGAAGTCGCGCGCGAGGAAAACCGGCTGGCCCATTTCATCGCCCCCTTGCGAGATGCGGGGTGCCGCGTGTCGATTTTCATTGCCGCCGACAAACGCCAGATCGAGGCCGCCCACCGCATCGGCGCGCAGGTGATCGAGCTGCATTCCGGCGCCTATTGCGACGCCCATCACGAGGGCCGCCTCGAGGACCGCGACCGCGAGTTGGAGGCGATGCGAGAGATGTCCGCCTTTGCCCATGATCTGGGCCTTGAGGTCCATATCGGCCACGGGCTGACCTACGAGACGGTCAAGCCGGTGGCGGCATTCCCTGAGGCGATGGAGCTGAATATCGGCCACTTCCTGATTGGCGAGGCGATTTTCCTGGGCCTCGACCCGGCCATCCGCGAGATGCGCCGCCTGATGGACGAGGCGCGCGAGGGCATGGCGTGATGCGTTTCGCAGCTCTCTTTTGCGCGATCCTGGCCTTTGCGGCGCCGGTACGCGCGCAGGATGGCTGGCCCAATCTGGATGCCTTGCTGTTTTCAACACTGACGGCCTCGGGCCAGGCGGAGGCGTCATTCTGGTTGCCGGACACGCCTGACCCGGCAACGGCGACGCGGGCCTTGGGTGTCGTGTACGAACACATCCCCGGTTCGGCTGGCAGTGTCAGCATCGCCACGGGAGTCTACGTGCGCACCGCGCAAGGCTGGCAGATCGCGGGCGTTGTGCCGTCGCTGTTCGGGCAAAGCCCGCGCGGCGCGAATTTTGGCCCGGCCAGCGTTGACCTGACGACCACGACGTTGGGTCCGAACGAGGCGCGTTGTTGCCCAACCGTGGAAACCCGCTGGCGGATTGACCTGACCACGTTTATCGCGCAGCGATTGAACTGACCTTTTCGCCATGACCCAACCCCTGTGAGGTGCCTCATGATCCGCCACTGTGTAATGCTGCGACTGCGCGCCAAGGCTGACCGGGCCGAGCTGGACAAGGTGATGCACGGCCTTGCCGATCTGGTGGAACGGCTTGACGGGTGCAGCGGTTTTTGCGCGGGCCCCAACCGCGACTTCGAAGGCAAGACGCCCGGCTTTGCCTATGGCTTTACGCTGGATGCGGCCACGGCCGAGGCACTGGCCGCTTACGCGGTGGACCCGGAACATATGGCGCTGGGTGCGCGGCTGGTGGATTTGTGCGAGGGCGGTGGTGACGGCATCCGCGTCTATGACATCGAGGCGCCCGCGTGATCCTGGGCATCGGCACTGATCTGGCCAATATCGAGCGTATCCAGGGCACGCTTGACCGGTTCGGGGACCGGTTTCGCAACCGTGTCTTTACCGATGTCGAGCAGGCCAAGGCCGAGCGGCGCAAGGATAAGGCCGGCACCTATGCCAAGCGTTGGGCGGCAAAAGAGGCCTGTTCCAAGGCGCTGGGCACGGGCCTGCGCATGGGCATCAGCTGGAAAGACATGGCGGTGAGCAACCTGCGCACCGGTCAGCCGGTGATGGCCGTGACCGGCTGGGCCGCCGAGCGCCTGGCCGAGATGACGCCCCCCGGGCACGAGGCCATCATTCACGTCACCCTGACAGACGATCACCCCTGGGCGCAGGCCTTTGTCGTGATCGAGGCGCGCCCGCTGTCGCAGACGTGACGGCGACCCGCATCCGGGGCCGGGTGCTGCGCCTTGACAGTCCAGCACCGCACCCGCATGAAGCCTGAAACCACCCCGAGCAGGAGCGCCAGATGGCCGCCAAGGAAAAACACCAGAACGGCATTCTTGAGACGATCAAGACCATTGTCTATGCGCTGCTGATCGCCGGTGTCTTTCGCACCTTGTTCTTTCAGCCGTTCTGGATCCCGTCGGGGTCGATGAAAGAGACATTGCTGATCGGGGATTTCCTGTTCGTGAACAAGATGGCCTATGGCTATTCCTATGCCTCGTGCCCGTCGATCCCGCTGATCGGGCTGGATGCGAAAAAGCTGTGCGGTTTCATTGATGGCGACAATTCCCGCATTCTGTCCGGTGAGCCCGAGCGCGGCGATGTGGTGGTGTTCCGCCACCCGGTGTCGGGGTCGGACTACATCAAGCGTCTGGTCGGCTTGCCCGGTGATACCGTGCAGGTCAAGGACGGCGTTGTCATCCTGAACGGCACACCTGTGCCGCAGGAGCCTGCGGGTACGTTCACCGAAGTCTTTGACCGTCAGGGGCCGCAAGGTCTGGTGCCGCGCTGCGAAAGCGGCGCCGTCGGGCAGGGCGCGCAATGCACGAAGTCCCGCTTTGTCGAGACGTTCCCGGATGGCAGCAGCCATGTGGTTCTGAACGTGGGCGTACAGGGCTCGGACAACACTCCGGTCTACCGCGTGCCCGAGGGCCATTTCTTTTTCATGGGTGACAACCGGGACAACTCGTCCGACAGCCGTCTGGCGCAGGTGGCGGGTGGCGTGGGTTACGTGCCGTTCGAGAACCTGATCGGTCGCGCGGATCGCATCGTCTTTTCCTCGGCGGGGCGTTCGATGCTGTTTTTCTGGACCTGGCGCGGGGATCGTTTCTTTAAGGGGATCGAGTGAAGCTGGGCGCTGATCTCAAGGCCTTTGAGGCCCGGATCGGACACCAGTTCGCCGCACCCGACCTGCTGATCGAGGCGGTCACGCACGCCTCGATGTCCTCGCCCACGCGGTCTGACAATCAACGGCTGGAGTTTCTGGGCGACCGGGTGCTGGGGCTGGTGATGGCCGAGGCGCTGCTGGCCGCCGATACGAGCGCTGCCGAAGGGACGCTGGCGCCTCGGTTCAACGCCCTTGTGCGCAAGGAAACCTGTGCGGATGTGGCGCGTGAACTGGGTCTTGGCGATGTGCTGCGGCTGGGCCGGTCCGAGATGATCTCGGGCGGGCGGCGCAAGCAGGCGCTGCTGGGCGATGCGGTGGAGGCGGTGATTGCCGCCGTTTATCTGGATGCCGGGTTTGACGTGGCGCGCGACTTGATCCTGCGGCTTTGGGGCGATCGGATCACCCGTGTGGAAGAGGATGCGCGGGACGCCAAGACCGCCTTGCAGGAATGGGCGCAGGGCCGTGGGCTGACGCCGCCCGCCTATGTCGAGATTGAACGCAGCGGGCCAGATCACGCGCCCGTCTTTACCATCGCCGCGCGGCTTGACAACGGTGCCGAGGCCGTCGCCACCGCCGGATCGAAACGCGAGGCCCAGCAGGCCGCCGCCAAGGCCCTGCTGGCCGCATTGGAGCAAGACACATGAGCACCCGCGCCGGTTTCGTCGCCCTGATCGGAGAGCCCAATGCGGGCAAGTCCACGCTGATGAACCGTATGGTCGGCGCCAAGGTCAGCATCGTGACCCACAAGGTGCAGACCACCCGCGCGCGCATTCGCGGCGTGGCGATGGAAGGGGACAGCCAGATCGTGTTTGTCGACACGCCGGGCCTGTTCCAGCCGCGCCGCCGTTTGGACCGCGCGATGGTGGCCGCCGCGTGGGGTGGCGCTGCGGATGCCGATGTTGTCGTGCTGATGGTCGAGGCCCATCGCGGCGTCACGCCGGGGGTGGAGCGTATCCTTGAAGGCCTCGCCGACATCGGCAAGGGCCGCACCGTGGCGCTGGCCATCAACAAGATCGACCGGGTTGAGGCACCTGTGCTGCTGGGTCTGACTGAAAAACTGAACACCGCCTATGAGTTTGCAGAGACATTCATGATCTCGGCCGAGAAGGGGCATGGGGTGGACAGCTTGCGCGCCTGGCTTGCCGGGCAGGTGCCCGAAAGCCCGTGGCTGTACCCGGAGGATCAGATCGCCGATCTGCCCATGCGCATGATTGCCGCCGAGATGACCCGCGAAAAGCTGACCCTGCGCCTGCATCAGGAGCTGCCCTATCAGCTGACGGTCGAGACCGAGAACTGGGAAGAGCGCAAGGACGGGTCGGCCAAGATCGACCAGGTCATCTATGTCAGCCGGGATGGGCACAAGGGCATTCTGCTGGGTCACAAGGGCGAGACGATCAAGGCCGTGAGCCAGGCCAGCCGCGCCGAGTTGACCGAGTTTTTGGGCCGCAAGGTGCATCTGTTCCTGCAGGTCAAAGTGCGCGAGAAATGGCAGGAAGACGCGGAGCGGTATTCCGAGATGGGGCTGAATTTCAAAGATGGAAATGCCTGACGACTGTGCTGATCGACCCTCCGGGGGGCATATTTGGAGAACAATGAAGCCATGGCGCGTCTGACCTCTCGGTTCTGGGTGGATGCCTATCTGACGCGATTGCGCCTGGCCGACATCCCCGCATTTGTGGTTGCCCATGGCGATGACACGGGCGGCGCTGTTCTGGTCAAGCTGAACACGTTGGACGGGCAGGCGGTGCTCTACCAGCGGTCATTCGATCTGATGGCAGATACGCGGGTCTGGGCCGAGCTGGCCTCGGGGGCCGAGGGCGATGTGGATGCCGCCGTGACCCGCCAGCGCGGCTTTGATCCCGACCTGTGGGTGATCGAGGTCGAAGACCGGGCCGGGCGCCATCTGCTGGATCAGGACGGGTTGGCCTGAGATGGAGTGGCGCGGCACGGGCATATTGCTGAGCGTGCGCCGCCACGGTGAGACAAGCGCCATCATCGACGTATTTACCGAGGATATGGGCCGCTATGCAGGTGTGGTGCGCGGTGGAACCAGCCGCAAGATCGCCCCCATTCTGCAACCCGGTGCGCAATTGGATGTCGCCTGGCGCGCGCGGCTGGAGGATCACATCGGCAGCTATGCGGTCGAGCCTGTGCGCAGCCGGGCGGCGTTGGTCATGGGCAACCGGCTGGCGCTGGCCGGGTTGAACGCGGTCACTGGATTGCTCAGCTTTTGCCTGCCTGAACGCGAGGCCCATGCCCCGCTTTACCGCCGAACAGAGCAGTTGCTGGACCTTTTGGGGCAGGACGATCTGTGGCCGCTGGCCTATCTGCGCTGGGAGGTCGCGCTGCTGGAGGAGATGGGTTTTGGCCTGGATCTGTCGGCTTGTGCGGTGACGGGCGCGCGGGAAGGGCTGGCCTATGTCTCGCCCAAGACCGGGCGGGCGGTTTCGGAGGCTGGTGCCGGAGCGTGGGTGGACCGGTTGTTGCCGCTGCCGCCTGTGTTGCGGGGGGATGGTGATGCGCCGGATCACGAGATCGCGGCGGCCTTTGAGACCACGGGCTATTTTCTGGCCAACCACCTTGCGCCCGATCTGGGCAACCGCCCTTTGCCGGATGCGCGTGGGCGCTTTGTCGATGCGTTTACTCGGACGCTTTGAACACCATCTCGCCGCCTTCATCATTGCGCAGGAACAGCGTTTCTTCGCGCACTTCTGACTGCGTCATGGCGGCCAGCGCGGCCAGGTAGGCGTTTTCGGCCTCAAGCTCCGGGCAGGCCATCTTGGTCGCGGCGATGGGGTCGAGTTGGAACCACGGATAGGGCACGGTGTTGCGCGTGGAAAAGCGGTTGCAGGGCGCCTGGCCGGACACCGGCCCGCCGGGGTCGAATGTGATTGTGGCCCGGGCCGGGAATGGCGCGCCGTTGAGGTCAGACAGTGACCAGGTCACCCCGGCGGCCCCGTAGCGTGCCACCGTCTCGTCCGCCTCGCATGCGGGGATCAGGCCCACCATCAGCAGCGCGGCCAGCCGGATCACTTGAGCGCCATCACCAGGTCGACGAGGGCGGCAAAGGCGACCAGCGCATCGCCGTCATCCGTGTGCATCTGCTTGAGCCCCACCAACGCGCCATAGGCGGCCTTGGCGAATTCTTCATTCGTGATGTCGATATCGGCCATGAGGCTGGTCAACCGGCTGAGCCGTGCGGCATCGACGTCTGCCAACACCTTGGCCACACCCGGATCGGCCTGCGCCCATGCGCGGAGCGCGGGCCCCGGGGCGTCGGATTGCACGGATTGACCAAAGCGGATCATCTTGTCCGTGTCCGATCCGTCCAGTGTCGCGTCCTCGGCAAGCTGCGTCATCGCGCGGCTTTTCCACTCGGCCAACAGGGCTGACTGGAAGGCGGGTACATCCTTGAAATGCCAATAAAATGAACCCTTTGACGTCTTCAGATGGCGCGAAAGGGGTTCTGCACGCAGGGCCAGCGGACCTGCGACAGTGAGTTGATCAAGCCCGGCTTCGATCCAGGCCGCGGGGGAGAGGGGAGTTTTTGCCATATTCCCGCGATACGATCCGGTATGCTGGGGTGCAAGGGAAAGCGTTTGCCAGAAAGAATTTGAGCGCTTTGCCGCACATGGGGCGCATGGCTTTGCCTATCTTGCAGGCGAGATGCGTGCCGGATGATAAGAGGGACGAGGGGTGGCAGATGGGTGCAAGTGCAGATGTTCAAACGTAGATTTTCGCTGAGTGGACGCGACGTGGCCGTCGTTTTTGCGGGTCTGGCCGTGCTCACCGCGCTGAATTTCGGCGCGATTTTGGTGTCGAGTCTGGATGTGGTTGCAGAGGCAGATCAGCCCGTGCCTGTGCCGGCACCGACCATGCCCGGCGAGATGCAAACCCAATATGAGCAGTGGGACAGGAATGCCGATTCCATTTCCGTATTCGCGCGCGGCGAGACGAGTTTCGGCTGGGTGTTCGGCTATCTGGACGAAGATGTCGCGCGCGCGGATGCCATGGCCTGGTGCGTCCGCTCGGGACAGGCGTGCCGGGTGGTGGAGATGCGGGATGCCCGTGCCATTGTCCCCGCCCTTGAACTGCCCCTGACCGACAAGATGGCAATCGGGTTCGAGCGGTTTGCGAACACGCCGGGACCGGTGTCTTTTGCCGTGTCCGGGTCGGGCGCCTTTGCAACCGGGCGCGGCGAGACTGCGAAGCTGGCGGATGAGGCTGCGCAAACACGCTGCATGCAGTTTGCAGCCAAGGATCGCGCCGCCCATCTGGCCACCCACCCGTGCCGAATCATCGCCCGGCGCTAGCTGTTTAGTTCTGATAGGACGGCCAGCCCCACCACCAACAGCATCGAGGTCGCCATCGCGTAGTTGATGAGCCTCTGTCGCGCAGGTGCGAGGTTGAGCGCCTTGAGCCGGACCCCGAACCAGACCCAGAGCACATGGATTGGCACCCAGATCGCGTTGACGATCAGCAGTTTCCAGATCGCCTCGGCCACCAAGGCATCGGGCAGGATGGCAAAGCCGGAAAAGAGTGCGGTGTTGACCGCATAGGCCTTGGGGTTGATCGGTTGCAGCAGGATGCCTGCCATGACGCCTGGTTCGGTTTGCGCAGGCGCAAAGGCGAGTTTTGACCCGGCAAAAGCGATGCGCATGGCGAGGTAGAGCAAATAGGCGGTGGAGAGTGCGAACAGGACGGTGCGCACGAGGGGATTGGCCAGAACGAGCGCCGCGAGGCCGGAGACAACTGCCAGAATCACGAGGTTGTTGCCGATGAACAGCCCCAGCACATAGCGCAGGCCGGAGTGCATCCCGTAGGCCGCCCCCACGCCAGCCGCGGACAGGACGCCGGGGCCGGGTGTGATGATCAAGAAAAAGACGGCGGCGGCAAATGTCAGCATGGCGCCAGATTGGAGATAATGCGGGCCGCGTCAATCGGGCGAGGCGGAAACCGAAGTCGGTTTCCGGCCCGTTTTCCGAAGTCGGAAAACGCCCCGCCTAGCCGAGCAGACGGCGCGCGATCACCTGGGCCTGGATTTCAGCGGCACCCTCGAAGATGTTGAGGATGCGGGCATCACACAGAACGCGAGAAATCTTGTATTCCAGCGCAAAGCCGTTGCCGCCGTGGATTTGCAGCCCGTTGTCCGCTGCGGCCCATGCCACGCGGGCGCCCAGCAGTTTGGCCATCCCGGCCTCGACATCACAGCGCCGCCCCTCGTCCTTTTCGAAGGCCGAGAAATAGGTCAGCTGCCGCGCCACCATGATTTCGACCGCCATCATCGCCAGCTTGTTTGCGACGCGGGGAAAGTTGATCAGGGATTTGCCGAACTGTTTGCGGTCTTGGGCGTATTGCATCGAGATATCGAGCGCGGATTGCGCCACGCCGATGGCGCGGGCCGCCGTCTGGATGCGCGCCGATTCGAACGTCTCCATCAACTGTTTGAAGCCTTTGCCCTCTTCGCCGCCCAGCAGGTTCTCGCCCTTCACGTGGAAATCGTCGAAGGCCAGTTCGTATTCCTTCATCCCGCGATAGCCGAGCACTTCGATCTCGCCGCCCGTCATCCCGTCGGTCGGGAATGGGTTGGCATCATCGCCGGGTGTCTTTTCGGCGAGGAACATCGACAGGCCCTTGTAGTTGGTCGTGTCGGGATCGGTGCGCGCCAGCAGCGTCATGATCTGCGTGCGGGTGGCGTGGGTGATCCAGGTCTTGTTGCCCGTGATCTTGTAATCGCCGTTGTCGTCTTTGACCGCGCGGGTGCGCAAGCTGCCAAGGTCGGAGCCTGTGTTGGGTTCGGTGAACACCGCCGTGGGCAGGGTTTCGGCGCTGGCCAGTTGCGGCAGCCACTTTTGCTTTTGTTCTTCGGTGCCGCCCGCGATGATCAGTTCGGCTGCGATTTCAGACCGCGTGCCGAGCGAGCCGACACCGATATAGCCGCGGCTGAGTTCTTCGGACACGACGCACATCGACGCCTTGGACAGGCCAAAGCCGCCATATTCCTCGGGGATGGTCAGGCCGAAGACGCCCATTTCAGCGAGTTCTTCGATGACTTCCATCGGGATCAACTCGTCCTTGAGGTGCCAGTCATGGGCAAAGGGTTCGACTTTTTCCACGGCGTAACGGCGGAATTGCTCGCGGATCATCTCGAGCTCTTCATCAAGACCCGAGGCGCCCACGGTGATTTCCGCGCTGCGTTCCTGCATCAGCTCGACCAGGCGGATGCGCGCGGCTTGGGTGTTGCCGCCCTGGGTCAGCGTCATCACGGCGGGGTCCATCATGCCGCGCATATCGTCCTGGCTGAGGCCCATGTCCTGCAAACGCAGCACTTCGCCCTGGTTCATCTGGATGCCGCCATAGACCTGCCAGAGGTATTCACCAAAGGTGATCTGGAGAATCAGCGCTTCGACTTCGCCGAACTTGGACTGTTCCTCGAGCGCGGTGGCCCATTTGTGCATTTGACGCAGGGATTCGGTGTAGGTCGCAAGCCACGCCAGCCCATGAGCAGCGGTCTGGTTTTCCTCGACCAGCGCGCTCGAGACACGGCCATCCACGCTCAGATTTGTGCGCAGTTTGGTGCGTGCAAGCTCTGTGATCGCTTCGACAGGGGCAATGGCCGCGCCTGTCAATGCCAGCAGATCATCCAGCAATACGGGGGTCACCCCGCCCAAATCCTGTCCGTCATGTGCCATCGGTTTTGTCCTCATCTCAGGTTCCGCGTCTCACTATCTAGTTCGCAGGTGCAGCGCAACAAATATTCATTTGACTGCGGCTATTTGTTCTATTCTTGCGTGGCGTTATATTGCATTGCAGCGCAGATCGGATGCCAAGGGCGCGTTGCAGTCGGATTTTATGTGCGTGTCTTTGGCATCTGGCCGGAGGCTGACATGATTGCGCCATTCGGCAGGGAGGTCAAAGGTGTTGTTGCCCTGACCGCGTCCGTGGCGGCGGAGTCGCACAAAGACGCCGCGCTGTGTCGACGCGCAACGGGTCTTCCAAATTCTATTTGAGACTGGAACAGTCGACAGGGTATGCGCCGTTATTATTACGGCCCTGATGCGATTACGCTGAAAGGCGCGTAAATCGTTGGATGTTTTGGGGTGCGAATTCCTTCCGCTCAGCCTTGCGATGAATGCGCTGGCCCTTCTGGGCCAATGGCTGAGCGGTAAGGTATTGGGTCGGATCACGCAGAACTTGTTAAGAAAGCAGCACTGTTAAACGTGAGTCCGATCCGGATCCGTGGGTCGTTTACGGATCAGGATGCGCGGCGTGCAACCGTCAGGCCGGACACGTCTTCGATAAAGGTGACGATCTGCGATTTGATCTTTTCGTCTTCGATTGCGGCCAGGGCGTTGACGATATCCATGCCGTTGTCACGGCGCGGGGCCGGGTCTGCGTCAATCAGGCCTTCGAAGAAATAGGATGTCGGCACGTCTAGAATGCGCGACAGCTCGAACAGGCGGCTGGCAGCAACGCGGTTCGATCCGATTTCGTATTTCTGAATTTGCTGGAACGACAGGTCGAGACGTTTGGCCACATCGGTTTGCGACATGCGGCGCAGCGTGCGGATTTGTTTCAGGCGTTTTCCAACGTGAACGTCGACGGGATGCGACATGAACTGTTTACCTCCGGTTGTTTCAACCAGAGTGATCGTTGATCGCGCAACCTCGTTCAATTGACTAGATATGAACGAATAGCACACGTAAATGTTGCATTGTTGTATGATCCGTTTAACTTTATAGTATTACAGATCATACATTGAGGCCGAATGTGAATGCCCCTGTGACAAGTCTGACGGAAATGAACCAGCCCCTGCTATTCGAGATGATCCGCTCGTTTACCACGTTGGCGCGGACGTTGAATTTGTCGCATGCGGTGGCTGAACTGAATAGCACGCGCCAGACTGTCCGACGCCACATCGCTCAACTGGAAGTTCTGCGTGGGGAACAATTATTTTGCGTTAACGACCGCCGATATGAGCTGACCGAAGCGGGTGAGGCGGCCCTGCCGGAGGCGCGGGATTTGCTGCTGCGGGCCAAGGCCTGGGCCAAGGGTCAGACCGGGTCGCGCGGGGCGTTGCAGTACCTCAAGGCGCAGGAAGGCGACTGGGTTTTCTATCAGCAGCAGCAGCCCATCGGGCGCATCTGGCGCGACGAATCGGTGCTGTTGAGAGAGACCTACCGCGCCTGGACCATGGCGTCCTGCGAGATCGAAGACCCCTGCTTGGCACATGTCCGCCCATATTTGATGGTCTATCGGCATACGGATGCAGGCTGGATCTGTGTCGAGTTTGGCGAGCAGTCGGCCTATGTGAACTGGTTTGGCCGTGATTACGCCCGGTCCAGCATCGGCCGTCCGATTGCACGGCTGCCCGCGGGCGAAGAGTTTGGCCGAATCCTCGACCAAGCCTTTCACGATATCGAAACGACGCAGGCGGCGAGGCTTGACCACGTGTACACCCGGATGCCCGAACGCCACGACGAACGTCAGGCGACGATGGTCTATCAGCGTCTCATGATGGCCGGCTTTTTCCCCGACAGGTCTCCGGCTGTTCTAACGCTTGTTGTGCCGACCTCGAATGTGAATATCGAGGAACTGGACGAAGCCCAGCGCGCGGCCATCACCGATATCGATCCACCCAATTTCGACCCTGCCAATGCCTGCTTTGAGGAAATAGCCCGATTAGGACCGTAATACGACCATAGGTTGCACCACTATGGCGCGAGATATTTTCGGGTAATTTATGTCTGTTTGTCCTAACTTTGTCCTTGCCGGGCAAAGGAGACGACGGATGACGATTCAATTTTCTGCAAATGCGGCGCCATTTATTGCGACAAGCCGCGATATTCTGGTCGCCCAGGGTATTAAACTGACGATTGGCAGTGATTTTGACGAATACAGTGAGATAGTTGCGCAAGAAAGACCCATGCAGAAACTTGGCGCGCCCTTCGATCCGTCGGTTCACGAATTGAGCGAATCAACTGCGTTCTGGATGATTGGCCGCAATGAGGACGGGGAATTGATCCACACGCAGGCCGCGAAACGGATCCGACTGGGCGCGCGACCGCTCAGCAGCTATCTTTTGCGTCAATTTCGCGCCTTTCCACCGCCGCTGAAAGGTGTGGATCTGCGTCGTTCACGGTTTCGCGCCACACCCGGCACACACAAGATCGAAGGTACGGCAGCGTATCATGGTGAATTCTGGGTGGCCCCGGAACGCGGCAAGTATCGCGGTGTCGGCCTTGCGCCTGTCCTGGGACGGACTGGGATGCTGGAGATGATGCAGCGGTGGGACCCGGATTGGATCTATGGCTTTATCCTGAACGTGGTGGCGTTCAAGGGCTTTGCCGCGCGCATCGGCTACATGCATCTGGAACCCAGCGCGCTGAAATGGGTGATCGACGGGCGCGATGCGCCCATCGATACGTTCCTGGCCTATAACAGCCGCGAGGATCTGGAATACCTGCTGGATATTCCGTTGGGCGACGTCATGCCCGAAGCCGCCTGAGCGGATCAGCCGATCGCGGCCGCCCGCACGTCGTCGTCGATATGCGGCAGGTATTGCGCAAAGTTGTTCGAGAACATGTCGACCAGCTTTGCCGCCTGCCGGTCATAGGCGGCCCCGTCATCCCACGTGCGGCGCGGATCCAGCAGGATGTCAGCCACGCCCGGAACGGACACAGGCACGTCAAAGCCAAAGTTCGCATCCTTGCGGAATTCGCCCGCCGCCAGCGTACCGTCCAGCGCCGCCGTCAACAGCGCCCGTGTGGCACGGATCGGCATGCGGCTGCCGGTGCCGTATGCGCCGCCGGTCCAGCCGGTGTTCACCAACCAGCAGGTCGCGCCATGTTTGGCGATCTTGTCCTGCAACAGCTTGCCGTATTCCTCGGGCCGACGCGGCATGAACGGCGCGCCAAAGCAGGTCGAGAATGTGGGCTCGGGCTCGGTTACCCCCCGCTCTGTGCCCGCCACTTTCGAGGTGAACCCCGACAGGAAGTGATACATCGCCTGTGCCGGTGTCAGCCGCGCGATGGGGGGCAGGACGCCGAATGCGTCGCAGGTCAGCATGATGATGTTCTTGGGGTGCCCGCCCAGGGCGGATGCCGATGCGTTCGAGATATAGTGCAGCGGGTAGGCGCAGCGCATGTTCGCTGTCAGGCTGTCATCTTCGAAATCCAGATCCTTGGTGTCGGGGTCATAGACCATGTTCTCGATCACGGTGCCGAACTTTTCGGTGGTGGCGTAGATCTCGGGCTCGGCCTCGGCGTTGAGGTTGATGGTCTTGGCGTAACAGCCCCCTTCGAAGTTGAAGGTGCCGCGATCCGACCAGCCGTGTTCGTCATCGCCAATGAGCGTGCGCCCCGGATCGGCTGACAGTGTCGTCTTGCCGGTGCCGGACAGGCCAAAGAACACCGCCGTATCGACCGGGTTGCCATGGGCGTGGTTGGCTGAGCAGTGCATGGGCATCACGCCACGTTCGGGCAGCAGGTAGTTGAGCAGGGTGAAGACGGATTTCTTGTTCTCGCCCGCATACTCGGTGCCGCCGATCAGGATCAGCTTGCGCTCAAAGTTCATCGCGATCACGGTTTCGGACCGGCAATTGTGCCTCGCCGGGTCCGCCTGGAAGGACGGGCAGTTGATCACGGTGAAATCGGCAACGAAATCCGCGATGTCGTCGGCATCCGGACGGCGCAGCATGTGGCGGATGAACAGGCCGTGCCAGGCCATTTCCGTGACCATACGCACGTTGATCGCATAGCTGGGATCGGCGCCACCGGTCAGGTCCTGTACAAAGTACTCGCCGCCCTGCATGTGGGCCAGCATGTCCTCATACAGCGCATCGAACCCTTCGGGCGACATTTCGGCGTTGTTTTCCCACCAGATGTGATCGGCCACGTTGGGCGTTTTGACCACATGTTTGTCCTTGGGAGAGCGGCCGGTGAACTTGCCGGTGGTCACCAGAAAGGTGCCGCCTTTGCCCAGTGACCCCTCTTTGCGGGCCAGGGCATGTTCGATCAACGCTGGTTCTATCAGGTTGTAATAGACATCGCCCAGCCCTGTGATCCCTTGATCTTCGAGGCGGAACTGCGGGTTTACCCGTCCAAATGTCATGTGAAATCTCCTGAAGCCGCGCGGCGGCCTTTCGTGTCAGAGGGTTGGCTCAAGGCCAGGAAACGACATCACGTCGCCCCGTTCCGGCGTCTTAACATGCTGTTTGAACGTATGAACAGATGGGCAAAGGCCAGTTAGCGCCACCATGGCCACCGGTTGCGCAAACACGCTTTGGATCGGGCACACCTTAGGCGGGAATGTGCGGCAATTTAGCCATTCCTAACCAGTTTGTGGCGAGAGTGTGGGGGCATTCCATGCCTGATTCGCAGTTATTGATTGATTCGAAAGGCCAAAACCTGAACAATGGCGGAAAAAATAAAAGTAACGAGCAGCACAAGGAAACAGGCAATGTCAAAGATTGCATTGGTGGACGACGACAGGAATATCCTGACGTCCGTCTCCATGACGCTCGAGGCCGAAGGGTTCGAGGTGGAAACATATAACGATGGCCAGGCCGCGCTGGACGCGTTCAACAAGCGTCTGCCGGACATGGCGGTTCTGGATATCAAGATGCCGCGCATGGACGGAATGGACCTGTTGCAGCGTCTGCGCCAGAAGACCGCGATGCCGGTCATCTTCCTGACTTCCAAGGATGACGAGATCGATGAGGTCCTCGGCCTGCGCATGGGCGCCGACGACTATGTGAAAAAGCCGTTTTCCCAACGCCTGCTGGTCGAGCGCATTCGCGCGCTGTTGCGCCGTCAGGATGCGGTGGCGGGCGATGTCGTTGGCGATACCGAAGAAACCAAGGTGATGGATCGCGGCGATTTGCGCATGGATCCGCTGCGCCACGCCGTGTCCTGGAAGGGCAAGGATGTGTCGCTGACCGTGACCGAATTCCTGCTGTTGCAGGCCCTGGCCCAACGCCCCGGTTTCGTGAAATCCCGCGATCAGCTGATGGACGTGGCCTATGACGATCAGGTCTATGTGGACGACCGCACGATCGACAGCCACATCAAGCGTTTGCGCAAGAAGATGCGCAGTGCGGACGATGAGTTCTCGGCGATTGAGACGCTCTATGGCATCGGTTACCGTTACAACGAAGAATAAAAGCGCTGACCATGGCACTGGCCGAGGGGACATTTGTGCGAGACATGAGCACCCCACCATCGCATGACGGCGACGTCGTGCTGGGGGAAGACTGGGTGGCCCCGGAAACGGCGGCTTCGTCGGAGTTGAGGGATGGCCGCGCGCGGCGCGGTCTCTTCTCTTTGCGTGGCTCGCCGCTCGCGCGCAAGATCATCACGTTCAACCTGATCGCGTTGAATGTCCTGGTCGCCGGCATCCTCTACCTCAACTCAACGCGCGACAGCCTGGCCGTGCAGCGTATCTCGGCGCTCGTGGCGCAGGCCGAACTGGTGGCCGATGTGATCGAGGCCAAGCTGCCTGCGGGTGCGCCGGTGAACCTGGCGACGGGGGATGGCATTGATGTCGATGAGACCCTGTCCGAGCTCGATCTGCGCGAACGTCACACGGTCTATGTCTTTGACACCACGAATGCGCTGATCGCCGAAAGTCAGGGCACGCTGGCCCCGCTTCAGCCGCAATCGGACGGCGATGATCTGGCGCTGCTGACAGATGGGTTGAGCTGGGTGTGGAACATCGTATCGCGCCCCTTTGCCTCGGCTCCCGAAGAAACGCCATCGGTAGAAGAACAGTTGCGCCCGCTAGTCGCGGGCAGCCTCGGCGGCAAGACGCAGGTGAGCGAGGGGCTGGACAGCGCTGGTGGCGCGGTCTTTACGGTCGTGACCCCGATCCAGCAGGCTGGTGAAGCCGTTGGCGTGGTGGCCATGACCAGCGCCGCGGGCGAGATCGACGCCATGGTGCGCAACGAACGCGAGCGGGTGTTGCAGATGTTCGTGATTGCGACCCTCGTGTCCATCGGCCTCAGCCTTGTGCTGGCGTCGACCATCGCAAACCCCTTGGCCGACCTTGCTGCCGCGGCCGAGTTGGGACGCGACAAGAACGCCCGCAAGGTGAACCCCGGTCGCATCCGCATCCCCGACCTGACCGCGCGGCCGGATGAAATCGGCCGGCTGTCCGGCGCCCTGCGCGGCATGATTGCCGCCCTCTACAACCGGATCGACGGCAACGAACAGTTCGCCGCCGACGTGGCCCACGAGATCAAGAACCCGCTGGCCTCGCTGCGGTCCGCAGTGGGGACGCTGCGCATGGTCAAACGTGACGACCAGCGCGAAAAACTGCTGGATGTGATTGATCATGACGTGCGTCGTCTCGATCGTCTGGTCAGCGACATCTCCAACGCCTCGCGCCTCGACAGCGAGTTGGTGAAGGAAGAGGAAGAGTCGTTCAACCTCTTGAACATGCTGGGTAACCTTGGCCAGTATCTGGGTGAGGACGCGCGCAGCAAGGGGATAGAATTCATCGCCGACCTGCCCGCCCATCCCATCCACGTCCAGGGGCTTGAGGCGCGGCTGGCGCAGGTTTTCGTCAACCTGATCACCAATGCCATTTCCTTTTGCGAGGACGGCGATGCCATTCGCATCTGGGCGCGCAAACGCGAAAACCGCGTGCTGATTGTGGTCGAGGATACAGGCCCCGGCATCCCGGATCAGGCCCTGACCAAGATCTTCAAGCGCTTCTACTCGCAACGCCCCGAAGAGCATTTCGGGAACAATTCCGGCCTTGGCCTCGCGATTTCCAAACAGATCGTCGAAGCGCATGGCGGCGTGATCTGGGCCGAGAACATCCGCCCGACGGATGCTGACATAACGTCCGAACCGCTGGGCGCGCGTTTTGTCGTGGGCCTGCCGGTCTAGGCGCGATGCGCGTGCATGCCAGCGCCGTCGCTCTTGACGGTCAGGGCGTGTTGATCACGGGCGCGGCTGGTAGCGGCAAATCCAGCCTCGCGCTGATGCTGTTGGCCCACGGTGCCGTGCTGATCTCGGATGATCAGACCGAACTGTCGCGCGACGGGGACACGCTGTGGGCCCGCGCGCCGGACAGCATCCAGGGTCTGATCGAAGCCCGCTCCGTCGGTATCCTCACAGCAAAAAGCGCACCCGCCCCGATTGTCCTTGCCATCGACATGGATCGGGTGGAAACAAAACGTCTGCCCGAGCGCCATGAGATCAGCGTTCTCGGGGTGAAACTTGCCTGTCTACACAAAACGGATAGTCCGGCTTGGCCCGCGGCGATCGTGCAATATCTCAAGGGCGGAAGAAGGGATCCGTGATGACCGACACCATGTCTGCCGCCCGCCGTCTTGTTCTTGTGACCGGCCCGTCCGGTGCAGGACGCTCCAGCGCGATCCGCGTGCTGGAAGACCTCGGCTACGAGGCTATCGACAACATGCCCCTGCGCCTGATCCGCGCCCTGTTGGACAATCCGATCCCCGACAAACCCGTCGCACTGGGCATCGACCCGCGCAATCGTGACTTTTCGGTCACCGCGATCATGGACGCGCTTGGCCAGATTGCCGCCGTGCCGAACCTGATGCCCGAGCTGTTGTACCTTGATTGCAGCACGGACGTGTTGCTGAACCGGTTTTCCGAGACCCGCCGCAGGCACCCGCTGGCCGAAGCGGACCGGGTCGAGGCTGGTATCCAGCGAGAGCTGGAGTTGCTGGCCCCCCTGCGCGCGCGGGCGGATGTTCTGATCGACACCTCGCAACTGAATGTCCACCAGCTGCGCGCCGAGGTCGAACACTGGTATTCCCCCGGCGATCACAGCCAGCTGGCCGTCTCGATCCAGAGTTTCAGCTACAAGCGCGGGCTGCCGCGTTCGGTGGACATGGTGTTTGACTGCCGGTTCCTGAAGAACCCGTTTTGGGAGCCCGGTCTGCGCGCCAGTACGGGCCAGGACGTCGCTGTACGCGACTATATCTGGACTGACCCGCGCGCGGCCGCGTTCGAGCAAAAGCTGCGCGATATGCTGCTGTGGCAGTTGCCGGCCTACCTCGATGAAGGCAAATCGCACCTGTCGGTTGCATTCGGGTGTACCGGCGGGCAACACAGGTCGGTCGCGATGGCGGAAACCTTGGCGGCGACCCTTGCAGAGGCGGGCTGGCAGGTGTCTATTCGGCATCGCGAATTGGATCGCCGAAAACGCGAAGAGGCATCAGCTTGATCGGAATCGTGATCGTGGCCCACGGGGGTCTGGCTGCCGAGTACCTGAGGGCCATCGAACACGTCGTTGGCCATCAGCCGGGCATGCGCGCCATTGCGATCGAGCCCGATCACGACCGCAAGGCCAAGGAAGACGAGATTTGTGCAGCAGCCAATGACGTCGATACCGGCGAAGGTGTGGTGGTGGTCACGGATCTGTTCGGTGGCTCGCCCTCCAACCTGAGCCTGCTGGCCTGCCGCCCGCAGAACCGCCGCATTCTTTACGGCGCGAACTTGCCCATGTTGATCAAACTTGCCAAAAGCCGCCAAATGAACGTGACTGACGCCGTCCGCGTGGCGCTTGATGCAGGCAAGAAGTACATTGATAGCCAGAATATTACGACAGACAGATAATCCATGACCGAACGCACATTAGAAATCGTGAACATCAAGGGGCTCCACGCACGCGCCTCTGCCAAGCTGGTCGAGGTGGTTGAAGCCTTTGACGCCCGCGCAACGGTCAACAAGGATGGCATGTCTGCATCAGGCGACAGCATTATGGGCCTTTTGATGTTGGCAGCGCCCATGGGAAGTTTTATTGACGTTGAAACCTCAGGGCCGGATGCGGACGCATTGGCGGAGGCGCTGTCGGCCCTGGTGGCCGACAAGTTCGGAGAAGAGGCCTGAGCCAGCCGCGTGCGGCACGTGAGAAGAAGGTGGCGAACCCTTGGTCGATAGCACACATAACATGACCAAACTGGCAGAGCCCGAAACCGTGAGTTTTGCCAAGTATGACCGGCGCAGCCTGTCATATGCATCCACGTTCGAAGATCCGTGGAAGGCGACCTTCATCCGGGTGATGGAGGCCTTTACCGGCAAGCTGACCATCCTGCGTCTGATCCGCAAGTTTGAACGCCAGGGTGCGCCGCAGGGGCAGGCCTTTTGGCGCGCCTGTCTGGACGTGATGGGCATCGAGCTGACCACGCCCCAGTCGCAGCTTGATCGCATCCCCAAGGAAGGGCCCGTGATCATCGTCGCCAATCACCCCCACGGGATGGTCGATGGCATGATCTTTGCCGACCTGATTGGGCGTGTACGCCCGGATTACCGCATCCTGACCCGCTCGCTTTTGACGGCGATTGACGAGGTCGCGGGCAGTTTCATGATCCCGGTGCCGTTTCCGCATGACCCCGATGCACAACGCAAGGGCGTGGCGATGCGCGCCCATGCGATGGCGCATCTCAAGGCTGGCGGCGTGGTTGCCCTGTTTCCGTCAGGGGGCGTGGCCGCCTCGGAAACCTGGTGGGGCCCCGCGGTCGAGGCAGAGTGGAACGTGTTCACCGCCCAGCTGATCCGCCGGTCCGGGGCGACCGTGGTGCCGATGAAGTTCCCGGGCCAGAACAGCCGCGCCTACCAGATTGCCAATCAGGTCTCGCCGATGTTGCGCCAGGGCCTGTTGCTGCACGAAATCGTGCATGCGTTGAACAAGCCACAAGGGCCCATCGTTGGCCATGCGCTTCCCCAGGGCGATGTAGAGGCGTGGAAGGATGATCCGCGCGGCTTCATGGCGTGGTTGCGCGCGCATACGCTTGCACTGAAAGACTGACGCGCACATAGGCGCACCGCGGAAACCGTGTCGGTTTCCCGCCGGTCTTTGTGTCAAAGACCGTCAGCGCGTGGGAACAGGCGTTTCGCCCCGATAGTCGTAGAAACCGCGCTGGGATTTGCGCCCCAGCCACCCGGCTTCCACGTATTTCGTCAGCAGCGGGCAGGGGCGGTACTTGGTGTCGGCCAGCCCGTCATGCAGCACGTTCATGATGGCAAGGCAGGTGTCCAGACCGATGAAGTCCGCCAGTTCCAGCGGCCCCATCGGGTGATTGGCCCCCAGCTTCATCGACGAGTCGATGGATTGGACCGATCCGACCCCTTCATAGAGCGTATAGACCGCCTCGTTGATCATGGGCATCAGGATGCGATTGACGATAAAGGCGGGAAAATCCTCGGCCGTGGCCGCCGTCTTGCCCAGTTTCTCGACCACCACCCGGCAGGCATCAAACGTCTCCGCATCCGTCGCAATGCCGCGGATCAATTCGACCAATTGCATCACGGGCACGGGATTCATGAAATGAAAGCCCATGAACTTTTCGGGCCGGTCCGTCCGGCTCGCCAGTCGCGTGATCGAAATGGAGGACGTGTTGGACGTCAGGATCGTGTGGGGCTGCAAATGGGGAACCAGGTCTTCGAAGATGGCCTGCTTTACGGTCTCGCGCTCGGTTGCGGCCTCGATCACCAGATCGGTGTTGCCAAGGTCGGTCAGCGTCGATGTGGTCGTGATCCGGGCCATCGCCGTGGCCTTGTCCTCGGCAGTGATCTTGTCACGGCTGACCTGCCGCTCCAGATTGCGATCAATGGTTGCCATCGCCGCCTTCAGCGCGTCACCCGAGACATCGTTCAGCAACACATCATACCCAGCCAGAGACATCACATGCGCAATCCCGTTGCCCATTTGTCCCGCGCCTACGATTCCGACGGTCTTGATGTCCATGATGGTCCTTTCTGACAGCCGCTGCACCATAGGGGCAGGGCGCGGTGAGGGGCAAGTGTTGACGCTGCCTCAAAATCGTCATGTTTCGTTAGGGGAATCGCAAACACTGCATGTCAAAATGGACATGGGTGATAAATTGAGAGTGGGTCTCATGAGTTTTGATGTACTGGGTCCGGGAGGGCTTGATTACTTGCCGTGTCGCTACGGCAATTCCAAGGTTTTGTTTCGCGGGCCGCGTCGGTCACTGGATCAGCCATTTGTTGCGTTCTTTGGTGGCACGACCACCTATGGGAAGTTCATACAAACGCCATTTCCAGACTTGATCGAGGCATCGCTGGGAAAGACATGCGTGAATTTTGGCAGTCTGAATGGCGGTGTGGACGTGTTCGCAACCGATCCCTATCTGCGCGAAGTGTCGACAATGGCGGCAGCGACGGTGATCCAGATCACCAGCCCGCGCAACATGTCCAACAGGTTCTACCGTGTGCATCCGCGCCGCAACGACCGGTTTGTCGAGGCATCGGCGCTCTTGCGCGCCATCTACCGGGATGTTGATTTCGCCGAGTTCAACTTTACCAATCACATGCTGCAACGCCTGAATCTGGTGTCGCCAGAGCGGTTCCAGCCCGTGGTGGAAGAATTGCGGGCGGCCTGGGCTGCACGGATGCGTCTGGTTCTCAGCCAGATTCCTGGCAAGACCATCCTGCTGTGGGCCAGTGACCGGGCACCGGAAGACATGGATGACTGCATCGATGCCGATCCGGCCTTTGTCACGCGTGACATGCTGAACACCGTCATTCCCATGGCGACCGAATATGTCGAAGTTGTCGCCTCACCCGAAGCGATGGCCGCGCCGACGGATGGCATGGTGTTTTCGGAGATGGATGCGCCCGTTGCCCGCCAGATGCTTGGGCCGCAGGTGCACCGCGACATTGCCGACGCGCTGAGCCCTGTTCTGAAATCCATGCTCTAGGCCAGGACGCACGCCAAAGAAAAAGGCCCGCTGCATCGCTGCAACGGGCCTTTTCAGTTTCTGGATGCGCTTTACAGCTTTTCGATCATCTCGGGGACGGCGTCGAACAGGTCAGCGACCAGCCCGTAATCCGCAACCTGGAAGATCGGCGCTTCTTCGTCCTTGTTGATGGCCACGATGACTTTGGAGTCCTTCATGCCCGCAAGGTGCTGAATTGCGCCGGAAATACCGACAGCGACATAGAGGTCGGGGGCAACAACCTTGCCCGTTTGGCCAACCTGCCAGTCGTTGGGCGCGTAGCCGGAATCGACCGCCGCGCGCGAGGCGCCAACTGCGGCACCCAGCTTGTCCGCCAGCTTTTCGATCAGCGCAAAGTCGTCTTCGGAGCCGACACCGCGACCCCCCGACACAACCACGCCAGCCGATGTCAGCTCGGGGCGATCGCTGGCCGCGACCTTGTCTTCGACCCAGGACGACAGGGCAGGGTCAGCCGCTGCACCGATGTTTTCGACCGAGGCCGAGCCGCCCGTGGGGGCCGCATCGAATGTCGATGTGCGGAAGGTGATGACCTTTTTGCCGTCGCCGGATTTCACGGTCTGGATCGCGTTGCCCGCGTAGATCGGGCGTTCGAACGTGTTGGCGTCAACCACGGCCGTGGCATCCGAAATCACCATCGCATCCAGCAGCGCCGCAACGCGGGGCATGATGTTCTTGGCGTCGGTGGTGGCCGGGGCGACGATGTGTTCGTAATCGCCTGCCAGCGACACGATCAGGTCCGCGACCGGCTCGGCCAGACGCTTGCCATAAACCGCGTCCTCGGCGCACAGCACCTTGGCCACGCCTGCGATGGTTGCCGCCTCGGCAGCGCCTGCGGCGCATGTCGCGCCTGTGGCCAGAACGGTGACGTCGCCCAATGCGCTGGCTGCTGTCACGGCCTTGGCCGTTGCGTCCATCGCCAGTTCGCCGTCGTTGATTTCTGCTAGAAGAAGTACAGCCATTACACCGCCCCCGCTTCTTTGAGTTTCTCTACAAGCTCTTCGACCGAACCCACCTTGATGCCTGCTGCGCGGGCTTCGGGCTCGGTTGTGCTCACGATTTCCAGACGTGGCGCCGCATCGACGCCGTAATCGGCTGCTGTCTTTTCTTCCAGCGGCTTTTTCTTGGCTTTCATGATGTTGGGCAGCGAGGCATAGCGCGGCTCGTTCAGGCGCAAGTCCACGGTGATGACCGTGGGCATGTTGACCTCGATGGTCTGCAAGCCGCCGTCGACTTCGCGTGTCACCTTGGCTTTGTCGCCCGCCACTTCGACTTCGGAGGCGAAGGTGGCCTGGCTCCAGCCCATCAGGGCCGACAGCATCTGGCCGGTGGCGTTCATGTCGTTGTCGATCGCCTGCTTGCCGCACAGCACGAGGCCGGGCTGCTCTTCGTCGATCACACCTTTGAGGATCTTGGCGACGGTCAGCGGCTCGATATCGGTGTGCACGTCATCCGCTGCAATCACGAGGATCGCGCGGTCTGCACCCATGGCCAGCGCTGTGCGCAGGGTTTCCTGCGCCTGTTTGACACCGACAGAAACCGCGATGATTTCCTCGGCTTGGCCCGCTTCTTTCAGGCGGATGGCCTGTTCGACGGCAATCTCGTCAAACGGGTTCATCGACATTTTTACATTGGCAAGATCCACACCCGATCCGTCCGCTTTGACGCGCACTTTCACGTTGTAGTCGATCACGCGTTTGACAGGCACCAGCACCTTCATGAACGTTCCTCTCTTCAAAAAGTGTCTCATCACCGACAAGACAAAATTACGACTCATCTTCGCTTTGCGAAATAATCGTTCCTCGCCGGTTTACCTAAGTCGCCGTAAGGGAAACAGGTCAAAATCGTCACGTCACAGCAATAAGACGCCGCGTTTTGCCGTCACTGCGCGCAAATAGGAAACATGCTAGAGTGCTGCAAAAGGGAGTGGCGATATGGAACGGGTTGTTGGGATGGGCGGGTTCTTCTTTCGCGCGAAGGAACCGGAGGCGCTGGCGCAATGGTATCGCGATACGCTGGGCATCGATCTGGTGCCGACGACGGCGGATCAAAAGCCCTGGATGATCGAGGCAGGGCCGATGGTGTTTTCGCCCTTTGCGGCTGACACCACCTATTTCAGCGCTGACAAGGCGTTCATGCTGAACTTCAAGGTGCGTGATTTGGCGGCGATGACGGCGCAGCTTGAGGCCGCGGGTATCGAGGTCAAGGACATGGGCGAAATGCCGGGGATCGGGAAGTTCGCGCATCTGCATGATCCTGAGGGGACACCGATTGAGCTGTGGGAGCCTGAGGCAGGTTAAGCGCAGGCTGTTACCCCCAGGGCTTCGCCCTTCCACGTGCCAAACGCTCCCCCGGAGCGTTTGCCGCTAGTCGCGGTTCGCACCTGGAACCCACAAGACATCATCCTTGCCGCCGTTGTTCGCGATCCGCGCAGCCACAAAGAACCAGTCGCTCAGCCGGTTGAGGTATTTCACGGCTGCGGGGTTCACCGCCTCCATCGTGGCCAGTTCCACCGACAGCCGTTCGGCCCGGCGCGCCACGGTGCGGCACACGTGCAGATGCGCCGACAGGGCGGACCCGCCCGGCAGGATAAAGCTGCGCAAAGGGTCCAGCGCGTCATTCATCGCGTCGATTTCAGATTCCAGCCGCGTCACCTGTTCATCGGCCATCCGCAAGGGCGGGTATTCCGCCTCGGCGTCTTTCTCCATATCCGGGCGGCACAGATCGGCGCCCAGATCGAACAGGTCGTTCTGAATACGGCTGAGCGCGGTATCGACGTCGCCCGACGCCTCCAGCCGGGCCACGCCGACAAACGCGTTGAGTTCGTCCACCGTGCCATAACCCGTCACGCGCATCGCGTGCTTGGCCACCCGCGCGCCGTTGCCAAGCGCGGTTTCGCCCGCATCGCCGGTCTTCGTATAGATCTTGTTCAGTACAACCATGCTCAGTTCCCCGTTCCACGCAGTGCGACATAGGCCAGGATCAGCAGCACGGCCACAAATTGTGCGCCGATGCGGAAGCGCATCAGTTTGTTCGAGTTGTTCTTGGCCCAGCCCGACCCTTTGGCGAAACCGCCCAGGCCCAGCATCAGCACCACAACAACGGCCAAACATGCCAGTACGATCAGGATAAATAGCGGGTCTTGGGCCATGTCCCTCGGTCCTTCTTGTCAGTGTTGCTGCGTGATGTAGCCGCTCTGCGCCCAAAAGCGAACGTGTTGTTCGCTCACCCCCGAGAAAGGACCCAATCCAGCGCACGGGTCGGCAGGATGCGGCGCAGCGTGGCCATGATATACGTTGGCGTGGTCACAAAATAGCGCGGACGCGGGCGCGGTGCCTCAAGAGCGTGTTGCAGCTTTTTCACGACGGCCTGAGGCGGAAGTTCGAACGGATCAGGGCCGGTATCTTCGTACAAGCGTTTGCGCAGCTTGTCGCGATACTGAGCGATGCGGGGGGACGCCTCCCAATCGATCCAGCGTTCGAAGTGCGGGATCGAATTGGCGCGGATGCGGCTGGTCACAGGCCCCGGTTCGATCAGAATCACATGGATCGGCGTGTCGCGCATTTCGATGCGCATCGTGTCTGTCAGGCCCTCGAGCGCGAATTTGGTCGCGTTATAGGCCCCGCGCCACGGCATCGTGACAAAGCCGAGCACAGACGAACATTGCACGATCCGCCCGTGCCCCTGCGCCCGCATCACCGGAATGACCTGCCGAGTCAGCGCGTGCCAGCCGAAAAAGTTCGCCTCGAAAATGGCGCGCAATGCGTCAGTGGGCAGGTCTTCGACAGCGCCTGGCACACCATATGCCCCGTTATTGAACAGCGCATCCAGCGTGCCGCCCGTGGCCGCCAGAACCTCCGCAAGGCCGGAGGTGATGGTGTCGGTGTCTTCATAATCGATCAGGGGGCTGTCAAAACCCTCTTCGCGCAGACGCTCGCAATCCTCGACCCGCCGGCACGCTGCAAAGACGCGCCAGCCCGCAGCGCGCAGACCAACCGCCGCCGCGTATCCGATGCCGGAAGAGCATCCCGTGATCAGGATTGTCTTTTGTGCCATGCCCGCGCCTCTCGTTTTAGGGGCGCAGTCTTAGCGTGCGTCAGCGCAGATGCAATCAGCCTTCGCTCAGCAGGAAATCCGCCATCCAGCCGACAGGGCCACCCGAAACCGCGCGCAGTTTGACCCAGCCGTTGCCGGGGTCTTGCAGGATTTCGACCTCGTCGCCGCGCACCAGCCGGTCGACAACCGAATAGCCTGTGCCCGGGCCGCCGCGCATGTTCACGCTGTTGCCGGTGACGCGCCGCGTTTCGTTGTCGGTTGCGACCTGTGCATTGCGCCCGAATTCGACGGGTGTGATCACCGCTTCGCCCGCGACGAGGCTGGGCAGAATGATTGTCGGTTCTTCTTCGCTCAGCGCTTCGGTTACGGCGGCTTCGATGGCAGGCGTCACCTTGGCGGTTTCGGTGCGCAAGGTGGGGGCAGGGCGCAAGACGTCGTTGACGGATGTGAGGTTCAGCGCGACCCGCGTGACATTGTCAGGCGTCGGCTGCGTTTGCGCAGTCGCGATCACCGTCTCCAGCTTTTCCTCTTCAACCAGTGCAGGCATTTCGATCCGCGCCTGGCGCGTTTCAACCGGGTCAAAATCCGACCCGCCGCTCATCTCGTAAAATGCCCAGCCTAAAAAAACAAATGAAACGATAATGAACCGCGCCATACCCTGCGTCCCCCCAACATACTATAGCACCATCAAAGCAGCTTGATGGCACAATGATTTCTTAACAGACGCAGCGATTCTGGGCACTGGTAAAAAACCTTACCTTTTCCCCGTTCGGGCCTGTTGTTGTGCGAAGGCAACGGATCGGCAGGCAGATTGGTTCCGGGCGTTGCGTAAATCACGTTGAACGCTTGTTCGCCCCTAATGCGCCCGCTACACAGCATCTATGTCAGATCAGGCCGACGCCCCCAACATGGACCTCTCAGAACCGCTGCGCCGCGCGTTGGGCGAGCGCTATCTGACCTATGCGCTGTCCACGATCATGCACCGTGCGCTGCCGGACGCTCGCGACGGTCTGAAGCCTGTGCATCGCCGCATTCTCTACGCCATGCGCGAATTGCGCCTGTCCTCGACCGGGGGATTCCGCAAGTCGGCCAAGATTTCAGGCGACGTGATGGGCAACTATCACCCGCATGGCGACGCCGCGATTTACGATGCGATGGCGCGTCTGGCGCAGGATTTCAACGTGCGCTACCCGCTGGTCGACGGCCAGGGCAACTTTGGCAACATCGACGGTGATAACCCGGCGGCCAGCCGGTATACCGAGGCGCGGATGACGGCTGTGGCCGAGGCGCTGCTGGACGGTCTGAACGAGAATGCCGTTGATTTTCGCGAGAATTATGACGGCACGCTGACCGAGCCGGTTGTGCTGCCCGCGCAATTCCCGAACCTGCTGGCCAATGGATCCTCAGGCATCGCCGTGGGCATGGCCACCAACATCCCGCCCCACAATATTGCCGAGCTGTGCGACGCCTGCCTGCACCTGATCAAGACACCGGATGCGCGCGACGACACGTTGTTGAACTACGTGCCCGGCCCCGATTTCCCCACCGGTGGCATCATCGTCGAACCGCCCGAGGCCATCGCGCAGGCCTACCGCACCGGCAAGGGCGGCTTTCGCCTGCGCTGCCGCTACGAGGTCGAGGATCTGGGCCGTGGACAGTGGCAGATCGTCGTCACTGAAATCCCCTACCAGGTCCAGAAATCCAAGCTGATCGAAAAGCTGGCCGAGGTCATCCAGACCAAGAAAATCCCGATCCTCGCCGATGTGCGGGACGAGTCCGCAGATGACATCCGCCTGATCCTCGAACCCCGGTCCAAGAATGTGGACCCGGATGTGCTGATGGGGATGCTCTATCGCAACTCCGACCTCGAGGTGCGGTTTTCGCTGAACATGAACGTGCTGATCGACGGGGTCACGCCTAAGGTCTGCTCGATGAAGGAAGTGCTGCGCGCCTTCCTCGATTTCCGCCGCGAGGTTCTGATCCGCCGCAGCGAGCATCGGATGGAAAAGATCGACCACCGCCTCGAGGTGCTCGAGGGGCTGATCGTTGCCTTCCTCAACCTCGACCGCGTGATCGACATCATCCGCTATGACGAAGACCCCAAGGCCGCGCTGATGCGCGAGGACTGGGGCAAGGATCATCCGCGCGCGATGAACGAGGCTGACTATGTTGGCCCCGGCCCGGGCGAGGGCGAGTTGAGCGATGTGCAGGCCGAAGCGATCCTGAACATGCGCCTGCGGTCGCTGCGTCGCCTCGAAGAGGTCGAGTTGCTGCGCGAACAGGCCGCCCTGATGGAAGAGCGCGCCAGCCTCGAGGACCTGCTGGAAAGCGAAGAGGTGCAGTGGCAGGCGATTTCCGACCAGCTCAAGGCCACCAAGAAACAGTTCGGCAAGGACTATGAAGGCGGTGCGCGCCGCACCACCTTTGCCGAGGCGGGCACGGTCGAGGATGTCCCGCTCGAGGCGATGATCGACCGCGAACCGATCACGGTGGTGTGCAGCCAGATGGGCTGGATACGCGCGATGACGGGCCATATCGACCTGACCCGCGAATTGAAGTTCAAGGACGGCGACGGCCCGCGCTTCATCTTCCATGCAGAGACGACGGATCGTCTGGTTGTCGTCGGCTCGAACGGGCGGTTCTACACGCTGTCGGCGGCCAACTTGCCCGGCGGGCGCGGCATGGGTGAACCTTTGCGTCTGATGGTGGATTTGCCGAACGAGGTGCAGATACACTCGATCCTGACCCATCAGCAGGGGCGCAAATTGCTTGTGGCTTCCTCTGCCGGGGACGGGTTTGTCGTGCCCGAGGACGAGGTGCTCGCCCAGACCCGTACCGGCAAACAGGTGCTCAATGTGCGCGGCGATGTGGCCCTTGCGGTCTGCACGCCCGTGTCCGGCGACAGTGTCGCGGTTGTGGGCGACAATCGCAAAGTGTTGGTGTTTGGCCTTGATGAACTACCTGAAATGGCACGCGGCAAAGGCGTGCGGCTTCAGCGCTACAAGGACGGGGGCCTGAGCGATGCAACCACCTTCACCCTGGCAGAAGGACTCAGCTGGCGCGACCCCGCAGGACGCACCCGCACCGAAGTCGAACTTGCCGAGTGGCGCGGAAAACGCGCAGGCACAGGGCGGATGGCCCCCCGCGGATTCCCCCGCGACAACAGATTCACCTGACGGTCTGCGCGTCTCCTTTACCGGGGGGCGCGGGGCGGTGTTCTGGCTGGCGCTCAAGACCGGCTTCTGGTCGATCCTGACCCTCGGCTTCTACCGCTTCTGGATGAAAACACGGCTGCGTCGTTATTTCTGGTCCTCGATCCGCCCCGGCGGGCATCCGATGGAATATGTGGGCGATCCGTGGGAAAAGCTGCTGGGCTTTTTCATCGCCGTCGTGATCCTGACCTTTTACATCGGCATCGTGAACCTGCTCTTGATGTTTGTCAGCTTTTCGCTGTTTGACGGCAATGTCGTCGGCTACGCCCTCAGCTTTCTCGGGGTGATCCCCCTGTGGTTCTATGCCCGCTACCGTGCCCGGCGCTACGTTCTGGGGCGGACCCGCTGGCGCGGCGTGCGCTTCGGGCTGGAACCGGGGGCTTGGGGCTATGCGTGGCGGGCCTGCGTGCACTGGCTGATCACCATCTGCACGCTCGGGGCGCTGTGGCCGCGCATGACGTTCTATCTTGAGAAATACCGGACAGACCGCACATTCTTTGGCTCGGCCAAGCTGACACAAGGGGGGCGGTGGACGATGCTCTATCGTCCTGCGCTGCCCGTGATCGGCGCAGTCGCGGCATCAGTGCTCTGGGTGGTCTGGGTGACCTGGATCGACCCGATTGGCGCGTTCTGGGCCGCCATCATCGACGCCTTCCTGATCGAGGTGTTTTCCTACGAGGCATTCCTGGCCGATGGCGCGCGCGACCCCAACAAGGTGTGGCGCTTGTGGCTGCTCGGCCCCCTTGTCATCGGTCTTTACGTGGGGGCGGTCCATTATGTGTTTGGCGCGCGGCGGCTCATGGCCAATCACAAGACAGCACCGGGCGTGACCATCGCCTCGACCTTGCGGACCGGGCGGGTTGCCTGGATTTTTGCAGGCGGCACGATCCTGGCCTATCTGGTGCTGACACTGGGCCTTGTTCTGATCATGTTCATCATGCTGCCCATCGTCGGGTTCAACGTGCTGGAAGAGATCGGCGGCGTCGATCCCGACATGACCTTCGATGCGCCGCGCTGGGTGTCGATATCGGCCTCTGTCATTCTCTACTTCGGTGTCTTCCTGCTGTGGTCGGTGGTCTACAACACCTTCGTGACGTTCCCGCTGATGCGGCACATGGCGACCTCGACGGCCTTGCCCGTGGATGATGGGCTGGCCGAGGTCAGCCAACGCGCCCGCGATGAGTTCGCCGAGGCCGAAGGCTTTGCCGAAGCACTGGATCTGGGGGCGGCGATATGACGAAAGCGTCCTATTTCGACGGGGATACCCCGACGCCGGTGCCCGTCTATGTGACAGCCAATGCCGAAGACACGCACCTTGTCCTTGCCCGCGAGGATGGCACCAGCGTCCTTTGGCCCAAGGCCGAGGTCAGATCGCTGCTGGATTTGCCCGACGGCATCGACACCGTATTGCGGCTGACAAGCGACCCGGTTGCCCGTCTCCATGTGCCGAACGCAGGGACATTGCCGCATCTTCCGCATCTGTCGCGGCGCGCGCCGCCCAAGGGGCGCGGGCGTCTGGCCCTTTGGGCAACGGGGGCTGTGGCTGCGGTTGCCCTGCAAATCGGTGTGCTCATCCCCCTGATGGCCGACCAACTGGCCGCCGTCATCCCACCCCGCGCCGAACGCGCGCTGGGCGAGGCGACCTTTGCCCAGATCCGCGAGGCGCTGGGCAACGAGCGTCTGGGCCCTCTTGCGCTCTGTGAGAGCCCGGGCGGGCGCGCCGCACTGGACGAGATGGCCGCCACCTTCGCCCCGTCCTTGCCGGACAACACCGAAGTGTCGGTGTTCGTGCTGAACCACCCGATGATCAACGCCTTTGCCCTGCCCGGCGGAAATGTCGTGTTCTTTCGCGGGCTGATTGATGCCGCCGAAGCGCCCGAAGAGGTGGCAGCCGTCTTTGCCCATGAACTTGGCCATGTGGTCAGCCGTGATCCAACGCGGCACGCCTTGCGCTCGGCGGGCAGCATCGGGGTGCTGGGCCTGTTGTTTGGTGACTTTGCCGGGGGTGCGGTGGTGTTGTTCCTGACCGAACGGCTGATCGACGCCAGCTATACCCAGTCCGCCGAGGCGGCAGCAGATGCCTTTGCCCACGAGGTGCTGGAAGAGGCGGGCGTATCCCCGGCGGCGCTGGGCGACATGTTCGAACGCCTGCGGGACAAGTACGGCGACAATGACGGGGTCGTGGCCCACTTCCTGTCGCATCCGTCCCTGTCCGACCGCATTGACGAGGCGCGCGCGGCGGCGCCAGAGACGGCGGACTGGACGCCAATCCTGTCGGACGCGCAATGGGCCGATCTGCAAGCCATCTGCAAATAGCTAGGCAGGTTCCGCCGTCAACCAGACACCCCCTTGCGGGCGCAAGGTCAGGATCATGACCGGCTCGGGTTCTTTGCCGGGCACGGGCGAGAATTTGAACCGGCTGAGGATGGTGGCAAGGATGATCACCGCCTCTTGCAGGGCAAAGGACGCGCCGATGCAGATGCGCGGCCCGTCGCCAAAGGGCAGATAGGCATAGCGATCCACCGACTTGCGATCTGCAAACCGGTCCGGGCGGAAGGCGTCCGGGTCGTCCCACAACAGCTTTGAACGTTGCAGCGCGTAGATCGGGATGATGCAGGTGTCGCCCTTGCGCACTTCGCGGCCACACAAAACGTCGTCTGCCATAGCGGTGCGCGACACCATCCCCGCGGGCGGGTAAAGGCGCAGCGCCTCGTCGATGATCTGGCGGATCAAGGGCAGGCTCTCAACATCTTCGCCCGTCGCGGCACGTCCATTCAGCACGGATTGCGCCTCGGCCCGGGCGCGGTCCTGCACATCCTGATCGAAGGCGACCAGGTACATCGACCAGGCCAGGGTCAGGGCCGTGGTCTCGTGACCGGCCACGATAAAGGTCAACAGGTTGTCGCGCAGCTCTGCCGTATTCATCTTGCGACCCGATTTGGGGTCCTCCCCCTCGAGCAGCAGGTCGAGCAGATCAGGCACCCCGTCAGGGCCACGTTGCGCGCGGACCTCGATGGCGCTGTCGGCCACCGATTTCATGTCGCGCATCGCCTTGCCGGACATCACGCGGCCCGGGCGCGGCACCCAGTCGGGCGCGCCAAGGATATCGAACAGGGAAATCTTGCCCGCTTCCGAGATGTAGTCGTCAATGGCGTTGTGCACGCTGTCGCGGTCGAAACTGTCGCCGCCGGAAAAGGTCACATCGGCAATGATGTCGAAGGTGGTCGTGACCATCTCGTCCAGCAGATTGACAGCCTTGGGGCCTGCCGCGGCGATCCGTTCCGCACTGCGTTCGGCTGCGCCGGTCATGATCGGGGCGAGGTTCATCATGTTGCGATGGGTGAACACGGGCGCAGCGGTGCGGCGCTGCCAGCGCCAATGCGCGCCCTCGGCAATGAACAGCGAGATCCCCGATGGCGGGCTTCAGCAGGTTCTTGGTCACGATCGACTTGGGGTAGTCGTCCAGACGGTCCAGCAGCATCTCGCGGATCGCGCCCGGGTCCATCACCATATGCCAGCGCTTGCCCGTCTTGCCAGACACCATCGGTTGGGTCGTCGCAATCTCGGGAATGATGCGCAGCACATTCTCGCGTGCCATTTGCAGGCTTTTCCACAATCCCCACGCCTCGTTGACCAGCGGGACACGCACGGGCAGACGGGCGGGTTGGACGGTATCGGGCATGATGGGCTCCTATCCTTGGGTAACATATATGCCGTCCGGCCACCGCGACAATTGCACCCGTGTCGCACCTGCGGTATCGCAGTGGGCAAGAAACGGGGAGAGTTCTGCAATGGTGCGTGTAGTTTTGGGCTTGGTGATGATGGGCCTGCTGGCCGCGTGCGGTGGGAATGCCGATCTGAATCAGCCTCCCGTGCCTCTGGGCGATTTCCGGCTCGAGCATAACATCGTGGTCGCCTCCAAGGCGCAGCGCGGCCCCCTCAGCCGCATGGCGACCGAAGAACAACTGCAAGCCGCCGTGCAGGATGCCATTTCCGAACGCTTCGGCCGCTACCAGGGGGCAAGCCGCTATCACTTCGGTATTTCGGTCGAAGGCTACGTATTGGCCCAACCCGGTATCCCTCTGGTGCTGGCGCCCAAATCCGCGCTGATCCTCAATGTGACCGTCTGGGACGATGCCGCAGGGGACAAACTGAACGACGAACCCGAACAGATCACCGTGCTTGAAACCTTCGGCACCGCCCCGATCATCGGCACCGGCTACACCATGACCGCCGAAGAGCAGCTCAAAGAGCTGAGCCAGAACGCCTCGAAGGCGGTTGAGCGGTTCCTCGTGAAACAGCAACGTGAGGAAGGGTGGTTCACACCCAAGGCGCAGGCCGCGACCTCCGATGTGCCCGAAACCGAAGTGGTTGCGGCGGAATAGGGCGGAGTGGGACGGCCCATGTCTTTTGTGACCCGCCTGTTTGGACTTGTTGGCATCGCCCTGACCTTGGCGGCATGTGACGAAGCGGCGACATCCGCAACATCAACAGATACGCCAGGACGCGTAATCGTTGCCAATGTCGTGGCCGTCGATATCACCGACTTCATCGGCATCCGGGGACGCGCACTCCAACGTGCCCCGCTCGAGGTGGCCAATGACATCACCTTAGCCGTGCAGGACGTGTTTTCCGGGCCCGGTGTGGCCAACGCCAACATCGCGCTGCGGCTGAAAGATGTCTTGCTGACCTCGCCCGGATCCGCCTTTGCCTTTGGCGGGCCCAGCAGCATCGTGGCGGACGTCACCGTGAGGGACGCGCAAACAGGCGACGTGATCTTTGGGCCGCAAGAGGTGCGCGGCACGTCCGCAACCCTGCGCGTGCCGGGGCTGATCGGGGTGGCGACCAGCCCGCCGGCCACGCGCGACTACGACCAGACCGTCGCAGGCTTTGCCGCCGCACTTCAAACCCAGCTCTCCGCCCCGCTTCAAACCGCTAACGGCGCTTGATTTTCTCCTACTTTCGCAATACATGCCGCGCGGAGTGAATCCGGGCATATGTCCCACAATCAAAAAAGGGCGTCTGACAAGATGGCAAAGGAAAAGTTTGAACGTACGAAGCCGCACGTTAACATTGGCACGATTGGTCACGTTGACCACGGCAAGACGACGCTGACGGCGGCGATCACGAAGTATTTTGGCGATTTCCAGGCCTATGACCAGATCGACGGCGCGCCCGAAGAGAAAGCGCGCGGGATCACGATCTCGACCGCGCACGTGGAATACGAGACCGAGAACCGCCACTACGCGCACGTCGACTGCCCCGGCCACGCCGACTACGTCAAGAACATGATCACCGGTGCGGCGCAGATGGACGGCGCGATCCTGGTTGTGAACGCGGCGGACGGCCCGATGCCCCAAACGCGCGAGCACATCCTGCTGGGCCGCCAGGTGGGCATCCCCACCATGGTCGTGTTCATGAACAAGGTGGACCAGGTCGACGACGAAGAGCTGCTGGAGCTGGTCGAGATGGAAATCCGCGAGCTGCTGGACAGCTACGAGTATCCCGGCGACGACATTCCCGTGATCCCCGGCTCGGCCCTGGCCGCAATGGAAGGCCGTGACAACGAGATCGGCGAAGACGCGATCCGCAAGCTGATGGCCGCGGTTGACGAGTTCATCCCCACGCCCGAGCGCGCGGTGGACCAGCCCTTCCTGATGCCTGTGGAAGACGTGTTCTCGATCTCCGGCCGTGGCACGGTTGTGACCGGCCGTGTCGAGCGTGGCGTGATCAACGTGGGCGACGAAATCGAGATCGTCGGCATCAAGGACACGCAGAAAACGACCTGCACGGGCGTTGAAATGTTCCGCAAGCTGCTGGATCGCGGCGAAGCGGGCGACAACATCGGCGCGCTGCTGCGCGGGATCGACCGTGAAGCGGTTGAGCGCGGCCAGGTGCTGTGCAAGCCCGGTTCGGTCAAGCCGCACACCAAGTTCGAAGCCGAAGCCTACATCCTGACCAAGGACGAGGGCGGCCGTCACACGCCGTTCTTCGCGAACTACCGCCCGCAGTTCTACTTCCGCACGACGGACGTGACGGGCACGGTTCAGCTGGCCGAGGGCACTGAAATGGTGATGCCTGGCGACAACGTGTCGTTCGGGGTCGAGCTGATCGCGCCGATCGCGATGGAACAGGGCCTGCGCTTTGCGATCCGCGAAGGCGGCCGCACCGTGGGTGCGGGCGTAGTGTCCAAGATCACGGATTAAGGCAGACCTCGCACCGGAATCACATCCGGTTCAAACCAGTCTAAAAAGGCGGAGCATGTCTCCGCCTTTTTTGCGTTTCGGCCCGCGCAGGGCCGGGTTTGCGGCCCACAGGCGCAATTTTCTGCACGTTTTGCGCGCATTTGCTGCACCCGCGAAATCGCGAGAAATAGCGTTGAATTTCAACGCGGGTCCCCGTGCTGCATGTGCAGAAAAATCCGTTCGGTATACGACGGTATTCCGCTAAGTCATTAAAATATATTGATTTTTTCTGAAACTCAGCCACCCTGACACGGCAATCAGGAGGGTGCTATGGATCAGGTGAACACAGCTGCATGGATCGGACGCACCATCTGCGATCAGGGCGGGATCGACGCGCTTTCTGCCGCCAAACTGCACGCCACAATTGGTCATCCGCACATGGCGCACCCCGCTCCGGGTGACCTTCTTCCGGCACTCTGGCACTGGGCGGCATTCCCCCCGCTGACCCATGTCACGCAACTGGGCCCGGATGGGCACCCCGGCCCGGGCGAGTTGATGCCGCCCCTGCGCCTGCCGCGCCGCATGTGGGCCGGAGGCGCCTTGCGCTTTCACGCGCCCTTGCGGGTCGGCGACACGCTCAGCCGCCAGGTCTCTCTGCGCTCTGCCGTGGAAAAGGAAACGGCGTCCGGCCCCATGGCGCTTGTGACCCTCGATCACGCGATCACCGGCCCGCGCGGCCTCGCCATCGAAGAACGCCAGGACATCGTCTACCTGCCCATGCCCGACACCTTCACCCCGCCCAAAAAGCGTCAGATGCCCGCGCCAGGTGCGGAGACGGTTGCAATGTCGATGCCGCTGCTGCTGCGCTACTCGGCCGTCACCTTCAATGCGCACCGCATCCACTACGACCTCGACTACACCCGGACCGTGGAAAAGTACCCCGACCTCGTGGTGCATGGCCCGTTGCAGGCTTCACTCTTGATGCGCCACGCCATCACGCAGAAGGGACGCCCACCCGTCTACTTCGATTTCCGCGCTGTGCACCCCATGTTCGCCAGTGGTGATCTCGATATTTGCACCACCGAAGAGGACGGGATTATGTCGCTCTATTCCGGGCAAGACGGCCATCAGGGCATGCAGGCCACGGCGATGTGGGAGGACACCCAATGACCATCCTGTCCGGCATGCGCGTCATCGAAAGCTCGGCCTTTGTGGCGGTGCCCCTTGCGGGCATGACCTTGGCCCAGATGGGGGCCGAGGTGATCCGCGTCGACATGATCGGCGGCGGCCTCGATGCGGGTCGCTGGCCGCTGGCTCCCAATGGTCAAAGTCTGTTCTGGGCGGGCATGAACAAGGGCAAGAAATCCGTCGCCGTGGACATGAAATGCCCCGAGGGGCGCGAATTGGTGCAGCGCCTTGCCACCGCACCGGGTGAAGACGCGGGCCTGTTCCTGACGAACCTGCCCGCACCGGGCTGGCTGGACTATGACACGCTGCGCGGCATCCGGTCGGACATGGTGATGGTCACACTTACGGGTGATCGGCATGGGCGTCCTCAGGTGGATTACACGGTGAACCCGGCTCTCGGCATTCCCCACATGACGGGCCCTGAAGGATCACAAGACCCGGTTGCGCACGCGCTGCCCGCCTGGGATCTGATCGCGGGCAACATGTGCGTCTCGGCCCTGCTGGCCGCCGAACGCCACCGCCTGCGCCACGGGACCGGGCAAGAGGCGCGCATCGCGCTCAAGGATGTGGCGGCGGCCGCCATCGGGCATCTGGGCATGATCGGCGATGCTGTGCTGAACTCCGAAGAACGGGCCAAGGCGGGCAATGCGCTTTATGGCGCCTACGGTCAGGATTTTGTCTGCGCCGATGGGCGCCGTGTGATGGTCATTGGCCTGACCGGGCGACAATGGGCGGGCCTTGTGCGCGCCACAGACAGCGCCGACGCCATGCAGGCCATCGAGGCGCGCCATGGCATCTGCCTGCGCGACGAGGGCACACGCTGGCGCTACCGGCAGGACATCACCGATGCGCTGCGCCCCTGGTTCGCAGCCAGGAATGTGGCGGATTTCGCCGCCGATTTTGATGCGGCGGGCCTCACATGGTCGCAATTCCGCACAGTGCGCGAAGCGGTGCGCGAGGATGCGGACCTGAGCACAGACAACCCGATGTTCTCCACGCTCTCCCAACCGGGCATCGGGGCCTTCCCCGTTCCGGCGCATCCGGCGACGTTTGGTGCAACACCCCGCCGCCCGGCCGAGGCGGCCCCGGCGCTTGGCGCAGATACCGAAGAAGTGCTGGGGGACGTTGTCGGCCTCGACAACGGCGAAATCGCCCGGCTTTTCGATGGGGGTGTGGTACGCTCGCCCGCCTATGACGCCGCACGCTCTGCTGCCTGAATTCGCGCTTGCATTGCCGCGCCCTGCGGCGTAATCCCCGGTGCCAGTAGGGGTATAGCTCAGTTGGTAGAGCGACGGTCTCCAAAACCGTAGGTCCCGGGTTCGAGCCCTGGTGCCCCTGCCATTCACCTTCAGTTCCATGTCGAATCGCGCACTGCGCCGATTGCGCGTCATGCCCCGTCAATTCGGGCAAAACCGCGTCACCCATCGCCACACCTGCGCCCCTTTGATGCCTGATCACGGCACAGTTCCGGGCGTGTTGGCGCACTGTTTCCACGACGGCGACAGTGCCGCATTTTCGCCACAGATCAGCCACCCCACGCCCACATTGCGGCCCTACCTCTGCCTCATCCGCAAAACGCGGACGTGTGAAATCCGACCCGTGCTGCGCGGGTCAGTAAACAGAAGCCCCAGATGTTGCGGGGTCAGGAAGCTGCTGATGACATATACTTTGATCCCCGGTCAGTCTCACACCGCAAGTGAAGAAGAGACGCTGTCGATGATCCGCTCGGTTTTGACCGAGGACACGGAACCGACCCCCAAACGCAAGCGCGCCCGCAAGGCCGCCGCGCCCAAAGCTGAGGTGCAAACCGCCTTTGTAGAGCGGAGCGAAGATCCGAACCCGCGCCGCCGGGCCGAGGATTTGCCGGAACTGGAACAGGTCGCCGAACCAACCCAACAACCGCGCACATCGCGTGGTCCGGGCCTTGGTGCGCGCCTCAAGCCATTGCTTGCCGCCCCCATCGCCCGCGTTCGGGCGTTTCGTCCCACCACGCGCCACCTCGCCATTGTCAGCGTGCTGTTGTTGCTGGTGGTGCGTCCGCACTGGTTCGTGATCGGTGCCGTTCTGATGTTGGCGCTGGTGATCGGCACGTTCCTGATCCTCGGGTCCGACCGTATCTGGCGCGGTGTTCTGTCGGTGCTGACGCGGATCGAGGCGCGCAATCCCGCCCGCGCGCAAGAGCTGCGCACCAAGCTCGACGGATTTGCCTACCGCTGGGACGCGGTGCTCGACATCTTCCCCGACGGGATGGTCGACGGGCTCTACATGCCCGACTTCCAGGCGATGCAAGAGGCCGAAGAGGCACATGCCGAAGCGGTCGGCGCCCGGCTCGAGCGGATGATGCACGAGGGCTGATCGGCACAATTGACGGCGGACAGGGCGGGAGGCATTCCCGCCTTGAATTCGTCGGAACACACCGTTACATCCCTTCCATCCGCAAGCAGGGACACGATTGCAGCCATGGCCACAACCAATCCACTTCAGTTCATCCAACAGGTGCGTTCCGAAGTTTCCAAGGTCGTTTGGCCCACACGGCGCGAAGTGCTGCTGACCACGGTCATGGTGTTCATCCTCGCGGCCCTCACGGCCGTGTTCTTTGCGATTGTCGACATCCTGATCCGTGGCGGGCTGGAACAGATCCTGACGATGTTCTGAGGATTGCCTCGGGCAGAGCGAAACACCGCCCGCCCCTTGCACTTTGAATATGCGCGGAGTATTCCGCACCCCTGACCTGACAAGAGGCGCGCGGCGATTCGAGCCCCGCGCCGATTTTCATTCAGGGCGGCGCGCAAGCGGCGTGACGGAACAACAGACTTAACGGGCAAGGGGCCAGCAGACACATGGCGAAACGGTGGTATTCGGTCAGCGTGCTTTCGAACTTCGAAAAGAAGATCGCCGAGACGATCCGCACTTCGGTCGCAGAAAACGGCCTTGAGGACGAGATTGACGAGGTGCTGGTGCCGACCGAAGAGGTCATCGAGGTGCGCCGCGGCAAGAAGGTCACGACCGAACGCCGCTTCATGCCCGGCTATGTGCTCGTGCACATGGAAATGTCCGACCAGGGCTATCACCTGATCAACTCGATCAACCGCGTCACAGGGTTCTTGGGGCCTCAGGGCCGCCCGATGCCGATGCGCGATGCCGAGGTGAACCAGATCCTGAACCGCGTTCAGGAAGGCGAAGAAGCACCCCGCACCCTCATCCACTTCGAGATTGGCGAAAAGGTCAAAGTCAACGACGGCCCGTTCGAGGATTTCGACGGCATGGTCGAGGAAGTGGACGACGAAAACCAGCGCCTCAAGGTCACCGTGTCCATCTTTGGCCGCGAAACCCCGGTCGAGCTGGAATTCACTCAGGTCAACAAGCAAAGCTGATTGCGGCGCGCACCTGCCAGGTGTCGCAGCCCATTCACGCATTCAAATAGCCGCGCAGCATTGCGCGGCTATTTTGTCTCTCCACGCCCGGCAATTCCCCAAATGGGCCAACGAGGTTCCGATCTAGGACGTTTCCCGCCAACCCGCGCGATTGCGGGACGCGAATAGGATCGGCACGGCTGTGAGTATGTTTTGTTTAAGTTTCAGAACCTTGTTCGTCACAAAGTCCGCCCGCCAACAATATCGATTTTAAAACATGGTCAAAAAGACCGAACTGCTGTTGACGAATGCGGCGGATTCACGCCTACTTATAGTAGATGGCACAGGATATAGCTGTGTCAAGCAGAGCAGAATAGCTTATCTTGGGGGACAATTATGAGCTTGAAATATGTAAGGGACAGCCTTCCGTGGCTGGTTCCGTCGGCGGCAATTGTATTTGCAGCGTCCGGTTTTTGGGAAAGCAGCAAGAATGCAGACGCGGTCGAGCCGCAATCCACCACCGGCTTTGTTGCGGCTGCCACCGCACCCGCTGCCCCATCCCCCGCCCCCGTACTTGCCGCGCCAGAGGAAGAGGTCGTCGCCCGTCAAGCCAGTGCTTCTGATGCACTCGGCGCCTTGCAGCCCGCAACGCCGTTGGCCCAGCCACAGGCCGCTGTCCTGCCAGCGCCGACCCCCGCACCGGTCGAACAACCCGCACTCGAGCGCACGGCCGCGCTGACCACCGCAACGCCCTCTACGCAGTTCTTCACCGCAGGCGGGGCCGCTTTGCAGGCCAAGGAACAGTGCCTTGAGGATCTGCGTAATCTCACCAGCCAGGCCCGCGTCTATTTCCCCAGCGGTGGTCTGACAGCCGAAGAAGCAGGCATCGAACAGGGCCGCCTGATCGGCATGGTCGCGGCCGCATGCCCGGGCGTGCAAATCCGTGTCGAAGGACACTCCGACCCGTCGGGTGATCCTGCCGCAAACCTGCGCCTCAGCGAGGCGCGCGCCCAGCAGGTCATCCAGCGCATCGGGGCAGGGGGCATCAACACCAGCATGTTCTTTGCCGAAGGCATGGGTGATCGCAAACCGTCTGGCGTCATCGGCCCCAAGCCAAGTTCGTTCTATGACCGCCGGGTCGAGTTTTCGGTGGTCGAGGAAGTGACCCGCGTTGCCGTGCGCACGCCGGTCGCCCCCAAGCCATGGGCCAACGCCTCCTGCGTGGTCGAGTTGGAGCGCGCTGTGAACGGCACCGCGCTGTTCTACGCGCCCCGTTCCGTGTCGCTGCATGCGGATGACCTGGAAACCGCGCTCAGCCTTGCCAACCTCGCGATGGCGTGCCCCCACGCCCGTCTGCGGGTCGTCGGGCACCACTCGTCCGACTTGCAGGCGCGCGAAGACTTCCACACCGGCCTGCTGCGCGCCAAGGCGCTGATGGCGATGCTGGTGGGTCGCGGCGTTGCGCCCGAACAGATCATCATCTCGGCCCCCTCGCGCCCCATGACCAATGCGGGCCTGCCGGGCAGCCGCGTCAACTTTGACGTGATCCTCGAAGAAAGCTGAGGGTGCGGCCCCCGGGGCTACCCCCCGCCTGACATTTCGGCTTGATAATAGGACAGGAGCGTTGTAACCGGCGCTCCTGTTGCTTTTTGCAGCATCCCATGTGGAAGGCGAGGACAACGCGTTGTCCGGACCGCACCACATCAACCACATCCCGAGGGTCGCGACCCGAAGGAGTTGAACAGGAGAATGGCTCATGGCCAAGAAACTCGCAGGCACCATGAAATTGCAGGTGCCAGCCGGTCAAGCAAACCCCTCCCCGCCGGTCGGTCCGGCGCTGGGTCAGCGCGGCATCAACATCATGGAATTCTGCAAGGCGTTCAACGCCAAGACCGCAGACATGGAGCCCGGCGCGCCATGCCCCACCGTGATCACCTACTACCAGGACAAATCCTTCGCGATGGACATCAAGACGCCGCCTGCGTCTTACTACCTCAAGAAGGCCGCCAAGGTGAAATCCGGCGCGAAAACTCCTTCGCGTGAAACCGTGGGCACCGTGACAGCGGCCCAGGTCAAGGAAATCGCCGAAGCGAAAATGAAAGATCTCAACGCCAACGACATCGAAGGCGCAATGCAGATCATCCTGGGCTCCGCCCGCTCCATGGGCATCGAGGTGAAGTAAGATGGCAAAGCTTGGTAAACGCACAAAAGCGGCCCGCGAAGCATTCGCCGGCAAATCGAACCTGACCGTCGAAGACGCGGTGGCGCTGGTCAAAGGCAACGCAAACGCCAAATTTGACGAGACCGTCGAAATCTCGATGAACCTCGGCGTCGATCCCCGCCACGCAGACCAGATGGTCCGCGGCGTGGTCGGCCTGCCCAACGGCACCGGCAAAACCGTGCGCGTCGCGGTGTTCGCACGCGGCCCCAAGGCCGAAGAGGCGCAGGCCGCTGGCGCGGATATCGTGGGCGCAGAGGACCTGATGGAAACCATCCAGGGCGGCACCATCGAATTCGACCGCTGCATCGCGACCCCTGACATGATGCCCATCGTGGGCCGTCTGGGTAAGGTGCTGGGCCCCCGCAACCTGATGCCCAACCCCAAGGTTGGCACCGTGACCATGGACGTGGCGGACGCCGTCAAGAACGCCAAGGGCGGTGAAGTGCAGTTCAAGGTGGAAAAAGCTGGCGTGATCCACGCCGGTGTCGGCAAGGCCTCTTTTGACGAGGTCAAACTGGTCGAAAACGTCCGTGCCTTCGTGGGCGCCGTGGCCAAGGCGAAACCCGCCGGGTCCAAAGGCACCTACATGAAGAAAGTCTCGATCAGCTCGACCATGGGTCCGGGCGTCAGCGTCGACGTGGACAGCGCCGTCAGCGAATAAGCTGACCGCATACAAACACGAAAAACCGGGCTGTTCGCGCAGTCCGGTTTTTTGTTTCTGGCCGCTTTACCCAAGGTCGCGCCCGCAGAGGTGCAGTATTTTTCGTCTCGCGACGCAAATCCGTGTACTCTTCTCAGCAGACATCAGTTCAGTGGGAGGAAACGGTGGTCACGAAGCCATGGGAAAAGTACTACTCGGACGAGGCAAAAGCCTTTGATCCCAGCCAAATGGAACAACAGACACTTGCGGCGTTCGTTGCGCACAATGTCGGCAGGTTCGCAGACCGCAAGGCGGTGACGACAATCTTGCCCACCGGGGCAGAGACATCGCTGACCTATGCAGAGCTTGATGCCCATACGGATGCGTTCGCCGCCTATCTGCGCGAAGAGCTGGGGCTGCAAGCCGGGGATACCGTGGCCGTCATGTCACCCAACTGCATCGGCTTCTGCGTGGTCTCTCTGGGCATCGCCAAGGCCGGGTGCGTCGGCACCAACGTCAATCCGCTCTACACCGCCAGCGAATTCGAACATCAGTTGACCGACAGCAATGCCAAGGCCGTCGTGGTGATCGACCTGTTCGGCAACAAGGTGGACGAGGTCATTGCCAAGACCGCCGTCAAACATGTCATCACCGTTTCCGTGCTCGATTTCTTCCCACCAATCAAAAAGGCGATCCTTGGATTTGTTCTGAAGCGGGTAAAAAAGGTCATCCCGACCATGACCACGCCGCACACCAAACTCAGCGATGCGCTTGCCAAGGGCAGCCGCCATATGACCGGGCGCGATATCGCGGCCTATGCCAGCGCGGTGGGCGCGCATGACACGGCGCTCTATCAATACACCAGCGGCACGACCGGGCGCAGCAAGGGGGCAGAGCTGTCGCACATCGCGATAATCGCCAACATGGAACAGGCCCGCCTGATGACCTCCGAGGCGCTGAGCGAGGATGGCGAGACTGTCCTGGTCGCGCTGCCGCTCTATCACATCACCGCCTTTGTGCTGATCTTCCTGTCGGGCATGTCGGTGGGGGGCACCTGGTGCTTGCGCCCAGCCCGCGGCCGCCCTCGAACCTCAAAAAGGCGTTCGAGAACCACCAGATCACATGGTTCACCGGCATCAACACCCTCTTTGCCGCGCTCATGGTCGAGCCGTGGTTCGACAAGAAGCTGTTCGAAAAAATCAAGTTCTGCGGATCGGGTGGCGCCGCCCAGCAAACCGGTGTGGCACAGAAATGGGCGGACAATACCGGCGTGGACATCATGCAGGGCTACGGCATGACTGAAGTGTCGGGCCTGCTGACGTTCAACCCTCTTGGCAACAACCAACTGGGCAAGGTGGGCATTCCCATCCCCGGTGCGGATGTGCGCATCGTCGATGATGCAGGCCAGGACGTGGCAAAGGGTGAGGCGGGCGAGGTCATCGCGCGCACGCCCTCACAGATGAAAGGGTATCTGGGCAACGTCACCGCAACGGACGAGGTGCTCAAGGACGGGTGGTACTATTCCGGCGACATCGGCGTGATGGACGAGAACGGGTTTATCGAGATCGTGGACCGCAAGAAGGACATGATCCTCGTGTCCGGCTTCAACGTGGCCCCGAACGAGATCGAGGATGTGATCTCGACCCTGCCCGACGTGGTGCAGGTGGGGGTCATCGGCATCGAGGACGAAAAGACCGGCGAGGCGCCCGTGGCCTTTGTCGTGCGCGCCGACGAGTCGCTGAGCGAAGAGGCGATCGTGGCGGCGTGTCGGGACAAGCTGACCAACTACAAGATCCCCAAACAGATACGCTTTGTCGACGATGTGCCGGTGACCCTGTCGGGCAAGGTGTTGCGCCGCGAGTTGCGCGAGTCAGCGGGAATTTAGGCGCGGTCCACCGCCGGAGCCTTGATTTTTGCGCAAAGGCACTTGGCCTCAATGCGCAAAACCTCTAAGCCACCAACATTCGGTCGTCTGCGATTCGCAGGCGGCCGATTATTTCGTCCGAGACGGTGGGTGATTGGGATAGGCCAATCATAATTCCTGCCCGAGACGGGAAGAGACATTCCAGCCTGGTGTGTTCCAGGCTTTGGGCTGCGACGACCCGTAAGGACCCGATTGCCGTGCCATCTGGCATGGTGAAAACGAGCCGGAGGGGTCCGCCCCTCCAATAACTGGAGTAAAACTGTGGATAGAGCCCAGAAAGAGAAAGTGGTCGAGGAACTCGGCCAAATCTTTGAAAGCTCTGGCGTCGTTGTGGTTGCCCACTACGCCGGTCTGACAGTTGCCGAAATGCAAGACCTGCGTGCCCGTGCACGCGAAAACGGGTCGAGCGTTCGTGTTGCCAAAAACAGGCTCGCCAAGATCGCCCTGGACGGGAAGCCCTGCGCAAGCATCGCTGAACATCTGACGGGTATGACCGTTCTGACCTTCTCCGAAGACCCTGTGGCAGCCGCCAAAGTGTCCGAGGACTTTGCCAAGGGTAACGACAAGTTCGTGATCCTCGGCGGGGCCATGGGTGAGAACGCTCTGGACCGGGCCGGTGTGACGGCTGTGTCGAAAATGCCTTCGCGCGAGGAGCTTATCGCTACCATCGCAGGCATGCTCGGTGCACCCGCATCCAACATCGCCGGGGCCATTGGCGCACCTGCAAGCAACATCGCATCCATCTTGTCGACAGTCGAGGACAAGGCGGCCGCGTAAGCAAACGTCTGAGCGGCGTGTGAGTATCTCGCGCGTTGGAACACACATATCGAAACGGAAAGAGCTGATAAAATGGCTGATCTGAAAAAACTGGCAGAAGAGATCGTTGGTCTGACCCTGCTGGAAGCACAAGAACTGAAAACAATCCTCAAGGACGAGTACGGCATCGAGCCTGCAGCCGGTGGCGCAGTCATGATGGCGGGCCCTGCTGACGCCGGTGGCGCAGCCGAGGAAGAGAAAACAGAATTCGACGTCGTTCTGAAGAACGCAGGCGCGTCGAAAATCAACGTCATCAAAGAAGTCCGCGGCATCACAGGTCTGGGCCTGAAAGAAGCCAAGGACCTGGTCGAAGCCGGTGGCAAGATCAAAGAAGGCGTGGACAAGGCCGAAGCCGAAGAGATCAAAGGCAAGCTGGAAGCAGCTGGCGCCGAGGTCGAACTGGCCTAAGTCCCGTTGGGACGGGGCGTTTTCCGGTTTCGGAAAACAGCCGGAAAACCTGTCGTTTTCCGCGCCCCCTTGAAAACACTGGGCTGGATGCGCATATCGCGCGTCCAGCCCGACCCGTCTTGGCAAGGGCTTCCCTCGAAAAGTCTTTTCCAAGATGCGGTTCAAAGGTCGGGAGGCCACCGGTGGGACGGTGGCTATGAATTGACCTTGACCCATCCTCTCGACGGGGCAGCGCACCGGGGCCCGACGGCGCGCGCACCCAGAGAAACGCTGAAAGGTGGCTTATAGTATGGCGCAATCGTTCCTTGGCCAGAAACGTCTTCGTAAATATTACGGCAAAATCCGCGAAGTTCTGGATATGCCGAACCTCATCGAGGTCCAGAAATCCTCCTACGACCTGTTCCTGAACTCCGGCGACGCCGAAGTCCCCACTGATGGGGACGGTATTCAGGGCGTGTTCCAGTCGGTCTTCCCGATCAAGGACTTCAACGAAACATCCGTCCTTGAATACGTCAAATACGAGTTGGAAAAGCCGAAATATGACGTCGAGGAATGTCAGCAACGCGACATGACCTACTCGGCACCGCTCAAGGTGACGCTGCGCCTGATCGTGTTCGATGTCGATGAAGACACCGGCGCCAAGTCCGTCAAGGACATCAAGGAACAGGACGTGTTCATGGGTGACATGCCCCTGATGACACCGAACGGGACGTTCATCGTGAACGGCACCGAGCGTGTGATCGTCAGCCAGATGCACCGCTCGCCCGGCGTGTTCTTTGACCACGACAAGGGCAAGACACACTCCTCCGGCAAACTGCTCTTTGCCTGCCGCATCATTCCCTATCGCGGCAGCTGGCTCGACTTTGAATTCGACGCCAAGGACATCGTGTTCGCCCGCATCGACCGTCGCCGCAAATTGCCCGTCACGACGCTGCTCTATGCCCTGGGTCTCGACCAGGAAGGCATCATGGATGCCTATTACAACACCGTCACCTACACGCTGAAAAAGAACAAAGGCTGGGTCACGCCGTTCTTCCCCGACCGTGTGCGCGGCACCCGCCCCACTTACGATCTGGTGGATGCCAAGACCGGTGAAGTGATTGCCGAAGCCGGCAAGAAAGTCACGCCGCGCGCGGTGAAGAAGCTGATCGACGAAGGCACGGTCAAGGACCTGCTTGTCCCGTTCGAACATATCGTGGGCAAGTTCGTCTCCAAGGACATCATCAACGAAGAAAACGGCGCGATCTATGTCGAAGCCGGTGATGAGCTGACCCTGGAATACGACAAGGACGGCACCCTGATCGGTGGCACCGCCAAAGAGCTGATCGACGCAGGCATCACCGAGATCCCCGTGCTCGACATCGACAACGTCAATGTCGGCCCCTACATGCGCAACACCATGGCGCAGGACAAGAACATGAACCGCGAAACCGCGCTCATGGACATCTATCGCGTCATGCGTCCGGGTGAACCACCCACCGTCGATGCGGCCTCGGCCCTGTTCGACACGCTGTTCTTTGACAGCGAGCGGTATGACCTGTCCGCCGTTGGTCGCGTGAAAATGAACATGCGTCTGGCTCTGGATGCCGAAGACACGCAGCGCACCCTGCGCCGCGAAGACATCGTTTCCTGCATCAAGGCTCTGGTTGAGCTGCGCGACGGCAAGGGCGACATCGACGACATCGACCACCTCGGCAACCGCCGTGTGCGCTCGGTCGGTGAGCTGATGGAAAACCAGTACCGCGTCGGCCTGCTTCGGATGGAGCGTGCGATCAAGGAACGTATGTCCTCGGTCGAGATCGACACGGTCATGCCGCAGGACCTGATCAACGCGAAACCCGCCGCTGCGGCCGTGCGTGAATTCTTCGGCTCCTCGCAGCTGTCGCAGTTCATGGACCAGACCAACCCGCTCTCCGAAGTGACGCACAAGCGTCGCCTCTCGGCGCTTGGGCCTGGCGGTCTGACCCGTGAGCGTGCCGGCTTCGAGGTGCGCGACGTGCACCCGACCCACTATGGCCGGATGTGCCCGATTGAAACGCCCGAAGGGCCGAACATCGGTCTGATCAACTCGCTGGCCACCTTTGCCCGCGTGAACAAGTACGGCTTTATCGAAACACCCTACCGCGTCGTGAACGAAGGTCAGGTGACGGACGAAGTGCACTACATGTCCGCCACCGAGGAAATGCGTCACACCGTGGCGCAGGCCAACGCGACGCTGGACGAAGCGGGCAAGTTCAAGAACGAGATGGTCAACACCCGGAAATCGGGTGACTACACCCTGTCGCCCGTTGACAGCGTGGACCTGATCGACGTCAGCCCGAAGCAGTTGGTCTCGGTCGCTGCGTCCCTGATCCCGTTCCTGGAAAATGACGACGCCAACCGCGCTCTGATGGGTTCGAACATGCAACGTCAGGCGGTTCCGCTTCTGCAAGCCGAGGCGCCGCTGGTCGGCACCGGTATCGAAGAAGTTGTGGCCCGTGACTCCGGTGCGGCCATCATGGCCAAGCGCGCCGGTATCATCGACCAGGTTGATGCCACACGGATCGTGATCCGCGCCACGCATGACCTCGAACTGGGCGACGCAGGCGTGGACATCTACCGGATGCGCAAGTTCCAGCGCTCGAACCAGAACACCTGCATCAACCAGCGCCCGCTGGTGAAGGTGGGTGACACGGTTCAGAAGGGCGAAGTGATTGCCGATGGTCCGTCCACCGATATGGGTGAACTCGCCTTGGGTAAAAACGTGGTCGTCGCATTCATGCCGTGGAACGGCTACAACTACGAAGACTCGATCCTGATCTCCGAGCGCGTGTCGCGTGATGACGTCTTTACCTCGATCCACATCGAGGAATTCGAAGTCGCCGCCCGTGACACCAAGCTGGGGCCAGAGGAAATCACCCGCGACATCCCCAACGTCGGTGAGGAAGCCCTGCGCAACCTCGACGAAGCGGGCATCGTCTATATTGGTGCAGATGTTGAGCCGGGCGATATCCTCGTCGGGAAAATCACCCCCAAGGGCGAAAGCCCGATGACGCCGGAAGAAAAACTGCTGCGCGCCATCTTTGGTGAGAAAGCTTCGGACGTACGCGACACCTCGCTGCGTGTGAAGCCGGGTGATTTCGGCACAGTTGTCGAGGTGCGCGTCTTTAACCGCCACGGTGTGGAAAAAGACGAACGTGCCCTGCAAATCGAGCGTGAGGAAGTTGAACGCCTCGCCCGTGACCGCGATGACGAGCTGACCATTCTTGACCGCAACATCTATGCCCGTCTGGGCGACATGCTGCTGGGCAAAGAGATCGCCAAGGGGCCGAAAGGCGTCAAGGCAGGGTCGAACGTCGACGCTGACCTGCTCGAAGCGTTCCCACGCTCGGCATGGTGGCAGATTGCCCTGAAAGACGAGCAATCGGCACAGGTGGTCGAGGCCCTGAACGAGCAATACGAGGCGCAAAAGCGTGCTCTCGATGCCCGTTTCGAGGACAAGGTCGAAAAGGTCCGCCGTGGCGACGATCTGCCCCCCGGGGTCATGAAGATGGTCAAAGTGTTCGTCGCGGTGAAGCGCAAGCTGCAACCGGGCGACAAGATGGCCGGACGTCACGGCAACAAGGGTGTGATTTCGAAAGTGGTGCCGATGGAGGACATGCCGTTCCTCGCCGATGGCACCCCGGTCGATTTCTGTCTGAACCCGCTGGGCGTGCCCTCGCGCATGAACGTCGGTCAGATTCTTGAAACCCACATGGGCTGGGCCGCGCGCGGTCTGGGTCTGAACGTGGACGAGGCGCTGCAAGAGTATCGCCGCTCGGGCGATCTGACCCCGGTGCGCGAAGCGATGAGCCTGGCCTATGGCGAGGATGTCTACGAAGAAGGCATCACCGGCATGGACGAGGATCGCCTGGTCGAGGCCGCTGGCAACGTCACACGCGGTGTTCCGATCGCCACGCCCGTCTTTGACGGCGCGAAAGAGGCGGATGTGAACAACGCGCTGGAACGTGCGGGCTTCTCCTCTTCGGGTCAGTCGGTGCTGTTTGACGGTCGCACGGGCGAGCAGTTCAGCCGCCCCGTGACCGTGGGCATCAAGTACCTGCTCAAACTGCACCACCTTGTGGACGACAAGATCCACGCTCGGTCGACTGGTCCGTACAGCCTCGTCACACAGCAGCCGCTGGGTGGTAAGGCGCAGTTCGGTGGTCAGCGCTTTGGTGAGATGGAGGTCTGGGCGCTCGAAGCCTACGGCGCCGCCTACACCCTGCAAGAGATGCTGACGGTGAAGTCGGATGACGTGGCAGGCCGGACCAAAGTGTACGAGAGCATCGTCAAGGGCGAGGACAACTTCGAAGCCGGCGTGCCGGAATCGTTCAACGTTCTGGTCAAAGAGGTCCGCGGCCTGGGCCTCAACATGGAACTCCTGGATGCGGAGGAAGATGAGTGAGCGAGTGGGGGCCATTCGTCCTGCACCACGATTTGTCTGAGATAACTCTCTATTTCGGACTGCCACTATTGATCGTGTGGGCCGTTTGGCTGGTTGCTACCTTCCGTTTGCAAAAAAGCATGCAAACTGGTTGGTGGAGCGAAAGCCGGATGAAGTTGGTCCCCAAGTTCTCGCAGGCGTACAGACGTCGCCAATTCTTTTACACCATCGCGTTCATTGTAGCGCAATTTGGTGTGTTCTTTTCTGCCGCCGCTCTTTTGCGGTCGGAACCCTGAGAGGGAAAATTAGATGAACCAGGAACTGACAAACAACCCGTTCAACCCGCTGACGCCGCCCAAGGTCTTTGACGAGATCAAGGTATCGCTGGCATCGCCCGAGCGCATCCTCTCGTGGTCGTTTGGCGAGATCAAGAAGCCCGAGACCATCAACTACCGGACGTTCAAGCCCGAGCGTGATGGTCTGTTCTGTGCACGTATCTTTGGCCCGATCAAGGATTACGAATGCCTGTGCGGCAAATACAAGCGCATGAAATATCGTGGCGTTGTCTGCGAGAAATGCGGTGTGGAAGTCACGCTGCAAAAGGTCCGCCGCGAGCGGATGGGCCACATCGAACTGGCGGCACCCGTCGCGCATATCTGGTTCCTGAAATCGCTGCCGTCCCGCATCGGTCTGATGCTGGACATGACGCTGCGTGATCTGGAACGTGTGCTGTATTTCGAAAACTACGTGGTGACCGAACCCGGTCTGACCGACCTGTCCTACGGCCAGATGCTGAGCGAAGAAGAGTACATGGACGCCCAAGACGCGTTTGGCATGGACGCGTTCACCGCCAATATCGGTGCCGAAGCCATCCGCGAGATGCTGTCCCAGATCGACCTTGAGCAAGAGGCCGAAACCCTGCGCGCTGATCTCAAGGAAGCGACAGGTGAGCTGAAGCCCAAGAAGATCATCAAGCGTCTGAAAGTCGTGGAGTCGTTCCTCGAGTCCGGCAACCGCCCGGAGTGGATGGTTCTGACCGTGATCCCCGTGATCCCGCCGGAACTGCGCCCGCTGGTGCCGCTGGATGGGGGCCGTTTCGCGACGTCCGACCTCAACGACCTCTACCGTCGTGTGATCAACCGGAACAACCGTCTCAAGCGTCTGATCGAACTGCGCGCGCCTGACATTATCGTGCGCAACGAAAAGCGGATGTTGCAGGAATCCGTTGACGCCCTGTTCGACAACGGCCGCCGTGGCCGCGTGATCACCGGTGCCAACAAGCGCCCGCTGAAATCGCTGTCGGACATGCTGAAGGGTAAGCAGGGTCGTTTCCGTCAGAACCTTCTGGGGAAACGCGTCGACTTCTCGGGCCGGTCTGTCATTGTGACGGGCCCCGAGTTGAAGCTGCACCAATGTGGTCTGCCGAAAAAGATGGCGCTCGAACTGTTCAAGCCGTTCATCTATTCACGGCTTGAGGCCAAGGGTCTGTCTTCGACCGTCAAGCAAGCCAAGAAGCTGGTGGAAAAAGAGCGCCCCGAGGTTTGGGACATTCTGGATGAGGTTATCCGCGAACACCCAGTCATGCTGAACCGTGCGCCGACGCTGCACCGTCTTGGCATTCAGGCGTTCGAACCTGTCCTGATCGAAGGCAAGGCGATCCAGCTGCACCCGCTGGTCTGTTCGGCCTTCAACGCCGACTTTGACGGTGACCAGATGGCTGTGCACGTGCCGCTCTCGCTGGAAGCCCAGCTTGAAGCACGCGTGCTGATGATGTCCACGAACAACGTTCTGTCGCCCGCCAACGGCGCGCCGATCATTGTTCCCTCGCAGGACATGATCCTGGGTCTCTACTACGTGACGCTGGAACGTGAGGGCCTCAAGGGCGAAGGCATGGTCTTTGGCTCGATCGAAGAGGTCCAGCACGCGCTGGACGCGGGCATCGTGCACCTGCACTCGCGCATCAAGGCGCGTCTGCCCCAGATCAATTCCGAGGGCCTCGAGGTCATGGAACGCTTTGACACGACCCCCGGTCGTGTGCTGCTGGGCGCGCTTTTGCCGCTGAACAACAAGGCGCCGTTTGAACTGGTGAACCGTCTTCTGCGGAAGAAGGAAGTGCAGCAGGTCATCGACACCGTCTACCGTTATTGCGGTCAGAAAGAGTCGGTTATCTTCTGCGACCAGATCATGACCATGGGCTTCCGCCACGCGTTCAAGGCGGGCATTTCGTTCGGCAAGGACGACATGCTGATCCCCGACACCAAGTGGACCATCGTCGATGACACCCGCGAGCAGGTGAAGGATTTCGAACAGCAGTACATGGATGGCTTGATCACCCAGGGTGAAAAGTACAACAAGGTCGTCGATGCCTGGTCGAAGTGTAACGACAAGGTCACCGACGCCATGATGGGCTCGATCTCGGCGGCGCAAAAGGACGATGACGGCTCCGAAAAGGAACCGAACTCGGTCTACATGATGGCGCACTCCGGTGCCCGTGGCTCGGTCACGCAGATGAAGCAGCTGGGCGGGATGCGCGGCCTGATGGCGAAGCCGAATGGCGACATCATCGAGACGCCGATCATCTCGAACTTCAAGGAAGGTCTGACCGTTCTTGAATACTTCAACTCGACCCACGGCGCGCGGAAAGGTCTGTCTGACACCGCTCTGAAAACGGCGAACTCGGGCTATCTGACCCGTCGTCTGGTGGACGTCGCGCAGGACTGCATCGTGCGGGATCGCGACTGCGGCACCGAAAACGCCATCACTGCCGAAGCGGCCGTGAATGACGGCGAGGTCGTGTCGTCCCTGTCCGAGCGTGTGCTGGGTCGTGTGACGGCCGAGGACGTGCTGAAGCCTGGCACGGACGAGGTTCTGATCGCCCACGGTACGCTGATCGACGAACGCATGGCGGATTCGGTTGACGAATTCGCGGTGCAGTCGATGCGCATCCGCTCGCCCCTGACCTGTGAGGCCGAGGAAGGCGTGTGCGCGACCTGCTATGGTCGTGACCTTGCGCGCGGCACCATGGTCAACACTGGTGAGGCTGTCGGCATCATCGCCGCGCAGTCGATTGGTGAGCCCGGTACACAGCTGACGATGCGGACCTTCCACATCGGCGGCGTTGCGCAGGGTGGTCAGCAGTCGTTCCTCGAGGCGAGCCAGGAAGGCAAGATCGTCTTTGAGAACGCGCAGACACTGGCGAACTCTTCGGGTCAGATTCTGGTCATGGGCCGGAACATGAAGCTGATCATCCAGGACGAGAACGGCGAAGAACGCGCAAGCCACAAGCTGGGCTACGGGACGGCGCTGTTCGTCACCGAAGGTCAGGATGTGAAGCGCGGCGACAAGCTGTTCGAGTGGGACCCCTACACGCTGCCGATCATTGCGGAGAAGGCGGGTACGGCGAAATACGTGGACCTCGTGAGCGGCCTGGCCGTACGCGACGAGACGGACGATGCCACCGGCATGACCCAGAAGATCGTGATCGACTGGCGCGCGGCCCCGAAAGGCAACGAGCTGAAGCCCGAGATCATCCTGGTCGATGGCGATGGCGAGCCGGTCCGCAATGATGCGGGCAACCCGGTGACCTATCCGATGTCCGTGGATGCGGTTCTGTCGGTCGAAGACGGTGAAACGGTGGCTGCGGGTGACGTTGTTGCGCGTATCCCGCGTGAAGGCGCCAAGACCAAGGACATCACCGGTGGTCTGCCGCGTGTGGCCGAACTCTTTGAGGCACGTCGCCCCAAGGACCACGCCATCATTGCGGAAATCGACGGCTATGTGCGGTTCGGCAAGGACTACAAGAACAAGCGCCGTATCGCGATCGAAGCGTCCGACGACAGCGACACCAAGGTCGAGTACATGGTGCCCAAGGGCAAGCACATCCCCGTTGCCGAGGGCGATTTCGTCCAGAAGGGCGACTACATCATGGATGGCAACCCGGCACCGCACGACATCCTTGCGATCATGGGTGTAGAGGCCCTGGCCGACTACATGATCGACGAGGTGCAGGACGTGTACCGGTTGCAAGGTGTGAAGATCAACGACAAGCACATCGAAGTCATCGTCCGGCAGATGCTCCAGAAATGGGAGATCAGCGACTCGGGCGACACCACGCTGCTGAAGGGCGAACACGTCGACAAGCAGGAGTTCGATCACGCCAATGCCAAGGCGATCTCGAAAGGCGGGCGTCCTGCACAGGGCGAGCCGATCCTCTTGGGTATCACCAAGGCGTCGCTGCAAACGCGGTCGTTCATCTCGGCGGCGTCCTTCCAGGAGACCACCCGCGTTCTTACCGAAGCCTCCGTGCAGGGTAAGAAAGATAAGCTGGTCGGCCTCAAGGAGAACGTCATCGTGGGCCGCCTGATCCCCGCCGGGACAGGTGGTGCGACCCAGGCCGTGCGCAAAATCGCGTCCGACCGCGACAACGTGGTCATCGAAGCGCGCCGCGAAGAGGCCGAGGCTGCTGCCGCACTGGCAGCACCAGGTGCCGACGACGTGGTGGGTGGCGACGTGTTCGACACGGTGATCGACCATGCCGAAGACAGCCGCGACTGAGGCGATCTGACTTGCGAAAATCTGGAAAACCCCGCCCGAAAAGGTGGGGTTTTTTGCATTCAGGCCAAAGTGTCCCCGCGGGGACAGCCTGTTCGCCGGGGTAGGGCGATGTTCATCAGTTTGAGAATGGCGCGCGCGATCAGTGGCTTGGCGCCCTGACCGCCGCATTGTCCAAAAGTTAACCGAGGTTACCGACACTAGCACGCGAGAGGGCGCGGTGGTGCGCCCGGGTGCATTCGGGCATGGGCGGCTTGCGCAAAAAGTCCCGACATCTAAGGTGATCTCAACACCCCTTTTTACCGAGTGCCATTGATGAAAAACACCTTTGCCCTGATCGCCGTTGCCCTGTTGGGGTTGGCTGGCCCGAGCCTTGCCCAGGACATTCCCGTTTACGATCCCAACTACATCCCGATGGACTTGCGCCTGACGCGCGTGGACCCGTGCAAGGTGATGGTGCCCGCCGATCCTGTCTGGCCCGCCACGAAAATCAACAAGACGGATTCATCGGGTGATCGCGTGCGGGGTGTCGAGTACACCTTGGACAGCGCGTTCTGGGAGCGTCAGTCAGACAAGGCGCAGCAATATGTCGTGAACCCCCTGTTGATCGTTACGGTCAGTTGCAACCCGACCACCTTGACCGAAACCGGCAGTCTGGATGGGCTGGCCTTTTTTGCCGAAAGCTACCATGGCTCGGTCAAGAAGCGCACCGGCAACGCGCCCAGGAAGCTGGAGACGTTTCAGGCCGAGGGGCTGGGCACGGTGTACGCGATCTATGAAGAGTACAAGCTGAACGAGGCCAGCAATGCCGGGGCCACGCGGCAAAGCGCGAACTTTTTTCTTTGCATCGCGGTCAGTTGGTGTGGGTGCGCGTGACTGTGTCGGGCAAGCCGCCGGGTATCTACAAAAAGCGTCAGCGCAAAGGCTACAAGGTCCGCATCACGGAAGAGAACGGCGAGACATTCGTCTTTCGCCTTGGTTCGCCCGCGATGCAGCACCTTTTGTCACCTGCCGTTGCCGCGCGCCGCAGCCCAAAGGAAAACGCGGCCTTGTTCAAGACCTTTGCCCAGTCGCTGAAAGGGTATTGAGGCGGCTCAGGCAGGCATGGCCTGGGCCGTTTCGTGCCCGAGCAGCTTGGCGGCGGCCCGCGCGATCACCAGTTCTTCGTCCGTGTTGACCACCATCACCTGCACTCGGCTGAGCATCGTGGAAATCACCGGCTTGTTGTCGGCATTGGCGTCGTGGTCAATCTCGATCCCGATCCAGCCCATGTTCTGGCAGACCCGTTCGCGCACATGGCGCGAGTTTTCCCCGATCCCGCCGGTGAAGACCACGGCATCCAGCCCACCCAGCACCGCCGCCAGCGCGCCCAGTTCGCGCCGGATGCGGAAGGTGAAGTAGCTGATCGCCTGCCGGCTTTGGGGCGTGTCCGCCGCCTCGAGCGTGCGCATGTCGTGGGACAGCCCGGATAGCCCCAGAAGGCCGGATTTGCGGTAGAGCAGATCGGCAATTTCGGCGGCGTCCATCCCCTCCTGCTCCATCAGGTAGAGCACGACGCCGGGGTCCAGTTGCCCGCTGCGTGTGCCCATGGGCAATCCGTCGAGCGCGGAAAAGCCCATGGTCGAGCCCACTGAGCGCCCAGCGACCACCGCGCACATCGACGCGCCATTGCCCAGATGCGCAATGACCACGCGCCCGGCATGCAGCAGCGGCGCCGTTTCGGCCATGTAGCCGGTGACATATTCGTAAGACAGCCCGTGAAACCCGTAGCGCCGCACGCCCTTGTCGTAGAATTCGCGGGGCAGGGCGAAGGTGTCGTTCACCCATGGGTGATTGCGGTGAAAGGCGGTGTCGAAACAGGCGATCTGCACGGCGTTCGGGAAGCGTTCCATAGCCGCGCGTGCGCCTGCAAGGTTGTGGGGCTGGTGCAGCGGGGCGAAGGGCGAGAATTTTTCGAGGCTGTCCACGACATCGGGCGTGAGGGTGATCGGGGCCACGATATCGGCCCCGCCATGGACCACCCTGTGCCCCACGGCAGCGACCTTGGCCCCCGGATAGAGCCGGTCGAGCAGGGTCAGCACCCGGTCAAGCGCGGCGGTCTGATCGGGGATATGCTGTGGCCCGTCATCGGCGATTGTACTGCCATCCGCTGCTGTGGCGCTGATATGCGCCTGCGCGCCGCCGATCCTGTCGACCAGCCCGGTGCCCAATGTCACGGGCGTGCCGCCCTGCACCTCGAACAGCCCGAATTTGAGCGAGGAGGACCCGGCATTGAGCGTGATGATATGCGACATGATCTAGTCCTTTTCCCGGGCGGCCAGCCGGTCCGCGTGCAGCGCGGCCACGGCGCAGGAGGCCAGTCGCGCCATATCGCCATCGGCCCGGCTGGTCAGGATGATCGGTACCTTGGCCCCCAGCACGACGCCCGCCCCTTCGGCATGGGCGACGTAGGTGAGTTGTTTGGCGATCATGTTGCCCGCGTCCAGATTGGGTGCGACGAGGATTTCGGCCCGCCCGGCGACGTCGGACACGATCCCCTTGGTGCGCGCCGCCGCGAGGCTGACCGCGTTGTCCATTGCCAGTGGTCCGTCGACCAGCCCGCCGGTGATCTGCCCGCGTTCGGCCATCTTGGACAAGAGTGCGCCGTCGACGGAAGATTTGAGGTTAATGTTCACCGTCTCGACGGCCGACAGGATGCCTGCCTTGGGCGTGTCGATCCCGATGGAGATTGCGAGGTCGATGGCGTTTTGCACGATGTCGACCTTGGTGGCGAGGTCGGGGTCGATGTTGATGGCCGCATCCGTCACGAGGACGGCGTGGGCAAGGCCGGGCACGTCCATCACGAAAGCATGGGTGAACCGGCGACCGGCCCGCAGGCCCCGATCCTTGCGCAGGGCGGCGCGCAGCAGGTCGTCGGTGTGTAAATGCCCTTTCATCAGCGCCTGCGCGCGCCCCTCGGCCACCAGATCGACGCCTGCATGGGCGGCGGCGGCGTGTCCCTTCACATCCACGATCTCGAGGCCGTCCAGCGATGCGCCGAGGCTGTGCGCGGCGGCGGTGATCTTTTGCGCATCGCCCACGAGGATCGGCGTGATGATTGTCCGTTCCTGGGCGAGAAGTGCGCCGCCGAGTGCGTTTTCCTCTTCCGGGCAGATCACGGCGGTGCGCATGGGGGTAGGGGTTCGGCGCGCGCCAGAAGCGCCTCGAAGTGGCGGTGGCGCTGCACGACGAGGCCGGGCAGGTCGATCTCATGAAACGTCATCTGCCGGGTGGGAGCGATCACGACCGCCTCGCCGCTGAGGATCGTTGCACCGTCGGCGGGCCGGGTGACGGTGGTGTCCATCACCACCTCGTTTTCGGCGCGTTTGTCCGTCACGCGCACATTGGCTGTCAGTTCGTCCCCGGCGTGGGCCCGTGTGCCAAAGGTGAAGTTTTGCGATTTGTAGAGCGTGCCCGCCCCGGGCAGGATGTTGCCCAGCACGGCCGAGACCAGCGCACCAACAAACATGGCCGGTGCCACCGCCTCTTTCACAGTGTCCCCGTCGCCGTCTTCGGTGGCGAGGTGCATGGGGTTGTGGTTGCCGGAGTTGTTGGCAAAGACGAAGAAGTCGTCTTCGGTGCAGATGCGCGTCAGTTCGGCACTGTCCCCGATCTGGAGGGCGTCGTAGGGCGTGTTCGTGTAGGTCATGTGATGGGTCATGGTCGGGCTGCGCGGCCTTGTGCTGGGATATGTCGAGCATTGCCCGTTCGAGGCGAGAGTACCAGCCGGTTGTAAAGCGATTGCGTCATTTGGGCGGGACACGGGCAATGTCTTGCCCGACCTGTTCAAAGGCGCGCCACCTCGCTAGCGTGCGGGGCGAAACGGTCAGGCGAAGGTCATGTCCCCCAACACTCTTGGTGCGCTTTTGATGATGGCGTCGATGGCGTCGTTCACGCTGAATGACACGCTGATCAAGCTGACCGGCGGGGCAGTACCGTTGATGCAGCTTTTGTTCATTCGCGGTGTGCTGTCGTCGCTGTTGATCCTGGCGCTGGCGCGCTGGCTGGGGGCGATCCATTTCCGCATTGCGCACAGGGATTGGGCGTTGATCGGTTTGCGGTCGGGGGCCGAGGTGGGGGCGGCCTATTTCTTTCTCACCGCGCTGCTGAACATGCCGCTCGCCAATGTGACGGCCATTTTGCAGGTGTTGCCGCTGAGCGTGGCGGTGGGTGCGGCGCTGTTTTTCCGCGAGCCGCTGGGCTGGCGGCGCATGTCGGCGATCCTGTTGGGGTTCATGGGAATGCTGTTGATCGTGCGGCCGGGATCGGAGGGGTTTTCGGTCTGGTCCGCCTATGCCCTGATGGCGGTGCTGTGTGTGACGGTGCGGGATCTGGCGACGCGCCGTTTGTCGCCCGATGTGCCGTCGATGACGGTGACGCTGGTGGCCGCATTGACGGTGATGGCGAGCGCCGGGCTGGCGGCGACCCAGTCGGAATGGGTGGCGCTGGATGTGCGTCTGATGGGTCTGATCGCGGGGGCGTCCGTCTTCATCATCGGGGGCTATTTCTTTTCCGTGCGGGTGATGCGCGTGGGCGAGATCAGCTTTGTCGCGCCGTTCCGCTATACCGGTCTTGTCTGGGCGCTGGTGCTGGGATGGCTGGTCTTTGGCGACTGGCCCAGCACGTTGACGCTGGTGGGCGCGGCCATTGTCGTGGCGACGGGGCTGTTCACGCTCTACCGCGAGCGGCGGGTGTCACAGGGTTGAGAACGCCGCGCGCACGGCATCTGCGTCGATGTTGAAGCGGTCGGCCAGCACCGCCTCGTCTTCGCTGTCCATCAGCACCAGCTTGTGGGGTTTGGCCGACGGCCCCTGGCGCGAGTCGTTGTAATCGTTGTGCCCGCGCAAGAGCATGGGGCGATCGGTGATCGTGACGCAGGTCATCCGCTCGCCCAGTTTGTGATGGGCAAAGTTCATGATGGTCTGGCGCGAGTTTGGCGACACCATGAGGGCGAGGCCCGCCGTCTGGAACGGCACGGTGGTTTCCAATGCGGCAACGCCCTCGGCACCGGGGCGGATGATGTAGCCCCGGTTGAAATCTATGGCGAGCAGGTCCTCGCGTGCGGCGAGTTTCTTGACGTCGCCCGCGACCTGTCGCAGCCGTTCGACAAAATCGACGGCCACCGCGTCGTCATCATCCATGCGGAATTGCAGGCAGGGCAGCCCGTCGTCAAAGCGCACCGAGTTGATCACCTTTTTCATGATCGGGCGGTGCTGGGCGGGGGATGCGTCTGGATCACCGCTTGCGGCATGTCGGCGAGCAGCGCCTCGAGCCGGTCGCGATAGGGTGCGGGCAGGCTGTCGCCGATCACCACGACCAGCGTGAACAGCGGGTCGGTTTGCGCGCGCAAGGGGGGCAGGGTGATGGTTTCGAAGGTGGCAAACCGTTCCTCCATCCGCGCGGGCGCATAGAGGTAGTCGAGTTTTTCCTGGAAGTCGCCGAAGTCGACCTGAAAGCCGCCGATGGCCGGGTAGGAAAAGCGGCACAGGCCGATCACTTGCATCTTGAAAAGCCTCTGATTTTCCTGCCTGTGTCGGGGACGACAATGCACTGTGTGTCACAGTCAGCGCAAGCCATGGCCGCTGTTGACAGCACCCCCGACTCCCCCTATACGCCCGCTATCTCGGAACGGGGGAAGCCCCGGAACCGAAATCAGAACCGAAGTGGACACGATCCGGCCTTTGCATTGGTCCGATCCTCTGGAAACCCACCGCGTCGCCCCTCAAGCGGGAGCGATTGCGGTTTTTGCGCTTTCGTGGACGCACGGAAGTTGAGACTTGAAACCGCGGGGCCGCCCCGCACGACATATGTTGATGAGACGGGGAACAGACCTGCAATGCCAACGATCCAACAGCTGATCCGCAAGCCGCGCCAGCCCAAAGTAAAACGCTCCAAGTCCCTCCACCTTGAGGGAAATCCGCAAAAACGCGGTGTGTGCACACGTGTCTATACAACGACACCCAAAAAGCCGAACTCGGCCATGCGTAAGGTTGCCAAGGTGCGCCTGACAAACGGTTTCGAGGTCATCAGCTACATCCCGGGTGAAAGCCACAACCTTCAGGAACACTCGGTTGTCCTGATCCGCGGCGGTCGTGTCAAAGACCTTCCCGGTGTGCGTTACCACATCCTGCGCGGTGTTCTGGATACACAGGGCGTCAAAGATCGTAAGCAACGTCGTTCGAAATACGGCGCCAAGCGCCCCAAATAAGGAGAGCAGCCGATGTCACGTCGTCACGCCGCCGAAAAACGCGAAGTCCTGCCCGACGCCAAGTATGGCGATAAGGTTTTGACCAAGTTCATGAACAACCTGATGGTCGATGGTAAGAAATCGACTGCCGAACGTATCGTCTACAACGCGTTCGACCGGGTTGAATCCAAGATCAAGCGCGCGCCCGTGGAAGTGTTCCACGAAGCGCTGGACAACATCAAACCCTCCGTCGAAGTGCGTTCGCGCCGCGTCGGTGGTGCCACCTACCAGGTGCCTGTTGAAGTCCGCCCCGAGCGCCGCGAAGCGCTGGCCATCCGTTGGTTGATCACCGCCAGCCGCGGCCGCAACGAAAACACGATGGAAGAGCGCCTGGCAGGCGAGCTGATGGACGCCGTTCAGTCCCGCGGCACCGCTGTCAAAAAGCGCGAAGACACACACAAGATGGCCGACGCGAACAAAGCGTTCAGCCATTACCGTTGGTAATCCAGATACCCTGAGGAAGCAGCCCCATGGCACGCGAATATCCGCTCGACCGCTACCGCAACTTTGGCATCATGGCCCACATCGATGCCGGCAAGACCACATGTTCGGAACGCATCCTGTATTACACAGGCAAGTCCCACAACATCGGTGAGGTGCACGATGGTGCCGCCACGATGGACTGGATGGAGCAGGAACAAGAGCGTGGCATCACCATCACGTCGGCTGCGACCACAACGTTCTGGGAGCGCACCGAAGACGGCACTACTGCCGACACGCCCAAGCACCGCATGAACATCATCGACACGCCCGGCCACGTGGACTTTACCATTGAAGTCGAGCGTTCGCTGGCCGTTCTTGATGGCGCCGTTGCCGTGCTGGACGCCAACGCCGGTGTCGAGCCCCAGACCGAGACTGTCTGGCGTCAGGCTGACCGCTACAAGGTGCCGCGCATCGTGTTCGTCAACAAGATGGACAAGATCGGTGCCGACTTCTTCAACTGTGTCCACATGATCAAGGACCGCACAGGTGCCACACCTGCGCCCATCCAGATCCCGATCGGTGCCGAAACCGAGCTGGAAGGCATGATTGACCTCGTCACCATGGAAGAGTGGGTCTGGGCCGGGGAAGACCTTGGCGCCACGTGGGAAAAACGCCCCATCCGTGACAGCCTGAAGGCCCAAGCCGACGAATGGCGCGCCAACCTCATCGAGACAGCTGTCGAGATGGATGACGAGGCCATGGAAAACTACCTGATGGACGGTGCCGAGCCTTCGGTTGAAGAGCTGCGCCGCCTGATCCGTCTGGGCACGCTGGCCATCAAGTTCATCCCCGTTCTGTGTGGCTCTGCCTTCAAGAACAAGGGTGTGCAGCCCCTGCTGAACGCCGTGATCGACTACCTGCCCAGCCCGCTGGACGTGGTCGACTACATGGGCTTCAAACCCGGCGACGAAAACGAAGAACGTAACATCCCGCGCCGTGCCGATGACGACATGGCCTTTGCTGGCCTGGCCTTCAAAATCATGAACGACCCCTTCGTCGGCTCGCTGACCTTTACCCGCATCTATTCGGGTACTTTGGAGAAGGGCGCGACGCTGCTCAACTCGACCAAAGGCAAGAAAGAGCGCGTGGGTCGGATGATGATGATGCACTCCAACGACCGTGAGGAGATCACCGAAGCGTTCGCGGGCGACATCATTGCGCTGGCCGGTCTGAAAGACACCACAACGGGTGACACATTGTCCGCCGTGAACGACCCCGTCGTTCTGGAGACGATGAACTTCCCCGATCCGGTGATCGAGATCGCTGTCGAGCCCAAGACAAAGGCCGACCAGGAGAAAATGTCGCAAGGTCTGGCCCGTCTGGCCGCCGAGGACCCTTCCTTCCGTGTGGAAACCGACCTGGAATCCGGTCAGACCATCATGAAGGGCATGGGCGAACTTCACCTCGACATCCTGGTGGATCGCCTCAAGCGCGAGTTCAAGGTCGAAGCCAACATCGGTGCACCCCAGGTGGCCTATCGCGAGACCATCGGTCACGAAGTCGAGCACACCTATACCCACAAGAAACAGTCGGGTGGGTCCGGTCAGTTCGCCGAGGTCAAGCTTATCATCACGCCGACAGAGCCGGGCGAGGGTTACTCCTTCGAAAGCCGCATCGTGGGTGGTGCCGTTCCCAAGGAATACATCCCCGGTGTTGAAAAGGGCATCCAGTCGGTCATGGACTCCGGTCCGCTGGCGGGCTTCCCCGTCATCGACTTCAAGGTGGCCCTGATCGACGGCAAGTTCCACGACGTGGACTCGAGCGTTCTGGCCTTTGAAATCGCGGCCCGCATGGGCATGCGCGAAGGCATGAAGAAGGCCGGCGCCAAGATGCTGGAACCCATCATGAAGGTCGAGGTCATCACGCCCGAAGAGTACACCGGTGGCATCATCGGCGACCTCACATCGCGTCGTGGTCAGGTTCAGGGTCAGGATACGCGCGGCAACGCCATCGCGATCGACGCCTTCGTGCCGCTGGCCAACATGTTCGGCTACATCAACACGCTGCGGTCGATGTCTTCGGGTCGTGCGAACTTTACAATGCAGTTCGACCACTACGAAGCGGTGCCACAGAACATCAGCGACGAGATCCAAGCGAAATTCGCCTAACCGGGATGGCGGGGTGAACCCCGCCCTACCCACCACCAGTAGGGCGGGGTTCACCCCGCCGCCCAAGTCAAAAGAGGAGCCACCATCATGGCAAAGGAAAAGTTTGAACGTACGAAGCCGCACGTTAACATTGGCACGATTGGTCACGTTGACCACGGCAAGACGACGCTGACGGCGGCGATCACGAAGTATTTTGGCGATTTCCAGGCCTATGACCAGATCGACGGCGCGCCCGAAGAGAAAGCGCGCGGGATCACGATCTCGACCGCGCACGTGGAATACGAGACCGAGAACCGCCACTACGCGCACGTCGACTGCCCCGGCCACGCCGACTACGTCAAGAACATGATCACCGGTGCGGCGCAGATGGACGGCGCGATCCTGGTTGTGAACGCGGCGGACGGCCCGATGCCCCAAACGCGCGAGCACATCCTGCTGGGCCGCCAGGTGGGCATCCCCACCATGGTCGTGTTCATGAACAAGGTGGACCAGGTCGACGACGAAGAGCTGCTGGAGCTGGTCGAGATGGAAATCCGCGAGCTGCTGGACAGCTACGAGTATCCCGGCGACGACATTCCCGTGATCCCCGGCTCGGCCCTGGCCGCAATGGAAGGCCGTGACAACGAGATCGGCGAAGACGCGATCCGCAAGCTGATGGCCGCGGTTGACGAGTTCATCCCCACGCCCGAGCGCGCGGTGGACCAGCCCTTCCTGATGCCTGTGGAAGACGTGTTCTCGATCTCCGGCCGTGGCACGGTTGTGACCGGCCGTGTCGAGCGTGGCGTGATCAACGTGGGCGACGAAATCGAGATCGTCGGCATCAAGGACACGCAGAAAACGACCTGCACGGGCGTTGAAATGTTCCGCAAGCTGCTGGATCGCGGCGAAGCGGGCGACAACATCGGCGCGCTGCTGCGCGGGATCGACCGTGAAGCGGTTGAGCGCGGCCAGGTGCTGTGCAAGCCCGGTTCGGTCAAGCCGCACACCAAGTTCGAAGCCGAAGCCTACATCCTGACCAAGGACGAGGGCGGCCGTCACACGCCGTTCTTCGCGAACTACCGCCCGCAGTTCTACTTCCGCACGACGGACGTGACGGGCACGGTTCAGCTGGCCGAGGGCACTGAAATGGTGATGCCTGGCGACAACGTGTCGTTCGGGGTCGAGCTGATCGCGCCGATCGCGATGGAACAGGGCCTGCGCTTTGCGATCCGCGAAGGCGGCCGCACCGTGGGCGCCGGCGTCGTGTCCAAGATCACGGATTAAGCTTGAGCCAACGCTCTTGACGTTCTGGGTGCCCGATCCGGGCATCCGCAAAAAAACAGACGCGACGAGGGGTGTCGATGAGCGGCACTCCTCCTCTCCGTTAAGAGACCCTCAGTTAGGGAACACGAAAATGGCAGTCCAAAGCCAAAATATTCGCATTCGTCTGAAGGCGTTTGACTATCGTGTGCTGGATGCGTCCACGCAAGAGATCGTCAACACCGCCAAGCGGACAGGTGCGTCCGTGCGCGGACCGATCCCGCTGCCGAACAAGATTGAAAAATTCACTGTTCTGCGCGGCCCGCACGTCGACAAGAAATCCCGTGACCAGTTCGAGATCCGCACGCACAAGCGTCTGCTCGACATCGTTGATCCGACCCCCCAGACCGTGGACGCGCTGATGAAGCTCGACCTCGCCGCTGGTGTGGATGTCGAGATCAAGCTGCAATCGTAAGGAGGGTATGGATATGCGCTCTGGAATTCTCGCAAAGAAAGTCGGCATGACCCGGCTGTTCATGGAAGACGGCAAGCAGATCCCTGTGACCGTTCTTCAGCTGGACGGCCTGCAGGTTGTCGGCAACCGGACATCGGACAAAGACGGATACACCGCCGTCACTTTGGGCGCAGGCAGCCCCAAGGTGAAGCGCGTGAGCCAAGCCATGCGCGGCCACTTCGCCGCACAAAAGGTTGAGCCCAAGCGCAAGCTGGTCGAATTCCGCGTGACCGAGGACAACCTGATCAATGTGGGCGAGGAAATCTCGGCCGAGCACTTCCTGGCTGGCCAGAAAGTGGACGTGTCGGGCACCTCGATTGGTAAAGGCTTTGCCGGTGCCATGAAACGCCACAACTTTGGCGGTCTGCGCGCCTCGCACGGTGTGTCGATTTCGCACCGTTCGCACGGCTCGACCGGCCAGTGTCAGGACCCCGGTAAGGTCTTCAAAGGCAAGAAAATGGCAGGTCACATGGGCGCCGCCCGCGTGACGACACAGAACCTCGAAGTTGTGAAAACGGACGCGGATCGCGGCCTGATCATGATCAAGGGCGCTGTTCCCGGCTCCAAAGGCGGCTGGGTCACTGTCAAAGACGCCGTGAAAAAGAAACTGCCCGATGGCGTGCCGTTCCCGGCTGCGCTGAAATCGGCGGCTGCTGCGGCTCCGGCTGAAGAAGCCCCCGCGGAAGGTGGTGAAGCATGAAACTTGACGTGATCAAACTGGACGGCGGCAAAGCCGGTTCTGTCGACCTGGACGAGGCCCTGTTCGGCCTCGAACCCCGCGCCGACATCCTGCACCGCGTGGTCCGCTGGCAGCGTAACAACGCCCAGGCAGGAACCCACAAGGTCAAGACACGGTCCGAAGTGAAATACTCGACCAAGAAGATCTATCGCCAGAAGGGCACCGGCGGCGCACGCCACGGCGCGCGCTCTGCCCCGATCTTCCGCGGTGGTGGTATCTACAAAGGCCCGGTTGTCCGTTCGCACGGCCACGACCTGCCCAAGAAGTTCCGCAAACTCGGCCTGCGCCACGCGCTGTCGGCCAAGATGGCTGCTGGTGAGCTGGTGATCATCGAGGATGCGAGCACGTCGGGCAAAACCGCCGCTCTGGCCAAGCAGGTCAAGGACCTGGGCTGGAAACGCGCGCTGGTGATTGATGGTGCTTCGGTCAACGAAGATTTCCTCAAGGCCGCGCGCAACATCGAAGGTCTGGATATCCTGCCGACGATGGGCGCAAACGTTTATGACATCCTGAAGCGTGACACCCTCGTGATCACGAAGGCGGGTGTCGAAGCACTGGAGGCTCGCTTGAAATGAGTGCCAAGGCAGAACATTACGACGTGATCCGCAAGCCGATCATCACGGAGAAAGCGACAATGGCGTCCGAGAGCGGCGCGATCGTGTTCGAAGTGGCGATGGACAGCAACAAGCCCATGATCAAAGAGGCCGTTGAGGCGCTGTTTGGTGTGAAGGTGAAGGCTGTGAACACGACCATCACGAAGGGCAAGGTCAAGCGCTTCCGTGGTCAGCTGGGCAAGCGCAAGGACGTCAAAAAGGCGTATGTGACGCTTGAAGAAGGCAACACGATCGACGTGAGCACCGGTCTTTGATCGGTGTGCCGGGCTGAAGCTCGGCCTACGGAAAGAATTGAGGGCCCCGGCTGCGAGAGCGGTCGGGGTTTTCTGTATCAGAGTGGGATATCGTCGTATTTCCGCGAAAACCCGGAAGCGGCGTGTTTGGTGGTGTGCTGCGCGGCCTCGCAGGTCATCTGGCACATGCGCGTGATCTGATTTGTGTATTGCCGTATGGCAGTCGTGCACCATGCGTTTTGGACATTGATCACCTCCGCCGGGGTGCGGCAGGCCACTAGCGCCTTCTGCGTATCAATGTCTTCTTGCAGCCGTTCGGCGTAAAAGCGCATGCAGTCGGACATCAAGTCAAGCCACGCCTGTGTTCCGGTCGGATTGAACGCCATCAAGAGGGGAGTGATGGTTGGGGCCGGCACGACAGTGGGACTAGTTGCCTTGGCCATTCTTGAGCGCCTTTCTTTTTGGGGAGCTAAGAGAGTGTGGGGTTAAATGGGATTATACCATGGTCACGCTTTGTGCGAATTGATCTGGATCGTGTTGGCGACTTGATTGAGAAAAGACGGCGGGGGTGCGAAGATTTTCAACGAGTACTGTAAGTACATCGAGACCCAGGCCGAATGCACCGGGCGCGCACGGCTGTTGCGTACCCATTGAAACATTGGGTTTTTGCCTCCAAACGCTTGACCCCAACCCCCGTCCTTTATACACGCACCCATCGGCACTGCCCCGGATTCGTCCGGGGCTTTGTCATTGTTCGTCAGAACATCAAGTCGGGCACCTACGGGGGCCTATAACCACGGCGGGGCAACCTGCCACATATAGCAAAACGGAAGACAGCAATCATGGCACTCAAGTCGTATAAGCCGACGACGCCGGGCCAGCGTGGGCTGGTACTGATCGACCGTTCGGAGCTTTGGAAAGGCCGCCCGGTCAAGTCCCTTACACAGGGTCTGACCAAGAATGGCGGACGGAACAACACCGGACGGATCACGATGCGCCGCAAAGGCGGGGGCGCAAAACGCCTCTATCGGATCGTCGATTTCAAGCGGAACAAGATGGATGTGGCGGCAACCGTCGAACGCATCGAATATGACCCCAACCGCACCGCGTTCATCGCGCTGGTCAAATACGCAGATGGCGAGCAGGCATACGTGCTGGCGCCGCAGCGTCTGGCCGTCGGGGACAGCATCATCTCGAGCCAAAAGGCCGACATCAAGCCCGGTAACGCGATGCCTTTCAGCGGCATGCCCATCGGGACGATCATTCACAACATCGAACTGAAGCCCGGCAAGGGTGGTCAGATCGCGCGTGCCGCCGGCACCTATGCCCAGTTCGTGGGCCGCGATGGTGGCTACGCCCAGATCCGCCTGTCTTCGGGCGAGCTGCGTCTGGTCCGTCAGGAGTGCATGGCCACCGTCGGTGCCGTGTCCAACCCCGACAACAGCAACCAGAACTACGGTAAAGCGGGCCGCATGCGTCACAAGGGCATCCGCCCAAGTGTCCGTGGTGTCGTCATGAACCCGATCGATCACCCGCACGGTGGTGGTGAAGGCCGGACTTCGGGTGGTCGCCACCCTGTGTCCCCATGGGGCAAGCCCACCAAGGGTGCCCGCACCCGCAACAAGAACAAAGCGTCGCAAAAGCTGATCATCCGCTCGCGTCACGCCAAGAAGAAAGGGCGCTAATATGTCTCGCTCTGTTTGGAAAGGCCCGTTTGTCGACAGCTATGTGCTGAAGAAAGCGGAAGCGTCGCGCGAGTCGGGACGCAACGAAGTCATCAAGATCTGGTCCCGCCGCTCCACCATCCTGCCCCAGTTCGTGGGTCTGACCTTTGGTGTGTACAACGGCCAGAAGCATATTCCCGTGAACGTGTCCGAAGAGATGATCGGCCAGAAGTTCGGTGAATATTCGCCCACGCGGACCTATTACGGTCACGCCGCTGACAAGAAGGCGAAACGCAAATGAGCAAGGATAAGAATCCACGCCGCGTGGCGGACAATGAAGCGATGGCGAAGACACGCATGCTGCGTACCTCTCCGCAAAAGCTGAACCTGGTCGCCCAGATGATCCGTGGCAAGAAGGTGGACAAGGCCCTGACGGACCTCACCTTCTCGAAAAAGCGGATCGCGCAGGACGTCAAGAAGTGCCTGCAATCGGCCATCGCCAATGCTGAAAACAACCACAACCTGGATGTGGACGAGCTGATCGTCGCAGAAGCCTGGGTTGGCAAGAACCTGACCATGAAACGTGGGCGCCCCCGGGCGCGCGGCCGCTTCGGCAAGATCATGAAGCCGTTCGCTGAAATCACGATCAAAGTGCGTCAAGTCGAGGAGCAAGCCTGATGGGGAATAAAGTCAATCCGATTGGCATGCGCCTGCAGGTGAACCGCACCTGGGACAGCCGCTGGTATGCCGACACCAAGGACTACGGTGATCTTCTGCTGGAAGACCTGAAAATCCGTGAGTTCATCAAGACCGAGTGCAAGCAGGCCGGTGTGGCCCGTGTGATCATCGAACGTCCGCACAAGAAGTGCCGCGTGACGATCCACACAGCACGTCCCGGTGTCATCATCGGCAAGAAAGGTGCAGACATCGAAGGTCTGCGCAAGAAGCTGGCGAACCTGACCGACAGCGAGCTGCACCTCAACATCGTTGAAGTGCGCAAGCCCGAGCTGGACGCCGCATTGGTGGGTGAAAGCATTGCACAACAGCTGGAGCGCCGGGTGTCTTTCCGCCGCGCCATGAAACGTGCCGTGCAGAACGCCATGCGTATGGGTGCCCTGGGCATCCGCGTGAACGTCGCGGGCCGCCTTGGCGGTGCCGAGATCGCGCGGACCGAGTGGTATCGCGAGGGCCGCGTGCCCCTGCACACCCTGCGGGCCGACATCGATTACGCACACGTCGAGGCGACGACTGCCTATGGTATCATCGGGATCAAGACTTGGATCTTCAAAGGTGAAATCATGGAGCACGACCCCCAGGCGCGTGACCGTAAAGCACAAGAACTCCAGGATGGTCCTGCGCCCCGTGGCGCTGGTGGCCGTCGCTAAAGGAGGGCATTTAGATGCTTCAACCAAAGCGTACCAAGTTCCGTAAGCAGTTCAAGGGCTCGATCAAGGGCAAGGCAAAGGGCGGGTCCGACCTTAACTTTGGCACCTACGGCCTGAAGGCTCTGGAACCCGAGCGGGTAACCGCCCGTCAGATCGAAGCCGCGCGTCGTGCGATGACGCGTCACATGAAACGTCAGGGCCGGGTCTGGATCCGGATCTTCCCCGATGTGCCTGTGACCGCCAAGCCGATCGAAGTGCGGATGGGTAAAGGTAAGGGCTCGGTCGACCGTTGGGCGGCCAAGGTCAAACCCGGCCGCGTCATGTTCGAGATCGACGGTGTGAATGACGACATCGCGCGTGAAGCGCTGCGTCTGGCCGCGATGAAGCTGCCGATCAAGACACGCGTAGTGGTCCGCGAGGACTGGTAACGTGGTGCCGGGCTGAAGCCCGGCCTACTGTGAGATGTGAGAGCCCCCGGCGTGAGAGCGTCGGGGGTTTTTTTGTTGCTGATGAGCATAGCCTCGACGGTGCGGTCGAACCCGCATAGGTTAGCTTTTCAAGTTATTGCAGCATGGGAGCCACGCATGCAGAACTATCCAGAAAAAAAGCCAATATCATTGCCGGGGCTTCCGATGCTTTTTCTGGTTGGTGCTGTGCTGCTCTGGACAATTGTTGATTTCACGCGGCTGCTAAGCGGTGATCGGGATTCAGCGTTGGTAGTGGTTTTGGCATTGGTGTTTTTGGCTTCACTGCCTGGCTTTTACATCATTCAGCCGAACACATCGCGGGTTTTGACGCTACTGGGGCGTTATGCGGGTTCGGATTCCCGGCAAGGTCTCAGGTGGACAATTCCGTTTTTGATCATGCGCCAATCTGTATCCCAAAAACTGCGAAACTTTGAAAGTGCAACAAGCAAGGTCAATGATGCTGTTGGCAATCCGATTGAGATTTCGGGTGTGATTGTTTGGCGGATTGATAGTCCGGCCAATTCGGTTTTTGGCGTGGAAGATGTTTCTGAATACGTTGCTATGCAGGGTGAAGCGGCGATCAGGTCATTGGCCAATTCGTACCCATATGGTGGGGTCGGGAAGGCTGGCGTTGAAACGATCACTTTGCAAAGCAACCCGAATGAGATTTGCGAAAAGTTGAAGGCTGACATGCTTGATCGGGTAAAAAGTGTCGGCGTCGATATTGTTGATGCGCGGCTTAGCCATCTTGCTTATGCGCCTGAAATTGCCGCAGCTATGCTGCAACGCCAACAGGCTGATGCATTGATCGACGCGCGGGAAGTGATTGTGGACGGGGCCGTTGGAATTGTTGGTATGGCGCTAGAACAACTCAAACAGCAAAATGTGGCTAACCTGACAGATGACCAAAAAGCTGCTCTTGTCTCAAATTTGCTGGTTGTCCTGTCCGGTGACAGGACACCGCAGCCCGTCATTCAGTCAGGCATAGTGACGACCTGACGCGAGACAGTCATTCCCACCCGTAGTTGAAACTCACCGACACCCGTTCGTCCTCGGCCATGTTCATCGGGACCTCGTGGCGAAGCCAGCTTTCCCAGAGCAAGACATCCCCCACGGACGGCTTGGCATAGTGGAATTGTTTCAAATCCTCGGGTGCGTCCTGCAACCGCCCCGGGGAGGCCATCATCATCGGCAGGCGGGGGTCTTCGAGTTTCAGGGCGCTCGTGCCTTCAGGCATCGCCACGTAGGTCGTGCCGGAAATCACCGAGTGGGGGTGGATGTGGCCGGTGTGGATGCCGCCTTCGGGCAGGATGTTGATCCAGATGCTGTCCAGCTTCAGCGCCTTGTCCCCCAGATCGAAAGCCAGGTCGCGCGCGAAGGCGGCAACGTGGGCGTCGAGCGCCTTGACCAGATCAGCGAAGATCGGGAAGCGCCAGGGCAGGTCGTCGAGGGACGCATAAGAGGTGTAGCCTGGATAGCCCTGTTCTTCGCACCAGTCATGCCCTGCCTCGTCATCCTCGGCGATGGCATAGCAGTGCTGCTCGATCGCGTCCGGGTCGACCTTGGGGTCGCATTCGGAGAGCGGTGCGTGATAGAGGCGGGTGGCGAAAAGGGATGTGATACGGGGCATGCCCTTGGTGTAGTAGAGCACGGCGCGCTTTGCGACACGAAAGTGGGTTGAAAGGCGTCCATATATAGTGGGGCTTTGACCCGGTCACGCTAACCCGGCGCAGCCCTGTTTTTCTTTGGGGAAAAGGGGTTGCCATACCCCCAATGCCCTCATATACGGCCCCTCTATCATCCACTCCACGGGAATCAGGGTGACGCTTTCGAAGCGGCCTGCTCGTGATGTTGAAAGGAAAAGGCGATGAACGCCCAGGAACTTCGGGATAAGACCCCGGACCAGCTTCGTGATGAGCTGGCAAATCTGAAAAAAGAAGCCTTCAACCTGCGTTTCCAGCAGGCCACAGGCCAGCTTGAGAACCCGGCGCGCCTGCGCTCGGTCCGCCGTGATGCCGCGCGCGTCAAGACCATTCTCAACGAACAAGCCGCCAAAGCGGCCGAATAAGGAGAGCACTATGCCCAAGCGTATCCTGCAAGGCGTCGTGACCTCCGACGCAAACGCCCAAACAGTCACCGTGTCCGTCGAGCGCCGCTTTACGCATCCGGTTTTGAAAAAGACCATTCGTAAGTCCAAGAAGTACCGGGCGCACGATGAAAAGAATGCCTTCAAGGTCGGTGACTCCGTTCGCATCATCGAATGCGCACCGAAATCGAAGACAAAACGCTGGGAAGTGCTGGAGGCCTAAAGCCTCCGGCGCTTTGCCGCATTAATCGAAACCCTGGGGATCAGGCACGCATCGCCCCCCAAAGGTCGGGAGAAACCAAATGATCCAGATGCAAACCAACCTGGATGTTGCTGACAACAGCGGCGCACGCCGTGTTCAGTGCATCAAGGTTCTGGGTGGTTCCAAGCGTAAATACGCGTCCGTCGGCGACATCATTGTCGTCTCGGTCAAGGAAGCCATCCCACGTGGTCGCGTGAAAAAAGGTGACGTCCGCAAGGCCGTCGTCGTGCGCACCGCCAAGGAAGTTCGTCGCGAAGATGGCACCGCCATCCGTTTTGATCGCAACGCTGCCGTTATCCTGAACAACAACAACGAGCCCGTGGGTACACGTATCTTTGGCCCGGTTGTGCGCGAGTTGCGCGGCAAGAACTTCATGAAAATCATCTCGCTGGCTCCGGAGGTGCTCTGATGGCTGCGAAACTCAAAAAAGGCGACAAGGTCGTCGTGCTTGCGGGCAAGGACAAGGGCAAAGAGGGCACGATTTCCTCGGTTGATCCCAAGTCGAACAAAGCCGTTGTCGATGGCATCAACATCGCTATCCGCGCCACCCGTCAAAGCCAGGAAAGCCAAGGCGGCCGCATCCCCAAGGCGATGCCGATCGACCTCAGCAACGTGGCCCTCATCGATGCCAACGGCAAACCCACCCGCGTGGGCTTCAAGATGGACGGCGACAAGAAAGTGCGCTTTGCCAAGACAACAGGGGACGTGATCTGATGCTCGACACTGCAACCTACACCCCCCGCCTGAAGGCAGTTTACGTGGACACGATCCGCGCTGCGATGAAGGAAGAGTTCGGCTACAAGAACGACATGCAGATCCCGCGTCTGGACAAGATCGTTCTGAACATCGGCTGTGGTGCCGAAGCCGTGCGTGACAGCAAGAAAGCCAAGTCGGCACAGGAAGATCTGACGGCCATCGCCGGTCAGAAGGCCCTGACCACCAAGGCCAAGAAATCCATCGCCGGTTTCCGCGTTCGCGAAGACATGCCGCTGGGTGCCAAGGTGACGCTGCGCGGCGACCGGATGTACGAATTCCTGGACCGTCTGATCACCATCGCTCTGCCCCGCGTCCGCGACTTCCGCGGTGTGCCCGGCACCTCGTTTGATGGCCGTGGCAACTATGCCATGGGCATGAAAGAGCACATCGTCTTTCCCGAGATCGACTTCGACAAGGTCGATGAGACCTGGGGGATGGACATCGTGATCACCACGACCGCCGACAATGATGCCGAAGCAAAATCCCTGCTGAAGCACTTCAACATGCCCTTCAACTCGTAAGCGCAGAGGAAAAGAGATATGGCTAAAAAATCCATGATCGCGCGCGAAGTGAAGCGCGAAAAGCTGGTGAAAAAGTACGCTGCCAAGCGTGCCGAGCTCAAGGCAATCATCAGCGACGAAACCAAACCGATGGAAGAGCGTTTCCGCGCCTCACTGAAGCTGGCAAAACTGCCCCGCAACAGCAGCGCCACCCGCCTTCACAACCGGTGCCAACTGACTGGTCGTCCACATGCGTATTACCGCAAGCTGAAAATCAGCCGGATCGCGCTGCGGGAACTTGGCTCTGCCGGCCAGATCCCCGGCCTGGTCAAGTCCAGCTGGTAAGGGAGAGAATGATATGAACGATCCTATCGCAGATATGCTCACCCGCATCCGCAACAGCCAGATGCGCGGCAAATCCGTGGTCTCGACCCCTGCGTCGAAACTGCGTGTGCGCGTGCTCGAAGTGCTGGCGGACGAAGGTTACATCCGTGGTTTCGAAGAGACCACCGGTGAAGATGGCCACCCCGCCATCGAGATCAGCCTGAAATACTACGAAGGCGAACCTGTTATTCGCGAGCTCAAGCGGGTCTCCAAGCCCGGTCGCCGCGTGTACATGGGCGTCAATGACATCCCGCAAGTCCGTCAGGGCCTGGGTGTGTCGATTGTCTCCACCTCCAAGGGTGTGATGTCGGATGCAAACGCACGCAGCCAGAATGTTGGCGGCGAAGTGCTCTGCACGATCTTCTAAGGAGAAGCAGATGTCTCGTATTGGTAAAAAACCGGTCGATCTGCCCTCGGGTGTTTCTGCATCCGTCTCTGGTCAGACGATCGAAGTCAAAGGCCCCAAGGGCACACGGTCGTTCAAGGCGACCGACGATGTGACCCTGGCGGTCGAAGACAACACCGTCACCATCACGCCCCGCGGCAAGTCCAAGCGCGCGCGCCAGCAGTGGGGCATGTCCCGCACCATGGTCGCGAACCTGGTCACTGGCGTCACGGACGGGTTCAAGAAAGAGCTGGAAATCCAGGGTGTTGGTTATCGTGCCAGCATGCAGGGCAACACGTTGAAACTGAACCTCGGCCTCAGCCACGATGTCGACTACACACCGCCCGCCGGTGTGACTGTTACAGCGCCCAAGCAGACCGAGATTGTCATCGAAGGTATCGATGAACAGCAAGTCGGCCAGGTTGCTGCCAACATCCGCGAGTGGCGCAAGCCCGAGCCCTACAAGGGCAAAGGCATCCGCTATAAGGGCGAATTCATCTTCCGCAAGGAAGGCAAGAAGAAGTAAGGACCAGACAGATGGCAAACAGCAAACGGACCCTGTTCCTCAAGCGCCGCCTGCGCGTCCGGAACAAACTTCGCAAGGTCAACGCAGGGCGCCCGCGCCTGAGCGTGCACCGTTCCAACAAGAACATCAGCGTGCAGCTGATCGACGATGTGAACGGCGTGACACTGGCCGCGGCATCCACGCTCGAGAAAGACCTGGGCGTGGTTGGCAAGAACAACGTGGAAGCAGCCGCCAAAGTTGGCGCTGCAATCGCGGAACGTGCGAAGAAAGCAGGCGTGGAAGAAGCATATTTCGACCGCGGCGGCTTCCTCTTTCATGGCAAGGTGAAGGCAGTTGCCGACGCTGCGCGTGAAGGCGGCCTGAAAATCTAAGACCTGTAGGCGGCATGCAAGTGCCGCCTCGATGATCCGGGGGCATCTGCCCACCAGGATTGACCCAAAATGGCGATACGCCACCTGATAAAAGGATGTTCTCATGGCAGAACGTGACAATAACCGCCGGGGCAACCGTCGTGACCGCGACGAGGCCCCCGAATTCGCAGACCGTCTGGTCGCGATCAACCGCGTCTCCAAGACCGTCAAGGGTGGTAAGCGCTTTGGCTTTGCCGCTCTGGTTGTCGTAGGCGACCAGAAAGGCCGCGTCGGTTTCGGCAAAGGTAAAGCGAAAGAGGTCCCCGAGGCCATTCGCAAGGCCACCGAGCAGGCCAAGCGCCAGATGATCCGCGTGCAACTGCGCGAGGGGCGCACCCTGCACCACGACATGGAAGGCCGCCACGGCGCCGGTAAGGTCGTCATGCGCACAGCGCCTGAAGGTACCGGTATCATCGCCGGTGGTCCGATGCGTGCCGTGTTCGAAATGCTGGGTGTGAAGGACGTTGTGTCCAAGTCCATCGGCAGCCAGAACCCCTACAACATGATCCGCGCAACCATGGACGGCCTCAAGAAAGAGCAGTCGCCCCGTGGTGTGGCCCAGCGTCGCGGCAAGAAAGTCGCCGACATCCTGCCCAAGCGTGACGAAGCGCCCGCCGCCGAAGCGGCCACCGAGGAGGCCTGAGACCCATGGCAAAAACAATTGTCGTCAAACAGATCGGTTCGCCCATCCGTCGCCCCGCAAAACAGCGCGCGACCCTGATCGGCCTGGGCCTGAACAAGATGCACAAGACACGTGAGCTGGAGGATACCCCTTCGGTCCGCGGCATGATCAACTCGATCCCGCACATGGTCGAGATCATCGAAGAAAAAGGCTGATGTCTGGTGGGCAGAATGCCCACCCTACCGGCCAGTTAAAGACGCCTCGCAGGAAACTGCGGGGCGTTTTGGTTTACTTGGTCACCTTGCCTTCAAACCTGCCGCCACCCCGATTGATCAGGACCAATTGGCCGGCATTTGCGACATACAGATCGTATCTCGGCCCATTTGCGTAGTGGATGCAGCGCGATCCGTCGTTGTAGAATTTTACGCCAATTGCTTGATACTTGCCCGCAGAGTCTTGATAGAAGTAAGAACCATCGGCGCCATAATTCTCGGATCCGGTTTTGCCAAACCGGACACGTTTGCCGGTTACCAGCTTAGCCACATAATCGCCGCTGATGCGTTGATCGCTCGAATGAATGTTCCAACTGTGTTTGATTGGACGTTTCGAGCAATCCGCATATGCTCCGAATGCAGTGAATAAAATTGTGCCAAAGGCGAGGCATACTGTAAGTCTCATAAATTATTCCCCAATTGAACGGCTAGCGCGAGCCGTGGAATTGAAACTATCCGCACAATTCAATTGGTCAAAACTTTTTTGATGCGCACATGCAGACGCGGCCATTACTTGGGATGGTGGTTTCGCCCTTGCGGCCACGGATGCCATACCTCTACCGTGACTTCGATGCGTGACCTCACCTACTACTACTCCGCCCATTCCGCCTTTGCCTATCTCGGCTCGGCTCGCGTGATGCAGATCTGTGCCGGGCATGGTCTGACCTTGGTCCATCGCCCCATCCCTCTGTCCCCGGTGGTCGAGGCACAGGGCAGTTTGCCGTTTCGCGCGCGCACCCAGGCGCATGTGGACTATTTCTTTGGGCGCGAGATTGAGCGGTGGGCAGAGTATCGCGAGGTGCCGGTCGTTCCGTTCCGCCCGACCCATCACGATGCGGATTACACCGTCGCCAGTGGCATGATCCTCGCGCTGGGGGATCGGGGCGTGCAGGTGGACGCCATGGCCCATGCGCTGCTTGAGGCGCATTGGCGCGACGATGCGGATCTGTCCGACACGCAGATGCTGGGCGCGCTTGCCACCTGGCTTGGCCATGACGCAGAGGCGCTGCTGGCCGCAGCGCAGACACCTGACATCGCGGCCCAATATGCACAGAATGCCCAAGCGGCGCTGGATGCAGGCATCATGGGCTCGCCCACATACATTCTGGAGGGCGAGATGTTCTATGGGCAGGACCGGCTTGAGATGCTGGAACGCGCGCTTACACGCCCCTTTGCGCCGACCCGCTGGTCGAACCCGCCCGTTCAAGCGACTTGATCGACATGGTCAACTGGCGCCGTTCGCGCGTGGGCTGTTCGGGTTCTGGCTTGCGCAGACGCCCGAGGACCATTGCCAGCATGATCGCGCCCGATAGGGCCATCACGTAAAGCGGATAGGCCATCAGCACCCAATCCACCTTGCCCACGGCCACGAGGGCCAGGGCAGAGGCGACAAAGAACGCGCCCCAGGTCGCCATGGTTTCGGAGTCCGGGTCGTGAAACGCTTTGCGCATGGTCATGGCACCGCCCATGAACGACATCGACACGGTGACCATCATCGCATAGGCCGCCGTTTCCATTTCCGCCCACAACCAGACACCGACAGCGGTGGCAGTCAGCACCTGACTGTCTTCGGTTTCAAACTTGCGCCGATCCCCTTTCCAGAAGGTCAGCGCGCAGATCAGGATCGTTCCGCCCGTCTGCATCGTGGCAAACCAGAGCGAGGTGGTCGCCCCCTCATAGGCCTGCGACAGCAGCGTTACGGTGCTGAGCAGGGACCAGATCAGCCAGGAGGATCGTTCGGGGCGGGTGCGCCCGGACAGGATATCGCGGATGTAAGGATAGAACGCATAGATGCTGAGGAACGCCGCAGCGAGCCCTGCCCGATGCAGGACGGCTGTGTTCTGAAAAAGGTCTTCGACCAAGACGTGTCTCCGGGGGCCTGTAATACTGCGCGTCTTGCCCGGCGTTTCGGGCGTTTTAATTCAGACGCTTATAGCGCATTTGCAGCGCCTTGCAGCATAGAAATTGTACGGATGCGTATATTTTGTGGGTGAATTCCCACAGGCCACCTCACATTGCGGTTGGTGCAAGCCCGAAATGCGACCTACGCGTGCGTCCCAGCGCGATGGCGATCAGGATCGCACCATAGAGCGTGAACAGGTAGAGCGGGTAGGCGAGCAGGGCCCAGTCGAGGCTGCCAACGGAAATCAGGGCAAAGCCCGAAGCGACAAAGCAAATGATCCATGTCGAGAGTGTTTCGGAACCCGGATCGCGATAGGCCTTTCTGATTGTGACCGCCCCGCCCAACAGCGAAATGGTGATCGTCACGGCCAGGGCATAGACGGCGACCTCGGTTATGGCCCAGAGGCCAAGGCCCATGGCCGCTGCTGCCAGAACATAGCCGTCACCGGCCCCCAGAAACCGCCCCGAGCCGCGCGCAATCGTCAACAGGAAGATGCTGACCGTTCCGCCGCACTGGATCACCGAAAACCATAAGGACGCGCCAGCCCCTTCGGCCACTTGCGAGCTGAACGCGATGCAACTGAGCACGGACCAGATCAGCCAGGAAGCGCGCTGCGGCCGGGTGCGCCCGGCGAGGATGTCGCGGGCATAGGGCAGGAAGGCGACGATACTCAGCAGGGCCGAGGCCACGCCAACCCGGTAGAGCGGGTCGCCGTCCAGCAGCGGCACAAGGATATCGCCTTGAAAAAGGGCTTCAAGCAACGGAGGGCTCCGCAAGGAAATGAATTGTGTCTAACGGGTCGTCTTAAAAAATCGGGGCGCCGGAAAACGGTCGGCTGTTGTCTCTAACAGGATCACCCTAGGCTGATTTCACCGTGTCTGGGCAGTCAGGTATTCCCTACCGCCTCGTATGGTGTGTTGCGGCCGGCCCGAGTTTGTCAGCGCGGCCTCTTGATTGGTCCCGGAACCCCGTTTATACGCCCCCGGTGGCGCCTCGCGCCCGTGAGAATCAAAACAAAGAAACGCCGTGTTCGCCCAATACGCTTCGGGGGCGCTTCCGGCAAAGGAGAAGCGATATGAAACTGAATGAACTGCGCGACAATCCCGGCGCAACCAAACCCAAGAAACGCGTGGGCCGTGGCCCGGGCTCCGGCACCGGTAAGATGGGTGGCCGTGGTATCAAGGGTCAGAAATCCCGTTCGGGTGTGGCCATCAACGGTTACGAAGGCGGCCAAATGCCTTTGTACCAACGCCTGCCCAAGCGCGGCTTTAACAAGCCCAACCGCAAATCCTATGCCGTCGTGAACCTGGGCCTGATCCAGAAATTCATCGACCTGGGCAAGATCGACGCCAAATCCGCCATCACCGAAGACGCGCTGATCGCCTCCGGCCTCGTGCGTCGCAAGCTGGACGGTATCCGCGTTCTGGCCAAGGGCGAGATCACAAGCAAAGTTGATCTGCAGGTGACTGGTGCCTCCAAATCCGCTGTAGACGCAGTGGAAAAGGCCGGTGGCACGCTGGCCGTTGCCGCAGCGGCGCCCGCGGAAGCCTGATTGACGCCTTGTGAGCCGCGCATCCGCGGCTTACATAGGCTAAAGTTTTCCCACGCCGCCCACCGGAAAACGGTTTGGGGCGGCGTTTTACCAAAGGACATCACCCAATGGTATCTGCCGTCGAGAATATGGCCGCCAACACGAGCTGGAGCGCTCTGGGCAAGGCCACCGACCTGCGCAACCGCATCCTGTTCACGCTTGGCCTGCTGATCGTCTACCGCCTTGGCACGTTTATCCCCGTGCCCGGCATCGACGGTGCCGCCTTGCGCGAGTTCATGGAAAGCGCGGGCCAGGGCATCGGCGGCATGGTGTCCATGTTCACCGGTGGCGCGCTGGGGCGGATGGGCATCTTTGCCCTCGGCATCATGCCCTACATCTCGGCCTCGATCATCGTGCAGCTTCTGACCTCGATGGTGCCCAAGCTCGAACAGCTCAAGAAAGAGGGCGAGCAGGGGCGCAAGAAGATCAACCAATACACCCGCTACGGCACCGTGGCGCTGGCGACCTTGCAGGCCTATGGCCTTGCGGTATCGCTGGAATCCGGTGACCTCGTGACCGATCCGGGCCTGTTTTTCCGCGTATCCTGCCTGATCACGCTGGTTGGGGGCACCATGTTCCTGATGTGGCTGGGGGAACAGATCACCGCGCGCGGCATCGGCAACGGTATCTCGCTGATCATCTTTGTCGGTATCATTGCCGAAGTGCCCGCCGCCATCGCGCAGTTCTTTGCCTCTGGCCGCTCGGGCGCGATCAGCCCTGCCGTGATCATCGGCGTGCTGGTGATGGTCATCGCGACCATCATGTTCGTGGTGTTCATGGAACGCGCCCTGCGCAAGATCCACATCCAGTATCCCCGCCGTCAGGTGGGCATGAAGGTGTATGATGGCGGGTCCAGCCACCTGCCGGTCAAGGTGAACCCCGCAGGTGTGATCCCCGCGATCTTTGCCTCGTCGCTGTTGCTGCTGCCGGTGACGATCAGCACTTTCTCGGGCAACTCGACCAACCCGGTGATGAGCTGGCTGCTGGCCAACTTTGGCCCCGGTCAGCCGCTCTATCTGGCATTTTTTGTGCTGATGATCGTGTTCTTTGCCTATTTCTACACGTTCAACGTCAGCTTCAAACCTGATGACGTGGCCGACAACCTCAAGAACCAGAACGGCTTTGTCCCAGGTATCCGTCCGGGCAAGAAAACCTCGGAATATCTTGAATATGTGGTCAACCGGGTGCTGGTGCTGGGTTCGGCCTATCTGGCGGCTGTGTGTCTGCTGCCCGAGATCCTGCGCGGCCAATTTGCCATCCCGTTCTATTTTGGCGGCACATCCGTGCTTATTGTGGTATCGGTGACCATGGACACGATCCAGCAGGTGCAAAGCCATCTGTTGGCCCATCAGTACGAGGGCTTGATCGAGAAATCGCAACTGCGCGGCAAAGGCTCGAAAGGGCGCCGTAAACGGAGCCCTGTACGTAAATGAACTTGATACTGTTGGGCCCGCCAGGTGCGGGCAAAGGCACCCAGGCGCGGTTCCTTGTGGAAGAGCGCGGGATGGTGCAGCTGTCGACCGGTGACATGCTGCGCGCGGCCAAGGACTCGGGCACCGAGATGGGCCTGATCGTGGCCGACGTCATGGCCCGCGGCGCGCTGGTGACGGACGAGATCGTGATCGGCCTGATCCGCGAACAGCTTGAGACGGTCAAATCCAACGGCTTCATCTTTGACGGCTTCCCGCGCACGCTGGCCCAGGCCGACGCGCTGAATGATCTGCTGGCCGAAAAGGGCGAAACCCTTGATGCCGTGATCGAGATGGAGGTCGATGACGAGGCGCTGGTGGCCCGCATCGTGGCGCGTTCGACCTGCGGGGCCTGTGGTGAGGTTTACAACGACAACACCAAACCGATCCCTGCGGATGGCAAATGTACCAATTGCGGCGCCGAGAACCAGTTCAAGCGCCGGGCGGATGACAATGAGGACAGCCTCAAGACCCGCCTGATGGAGTATTACAAAAAGACGTCGCCGCTGATTGGTTATTACTATGCCAAGGGCCAGTTGACCAAGATCGATGGGCTGGGCGAGATTGATGATGTGAAAGCGGCGATTGCAGCCGTTGTCACGTAGCGTGGCGCTGAACATCACAGCTTTGGGGCCGGCGCATGCGCCGGCCTTTGCGTTTCTGCCCGGTGTGGCGATGTCCGGGGATGTGTTTGCCCCGGTCGCATCGCACCTGCCTGACACCCAATCCCTTCTTGTGGACTTGCCCGGCCATGGTGGCAGTCGCGACATCCCGTGGCGCAGCCTGACGGACACGGCGCAGGTTGTGCTGGATGCGCTGCCGGCCTCCGTGACAGGCATCGCGGCTGTGTCGCTCGGGGCTTACGTCGGTCTGACCATGCTGGCACTGGCGCCGGACCGGTTTCAGCACGCATTGCTGAGCGGCATTCACCATGGTGACATGCCAAACCCGCGCATGATGCGTGTGGTCAGTTGGGGCATGGCGCCGTTCATCACGCGCTCCTTTCTGGCGCGCCGGAACGCAACCGCCATGGGCGTGTCGCCCGAGATCATCGACACTTACGTGGCAGGTGCTGTTCGTACCCGGCCCGTGGCATTTGCCCGCGCCACCTGCGATGTGGTCGACTTTGCCCTGCCTGGCGGGCTGGATCGCGTATCGACCCGCGTCCTGATCGCAGCGGGCAGCAAGGAACATCGTCTGATCCTCGACGGACAGTCAACAATTTGCGCGGCATTGCCAAATGCCGAAGCGTGCCGCGCGACCGGGTTGGGACATGGCTGGCCCGCGCAGGACATGGCCCGGTTTGCCGCCCTCGTGCGCGCCCATGCCGACGGCGCGCACTGGCCAGATGGGATCGAGGCGGTGTCATCAGGGCCGATTGCGTAAACCGCCCTTGACGTCCAACAAAACAAGGCCTATCTCACGCCATCTCTAACGAGAATCAAAGGCTGGAACGCGTCCGGCCAGATCACCTGATCAGCGGCAGGCCCGGGGGCAAAATCCTTGGGCCTTATGTTGTGAAAAAAGGGCCCGGAACTACGGGCTCGCAACGAAAAGGAATACGCCAAGTGGCACGTATTGCAGGGGTCAACATCCCCACAGCCAAACGGGTTCCGATTGCACTGACCTACATCACAGGCATCGGCAACACATCCGCACAGAAAATCTGCGAAGCGGTCGGCATCGACCAGACCCGCCGTGTGAACGAACTCAGCGACGCCGAAGTCCTGAAAGTGCGCGAATACATCGACGAGAACTTTACCGTCGAAGGTGACCTGCGTCGCGAGACACAGATGAACATCAAGCGCCTGATGGACCTGGGCTGCTACCGTGGCCTGCGCCACCGTCGCAACCTGCCCGTTCGCGGTCAGCGCACACACACCAACGCTCGCACCCGCAAAGGCCCCGCAAAGGCCATTGCCGGCAAGAAGAAATAAGGAGACGCACCAATGGCACGTGATACCCGCCGTGGGGGCAAGAAAAAGGTCTCCAAGAACATCGCTGCAGGCGTGGCGCATGTGAACTCTTCGTTCAACAACACCAAGATCCTGATTTCGGACGTGCAAGGCAACGCGATTGCCTGGTCGTCCGCTGGCACCATGGGCTTCAAAGGCTCGCGGAAATCCACGCCCTACGCCGCCCAGATGGCGGCAGAGGATGCGGGCAAGAAAGCCCAGGATCACGGCGTCAAAACGCTGGAAGTCGAAGTGCAGGGCCCCGGTTCGGGTCGTGAGTCGGCTTTGCGCGCGCTGGCCGCTGTCGGCTTCAACATCACGTCGATCCGCGACGTGACACCGATTGCCCACAACGGCTGCCGCCCACCCAAGCGCCGCCGCGTCTAAGCGACAGATAATCTACTTTGGGGCCGCGTGTTTTTCGTGCGGCCCCAATCCGCTTTTTTGAAACCTCGGGAGCCTATTCCTTTTGGACATGAGGAACGGGCAGGAATGGAGGGACCATATGATCCATAAAAACTGGGCCGAGCTGATCAAACCACAGCAATTGGACGTGAAACCGGGCAATGAACCCGCGCGTCAGGCAACAGTGATTGCCGAGCCGCTCGAGCGTGGCTTTGGCCTGACCATGGGCAACGCGCTGCGTCGCGTCCTGATGAGCAGCCTGCAAGGTGCGGCGATTTCGTCCGTGCAGATCGACAATGTGTTGCACGAGTTCTCGTCCGTTGCGGGCGTGCGCGAAGACGTGACCGACATCATCCTGAACCTCAAGCAGGTCTCCCTGCGCATGGAAGTCGAAGGCCCCAAGCGCCTGTCGATTTCGGCCAAGGGTCCTGGCGTTGTAACGGCTGGTGATATATCGGAATCTGCGGGCATCGAGATCCTGAACCGCGATCTGGTCATCTGTCACCTCGACGATGGTGCAGACGTCTACATGGAGCTGACGGTCAACACCGGCAAAGGCTACGTGTCGGCAGACAAGAACAAGCCCGAAGACGCGCCCATCGGCCTGATCCCGATCGACGCGATCTATTCGCCCGTCAAGAAGGTCAGCTATGATGTGCAGCCCACCCGTGAGGGCCAGGTGCTGGATTATGACAAGCTGACCATGAAGGTCGAAACCGATGGTTCCATCACGCCGGACGACGCCGTGGCCTTTGCCGCGCGTATCCTGCAGGACCAGCTGGGCATCTTCGTCAACTTTGACGAACCTGAGTCCGCATCGCGTCAGGACGACGACGATGGCCTCGAGTTCAACCCGCTTCTCTTGAAGAAAGTGGACGAGCTGGAGCTGTCCGTGCGCTCGGCCAACTGCCTGAAGAACGACAATATCGTGTATATTGGCGATCTGATTCAAAAGACCGAAGCAGAGATGCTGCGCACGCCGAACTTTGGCCGCAAGTCCCTGAACGAGATCAAGGAAGTGCTGTCGGGCATGGGTCTGCACCTTGGCATGGATGTCGAGGACTGGCCGCCGGACAACATCGAAGACCTCGCCAAGAAGTTCGAAGACAACTTCTAAAACCCATTGGGGTGGGCGGTCACGCCCACCCATCCGACGAAGACTGGGTCAAAGACCCCAAGGAGAGCCCAAGACACGCATCGCGGGCCAGACAAAGCAAAACCGCCCGTAGAGGGCACGATTAGGAGATAGAAATATGCGTCACGCACGTGGTTACCGCCGCCTGAACCGGACACATGAGCACCGCAAAGCGCTGTTCTCGAACATGGCAGGCTCGCTCATCGAACATGAGCAGATCAAGACAACTTTGCCCAAAGCCAAGGAACTGCGCCCCATCGTGGAAAAGCTGATCACGCTGGCCAAGCGCGGCGATCTGCACGCCCGCCGTCAGGCCGCCTCCAAGCTGAAAGAAGAGCAATACGTTGCCAAACTCTTTGACATCCTCGGCCCCCGCTATGCCGAACGTCAGGGTGGCTATGTGCGTGTTCTCAAGGCGGGCTTCCGCTATGGTGACATGGCGCCAATGGCGATCATCGAATTCGTGGACCGCGACCGCGATGCCAAGGGTGCCGCCGACAAGGCGCGCCTCGCTGCCGAAGAGGCTGCAGACGAATAAGACCGGCTTCGCGCCGTTTTTCAAAACCCTCGCCTTGGCGGGGGTTTTTTCTTTTTGCACCGGGTCGCAGGATCACCGCCGTCCCTTGCAATCCTACCGTCTGATTTGCATATTTTTGGAACAATGAAGCGCCTGATTGTTCTCCTCTTTTGTCTTGTTCCGCTGATGGCCGCCGCAGAGACGCGCGTGCCGGACAGCCGGTCCGAGATCACGCTCAGCTTTGCGCCATTGGTGCGTGAGACGGCCCCCGCAGTCGTCAACATCTACGTGAAATTTGTGACCCAGGCGCGGCGTACCCCGTTTATGGATGATCCGTTTTTCGAGCGGTTCTTTGAAGGGTTCGGCCAGCTCGAACCGCGGGTGCAAAGCTCGCTCGGGTCTGGCGTGATCCTGTCGCAGGACGGGATCGTCGTGTCGAACTATCACGTGGTCGGGCAGGCGACCGATATCCGCATCGTGCTCAATGACGGGCGCGAATACGAGGCGCGTGTGCTGCTTGGGGATCGCGACAGCGATCTGGCCATCCTCAAGATCAGCGGCATCGACGACCTGCCATTTCTGTCTCTGCGCGACAGCGAAACGGTCGAGGTGGGCGAGTTGACGCTGGCCATCGGCAACCCGTTTGGCGTAGGTCAGACGGTGTCATCGGGCATCGTGTCGGGCCTGGCCCGCTCGGGCGGCAGCAATGGGCGCGGTGCTGGCTACTTCATCCAGACGGATGCGCCCATCAACCCGGGCAATTCGGGTGGAGCGCTGGTGGACATGGGCGGGCGGCTCTTGGGTATCAACACCCGCATCCTCAGCCGTTCGGGTGGGTCGAACGGGATCGGCTTTGCCATTCCCGCCGACCTCGTGGCGGCCTTTGTCAAACAGGCGCGCGACGGCAATGACCGTTTTGTGCGCCCCTGGGCCGGAGCGACCGGGCAGGCGGTGGATGTCGATCTGGCGGAAACGCTGGGCCGCGACCGGCCCGGCGGCATCATGTTGGCGGGCCTGCACCCGGCAAGCCCGCTGTCCGAGGCCGGGTTTCAGGTGGGCGATGTGGTGCTGGCCGTGGATGGCGCCCCCGTCAACAGCCCCGGCGAGATGCTGTTTCGCATGAGTGTTGCCAGCGATGCCGACACGGCCCGCATGACCCGCCTGCGCGGCAGCGAGGAACAGGATGTGACTGTCGCGCTGATCCCCCCGCCGGAGGATCCGCCGCGCGCGCCTGTCACCTTGCCCGAGGATGCCAGCCTGCCGGGCCTGACCGTCAGCCAGATCAACCCGGCCGTCAGTGCCGAGATGGGCCTGCCGCTGGACGTCGCCGGTGTCGTGATCACGGATGTCGGGGCTGTGGGCGGGCGTGTGGGTCTGCGCGTGGGCGACATCCTACAGGTCGTCGACCGGCGCGAGATCACCAGCACGGCAGACGCGGCCGCCGCCCTGTCAGAGGCGCGGCGTGGCACCACGGTGCGTGCTCTGCGCGGCGCAAGCCGTATCGTGTTGCGGTTTTAGATGGGGGATCTGTTCGCCACCGACCCGCCCGCAGACACCGGTCACCGCCCGCTGGCCGACCGACTGCGGCCGCAAAAGCTGAGCGAGGTGATTGGTCAGCATCAGGTCTTGGGCCCGGATGCGCCGTTGACGGTCATGCTGGCCTCGGGCGCGCTGAGTTCGCTAGTGTTCTGGGGCCCGCCCGGTGTGGGCAAGACCACGATTGCCCGCCTGCTGGCGCACGAGACCGATCTGCATTTCGTGCAGATCAGCGCGATTTTCACGGGCGTGCCGGACCTCAAGAAAGTGTTCGAGGGCGCGCGCATCCGTCGCCAAAACGGCCAGGGCACGTTGCTGTTCGTCGATGAAATCCACCGATTTAACAAGGCGCAGCAGGACGGGTTCCTGCCGCATATGGAGGACGGGACGATCCTGCTGGTGGGGGCCACGACCGAGAACCCGAGTTTCGAGCTGAACGCCGCCGTGCTGAGCCGCGCGCAGGTTCTGGTGCTGGAACGGCTCGACCTCAAAGACCTCGAGTTGCTGGCCCAGCGGGCTGAACAGGAGCTCGGCAAGGCGCTGCCACTGGATGGCCCCGCGCGCGAGGCGCTGCTGGAAATGGCCGATGGGGACGGGCGTGCCCTGCTGAACCTGATTGAACAGGTCGCCGCATGGACGGTCGAGGGCAAGCTGGACAAGGACGCGCTGGCCACCCGACTGATGCGCCGTGCGGCGCAATACGACAAGTCGGGCGATGCGCATTACAACCTGATTTCGGCCCTGCACAAGTCAGTGCGCGGGTCTGATCCCGATGCCTCGCTTTACTGGTTTGCGCGGATGCTTGAGGGCGGGGAAGACCCCCGCTATCTCGCCCGGCGCATCACCCGCATGGCGGTCGAGGATATCGGCCTTGCCGATCCGCAGGCGCAGGCGCATTGCTTGCAGGCTTGGGAAACCTACGAACGGCTTGGCTCTCCCGAGGGCGAGCTGGCGCTGGCCCAGGCGCTTGTGTACCTCGCCCTCGCACCCAAATCGAACGCGGTCTACAACGCCTACAAGGGCGCGCGTCGGGCGGCCAAGCAGACCGGATCGCACCCGCCCCCCAAACATATCCTGAACGCGCCCACGGCCCTGATGAAGGATCAGGGATATGGCAAGGACTATGCCTATGACCACGATGCCGAAGACGGGTTTTCCGGGGCCAACTACTTTCCTGACGGGATGGCGCGTCCAGACCTGTATCAACCCGTCGAGCGCGGCTTTGAACGTGACCTGAAAAAGCGGCTCGACTACTTCGCGCGGCTCAGGACCAAGCGGAACAGCTAGCTCGGCTTGACTCTTTGCGGCGAACCGACGACAGACCGCGCATGTTTTCAACCCTTTCCCTTGTGGCCCTTGGCGGGGCAATCGGCGCGTCTCTGCGCTGGCTCACCGGCGTGGCGATGCTGCGCGCGATGGGCCCGTCCGACTTTCCGCTGGCGATCATCACCGTCAATGTGGTGGGGTCATTCCTGATGGGGGTTTTTGTTGTGGCCGCAGCGCAGCGGGGCCTGACCCATCTCAGCCCCTTTGTGATGACCGGCCTCTTGGGCGGATTCACCACCTTTTCGGCCTTCAGCCTTGAAACCATGACGCTGATCGAGCGGGGGCAGATCGCCTCGGCCAGCCTCTATATCCTTTTGTCGGTAGGCCTGTCGGTCGGCGCGCTCGCGCTGGGCCTGATCCTTGCCCGCGGAGTATTCGCATGAGCCGTGTCCAGACCATCACCGTTGGCGAAGACGAGGGCGACCAGCGCCTTGACCGTTTCCTCAAACGCCGCTTTCCGCAGTTGAGCCAGGGCATGGTCGAAAAGATGTGCCGCAAGGGCGAATTGCGCGTCGAAGGGGGGCGTGTCAAATCCTCGACCCGGGTCGAGGAGGGCCAGCAGGTGCGCGTGCCGCCGATCCCTGACAGCAAGGCGCCGCCCGTGGTGCGCACCGGCGTGTCCGAGGCAGATACCAAGCTGATCCAGTCCTGCGTGATCTACCGCGACGACCATGTGATCGCGATCAACAAACCCGCGGGCCTTGCTACGCAGGGCGGTTCCGGCACCACGCGGCACGTGGATGGCATGGCCGAGGCGCTGCGCTTTGGGTTCGAGGACAAGCCGCGCCTCGTTCACCGTCTGGACAAGGACACATCTGGTGTCCTGCTGCTCGCGCGCACCCGCATGGCGGCCAAGGCGCTGACGGCGTCCATGCGCCATCGCGAAACGCGCAAGATCTACTGGGCCCTCGTGGCCGGTGTGCCGACGCCCTACCTCGGTGAGATCAAGTACGGTTTGGTCAAGGCCGGTGGGCGCGGGCAGGGCGGCGAGGGCGAAAAGATGATCGCCGTGCATCCACGCGATGTTGAAACAACGCCCGGTGCGAAACGGGCGGCCACGCTCTATGCCACGCTTTACCGCGTTGCCTCGCGCGCGGCCTGGGTCGCGATGGAGCCCATCACCGGGCGCACCCATCAGTTGCGCGCGCACATGGCCGAGATCGGGCACCCCATCATCGGGGATGGCAAATATGGCGGCTCGGGGCAGGAAAACCTCGGCGACGGGTGGGGCGCGCAACTGGGCGGCATCATCTCCAAAAAGCTGCACCTGCACGCGCGCATGATGCGGTTCGAGCATCCCGAGACGCGCAAACCCATTACGGTGACGGCCCCCATGCCCGACCACATGGCCCACAGCTGGGATACGTTCGGCTGGACCGAAGACCTTGCCGCAGAAGACCCGTTCGAGGATTTGTGATGACCACCCCGTTGCGTCTGGTCATCTTTGATGTGGATGGTACGCTGGTCGACAGCCAGGCGGACATCGTGGGCAGTATGGGCGACGCCTTTGCCGCGTTGGGCTTGACCGCGCCCGACCGCGTGGCGGTGCTGGGCATCGTGGGGCTGTCCCTGCCGCAGGCCATGTCGGTGCTGGCGCCTGAGGCGGACAATGCGCGGCTGGTTGACAGCTACAAACAAGCCTATGCCGCCCGGCGTGCTGCGGATGGGGCGGGCAAAAGCTCGCCCTTGTACCCCGGTGCGCGTGCCGCGATCGAGCGACTCCATGCGCTGCCCGACGTGCTGCTGGGTGTGGCGACGGGCAAGTCCAAGCGCGGGCTTGATCTGCTGCTTGAGGCGCATGACCTTGCGCCCTTTTTCGTGACGCAGCAGGTGGCCGATTTCCACCCGTCCAAGCCTCACCCGTCCATGTTGCACACAGCGATGACCGAGGCGGGGGTTGAGACCGGCCAGACCGTGATGATTGGCGATACGACCTTTGACATGCAGATGGCGGTGGCTGCGGGCGTGGACTTTGTCGGGGTTGGCTGGGGCTACCACCCCCCGAGTGCTTTGGATGCCGCCCATACTGTACTGACCGAGTTTGGCGAGTTGGATGCGGCACTGGGTGAGATTTGGAAAGAGTGAACAGATGAGCGAGTGGAAGCAGAAACGGTTCTGGACGGAGGCGCAGGCCAGCCAGACAGAGGCAGGCTGGACCGTGCAACTGGACGGGCGCAACGTGAAAACGCCAGCCAAGGCCGCGCTGACCCTGCCGACCCGCGCGCTGGCGGATGCAATCGCGGCCGAATGGCAGGCGCAGGACGACGTGGTGAACCCGTTGTCCATGCCCTTTACCCGTAGCGCGAATGCGGCCATCGACAAGGTCGCGCCGCAGCATGGCGAAGTGGCCGATATGCTGGCGGCATACGGTGACGCGGATTTGCTGTGCTACCGCGCGGACAGCCCCGAGGCACTGGTGAAACGGCAGGCTGAAACGTGGGATCCCTATCTGGATTGGGCGGCGCAAACACTCAATGCCCGCCTTATCCCGCGGGTCGGTGTGATCCACGAATCACAGGATGGGGCCGCGCTTGAAACGCTGGCAAAACGCGTACACGCCATGACGGCGTTCGAATTGGCGGCCTTTCACGACCTTGTCAGCCTCTCCGGCTCGCTGATCCTTGGTTTTGCCGCCGCCCAAGACCTGCACGCCACGCCTATGATTTGGGCGGCATCGCGCGTCGATGAAACCTGGCAACAAGAGCAGTGGGGCGACGATGAAGAGGCCCTTGAGGTGGCCGAGATCAAGAAAGCATCGTTTTTACACGCAAAAGCGTTCTTTGATGCGGTTCAAACGTTGTGATTACAACAATCTAGCGTAACGCGACGAGACGTGTGCGTTTGCACAATTTTGCATCGGTTTGGGTGATGCAACTCTTGACGTTTTGCGATGAATCCCCCCAAACTATGGCCCACTGGCTGGGGACAAACCCCACTGGGTATCCGCTGGCGCGCATGATCACTCCGATCGCGTCAGTCTAACCGTCAAAATATGGCGGAAAATCAGGAAGAGGTAACTAATGAAAAAATCCGTATTCTTTGGCGCGCTCACCGTTGCCGGCGTTGCAGCCGGCGCAGCGGCTGCTGGCACGCTTGATGACGTGAAAGCACGCGGCAAACTGAACTGCGGCGTAACCACCGGTCTGGTCGGCTTTGCCGCGCCCGACGCAAACGGTGAATGGAATGGTTTTGACGTCTCCGTCTGCCGCGCAGTTGCCGCGGCTGTTCTGGGCGACGCATCGGCCGTCGAATTCGTCCCCACAACAGGCAAGACACGCTTTACCGCGCTGGCCTCGGGCGAAATCGACATGCTGGCCCGTAACACCACATGGACATTCTCGCGCGACGTGGACCTCAAGTTCACTTTCGTCGGCGTGAACTACTATGACGGTCAGGGCTTCATGGTCCCAAAAGAGCTGGGCGTGTCCTCGGCCAAGGATCTGGACGGCGCGACTGTCTGCATCCAGACGGGTACCACAACCGAGCTGAACCTGGCGGATTTCTTCCGCTCCAACAACATCAGCTACGAGCCCGTGCCGATCGAAACCAACGCCGAAGCGCAGCAGCAGTACCTGGCTGGCGCATGTGACGTCTACACAACAGACGCCTCCGGTCTGGCCGCGACACGTGCCACATTCGAAGCACCCGGCGATCACGTCCTGCTGCCCGAAATCATCTCCAAAGAGCCGCTGGGCCCGCTTGTCCGCCACGGCGACAACGAATGGGGTGACGTGGTGCGCTGGACTCTGAACGCGCTGATCACAGCCGAAGAGCTGGGCGTGACATCGGCCAACATCTCCGAGATGGCGGCTGGCACCAACAACCCAGAGATCAACCGTCTGCTGGGCACCGAAGGCACGCTGGGCGAAATGCTGGGCGTCGATGCTGACTGGGCGATGAAAGCCATCGCAGCGGGCGGCAACTACGGTGAGATCTTCGAGAAGAACATCGGTGAATCCACTCCGATCGGTCTGGCCCGTGGCCTGAACGCTCAGTGGACCGATGGTGGCCTGATCTACTCGCCACCCTTCCGCTAAGATACCAAGCCAAGGGGCGCAGGGTCAAACCTGCGCCCCTTGCGCATCTGGGGCATAGATCGCTGAAAACAGTGGCACAATTGCCTGTATTGAAGCCAACAATTGAAAACCCGGCCCCGCGTCCAGAAACGCGTAAAAACCAACGGCCGGAACCACGGGGACCATCTCCATGACGACAATGACCGACCCGCCGCAGGGCGCGTTCCGCCTGTCGATGTTGCTGAACGACACGCGTTACAGATCGTACACATTCCAATTCATTGCGCTGATCGTGCTGATCGTGGCCTTTGCCTATCTTGGCTCCAACCTGATCAGCAACCTCGCCGCCGCCGGACTGAACATCTCTTACCAGTTCCTGTGGTCTCCTGCCGGGTACGACATCAATCAGACGCTGATCGAATACACCAGCCAGTCCACCAACGCGCGTGCGGCGCTGGTCGGTATCCTGAACACGCTGCTCGTTGCCTTCCTGGCCTGTGTCACCGCCACCATCTTTGGCGTGATTGCGGGCGTGCTGCGCCTGTCCAACAACTGGTTGGTCAGCAAGCTGATGGCGTTCTACGTGGAAATCTTCCGCAACATCCCGGTTCTGATCTGGATCATCATCATCTTCACCATCATGATCGCGGTTCTGCCCGGGCCACGGGCCTTTCGCGGTGACGAACCGTCGGCAAGCATGGTGCTGAACGCGATCGCCTTCACCAACCGCGGCGTTTACATTCCGGCACCCATCTGGGGGCCAGGGTCGCTGGTTGTTGTGGCCACGTTCATCTTGTCCATCGTCGGGGTCTTTGCCTACCGCAACTACGCCACGAAACTGCTCTTTGCCACGGGCCGATTGCTGCCCATGGGCTGGCCAAGCGTTGCGATCCTGTTTGTGCCGACACTGCTGATGTACTTCATCATGGGTATGCCGATCGGGCTGGAGTATCCGGAACTCAAAGGGTTCAACTTTGCAGGGGGGATCAAGGTCGGTGGGCCGCTGATCGCGCTGTGGTTTGCCCTGTCGATCTATACCGGTGCCTTCATTGCGGAAAACGTGCGGGCGGGTATCCAGGCCATTTCGAAAGGTCAAAGCGAAGCGGCAGGCGCGCTGGGCCTGCGCCCGGGGCGGATCATGAACCTCGTGGTGCTGCCACAGGCGCTGCGGGTGATCATCCCGCCGCTGATCTCGCAATACCTCAACATCACCAAGAACTCGTCGCTTGCCATCGCTGTGGGCTATGCGGATGTCACGGCCACGCTGGGCGGGATTACCCTGAACCAGACAGGCCGCGCCATTGAATGCGTTCTGCTGCTGATGCTGTTCTATCTCACGATTTCGTTGTGCATCTCTGCGATCATGAACGTCTACAACAATTCCGTTAAGCTGAAGGAGCGCTGAGATGTCGGACACTTCTGCTGCTTTTGTACGCACCGAGCAGGTGCCACCCGCGCCACCCCCGTCGTCCGCGACGGGTCCCATGAAATGGGCCAAGGACAACCTCTTTTCGACACCGTTCTACTCAATCCTGACCGTCGCAGCGCTTTATGTGATCTATGTGATCCTCGGCAACACGCTGCCATGGATCTTTGCCGGGGTCTGGACCACGTCCAGCCTGGCGGAGTGCCGCGAGGTTCTGGACGGTGTGTCGGGGGGCTGTTTTTCGGTTCTGACAGAACGCTGGAACCAGCTTTTGTTCGGGTTCAAGTATCCGGTTGATCAATACTGGCGTCCATCGCTTGCCTTTGTGCTGTTCTTTGCCGCAGCGGCGCCTGTGCTGTTCTACAAGCTGCCGCGCCAGTTGCTGCTGTTCACCGCAATCTTTCCCTTCCTTGCGTATTACCTGATCTGGGGCGGGACCATACTGACACCAATCCTGGCGATGGCAGGCGTGGTGGTCGGCTATTTCGTCTACCAACGCTTTGTCGCGGGCAGTTTTGCCGCCGGTTTCTTTGGCGGGATCGCGGCGGCCTTTGTGGTGTGGATCATCGGTGGCATGCTGATGCCCGAGAACGCGAACGATGGCGCGCTGCTGCGTGCGGTCCCCTCGCGCGATCTGGGGGGCTTCATGCTGAACATGATGCTCGGCGTGGCATGTGTGTCGCTGTCCGTGCCTCTGGGTATTGCGCTTGCGCTGGGGCGGCAATCGGACATGCCGTTGATCAAGTGGATCTGCGTGGTCTTCATCGAATTCATTCGGGGCGTGCCACTCATCACCCTGCTGTTCGTGGCAAGCGTTATGCTGGCGTACTTCTTTCCGCCCGGCACGACGACAGACCTGTTCCTGCGCGTGGTGATCATGATCACGATGTTTTCCGCAGCCTACATCGCCGAGGTGATCCGGGGCGGCCTCGCTGCCCTGCCGAGGGGCCAGTACGAGGCGGCGGACAGCCTCGGCCTTGATTACCCGCAAGCGATGCGCCTGATCATCCTGCCGCAAGCGCTCAAAATCTCCATTCCGGGGATCGTGAACGTGGCGGTGGGCCTGTTCAAGGACACGACTCTGGTGTCGGTCATCTCGATGTTCGACCTGGTCGGCATGATCCGGGGTCCCATCCTCGCCTCGACCGAATGGAACGGGGTCTATTGGGAACTCCTGGGCTTTGCCTCGCTTCTCTTCTTTGTCGTCTGCTACGGCATCTCGCAATATTCGCAGTGGCTGGAACGCCAGCTTGCGACCGATCACCGCTGATAAGGAGTGGCTGACATGAACACACAAGTTGCACAGAACATCTCGAACGAAGTCGCGATTTCCATCGAGAAGATGAACAAGTGGTACGGGTCCTTTCACGTGCTGCGCGACATCGACCTGACGGTCTATCAAGGCGAGCGCATCGTGATCGCCGGGCCGTCCGGTTCGGGCAAGTCCACGCTGATCCGCTGCATCAACGCGCTTGAGGAACATCAGCAAGGGTCGATCACCGTCGACGGCACCGTGCTGTCCTCGGACGTCAAGAACATCGACAAGATCCGATCCGAGGTTGGCATGTGCTTTCAGCACTTCAACCTGTTCCCGCATCTGTCGATCCTCGAGAACTGCACGCTGGCCCCGATCTGGGTGCGCAAGACGCCCAAGAAGGAAGCCGAAGAGATCGCGATGCACTTCCTTGAAAAGGTGAAGATCCCCGATCAGGCCGACAAATACCCCGGCCAGTTGTCCGGTGGTCAGCAGCAGCGCGTGGCGATCGCGCGCAGCTTGTGCATGCGCCCGCGCATCATGCTCTTTGACGAACCGACCTCGGCGCTTGACCCCGAGATGATCAAGGAGGTGCTCGACACAATGGTCGAGTTGGCCGAAGAGGGGATGACCATGCTCTGCGTGACGCACGAGATGGGTTTTGCCCGTCAGGTGGCCAACCGCGTGATCTTTATGGACGAAGGGCAGATCGTCGAACAGAACGAGCCCGAAGAGTTCTTCAACAATCCCAAATCGCCCCGGACCCAGCTGTTTCTCAGCCAGATCCTCGGGCACTGAGGCTGGCGGGGCGGGGGCAATCCCGCCCTACAGAACTGCGCTGTGCGTCAAGGCCCCGATCCAAGCACCTCGCGCGGGATCGCAAAATCAATCGGCTGGCCATTGCGCCAGCCGATTTCGTTCCAGCTTGCGGCCTCGAATGCGATCACTGCCACGGCCCCTGTCGGGTAGTCGGCAAAACGGGGATGGCGCGGCGGCTGGGTCACGATCCGCTCTGCAAAATCTGCCATTCCCGGGTTGTGGCCCAGCATCAGCACGGCTGCCGCGCTTTGGTTGCGCAAGACGTCCATCATCACTTCTGGACCCGCATGATACAGCGTCTCGGTGAACGCGACGGGCACGTCAAACCCGAGGCCATCAAAGGTCTCTCGGGTTCGGGCGCTGTCCGAACTGACCGCAGCCTCGGGCACGTGGCCGCGTGCGCGCAGCCAGTCCCCCATGGCCCTGGCCGAGGCCACACCGCGCGGGTTCAGTGGGCGCGCATGATCGCCAAGGCGCGGGTTGTCCCAGCTGGACTTGGCGTGTCGCATGAGGATGAGGAGGCGGGTCATCCGACAAAGGCTTTCATGTGAAAGGCCGATTGCGCGTCTGGCCGTGCAAAGGACTGGCTAACGGGGCAGATTTGGCGCACGAGGCATCCCCCTGTCATGCACGCCGCCCCGGCTGGGGTCCCAAGATACGTCTTGCACGTGGGCGCGTCATAGGGATGGGCATCGCTCAGCGCATCGACGGGGCAGGCCGCAATGCAGGGCTTGCCCACGCAGGTGATACAGGGCGACGGGTTTGGCGTTTCCGTCGGGAATGGCGTGTCGAACTCCAACGCGCCCCGGATCGAGATCATCAGCCCGGCGCGGTCGTGGATCATCATGCCTGTCGGGCTTTGCCAGAACCGCCCCGTCGCGAGCGCCCAGGCGATGAACGGCGCGTAGGGCGGACCGTCCGAGGGGAAACAGGCGCGGGCCCCGCTCTGCTCGGCCAGCGCGCCGATAATACGCTTGGACCACCGGTCGACCGGGTTCGCGAAACCGTCCTGATACTCGGGGCTTAGAATAAAGACGGACCACCAATGCGCATCCGTGCCGATCAACACGCGGCTGGCATCACGCCCCATGACAAACAGTCCATGGGGGTGCAGCGCGTCCTCGATCTCGAGGTGTTTCATTTCCGCGCAAACGGCAGGCTGAGGGCCCAGCCAATGCGGGCGGGGCGGTCATCTTGCCATTCCAGGCCGACCTCCATCTCGTCATGGCCGGCAGCGGGTTGGGGGATATAGGTGCCGAACATCTGGTCCCAGATCGACAGGGCAAACCCGTAATTGCTGTCATGCTCGTGGCGATGGACGGAGTGGTGAACGCGGTGCATGTCGGGTGTAACCAGCACACGGCGCACAATCGCATCGAGCCACAGAGGCAGGCGAATGTTGGCGTGGTTGAACATGGCCGTGCCGTTCAAAATGATCTCGAACAGGATGGCGGCGATGGCTGCCGGGCCAAGCAGGTAGACAAGACCGATCTTGAGCAGCATCGACAGGGCAATCTCGACCGGGTGAAAGCGGATGGCGGTGGTCACGTCCATGTCGACATCGGCGTGATGCACTTGATGCAGGCGCCACAGGATAGGCACCTTGTGGGTGATCAGGTGCTGTGCCCAGATCGCCAGATCAAGGATCAGGATCGCGGCCACAACCTCGATCCAGGTTGGCAACATCAGAGCGTTGAACAGGCCCCATCCTTGCGCCTGGGCGTCGATGGCCGCGCCCACCGCCAGAAAGGGCAGGGCAATGGCCATCAGGCGCAGCAGCACGGTATTGGCGATGGTGATGCCCCAATTCGTCACCCAGCGTTGGCTGCGCTTTTGACTGCGCACGCGGCGCGGCGCCAATGCCTCGACCGTGGCAAGCACTGAAAACAGGCCAAGAAAGACGACAAGGCGGATAAGGGCTTCGTTTTCCATGGCCCATATCTATCTTTTGCGCGCGATCACGCAATGCGGCGCAGAGACACGTTTGTGTCAGCGCGGGCGAATGATGGATCCTGCACCGTGGTCGGTAAACAGCTCGAGCAGGCAGGCATTGGGCGCGCGCCCATCCAGGATCACGACGGCGCGTACACCGCTTGCAATGGCGTCCAGCGCTGTTTCGGTCTTGGGGATCATGCCGCCCGCGATGGTGCCATCTGCGGTCATCGCGCGGATCTGATCAGCAGTGATTTCGGTCACAACCTCGCCGGTCGCATCCTTCACACCCGACACGTCCGTCAGCAGCAACAGGCGGTCGGCCTTGAGCGCGCCCGCAATAGCACCGGCCGCCGTGTCGCCATTGATATTGAACGTCTCGCCCTTGCGCCCCGCACCGAGGGGGGCAATCACCGGGATCATCGCCTGATCGAACAGGGTCTGAAGGATGCTTGGGTCCATCTGCGCGGGTGTGCCGACAAGGCCCAGGTCCGGGTCGGTCTGATCGCAGGTCATCAGGTTGGCATCCTTGCCAGACAAGCCCACGGCGCGCCCGCCCGCGCGGTTGATGGCCTGCACGATGCGCTTGTTCACCATGCCCGACAGCACCATTTCAACCACGTCCATCGTCGCCGCATCCGTCACACGTTTGCCGTTCACGAAGTCGGATTTGATGTCGAGGCGTTGCAGCATCTCGTTGATCATAGGCCCGCCGCCATGGACGATCACCGGGTTCACGCCCACCTGGCGCATCAGCACGACGTCACTGGCAAAACTGGCCATCGCCTCGTCGCTGCCCATGGCGTGGCCGCCCAGTTTGATGACGACAGTCGCCCCGGCATAGCGCTGCATATAGGGCAGGGCTTGGGACAGGGTGCGGGCGGTGGCGATCCAGTCGCGATTCATGTCTTGCGGCTTCATCTTGTGGTCACAGGTTGCGGCTTTGGGCTGTCTTGCCCGACCTTGGCGGCATGGCCAAGATTTTTCGTCGAAAAATCGCCTTGTGCTACTCGAGCGTTGCGATGATGGCGCGCAAGGTGGGGATGCCGTCGCCTTTTTCGCTGGATGTCAGGATGATCTCGGGGAAGGCGGCGGGGTGTCGGGACAGGGCGGCGCGGGTCAGGTTCAGGACGTTTTCGCGGTCCTTGGCTTTGACCTTGTCCGTCTTTGTCAGCACACATTGAAAGGTCACGGCTGCGCTGTCGAGCAGGCTCATGATCTCTTCATCGACCTTTTTGACCCCGTGGCGCGCGTCGATCAGCACGAAGGCGCGGCGCAGGGTTTGGCGGCCCGACAGGTATTGCTTGAGCAGGCGCTGCCATTTCTCGACGACGGGCAGCGGCGCATTGGCATAGCCATAGCCGGGCAGATCAACGAGGTAGTGACTGTCGCCGGCGGTGAAATAGTTGATCTCTTGCGTGCGGCCCGGTGTGTTGGACGCACGGGCCAGCCCCTTGCGGCCCGTCAACGCGTTGATCAGGCTCGACTTGCCCACATTCGACCGCCCGGCAAAGCAGACCTCCATCCGGTCGGCCGGGGGCAGGCCGGACATGGCCACCACACCTTTGACGAACTCGGTCTCGCCCGCAAACAGCAGGCGTCCGCGTTCCTCGGTCTGGGGGTCGGGTGTTTCGGCGATGGGAAAGGGCAGGGTGGTCATAAGGGGGTAACCGTATCATGCGCGCGCACAGCACCGCCGCGAAGGACCTCGCATCGGACGGAAAAATCGCGATGGCCAAATGCATCGAGCGCCTTGAGGGTGTCTGCATCGCGCTTGCCGGTGTCGGGATTGCTGGCCGTGGCCAGGCAACGATCCGTGCGTTCCCGTGGACGCAGGATCGCCTCGCCGACCTGGATGTCCTGGCCCATCCAGTCGAATTCGACCCAAGGCGCGTCACTGTCAAACCAGATATTGCCGCGCCAGCGATGGATCGACAGGTCTTGCCCCAGTTGCGCCTCGACCGCGCGGTGCGAGGCCAGGTTGCACAGGGTGACCGAGGCGAAATCGCTGTCGGTATACCCGCGCCCATCTAGCCGCATCACGTGGCTTGGCAAGGCGCGGTTCTGCGGCACCAGCGGCGCGGTCCAGCCCACGATGGCGCCCGGTTCCCGGTCTGGATCAAAGGTCAGATCGGGCCGGTCGGGATGGGACAGCGTCACTGTTCCGGCGCTTTCATCCAGGCGCGCCGTGATCGCCATCAGCGCGGGTGCCTTGGAGGTGCGGCTGAAGCTGTGGCAGCTTGCCCACTCCCCGGGCACCGCCTTTGCGGCGTCATGTGCGACGGCCCAGACGCGATCCCAGGGCATCGCCTCCCCCTCGATCAGGGTCACTTCCGCGATCTCTTCGCGGCCATGGCTCTTGATCGGGTGGCGCCAGATGCTGGTGACCTGCATCACTTGCTGTCCGATTGGGTGCGTTTCTTGAAACTGCCGCGGATGTTGCCCATCAGGTCAGGTTTGTAACCCTGGCTGCGCATGATCAGGTATTGCTGCGTGAACGTGATCACGTTGTTCGCAATCCAGTAGACGACCAGACCGCTGGCAAAGCTGCCCAGCATGAACATGAACACCCATGGCATCCAGGCAAAGATCATCTGCTGTGTCGGATCGGTGGGGGCCGGGTTCAGCTTTTGCTGCAACCACATCGAGATACCGAGCAGCAGCGGCAGAATACCGATAAAGATCAGGGCCACGATCGATCCCGGCTCTGGCCCGGCAAAGGGCAGCAGGCCAAACAGGTTCATGATAGAGGTCGGATCGGGCGCGCTGAGGTCGCTGAACGGGCCAAACCAGGGGGCGTGGCGCAGTTCGATAGTGACAAAGATCACCTTGTACAGCGAGAAGAAGATCGGGATCTGCAGGAGGATCGGCAAACAGCCCGCTGCCGGGTTCACCTTTTCCTTCTTGTAGAGCTCCATCATGCCCTGCTGGAGCTTTTGCTTGTCTTCGCCCGCTGACTCTTTCAGCTTTTCCATCTGCGGCTGCAGTTCTTTCATCTTGGCCATCGAGACGTAGGATTTGTACGCCAGCGGGAACAGGACGGCCTTGATGATCAGGGTCAGTCCGATGATGGACCAGCCCATGTTGCCGATCAGCTTGTTCAACTCGTGCAGCAGCCAGAAAATCGGTTTGGTCAGGAAAAAGAACCAGCCCCAGTCGATGGAGTCGATGAATTTTTCGATGCCGTTGCTTTGGTAGTTGCGGATGGTTTCCCATTCCTTGGCGCCGGCAAAGACCTGGCTGGTGACGCTGGCCGAGGCGCCTGCGGCGACGGTTTTGGTGTCTTGCTTGGCCGTGGTCTGGTAGATGTCGCGCGTGGCGTCGTGGAAGGTTTCGACGCGGGTTGTGTCATTCTGAGGCGCGATCAGCACCGTTTGCCAGTAGTGATCGGTGAAGCCGGCCCACCGCGCTTCTTGTCCGGCCTCGACGTCGCGTTCGCTGTAGGTGTCGAAATCGTTCCAGTCGGTTTCGAGGTATTCGCCCTGGGCGAATTGGACGGCGCCCTCGTGAACCACCCAGATGCCGGTGACATCCTCGGGCAGACCGTGCCGGGCCAGAACGCTGTAGGGGGCCAGGGCCACCTGGGCATCGCCGGTATTGGTGACGGTTTGCGTGACGGTGAACATGTAATTGTCGTCGATGGCGATGGTGCGGTCAAAGGACAGGCCTGTGCCGTTTTCCCATGTCAGTGTGATCGGGGTGTCGGGCCCCAACGTTGCGCCGGGTTCGGCCTGCCAGATCGTGTTGGGCCCCGGCACATCGTCGGGTGTGAGGCCTGCGCCTGCCGCCCATCCGTAAAGTGCGTAATATGCCCCGGCCTCACCAACGGGCGACAACATCTTCACGATGTCCGAACCCTCATCAAGCGATACTTTGTAGTCTTTCAGTGCCAGATCATCGATGCGGCCACCCAAAAGCGAGATCGAACCGGTCAGGCGTGGAGTTTCGAGCGGCACGCGCGCGGCGGTTTCGACCGGGTCCGTCGCAACTGGTGCATCAGCCGTGGCAGAGGGCGTTCCAGCCGTCGTTGGCACAGTGGCTTCGGCGCCGGTTGTCGTGGTTTCGGCCTGTGGCGCCTCGGTCACCAGCGGTGTGTCTGGTTCCGGCGGAGGGAACAGCACAAACCAAACTAGGATCACGAGGAAACTGAGTGCCGTTGCAAGAATGAGGTTCTTGTTCTGATCGTCCATCGGGGACTGCCACCTGCTGTCTGAAACGTTGGTCGGGTTCAACAGAGTGCGGGGGCAAAGGTCAAGCGGATTCGCCTGATTTCCTCAGGGGACACTGCCAGGTTGCGTTATCGCGTGAGGGTCACGGTCTGGCGGAGTGCGAAGTTTTCGCCAGCGGTTCCGTGCGGTGGTCCGGCCCTTCGTGCACTGTGATGCGGTCGGTGCACATCCAACGCTGCCCGTGTTTCGTTAAGGCATTTGCCGCAGGGCTCAATTGGTGCGCCGGTATGGGATCGTGGGTGCGTCTTGCAACTTGGCCTCATGGGCGCGCACCCAATCCAGTGTCTTTTCAAACGGCATGGGGCGCGCAATTCCAAAGCCCTGCACATAGTCGCATCCCAATTGCGCGAGCAAGGCATGCTCCCCCACGGTTTCGACACCTTCGGCCAGGGTTTCGACGCCCAGACGCTCTGCCATGGTCAGCACGGCGCTGATCATGCGCTGCTGCTCGGGGTCGCGATCCGCCTTCATCACGAAGGATCGGTCAATCTTGATCCTTCCAACGCCAAAGCGCCGGATGGACGCGATGGAGGCATGGCCCGTGCCGAAGTCATCCAGATCGACACGGCAGCCCAAAGCGGTCAGCTTGTTGATGTTGCGGGTGATCGTATCGTCGGAGGTGTCGGTGACGACTGTCTCAAGGATTTCGACGGCCAAACGGTCCGGAGTGAGGTCGAAACGATCCAACTCCCAACGCACCTTGTCGACAAGGCGCGGATTGCTCAGCTCGGACCCGCTGAAGTTAACGCCCACATGTGGCACGTGCAGCCCTGCGGAATCCCATGCCTTGAGCGCCGTGAAGGTGTGGTAGATCATGACTTCTGCAAGTCGTTCCAACAGGCCCGCATCCTCGATAGCAGGCAGAAATTCGGCTGGGGAAATTGCGCCGCGATCCGTATGGATCCAGCGCGCGAGCGCTTCGAAACCGGACACTTTGCCCGTATCCGTTGAAATCTGCGGCTGAAACCAGGGCTGAATCTGCCCCCGTTCCAGAGCGATGGCGACCTCGTCGCGCAGCCCGGCGCGGTTCTTGAGGCGCGAATGCAGTTCAGTCGAATAGGCGCGTACAGAGGTCGGGCCGCGCCGCTGCGCCTCGTTCAGGGCGGCAATCGCGCCGTTGACCCAATCCTGACCCGTCACGCCGGGCGCCCGGTTCAGCAGGCAAAACCCGATGCTGGCAGACATGTAGACCGAGGTGCCGTCGATCGCGATTGGTTCCTCGATGGCTTGCTGCAGCCGACCGCTCAACTGGATGCAGCTTTCCAGGTCCAGATGACGAACCGGGGCAAGGCAAATCCCGAAACGGCAATCTCCGATACGGCTGATCGTGTCCATATCGCGCGAGACGGACTGGATGCGATCACCAATGGATTTCAACACCTGATCAATCGCACCCGGTTCAAACCGATCCGACAAAGCGCCGAATTCGTCCAGTTCGATGGCGAAGATTGCACTTGTCATATCCGCGCCGGGCCCATCCTCGCGAACGATCTGGGCCTTGGGAACAAAGGCGTCAGGCGCAACCAGCCCCGATTTCGCAGCACGCGCAACGCGGCGGTTCACGAGCCCCTCGAACCCGCCGAACAGCAGCCAGACCACGGGCACAGCCAATGCAACAATGACAAGTGTGGGTTCCCCGCCCAGCCAGAACCCCGCCAGTGTCAGGGCAGGGATGAAGGCGAGCATTTGTGGCCCCGACAAGGCCGAAACAGCCTTGTGTCGCAGGTCTGTGACCGGTGTGGGCAGGCGAAAGCGCATCTGAGATCCCTTCAAAGCAGCGCCAGCCGAGCAGAGTGGCAAGCCCGCATAGTGCTAGAAGGGCTTGGTAACTCGCTCTTTAACGCAGCACGGGAATGTCGCCGGGATTTTCCTCAAATTGCTCGGAGTTTCGTGCAAGACCGGCAAAATCGAACAATTTGGGATCAAGCAGGTGCGACGGGCGCGCGTTCATGAGCGCGCGAAACATCACTTGTCGCCGGCCGGGGCTGTTGGCCTCCCATCCATCAAGGATCTGTTTCACCTGCTGGCGCTGCAAACCGTCCTGGCTGCCACATAGATCACAAGGAATGATGGGATAGTTCATCGCCCGGGCAAAGGCCTCGCAATCGGCCTCGGCCACATGTGCCAGCGGGCGATAGACGAACAGGTCGCCTTCTTCATTCACCAGTTTCGGGGGCATGGTCGCCAAACGGCCACCGTGAAAGAGGTTCATGAAGAACGTCTCGAGGATGTCGTCGCGATGATGGCCCAACACGACCGCAGAACACCCCTCTTCGCGGGCGACGCGGTAGAGGTTGCCCCGCCGCAGCCGCGAACACAGCGCGCAAAAGGTCCGCCCTTGTGGCACCTTGTCGACGACGATGGAGTAGGTGTCCTGATACTCGATCCGGTGGGGCACCTGCATGCGTTCGAGGAAGTCGGGCAGCACGGTCGCCGGAAATCCGGGCTGACCCTGATCCAGGTTACACGCCAGCAGATCGACGGGCAGCAATCCGCGCCATTGCAATTCGTGCAGCACGGCCAGAAGGGTGTAGCTGTCCTTGCCACCGGATAGGCACACAAGCCAGCGGGCGCGCGGGGCGTTTGCATCCACCATCCCGTATTGTTCGATCGCTTCGCGCGTGTAGCGCACGATCCGCTTGCGCAGTTTCTTGAATTCCGTGCTGCGAGGCGCGCCCGCGAAAAGCGGATGGATGTCGTCGCTGTCATCTAGCATGGCGCGTGCCCTCTGGATCGGTTCACGCGGCTTATACCACGCGGGGCGTGAACCAAAAGGGGCGCGGTTGCGTACCCTTTGAAACGCAAAGGGACATTTGGATGACACGCATTTTGATGGTGATGGCGCTGGGCCTGCTTGCGGCTTGCACGGGCAAACCGGCACTGGATGACGCGCCATTGTCGGATCGCAAACTGAACCTCGAAGAGTTCTTTGACGGGCATGTGGTGGCCTATGGCCAGTTTCAGGATGTGTTCGGCACCGTGCGGCGCCGCTTTGATGTGGACATCAACGGCACGTGGGACGGGCAGACGCTGACGCTGGTCGAAGACTTTGTCTACGAGGACGGCAGCACGGAACAACGGGTCTGGTCTCTGCTCAAGACCGGCGCGGATACCTGGACGGGCACGGCGCCCGGCGTGATCGGAACGGCCAAAGGGGAAGAGCGGGGCGATACGTTCAACTGGCGCTACACCATCGACCTGCCGGTTCCCGATGGCACCTTGCGGGTGACGTTCGATGACTGGATGTGGTTGCTGAGCGATGATCGCCTGCTGAACCGCGCCTATATGAAGCGGGCGGGGGTCGATATCGGTGACGTGATCATCACTTTTGAAAAGCAGTGATCAGGGATCGTCCCGCTCGGGCACCGGATCATACCCGTCGCCACCCCAGGGATGACACCGCCCGATGCGACGGGCCGCCATCCACGCGCCCTTGATCGCGCCATGTTTCTCCAGCGCGTCCAGTGCATATGCGCTGCAAGTGGGCTGATAGCGGCAGTTGAACCCGACCCACGGGGAAAAGATCAGCCTGTAGGCGCGCACAGGCAGAGAGACAACAAAGGCAAGGGGCGTCATGACGACCGCTCCAGCGCTGTGCGCAGATCGGCAAGCATTGCATCGAAGGGGCGGCTGGCGGTTACATCGGCGCGCCCGATCAGCACATAATCCATGCCAGCGCGGCCATGATGCGGCAACACGAGCCGGGCGATTTCGCGCAGGCGGCGTTTGGCGCGATTGCGGGCCACCGCATTGCCGACCTTTTTGGAGCAGGTGAACCCGACGCGGATCGGCCCATCTGCTGCGCGGCGGCGGTACTGCAGGATAAACGCGGGCATGGCGACACGTTTGGAGCGGGCGGCTTTGAGGAAGTCAGCGCGCTTTGTCAGTGTCTCCAAATGCAAACATCCCGCCGGTGGCGCTCCCTCTCCAACGCTGGCGTTGGACAATGGGGCCTCCGGCGGGGTCATTTGAAAAACCTGTTTGGCGCGGTTACGCGCTCAACGACTTCCGGCCGCGGGCGCGACGGGCGTTGAGGATCTTGCGGCCAGCTTTGGTTGCCATGCGCGCACGGAAACCGTGACGCCGCTTGCGCACGAGGTTCGAAGGTTGGTAGGTGCGTTTCATCGCATTGGCTCCGGTATCTTTTGGCCTGTTCGCCCGCGGATTCGGGACAAGGCAGCATTCGAAGCCCGTCCTCTAAAGGGGCAGGGGGAGCAAGTCAAACCCTTGGCCCGGGAAAAATGCGATTGCTGCAACAAAACCGCCGCTGCAGCGCGCCATATGTTTCAACCGGGCACGTATCGCGGTGAAAAGTCACAGAATCGGGCCATTTCGTTCAAGCGCCCGTGAGAAGCCTGTTTTCAGGGGTGCCGGACCCGCATTTTCAAGTCACAACGCCCAGAAGCAGGGCGGAGATGATACAGTGACACGAAGGGGACGGACATGTCCGATACCAGCCAACCCGGCAAGGCGAACGTAATGCGGCACCTGCCCCTGATCGGAATTCTGATCGTGGCGGCCATTGGGGCCTTCACGCTCAAGGACTATCTCAACTTTCAGACGCTCGCGGACAATCGCGAGGCGTTGCTGGCCTTTCGCGACGGCAACTACGTGCTGACCGCGCTTGTTTTTGTTGCGGCATATGTCGTCGTTGTGGCGTTTTCCCTGCCTGGTGCGACGGTCATGACGCTGACAGGCGGGTTCCTGTTTGCGACCTTCCCCGGCTCGCTGTTTAACGTGATCGCCGCCACGTTGGGCGCGGTGGGCATCTTCCTGGCTGCGCGGTACGGCCTTGGTGAAAAGCTCGCGGCCAAGATGGACACCAGCCAAGGCGCTATCAAGAAGATCAAGGCCGGGATTGATGAAAACCAGTGGTCGATGCTGTTCCTGATGCGACTTGTCCCTGCAGTTCCGTTTTTTGTAGCCAACCTGCTGCCCGCCTTGGTGGGTGTTTCGCTGGCGCGCTACGCGGTGTCGACCTTCCTTGGTATTATTCCTGGCGCGGTCGTTTTTACATCGGTTGGTGCGGGCCTTGGCGAAGTGTTCGATCGGGGTGAAACGCCCGACCTGGGCATTATCTTTGAACCGGCGATCCTGTTGCCGATCCTTGGCCTGTGCGCCTTGGCGGCCCTTCCCATCGTCATCAAGGCCGTACGCGGACAAAAAGGTATCTGAGGCAGATGAAACGTATCAAGACTGATGTTCTGGTCATCGGGGCCGGGTCAGGCGGGTTGTCGGTTGCGGCCGGTGCCAGCCAGATGGGGGCCGATGTGGTCCTGCTGGAAGGGCACAAGATGGGCGGCGACTGCCTCAACTACGGCTGTGTGCCGTCCAAGGCCCTGATTGCAAGCGGCAAGATGGCCTATGGCCAGGCCCACAGTGCGCCTTACGGCGTGGCCAACGCCGCACCGCAGATCGACTATGCGGCGGCCAAGGATCACGTGCATGACGTGATTGCGCAGATCGCCCCTGTCGACAGCCAGGAACGGTTCGAAGGTTTCGGCGTCAATGTGATCCGCGAGTTCGGGCACTTTATCTCGAGTACCGAGGTGCAGGCGGGCGATACGGTCATCAAAGCCCGGCGCATCGTCATCGCCACGGGGTCGGGCCCGCTGGTGCCGCCCATCGACGGGATCGATACGGTGCCTTACCTCACCAATGAAACGCTATGGGAACTGCGCGCGCGGCCCGAGCATTTGCTGATCATTGGCGGCGGTCCCATCGGGATGGAAATGGCGCAGGCCCATGTGCGCCTCGGGTCGAAAGTGACGGTAATCGAAGGGGCCAAGGCGCTGGGCAAGGACGACCCTGAAATGGCTACCATCGTGCTGGACAACCTACGCGCAGAAGGTGTCGAGATTGTCGAGGACGCGCTGGCCGAAAAGATCGAAGGGGATGCGGGCAGCGTCACCGTCCGCACCAAGGATGGGCGCAGCTATTCCGGCTCGCATCTTTTGGTGGCCGTGGGGCGCAAGACCAATACCGACAAGCTGAACCTCGAGGCTGCGGGCATCGAAACCACGCGCACAGGTGTCAAAGTGGATGCGTCCATGAAGACCAGCAATCCCAAGGTCTACGCCATTGGGGATGCGGCGGGGGGGCTGCAATTCACCCACGTGGCGGGGTATCACGCCGGGGTCATCATCCGCTCGATGCTGTTTGGATTGCCGTCCAAGGCCAAGACCAATCACATCCCATGGGCCACCTATACCGACCCAGAACTGGCGCAGGTGGGTCTGACCGAGGCAGACGCGCAAAAGGAGTACGGCGACAAGCTGGAAGTCGTGCGGTTCGAGTATGCCCATAACGACCGCGCGATTGCCGAGCGCAAGACAACCGGCCTGATCAAGGTGATGGTGGTCAAGGGGCGGCCCGTCGGCGCCTCAATCGCTGGATATCAGGCGGGCGAGTTGATCAACCTTTGGTCGCTTGTGCTGGCCAACAACATGAAGATGAGCCAGGTGGCGGCGATGGTGTCGCCTTACCCGACCATCGGTGAAGTCAACAAACGCGCCGCCGGAGCCTATTTCAGCCCACGACTGTTCAAAAGTGATCTGGTCAAACGGGTGGTGGGGCTTGTGCAACGCCTCATTCCCTGACCACATGACGCCATGTTGAATTCACTATCCGGCCGCTTCCTGATCCTGACGACAATTTTCGTCATGCTGGCCGAAGTCCTGATCTTTGTGCCGTCCATTGCGCGGTTCCGCGAAGAGTTTTTGCAGAACCGTCTGGAGCGGTCCCAGATCGCGTCGCTGGCTCTGTTGGCTGACGACATGATCGATAGTGAGTTGGAGGCGGAACTGCTGCAAAACGCCGGTGTGTTCAATGTTGTGCTGCGCCGTGACGAGGTGCGCCAGCTCATGCTGTCGACGCCGATGCCACAGCCCATCGATGCGACCTTTGATCTGCGTGACGGAACGGCGCCAGTACTGATCCGGGACGCAATGATGCGGCTGCTTGAGCCTGAGAACAAGGTGATCCGGGTCATTGGTGCACCCGTGCGCGAGGCCGGGCTGTTGATCGAGATCACCATGGAAACAGCGCCGATGCGCGCGGCGATGCTGGATTACGGCGTGCGTATTCTGGTGCTGTCGGCCGTCATTTCGATTGTGACGGCGATGCTGTTGTTCGTTGCTGTGCGCGCCATCATCGTCAAACCCATCCGGGGTGTGGTCGGGCATATGCAGCGCTATGCAGCCGCCCCCGAAGACGTGCGCCGCATCATCACACCCAACGCCGGCGTCACCGAGTTGCGCGAAGCCGAAGAAGCGCTGCGCAGTCTGCAAACAGAGCTGATCTCGGCCTTGCGGCAAAAGGATCGGCTCGCCCAACTCGGCTCGGCCGTGTCCAAGATCAGCCACGACTTGCGCAACATCCTTACCTCGGCCCAGCTGTTCACCGACCGGATCGAAGCGTCCGAGGATCCGCTGGTGCGGCGGATGGCGCCCAAACTGGTTGGCTCGATCACCCGCGCGGTGCATCTGTGTGAAAGCACGCTGGCCTTTGGCAAGGCCGAAGAGCCGAGCCCCACGCTGACGATGGTCACGCTGGATGATGTGGTAGCCGACGTGCTCGACAGCGAGCGCCTCGCGGTGGGTGATCATGACCTGAGCCTGAGCGAAAGCATTCCGCCCCTGTTTACCATGCGGGCTGATGCCGAACAGTTGTTCCGCGTCATCTCGAACCTCGTGCGCAACGCCCGCCAGGCCATCATCGCAAGTGGGGAGCCGGGCGAGATCAACGTGTCCGCCTATGAGGATGAGGACAATTGGTGGATTGAGGTCGCCGATACCGGCCCCGGCCTGCCCAAGCGCGCCCAAGAGCATCTGTTCACACCCTTTCAGGGCGGCGTCAGCAAGGGCGGGACGGGGCTTGGCCTTGCCATCGCACTCGAGTTGATCCGGGGCCATGGTGGCGCACTGGAACTTGATCGGACGGGGCCGACCGGAACTGTCTTTTCCATCCGCCTGCCCAAGGGGGACGGTATTTGAGGGCAGGCGCTCTTTTGCCCAGATAAGCCCTTGCATTGCCCGAGCCACGGGACTAAACCGCCCGCCAGTGGACCGATAGCTCAGCTGGATAGAGTACCTGACTACGAATCAGGGGGTCGGGGGTTCGAATCCTCCTCGGTCCGCCACTTCCCAATTGTAAGGCGATACATAGTTCTTCCTTCTGCGACAGAACTTTTCCTTTGCCGACGCACAGCTTTGCTTTTGATGAGTATGGGTTGGCGGGTCAGACTTCCCCTATCAAAACAGGTTTTGAGCGAAGCCCTTCAGGGCGTTCGTCTCTAAAACCTGCTCCCTGCGAGGGTTGGGGGTAGCAAGTGCAATACAATTCGACTGGGTTGGTGCGGCCTACAGGCGCAGCCGAGGACACGGCCCGGTCTAGTTGTGTTGCAGGCGCGTGGGGACGAAGTCCCCTAGTTCTTCCTAAACTCGGGGCGGAAAGCGGACGTTCGCTGCAGGTGCGAAATCACACGTTCGAACGCGTTTAGCCAGACATTTACAACTTTAACCGTGCCACCTCTGGAGTAACTCCAGCGCTAAGTTCAGCGATGCCTAAAACGCAAACGTTCGTTGCATTCCAAGTGAAGCAGCGTCGTCTCGAAAGTTCTAGGAAATTTGTCTCAATGCCAGCGATCTGGGTACGTTTGAAGAAGATTTGCTTCAGATCCACTTTTTAGGCGTGAAGGAATGTTGGATTGGTCGAAGGCGCAGATTTTGTGACCATACATTGGTGTATGGCCATCATAATTCGGAAATGCTGTCACAGACGGGACGTTTGCAACGGATTCCAGGCGGTCTCGCATTCAACCGATTATTAAGGTCAGTTGGCTTGTCCATTCGGCGAGATCAGCATGCCTGAACCTGGCTGGAAAGTGGCGTTGCGCAAAGTATGAGTCGTAGTGTTTAAGTGAGACCCGTTGCCGCCATGACTAGGTGGAATTGGTCAGTTTAGAGCGCTGATAAAGTTTAATCAGCGGCGTTACATTGCGGTTCGGGTGTTGCGTTTTGTCCGTGCTACCATTTGTTACTTGGCTTAGAGCTGTGCCCAGAACATCGGTTGGTCGAAAGCCGAAGTGTTTGCGGAACAGCCTGGAAAAATACGCTATGTCTGAAAAAGCCCAGTATCGCGCCACCCGAACAACTGCGCCCCGCTGCGGTTCTGTGTTCGCCAGATCATCAAGCGCACATTCAAGACGTTGTTTTAAGATATACTGTTGTATGCCGCCTTCCCTTTCAAACACCTTATGTAAAAACTCGTTAGAAACACCTAACGCGGCACTGACTTGCCTCGCATCAAGTAGCGGATTTCGCAGGTTGTCTTGCACGTAACAGCGCGCAGCAACCGCGCGCGCAGGTTTGTCTGAATGATCACCTATACCATTTTGATGCCATCCATTGATGAAATACCTCAGAAGGCCGCAAAGCCCATCCGACAGGGACAATGCTTCCGTTATTGAAGCGTCGGGCAGCAACTCCAGCAGCAATTCGAGATTGCTGCGCAATGCGCGACCGATGGCCGTATCAATTGGTATCTGCATCAGCCTTGGATGCCTGCTAGGATCATAGCCGACTGATACGTATGGGAAGGTGAAGCTGACATAGTCAACATTCTCAGTATTGGCGTGAAACGGCTGGTGAAAGTCGAACAAAGTCAGATGAGACGACTTCATTTCCAAGTCTTTTTCGCCCATCACGCCCTTGGTGAAGCCCGAACGATGCAGGCGCAATACCAGCAGATCCTCCCGCTCGACGGCAAATCTCTCGACTGAGCGTCGCACGATGTTTCCGCTTACCGAGTATTCCCCCAAAATGGTGCTGCCGATCCGATAGGACAGCGCGGTGGCGTACATGGACTCCTCTGCAGGCCGGTTGCGTTCCAGACGAAACAGGCCGGAGTTCAATGATTGCCATGCATCCCAACGGAACCTTGCTTCCAGATTTGAAGTGTCCAATTGGACTCTTGGAAGAACATATTTTTTTGTCATTTTGGCTTCATCCGGGCGAATGCCCCGCCTCTCCGACAGTTGAATGCTCTGAACAGCGATCCATGCTTGTACCATTGACACTGGTCAGGTTCGCCGACCGCGTTCGGCTAGTAGGCACCTGAGCTACGAATGTCTTCAGTCACGCCGGCTAGTGACATTAGGCAGCAGTATTAACCTCGACTGCCTCAAAACCGGCCAGGGTCAAGCAGACGACTTCGCTGGAAAACCAGGGCGGCACCGCGCAGTTTTTTGCGCGTAGGTTTCTTTCAGTTGGATGTTGGTTTGTTTGTTCGCAGGGGTGGGAAGTCTGTCCCTGTTCCCCTCGTAGAGGTTAATCAGCGGATTGAACTGAAACTTCAGTTTCTTGGGCGTTGTGATGTATGGAGCCGGGCTTGCCAGATCGGACCCCAGAACATCGCTCGGCCGGACATTGAAACGTTCGCGGAACAACCTGGCGAAGTGTGCTTGGTCTGTGAAGGCCCAGTGCTTGGCAACTTTTACAACCGCGCCGCGTTTGGGTTCGGTTTTGGCAAGCTCGACGCGCGAGCGCTCAAGACGCTTCTGAAAAATAGCACGTTTCACCCCACCCTCGGCTTCGAACATCCTGTAGAGCACTGCCCGCGAAATGCCGATCACGTTGCAAATCATGTCTGTGTCCAGACTGACATCTCGCAGGTTTTCTTCGATGAAACGACGCGCAGCCACCTCGCGCGATTGGGTGAATTGTCTTTGGACCGTTTCATGACGCAGGTCTCGGCTGATCAGCCCCTTGAGCAAGCCACAGAACCCGTCTCCCATTGCCATCGCATCTTCGGTGGAGCTGTGTGGAATGCCTTCCAGCATCATCTCGAGGTTGCTCAGCAGGACGCGACCGGCTGGCGACGCCCTATCAAATTGCATGAACTCTTGATGTTTGGAGGGATCGTAACCGATCTCGGAAAACGGCATCGAGATGTAGATATAGTCGCAGCTTGCAGTGTTGCAGCTGATCGACTGATCGAAGTTAAAAAGCGTAAAACGCAGTGGTGAAAACTCCATGCTGCGATCACTCATCACGCTTTTGGTCACACCCTTGTAGTTCAAAGACAGTATCAACCGCTCTTCGGACTGGAGGGGTAAACCCCGAGGGTTGCGATGAAAAAAGGTGGCATCATGCGTGTTCCGGCCAACAATCGTCTGCCCGCAGCTGTAGAAATCTGATTTGGCGCGCATCGTCGATGGATCGGCGATGTTCGGTTCGACATCCATCAAACCCTTGTGAAACTCACGCCACACATCCCAACGATCCGAGGGCTCGAATTGCGAAAGATCAAGGCAGGCAGATGGTAACGCGGTGTTACTTGTCATGGCTTCCGCTCCATCAAGTGCGCAAGGTTAAGTGCAAACGAAGTTCTGTCTTGAATTGCTGACTTCCATGCCGAGTATGTCGTGGCGGTCAGTTGGGCTAGATCGGACTTTGGCGGGGACAAAGCCAGTTGGTGATAATGACGGCGCTTAATTTCCAACATATTATACCTCAATTTATACCTTCATTTTTGTCCGACGTCTGCAAAATCAGGTCGGTAGGAATACTGGTCTTTTTTTTCGGCCATCCCCCTGTCCCAAAAAGGAAAACCCGCTTGGACAAGTAGGGATAGCGCTTGGGTTCGGTTAATATTGGGGTCTGTTTTTCAGGATTTTAGAACCCCACACACTTGTGAAGGTGTGGTCCACAAACTCTGAGACTCACATCCAAAGTGAGCGCCGGTCGTGCACAACTTGCAGTCGATTCGGGCAAAATTTCTGGAAAGACGCTCGGCCAAAAGTAGACACTATGTTCTCCGAATTGGGTCTGGGTGCCACGGGACGTCGCCTTGGGAGGATGTCGTCTCGATAGGAAAGGATGCGCTTGACGTGCCCTTGGTCCAATCTGTGTTCCGGTCGCGGCAAGTGGGTGGACCAATGCCGGGGAAGCCCATCATTGGCCTTTAGGTGAAACCTATAGACGGGCATGATGCCTATTTCGCCAAACCGCAGGACGAGGCTGTAGGGTGTTGAGATGGCGCTAATGCGCCACCTTCTGTAGGCTCAGTGCCCGACGGACAGGATTGGTTTTCCGTTTGAGTGGTGACGCTCTGCAAGTTTTTTCATGGACATGCCACTTTTCGGAATTGGCCGCGCTGATTGCGGCTCGAAATCCTCATCAAGTAGCTTCGGGAACAGTACCATGATCTCGTCTCTTGCGGCGGGCGGCACGGCCTTCAAGGCTTCCGGTCCGGTGAAGAGGCTTTCGGTTGGCGCGCCATTGGAGAAGACAATCTCGTGCTCGTCAAACAGCATGTGAAAATACTCCACACCCTCGACTACGGTGTCTACTTCAAACCCGTCCAGAACCAGCAATTTTTTGGCAGCGATCAAAACTTCACGCATGCCGAACATACGCTCTGCAATGACGGACCGAACAAGTACCCTATGCTGCGGAGAGACAAGCAAGTCACGCTCGGGCAACCCACATCCTAACGCGCCCGCACGAATGCGAATGGGCCTGAGGTTGGGATGCATCTCGAGGTCAATTGCATCAAGCCGACGCGAACCGATCCAACGGATCGGACGGAACCCATGATCCATGGTCAGCACAAAGTCCCCCGGAACCAACGCTTCGACTTCTGTCAGGCCTTCGCGAGCGGCAATTTGGGTTCCACGCGCAAAACAGACAACATTGAAGTTGATGTTTTCAAAGTTCTCGAACGAGATGTTGCCAACTTGGCCATCTTCATCGCCGCCAGTGATCTGGAAGGTCCCGCCTTGAACATTAGGCCCGTTTTCAATTGAGTCGATTACGTCGCTGAAAACCGTGCCCGTGCCAGGACCGAAGGCAATCGATGGGTTTCCGCCTGTTGGCGTGAACACCCCAACCGCGTTGTCATCCAATCCCGATATGTCCGCGGTGGTGTACCCGGTGCCGGTATCAGAGATGGTGATCGTGTCAGCCTCGTCCGCGTTTTCGCCCGCGACGAAATTCTCGACCGATGTCAGGGTATCTGTGCCGGAGTAGTACCTTCCCGTGGCTGTGCCATTGCCGTCATCGTTCACGTCAACGTCTATCGTTTCATCACGACGAACCACGTTACCCAGATCAATATTGCCATCGACGCTACCGTCGAGCGCATCCAGTGTCTGCAGATCGGCGGCTGAGATTAGATAACCCCCACCGGTGTTTTGCGTACCATTGACTGTAATACCACGCGCGCCGATCAGCAGATCATCCAAACCGTCGCCATCTACATCGCCGGCTGAAGAAACGGAAAATCCAGCCCGGTCAGCCCCATCTGCTCCGGTGAACTGATAAGATCCTCCGGTTCCGGCGACGTCGCCGACATCAATTGCGCCATCGCCATTGCCATCCAGCGCTGCCAGGTCTTTTGCAAGTATTAGGTAGCTTTCGCCCGAGTTGCCGCCACCGCCGTCGGCATCTCTGGAACCAATGATCAGATCATCCAGCCCATCGCCATCCACATCCCCGGCAGAGGAGGCGACAAAGCCAGAGGTACTGCCGACTGTTTCGACAAACTGATACGAGCCGCCGGTTCCTGCGACATCGCCAAGATCAATCTCGCCGTCGCCATTGCCGTCCAGCGCCGCAAGGTCCCTGCCCAAGATCAGGTAACTCTGGTCGCCGCTGACAAGTAGATCGTCCAGCCCGTCGCCGTCGACATCCCCCGCAGAGGAAAGATCCCGACCGGAAAAATCATGCGCATTCGCGCCAGTGAATTGATAAGACCCCCGGTTCCCGCGACATCGTCCAGATCAATTTCGCCGTCTCCATTTCCATCAAGGGCGGCGAGGTCTTTGCCCAGGATCAGATAGCTTTCACCAGATTCTGCACCGCCGCCATCCGCTCGGCCTGCGCCTATGATCAGATCGTCCAGCCCATCGCCATCCACGTCCCCGGCCGATGAAACTGAACGACCGGCATCGTCAGCGGTTGACGCGCCCGTGAATTGATAGGACCCCCCAGTCCCCGCGACATCGCCCAGATCAATTTCACCGTCGCCATTGCCATCAAGAGCGGCGAGGTCTCTGGCCAAAATCAAGTAGCTTTCGCCAGAATTGAAGCCACCGCCAGCGGCACCACTGGCACCAATGATCAGATCATCCAGCCCATCACCGTCAACATCTCCTGCGGAAGAAACAGAGATGCCTGCGTTATCTCTCGAGCCATCACCATTGAATTGATAGGATCCGCCGGTTCCGGCCACATCCCCGAGGTCAATTTCGCCGTCGCTATTGCCATCAAGTGCAGCAAGGTCTCTGGCCAAAATCAAGTAGCTTTCGCCAGAATTGAAGCCACCGCCATCGGCAATACTGGAACCAATGATCAGATCATCCAGCCCATCGCCGTCCACATCTCCAGCCGAGGAAATGGAGACGCCGGACTGGTCGTCCATGTCTGCGCCGTTGAACTGATACGATCCACCCGTCCCTGCAACATCACCAAGGGAGATTTCATGATCCCCATCAGCGTCAAGTGCGGCGAGATCCCTGCCCAGGACAAGATAGGTCTCTCCGTTAATGGCGAAGGTGCCGCTGTTCGCGTCCGCGTTGATCGCTGAAATTATGAAGTCCGCGATACCATCGCCGTCCACATCCCCGGCAGACGCAACATCATGCCCGGCAAAACCTCCGAGGTCGTCGCTAGTGAAGCTGTATGACGTTGTGTTGAACTCATCGGTGCTTTGATAGGTATCGCGCCCCGTGCCCCCGTCGATCGTGTCGTCGCCCAGGCTGGCAACAATCGTGTCATCACCCGCGCCAGCTTGAATCACATCGTCATTGTTGCGTGCCGCATTGTCGTTGTTGTCGACACGGTCCAATTCCGGGTCACCCAGATAGTCGACGCCGATGCGATCTGCGCCAGCGGTGCCTTCGACAACGCCGTCGTAGAAGATGCTGTTGAGATCGATAATGCCGTCTTGACCTGTGCCGTCATCATCTGCGGCCGCCAAATCTGCACCGGACAGTAGAAAGGTTTGCCCGGGACCGGTTGTGGTGGGGTTGATGGAATCGTTTGGCGCCGAGATGTAGAAATCCGCCAATCCATCGCCATCGACGTCACCGGCAGTGTCGACCTCTCGACCGAATTCTGAACCGGGGCCTGTCCCGATGAACTGGTAGGAGCCGTCCTGATCATTGATGTTATTGAGATCGATGATGCCGTCCACGACCCCATCTGCGGCATCGGCGGCTGCCAGTTCAGCTCCGGAAAGCAAGAAACCCCCGCCTGCGTTTTCTCCACCGGCATCCAAGAAAGGACCTCCAAAGAGGATGTCGTCGATACCGTCGCCATCTACATCGCCTGCGGACGCAACCTCGGTTACGAATGAGAAGGGCGAGGTAGGTTCGATGAATTGGTATGAATTGCTTTGCGCCGCAATATTGGCTTGCTGGATCACCCCATCCGATGTGCCATCGGCCGCGTCGGCGGCAGCCAGGTCGGACGCATTGAGGATGTAGGATGCGACTCCAGTATCTGTGGAAAGAAGCAGTTCGCCAACCCCGTCACCATCCACATCACCCGAAGACACGGCGCTGATGCTTCCGCTGATTTGGTATGATCCATCTTGAGCAGCGATATTGCCCGCGTCGATAATCCCATCGACCGTCCCATCCGCGGCATCCGCCGCCGCAAGGTCAGCGCCAGATACGAAATAAGTCTCTCCAGGAGTAGGGCTCAGATTGGTTGATGATGCCTCGATAAGAAAGTCATCCAAGCCATCGCCGTCAATATCTCCGACCGAAGCAAATTCGGTTCCCAGCCGGCCGCCATCGCCAGGCCCGAGGATTTGATAAGACCCGGATTGGTTCGCGATGTTTTCCAGATCAACGATACCATCAACAGTCCCATCTGCGGCATCCGCAGCCGCCAGATCGGTTGTGTTGATCAAAAAAGCCTCACCGCTGCCGTCGCCATTGGAGGTATTGTTTACGGCGCCGCCGATCAGCAATTCGTTGATACCGTCACCGTCCACGTCTCCGGCGGACGCGACCGCGCTTCCTGTGTCACCTAATGAGGTTCGATCAATTCCAAGCAGCTCGTAAGACCCAGATTGATCGGCAACATTGCCGAGATCGATGATCCCATCCGCACTGCCATCTGCAGCATCCGCCGCAGCCAGGTCACCGGCTGAGATCAAGTAGGCTCCGCCATCCAAAACGGGGCCTTCGGATTTTCCAAACGCTCCGATGAACAGATCATCCACTCCGTCACCATCGATATCCCCGACCGAAGAGACGGAAATACCGGCCCTGTCCCCCAGCTCGGCACCCACGAATTGATAGGACGTGTTTTGGGCGCCCACATTTTCCAGGCTGATGACCCCATCCACAGTGCCATCTGCTGCATCCGCAGACTCAAGATCTGCGGCCGAAACAAGATAGGTAGACCCTGTTTCTGCGCCGCCAGTATCGGATTGGTTCGCGCCAATGATCAGGTCATCAAGCCCGTCCCCGTCAAAATCACCCGCAGATTTGCTCGACAGGCCCGCAGTATCATTCGGGTTTTCGCCCAAAAATCTATAAGATGTGATCGCCATAGGCCAATCCTCGCTTTCGACGTTAGTGTTGGGCTACGCGTCAGGCGCAGGATCAAAGGGGAAGTGAAGGCGCACGAAGTCGCCATCCGGCTGTTGCCTCGCAAAAATCTCGGCACCGCTTTCAGTCAGTTGCCCGATAAGGACGTATGAGTTCAGCGCATCGGCGACCAATGTCTGGACGTCACCAACCGTGCGAAAAGCCACGCGCGTCCGCAGACCGGCCAAAACCTCGCTCGACAACGTGATCGTCACTTCGGACTGCCGCGCTGCTGTCTCACCGTTTTTTTCTTCAATTGTATCAGCCATTTTTCCTCTACCGCTGCGGGCAATGGGGGATTGCCACTCTGTACGAATGTTCAATTTTGCGGAGATCAGAATAGCGTTCGGGGGCGCGGCGATCTTTGGATGGGCGTCTCGGAGAAAGCTGAACACACGGTATTTGGAACAGCGCAGAGCCGGGGTCACAGACCGCTGTGTTTCAATTGGAAACAACGGTCTACTTTTCGGCGAATTAGCTCTTTTTTGTAAGCAAATTTGAACGCGTGGCGAATCGCCACTCAAATGCCACCCCTGATTGCACTGGCTCTCTCGCCGATGTGGTGGCCCTGTCTGTGCTGTTTCCTGCGTTCAAACGGTTGAGTGTCCAGCATGGCTAAGAAAGGCTCCGAGGCCCTGCCTTCGATAAGCCGGTTGCGTCACTTGCGTTTGCCCTGGCGGCGGCTATTCATTCTCTTGGCCATAGGTCGCCAAGAAGGTGGTTTAAGTCTTGGAGAGTGGCGAGAGCGTTTTGGCTGCGTGCCGCTGAAAAACAGGCGCAAAGTGACCTGAACCGACTTTGCGCCGCCGCATTGTCAGCAGGCACCCAGAATACAAAGGCAAAGTCTTGGGCACGATCCCCAGGTAAAACGACTTTGCAATACAGCACGTCTCCCTTTCTGCGACAGGGCACCGAAGCCTCCACTCCTACTCTCCGAGTTCGGTACACGAATGCATTTGACACATGCCTGAACATGTCAAAAGGCAATTTGAAAAGCGGCGCATCATCAAGCGGAATGTCAGTCAAAACGCTCCTGATTTTGAAGGCCAAGGCGGAGGATCTCGTTTTCAGCGCTCGAACCTCGGGGGTATCCACGCAGTCAAAAATCTGGAATTTCGAAGTAGTCTGTCGGTTCCAGACAATCAGCGACACCGCCTTGGATGTCGCAACTGTCGACAGAATTGCATCCACCTCTCTGACACAGAATGGATCCGCCTGCTCACGTTGAAAACTGGTAACAAGGGTTTTTGTCAGCTCGAATTTCTGGTCAGAGTAACGTTCTCGGACATAACCGAAATTCTGAAAAACTTTGAGAATACGCAACGTTCCGTCATGTGAGACGTTCAAAATCCGGCTGAGTTGTACGGAAGAGAGGGGACCGAAGTTGGCAAGGTACCTTATAGTGGAGACCAGAAGTGCCAGCGATCGCGCATCCATTGTCTCAAGCTTGCCTTGACGAAAGTATTGCTTGGACTGTTCGGTGCCTTCCTCAAGCAGCCGCCTCATCCTAGGGCCCTGACACCGCGGGATTTCTTCCAGTATTGCCGAGAAACTCGGATGCTACTGTCACCGGTCACAACCGGATCGTTGTCTTCTGCCGTCGCGCATTTACAAAATTGACTGCGCATCAGAGCCTTCACATGATGCGTGTGGGAGCAGGAACGTGAGATTGCGCGAAACATTCATCGATGTCGCTTGCATAGGCGACCGCCTTGGCTCCGTTCACATAGACAATGTCTTGAGTCTCAAACTCCATCGACCAAAACTGGCGGCATCGCTTGTCAGTGTAGTAGACAGTTGACCCATCGATGAGATCTTTCGCGGCAACCATTGGCCCCGGGCGTCCCGTCACTCTCTCTACACCGGGATTAGTGGGTGATATGGGTTGGTCAGGTCCAACGTGCAGGTCCAGATGTGTGCCAAAGCGGCCTGATTTGATACAGATACCCTTGATGGCTTCAGTTGCATGAACCAGTCTTACCTGCAGCGATTGCATGCTACGTGCACCAACCGACCACGTGATCACGCGATCATTCGGCTTCAAAGCTTCAATCGCCACTTCACCTCTTAACGTGAGGATTTGGGTCCCGGAGGCGAACCCGATCTTGCGCTTCAAGTCAACAGCACTGCCTGTCGCTCTCAACGATGCTACGCTTAGCGATCGTGACATTTTTCATCCTCGTTCACTCAGTCTCATGCAAAAAAGGCCAGCACAGCACCTGAACATCACTCGATCATGCGTCACCACGTACTGGACCTGCGGGCCTATATTTACAGGGCATTCGACACTGCGTCTTTGGATGTCCGTCTCGATTTTGGTTGGGCCGAGCACGTTTCAGCACGGTGGCCTGCACACGCGATTTCGCTAATCGGTCGTTTCCGACACACACAATAATTCGAGACGGACATCCAAAGACTCGAACCTCAAAGACTGCAAATGGTGGACTCTGAATGCGCGGGCAATGGCCCATCAAGCCAAAGGGGATCTATTGTGTTGGTTTTTCTTTCTATGCTGAGCTCTATCGCTTTGGGGTCGCTCTTTGTCGGGACGGCGGACGATGACGAGATTCATGGGTCCGAAGAAAATGATCGCATCCTCGGCGCTGACGGGAACGATCTGATTTTTGGATATGACGGGGACGATACACTTGGCGGTGATAACGGGGAGGACACCATCCGAGGAGGTCTGGGCAATGACGACATCTCCGGCCACCTTGGCAGCGACGAACTTTATGGTGAAGACGGCGATGACAGTTTGCGTGGGTTCGCGGGTGACGATCTGATCCAAGGCAACGCGGGCAACGATTTTGTACGCGGCAATGGCGGTGACGACAGCCTCGCCGGTGGCCCCGGCGACGATACCGTACTGGGGGATATCGGGGATGATACCCTGCAGGGCAATGCCGGTGATGACACGATCACGGGTGGCAACGGCGCGGACAAGGCAGAGGGCGGCAGAGGCAACGACTACATCGACACGTCCGGAACGGAGGGCCCATTGCCGGATCGCGGTTACCCATTCCTGTTCGAAGCCGACGATGACCCCTTGAATGACGCCGATACCGTCAATGGCGGTTCCGGATCAGACACGATCCTGACAGGTGATGACGAGGACGTCATTCACGCTGGCGGGCAGGCTGACTATGTTGATGCGGGTGTAGACGACGATTTCGTTGACGCCGGATCTGGCGACGACACGGTCATTGGTGGGGAAGGCAGCGACCTTATTCGAGCGAGGGACGGAAATGATCTGGTCTATGGTGGCCTTGATCCAAGCTTGCCGGACAACCTCAACATCGAAGATGACGGCACAGGTTTCCCCGGCCCTGATCAGCGACCGGACAATGGCCGCGATACCATTTTTGCAGGTGCAGGTAACGACACGGTTTTCGGAGCAGATGACGACGACGTTATTAACGGTCAAGCAGGCAATGATGAGCTTTGGGGGGAATCGATGATGACAGTATTTCAGGCGGAAGCGGCACAGACACACTCACGGGCGAGCAAGGAAATGACACACTGGACGGTGCAGACGGAGAGATCGACGTTCTGGATGGCGGAACGGGGGACGATCTGCTCATTGGGGATGCCGGTGATGTCGTCACTGGTGGGCAAGGTAACGACAGTTTCGCCGTGTCAGATGCCGCACTAGGGGCTGTGTTCATCACTGATTTCTCATCTGACGATGTTCTCTTGATTCAATACGCGGGAACAACCGCTCCTACATTCAGCGATCTTACACTCGTTGCCGATGGGAATGGCGGCACGGACGTGTGGCTTGGGTCGACTACCAGCGGTGCACATCTTGCGAATATTGAGAGTGTTTCACCCGCATTAATTGCTCAAGACGATGTTATGTTCCAGGCTGCCTAACGTTTGCGATCATTCAGACAAAGGCGCGCGCATTAAGAAAATTACTGAATGCGGACGATTGCTTAAAAACTTGCATCACTCCAAATTTAGAAAGAAGCTATTTTATCGTCTTTTTTCGAAGGTCCGCTTGTAGGAATCTGCACTGCTGCGTTGATGATGGCACAACTGGCCGATTTGGGCCGCCCGTGAAGGCGGCCCGATGTTTCTAAATTTCAATGGCTTCGGCGATCGCCAATGCATCCTCAAGCTCAACGCCCAAGTGCCGGACGGTACTATCCATTTTTGTGTGGCCTAGAAGAAGCTGAACCGCTCGAAGGTTTCCGGTCTTCTTGTAGATTTGAGTGACCTTCGTTCTTCTCATTGAATGGGTCCCGTAGGCCGTTGCCTCAAGGCCGATTGACGTGACCCAGTCACGAACAATCCCAGCATATTGGCGCGTCGAGATATGTAACCGCTCGTGGAAACGGCCTGGCCATAAATACTCGGAACCGACCATCAACTCGTCTTCCATCCACTTCTCGACGGAGGAGCGCGTGCCTTCTGAAATCTCGAAACGCACAGGCTTCTGCGTCTTGCTCTGAAGAACCGATGCCCGCTCCTTGATCTGGCCAGACGCCATGACATCGACGACTTTCATCTTCACCAGGTCACATCCACGCAATTTACTGTCGATAGCCATATTGAACAGTGCAAGGTCGCGATGGTTCTTGGCCAATTCAAGACGCACCCGAATTGCCCAGACATGCTTTGGTTTCAATGGTCGTTTCTGACCGACGATCCGGCCTTTGTTCCAAGCGGGGCGAAGCGCACGAATGGCAGGTAGGTTTGGTGTTTTCATGACTGATCCTCCGATCCGCCATACCCGCCCACAACGACAACCCGACGTTGACACTCCATCATATCACGAGATGCTGCAGTGCATCCGAGGTCCGTTCAGAGCCCCAAAATCGACGAATGCTGCGCCGTGCACGAATGTCAGCTTCTTTGAACTGGCTCACTGAGCAACGTAGTCATTGAAAATTTTCAAAAATTTCCAGAGCGTTGCTGATGAAGGAGACTCGCAATGGCAATCTGTGGTTATCGAACCGGCGTGATTTGGGATGCGACACGGCCAAACTGGCAAAACAATGCAGATCGCCCAATCGCTTGGTCAGCGTGGTATCCAGTCGAAAATGTAGAGAACGCTGAGCGGCCTCAAGGCCAATTCTTTGAACTTGGAAATGCTATCTGGGAAGCCACTCTGCCACCGAAAGACAAGTTTCCCATCATACTGTTATCACATGGCACTGGTGGCACGGCTGAGAGCCTTGGCTGGCTCGCGCGGGCGCTTGCTTCGGCTGGCTATGTGGTATTGGGTGCAAATCACCATGGTAACACTGGCTCGGAGCCTTATCTCGCAGAGGGCTTTCTTTGCTGGTGGGAACGAGCGACCGACCTGTCGGTACTGCTTTCAGAAATGGGATCGAAGGGCTTCTTCGCCAACAGACTGGACCTCGCTCAAGTAGCAGCAGTCGGATTTTCTCTCGGGGGACATACGGTCTTGGCCCTGTCAGGTGCGCAGACTTCTTTGGACGAGTTTGACCTCTGGCGCAGGGCCAACGAGATTACCGAAGATGGCCCGAGAGAGTTCCCGGATGCGGCGGCAAGCATTCCGACGCTGATGGAAACTTCGGATGCGTTCCGCGGGTCTTGGGCACGACATGGAAATGATTACTCAGACGTTCGGATCAAGTCTGTTGTCGCGATTGCACCTGCGCCACCAATCCGTTCGTTCGTTCCCACATCAATCACTGAACTTCAGTTGCCGGTCGCAATCCTTTCCGGGGGTGCCGATGACGAAGCGCCATCAGAGCATTGCGCCGATTGGCTTGTTTCCCAGAACGACAAGTTTCATCTCCATTGCCTTGGCGGAAACGTGGGGCACTACACATTCTTGGATTTTCCGTCTGATAAGTCGCTCATTGGGAAAGAGGACATCTTTTCTGATCATGAGAGTGTGGACCGAAGAATAATTCATGAACAGGCCTCAGAAATCGTTATTCAAAGCCTAAGGACGACAGTAAGCAAACGTTAAGCTTGACCATCTCACGGTGTGAAAGCAGCCGTTGGCGCTAGCGCGGCGAACTGGTGCTTCAGTCCACGATGTGTGAGTTCGACGAAGCCCGGAGTTCGCATTTGCAGCGAATGACCGCAAAGCGGGCTGCGAGCGCAGCATCCTGATCTGTCGGCGAACGGCAGGTTTGGGCCGTCCACGCCATTGAGGGGGTGAACTAGACCCCACTTCGAACGGACACCTTGGCTTACTTTGCCGATAACCGACCGTCGCGTCCTTAAACGCCATCCGCTGTTTGGTTCACTCAGAAATGGTCCAAAGCGCTAGTTGATTGGACTTTCCGCGTGCATGGTAATTGGGAAGTTGACTAAGCATCTTGCTCACTTCACTGGGCAGTTGTTCCTTAACAGCATCCGAGATCACTACTTCCACTCCGAAGTCTCTGGCAGCGCTTTCGATCCGGGCGGCGGTGTTCATTGTATCCCCTAGCAAAGCTATCTCCTTCTTCCACGTACCGATCTCACCCGCCGCAACTGGCCCGCAGTGCAAAGCAACTCTGATCTTTGCCTCTTGCCCATATCGAGTAATGTATTCTTCGGTCTTGCTCTCTAAAGCGGCGAGCATTTGAGTTGCGCAGCCAACACTCCGTTCATTGTTTTTTGGGTCCGCAGCCGACCATGTCACAATGACTGCATCTCCAACGTATCGATGCACTTCGCCCCCATTGCTCTCGATGGGCAGAGACAGATCGTATGAAACATCTGAGAGGAACTCGTGGAACCTCAGTTCTCCTAGTCTCTCTGCAAGCGAGGTCGACCCTACCAGGTCCGCAAAAAGAACAATTCGGTTTTCCAACCGAGGCCGTCGATATTGTCCCGTGAAGATCGCCAAAGTTGCTTCCCGGCCAAGCAACCTAAGCAGTTCAATCGACGTGGAAATGGCAGAAGCAATCGCAGCAGAGATCACAAAGTTGAAAGCAAATTCGGGTTCCTGCCACAGTTTCTGATCAAGCAACACACGTGCGGGTGCTACTATCCCGACAACGATAATGAGACTGTACGTGATGGTTCTAAAGCCAATGATGGTGACAAGTGGGGTTTGCCGGAGCCATCTGATCGATTGATTGGACAGAAAGGTGAGTTCAACCGTCAGGCATCCTGCTCCAATGAGTAGCCCGGTCATTCCGCCGACAACTGCGTCAACTGGCCGTTCGTATCCATCTGCGAAGATAAGCGGCGTGAGCGCGCCAATGCACATCGAAAATGCAATAACTTTCAAAGCAAAAGTTGCTGTTGGTTTGTCGATCAAGGCTTCCCCCAGGATCCAGATTTCACTGTTCTGCTATCAGAGTCGATGGCGGGCGTGAACGGCTTGGTCTGCTGGTAGGAGCCCTGAAATTCTAATGTCCGCTTAGGGGAAGCTGCGCCGCAGCATTAGACTGTAAGGTCAGTGGCAGCTTCGGGCCGCGAGTAACTTATCCCCGCCTGACCCTGCATGCCGCCGCTGCGGAGCAGAGAACGGCAAGTATAAGCCCAAAGTTTCGGGTGACGCGCTACGAACCGACGGCAGTCCTGTGCAGGGCAGGACAGAGCGATAACCACCGCAACGGCGCAGCGTATCTAGATTTGAACAGTGACCAATCCGATGGTTTCGTAAACTCATGTACACTGAAACGATTGGCAATGCGCTACGATACCAGCAACTGTCACTCGAGCAATTGTGGGTTTGGACCCGTAGTGGGCGGGCCTTAGAAGACAACTCCTTTCAGTAAAGGTCCCGAGGCTGGTGCTTTCAACTCCAATAGTGGATGTGCAAGTTGGCTACGCGCCTTATCACGAAGGCGCAAATGTGCCCCGAAACCAGCCCGAATAGTCGCGATGCCTATTTCGGAAACACGTTTGGCGGCTCCGGAACCAACCCAACGTAGGTCGATTTCAGAGCGTCCATTGACGGTTCAACACTCAGGCTATCTGTCCATGCAGACACGTCAAATCCATAGGTGTCCAAGTCCGAAAGCTGGTTTCTAACCTTTGTGACCTGAGCCTTGGTATCTGAGAGGTCGGGGGTCATTGAGCACCCCCACCAGTCGTCAAGACCTTGAGCAGCGGAATAGGACAAGGGGATCAAGCGCAGACGGAAAGCGTCTGAGACGTAGTAGAGCGTGTCATGCCCATTCTTGGGGTCGACGCTGAATGTCAGCCTCTCATCAACGGCAAAACTTGCCACGGCGGGCAATCCAAGGTCGCTGATTAGAACACCGCTACCGTATGTCGGCACCCGAGGCGTTGTTATATCTGGCCTTTCCGTACCGAAACTGCCAGCGGGCGCTCCGGCAACAAACGCCGATATGTCTCCGGTTGGCTCGATATAAGGCCAGGCCTTCGCGTCGGCTGAAAAATCCGTAAGGTTCCAGGCCTCGTAGTCAAAAGCAGTATTGTCCCATGTATAATCGTGGGCGGTGTTCGCAGTTTTGTCTTTACCGACGTCCCGCACGCGGTCGGTAACGCCAGCCATCTTCCTGAATCCACCAATCTCCTTGTTTCCCGACCAGATCAGCACTCCGGCCCCAAGCTCGCATTGCCGCAATGCAGGGGTGTCCATCCATGTCTTGTAGATCGTCAACGCCCCCTTGGAGAGCCCGGGCAGAACTGTATCAGTTAGCGCGCGCAACCCGTCAGCTGCTCCGCTTTGCATCCCCTTCGTGACCTTTGCGGCAGCGCCTGAAAACTCATCCGCGGCACTTTCTACACTGAGGTTGTCACTTACAAAGTGGAGACCCTCGGCATGCATGCGCGCGTAAATCCGGGTCAAGCTGTTGAACGCGTGTCGGGCCGCAAGAACCTTGAGCATCTGCTTTATTGTCGTCGTGTCGCCCGCCTCCATGTCATTGTTCTGGCCAATGACCAGCCAAGGGAAAATATTCCCCCAAGGCGCAATCCAAGCCCCAAGTGGGATAAAGTCCTGGCCGGGGTCAAACCCGCCTTCACCCAATGGCCTGATGGCATCGTCCTCCCCTTCAGTTTCAAGGGTCGGCGCGCTTGCGTCCGTCTTAAAACCATCGTCATCGATATCCGCGTCATAAGGATCGTCGGAGATATCCTTCAGATCCGTCTTGATCTTTGCCTTATCGAGGAACTGCTCAAGGGTCATGTCAGAGTCTGGGTGATCCTTCATGTACTTGTCGTAGGCCGATGCCTGCGCATAGGCCTTCAGACCGTCCAGATCTTTGATCTTGTCGATCTTGTCCGCCACTCCGCCCTTTTTCGGCGGTTTCTTGGCTTCAGGGGCATCTGGCACCTTAACATCCGCGCTCGGCAGATTGGCCACCGCGGCATCACCGATCTTGCTGACCTTGGCGGACAGTTTGTCCATCAAGTCCTTCTCCCAACCCTTAACAAGGGCTGACACGCACCCGCCATGGTACGTGGCCGTAACTTCGCCGGTGATATCGATGCCTGACGTTTCACCTGTCAGGCCTAGGGCCTCGTTGACCGAGGCCGCGCCCACAAGGCCGCTATAGGTAAAATTCGCCGTTTGCGAAAGGGCCCACTTGTCGTCGTGAGACCCAACATGCAGGTCCATTTTGGCCTCTCCCCAGCCGCCCCAAACGACGGCAACTACCATGCCGGAGCCGTACTTCTTATAGAATTTCAGAACGATGTTCGCCCAGAGGCGTCTGTCCTCGTCGGTGCCGGAGGCTAGGGCGGTGTTGAACTTGTCCAGGACCCGTTCCACGTCTTTGGCGACGTTCTCGTCCAGAATTGACAGCAATTCGTCGAACGACACATTGTCGAAATCGAGCAATTCGACGCCCGAGTATCGGACGGCATTCATCGATATTGAAATGCTCTGGTCGGATTCAGCATGGGCTGAAGAATAACCGACGCCAAGCCCCCCAGAGAACTTGGCCACCGGAGAGCCGTATGACCCCGAAATACCGACTTCAAAATGCATACTGTTCTTCGTGTTGGTGCAGATGCTTGTGCCAGACATGAAGTCATGTTCGTCGTTGTCGGACAGCATCCGCGTGTAGCCGGGTTGAACAACAGGCGATCTAAACTGCCCCCACGAGGGCATGGCAAGGCTGCCGACGCGGACTGCAAAGAGTGGGCTAATAAAATCATTGGATTCGCTAGGCACTACGAGCGTCCTTGTATGTTTTGGTAAAAGAATATTGGTGGATCAACGCTGCCACACAATGATCTCCAGTGATACAGATTTCAAAGAGCGTGCTTTATGAGCCGGCTTGTCATTGTAGAGAGTTCAGTTTCAGAAAAACGAGCGGAAAATCTCAAATGCGAAGACTGACCCCATTGGGCGTGGTCGATTCCCCAGCCGGTGACCGAGTTTTTCCATTCGGCGTGTTACACTCACGCACGCAGCGAACCGGCTACCCACCTCAGGTGTCAAAGGGCAATGCCTACTTCACGTTGAAACCCGTAGCTGAAGCGCGAAAAGCAAACGGCCCCTTCGTCCTGCAGCCTGCAAGTATGACCGTCCTCATACTTTGCACGCGCTGCCGATGTCTGCTACGCGGGTAGCGATCGCAGCATGTTGACCCATTGGGCAACGGCAGGTTTGGGCCGTGGTTGTCAACCAATCACGCGTTTGTAACTCTCTAGCTTTGCTTGGATTATCTCATTGAAGTTGACACCAAGCCCGATGATGTTTGGCTTGAGCTCAAGAGTTTCATTGAGTCTCGTGAGGAACTGGAAAAATAGTCCGCCACCGTAGTGCATTGAATATGAATCCGGAGATTTTTCTGCAACCAGATCAGAAAACTCGTCAGAACGTATCGCTCCGATTACGCGATCCACAATTGCGGCCATATAACCGACAGCGTCGTCGGAGTGTTCGTCGGCCTGCGTCAAAGGAAACACAAAGACCGGTTTCATTGTTGTTAGGGGGTGTCCCTCAGAAACGAACAAGAACAATCCCTCATCAAGAAAAGCCGTTGTTTGCTCGTTCGAGTACCTCTTAAGTAGCGCTAAGATATCTTCGGTTAGTGTCTGATCATGACCTTGAACGACAATTGCATCTGGTCCGATCTCTTGAGCAAGCCGATCAAAGTTACCTCGCATCCAATCGAGCTGCGGGCCGGTTCCTTCACCAATTATAAAAGCATGGAAATCTCCGAGGTTTTCCGGAAGATTGGCGAGGTTTGATATCTTGTAGCCCATGGAATAACCATGACTTTACCGATACTCTAGTCAAGCCTCCTTCAGCTGCGCCCAACGTTATAACACGCTTAACTTGGTCCTTCGCAAACGCAGCGAACGGCAGGAATGACGTGCAGCGCCGCAGCATTGGATCACATATGCCAATGTCGCCTAAGGGCCGTCTACAGCCCGGGAAACATTCCAGTTGAAGTCGATACTTCACCGCATCTGACGGCTGCGAAGAGCCCATTCAAATAGGCGCTGCACAGCAAATGAATGTCAGTTTCTTTCGGAAATGGGGTAATCAGCGTCATCGAAACATAGCGAACGGTGGTCTTAGGATTCCTTTACCAATGATGAATAGAAGTTGTTCCGCAAGAATGCGGAGGTTCCATGCAACACGTTTTCGGCGACTTCCTCAGGAATGGCGGCAACGGTGAGTACGATTTCATTCGAAGGGATGGCCATATTATCGGTCGCCGCTCGGGATTGTCACTGAAATCGACCTTTCCAAACTATTCCGCTTTACGGGCGGACTTTGGCGAACGCCTTGATCAGGTGATTTCCGAAAACACCCGGATGCTTCTGAACGCGCTGACACCGCCCGACACAGTTCCAACTGTCACCGAAGCCGGTCTACGAGATGTGTCGGACGCCAAGGCAGAGGCGCTTGATGCATGGGACGTGCGCCTTGAGAGCATTTTCAGCGAATATGAGAACCACCAACAGCGACTGAGGCCTCTACGAGCGGCCATGGAAGAACGTCTCGTGCGCGCGTTCGCAGGGCTGATCAACCAGATCCGGCAGGAAGACCTTGGGATTGTGCAGTACATCTGGCGCTCGCGGGATGATACCAAAGTTCGTGACAGCCACGCGGCATATGATGACCGCGTTTTTCGTTGGGGCAATCCGCCGGAAGGCGGGCATCCAGGTGAAGCACACAATTGCCGTTGCTACGCCGAGCCTGTTTTGCCTGGCGTCCAGAGCAATGTGGTACTTGCTGATTTTGCGCCCACCGCAGGTAGTGTCCCTGCTCTCGATCTAACCGATGCAATACGCGGCCTGCGCGCTCTGACTGGCGTTGGCGCGGCGCTTCTCGCGTCTGATGCGCTGCAAGACTGGACGGACGCTATGCGGGAGTGGCGCGTGGATGAGGCAGGCGGGCGGCTTGGGGTGGATGTCACAACCGTCGAAGGCCGTCTGGCCGCAACTGCTTATGCCCTCGCGCAGGAAGGGATCAGCAGCGGCGGGTATCCGGTTCTACCCAAAGACCCGGAATTTGCCCGTATCGGCGCTGAAGCGGCGGCACTTTACGAGTTGTTGAACCCGGGCACCATTCTGGAGACAGGCGTTGGCGGCGACTCTGCGAGACAACGGGCCTTGCAGGATTTCATCGAAGCCGCTGGTGAAGCGTTCGCACGTGACAATTTACAGCTTCAGCCAGGCGAGCTGGCCCAGGGCTGGGTCGAGATTTTCCCTGAACTGACAAAAGATGAGCGCCGTTTGGGAGAGCTATCCGGTTTCACCCCGGAACGGATCGAGCAGTGGCTTGAAACCTATCCTATCGAAGAACTGGGCCTGCCAAACAACACCGGCTCCCCGGTTCCCGGCGATCCAACGAGTAACATCATTTCAACACCAATTCCCGAGGCGACAGGGCCGAATATTGTTGCCAATGAGATTGGTAACCTTTCAATACCCGACGAACGTGATCTTCCTGATGATTTCGGTCGTCGGTCAATTGAACTCGCTAGTGAAAACGGTGTTCAGCGGCCTCGTGAAGGTCGCGCAGGTGCTAGGTATGAAGCTGCCACAGGGACTGTATTGACGCGTCCCGACCCAGCGGACCCCGCTTACGATTTCTTCGATGAGTCGAATCGCGAAAGAATTGAAGTCAAAGGACCGGTCCCAGGTGTAGACGGCGCAGTTCCAGAAGAACGTTTAGATGGACTGATCGAGGCGACCATCGAGGAGGCAAATTTCCAGTCTGGCGCGGATCGAATTGTCGTTGATGCTGAAGGACTAAGCGCGACGCAAGTGGACAGGTTGCGCCAAGAACTTGAAAATCGGGTATCGTCGGATATTCCGGTGGACATCATGAGGTAAGCATGGCGAACACAGTTCTTAAATTCAAAGATCAGACAATCCGCATCAACTATCATGATTTGGCGGAGGTGTTGGCGGTGCTGAACCAAAGACTGGAAACAGCATCATTGGCCAGACAAGTCACAGAGCCTTGGTTGAACCACATCGAAGAAGACCTCGGGTATGTGTTGCTCGACAAGAGCCTGCTGGATGTTCCCGGCGTCAATTCAGATTTCGAGATGGCACTAATCAAGCTGTCAGCTGATCTACGAACGGGTGACGTTTCTCCTAACACATCGCGTTGGAACAACGTGTCAAACGATATTCGCCAGCAATCAGCCTACTTGCAGCGAATGCAGGCAGTGATCCAAGATTTGCGGAGCGCGTTGTCGCTTTCAGAGTGAGATTGGAACACAATCAATCGTTTCAGCTTGCCAAAGCTCATACGTTTTTGTCACCAGCATAAACGACAGTTCTTGACGTTGCCAAATCGTTGAAGCTGACTGTGGGGCAGCTGCAGCGACAGCCCATTTGGTTCGCGATCTATGAGCTAGACGAGGCCCAGAGTTCGCTTTTGCAGCGAATGGCCGCAAAGTGGGCCGCGTCCGCAGCATTTGGAGGCTTTGCTCAAGGTCGGCTTAGGGCCGGGAACGCAAAGTACTCTGGTGACATTTAGTAGAGGTCGCGATATTTTGGGTACTACCGTGCCCCTTGTAGTCGCAGTCATTCACGCGACGCGTAGGCGTTCTCGACCCGCTGGTTTGTCATGAAGCAAATCAGGTCTTGGGGGCACGTCGTTTCCTCGAATTCGAAGCTCAAACCGATGTTCGTGAGACGCCTGCGGAACTTTTCGGTGTAAGTTGACGGGGCCGCCATGGATCCGGAGAACAGGTGTATCGCGGGCAGAGTCGATGGATCCAGTTGGCTGGCCGCAATCCAAGGCGAATGGGCGTCGAAATCGTTCTCGGACGCGAACATGTTCGCGACGATCCCTGGCCGCGTGTCACTCAGCGTTTGCCAGTCGTGAACTGCACCATCCCAAGATGTCACCCGCCCGAACTTCTCGGGGTATTTCAGTCCGATCTTGAGTGCCCCGAACCCGCCCATGGAGAAACCTAGAATCCTAGTCTGATCACGCGTCGCGGCCACGTTCATCGTTTCAACGATCTCGGGCAGGATTTTCGAGACGACATCGGTCTCGACCGTCACGTGTCCCGTAGAAGAGTCGGACCACATCGAAAACCCGAACCCGTCATAGGGCGCGATAATAACGGCTGGTTGAACGGCGTCATTTACTGAAAGCTCTTCCATCGCATTGCCAAGGGCGCTGACGTGGGAATGACCCATCCTTTTCGCAATCGTCCAGGGAAACGGCATTGCGCCATGCAGATGAACGATCACCGGGTATGGCCGGTCCTCCTGCCCAGTGTAACCAGGTGGTGTGTAAAGGTAGTACCGAATACTGTCTTCCGGTTCGACCAGAGCTTCAAATGATGCCAGGAACAGAAATGGAAGGGGGCCGCCTTTGTGCATCCTCATCCATCCAGAAATGCGTCGCATCGCGCGCGTGCGACGTTTTGTTGATTTCCTGGAACGTGAGATCAGGCTGAAAGAGCCGGAAATTCGAGGCACTGACGTCTAATCGGCAGTGGCACAAACCTGTACCGACGTGGGTAGAATTAGACGGTTCAGATTTCGACCGGCACATCCAAATGCTGTCTCCTAAGCAACCTAGGAGACTGATCGTTGCACTATCTGCATAGGGCAGGGCGTACTACAGATATTGAATCGTACCTGAAGACCATTAGAGCCCACACTGTAGACAGACGTTTCTCGCTGCGCACGCTCGCAGTGTGGAAATTGCGGTAAGTACTCGATCATTGCTGCGATAGTGCGGCAGAAAAACAGACCATTCAGCTAAAACGTAGAGATCCATCCGGGGAACTCACAAGTTGCGAACGCGCCGGACGTTTACAGGTGTAGCTATTGCCGACGCAGCATTTTCTTGAAGCTGCGAAGCGCAAATCGTGGGCTTTGCCGAGACTAATGTTTTGCGATCCCACTGGCGCATCTCTCCTTTGCAAGCGCGGCACGATGACGACTGGGCCAACGCCAACGCAGCTATCATTGCTTGGGCCTCATTTATCGTGGTGTGTCATGCTGGGAAGCTGGTTTGGAACGCCGCTATTGTACGTCCGGGAGGAATAATCCGGTTCTTCGTGCCGCAGTTCCAAACAAGCCAGCCATTCATTTTTAGTCGCGGCAAAGCTATCAACTGTGCTTTTTGGAGAGAACTGGCGGACTTTCTGCGGGCTTGAGGAGCCATCAGCCAAGTTTGTGTCAAACAACAAACAGCAAAGTTCACCTTGGGCTGGAAACGCGGGTTGGTCACGATGACTTCAATACCTATTGGACACCTGCGTATACTCGTTCCCATGAATCAGGATCAGAATATTATCAACGAGATATACGATCTAGCCGTCACTCCAGATGCCTATGACGCTTTCATGGTTAAGCTGGAGGCACAGCTGACCGCGCTGCGGAAAAATGGTCAAAAGAACCATGCGCAGGTCCTGTCGGAACACGCGCAGCGCGCTGCCGAGCTTGTGGATATTGTCACTCCATGGCGACGCGAGACGGATGAGGCTCTGGGCAAGGAACTGGCCAAGCGCATTCAGGTCACCGCTGCGATGGATGAAACAGGCAACATTCTTGATGCCAATATGGCTGCAATGACGGCCTACGATCTTGTCCCGGGCGGCTCGGTCAGCAGTCTACCGATTTCCGCGGATGAAGTGGCCCGCCTGAAAAACCGGATTGCGGATGTGTCACAGCATGGCGACCGGCGCAACAATCCAAATGACGTGTTGCGGTTTCGCAATCAGGACACCAACCGCCCGCTGTTGATCCGGCTTGAGCAATACATCCAACCCAGCACAAAACGGTCACTTGTCATTTTGCGGACCAGCGATGTCGGATGGCCCGGGCATCTGGGGCCGATCCTGCAGGACCTGTTTGATCTGAGCCGTGCTGAGGTCGATATCATCCGGCTGATGGTTGAGGGCCTCAAAGTTAAAGAGATGGCGCGGCGCAGAAGGGCCGCAGTTTCAACCGTCCGCAGCCAGCTGCAATCGATCTTTGGCAAGACAGAGACCGTCGATCAAATGGATTGCACGCGGATGGTGTTTGGTTTGGCGCTGATGCACGAGGTCGACGAAGGCAATCTGGTTGCCGCCCGTTTGCAGGCCCGGAATGAAACCGCGTTTTTCCCACGCGAAGATCAGCGGCATGTGCTGACCCTGCCGGATGAGCGGGTTCTGGAGTATTCGGATTTCGGGGCTGCGGACGGAAAAGCAGTTGTGCTTTGGTATCATGATCAGGCTTTTGGGGATGTCTGGTTCAAGGAGCCCGTCCAGATGGCGGCACGGCAGGGGATACGTATTATCGGGCCACTGCGCCCCGGTTTTGGTCAGACGACAGTGTATCAAGGGGATGCAAGCGAACCACGTGACTTTGTGCCGGATGTTGAGGCTCTTCTTGATCACTTGGACATTGATCGCGTCGCTATCGTCTCTTCGTCCTCGGGATTGGTGCACGCTTTGGCCGCTGCAGAACATATGCCCGAACGGATCACCGGGATAACGGCGTGTCATCCCCTGTTGCCTGTTTTGTCTGACGAAGATCTCCAAGGCACAAACGGATACAACTATCTCTTGCCGCATGCACGGCTGCATTTCCCGTCAACGGTGAAGTTCTTGTGCAAGGCCGGGTTTGCCTTTGTCATGCGCTCTGGCCCTGCTGCTTTTGGTAAGGCGGTCATGCGTGCCTCTCCCAAGGACGTGGAATGGATCACGCGGCCCGACATTCTGCCGGTGATGGTGCACGGGAGACGAGTGCACCGGGATCAAGGGCACGTTGGGAATTTTGGCGATCTGAACTACCGCAAAGACTGGCGGCCTTTGCTCTGCAATTGTCCGGTTCCCGTGCGACTGGTGATCGGCGAACACGATAGGAATGTGCAATGGGGCGCCGCGCGCCGGTGGTCAGACGAACTCGCACATGTCACGCTCGATGTGTTGCCAAACAGCGGCTACATGGTGTTTCACCAGCAATACGCCCAGATTTTGGACTGGGCGCTTGCGGATTTACAGACCGTAGGGAAGATTTAGGTCGCCTTAAAAGCCATGCTTTCCCATGATCTCTTTCAACGTGCCATCTTCGGTCATCGCGGTCAGTGACGTATTGAAAGAACGCATCAATTCTTCGCTGTTATCAATGGCTTTTGGGACCACCATATATTGCACGTCTACATGAACGGGCGGTTCCATCCAGCCGAAGTTTTCTGCGTCGCTTTCCATTTTGGTATTGATGATGTGCTGAGCCACGATCCGGTCTGTCAGCGCCATGTCGATGCGACCGCGCAGCAATTTCCGAAGGTTTTCTTCGTCATCGCGCGCCTCAGAGACTTTCAGCTTTGCCTCTTCAAATCCAGGTGGTGCGGCATACCCGCGGACAACGCCAATGGTTTTGCCTTGCAGCTTGTCATACCCTTCAAATGTGCCGCCTTCTCCTGCACGGACCAGCAAAACCAGCTCGTTTGAGGGCAATGGGTCAGAGAACAAAAAGAACTCTTCCCGCTCTTCGCGATACCACATGGTAAACAGCGCGTCGTATTTGCCATCGCGTGTCCCTTCAAACGCCCGCTTCCAGGGCAGGAACGCGACGTCTGAACCATAGCCTGCGCGATCAAAGGCTTCGATCACGATTTCGGTCATGAAACCGTTGTCTGGAAGCTCTGACCCATAAAATGGAGGCCACTCTGTTGCCGCAAGGCTCAGGTTCTGGGCAGAGGACGCCGAAGCGCTCAAACATACTGCCGCAAGTGCCGCTAAAATGTGTTTCTTCATATCAAATTCCCCAAACCTTTCGTGCCGTCGTTATCAATGGCTAAAACCTCTGTCATCCTTCATTTGAAGGATGCAATTTTGAGTGTGACTTAGCTACTGGTTTGCTTAAGCTAGGGGAATATTATTGACCGCATAAGGCCCTTAAATGAACAAGTCTTAGGTGAAGGCTAATCTATTGAAACTTCAGGTAAAATTTTTATCATTTGTGGCCCCGCTCGTATTGGTTGCGATCGCTCTCGTATTTGGTGTGGTGGAATTGATTTCTGCTGGCCGAGCCGAGCAGGCAATTTCAAGAAAACTTGAACAGATTCTCTCGATCCAGAGCGAGGTTTTGGCGGATCCGGTTTGGAACGTTGCGCGCGAACAAATCCATCTGGTGGCTGACGCAATCATGCTGGATGAAGATGTTGCGGCTTTGACAGTGCGAGATGAAGACGGGAAACTCATTCTTTCCCAAAGTAAGGTGTCCGAAGACGAAGACCTTTTGAAAGCGCGCAGCGATATCAAGTTTGGATCCGGCGAAGATGCTGAAGTGATCGGTACCTTCGAACTCAGCCTTAGAAATGACCGAATTATTGCAGAACGCACCCAGCGCATGGTCGTTGCCGGTGCCTTGGCAGCTGTTCTTCTATTGGCTGTGATTTTGTCGGCCCTCGTCGCGAACCGCCGTATCGTGGGCAGGCCACTGGAACGGCTGTTGCAGGCCATCAAAACTGTCGAAAAAGGGGGAACACGGCAACCTGTACAATGGTCCAGCCGGGACGAGATGGGCGAGGTGATCACGGCGTTCAACGATATGATGGCACGTGAAGAGATCAACCTAAAGAGTTTGGAAGAATCGCGAGACGCGCTTGAACAGGCTGTGGCAGAGCGAACAGCAGAACTCAGCAAAACCAGCACCCAATTGACCACCGCGATTGAGAGCATTTCGGATGGTTTTACCCTCTATGATGAACACGACCGGCTGGTTGTCTCGAACTCCACCTATCTGGACATGATGTATGCGGGGTTAGAAACAGAGTTGAAAGAAGGCGCGACGTTCGAAGAGATCATCCGCAAGGCAGTGGGAAAAGGGTTGATCAAGGACGTAGAAGAAAACGAAGAAGCCTGGATCAAAGAGAGGATCGAGGCACACAAGAACCCGTCCGGTGCGCATGTTCAGAAACGACAAGATGGCACATGGCTGCGCATCAATGAACGCAAGACCGAAGATGGCGGCACGGTTGCGACCTTTACCGACATCACGGAACTGCAAATGGCCCGCGAAGAGGCCGAGGCGGCAAATGAGGCAAAAAGTTCGTTCCTCGCCACCATGAGCCACGAGATCAGAACCCCGCTTAACGGTATCATGGGTATGAGCACACTGCTCAAAGACACCAAGCTGAATGATGAACAACGGGATTTCAGCGATACGATTTCCAGCGCCGCAGACACGCTGCTGACTATTATTAACGACATTCTGGATTTCTCAAAGGTCGAGGCCGGTGCGCTTGAACTGGAGCGTACTCCGCTAGATGTCGCGGAAGTTGTGGAAGGGGCGATGGACCTTGTCGTCTCAAAGGCTGCGCAAAAAGGCATTGAGCTTGCCAGCCGCATCGGTCCAGGCGTTCCCGCAGGCTTCTTGGGTGACCCAACGCGAATGAAGCAGATACTGATGAATCTGCTGAACAACGCGGTAAAATTCACCGAAGACGGTGAGGTTATTCTGACCATCGAAACCGCTGATGATGTACCCGAACCTGCCATTGGCGAAATAACCAAGCTTCGAGTCGCGGTGCGCGACACAGGCATTGGCATTCCCGCAGAACGCATGGACCGTCTTTTCAAATCCTTTAGTCAGGTCGATGCAAGCACAAGCCGCAAGTACGGCGGGACCGGCCTTGGTCTGGCAATCTCCAAACGTCTGGTGGACCTGATGGGCGGTGAGATCAAGGTGCACAGCGAAGTTGGCAAAGGCACAGAATTCTCCTTTGAGATCGACGTAAAGGCCGCTGCCGTGCCCGACCGTGAGGAACGCGAAGCGCGCATTCGCAATCTGAAAGGAAAGCGTGCGCTGATCGTTGATGACAATCGCACGAACCGCATGATCCTGCTGGAAAAAATGCATCAATGGCAGTTGGAGGCACATGCTCTGGCGACCACGCAGGAGGCGCTTGAAGCGGACCTGACCGCCTATGATGTCCTGATCCTTGACTACAAAATGCCCAAGATGACAGGCGCAGAACTGGCTATCGAAATCAAGGGACGGCTGGGAGAGAAAGCCCCGCCGATGGTGTTGTTCAGCTCTGTCGGGCAGGTTGAGTCCACGCTGCGGGATGAAATTGACGCCATTGGATTTGCCGGGACACTCACCAAACCGGCGAAATCTGGGCATCTGCTGGACATGCTCAGCAAGGTGGTGGCGGGTGAAGCAGATAAGGCCACAACCGGCACCTCGGAAGCGACCGCAACGCAAGCCGTCGATCTGGAAATTCTGCTGGTCGATGACAACCGGATTAACCGCAAGGTTGCTTCCAAAATACTGCTCGCCAATGGCTTTACCTCTGACGCGGTGGAAAGCGGGGCGGAAGCCATGGTTAAGGTGGCCTCAAAAGCCTATGATGTCATCTTGATGGACATTGAAATGCCCGAAATGGACGGGATCGAGGCGACAGCACAAATTCACAAGACCGTCGACCCCTCGACGCGGCCCTATATCGTTGCCTTGACGGCAAACGCTATGGCCTCCGAACGTGACACGTATCTGAAGTCCGGGATGGATGGGTATTTGAGCAAACCAATCGACGTGGAAGAGCTTTTGAACGCGTTGCATGCCGCAAAAGCGTTTCGTCAAAACCAACGCCAAGCTGTCGAGGCTTAGACCTTAACCTGAACGTGTCGCCTGACCAGAATGCAGACTGAACAGGCGAAAGACCTCTAACGGGTCTTTGCCTTTTACCGCGACTTCGCCAAGGGAAATCACCGTCCCATGTAGCCCCGCCCGCATCTCAGCGGAAATAGAAACACTTGAGGCTTCACCAACGCCCGTCAAACGCGCGGCGGTATTCACCGTGTCCCCCCAAAGGTCGTAAAGGTGCTGCTGTTGACCGATAACACCCGCAATCACCGGGCCCATATGCAAACCGATCCGCACTTGCCAGCCATCGGTCAAGTCAGGGGCGGCACGTACCATTTTCAGGGCGCATTCTGCTGCGGATTGTCGGGCGTTCTTCAGAGGTTTCAACAAACCCGCGGTGCCCATGAACGCATCCCCGATGGTTTTGATCTTTTCCAATCCGGCTTCCTGGGTAATTTCTTCAAAGCCGTTGATCAGACTTTGCAGCCGTGACACCGCAAGCTCAGGCGGGTTTTGGTCACAAAACCGGGTAAAGTTCACCACGTCGGCAAACAAAACCACCACCTCTTCGTGGCGTTTCGGTTTAACCATTTTGGTCTCTTTCAGTTCAATAATCGCAGCCTCGGGCAAGGTCGCCCCAAGAAGCGCATCAACCCGGGACTTTTCTTTCTCGATTTGCAGCAGGTGTTTGGCGCGCTGGTTCGTCAGCCGTCTCTGCTGCAGGCAAGACCCGACCCGCGCCGCAAACAGCACCTTCTCAAAGTTTTTTGGCAGAAAATCCTGCGCCCCGAGTTCAATCGCGCGCACGATGCTTTCCATATCTTCAACAGCAGAAATGACGATGACCGGAATATCAATCAAAGCAGGGTCTTCGCGCATGGCCTGCAACACGCCAAACCCATCAAGGACCGGCATCTCAATGTCCAGCAAGACGAGGTCGATCTTATGCTGAAACAGCGCACCCAAAGCGTCGGCCCCGTTTTCAACGGCCATAGTCTGATGCCCAAGTGCTTCTGCTGCCATTTCCATCTTGCGTCGATTTATCTTACTATCATCGACAACAAGGACAGAGTGGCTTGGCGTGCTCAAGGGGTGGGCCTTACTGATAAACGAGACTTTTATTCGCGGTCAAAGTCCGACAAAACATTAAGTCTGTCAAACTTCTATCCTTCATGTGAAGGATGAAGACATTTCAACAATTTACGATAGTGCCAGCGGTGAAGAATGGAATGTTGCATCCTTGCGACAGCAGCTCGGCGGTGTGGTTTCACCAAGTGATTGGGGCACTTGAAACGCACGTGTGATAGTGCGCTACATAGTGCAGTTTGCTGCCCAGTAGCGCGCGGGTATTTGGAGAAGGTTTACCAATGGCAATTGATCATGACGCCTTGAAGAAGCTCTTGGACATCGTGGGTGGTGATCCGGAAGATCTTGCCGAATTTATTGAAGACTTCATCGAAATCGCCCCGAACCTCGTTGCAGAGATGCGAGACGGATCGTCCGCTGCTGATTGGGAAAAAGTACGTATCGCTGCCCACACGCTCAAATCGAACGCAAAGGATCTAGGCGCGCCTGATCTTTCTGAATTGAGTAAGGCCCTGGAAGATCAGTGCAAGACGGGAAATACGGCTGAAAGTGTCGTATTGATCGATCAAATCGCCGCCCAAACCACTGCCGCGACAGCAGGTCTCTCCGAAATCGACCCGGCAACACTTTGACGTGTCCGAACTGAGCCACCAAAAGTGACAACGTTGCCACCAAACCAGCTTGCCAAAGTTCTGATCATTGATGACAGCCTCATCAGCCGCAAGAAACTGCGCTCGGCTGTTAGACGCCTTGGCTATGAAACCGACCTCGCGGCGAGCGGTGAGCAGGGTTTGGCCGCGTTGCAAGACAGTGAATATGATGTTGTCCTGCTGGATATCGTTATGCCCGGGATGGACGGTTTTGACGTTTTGCGCGCGATGAAAGCCGATGCTGCGCTGCGCGACATTCCGGTTGTTGTGGTGTCCTCGCTCGAAGACGAGCGTGACAGCGTCGTGCAGGCGATTGAGCTGGGTGCCGAGGATTTCCTGCCCAAGGATTTTGATCCGGTGTTGCTGCGCGCGCGGCTGACGGCGTCGCTGACCAAAAAGCAGTACCGCGACCAGGAGAAAGAGTATTTGAGCCGGGTGGAACGCCTGACGGCAGCCGCGCAGAAAGTGGAAACCGGCCAGTTCAAACCCGAAAGCCTGCAGATCGAAGATCTACGGCAGCACAAGGATGCGTTGGGGCAGCTTGCCGCCGTGTTCACGGGCATGGCAGGGGAAATCTATCAGAGGGAATTGCGCCTGCGCAAAGCAATCCATGCGCTGCAGGGGATCATCCTTGTGATCACGGTTGGCATTCTTTGGGGTTCAACCCCTGCAATCTCGCGCCTGGCGGCCAATGCCGGAGCGTCACCGCTGGCGCTGGCGACCTGGGTAAACCTGTTTCTTGCCGGTAGCTATATCTCCATTGCCGCTGTCCGGGGGCAGTTCGCGACGTTCAAGCTAAAGTATCTGGGTTTCCTTGCCGTTTGGACCGTCATTGCCGCAATCCTGCAACGTGTCGTTCTGTTGTTTTTGGCGGGTCAGATCGAAGCAACACTGCTTGCCTTGGTCGCCACATTTCAGGGCTTTATCGTTTTTGTCTTCGCGTCCGTCACCAAGTTGGAGAAGGCGACGCCGAAACGACTGATCGGTCTGACCTTGGGCCTTGTTGGTGTGTTCGTCGTGCTCTTTGACAAATTGGATCTGACGGGAGTCGGCTCTGATTGGTGGTGGTTGCTGTTGTCGCTCAGCCTGCCGACACTCTACGCCGTTGAGTGGGTATTTGTTGCGGCCAAAAAACCGGCTGATCTGGATTTCCTGCCCGCCATCGGTGTCATGATGCTGATGTCGTCCTTCATCCTTGCCCCGTCCGCAATCTTGGTCGAGGGAAGCTTGCTCTTCAGCGACAGTTTTGGGGAGGTGGAAGTGGTGTCGCTTATCCTGTGTGTTGTGATCGCTTTCACAATGATCACCAGCTTCAAACTGGTTGATCTGGCAGGCCCTGTATTCGCCAGCCAAAGTGCTTATGCGATGACAATGGCGGGTATCGGTTGGGGTATGCTTTTGCTGGGCGAGACCCTGTCTTCGACAGCATGGATCGCTGTGGCGTTCATCTTGATTGGTCTGTTGTTGGTATCGCCTAAGCCGGACAACACAGAGATTGTGATCAAACGCTCGTTTACAGAATAGTCATTTTTAGCGGCGTGTATCGTGAACCCTGCGCTTCCTGTCTGGGGGCCAAACCCGGTTATTCACAACGGACTTGGCAAATCATGGGATTGGCCAAAATGACAGGGCAGGTTGTTTCAATTCTGACCAATCTGCAATGGTACGGCAACCGCTCGTCCTCAACAAAAAGCCCTTGTGACCTTTCGACTCTCCAGAGTCGCTGGCGCAACACTGCTTGACGACCAATGTGGGCCGTTTGGCACACGACGGCTCATCTCGTCCAAAGGATCATCGCTTTCTATATGACTTGAGTCCGAACGAAGAATGTGATCCGGGATATACAGAAATCGTCCGCCCAGCCGACTCTGTAGAGCCTCTAGAGGTCAAGAAACCCGACCGAAAGCGTCGGATGACCGCCTGAGCTCATTTCGACAGTTGCTGAACGTGGCACGCATGACGGTTTTGGGGCTGAAAGAAAAGGGCACAAACATGCCCTGTTGGCAATGCTGGGTTCAAGCAACTACCATTGTTGAATGACGGAAAGCCGGCAAAACTTCCGACAATACGGTAAGACAGCATCGCATGTTGTACTGCTTCACGGAGGGCCCGGTGGTGCTGGGGAGATCGAACCCCTTGCGCAGGAACTTGGCAAAAGAGGTCATGCCGTCTTGGAGCCTTTCCAGGCAGGTCGCTCGGTCAGCGCCCAAGTTGATGAACTCAAGTCCCAGATTGACGCCCTCTGTTCGCCTCCCGTCGTCGTCGTCGGATGGTCTTGGGGGGCATGGCTCGGATGTTTGTTTGCTGGGCGCTACAGGGATCTGGTGTCGAAACTCATCCTTGTTGGCAGTGGTCCCTTCGAAGCGCGTTTTGCCTCGGGTATCCGAACAACAAAGAACTCCCGTTTGACCCACGAACAAAGGTCTGAGCTCAAGGCGCTACGTACTCCGGACGGCGGGATCGCCGATGTTGCTCGATTCATTGAGCTGAGTGACGTTGCAGATACGTATTCACGGGATGCATCGCTATCACCCACTGTCGACTTCGACGCGGCAATACACGGGGCGGTATGGCCAGAAGCTGACGAGATGCGCCAAAGTGGTGCATTAGTGGATAAACTGTCGGCCATTAGATGCCCCGTTCTGGCAATTCATGGCGACTACGACCCTAGACCGTCGGAAGGTGTCCGACGTCCACTGAAAGCTTCACTTCCAGACGCACAATTTATCGAGCTTGAGCGCTGCGGACATAAGCCGTGGCAAGAAGTTCATGCAAAGAGAGAGTTCTACCGTCTACTGGAGAGCGCCATCGACTGAAGCGATGAGATGCCGCCATTGGCGTGACTGCAGTGAAAAATCGCTTTTGTCCGCACTTTATCAGTTCGCTGATTGCCTGAATTTGCAGTTGCAGCGAATGGCAGCAATGCGGGCTGCAACCGCAGCATCTGTCGACAGTGTTCAACGACCGCTTCTCTAATTGGGCTTATGGGTCAAGCTCGTTTTCCTTTTTTAAATTGGGGCGTTTGTCGCTCATCCGGGTCACGCTTCTCTTCGCAGTCTGGTTGATGTCGCGTGGGACATCGCTGCACGCATGTGTCGGATTGGCAGTGGAGAGCCTCGCTCTGGGACGCGCTTTTCGTTGCGCAGCAGCCATATTCGGCTTCATCCACGAACTTCGTCCAGTGAGGACGACCCCGTTCGGTTTTGGTGTTGGGCAGTTCAGATCATGCTGTGCCCTCCACCTTTTGCGGACGGAACTCGGTGCCATCTGCCCACATGCGGTGGAGCAGACCAGCCAGATTGCGCGCAACAGCGACGACAGCGCGATGTCTGCCTTTCGTCCGCATCAGGCGCATCCCCCAGGATTTGATTTGCGATCCTGCCATCGTGCGCATCAGCAGTGCATTGGCCGCGGCGTACAGGGTTGCGCGAACATCTCGATCGCCGGCTCTGGATATCCGTCCCGGATTGTCCTGCTCACCCGACTGGTATCGTCGTGGTGTCAGGCCAAAGTGCGCCGCGACAGTACGGGATATTTTGAAGCGCGCAGGATCATCAATGGCAGCTTTGAAAGTCAGCGCGGCTATCGGACCTACACCTGGCACTGTCATCATCCGCAAACAGGTGTTGTCACTCCGGGCCGCATGTTTGACTCGCCGATCCAGATCGAGGAACTGTCGATGTATCTCAAGCCGAGCATCCAGCAGCGGCAACATGGCGTGCGCTAAGACCTCGTCGACTTCGATCAGTGGACGCGCGAGATCGTCGAAGCTGCCATGCTGCACAGTCTTGGGCAGGCGCAGTCCAAAGATCTTCGGTAGGCCGCGAACCTCGTTCGCCAGATCGATTGTCTTGTTGAGTAAGGCTTTGCGGCAACTCAGCAGGGTGCGCGTGCCGTGCGCCTCACGGCTCTTCATGTGAACCGGGCTAAACCAACCAGTTCTCAGGATATGGGCAATGCCACGGGCATCGTTCTTGTCCGTCTTGTTCCGCATCGCGGATAGGGCGGCGCTGACCTGGAGCGCTTCCATGCAGACGACATCAAAGCCATTGCTCGTAAGCCCGTAGAACAAGTGCTGGCTCATCGTGCCAGCCTCAAACCCGATCCTCGCAATCGGGTCGGCGAAGCTCTTCAGACACTGCGCGATTTCATCGACGTCACAGGCCAGCTCACGTTCAAATGCAACGCTCCCTCTCGCATCCACAATGCACAGCGCACACGATCGCAGCGACACATCCAGTCCGGCAAAGTATTCCATCTTCAATCTCCCTTGTTCACAGATCTCCTGTGACCCTATCGGGAGCTCGACCTCAGTTCAGGGTCCGCCCAATTACGTATGCTTTGGGCCGTCAAAACGACGACAGATCCCCTTGATGATCCGGTTCTGCGCTGCCTCCGAGGTCGGCAGAGAGCCCAATTCGACCGATGCTGCGCTACGCACGAATGTCGGCTTTGCCAAAGCGGTCTCGATACTCTGTTGGCAGCACACCGAGCCTTCTTACGAAGCTTCGCCGCATCTTCTGTTCAGTCGTGAACCCTGACAGGTACGCGATCTCCTTAACCGGCTTCATGCTTCCCTCCAAATACGAACGCGCGAGCGCAAGACGACGTTCTTCGACAAATTGGGAGGGCGTCTTGCCAAACTCATGCATGAAGTCGCGATGCATTGTTCGTTCTGTTGTTCCGGCAAGTTCTGCCATCTTTTTCACGCCCCATGGCGCAGTCGGATCTTGTTCGATGTGACTGTATAGCTCTCCCAAGCGCTTGCTGGATGCCGCCTGCGCTTTGAGTGGTGCAGAGTATTGCGACTGCCCTCCTTGCCGCTTCATGAACACGACCATTTCACGGGCGACACCGAGCGCGACACGCCGCCCATGATCTGCTTCCACAAGTGAAAGAGCGAGATCAATGCCGGTCGTCACGCCAGCCGAGCAATGGAACTTGCCGTCATGTGTGAAAATCTCGTCCAGATGCCAATCCACCTGGGGAAATTCCTCAGCGGCGAGGTCAACACGTTCCCAATGTGTCGTAGCCTTTCTGTTGTCCAAAAGTCCGGCGGAAGCGGTCAGAAGACTACCTGAGCAAATCGAAACGAAGCGTCCCATATTCGGTTCGATCTTGTTTAGGAAACGTCGCAATGATGTGTCGCCCAATCGTTGATCGACTCCGGGGCCGCCGGGGACAATGAAGATATCTGCCCCAAGAACAGAGGCAAAAGAAGCCTGCGCACGCAGGGACAACCCGGTATCCGTCTGAACATCCATACCGTCTTCAGTCACGATGGAAATGTCATACGCCGTCGAAGCCAAAAACTTACTGGTGGATGCGAAAACTTGAGCGGGCCCAGCCACATCCATGAGAAGAACATCTTTGAAACCCAGGATAAGGACGGATTGAAGGCGCTTTGTCTGATTTTGAAGGTTTCCTATCATTTCCGACATCAGCCATGGCGCGTAGGCTTGTGTCAACCCAAAGCCGTAAAGCGAGAAAATCCCATGTCACGAACCTTTATCACGGACGTTCCCGGTGTCCCTTCATCGCCGTCCCCCATTTCCAACGCTGTGGTCGTGGACAACACGTGCCATGTCTCGGGCCAGCTGGCCGTATATGATGATGGTTATCAGGAGGGTAGCGCGCAAGAAGAGGCGGATCGCGCCTTTGATCTTGTGTTCAAGGTTGCGGAAGCTGCGGGCTTTAATTCCGACGAGATTGTCTATGTCGATATTGCGTTTGCCGACCTTGAACGCGACCTTCTGGAGGTGAATGCAGTCTGCCGGGCTCGGTTTTCGCAGTTCCCGGCTAGGACAATCTATCAGGCAGCAAAACTGCCCTTTGGCGCAAAGATCAAGATACAGGCAATCGCCATGAAAGAAGGTTCATGATGGCGAATGAGACTCTCTTTCCGAACAAGAGTATTGCTGTGTTCTGCGGTTCTGCGTCAGGGAACCACTATAATTATCAATCCGACGCCTTCGACACGGCCCACGCGCTAGCAAGTGCAGGTCACAGGATCGTATACGGTGGCGGACATGTGGGGCTTATGGGGGCATTGGCGAATGGGTGCATTGACGCTGGCGGACACATCACCGGTGTTATACCACGCGCGCTTGTTGATCGCGAAATCGCTCACAAGGGTCTGAGCGAGTTGCGGATCGTAGCGGACATGCATGAACGCAAGGCGGAAATGGCAGATCGCGCAGACGCATTCGTTGTTCTACCCGGCGGGAGCGGTACATTGGAGGAGTTCTTTGAGCAATGGACATGGGGTCAGATCGGCTACCACGAAAAGCCAATCGGCTTGCTGAACCTGAACGGCTACTTTGATCCACTCCTCGCCATGCTCGATCAAATGGTTCATTGCGGCTTCCTTTCAGAGCCTCATCGGGAAATGCTTTTTAATGGTTCAGATATCAGCTCACTTTTGAAGGATTTCGCTTGTTATAATCACCCTCCTGTCAAAGGTTACCAGAACGATAGTTAATGCTGGTCTTTCACGGGAACTTTAGGAATGACTACCTAAATTTCCTCGCCGAACCAGACTTTGGCGCAGCCGCAGCAAAAGCCCGTTTGTTCCGCGATTTGTGAGTTCAAGCGATGCCAATTTTTGCACTTACAGCGAAAGACCGCAAAGTGGGCTGCGAATGCAGCATCCAGGCCGGGTGCCCAATGTCGGGAATGGGCCGCTATTGGTGGGTGGCTTTTGCCAAGTCGATGAATGCCCGGAGTCACTCTGGCATATGCCGTTTGGTTAGGTAGTTGATTGTGTGCCGTGGTCGCGAGGGGACCGCACCATGAAGGACTTCGACCAGCTCGCCGCTTTCTAGCAGCGGCCTTGCCGCAAATGAATACATGTAGGCCAAGCCAAGGCCCGCCTGAGCATAGTCAAGCAATGTATTCAGATTATTCACCACGACCCGCCGTTTTGGCGTGACATTGTATGTCGATTGTCCATTATCTAAGATCCAAGGGGCCGGTTTATCGGGTGTCCCAATGGCAAAATACAAACCATCATGGTCCAGGAGCTCTTCCGCGGTCTTTGGCGTTCCACGCTTGGTAAGGTAGTCTGGCGAACCAACGATGGTCATGTCGAGGTCAGGCCCAATCGGGACAGCATGCGTGTCCATCTCCAGCATGTGTTCAAACCTGATCACGGCATCAACGCCGGATGTCACCAAATCCGCCATTTCATCGTCATAAGTAAGTTCGACTTTGGCGTCTGGATATTGCGCGCAGTATTCGCAGATCAGTTTATCCAAGAAGAATGGACCGCTGCTCTTTGGCGCGTTCAGGCGTAGGACACCGCTCACTGTTCCCTTGGCATCTTCCAGAGCACGGATTGCGCTTTCAAGATCGTTGATGGCCGGCCGACTTGCTTCGAACAGCTGCTGACCCAGTGCTGTTAATGAGATCTTTCGTGTGCTGCGGTCGAATAGCCGAACACCTAGACGATCTTCCAGCCGCTGAACCGCTTCACTGACGGATCCAGCCCCCAGCTTCAGCCGCTCTGCCGCTGCCCGAAACCCATTGGCGCGCGCAACTTCGACGAAGACGGACACATCACTCAATTCGTTCCGACGCATTGTTCAATATGCCGATCATTGTGTTTCGAAGTGTTCTATTTAGGCCATCAATAGTCTTTCGTAAGTCTCTTTTCAACACAAACGCTGAACCGGAGAGAGATCATGACAACCACATCATTCACCAAGACATCGACTACAGTCCGTGCGCGGATTGGCGCGGGTGTCAGCGCTGTCGCAATTGCCCTTGTACTTACAGCTGCAGTCGCTTCGGCCGACACCTCCCAAACCCGCTATGGCTATGAAGCAGTGAATGGGATCAGCACTTTCTATCGCGAGGCCGGTGATCCAGCGAACCCTGCCATTGTGATGCTGCACGGCTTTCCAAGTTCATCCCACCAGTACCGCAATCTGATCCGTGATCTGAGCGACACGTACTATGTCATTGCTCCGGACTATCCCGGTTTCGGATCAAGCGATGTGCCCTCGCCTGACAGCTTCAGCTATACCTTCGACGCGCTTGCCAATCATATCGATACGTTCATCGAGCAACGCGGCCTCACGGAATACTCATTGGTTATGCATGACTACGGTGCGCCTGTCGGTTTCCGGATTGCGGTTGATCATCCAGAGCGGGTCAGTGCGCTTCTTGTGCAGAACGGAAATGCCTACACCGAGGGCCTGAGCCCGATTGTGTCGGAGTCGCTTCAAACGCTCGGGCTGGACCGCTCGCCAGAGGTTGAAGCCCAGACAGTCGCAAGCCTCTTCACCCTCGGTGCGCTGCAATGGCAGTATACGCATGGCACCCGCAACCCCGAAGGCATCTTGCCGGACAACTGGCTGATGGATTTCGAACGCGTCGACCGGGACGGTATGGCGACGATTCAGCTGGATCTGTTGGCGGACTACCCAAGCAACGTTGCCCAGTATCCCGTCTGGCAGGCGTATATGCGCGAGCATCAGCCCCCCGTTCTTGTGACATGGGGTCAGAACGATGCATTCTTCTTGCCCGCCGGGGCGGAGGCCTATGCGCGAGACGTCACGGATATCGAGCTTCACCTTTTGAATACGGGCCACTTTCCGTTGGAGGAAGATGGCGCGTTCATTGCCGCCGAGATCATCGATTTCCTGGGCGAACGCGGCATTGAATAGAGCTTTGACTGGGCGGGTCGGGTAGTTCTACGCCCGTACAGATTGTTCGGTAATCCGATCAGCATGTGTAGAATGATCCGTCTTATCCGTACGCTCTCAGCCCACTACGTTCGCTTCATACGCATCAGAAACCCGAAAACGAACACACCAAACATCATCACATACGATCACAGGAGACGAGAAAATGACCGAACGTGAAGAGATCCAAGCCGCAATCGACGAATGGAATAACGGCCTCGACGAAGGCGATATCGAGCGCATGGTCGCCTCGTGCCACCCGGACGTCATGACGATCAACGAAGGCCAGCCAGTGACCATTGGCACGCAAGCGATCCGCGACAAATATAATCCCCGGATCGCCGCTGCGGAAATCACCTCCGGCTACGACATCGAAGACCTGCAATTCTATGGTGACACGGTCATCGTGTCTGGACGCTTCTACGGCACCATGAAAATGCGCGAGACAGGCGATATCAGAAGCCCAGAAGGCCGCCTGGTCCTTGGCTACAAGCGCGACGAGACAGGCGCTTGGAAGATGTTCCTCGACATGGACAACAACGGCCCGGCCTAGCCGTATTGCGGGTCGTGCCATACGCGGCGCGGCCTTGTTCCCACCTCAACCCGGAGCTCGGATATGACACCCTTGGAAATCGTCAATAAAGAGATCGTCGACCTGCACGATTTCTTCACCGAATGGTTCAACGGCACCGTTGAACGCGACCAACTTGAACTGCGTTTCTTGTCGCGGCTGCACAAAGACATCCAGTTCATTCCGCCGGAAGGGTTGGTGATGTCAGCAGACATTATCCGCGAAGGGTTTGCCCGCGGATATGGCACAAACCCCAACTTCCGTAGTCATATCCGCGACGTCGATATCCGCTACTTCCGTGGAGACCTTGTTCTCGCAACATACACGGAATGGCAGACCGGTGCGGCAATGTCAGCCGACGCCAACAACGCACGTCGCACCTCGGTTCTGGTCGAAATGACGGACCCGGTGACCTGGCTGCATATTCAAGAGACCTGGCTGCCCGAGAGTGAACAGAATGCAGGGTCATTCGACTTCTGAACCTTTCAACTTTCACACAATGATCAGGAGTTCATCATGACCCAACGGATTGCACACCAACCTCGCGAAATCGCGGACTACGTTAGCGCCGCTCTGCAAGCAGGAGACATGGATGGCGTTGTCGCCATGTTCCATCCGGATTGCCAGATCTTCTTCGCGCCAGACCAACCGCCCGAGGTTGGCCTCGAAGGCGTAGCGCGGGCTTTTGCCGATTTCATCACCCTCCGGCCAAAGGTCGAAAGCGCCGTCTTTTCTGAGGTCGTTATCGGCGACACGGCACTGCTACGCGCAAACTGGCGCGTGGTAGCCCCCGATGGAAGCGTCATGGCCGAAGGTCAGTCCACCGAAGTTGCCAAGCGGCTCGAGAACGGCGGCTGGGGGTATCTGATTGATTGCCCCAATGGCCCTCCGTCTCTGGTTTAGAACGAGGGAGCACCCCCATGACACAGCAAAACTTCCATAATGGCGAACTGCGTCTGCAGGACAAAACCGGGATGCGCGAAAGGATCGACGTCATGTCCCGGCACATGATGCGAGATTTCATGCCGGACGAGCATCGGACGTTCTTCAAGGACCTCGAATACATCTTTCTCGGCACTGTCGAAGGGGCGGGACTGCCGCACGCAACCATCCTGACCGGATCTGCCGGGTTTATAGACTCTCCCGATCCGCAGACCTTGACCATCCAAACAGGCGACAGGCGCGGCAAGGCTGCCTTGGGTGCGCTGAGGTTGGATGCACCGGTTGGCGTTCTAGGGCTCGATTTGTCCAACCGGCGCCGGAACCGGATGCACGGTCGGGTTGCAGCGATGGATGAGACCTCACTGACGATCAGGGTTGTCCAAAGCTACGGTAACTGTCCAAAATACATCAGTCTGCGCGACGTCGCTGCGAGGGGCGCGCCCGCCGAGTCGGGCGACGTGGTCACAAACACAGCGTTGGATGATGCTGCAAAGGACCTCGTTCAATCCGCCGATACCTTCTTTATCGCGTCTTACGTCAAGGATGGGTCAGCCGCGCCCTATGAAGGCGTTGATATCAGCCACCGTGGGGGTCAGCCGGGCTTTGTGACTGTGGACAGCCCGACGCAGATCACGATCCCCGACTACAAAGGAAACTACCTGTTCAACACGTTCGGCAACCTGCTTCTTAACCCCAGTGCCGGGTTGTTGTTTCTGGACTTCGAAACGGGTGCGCAACTGCACATCCAAGGCACAGCATCGATCATCGATGATGTCCAGAGCGTAGCGCAATTCCCCGGCGCACAACGCCTGCTCAGAGTTCAAGTAAACCATGTCAGCCGCGAACTTGGCGCGACGCCCTTACGCTGGCGCTTTGTCGAAACATCCCCCTTCAGCCCCAACGTGACCCGGAAAGGAAAGACCCAATGACCCTCAAGATACTCGCATATGGCTCAAATGGCGCTCAGATGGCTGGCGGAACACAAGCCTTGGCCGAAGCGGGCCACGACGTCACGGCCTTTACCCGATCCGAACAAGGGGCCGCGCGATGGAAAGCGGCAGGGGTAAAAACACTTACCGGAGACATGAACGACGAAGCGGCCCTGCGTTCCGCAAGCGAAAGGCAGGACGCGATCTTCCTGCATGTCCCGCTGATCACGGACCCGAATGCGGATCGCGCTGCCTTTGGCCTTAATGCCCTACAGGCCGCCAAAGCAGCAGGCGTGACGCGCGTTGTCTGGAACACCGGCGGGCCTATCATGGATCCTGCATCCACAACCGATCCCGCTGCCATCTTGTTGCGGGCGCTTCAAGAGGACGGCTTCAGCTTTCTTGGCCTGACACCAGTCACCTATATGGAAAACCTGGCTGGTCCCTGGACCGTATCGGGGCTTGCGGAAGGGCGCTTGTCTTACCCCACACCTGAATCCTTCAAGATGAGTTGGGTGGCCGCTGCTGATTTCGGGCGCGTGGCCGACAAAGCTTTGCAAGGACAACTGCCGAATGAGGTCATCGCACTTGGCGGCCCAGCAGCCCTTGATGGCACAGACCTTGCGCGGATTATGGGGGAAACGCTTGGGCTCGACCTGACCTTCGACACCATGCCGGCCTCAAATTTCGAGGCGCAGCTTGGCGCACTCGCTGGCCCGGAGGTCGCTGGCATGATTGGCGGGCTCTATGGCGGCATTCAGGCCAATCCCGATCAGTTCCAGCCGGGTTTCCTGACCGATGCTGGTGCCATCGAAAAACGTTTTGGTCTTGAGCTGACATCCCTTGCGGACTGGGTCTCCCAACACCGCGCCTTCTTCTCAAACTGAGGTTCCCAGATGAAACTGTACATCCACCCTGTCTCGGGTCATGCGCACCGCGTGACAGCCATGGCGGCACTCCTCGACATCGATCACGAAGCCATCGTGGTCGATCTTCAAAATGGTGCACAGAAACATCCGGACTATCTGAAACTCAACCCGATGGGCCAGGTACCGACACTTGTCGATGGTGACGTCGTTTTGCGGGAATCCACGGGCATCCTGACCTACTTGGCCATGAAGCATGATCCGGAACGAACATGGTTGCCGGCCGACCCGGCCTTGACTGCCAAAGTCCAGGAATGGCTGGCAACCAGTGTGAAGGAGGTGTTCGAAGGCCCATGTGGCGCGCGGATCTCGAAGTTCTTTGGCGCTCCAACCGACTTCGATCAGGCGGTCGACAAAACCCATGATGTCCTGAGGTCTCTCTTCGAGCCGCACCTTGCCACTCAAGACTGGCTTGTAGGCACCGGCCCAACCATCGCTGATGTCGCCAACTACGGATACATCTCGGCGACTGGAGAAACAGGCATTCCGCTTGATGACTACCCGAGTGTCCGGGCGTGGTTGACGCGGATTGAGGCCTTGGAACGCTTCCCAAGGATACCAACTGTTGCAGAGGTGATGAGTGGCGGAAATTAGGACACAGACAGGACGAGCAGAAAGTCACAGGCCGATGTGAGTATCTGCTTCGCTCGCGTTTGGTAAATTCAGCGAATTCAAAGACTTGCGAGCACAGCGAATGCCGGCAATGTGGGCTGTAATCGCAGCATTGAAACAGCACCCCGAATGTCTCTTATGGGCCGCAAATCACCAGAGCAATCTCTGGACGACCAACCATTGCTTTCGTTCGATGAATACGCCGTCGATCGATGCTCGATATAGTCGTGTTTGCTAAGTATGACGTTGCCTTGGGGCGGTTGTCGATGAATTTCAAACGGGGTACTCCGCTTGATATGAAAAGCTCTATTGTCCAGAAACTCTTGTCTCTCGTGACCGTGATCAGCGAAGCGCGCACGCCGTTGACGTTTTCCGAACTGGTCGCGCAAACGGGGCTGAACAAGAGCACCTTGCACCGTCTGCTCAGCATCGCGGCTGATGAACAACTGGTGCAACATGTCAAAGGGTCCAAGGTCTATCTGCTCGGCCCCAAGGTGTTCGACCTCGTGCGCAATGCCTATGCGGGATACGACATTCAGGCGGTTGCACTGGATGAGATGATGCGTCTGCATGGTCTGTTTGAGGGCAATGTGACCCTTGGGGTGCCCAATGGAACCGACGTCGTGTACCTGCGCCTGATCGAGGCCAAGGGCTCACTGGGCGGGATACAGCGCCCGGGCATGCGTGAACCGGTGCACTGCTCCGCTTCCGGTAAAGCGCTGATGGCGTACCTGCCGCCCGCCGTGCGTGACGCGATGCTGAGCGATCATGTTTTTGAGCGGTTTACCGAGCGGACCATCACCGATGCCGACACCTTTTGCGCGGTTCTGGACGGCGTGCGTGCGCAGGGGTTTGCGACGAACGACCGGGAAGAATACGATCACTTCCTCGGTATTTCGGCGCCAATTTTCAACTATGTAGGCGACCCAATTGCGGTGTTGAACATCTGGACGGTACACACCCGTCACAGCATTGATGACATCGTGCAGTGGTCCGGCGAACTGGTCGCATCGGCCCGGAACGTCACCAAGATGATCGGCGGAAAGCCCCCCGACTAGCAGACGGCACAGATCACGAAGTGCTTCTTTATATAGCGCTCGACTGTCCAAGTAGTGCGCAGCCCTGCCTCCATCACAAAGGCGTCGCCCGCCGCAACCTTATGGGTCTCGCCGGCGCCAGTGGTGATCGTCGCACCGCCCTCCAGCACATGGCAGAATTCGGTGATGCCGTCGTAATCCGCGGTGAACGCACCTGCGGTGCAATCCCATATTCCCGATTTGATCGTGTCGCCGTGGCCTGCATACTTCAGCTCGGAGTGTTGAACGGGATCACCGGACACCACGGCATTGCCGGTGTCTTTTTTGACGCGCGGAACAGGGGTGTCGCGAAAGAGCGTGAATGACATGGGCGTGGTCCTTTGCTGCCGTCAGCCGCGGTTGAAGATAGTGTCGATCTTGTCCCGCAGGGTCATGGCGGGGGCGGCCAGCGGGATCAGCCTGCGCGAGGCCCAGTGCATCGGCAGGGATTGCACCGGGCTGACGGCAAAGGGCAACGTGTCATCGCCAGCGCCTGACGCCTTCTTGACCAATGTGCGCGCCATCACGGATGTCATGGCAATGCCGCGCCCGCTGAACCCCAGCCCGGCAAGCACACCGGGTGCGGGTTCGTGCAGGTGTGGCATCATCTCTGGCGTTACGGCGATGCGCCCGGCCCACGTTGCCTCGATTTCGACGTCGCGGAGTTGGGGAAAGACGATGCCCAACCCCTCCCGCAACCGGGCGATTCCGCCGAAGTCTGCTGAATTGTCCGTGCTGCCCACACATCCAAAGATCAGGCGATGATCACGGTCATAACGGGAATAGTAGATGGCACGGCGCGTGTCGGCAATGGTCACGCCGCCCGGCAAAACACTGGCCTGTTGTGCAGGCGACAACGGCGCAGTTGCAAGCGATACGCTGACAAGTGGAAAAAATGTCTGGCGTAGTTTCGGCCACAGATCGTCGGAATAGGCGTTGGTGGTCAGGATGACTTGCGGTGCGGTGGCAGTTCCGCTCGCCGTTGTCACGGACCACACACCGTCCGTGTGGGTCATCCCCAGAACGGGGCTGTTTTCATAAAGGGTTGCGCCACGTGCCATCGCTGCATGGGCAAAGCCGCGCGTTAGGGACAGCGGGTGCACGTGCCCGCCTTTGGCGTGGAACAACGAGAAATTATACGCCGTCGAGCCGCTGCTGCGGGCCGTTTGTGCCTTGTCCTGAAAGCGGATGTCGGCACCTGCATCGGACCATGCGGTGCCCAACCGTTCAAGGCTGCGTTGAGCGCTGCGGCAATGTGCGGCCTGCACCCAGCCGTTTTGTGCCGGGTCGCAAGCGACACCGTAGTGGTCGATATCTGCAAACAGCGCGTCCGCGGACCCGAGGGTCGTTTCGACCAAACGGCCAGCCAGTGCCTCGCCCAATCGGCCAGCGAGGTCGTCGGGGGTCGCACGCCAGATGGGATTGCACTGCCCGCCGCTGCGCCCGGATGCGCCAAAGCCGATCTGCTTACCTTCCAGCAAAACCACTCGCGCGCCGTTTTCGGCAAGTCCAAGTGCGGTGCGTGTTCCGGTCAGACCGCCTCCAACCACCACAACATCCGCCGTCACGTGCGCCGTCAGCGTTTCGCAGACCGGCGCGGGACCAGCCGTGCGACACCAATGAATCTGATCGCCTTTGTGGTTCGAGTTTTGCCCTGATGCCATTGCTGCGCCACGCTCCAATCGAGGAAAAGGTCCGCACTGCGCCCCAACACAATGTGCCGTTGCAGTCGGCCTTCAAAGAAAAGGTTTGACGGATTGGGTGCAAGCTTTTTATTCTCAATATGCAAAATAAAAGTTTTGTAATGCAAAACAGTGACCGCGCAAAGCGACACGCCAACGGGAGTAAGCATATGAAAAATACAACCAGCATTCTGGCCGCTGTGGCCATGGCCATGGCCGCCCAGGCTGCACTGGCAGATGGGCACGAGGAACTGACAGTGGCCTATTTCCTTGAATGGCCCATGCCGATGATGTCGGCCAAGGCGTCCGGCGCATATGATGAGGCTTTGGGAATGAAGGTGAACTGGGTCTCCTTCGACACCGGCACCGCGATGAGCGCGGCAATGGCATCGGGCGACGTACAGATCGCGGTAAGCCAAGGGGTGCCACCCTTCGTTGTCGCAACATCCGGAGGTCAGGACCTGCAGGTTGTGGACGTGGCTGTCAGCTATTCCGACAATGACAACTGCGTGGTCAGCACCGGGCTTGAGATCGACAAGGACAACGCCGGCGAGCTGGCAGGCAAGAAAGTGGCTGTGCCACTGGGCACAGCGGCGCATTATGGCTTCCTGCGCCAGATGGATCACTTCGGCATCCCGCTCGACAGTCTTCAGGTGCTCGACATGGCCCCCGACCAAGGGGCGGCTGCCCTCAGCCAGGGTGCTGTTGATTTTGCCTGTGGCTACGGCGGCGGGTTGAGCCGGATGAAAGAGCACGGCAACGTTCTGCTGACTGGTGACGAAAAAGAGGCACTGGGCATCCTGGTGTTCGACGTGACCTCGGCGCCTGCCAGCTTTATTGCCGAAAACGGTGACGTTATGGCCAAGTTCCTCAAAGTGACGGCCGATGCGAACAAGGCATGGTACGCCGACCCCAGCGATGAAAACCTGGCCGTGATCGCGGAACAGGCGGGCATGGATCTGGATGCTGCCAAGGCTGCCATCGCCACGATGAAATTCCCTAGTGTCGAAGATCAGTTGTCCGAGACATGGCTGGGCGGCAATGCGGCGACCTTCATGAAAGGTGTGGCGGATGTGTTCGTGACTGCAGGCTCCATCGACAGCGCACTTGGCAGCTATGAGAACGCGGTCAACACCGGCCCGCTGCAAGCGGCAAGCGAGATGTAGTCTGACCTCAGACACGTGCGCTCCGGTCATGCCGGGGCGCACAGGCAAACGAGTTATTGGCTGCTTCCGTGGCTGATCGCCTTGACCGGGCCCTGATCGGGTCCGGTTCTTTTAATGGAAGGGGTGCGCAAAAGATGACGAAGACTCAGAACCTAGACGCGGTCACGGCTGATGCTATCCCCGCAGGAACGTCGCCCGAGTGGCATTATCATCCACACTTGCCCATCAAAATGTCTCCAGTCTTTGACACTCCGCCCAAGCCGAAAGCGGCTTTGACTTGGCTAGCGAGCACTTGGCTCAAGCGGACCCCGCCGGTCAATCACCTGATCTTTGCGATCATCGCTTATCTTACCTTTTGGCCCAGCCTCGAGGCCGTCCGAACTGCTCCGATTGCATCAGCGGCCCAGATGCTGGCCGTCAATTTCGGCGCTGTTCTTTTGTTGGCGGGCAGCCTGCACGCATATCTCTATATTTTTGCCGGTCAGGATGCGCGACTGAAATTCGATGTTCGCCCGATGGAGAAAAGCAAGCGCTTCACCTTTGGCAATCAGGTCTGGGACAACATGTTCTGGACCCTTGCATCAGGTGTTCCAATCTGGACGGCATGGATGGTTCTATATTTCAGCGCCGCCGCCCAAGGCTGGGTGCCGACGCTGGACGGCATCACGTCCGCCCCTTTCTGGTTCGTGGTGTTTTTCTTTGTCATCCGCTTTTGGCAGTCGTTTCACTTCTACTGGATCCACCGGCTGATCCACATTCCTTGGCTGTTCAAGACGGTGCACCACCTGCATCACCGCAACATCAACGTCGGCCCATGGTCCGGTCTTGCCATGCACCCCGTTGAACATGTCCTCTACTATTCCGGCATCCTCATCCATTTCGTTCTGCCATCGCACCCGATCCATGTGCTGTTTCACCTCTTTGCCCTGAACCTGGGGGCAGTGTTTTCGCATGCAGGCTTTGATAAGGTTCTTGTAAGGGACAAGGAGGCAGTGAAGGCGGGATCGTTTCATCACCAACTTCACCACCGTTACTTTGAGTGCAATTACGGTTCCGAAGAGGTTCCGCTGGACCGATGGTTTGGCAGCTTCCACGACGGCACCCAAGCGGCAACACAACACATTCGTGCACGTAAAAAGGCTATGTTTGCACGCAAATCACCACGCAACTAATCGGTGCATTCTGTGGTCTTCATCTGATGGCTGGCTTTGGTTTTCTAACTGGTTTCAATATGGTGTACGCGGGAAATGCGAATGCGCTTCACTCCTTTCAAATGATGAAGCTGTTGCACAGTCTCTTTCGCTTGTTACGAAGCGGGTGTTTGAGACGTATGCGGTACGATCACTCACTGTGATGGTTTCGTAATTGTGCAGTTCCTCAAGCATTTCTTCCTCGGCACCGCGGCCGTAGCGGATTTTTAGTTCTGAAACTGCGTTTGGTGGGCTACGCACCATGGTCAGCTTTCGGGATTTGCCAACACAGAGTTCACGTATTTGTCTATGTCGCCCGCGAGGACGTCACCAGGGAAACCAGCACGTGCCCGGAAAACCATGCCTTGCCGTAGGTCGAACATCAGCTTGGCACGATCAGCGCTTGGGAAGTTCTGCGGCAGTTTGCCGATCATGACTTCATGATCGAAGCGCGCTTTGATGCGTTCGTCGGTTGACGTGATGGCATCTCGAAGCAATTCGGCGGTGCCATCTACGTGCCCCGCGCTTGTCGCGACACAAGAGACGAGAAAGCATCCCTTTGCCCCACTGGCATGGTGCGTTGAGTAGTCAATCACAGCCTCAAAGAAAGCGCGAACAGCCTGGTGAATATCAGGCACGGTTTCCAGTGCGACCAAAGGTGTGCAGGCATCATTGGTTGCGTAGCTGTTGATCGCTTCGAGGTAGAGGCCGTGCTTGTCGCCAAACTCTGCGTAAAGGCTGGGGCTGTTGATCCCCATCTCATCTGTCAGCAGCTTCATCGATGCGCCTTCGTACCCCTGCTTCCAGAACACGCCGATCGCCTTGGTGAGGGCTTCATCCCGATCGAAGGTTTTGGGCCGCCCAACTTTTTTGTGACGTTCATTACAAAATCCTTGACGTTTCGTTTTGACGTATTTTATAACGTTCATCACAAAACACAAGGATGAGAAAATGTCATCACAAAAAACACCTGCTGGATCACAGTTTCCAGCAATCAAAGTACCAAAACTGGGCGGGGGAGAACTCACGCTCGGTGCTCCGCAAGGCGGCCATGATTGGCAAATGGTAGTGGTTTATCGCGGCAAGCATTGCCCGATGTGCACAACCTACTTGAAAGAGCTGGAAGTCCTGCTGCCAGAGTTTCGTGCTCTTGGAGTAGATGTCGTTGCGGTCTCCGCCGATCCTTTAACCAAGGCGACCGACCAGATCGCACTGGTGCAGCCAAGCTACCATGTGGGTTATGATCTTAGCCTGGATCAAATGCATGAAATGGGGCTTTATGTGTCCGATCCTCGGTCTGCGGAAGAAAATGACCGACCCTTTGCCGAACCTGGTATCTTCGTCGTGAATGCTGATGGGCAGGTGCAAGTCACCGATATCTCCAACGCTCCGTTCGCCAGGCCAGACCTGAAAACCCTGCTTGGTGGTTTGCGCTTTATCCGCAATCCCGAGAACAACTATCCAATTCGGGGTGCTCGCGCCGCTTAAGGCTCACCCCTCTTCTGACCACCCAAAATCAATACACTAAACTGAAAGGACAAGCTCATGCGCTTGACATCCGCCCTTTCCACTATTGCCCTCGTTGCCTCTCTGGCGCTGCCTGCCATTGCTGAAACACAGACACAATCGCAAGCCCGTGAAAGCCTGATCGCCTTCAATGATCGTTTCAATGAATTTGCCGCAACCCATGACGCGGCCGGGCTCATTGCGCTCTACGACGAAGATGCCTTCTGGATCGCGCCGGCGACCCGACCGGCACAAGGCCGTGACGGTGTTCCGCGTCAGACCATCACATTCATGAGCGAAAACAAAGGTGAGCTGTCCCACACGATTGAAGATCTGTTCATCTCTGATGATGGCACGCAGGCGGTCATGAAAGGCGTGACCCGCGCCTCCGTCGAAAGCCAGGGCTTCCAGCTTGAAGGATCATATGTCTACGTCCTCGAGCGTGAGAGCGAAGACCATGAATGGCAGATCGTGCTGGATATGTTCAGTAACTACGCGACTGAATGATCCTCGGCTCAAAACCTCCCGAAAATACCCAATCTCAAAAGGACAATTTCAATGGCTATGACCGAAAATCACGCGAACGCAACCGCCGTCAAAGAGACACTGGACGGGCTGATCCATGGCGTCTCAGGGCATTCCTTCGATGTGCTGGACAACCTCTATCACCGGAACATGCAGACTTATCTTCTGCTGAACGATGGCACGTTGATGCGCAACGACAAACCCGGGTTCATGGAGTTCATCAAACACAACATGGGCGCGCTGAAAGATGACAACCCTTGGGTGCAATACCATCTGATCGAGGCCGATGACACGCATGGGCACATCGTTGTCAGCCGCAAGAACGACGCGACCGGGCGCTATCAGCTCATCTCACTCAGCATCGACTTCGTTCTTGAGGATGGCCGCTGGCAGATCACGCGCGAGATCATCATGACGCGGAACGACGCGACAGACGCGTAAATGCATCGCTGCAATGCGACGCACGACATCGCATTGCGGCACCTGCAACGCTCAGAGGAACACATCATGAAAACCTATAATTCTATCTCCCGCCTCAATCATTGGGTCTTTGCACTTCTGTTTCTTGGCATGTTGGGCTTTGGGTTCTACCTCGCGTACGGTAGCGTGGAGCTTCCGCAGAAATTGTCGCTGATCGGAACGCACAAAGCCATCGGTGTCATCGTCCTGGCTCTCGCCCTTTGGCGCGGCGGGTATCGTGTTTTCCAAGGGTTTGCTGAGCCAGTCGCTGACATGCCCAAAGCCCAAAAGCTTGCCTCCAAGATCAGCCATATCGTTTTGCTGGCTGGGATCACCGTGATGCCGGTATCCGGTCTGATGATGGCGCTCTATTCCGGATTTCCTACGGACGTCTTTGGCCTCGTCACGATACCGGCCATTGACAAAGTGGACAGCATCGCAGGCGCTGCACGCAGCATCCACAAAATCGCGGCCTATCTGGTTACGATAACACTTGGAATGCACATTGCAGCGGCACTCAAGCACCACCTGATTGATCGCGACAGAACACTGGTTCGTATGATCAGGGGATAACTGTCCCACTCAAACTCATAAACTGAAGCGGCCATTCAACTTCGGTTGTGTTATGGCCGCTTTGTCCGCAATGTGTGAGTCCCACAGAGCCAGGAGTTCGCTCTTGTAGCGAATGACCGCAAAGCGGGCTGCGTCGGCAGCATCTTGACAGCTAGGAGAAGGCAGGAATGGGCCGTTCATGTTGCCACCTGTAGCCCCAAGTTGGCTGATGCTGCGCTGCATCCGAGGTCTGCAGTGAGCCCCAATTCGACTGATGCTGCGCTGTGCACGAAGGTCATGAAAGCCTTGATAGGCAGACGTTAGACGAGGTGAGAAGTACTCCCAACGTTAAATGGAGAAACTTCTGTAAATGCTAACTTAAGTCGGGTTTCATCGGCACCATTGCGGGGTTCCACACCTTGGACCTTTGCTAAGGGTCGTCCCAGAAATCTGTTGGAAAATCATGCAAAAGTTCCGCTGCCTTGTCTTCAATCCAGTCCTGCCGATCGTCATTTGACCACGTTGCACTGTCGGGCTCTTCGTGAATGATGCGCTTTGCCTTTTTGATGGCCTGACGATAGAGTACGTCGTCAATGCGCGCGTCTGGCACGATGGCGTAGACAAAGCGCGCCCCCATTGCCGCCGCCAGTTTTTGCATCTGACCAATCGATACTCCTCCGTCCAATTCGCTGCGCTCTGCCTGATAAACTGCGTTGCGCGAGACGCCTTTACGTTTGGCGACCTGTTCTGCAGACATGCCCAAAGCTTGGCGGATAGAGGCGATCCATCCCTTTTCAGGGCGTTCAACATCCCCGATCTGCCGCGCAGACGCATCGATCATTCGGGCAAGACGGCGTCTCTTTAAAAAGTCGGGCATCTCATTCCTCGTGATGGGAGTGGGAACATTGGCGCATACGCAGAAACATGTATCTATTTCGGTATAAATCAAGAAATATGCATATATACACCTAACATACATGTAAAATTATATTATGTATAGTTTGAAAGGACTCTTATGCTTGAAACTATAATGATACCTGAAGCAATTGTTTTTGCTGTTTGTCTTGCTGTGGTTGCGGGGCTGTTTGTGCTTGAAATCCTCACGGCGCTGCTTGGTGGATCGATTTTGGGTGTTGGCAGTGATGCGCCTGATGTTGATCTGGACCTTGATGCGGATTTCGACTTCTCGGTTGAGGCGCCGGAGGGCGTTGATCTGGGGGTCGACGATGCGATCCCCGAGATTGATACCGGCGATGCTGGCACACCGGGTATCTTTACCTGGATCGGGGCACGGGATGTGCCTTTCCTGATCTGGCTTGTGTCGTTCTTGACGATGTTCGGATTGTTCGGCCTGATCATTCAATCGATCTGTGTGGGAATTTTTGGCGCACCGCTTCCTATCCTGCCAGCCTGTGCAGTCGCATTTGTGCCTGCACTTGGCGTGACCCGTGTGATCGCAAACTGGGTCGCGCTGATCATGCCCAAGACAGAAACTACAGCGATGCGAGCCCGGCATCTGGGTGGATGTCATGGAATCGTCACCCAAGGCACCGCCTCACGCGGGAGGCCCGCCGAGGTCAAGATCAAAGACCGCCACGGCAACATCCACTACATGCGCGTCGAGCCGCTGTATGACGAAGAAATTTTTGAACAAGGCAGCGATGTCACGCTGATCCGCAAACGAGGCGACAAGTTCTACGTGATCTGATGCGCCGCAACAGAATACGACAACGAAAATGGAGATCTACATGCAATTCACCCCAATCCTGACAATCGCAGCAATCATCATCGGTCTACTAATCTTTATCGGTTTGATCATGGCCCGCCTTTACAAACGTGCAACGCGCGAGACTTCTTTGGTCAAAACCGGGTCTGGCGGTCGCAAGGTGATCATGGATGGCGGCACAATTGTCGTGCCCTTCCTGCACGAGATCTCAAAGGTCAACATGAAGACGCTGCGCTTGGAAGTGGCCCGGGTGAATGAGCAATCGCTGATCACAAAGGACCGGATGCGTGTGGATGTTGGGGTCGAGTTCTATGTCTCCGTGAATGCGACCGAAGACGGCATCTCACGTGCTGCCCAGACGCTAGGAGACCGGACCTTCCATGTTGAGCAGCTTCGCGAGATGATTGAGGGTAAGCTGGTTGATGGTTTGCGTGCAGTGGCCGCGCAGATGACAATGGACGAACTGCATGAAAATCGCGCCAGCTTTGTGCAGGAGGTACAGAATGCGATTTCTGAAGATCTTTTGAAGAACGGGTTGGAGTTGGAGGCCGTATCGCTAACCGCTCTTGATCAGACACCATTTGAATCACTGGACGAAAACAATGCCTTTAACGCGGTTGGGATGCAAAAGCTGGCCGCTGTAATCGCGACCTCGCGCAAGCAGCGGGCCGAGATTACTGCAGAGGCTGACGTTTCTGTTGCCCAGTCCGAGATGGAAGCCGAGAAGCGCAAATATCAGATTGAGCGCGAGCAAAAGCAGGCTGAGATCAAGCAGATCGAAGAGATTCAAACACTGCAAGCCGAGCAAGAGGCGCAGATTGCCCGCAATCAGGAAGCCTCCGACCGAGCCAAGGACGAGGCGCGCATTGAGCGCGAGAAGGCTGTGCGTGCTGCCGAGATTGAGCGTGAGCGCACCATCCGTGAGGCTGAGATCGCCAAAGAGCGGGAGTTGGAAGTCGCCGATCAGGAGCGACAGATCATCGTGGCCCGCAAGTCAGAGGAGGAAAGTCAGGCGCGTGCCTCCGCTGACAGTGCCCGCGCTGAAGCCAAGAAAGCCTCTGAAGCGATTGAAACTGCCAGGGCGGTTGCTGAGGCCGAACGTGTGAAACAGATCGCTCTGATTGAAGCTCAGAAGGAGGCGGAACGTCAGGCCACAGCGATCCGTCTTGCGGCTCAGGCTGAAAAAGAAGCTGCCAGCGACCGCGCTGCTGCTAAACTGGAAGAGGCGCAGGCGGATGCAAACGCGATCACCGTGCGGGCGGACGCGAAGAAGACGGACTTGCTCGCGACTGCTGAGGGTCAAACCGCGATAGCGAACTCTGAGAACGAGTTGAGTGCCGAGATCATTGCGATGAAGGTGCGTTTGGCGCAACTAGAGGCGATGCCTGCGATCATCGCGCAAATGGTGAAGCCCGCTGAGAAGATCGACTCAATTAAGATCCATCAGGTGACCGGCATGGGCGGTGCCGCTGGCGGTGATACCCCTTCCAATGGTGGAACACCGGTGAACCAAGCGCTCGACTCCGTTCTTGGTATGGCGCTGCAGATGCCTGCGATGCAGGCTTTGGGCAAGGAGCTTGGGATAAGCTTGGAAAACGGGCTGTCCGGGGTCGCGAATGATGTGTTGGATGTACCCGACGGATCGACCGAGCAGATCTCCACATCTGACGTTGCAGCAGAAAACCAACATTCTGGCTGACGTAAATCGCGGGTTGCCAGGTAAGTGTCCTCATCTTGAACAAGTGCCCGAAATATGATGGCCGGTTTTGATTGAAACCGGCCATTTAACTTTCTGCCATGGAGGACCGGTTTGTCCCGCGTTGCCGACCTTGGGCGCGACTGACTTGGAGCAGCTGCAGCGAATGGCCGGTCTGGTGAAGTTGCAATGCAGCGTTTGAAGCCTGGATGAAGGTCCGTCTTGTGCCGTCCTCATTGGTGTAAGACGGCTGGTTCTGCAGGATGCTGCGGTTGCTCCGATGGCGGTAGAGAACCCAAAGTGTCGAACGCTGCGCTATGCATGAATGTCTATTTCGACGCCCATTCGAGACGAAATGGACTTAATAATAAACTATGGAGTTCGGCTACATATGATAAGTCAATCGAAACCCGGACCTTCGATCTGCGCCCTGGCTATTCAACTTCGAACTGAGTGAAGTATGCGCACAGAGTCTTGGTGCCTGTGTTCTCCGCTGTGTTCAGCGGCAGGTCATAGATGTCGAGCAAGAGCTGCTCGATGTACTTTGCTTTGCGGTTCTCGCACGGGAAAAACGTGAAGTAGATGAGCATCTCTTCTGCAGTGTTTTTTGTTTTCCAGTGATGCCGCAGCCGCTTGCCTGCATCACCTTTGCCGACATACAGGCCCTTTATGTGAAACAGCTCATGTTCGGGGCAGTAGTCGTTCTTGTGCCAAAGGATGTAGACGCCTTCTTTCTCGGCGAATGTCACACCGTCCAGCCCGCTGTCATCCATGGATTTGTCTGTGTACCAGTGGATTCCAGCGTGGGTGACATCGTAGAGCTTGAACTCAAAATTCGTTTCCACTGCTATGGATTTGTCGAAGGTTCCTGCGTTGCCCCCGCAAAAGCATCCACATTTATCGAAACAAGGCAGCCTAGCTCATCCTTCCAGATTTCCTCTTACGCTTTAGGTGCGGCAGACCTCGGATACTTCACTGCGAAGAACTGCGGTTCCAGCCAATCCACGAGGCTTTCCGCTTCCGCAATTGCGTGGTGCAGCTCTCGGCATCCACATGCACGGATGGGCTCATGAAGCTGATATCGCCAAGCTCGCCCTCCACGTACATTGTGCGTTCGGATTCAGATATGAAGAATGGGATCGGATGCTTGGCGCGGTCGCTCGAAGAATGCGTCACCCTCATACTGTGAACACTCTCTGGGTTTTGATCCCGGTTACGGGCCAGAAATACCTGCTCAATCACGGCCAGATCGGCAGGGCGGTCGTTTAGATCAATACTGAGAGCATCGCACAGTTCTGAAAGATAGCCATCGGCAAATCCCTTCCTCCATGCCTTGGCCTTCCCCCTGTTCTCCCACTGCACACCCAGTTCCTTCTCCCAAGTGTCAAAACAAAGAGCTTGAGGGATGCCGAGAGCATGGAGACGCAAGAGTGTCCGACAACCACAATGGCCGTCTCGGCATCGTTCCACTCTGCCAGGAAGGGCGGTTCGGGGTCTTCGGAATAAGGCGGATCGTCGAGAGGCGGGAAATCGCCCTCGATCTGCCGCTTCATCTCGACGAATGGTTTCGCGTTCGCTCGTAGGTGAAGCGGATGAAGCGCGTGCGCTCGCGGAAGAACCAGGCAATGTCCATGGCCGGAACCCTCGCAGAACAAAATTCGTGAAACCTGTCGGAAGCGAATTGCAGAGAAGCCGCTCCTTTTAGATGTACGACATAGCAGTAAAGATCATTTACCTCGGAGCCGGCCTCAGTCCGCTATCCACAGTTTTCAACGATTTAAACTTACAAACGAAGGTCACAAAGGTCCACAGACCGTTAGTTCACCCGTCCGCGAGTTTGGCGCATGCAGCGAATGTCTTCTATGACGGGCTGCAGCGCGGCGAGGAGTGGGCACGATGAATGTCTCTTTTGGGCCGGAGATGCGGCGACTTTGGCACTGTTCGATAGCATTCATGTTGGCTTGGGATTGGGTTAGATCACCCGACCCATGCTAACGTCACTGCTCGGCATGCTGGTGCCACATATCCGTGACGATCTCCCAGCCATCATCTTCGGGTTCAAGTACAAACAGATATGTGCCGGTGGCGTCCATACCCTGACTTTCGACCTGGGCATCAACCGACCCAATCATGACGGCCAAGGTCTCGTCATCCGAGACAAAGAGATGGTCAATCGTGTGCGTTACTTTGCCTTGATTGGCAGTGACGAATTCAAAGAGCGCGCGCGGGCCATCAAGACCTTGGCTCACTGGAGAGTTTTGCGCGATCCAGAGGGTGTCGTCTGCATAAAGATTGACAAGCCCGTCAGCGTCACCTGCGGCCGCTGCTTCATTGAAGGCATCGTTTACCGCAAATAGGCTGCTTGGGCCGACGTTCTCTGCAGATGCGGTTGTAGCTACGATGGCCAGAAAGGAAGCGGATAATAGAGGTTTCATGGGTTCTCTCTTTTCATCTGGATCTAAAGGGTTGGAGTGGCGATGATCAGCTGTTTTCATTGCGGGTCATGATAACCTCGCGGGTGATCTGCCAGCGATCACCTTCAAACACGAAGTCGATGCTCAGAGTTACCAACTGCTTGCGGTTTGTGACGTTATTCTTCCGACTAATAAGGATGTGGCCTCGCGCCGCGTCCGCCTCAACTAGGTGGTAATCGGTGTAAGGTTCAGGATCAGGCAGTTGGCACATCGCATTGCGAACATGTTCCATGAAGCCCGGTTTGTCGTTCTGCTCTAACCTGCCACCATCGGTCAGGAGGTAGGTCCGCATTTCTCGGTGATAGACCTTGTCCAGAACTTCGAATGCGTGTCCCGAGACGCCGCTGATCAGCGTTTCAAGAGCAGCTTTCACTGCAGGTACGTTTGGATGATCGGATGTCATTGTCATTGTCATTGTCATTGTCATTGTCATTGTTTTTCCTTGGAGGAGGAGAGTGTTTGAGAGTTCAGGCGAACGTCCCGTTCGCGCGGAAACCCGCAGGCTGGCCTGCTAGGAAGCTGCGCACAAATTTCAGCCCATTGACCAGGCTAGGAAGTTGTGGCCGCAGAAAAGGCACATTGGAGACATCCGCCATCCAAAGCTCTTTTTTCTCGTTGACAACAAATAGGCCAGGTTCCGCAAACGGGCCGTCCACGCGGATGCCGTGATGGGGGCCGGAGATGTAGAGACCGAGGGACCTCATTTGATCTTCGGTCAATCCGTAACCAATGGGGTAGTCCGGCTTCACCTCGCTGATCTGCTTTATCGCGCGGTCTTCCCTATCAGCGGACACGGCAACTACTTCGACTCCGAGTTCTGTTAGTGGTGCAATGACCTCGTTCAACTCACGCAAGTAACGCGTGCAGATTGGGCAATGTTTGCCACGATAGACAACGACCACCTGCCAATCGAACCCGTCGCTTGCTTGGCCGAGCACAAGAGTACCGCCGCCCAAACGGCCAACTTCGATGGCGGGGAAGGGCCCGCCAATCGCGGGTTTGTTGGGATGCATCTTCGGCTCCTTGACTTATCTAACGAACGATACATAAATAAAGAGTTGAGGCAGTCAAGGACTTTTATTGTGAACGATACAAAAAAATTAGGGCGCCCACGCACGTTCGACGAAGATGAGGCGCTGATGGCTGCAATGAACGCCTTCTGGACGAAGGGTTATGCCGCCACTTCTATGAAGGATCTTACATCCGCCATGGGGATCAGCGGGCCAAGTATCTATTCTGCCTTCGGCGACAAACGGGAGCTCTATCTCAAGACCATTGATCGCTACGCCGATGTAGATGGTTGTGCTCCGATCGTCGCCTTTGAAGGGGCCGAGACGGTGGAGCGTGCAGTTCGTGGGTTTCTCGAGGCTGTTGTTTCACATTCTACACGACACAATGGCGCGCCGCTCGGTTGCTTCCTTGCCTCCTGTGTCGCGACCACAGTCGGTGAAGTGGATGGCGTGCAGGAACGAATGGAGAAAGCCATCCAGGACACAGACGCCAGGCTTGCCGCTAGATTCGAGAGCGAGAAGGCTGAAGGAAATCTTCCCAAAGATTTCCCGTCCCTTGCGCGTGCCAGGCTTCTTCACGATATGCGCCAAGGCCACGTTCATCGCAGTAGAGCCGGTTGGTCACCAGATGCGCTGTTGGAAGATCTGGATGATCGCGTGCGTATGGTACTGATGCGCTAGCTTTGAACATGATGAAAAGTTGGGAATGAATCTCGGCTTTGGGGGCCGAAGAAGCATCTTCGTTGCGACATTTAACCGTCATTGGATTAGCAATTTGAGCGAATGTCCGCAAAGCGGGTTTCGGCCGTAGCATCGACTTGCCACTCTCAAGGTCGGCTTTGGGGCCGTCCGTGTCCTGAACCGCGCGCCAGCTATTTGAACATGCTGCGACCGATCTAATGGCCGTGAAGAGCCCATCCTGTACCTTAGATTATCTCGCTGCGTGCGCTCGCAGCGCCAGGATTACCGCGTGAGCATAAATCTTGGTGCCGCCCTGCAGCGGAAGTTAGGAACGCGCGTCTTGGAGAGTGGAAAGACTGTTTCGATGCAGGTTATGGATTTGTAGTTGCGCGGTGTTCCAGAATGGACGGGACACGCAAGCCATGCATGCGTAGATCATGACGGGTCATGCATTCACCTTCATCATTGCGTCTGCAACGCATGCGTCCTTCGACAAGTTGCGACTCCACCTGCGGGTCACTGCGCGAACGTCCGGAGTGGATGAGCCTCAGCAAAGCCAATGTCGACTTTGTCCGTGCCAGCTGACTTTTGTATAAGCTGCAGCGCTCGGTAGATTTCGGGTCGGAGCCGTTTTTCGGTCTGGGTCAGACTTGCGTGACGTGAAACACCTGTTTCCTCAGGTTTTCGAATTCAGTTGAGTCAAAGATCACTGACGTTCCACACCCATCGTCGAACGTCAGATGACTTTGACCTTTGCGCCATAAACTGACCCAATTCCCATCAAAGAAGATCGCGCGGGGTTCTACCCGCAAAGAAAGCGTCGAGATTGTCGAGCGCGCGAAAACCCATGGCGTCGCGGGTTTCGCGTGTTGCGCTGCCGATATGGGGCAGCATGAAGATGTTCTCGTGGGCTGCGAAGGCAGGATTTCCGCTGGGTTCCACCTGAAAACAATCCAGGCCGGCGGCTGCAATGTGGCCGCTTGTGATCGCGTTCAACAACGCCTCTTCATCGACCAAGGCGCCCCGAGCGGTGTTCACCACAACAGCGCCGGCGGGCAACAGGGCAAAACGATCAGCGTTCATGAGATTGGCTGTTTCTGGTGTGGCCGGGCAATGAAGGGACAGGAAATCGGCGACCTTCAGCAGGCTTTCCACACTTTGATGGTAGGTCGCGCCCTCAGCCTGAGCGTCGGGCAACTCCGTCCGGTTGAAGTAGTGAACATCCATGCCAAACCCGCGCGCCTTGGCGGCAAAGGCGCGCCCGACACGGCCCATCCCGATAATGCCCAGGCGCGCGCCGGTCACCTGTTTGCCAACCATAAAGGCAGGTGACCAGCTGTCCCATGCGCCTGTGCGCACGATCCGGTCCCCCGCAACCGCATGCCGTGCGGCCCCCAGCATGAGCAGCATGGCAAGCTCGGCTGTGGCATCCGACAGCACGTCGGGTGTGTTGGTTACGGCGATCCCGCGTCCTTTGAGGGCAGGGAGGTCGCAATGGTCCACCCCAACGGAGTGGTTTGCCACGATCTTCAACCGGTCAGAAAACTGCGCGACCGCCTCGGCGGTGAAATGTTCGGAATGGCAGGGGATGATGGCGTCGAATTCGGCACTTGCCGCGATCAACTCTGCCGCACTGCCCGGCGTATCCTCGTGATTGACTGCAACGTCATAATCACGCGCGGCGCGTTCAAGGGTTGCATCGGACAGGCGGCGGGTAATCCAGAGGCGTGGTTTGGTCATTTCTTACGGACGCATTCATCCCAGAAATCATAGATCGCCATGCCACAGACCACGATGGCGATGATCATGAACGGCAACCCTCCCATGAAGCCGGCAAAGCCGCTTGAGATGCTTTGCGACAGCCCCCCGATGAAGACACACAGCAAAGCTGTGCCAATCAGGCCGACGATCAGTTTCACGGTATACGACATCGGATGTCCTTTTCCTTAATCTGAGGCTTCCGCCAACTGTGTCTGTAGCCAACGCGCCGTGCGCAGCAAACGGTCGTCCTTTTCGGCGGGCCCGATCAGCTGTACGCCGATGGGCAGGCCGGTTTCGCCCACCAGCAGGGGGAGTGTAACACAAGGCAGTCCTGCAAGCGTCCATAGCGTACAAAATATCGGATCGCCGGTGCCCGGGCCAAATGCCGGGGCCTCCCCGGCTGCCGACGGGGCGATGATCGCGTCGAATTCCACGAAAAAATCGGCAAAGAAGCTTTCGGCAGAGGCTTTGACCGCCAGCGCGTCCTCGTATTCGGTTTTGCTGATCTTGCGGGCGCGGGTGATGACCGGCTTCAGCGTTTCGCTGATCTGGTCCCAGTGAGCGTCAAACACCTCTGCCTGATGTTGGGCGATCTCGTATTCATGGATGCGCGCCTGCACCGCGACCAGATTTGACAGCGTGTCGGCAGGCTCCATTCGGGTGATATGTTCCCCGAGAATATCAAGCACCGCATCGAGGCCTTCGCGTGCGGCGTCGCTCAGCCGGTCATTGAAGGGCAGATCAAACCAGGCAAGATCCGGCGTGACGGGAACCTCTGCTGCCGCGCCTGCCGACATGTCAGGGCGTGGGCGGGCAAAGCTTGCCGGATCGCGCTGGTCATAGCTGCCGATCACATCGGTCAGCAGGGCCACATCCGCAAGGGTGCGGCCAAAGCAGCCGACCTGGTCGAGTGAGACGGAGGTTTGCAGCACGCCCTCGCGGGAGATCACCCCACGGGTGGGTTTGAACCCGAACGTACCGCAAAAGGATGCGGGACGGATCACGGACCCATTGGTCTGCGTGCCGATCGCCAGCGGCACATGGCAGGCTGCGACCGCCGCCGCTGATCCGCTGGATGACCCGCCAGGGCTGTGATTGGGGTTGTGTGGATTGCGCGTTTCGTTTGCATGCACAAAGGCCAGTTCGGTCGTGACCGTCTTGCCCATGATGACCGCACCCGCTTCGCGCAAATGCTCTACCAAGCGCGCGACCGTCTCCGTCTGGCGGCCCTTGAAGATCGGCGTGCCCCGTTCGGTCGGCATCTTGGCCGTGTCGATGATGTCTTTGAGCCCCACCGGAATGCCATGCAGGCGCCCCAACGCCATCCCGGCCTTTCGGATACGGTCACATTCAGCGGCCTGCGCCAATGCCGCCTCCGGGTCCAAAAATGCCCAGGCTTTGATCGCACCATCGGTGTCCCTGATCCGCTCCAAACAGGATTGCACCAATTGCACCGACGTCAGCCGCCCGGCGACAAATGCCGCCTGAGCCTCTGCCACGCTGAGGGAATAGGCGTCCTTGATCACGGGATGTAGGGCCCGAAGAGATAGTCAGGGAACCACAACGCGATGCCGGGGAACTGATACATCAACACCATCGTCAGGATCACGATCCCCAGATACGGCATGATACCGCGGAAGATTTCCATCAGTTCGATCTGCTTTTTCAGCACCCCTTTGAGGTAGTAGGCCGACATGGCCATGGGGGGTGTCAGGAAAGAAGTCTGAAGGTTCAGCGCCACCAGCATGGCGAAGAAGTAGGGGTTCACACCGAACACTTCCAACAGCGGCAGGAAAATCGGCACGAAGATGATCAGGATCTCGGACCATTCTAGGGGCCAGCCCAGCAGGAAGATGATGATCTGGGCCAGCACCAGAAACTCCCACGGCTCCAGGTCCATGCCGCCAACCCAATCCGCGATGATGTCATGTCCGCCGAGATAAGAGAAAACCGAGGCAAACGTCCATGAGCCGACAAAAAGCCAGCAGACCATGGCCGTGGCCTTGGCCGTCAGGAACACGCTTTCCTTCAGCTTGGTCCACGTCATCGACCGGTAGAGCACCGCCAGCACCATGCCACCCAGCGCGCCCATGGCCGCAGCCTCAGCCGGGGTGGCCAGACCGCCCAGGATGGAGCCGAGGACAAGCGCAATCAGCACGGTCAAAGGTACAAAGCTGACCAGCAGGTCCAAATAGATCTCGCGCGGCGGCGGGACTTTTTCCATTGTGGGTTTGGGGGCCAGCGACGGCGTCCACCAGACCCGAATGATCACGTACACGATGTAGAGACCCGCCAGCAGAAGGCCGGGGAACAAAGCCGCCGCATACAGACGCAGGGGCGACAGATCGCCGATCGCCGCGTAGACGATCAGCATGATCGACGGTGGGATCAGAATGCCCAGCGTGCCGCCTGCGCAGATCACGCCCGAGGCAAAGCTCTTGTTGTAGTTGGCGTTGGCCATGGCGGGAAAGGCCAGCAGGCCCATCAGTGTTACTACCGCGCCCACGATACCCGACGCTGTTGAGAATACTGCACAGGTCAGCAGCGCCGCGATGGCAAGGCTGCCCGGCAAATTGCGCGCGGCCATGTAGAGCGAGAAGAACAGCTTGTCGACGATATTGGCGCGTTCGACCACGTAGCCCATGAACAGGAACAACGGGATCGCGACCAGCGTCGGGTTTTCCATCACCGAATAGGTGTTCTGGTTCAGCAAGTAGAAGATATTGTTGTTGAATATGTCGCTGAAGCTCTCGATTGAGCCACCCTGGTGATACGCGTAGTAACCAAACGCGACGCCCATCGCGAGCAGCGTAAAGGCAATCGGGAAACCAAGCAAAACCAGGACGATAAACAGCCCAAGCATCATCAGGGCGACTTCGGGATTTGTCATCTTCGTATCTTTCTAGAAGCGCTGAAGGGCTTATTTCCGACCCGGCGTGACCGCGCGGATCGCATCAAGGTCTGCGTCGGTAAGCAGGTCTTCGGTCTCTTTCACATCCGCAAGCCGTTCGGGCCAGATGCCCCTACGCATGGCAATCACGCAGCGCACCAGTTCGGCAACGCCCTGGATGGCCAGCAAGCCACCCGCCAGCGGGATCAGCGATTTGAAAAAGTAGATTTGGATCGAGGCCGGGCTGTTAAAGCTGACCTCCTTGTAGCGCCAACTGTCCGAAGCGATCTCGTACCCGAACCAGACCAGTGCGATGATGCCGGGAAAGAAGAACAGGAAGTAGAGCAAGAAATCGAGACCCGCCTGCACGCGCACTGGGAACAGACGATAGACCACGTCGGCACGCACATGTGTGTCCTGGGCCAGCGCATAGGCGCCGCACATCAGGAACAACGCCCCATACATCTGGATCATCATGTCGAAGGCCCAGACGGTCGGTGCATTCAGCACGTAGCGCACGAACACCTCATAGGACACGGATAGTGTCAGGATCAGGATGCACCACCCAAAGGCGCGCCCGGTCCAAAGACTCAGTCCCTCGATTGCGTGAACAAATCGCATTTGGCTGTCGCCCCCTTTGGTCGCCCGGCGTTTTCGCACACCTTTAGGCGTCAAATATCCGGGCACCCGTGGGCACCCGGACATGCTTTCATTTCTGAACTATCAACCGAAGTAGTGGTTGTAGGCCAGCTTGTAGTCAGGCTGGTTGAGGTTGAGGTAGTTCATCACGTCCTTGGCATACGCCTTTTGCGACTCCATCACCTTGGCAAAGAACGGATCGTCCTCGGCAATGCGGGCCGTGACCTTGTCCCATGCTTCGAGCTGGGCTGCCATCACGCTGTCCGGTGTGCGGTACACGTTGACGCCATCGGATTCCTGCAGCTTGAGCAGGTCATCGGAATACCGCTTGGTGTTCCCCCAGTAGAAGCCTGAGTTTTCAGCCATTGACGCGTTCTTGATGATCGCCTTGTGCTCATCGGACAGGGCGTTGAACTTGTCCTTGTTGATGGTGACCTCAAAGAACTCCTGCGACTGGTGGTAGGACGCCAGGTGGTAGTGCTTGGATACATCCTGCATGCCGAAGTCGCGGTCAGATGTCGGGTTGTTGAACTCGGCTGCGTCGATCAGGCCGGATTTCATCGCGGGCTGAATTTCGCCACCGGGCAACTGAACCACGGACATGCCCATTTCCAGCAGAACGTCAGCCGCCAGACCAACGGTCCGGTACTTGAGGCCCTGCATCTGGCTGGCGTCCGTGATCTGTTCCTGGAACCAGCCCAGAGGTTGCGCGGGCATCGGAGAGTTGAAGAAGGACACAACGTTCAGGCGCAGGCTGTCCATCAGCTCGTCAAACAGCTCCTGACCGCCACCCGCGTGGACCCAGCCCAACACTTCCTGCGAAGACCAGCCAAAGCAGGGGCCGGTGCCGAACAGCGAGGCGGCCTTGGACTTGCCGTACCAGTAGGCCGGCACGTAGTGCGCCGCATCCAGAACACCGCGGTGCACCGCGTCCTGCATCTGGCTGGTTTTGACAACGGCATCGACGGACAGGACTTCGATGGTAAGCGAACCGCCGGACATCTCGTTGACGCGGGCCGCGAAAGACTGGGCGTTTTCCAAGAAGATACCGCCGCCCCAGGCCGCCTGCATCTTGAGTGTTGTGCCGTGACCATCCGCGAGCGCGGGGGTGGCCAATGCAGCGGCACCAGCAACAGCTGAGCCTCGCAGGAACTTCCTGCGGTTAATGGATTCTTTCATAGTTCCTCCCATGGAATCTGATGCGGTTACCACTCTGAGATGCGGTCCGCATGTCATTTATCGACGCTCGACCCTGCGCGATTGCCTGGCCTTCCGTTCAGAATAACCTGTGGCTGACGTGCAGAAATCAAGCCCCCCAGTATTCTTGTATGGAAGTCGTTTGTTAAACAAGCTGTTCGTTTGCGGCTCCTTCTGACGCGCGGCGGCATAGGGATGTTTGTCTAGCCGGAGACGTTTGACCAATTTTTGAACGCTGTTTTTTCAGCGGTTTGTGTTGATAAGTTAACTAACTGTTTTCAGATGATTATTGCTGCATGGGCAGGATGCCCGTGGACGCCGCAGGTACATCGTTCCTTGGCAAAACGTGCTTTTTGAACCGGGACAAGAGGTTGTCCGCTTCTTCGAGCACTCGGATCATGTATACAATCTGCGGTTTGAACGCATGCTATCAACTCTAGACCAGCACGAATCATCTACCCCTGTATACAACTCGGCCAAAGGCGGTCCGAACCGTAGTGGCCAGGCACCAACTGGAAAGGCCCATGAGCACAAGAAACCTCAGTCAGCTGGACCGCGCACAATTGGGCCTGCGCTCATTGATACTGGGCGGCGGTTTTGTCGAAGGGCAGCGCCTGTCCGAAGTTGCCGTGGCCAAGCAGCTTGGCACGTCACGCACACCCTTACGCCAGGCAATGGACAGGCTGGTCGCCGAAGGCTTGCTCGAACGAATAGAGACGGGCGGCTGCCGGGTGGCAGTTATCGGTAAGGACGACATCGCGGACGCCATCGAATTGCGCGGCGTGATCGAGGGGACTGCCGCGCGTCTTGCTGCCGAACGGGGTGTGGATCAGCGCATGCTGAAACAGGCAAGTGAGGCACTGGACCTGATTGACCGAGCGCTGGATGCCGCTTCTGGCCTGGACTTCGATCTTTACGTCAAGCAGAACGCAGAATTCCATGCGCTTCTGGCGAAGTTTCCGAACAGCTCACTAATCCAGCGCGAGGCTGAACGGCTCAAGATGTTACCGTTGGCATCCCCGTCAGCGTTTCTGAGTGAACAGGCGATGATCCCTGATTTCGAGGACTCTCTGAGATTTGCACAGCGCCAACATCGCGCGATCATGGATGCAATCATCAACAAGGAAGGGGCCCGTGCAGAGGCATTGGCCCGTGAACATGCGCGTCTTGCCCTGACCAATTTTGAATATCTCAGCGAAAACCGCGCCCAGCTTGCCAGCAGCATTCCGAGGTTTGCCTTGGGTGTTGCGAAACCCACCTGAGCGATAATGCGGATATCACGCGCGAGATCGGCAAAAAGTCTGCCCTAAAGTCGCAGGATCACAAGGCGCTAAAGCAGTTTCTGGTAAAGGCGAACGTCCCGTCGCTCCGCGCGCATGAATTCCCATCAATACGCTTCGCCACGAATAATCGCGCGTGACCCAAGTCGGCATCGGAACATCGCGGACAGTCGCATGACGATTACTGAAGGCAGGTTCGGCGCGAATGCTGACCGGTAATACGGCAGTTACCGATCAACGACAGAGGCTTGGTAAGTGTCAAGTGACGCAATCAACGGCGGACCGACCGGTGCATCATTCCTGGCACAGAACTCGGCCCAAACGGCGCCGTAAGGAAGGTCTTTCAGCTCTTCGGTCAAAACCAGCCGGGCCGTGAAATCCAGCCTGTCTTCTGCCGATTTCAAGCGGTTCCATGGCTTTAGCAGGGCCTGTAGCAACGCCTTTTGCATGTTGCGGGTTCCGATCACCCAAGCGGCGGTGCGGCTGATCGTGGCATCGAAGAAGTCCAGCCCGATATGGGTGCGGCCCAGAAGGTCGGCGCTGACCAGTTCATGGGCCATTGTTTGAATGTCGTCGTTGAGCAGGATCACGTGATCACTGTCCCATCTCATCGGGCGTGACACATGCAGCAGGAGTTCCGGCAACGAAAGCGATACGGCTGACAGCTTGTCGGCGATGTTCTCGGTGGGGTGGAAATGTCCCATGTCTAGGCACAGGAGCGTGCCCTTGCGGATCGCATAACCCAGATAGAATTCGTGGCTGCCAACGGTGCAGGCCTCGACACCGATGCCGAAGAGTTTGGATTCGACCGCGTCCAGCATGTGATCCTTTGCCTCGGACAGCATCGTATCCAGGGACGCTTCCAGCCGGGCACGGGCCGCCATGCGGTCAACGGGGATATCCTTGTACCCATCGGGCACCCAGATATTGTTGATGGCGGGCGCGCCCAGTTCCTCACCTATCTTGGCGGCGATGTCGCGCGTGCGGATCCCGTGTTCGATCCAGAAATCGCGGATGCCTTTGTCCGGATGAGACAGCGTAAGGTTATCATCGGCCTTGGCATGCGCGAAAAAGGTCGGGTTGAAATCCAATCCGATGCCTTGATCCTTCGCCCAATCGACCCAGGGCGCGAAATGGCGATACTCAATTTCGTCTCGGTCAGGTGCCTCGTCTGTGTCCATGTACATGGCATGCAGGTTGAGCCGGTGTGCCCCGGGAATCTGCGCGTATGCGAATTCCAAATCCGCGCGGAGTTCTTCGGGATTGCGTGCGCGTCCGGGGTGGTTTCCTGTCGCCTGTATGCCACCGCCCGAGGTGCCGGTTTGGTTCTCGAACCCGACAACGTCGTCGCCTTGCCAGCAATGGACTGAAATCGGAATGTCCTTCAGTCGGTCAATTGCGGCTTCGGTATCAACACCCCACGCTGCAAACTGTGCCTTGGCACTTTCATAACCCATACTTCGCCCCCCTTAACGCGTGAACGCCTGAACATTGCCCGCATCAACATTCAAAATGTTGCCAGTCGACTTCGACGAGGTTTCGGCAGCGAAGAAATAGCAGGCCTCGGCAATGTCTTCGGGGAGGACAGAGCGCTTCAGCATCGAGCGGTTGCGATACATCTCCTCCAGACCCTCTTTGTCGGTTCCATAGGTCGAAGCGCGTTGGTCCAGCCAGTCGCCTTCCCATATTTTTGACCCCTTCAGAACTGCATCGGGGTTCACGACATTGACCCTGATCCCCGCATCAGCGCCTTCTAAGGCCAGACAACGCGCAAGGTGAATTTCCGAAGCCTTGGCCGTGCAATAGGCGGAGGCATTGGGTGAGGCCGCGAGACCATTCTTGGAGGCAACGAAGACGATCGATCCTCCCATGTCCTGCACGCGCATCACCTTGAAGGTCTCTCGGCTGACAAGGAAGTACCCGGTCGACAGGATGTCCATGTTCCGGTTCCAAAGTTCCAGCGTGGTGTCTTCAACCGGAGCGGAGGAGGCGATTCCGGCATTCGACACAAGGACGTCAACGCCACCGAATTCGACGGCGATTTCGGCCAATGTATGGGCGACCGCAGCTTCGTCCGTTACATCCATCAGGATGGATCTCACCACGTCCGTTCCGAATTCCTGTGTCAGGGTGGCTTCGGTGGTCGCCAGACCATCGGCATTGATGTCGGCCAGCATCACGCAGGCACCCTCGGCGAGGTATCGCTGGGCGGTCGCTGCCCCGATCCCCCCGCTCCGCCGGTGATCAGCGCGACGCGGCCCGCGAGTGACTTGGGCTTCGGCATGCGCTGCAACTTGGCCTCTTCCAGAAGCCAGTACTCGATATCAAAGGCTTCCTGCTCGGGCAGGCCGCAATATGTGCTGACTGCGCTCGCCCCGCGCATGACGTTGATCGCGTTCACATAGAATTCGCCTGAAATCCGGGCCGTCGCCTTGTCCTTCGCAAAGGTGATCATGCCGACGCCGGGAACCAGGTAAACGACGGCGTTCGGGTCACGCATTGTAGGCGAATTGTCGTGTTTGCAGCGCTCGTAATAGGCCATGTAATCGTCGCGGTAGGCCGCCACCTGCGCCGGAAGACCTTTCAAGACCTCATCAAGGTTGTTCCGTACGGGATCGAAGTCCACGACGAGGGGGCGGATTTTCGTGCGCAGGAAGTGATCTGGACACGAGGTGCCGAGTGCGGCCAGCGGCACCATGTCTCTCGCATTCACGAACTCCAGCACGCCGTCGGAGTCGTTGAAGTGCCCAACCATATGTTGGTTGCCGCTGACGAACCCGCGGATCGCAGGCATCAGGCGCGCGGCAACGGCCTTGCGTTCCGCCGGTGAAAGGCTTTCACATTTTCTACCGCCGAAGGCCGAGACATCCGCAGTTTTTTTGTGAAGCCATTTCGTGGCAACATTGATCACATCGATTGTGCAATCGTAGCAGTCCTTCGCCGTATCCGCCCATGTAAAGAGCCCGTGGCTCTCCAGAACCACACCGTCAGCCTCCGGGTTCTCAAGGCAGAATTTTTCCAGCCAAAGGCCCAACTCGTATCCGGGGCGCTTCCACGGCAACCATCCGATACGATCACCGAAGATATCTTGTGTCAGTTTGCGCGAGTTCCTCGATGCTGCAATCGCGATGATCGCATCGGCATGGACGTGATCGACGTGCTTGCGCGGCACATAGGCGTGCAGCGGCGTGTCGATGGAGGCGGCCCGAGGATTCAGGTCGAACGTGCAATGGGGCAAGTAGCCAACCATCTCGTCCTCAAACTCCTCGCCTCGATAAAGCCCTTTGAGCGCGTCCAGTTTGTCCATGTAAAGCGTTGCAAACCCATCGCGCGTCATCGAGCCAATGTCGCCTCCCGACCCCTTGACCCAGAGAACTTCCACGCCCTTTCCGGTCAACGGATCGACTTCCATAACCTTGGCAGAGGTGTTCCCGCCGCCGTAATTGGTCACGCGCTTGTCTGATCCGAGGGTATTGGAGCGATAGAGCAGCAGGTCCGATTCGGACATTCCGGCCACTGCTTCCTCGTCCCACTTGTTTTCCAGAAGTTGGTTTTCAAACGTTTTCAACAATTTGCCCTCTCGATCGTCCGGGTTTGGAGGTGGGATGTTGCTGACTACAGCCTTAATATGATGCGGCGACATGTCAATCAATAACGATCAAGACTGATCATTCTGCAATGCAGCATGATTGATAATGATTGAAATTGATTGACAGGTGTGGCGAATCTGCGCACCGTCAACCCAATGGGAGGCGCATTTGCACGAAAAAGAACGACATAGAATCATCCTTTCGGCGGTGCAGGACCGGCCCGTGGTAACGGTGGTGGACTTATGCAGCCTGACAGGTGTGTCAGAGGCAACGATCCGGCGGGACATTTCCACGCTGCACATGCAACAGAAAGTGCGCCGCGTCCGAGGCGGGGCCGAGGCGATCACCCCGCCGCAGTTCGTCGGGCTCGCCGGACGGCCGTTCACGGTGAACGAAACCCTTCGGACCAGCGAAAAGCAAGCCATCGCCCGCGCTGCCGTCGACATGTGTGAGGATGGCGACAGCATTATCATCAACGGCGGCACCACGACCTTCCAGATGGTGCATCCACTGGCCAGCCGACGATTGCAGGTCTTTACGAATTCATTCCCGATTGCCGAGCACCTGCTGAAGCATTCCAAGAACACGGTCATGCTGTCTGGCGGAACGATTTATCGCGAACAGAACATCATCCTGTCGCCGTTCGACAATGATGTGACGCGCAATTTTTATGCCAAGCGTATGTTCATGGGGGCACAGGGCATGGGCCCAATTGGCCTGATGGAGGCCGACCCTCTGCTGATCCAGGCCGAACAAAAGCTCATTGGTCAGGCTGATGAACTTGTCGTCTTAGTCGACAGCTCGAAATTCAGCCAACGGTCGAGCCTGGTTCTGTGCCAGCTCGAACGTATCAGTTCAGTCATTACCGATGACGGTATTTCGGACAAGGCGGCGGCCATGCTGGAAGCCGCCGATGTGGAACTTATCGTCGCCAATGCCGGCGGCGTCCAAGAGGAAGAGGTGGCCTCTTAACCACCTCACAGACGAAACGACACATTGTGACTTTCAGGGAGGATCGAAATGAAACGTCGTACATTCACTTCAGTGGTTGCCGGGCTGAGCCTTGCGGCAAGTATGATGGGATCAACAGCTTTGGCCCAGGACAATATGCGCATTGCCCTCGTCGTCAAGGCGCTGGGCATCGGTTTCTTCGAGGCTGCAGCCGAAGGCGCGGAAGAGGCCGCAGGAGAGCTTGGCAATGTCGAAGTCATTTACACCGGCCCGACAGATACCACGGCAGAAGGTCAGATCGAGGTCATCAATTCACTGATCGCTCAAGGCGTTGACGCCATCGCAATCTCGGCCAACGACCCTGATGCTGTGGTGCCGGCGCTCAAGAAGGCGATGGACCGCGGGATCACCGTGATTTCCTGGGACTCGGGCGTGGCAGACGGTGGTCGCCAGATGCACCTGAACCCGTCGTCTACCGAGTTGATCGGGAACACGATCATCAAGCTTGCCGCCGATCACATGCCAGATGGCGGGGACGTTGCGATCTTGTCGGCAACAGCAACTGCGACCAATCAGAATGCCTGGATCGAAGCGGCCAAGGGCGTCCTGCCGAACTACGAGGGGGTCAACCTGGTGGCAACGGTCTACGGCGACGACCTCTCCGACAAGTCTTACCGTGAAGCTCAGGGCCTCATGGCGTCCCACCCGGACCTGAAGGCGATCATCGCCCCGACAACGGTTGGTATTCTTGCCGCCTGCCAGGCAGTTAGCGACGCCGGTAAGATCGGGGAAATCAACGTTACCGGTCTGGGTCTGCCGTCTGAAATGGCGGGTTGTGTCGACTCGGGCGCGACGAAAAGCTTTGCGATCTGGAATCCGATCGACCTTGGTTACTCCGCGACCATGCTGGCGCATGCAATTGCAAATGGGGCGGACGCGGCTGCGGGCGCCGAGATTCCCATGGGTCGGATGGGCACCGTCACGTTGGACGACACCAATTCGGCCGCAATGTCGGATCCGTTTACCTATGACAGCTCGAACATCGACCAGTTCAAGTCGATCTTCTGATGTGAACACGGTCCGGCGCGGGCAGCGACCCGCGCCGGACGGCCCGCCACTCACGAGAAATCGAACAGTCGCCATGCAGTTGGAGTTGAGACCCGACGTGTCCGTCCAAGCCGCCTTCGACGCAGAGCCCCTGCTGTCGCTTTCGGGGATCACCAAGACTTTCCCGGGTGTACGGGCGCTGTCTGAGGTATCACTGAAGCTCTATCCGGGAAAAGTAACCGCTCTGGTTGGCGAAAACGGTGCGGGCAAGTCGACATTGGTGAAGGTCCTGACCGGCATCTACCAGCCGGACGAAGGCGATATCCAGATTAAGGGCCAGCCGGTGCGTTTCCCGAACCCACAGTCAGCAGAAAGCGCTGGTGTCACGGCAATCCACCAGGAAACCGTTCTGTTCGACGAGTTGTCCGTGGCCGAGAACATCTTTCTCGGGCACGCGCCAAAGGGGCGGTTCGGGTTGATCGACAAGGGCGCAATGGCGACGCGCGCACGCGAGATTCTGTCCGGCATCGGTGCAAAGATCGACCCTGGTGCAACCTTGAAAGACCTTGGCACAGCGAACAAACACCTCGTCGCCATCGCGCGGGCGCTCTCCATCGACGCGAGCGTCGTGATCATGGATGAACCGACAGCGGCCCTGAGCCAGAAAGAAATTGAAGAGCTTTACGCGCTCGTTGACGACCTGAAACGCCAAGGCAAGGCGATCCTGTTCATAAGCCACAAGTTTGACGAAGTATTCAACATTGCGGATCTCTACACCGTCTATCGCGACGGTCAGATGGTCGGCGAAGGTGCGATCGCCGAAGTCAGCGAGCCCGAGCTTGTGAAAATGATGGTTGGCCGCGATGTCAACCAGATTTTCCCCGAGCGACCACGCAACATAGGCGCCGAACTACTGGTGGTGGACACCTACGAACACCCGACCGAATTCGCGGACATTGGCTTTGCCCTTCGTCGCGGCGAAATTCTCGGCTTTTACGGTCTTGTCGGCGCCGGTCGCTCGGAGTTCATGCAGGCGCTATTCGGGATCACCCGGCCTTCGGGTGGGGCGGTTAAGATCGACGGGGTTCCCGTCACCATTCATTCCCCAGCCGATGCCGTGCAAAGCGGTATCGTCTATGTGCCTGAAGACAGGGGCAGACAGGGCGCCATCGGTGCGCTGCCGATCTTCCAGAACGTGACATTGCCCTCGCTGGCGCGCACATCCCGCCGTGGCTTTCTCAGGCTCGCAGAAGAATTCAAACTCGCCCGCGAATACACCGAGCGTCTGGACCTGCGCGCAGCTTCCTTGGACACGGATGTCGGCAACCTGTCGGGCGGTAATCAGCAGAAAGTCGTGATTGCCAAATGGCTGGCCACGCAACCCAAGGTCATCATCCTGGACGAACCCACCAAAGGCATCGACATCGGATCAAAGGCAGCCGTGCATGAATTCATGGCCGAACTTGCCGCTCAAGGGCTCGCCATCATCATGGTCAGTTCGGAAATCCCTGAAATCATCGGCATGTCGGACCGGGTCATTGTGATGCGCGAAGGCCGGATTGCCGCCGAACTGGATCGCCAGGACATCACCCCGGAAACGCTGGTTGGCCATGCCGCGGGGATCCGGGAGGTGGTGCAATGAAACGGATACTGGCGTCTCGGGAACTCTTGCTTCTTGTGGTCATCGGGCTGCTCCTGGCGTTGATCGCGTTGCGGTTTCCGGCCTTTGTTGCGCCCTCCAACCTTGCTGTCGTCTTCAATGATACGTCGCCGCTGATCCTGCTGGCCATTGGACAGATGATCGTGATCCTCACCAAGTGCATCGACCTTTCTGTCGCGGCCAACCTCGCGTTGACCGGCATGGTCGTTGCGTTGATCAACATTGCCGCACCGGGGTTGCCGGTTGCTGTCATTGTCGTCATCGCCATCGGGTTTGGCGCTCTTCTTGGCATGTTCAACGGAGTGCTGGTGTGGACGCTCTCCATTCCGCCGATTGTCGTGACCCTTGGCACAATGACCATATTTCGCGGGATCATTTTCCTTCTGACCGAGGGCAAATGGGTCAACAGCCACGAGATGAGCGATGCGTTCAAGGCTGTCCCACGAACAGATGTCCTTGGCCTGCCGGTCCTCAGCTGGATCGCCATTGTGGCGGTAATCCTGTTTTCGGTTGTCATGACGCGAACGACCCTTGGTCGTGCGTTCTATGCCGCCGGGGGCAACCCCCACGCTGCGACCTATGCCGGGATTAACGTTGGCCGGACCCAGTTCTGGGCCTTTACCATCTCGGGCGCAATTGCAGGGCTGACCGGATACCTGTGGGTGTCGCGTTTTGCCGTTGCCTATGTCGATGTCGCCGGCGGTTTCGAACTGACCGTCGTCGCGGCCTGCGTCATCGGCGGCGTGTCCATCATGGGCGGCATCGGAACCGTTACCGGAGCGCTGTTGGGTGCGCTGTTTCTTGGCATCATCGCCAATGCGCTTCCCGTCGTGAACATCTCGCCGTTCTGGCAGATGGCGATCTCGGGCGGGGCCATCATCATCGCGGTTGTGTTGAACGCGCAGGCCAACCGCTCGCCAGGTCGCGTCATTCTGAAACGTGCGGAGCATGCCACATGACGACCACCCGTAGCATCCCCGACCGCCTGCAGACCCCGCTGGAGCGGAACCTGAAAAGCTGGGAAAGCCTGTTGCTCTTGGTGGCCATTGGCATCTTCGTCGCCAACTCCTTTGCGTCGCCCTATTTCTTGAATGCCTGGAACCTGTCGGACGCGACGTTCAATTTCACCGAAAAGGCGATGATTGCTTTCGCCATGGCGCTGCTCATCATCTCGGGTGAGATCGACCTGTCCGTTGCAGCCATCATCGCACTGGCCTCAACCGCCATGGGTGCAGCCGTACAGGTGGGCGTGGGCACACCAGGCCTCGTCATCATCGGGCTGTCCGTCGGTTTGCTATGCGGGGCCTTCAACGGGGTTCTCGTCACAAGGCTCGGGTTGCCTTCCATTGTGGTCACCATCGGCACGATGAGCCTGTTTCGCGGGATCAGCTTCATCATCCTCGGCGATCAGGCCTATCGGGGGTATCCGCCCGAGTTCGCTTTCTTCGGGCAGGGTTACGTGTGGTGGGTCATCTCGTTCGAGTTCGTGTTGTTCGCGATCATCGCCGTCCTCTATGCGATCATCCTCCACATGACCAACTTCGGGCGCGCGGTCTATGCCATCGGCAACAACGCCACTGGCGCCCTCTTTTCTGGCATTCGGGTTGGTCGCGTGAAGTTCATCCTGTTCCTTTTGACCGGGCTCATGTCCGGTGTCGCAGCGATCTGCCTTACGTCTCGGCTTGGCTCCACCAGACCGTCGATTGCCTTCGGTTGGGAGCTCGAGATCGTCACCATGGTCGTTCTCGGGGGTGTAAGTATCCTGGGCGGTTCGGGCTCCATCCCCGGCGTCGTGATCGCAGCCTTTGTTATGGGTCTGGTCACCTTCGGGCTTGGATTGCTGAATGTACCGGGGATCGTGATGTCGATTGTGATCGGCGCACTCCTGATCTCGGTCATCGCGCTGCCACGGCTCTGGTCGATGTGGAGGGGTTGAGTTGGAAAAATATGCCTTCAAAATGCGCCTCAATCCGGGCTGCAAAGACGAATACAAAAAGCGCCATGACGAGATCTGGCCCGAGCTGCTCGCCTTGTTGAAGGACGCCGGAGTGTCGGATTATTCAATTCATCTGGACGAAGAGACAGGCACACTTTTTGGCGTCCTCTGGCGAAGCGATGGTCACATAATGGATGCTTTGCCGGAACATGACATCATGCAGCGCTGGTGGGCCCATATGGCGGATATCATGGAGACAAGGCCCGACAATGAACCGGTGGCGGTTCCTCTGACGCCTGTGTTTCACATGCCATGACCCCCAGGCACGTCGCGGTCATCGACATTGGCAAGACCAATGCAAAACTTGCCTTGGTCGATACGTCGGACCTGTCCGAGATTGCCGTGGTCACACGACCGAACGCCGTAGTTGAGGGACCACCCTATCCACATTTCGATGTGGATACGATTTGGGCGTTCCTTGTGCAGGCGCTTGGAGCGTTTCACGAAGAGCATGGCATCGACGCGATATCGGTCACCACACATGGGGCGTCCGGTGCCCTGATTGCCGCGGACGGAACTCTGGCCGCGCCGATACTCGACTACGAGCACACCGGGCCGCACGCCGTGGCTGACGCCTATGACGCACTGCGGCCTGCTTTTGAAGAGACCGGATCACCAAGGCTGCCCATGGGCCTGAACCTGGGTGCGCAGATCCATTGGCAGTTCCAGCAGGATCCCACGCTCTTTGATCGCACGGCGTCCATTGTGACCTACCCCCAATACTGGGGGCATCGTCTGACCGGCGTTTTGGCCTGCGACGTGTCTTCGCTGGGCTGTCATACTGACCTTTGGTCCCCGTTCGAGGAACGGTATTCCGCGCTTGTCGATCGACTGGGCATCCGACACAAAATGGCTCAGTCACGGAAATCGGCAGACATATTGGGCCTTGTGCGCCCCGAGGTGGCGGAGCGCACCGGCCTTAGCCCAGACACACCGGTGCATTGCGGCGTTCACGATTCCAACGCTTCGTTGCTGCCTCATGTGATGCAAAACGATCCACCGTTTTCTGTCATATCGACCGGAACCTGGGTCATTGCCATGACAGTGGGCGGACCCACAGATGCGCTGGACCCGTCCCGCGACGCCCTGGTCAACGTGAATGCCCTCGGCGCGCCAGTGCCTTCCGCCCGTTTCATGGGCGGTCGAGAGTTTGAGATCATTAGGGATGGCCATAGCGCGGTGTTTGATGCGGTAGCGCTCGGCACTGTTGCCAATCAAGGTCCTCTGCTGTTGCCTGCGGTCGTGCCGGAGAGCGGCCCCTTTCAAGGGCGCATACATCGCTGGATCGGGCCGGAGCCGGAACAGGGAACCCCCGAGCGCACAGCAGCGCTCAGTTTTTACCTCGCGATGATGACTGCGGAATGCCTGTCGTTGACCAGTCACCGCGGCACGATCATTGTCGAAGGCCCATTCGCAGCGAATGCTGGCTACTGCGCGATGCTGTCTGCTGCCACGGGGTGCCCTGTCGAGGCCGCTGTCAGCGTCACCGGGACAAGCCAGGGAGCGGCATTGCTCGCCATTGGACATGGCGCGACACCAACGAGGCCAAAGGCCAAACGGTACATTCCTGAGGATTGCGCGAAATATGCCGCATACGCCAACAGGTGGAGGGAAGCCGTGCTTCGCCCTTGAGCCTATGGCGCCACTTGCGGCCAGAGGGACGTTTTGAAGCAACCGGCAGCCCACATCGGATATTCGCCAGAAACGAACCGGGGTGGCGGCGCCTTGATGCACCTTACCATCGAAGAAAACCTGGAAGACGGCTTAGCAAGGTCTCACACGCGTCACTCAATGGCTGTCCATGGAGTGAACCCAGACCTCTGCCTCGGGTTCATGCGGGGCCCGCGTTCCGTCCGTGATGGCACCGAGCCTCCGCGCCACAGCCTGCGAGCGCGTATTGTCCCGGTCGATGTAGCTGTAGAGCCTGTCCAACCTCAGTTCTTCACGGGCCCACGTCTTGACGGCCATCGCCGCCTCGGTGGCATAGCCCTTTCCCTCAGCGCCTTCGAACAGATGCCATGCCAGCTCTGCGTCCGGCCAGTTCGAATGCTTGATCAAGCCCACGCGGCCGACGGGATCCCCCGTCTGCTGTTCAACGACTGTAAAAAAGCCGAAGCCGTGCCAATGCCAGTGGCCAATACCGGTCAGAAACCCGAACCAGGCCTGTTCCGCCGTGACTATCTCGCCCTGCGCTTCCATCGACGGGGCGCTGGTCATGAACCGGGTGAACGCCGGTAGATCACTCCGGTCGGGCCCACGCAAAACCAGCCGCTTCGTTGTCAGCATTGGTGCGGTCGAGAGACTTTTCATTGGACGCCTTTTCGGTCGTGGGCCTGGGGAACAGGCCAGTCCTGTATAGCGACGGGTTGCGCATGACCGAAAGCCACCATTCAAACTTCCACAGCATCCGAAATTTGTCAGTTCGATCCGGACTGCAAAGGCATTGCTGCTACGCCATAGACGAAAACATCGGACCTGCACCAGCAGTTTTCGGCCAAGGTGATCCTTCCGTTTATTAACTGCATCGGAGTGAGTGGGGGAATGCTATGCAGGAGCGGCGTTCATTGGTGAGCCGAAACGCCCAGGTTGGCTCGAACTGCGCCCCGGTTGTCGAACTTGCATACTGAGAAAGCTGTATGATCCCGCCCGATCCCCAAGATATTGTGCGCACATTCACGCACATCACCGGCATCGATATCGTCACTGACGACGTTCATATGCAACTGATCTCCAAATATTCAGACCGAATGGTGCAGCGCGTCAAAATCGGCGAAGCATTCTATTTCTTGAAAACCTTCGATGACACGCGTGAGGAGGCGCGCAATGCGTGCGAGCGCGAGATTTATGCAATGACCGTGCTAGGCGACACGGGTCTCGCACCCAGGCTGCTAGCCTTTGATCGCAACGACGCCTTTATCATCACCGAACGGGTGCCGGGGCACATGCTTGAATCTGCGCTCACGGAAGATACCTTGGCCGAACGGGCCTACCAGATTGGGGAATGGTCGGCGCGGTACATCGGATATCAACCACGTCGCGAAACGGATATCGATTGGTTTGACTACATTCGACAGTATTCCGGCATTGTCACGCAGGAGACTGAGAATGAGGCGCGGCAACGGTTCAGCGGGCGTCCGACACCGCAATTCGCGCTTGCCAAACATGACCAGTCGCCGATGAACTTCATCCTGACGCCGGACAACACCCTTGTTGGAATCGATTTTGAACGCACCCGGTTCAAACCGTTAGGTTGGGACGTGATCGCCGCCGCCTGGGTGCTGTTGAAACGGTTTCCGGGTCGGAACGCAGACATCGTTGCATCGCTTTGCGCAGGTTGGAACAGTGTCGCGCAGGATGATCTGCCCGACATCCCGGCTGATGTGGTCACGTTCTTTGCACGGCAGGCGGTCCAGACGGAGTGGGCACGTACGCCATATCGCTGAACCGTTCGTCTATTGCCGGGCACGCTCCAGTTTGCCCGCTTTCACGCCAGCCGTCACATGCGCCTCATAGGCTTTGAGCGTGGTGCGGGCAGACGGACCATAGGCAGCGATATCGGTTTCAAGCTCGGGAAAAAGCTCGAATATCTCGCGCCGCGTGGCGTCCTCCATGCTGTCGAGGCCCACGGCACCGGGGTGGAAACTCTCGCTCGCCATGCCTTCAGCAAAGATGATCTCGTGGCAATCAAACAGAATGTGGAAGTATTCCACCTCCGCCACCTCTTCGATGACAACCTTCACGCCATCAACCAGATGCTTGGCGGCTGTCAGTGTTTCCGAACAGCCAAACAGCATCTCCATGCCCGGGTTTCGGATCAGAATGCGGTGCTGTGGCGACACGACAACATCGCGATCGTTGTCAAAAGCGCCGCTCAGAATGCGGATCGGCGCCAGATGCCCCACGCCCGCAACCCGGCTCGCGCCGATCCAGCGGATTTGCTGAAACCCGTTGTCCATTGTGAATACATCGTCGCCGACGGCCAGGGCCTCGATTGCTACCTCGCCCGCGCGGGTCAGGATGCGGGTGCCCCGGGCAAAGCAGATGACTCCGATCTGCTCCCAGTCATCCAGACTGATTTGGGTGCCATCCTCCAGTTCGAACTCAACGGTTTCGTCATCATCCGGATCGGCGCTCGGGTCCCCTTCCTGGATGCTGAACACACCGTCGCCATCAGTGTCCACATAACCCGCGTCGGCAAGTGCATCCAGAAATCGCGCGCGTTCATCATCGGTAAGCCAACTGATGTCCAGGTTCAGGCTGTCCAGGTCGGTCGTTGCCGAGCCTCCACCGCCATCCAGCGTCAGACCCGCCGAACCGCTGCCGACAAGCCCTGTGCGGTCGATGGTGCCGATATTGGCAACGTCGGCATCGCTGCCCATGTCCAGGTCTTGCAACGACAGATCAGCGCCTGTTGTAACCGTGTCGTTGCCCGTACCGGTGTCAATATTGCCAACGGTATTGCCATCACCAAGCGTGATGATGTCGTCATCACTGCCGCCCAGGATGTCCTCTTCAAACACGTTGTCGTCACCGGCCACCAGCGTGTTGTTGCCACTGCCAAGTGTCAGATCGCTCTCAATCGTGTTGCCGTCGCCAAGGGTAATCTCATCGTCACCATCGCCCACATCGAAATCTTCGATCGTGCCGTCGCTGCCAATGCTGACGGTGTCGTTGCCATCGCCCAATTCCAGGGCCTTGGAACCCTGAAGCAGGGCATTGTCACCTATCACGACGTTGTTGTCGCCATCGCCGATTTCGATATTGCTCAGGACGGTCGCGTTATCGCCAAGGATGATGGTGTCGTTGCCATCGCCCGAACTTGTGATCGTGTTGATCGTAACGCCGTCGCCTGCGTTTACGAACGCGTCGGACGCGCCCGCCAGGTCCAACTCGAAATCCGGCAGTTCTACGTTGTCAGCGATCGTGAACGTGGGCGACAGATCATTGTCGTCTCCGTCCAGATCCAGCGTCACCTCGTTGGGATTGGATTCACTGATCTGGATTTCAAAGCTGACCGGTGCTGACTGACCGGAGGCGATTTCAAACGACACATCGCTTTCGAGCGAGGGGTCGATGATGAAGATATCTCCGACAGAGACGGAGTAAGTGCCTTGGTTGTTGGATTCAGTAATTGTCGTTGTTACCATGCGAGTTCTCCTGTGCTGCACGAGAATTCGAAGTACCAAGCGCCGAGTCGTATCTCCCGGCATGGTGGTATTGTACAGAACAGCAGCCCTATAGATAGGGCTGCTTGTCCCGCTACAGGAAACAGTTTGTTTCGAGCGGTGGTCTAGCGGTGTCTACGTAGTCCAGCCCCATTCCTTCGCGGGGGCAGTGCGCTGTTACACGCCACCCGCCACGGCACCAAACCTCTCGACACTTGTGCGCCACACGTCCCGGTTCTTCTTCACGAAATCTGCCAAGCTGCGTGGGCTGCGTCCGGCAACATGCCTCACAGTGTCGGTCACACGGTCTTCCGAACCAGCAGCAATATCCGTGTCCATTGCTGCAAGGGTTGTCGCGTAGGCTTCCGGCAAACCACTGGCCATGTGCCTCGCGGCAAGGTCCGCTGCGCTCAGGTGATGGTGGGTGACCGGGGTTTTCAAGATTTCACTCAGTGTGCGCGCCACCTCGCCATAGCTGAGCGCTTCGGGACCGGTCAGGATCAGGTCGCCAGAGACAAAATCCTGCCGGATCAACGTCTCGACGGCTACAGCGGCGATGTCTTCGGCATCGATGAATCCAACCCGCCCGCTGTCCGTTGCGGTATAGATCGCACCGTGATCGCGGATAGGTGCAAGAAGCTGTCCCTCGGAAAAGTTCTGCATGAACCAGGTGGGACGCAACACCACCCATTCGGGGGCATTATCGCGCAGCCAGGCATGAACGGCGCCCATCATTGGACCGCCGGCGTCCAGCGAAGACGCGCTCAGAAGGACAAAACGTTTCACTCCCATGCGAATGGCCATTTCCATAAACGGGATCATCACCGGTAGTGGATCGGCAACGCCGCTCGGTGCGACGAGGTAGATGCTCGCCACATCCTCCAATGCGGTTGGCCAGGATGTTGCGTCACCCCAGTCAAAGCGAATGTCTTGGGTGGCTTTGGGGGTGCGCGTTGCAATGTGGTGGCGAACGCCTCGCGCGGCAAGTTGCGCAGCGATACGGCGACCGGTTGTTCCGGTGCCGCCTGTGACAAGGACGATATCATGCACGAATAAAGCCCTCCCCAACAGGTTGGGGCACCGCGTCGCCTGTTGCGGCAAGCGTGATCCGAGGATCCCAATAGTCAGCGTAATAGGTGATCTTTCCGTCATGTGTTTCGATCACGGAAATCCACTTTTGATCGTAAGAGGCCCCGGTGCGTCCTTCCCCGCTGCCGCGAAACTCCAGCACAACCTTGTTGGGGTCCGCCATTTCGCTCACGCGCAGATCGAAAAAGTCATCAATGCGGATGAGGTCCGGCAAGGCCATCAGATAACGCCCCAGCGCATCGCGACCATCAATGCGCGCGATGAAGCCTGGTGGCGCGTAAGGCGCTTCAAACACGCAATCCTCTGCGAACAGATCAAGAAAGCTCTGTGCATCCGGATCAATCCGATCACCCAGACCTTTGCGCAGAATATCTGTGAGACCTTCAAAACGGGTTTGCTCAACAGTCATTGACAAATCTCCTTTTTCGATGGAACGGTATCGTATCGACCATATAGGGATATCGTGAATGGAACGCAATCGCTCCGACGAAAAACTGGTGACGGATCGAGCTGCACGCGTGCCAAGCGGGGCAGCAGTAATGCGCACATCGGTCACCGACGCGCTGACCCGCGCGTTCTTTGAGGAATGGGCGCGGACGGGGATCGGTGCGCTCAGTCTGGAGCGCGTTGCCAAGCGGGCAGGTGTTGGCAAGGCAGCACTCTACCGGCGATGGTCTTCCAAACATGACATGGCGATCGACTTGATCCAGGCTGTCGGCCTGACCCTCACACCAATCCCCAACAGCGGGACTTTGGTTGAGGATCTGCGATCGATACTCTTGTCCCTGCGCCGGACCCTTCGGCACCCTCTGATCCGGCGCATTCTGCCGGACTTGCACGCCGAAATGGCCCGCACGAGCGCGCTCAGCGATGCGATCCGCAACACGTTGCAACATGAGCGTCGCGAGAAGGGCGCAGTCATCATCGAGCGGGCCATCGCGCGTGGCGAGTTGCCCCACGACGCGGACCGAGACTTGGCCAACGATGCATTGGCAAGCATTCTCTATTGGCGGATCATCGTCACAGGAGGTCGCATGACACGCCGGGATATCGACAAGATCGCGCAGTTCATTGTTGCGGGACTGTCGGCGCGATGAAGGCCCGGTTTCGGTGCCGGGCCTTCGGTGGTGAACCTGCAAGCGCGCAATCCGATCTTACAGGCGCGCGGCGCGGGTCGCATGGCCTAAGCCTGCTGGGCCAGATGAACAGCGACGCGGGCCGCTGTCCAATCTGATCCGCATCAGGCTGCCAATGCGACAGCATCACTGCCAGCAGGCAGGTGCAGCGGGCAATCCTCATCTGTCACGGCGCGCCAGATGGCCTGAACGACATCCGTGGGGCGGGTGTGTTCATGGGCGGCGTTTGCGATGAAGTCCGCCATCACCTGATCGATGAAGTCCCGATAGTCATCGGGTGTCTCGTTTGCCTCAGCCATCAGCGCGCGCGCGTTGCTGCTGAAGCTGGTGCTTGGGGCCTGTCCAGGCAAGACCAGCCGCGCGCGGATGCCCAACGGTGCCAGTTCCAGCGCAAGACACTCCGTATATGCGTTTACGGCCGCTTTGCTTGCAGTGTAGGCGGCAAGCAGCGGCAGTGGTTTCATCGTTACGCTGGACGACACGTTGACGATCACGCCGGTCCCGCGCGTGCGCATTTGTGGCAAAACAGCCCGGATCATCTCGAAGGTGCCAAAGGTGTTGGTTTCAAAGATGTTGCGAACTGTCGCGTCGGATGTCCCCTCAAAAGCACCAAGCCAGCCGATGCCTGCATTGTTGACCAAGGCGTCGATTGGGCCCGCAGCATCCAACGCGCGGGTGATGCTGTCGCGGTCTGTCACGTCCAGCGGCACAACACGCAGGCGATCCGAGGCGGAAAACAGGTCTGCATCCGGTGTGCGCATTGTGGCAACAACCGACCAGCCCTGATCAAGAAAATGGCGGGCGGTCTCAAGTCCGAACCCTGAAGAGCATCCGGTAATCAATACGGTTTTCATGATGTAGTCTCCTCTGTTTGCGGTGGTGTTACCCATGTTGTCAAACTACGCAGGATTTACTATCATCAAGAGTATCAAAAAAGTTATCGAAAGTCCGGAATGACAGATCCGCTGTCCGAAGTGATCTCGCTTTTGTGCCCGCAGGCACCGTCCACCAAGCTGGTGCATGCCTCTGCGCCGTTTCGGGTGTCCCGCGATGACGTAGAAGCCGCGTTTTATTGCATGCTGTTGGAAGGGCAGGTCAGGCTGGAGGTTGATAGCCATGCGCCGGTCAACTTGAGTGCGGGAAGTTTCGTTCTCATTCCCGACATTGCCCCGTTCGAAGTGTCGAGCCTCGATCCGCCGCCGCCCGCCGGGCTTGTCAGCAATCCCATCGCCGGAACGGATGGGATCACACGGCTTGGTACATCCGACGCACCCGCGACTGTAAAGATGCTGGTTGGGCATTGCAGCTTTGGCAGCTCGGATGCCGAACTCTTGGTCTCACTCTTGCCAGACATGATCCTGATGCAGGGCGAGGATCGACTGGCGACCTTGGCCGCGATGATTCAGGACGAAATGCACAAGGGCCGGCCTGCGCGGGATGCTATTGTGGAACACTTGTTGCAGATCCTGTTGATCGAGGCTTTCCGCTCTACGGCGCAATCTGCCACGACATCCGCGTTGACCAGTGGCCTCACCGACCCGCGAATTGGCCCGGCGCTGCGCGCGATACATGCGGCACCTGATCACGCCTGGACGGTCCCCGAATTGGCACGAGAGGCGGGTCTGTCACGCTCGGCGTTCTTTACCCGGTTCTCCCGGATCATCGGCGTTACGCCTATGGGGTACTTGCTGAACTGGCGGATGACACTGGCAAAACACATGCTGCGCTCTGGCAGTCACGGCATTGCCGAAGTGACAGACAAGATTGGATATGGCTCTGCCAGCGCCTTCAGCACAGCATTTGCTCGCCATGTTGGCGCGGCGCCCGGAAAGTATGCCAGAGTTGCGTCCGCTGACTAGAGTTCCTGGCCGCCCATCGGCTGTGTCTTCTGCCGCTTTGGCTTTAGGCAGACAAACATGCGGAGATGTGTGAGGGGGTGTTGTCGGGAAGAGGAAGGCTCGACATCACCATGAACGCTTCGCCTTTTGTCCGGGACGATGCCGAGGGCTTTTGCGAAAACATTTTGACTATGCAGGCGTAGGCGCGATGCACACTGCGCATGTGAGGCACAGGCACACAAGCCATGAACGGCGCGAGCATCTAACGCAGCAACGCCACCTGCATACGATACCGGTCGCCCGGCTAGGTCAGACAAGACTACATGTCCCGACTAGACCCGCCTTTGTGCATGCTCAAAGGTTTGCCGTTCCGGTCCGTGCAAACCGGTTTGCAGCTTGCCCCACAAGACCAACTGCAGCTGCGCCTCTTTGGCGCCGTATCCGGCGTACAAAAACCGGTGCCGAAGGGTGGGAGTGCCGTTCCGCCCATACGCTTCCGCCACCAAGCCAGATTCTGCCGATACTCCGACGTTCCGTATTTCCTGTTGAAATCAATACGTAAATCTCCAAGAAATCAAGCACAGGTAGAAGAGCAACCATACCAAAACACCGCATTTGATTGATGAAGGTGTTTCTTTTTTCAACGATCGTCCCTTTTCCGAACCAGCACCTGCACGGCCAGCCGAAACCTGGCTTTGCCAAACCAAAACAGCCGCAACAGCTTGCGGCTGACCGACAGGGAGTCTCAACAAAATGTCATCACCACACCACACAAACCACCAATGGTGGTTCGACGATCAATTGCCCAACACTCCAACGGGCCGACACGAAACCTGCGAAGGAGTCCTGAGCGACCACAACACGCTGGGTCAATGTCTGACATGTCAGTTCAGTTTAGGGTCAATCAGGGTGAACATGCACGAGTTGAACATTCAGCCTGACTATCATGCGCCTACGCTCGATGCCGCGAAGGTTTGGGCATCCGCACCGTCGTTTCCTTCAAAGATATGGATTCACAGGCTGCTTCGATTGGCTGGCGTCACTGCACGCAAACCAATCGTTTTGGACGCGAGCAACAGAGCATCAAACCATCGCTCATTCGCCCCAACGACTTGAACTCACGACTCCGGCAACGTTGAAAAAAGGACAGTCTGAACATGTGCATGATGTGTCAACTGGGGTACGGCCCCGAAAATGAGACGTCTTTTGAAAAGGTAGGTTTTCAAAAGACTGGACTACAAGCGAACTTGGTCGAGGCCATATCTCTTGAACAGCAAGTGCCCCAACCGGCGGCGCTTGAAGAAGACCGGGATTTTATCACACCCAACTTCAGTTCCGGCTCCGACGACGACGACGCGGACGCCGAGGATGCGACCGTTGAAGACGTGTTGGATGGCTCGCTTGAAACCTCAAACAGCGCCCAATTCGATACGGGCAACGCCATCGATCCATGGTGGGTCAACGACCAGACCCCCGACAATCCCTTTGGAAAAAGCGAGGATTACGAAGATTACCTCGACTATCTCGGAGCGCTGAACCGCAGCCTGACGCCCGAGATTGCAGCGGAACCGCTCAGGATCAATGTCTCGGAACTCAGCAACCATCCAGATTACCAGGAATCCGCCATAGGCGCGCTGGAGGTTTGGGCATCGGTCACCCCGTTCGAGTTCGTGGTTGTTGATGACACGCCATATGATGAAAACACGGACTGGATGCAGATTGTCAGCCCCGAACTGGGCGAGACGAGCGACGGGAGCGCTTTTTCCAGTGACCGTTACATCAGCGTCGGTCAACGGTTCCACGACACAGAGCCCAATCTGACCGACATTGGCGGCTACGTGTTCGACAGCTTCATTCATGAACTGGGCCACGAATTCGGCCTGAACCATCCCGGCCTTTACAATTACAGCGGCCCCGGTGGCGTGCAGATCAACTATCTCAACAACGCGACCTGGATCTACGACCGGCAGCAATACACCGTCATGTCCTATTTCGACGGGATCGACGTTGGGGAAGACACCCGCTGGTCGGCGTCAACGCCGCTTATGGCAGATATCGAAGCGGTCATCCGCACCTACTTCTCCACCGTCGATGACGATGGCGTACGGACCTATCAGACGATTGACCTCAACACCGGCGACGATGTCTATGGGTTCAACAGCTCGAAATACGGCTACGAACTGACCTCAACAGGTATGCAGCGCGATATTGGTTTCGTGATCCATGACACGGGGGGCACAGACACCATTGATTTCTCCGGCTCGACCGCCGGGACGATCCTGGACATGCGCGCCGGACAGTTTTCGAGCGTGAACGGCCACAACAACAATGTGTCCATCTTTGCCGGCCACAACGCGGACGAGACCGAATACTACATCGAAAACGGTATCGGCAGTCAGTATGACGACATTCTGATCGGCAATGACGGGGACAACGTTCTGGATGGCCGTGGCGGCGGCGACCGCATGGCCGGGAATGGTGGCGACGACACCTACTTTGTTGATTCTGCAGATGATATCGTGCGCGAAGAGGCGGATGGCGGGAATGATACGGTCATCGTGATGTCCAGCGACCTGGACGTGGGCAATATCGCCAATGTCGAAAACATCATCTACATCGACGGCTCGACCGTCGAGGCGGAAGAAAACGAAAGCGAGACGACGCCGACTTCTGGTGACAATACGCTAACCAGCATCCTTATGGGTGACGACACCGACGAGACCATTGATGGGGGTGCGGGTGACAACACGATCTTCGGTCTGGGGGGCGATGACATTCTCATTGGTGGTCGGGATTCCCTTGCCAGCCGCGACATCAACAACACGATTGATGTTGCTGACCTCGAGGATCAGACCGAGAGCGATGACGGCAATGACGCGCTCTATGGCGGTGACGGCAACGACACCATTTTTGGCGGTCAAGGCGACGATCTGCTGGATGGCGGTGATGGCGACGACATGATGAGCGGTCAGGCCGGTATCGACGTCTTCCGGGGCGGTGATGGCGATGACACTGTCGACTACAGCCAGGAAAGCCCGTTCCAACTGCTCGTCAATCTCGAAACCAATGTCGCCAGCGGCGGCACCGCATCGGGCGACACCTTCTACGATATCGAAAACCTGATCGGGTCCGACGACCGCATCGACCGGTTCATTGGAACGTCGGCTGCCAACTATTTCTGGGGTCAGGGCGGTGGTGACGTGTTCAATGGCCGCGATGGCAATGACACGCTGGACGGCGGCAATGACGGCGACATCCTCTATGGTGAGGGCGGCGACGACATGATCATTGGTGGTGCAGGTCAGGACTATCTCGATGGCGGCGAAGGCATCGATACGGTTGTGTACAGAGACAGCTCGAGCGGTGTGACCGTGGACCTCGTCAATGGCACGGCCACGGGCGGAGACGCTGATGGGCCGATACAAATTGTGGGCCGCGGCACGACAATCGACAACGATATCCTAGTTGGCTTTGAAAACGTCATTGGGTCATTCCACGATGACTGGCTGATTGGCGATGACCAGATCAACGAGCTGTTCGGCGGCGCGGGTGATGACCTGCTGACAGGCGGGGAGGGCGCCGATGTGCTGAATGGCGGCATAGGCAGCGACACGGCCGACTATTCGGACGCGACCAGCGGTGTCAGGCTCAACCTGCGGCGCGACACGTCCGAAGGGGACACATATGTGTCGATCGAAAACCTCTCGGGGTCCGGGTTTGACGACCGGCTGAGGGGGGATGACGGTGCCAACGTGCTGACCGGGCAGGGTGGCGACGACACGCTGCGCGGCGGAGAGGGTGATGACACCTTGCTGGGCGATTACGCCTATGCTGGCGATGCGCTGCCAACGCCGGGCCTGGGCACGGGCTATGCCACGCTTGGGCCGGATGCGACGAACAACTCGATCGCGACGGCATTCGACATCTCCGACAACTTCTCTCTGGAAGAAGACCCCAATATCTTCGACTCGACAACGGTGCTGCATACGACTGTCGAAGCGACGGGGAACGGCTTGGGCGGGTACTACAGTATCGACCTGGCCGAGGGGACAATCCTATCGATCGACATTGATGGCATTGAAGATCCGAACGTGCATGACAGCTGGGTCCGGCTGCTGGACAGCAGTGGCGAGATCGTTACCGAAAACGACGATGGCGGTGGCGACCCCGGTTCGACCTCCACCCGCGACTCGAGCACGGTCTATGTCGTTGAGGAAACGGGCACCTACTACATCCTGCAGGGCAGCTGGTCGCCAGACTCGTCGGAAAATGGCTGGGCCGAAACGGTGCCGGAAGGATCGACATATACTCTGAACGTGTCGGTAGAATTCCCACCAGCCCCCGCCGAGCCTGGCGAGGCCGGTGCCGATGTACTGCGCGGTGGCAAAGGCAGCGATCTGCTGGATGGCGGATTGGCGGCCGATACGTTGACAGGCGGCAAGGGCGAGGATTCATTCCGCTTTTCGACAGAGCTTGGCGGTGACAATGTCGATACGATCACGGATTTCTCGGTCGGCGAGGATCTGATCTTGCTCGATAACCTCATCTTTGAAGAGTTGGGCAGCGACGGTGCGCTTTCCTTTGGCGCGCTTCACACGAGCACGACTGGCGTCAGCCGTGATAGCGACGACCGCATCCTCTACGATACCGATGATGGAACGTTGTCCTATGATGCGGATGGTTCCGGCGATGGTGATGCGATTCAGTTCGCGCAACTGAGTAGAAACCTGGACCTTTCGGCGGATGACTTCATTATCATCTGATGCAACTTGGGAGGGGCGCTGGCGAGGCGCCTCTTCCTGCTCTGGCCAATCCGGGCAATGCACCCGCCCTGTAATCAAGGCAACGCAGAGGGAGATCGCGAAATGAAGCCCCCGGTCAATCGCCGAACGCTCCTGACAGTCGCTGGCTCAGCGGCGATCGCGGCTGTGGCGCAATCGGTTGCGGCGCAGGCAAAGGATCTGCGCGGGGAAGTCACATTTGAAAGCGGCAAAACCATTCCCAAAGGCCGCATAAACATCCAGCTCGAGGATCCTGCGAGCCAGAGTGCAGTGCAACGCAGCGCTGCGCAAAAAAGTGTCGCCAGCGATGGGACGTTACAGACAGTCGCGTTTTCCCTCGCACTTCCCTCACGTATGCGCGTGTCGCCGACACTGCAGATCGTCGTGCGTCTGGAGCGCGCGGACGGCTGGCTGCTTGCGCGGGGCAGTGCGACGTTCGACATTGACAGGCCAGTTTCCATCACGCTTCACACGGCGATGTACTGATACGTCGCAACCCGTTTGTTTGGTCAACCGCCTTGGTACGTTGAAGCGACTGCTGGGGAAGTGACAATTCAATGTGCGTCGCCCGTATGTACCCTCACCAACGCACTCGCCATGCCGCGCCTGACCTTTATAAAGGCGTGATAGTCCAGCCATGGTGAACCGGCATTCATGAAACTCGTGATCATCAGCGACACCCACGGGCGTCACGAAGACCTTGGCAGTCTCAGCGGCGACGTCCTTATCCACTGTGGCGATATGGAGAGCTTGTTTCGAACAGATGATCGCGCCGTTGCACAAATGGACGCGTGGTTTGGCCGCCAGCGGTTTGATCACATCCTATGCACAGGTGGAAATCACGACCTGGGCATTGAACGGCAGCTTCGCACCGGGCATCACCAGCCCTTTCGCAATGCGACTTTTCTGAATGACACCGGGCTGACGATAGAGGGCGTCAAGTTCCATGGCGCGCCTTGGGTTCCCGACCTCGACACGCACGCGTTCTTTGCCAACAGCCAAGCGCTGCACATGGCTTGGTCGAAAATCCCTGGCGATGTCGACGTCTTGATCACGCATACACCGCCGGCCGGAATGCTGGATGTTTCAAGCCGCGGGCTGACGTTGGGCTGTCCACATCTCGCAGAGCGGTTGAAGTCGTTGAGGCCGACGCTTCACTGCTTTGGCCACGTGCATGCAAGTTCCGGTCAGCGCAAACGCAGGGGCGTGACATACATCAACGCCAGTTCAGTCAACAGCAACTTCGAAATCGCCAACCCGCCTTTCGAGTTCGAGATTTCGCCGCAGACCTTGCGCACCCGCTCAAGGTTTTGGCGGACCTGAGTGTCTGGCGACGTGTTTCCTGCCCTCAACAGGCCGGATATCCACTCAGAACAGGTGCTTTTCCTTAGCCAAAAGAGCGGCCTGCGTTCGGTTGGAAACGCCCAATTTGGCCAACACATTCTTGACGTGCAGCTTTACCGTAACCTCCTGCACGCCCAGATTTCGGGCGATTTCCTTGTTGGACAGGCCGATGCACAGCTGTTCCAGCGTTTGCATCTCGCGGTCCGACAGGGTGGCAAAGGCGCCCGAAGGCGTGGCGGCGGTCTCAGCCGGTCCGAAGTCAAAGGGAAAATAACGCTCTCCAGACAGGACAAACTTGATCGCATTGACCAGCGAGACGGCTGTCAGCGATTTGGGAATGAACCCGTTTGCGCCGCGCTCCATCGCCTTGTTGGCAACCTCGCGGTTCGCGACGCCGGACATCAGGGCAACCTTGGTTGCGGGAAACGCCTTGCGGGCGCGATCAAGCCCATTCAACCCGTCCATCCCCGGCATGTTGTAGTCAAGGATCAGCAGATCGAAGGAATCGAGCCCGCGCATCACGTCCAGTGCCCCGTCCAGATTGGCGGCGGTTTGAACCTGGAAATCCTCGACGGTTTCCAGATAGGCCGCGATCGTGTCGCGCACCAGATCATGGTCGTCGGCCAAAAGGATATTGGGCATATACGCAGGTTCCTTACACTCAATGCGTTTGCAACGAAAAAATCGGACCAAATCTTGGCGGAACTATACTTTGGTATAGGTGCCTATGCCAATGCTCTACTGACCTTGGTGAACCCAGAATTGTAAGTCATGGATGTCGGATTTGGAGAAGTATCAATGGCACGAAGACACCACTCACGGACTTTTGCCGTTTTGGTCATGCTGTTGCTGAGTTGGATCGCACCAGCTGCAGCACAGCCAGCGATGATGTTGGAAGTAACGGCATCCAGCTCTGAGTCCGGCACCGCCGAGTTCACCCTGGCTGATCTCGACGCGATGGAGCAGGTGACATTCGACACCACAACCATCTGGACCGATGGCAAGGTCAGCTTCTCAGGCGTACCGCTCAAGACCCTGCTTGCAGAGGTCGACGCCGCGGGGACGACCGTCGAAATGGTGGCACTGAACGACTACAAGGTGGCGATGCCGCTGGTGACACTCGAAGACAACGCGCCCATCATCGCGACACGGATGAACGGCGAAACGATGTCTGTGCGAGACAAGGGGCCGTACTGGGTTGTGTTCCCTTACGACCAAGACCCCAAGTACCGGACTGAAACGATCTATGCGTTCAGCATCTGGCAACTCAACCGTTTGAAGGTCGTGGATTGACTTGCGGCATGTGCTTACGGTGACCTCAAACAGGAGGTCGCGTTTGAAGCCCGGGTTGAACCGTTACCGTCTCACGGTGTTAGCAGGTATCTGCCTGCTGACTTTCTTGTTGGCCGTCATGGTCATCAATCTCGTGTCGCAGGTGCGAGGCCTGTCGCGCGCAGCCGAAGACAACATGCAGTGGAGCATTTCGCAGATCGACACCGAGTTTGCGAATCTGGACGCCGCTCTGACCGACCAGATCGCCACGCAAGGCAGGTCCCCCGAACAAATACAGTTGCGTATCGACATCGCGCTAAGCCGTCTGAACATCATCAATTCAGGGCGGGCGGCAGAGATTTTCGGTGAGAGCGCCGAAGCCGCCGCGCTGATCGAACCGATCAATGCCTTTGCCGAGGACGCAGTCGCTATTCTGGATGCGCCCGGCCCATTGGTCGGCGCAGAGCTTGCCACAATGCAGCGCCTCGTGCGCGAGGTTCGCCCTTTTGTGCGCGACATTGCCTTGTTGGGCGTCCGGTTGAGTGGTGAGAGTTCCGAGGAACGGCGGGCGCAGTTTGCCAGCCAGTTATCCTGGACCGGAGGTATCGCGATTGCGCTGCTGATCCTGATGGCGATCCTGATGCTGTGCCTTGACCAGCTTTTGCAGCGTGCCGTGCGCAGGGATGCGGCCCTGTCCGCATCCTCGAAACAGTTGGCTTCGACCGTGGCCGCCTCGCTGGATGCAATTGTCACGGCGGACGATACCGGGCGGGTCACCAACTTCAACGCCGCCGCCGAACGTGTCTTTGGCTGGAGCCGTGACGAAATCGTCGGCCTGACGATGGAGGACACCTTTATTCCTCACCGGATGCGCGACGCGCATCACAACGGGATGAGGCGGTATCTGGACACCGGCAAGCCGCGCGTCGTTGATGCCGGTCGTGTCGAGCTTGCCGCTCTGCGCAAAAGTGGTGAGGAGTTCCCGGTCGAGCTGAACATCACAACCGCGCAGGATGGTGATGACGTCAAGTTCATCGCCTACATCCGCGACATCAGCGCCCGCAAGATCAACGAGCAAAAGCTGATCGACGCCCGCGACAGGGCGGAGCGGACGGACAAAGCCAAGTCACAGTTCCTGACGGTGATGAGTCATGAAATGCGCACGCCGCTGAATGGGATACTCGGTGTGCTTGATCTGCTCAAGACAACGCCGATGGATGAACAGCAGGCCCGCTATGCCCGCATTGCAACGTCTTCCAGCGAGGTTCTGTTGGAACATGTGAACGAGGCGCTCGACATCACGCGGATCGAGACGGGCGAATTGCAACTGACCTTCCAGGACTTTGCACTGACGGACCTGATGCAAGAACTGGTCGACATGTTCGACCCTCTGGCCAAGGAAAAGAACCTGAGTATCAGGCTGGACGTGGAACCCGCGATGCGGGGTCCGTATCACGGGGATTCCGGGCGCATTCGCCAGATCCTGACCAACCTGATCGGCAACGCCATCAAGTTCACCGAAGACGGGGGGATCACATTGCGCGTCAGCGGGATCCATGGCCCGGAGACATCCTCGCTGCGGTTCGAGGTGAGAGATACCGGCATCGGCATTCCCGCCGATCAGCACGAACAGGTGTTCGAGGATTTCTTTGCCCATGCCCGCAGCGAAGGACGCCAGGCGCGGGGCGACGGTTTGGGCCTGTCGATCTCCCGCCGCATTGCGCGGGCGATGGAGGGGGACGTTTCCCTGAAAAGTGACGAAGGCGCCGGGTCTGTGTTCATCCTGACCGTGCCCTTGCGACGCACGGAACCTGTGCGGCGCCAAGATGATGAGCAGGCTCAGACGCAAGCGACGCGCGCGTGCAGCATCCTGATTGTCGAGGATAACAGCATCAACCGCAGTGTTTTGAGCGATATGCTGACCGCCATGGGCCATAACGTGCGCGAGGCGGTGAATGGGGCTGATTGCCTGGACAGGGTCAAGGACGAAGCCTTCGACATCATCTTGATGGACATCAGCATGCCGGTGATGGACGGGATCGAGGCAACCCATCACCTGCGTCGCGGTGGTGGGCCGAATGTCGGTACGCATATCGTCGGCCTGACGGCACATGGGCGCGAAGAGTATCGCGAGCGGGCCGTGGAAGCGGGCATGGACCGGTTTCATACCAAACCCATCCGGCTCGAGGCCCTGCACAACATCATCGCCGAGGTCACCGCGACCCACTTGTCCAAACCGGATGCGACCCACTTTCCCGACGCTTTGGTCGAGATGATCGACATGCTTGGCCAGGCCAAGGTCGCGACAATTTCGGACAGGTTCCTGTCTGAACTGGCGACCTTCTCGGCTGACCTGCGCACGGGCCAAGAAACACCAGACCTGACTGCCCTTGCGGATGCCGCCCACAAGGCCAAGGGCGCGGCATCTTTGCTTGGGCAAGTTGATCTGCAGGATGCGCTGGCCACGCTGGAACAGAATGCGCGGGAAGGCACTTTGACAAAGCGGCAGACCTGGGCCGACACACTTGATGCACGGGCAGCCGCGTCCAGGGCTGTCTTTGACAAAGCCCTGGCCCCCGACAGCGACGCCACTTAAGGCGAGCCACCCTATCCGTCCGGATAGCTGACCCACTCCAATTCTCTACACCCTATACCCTCGCACCCCGGCGCGTTCCGTCCGGGCCCTCTACACCTGTGTTCATCTTGAACAGGGTCGCATGGAGGGACCCGCCAAAAGGAACAAAGACATGACACAAGCAAAGAACATCATCGTAGTCGGTGGCGACGGATTCTGCGGCTGGCCAACAGCGCTTCACCTGTCTCGGCTGGGGCACAGCATCACCATCGTCGATAACATGTCACGCCGTGACATCGACGCGGCATTGGGCGCTGACAGCCTGACGCCGATCGCATCGATGGAGGACCGGCTGGCCGCATGGACCGAACAGACGGGTCGCACAATCGCGTTTGAAAACATCGACGTGGCCCGGGATTTTGATGCTGTCACCGCTTTGCTTGACGCCCTGAAACCCGACACGATCATCCACTTCGGCGAACAGCGCGCCGCGCCCTTTTCGATGAAAGGAGCCACCGAGAAACGCTATACCGTCGACAACAACATCTCAGGCACACACAACCTGCTGGCGGCGTCGGTCGCATTGGGGCTGGATCCGCACTTTGTCCACCTCGGCACGATGGGTGTCTACGGCTACGACGATGACGGGCTGGAGATTCCCGAAGGTTACCTGCCGGTCTATATTCCCGGCGATGACAAGCAGATCATGAAACGTGACATTCTCTACCCGACCAACCCGGGCAGCGTGTATCACCTGACCAAATCCATGGATCAACTGCTGTTCCAGTTCTATGCCAAGAACGACCGGCTGCGCATCACCGACCTGCACCAGGGCATCGTCTGGGGCACCCAGACGGACGAGACCAAGCTGGACGAACGCCTGATCAACCGGTTCGATTATGACGGCGACTATGGCACCGTGCTCAACCGCTTTTTGATGCAAGCAGTCGTCGGGCACCCGCTGACTGTCCATGGCACAGGCGGTCAGACCCGCGCCTTCATTCACATTCAGGACACGGTGAAATGCCTCGCGCTCGCCGTCGAAAACCCGCCCGCACATGGCGGCAAGGTCGCGATCCTGAACCAGATGACCGAAACGCATTCTGTGCGCGCACTGGCCGAACTGGTGGCCGATGTGTCCGGCGCGATGATCGCCAACGTGGATAATCCGCGCAACGAAGCTGCCGAAAATGACCTCCGTGTGTCGAACAAGACCTTTCTCTCTCTGGGTCTGAAGCCGATCACACTGGCCGAAGGGTTGATCGACGAAACCCAACAGATCGCCGCCAAATACGCCGACCGCTGCATTCGCAAGATGATCCCTTGCGTGTCCACATGGACGGACAAGCAGCGCCCCGGCGTCGTCTCTCCAAAGGCACGCAAGGCGGCCTGACCCTTCGTACCCTGTCGCGCCGGACCCGCTTGGAGGTGGGGCCGGTGCGCTCAGGTTCTTCAGCATCAGATCACGGTGAACAGCATGCGAATGATTGGCATTGGGCTCATGGGATTTCTCTTGGCAGGTGTTGCCCTCCTGCTTTCGACAATGAACATCCTGGAACAGGGGCAACGCTACGTCCGCGAAATCGCGTCCGGCCCGCAACTGGTGTTCGAACACCGCGCGGCCCCGATGGCACAGGATGCGGATAAGGCGATGATCCTGCGCGCCAATCCCGACCATCCTGTCATTCTATCCGGTTTTCCCGCCTACCAGAGCGTCGCGTTCACCATGCCGGTGGATGCACGCCCAACGTCTGGATACCTCCAAATCAATGCGACCTCTCAGGTTCTCGGCGGTGTGGAAGGGGTGCTGCGCATCTCGATCGACAACACCCGCCGGGGCGAGATGCTGCTGCGTTCAGGCGAGGTGGGACGTTCCCTGCAAATTCCTCTGTCACCGTCGGATTTTGCGGGGAACCAGCTGGTCGTTTCCTTCTCGCTGCAAGGCACTGGCCCCCAACAGCAGTGCGGACCGGAAGACGGTGTTCAAGCCGTCGTCGAGATCGAAACGACCAGCGCAGTCTTTGTGACGCTGGATCGCCCACTGCAAAGCGCGCGTGATCGCGTGCATGCATGGGGCGATGCCGTCCGCATCGCGTGGCCTGCCTGGCTGAAACAGGACGAGCAGTTGCGCCGCCTGGTTCTGGCGACCGAGTTCCGGCGCCGTGGGCTTGCGCCAGTGTTCGTGGCGTCGCCGCAAGAGGCCGGGTTGACCACGCTTGAGTTGCGCGCGGCATTGCCAGCCTTTCCGTTGGTCGAGGCGGAGCCGCAAACACTTGGGCCACTCGCCCAGACAGGTGCCAATGCAGGTCTGCGCCGCTTCTATCGGCAGGCCATATGGCGCGAACGGTTCGCGTTGGGTGGCGCAGGCGGGCAGAATATCCCGTCTCAGCTGGACCTGCGCATGCTGTTCGGTCGCCTTGTGGGGGATCACTCTTGGGTCCTCACCGTGACGCTCAACAATCGCCTGATTTTTCAGGAGCATGTCACCGGTGTGCAGGCGGCGTATCAGGCCCTGATTGATCTGCCGTCGGACATTCAAACCAGTGCCAACACACTCGAAGTGATCGCAACGACATCCGTACCCCGTGGCGGTGCATGTGATCAGGGCCCCGAACTTGTGGCCGAAATGCTGCCCACGTCCCGCCTGATCACCGGTGACACGCCCTTTGCAAATGCCATGTCAGACCTGCACGCCGCTTTGCGCGACGTGGGAGTTGTCAATGTGGCCATGAATGCAGCGCTGACGGCTATTGATGCAGACACCGCCAGCCACATGCTGGATCAGGTGATCCCTGCCGGGGTCGCGTTCAAACCGGCAGGGGCCACGGTTCAGATCACTGTGTTGAGCACGGGGCATCCTGCGCCAACCTTATCTGCCGCTGGACCCACATGGTTGGTAACGCAATACAGCACGCCCCAACCACTGTCCATCACGACAGTGCAGCCTGGGGTCGTGTTGCCGCGCACTGGCGTCGCACTCTTGATCACCCCGGGTACGCCCACATCGGCGGAGGCGGAGGGATGAGCGACCTTGAGGACAAGCGCGAGCAGATCAACTACATCTCGGTCGACAGCGCGCCCAAGCGCTTTGCTGGACCGGTGTTGCATTGGCAGGCGCCCAAGATGCTGGCTGTGTTCACGCTGCTTGCCACGCTTCAGCTTTGGATTGTGAACACCGATCTGGTGTCGCAGGTATTCCCCAACCGCGATTACGTGTTCTCGGCGCATACCGGGCGGCACGCCATTGCGATCCGGATCTTCCTGATCTCGTTCTTTTTCGCCTTTGCAGCGTTCAGTTCAGGCGACATATGTCGGCGCGCGCTGTTCGGCCTTGATCTGGTGCTGACTTTCCTTGCGGGGTGCGCCGTTTTCGATCTGGCCAATGCCTTGGCGGATCACCTGCTCGGCTCGTCCTTTTCCCTGCATTTCAGTGCCATCGCCTCAGGCCTGTTCGGGTTCGCGATCTATTCGTTCAAGCTGCTTGAACGCGGCTTCATGCCGGCGCGAATTCGGATCGAACATATCCCCGTCAGCCAGATACGCGCCTTGCTGCGTCTTGGCGTCACGATTGCCGTGGCGGCGGGTATCGCGATGTGGGTCGGTGGCATGCAGCTATATGTGGTCGAGGTCATGCGCAGCTGGACGTTGCTGGGCGGTATCGGTCCGGGTGTGTTCCTGTTTCTGCCAGTGCTGTTCGGGCAGCTTTACCTGCTGGCCATCTACGACGTGCTGACGGCCAAAACGCCGAGGTTTACGCCGCCCGTGTCGGTCATCGTGCCCGCCCATAACGAATCCTACATCATTAAGGACACGATCAACGCGATGGACCGCGCCGCAGCGCATTATGGCGGCGACGTGCACATCCTGATCATGAACAACAACTCGACCGACGACACCGAAGAGATTGCGCGCGCAACCCTGGCAGCCTGCACAGCCGCCAAGGGCCGGGTGATCAACGTGCCCAAACCGGGTAAATCCAACGCGCTGAATGCGGGCCTCGATGCGTGCGAGACCGAGTTCCTGGTCCGTGTGGATGCCGACACGCTGGTGGGCGAGGACAACTTCACGCGCGCCATGCCCTACTTTACCGACCCCGCCGTGGGCGTTGTCGGCGGCGTGCCGGTGCCACCGGGCGGCGCCCTGTTTGATCGCGCGCGCCTGCTCGAAGTGCTGGTGAAGCATGGGTTTTACTCGGTTGCCATGGGCGCTGTGAACGGCGTGGTCGGCATCCCGGGCATGTTCGTGGTCTACCGCACCCATCACCCCCGTTACCTTGGTGGTTTTGTCGAAGGCATGAACGGCGAAGACACCGACATCTCCCTGCGCGTCGGTGAGTTGGGCTTTCATTCGGTCGTGGATCCCAAGATCCGCTACATTTCCGAAGTACCGTCGTCCTACAGCCATATGCGCGAGCAGCGCATGCGCTGGTTCCGCTCGATCTATCATATCTCGTCGCGCTGCCGGGACCTGATCTATGGGAACAACATGACGCTGAGGGGCAAGGTGATCCTGCCCTATATGCTGATCAACTCGGCCCGTCGCGCGATGCTGGTACCGCTGATCATCTTTGGTGGCCTCGAATGGGGCCTCGCCTTTAACGCACATACCCCGATTGTCTGGCAGTCCATCGTGGCCGTGACCACGGGCGCGCCCGCGATCATGGCAGTGTTCGCGTCGCTGCTGAACGGCGTGCCGCGCGGCATCCTGGCACTGCCCGAATACCTGATTTTCCGCGTGCTGCGGGCGTACTTCACCCTCGAATCCATGCTCAGCATCCTGATCGATATCCGCGCCGAAAACCTCGAGCGCGTGATCCGACACGACATCGTGCCGGACAAACCAATCCGCGTGGCCTGACAGCCACATCCCACAAACCCAACTGACAGAAAGACCCAAAGGCAATGACACGACATATCTACGGCACACCCGAAACCGACACGATCACAGGCGGCGCTGGCCGCGACCGCATCCATGGCAAAGGCGGCGACGACGCCATCCGCTCAGGAAACAGCGCCGACCGCGTTTACGCGCAAGGCGGAAATGACACCGTGCATGGTGCATCCGGCGGGGATACGCTGCGCGGCGGCCTTGGCGACGATGTGCTGAACGGCGACGCGGGGCAGGACCGCCTCTATGGCGGACAGGGCAATGATGTCATCAACGGCGGTGACGCAAGCGGATCCGGCGGCGGTGTCGGAGGCGGCGTTGACGATCGCCTCTGGGGCGGCGCGGGTCACGACAGCATGTCTGGCGGAACGGGGAATGATCGCCTGTATGGCGGCATTGGCAACGACCAGTTGGCCGGTGACGTTGGCGCGGACCGCATGTTTGGCGGCGATGACGGCGACACCCTCGCGGGGGGTACGGGCAATGATTCCCTTCATGGCGCGCAAGGCGACGACCACGTTGATGGTAACGAAGGCGTAGACCGTCTGTTCGGAGGGGCGGGGGAGGACGCCTTGAACGGTGGTCAAGGGGCGGACGCGCTGTTTGGCGGAGACGGGTCCGACCGATTGGATGGCCAGGACGGGCATGATCGTCTCTTTGGTGGCGACGGACATGACGTGCAATCCGGCGGCACTGGCAACGACATGCTCTACGGGGGTGAAGGCGCTGATACCATCGACGGTGGCGTGGGCGCCGATCAGATCTGGGGCGGCAATGACAGCGATGTCCTCAGCGGTGGCGCAGGTGATGATCGCCTGTATGGCGGCGCGGGCAATGACGATCTGAGCGGTGGCGCGGGTGTTGATCTGCTCTATGGCCGGGCAGATGATGACCGCCTGCGGGGCGGTGACGGCAACGACAATCTGATCGGTGGATCGGGCAATGACAGTTTGTTCGGCGACAACGGCGCAGACCTTGCGCGCGGCGGACATGGTGCCGATCACCTCTATGGCGGTCACGGCAATGATCATCTGTCCGGCCAACAGGGCGACGACGTTCTGGAGGGCGGCACAGGTGTCGATACGCTCCTCGGTGGCAATGGCGCAGACACGCTTGCGGGTGGCACGGGGGGTGATGATCTGAATGGCGGCGCTGGGCATGACGTGCTCTTGGGTGGTGCGGGCATGGATGTGCTCAACGGCTCATGGGGGCACGACAGCCTCGACGGCGGCACCGGCGCAGACACCTTGGACGGTGGCGCCGGTCAGGATGTCCTGTTCGGCGGAACCGGTATCAACACGCTCACTGGCGGTCGCGGTAGCGACGTGTTTGTATTTCGCTCGGATGTCGGTTTCTTCCGGGACCACATCACGGATTTCAACGCCTATGGGGCGCATGCAGACAGTATTGATCTGTCTGACTTCAACTTCATCGACGCCGCCGCAGATCGGAGCGCATGGGTGAGCGAACATGTCGCGCGGATGTCCGACGGTGACATTCGGATCACCCTGTCGGGATCGCAGAGCATCCTGATTTCCAACCATGCTGATGCCGGGACCAGTTTTTACGATAACACTCTGGATTTGCTAATCTTTTGATGGCTGCGCTGTGCGCGCATGATCCATTCACCCGAACGCAGGGTTCAAGAAAGGAGTTTGAAAATGAGACAGTTTGTTTTGGGGGCAGCCCTCGTTCTGGCCATGGCAGGCACCTGCCTTGCCAAAGACCAACGGGCACAGTTCAAGGCGATCACCGCGCAAGAACAGAGCGATCCGCACGGCACCTATAGTGCCATGATGTCCTTGGCCGAAGAGGGCTATGCGCCTGCCATCGACAGGGTCGGATACTACCTGCGCAAGGGGATCGGCACGCGGACTGACCTGGAGGCGGCGCGTCAGTGGTACATGCGCGCTGTCGAGGCTGGGCATCCGTGGTCCACTGCGTCCCTGGCGCGGGTCGAGATCGAGTTGGGGCGGGGTGACACCGCATTGCGACTGCTGCACGCTGGGGTGCTTGAGGGTCTGCCGGGCACGGAGCGGCTCTTGGCGACAGCACATATTGATCGCAAGCTTGGGGCAGCCTCTGATCCTCAACAGGGGCGCGCCATGCTGGAGCGTATGGCGCGAAACGGTGACAGGAACGCCGCGCGCGACCTCGTGGTGCGTTTCAACTGGAACCGTTTGGGTGGGCAGGCGTCGGAAGCCGCAGTTGATCAGGTCGTGCGCGCCGGCCTCGATGGAGATGCGAGATTTGCCAAGGCCGGGCTGACTTATCTGTCTCAGCAAGCCGACAAAGGCGAGGAAGCGATCCGGACACGCGCCTTGCTTGCCGCCATTCCTGGCATTCCCGATCGGACCCTGTCGCCTGAACTGGTGCGGCTGGCCGCAGAAACACACCCAAGGCAATTCTGGACGAAAGTGGAGGACATTCTCGCAGACACTGAAACAGACAACTACGCGCGGACAGCCAGCACGGCATTCTGGATCAACAAGAATGCATGGGTGCGTGTGCTGCAACAGGAACTGCGCGCCCTGGAGTATTACCAGGGCCGGATCAATGGTCGTATGACGACCCGCACGATCCGCGCGCAGAACCGCTATTGCCGGGAGCGCGGCCTTTGGGCTGTTTGCGCGACAGGTCCATTGCGCGGCGCAACGGTGCGGGCCGTGGCGGGCGCCATTGCGCTGGATAAAAAGAGCCTATGAAAGACCACTACACGATCTGCAAAAGAAGCGTCTTGGTGTTGTCACGCGTCATTTCTATCGGGTTGCCGCCAGTGCTGGGATCGATCAGCGCGCCGTCGACCACACGGTCGACATCCAGGTGTTCGATGCCCAGTTCGGTCAGCGTCTTGGGGATGCCCATGCTGGCGTTCAACGTGTCGACAAAGGCGCAAAACCCGTCAAAGCCGCCGGCAATGCCAAGGTAGTTGGCCGCCATCTCGAAGCGGTCGGCAATGGCGGATGCGTTGAATTGCAAGACGGCTGGCATGCACACCGCGTTCGTTGTGCCGTGATGGGTGTGATAGATCGCGCCGATGGGGTGCGACAGCGCGTGGATCGCGCCCAGACCCTTTTGAAAGGCCGTCGCCCCCATGGCTGCGGCGGACATCATCTGCGCGCGCGCCTCGAGGTCAGAACCATCCGCATAAGCGCGCGGAAGGTAGTCCTTGACCAGCCGCATACCTTCCAATGCCATGCCCTGCGACATCGGGTGATAGTGCGGGGAGGAGAACGCCTCAACACAATGGGCAAAGGCATCGAGGCCCGTTCCGGCCGTGATGAATTTCGGCATGCCAACGGTCAATTCCGGATCGCAAATCACGACCGAGGGCAGGAATTTGGGGTGGAAGATGATCTTTTTCTCTTCAGTTTCGGAATTGGTGATGACGCTGGCGCGCCCCACTTCCGATCCGGTGCCCGCTGTCGTGGGCACTGCCACAATCGGCGCGATGGCATCTGCATCGGCGCGGGTCCACCAATCGCCGATATCCTCGAAATCCCACAAGGGACGCGTTTGACCGGCGAGGAAGGCCACCAGCTTGCCCAGATCAAGGCCCGACCCACCGCCGAAGGCGACGACGCCATCGTGTCCGCCATCCTTGAAAGCGCGCACGCCCGCTTCGGCGTTCTTTTCATTGGGGTTGGGATCGACATCCGCGAACATCGCGCGGCCCAGGCCCGCCGCTTCCAGCAGATCAAGCGTTCTGGTGGTAATGTCCATGTCAGCCAGGCCGCGATCCGTGATCAGCAGCGGTTTCGAGATACCGGCTGCCGCGCAGGCGTCAGCGATCTCGGCAATGCGGCCCGCGCCGAAACGGATGGCAGTGGGATAGGACCAATTTGCGGTAAGCGACATGGAACTCAGGCCTTCTTCAAGTGGTAGGATTTGGGGCGGGTCAGGTTGTGATAGCCGATCACCGACAGCCCGCCGCCGCGCCCGGTGTCCTTGCACCCCGTCCAGCACAGACCGGGATCAAGATAGTCGGCGCGGTTCATGAAGACGGTGCCGGTGTCGATCTGGTCGGCAATCGCTTCGGCGCGCCGTGCGTCTTGGGTCCAGACCGATGCTGTCAATCCAAAGTCACTGTCATTCATCAACGCGATGGCATGCGCGTCGTCCTTGACAGGCATGATGCCGACGACGGGGCCAAAGCTTTCTTCGCGCATCACGCGCATGTCATGGGTCACGTTGGTGAGGATCTGCGGAGACAGGTAGGCGCCGCCATCGTCTTCGGCGAAGGTCGGGATATGCGCGGTTGCGCCTTGGGCCACGGCGTCGGCAATCTGCCCACGTACCTCTTGGGCAAAGCGCACGTGCGCCATCGGACCCAGCGTTGTCTTTTCGGACAGAGGGTTGCCCAGTTTGTAGCCGCGCACGATCTCGACCGCCTTGGCGACAAAGGTATCAAAGTGTTGTTCTGCCACGTAAATCCGTTCGATCCCGCAACAGCATTGACCCGAGTTGAACATCGCCCCGTCGATGAGCGTATCCACGGCCGCGTCAACGTCAGCGTCGTCGCAGACATAGCCGGGGTCCTTGCCGCCCAGCTCAAGGCCGATGCCGGTAAATGTGCCCGCTGCGGCGCGCTCAATCGCCTGACCGCCGGTGACAGAGCCGGTGAAATTGACAAAACCGAACGATCTGGCCGCGATCAGGTCGGACGTTGTCTGGTGATCCAGAAAGACGTTTTGAAACACGTCCTGAGGGATGCCGGCAGAATGGAAGGCCTGCGCCATGTGTTCGCCGACCAGCGGCGTTTGGCTGGCATGTTTCAGCATCACCGCATTGCCCGCGATCAAGGCAGGCGCGACGGTGTTGATGGCCGTCATGTAGGGATAGTTCCAGGGGGCCACCACCAGAACCAGCCCATGCGGGACCCGTTTGATCACGCGGCGAAAGGCGTCGCTGTCTTCCACCTCGAGATCGGCAAGCGCGTCCTTGGCGATCTCGGCCATATAGCTGGCACGCTCATTGAAACCGCCGAATTCGCCGCCATAGCGGATGGGGCGGCCCATTTGGCCCGCCAGCGCTGGAACGATCTCGTCGTTCATTTCACCGACATTTGCGACGCCTGCCTGCACAAGGGCGATACGGTCTTCCAAGGGGCGGGCGGCCCAGGCGGCTTGTGCGGCTTTTGCGCGGGCCACAGCTGCCTGCGCCTCTGCCGACGAAAGCGTCGGGCGTTCGGCAAAGACAGAGCCGTCGATGGGAGAGATACAGCGGATCATGTGTCAGGCCCTTTCAAAGCCGCGTGCGATTTCCCAGTCGGTCACAACGCGTTCAAATTCTTCCTGCTCCCATTCGGCGGCACGCACGTAGTGATCGACCACGCCGTCGCCGAACGCAGCGCGCAGAAAGTCGGAGGCGCGCAAGGTCTCGGTCGCCGCACGCAGGGTGCGCGGGATTTCCGTAGCCCCGCTGTCGTCGTAGACATCGCCCGACGTGGGCGGGGCCAGTGTCATCTTGTCCTCGATCCCCTTGATCCCGGCAGCGAGCATCGCGGCCTGCGCGAGATAGGGGTTGAGGTCGGAGCCGCCGATCCGACACTCGACCCGAATACCCTTGGTGCCATCCCCACACAGCCGAAAGCCGGCGGTGCGGTTGTCGACGGACCAGACCGTTTTGGTGGGTGCAAAAGTGCCTTTGGCAAACCGTTTGTAGCTGTTGACGTAAGGCGCAAGGAAGAACGTGTAGTCCGGCGCATAGGCAATCAGGCCAGCCATGTAGTGCTGCATCACCTCTGACATGCCCAAGTCGGCGTCGGGGTCATGAAACGCTGGGGCTCCGTCTTGCCATAACGACTGATGCACGTGGCTTGAGCTGCCGATCTTGTCGTGATGCCACTTGGGCAGAAAGCTGGCGGCGTGGCCTTGTTGCCAGGCGATTTCCTTGACTGCGTTCTTGGCGATGGTGTGATGGTCCGCGCAGTCCAGCGCGGCCGCATAGCGGATGTTCAACTCTTCCTGACCCGTCTCGGCCTCACCCTTGGTGTTCTCCACCGGGATGCCCGCGTCGAAAAGGTGATTGCGAATAGGGCGCATCACGCTTTCTTCCTTGGTGGTCTGGAGGATGTGGTAATCTTCGTTGTAGCCGCTGATCGGGGCCAGATCGCGGAAACCGTCCTTGCGGATCTCGTCAAAGCTTTTCTCGAACAGGAAGAATTCCAGTTCGGTGGCCATCATCGCGTCAAATCCAAGGGCGTGCAGGCGGGCGATCTGCGTTTTCAGCATGGCGCGGGGTGAATGTGGCACGGGTTCATGCGTGTGATGATCAAGCACGTCACACAGCACCATGGCCGTGCCTTCCAACCACGGTACGCGGCGCAGGGTGGTGAGGTCGGGGGCCATGATGTAATCGCCGTAACCGCCTTCCCAACTGGATGCCTTATAGCCGGGCGGGGTGGCCATCTCGAGGTCAGTCGCCAGCAGGTAGTTGCAACAGTGGGTTTCCTGAAACGAGGTTTCGACGAAGTTCACGGCATGGAACCGCTTGCCCAGCAACCGGCCCTGCATGTCCACAAGGCAGGCCAGAACCGTGTCGATCTCGCCCGCTGTCACGGCGTCTTTCAACGCATCAAAGGTCAAATTTGCGGCCACGGGTGTGATCCTTCTGTTCAATGAAGCGCCCCCATGTGCCGGGGGCGCCTGTCGCTCTTATTTGGTCTGTGCTTACTCGAAGTTGTAAGGCACGCCAGCCTGGTTGATGACGCTGTTGTACTCTTTGAAGATGTTGACGATCTTCTGGTGTACTTCGCCTTCCTGGGCCACTTCTTCCCAAAACTCCTTGGCGGCGTTCTCGACTTCGGCCCATTCGCCAGCAGGCACAGACCGCAACGCCAGCTTGTCACCATTGGCGCGCAGCGCGGCCTCGCCGCCCCAATACCACTGGTTGCGATAGGTGTGGCCCGCCTCTGTCGCGGCCATCACGACTGACTTCAGATGATCCGGCAGGTCGGCCCAGCGTTCTTCGTTGACGAACCACGACCCGATCCAGGCACCCGAGATGTTGTTGGTGAGGAAGTAATCCGTCACGTCCGCCCAACCCACGGTGTAGTCTTCGGTGATGCCGGACCATGCCATGCCGTCCAACTCGCCCGTCTGCACCGCAACCTCGGCATCCTCGTAAGGAATGTTCACCGGCACGACGCCAAACTTGGCAAGGAACCGGCCCGCCGTGGGGAAGGTGTAAAGCTTGAGGCCGTCGAGATCGGCAACCGATGTGATCTCTTTCTTGGTGTTGAAGTTGCAGGGGTCCTGACCCGCAGCAGACAACCATTTGACGCCAACCTTGGCGTATTCCTCTTCCCAGATTTCCTTGAGGCCGTACTGGTTGAACAGGACCGGCACGTCCAGGATGTGCTTGGTCGCGAATGGGAAATAGCCGCCGAACTGGCGCAGCGGTGTGGGTGACGCCATGGAGTCGTCATCCGAATGCACACCGTCGATCGTGCCGCGTTGCAGGGCCTGGAACAACTCGCCCGTCGGTACGATCTGGTCGGCATAGAACAACTCGACCTCAAGCTCGCCATTGGCATTGGCGTTGATGTAGTCGATGACGGGCTTGGTCACATGTTCGCCCAGGGCGCTGCCCGCATAGGTCTGGAAACGCCACTTGATCGCTGACTGTGCCTTGACGATGGAAGGTGTGGCCAGCGTGGCGGCCGCGCCGATACCGGCGGATGATAAAAACTTACGTCTTGTCGTCATTGGTATGTCCTCTCTGTTGATGCTCTTCTCAATATGTCCCGGGATGCGGGATCTCTCTTGTTGTCAATTTCCATAGACGTACCCCGGCAGCCAAAGCGCGATTTCGGGGAAGGTCATGATCGTGGCCAAGGCCACCACCATCACCAGAACAAACGGCAGGATGGATGAATAAATGTCTTTCAGCGTGATCTCGGGCGGAGCCATCGCGCGCATCAGAAACAGGTTATAGCCAAAAGGGGGCGTCATATAGGCGATCTGCGTGGTGATCGTGTACAGCACACCGTACCAGATGAGATCAAAGCCAAGCGCGCCCACCAGCGGGACGTAAAGCGGGGCAACAATCACCAGCATTGCGGTGTCATCCAGAAACGTGCCCATCAGGATAAAGCTGAGCTGCATCAGGATCAGGATCATCCAGGGGCTCAAGCCCAGCTTTTCGGTAAACAGGCTCTCGATGGCCTTGACCGCGCCGAGCCCGTCAAAGACGGCGCCAAAGGCAAGGGCGGCAAGGATGATCCACATGAACATGCACGAGATGCCGAGGGTTTTGCGCACTGATGTCTCGAACACTTCGCGCGTCATCCGGCCTTTGACCACGGCAGCGAGAAACGCAGCGATGGCCCCGATGGCCGAGCTTTCGACCAGCGACGTCCAGCCATTCACGAACGGCACCATCATCGCAAAGAAGATGAAAAGCGGCAGGAGACCCGCGCCCAGCAGTCGGATTTTCTCGCCCATGGGCAATGCCCGTTCCTGCGCGGGCAGGACGGGCCCGAGGGCCGGGTTCAGACGGCAGCGGATCACGATGTAGATCACGAACATCGCCGCCATCATCAATCCCGGCAGCACTCCGGCCAGCCACAGCTGACCCACGGGCTGGCGCGCGATCATGGCGTAAAGCACCAGCACGACAGAGGGTGGCACAAGGATCCCGAGTGACGATCCCGCCTGGATCACACCGGTCACCATCCGCTTGTCATAGCCGCGTTTGAGAAGCTCGGGCAGGGCGATGGTTGCTCCGATCGCCATGCCCGCAACGGACAGACCGTTCATTGCCGAAATCAGCACCATCAGCCCGATTGTGCCGACGGCCAGCCCACCCGACAAGCCGCCCATCCAGACATGGAACATCTTGTAGAGGTCGTCGGCAATCTTGGATTCCGACAGGATGTAGCCCATGAAAATGAACATCGGCAGCGTCAGCAGCGGATACCATTTCATCAGTTTGATCGCGGCCGCAAACCCGAGGTCATATCCCCCGCGGTCCCCCCACAGGAAGAATGCGGCCACAACGGCCACGAACCCAATCGCGCCGAACACGCGCTGACCCGTCAGAAGCATCAGCATCATGGACGAGAACATGAGGATTGCGATGACCTCGTAGGACATCAGACCTTTGCCCCCATGTCGTGCCCCTTGATGCGCAGGATGTCCTTGAAGAACTCGGAAACGGCCTGCAGCAACATCAGGAAGATACCGATCAGCATGATCGCCTTGATTGGCCAGAGATAGGGCCGCCAGACCGACGAACTGCGCTCGCCTCCGTAGCTGATCGAGTATTGAAAGCTTTCCCAGCCGCCCCAGAGCAGAAAGATCAGATAGACGATCAGGAACACCACCGTCATCGCATCTATCTGGGCCTTTCGATGATCGCTCCACTCGCCATAGATCAGGTCCATGCGCACGTTCGATCCCATCTGGATCGAATAGGGGCCGCCGAGCATGTAGTAGGCGACCATTGCGAACTGCGCGACTTCCAGCGTCCAGAGTGACGGGACAAAGAACGTCTTGCTGATGGACGACCACAGCAGGATCGCCATCATCACAAAGATGCCGTACATCACGACCCGCCCGATGCGATAGTTCATCGCATCCACGACCGAGATGTATGTCATCACCCCCTTCAGCATGCCGCAACCTCGGGCGTTGCCAGCGCACGCTCGATCCAGGCGGACAGCCTGTCGGCCATCGCTGACTGTGCGGGTTTGTCCGCGATCAGGTCGTTTCGCACCTCGATCATGACGTTGAGATGGCCGCTTGGCAGGGCGTGTTCTTTCAACGTGTGGGTCACGCCATCAGCGGGGCCATAGGGCTCATTCCGACGCACGATGTGCCTCGTGTCGGCATGGGTCAAAAGCGCGTCGGCAAGGCGCGCATCGCTGTCGTGCAGGATGCCGATTTCCACATCGCGCATTGCTCCGTGATAGATCGGGGTGAAGCTGTGCACCGTGATCAGCACCGGGTCGTCAACGTCGGCAATGATCTGCGCCACGGCGCGGCGAAAGGGCTCGTAGTAGACACTGACGCGCGCGGCCTTTTGGGCGGGCGTCAAATCCGCGTTGCCGGGCACATCGACACGTTCGCTGCGCGCGGGCATCGCATCGGGCGCGTCGGGCGGGCGATTGCAGTCATAGACCAGCCGAGAGGTCCTGGCCGCGATCAGGGTGGCCTTCAGCCGGTCTGCCATCTCTTCGGCCAGCGCCAAGGCACCGGGGTCCCACACCACATGGCTGTCGCGTGCAGCGTGGGCCAAACCGAGGTTGTTGAACTCTGCCGGAATGTGGGGACTGGCGTGTTCACACACCAAAATCACAGAGGACGTCGCGTGGGCATCACGGACATCAACAATGGTCTCATCCAATGGGCGGTTCAGGTGATTCATCTCGACTCCCACCTTGGAAAAGTCTTGCCAAGCAGGGTTTCTGTCAACACAATTGTGAAAAATTCATAACAGGACGAATAGCGCTGTTAATTTTTTGCACAATGACGAGGCATCTGAAATGACCGATGCAAAGCAGACGATTTCGGACCGCATTCAGGCCAAGCTGGACGACCTGACACGCGCCGAACGTCAACTGGCCCTGTCGATCCTCGAAAACTACCCGGCTTCCGGCCTTGGCCCTCTGACGGCACTGGCCAAAGGGGCGAACGTGTCGGTGCCGACAGTGGCGCGGATGGTGCAAAAGCTGGGGTACAAGGGCTATCCCGACTTTCAGGCCGATCTGCGCGACGAATTGGGGGCCATTGCGAAAGGGCCGATCGCCAAACACGAAACTTGGGCCGGGGCGGCCCCGTCAGAACATGTCCTGAACCGCTTTACCGAGGCGGTGATCGACAATATTCGCAACACAATGGCCCATATTGACCCGGTCGCCTTTGACGAGGCGTGCGCACTGGTGGCCGACCCCAACCGGCATCTCTATGTCGTTGGCGGGCGTATCACGCACACGCTTGCCGAATACCTCTTCATGCACTTGCAGGTGATCCGCCCAAACGTGACGCATGTGCAATCGACGTCCAATACTTGGCCGCATTATCTGTTGAATGCGGGCGATGGCGATGTGTTCGTGATTTTCGACGTCAGGCGGTACGAGAACAATACACTCAAGCTGGCCGAGTTGGCCTATGACCGGGGCGCCAAGATCGTGCTGTTCACCGATCAATGGCGGTCTCCGGTGCACCGCATGGCGGATGTCAGCCTGACAAGTCAGATCATCGTACCGTCGGCATGGGACAGTGCGACGGCGATCATGCTGCTGGTGGAAAGCATGATTTCGGCGGTGCAAACCCCGAACTGGGACAAGACCAAGGACAGGATGCAGGAACTGGAAGACATCTTTGACAAGACCAAGCTTTTCAGAAAATTCACCTGAGAAAACGGTTGCTGATTTCCCGTGTTCATTGCCTCGCAAATCCAATTCGAACCGCCTGAACCCGGATGCGTTTTCACCGGGTGCAGTTTCGATGTGTCCGCCTATTCCCCAACGTTCTTTGATCACTTCAGCATCGCGTGCCCAGACAGCATCAATGCGTCGGTGCCCAAACGGCAGGCCGAGTTTCTGGCCGGTCGGTACCTCGCCCGCGCGGCCTTGGACGCATTGGGATCGCCCGCCTCACATGTCGGGATCGGAACGCATCGCCAGCCGCTCTGGCCAGACGGCTACAGCGGCTCGATCAGCCATGCGGACGGCGGCGCTGTCGCCTTGGTGGCCGCGCGGCGGGACCGTGTCATCGGGGTCGATCTCGAAACAATATTGTCCGCACATACAGCCCAAACAGTTGGCCCACAGATTTTGACGCAGACCGAGGCGACGTGGCTCCCCTCGTCGAAAGGTGACTACTTGGCCAATCTGACGTTGATCTTTTCCGCGAAGGAGACCTTGTTCAAAGCGCTCAATCCAAGGGTCGGAGAGTTTTTCGACTTTCACGCCGCCGAGTGCGTTGGTGAAATCACGTCTTCCAAGGTCTCGCTCGCCTTGACCCAAAATCTTGGAGCCACTTTGTCAGCTGGCCGGGTGTTTGAGGTGTCTTGGCGGTTTTGGAACGGTCAGGTTCTGACCTGGCTCAGCGCGCCCTGGGTTGAGGCGCCCTGACAGCAGATCAAATAGACTGGGCCAATCGAAACCGCGTCCGAACAATTGTACGGAACCGTACGGGCACTTTTTTGCAGCCTCTGGAAATGTTCCCTTTGACCGGGCTAAGTCGAGAAAAATTCAACCAAAAGTAGGTAATTCTTGCGATGCATACGCATGCATTGGATTTGGCGTCGAGTCTTTTTTGCATTGTTTTTTAGTAAGAATAATGCATGAAATATCGTGTAACCGTGTTTCGTTGAACCGTTTTTTGAGTACCGTCAGATTTAGCAAACCCATGAGGACGACATGACAGCCGCAACCGCAAATGACACCAATAGCGTGAATTCCTCTGCATCTGCCGAGGCAAACGAAATCGTATCCAAGGCCGTGAAATGGTCCGCTGCTGCGGCTGTGATCCCGTTGCCTTATGTCGATCTGATTTCTTTGGGCGCCGTGCAACTGAACATGGTCCGCGATCTGGGCAAGCTCTATGACGTGGATGCAAAGGACGAAGTGATCAAAAGCGCGATCTCTGCGCTGCTGGGAACACTCGGCCCCGCCGCCCTCAGCGGCAGCATCGTCGGCTCGTCCCTCAAACTGATCCCCGGCGGCGGTACACTGCTTGGCAGTGCGGGGCTGGCAGCAGCAGGCAGTGCTGCAACCTATGCAATCGGGCAGGTCTTTATCTCTCACTTTGAAGATGGTGGCACGGTCGAAAACCTCGACGCTGAATCCAAGGCGGATGAAGTCGCAAGCGCTGTCAACGCGGCCAAATCCAAGTAACGCAAGGGAGATCATGACGTGATACCTTTGCATCCAGTTTTGGCTTACGTCGCACTCAGTGCGCTCGTCGGATATTGGGGGCGGAACTGGACGATCGGTTTTCCGGGATGTTTTGTTCTGTCGCTCTTGCTGACACCCCTTCTGGTGGGGGTTTTCGTGCTGATTTCCGCGCCGCGCAGGGAAGCCTGAACTCTCACACGCGCCCAGCAAGGCGATCAAGGCCAATCAAATGACCGGACAATCGACGGGTGACGCCATGCTGCGATTTCTATCGGAGCGTGGCGCCGATGATAATCGAAAATGGCGACTGAAGATGCCCCGCATTCCGGAGGAAATCTCGCTCGGCACATGGCTGGCCATTGTGCTGTTGTCGGCGATGTGCGGTACGGGCGTTCTCTTCCTGCTCAATACCGAAGCGCGCCTGATCGAATATCACGGCTATTCCACTTTGGTCGCTGTCCTGTTCATTTGTCTTTTGGTGATCTACCGCCTCGCCCAACGATTGCTGATCAGCCGGGCAGGGCGCGGCATCGAAACCGCGTTGCATCACCGCCGCACTCGTATCACGGACAAGGTGCTGCAACTGTCCCTGCGCGATGTCGAAGACCTCGAGGCTGACCGCGTGATGGACGGCCTGTCCGCCCACTACGCTGCGCTCAGCCAGGCGGCTGTGCCCCTGATCGCAGGTGTCGAAGGGCTTGTGTTGTTGGTCTTCATGTATGGCTATCTGCTGATCCTGTCCCCGGCGGCCGGTCTGCTGACTTTGGTGATCGCTGTGGTCACGGCTTTCGGGTACTTTGCCCTGAACAAAGAACTGGATGCCGCCCTGGAAGAGGGCGCCGCATCCGACAACATGCATCGCCGCTACTCGGAGGCCATTGTTCATGGGGCCAAGGAGTTGCGTCTGAACGCGGGCAAACGGACAGCGCTTGAGGCGGATATGCGCGCCACCTCGCAAGAGCTGTCTGACAGTCGCACCACCTCTGCCGTTCTGTTCTCGCAAGTGATTTCGACGGGAACCAGCGTGTCCTACCTCTTGGCCGGGGGTGTTGTGTTCGCCTTGCCGGTTCTGAACGGATCAGGTCAGGACGACATATCGCGCGTTGTCATGGCGGTGCTGTTCCTGCTGGGCCCGATCGGGTCGGTGATCAACAGCGTCCATCACTATTCCATCGCCAAATTCCGGCTTGGGGCCATCAATGGGTTCGAGCGCGCGGTGGATGCCTGTCTCGACAACCAGCATGGTGATGCCACTTTGGCTGATGGCCCGTTTGAAAACCTGACCATGGATCAGGTCAGCTATGCGCACAAATCCGATAGCAACGACATGGCCTTTGCCGTGCGTGATCTGGATTTCACGGTTTCGCGCGGCGAGATCGTGTTTATCACAGGCGGAAACGGGTCCGGCAAAACAACTGCGCTGCGGGTGTTGACCGGGCTCTACCCGCGCGACGAGGGGCAGATCACCCTGAACGGAGAGGGTATTCCGAAATGGCCGCCGCAGGCCTATCGCGATATCTTTGCCACTGTCTTTGCCGATTTTCACCTGTTCCCCAAAACCTATGCGCTGGACCCCGAGGGCCATGTGGAATTGCGCAAATGGCTGGGTGTTCTGGGCATCGACGGCAAAGTGCCCGAAGGGTCAGACCTGTTGCCGCACAAGCTGTCGACGGGGCAGCGCAAACGCCTCGCATTGGCGCTGGCGCTGGCCGAAGACCGACCTGTTCTGGTGCTTGATGAATGGGCGGCTGATCAAGATCCCGCAACACGCGAGGCGTTCTACAAAACGCTTCTGCCGCAGCTGAAAGCGCGCGGCACCACTATCATCGCGGTCACCCATGACGACCGCTATTTTGACTGCGCTGACCGTCGATACCACATGACCGAAGGCCGTCTGGAAGCGTTGGCACCATGACTAAAAAACCTCTCTCTCCATTCATTCTGGCGTTTCGACGGGTGAGCCTGTCGCTCAGCTTTGTCATTCTGGTCGCGCTCTTTTTGCTGGTCGTGCTGTGGCAGTCGATTGTGCACACGACCCCCGTCGGCCATTACAGCGTGCTGTGGCACCGCCTGTCGACCTCCGAGGGGGGAACTCGGTCGGCCCGCTTGGCGAGGGTCTGCATCTGATTTGGCCGTGGGATGAATTCTACACCTACGATCTGCGCCTCCAGACCCATTACAACAACTATCAGGTCGTTTCGAATGACGGGCTGCACTTTGACATCTCGCTGACCTTTCGTTGGCGGCTGATTGGCGAAAACGTCGTGTCGCTGAACGAGAATATCGGCCCTGACTATGTCGAAAAGGTTCTGGTGCCCGAGATCGGGTCGGTGACCCGTGCCGTGATCGCCCAGTACAACGCCGAAGCACTGGTGACCGAGGGGCGCACGGATGTGCAATCGCAGATTTACGCGGATGTCACCTCCAAGGACCTGCCAAACGGCATTCTCGGGCGTCGCAAACCCGAGCCGGACGAACTGGGGCTGATCCTGCTGACGGATGTTCTGATCCGGCGCGTTGAACTCCCGGCTCAGATCAAGCGTGCGATCGAGAACAAGCTCGAACAAGGGCAAGTCGTCGAAGAATACGCCTTCCGCGTTCAACGCGAAGAACTGGAAAAGCAACGCAAAGAGATCGAAGCCGAGGGCATTCGCAACTTCCAGAACACGATCGCGCCAGCGATTTCCGAAAGCTATCTGAAATGGCGCGGGATCGAGGCGACCCTGCGACTGGCGGAATCCCAGAACTCGAAAGTGGTCATTTTCGGTAACAGCGATGATGGACTGCCCGTCATTCTGGACATGGAAACACCACTGGATGCTGGTGGGCCGCTGCCGCCGGAACCGCAGCCAGACCAGCAACAGACTGTGTCTGATCCGCTTGCGGATCCGGCGGAACCAGCAGCGATACCAAGCGACAGACCATAAACTTAGATCGGATGTGTGATGGGTGGGCACAGCACGTTAAGTTCAGACTGCAATGCGGATGACGGTTCTGACCCGCTTGCCGCCCGTATCAGCGCTGTTCCGGGTATCGTTGATTGCGCTGTGTACGATGTGCCGTACGGTGCAGGTGCGCTGCGCGTTCTGGCCGTTGTCGGCCCGGCTGCGGCGTCTTTGGCAACTGATCCTCCGTCGGGCATTTTGCGCCCGGAAGGCGGTGCGGATGTGATCGTGCCAGCGACGGCTTTGGCCGAAAACATCCTTCGGGACGCCCCTTTGTGGTCAGCGGCGGCGCAAGACGCAGCGACGCGCCGCATCGCTACGCAGTTCGATACCTCCGACGTTGCGATGACCTTTGCGTGGGACGTTGCGCCGGTCGCGCGCGCGCCGTTTGGCGCAGGGAATGGGCAGGCGGCACCTATGGCCCCCACAGACCGCACCGGGTTCGGGCGCAAATTGTCGAACCAGCCCGCCCTGATCGAGGGGGCGCCTTACACCCCACCCGACGGCTATCCCGTCACGCTTGCCGAGGCGGTGATGCGGCTGCAGGGGTCGACGCAAGAGATCGTGATCTATCGGCCAAACGGTCAGGTGGACCGGTTGCCACACGATACGGTCCTCGGTCAGGCGCTAAGGGTCCAGGCGGGGCTGGTCGCACATGGTTTTAAAAAGGGCGACATCGTACTGTGTGACGTCACGGATGCGATGCAAAGCACGGCGATCATCTGGGGGGCGACCCTGGCTGGCATCGTGCCCGCGCTGATCACCGTGCCCGCGAAGGATGACGCCAATACCGACGCCATCGCACGGCTGAAGGCTGCGGCACAGGTGCTGGGGCATCCGCCGATCATTCTGGACGGCGCGCGGGCGCTTGCGGACCTCGGCACGCTCAGGCAACTGGACGCGCACAGCCTGATCACACACGATGGGGTTGTGCCAGAACCTGCACAAATTGATCCAGAAGACGACGCAGTGATCTTTCTGACCTCTGGCAGCACCGGCGTGCCCAAGGGTGTTGTGCAATCGCATCGCGCTGTTTTGTCGATGATCGGTGCGGCCCTGCGCCAGGGGGCCGGGGTGACGGACGGACACCCAATGTTCAACTGGATGCCCCGCGATCACGTGGGCTCTTACATGTTCGGAGCTGCGGGTGCCTGCGTCCTGGGGGTCTCGCAGGTTCATGCCGATACCGGCTGGATCCTCGCAGACCCGACCCGCTGGCTGGATATCATATCTGACAACCGGGCCGGTTTGACGTGGTCGCCAAACTTCTCGTTCGCCCTCATCACGCAAGCCGCGCAACGCCATCCCAAGGATTGGGACCTCTCGTCGCTCCACGCCATTTTCAACGGCGGGGAAACGGTGACAGAGGATGTGCTGGATACGTTCATCGCTTCCATGACACCGTTCGGGATGGCGGGTGCCGAGGTAATGATCCCGTCGCTCGGCATGTCCGAAACCTGCTCGGCCGTCACCCTTGGGCGGTTGGGGCGTGCGCGTGGCCCGTTCACCAGCCTTGGCGGTGCGGTGCCGGGCACCCGAATTCGCGCGGTGGATGAGGCCGGGACGTACCTGCGCGAGGGCGAGATCGGGCGCATCGAAGTGACAGGGCCGCAATTGCTGAGCCGGTATCACGGCATCGACGCATCCGCCCTGTCCGAGGACGGATGGTATGACACCGGCGATCTGGGCTTTGTCGCGGGACAGGAACTGTACCTGACAGGCCGGCTCAAGGACACGGTGAACATCAACGGCGCTACTTACTTTGTCCATGAGATCGAGGCGGCCCTGGCGGGCATTCCCGGGCTGAATGACGCCGCAACTGTCGTTACCGCCATAAAGCGGCCCGGTCGTGACCGCGAAGAACTGGCCGTATTCTTTGCGCCAGCGCATGAGGAATGGCGCGACGATCCCGTTGTTTTGGCGCAGCTGGCCACTGCGCTGCGGGACAGGCTGGGCGCACGCTTGGCCCTCTATCCCGACCTTTTGGTTCCGGTGTGCGCGCAGGATTTGCCGCGCACCAGCATTGGCAAGGTTGTGCGGCGGACATTGCAGGATCAGGTGTGCGCAGGCCTGTTTGACGATCAGATCGCACAGGTGGCTTTGGCAATAGGGGCGCCTCATGTGGCACCCTTCGCGGCGCATCGCCGGGTATGGCGAAAGATCAGCGCGCCGCATGCGCATGCAAGGCAGGTCTCGCCCGTGTTGGTCTGTTTTGACCCTGCAACCGACATCGATTTTCTTGACGTTCCATACGAACGGATGCCGCTGAATGGCGCGCTGCCCCTGGCCGGAGTGGCAGGACGAACCGTCGTATTTGTCGCGCCTTTGATGGGCGAGAGCGCAACAAGCGGCTATGATGGACTTCAGCACTTGGGAAACCAGATTGCCCGGCTGCCCGCTGACCTGAGGCCGGACCGCGTGCTCGTCCTCACCCAAAATTCGGTTGCGACACACGGTGTCGATGATGTCGCGCCTGATCATGCCTTGTTGGTTGGGCTGGTGCGCGCCTTTGATGTGACAATCGGGGATGTGCATTGGGCGCTTATGGATGTGCATTGCGATGATCGCCCCGCCCAAAGACGCGCGATCTTGGCCGCGCGCGAGACAGTGTGCGCCTTTCGGGACGGCGCATGGCGCGCCCCGCGATGGCGCCCTGAGCAGGTAGAGACAGCGAGCCTGCGCAATGCAGTTACCCCTGCTGGTCCGTGGCTGGTGACAGGCGGGCTTGGGGGTATTGGGCGCCATATCTGCAAGGAGTTGCAGGCTGTAGGCACTGACCTGATCCTCGTGGGGCGCACGCCTGAAGAGGCTTTGGACACGGTCAAAGCCAATGCACTCAAGGATTTGAACGTCAAGGGCACAACCCTCTATTTGGCAGGTGAGTTCGGCAGCGCCGATATGGCCGAACGCATTGCCGACGCAGAGGTGCGGCTGGGTCACAGGATTGCGGGTGTTCTGCATCTCGCCGCCCTTGCGCCCGAAGATGACCAGATGGACGCGGATGGTTTCTTGCGCGTCTGGGAGTTGGCGCAGTCAAGCCTCGCAACTGCACTTGCACTGGCGAAACAGCGCCCCGGTCTGCAGCTGGTCACCGTAGGCTCGATCGTGGGGCAGATTGGTGGCCGGATGAAAGCCTACGGTGCCATCAATGCCGCCCTTGCCGAAATGTCATCCTCCGTTGCGGCGGCGGGGCTGTCGCATGTGCGTCTGGATCTGTCCTGTTGGGAAAACCGAGGCATGAGCGAGGACCGCACCAGCGCCGCATTGTTGCATGCCGACGGCTTGTTGCCCCTTGGGGATGCGGCGGGTGTTGCCCTGGTGCGCCATGCGATGGCGGAACCATCCGGTCATGTGATCGGCGGAATGGATGTCCGCCACCCCCGGCACGGATGGCTCGAAGATGTCCGCGCTGCCCGTCCCGTTTTGCGCCCGCGGATATGGGTTGCAGGGGATGGGCCTGACGGCGTGGTCAGCCTGCCTGATGCGCGCGGGGCGGATTGCGCCGCGCCTCTCCACCTCTTGGCGAGCCTGCCCAAAACTGTGGAGGGGGCGATTGATCATAGCCAGTTGTCGGTCGGGTGGCGCGACGGAGGTGACGGGGCGGATGATGGCGTCGCACAGGTTGCCGCCCTCGCGATGGCCGAAACCCTGTCCCTGGATCACGCGCCGATCACTGCCGATTTCTTTGCGCTGGGCGGGACATCCCTGCAGGCTGCCAGCCTCGCACAACGCCTGTCAGAGCTGTTCTTTGTCGACCTTGGGATCGCCCACGTGTTTCAGGCCCCACGCCCCGTTCAGATGGCCGCCACCCTGCGCAACCGCGAAGCCGAACCGGGCCTTGCCGATGCAGCCGCGCAAGAGATTTTGAACGTGCTCGGCGCATCCCAAGATCATGCAGAGCCCGCGTGATGACGAAACTGGGGGCAATAGATCGAAGCGCACTGGCCAATCGCCTGAAGCAAAAGGGTTTTCTGCGGCCCAACCATCAGACGAGCCCGGGCACCAGCGGGATACGGCCCCGCTGCCGAACGTGGCCGAGCAGCGGTTTTGGACCCAGGAACAAATGGACCCGACGCCGGGTCTGAATGCGCTCGGCGTCTGGGTCACCTTTCACACGCCCGTGCCGCATGCCGCGCTTGGCACTGCCTTGGCCAAAGTGATCGCACGGCACGAAGCCTTGCGCACGCGCTATTTGGATCGCGATGGCGATTTGGACCTGCGGATTGAGGACGATGTGGCCATACCGTTCGGGGCGCCGTTGTCTGACACGTCGCCGGATGCGCTGGCCCAGGCATTGGGCGACATGCACCTCAAGATGGATATGCCAACCCCGTGGCATATGCGTCCCGCCCCGATTGATCCGGCGCACCCCGATGGGCTGGTGTCCGGCGTATTGATCGGGGCGCATCATGCGGTGATGGATTGGACTGGTCTGGGTGTTCTGGTGCACGATCTCGATCAGGCTTTGGGGCCAGATAAGGGCCAATTAACCGCGCCTTCGATGCAGGCCCAAGACCATGCGCAGACCGCTCGGAAAGCCTTGGACACGACGCGCATGGCGGCACAGGCCTATTGGCAAGAACGTCTGGCCGACTGCCCGGCGGAATTGGCCTTGCCCGCCGCACATGGCGCGCCGCTTTCAGGTTATGACAGCCAACAGATCCGTCTTTCTGCCGCGCAATCACACCACTTGCGCGCGCGCGCGTCCGAGCTGGGCACAACACCCTTCGTCCTGTTGCTATCAGCTTATGGGCTGCTGCTTGCCGGTCTGTCCGGAACATCGGACGTCGTGGTCGGCACTGCCGTTTCACATCGTGATCAGGCGGGGTCGGATGCAGTGCTGGGGTGCCTGTCCGATCTCATCCCGCTGCGCCTCGACATGGACGGGGCGGCAAACGTCGACACCGCGTTGACCCGCACGCGCGATCTGTTGGCGCGGGATGTCGCGCATGCCGCGGTGGGGTTCAGCGACATTGTGGCCGCATCGGGTGTGGCCCGGCGCAAGGACAAGGCACCGCTGGTTCAGGCAATCTTCAACGCTTTGCCTGCCATGCCCGCCGCGCAGCATTTGACGGCCCGGCCCGTACATGGCCCGATTGCCCGCGCCGATATCGCGCTGGAAGCGGTCGAACAGGATAGCATCACATTACGGCTGGAACTCCGCGACGGCCTGTTTGCACCAGCAATGCGCACCCACATCGCGCAGTGTTTGACCCGTGCCATCACGCATGTGCTGAACGATGGCGCAAAACCTTTTGGCACCGTGGATTGGCCGCTCCCGGATCGCGACACCCAAGCACCGATGACAAGCAATGCAACCCATCTGGGTACTTGGCTGTTCGAACGGATGGCGCAACGACAGACGACCGCGATCCGCACCGACAGGGGCGACATCAGCTTTGCTGCGCTCTGTGACAGGGCAGAGGGGCTGGCCGCGGCATTGCTGGCCCAGGGGGTGCAATCCGGCGATGCGGTCGCCATTCAACTGCCGCGCGGCATGGATCAGGTGGTCTCCGTGCTGGCCTGTTTGCGGGCAGGGGGCGTTCTGGTGCTGCTGGATCCTGATCACCCGTTTGAACGCCGCCGGGATATCCTTGCGCAATCGCAGGCCACGCTGCTTGTCACGGATGATACCGATGAACGGCTCGCGTGCGTGGTGCAGGCCCGCATCGATCCAACGCCTGCGCGCGACATACCGCGACCCGCGCATTGGCCGGACAGAGACCCGCAAGACCTTGCATACATCGTGTTCACATCGGGCTCGACCGGTCGTCCAAAGGGCGCGTGCGGCACGCATCAGGGGCTCATAAACCGTTTGCTCTGGATGGAGGCGGCCTATCCATGGGCGCGTGACGAGGTCGCCTGTTTCAAGACGTCGCCTGCATTTGTGGATGCGCTGACCGAGATGCTCGGGCCACTTGCCGCAGGTGTGCCAAGCGTCATCGCGGGTGCGGATGTCGCACGGGATCCAGCGGCATTGGCACGTTTCATGGCAGAGCACCAAGTCACGCGGATCGTGGCGGTGCCTAGCCTGATATCCGTCTGGCTTGACCACGTGCCGAGCATTTCCGACCTGCTGTCGCGGCTGCGCTTATGTGTTGCCAGCGGTGAGGCATTACCGCCGCGCGTCGTGGACAAAATGAGTGAGAAGCTTCCTGCCTGTCAGTTGCTGAACCTCTACGGCGCTTCCGAAATCTCCGGCGATGTCACGCACCACCTTGCCGAACCTGGGCAAAAAGTGACGCCGATTGGTCGTCCCTTGCCCGGCAACGCGGTCGCGATTGAAGATGCAGAAGGGCGTGCCTTGCCCTGCGGATTTCCCGGTGAACTGGTTGTGTCCGGTGTCGGTCTGGCAGCGGGATATCGCGGCGCACGGTCGCAGGACGCACAAAGATTTCGGAACATGGCTGCCTTTGAAGGGGCACGCGGCTATGCCACGGGCGATTTTGCTTACATTGATCACAATGGCGATGTCGTCTTGCTGGGCCGCCGCGATGATCAGGTCAAGATCGACGGTGTGCGCGTCGAGTTGGGCGATGTTGCGCGCGTTTTGGAAAGCGCACCGGGCGTTGCCCAATGCGTCGTGGTTGCGACCAGCAACGCGGACAACCGCACTCAATTGATCGCCTTTCTGACCCGCACGGCATCAGGGATTGCCGATGAAAGCGCATGGCGCAGCTACGCCCGTGCGCGGCTATTGGGGTCTGCCGTGCCCGGGCGGTTCCTTGTCCTTGACTCGATGCCGGTTGGCCCAACCGGAAAAATCGACCGCAAGGCGCTGCAAGCGCAAGCTATGGACTGGCAAGAACCGCCTGACCAGGGTGACGTGGCACACACCGCGATGTCGCAGCGGATTGGCGAAATCTGGGCCGAGGTCCTCAACGTCCCGGTGCCAAGCCCGCATGCGGATTTCTTTGCGCTGGGCGGCACCTCACTGCGCGCCATTGTGATCCTGTCCAGACTGGCCACCGCGTTTGGACGGTATTTTGAACCGGGCATGATTTTCGATGCGCCGCAGCTTGGCGACTTGGCAGCTACCATTGATTTGGAGCTGTCGACGACGCCGGATGGCGCAGACCGGACAAGCGCGGCTCAACTCCCAATCCCGATGGCCCATGACCACGGGCAGAGCAGTCTGCTGACGGCCAATCAGGCGTGGCTGTGGCGCGTGCATCGTGACAAGCCGGACAGCACCGCTTACAATCTGGTGGCCGCGTATACCCTCGATGCCCGTGTGGACACGACGTCACTGGCGCGGGCCGTGACGGGTGTTTTTGCGCGCCACACCAGCTTGCGCACGCAAGTGCGTCCGAAGGGCGGTGCAGTGTCCATGTGCCTCATGGATGTGCCAGACGCCTCTGAGGCGCTGACATGGCATGACGACCGCACCACACCCGCCGACCAGTTGATGCAGCAGGCGGCGGCGCGACCATTCATGTTGGCGCAAGAGAACCCGGCCCGGTTCTTGATCTATCCGCGCGATACGGGCGTCTTGCTGATCGTGAGTGTGCATCACATGGCCAGTGACGGATGGTCGGCGCAAGTGATCCTGGATGATCTGGCACGGCTTTATGATCATTACGTACATGCTGGCCCAGAACTTGCCGGGCCGGGCTTGCAAACCGCTGACGTGGCAGTCTGGCAGGGCGAAACGCGCCCGATGTTGCAAGACCGCCTTGCCTCATATGTGGAGCGGATCGCTGGTGCGGCAGGGCCGCAGTTGCCGTCAAGCATGCTCGGATCGCCACGGGGCGGCGCTGCGCTGCGGTGCGATGTCGACGTAGACCCGGTTGCGTTGGACACGATCGTGCGCGCAGCCCCGCCAGGCACAACGACGCTTGGTGCGATCTGCGCAGCCTGGGCATTGACCTTGCGCGGCTTTGGCACGGACGGGCCGTTGCTGATTGGCCTGCCGCGCGCGGGGCGCGGCGCGCCGGGGCTGGAACGGACGGTCGGCTTTCTCGCCAACACGGTCCTGATGGCGCTTGACCCCGATCCCGTGGAAACTTGGGCCGACACTTTGGCACAAACCCAACAGGCTGTGCGGGACACGGGCCCGTTCGACATGATCCCCTTGGACTGGGTGCAGGATCAGGGCGCGGGCTGGCGCGCGGATCAGTCGGAAATCCGCACGATGGTGGTGCCAGAGGATGGGTTTGACTGGCGCTTGTCCCTGTCGGGCGTCGATGTGGCGTGGGTTGGTCAATCGCAGCCTACGCAAGCACGCGTGGATTTGGCGCTGGTGCTGAGCAAGACCGCCACAGGTCAAAAGCTGGAGATGGAATACGACACTGGCCGCATTCCATCCAGCCTGGCCCGGGCGCTGTGTGGTGCCTTGCGCACGATTTTGAACCATGCGGCCGCTGATCCGCAGGCGCGCGGCTTGCCCCTGGTGGACGCTGCGACTTTGCCAGGCCTGTTGAGGTCCGCCGCCGCGCACTGCCCGGATGCAACGGGCCGACTGGATGAGGTGTTGGCGGCCTGGGCGAGGGCCGCCCCAGATGCATTGGCCGCCCAAGACGGCACCGACGCGGTCACCACCCGACAGCTTGAAGATCGCGTGATGGATATGGCGCAGCGCCTACGCGCGGCTGGTGTGACCCCTGCTATGGCCGTCGGGATCGCCTGCGAACGTGGCGTGCCGTGGTTCGTGGGCATTCTGGCGGTGTGGCGCGTCGGCGCGAGCGTGGTCATCCTTGATCCCAGTTGGCCGAGCGCGCGGCGCGCCGACACATGCGCAGATGCCCAAGTGGCCGTCGTCCTTGATGCGGCGATGCTGACAACATCGACCCCGCTGCCGCCCATCCTGGCAGAGGCCACAGATGCGCACGACGTCCCCGCCGCTCTGACCTATACATCGGGCACGACAGGCACGCCGAAAGGTGTTGCGCTGAGGCATGATGCACTGATCCGGCTGGGGCATGCGCTGGCGCAAAGGCTTGATGTGCGCGCAGGCGACCGGGTGCTGCAAGCCGCCGCACCAGCTTTTGATGTCGCCTTGTCAGACATCGCGATGGCTTTGGTTGCGCAGGCGACATTGGTCGTTCTGCCGCAAAATGAGGTTATGGCGGGGCGCAGCCTGACCCACGCTTTGCGGCACCAACGGATTACCCATATGCAGGTCGCCGCCTCGGTGCTGAGCAATACTGGCGCGGCGGACTTGCCGGATTTGCGCTGTGTCGCTGTCGGGGGTGAGTTGTGCCCGCGCACGACGCTGGATGCCTGGGAGAGGAACCGGACCCTCTATGTCGCCTACGGTCCTGCCGAGGCCACGGTGACGGTTTCCCTCGCGCACTACAGCCCAGATACGGTGCTCGGTGCAATCGGGCAACCGATTGCGGGAAACTGCATCGCGGTTCTGGATCGCTTTGATCAACCATTGCCGCCCGGTGCCGTTGGGGACGTGGTGATCGCAGGGCCGCAGGTGGCGCACTATGTCGGCGGCGCTGCTGCACAGGCACATGGCTTTGGTGTCACGGATGTCTTTGGCTCAGACATGCCATCACTGCGCACGGGGGATCGCGGATGGGTGACGGACGCGGGATGTCTTGTGTTCGCGGGCCGCAATGACCGCCAGATCAAGATTCGTGGGACGCGGGTCGAGCCCTTGGCCGTTGAACAGCTTTTGGAAAGCCACCCGGACGTCACGCAGGCGGTGGTTGGCCCCTCCGGTGATGGACCGGATCGGCGGCTCGTGGCATGGGTGATCCGACAGGCCGATCCTTCCGATGACAGTACCGAGACCGCTTTGCGATGCTGGTTGGCCGGCCGTCTCGCCAAGGCATGGGTGCCCTCGCACATTGCTGTCGTGAACAGCTGGCCGCTGACCCCCAATGGGAAGCTCGACAAAAGCGCGCTGCCCACCCCCTGGGATGATCCCGTCGGCGGGCCCTCGGCACCAGCCAGCGACGTGCCGCAGACCCAGAGCGAGGTCGAGAGGCTTCTGTCCCGGCTTTGGCGCGAATTGCTGCGGCGGCAGGACATCCCGCGAGATCGCAGTTTTTACGAATGCGGCGGGGACTCTTTGCTGATCGTCACGTTGCAGACCCGTTTGGAAACCACCCTGCTGGTCGACATCCCCGTGGGTGAGTTGTTTGCGAATCCCACGCTGCCGGACATGGCGGCGATGATCTTTTCCAAATTGCCCCGAAAGACACTCGTGGAGTATGAGATATGAGACCACTTTGCGACATGCTCCAGGAATTGGCAGGCCTCGGGATCGAGCTTGAGGCAAACGGGGACAAGCTGCGCATTCGCGGACCTGCAAGCGCGTTGGATGCGGATATGCGCACCGAGTTGAAGGCGCGCAAGGCAGAGATTTTGGCGCATTTCTCTGCCCCTAAATCGCCGGTCGCTGTGCCGCTTTTGCCCAACCAACGACGCTTGTGGTTCATCGACAAGTTGACTGACGGCGCAACCGGGTTTGCGTTGCAGGCGGCCTTTGTGCTGCCGCAGCGGTTTTCAGAAGCCGTGTGGCAAACGGCATTGGATCAACTCTGCACCCGCCATCCAATTTTGTGCACACGCCTGCAAGAGGTTGAGGACACGCCGCATTTGCAGTTGCGAGAGGGCGCGGTTACGCCCGAATGTCACGACACGCCTTTGCCAGATGACAGGCCCGACTATGACGCCCTGCGCCCGACCTCGGACGCCTTGTTTCGCTGCACAATCTGGCCGCGCGGCGCTGCAGAATCGCTGGTGGTGCTGTCATTGCATCACATGATTTCCGACCGGCAGTCCATGTCGCTGGTGATCGAGGATCTTTTACGCCTGCTTGCGGGTCAAACCCCGTCAACGCAAGGTCTCGACTATCTGGATGTCATGGCCGGTGCGGACGAGGTGCAACAGGACCACAGCGCCGACGAGTTAAGCTATTGGACCGAGGCGTTGCGCGATGCGCCCTCTGAATTGGCACTGCCCTTTGATCGCGCGCGCCCCGAACGCAGGGGCGCGAAGGGCGCTGTGCATCAGTTCGCTCTGCCCAAGGTGGCGGATTTGAGGCCGCTAGCCCAACGGAACAATGCCACGGCATTTGTGACCTACCTGTCTGTTTACGCACAGCTTTTGTCGCGGTGGAGTGGTCAGCAGGACCTTGTCATCGGGTGCCCCGTTTCGGGCCGCTATCTGCCGGGGACTGAGGCCACAGTGGGGTATTTTGTCAACACCGTTGCGCTGCGCTTGGACCTTGAAAGGCTGGATATCGCGTCAATCATCGAACGGGCACGTGCGGTTGTCCTTGGCGCGATGGAACATCAAAACGCGGCCTTTGATCAGGTCGTGAGCGCCCTGTCGCCAGAGCGTCACCTGAACCGCAATCCGCTTTTCCAGGCGATGTTCGTGCTGCAACCTCCAGGTGGCCCGGCACCTGCATTTGACGGCCGCCCAATTGACATCCTGCCAGCACCGCCGCTGGCTCCGGACGTGGATGTCAGCCTGACGTTGGAAGAAACCGCGCAGGGATATGCCGGCTATCTGGAATACGATCCCGATCTGTTTGACCCGGATACTATCACACTCTTTGCCGATCAGTTCTCGGCCCTGTGCCATGACTATGCCGGGGCGGATTCTGAGCACCAAGCGCTCGCCCATTGGGTCGGGGTGCGCGCGCCGCGCCCATCGGGTGACATGTGGGATGTGCTGGGCGAACGCCTGCGGTCAATGCCAGCCGACCGTGCCGTGCTTGAGGATGATCAAGGCGTGGTCACGGTTGCGAAACTCATGGATCTGGCAAACGCTGTTGCGGCGGGCCTTGTCGGAAACGGGGTGGCAACAGGCGATACTGTTGGCATTTCCCTCGCGCGTACCCGCGACCGCGTGGCGGCGATGCTGGGGGTCTGGCAGGCACGTGCAACCGTGGTCTTTCTGCCGGTCGAGGGACAAGACAAGAGCGCGCATCAACTATGCGCAGAACGCATCGAACGGGGTGGGATTGGCTATGTGATCTGTGCGGACGGGGCCAGCGCAGATTTCGGTCAGGCGCACGTTTTGCCGATGGCCGGACTGGCATCTGCGCCGGAAGTTGTGCGGCCAGACGAGAACAGGGGCGCGGCCTATCTGTGCTTTACCTCCGGCACGACCGGCACCGCCAAGGCTGTGGCGGTCAGCCAGGCAGGGCTGATCAACCACATGCTGGGCATTGCCGATCTCTTTGTGCTGACGCCACAGGATCGCGTGCTGCAGTTTGCGCCAGCCTCGTTCGACATGGTGTTCGAGGACATGCTGCCCGCGCTGGCGGCTGGCGCGTGCCTCGTGGTGCCCGAGGCTGCGCAACTCACCGAGCTTGACCAGTTTCAGGCCATGCTCAACGACACACATGTCACAGTGGCCAACTTGCCCGCACCGTTCTGGCACGCCTGGGTGCACGAGCTGAGCGAGACGGCATCGACCGCGCCAGACAATTTGCGCCTCGTGATCACGGGCAGTGACCTGGTCCACGGCGAAGCCGCACAAACCTGGCGAACGCTTTGCCCGCAGACAGCGTTGCTAAGCGGGTACGGGCTGACCGAAACGACGATCACGGCCCTGGTGCACAGGCCTGCCCAAGACCCCGGCGCAATTGCATCCCGCACTTTGCCGCTGGGCGCACCGCTGCCCAATGTGTCGGTGTCCATCCTTGATGCGGATGGCATGCCGGTACCGTCAATGGTGGTGGGCGAAATCGCCATCTCTGGTGCGGCTGTGGCCATGGGATATCACGGCGTTTCGACCGATCCGCGGTTTCGCCAAGGTACGGATGGCCCGCAATTCATGACGGGCGATCTGGGCCGCATGCGCCGGGATGGGCAGCTGGAGTTTCTGGGGCGGCGCGATCAGCAGATCAAGATCCGGGGTGTCCGGGTCGAGCCGAGCGCCGTCGAGGTAACCGTCGCCAGCCTCGCCGGAGTGTCCGAGGCCGCAGTTGTCGCGCGCCCGACACCAACCGGACAATGGGGGCTGGCCGCCTTTGTCGTGGGCACGGAAACGCCGGATCATTACACCGAACATCTGCGCCGTCTGCTGCCTGCTGCCATGGTCCCTCAGAGCGTTGTCGTGCTGCCCGATCTGCCGCGCACGCCCTCGGGCAAGATTGATCGCCGCGCACTGGCCCGCAAACGTCTTGACGCACCAGCCAAGACCATGCGCCCGCCCACGTCGCAAGAGGCGCGGCTGGCTGCGATTTTCGCGGATGTTCTGGGCCAGAAGCGGGTTGGACCTGACGACAATTTCTTTGCGCTGGGCGGTGATTCCATCACCAGCTTGCAAATCGTTGCGCGCGCACGGCGTGCAGGGTTTGCGCTGACAGCGGCCCATGTGTTCGAGCATCAGACAGTGGCCGCCCTGGCCGCGCATGTCACCAACCTCGACCGGCAAGATCACGGCGAAACGCGCGGGCCCATACCCGCAACACCGATCCTTGCGTGGTTTGCGACGCAGTTCGACCAGCCATGGCGTCAGTTCAATCAATCCGTGATGCTGGCCTTGCCAGAGGCGGTTGATGCCGACGCCTTGCGTGTTGCCTTGGGGTCGGTGGCGGATGCGCATCCCATCTTTGCATTGCGCGTCGATCCGGGTGCTGCGGCCCCGTTTTCGATTGCCGACACGGCTCAAACGCCCGCATTTCATGTCCATGAAACAGAGCATGGGCAGGATGCCGCGATGGCAGAGCTGCAAGCCTCCCTCGACCCAGCCGAGGGTCACAATGTGGCGGCGCTTTTGCTGCCTGCGCAAAACCGGCTGCTTTTAACGATCCATCACCTGTGTATCGACGTCCTGTCCTGGGATGTGCTGCTGCGCGATCTTGAGACAGCCTATGATGCCGCCTGCACGGGCAAGAGGGTCGAGATCCGTCCCGCAGGGGCACCCTTTCGTGCCTGGGCCGAACGGCTGCAAGAGTTTGCCAAAGGCAACGGTATCGCAGGCACGGTGTCGCATTTCATGCAAAGCCTTGGCGGGCCGGTGGACCCGATTTTCGGTACTCCGATACCGGCAGGGCAGGACAAGGAGATCACGTCGATCCGCCTGTCCCTGCCAGCGGGCATCACCTCTGATCTCTTGCGCCATGCGGCTGTCGCTTACGAGTTGCGCGCGGATGAGGCGTTGCTTGTCGGTCTCATGATGGCACAGGCCAAGCGCGGGGCAAATGGCATCCGCGTCGATCTGGAACGCAATGGCCGCGCCTCTCCGTTCGAAGACCTCGATCTGGCGGACACTATCGGATGGTTCACCAGCGTCATGCCCCTGCGGCTTGAGGCGGGTGAAGATGTCGAGGCGCTGGCCAAACAGGTGCGCCGCGCAACACAGGACAGCCCGCACGAGGGCCTTGGGTTCGGCATGGCACGCTATTGCGGCACTGACGCGACCCGCGCCGCGTTGGAAAGCCTGCCAGAGGCTGATGTCCTGTTGAATTACGTCGGTGTGCTGAGCGGCTGGACCGAAACCGCGTTCCGGCCCGTTGATGCCGATTGCGGGCCGACGATCGCGCCCGAGACCCGGCGCAGCCACGTGCTTGAGATCAATGCAGGTGTGGTGGCTGGCCAGATGCGGATCGAGCTGGTCGCCCCGCACTCCGCCCATGCCCAAGCCGCAGCCTTGGCACAGCATCTTGAATTGGCATTGTCTCAACTGGCCGCCCAGGCCCGGCGCGCCCGCTTTGGCCTCGAGTTGGGCGAAGATGTTGAAGATGTGTTGCTGGCGACGCCCTTGCAGCACCGGATTCTGTTGCACTCGATGCGGCGGCCCGAGACGTACTTTGACCAGCTGCGCTTCACGATTGACGGCCCACTGGATTGGGAGATCATGCAAAGGTCGTGGGACATGGTGCAGCAGCGCCACAAGGCCCTGCGCACCACCTTTGGCTTTGCTGCGGATGACCGGCCCTTGCAGATCGTGCACCGGACATCGCGCATGGCATGGCACAGCCTGGATTGGCGCGACCTGCCCAAAGCGGAGGCTGCGCGCCTGATCCCGGGCGTGATGGATGCCGACCGCGCCAAGGGGTTCGATGTCGAGGCTGGGCCGCTCATGCGCATGCATGTGGTGCGCCTGACAGAGACGCATTACGAGTGGATCTGGAGCGCGCATCACCTTGTTCTGGACGGCTGGTCCGTTTCGGTGGTGATGCAGGACTGGCAAGCGATCTATGCTGCGATGGTTAAGGGGGATGCACCACAATTGGCCCCCGCCGCAGACCCATCGGACTATGCGGCGTGGCTGGATCGTCTCGATCTCAACGCGGCACGCGACTACTGGGCGGATCACCTGACCGGGGCCGACGCCACCTTTGTGGCGGACAGTGGCACGTCAGATCCGGCGGCAGTGCAGGCGCCGGGCACGGACCGCATCGACCTTGGCGCGCAGGATCAGGCGCGGCTTGGTGATCTGGCGCGTGATCTGGGCAGCACAGTCGGAACGATTGCGCAGGCTGCATGGGCGCTGGTGCTGCGACGCTATGGTCACAGCGGGCCCGTGCTGTTCGGTCTGACCGTGTCGAACCGTCCGCCCGAGGTGCCCGGTGCCGAAAACCTGGTGGGCATGATGATCAACACCTTGCCCGTGCGCGTCGATATCGACCCAAGTGAAACGCCACGCGGGTTGCTGGCACAGATGACGGCGCAGGCACGGGCGCGCGCCGCATCATCGGCTCTGTCGCTGGATGACATTCTGGAGGCTGGAGGGTTCGGCGGTGGCTCACTGCCCTTTGACAGCATGATGCTGGTGCAGAACTATCCGCGCCCTGCATCCCTTTCGGTGGGCGACCTCGACATCGGGTTGGCACAAGTCGCCGAGCGCACCGACTTGCCCCTGACACTGGTTGTTCAATCGGGGGAGGATCCCTGCCTCATGGCGGTGTGGGATCGCGCACGTATTGATGACACCCGTGCCCGGGCGATGCTGCGCCATTGGCATGCAGTGATCCAATCCTTCCTCGCAGATGTGGATCAAAGCCTTGGCGGCGTTTCTGTCTATTCCGGGGCTGAGCTGGCCGCGCGGATTGCGCTGGCCCAGGGGCCACGGCCCGACACGCCCGTTGTGCGCGGTGTCGAGGCGGCAGAGCATTGGGCGCGCATCCTGCCGGATCACACGGCGCTCGTCGCCGACGATGCCGTGCTCACCTATCAGGCACTGAACGCGGCCGTCGCGCATCTTGGCGCGCAACTCAAACAGGCTGGCTTGGCTGCGGGCGCGCCTGTCGCAGTCGTTTTACCGCGCTCTGCCCGCGCAATTGTGTCCATCCTCGCCGTGATGCGGGCTGGCGGCGTCGCTGTGCCGGTCGACACGGCATATCCGCAGGATCGTATCGACTACATTCTCGCCGACAGCGGTGCAGATCTGGTCATCACGCAGGCAGATGTTTCTGTCGCGCTGGGACAGCGAAAGGTCGTTCTGTGCGACAGACTTGCGGTAACCCAGCCCCCGACCGACGCAGCCGCGCATCCGTCACCGGACATGCCGGCTTATGTGATCTACACCTCGGGCTCGACGGGACAGCCCAAGGGCACGATCACCCATCACGGTGGCCTCGACAACATGATCGCGGCGCAGCGCCACGCCTTTGACATCGGACCTGCCGACCGCGCGCTGCAATTCGCTTCGCTCTCCTTTGACGCCTCGATCTGGGAGACGTTCATGGCGCTGGCCTCGGGTGCCACGCTGTTTGTCCCATCGCGGGATCGGGCCTTGGGTGGCCGCGAACTGGCGGAATACCTGCGCGATCAGCAGATCACAGCTGCCACATTGCCGCCGACCGTGATTGGCGGTTTACCAGAAACTGACCTGTCGCATTTGGCCCTGTTGGTGGCCGCTGGCGAAGCGTGCCCGCAAAGCCTGATCGACAGCTGGGGCAGGGAGCGGCGGTTTTTCAATGCCTATGGTCCCAGCGAAGCGTCCGTGTGCGCAACCCTCCACCACGCGATGCCCGGAAACGATGCTGTGCCGATTGGCGCCGCCATCGCGGGTGCGGTTGCCTATGTGACTGACCCTGACGGGCATCTTGTGCCTGCCGGGGGAACGGGTGAGTTGGTGATTGGCGGTGCAGGCGTCGGCCTCGGCTATCACGGGCGGCCCGAATTGACCGCACGTGCATTTGGGACGGACCCGTGGGGGCAGGACGCGCGGGCGCGCATCTATCGCACCGGCGATCGTGTCGAAGTGGTCCAAAGCGGCAGCCTGATGTTCCGCGGTCGTCTGGATCGCCAGATCAAGCTGCGTGGCTTTCGCATTGAACCCGGCGAGATCGAAAGTGCGCTTGTGCGGCAGGCTTCGGTTGCGCGCGCGCTTGTGGGCGCGCGCAGCACCGAAACGGATGACATGCCGCGCCTCATGGCCTGGGTTATGCCAGCAGAGGGGGCTGTGATTGACCCGGATGCGCTGCGCGAGGATCTGGGCCAGCACCTGCCCACGCATATGGTGCCATCGGCAGTGTTGGCGATTGATGCGATCCCGCTGACGCCAAATGGCAAGGTTGACTGGGCGGCCCTGCCGGATGCCACCGAAGAGGTTGCTGCACCACAAGAAGAGACCGCGCCAATTGCCGAAGCGCCACAGCCTGCACCACCTCGGGCCGCACCTGCGCTGTCCCCGCAAGAGCGGATCATTGGGGGCCTCACCGACATTTGGGCCGAACTGCTCGATGGTCGCCGCGTCGCACCGGATCAGAACTTCTTTGACGCCGGGGGGCATTCCCTGCTGCTCGTCCGGATGCAGCCCATGCTGAAAGAGGCGTTCGACATTCAGGTGCGTACCCGCACGTTGTTTGACAATCTGACCATCGGGGAGTTGGCCGAGGCCCTGCTTGATGCCGGGGCCAAGGTGCCTGATGTGCCGGAGCCGACACTAGCCGAGACGGGGCACCCAACGTCATCCGCGCAACCACAGGCGCAAGCGTCCGAGCCGATTGCCGTGATCGGCATGGCGTGCCGCTTTCCCGGTGCTGACGGCCTGGATGCGTTCTGGGACATGTTGCGACTGGGCAAAGAAGGGCTGAGCGACCTTGCGCGCGCCGACCTTGAGGCCGCAGGCGAGTGCCCGAAGGCGCTGAACAATCCCGCCTATGTCGCACGCCGCGGTATCATCGCGCAGGCCGACAGTTTTGATGCCGAGGCCTTTGGTATCGGGCCCAGCGAAGCGCAACTGATGGACCCGCAGCATCGCCTGTTCCTGGAATGCGTCTGGCACGCCCTTGAGGATGCAGGGCATGCCCCGCGACAAGGGGCAAACACGGGCGTCTTTGCCGGGGCAGGTTACAACACCTGGCTGAACGAAGTGTTGCGCCCTGCCGGCCACTCGATCACGGGGGCCGCAGGTTATCACGCCGTGACCGCGAACGAAAAAGACTTCCTTGCGACGCAAACCGCCTTTCGTCTTGATCTGCGCGGGCCTGCGGTTTCCGTGCAAACCGCCTGTTCCACGTCGCTGGTGGCGGTGATCCAGGCGGTGCAGGCCTTGCGTGCCGGTTTGTGCGACACGGCCATTGCGGGCGGCGTTTCGATGTCCTTTCCCGCCCATCGCGGGTACATCTACGAACCGGACATGATCCTGTCGCCGGATGGTCATTGCCGCCCCTTTGGCGCGCAAGCCGCAGGCACGGTGCCGTCTTCGGGGGTGGGGGCGGTTGTGCTGAAACCCTTGTCAGAGGCGCAGGACGATGGGGATCGGATCTATGCCGTGATACGGGGCACGGGCCTTGGCAATGACGGGGCGCGCAAGATGAGCTTTGCAGCACCAGGCGTGGACGGTCAGACCGAGGCGATGCGCGCCGCCCTTGATGACGCAGGGCTGGAGCCGGGCGATGTCGACGCGCTCGAAGCGCATGGCACCGGGACAGCCCTTGGTGATCCTGTCGAGATGACGGCCATCGCCCGTGTCTTTGCTGATCGCAAGACGCCCCTGTCGATCGGGTCGGTCAAAAGCAACATCGGACATGCTGATGCAGCAGCCGGTATTGCTGGTTTTATCAAGACGGCGCTGGGCTTGTGGCATGGTGCAATGCCGCCCAGCCTGCATGCCGAGGTGGTGAACCCGCGCCTTGACCTCGCAGATGGCGCCCTGCGCATTGCCAGTGACACGGTCACGCTGAACGAAACGGCCCGCGCCGGGGTCAGTTCGTTCGGCATCGGGGGCACCAATGCCCACGTGCTTTTGGAAACGGCCCCCACGCGACAGGTACAGGCCACCGATGACCAAGAGGCGTGGCACATCCTGCCCGTCTCTGGCCCTTCGGTGGGGGCAACGGCGGATATCGCACAAGCGCTTGGGGATCGGCTCGCGGCGGATAGCCCGCCGATCGCAGGCGTTGCCGCGACCTTGCAATCGGGCCGGGCTGCGCTATCCCATCGGTCTGCCGTTTTGGCGCGCGGTGCTGACAGAACTGAGGCCACGCAAAACCTGCGCACGGCCAAATCTCAAGAGGCGAGGGGCGTGCGCCCGGCCTTCCTTTTTGCTGGGCAGGGCAGCCAGCATTTGGCGATGGGCAAGGCGCTGTATGACCAGTTCCCCACCTATCGCGCCTGCATGGATGATATCGACACGCGGCTGCGGCCCCTTCTTGGGCGCTCGTTGCACGACTTGATCCTGTCACAGGGTGACGATTCCCAGGATACCTTGCGCTACACCCGTTTTGCACAGCCTGCCGTCTTTGCCGTTTCGGTGGCCACAGCCCGTCTTTGGCAAGAGCTGGGAGCGACGCCTGGGGCGGTTCTTGGTCATTCGGTGGGCGAGTTTGCCGCCGCACATATCGCAGGGGTCATGGACCTTGATGAGGCACTGCGCCTGATCGTTGCGCGCAGTGCATTGGTCGCTGACCAGCCCGCCGGTGGCATGTTGGCCGCGACGTTGGGCGCTGACGAGGCAACGGCCTATCTGTCCGACGGGGTGGAAATCGCCGCGTTGAACGGGCCACGCCAAGTGGTGTTTGCAGGGCCCCATGCCGTGGTGGACGCGTTGAAAAAACGGCTGGCGCAGGACAGTATCCCCTGTCAGCCCCTCGCCACCTCGCACGCCTTTCACTCTGCCATGCTGGCCCCGGCCCGTGATGCGTTCAAGGCCGAGATTGACACAACAAAGCTGTCCACACCCAATGTGCCCTTTGCGTCGACGGTGACTGGAACATGGGTCGATCCCGGTGATTTGCTTGCGCCCGCGTATTGGGCGGATCAAATCTGCAATCCCGTGCGCTGTGCCGAGGCGTTGGCGGCGCTATCCGAGGATGGGCCATACGTTGGACTGGATATGGGGCCGGGGGCCACCATGACCGCGCTTGCCGCTGCGAATGGCATCTCATGCCTGACCAGTCACGATGTACCGCAGGCCGGGGAGAATGGGGCAGACGCCCCACCTCAACTCCTCTCTTCTCTGGCTGATCTGTGGTGCAAAGGTGCGTCGGTGAACTGGCAGGCGCTGCATGCCGAAACTCCGCAGAAAGCGGCGCTCCCCTTGATGCCCTTCGCGCGGACGCGCCATGCGCCGTCTACTGTTAAATCGGGTGGGATGCATGACCTCCCGCCGAAACGTGCGGACATGGGGTCGTGGTTTTATCGCCCCGATCTGGAACCGGTGACGCAGGTACAAGGCGCACGGATCACCGGCCCGGTTCTGATCGTCTCGGACCGGCCCGACACCGCTGCGGGTTTCCTGTCAGCGCTCTTGCCACAGGATGTCGTTAGCACCGCCACGGTCGCAGACGTGACCGCACAAGCGCCCGAGCAGGTTTTGAACGCGGAACAACCTGCGCCCACCAACCTCATCTTTCTGTTGCGCGAAGACCCCGGTGCTGACTGGACCGTCTTGCAAAGCGTTCTGGTCTGGGCCCGGCATTTCGTGATCACCCACGGGGCTGTGGCGCGCGGTATTCGTCTGGTGACGCAAGGGGCCGTGCCAGGTGCAGTGCCGGTCGTGCCGATGCTGGCCGCGTTGCGCAGCGCTTTCGAAGTTATGTCCGTTGAGCACCCTGAGATCGCAGTATCCGGTCTGGACCTCGTCGAGTTGCCGGACACCACGGTTCCCCTGCCCGAAACCGGGTTTTTCGTCTGGAAAGCGGGTGGTTTTTTCAACGATGTTCCCGTCGCGACAGAGTGCCCGGAACCGACGCGCGCAGCACTGCCGGACACGCCGCGCATCCTGATCACGGGTGGTTTTGGTGGCGTCGGGCGCGCGCTGTCGGACGCGCTGGCCGATGCGCATCCCGGTGCGGAACTGGTGCTGACCAGCCGCGGTGATCACAGCGCGTCGCCTGTGTTGGACCGTTTGCGCAATCGTGGCGCGGTGGCTCGGGCTGTGCAGATAGACGTCAGCGAAGGCCAGGCCGTCGCGTCGCAAATTGCCGAATTGGGCCCGTTTGATCTGGTGATCCATGCAGCGGGATGTGCGGATCATGGCGGCGTGTTGGCGCGACGGGATGGTCCGTCTGTCGCTGCCGTGCTGGCACCAAAGATCGCGGGCCTTGAGGCCATTGCACCTGCCGTAACGGATAAAACGCAAGTCGTGTTGTGTTCAACGCTTGGTGCGTGGATGCCGGATGCAAAGTTCGGTCAGGCCGCTTATGCCGCTGCAAACGGCTATCTGGACGCGGCCGCAATCGCGCTGTCTGCGGCCGGGCACCGCGCCGTGGCCATCAATTGGGACGATTGGGTTGGCGCAGGCATGACCGAGGCCGCCCGCACATCAGCAGGCGAGGCCCCGTTGCAGGCTGAGGACGGGCTGACCGCTGCTGAAGGCGCTGCGGCGCTGATGCGGATTTTGGCGGCGGGCCAGCCACGGGTCGCAGTTTCGGTGCGGGATTTGCACCTCTTGATGCGGTCCGCGCGCGCACGCTTTGCCGATGGGGCGGCACATAAGGGCAGCCAAGTTCAAAACCCTTCAGGTCAGGATCGCCCCGGAACCCTCCCGAACATGACACCAGCGGAAATCGCCGCGCACATACTCAGCCTGTTCCGTGACGTGCTGGGCCGCCCAGATTTTCAGGAACAGGACAACTTTTTCGAGCAGGGGGGCATTCGCTGCTGGCGATGCAAATCCTGATCCGAATACGCGATGACATGAACTTGCCCTGCGCCCTCATGGACATCTTCGAAGCCCCAAGCCCCGCCGATTTGACGCACCGCCTGGTTGCGAAAATGGGCGACCCAATAAAGGAATTGCAATGACCGACGCCTCTGAAACCTTTTGCCTGCGCCCCGATGTGGTGGTGGAACCCGTTGTGGCCGGTTGGTACGCGACCACGCAGCTGGTTTCTCCGCTGGCGCATGCGATGAACACCGCGTTTCGCCACCTGCCCATCATGCAAAGCTATATCAGCAGCCCGCAGATGCATGCCGCAGCCGTGCAAGACCCGGACATGCTGGGCGGCCCTTTCATCGACCATCCTGCCGAGCGCGTTGATGATGTGGTCAAGCTGCTGGAGGGCACGCGCGACACACAAAGCGGACACATTGAACTGGCCAACGCCGTGCGCACGGCGTGGAGTACGCTGCAAAACGGCGCGTCCGGGGGCAGCATGGCCGAGATTTATGCGGCCATGCCGGAAGACCTGCGCGGCTACCTCGAACTTGTCTACACGCCGGGCGGCACGCCCGACTTGCGCGTGTTCGAGGCGCTCTTGTACCAAAGCGCGCATTACACACCCCATCTGCAGGGATCACTGATCCAGCGGATTTCCGGCGATGAACGCCCGTTTTCCATGTCAACGCCACGCTTCCCGGGGGCAGGCAAGTTTGCCTTCAATCGCCCATTTGCGGACCCGGCCTATGACGTGTTGGGCCGTTTGCGTAGCCAGCCCATGACCCGCGCCGACATTGCCGAAGCATTGGGGCTAAGCGCATCCGAAGCCGCTGAGTTTGATGCATTCCTGATGCCCGCATCGCCGCCCGAACCGGTGGTAAAGCCGGCGCAAAGCCGGTGGCGCTATTTCGGACATGCCTGCGTTCTGGTGGAATCGGCGGCAGGGCGTTCTGTGCTGGTCGATCCCGTGATTGCCTACGAGTCCGGTGACGCGCCAGAGCGCTACACCATCGAGGACTTGCCGGATGTCATTGATTTCGTGGTCATCACCCACAATCACCCCGATCACGTGCTGATCGAGACGCTTCTGGCCCTGCGCTGGAAGATCGGCACCATCCTCGTGGCCCGCAGTGGCGGCAGCATGGTCGATCCCTCGCTGAAATCCGCGCTCTTGGCCATCGGGTTCCCGGATGTGCGCGAGGTGGATTACCTAGAGACCGTCCAAGTCGATGATGTGTCCATTCAGGCGCTGCCCTTCCTCGGTGAACATGCAGACCTCGACATCAGCTGCAAGGCGGCGTGGTTGGTCGATGCCGGGCTGCGCATGGTCTTTGCCGCGGATTCCAACAACCTTGATCCCAGGCTCTATGACCGCCTTGCGCCAACGATTGGTCGGCTCGACGCGCTGTTCCTCGGGATGGAGTGCGAAGGCGCGCCGATGTCGTGGCTATATGGCGCGATGCTGCCCTTTGCCGTGAGCCGTGCAGATGATCAGGAGCGTCGCCTGGACGGGTCGAACGCGATGCGTGCGCAGGCACTGATCCAGAGCCTCGATGTCGGGCAGGTCTATATCTATGCAATGGGGCTGGAACCCTGGTTGAAGTTCATCACCGGGATGGCACCGGAGGACGACAGCACGCCGATGCAACAATCCGACGTTCTGTTGTCCCAGTGCCGGGATAACGGCATGAGCGCGCAGCGTCTGTATGGAAGTGCGACAAGTGAGGACGCAGTCGAAACGGTCGAATTCGATCTCTAGGGCGTTTTGGTCTATCGAGACTCTCTGACAATCCAGCAAAAACGCGGTGTGCTTGGTTCGGGGCAGGGCACACCGGACGTGTGTTCCCGCCCACGCTCAGGCGCCCATCATCCGTTTGCGCCGTTGCTTGATCTTGTCATTCGATGCCTCGGTCCCGTCGTGGAAAGAGCCGAACAGCTTGTCCCATGGCAGCTCAAGCGAGCCGTAATTGCACTCGAAGTATCTATGATGCATCTGGTGATGGAACGTGCCCAGCTTCAGCCGATTTGCATCCTTGACCACCAGCCCTTCGAACCCGGTATGCGTCGTGGCCGCCGTCAGCGCGTAGTATTGCAAGTGGTACAGGATGTGCACCGGATGGGCCGCCACAACCCAATGGATCAGAACCGAGCCGAGAAAGATCAGATGCTCGACCGGGTGCATGGACATGCCTGACCACGGTCCGACATTGATGTTGCGATGATGCAGGGCGTGCACATGTTTGTAAAAGAACGGAATGTGCAGAAACCGGTGGATCCAGTAGAAATAGAAACTCTCCCACACCGGGATCAGCAGGAACAACGCCACAAACCAGACCGGATGCGCCGCCCAGGTCAACATCGGGGCGTATCCATTTGCCAGCGCCCAGAACATCAACACTTCGTAGGCCGTCCAGATGGTCACACCGCTGGCCAGCGTCCAGAACATGTTGTCCCTGATCTGGCCGCCCAACGTGAATTGCTTGCCGTTCTTCATCAACGGGCGCGGGTCGTATTTCAGCGTCTGACCCTGTTTGGTGAAGGTGTAGAAGTAAAGATGCAGACCCCCCGCAACCGCCGACATCAGGACCAGGTTGCGCACATACATCTCGGCGACCCAGCCAAACGCGAGCGTCTTGACCTCCTCCAACGGTGGCTGGAACCAGTAGAATGAAACGAATGCGATCCCGACAACGATCAGCCGTTCGGTGATCAGGAACCACGAATTCCAGACCCAGGCCAACATATCGAGGGGCCGCAGCGGCCAGGAAAAGAATGGAGATACCTTAAGGGGTACGTCTGGAACGTGGTTCCAGCCTTTCAACGGTGCATCCGCCATCCGAGTCTCCGCGCCAAATCTCTCGATCCGAGTTTGGCAGATGCATCTAAGTGTGAAAAACAGTATTAAAGTGACAACTAATCCTGATTTTCAGAGGTATCATGACAGTTTCCCTGAGGGCGATGACCTATTTCACGACCGCCTTGCGACACAAGAACATTGCCAAGGCCGCGGCCGAGCTGAACATCGCAGCCTCTGCCGTGTCGACGGCGATTGATCAGGTCGAGGCCGCGTTTGACCTCACCCTGGTCACCCGGCAACGGTCCCGCGGTATTCAGGCCAACGCAAGCGGCCTTGCCGTGGCGCGCAAATTTGAGCGTTTGCTGGAAGATTATCATGCGATCCTCGCCGAGGGGGCCGATCTGAAACAAGCGCTCGGCGGTACGCTGCGTATCGGGTACTACGCCCCGATTGCGCCCGCCTTTCTTCCTGCAATCTTGTCCTCATTTGTGCCGGATACCAGTGAAGTCGAACTGCACCTCGATGAATGCGACAATGACAGCGCCCAAGAAGGGCTGCTGAACGGGACCTATGACGTGATCCTGTTTGTCAGTGAGGATGTGCGTCCCTCCATCGCATTCGATGTTCTGATCGAAGCGCCTGCCTATTGCCTCGCGCCTGCGTCACATCCCCTGGCCACCCACTCCGCCGTCACACTTGCGCAGATTGCTCAGGAACCCTTGGTCGTTCTCAACCGGCCTGTGGCCGCGGCCTACTACCGCAGCCTGTTTGCCGCGCAAGATCACGAGGTGTCCGTTGCCGCCTATGCCAACTCGACCGAAATGGTGCGCAGTTTGGTCGGTGCGGGCCGAGGATGCGCTGTCTTGAACATGCGGCCGTTGATCTCGACCAGCTATGGCGGTGCTGACGTGGTTGAATTACCCATTTCCGATCCGCTGCCGCCGCTCACGCTGTCCGTGGCCTACGACACATCGCGCCCCCGCCGACTGGTCCGTCACTTCGTTGACGCATGTCGTGCGCATTTTGGAAGTGGTGGGTTGGATCGGTGCATTGTCGCGCAGGGTCAGCACCGACGCCCCACATAGACTTAAACGCAGTCGGCTCTTCCGAGTCACGCAATGTGACCCCCAATGCATCTTATGCGGATCAATTGGATGCGAGCGCAAAGCCGGTGCCAAGCGGCCTCCAGGCGAGCAGCGTCAACAGCGCGGCACCAACCGCCGCGACGACGAATGGCGTCACCAGTGCAACCTCACGCGCTACAGTCGTTTCCGCCCAGCTGACGACCAACCCGGAAAGAAGCAGGCCAATCGGCATCATGCCCCAGGCCAAAAGCCGGTAGATGCTGTTTACCCGGCCCAGCAGGGCATCGGGTATGGAACGCTGCCGATAGGATACGGACACCGTGTTCCAGATCAGACCGGTAAATTCGAACGCAGCCAGCACGATTGCCAGAACGATCCCGTTTGGCGCGAGCGGAATGGCGACAAAGGCCACGGCTGAGGCCAGTGTCATCCACTGCGCAGACGCACCCGGACCCATTCGCGCCACAACCCGGTCTGCAACCAGACCTCCCGCAATTCCGCCGACAGCACCCGCCGCGAGGATCAAACCATAGGCCCAAGCCTCAAGCCCCAGGCTTTCCTGCACGTAGAGGATCAGGGCAATCACGACCATCTGGTGCAGTAGGTTCCAAACGCCTGTGACAACGGCAAGAAGGCGCAGCAGCGGCGCATCACGTAAGAACGCCAGCCCCTGGCCCAACTCCTTGCGCCAATCGCGGGCCTCGGCGCGTGCTGGTTTGAATTGGCCCTGCAAGCCGATCATCAGCACCACAGCCAGCGCAAAAGCAGCAGTATTCAGGGCAAAGGGCAGCCAGATCACCCAGGCAATCAGAAACGCGCCGAGCGCAGGGCCCAACAGCGAATTTCCGACCAGCTCCACGCTCCACAGCCGCCCGTTTGCGCGCTCCAGCTGATCATGTGACACGATGGCGGGCAGCATCGTCTGTGCTGCATTGTCCCGGAACACCTCGGCCGTGCCGACCAGGACCGCACAGCCCAAGAGGGCGGCAAACAAAACCGGCATGTCCGTGCCATCCGTGGCCGGTGGTGCAAAGGGCAGAGAGGTCAGAACCACCAGCGCCGCAGTGCCAAACGCCAGCGCACGCACAACATCCATCGCCAGGATCAAGCGTCGTCGATCCACGCGGTCGGTCACGACACCCGCAGGCAGGGCAAACAGAAACCACGGCAGGCGCAGCGCGATGGGCATCAGGGCGATCAAGATCGGATCGCGGCTGAGAAGAGAGGCGACCCAGGCCCAGACCACCACCGCAATCCCGTCGGCGAGGTTGGTCATGCCGCTGGCGAGGATGAATTTGGACAGCTGACCCGATCCCAGGAATGTACGCATATGAAGGCCCAATCTGTGCATCCGGTGTGTGTTCTGCCCTGTCTAGCGCCTCAAGCACACTTGAGGTCAACAGCAAAAGGCCAACTGTTTCGCGGCACGCCTCCTGTGCGATGTCGCTGATGTCAACAGCCGTTTCCCAAGGTTGCACATGCGCATGGCAGCGCACACCCCAATGTCCCGGTTTGGCGCGCATTGACTCGCAGCGTCCCGCCCATCGCCCGGAAATCGGCGCCCAAATCGACCGGCAGCAGGACGACGCCATTCGAAATCCCGAAACAGGCGAATAAGCACTGACAAATCCACCCTGCATTGTGAAAGTTCAACCCTTGGTTACGCTGGATGAGGCGCAGAACTGACTGCGCCAATCGACCATCTCAACCCAAACAGGAGTACAAGACACATGTCCGAAAAAGCCCAGAAATCAGCCGCCGAGACATCCGCTCCAACCCAGAAAGACGAGTTCGAAGTGCTGATGAAGAGCTCGAAGTCCCCCTATGAAGACAGCCCGCGCCAAGACGTCGGCCACTAAATCAAATGTGCCGACCCCGAGCGCATCGGGGTCGGCATGCCACGGCAGAAAAGGGGGGCTGCTATGTCGATAGCGCAATCATTGGACCGGGCGGTCAGCAAGGCGCTTCAGTCGCGAAAAACCGAGCCGCGATACCGCATATTCAAGAACACCGGGCTGGATTACGTCCTGTGCCGCAAGATACCCGAAGTTTGGGAACGTGATGCCGGTGCATCCTATGAACAGCTTGCACAGATTGCGGGCCCCAAGACCTGTCTGGCCGTCAACGACATTGCGGCGTGGGACGCGGAACTTGGCCTGCACATCCGGCGCGCCCTTGATGAGAGCGGTGTACTCAACCGGTTTTCGAACCCGCGCATTGTCGACACCTACACATTCATTTCCGCGTCATCCGGCTGGACCCCATTCGGGGCCCATGTCGATTTCGAGCATTCCATCATCCTCGGGGCTGGTGGCGCGCAGCGCACGATTTACACATGGGACATTGGTGAGAACATCGGCCAGCTCAAGGAAGATGCGTCTTCCTTCCTCGGGCTGTCTTTCGACTATGCGGACCGTCTGCGCGATGCCAAGCGTTTGGATCTGAATCCGGGCGATCAGGCCGTGATTGAGGCGCTGGAGGGCCACGTTTTCTATGCGGGCGGCGGCGGCATGTTTGTCGGCATCAGTTGCGTCGAGGGTGATAAGGCAGCGGAGGACTATAGCCCGGCCCTTGCCCCCACCAAGGATTTCGAAGTCCCGGAGTTTCTGAACGCGCGCAGCACCGACCCCCTGAGGTGGTCGGGTGCGGCGGAAATCCATGAGGACAGCGTCGCCAGCGGCAACCTCAGGTTCATGGCGCGGCCAGAAGCGGTCAGCGTCGCGCGCGAGATCAAGAGCGTGCTGTCCCGCAGCCCGACGCCGACATTCCAGACATGCGTGAACCACTTCAAAGGAGAACCGGTAAATGTCCCAGCCCTTGTTAGCTCATGCGCCAGAATCGGCGCCGTTTACGTGTCATGAGGCGCTCGACCAACTGAACGACGGCATCAATGCGCTCAGCCTCGGGATCGCAGGTGGGACATATCAGTTTCGCAGCGCAGTCATTCCCGAGGATGCCTGCCGTGTTCTGACCCAGCGTATTTGCGACCGCATCCTGCATGTCGGCGCCTCGCGGTTTTCACTGCGCCTGTTGCGGGACAAGAAGGATTTGCATCCCGCGGCCTTCCTGAATTGCCGCACCGGGGATGGGCTGATCGATCATGTCAGTGTGAAGGACGGCGTGGTCAGTTCGGTTCTGAACGGGGGCGGCACGCTGGTGTTCGATCACAGTCAGGAACATTTCACCGAACTCCAGATCATCCAGGAAAACCTCGAGGCGCTGCTGGGCTGTCGCTGCTGGATACAGTGCTATGTCACCAAGTCGCAGGATACAGCCTTTGGCATGCATGGCGACGACCACCCCTTTGTCATCGTGCAATTGGCCGGGACGAAACGCTGGCTGCACGGGAATCCGTCCGATCCCGGCACGACAACCGACCGTGCCGAAGTGTTGTATCAGCCGGGTGACATTGCATTCTATCCGCGCGGAGAGCAGCACAATGTGCATGGAACGGGCGAGTTGTCCGTTCACCTGACTGTCGCATTTGACGGGTTTGGCGGAGCGCTGTTCAACGACCTGCCGCACGCTGCCAAACTGGCGGCCTTGACGCCTCGGCTGGGCACGAGCCTGCCCTATTCCATCGTTGCCAACTCGGTCCGCCCGGAAACGACGATCCGGCTGGCCTATAGCTGTTTGCCCCCTTTGTCGGGGCGCGGAGACGGGTTCGTGGTGCTGGAAACCGAACACAGCGAAATCAGAATTCCGGCAGATTTCGAAGAGGCGCTGACCTGGATCACCACACGGCGCAAGACATCCTGCGAGGACATCGCTACCCGCTTTGATATCGACGTCGAAAGGTGCGTGAAATTCGTGGAGTTCGGCCTGCAAAACCATTTGTTCCTGACCGGGCTCGGAGAGTGAGCCCATGCGGCAGGTGAGGGATAGTCTGGTCGCCCTGAGGGCGTCTGATTTCAGGCTATTGGCAGGGGCCAGTCTGATATCGGGGGCCAGCCGCGCGTTGATCCCGATCGCTTTTGCGGTGGAAACCGTCCGGGTCGAGCCGCAGGGCTGGGGCATGGCGTGTGTTCTGGCTGCGCTCTGGGCTGGTCGGTTTCTGGGGCTGCTCGCCTACAAGCGCGTTGGCTTTCGGTTTCACGCCTTCGCCATCATGATCGCGGCGGCCCTTGTCATGTGCCTGGCCCAGGCGGGCCTGTTTGTCTGGATATCCCTTAGCGCCAACAGCATTCTGGCGATGTCGGTATCGGCCTTTGTCTACGGATTGGCGGCTGCATTTTACTTTCCCTCGATGTTTGTCGCCATTCCGATGGTCACCACAAAATCGAACCGGACACAGGCCAATTCTGTCTTGTCGGTGATCGGGGATGTTTATGCGATCATTGGCCCGTTGCTGGGCGTCTCGCTGGTCCTGGTGTTCGGATTCAACCTTGTGCTGGTGTTCGATGCAGTGACGCTGTTGCTTGCCATGTCGTTGGTCAGCATCTTGTACGCCTCACACAGAACGGTCGTATCCGAGGGTGCTGAAAAGCCTGACAACGACAAGGCAATGATCAATGCTGCGGGCACCGATGCGTTGCCGTCCTGGACCTATCTCGGCTTTCTCAGCTGGTTCTTTTGTGCGGTGGCCATCGGCCTTGTCGGCGCGGCTGGGCCGACCATGATCATGGCCCATCACTCGGCCACGGCCTGGGCTCTGGTTGCGACGGCCATGGCCGTTGGCTCGCTGATCGGATCTGCCGCCTCGCTGATGGGGCTGGCGCAGCGCGTGTCCTGGCCGCTCTTGCATGGTGCCTGCGGTGCGGGTCTTGCCGTGCAACTGTTCGTCGTCAGTACGCCCGTGACGGTCTGGGCCGTGTGTCTTGCGGGCTTTGTCGGGGCAGCAACGGTGACGGCCAGCGGCATACGCTGGGACACGCTGGGGCAGTCCTGTTTCACAGGCAAACGGCTGCACAGCTTCGCATCATACGATCAGTTCGCGAACACGGCTGGTATCCCCATTGGCATCATCCTGTTCGGACTGTCGGGCGTACTGGACATCCGTGCGCTGGCGATTGCCGGGGTCGGCTGCCTCGCCTTTATCTTCGTGATCCCCGTGCTGGTCGGGTTTGTGCGCGAAAACGGGCTGCACGAACCCGCCCATCCGCCGCCTCTGGTGCCGGAACCTCAACCCTGAGCCGCACAGCCCCAGCAAACCCTTAACGGAGAACAGCACATGCATGTCCTTGATGAGGTCAGCGAAACCCTGGAACGCGATGGCGTTCTGATCCGCGAGAACCTGCTGCCACAGGCCCTGTTCGAGATGCACCGCGCCCGCGTGGTCGAAAGCTGGCGCAATGGGGGCGATTGGGAAACGCGGATCAAGGTTGGCGATGACAACCGCATTCTGCCCCGCCAGCCGGACAGTGCCATGCCGGGCATTGCCGAGCAGGTCCGTCAGCGCAGGTCGGACAGTGGCTTTCAGTACCTGTATCACTCCATGCATCAAAGCAAGGACAGCCAGGGCGTTGTCCTCCCGATTGTCGAGGATGTGCGGCAGGCCTGGCGGGCAGAGCTGGCCCAGATTGCGCCGGCGGCGGAAATGACCAGCTTTGCGCTGACAAGTTTCAATCCGGGTTGCTTTCTCGATGCGCACAATGATCATAGCGAAAGCGACAAGCCGTTCGCGGTGACGCTGTTGTTATATTTCGGATCGCAAGATGTCGAGGACAGCGGTGGCCTGGTCTTTAACTATCGTGGGACAAAACAAGTGATTCAGGCCCGGGCCAATGTTGGTGTTCTTTTCGTACCGTCCCCGGAGACGGAGCATTGGGTAGATCCTATTCCAACGGGTGCCGGTGCGCGGCTTGCCTTGTCGGGCTGGCTGCTTTGACGGGCACTGCCCCATGACGTCCCCGTCAGATTGGGCGTCTTTGCAGGGTCAGCTTGAATGTGCCGCGTGCCTTTATGGCGCGGATGGCGCACATCGTGTTGCCGCATGGTTCACGCAAGAAGAGGGCCGCGTTGACGATCCCGACTTTGCCCGACTGTTCTCGGATCACATCAGCTTGCCGGGCATTGTGCCCCTCGACTTTGCTCATCGTCATGTGAACACGCGCAAGGGGTCGTTGATTGGGGGCATCCGGTTTTACGGTCAAGACGTCGCGCGCCCCTTTGTCGAGGTCATTGCCCACGATTTCGAAGATGTTCAGGCGCTTGCGCAGGTCGTTGCGGGCGAATGGCGTGCCTTTGCCCCGCAGCGCCTGCGCCTTCAGGTGACGCCCGGCACACCGCTGCCACAGGCTGCCGCGTTGGACATGAGCCTTTATGCGGCCCGCTATCGTGATCTGTGCGCCCCGTCACAACAGGTGCAATTGGGGGCCTTTGACACGGCGGAACAGGCTATGGATCTTGTCGAGCAACGGTTTGAGGTGATGGCACAGCAAGATCCCAACCTGCGCCGCAATGTCTCTCCCATCACGACGGACGCGCTCAACGAGATGTGGCAGGCCGGGCAGGTCCACAAGATCACGGCCGCCGGGCAAGGCACGGTCGGCTTGATCGCCATAGCGCCAGGCCAGATCGGTTGGGTCGAAGGTGACGAGGTCATCGAAGAGGTTGTGGCGATTGACCATGCAGGTCATGGCTATGCCGCTGCCGCTCAATACGCGCTTTCTGCCGTGAACAGCCACAAGCTGCACACCTATCTGATCGGCACAATCGACGGCCTGAACGTGGCCTCGCGTCGGTCTGCCGAACGCGTCGGACGCAAGCGGATCATGGACTACGCCTTTCTGCCTTTGGACCTGTCGCCCTAAACGGCAGCGACCCACACCATCTGGTAGGGTTGGAGCGTCACGCGGCCATTGTCTAACGCGACGCGCGCTTGGGTCAGCAGATCGGAATGACTGGTGCCGGTGTCCAGATCCAGGCCTGAGATATCCACGTCTTTGCGATGAGGTGTGAAATTCGCAATGCAGGTCACCGTGCCCTCATCCCCCAACCGGGCAAAGGCGAATATGCCAGTGGTTGGCACGTCCAACACCCGTGTCGGTACATAAGAGGCCAAGCGCGCGCAGCCCTTGCGGCGCTGCATGATCTCCTGAACGCGGAGGAAGATACGGGCCGCAGTCCCCTTGCCCGCCGCCGCCGCGTCTGCGAGGGGCCAATCCATGACCGGGCGCTGCATCCAGCGTCCATCATCTGCATGGTCAGGCATGTCGAGATATCTGTGATCGTTCAGCAGACCCAGCTCATCCCCCATGTAGATCAAGGGGATACCGCCAAAGGACGCGATCAGGGCAAAGCCAAGTGCGATCCGATCAATGGCCAGATCCACGGCGCGCGGGTCATCAGCCTCCAGCGCACGCTCCAGCCCCGCAAGGCTGGCGAAACTGCCATTGGTGCGCCGGTCGCCCGTTTCGGGGTTCGACTGGAAATCCGCGCCACGGGCAAAGCTGCCTGCAAAACTGCCGTTGTAGAAGTCGGCGAGGAAGTTGCGGTGATCCGGCGCGGTCATGTCGGGGATATGGTCCGCATCCTCCTCGGTCACCGCCCAGCCGATATCGTCGTGGCAGCGGATGTAGGTCGCAAAACAGGCGCGCCGAAGGCTTTCGGGGAAGTGGCTGCGCAGCACATGGGTCATCAACCGCGTGTCCTGCGACGCGAGCGACGACCAGAACTGCACCATCAGGCTGTTGTGATAGGCAAGCTGGCTTTCGCGCCCCGCATGGGTGCCGGTGCCCAGGTACGGCACCAGATCGGCGGGGCCGACAATCGCCTCGGCCTTGTGGATGACCGCGGGGGCGGCCACGCGTGTGGCCTGGGTCAGGATTTGCAGCAGGTCGTGGACCTGGGGCAGGTTCTGGCACCCTGTCCCCATCTCTTTCCACATGAAGGCCACCGCATCGAGGCGGAACACATCCACGCCCTTGTTCGCCAGAAACAGGATCGTATCCAGCACGGCGAGCAGCACTTCGGGGTTTTCCCAATTCAGGTCCCATTGGTATTCGTTGAAGGTGGTCCAGACCCATTTGCCCATGTCCGGGTAATAGGTGAAGTTGCCCGGCGCCTGTTCCGGGAAAATCTCGGTCAGCGTCTGTTCGTACTGTTTGGGCAGGGTGTCATCGTCGAACATCCGGTAGAACGCCTGATAGAACGGATCGCCTGCGCGTGCCTTTTGCGCCCATTCGTGGTCTTTGGCGGTGTGGTTCAGAACCATGTCGATACAAGTGCTGATCCCGGCGGCGCGCAGCATCAGGTTGGTGTTCTGAAACTCGGCCATAGTGCCAAGGGCCGGGTTGATCTCGCGGTAGTCCTGCACCGCATAGCCGCCATCATTGGCCCCCTCGCGCGGCTTCAGGCAGGGCATCATATGCACATACGTCACGCCAAGGCTTTGCAGATAGGGGATATGGGTCGGCACGTTGTTCAGGCGGCCCGCGAACTTGTCGATGTAAAAGATATAGCCGACCATCTCCTGTGACAGGAACCAGTCGGGGTTCAGGTCACGCTCAAGATCGAGGGCGCGCAGGCTGGCGCTGCGCTGTTTCCAGTGCTTGAGCAGCAGTGCCTGCATTCGGTCCAGCAACTCTGTGGGCACATGCGCGCGCCCAAACAGGCGCGTCACCGGGCCAATCAGGTCCTTGCGCCCGCGCTGCCAGCGCAAATCGAACAACTGTTGGTTCGATATTCCGGGACGGCGCTGGCCTGCCATGTCAGGTGATGACGTCGGGCGCGGTCCGGCCCGTATGTGCCTTGATCCCGATCACGTCCTCTGCCGCCGCGATTACATCGGCCAGGGCGGCTTGGGGGTCGAGGTTCAGCTGCTCGGTGTCCAGCTTTTCCAGATACAGCCGCAAAGTCGCGCCGCTCGTGCCGGTCCCCGACAGGCGCACGACAAATCGCGCGCCACCTTCGAACACAACGCGCACGCCCTGCTTTTCCGACCGGCTGCCATCAACCGGATCAAGGTAGGCGTAATCATCCGCCGCCGCGACTGTCAGTGGGCCAAAGGACTGGCCCGCCAGCCCCGCCAGCGACGCGCGCAGGGCGCTCATCAGTACATCTGCCTTTTCGCTCTCGATGGCCTCAAAATCGTGGCGCGAGTAATAGTTGCGCCCAAAGCGCGCCCAGTGGTCGGCCATGATCTGCGGAACGCTCTCGCCCGTCGCGGCCATGATGTTCAGCCACATCAACACGGCCCAGACGCCATCCTTTTCCCGCACGTGATCGGACCCGGTGCCAAAGCTTTCCTCGCCGCACAGTGAAACGCGGCCATCGTCCATCAGGTTGCCAAAGAATTTCCAGCCCGTGGGTGTCTCATAGCACTGCAACCCCATCGCCTCGGCCACCCGGTCGACGGCGGCAGAGGTGGGCATGGAGCGTGCAACGCCCTTCAACCCGTCCTTGTAGCCCGGGGCCAGATGCGCATTGGCCGCAATCACGGCCAGACTGTCCGACGGGCTGACATAGCAATTCGGGCCGACGATCATGTTGCGGTCGCCATCCCCGTCCGAGGCAGCACCAAAGCCGGGGGCATCATCGCCCATCATCTCGGCCATCAATTCGTGCGCCCATGTGGGGTTGGGATCAGGATGCATGCCGCCAAAGTCGGGCAGGGGGGTGCCGTGGGTCACGGTGCCCGCAGGAGCCCCCAGCGCATCCTCGAGGATCGCGCGCCCGTAGGGGCCGGTGATCGCGCACATCGCGTCAAAGCGGACATCCACGCCGCCCGCAATCATCGCGCGGATGGCGGGGAAATCGAACAGGCTTTGCATAAGGTCCACATAGGCTGCGACCGGATCGACGATGTTGACCTGCATATCGCCCAGCTTGGTCACACCGATCTGGCTCAAGTCCACGGGATCGCCCTGCCAGATGTGATAGGAGTCCAGTGTCTTGGTCCGCTCGAAAATGGCGTTGGTGACGCCTTCGGGCGCGGGGCCGCCATTGGGCATGTTGAACTTGATCCCGAAATCCTCGTCGATGCCACCGGGGTTGTGGCTGGCCGAGAGGATCACGCCGCCATCCGTCTGCATGGTGCGGATCAAGTTCGATGCGGCAGGCGTCGACAACAACGCATTCTGGCCGACAATCGCGCGCGCTGCCCCGTTGGCGGCGGCCATGGCAAGGATTGTTTGTGTGGCCACATCGTTGTGAAACCGCCCGTCGCCCCCCACGACCAGCACCTTCCCCTCGACCCCGCCGATGCCGTCAAACATCGCCTGCACGAAATTCTCGAGGTAGTGTTCGTCCATGAACACGCGCGTCTTCTTGCGCAGACCCGATGTGCCGGGCTTCTGCCCCTCGATAGGTGCGGTGGCAATCGTGGTCTTGGTCATGTCAAAATCCTTCTAGGCAATGGGGGTCAGGGTAAACACACAGACAGACGCCGCAGCAATCGGCACCGTGTCGCCGTAAATGCACAAGGGCCCTTCGACCGGGGCAGCGGTGTCGAGGATCTTTTCCCAGGTCTTGTCCGGCACGCAGGGCGGCAGGGTCACGTCAATCCCCGCGCCATTGTTGAACAACAGAAAGATCACGTCATCCGAGGCCGCATAGGACGGCGTGGTGGACGAGGTGCGCAGCTCTACACAGATCGCCTTGGTCGCCGTACTTTCCCACTGCTCGCGCTTCGGGGGCGTGCCGTCGGGCAGACGCCAGAACACATCCGGCTTGCCATCCTTGCTGCGCGGGCGCGAATGCAGGAACCGTGTCTGGCGCAACACCTTGTTGTCGCGGCGCAGCTTGGTCAGGCGGCGCACAAAGGTCAGCAGCGCATCGTCCGCCTCTGCCCAGTTGACCCAGCCGAACGGGTTGTCCTGCCCAAAGGTGTTGTTGTTGCCCGCCTGAGAATTGCCGATCTCGTCCCCCGCCAGCAGCATCGGTGTGCCTTGGGACAGGAATGCCGTGGCCAGGAAATTGCGCTGGCGCTGCGCGCGGGCCGCGTTGATGGCCGGATCGTCCGTTGGCCCTTCGACACCCATGTTGTCTGAATAATTGTCGTCCTTGCCGTCACGGTTGTTTTCGCCATTGGCCTGATTGTGCTTGCGGTCATAGCTGACCACATCGCGCAGGGTCATGCCGTCGTGACAGGTCACAAAGTTAATCGAGGATGTGGCGGCACGGCCCGAATGGTCGAACGTATCTGCACTGCCGGTCAGACAGCGCCCCAGTTTGCCTGTCAGGCCCGCATCGCCGCGCCAGAACTTGCGAATGCCATCGCGGAATTTGTCGTTGTATTCCAGAAACGGATGCGGCCAGTTGCCCAGTTGGTAGCCCCCGGGGCCCAGATCCCAGGGCTCTGCGATCAGTTTGACCTTGTTCAGCACCGGATCCTGCCCGAGCGCGTCAAGGAAGCCGCCATTGCGGTTGAACCCTTCGGTCTCGCGCCCCAGAACGGTGGCAAGGTCAAAGCGGAAGCCATCCACATGCATGACCTCAACCCAATAGCGCAGGGAATCCATGATCATGCGCAGCACCATGGGGTGACGCACATTCAGCGTGTTCCCGGTGCCCGTGTCATTGACGTAGTGGCGCCCACCATCCAGCAAACGGTAGTAGGACTTGTTGTCGAGCCCGCGGAAGGACAGTGTTGGCCCCAGATGGTTGCCCTCGCCCGAGTGGTTGTAGACAACGTCGAGGATCACCTCGATCCCGGCGGCATGAAAGCGGCGCACCATCGCCTGAAACTCCCAGATCCCCGCCTGATCCATATAGCGCGGCTCGGGTGCAAAGAACCCGATGGACTGGTAGCCCCAATAGTTGCTCAAGTTGGCATCGACCAGAAACTTGTCATCCAGAAACGCATGGATCGGCATCAGCTGTACGGTGGTCACGCCCAGTTTCACCAGATGGTCCAGCACAGGCTCGCTCGCCATGCCAAGGAAGTTGCCGCGTTGTCCGGGGCGCAGGCCGGGAAACTCGGCTGTCATGCCCTTGACATGCGCCTCGTAAATCAGCGTCTCGGAAAGGCTGATCTCGGGCGGCGCGTCCGTGCCCCATTGAAAGCTTGGGTCCACCACGACCGAGCGCGGGACGTAAGACGCACTGTCGCGTCGATCAAAACTCAGATCGCTCGCCTTGGCTCCGATCGTGTAGCCCATGATCGCATCGTTCCACGCGATATCGCCGATCAGGCGCTTGGCATAAGGATCAAGCAGCAGCTTGTTCGGGTTGAAGCGGTGCCCGTTCTCGGGGTCGTAAGGCCCATGCACGCGGTAGCCATAGGCGGTGCCGGGTGTGAGCCCCGCAATGTAGATGTGCCAGACGTCGCCGTCCCGTTCCATCAGCGGGATGCGCGCAATCTCGATCCAGCCGTCATGATCGAAGAGGCACAGTTCCACCCGCTCTGCATGTTCGGAAAACACCGCAAAATTGACGCCTTCGCCGTCAAAGGTTGCGCCAATGGGCGACGGGCGCCCGGCAGACATGGAATGGTTCTTGAGGGACTTTGCAAGGTTATGTTGCGCTGCGATGTTCACCGATCAGACTCTCATAAAGGGCGGCATAGGCCGCTGACGAGGCCTCCCACCCCAATGCCTGCTTCATTCCGCGTTTTTGCAGCCGGGTCCAGCCCGATTTGTCGGAAAACAGGGTGATCACATTGCGCAGGCACTGGGCCAGCGCCATTTCGTCGATGGGGTGGAACTGGAACCCCGTCGCGACACCGGCCGATTGCGCCATCGTGTTGGCGTGGATCACGCTGTCAGCCAGACCGCCCGTGGCGGCAACAACCGGCACTGTTCCATAGCGCAAACCGTATAGTTGGGTCAGGCCGCACGGCTCGAACCGCGAGGGCACCAGCACCACGTCGCCACCCCCGAACATGCGGTGCGACAGGGCCTCGTCATAGCCGATGCGCAGGCCGACCTTGCCCGGATGGTTGCGCGCCAACACGCGCATCTGGTCCTCGATCAGCGGATCGCCGCTGCCCAGAATGGCCAGGCCCCCACCCGCGGCCACGAACTGGTCCGCCGTCGCTGCCACCAGATCCATCCCCTTTTGCGAGGTCAGGCGGCTGACGATGATGGCCAGCGGTCCGGTCAGACCGGACAGACCGAATTCGGACATCAGTGCCTTGCGGTTTGTCGCCTTGCCCTTGAGTGAGGTGGCGGAATAGGGAGTGATCTGCGCATCCGTCTGGGGGTTCCACACGTCCATGTCGATGCCGTTCAGAATGCCGCTCAACCGGTCGGCGCGCGCGGCAACCACCCCCTCCAACCCCATGCCGAACTCGGCCCGCATCAACTCGGACGCATAAGTCGGGCTGACGGTGGTGATTGCATCCGCATGGACCAGCCCGGCCTTGAGCGTGCTGATCTGCCCCCAGTATTCGAGGCCCTCGGAGGTGTAGGCCGACAGCGGCAGGCCCATCGTGCCCAGCATTGCCGCAGGCGCAAGGCCCTGAAAGGCGATGTTGTGGACAGTCATCACGGTGGCCACGTCCTCGCATCCCAGTTGCGCAAGGTAAGTGGGCGCCAGACCCGCCTGCCAGTCATGCGCGTGCAGCACCTCGGGGCGCCAGCCATCGCTCAGCCCCTCAGCCGCAATTTGCGCGGCGGCAGAGGACAGCGCGGCAAAGCGCAGCGGGTTGTCGGCAAAGTCGGTCGGATTGCCATATGGCCCGCCGGGACGGTCATAAAGATGCGGTGCATCGAGCAGCAACACATCGACACCGCCCGCCGTGCCAGCAAGCACGCGGGCCGGGCCGCCCATCAGGTCGTCAAAGGTAAACACCGCCGTCTTGGCCGCCGCCTGCTTGATCAGCCCCGGATAGGCTGGCAACAGCGTGCGCATCTGCCAGCCCTGACCGGCCAGCCCGGCGGGCAGGGCCCCCGCCACATCCGCAAGGCCCCCGGTCTTGATCAGCGGCACACATTCGGAGGTGACGGACAGCACACGGCGCATCGGGCTAGTCCAGCGCCGCCGCGCGGGCGTCCAGCATCGCCTTGGTGATCAGCACGACACCCTCATCGGTGCGGCGGAACCACTTGGCGTCTTCTTCTGCATCCTCGCCCACGACCATCCCCGGCGGGATGACACAGCCGCGATCCACCACGCATTTGCTCAGCCGCGCATCGCGCCCGACCTCGACATAAGGCAGGGCGACCACCTGGTTCATAGACGAAAACGAATGGCTGCGCACGCCGGTGAACAGCAGGGATTCACTGATTTCGGAACCCGAGATGATACAGCCCCCCGAGACCATGGATGATACAGCCATGCCGCGCCGTTTCTCCTCATTATGGATGAACTTGGCCGGGGGCACGCTTTCGGCATAGGTCCAGATCGGCCATGAGTTGTCATAGAGGTCCAGGGGCGGTGTAAACTTGGTCAGATCGATATTGGCGCGCCAGAACGCATCCACCGTGCCCACGTCGCGCCAGTAGGGTTCGGTTTCCAGACCCGACTGCACACAGCTGTCTTCAAACCGGTGCGCCAGGGCTTTGCCGTTCTTGACGATCTGCGGAATGATGTCGTTGCCGAAGTCGTGGCTTGAATTCGGATCGGCCATGTCCTTGAGCAGCAGATCGCGCAGCAATTCCCAGCGGAACACGTAAATGCCCATGGAGGCGAGCGCGTGATCCTCATCCCCGGGGATGCAGGGCGGATCGGCGGGTTTTTCGAGGAATGCGGTGATACGGTCCTTGGCGTCGCAATGCATCACGCCAAAGGCCGTCGCCTCCATCCGGGGCACGGTCAGACAGCCGATCGTCACATCCGCACCCTCGTTCAGGTGCTGCTGCAACATGATCTCGTAATCCATCTTGTAGATGTGATCGCCTGCCAGAACGACAATGAAATCAACGCCGTAGCTGTCGATGATGTCTATGTTCTGCGCGACGGCATCTGCCGTGCCAAGATACCATTTCTCGTCATTCATGCGCTGCGATGCGGGCAAGATGTCGAGGTATTCGTTCCGCTCGGCCCGCAGGAAACCCCAGCCGCGCTGGCAGTGACGGATCAGGCTGTGGGCCTTGTACTGCGTGGCAATGGCCATTTTGCGGATGCCGGAATTCAGCGCATTGGACAGGGCGAAATCCACGATGCGGGTCTTACCGCCAAAGTACACGGCAGGCTTGGCGCGGTTGTCTGTCAGCTCTTTGAGCCGACTGCCGCGCCCCCCGCCAGCACAAAGGCCATGGCGCGGTTTGACAGGCGCTGGTTTGGTGTCGGTTTCATGTCTCGTCCTCCCCTTCAATCAATATGACAGCCGATAACGGGGGCAGCGTGACGTTGGCGGAACAGGGCTGGCCCATCCACTCCACATCCTCGGCGCGCACTCCTCCCAGATTGCCACGCCCGCCGCCGCCATATTCGGCTGCATCGGTATTCAACGCCTCGCGCCAGTATCCGGTTCCGGGCAGGCCCACCCGGTGATCGGGCCGCTCGACTGGCGTCATGTTTAGGATCACGATCGCGCGCGGCTCATCCCGGTCGCCCATGCGCTGATAGACGTAGATCGAATTTTCCACGTCCCCGCCATCGACCCAGGCAAAGCCGCCGGGCTGCGCGTCATTGCGATAAAGCGCCGGTGTGGCCCGGTACAGCGCGTTGAGGTCGCGCACGAGGGCCTGAATGCCCGCATGGGCTGGAGCCTCCAACAGATGCCAGTCAAGACTCTGGTTGTGGTTCCACTCGGCCCGCTGGGCAAACTCCTGGCCCATGAACAACAGCTTCTTGCCCGGATGGCTCCACATGAACCCGTAATAGGCGCGCAGGTTGGCAAATTTTTCCCAATCATCGCCGGGCATCTTGGTCAGCATCGACCCCTTGCCATGCACCACTTCGTCATGGCTGATCGGCAGCACGAAGTTTTCCGAAAACGCGTAGTGGATGCCGAATGTCATCAGGTGGTGGTGGTATTTGCGGTTGATCGGGTCCTCTTGCATGTACCGCAGGGTGTCGTTCATCCAGCCCATGTTCCACTTGAACCCGAACCCGAGGCCACCGAGGTAGACGGGGCGCGACACGCCGGGAAAGGCGGTGCTTTCCTCGGCCACGGTCATGATCCCCGGTGCCTCGCCATAGGCAAAGCTGTTTACGCCCTGCAGAAAGGCAATCGCCTCGTAATTCTCGCGGCCCCCATCCTTGTTGGGCACCCATTCCCCGTCCTTGCGGGAATAGTCGCGGTAGAGCATCGAGGCCACCGCATCCACGCGAATGCCGTCCAGATGGTATTCCTCGAGCCAATAAAGCGCGTTGGAGCGCATGTAGTTTGCCACCTCGCGCCGCCCGAAATTGTAGATCAGCGTGTTCCAGTCCTGGTGGAACCCCTCGCGCGGGTCGGCATGTTCGTAGAGATGTGTGCCATCGAACTGCGCGAGCCCATGTTCGTCCGTCGGGAAATGCGCAGGGACCCAGTCGAGCAGCACGCCCAGCCCCGCCTTGTGCGCGGCCGTGACCAAGGCGCGGAATTCATCTGGCGTACCATGGCGAATGGTGGGGGCGTACATGCCGATGGGTTGATAGCCCCATGAGCCGTCAAAGGGGTGTTCGGTGATGGGCATCATCTCGATATGGGTGAACCCCATGTCGACCACATAAGCCACAAGATCCTCTGCCAGTTCCGTGTAGGACAGCGGGCGGTTGTCGTCGGCCCGTTTCCAACTGGCAAGGTTCACCTCGTAGATGCTGATGGGGGCATCGACCTGATGCTTGGCCTCGCGGTTTTTCATCCACGCGGCATCGTCCCAGTCATGTCCGCCAATATCACGTACAACGGACCCCGTGCGCGGCGGATGTTCGGATCCGAACCCAACCGGGTCAGCCTTCAGCGGCAAATCCTGTCCGCCCGCGCCGCGGATCGCGTATTTGTAAACGTCTCCGGCTTGCAGACCGGGCACGAAAATCTCCCAGATACCCGACACGCCAAGGCGGCGCATCCCGTGGCGGCGTGTGTCCCAGACGTTGAAATCACCCACGAGTGCCACACGCTCGGCATTGGGGGCCCAGACCGCAAAATGCACGCCCTCGACCCCTTCATGCGTGATCATGTGGGCCCCAAGGGATTTCCAGATGCGCTGCATCGACCCTTCGCCAAGAAAGTACAGATCGTCATCCGACAGAACGCGGCCAAACCGGTAGGGGTCGTGGAATGTCCACTCGGCCTCGGCGTTTCGAGCCGTTAGGCGATAGGGTTGTTCCTTGCGAAACAGACCCGTGAACAGGCCGGGGGCGTCCGGGACCGGCAGCAGGGGCGTTTTGGATGATTTGCCGGTGATGCAGGTCACGGCCTCTGCGCCGGGTACAAAGACATTCAGCGCATAGCCATCCGCGTGATCCCGCAGCCCGAGGAACTGAAAGGATTCAGCCAGTCGCCCCTCCAGCAGTGCCGCAATGATCTGCGCCGGTGGGGCGCTGCGCCGGGCAGCCTCTTGCGTATCGGGTTTGGGCATGGTCGGAGTCTGGTCTTTCAATTATTGCACCCAACTGGACAGTGTTAGGCCGTTGGGCGCCGTTCCTTTTGTCAGCCTAACGCAATTTCATCCGCCTGTGCGTCTTTCTTTGACGTCGGCTCAGGCAAGGGGGTCGGCCCCGGTATCCGTCTCCAGATAGGCATAGCCATAGGCGGGCAGGGTGAGCGTGGCGGCCGCCAAAGAACCCGCCATCGGGCCCGTGGCTTGCGCTGCGCCGTTCACTGCAAGGCTTTGATCCGAATCCGAAAGGTTGAAGATACCGGTCAGGCACCGCCCCTCATGGGTGCGGCTGACGGCCAGCAGCGGGTCGGCAACCTTTGGAAAGGTCGTCTCGCCCAGCCGCAATTCACCCCGCGCCTTGCGAAAGGCAAAGGCCGCCCGGTAATGCGCAAGGACAGAGTCGTTCTGCGCCTCTTGCCCGGCAACGGCGCGTGCGGCTTGGGGCGGTTTGACCGGCAGCCAGGGCGTGCCTTCGGAAAACCCGGCATTGGGCTGGCTTGCATCCCACACCATCGGAGTGCGGCAGCCATCTCGGCCCTTGTTGTCTGGCCAGAAGTCGATGTTGCCGAGGTCTGTGACCTCGTGAAATTCGATATCTGTTTCGGTCTGGCCCAGTTCCTCACCCTGGTAGACGCCCAAGGTTCCGGGAAAGCTGATCAGCATGTTGATCGCCTGCTTGGCCACAGCCGCCTCCATCTCGGGCGTCTTGGCCCAACGGGTCACATGGCGCTGCACATCGTGGTTGGAGAATGACCAACAGGGCCAGCCATCGGGCGCATCACGCATGAACCCTTCGATGCAATTGCGGAAATGCTGTGGCGTATGGTCGTGGCTGAGCAGGGCAAAGGAATAAGCCATGTGCAGCTTGTCACTGCCAGAGGTGTATTCGGCCATGATCTCGATCTGGCGCAGTCCGTCCTCGCCGACCTCACCGATCAACATGCGGTCGTCATACTGGTCCAGCAGGGTGCGCAGGCGGCGCAAAACGCCAATATTCTCGGGCTGCGTTTTGGAATGGATATGACGTTGCGCACCATAGGGATTGCCGGGAAAGTCATCGTAATCCGAGGGCGGATTGTCCCGCAACTCTTTGTCATGCACATAGAAGTTGACGGTATCGAGGCGGAACCCGTCCACCCCGCGCTTGAGCCAGAAATCCATCGTTTCCAGCAGTGCATCGACCACATCCGGGTTGTGAAAGTTCAGATCCGGCTGCGATGTCAGGAAGTTGTGCAGATAATACTGGCGGCGGCGCGGGTCGAACATCCAGGCGGAGCCGCCAAAGACGGAGGGCCAGTTGGTGGGGGCGCTGCCATCCTTCTTGGGGTTGGCCCAGACATACCAGTCGGCCTTGGGGTTGGTACGGTTCTGGCGGCTTTCCTCGAACCACGGATGCTGGTCGGACGTGTGCGACAACACCTGGTCAATGATCACCTTCAGGCCCAAATCATGCGCGCGCTCCATCAGCGCATCAAAATCCTCGATCGTGCCGAACAGGGGATTTACGCTGGTGTAGTCGGACACGTCATAGCCCATGTCCTTGTCGGGCGAGGTAAAGAACGGCGACAGCCAGATCGCATCCACCCCCAGCGAGGCGACGTGATCCAGGCGGCGCGTGATGCCGGGCAAATCGCCCACACCGTCCCCGTTGTCGTCCTGAAAGGACCGGGGATAAATCTGATAGACAACAGCGTCCCGCCACCATTCGCGCATTATGTTGGTTCCTTGGCTAGCAATACATCCGCGCACAGCACGCGTGTTAGCGCTAGCTAGCCGCAAGCCTCTCTGCATGACAATAGCCAAAGCGCTTTGATCGGGCTAGTGCGCAACCTGTTGCAGACAAGGCGCGGGTGGGCCTGTCAACCGTGACACACGGTGCTTATCCATACATGATGGTCAGGACGCGCGGCGGGCGACAACCTCGAGGTCACCGCGCGCTGGGGCGCTGTGCCTTACGTCAGCGACGTGCGCATCGCGGCGCAGAAACAGAATGGCAGGGCTGGTGATATCTGCGGCGCGCAGCCGTTCGACCAGATCGGCAGCCGGGCACTCCAGCACCTTCTGATCCGCGCGCTGGGCATTGCTGACCACGGTGACATGGACCGTGTCCAACAGCGCGGCCTCGCGCAGCGCATCCAAAATCTGCGGAGCGGTTTCAACGCCCATATAGACGGCCACATTGCTGCGGGCGTTCAAATGCGCCACCCAATCGGGCCGCTCTGCCGCATCGGCCAGCCGCCCGGTGGTGAGAACCAGCGTATCGGTCTTGCCCCGCTCTGTAAGAAAACCACCCACGGCCGCCGCCGCACCGCTCGCCGCTGTCACACCCGGCACGATCTCGTAGTCCAGTCCGGCGGCGGTCAGCGCTTCTGCCTCTTCCGCGCCGCGCGCGAACACCCCCGGATCACCGCATTTCAGGCGCACGACACGTTGCCCGCGCTTGGCGGCAGAGACGATCACACTGTTGATGCGATCCTGTGGCCAACTGTGACAGCCCGGCGCCTTGCCGACATAGATACGTTCCGCATCACGGCGGGCCAGTTCGAGTACCTGCGGATCGACCAGCCGGTCGTAGAAGATCACATCCGCCTCTTGCAGGCGCTTGACCCCGCGCAGTGTGATCAGATCGCTCGACCCTGGTCCGGCGCCCACAAGGGCGACGGGGGCAGGGGCCGCCTGCGGTGCACCACCCGCTGCGATGGCGGCCTTGATGGCGGCCGCAGCACTGGCATCGCCCGCACGCGCATGGGTGCGGCGCACATCGCCGCCAAAGACCCAAGCCCACAGATCCCGCCGTGCACGGGGCCCAAGGCGTGCCGCTGCATAGCCGCGCAGCCGACCGGCCAGCGCGGCCAGATCGCCCAGACGCGGCTCCAGCGTTTCTTCAAGGCGCGTCTTGATCTGGCGGGCCAGAACGGGTGCGGTGCCTTCGGTGCCGATGGCGACAACCACCGGGTCGCGGTCGACGATGGACGGGGTGATGGCGTCACAGAGGTCAGGCTGATCCACGACATTCACGACGACACCGGCGGCTTTGGCCAGCATGTGCAGGCAGGCATCCTGCCCCGGACAACCCGTCGCGACAAAGACAAGGGCGGCACCGGCAAAGGTATCGGGCGTGATGTTGGCATCGTGCCATAGGATATGGCCCGATTGCGCAAGGCTTTGCAATTCAACGTCCAGAGTAGCGGCGCACACATGAATCTCGGCCTCGGTCTTTAGAATCAAACGGCACTTTTGCGCAGCCTGTTCGCCGCCGCCCACAATCACCACACGGCGGCCCGCCATGGTCAGGAACATCGGAAATGTTTTCATGTCTCAGGCTCCCAATAGATGCTCATTCAGCCGCCAGCGCTTTGGTGGTCTGCGGCAGCAGTGATGCAAGCTCGGGCCGACAGGCTCCGCAATTCGTGCCCGCAGCCGTCGCCGCCCCAAGTGCGTCCAGCGTGGTGGCGCCGTCCGCAATGGCGCGGCGGATGTCGTTGAGGCCCACGCCCATGCAGGCGCAGACCGTCGCGCCGGGATCGCCGGCAGCACCGGGCGCGCGGCCCGACAGGGCGGCGAGCGCACTGGTCTCGGTGCCGATCAGGCCAATGGCTGTTGTGCGCGACACCACGACCGGGGCAGGGGCGATGTAGAGGATCGCCGCCAATCGCCCCTCGACCTCGTGCGCGAGACGCACCGTATCGGCCACATCATCACGCACCTCGCTGACCGCGCCATCGACTGGCCCGACGAATTGTTCAAGCACGGCGCGCGCATCCCCAAGCGCCGTTGCACTCGCGATCTCGGCGCTCCAGCCGGTGCGGGTGCGGGCCACGGCGCAATACTCACCCTGCGGCGCAATCGCATCCGAGGTCGCCAGAAACCCGTACCACGCCGCCTCAAACCGCTTGGCCGACACACGTCCAGCCTTGAGCGCTGGCTGACCCGATACAGGGTCGACGCCGGTCTTTACAACTGTGTTCACGGGGCCAGAGGCGCTGCGCTGTCGGGTCCAATGCATGGGCGCAAAGAGTGTACCCCGCGCCACCTTTTCTGTGGGCAAGGCGCGCAGAAGGGTGCGTTGACCCGCGCCGTCAACCTCGACAATCTCGGCCACGCCCAGCCCCAGATCAGCGGCATCTTCTGGATGAATTTCGATGTAGGGTTCTGCCAGATGGCTGCCCAGACGGGGCGATTTGCCGGTACGCGTCATCGTGTGCCACTGATCGCGGATACGGCCCGTGTTGAGGTGAAAACCGCTGCCCGAGACCGCTGCAGGCGCCTTCACCGGCAGCATCCGTGCCTTGCCATCGGCATGAAAAAACCCGCCTGTGCCAAAGAACCGTCCGCCTGCATCCCCTGTCACGGGCACCGGCCATTGCACAGGCGCCAGATCGCGGTAGGCCGCGTCGGCGATACCCTCCATCCCGCTGATGTCGAAATCGCGGCCAAAGTGGCGCGCGGCGGCGGACAGGGCCGCGTATTCGCGGAAAACATCGGCGGGGCTGTCATAGGCGAAGGCCTCGGCCCAGCCCATGGCGGCGGCCACGTCGCTGATGATGCGCCAATCGGGGCGGGCGGCACCTGGCACGGGCAGGAAGGCCCGCTGCCGCGAAATCCGGCGCTCGGAATTCGTGACCGTGCCGTCCTTTTCCCCCACCCGGCGGCAGGCAGCAGCACATCGGCCAGATCGCCGGTATCGGTGCGCGCCATGATGTCGGACACAATGGTAAAGGGCACGTTGGATATCGCCTCGGCCACGCCCGCTGCGTCGGGCATGCTGACCGCGGGGTTGGTGGACATGACCCACAGTGCCTTGATCTTGCCAGACGCGCAGGCGGCGAACAGATCGACGGCCTTCAGCCCTGGCGCCGTGCAGATGGTCGGGCTGTCCCAAAACGACTGCACCGCCGCGCGGTGATCTTCGTTTTCGATGTCGAGGTGATTGGCCAGCATGTTGGCCAACCCACCGACCTCGCGCCCACCCATCGCATTGGGTTGGCCCGTGGCAGAAAACGGCCCCATGCCGGGCCTGCCGATGCGCCCGGTGGCCAAATGGCAATTCAGGATCGCGTTGACCTTGTCCGTACCGCTGCGCGATTGGTTCACGCCTTGCGAATAGACGGTGACGACCTTTTCGGTGCCTGCCCACAGCGCGTAGAACGCCTGCAGTTCCTCCGCGCTCAACCCGGTCTTGGCCGTGTCCGAGGCCCACGCCGCCAGCAATGCAGCATCCAGCCCGTTGACATGGGCATCGACGTAGTCACGGTCGATCTTGCCCATCTGCGCGATATGCGCCAGCAGCCCATTGAACAGCGCAACATCGCCATCGGGCGCGATCTGAAGGTGCATGTCCGCCAGTTGCGTGGTTGCCGTGCGGCGCGGGTCGATGTTGACGACGCGCATGTTCGGCCGGGCCTCCTTGGCTGCGGCGATGCGCTGGTGCAGCACCGGGTGGCACCAGGCCAGGTTCGAGCCAACGAGCACGATCAGGTCGGCCTCTTCCAGGTCCTCATAGGTGCCGGGCACGGTGTCGCTGCCAAAAGCGCGTTTGTGACCTGCAACCGAGGATGCCATGCAAAGCCTTGAATTCGTGTCGATATTCGCCGAACCGATAAAGCCTTTCATCAGCTTGTTGGCGACATAGTAATCTTCGGTCAGCAACTGCCCCGACACATAGAACGCCACCGAGTCAGGCCCGTGATCGCGAATGGCCGCGCTGAATTTTGACGCCACCAGTTCAATGGCCGTGTCCCAATCCGCCTCCGCGCCATGCACCTGCGGCGCCAGCAGGCGCCCCTCCAGATCAATTGTCTCCCCCAGGGCCGACCCTTTGGAACACAGAAGCCCGAAATTCGCCGGGTGATCGGGGTCACCGGTGATCGTGCCGTCAGGCGATGCGATCACACCGCACCCTACGCCGCAGTACGGACAGGTGGTGCAGGTGGTCATGCCGCGCTCCGCGCCCGGAGGCGTGTTGCATCCAGCAGGATGCGCCCGCCCTCGATACGGGCTGGGTAGGTCGCGACTTGCCCCTCGTCCGGGCCTTGCACCAGACCCGTTTCCAGCGAAATCACCCAGTTGTGCAGCGGGCATGTGACCGCCGCACCATGCACGATCCCCTCGGCCAAAGGCCCCGCCTTGTGCGGGCAGGCGTTGTCGAGAGCATAGACAGCATCCGATGCCGTACGGAATACCGCAACGCAGCCCACATGGGTTTTGACCATGCGGGCCCCACGCTGGGGGATATCCTCAAGGGCGGCAATGTCGATCCAATCGGTCATTCTGCGGCCTCCAGGGTCAAATTGGCAACGGGACGGTAAATCGCGGCCTTCTTCTGGGCATGCTCGGCCCAGGGGTCTTTCTGATAAACGGTCTGGGACAGATCAAAGCGTGCAGCGAGGGCATCGCGCTCCGCCGGATCGGCAATACGCTCACGTATCCAATCTAGCCCCACCTTGTTCATCCACTTGTAGATACGGTCGAGATACTTGGCGTTCTCGCGATAGAGCTGCGTCATCGCCTTGATGACGAGGATGGTTTCCTCTTCGGTCTCCACGTCGATCAGCCGCTCGACTTCGCGCACATCCATGCCCGCGGCGCCACCGATCCCGACCTGAAAGCCGCTGTCGACACAGACGACGCCAATGTCCTTGCAGGTCGCCTCTGCGCAGTTGCGCGGGCAGCCTGATACACCCAGCTTCAGCTTGTGCGGCGTCCACGATCCCCACAGCGCCTTTTCGAGCTTGATGCCAAGGCCAGTGGAATCCTGCGTGCCAAAGCGGCAGTGATCCGTGCCGACGCAGGTCTTCACCGTGCGTAAACCCTTGGAATAGGCGTGGCCCGACACCATCCCGGCGTCGTTCAGATCCGACCAGATGGCGGGCAGGTCTTCACCGCGCACGCCCAGCAAGTCGATGCGCTGGCCGCCCGTCACCTTGACGGTGGGCACATCGTACTTGTCGGCAGCATCGGCAATCGCGCGCAGCTCATCCGGGGTGGTGATGCCGCCCCACATGCGTGGCACAACCGAAAATGTCCCGTCTTTTTGGATGTTTGCGTGCTTGCGCTCGTTTATAAAGCGGCTTTGCGGATCGTCCAGATACTCCAGCGGCCAGTCGGCAATCAGGTAATAGTTCAGCGCCGGACGGCACACGTGGCAGCCATCGACTGTCTTCCACGCGCATTCCTGCCAGACGGCGGCCATGCTCTTGAGTTCCTGGCTTTTGATCATGCGCCGCACGTCTTCATGGCTGAGATCAGTGCAGCCGCAGATCGGTTGCGCCGTGGGCAACACGAAATCATCGCCCAGGGTCACGGCCAGCACCTGCTCTACCAACCCTGTACAGGTCCCGCAGGACCCGGACGCCTTGGTCACCGCGCGCACGGCCCCCAGATCGGTTGCGCCGCCGTCGATCGCGTCCACGATCGTGCCTTTGCAAATGCCGTTGCAGCCACAGATTTCCGCGTCACGCGGTAAGGCTGCAACGGCTACCAACGGGTCCAGGGGAGCACCCCCTGATAGGCCGGGCCGAATATGACGGTATCGCGCATCTCGGCGATGTCGGTCTTGTCCCGGATCAGGCCAAAGAACCAATTGCTGTCCGCTGTGTCGCCATACATGACCGTTCCGATGATCACGTTGTCCTCGATCACCAGCCTTCGGTAGACGCCGCGCCCCGGGTCGCGGAACACGATGTCTTCGCGCCCCTCCCCATCGGCAAAGTCGCCCGCGCTGAACAGGTCACAGCCTGTGACCTTCAGCTTGGTGCTGAGTTCCTTTTGAACAAAGGCGGCCTGTTCCCCAAGGATCGTCTGCGCCGCCACCTTCGCCTGATCATAAAGCGGGGCAACAAGGCCAAAGATCGCACCGTCATGCTCAACGCATTCGCCAATCGCCAGAATGTCGGCGTCGGATGTGACCATCTGGTCATCCACGTGGATACCCTTGCCCACAGCTAACCCAGCCTCGGCCGCCAGCGCCACATTGGGGCGGATACCCACGGCCATGACCAGCAGATCGCAGGGCAGTTCAGTGCCATCGTCCAGCAACAGGGCGCGCACCTTACCATCCGCACCAAGAATTTCCTTGGAGTTGGCCTGACACAGCACCGTAATGCCCTTGTCCACAAGCGCCTTGCGCAAGAGGTAACCCGCGGCCTCGTCCAGCTGACGCTCCATCAGGTGGCCCATGATGTGCACAACCGTCACGTCCACGCCGCGCGCCGCCATGCCTGCCGCAGCCTCAAGGCCCAACAGGCCGCCACCGATGACGACCACTTTGTTGTCCGGGCCCATGCCCATCATCAACTCGGTGTCTTCGAGGTCGCGATAGGCGATCACGCCGTCCAGATCGTGGCCGGGCAGGGGGATCATGAACGGGTTCGACCCGGTGCCAAAGATCAGCTTGTCGTAAGGAAGCACATCGCCGTTCTCAGCCGTAACCGTCTTGGCCGCACGATCCACCGACGCCACCCGCTCACCAAAGCGGCAGGTCACCCCGTTGGCCTCGTACCAGTCGGCATCGTGGGTCACGATCTCTTCGTATGTCTTGTCACCCGCCAAGACGGGGGACAGCATGATGCGGTTGTAGTTCCCGCGCGGCTCGGCATTGAACAGGGTCACGTTCACGTCGGCACCTGCATCAAACAGGTGTTCGAGCGCGCGCCCCGTGGCCATGCCGGCCCCGATGACTATGATGTTCTGGGTCATATTCTCACTCCGCCGCCATCGCCGTAGGTTTCGGTTTGGGTGTCCCACCCGATGTGGGTGATTTGGGGGCGTTGCCGTGCTCGTATTCCTCGAGGAAATCGAGCACGTCCTGCCGGTAGCTGTAGTAATCAGGATGCTCGAGCAGCGCCTTGCGTGTGCGCGGGCGTGGCAGGTTGACGTCCACGATCTTGCCGATGGTGGCCTGCGGCCCGTTGGTCATCATCACCACGCGGTCGGCCAGAAGGATCGCCTCGTCCACATCATGGGTCACACAGATGGCCGTCACCTTGGTGCGGCTCCACACTTCCATCAACACTTCCTGCAATTCCCAACGGGTCAGGCTGTCGAGCATCCCAAAGGGCTCGTCCAGCAGCAGCAGTTTCGGTGACAGGGCAAAGGCGCGGGCGATCCCAACACGCTGCTTCATCCCGTTGGACAGATCGGCGGCCTGCTTGTCCATCGCGTCGGCCAAGCCCACACGTTCGAGGTAGTATTCCACCACATCCTGACGCTCGGCCTGGCTTGCTTTGGGGTAGACCTTGTCCACACCGATCGCCACGTTCTCCTTGGCACTCAGCCAGGGGAACAGGTTGGGGGATTGGAACACCACGGCCCGCTCCGGGTCCGCGCCCTCCACATGGCGGCCATCCAGCTTGATCGCGCCCTTGGAAATCTCGTTCAAACCGGCGGCCATGGTCAGCACCGTGGACTTGCCACAGCCCGAATGGCCAATCAGGGAAATGAACTCACCCTTGTTGATCTTGAGGTCAAAATCCTCGACCACGGTGAGCGGTCCCTTGGGGGTCGGATACACCTTGTGGAGCCGGCTGAAGTCGAGGAAGCGGTTCTCGATCATGCCCTTCTGGGCATCGGCCACAGCCGTTGGCACCCCGTGGATTGGCGTCACGTCAGGCAGCACTTTGGTGCCCTCGACCTTGGCTTCGATCCCCACATCCATCAGGTATTTGGTGACCTCGGCGCGCAGGCGCTTGAAGTCGTCATTGGTGTTCATTTCCATCCGGTCGCGCGGGCGGGGAATGGAAACAGAGAACTCGTTACCCAACGTTCCGTCGGGGTTCAGCGCAATGATGCGGTCTGCCAGAATGATCGCCTCGTCCACATCATTTGTGATCAGCACGCAAGTCTTCTTGTCGGCCTCCCAGATATGTTCGATCTCGTCGGCCAGATTGGCGCGGGTCAGCGCGTCGAGGGCGGACAGCGGCTCATCCAGCAACAGGATCTCGGGGTTCATCGCCAGCGCACGGGCCACATTGACCCGCTGGCGCATGCCACCCGACAATTCCGCCGGACGGCGACCCGCCGCATGGCTCAAGCCCACCATATCGACGTAATGCGCCACCTTCTCGGCCCGCTCTGCCTTGGGCATTTTAGGAAAGATCGTATCGACCGCCAGCGCCACATTCCCCGTCACCGTCAGCCACGGCATCAGGGAATAGCTTTGAAAGATCACGCCGCGTTCCGGGCCCGGGCCAGTGACGGGCGCACCTTTGAAGGTGACCTCGCCCGCGCTTGGTGTATCCAGCCCCGCCATCAGGTTGATCAGCGTCGTCTTGCCCGTGCCGGAGAACCCTAGCAGCACAAGGAACTCGCCCTCTTTCACCGACAGGCTGATGTCTTTCAGCACATCCGTCCGCTCGGTGCCCGAGCCATAGGATTTGGTGACGTTCTTGAACTCAATCACTGACATGTCGATCACCGGTTGTTGGTAAAGGTGAACATGGACTGGATCGCGTACATCAACCGGTCCAGCAGGAAGCCGATGATGCCGATGGTGAACACGGCCACCATGATCTTGGCCAGCGACTGGCTCGACCCGTTCTGGAACTCATCCCAGACGAACTTGCCCAGGCCTGGGTTCTGCGCCAGCATCTCGGCGGCAATCAGCACCATCCAGCCCACACCGAGCGACAGGCGCAGACCGGTAAATATCAGCGGCAGGGCCGAGGGCAGGACCAGCTTGGTCACCTTGGTCCACGTGTTCATCTTCAGCACTTTCGAGACGCTCACGAGGTCCTTGTCGATGCTGGAAACCCCAAGGGCAGTGTTGATCAGCGTCGGCCAAAGCGAACACAGGGTCACCGTGATGGCCGAGTTGAGGAAGGATTTCGCAAACCAGCCATCCGCGGAGTAGGTGGCCGATACGACCATGGTCACGATGGGCAGCCACGCTAGCGGCGATACAGGTTTGAAAATCTGGATCAGCGGGTTGATGGCGGCGTTCACGACCGGGCTCAGGCCCGCAGCGATGCCCAGCGGAATGGCAAAGATCGAGGCGAGCAGGAACCCAAAGAACACCGTTTTGATCGAGGTCCAGATCTGGTCGTAATAGGTCGGCTTGCCGGTATAGACGCGCTCCTTGACCTTGTCGGCATTGCCGTCGGCGATCAGCTTGGCGTTGCGCTCGTCCTGACGCACGTAAAACGCAGCCTCCTTCTCGCGCTCGCGCACAGCGTCGGCATGCAGGTTGCCCACCTGCTCCCAGACTTGGACGGGGCCGGGGATCGCGCCCAGCGACGTCTGCACGGTCGGCGCCAACGTGGCCCACGTGCCCATGAACAGCGCGATGGCCAGAAGGGGCACGCCCAGCAGCCGCCAGATCTCTTTGCCCTGCGCCTTTGGGTTGTCGCCGGCCGCGGCCTTCAGCACCGGTGTCAGCCAGCTCAGGCCCAGAACCTGAAACCATTTGTCGGCGGCATTGATACGGGTGAATGTCCGCTGCTTGCGCTCTTCGCGGGCGGCGGCGTCCAGCTCGGATGGGTCGATGGCGGTCATGTCGTGGCCTCCTGGCGGGGATCGAGCGGGGCGGGATGACCCCAGATAGTGTGTTGTGGGCTATGCAGCACTGCGGCGGTGCATAGGGCGTGTACGGGGGTGCACAGAGGGTGACACCCGGATGTTGGGGGCTCATTCGGCACAGCAGCATGCCTGATTTTTGAGCAGACGCGCCACCGTTGGGGCGGAATTGCTGCACGGCAGCGTAGGGTGGGCATTGCTGCCCACCCCATCATGGCTTTCAACCTTCGACTGCGTTGCCGATGACTTTCTGGTCGCCCTTCAGGCCGATGGGCAGGCTGTCGATATAGGCGTTGGGTGCCTTGCCGTCATAGGCGATACCGTCGATGATATCTTCGGCAGGCGTGGGGGCTTTGAACCCGTCGCTGTCCCAGGGGAAATCGGCTTCGTTCGCCAGGCCCTCGTCCACCAGCATGCGCGCGGCTTCCAGATAGATCGCGGGCTTGTAGACCTCGGCTGCCGTGTCGAAATACCACTGGTCCGACTTCGCTTCGGCGATCTGACCCCAGCGGCGCATCTGGGTCAGGTACCAGATGGCGTCGGAATAGAACGGGTAGGTCGCGTTGTAGCGGAAGAACACGTTGAAGTCGGGGGCCGGGCGGCGATCGCCCTTCTCGAATTCAAAGAAGCCGGTCATCGAGTTGGCGATGACTTCGTAATCCGCGCCAACATATTCCGAGCGGCTCAGGATCTCGACCGCTTCCTCGCGGTTGGCGTTGTCATTCTCGTCCAGCCATATGGCGGCGCGGATCAGCGCCTTTGTCACCGCCAGTGTCGTGTTGGGGTACTGTTCGGCAAATTCGGCGTTCAGGCCGAACACCTTTTCAGGGTTGTTCTTCCACATATCATAGTCGGTGATGACCGGCACGCCGATGCCTTTGAACACAGCCTGCTGGTTCCACGGCTCGCCCACGGCATATCCATATATGGTGCCCGCTTCCATGGTGGCGGGCATCTGTGGGGGCGGGGTTACGCTCAGCAGCACATCGGCGCCGATCTGGCCTGACACGTCTTCGGGCGAATAGAACCCTGGCTCAAGTCCCCCGGCGGCCAGCCAATAGCGGATTTCGTAGTTGTGCGTGGAGACCGGGAACACCATGCCCATGTTGAAGGGCAGGCCCTGATCCTTGTAGTCCTCGACCACTGGCGCCAGCGCCTCGGCGCTGATGGGGTGCTGCGGACGACCATCATCCATCAGCGGCACATGGGGCTTCATCTCTTCCCAGATTTCATTGGAAACGGTGATGCCGTTGCCGTTCAAATCCATGGAAAAGGGGGTGATGATGTGCGCCTTGGTGCCGTAGCCAATGGTGGCGGCCAGCGGTTGACCGGCCAGCATGTGTGCGCCATCCAACTGCCCGTCGATCACACCGTCGAGCAGCACCTTCCAGTTGGCCTGTGCCTCAAGTGTGACGAACAGGCCCTCGTCCTCGAAGTATCCGTTCTCATAAGCGACGGCCAAGGGGGCCATGTCGGTCAGCTTGATAAAGCCGAACTTCAGCTCGTCCTTTTCCAGGTCTAGCAACTCGGCATATGCGGCTGTGCCCATCAACGCGGCAAGCGTTCCGGCAGCAGCAAAGAGACGTGTCATCATCGTATCCTTTTCCCAATAAAAAAACCGCCCGATCCGGACGCGAGGGAGGAGGAACGCGTGATCCGGATCGAGCGGCTTTGCTCTTGTTAGAGCCCCCGACCATGGAGGCGATGAGAAGCATCCTTGCTTCCTTGAATTAAAGGTAACGTGCGCTCCTTTGACGAAACAACGATGTTTTTGGTTTTTGGCGGCGTTTTTCGCTGCGATGCAGCGCCTGCTGCTTTTTTGATCAGATTGCAGGGCCAAAATCATAGGTTTTGCCGTCAAAGAAAGCATCCGGCCCAAGAATCATCTCGCCCCGCGTCGAGGCGACAGCCGAAGGATGGGCCAATGCGCCCTCGACTTTGGCGGAGGCGCCGGGCATGTCGACGCCAATCGGGCCCAGATGCGTGCGGTAGCAGTCGGGGCGCATGGTCCCTTGGGCGACGGCAATGGCGTGGGCGCGGTCAATGCCGGTCAGGTGGCTGATCTCGGCACCGATCCAAGCGGCTTGGCTGCGCCAGGGGAAATTGGTGGCACCCGCGTGAAAGCGGACGAAGTCCGGAACATGCACAGGCTTGGCACCCTGCCGGGTGGCGAACCGGCCCGTCAGGGCGTGTTCGATGGCGGTGTCGGGCAGGTCCAGGTGGGTGCTGCGCGCAAGGATTTCAATGGCAAGCACCCGGTTTTCCGGCTTGTCCAGCCACCGCGCCGCGCGCGACACGGCCCGCATCAGCGCACCCACCGCCTTGGCGTTGTCATCGACCCAGACCCGTCGTGCCGCCAGCACCTTTTCCGGCGCATGGGCCCAGATCGCGACACCGACCAGGATCAGTTCGCCCACCCCGGCACCTACCGCGACCGACCCCCAAGGCTCGCCCACGCAGAACACGTCAATCTCGCCCGCCTTCACGGCTTCAGCCATCAGGGGCGGTGGTGTCGTGATGATCCGCGCCTCGCGCGGGACCTGTGCGCCGGCGTTGCGCAGCCAGTAGTCAAAGAGAAAGCGGTGCATAGAGAAAGGAAACGGCACACCCACGCGTAAGGGCCTGTCCAGTGCGGCCAGCATCGGGGCGACGGTTGCCTGGGGGCTGTCAAAGCCGCCGGGCCAGCCCCGCGCGCGCATCTCTTCGGCCATGTGCGACGACACACCGATCACAGTGCCATTGGCCGACAACACCATCAGTGCATCGATCTGTGCGGCAGGCCCGCTAAGCCCCAGGGACATCGCCGTGGGCATGGGCGACAGCATATGCGCCACATCCAGATGCCCAAGCGCCAGCAGATCGCGCAGCGCGGCCCATGAGGGTTGGCGCAACAGGTTCAGCGTGATCCCTTCGTCGGCAGCAAAGCGCAACTCTTGCGCAACGATCAGCGGTGCGCTGTCCACAAGCGGGACGTAGCCGCAATTGAGGCGCACCATATTCATGTCAAAAGGTCCGATGCTGTCAGCAACGCCTGCGCCACGTCGATCACCTTGCGGTTCTGGGACATCGCCGTTTTGCGCAAGAGGGCATAGGCCTCTTCCTCGCCCACGCCTTTGGCACGCATGATCATACCCTTGGCGCGGTCCAGCGTCTTACGGTCGGCCAGTGCTTGCTTGGCGGTTTCCAGTTCCAGCCGCATCTGGCTCATCATCTGGAACCGCGCGATGGCGGTCTTGAGCACGGGGCGGATGCGTTCGGGCTGCAACTCGCCCACAACATAGGCCGACAGGCCCGCAGCCACGGCGGCCTGGGTCATCTCGTCATCCGAGCGGTCTACAAACATCGCCACAGGTCTGCTTTGCGCATCCGAGGCGGCGCTGACCTGTTCCAGCGCGTCGCGGCTGGGATTGGCGAGGTCGATCAGAACCAGGTCGGGTTCCAACGCGGCCAGCTTGCGCGCCAGCCCTGTGACTTCGGCCAGCACGACGACGTCCTGCCATCCGTCCTCCTTGAGGGCGTCGATGATCTCGAGCGCGCGGTCGCGATCCGGCTCGATCACTGCAATTTTCATATCCTGTGCCACGGGCACTCTGGTCCTACAGACCCCGTGCCCTGCCAACGGCGTGCGCACCGGGGCTAATCGCTTTCCCGAGGTCACGTTCGACAAGTGATCGCCAAACGTGCGCCATGCTCGATTTTTGAGCGGGCGAAAAACCTGTCTGGCAATTCACTTTGTTTGACCGCACAGTGCCTGCGATTTGATGGCGACCGTGCGCGGCGCTGCGCAATGCAAGAGGATGCACATGGCCACGCAAAGCCCCGGCAAAACTCAATATGACGTCATCATCGTCGGAGGCGCGATCATGGGGTCCTCGACCGCGTGGTTCCTGTCTGACAATCCTGATTTCGATGGCTCCGTTCTGGTGGTCGAACGGGACACGACCTACGAGGCATGTTCGACCGCGCACACCAACAGCTGCATGCGCCAGCAATTCTCGAACGATTTGAATGTGCGCATCAGCCAGTTCGCCGCCGACTTCGTGAAAAACATCCGCCAATACATGGGCGGTGATGATCGCGTGCCCAAGCTGTCGATCCGCAATTTCGGCTACATGTACCTCGCCGACACCAACGCGTTCGCGGACGTTCTGCGCGAAAACATCGCCGTGCAACATGCCGCCGGGGCGGGCACGCAGCTGATGACACCGGATGAGATCAAGGCGGCCTATCCCTTCTATAATGTGGACGACATCGTGTTGGGGTCCATCAACACGGTGGACGAGGGGTATTGGGACGGGGCGGCCGTGTTCGACTGGTGGCGGCGTCAGTCGCGCGAACGCGGGGTCGAATACATCCAGAACGAGGTCGTCGCCATGACCCGCAATGCGGCGGGCACCAGGGTGGAGAGTGTCACACTCGCCTCGGGCGAGGTCATTGCCTGCGGGCAGGTCGTGAACGCCTCGGGCCCGCGCGCCAACCGCACGGCTCAAATGGCAGGCATTTCGGTGCCGGTCGAGCCGCGCAAACGCTTTTCCTGGATCTTCTCGGCCGAAAAACCGCTGGAGGTTGATCTGCCCCTCACCATCGACCCGTCCGGCGTGCATGTGCGCGAAAACGGCGGCGGCACCTATCAATGCGGCGGGCATTCCGACATTGATCCGGCAGTGGATTATGACGACTACGCAATGGATCATTCCATGTGGGAAAGCCACGTCTGGCCCATCCTCGCCACCCGCATCCCCCAGTTCGAGGCGATCAAGGTCACCCATGAATGGGGCGGGCACTATGCCATGAACACGATGGATCACAACGCGATCATGGGTCCGCACACCGAGGTCGAGAATTTCATCTTTCTCAACGGGTTTTCAGGCCATGGCTTGCAGCAATCGCCGGCCATGGGGCGGGGTACGGCGGAATGGCTGACCTATGGCGAATACCGCGCGCTGGACCTCACGCCGTTCAACTACGCGCGTATCGCACGCGGCGAACCCCTCATCGAAAAAGCCGTCATTTAAGGAGACGTAGAGTGAAGAAACTGGTTCTGACCGGTGCCGCAGGCAGTCTTGGGTCGCGCCTGCGCGCGCCGCTTGCCGCGATGTGCGACACGCTTTTGTCCACCGACATCGTCGATGGCGTCGGCGATCTTGCCGCGAATGAAACCTATGTGCAGGCGGATATCGCAGATATGGCGGCGGTGGAGCCACTTTTGGAAGGGGCCGATATGGTGATCCACTTCGGTGCGGTCGTGGACGAGGCCCCGTTCGAAGAGTTGTTGGGCCCGAATTTTGTCGGGGCTTACAATGTGTGGGAGGCCGCGCACCGCCACGGTGTCCGCCGTGTTGTCTATGCCTCTTCCATCCACGCGGTTGGCATGTATCCCAAGAACGAAGCCATCGGCATCGACGTCCCGCACCGTCCCGATACCTTCTACGGCCTTGCCAAGTGTTTTGCCGAGGATCTGGGCCGGATGTACTGGGAAAAGCGCGGACTGGAGTCGGTCTGTCTGCGCATCTATTCCTGCGCGCCTGTGAGCAACCCACGCGCAGTGGGCAGTTGGCTGAGCTATGATGACATGATCCTGCTGGTCAAACGTTCTATTGAAACGCCAATCACCGGATTTTCAGTCATCTATGGCATTTCCGACAATGATCGCGCGCCCGTGGACAATTCCGGTGCGCGCCATCTTGGGTATCGCCCGCGCGACAACGCAGAACGGTTCGCAGAAGAGATTTATGCGAATTCAGAGCCGCTCGATCCGCAAAACCCGTCTGACTACTGCCATGGCGGCCCATTTGCCGGCATCTCTTTGGGCAAAAGCGCGATGCCGTTGCTGAATCTGAAAAAAGACGACACAGGCAGCTGATGCGCATAGACAACCTGCAATATGCCAAATGGTCGGAAAAGGTGTTCCGCCAGATGCGCGAAGGGGGTGTAGATGCCGTCCATGTCACCATCGCCTATCACGAGAATTTCCGCGAGACGGTGCTGAATTTCGAGCGCTGGAACCGGTGGTTCGAGCAGTATCCTGACCTGATCACCAAGGGGCTATGGGCCAGCGACATCGACCGGGCGCGGACCGGGGGCAAGACGGCGATCTTTTTTGGCTTTCAGAACCCCAGCCCGATCGAGGATGATATCGGCCTGGTAGAGATCGTGCACACGCTGGGCGCGCGGTTCATGCAACTGACCTATAACAACCAGTCCTTGCTTGCGACGGGGTGTTACGAGGCCGAAGACACTGGCATCACCCGCATGGGCCGTCAGGTGATCAAGGAGATGAACCGCGTCGGGCTGGTGGTGGACATGAGCCATTCGGCAGACCGTTCGACGATTGAGGCGGCTGACATCTCTGAACGCCCCATTGCGATCACCCACGCCAACCCGCATGACTGGCATCCGGCCTTGCGCAACAAGCGCGACGACGTAATCCGCGCGGTGACGCAGAACGGTGGGATGCTGGGATTTTCACTTTATCCGCATCACCTGAAAGGGGGCAGTGATTGCACGTTGCAATCCTTTTGCGAGGCTGTCGCACGCACGGCCGAGCGCTACGGCACCCACAGCATCGGCATCGGGTCGGACCTGTGCCAGGACCAGCCTGACAGCGTCGTGGAATGGATGCGTGTCGGACGGTGGAGCAAGGAGATCGACTATGGTGAAGGCTCTGCCGCCGCGCCCGGTTTCCCGCCACAGCCGGAATGGTTCCGCGACAACCGCGACTTTGGCAACATCGAAACCGGATTGCGCGCGACGGGCATGAGCGGTGACGAAGTTGCGGGCATCATGGGCGCCAACTGGTATCGCTTTTACAAAGAGAATTTCGCGCCGCGCCCCTAAGCCGACGCGCGTGTCGCAAACAGAACGGACAGGTGCCCCCAGCCGGTTTTGCTTGGGTGAAAATCGAGGGGAGACGTGATGAAAATCGGATTTATCGGACTTGGGAATGTCGGCGGCAAACTGTCTGGCAGCCTGATCCGCAACGGGCATGACGTGTCTGTCCACGATCTGAACCCAGAGTTCGTTGCGGCGAAGGTCGCGGCAGGTGCACGAGACGGGCAAGGCCCGGCGCAACTGATGCAGCATTGCGATGCGGTCATCACCTGCCTGCCCAGCCCCGCCGCCTCTGCGGCGGTGATGGACGAGATGCTGCCCCATATCGGCCCTGGCAAGATCTGGATGGAGATGTCGACCACGGACGAGGCCGAAGTCAAACGTATCGGCGCACAGGTGATTGCCGCAGGGGGCGCGGCGGTGGATTGCCCCGTGTCGGGCGGGTGTCACCGGGCCGATACGGGCAACATCAGCATTTTCGCAGGCTGCGACCGCGCCACGTTCGAGCGTATCTTGCCGCTGCTCACCACGATGGGGCGGCGGGTGTTGCACACCGGCGACCTTGGGTCGGCCTCTGTGCTCAAGGTGCTGACGAATTTCCTGGCCACCGCCAATCTGGTCAGCGTGGCCGAGGCGCTGACCGTGGCCAAGGGCGCAGGCATGGACCTTGGCGTGGCCTATGAGGCTATGGCGATCAGCTCTGGCACGTCATTCGTGCACGAAACCGAAAGCCAGGTGATCCTGAACGGCTCGCGCGACATCTCCTTCACCATGGACCTTGTGGCCAAGGATATCGGCCTGTTCCAGGATGTGGCCGACAGGGCCGGTGTGCCGCTGGAACTGAACCCGCTGCTGATCGACATCTTCCAGGACGGGATCACGCGCTATGGCCCGCGCGAGCTCAGCCCCAACATCATCAAGCGGCTTGAGGATGCGACCGGGCTGGATGTCACCGCGCCCGGCTTTCCAGCGGAAATGACCGACGATGAACCCGAGGAACAGGGCGCCGAAGTGGTTGTGCGGCGCTAACGGGCCTTGTGAGCAGGCAAAGGGCGGGCTAGGCAACGGCCCATGTTGAACGACATCGCAGACAAAGACGCGGTCCTTGCGACCATCACGGCATCGCCCGGGCGACGCATACTTGGCATCGGGTCGCTCTGGGTGCTGTCACTCATGGTGATTTACGTGGGCATCGTGCGCCCGCCCGCGATGGGCTGGCAGGTGTTTCTGTTTGTGCTGGGGGGCGGTGCGATCTGGATCGCGGAACAGATGCGCCGCGCAACCGCGCTCACACTCGAGCTAACCATGCAGGAACTGCGCGATAGTGCGGGAAACGTGCTGACGACGACAGACAATATCATTTCGATCGACCGGGGCATGTTCGCCTTCAAACCGTCAAACGGGTTTCTGCTGCGTATTGCAGACACGGGCCCGCGCACTTGGCGCCCCGGCATCTGGTGGCGCATGGGCGGACGCATCGGCGTGGGCGGCATGACACCCGGCCATCAGGCAAAATTCATGGCCGAGATGATCTCGGCCATGATTGCAGAACGTTCGTCTGACTGATTAGTCGCTAGACCACAAGACGCGGGGCGCATAGCGCGGGCGTGTGAAGACAAAGTTGTGAATCTCACGCTCTTGCAGGCCGGTGTTGAACGGCGGGTCGTATTTGACGAAGGTCTCGACAACCATCACGCGTTCGTTGTGCGGCATGACGGGCAGATCGTCCTTGAGCGCTTTGACCGCGTTGTTGGTCAGCGCCGGCATCCAGCCTTTGCGCTTGGACCAGTCGCGTTTGTAGATGTTGTTGTTTCCGTCGTATTTGACGCTGGTCACACGGATCGCCACATCGGACGTCCTGTTGGCCGTCAGATACGCCAGCATTTCGCGTGTGCCGTTCATATAGGCGGCATCCAGCGGCGTCGTCTCGCGAGAGATGATATCGCCGATGGTGAACGCGGCCTTCTGGTTCAGCGAGTGCTGGCGATAGGCGTCAAAGATGGCGAACATCGACAGGTAGGCCCAGAACAGGATCGGCAGGATCAGGACGGTTTCAACCGCGATGCTGCCACGTTCCTCGTCGCGAAAGCGGCGAAGGTAGGAAATGAAATGGGTCATGCGCCTGGCTCCTGTACAAATCCCGACAGCGAAACCATTTTCACGCGGCCTGTGCCGTCCTTGGTAAAGGAGTAGCCAAGACCGGTTGTCGGGAACACGGGTTCGAACATGTAGCAGGCACGCAGCATCATCAGCTGGTGCTCAGAGCCATGCACGAACGACCGCGAAGGCGTCACCGGTTGCGAGACATCGGCACAGTCGGCGGATCCGTTGAATCCGGCAAATGCACGCGGGTTGATCGGGTTCATCTCCAGTTTGAGCGCGGTGTCGCAATCAGGCAGGAAACCGGAATACTCGCAAATCATGTTCTTGATATCGAGGTGCGAATAGTTCGCGCCGGTGTTCAGGCGTACGTTCCGAATGGCCATGTCCAGGCCCCGGTCCAGAAAGCTTTGGCGCAGGGCGTAGATGCCCATTTCGACCGAAGTCAGGAACAGGGTGAAGATAAGGGGCACCGCCAGAGCGAATTCGACCATCATCTGCCCGTCCTCGTCACGACGGAAACGGCGCAGGAAGTGTTTGGCTTTGCGTATCATTGGGTCAGCCTCAATTGGTTGATTTGCTTGGCGATGGCCTCGAAGGCTTCACTGATCTCGACGCCTTCCACACGGAAGAAGTGGGAGGGCGAGGAGGCGCAGTCTTCCATCACGCCGGCGGAATAGTTGGTCACCTCAAAGCCGATGGACCACACGACGATCCCCTTGTCTTTGGCGGCATCACAGATGTCCTCCAGCATGTCGTCCGCTTGGCTCGACGTGTACTTGGTGTAACGCCAGTTGCTCCAGCTGCCGACATTGTGGTTGTTGAGATACCAGTGCAGCGGATACTTCGACCAATGCACCCGTTCGCTGGCGCTGTTGTAGTACCAGGGCTGGATGCGTGTCGTATCCACGTTCTGACCGTCCGTCATAAGCACCACGGTCTTGAGCGTCTCGACGTCATCATAGGCGGCGGGGCGGTTGGAAAACGCGCTGTCGATGCGGTTTTCAAGGGCCAGGGCCTGTGTGATGGGCCGGAAGCTGGGGTCCAGCATTGCGACGCCCCACTTCATCCCGAGGTGGATGGAGGTGTTGGCGCGTGCGCGGTACTGACCGATGCGTGCCTTGAGGTTGTTGTTGTCCTGGCTGAACGGCATGATCTCTTCGTAATCCTGCTGCGGGCAGCCGGGGTTCGAGATCGGGTTCGAATAGTACCAGCCCTCATCAAAGTGCTGCATGTGCTGGTAGCTGGCGTTCAGGTCCAGACCGGCGAGTGTGAAATCAGTACTCTCGAAATCCACGCAGTAGGAAAACGCGTGCAGGTCGTCGATGGGCAGTTCGTCAAAGATCGGGAAACCGGCATTCACCTGCGCAGTGTAGGGAATGAGAGACATCGAAATCAGATCGTCTGTCTCTGTCCGGATCACGGTGTCGACAAATGTCTTGGCCGCATCCTGAAGGTTGGCCATCTTGCTGTTGCGCCCCATCGAACCGGAGATGTCGAGCACCATCGAGATTTCGACATTCGAAATCCGTTCTTCGGCGGCGCTGCGTACCGGCACGGGCAGGGTGGGAACACCCATCAGGCGCATGAATTGTGTCGGTGTCGTTCCGTCTGTCGAGGCGATCACGGTTTTATAGTTCAGGCCCGTGTCGGGATCGACATCGACGGCATAGTGGCCGAGGCCCGACTTCTTCATGTAGTCCTTGACCACATCCTTGGGATCAAGCGTCTGGTCGAGGTCGGCCGCGGCCAGCACGGCCCGGTCCATGGCGCCCTGAACCCGTGTGCGCTCCATCTCGTTACGCATGATATCGACACCGATACCGCCAACCAGCAGCATCATCATGATCATCATGACAGCGAACATCGTCATCGAGCCGTCTTCGGTCCGTGCAAATCGGAACGCCCAGCATTTTGACGGCCCCACATGAGGGTTCGTTTTCAAGCTGATCTTGGCAGCGAATGTTTCATTGTTGTTCGACGACATAGTGCACCGTTCAGTTCTTTTTTGACTCGGGATTAGACCCTTGTCTCCACCCTCCTCAGTGCAGGGAGAATCTGTCCGAAATCGGGCAGAATGGGGAAGTGTTTGTGATTTCTGCACAATCTTGCGAACAATGCGCATGCGTATGTGCTAACTGTTAACCAGTTGTTTACCAATCACTTCCCAAAAGCGGTTCCTGCTTCAGTTCACCAGACGCAGCTGTCTGACCTGACGTGCGATCGCCTGAAAAACCTCGTCGATCTCGCTGCCCTCTACATCATAGTAGTGAGAGGGCGAGGATGCGCAGTTGCGCATCTGTGTCTTGGCCGCAGCCGGGGCTTCGAACGCAATCGTGTAGATTTCGACGTTGCGCTCGCTCGACTTGGCCAGGTCGCAGATGGAGTAGAAGCGCGTGACATTCTGGCTGGCCGAGGTGATCTGTGTCTTGTCGCCAGAGGGGCGGTGCTGGAGCTCGACAGTCGGGTTTTCCTCATGCGTGATATCCGTGGGGCGCTTTTGTTCGGTGATCTGCCCATCCGTCATCAGCACGATATACTTGGCCGTGTCGGGGTCTTTCCAACCGGCGGGACGGTTCGAGAACTCTTCGGGCACCAGCCCGGCGGTGGACATGGCGGCAAAATCCGCCTGCGACGTCGGATCTAGCAGGGCAAGTGCGTACTTCATCGCATAGGCTGTGCCGGTGCCGTCGTGCATGGGCATGTCGGTGATGAATTGCTTGAGCGCGGTGGCATTATTGGATGCGTACTGAATCGCGGTGTCATCCTGCGGGCACCAGCCCCATTCCATCACACTGGCCGCAATGGTCCAGTTCATGAAATGCGCCGTTTGCGCATAGGCCCCGAGGCTGGGCAGACCGGCATGGGTGAAGTCAGCGGCACCCAGTTCCAGGCAGGACGATACGTTGGGGTACAGATCGTCTTCGGTGCCACCATCCTCTTCATCCAGCGGGACGGAAGCATAGCGTGTCCCGCCCAAACGGTTGAACATGAACGGGCCGGGATTGGTCTGGCCTGCATAGGGGATCAGGTTGATCGACGTGTAATCGGCCAGATCGTCTTCCAGCAAGGTGTCGATGAAGTTGCGCGCCGCCGGGCGCAGTTCGGTCATGCGATCCGAGTAGCGCATGGATCCGGAAATATCCAAAACCATCGAGATTTCAATGTTGGGCACCTCTTCGGTCGCGGTGCCTGCGGTAAAGACGGGCAAGGTGTCCTTGCCCATCAGGCGCATGAACTGCGTCGGCGTCGTGGTGTTGGAGGTCGCGCTGACCGTGCGATAGTTCAGCCCCTCGTCGATACTCAGGCTGGTGACGGCATCATCAAAGCCGGACTTGAGAAAGTAGTCCTTCACCACATCGGCAGGTTCCAGGGTCTGATCCAGATCAGCCGCGGCCAATACGGCACGGTCCAGTGTGTTCTGGCGTTTGGTGCGGTCCATCTCGTTGCGCATCAGGTCGACGGCGATACCCCCGACAAGGATCATCATCATGAACATGAACAGCGCAAAGATGGTCATGGACCCGTCTTCTTCGCGGGAAAAGCGGTTAATGCGCTTTGTGGCAGAATTCAAAACAGACATCGTAACCTCTGGCAGCAAGGAGACTATAGTGAGGCAATAAGGGGGCAAATGTGGCAGAAATCTGGCAAACTTGCAGACGATGTAAGGCACTGTGGCAAGGGTAGAAACAGTCCGGTTCCCGTGGGTCGGATCGTGCAGCAATTCGATTCAATTGCTTTGCTATTTCGGGAATTTCAAAAAATGCACAAAAAAGTCGCATGAGTTAACGGAACCGTCATAGGCTGCTCGCACAGACTGCGGATACGCGAGTCGAACCGGAACAAGGAGACACCGGATGAGCACACCAAACGAGCCGAGCTTTCGCGAGAGCGTTGACATCATGTTCAACCGCGCAGTGGCGCTGATGGATTTGCCGCCGGGTCTCGAGGAAAAGATACGGGTGTGTAATGCCACCTATACCGTGCGCTTTGGTGTGCGCCTGCGTGGCCAGATCCAGACCTTTACCGGGTATCGCTCGGTCCATTCCGAACATATGGAGCCTGTGAAGGGCGGCATTCGGTTTGCCTTGGGCGTGAACCAGGACGAGGTCGAGGCGCTGGCCGCCCTGATGACGTACAAATGCGCGCTGGTCGAGGCACCCTTTGGCGGCTCCAAAGGTGGTCTGTGCATTGATCCGCGCGAATATGATGATCACGAGATGGAACAGATCACGCGCCGCTTTGCCTATGAGCTGATCAAGCGCGACCTGATCAACCCCAGCCAGAACGTGCCCGCCCCCGACATGGGCACGGGCGAGCGTGAGATGGCGTGGATCGCCGATCAGTACAAGCGCATGAACACGACCGACATCAACGGCGTGGCTTGCGTCACGGGCAAGCCGACCAACGCGGGCGGTATCCAAGGCCGGACGGAAGCCACGGGGCGCGGTGTGCAATATGCGCTGCGCGAGTTTTTCCGTGACAGCGAGGGCGTGGAAAAGGCCGGGCTGTCTGGCACGCTGGACGGCAAGCGGGTTGTGGTGCAGGGGCTGGGCAACGTGGGCTTCCACGCGGCCAAGTTCCTGGCGGACGAGGACGGGTGCAAAATCGTCGGTATCATCGAGCGTGATGGCGCGCTGACCGATCCCAAAGGGCTCGATGTCGAGGCGATCCGCCACTGGATTGGCACTCACGGTGGCGTCGCGGGATATCCTGATGGCACCTATGTGGAAAACGGCGCAGTCGTCCTCGAGGAAGACTGCGATATCCTCGTGCCTGCGGCCCTCGAGGGGGTGATCAACCTGAGCAACGCGGAAAACATCAAGGCTCCGCTGATCATCGAGGCGGCGAACGGGCCCGTCACCGCCGGTGCCGATGCCATCCTGCGCGACAAGGGGGCAGTCATCATTCCAGACATGTACGCAAATGCGGGCGGTGTGACCGTGTCTTACTTCGAGTGGGTCAAGAACCTCAGCCACATCCGCTTTGGTCGCATGCAGCGCCGTCAGGAAGAGGCACGCCACCAATTGGTTGTGGACGAGTTGGAGCGGCTGAGCCGTCACCTTGGTGACAAGTGGAGCATGACGCCCGATTTCAAGGACAAGTACCTGCGCGGCGCGGACGAGTTGGAACTGGTCCGCTCTGGCCTCGATGACACCATGCGCGCGGCCTACCAGTCGATGGCCACTGTCTGGCACGAGCGTGACAACGTCGATGATCTGCGCACCGCTGCCTACCTTGTGTCTATCGGCAAGGTGGCCGACAGCTACCGCGCCAAGGGTTTGTAAGCCTTGGGGCCGGGCGATTGCCCGGCCTCACCACTTTTTCGGACATCACATTGGCGTTTGCGGCTGCCACCCTGGTGATCCCCGTACTCTCGCATCTCTCTGAAGACTGCGGCTTGCGCCCCGCAATCCGCTGGAAGACTGCAATCGGTCGCTGGCGGACCGGCCGATGTCGAAAAGCGCAAGGGCGGGCGAACGCCCCCTTGCTACACCGTCGCAGATGGTGATTGTTGTGCCGATGACGCGGGATGACACGGGGCGGAGATGCGCATGCGCTTTTCAGGGCTGAAGGTCCTTGCCGAAGGGCTGACAGGGAACAAAGGATGGGGGCCGCATTGGCGCAGCCCCGAACCCAAGGCCGAGTATGACATCGTGCTGATCGGCGGCGGCGGGCATGGGCTCGCGACCGCGCACTACCTTGCCAAGGTGCATGGGCTCACGAATGTGGCCGTGCTGGAAAAAGGGTATCTTGGGGGCGGCAATGTGGGCCGCAACACCACGATTGTGCGTGCCAATTACATGCTGCCCGGCAACTCGGAATTCTACTCACACTCGCTGAAGCTGTGGGAAGGTCTGGAAGAAGACCTGAACTACAACGTCATGCATTCCCAGCGCGGGATCATCAACCTGGTTCACTCCGACGGACAGCGCGACGCCTTTGTGCGGCGTGGCAACATGATGATCGGGCAGGGTGATGACGCGATCATGCTCGATACGGCGGGTGTGCGAAAGATGTTGCCGATGATCGATTTCGATCAGACGCGGTTTCCGATCTATGGCGGTTTGTATCACAAACGCGGAGGCACGGCGCGCCATGACGCCGTGGCTTGGGGCTATGCCCGCTCTGCCAGTGATCGCGGTGTCGACCTGATCCAGCAATGCGAAGTCACTGGCATCGACGTCGTGAACGGTGTGGTCAAGGGCGTACAGACAACCCGCGGACCCATCCGGGCGAAAAAGGTCGGGATGGTGGCGGCGGGGCGGTCAAGCCAGGTGGCGGCGATGGCGGGCCTGCGCCTGCCCATCGAAAGCCATGTGTTGCAGGCTTTTGTCACCGAAGGTTTGAAACCCTGCCTCGATCACGTGGTCACTTACGGAATGGGCCACTTTTACATCAGCCAGTCCGACAAGGGCGGCCTCGTCTTTGGTGGCGATCTGGACATGTATTCCAGCTATGCCGCACGTGGGAACCTGCCGCTGGTCGAACATGTCGCCGAGGCCGCGATGACGCTGATGCCCCAGATCGGCAAGGCCCGGATGCTGCGCAGCTGGGGCGGGATCATGGACATGTCGCCCGACGGATCCTTCATCATGGATCGCACGGACATCGCCGGTCTCTACGTCAACACCGGCTGGTGCTATGGCGGGTTCAAGGCAACGCCAGCCTCGGGCCATACCTTCGCGCATTTGCTAGCCACCGATACGCCGCACCCGACCACCGTTCACCACCGTCTGGATCGGTTCCGGACCGGGGCGGGGATCATGGACGAAGAGTCGACCGGCTCGCAACACAACCTGCATTAAGGGCTTTCGAGATGTTGGATGTGCATATTTCTGGAACAATGAACCCGGGCGGTGTCGCCCATGAGGGAGGCGTCTGATGCGACTGCCCTGTCCGATCTGTGGTGAGCGGGATCACCGCGAGTTTTACTACCAGGGTGCAGCCGTCATGTTGCAGCGCCCGGCGCCTGATGCGGGCGAAGACGTCTGGGACAATTACCTGCACCTGCGCGAAAACCCGGCGGGCGATCTGGAGGAATTGTGGAGCCATGATGCAGGCTGTGGCGCGTGGTTGAAAGTCACCCGCAACACGGCGACTCACGAGGTCAAGGAGGCGGTTCTGGCAACCGAGGTGGCGCGATGAGGGTGGATGGCAAGGGGCTGATCGACCGCAGCCAGTCGGTGTCATTCCGCTTTGATGGCACGACCTATCGCGGACATCCGGGCGATACGCTGGCCTCGGCCCTTCTGGCGAACGATGTGCGCATGGTGGGCCGCTCGTTCAAATACCACCGTCCGCGTGGCATCCTGACGGCAGGCTCAGAAGAGCCCAATGCACTTGTAACCGTGGGCACGGGGGCTGCAACCGACCCGAATGTACGTGCCACTGTGCAGGAAATCTATTCAGGGCTGGAGGCGCGCAGCCAGAATGCCTGGCCCTCGCTGAGTTTCGATCTGCTCAGCGTCAACGATCTGGCTGCGCCGTTCCTTGGGGCCGGGTTCTACTACAAGACGTTCATGTGGCCTCGCGCATTTTGGGAAAAGGTGTACGAGCCTGCAATCCGCAGGGCTGCGGGCCTTGGCGCATTGGGGGGCGTCAAAGACGCGGATCACTATGAAAAGGCGTATGCGTTCTGTGACCTGTTGGTGATCGGCTCTGGCCCTGCCGGGCTCATGGCGGCGATGGTAGCGGCGCAATCGGGTGCGCAGGTCATTCTTGCGGATGAGGACAGCCGCATGGGCGGTCGCCTGAACGCCGAAACCCTATCCGTCGATGGCATGCCAGGTGCTGCCTGGGCGGCCAAGACGGTTGCGGCCCTTGCAGAAATGGATAATGTCCGCCTGATGCCCCGCACCACGGTGACGGGGGCATATGATGGCGGCACCTTCGGCGCGCTCGAGCGTGTGTCGCATCATGTGGATGGCGTGCCCCGGGGCGGCGTCAAGGAAACGTTCTGGCGCATTGTGGCCAAACGGTCCGTGCTGGCCGCTGGGGCTATCGAACGGCATATCGCATTTCAGAACAATGACCGCCCCGGCATCATGGGTGCGGGCGCTGTGCGCGCCTATCTGAACCGCTGGGGCGTGGCGCCGGGCAAGGCGATCACCGTCTTTGCCAACAACAGCGATGCGCATCGCACGGCGATGGACCTGCAAGAGGCCGGTGTCCACGTCGCTGGCGTCATCGACAGCCGCAAGGACGCGCAAGCGCTTGGCGACTACCCGGTCATGGCCGGTGCGCAGATCATAGGCAGCCATGGGCGCAAGGGCCTGGAGGCGATCAGCGTACAGACGTCTTCGGGCACCGAACGGATCATGACCGACTGTCTCGCGGTCTCTGGCGGATGGAACCCAACGGTGCATCTGACATGCCATATGAACGGACGCCCGGTCTGGAATGCAGATATCGCCAGCTTTGTCCCGTCCCCCGGTGCGATTCCGGGGATGGAGACTGCGGGGTCCTGCAACGGAACCTTTTCCACTGCGGCCTGTCTGGCAGAAGGGGCTGCTGCGGCTCAAACCAGTCTGGCCGCCCTCGGGATGACTGCTGCGTCGGTTGAGATGCCGGTTTCAGATGACAGCCCCTATGTTGTCGAGCCACTTTGGGCGGTGCCGGGCAAAGGGCGCGCATGGCTCGATTTTCAGAACGACGTGAGCGTGAAGGACGTGAAACAGGCCGCGGTCGAAAATTTCACCTCGGTCGAGCATATGAAGCGGTACACGACCCAAGGTATGGCGACGGATCAGGGCAAGAATTCGAATGTCACCGCGCTGGCCCTGTTGGCCGACGCCACCGGGCGCGGCATTCCCGAAACCGGCACGACGACCTTCCGCCCACCCTACAGCCCCGTTGCGTTGGCGGCCTTCGGGGCAGGTGCGCAAGGCAAGGGATTTGCACCCGAGCGCAAGACCACGAGCCACGCGGCAACCGTTGCCGCTGGCGCACCAATGATCGAGGCGGGGTTGTGGTATCGCCCGTCATATTTCCCGATCCCGGGCGAAAAGACCTGGCGCCAGTCCTGTGATCGCGAGATCGGCTATGTGCGCGAGGCCGTCGGGGTGTGCGATGTCTCGACCCTGGGCAAGATCGACATTCAAGGGCCGGACGCGGCCAAGCTGCTCGACTTTGTTTACACCAACATGTTCTCGACCCTGAAGGAAGGGCGGGTGCGGTACGGCCTCATGCTGCGCGAGGACGGGTTCGTCATGGACGACGGCACCACCGCGCGACTGGATGAAAACCACTATGTGATGACAACCACAACGGCTGCCGCCGGGCAGGTCATGCGCCATCTGGAATTCGTCACCCAGGTCCTGCATCCCGGATGGGATGTCCGCATCATGTCGGTGACCGAGCAATGGGCGCAGTTTGCCGTCGCGGGCCCCAAGGCGCGCGAATTGCTGAACGGAGTGTTGGACGCCACGCTTGATAACGATACCTGGCCGTTCATGTCCTGTGGGCCGGTGACATTGCAGGGCTTGCAGGGGCGGCTGTTCCGCATCTCGTTCTCGGGCGAACATGCCTATGAGCTTGCTGTGCCCTCCCGCTACGGCGACAGCCTGTTCCGCCTGCTGGTCGCGCGGGCTGAGGCGTCGCAGGGCGGGGCGTATGGGATGGAAGCGCTGAACGTTCTGCGCATTGAAAAGGGGTTCATCACCCATGCCGAGATTCACGGGCGCATCACCGCATCCGATTTGGGGATGGATCGGATGTTGTCGCAGAAAAAGGATTTCATCGGCAAGACCATGGCCGCCCGCCCCGGTCTGTTGGCCGAAGGGCGCGAACAGCTGGTCGGCCTCAAACCCGTCGGTCCGGTGAAGCAGTTGACTGCGGGCGCGCATATCTATGCGGACGGGGAAGAGGCCGTGCGTGAACACGATCAGGGCTACATCACCTCGGTCGGGTTCTCGCCCACGATGGGCCATTTCCTTGGCCTCGGGTTCGTGTGCGACGGGCTCACACGACACGGTGAGGTGTTGAACATGGTGGACCATCTGCGCGGCATCCAGACGCGGGTCGAACTGTGTGATCCGGTGTTCTTTGACCCCGAGGGAGTACGCACACGTGGCTGATCTGATCGCAAAGAGCCCGCTGGATGACATGGCGCCCCTGACAGTGGGTGGGGTTACACTGGCCGAGGTCGATCTGGGCACGCTCACATCCGTCGCGCCCTATCACGGGCGGGCAAAGGCAGCGGGCGCAGCGCTGAAGGACGCGCATGGCATAGCCTGGCCCGCACCCAATCGCACCACGGGCAAGGAGGGCGCGCGCGCCATCTGGTTCGGCCGCGAGATGACGTTGCTGGCCGGACCTGCGCCCGATGCAGGTCTTGCACAACACGCGGCGCTCACCGATCAGACCGACGCGTGGACAGCAGTGCATCTGTCAGGCCGCGGGGTCGAGGACGTGCTGGCGCGCCTTATCCCGCTGGATCTGAGTGCAGCCACCTTCAAGCGTGGTCACACGGCACGCACGCAGGTGCAGCATATGAACGGGTCGGTGACGCGTGTGGGGGCGGATGCCTTCCTGATCCTCGTCTTTCGATCCATGGCAGGCACGCTGTTGCACGATCTGCAAAGGGCCATGGAAAGCGTCGGGGCCCGGGGATAGAGTGTCGCGACGATTCTCGTGACCCTGCCATGCCGGAGCCTGCCATGACCCGCTTTTCCCTGATCCTTGCGACTGCCATGCTGGCGTCACCTGCCCTTGCCCAGGACAAGGCGGAAAGCTGCGGCTATCAGGCCGAAGTGGTCGCCGCCGTCCAGCAGGCGCGCCTTGACCGCGTGTCGGAACGCGACGTGCAGACGCACATTCTGGGGCAAAGCCCAACATGGCCCGAACAGTACAACAGCGCCATTCCGCTGGTTACACCCTGGGTCTACGAGCAAAAGCGCAAGGTCATTCGCGACGAAAGCCTCGCGGATGCCTGGAGCGAGTTGTGCCTGCAGCAGTAAGCGCGCTGGACTCTGCGCCGCGTCGCCCCAATATTATGTGAATGAGCCTGCCCCCGGGATTTCTGGACGAATTGCGCACCCGCCTCAGCCTTGGTCAGGTTGTCGGGCGCAAGGTCATGTGGGATGCGCGCAAGTCCAATCAGGGCAAGGGCGACCTGTGGGCACCATGCCCGTTCCACCACGAAAAGACGGCCTCGTTCCACGTCGATGACCGCAAGGGCTATTACTACTGCTTTGGCTGCCACGCCAAAGGGGACGCCATCAGTTTTGTGCGCGAGACGGAAAATGTCGGCTTCATGGAAGCGGTCGAGATCCTCGCAGGCGAAGCGGGCATGCCCATGCCCGAACGCGACCCGCGTGCGAAGGAAAAATCGGATCGGCGCACGCAACTGGCCGAAGTCATGGAAATGGCCGTCCAGCACTTTCGCCTGCAACTCAAGACTGGGGCCGCAGCAGAGGCGCGTGCCTATCTTGAACGGCGTGGACTGGACGGGGCGGCGCAGGATCGCTGGGAAATCGGGTTTGCCCCGGATGCATGGCAGGGTCTCTGGGATGTGCTCAAGGCCAAGGGGGTCGAGGATGATCTGATCCTTGGCGCTGGCCTTGCCAAACCATCGCAAAAGGGCGGCAAGCCCTATGACACGTTCCGGGGCCGCATCATCTTTCCGATCCGCGATGCGCGTGGGCGCTGCACCGCCTTCGGGGGCCGCGCGATGGACCCCAATGACAACGCCAAATACCTGAACTCACCTGAGACTGAGCTGTTTGACAAGGGGCGCAGCCTTTACAACCACGGCCCGGCCCGCACGGCGGCGGGCAAGGGCCAGCCTCTGATCGTGGCCGAAGGGTACATGGATGTCATTGCATTGGCGGAACACGGCTTTGGTGCTTCGGTCGCGCCGCTGGGTACGGCCATCACCGAACACCAACTGGCGATGCTGTGGCGGATCGCGGACGAGCCGATCATTGCACTGGATGGCGACACGGCCGGCCTGCGTGCCGCGATGCGCCTGATCGATTTGGCGCTACCCGCGCTGGAGGCGGGTAAATCCCTGCGCTTTGCGCTGATGCCGCAAGGACAGGACCCCGACGATCTGCTGAAGGCGCAAGGGGCGGGCGCGCTGCAAAAGCTGCTGGACGACGCCATGCCCATGGTCAAGCTGCTGTGGCAGCGCGAAACCGAAGGCAAAAATTTTGACAGTCCTGAACGCAAGGCGGCCCTCGACAAGGCGCTGCGCCACAAGATCAAACTGATCGCCGATCCATCGATCCGCCAGCATTACGGGCAGGAAATCAAGGATCTGCGGTGGGCCCTGTTCCGCCCGCAACGTGCGCCAAATGGCCGTGGCGGCCAGGGGCGCTGGCAACCTCCGCAAACCGCCATGCCCAGCACCAAATCCTCGGCGCTTGCGACGGGCAACGACCATGTTGCCGTGCATATGCGCGAGGCGGCGATCCTTGCGGCCCTCGCACTGACGCCTGAAGTCAGCGAAGAATTCGAAAGCGGGCTGGAGGGCCTGACCTGCGCCGATCCGGACCATGCCGTATTGCGCGACCTGATTCTGCGGCACGGATACCTGGGAGCAGAGGTGTTGCACGAAAAGATTTTCAGCGCACTGGGCCCCGAAGCCCTTGATAACCTGCTGTCATCGCGCCATGTGGCAATCATTCCCTGTATCCGCACACCAGGCAATGCCGAGATGGCCCGCATGACCGTGGCCGAAGAGCTTGCAAAACTCAGCGCGGCAAAGGGGCTGGACGCAGAGATCGCAGATGCGGTGCAGGACCTGGAAGGGGTCGCGGACGAAGGGGTGACCTGGCGGCTCAGTCAGGCGGCCGCAGCAGCCGCTGATGCAACCCGCAGTAGTAAGGAAGATAACGCCGAATATGACACGGGCGACAATGGCGCGCGAATCAGTCGGCACGAAAGAGACGCGTTTTCCGCGTTGATGGACCAGATCAAGTTTTCAAAGCCGGGACGGTGATGCGTTTTGGCCGCGAATCCTTAGGAAAATACATGTAAGAGGGTGGCCGAATCACCCTGAGCACGAAATGATTCTGGCAGCGATTCGGGCAAGCGAATCGTTCAGGAGCCCCGGTAAAGGAGCCCAGTATGGCCGCGAAAGACACGAACGAAGACTCCAAGACGGACGATCACGACAACGAGCACTCGCTTGATATGAGTCAGGCCGCCGTGAAGAAGATGATCGGTGATGCCCGCGAAAAAGGGTATATCACCTACGATCAGCTCAATACGGTGCTGCCACCCGATCAGGTGAGTTCGGAACAGATCGAGGACGTGATGTCGATGCTGTCCGAAATGGGCATCAACATCATCGAGGATGAAGAGGCCGAAGAGGAAGAGCAAAAGGGCTCGACCGATGTGGTCGCCACCGAAGGCACCCGCGATCTGACCCTGGGCGCCACGGGGCAGGAAAAACTAGACCGGACAGATGACCCCGTGCGCATGTACCTGCGCGAGATGGGCAGCGTCGAACTGCTGTCCCGCGAAGGCGAAATCGCGATTGCCAAGCGGATCGAGGCCGGCCGTAACACGATGATCGCGGGCTTGTGCGAAAGCCCCCTGACATTCCAGGCCATCACAATCTGGCGCGACGAACTTCTGAGCGAAGAAATCCTGCTGCGCGACGTGATCGACCTTGAGGCGACATTCGGCAACACGATGGGTGAAGAGGGCGAAGAGGTCGCGGAACCCGTTGTTCCCGCCGCCGGTGCCGCCCCGACCGAGGAAAAGGCGGATGCAGGCCCCGAGCTTGACGCCGACGGCAACCCGATCGCCAAGGATGACGACGACGACGAGGATGAACAGGCCAACATGTCGCTGGCCGCAATGGAGGCTGCGCTCAAGCCCCAGGTTCTCGAAACGCTCGACGTGATCGCCAACGACTACGCGATGCTCAGCGAAATGCAGGACAGCCGGATTTCGGCCACACTGAACGAAGACGGCTCATTCTCCTCGGGTGACGAGGAGATGTATCAGAAGCTGCGCGCCGAGATTGTTCTGCTGGTGAATGAACTGCACTTGCATAACAACCGGATCGAAGCGTTGATCGACCAGCTTTACGGCATCAACCGCCGGATCATGCAGATCGACAGCGCCATCGTGAAACTGGCCGACCAGGCCCGCATCAACCGCAAGGAATTCGTGGACGCCTATCGCGGTCGCGAGCTTGACCCCGGCTGGCTGGACGAAATGGGCGGCAAGACCGGTCGCGGTTGGCAGATGTTCATCGAACGCTCCGCCGAAAAGGTCGAAGAACTGCGCACGGATATGGCGCAAGTCGGCCAATATGTCGGCCTTGATATCTCTGAATTCCGTCGCATCGTGCAGCAGGTCCAGAAGGGCGAGAAAGAAGCCCGGCAGGCGAAAAAGGAAATGGTCGAAGCCAACCTGCGCCTCGTCATCTCCATCGCCAAGAAGTACACGAACCGTGGCCTGCAATTCCTCGACCTGATCCAGGAAGGCAACATTGGTCTGATGAAGGCGGTCGACAAGTTCGAATACCGCCGCGGCTACAAGTTCTCGACCTACGCCACGTGGTGGATCCGTCAGGCGATCACCCGGTCCATCGCGGACCAGGCCCGAACCATCCGTATCCCCGTGCACATGATCGAAACGATCAACAAACTGGTCCGTACGGGCCGCCAGATGCTGCACGAGATCGGCCGCGAGCCCACGCCAGAAGAACTGGCCGAAAAGCTGCAAATGCCGCTCGAAAAAGTTCGCAAGGTGATGAAGATCGCCAAGGAGCCGATCAGCCTCGAAACCCCCATCGGGGACGAGGAAGACAGCCAGCTTGGCGATTTCATCGAGGACAAGAATGCCGTGTTGCCGCTCGACAGCGCCATTCAGGAAAACCTCAAGGAAACCACCACCCGCGTTCTGGCCTCGCTCACCCCGCGTGAAGAACGCGTGCTGCGCATGCGCTTTGGTATCGGTATGAACACCGACCACACGCTGGAAGAAGTTGGCCAGCAGTTCAGCGTAACGCGCGAACGTATCCGCCAGATCGAGGCGAAGGCGCTGCGCAAGCTCAAGCACCCCAGCCGCAGCCGCAAATTGCGCAGCTTCCTCGATCAGTAAGCGTCAGAAAATAGTCGGGGACGGTGGTCGCAGCAGCACCGTCCTCAGCACTCGTACCTGCCACAACAGCCAAGGAGACAGCCCATGTCACTCTTGAAAAAACTGTTTGGAGGTGGCGGATCACCTGAGCCCGCGGGTGAAACCTACAAAGATTTTCGCATCATCCCGACGTTGCAAAAGGAATCCGATGGCTACCGCCTGTCTGCCCGGATCGAAAAGGATGTGGACGGCCAAACCAAAACCCACAGCCTGATCCGCGCCGATACCATAGCCTCGCACGAGGATGCTGTGGCCGCCACCATCGCCAAGGCCAGGCAGGTCATCGACGAACAGGGCGACGGGCTGTTCCGCTGACGGGGCAGGGTGCATGCAAAACACGTTCCACATCCGCACCCAAGGCCAGGGTCTTTACGAGTTCACACGCGACGTCACCGGCTGGGTGCAAGGCGATGGCCTGCTGACGCTGTTTGTCCAACACACCTCGTGTTCGCTGCTGATCCAGGAAAACGCGGACCCGGAGGTGCAAACGGACCTCGCCAACTTTTTCAAACGTCTTGTGCCCCCGTCAACCGATCCGTCGATGTCATATCTGACCCATACCTATGAGGGTCCGGACGATATGCCCGCGCATATCAAGGCGGCGCTTTTGCCCGTCAGTCTGCAAATCCCGGTGGCGCATGGACGTCCGCTCTTGGGCACGTGGCAGGGGATCTACCTGTTCGAACACCGCGACGCGGCAAAGACACGCACGGTCGTCTGCCACCTCGGCTGACCCTGTGTGCGTATGTGAATTGGCACATCGCCCTTGCACAGTTCCGGGAAGGGGCCAAATTGTATTCTGCGGCCGCCGACAAGGTGGACATGTAAAAGGAGACTGCCCGTGCTGAGACCACTTCTGATGGCCGCGCTTGCCACCATGGTTACTGCCCCAACCATCGTCTCGGCACAAAGCCTGACACGGCGGGACATTTTCGAAATTCCGGTCTACGCGCTGAATGCAGGCTCGTTCGAGGTGATCGAAAGCGACGGGGCAGGTGGCACACAACTGTGGTGCGCCGCCGGCATCTATGCGCGCGAGGTTTTGGGTCAACGCAGCGGATCACTGTACATTGAGGAAGGGCGTGGCCCTGCCGTTTCGCTGCAGGGTCGCGTAGGGGTTCGGTTTACAACGCAGCCTGTGCCCAACGCCTTCTCTGCGTTTACACAAGGTGTGTGGCGGACAGGCCAGGTGTTCAGCATCAATCACGCCTATGCCTTGTGCAACGACACGCCAAACCTCAGGGTACAGGTCCGCTGATTGGCGCGAATGTCTTGCAGCGCCTGTAGCGCTTGGCTTCCCACGTTTGAGTGCGAAAGCGTGAACGAATAGGCCGGGCGGCGCGAAGGCGTTCAAATTTATTGAAATATATCAGCATGCTGGGTGTCTTGAGCCGCATGGCGATCAAGTGATTTCCTGTTCAACGCCCTGACGCCTACTTCTTATGGGGAAAGGAGATTTGATATGTTGAAACAGTATTTTGCTGCGGCTTTGGCCGCTTTGATCACCGCCCCGACCCTTGCACCAGCCCAGGATTCTTCGAGGCGCGAGCGCTATACGTTGCCAGCCGTGCAGATTGACGCCAATTCATTCGAGATCATCGAGGCGGACGGCGCAGGCAATTCACAGATATGGTGCGCGGCCGGGATCTACGCCCGCGAAGTCCTGGGTCAGCGCGATGGCGATCTGGCCGTCGAAGTGCCGCGCGGGCCGTCGCAGACCACACCGGGGCGCAGAGCGGTCGTGTTTACCACGGCGCCTGTTGAGGGTGCGTTCAGTTCAACTTCGCTCGGCATTCGCAAGGCCGGGCTGACCTTTTCGGCAGGGCATGCCCATGCGCTCTGCCGTCAGTTCCGCAATCTCAAGGTACGTGTCGGCCCAGACACCCTGTTGCGCCGCTGAAATCGACACGGCTGAAATGACACCGCTCATCTAGCGGTGTCATTTCCCCTCTACCCAAAACCTAGGCGACCCCCTATAGTTTAGGTGATAAGGGGGAAATCCCCACTACAGGCAGATAATTCGAAGGGGGATGCGCGATGCGCTGTCCGTTTTGCGGCAATATTGACACTCAGGTAAAAGACAGCCGACCGGCCGAGGATCACGTGTCCATCCGGCGCCGTCGTTTCTGTCCGGCATGCGGTGGCCGCTTTACCACATACGAACGAGTGCAATTGCGCGACCTCGTCGTGATCAAGTCGAATGGCAAACGCGAAGACTTCGACCGGGACAAGCTCGAACGCTCGATCCGCATCTCGATGCAGAAACGCCCCATCGACCCCGAGCGCATTGATCAGATGATCTCGGGCATTGTGCGCCGTCTTGAATCCATGGGCGAAACCGACATCCAGTCCACCACCATCGGTGAGATCGTGATGGAAGCGCTGCAACGGATCGATACGGTCGCCTATGTGCGCTTTGCAAGCGTCTACAAGAACTTCCAAGCGGCGGACGATTTCGACAAGTTCGTTCAGGAATTGCGGCCCGACGCGCCTTCGGAAGAGTGAGCGCAGGGGCAGACACCCGCTATATGCGCCTTGCCCTCAGCCTTGGTCGGCGCGGGCAGGGCCAAACCGCACCCAACCCGGCTGTCGGCTGTGTGATCGTCAAGGGTGGTCGCATAATCGGGCGTGGCTGGACCCAGCCGGGCGGGCGCCCGCATGCGGAGACTGTGGCACTGGCCCAAGCGGGCGACGCCGCGCGAGAGGCCACAGTATACGTCACGCTTGAACCTTGTGCGCATCACGGCAAGACACCCCCTTGCACTGACGCGCTTGTCGCGGCCCAGGTAGGGCGGGTCGTGATTGCCGCCCTCGACAGTGACCCCCGTGTGGATGGTGCCGGCATCGCCAAGTTGCGTGCGGCGGGCATCGCCGTCGAAACGGGCCTGTGCGGGCATGAGGCCGAGGCCGACCTTGCCGGGTTCTTCCTCAAGACGGAACAGGGTCGCCCCTTTGTCACCCTGAAACTGGCCAGCAGCTTTGATGGGCGCATCGCCACGGGCACTGGCGAAAGCCAGTGGATCACCGGACCCGACGCGCGCCGTCAGGTACATGCCATGCGCGCGAGGCACGACGCCGTGATGGTCGGCGGCGGCACGGCACGGCACGATGATCCCTCGCTGAACGTGCGCGGTCTGGGCGATGTCCGCCAACCGGCGCGTGTCGTCGTGTCCCGGCGGCTGGACCTGCCGTTGTTGGGCACGCTGGCGCGCACGGCCAAGGACATCCCGGTCTTGTTGTGCCACGGGCGGGATGCGGACCCGATGCTGCAACAAGCCTGGCGTGATCTTGGGGCGGAGTTGTTGCCGTGCAACGCGCGTGGTGCGCAGTTGGACCCCAATGCCGTCTTGCAACAGCTGGGCGCGCACGGTCTGACGCGGGTGTTCTGTGAAGGGGGCAGCGCATTGGCGGCCTCGTTGATCGAGGCGGATCTGGTCGACCGGCTGGTTGGTTTTACCGCGGGCCTGACCATCGGTGCCGAGGGCTTGCCCAACATCGGTGCCCTGGGCCTTGGGCAACTTTCAGAAGGGGCGCGGTTCGAACTGGTGTCGCTGACACGCGCAGGTGACGACATCTGCCATGTCTGGAAGCGACCCCGACCGCACTAACGCCACAGATGGGCGCGGCTCGCCAGCAGGCCCTGAAGTTTTGACAGTGTGCGATTGGCAAGCCCGGGATGGGGAACCGTACCGGTTGCCAAGCGTTCGACCACCACTTCGACCGGGCAAGGCAGGCGGGTGACCGGATCGAAATAGCGTGGATAGTCGATCAGCGTGGCATGGACCAACCCGTTCAACGTGATGTCCTCGCGCCTGCGTGCAGGCACCTCGCCGCGATCCTCGGTCAGCCCCCAGCCCGCATAGAACGGGGCGCCGGTGGTCACGACACGCACGCCCCGCAACAGCGCCTCGAACCCGGCGAGCGAGGTCATGGTCCACAATGTGTCAACGGCCCCCAGCAGGGCCGTGATCTCGGCATGATCGGCAACCACGTCGGCAACGTCGCTGGCATCAAAAGCGCCCGCGCGCAGCCCGGCCTCTACATCCGGATGTGGCTTGTAGATCAGGGTGGCGTCCGGATGTGCCGCACGCGCGGTTTCCAGCAAGGCCCTGTTCGTTGCGATCTGCCCTGCGCCGGTGCGGATGGAGGCGTCATCCTCCACCTGTCCCACGACCAATACGCGAGGCCCATCGGGCAAGGCGGGCAGGGCACCCCCGAGGTTATACTTGCTGACCTTGTCCCGCGTCAGCGCGGTGATCAGCGCCTCGGTCCGTGCCACCTGATCGGGGCGCAAACTGCGGCGCGCTTGGATCAACGCCTCAAGTCGACTGGGCTGGGCCGGATCGTAATAGATACCCAGATCGTCGGTGACCAAGGACAGGGGCGGAACCAGTTCTGCTCCCAACCCGCGGGAGCGCAGGAACCCATCCTCGACGCGCACAGCGCTTTCATGACCCACATCCGCCTTGCCTGCCCACACCATCCAGGGACGTCCCGTTGCCCGCGCGCGGGCCGGATCATCCTCGAACGTCATGGGGGTGTGGCGGCCGAACACCTGTTGTAGCGGGCGGCGTTTCCACAGCCGCATGCCACTGGCGACCCAGCCATGCCGGTCCGCCCGCCAGGCGCGCGTTTCGGCGGCAAGCGTTTCGATGGCGGTCTCAAGTTCGCACAGGCGATCCCGGAACGGATCATACCATTTGGGATAGAGGATCATCGTGGCGGCAAAGAGTTGCGCGCGCGTCAGCCGCCGTTGACGGCGTTGGACGGGAAATTCGTCCTGCGTCAGACCCCACCCGGCATAAAAGGGCTGCCCGAACAGGCGTGGTTTGTGTCCAGCCAGAATGGCCTCGAACCCCAGACCGGAAGACACCGTATAGATGGCAATCGCGCCCTCCATCAGCGTCCAGGGGCTGACCGGGTCTTCCAGCAATTGCACGCGATCATTGGTGTCATCAGATGTGAAATAGCCCTGGCGAAAGCCTTGCGCCGTTTCGGGATGCGTCTTGATCAACACGCGCGCACCGGGATGCTCTTCCTGCGCCACGAACAGCATCTCGAGAAACCGGTTACGATCTGCGCCGGAGGCGGTCACAGAGGCATCGCCACGTGTCTGGTCGATCACCAAGACGTAGCCGGGATCGGGAACCGGGACTTCAGGGTCAAAGGCTGTGTATTTGCTCAGATGCGCTTCGGCCATCCGCGCCATGGCACCGCGCGCGCGGTTCAGCAGGGCCGTGTCATCCAGCGGATGGGTGGCAAGTAGCTCTTCGAGATCCGAAGGGCCTGCAGGGTCAAAGTGAACGCCCTTGTGGTCTATCAACAGGCCCAAAGGTGGGCTGCCTGTACGCCCCGGGAAAAGCGAGCGCAGGAACGCGTCCTCGATACGGACCACTGGCGTGTTGTGTTTGGCCGCTATGCCCAACCCACGATGCGCTGTCGGCGAATTGCCCCAGACTCCCACCAGGTCATCCGCATCCGGCAGGCCCAGTGATACGCGATACCCTGCAAGGCGCAGAATGCGGCGCACCCGCGACTGGGTCAGGAAACCACCGTTGTAAACGAAAAGCCGCCGGGCCTTTTCAGGTCCGGCGGCGGGATCAGACAGATGTGTCACACGCAGCGCCCTCGGGATCAGTCGCCCGCGAGGCTGGACAAAGTGTTCACCGAACCAAGGGGGCCGGTCAGGGCCGAGATGATCTTGGTGAACTGGGTGTATGGCGCTTCGGTCACGTAGATCGTGTCGGCGTCACGGATGACAAAGTCACGGGCCTGGAACATGCCATTGGGCTGGGTCAGGTCCAGAACATAGACAAGGCGTTGCGCGCCCGTCAGGTCATCGCGGCCAAGCACGATATTGGCGACTTCGGCAGGTTCGTTGCGGAACACGAAGATGCCTGTGGGATCAGCGGTGGCCGATTGCAGGCCGCCCACCTGGGCAATCGCCTCGAGCGCGCTGAGGTTTTGGGATTCAAACGGAACACGGGCCTGCCCACCGGTGGCACCAAGGGCGGTAAAGGCGCGTGTGTCCTCTTCGACCAGAATGCGGTCACCGCCACGCAGGGCGATGTCGAGTTCGGGGTGGTCATACAGGTCCTGGAACCAGATCTGGCTGCGCATCGCGCCGCGGATCACAGTGACTTGCGCAATTTCGGGAACGATTGTTACCCCGCCCGCGCGCGCCAGCATGGTCGACAGCGTCCGCGTGGGCCGCTCGATCGCGTAGACGCCTTGGGCCCCGACCGACCCGATCAAGGACACGGTCGACCCGTCACCCGCAACGCGGCGCACCTGCACCTGCGGGTCCGGTGTCTGGTCTTCGAGCTTGGCGGTGATGATACGGCGAATGGCGTCGGGCGAGTTGCCCGCGGCACGGATGCGACCCGCATAGGGCACAAAGATGAAGCCCGCGCCATCGACTTGCACTTCTTCGAGGATGGTCGAGTTTTGCGCCTCGCCAGCCAGCAGGCCGTCGTCGACGTTTTCCCAAATGGTCAGGCCCAGCACGTCACCAGGGCGGATGGTGTCTGACCCGATCACGCCTGCATTGATGAATTCCTGAGAAAAGCCAAGGGCCGGTGTCACGGCCGTCGCGCGCGTGACGCGATCATTGACCGACACGATGAAGGCATCGCCTTCTTGCTGGACGGATCCGGAAAAGATTTCGCGTTTGCTGGGACCAACCTGCGGCAAGCCACAGGATGCAAGAATGCCGAAAATGCCCAACAGCGCGCCCACACGCGCCAAGCGGAATGATTGGAAAATCACTGCTCGGTCTCCTCGACCTGTTCTTGTTCTGCCTCACGACGCGGGTTTGCCCACATCATTCTTTGATTGCGGCGCTTTTTCGTACCGCTGATTTGGGGTCAAGCTACCGGACTCTGGGAATAAAATCTAGCCATAGGGGTAGTGGTCGTCAGGTCACCAACCGCAACTGTTGCCGTGGAGCCGCGGTGCCCGAGGCCAGCGCGTCATAGGGATCTTCGGGTGACAGCATCATATCGACCACCTGGCGCAGCAATTGCCGCCGACCCCTGGCCGAATAAAACCCGCCCGGCAACTGGCTCGTTTCAAGCAGATAGCGGCGGTAATCCTTGTAGGCGCGGTTGTCCGGGCGCGATGCGCCGGCAAAGAAATCCTGCAAGGGCTGATCGCTCACGAACTCGGGTTTGGCAAAGACGGCGCGCCCGAACACCTTGAGCGGAATACCGCGCCACAGCACCTGCTGCGCGGCGGTGGAATTCACGGTGACGGCGGTGCGCGCATCGTTGAGAAGCTGGGCCAGTTTGCCGCCGCGGACATAGTGGACCCGGCCCTGCAGACCGTGCGCGCGCGTCAACTGGCGGATGGTGCGGCGAATGGGGGATCGCCCGTCTTCCAGTGGATGCGCCTTGATGACGAGGTGGTGATGGCCGGGGGCGCCGGTTGCGAACCCCTTGATCACCAGTTCGAGAAAGTCGGTCATCGTCTCGAACGGCGAGTGCTGTTGAAAGCTGCTGTCATGTTCCAACTGCAACAGGGCCAGATGATAGGGAAAGCCGCCATAGCGGATGCGCAGCGTGGCCTGCATGCGGTCGAGCGTGTGCACGGGCATCAGGATCAGCCGCTGCAGGTAAAGTTTGAATTCGTTTGCGACCGTCAGTGCCCGGTGCGGCTGGAAGTTGCGGTAATCTCCGTTCCGGAACATGACGAACCAGTGATAAAGCGCGCCGTAAAACACGTGCTGGCGCATGTCACCCCAGTTGCCCGGGGGCAGCGGCGCCTCCATGTCGGACATGGCGAGCGCCTCTTGCATCTGCGCGACGCTCATATCCATCAGACGGGAATTGCCGTTTGTGCCGCCCCGCTCATAGGTGACCCAGTAGGGGCGCATGTACCCTTCCTCGAACACGTGGACGGTGATGCCGCGCCGTTTGGCTTCGGCCACCGCCTCGGCATGGATTGGGCGCACGTCGCCATAAAGGACAATGTCGGTCACGCCCTTGGCGTCGATCAGCTGCTGGAACGTCTCGGACCAGTCCGCAGCCTTGCCGCGATAGGGGATGTAGCTGCGGGGGTGGAACCAGAATGCACGGTCGCCCGCATTGAAACCGACACGCCACACAGTGGCCCCCGCCCGCCGCAGCATTGCGCCAAGGCGGTGAAAAAACGGTCCGTGCGGCCCCTGCAAAAACAGGAAGACGCGGGATTGGGGGGCGTGCAGTGTCATCTTGTCCCTGATACGCGGCATCTCTTGATCCATGATGAACATCTGACTGGGGCGGATTTATGGCTCAACTGGGAAAAATCCGCAATGCGCGTCACCCTTGCCCTCGGGCGAGTGGCTCGCTACCTCGGGTTTAGGGCAACACAGGGGCTGTTTTCATGTTCACTGGCATCATCACCGATATCGGCACCATCACCGACATGCGCCAGGAAGGCGATCTGCGGGTACGCATCCAGACCAGCTATGACACGGCCGGGATCGACATGGGCGCGTCGATTGCCTCGGATGGGGTGTGCCTGACGGTCGTTGATCTGGGCCCGGACTGGTACGACGTGCAGATCAGCGCCGAAACCGTGTCCAAGACCAATGTCTCGGCCTGGGCGGTTGGCAAGCGGGTGAACCTGGAACGCGCCTTGCGCGTGGGGGATGAGTTGGGCGGGCACATCGTGTCGGGCCATGTGGACGGTGTTGCCGAGGTCGTGTCGGTCGTTGACGAGGGCGAGAGCACGCGGGTTCAACTGCGTGCGCCTGATGATCTTGCACGCTTTATCGCGCCCAAAGGGTCCGTGGCGCTCAATGGCACATCCTTGACCGTGAACGAGGTGCAGGGCGCGATCTTTGGCATCAACTTCATTCCCCATACCAAGGATGTGACGACATGGGGCGATGTGGCGATGGGCGATGCGGTGAACCTCGAAATCGACACGTTGGCGCGCTATGTGGCGCGGCTGGCTGAGGCCGGGTGATGGCGGAGCAGAAGGCACCGGGGATCGGTCACAATCAGGGTCCGAGCATGGATTTCGGTCATCGCTGGCGCACCCATCAGTGGCGCCGCGCGCAGAAAGAGATGATGCCCAACACCATCCCCCTGATGGTCGTGCGGATGCGGGTGCGCCGCGCGGCCGAGCTGGGCATGGATTACAAGACCTACGCAACGGCGCGGCAGGCGGCGGGGCGCGATATTCTGGGCCTGCTGTTTTCCTCGAACGCCCTGCGGATCATCGGGGGTGACGCAGCGATGGCGCAAGATCGCGCACGGGCGCTGGCCGCGGTGCGGAATGCGGGGCGTCTGGCCCTGGTCCATCGCCCGCATCAGCCCGAGGGCGTGCAAGACGCGAACCCGATGCTGGATGCAGCAGCACTTGCCCCGGACATCACCACAAGCTGGAGCGATATGCGCGAACGCGTTGCGGGGTTCGTTCGGGAGCGCGGGTTTGTCGGCGATCAGGTGGTCGTGATCGGTGACACGACGCTTGAGGCGGAATGGGCACCGGCCATGCGCGCGGCATCTTACCTGAGCGCGGATCGGTACTTTCCCGCAGCGCGCTGACGTGATCCTGTGGACAGGCCTGTCGGCCTGACACGATTTTGGGCGCGTGTTTCTGGCGTGCTCGCATTTCCTTGGCCACGGTGCCTCGTGCAAACCGGCCCTTCGGGGAGGATTTTTGGGGAACAGAGAAGAAGGCACCCGCACGCAATGTGCGCGGCGTTGCACTGGTACTTGGCGTGTGCATCCTCTATGTCGCGGGCAACTGCTGTCATAGGTGATGCATGAGTTTTGAAACCCCTGGCCCGGTCGAAACGGATCTGGCCGCCGCCATTTCCCCGATCGAAGAGATCATCGCCGAGGCGCGTCAGGGCCGGATGTTCATTCTGGTCGATCATGAGGATCGCGAGAATGAGGGCGATCTGATCATTCCGTCCAATTTCGCGACGCCCGAGGCGGTGAATTTCATGGCCACGCATGGGCGCGGTCTGATCTGTGTGACCATGCCGTCCGAGCGGATTGACGAGTTGGGCCTGCCGATGATGGCCATGCACAATTCCTCCCGTCACGAAACCGCGTTTACCGTATCCGTCGAGGCACGCGAGGGGGTGACAACCGGGATTTCCGCAGGTGACCGTGCGCTGACCATCGCAACGCTGGTGAACCCGCAGGCCACGCCTGCCGATCTGGCCACGCCGGGCCATGTGTTCCCGCTGCGGGCCCGCAAGGGTGGGGTGCTTGTCCGCGCGGGCCATACCGAGGCGGGGTGCGATGTGGCCCGTTTGGCCGGGCACTATCCGTCCAGTGTGATCTGCGAGATCATGAAGGAAGACGGCAGCATGGCGCGCCTGCCGGACCTTGTGGAGTATGCCAAGACGCATGGGCTGAAGATCGGGACCATCAGCGATCTGATCTCCTATCGTCGTCGTCACGACAACCTTGTTGTCGAAACGGATCGCCGTCTTGTCACCTCGCAGCATGGTGGCGAATGGATGATGCGCATCTATACCGACCAGACCCATGGGATCGAACATGTGACGCTGGCCAAGGGCGATCTGAGCACCGAAGACCCCGTGCTTGTCCGCACCCATGCCCTGACCGAGATAACGGATATTCTGGGCCTCAGCGATCGCCCGGTTGGCGAGTTGCCCCGCGCGATGGAGATCATCGCCAAAGAGGGGCGCGGTGTGGTGTGCCTGTTCCGCGAGCCGCGCAAGTCGCTGTTCGCCGAGGAAGAGGCGGGCCCGCGCATCGTCAAGAATACCGGGCTGGGCGCGCAGATGTTGTCCAATATGGGCCTCACCCGTCTGATCTTGCTGACGGACAGCCCGCGCACCACCTATATGGGCATTGACGCCTATGGTCTTGAAATCGTGGGCACCCGCCCGATCATGGGAGACACCTGATGGCATCGATCGAACACCACGTCCTTGCGCGCCCCAGCTTTGATGCGCCTGCAAAGCTGCTGATTGTCGTATCGCCCTATTACAAGCAGATCGCGGACAATCTGGTCGCGGGTGCCAAGGCCGAGATCGAGGCGGCCGGTGCGACCTGGGATCTGATCGAGATGCCCGGGGCCCTTGAGATCCCGACCGCCATCGGCATCTCGGAACGGATGTCGAATTTTGATGGCTACGTCGCCTTGGGCTGTGTGATCCGGGGTGAGACAACCCATTACGAAACGGTCTGCAATGACAGTAGCCGCGCCTTGCAACTGCTGGGTCTGCAGGGGCTGTGCATCGGCAACGGCATCCTGACCGTTGAAAACACCGAACAGGCAGATGTGCGTGCCGATCCGGACGGCCAGAACAAAGGTGGCGGCGCAGCCGCTGCGGCCTTGCACCTGATCGCGCTCAGCCGTAAGTGGGGCCGCCAGACCAAGGGCGTCGGGTTCAAACCCGCGACCGAATACCAACTGGCCGGACAGACAGGACCCACCACAGCATGACCCTTTCGGGCAATCAGAAACGCAAGATGCGCTCTGCCGCGCGGCTTTATGCCGTGCAGGCGCTGTTCCAGATGGAGCAGTCTTCGCAAACCGTCGACCAGATCAAGGTCGAGTTCATGGACCACCGGTTCGGGGCCTCTTACGAGGGCGACGAGATGACCGAAGGGGATCCGGATCACTTCACGCGCGTCATGGACGATGCGGTGAACTATCAGGCCCCCATTGACCAGATGACCGACCGGGCGCTGGTGGCCAAGTGGCCGATTGCGCGGATCGACCCGACGCTGCGGGCCCTGTTCCGTGCTGCGGGGGCCGAATTGCGCGACAGCGCAACGCCGCCAAAAGTGGTGATTGTGGAGTATGTGGACGTGGCGCGCGCATTTTTCCCCGAGGGGAAAGAGCCGAAATTCGTGAATGCGGTGCTGGATCACATGGCACGCGAGGCGCGGCCAGAAGCGTTTTGACGACCCTATTCAGCCTGCAAACATAGGTGATTGCAGGCTGAAACGGGGGACTTTCACCGCGACGGTGTGTTGCGGTTCGTTCACCTCTGGCGGGATCGGTCACAATCAGACTAGCATCGGCACATGCTGATCGACCCGATGACCTTGTTCGCGTTCTCTGTTGCAGTCGTGCTGCTTGCCCTCACACCCGGGCCTGACCTCTTTCTCATTGTTGGACGCGGGCTGTCGCAGGGGCGCGGGCCTGCGATCTTCACAGCGCTGGGTTTCTTTCTGGCAGGGGCGGTGCAGGTGCCCTTGTTGGCTTTGGGCCTTGCAACGCTTGTTACCAACAATCCGTTTGCCTTCGATCTGATCCGTTATGCAGGTGCGGCCTACCTGATCTGGCGTGGGCTGCGGATGCTGTCGGGTTCAGACCGCAACCTGAACGGCGGCGCACCGGTCGTGTCGTCCGGCGGTGCAATCAGGGAAGGTTTCATCGCGAGCCTCGTCAACCCCAAGGGCCATGCGTTCATGCTCGCCTTTCTTCCACAGTTTGTGGATCCAGCGGCGGGGTCGGTTTCGCTGCAGTTCATCATCCTTGGGCTGACCATGCGAACGGTCGCACTATTGGTTGAGATGGCATTGGCCACGTTCTCAGGCACAATTGGTATCGCCCTGAGGACGTCGCGCCGTGCGCGTGCCGCATTGGAGAGAGCGGCGGGCCTGCTCATCATAGCGGTTGGCGTTCGGCTGTTGTTGATGGAGAACCCTGGGAAATTGCGCCCGCACGACCCGTAAACCGCCATTTGGCTGTGCAGCGGCATCCTGTGCCCTGGGCCAGGCAGCCACTGTCCGCTTACCGGGGTCGACGCCGTCGCCTGTCCGCACTATTTCTCTGGTCATGCAATCCGAGCAACCCAACCCCCTCATACGCCTCTTCCTCAATGGCACTGCCGTGGGCTTTGCGCTGTCTGCCGTTTTCGTCGCGGCCATCTGGCTGCTCGATATTGCAGACATCCACACGCATGCCCAAAACAGTGACGACGCGTTCCTGATCCTGTTCATACTGTGGTTCTTCAATGGCCTTCTGTTCGGGGCCGTGCAGATCAGCTATGTGGTCTGGCAAATCGGCCGCGAGGGCCGCTGAACCGAAGGACCACGCCCATGCGCGCCATGCAAGTCACCCAATTGGGCCAACCGCTCGAGATGCGCGAGGTGGAAACACCTACCCCTGGTCCGGGCGAGGTGCTGGTGCGCATCCACACCTGCGGTCTGAATTTTGGCGATACGCTGATCGTCAAAGGCACCTATCAGGAAAAGCCGCAATTGCCCGCCACTGTCGGGATGGAGATGTGCGGCACGGTCGAAGCCCTGGGCGCAGGCGTCACGCATCTGAGCGTCGGGCAACGGATTGCGGCCTATTCCGGTTTTGGTGGCCTGGCCGACTATGCCGCTTTGCCAGCCGAGATTTGCGTGCCGATCCCGGACGGGATGACGGAAGTCGACGCTGCCGCTTTCCTTGTCGCCTATGGGACCAGCCACGTCGCGCTCGACTACAAGGCGCATATGAAACCGGGTGAGCGCCTGCTGGTGCTGGGCGCATCTGGCGGCGTTGGTCTAACGGCGGTCGAGTTGGGCAAGTTGATGGGGGCAGAGGTGATTGCCGTGGCGCGCGGCGCTGACAAGCTGGCGATCGCGCAACAGGCGGGTGCCGATCATCTGCTTGACAGCGATACCTGCGATTTGCGCGCCGATGTGAAGGCGCTGGGTGGGGCAGATGTCGTCTATGACCCAGTGGGGGGCGATCTGTTTGATGCGGCCCTGCGCGCCTGCAATCCCGAGGCGCGGCTGCTGCCGCTTGGGTTTGCCAGCGGCACCGTGCCCCAAATCCCCGCCAATTACCTGTTGGTCAAGAACCTGCATGTTCTGGGCTTTTACTGGGGCGGCTATATGCGCGTGAACCCATCGGTACTGACGGACAGTTTCGCGGTGCTGTTTGACTGGTACGCCCAGGGCAAGCTCAAGCCGCATGTCAGCCACGTGTTGCCACTGGTCGAGGCGAACGAGGGCCTCGAGTTGCTGCGCAGCCGCAAGGCGACGGGCAAGGTGGTGATCGAGATCGACGGCCAGGGCGGTCAGTAGCGCCCCTTGATCCGGCCGCGCGCAATCAGCTGTGCCTTTTGCCGTTCGCGCAAGTATACGAACAGGCCCGAGCCGAGGATGAGGGCGATGCCGATCCAGACCTCGAACACAGGCAGGTCGCCAAAGATGAAAAAGCCCCAGAATACGGCCAGAGGCAGGCCAATGTATTCGAAAGGGGCCACCGTCGCGGCATCGGCGAGCCTGTAGGCCTGGCTGAGGCAGTAGCCGATCACCGCCGAATTCACACCCAACCCGATGAACACCCAGATATCCGCATCCGCAGGCCATACCCACGCGCGCAACAGAAAGATTACCGACCCGTTGGTCGCCCCCTCGGCAAAGCGCCCGTCGCCCGCGACAAGGTAGAAGGTGACGGACACCAGCACAAAGGTCGCCTGGATATAGACGGCCATTGCGCTCGCCTTGCTGGTCACCCCCAGCTTGCGGGTCAACAACTGGTTCATCGCATAGGTCAGCGCCGACAGAACCGGCAACAGCAACACGATGCGACTCACCTCGAGCGTACCTGGATCCGCCCACGGGCGCTGCATGATGACGACACCCGCAAACCCGATGGCCACGGCGGACAGGCGCAAAGGGCCGACCTTTTCCCCCAGTACCGGGATCGACAACAGCGTGATGAACAGCGGCGCGGCAAAGAAAAGCGCCGTGGCATCCGCCAAAGGCAGCACGGCCAGCGCGACAAAGAATGTCATGTTCGCAATCACGATCAGAATGCCGCGCGCGGCGTGCAGCCACGGGTGGTCGGTGCGCAGAATGCCCCAGCCCCCTTCGAACTGCACGATGATCAGGCTGAACAGGATGCCGATGCCCGACCGGGCAAAGACGATCTGATGCAAAGGATACCCGCCGGACAGCTGTTTGATCAGCAGATCGTTGATCGAGATGCAGAACACCCCGATCAGAACAAACAGGATCCCGAGGCCGGCGATGTTCTGGCGTGCATCCGTCATGGATCGAGCCGTAACAGATTGTGCGTGTCTGTCACGGACAATTGCGTGCCGATTCCTGCGTGGTGTGCAATCCCGTCATGCGTTAGACAAGACCAAGCCAAGACCGAATGGAGCGCCCCCATGCAGATGTCCGACACCCGCCAGATCGCCGCCGCCCCGCAAGAGGTGTATGCCGCGTTGCTGAACCCCGATGTCCTGAAGGCCTGCGTGCCCGGCGCGACCGAAGTGACAGGCAGCCCCGAAGACGGGTTCGAAGCGTCCGTCACCCAGAAGGTTGGCCCGGTCAAGGCCACCTTCAAAGGGCAAGTGACCCTGTCCGACATGGTCGAGAACGAAAGCCTGACCATCACCGGAGAGGGCAAGGGCGGCGCCGCAGGCTTTGCCAAGGGTGGTGCAGAGGTGCGCATGACACCCGTCGATGGGGGCACCGAACTCAGCTATGACGTCGAGGCCAAGGTGGGTGGCAAGCTTGCCCAGCTGGGCAGCCGCATCATCGACGGATTTGCCAAGAAGATGGCCGACCAGTTCTTTTCCAACCTGCAGGCCACGTTAGAAGGCCCGGCTGAAGCAGAGGCCGGGGATGCGCCTGCCGAGGGGGACGCCGAGAAAGGGTGGCTGGGCCGCTTGACCGGCAAGGATTGATCCCGCACATCGCAATGTGCGCACGCGCGCTGGCTCTGCGCTCTGGCGCGCGGTAACACGCAGCAATCCGCACTTTCGATCAGGAGCCTGCATGCCGACCATCCTCAGTATCAAGAACCTGCGCAAAGCCTATGCGGGTGGGTTCGAAGCCCTCAAGAACGTGTCGCTGGACATTGAAGAGGGCGAGATCATCGCCCTTCTGGGGCCAAACGGTGCGGGAAAAACGACCCTGATCTCGACCGTATGTGGCATCACCATGCCCACATCCGGCACCGTATCCGTCGCGGGCCACGATATTCTGACCGACTACCGCGCGGCGCGTAGCCTGATTGGCCTCGTCCCACAGGAAATCGCGCTTGAGCCCTTTGAAAAGGTTATCAACACGGTGCGCTTTTCCCGTGGGCTGTTCGGCAAGGGGCGCAAGGATGCTGCCGTCGAGGATATCCTGAAACGCCTGTCGCTCTGGGACAAACGCGACAACCAGATCCGCGAGTTGTCCGGCGGCATGAAGCGTCGGGTGCTGATCGCCAAGGCGCTGGCGCACGAACCGCGCGTGTTGTTCCTGGACGAACCCACAGCTGGTGTGGATGTCGAACTGCGCAAGGATATGTGGCAGATCGTCGAGCAGTTGCGCGCCGACGGCGTGACCACCATCCTGACCACCCACTACATCGAAGAGGCCGAGGCCATCGCCGACCGTGTCGGTGTGATCAACAAGGGTGAAATCCTGCTGGTCGAGGACAAGGACAAGCTGATGGCCCGCATGGGGCGCAAGCAACTCGACGTGCAACTGACCACTCAGCTGAGCGCGATCCCGGAAACCCTGTCGCATTACGACCTCGCGCTGGGTAATGACGGCTGGACGTTGGTTTACAGCTATGACACCAAAAGCGAGCGCACAGGCATCACCATGCTGCTGACAGACGTTGCGGGTGCGGGCCTGCAACTGAAAGACGTGGTGACCCGTCAGTCGAGCCTCGAAGACATCTTTGTCTCGCTTGTCCAGGACAGCCAGGGGGATGCAGCATGAACTGGTCTGCGATCCGCGCGATCTATGTTTTTGAGATGGCACGCTTTTTCCGCACGCTCGCGCAGTCCCTGATTTCGCCTGTGTTGTCTACGTCGCTATACTTTGTCGTGTTCGGCGCAGCCATCGGCAGCCGTATCGATGAGGTCGAGGGGGTCAGCTACGGTGCCTTTATCGTGCCGGGCCTGATCATGCTGACAGTGATGACGCAGGCGATCTCGAACGCTTCTTTCGGCATCTATTTCCCCAAATTCATCGGCACGATCTACGAGCTGTTGTCGGCCCCCATCAGCTTTCTCGAGATCGTGATGGGCTATGTGGGGGCGGCGGCGACCAAGGCGATGTTCATCGGGATCATCATCCTCATCACCTCGTATTTCTTTGTCGATATCCAGATCGCGCACCCGCTGGCGATGGTACTGTTCCTTGTTCTGACCTGTATCAGTTTTGCGCTGTTCGGGTTCATCATCGGCATCTGGGCGGGTAATTTCGAACAGTTGCAACTGGTGCCGCTGCTGATCGTGACGCCGCTGGTGTTCCTGGGCGGGTCGTTCTACTCGATCTCGATGCTTCCGCCGGTCTGGCAGACGATTTCGATGTTCAATCCGGTGGTTTACCTGATCTCGGGATTCCGATGGGCGTTTTTCGGGCTCGCCGATGTGCCCATCCTGACGTCGCTCGCGGCCATAGCATTCTTTACCGCGGCCTGCCTTGCGGCGGTGTGGTGGATCTTCAAAAGCGGCTGGCGGATCAGACAATAACGTAACGGCGCGCAACTCGTTTCCAGTGTGGCCTTGTTTGGGTCAGGGCAGCAATCTAAATGGGCTAGGATGAAACGCTGGATCCCCTTCATGAAATCGGACCCCACCGTGGCCGTGATCCGGTTGCAAGGGGTCATTGCTGGTGGCGGGCGGGGTGCATTGAATGACCGCGCCCTCGCACCTGTCATTGAAAAAGCCTTCTCGCGCGGCAAGCCCGCGGCCGTCGCGCTGGAAGTGAACTCGCCGGGCGGCAGTGCCGTGCAATCCTCGCTGATCGGTGCCCGCATTCGTCGGCTGGCCGAGGAAAAGGATATTCCCGTTCTCGCCTTTGTCGAGGATGTAGCAGCGTCCGGTGGCTATTGGCTTGCTGCAGCGGCGGACGAGATTTATGCGGACTCGTCCTCGGTCGTGGGCTCGATCGGTGTGATCTCTGCCGGGTTCGGCGCGCACGAGTTTCTGGTCAAGCAAGGCGTCGAGCGGCGCGTCTATACCGCAGGAAAGTCCAAATCCATGCTGGACCCGTTCCGCCCGGAAAAGCCCGAAGATGTCGAACGCCTCAAAGGGCTATTGGACGACATCCACACCAATTTCATCGACCACGTGCAGGACCGCCGCGCAGGCAAGTTGGACGGCACGGCCGATCTGTTCACGGGCGAAGTGTGGCTGGCCAAAAAGGCGCAAGACCTCGGGCTGATCGACGGCATCGGGCACATCAAACCGATGCTCAAGGACCGGTTCGGTGACAAGGTCAAACTGCGGCGCTACGGCGTACGCAAGCCATTTTTGTCCCGCATCGGCGCACAAATGGTTGACGACACAATCAGTTCCATCGAAGAACGGGCGGCATACGCTCAGTTTGGACTCTAACGAATGCTCACGAAGATCGTCGTCTTATTCCTCGTCTTCATGGGTGTCCTCGCCATGTTCGGTAAGTTGCATTGGATCGGCGGCAAGCGCCTGAGCCAGACAAAATGCGACTGCGGGCGCTACCGCATTGGCAAGGGCCCCTGTGCCTGCGGACGAGGGAAGGGGTGATGAGCGAATTGATGCCTTGGTTGCTGAGTGGGCTGGGTCTGTTGATCCTTCTGCTCGCAGGGGACTCGCTGGTCAAAGGTGCGGTGAACCTGTCGTTGCGACTGGGTGTGCCTGCGCTGATTGTGAGTTTGACCATTGTCGCCTTCGGTACCTCCGCCCCCGAACTTCTGATCGCGGTTCAGGCCATTCTGGATGACGCACCGGGCATCGCCATGGGCAATGTGGTGGGCTCGAACACCGCCAACATCCTGTTGGTTCTTGGTATCCCGGCCTTGCTGGCGACGATGCACACCTCGGAATGCGATACCAAAAAGACCTTCAACTACATGATTGCCGCGTCGATCCTGTTCATCGCACTGGCGTTCCGCGGCGTGTTTGACTGGGTCTCGGCCATCGTTCTGCTGGCGGCACTTGGGTTTGTTCTGTTCGATCAGGCGATGGAGGCCAAGGGCCACAGGGCGGCTTGTGCCAACGGCACGGCTGAAGAGGAAGAGATCGAAGGGGTGGACCCCGATTTGCCGTGGTGGCGCATCGCGATCTTTCTGGTCCTGGGCCTGATTGGCTTGCCCCTGGGGGCCGATCTGCTGGTCGACAACGCCACCGTCATTGCCAAGACCTACGGGGTCAGCGACACGGTCATCGGCCTGACGCTGGTTGCGGTCGGCACCTCGTTGCCCGAACTTGCCACCACTGTCATGGCCGCGCTGCGCCGTCAGGCCGACGTGGCGCTGGGCAATGTCATCGGGTCGAACATGTTCAACCTGCTCGCCATTATCGGCATTGCCAGCCTTGTCGGGCCCATCCCGGTTGATCAGGCGTTCCTGCGGTTCGATCTGTGGGTCATGCTGGCCGCCTCTATCCTGCTGGTGCCCTTCGTCTACATGCGGCGCGATATGACGCGCATATGGGGCGTGATCTTGACCGCGCTTTATCTGGCCTATCTGGCCATTGTGCTAAGCTGACAAAAATAATGAAGGGGAGGGTGCGATGACACGCGCGCTTGTAACAGGGGCAGGGCACAGGTTGGGCCAGGCCATGGCGGTGTATCTTGCGGGCCGTGGCTACGACGTGGCGGTGCACTACGCCAGTTCGGATGGCGGCGCACGCGAGACCGTAGCGCAGATCGAGGCCGCGGGGCGCAAGGGCGTCGCCTTGCAGGCCGACCTGCTTGATGAGGATGCGACACAGGCCCTGTTCGGGCGCGCTGTGGATGCCTTGGGGGGGCCGATCACCTGTCTGGTCAACAACGCGTCCATCTTCGAACACGACACGATCGAGACGGCGACCCGCGCCAGCTGGGACAAACATATGGACAGCAACCTGCGCGCACCCTTCGTGCTGACCCAGGCCATGGCTGCGCAAGGGCTGGCGCCGGACACGGATGATATGGGCGAGCCGGTGGCGACCGGCCTGATCCTGAACATGGTCGACCAGCGGGTGCGCAAGCTGACGCCGGAGTTCATGACCTACACACTGGCCAAGATGGGGCTGTGGGCGCTGACCCAGACAAGTGCGCGGGCGCTGACACCTGCAATCCGCGTCAATGCCGTGGGGCCGGGCCCCACCTTGCAAGGGGGTCGCCAAAGCGCCGAACACTTCGCCAAACAGCGTGCGGCAACTGTTCTTGAGCGCGGATCGAACCCTGCGGATATTGTCGCGGCTCTTGGCTATTTTCTCGACGCTCCTGCCGTCACAGGGCAGTTGCTGTGTGTAGATGGCGGGCAGCATCTGGCCTGGGAAACACCGGACGTTGTGGGCGTCGAGTAGTTGACCTAGCGTGAGTTTTGCACCGCGTTAATGTTCGTTACAAAAGTGTTACCAAAAGGCCTTTATTTTCAGACACTTGCGATGCGTTCATTTAAATAGTGAATGAAAACAATAGCTTGAGATACTGCCTAAAAATTAGGCACACCAAGGAAAGGCCGAAAAAATAACGATTTTTTGCTAAGGTCCAGAACTTGTCATCAGACTTATCCACAGGATCGGTGGATGTAAGATTGCTTGAACCCCTATGTTAATCAGTGCAGCCAAAACCGGAAACGACAGCGAATCGAATGGCGAACCCGAGCGACCCAGATCACCCTCAGATTGAGCAGCCCGTGCCGGTGGGCCATGATGTCATTCAGAGTTATCTGAAGACCATCGACAGCTCGCCCGGTGTCTACCGCATGCTTGATCGCGAAAGCCGCGTGCTCTACGTCGGCAAAGCGCGCAATTTGCGCGCGCGCGTGTCGAACTATGCCCGGCCTGCTGGGCACAGCCCGCGCATCGCGCGCATGATCTCGATGACCGCATCGATGATGTTCCTGACCACCCGGACAGAGACCGAAGCGCTGCTGCTGGAACAGAACCTGATCAAGCAGCTCAAGCCCAAGTTCAATGTTCTGCTGCGCGATGACAAATCCTTTCCCAATATCCTGGTGACGGGCGATCACCCCTTTCCTCAGATCAAAAAACACCGCGGTGCGAAGAAGGAAAAAGGCGCCTACTACGGCCCCTTTGCCAGCGCAGGTGCAGTGAACCGCACGCTCAATCAGCTGCAGAAAGTCTTTCTGCTTCGCAACTGCACCGACTCGATGTTCCAAAGCCGCACGCGCCCCTGCCTGCTGCACCAGATCAAACGCTGCTCCGGTCCTTGCGTGGGGCTGATTTCGGAAAGCGACTATGCCCAGTCGGTCAAGGATGCCGAGCGTTTCCTGTCAGGGCGCAGCACGGATATCCAGGCCAAGCTGGCCGGGCAGATGCAAGAGGCCTCAGAAGCGATGGAGTTCGAGCGCGCGGCCGCCTTGCGCGACCGCATCCGCGCCATGACGCAGGTACAATCGGCCCAGGGCATCAACCCGCGTGGGGTGAGTGAGGCCGACATCGTGGCGTTGCATCTGGAACAGGGCCAGGCCTGTGTTCAGGTGTTCTTTATCCGGGCGGGGCAGAACTGGGGCAACCGCGACTTTTACCCTCGCGTGGGTGCGGATGTGGATGCGGCCGAGGTGCTCGAGGCCTTCCTTGGCCAGTTCTATGACACCAAGGAACCGCCGCGCCAGTTGATCCTGTCCAACGAGATCGAGAACCCCGATCTGATGTCCGATGCCCTCACGCAAAGGCTGGGTCGCAAGGTCGAGCTGCTGGTGCCCCAGCGCGGCGAAAAGGCCGAACTGGTGGACAGTGCCCTGCGCAACGCCCGCGAAAGCCTCGCGCGCAAGATGGCCGAGAGCGCAACTCAGACCAAGCTGTTGAAAGGGTTGGCTGAGGCGTTTGACCTGCCCGAGGTGCCACAACGGATCGAGGTCTATGACAACTCTCATATCCAGGGCACCAACGCTGTGGGCGGTATGATCGTGGCGGGCCCGGAAGGGTTCGTGAAGAACAGCTATCGCAAGTTCAACATCAAGGGCGATGACCTGACCCCGGGCGACGACTTCGGCATGATGAAAGAGGTTCTGCATCGCCGCTTCAAACGCTTGCTAAACGAGGACCCGGACCGCGAAAAGGGCATGTGGCCAGACCTGTTGCTGATCGACGGGGGCGCCGGGCAGGTGAGTGCAGTGGCCGAGATCATGCGCGAACACGGTGTCGAGGATATCCCGATGGTCGGTGTGGCCAAGGGCATCGACCGGGACGCGGGCAAAGAGGAGTTTCACCGCATCGGCAAGCGCCCCTTTGCCCTGCGCCACAACGACCCCGTCCTCTACTTTGTCCAGCGCATGCGGGACGAGGCGCACCGTTTTGCCATCGGCACCCACCGGGCCAAGCGCGCGAAATCCAACATGAAAAATCCGCTGGATGACATTCCGGGCGTGGGGGCGGCGCGCAAACGCGCACTGCTTGCGCATTTCGGGTCAGCCAAGGCCGTGGGGCGCGCCAATTTGGCCGATCTCAAGGCCGTGGAGGGCGTTTCCGAAGGGCTTGCGCAGAAGGTCTATGACTTCTTTCATGACCAATAGGCGCGCCCCCTTCCTGCGCCCTGCGGAACCGGATAAACCAAGGCCATGACATGGACCATTCCAAATATCCTGACGGTGATGCGGCTGATCGCGGCGCCCCTCGTGGCGGTGATGTTCCTATATTTCACAAGGCCTTATGCGGATATCTTTGCGGTGGTTCTGTTTGTGGGTGCCGCTATCACAGACTGGTTTGACGGCTATCTCGCGCGCGCCTGGGGGCAACAGACCAAGCTGGGGACCATGCTCGACCCTATCGCGGACAAGGCGATGGTGGTGATCGCGCTGATGGTCATCATCGGCTTTTCCTCCTGGTCGCCCTGGCTGGTGCTGCCCGCGACCATGATCCTGTTCCGTGAAGTGTTCGTATCGGGCCTGCGCGAGTTCCTTGGCGACACTGCCGGGACGCTCAAGGTGACCCAACTGGCCAAGTGGAAGACGACCCTGCAAATGGTTGCAATCGCTGTGCTGTTTTCCCAGGGCGTGTTCGAGCACTATTTTGGCATGTCGATCTGGGGCATGGACAGCGACATGGTGTCTGCCATCCTGAACGGTGATCAGCCGGACCTGCACGGCCTTGGTTGGAAGCTGGCTGGCGCCGAGTGGGCCGGGCGTGCGGGCCTCTGGCTGCTCTGGCTGGCTGCGGCCCTTACATTGATCACCGGATGGGATTATTTTCGCAAGGCAACGCCGTATCTGAAAGGGTGATGAGCATGGATGTCCTGTATTTCGCGTGGGTGCGCGAGCGGATCGGATTGCCGCGCGAGGTGGTCGAGACCAAGGCCGCAACGGTCATGGAACTGGTCGATGAACTGCGCGGACGGGAAGAACGCTATGCCGCCGCCTTTGCCGATGTGACGGCCTTGCGCGTTGCCCTGGACCAGGAACTTTCGGAGTTCGATGCACCCCTGAGCGGTGTGCGCGAAGTGGCGTTTTTTCCACCAATGACAGGGGGCTAAGCCCCATGTGCGTCGCTGTCCAAGAGGCCCCGTTCGACTTTGGCGCCGAGGCGGCGGCCTTCGCCGGGGGTCGCACCGTGTCCGGTGCTGTGGTGACCTTCACCGGCATCGTGCGCGACGTGTCGGGTGGACTTGAGGCGATGGAGATCGAACACTATCCCGGCATGACCGAGGCTGCGCTGCGCGACATCGCCGGCGAGGCCATCAGCCGATGGTCGCTGGAGGATGCGCTGGTGATCCACCGCCATGGGCGGCTGGAGCCGGGCGAGATGATCATGATGGTGGCCACCGCTGCCCGCCACCGCAAGGATGCTTTCGAGGCGGCAGAATACCTGATGGACTACCTCAAATCCCGCGCGCCATTCTGGAAGCGCGAGATCACATCCCATGGCGCCAGTTGGGTGGCGGCGAAAGAGACGGATGAGGATGCTCTGAAACGCTGGTAAGGCGCAGGTGTCCTGCGCCCGTAACGCTGGGGCGTTTCAGCCGACACACCCTCAACCCGGCTGTGCGGCGACGACAACACATAAACATTGCACACTGTCACGTAAGGCGGACGTGTCGTCCGCCCCCGCTCACCCGGCTTGTTGGCGGTCTACCCAGGCGCGCAGCTCTTCGGTCTCGTGGCGCGCATCGCGCAACCCGTCCATGGCCGCACGCAACTCCGCCTCGGTCTGGGCCAGTTGGTTGGTCAACTCGGCCTCACGTTGCTGCAGATAGGTGATCGCCTGATCACGCGTCTCTTCGGCTTCGTGCAGCTCCTGGCTCATCCGGTCAAGCTCGGCCACATCGCCTGCGGCCACGCGGGTAAAGCGGTGGATCAGCCAATTGGCGAACCAGCCCAGACAAAAGGCGATGAATAGAATGATGGCTGTCGCAATGACAAACTCAGTTCTGCTCATCTTCTGTTCCTTCGGTCGCCGTCTCGCTCTGCGCCTCTGTATCGCTTGTTCCGGCGATGGTTTCCAGCGTTGTTTCGCCTTCGGGCGCAGAGGGTTTGGGGCGGATCAGGCGAAATTCGATGCGCCGGTTGGCCTCGCGCCCTTCATCGCTGTCATTGTCCGCGATGGGGTCGGCCTCACCGTAACCCTTGGCGGTGTAGGTCGAGGTCAGCACACGGCGCGCCCGCAATTCGTTCAGAACCGACTGCGCGCGCGCCTGGCTGAGGTTCAGGTTCATCTCTTCACGGCCCTGGCTGTCGGTGTGCCCCTGGATCTCGAGGCGGATGTCGCCGCATTGGCGCAGGATGTCCGCAATGTCGTCCATGGTGCCCAGGGCAGAGGCGTCGATGGTCGCGCTGCTGGGTTCAAAGGTAATCTTGGACGTGGCCAGGATGTCGGAGATTTCGGCCTCGCATTCATCCGGTGTGGGCAGGGCGGCCACGGGGTCCAGTTTTTCCTGATAGGTCACACGAATGTCGAACTCTTCCGCCTCGCCCAGTTTGGAGGCGAGGAGGGAGGCGATATTCGTGCTGGCCTTGGGGTCGCCCGTGTTGCCGGAGACAATGACAGTATCGGGTGAGACGGTGACCGCCCCGTTTGAGAGTTGTGACAGGGCCTCGAGCCCGGTCAGCACCCGCACGGGCCAATTGCTGGGCAGGTCATCGACCAGCCGCGTCGCGGTATAGACTCTGTCCGACCCAAAGGCCGCGCGCGCATAGCTGTCCGCCACATTGCGCAGGTTTTCATCCGAGAGGCGCCCGCGCAGTTGCACCAGTCCCTCGGGGCTGAGCGTGGCGACAAATTCCGACGGTCCCTGATCCGGGTCGACCGTTTCGGGCAGTTTCGCATACAGCGCGAATACCTGCGGCAGGCTGTTTTCCAACTCGCCCACGACCCGGTCGAAATCGCCTTGCGGTGTCCCTTCGGCCGCGACCAGTGTGATGTCCGCATCCGAAAAGGTGACCGTGCCCGCGCCAAGTTCGTTGAGCGCGCCAATCGCCTGTTCTACGGCTGCGCCCCAGTTGGGGCTGGGCACGCCCATGCCGACGGTGCAGGTGCCCGGCCCCGTCAGCCCGGCGGCAAAGGCTGCATTCAGGATACGGGTGCGTGTGGCGTTTGTATCGGCAGAGCAGGCGTCAAACCTTGTGCCCGCGTCGTCCTTGACCAGCCGCAGCGTGAAGGGGGTGATCACAGGGCGGGGGGCCGCCACATCCAGCGATACGCGCAGGCCCGGAGGGGCCGCGCGGTTCAACTGGGATTCAAGGCGCGCCTTTTCCTCGCCACTGTCTGTGATGGCCCGGATCGCCACCCGCCCGGCCGAGACAGAGACCTTGGCCCGGGGCAGTCGTTCCATCGCCGTCAGGGAAAAGCCGAGCGCGTCTTCCCACCCGTCCGGCGCGGGGTAGTCGGCGACTTCGATCAGGTCGGTCACAGGCAGATCGCCACTGATCGCGCGCACGCGGTCCAACACTTCGTCCCGGTCGCTCGAGGCGGGCATCAGCCCGATGATCGACAGGCCCGCGTCATTGCGCAGGATTTCGGCGGAAAAGCGGGGCGGGGCGATGGCTGCTGCCGCCTCGACCTGCATGTCGTCGATCACGCGCGCTGCATCCACGATGGACCCGGCAGCGGACAGCGCGGCAAAGCGCACGGCCTCGGTCGGTGCGATCCCGGCCAGCGTGACCTGCAACCCGTCGGCCTGCACTTCCGCCCATGTCATGCCGCGATCATCCAGCGCGTCCCGCACCCCTATTTCCGAGCTTTCCTCGATCAGTTTCACCGACAGGTTTGCGGCCACCAACGACAACACGGCGGCGACGGCAAAGGTCGCGACAATCAGGGCAAGGGAAGACAAACGCATGGGCGCGCCTTTGTTTTGTTATGGTAGGACGGGTCTAAGGGGCTGCGCGCCGTCTTTCAATCAAACGAACAGGGCGACACAAAAAAAGACCAGCGGGATCATGCCGGTGTCACGGTTGACGCGGAAGAGTTGGAGGCATTTGTCCGCATCCTCGATGTCGAGCCCGCGCAGCTGCCAGGCCATGTGCCAGCCCATCGCCCAGGGCCCGCCCAGCGCGATCACCATCGCCAGGATCGAGGCGTCGTCGATGGCCGAGAACACAACCGCGATCCCCATCAGCCCCACTGTCGCCATCAGGAACCGGCGCAACCAGGGGGCCGTGTTTTCTCCGAACAGGCGGGCGGTCGATTTGATCCCGATCAGCGCGTCGTCTTCGGTGTCCTGATGCGCATAGATCGTGTCATAGAACAGCGTCCAGGCGATGCCCGCAAGGTAAAGCACCACAGCAGGCGCCTCGAGTTTGCCCGTATGCGCCGTCCAGGCCAGCAGCGCGCCCCAGTTGAAGGCGAGGCCCAGGAAGACCTGGGGCCACCAAGTAAAGCGTTTGGCAAAGGGGTAGATCGCCACCGGGACCAGCGCCAGCACGCCCAGCAGGATCGCGTTGATATGGAAGGTCAACAGGATGCAGAAAGCGATCAGCGCCTGGACGCACATCCAGATCACGGCACCTCTTACCGTGACCTGTCCCGCAGGGATGGGCCGCGAGCGCGTGCGCTCCACCTGTCCGTCATAATCGCGGTCGGTGATGTCGTTCCACGTGCACCCCGCCCCACGCATCAGCCAGGCCCCTGCCGCGCAGCCGATGGCGATCCAGGCGTCGTGCCAGCTGGCGCTTTGGTCGTGGATCATGGCCAGCGTCAATCCCCACCAGCATGGGATCAGCAGCAGCCATGTGCCGATGGGCCGGTCTGCGCGGGACAGGCGCAGGTAGGGGCGCGTTGCCGCCGGGGCGAGCGTGTCGACCCAGTTGCCTTTTACGGCATCGGCCACCTGGTCGTCTGGTGCAGGGGAAGTGTTGGTCATATGTAGGGCCCATGAGTGATGCCAAGATCCGCCTTTATGTAGAGCACCCTTTGGCCGATGGGCAATCCGTCGTCCTGTCGCGGGAGCAGGCCCATTACCTGTTCGGCGTGATGCGTCTGGCGGTGGGCGCGCATGTGCTGCTGTTCAACGGGGTGGATGGAGAGTGGCGGGCGCAGGTGGTCGAGGCGGGCAAGCGCGGTGGCCTGTTGTCTTGCGAGGCACAGACCCGGCCGCTGGTCGTACCACCGGACCTGTGGCTGCTGTTCGCGCCGATCAAGAAGGCCCGTACGGATTTCATTGTTGAGAAGGCGGCCGAGATGGGCGCGCGCCGGATTGTGCCCGTGCAGACGGATTTCACTAATGCTGGCCGGGTGCAGCGGGATCGTTTGCAGGCCCATGCAGTCGAGGCGGCGGAACAATGCGGCGGGACTTATGTGCCCGAAGTGGCCGAGATGGGGCGGCTGGACCGGGTCCTGGCCGATCTGGGAGATCGGCAGGTGATGTTCTGCGATGAGGCGCTGGCAGGGGCGGAGGACACCTCCGCCTTACCGGCGCTGGCGGGGCCGTGGGCGATTTTGATCGGACCCGAGGGTGGGTTTTCCGGCAAGGAACGCGCCCGGTTGCACGGGATGGACACCGCTCATGCGGTGCAGCTTGGCCCGCGCATCTTGCGGGCGGACACGGCGGCTGTGGCGGCGCTGACTGTCTGGCAGCAGCGCTTGGGGGACTGGCAGTGATGGCGCAGGACACCTGCGCCTTACGCCGCGCCGGGCCGGATGATGCCGCTCGGATGGAGGCGTTTCTGGCGCAGCATCCCGCAACGTCGATGTTCCTGCGCAGCAACCTGGCCGCGCATGGGACAGATGATACCGAGGGCGCGCATGGGACGATCTTTTTCATTCCGGATACAGGCGGCCCGGTGACGGCCGTTTTTGCCATCACCAATCACGGATTTCTGATGGCGCAGGCCCCCGATGCCACTCCCGCCCAGTGGGCAGCCTTTGCCGCCGGGATCGCGGGGCGGCGCGTGAAGGGCATGACCGGTGTGCCGGAGCAGGTGCAGCAGTGCTTGAGGGCGACGGGCTTGGCCGAAGGCCCTTGGAACCTGCTGGCGGATGAGCCGCTGTATCATCTGACCATCGCAGACATGGCGCCCATGACAGGCGCGGTGCGTCAGGCCACGACGGATGATCTGCCGATCCTGGCCGCATGGTTCGCGGCTTACGAATCGGACACAGGTCAGGCGCCCCCCTCTGATCCGCCATCCGAACGGGCGATGGCGCGGGCACAGGCCGCCATTGGCACGCGGGACGTCGTGTTGCTGGAGGAAGACGGCGCACCTGTCGCCATGGCGGGCGTGAATGCGCGCCTGCCGGACATCGTCCAGATCGGCGGTGTGTTCACCCCTGATGGCTTGCGCGGCAAGGGCTATGCCCGACGCGCGCTGGCGGGCTTGTTGCGCCAATGCGAGGCAGAGGGCGTCACGCAATCCGTGCTATTTGCCAACAATGCCGCCGCCGCCCATGCATACGAGGCGTTGGGGTACACGTTGATCGGCCAGTACCGCATCGCGCTGTTGAAAGACCCAATCGACATTGGAGTGACAGGATGACCTTTTTCGACCCGAAGCCACGGCTGCCCTGTGGCGCTGGCGCGAAGTGCTGATCGGGGTGGCGCTGGCCGTCCTGGCCTTGTGGTGGCTGGCTGGCCCACGGGGACTGCTCGGCTTTGTTGCGCCTGCGCTGCTGGTCGGGGCAGGGGCGCTGATCATGATCGGTTTGCAGCGCGGGCGCTTTCGCGGTGCGGGTGGGGGCCTGGGCACCGTGCAGGTGGACGAGGGGCAGGTGACTTACTTTGGCCCGCTGTCCGGCGGCACCATCGCGATGCGGGAAATGTCTCGGCTGATGCTGGACGGGGCGCAGCGCCCGGCGCACTGGAAACTGGAGCAACCGGATCATCCCCCTTGATGATCCCGGTCGATGCCCATGGTGCGGATGCGCTGTTTGACGCCTTTGCCGCCCTGCCGGGGCTCAAGACCGAACACATGCTGGCGCAATTGCGCGACCAGCCGGATGTGCCTGTCGTGATCTGGGAACGCGAGGCGCCGACACTGGCCCAGATGAAGCCCCTGGGCCGGGCCTGAGGCCTGCGACTGCGCGCACCATGTCGTGAGCCTGCGCACCTTTGGGGTGCATTGACACCCCGACCAAATCGCCCCATCCCTTGAAGTCTTGACGACAGGCCACGCGGAGCGCCCCAATGTCCATTCCTCAGTCCGGCGGCGGGCCGATCGAGCATCATGATCAATTGGCCGAATACATGGCCTCGGGCTGCAAGCCCAAGGAACAGTGGCGCATCGGCACCGAACACGAAAAGTTCGGCTATTGCCGCGACACGCTCAAACCCCTGCCATTCGAAGGTGCACGGTCAATCGAGGCGGTGCTGGGGGGGTTACGCGACCGCCACGGCTGGTCCGAGGTGCGCGAGGGCGGCAAGCTGACCGGCCTTGAGAAAGGGCTGTGCAACATATCGCTGGAACCCGGTGGCGCGCTGGAACTGGCCGGTGCCCCGCTGGAAACCATTCACGAGACTTGCGACGAGGTGAACCAGCATCTCGCCGAGGTGATGGACATCGCCAATGAGATCGGTGTGGGCTTTATCGGCCTTGGCGCCGCACCGCACTGGACGCACGAAGACATGCCCTTGATGCCCAAAGGCCGTTACAAGCTGATGGATGCCTATATGGGCAAGGTCGGCACGATGGGCCGCACCATGATGCGCCGCACCTGTACAGTGCAGGTGAACCTCGATTTCGCATCCGAGGCCGACATGGTGCAAAAGATGCGCGTGGCGGTGGCCTTGCAGCCCGTGGCCGTGGCGCTGTTCGCCAACTCCCCGTTTTTCGAGGGCAAGGCGAATGGCCACAAATCCTGGCGCTCCCGAGTGTGGCGCGATCTGGATCCGGACCGCACCGGCATGGTGCCCTTCATCTTCGAGGACGGGTTCGGGTTTGAGCGGTGGGTGCAATACGCCCTCGATGTGCCGATGTACTTCGTCTATCGCGACGGGAAATACATCGACGCGCTGGGCATGTCGTTCCGCGACTTCATGGCGGGCAAGCTGCCTGCACTGCCGGGCGAGACGCCGACGCTCAGCGATTGGGCCGATCACATGACCACCGCCTTTCCCGAGGCGCGGGTCAAGAAATTCATCGAGATGCGCGGGGCGGATGGCAATCCGTGGCGGCGCCTGTGCGCCTTGCCCGCGTTCTGGGTGGGGCTGATGTATGACCAGACCGCGCTGGATGCGGCGTGGGATCTGGTCAAGGGCTTTGATGCCGAGACGCGCGAAGGCTTGCGCGTGGCGGCCTCGGTCGATGGATTGCAGGCCGAGGTGAACGGGGTGCGCATGCACGATCTGGCGCGCCAAGCGGTCGAGATTTCGCGCAGCGGTCTGGTGGCGCGGGCCCGTGCCGGGGCCGGAGGCATGATCCCGGATGAAACCCACTTCCTGAACGCCCTGCAGGAAAGCATCGACACGGGCAAGGTGCCCGCTGACGAGTTGCTGGAACACTTTCAAGGCGATTGGAACGGCGACGTGACGCGGGTGTTTGCGGACTATTCCTACTGATACCGGCGGTATTGGGCGCAAATTACAGCGGTATGTGGTTGAGAATATATGCCCTGAATGACCGGTTCGAGCCCATACTACTGAATGCTGCATTATGTACCATTGTCTGCAGTTGGAATTGAACCACGTGCTGTTGGCCACTAGGTTTGGTACATGTCATATGTTGTGTCCTCGATCCCGCTTTTGCTGGCAGCTAATGCCTTGATCGCATTCGGGGTCGCGTTCTATTGGCAGGCAAAGATCATCTTCACCTTGTTTGGAAGCTCGGACTGGGATGGTGCGCTTAGCCCATGCAAGGATTTGGCTAACCCAAATGGCGTCAACAACACCTTTGGTCGTTTCATTGCAGGTGAGATTTTTCCCGAGTTACGGCGAAAGTGGGCAAAAGCTATCGGATACGTTGCGGTGAGTTGGTTGACGCTATTTGCAATGGTTGGTTTTTTGCAGATCGTCGCCCCAGAGTACCTTCCATGAAATGAACCCAGTAGCCACAGCCATCAAAGCAGCCGTTCAAATTGTTTGATCCAACGGCAGCTTTGTCCGCACAGCAGCCCCCCTCACACCAGCCGCGCCGTCAGAATGCGCAAAGCCGCGGCGCCAAAGAACATCGCGAAAGCCGCCTCGAAAACCCGCTTGGCCCGGGTATAGGCGCGCATCATCGGGGCCGAGGAAAAGATCAGCGCGTAGCCGTGAAAGACGGTGAAACTCAACGCACCCACGGCGAGGATCACGGTCACCAGCCCCGTCACTGGGGTTCCAGGCGGCACGCCGACGGAATACAGCGCGCCAAAGAACAGGATCGCCTTGGGGTTGGTCAGGTGCAGGCCAAGGCCCTTGGCATAGTGCCCCTTGAGGGGGCGTTGAGACACGGGCGGCACCTTGAGCTTTGCGCCAAGCCAGGCCGCGCGCGCAGATTTGATCGCGAGCCAGCCGAGATAGGCGGCACCGGCATAGCGGATGATCTCGAACAGCCAGACATTTGCCAGCATGATCGCCCCCAGCCCGAAGGCAGCAGAGACGGACCACATGAACGACCCCGTGGTCACACCGGATGCGACCGCCAGACCCGCGCGCCGCCCCGATGCCATGGAGGTGCCCGCAATGGTGAGCGTGGCGGGGCCGGGGCTCGCCCCCGCCAGCAATGCGGCCAACAGGATCAGGGGCAGGTTTATTTCCGTCATGTCGCGACCTCGGGTTATGCTAGCCTCATAAGACAGGGTGTGGCGCGTTCAGTCCAGTCCGAACACTTCGGAAACGGTCGAACCATGCGCGCATGCCGAAAAAAGGAAATGACGGATGAGTATTTTGAACAGACGTATTGTGATGACACTCGGGGCGCTGGCGATTTTGGCCGGGCCTGCGACCGCGCAGGGCCTGAGCGGGAGCTATAAGGCCGAGGGGCGTAACCCGGATGGGTCTGCCTATCGCGGTGTGGTGCAACTGACCCACAGCGCCAATGTGGTCAGCATGGCCTGGAGCGTGGGCAACAGCAGCTATATCGGCACCGGCGTGCAGGACGGGCGCGTGATCACTGTGAACTGGGGCGCGGACACGCCTGTGGTTTACGTCGTGATGCCCGATGGCAGCTTGCACGGCACGTGGGCCAATGGCGCCGCGCTTGAGAAACTGACGCCGAACTAGTCGGGCACCAGTGCCAGGACAAAGGCAGTGACTTTGGCGGCGGGCATTTCGCAGGGTTTCAGACGCTTGCCCGCGGCCAGATCGTACCAGTTGAGGCTGATATAGTCGGTGCCGCCCAGTTCTTCGGACACCAGCTTGATGGATTTGCCGCCCGCATATGCGGATTTTGTCACCACATAGCGCCGTCCCATCGCCGTCCCCTTGAAAGTGCCAAGGGGCAGGGCAGCCAGCGCCGTGGCAAAGCTCACGTGGATTTCTGGCCGATCTTGGGTTCGGTTCCGGCGCGAATGCGCGAGATGTTGGCGCGGTGACGCCAAAAGATCAGCAAGGTCAACACGACGCCCAGCAGCAATGCATCCGGCTTGTCCAGGAACATCATCAGAAAGGTCGAGGCCGCAGCCGCCACAAGCGCGCCCATGGACGAGATGCGGAACACACCTGCACCCACCAGCCACGCGATACATGCGCCAAGGCCGACAGGAAAGTGCAAGGCCAGCAGCAGACCGAGGAAGGTCGCAACCCCCTTGCCGCCTTTGAATTTCAGCCAGACCGGATAGCAATGCCCCAGCATCGCGGCAAGGCCGGCAAGTTGTGCGGCGTCCTCATGCCCCGTCACTGCGCGGGCGAGCAGCAGCGCGGCAGCGCCTTTCCCTGCATCCAGCAGAAGGGTCAGCGCGGCGGCGGTCTTGTTTCCTGTGCGCAGCACGTTGGTGGCCCCGATGTTCCCGGACCCAATGTCGCGCAAATTGCCGAGGTTCATGAGACGCGCCAGCACCATGCCAAACGGGATCGACCCGAGGCCGTAGCCGATCAGGGCCCACAGGACGAGGAGGGCGGGAGTTGTTTCGAGAAGGGGCATTTAAGGTCTTTGGTATACGGAACGGCCGGAAACGAATGTTGCCAGCACCTTACCCTGCATCCGCGCACCATCAAAGGGCGTGTTGCGCGATTTGGAATGGAGTGTGGCGCGATCCATCACGAAAGGCGCATGCGGATCGAACAGCACGAGGTCAGCAGGCGCGCCGACGGCCAGCCGCCCGGCATCCAGCCCCAGCCGACGCGCCGGGTTCAGCGACATGGCGCGCCAGAGCGTCGGCAGGTCGACGTGATCGGAATGGAACAGACGCATCGCGGCAGGCAGCAATGTTTCGAGCGCGACGGCACCCGACGCAGCGGCCTCGAAGGGCAGGCGTTTGCTTTCCTCGTCCTGGGGTGTGTGCATCGAACTGATGATGTCGATCAGCCCGGATTGAACGGCCTCGGCGATGGCAAGGCGGTCGTCTTCGTCCCGCAGCGGCGGCTTGATCTTGAAGAAGGTGCGGTAGTCGGCCACGTCCAGCGCATTGAGCGTCAGGTGGTGGATCGAGGTGCCTGCCGTGATGTCGAACCCGTTGCCCTTGGCCCGCTCGAGCGGGGGCAGGGCGCGCGCAGCGGTGATCTGGTCGGCATGGTAGCGCGCGCCGGTCATCTCGATCATGGCAATGTCGCGGTCCAGGCCCATCCGCTCAGCCATCGGCGACACGGCAGGCAAACCGCGCAAGCTGGCGAACTTGCCCGAGGTGGCGGCGGCCCCGGCGCTCAGCCCCGGATCCTGCGGGTGGCCCAGCACCAGCGCCCCAAGGCTTCGCGCATAGGTCAGGGCGCGGGCAAACACCTTGCTGTCGGTGACCACGTGGTCGCAATCGGTGAAGGCAACAGCGCCCGCATCCAGCAGGAACCCGATCTCGGTCATCTCGCGCCCCTGCCGCCCCTTGGTCAGGGCTGCCATGGGCAGCACGTTGACCGGTGCGGCCTCGCGCGCGCGGCGGATGACGAATTCCAGCGTTTCGGGGTTGTCGATCACGGGGTCTGTGTCGGGCCGCGTGACCATGGTGGTGACACCGCCTGCCGCCGCCGCCAACCCGGCAGAACCAAAGCTTTCCTTGTGCCGCTCTCCCGGCTCGCAGACCTTGACCCCGATATCGACCAGACCCGGGGCGAGGTGCTTGCGGTCGCAATCGATAACCTCCCGCGCCTCCGGGTGCGGCGTGCCATCGGTGATCACGGCTGAGATTTTGCCATCCGTGACAGCGAGCGCCCCGGTGGTGATGGTGCCGCCTTCCGGGTCGATCAGCTTGGCATTGGTGAACAGGGTGTCGGTCATCCGGCGATCCATATGAAGAGCCACGTAAAGATCGCCAGACCGATCAATACAAACATCGCGATCCGCCCCGAAATGGCGGCATCAGAGGGTTTCTTTTTCACCGTTTCGGTAGGGGCGGTGTAGGGTTTCGCCGCCTCCGAGGTGATTGTCTGCGTGGCTGACCAGTCGGTGCGCGTCTCGCCATACGTGCCGATCAGCGTCAGCGCGGGCGAGGGTGTCAGCGTGGCCGCCTGCCCGCCAAAGGCGCGGGAAAAGAGGATCATGACCCAGCCGCCCACGCGGTCCAGCTTGGCCCGGTCGGGGGTGAGCTGGTCCATGGGCACAGCGTTGCCTTCGGCCAGATAGCCGACCAGCCCGACCCCTTCGAGGTCGGTGATGGGAAACAGCTCGACCTGTTCGGCGTCCACATCCGCACCCAGCGACATGTTGAGGGCTGCGGGGTCATCCTTCAGCGCCTTGGCTTCGGTGTCGGTCATGGACAGAGCAAAGACACGGATCACGCCGACCTCGCTCGCCGCAATGTCGATGGGCGGGATCATGACGTGCCCTCGGGGATGACCTTGGCCCGGGCCGCAAGGATGCGCTGGCGCAGCTCTTTGGGGCGGGGCGGGATAGGCAATGTGGTGGCCGTGCCCGAGTTGAAGCGGACCACCAGCGACCACAGCGGCCAGCGGTTGATACGCCGAATTTCGGCCAGCGGCAGGCGGGCGGGCAGATCATCACCGGGCACGATGTGGATGGCCCTGTCGGTCAGATGCCAGTTGGTGTCGCGGTGTTGCGCCCATAGGTCGAGTTCACCGAACACCCACATGTAAAACAGCCCGAACACCACAGCGCCAGGCACGGCCAGCAAGGTCACGGACAGGTCTTGCCCAAGGCTGCCCACCTGGCCAAGGATCACCCAGATCCCGACAATCGCGCCCACGCGGACAAAGAACGAGCGTGCCGAAATGCCCCAGCTGTAAAGCAGCGTTTCGCCCGGCATCAGGTCGGCTGTGGCCCCGGTCATGCCGCCCCCCGCACGTTTGCGAGGTTGCGCGCCAAGAGGTCCATCGCGGCCATGCGCACAGCCACACCCATTTCGACCTGGTCCTGGATGACACTGCGGTTGATGTCATCGGCCAGTGTGCCGTCAATCTCCACGCCCCGGTTCATCGGGCCGGGGTGCATCACGATGGCGTCCGGTTTGGCCACGGCCAGCTTGTCCGCATCAAGGCCAAATCGGTGGTAATATTCCCGCTCGGACGGGATGAAACCGCCATCCATCCGCTCGCGTTGCAGGCGCAGCATCATGACCACGTCCACATCCTCAAGACCCTCGGCCATGTCGTCATAGACCTCGCAGCCGAACTCGGCGATGCCTGAGGGCATCAGGGTGGGCGGGCCGATCAGGCGGATGCGGTTTTCCATCTTGCCCAGCAGGATGATGTTGGACCGGGCCACGCGGGAATGGGCGATGTCGCCACAGATCGCGATGTTGAGACGGTGCAGCCGCCCCTTGGCCCGGCGGATCGTGAGGGCATCCAGCAGGGCTTGGGTCGGGTGTTCATGCCGCCCGTCACCGGCATTCAGCACCGCGCAATTCACCTTTTGCGCCAGCAGGTCCACCGCTCCGGAATGCGGGTGGCGCACCACCAGCAGGTCGGGGTGCATCGCGTTCAGCGTCATGGCGGTGTCGATCAGGGTTTCCCCCTTGGAGATCGAGGAGGCCTGCATCGCCATGTTCATCACATCCGCGCCCAACCGCTTGCCCGCCAATTCGAAACTGGCCTGGGTGCGGGTGGAGTTTTCAAAGAACATGTTGATCTGGGTCAGGCCTGCCAGCGCATCCCCATGCTTTTCCGCGGCGCGGTTCAGGGCCACGTAGTCTTCGGCAAGATCAAGCAGGGTCACGATTTCTTCGGGGCGCAGATGCTCGATCCCCAGAAGGTGGCGGTGGGTGAAGGTCATGGCAGTCCCTTGGCGCAGTCAGGGGCTTATATGCGCCCCGAGGCGGTCGCGGCAAGCGTTGGGCCATGCATATTTGTCGGAACGCTGAAGGGGCATTTTGGTTCGCGTGCGCCCGGTTTAGGATCAGGGCATGGAATCGGCTGAGTATCATAACGCATTGGCGGCCCTGGCCTGGCAGATCGAGCTGGGTGTGGACGAGACGATCGGCGATACGGCGGTGGACCGCTATGACGTGCCTGCCTCTGTCCCCAAACCCAAGGCCGCCCCGGTTGCTGCACCCAGCGTGATGTCTGCACCTGTTGCAGGGCCAGACCCTGTTGCCGCGGCACGCGCGGCCGCAGAGGCGGCGCAGGATCTGGACGGTCTGCGCGCGGCCCTTGGCGCGTACGAGCATTGCGAGTTGAAGCGCGGCGCGCGCAATCTCGTGTTTTCCGACGGGGTGCCCGGCGCGCGGGTGATGATCGTGGGCGAGGCACCGGGCCGGGACGAGGACCGCGAAGGCCGCCCCTTTGTGGGGCGCGCGGGCCAATTGCTCGACAAGATGCTGGCGGCGATTGACCTGAGCCGGGAGACGTCGGTCTACATCACCAATGTGCTGCCCTGGCGCCCGCCACAGAACCGCGACCCGAAACCGGATGAGATCGCGATGATGCAGCCGTTCCTGCACCGTCATATCGCGCTAGCCAACCCGGATGTGCTGGTGGTCGTGGGCAACCATTCCTGTCAGGCGTTGCTGGGCAAGCGCGGCATCACGCGGCTGCGCGGAGACTGGACCGAGGCGCAAGGCAAGCCCGCGCTGCCGATGTTCCACCCGGCTTACCTGCTGCGCAATCCGGCAGCCAAGCGCGAGGCCTGGGCTGACCTCTTGAGCCTCAAGGCACGTTTGCGCGATGGTTGATCCGGTCATGCTTCTGGCCTTTGTGCCTGCCGGGTTGGCGCTGAACCTGACGCCGGGGGCGGACATGATGTTCTGCCTTGGTCAGGGCCTGCGATCCGGCCCGCGTGCGGCCTGGGCGGCCAGCGGGGGCATTGCGCTGGGGGCGTTCATCCACATGGCCCTTGCGGGGCTGGGCCTCGGTGCGCTGGTCGCAACTGTGCCGGTGGCGTTCGAGGTGATCCGCTGGGTCGGCGTTGCGTACCTATTGTGGCTGGCGGTGCAGACGCTGCGCATCCCGCACGCGGCGGATGTGCCCATGCAACCGCCACGCCGCGCCTTTCGCGCGGGGTTGATCGTGAATCTGACGAACCCCAAGGTCATCTTGTTCGTGCTGGCCTTTGTGCCGCAATTCGTTGTGCCCGAGGCCGGGTCGGTGCTGGTCCAGTTCCTGATTTTCGGCGCAGTGCTCAGCGCCGGGGGCTTTGTGATCAACGGGGGGGTCGGGGTCTTTGCCAGCGGCGCAGGACAACGCCTGGCGCGCGGCAGCCGGGTGCTGGACTGGATCACCGCCAGTGTGTTTGCGGGCCTCGCCGCCCGCCTTGCGATATTGGAGCGGGCATGAGCCGGATTGACGACACGATTGATTTCATCGCCATTCGCATCGCCGTGCTGACCGTCAGCGACAGCCGGGGAATGGAGGATGACCGTTCGGGCGACGTTCTGGTCAGCCGCATCGTGGATGCGGGCCACTTGCTGGCGGATCGCCGCATTCTGCCGGATGAGCGCGCCCAGATCGCCGATCAGTTGCGCGCCTGGTGCGATGACCCTGACATTGACGTGGTGATTTCGACCGGGGGCACGGGCCTGACCGGGCGCGATGTCACGGTCGAGGCGCACCGCGACGTCTATGAAAAGGAGATCGACGCATTCGGCACCGTGTTCACCATCGTATCCATGCAGAAGATCGGGACAAGCGCTGTGCAAAGCCGCGCGACGGGGGGCGTGCGCAACGGCACTTACCTGTTTGCCCTGCCCGGCAGCCCGGGGGCCTGCAAGGACGCATGGGATGAAATTCTGGGCCGCCAGCTCGATTACCGCCACCGCCCCTGCAATTTTGTCGAAATACTTCCGCGTTTGGACGAACATCAGCGACGGAAATAGGCGCGGCATACGTAACAGCTTTGTTGCTTGGTATTCTTGCATGCAGTTCTAACTTATAGTCGGCAACACACCCTGCGGGTAAAGGCGTGAAAAGATGCGATTTTTGAGGCAGAGTCTGATCGGGCTGGTGCTGGCGGCACTCAGCCTCGGCCTGCTGGCCTATGCCGGTCAACTGGTGGGGGGCGCCGTTCAGGAACGGCTGGCGCGCGAGACCAAGGCGCCACCCGCCCGCGAGCGTGTCTTTGCCGTGGGGGTCGTGCGCGCGGAGCCGGGCACAGAAACACCCGTCCTCGAAAGCTTTGGCGAGATCGAAAGCCGCAGGCGGCTGGAATTGCGTGCGGCTGCGTCGGGGCGGATCGTCGAACTGGCCGAGGCGTTCGAGGATGGCGGCGCCGTCCGCGCAGGCCAAGTGCTGTTGCGTATTGATCCCGCCGTCGCGCAGGCCGCGTTCGAGCGGGCAGAGGCGGACATTCTGGATGCCGAGGCTGAAATGCGCGACGCCGAGCGCACCTTGATCCTGTCCCGGGACGAGGAAAGGGCGGCTCAGGATCAGGCCAATCTGCAACAGCGCGCCTACGAGCGTCAGGTCGATCTGGCCGCGCGCGGCGTGGGCACTGCAGCGGCGGTGGAGGCGGCAGAACTGGCCGCGGCGTCCGCGCGCCAGTCAGTCTTGTCGCGCAGGCAGGCCGTCACAGCCGCCGAGGCGCGCATAGATCAATCCGTAACTCGCCTTGCGCGCAGCCGCATCGATCTGCGCGACGCCGAGCGCGCGCTTGAAGATACGACGCTGATCGCCCCCTTTGACGGCACGCTCAGCGAAACGGATGTGGTGGCCGGGCGCCTGGCTTCGGCCAATGAAAAGCTGGCGGTGCTGATCGATCCCGGCGCGCTCGAGGTGGCCTTTCGCCTGTCCACGGCGCAATTTGCGCGGCTGCTGGATGCGAATGGGGTACTGATCACGGCACCTGTCACGGCAACGTTGGACGTCTCTGGCGTGGACCTCACGGCAGAGGGTCGGATCAGCCGCGCCAGCGCCGGCGCAGGCGAGATGCAGACCGGGCGGCTTGTCTTTGCCCGCCTGGACAGCGCGCTGGGCTTCAAACCGGGCGATTTTGTCACTGTGGCCGTGCAGGAACCACCCCTTGAAAACGTGGTGCGCCTGCCGGCGTCGGCAATTGATGCCAACAGCACCGTGCTGGTGCTGGGCGAGGAAAACCGGCTTGAAGCTGTCGAGGTGCGCCTGTTGCGCCGTCAGGGCGATGATGTGCTGGTGCGCAGCGCCGACCTGGTCGGCCGCGACGTGGTCGAGGCCCGTTCGCCCCTGCTGGGCCCCGGCATTTCGGTGCGCCCCTTGCGTCCGCTCGAGGTCGGCGCGGCCCCCGAAGCGCCCGAGATGCTTGAGCTGAGCGCTGAACGCCGCGCGCGCCTTGTTGCCTTCATCGAAAGCAATCAGCGCATGCCGGCCGAGGCCAAGGCCCGCGTGCTCACCCGCCTCGGCGAAGACCTTGTTCCGGCCCAGATGGTCGAACGCATCGAAAGCCGGATGGGGGGCTAGGCGATGGCGCGCGGCATCCCCAAGGCGGCGGGCGGCATCCTCAGCTATTTCGTGCGCCACCGCACGGTCGCCAATCTGCTGCTGCTGGTGATGCTAGTGGCCGGTGTCGTGGCCATGCCCAACATGCGCGCCCAGTTCTTTCCCGATGTGATCGTGGACAACGTCACCGTCAACGTGGCGTGGGACGGGGCAGGGGCCGAGGATGTCGATGCCGCGATCGTACAGGTGCTCGAACCCAGCCTGCTGGCGGTAGAGGGGGTCGAATCCTCCTCTGCCAATTCGCGCGAGGGGACGGGCACGATCACGCTGGAATTCGAACCCGGCTGGGATATGGGCCGCGCAGCGGACGACGTGCAGACGGCGGTCGATGGCATCACCACATTGCCGGATGACGCGGATGAACCCACCGTGCGCCGTGGCGCCTGGCGCGACCGCGTGACGGATGTCGTCATCACCGGTCCGGTCGGTCCGCAGCAACTGGGCCTCTTTGCGGATGAACTGGTTGTGCGCCTCTTTGCCCAAGGGGTCACGCGCACCACGATCCGCGGCGTGGCCGCGCCCCAGACACTGGTCGAGGTGCCGTCGCTGCAACTGATCGCGAACGAGGTCACCATGTCCGAGATCGCCGCCGCCATCGCTGCCGAGGTCGACACGGACCCCGCAGGCGATGTGACCGGGGCCAATGCGCGTGTGCGCACGGGCACGCAGAAACGCACCCCCGACCAGATCGGCGGCATCGTCCTGCGCTCGAACCCCGACGGGTCCAAACTGCGCATTCGCGATGTGGCCACGGTCGAGCAACTTGGCGCCGCCCGCGACCGCAGCTATTTCGTGGGCGATAATCCCGCCGTGTCCATCCGCGTGGACCGCTCGAACCGGGGCGACGCCATTGCTCTGCAGGCCCAGGTCGAAGACGTCGCTGCCGCCTTGCAAGCCACGCTGCCGCCTTCGGTCACGGTGGAATTGATCCGCACCCGGTCCGAGGCGATCTCGGCCCGTCTGAATATCCTGATCGACAATGCGCTGGTGGGTCTGGCCCTCGTGGTCACGCTGCTGTTCCTGTTCCTCAATGCGCGCACCGCCTTCTGGGTGGCGGCGGGCATTCCCGTGGCGCTGTTTGCGGCCATTGCGCTGATGTACATCGGCGGGCTGACGATCAACATGGTCTCTCTCTTTGGCCTGATCATCACGCTGGGGATCGTCGTGGATGACGCCATCGTGGTGGGGGAACATGCAGATCACCGCTACCGCACCTATGGCGAGCCGCCCCTCGTCGCGGCCGAAAACGCCGCGCGCCGGATGGCGATGCCCGTCTTTGCCGCGACTCTGACAACGGTGATTGCCTTCTTTGGCCTTGTGGCCGTGGGCGGGCGCTTTGGCGACCTGATCCGGGATATCCCCTACACGGTGATCATGGTGCTGGTTGCCTCGCTTGTGGAATGCTTTCTAATCCTGCCACACCACATGGGCCACGCCCTGAACGGATCCGACAAGGCCCGGTTCAGCCGCGTGAAACTGGCCATCGCCATCGCGGTCGTGACTGCTGTGACGGCCGTGGTGTCCGGCGGCTTGGGTTTTGTCCTGTGGCCCGACGACGTCGGCTCCCTTGCCGATGCTGTGCCCTACCTTGCCGCAGGTCCTGCCATCGCGGCCGCGCTTTTCCTGGTGTCACCGCGTGCGCGCAAACGTGCTTGGGTGGCGGCCATGGGCGCCAAAGGGTTCGATACCCCGTCGGTCATCGTCAATCACGGCTTTACATGGATGCGCGAAAAGCTGTTCCGCCCCTTCATGGCCGGGGTGATCACAGCGCGTTATGCGGTGTTGGCGGGCGTATGCGTGGTGCTGGCCAGCCAGGTCGCGCTGTTCATTCAGGGCGATGTGCAATGGCGGTTCTTCAACGCGCCCGAGCGCGGATCGGTCACCGGCAACTTCGCCATGGTCGAAGGGGCCACACGCACCGACACGCTCGAGATGATGCGCGAGATGCAGCGGGCCACCGAAGCGCTGGGCGCCTCTTTTGAAGAGCGGTATGGCCGTAACCCTATCGACTATGTGATTGCCGAGATCGGCGGCAATGCGGGGCGGGGTCTGGCGGGCACCGACAGCAAGGACAATGATCTGCTGGGCGGCATTTCCATCGAACTGATCGACGCTGATCTGCGCCCCTATACCTCTTTCGCCTTCGTGGCCGAGTTGCAGGATGCTGTCGTGCATCACCCGTTGGCCGAAACGGTCAGCTTTCGCGGCTGGCGCTCTGGCCCCGGTGGCGATGCGCTTGATGTCGAGTTTTTCGGCGCGGACACCGACACGCTCAAAGCCGCGTCAGAAGACCTCAAACGCGCCCTCCTGCAATATCCCGAAGTCAGCGCGGTCGAGGACAACCTCGCCTATGACAAGGAAGAGTTGATCCTTGATCTCACTCCGCAGGGTCAGGCGCTGGGCTTTACCATCGACACGCTGGGCCGCGCCTTGCGCGACCGTCTGAACGGGATCGAGGCGGCGACCTATCCCGATGGGCCGCGCAGCGCAGAAATCCGTGTGGAACTGCCCAGCGATGAGCTGACGGCAGACTTTCTCGATCGCACCCAGATGCGCACGCCCGAGGGCAGCTACGTACCGCTGGCCGATATCGTCAGCGTCGAGCGGCGCACGGGTTTCAGCACGGTGCGGCGTGAAAACGGGATCCGGCTGATTTCGGTCACCGGCGACATCTCCGAAGACGACCCGGCCCGCGCCACCGAGATCAACGACGCGCTGGCCGATGACATCCTGCCCACCATCGCCGCCGAACGGCAGGTCGAGTTCCGCCAGTCGGGCCTGAACGAGCAGGAGAATGATTTCCTCAGCGATGCGATGACCGGGCTGATCCTGTGCCTTGCAGGCATCTATCTGGTGTTGGCCTGGGTGTTCTCCAGTTGGACACGGCCCATCGTCGTGATGGCGATCATCCCCTTTGGCCTGGTGGGCACGATCTATGGCCACGCGCTATGGGACGTGCCGCTGAGCATGTTCACGGTGGTGGGGCTGCTCGGCATGACGGGGATCATCATCAACGATTCCATCGTGCTGGTCACGACCATCGACGAATACGCCAAGGATCGCGGGCTGTTCCCGTCGATCATCGACGGGGCGGCGGATCGGCTGCGGCCAGTGATGCTGACCACGCTGACGACCGTGCTGGGCATGGCCCCGCTGCTTTATGAGACGTCGCAGCAGGCGCAGTTCCTCAAACCCACGATCATCACGCTGGTCTACGGCTTGGGCTTTGGCATGGTGCTGGTGCTGCTGGTGGTGCCTGCGCTGGTGGCGATGCAGCATGACGTGGCGCGCCAGATCAAGGCGATGCGGCGCGGGCTTGTCTCGCCTGCCGCCTCGGTGCGCTGGGGGTTCATGGCGCTATGGGCGATGGTGTTGGCGTGGTTTGCCGTGACGCTGGGATATGCGCTGGTGCTGGGCGCGCTGCCTGCGCAACTGATGCAGGTCGTGCCGCAGCTGGGCGAGGTGGGCGCGATGCCCGCGGCGCTTGCGCTGTTTTCCGCAGGGGTGCTGGCGCTGGGCTTTGTGGCCTATGTGCTGGGCGCACTGGGATATCAGCTGATGCGCTGGCGCGCGGCCTAACCGCCGGTGCAGCCCTTGATGTCCACGGCGTAGTCCCCGCCCAGAATGGTGATGCGCACGGCCGAGCGGTCGATGCCAAAGGCGCCGCCATCGGGATGTATCATTTCGCTCACCGCAACGACGGTGCCGCCCTCGCGGGTGGTGCGGGCCTCGCTGATCCACAGACCGGCGGTGCCGGTCTCGATAACTGCCACCTCGGTGCCGCCGGTATGGGGCAGGGCGACATGGGCCTCGATCTCCATCCCGTGATCGGTGGGGCGCAGGTGGCAGGTGGCACTGCGCACGCCGGCCTCGCTGGCGGCATAGGGCGCATCCGCCAGAGCGGCGACAATGGCCGGGGTGGGGCGCGGATCAGGCGCATCCAGCATCGTGTCGATCTTGACCTGATGGGGCATGCAGACGTCGGCGCAGACACCCATCGATAGGGTGGCGCGCATCCGCACAGGTTTGTCGGGCCTTGCCGGTGTCACATGCATCGGGATCACGACCTCGTTCTTGTATCCGATCGAGCGCATGCCGTTCTGCACATAGACACGGGGCGTGGGCCAGGTGATCGCCACATCGCCCAGATTGCGCGCCCGGCTCCAGTCGAATTGGGGGGAATGCCCGCATCGCCCGGCGCGCGCCAATAGGTCTTCCAACCCGGTGCAAGGGTCAGGCGCAGGGCGGCGACGCGGCGGCCATCGGGCAGGTCCCAGCCTTGCAGCACCTCGGTTTTGACCACATCGTCAAATGAGGTCTGGGCGGCGGCGGGCAATGCGCTGGCGCATAGGGCAAACGCGGCGAAAGAGGCAAATCGAGATATCATGCGCCCTACATGACGACAGCCGTGATAAAATCCAAGTCACGATCCAGTGGGTGATCTGTGCGCGGGGGCCTGCCTGCGGCATTGCTGGGCCTTGTGACGCCCCGGTAACAGCGGCATGTTGTAGGTGTGACCGCAACAGGATGGCACATGCCCGATCCCCTATCCCTTGATCTGACCGGTGCGTTGTTGGTGGCGATGCCCGGAATGGGTGACCCCCGTTTTGACCGCTCGGTTGTCTTTGTCTGTGCCCATTCTGCGGATGGGGCAATGGGGCTGATCGTGAACAAGCCCGCGCAGGATATGGGGCTGGGCGAGTTGCTGGACCAGCTCGACATCAAGGGCCAGGATGCGGCGCGCCGGATGCCTGTCCACTTTGGCGGACCGGTTGAGACATCGCGCGGCTTTGTGCTGCACAGCACCGACTATCGCTCGCGCCTGCTGACGCTGGACGTGTGCGACGGGTTCGGCATGACGGCGACGCTCGATGTGCTGGAGGATCTGGCAAGCGGGGCGGGGCCCGCGCGGTCCCTTGTGATGCTGGGCTATGCAGGCTGGGGGCCGGGACAGCTTGAGGGCGAGATCGCCCAGAATGGCTGGCTGACCGTGGATGCAGAACCTGAACTGGTCTTTGGCACCCGGGACGGTGACAAGTGGATGGGCGCCTTGCAGGCGCTGGGCATCGACCCCCTTGGCCTGTCGGGCGAGGCCGGGCGGGCCTGACGTAAGGCGCACCTGAGGTGCGCCTTACCCGGTTTGATGATCCTGCGCGCCATGTCGGCCACAGCAGGGCGCACCAAGCTGCGCCTTACATGGCGATGTCCGGAATCCCGTAAGGCGGAGGTGTCCTCCGCCCTAGCGCGGCGCGGCGGCCCGGCGCAGGCGGTCGTTGATGGCGCGGCCCAGCCCACAATCGGGGACGGGGGCCACGGCAATGGGCCTTTGCATCGCATCGAGCCTGTGCAGATGCCCGAACAGGTTGGCTGCGGCCTCGACCAGATCGCCACTGGCCGACAGGTTCAGATCGGATTGCATCGGGCCAAACCCCAGCAGCACCTCGCCCGCCTGCGCGCAATTGGCGTTCAGCCGCACTGCCGAAGATGGCGCATAGTGCGACGCCAGCTGTCCCGGTGCCGTGATCGCGGTGCCTGCGCGCGCCAGCGGCCCGGTGATCGCCTCGATCTCTTCCACCGCAAGCCCGCCGGGGCGCAGCAGGGCCAGCGGCGTGCCCCCGATGATGGTCGATTCCAGTCCCACGGCACAGGCGCCGCCATCGAGGATTGCCGCGATCTTGCCGTCCAGTCCCGCCAGTACATGGGCGGGTGTCGTGGGGCTGATCCGCCCGGACGGGTTGGCCGAAGGGGCCGCTACCGCGCCGCCGAAGGCTGCCAACAGATCACGCGCCAAAGGATGGGCCGGAACGCGAATGGCCACGGTCTCAAGCCCGGCGGTGACGAGGGGCGACAACCCGTGCCCCTCTGCCAGTGGCACCACCAGGGTCAGGGGGCCGGGCCAGAACGCCTGCGCCAGCCGCCGCATCGGGGCGTCGAACGTCCCGATGGACTGTGCGGCGTCCAGATCGGGGACATGCACGATCAGCGGGTTGAAACTGGGCCGCCCCTTGGCTGCGAAAATCCCCGCAACCGCGCGTCCGTTGCGTGCGTCCCCGCCCAGGCCATAGACCGTCTCGGTCGGGAAGGCGACCAGAGCGCCACCCGCCAGCAGGTCTGCCGCTGCGGCCACGCCATCTGCATCCGGTTTCAGCATTCTGGTCGTGATCACGCCCATATCCGTCCTGCCCGCGCCCTGTGACGCGGCGTTTGAGTTGCGATAGCGCGCACGCACCCGCATCTATCATTCAAAGATGCCCATTTACGCGCAGCCCACCCGCTTGCCAAGACATTGATCCCGGAGCCTGCCTCATGTCCTACCGTGCCCCCGTCGACGACTATACCTTTCTGTTTGACCACGTTGTTGGTCTGGATCAGGTCACCGCCACCGACCGTTTTGCCGATGCCACGCCGGATGTGACGACAGCCATCCTGACCGAGGCGGGCAAGCTGTGCGAAGACGTGGTGGCCCCGCTGCAACGCGCAGGCGATCTGCATCCCGCCCGGCTCGAGAACGGGGTCGTGCGCACCTCGCCCGGCTATGCCGAGGGGTACAAAGCCATTGCGGAGGGCGGCTGGGTCGGCATGGCAGCGGACCCCGAATATGGCGGCATGGGCCTGCCCATGGCCGTGACAAGTGCCGTGAACGAGATGATGAGCGCGGCCTGCCTGTCACTGCAACTCGCCCCGCTGATGACGCAAGGCCAAATCGAAGCGCTGGAACACCACGCCTCTGACGCCATCAAGGACCTGTACCTGCCCAAGCTGATCTCGGGCGAGTGGACAGGCACCATGAACCTGACCGAGCCGCAGGCGGGATCGGATGTGGGCGCGCTGAGCTCCAAGGCCGAGGACAATGGCGACGGCACCTACGCCATCTCGGGTCAGAAAATCTATATCTCCTGGGGCGACAACGACTTTACCGACAACGTCTGCCACCTCGTGCTGGCCCGCCTGCCGGGCGCGCCCGCGGGCACCAAGGGGATCAGCCTGTTCCTCGTGCCGCGCAACTTGCCGGACGAGCAGGGCAATGCGGGCGTGGCCAACAGCCTCAAGGTGGTCAGCCTGGAACACAAGATGGGCCTGCACGGCTCGCCCACCTGCGTGATGCAATATGACGGGGCCACCGGCTGGATGGTCGGCGCGCCGGGGGGTGGCATGGCGGCCATGTTCACCATGATGAACAATGCCCGCCTCGGTGTGGGCGGGCAGGGCGTGGGGGCGGCCGAGGGCGCCTATCAACACGCGCTGTCCTATGCGCTGGACCGCAAACAGGGCCGCACCGAAGGCGAAACAGGCACCATCATCGACCACGCTGATGTGCGCCGGATGCTGATGACCATGCGCGCCGAAACCTACGCGGCGCGCGGCATCGCACTGGCCTGCGCCGTGGCCATCGACATGACCACCGCCACGGATGATCCTGCGTGGAAATCCCGCGCCGCCCTGCTGACACCCATCGCCAAGGCCTTTGGCACCGATATCGGCAACGAGGTCGCGGGCATGGGCATCCAGGTCCATGGCGGCATGGGCTTTGTCGAGGAAACGGGCGCGGCGCAATATGCCCGCGACGTGCGGGTGACCACGATCTACGAAGGCACCAACGGCATTCAGGCCATGGACCTTGTCGCGCGCAAGATGATGGACGGGGGCGAAGCGGCCGCCCGCATCTTTGACGAGATCGAGGCCGCGGCCGAAGAGGCGCGCGGCACCTTCCCCAAGATGGCCGAAGCCGTCTGGCAGGCCAGCGAATCCCTGCGCGAAACCACCGAATGGATGATCGCTCAAAATCACCGCGTCCGCTTTTCGGGAGCTGTGCCATACCTGCGCGCCTTTGCGCGGGTGCTGGGCGGCCACATCCACCTGCAATCGGCGCTGAACGATCAGGGCGGTGCCCGCGAAAAGGTGGCGCGCTTCTATATCCAGCGCCTGCTGCCGGAACATGACAGCCTGCTTGCGCAGGCGCAGGCAGGGGATTACGACATATATGCCCTGACCCCGGAAGAGTTCGCCGCCTGATGAAAGACGCACCGCCCACTGGCCTCAGATACCCGTGGGCGGACCCGCCAGAGCACGGCACCGCCATCGAAGTCGCCCCGGGCGTGCTGTGGTGCCGCCTGCCGCTGCCGATGAAGCTGGACCACGTGAACGTCTATGCGCTGGATGATGGCGACGGCTGGACGGTGATCGACACAGGCTTTGCCTCGAACAAGACAAGGGGCATCTGGCAGGCACTGATGGATGGCCCGCTGGCGGGCAAACCGATCCGCCGTGTTGTCGTCACGCACCATCACCCCGATCACGTCGGCCTTGCAGGCTGGCTGCAGACCGACTTTGGCGCCGAACTGATCACCACGCGCACCGCCTGGCTGTTTGCGCGGATGCTGACGCTGGATGTGCAGGAAACGCCCACGCAGGAAACGCTCGATTTTTACCTCAGCGCAGGCATGGACCGCGCGATCTATGACCAGCGCGCGGGCGAACGCCCGTTCAACTTTGGTGACATCGTTGCGCCCATGCCGCTGGGCTACACGCGGATCAAACAGGGCGACACGATCGTCATGGGCGCGCGTACTTGGGACATCCATATCGGCAATGGCCACGCCCCCGAACACGCCACGTTCTGGAGCCGTGACGACAACCTCGTGCTTTCGGGGGATCAGATACTGCCCTCGATCAGCCCCAATATCGGGGTCTACGCGACCGAACCCATGGCCGACCCGATTGGCGACTGGCTCGAGGCTTGCGAACGGCTGGCCCCTCTGGCGCGCGAGGATCATCTTGTGCTGGGCGGGCACAAGCTGCCCTTTACCGGCCTGCCGACGCGGATGCGGCAGCTGATCGACAATCACCACGGCGCGCTTGACCGGCTGCTCGACTATATCGACACGCCCAAGGCCGCCGCCGACTGCTTTGTGCCGCTGTTCAAGCGCAAGATCGGCGCGGGGGAATATGGCCTCGCCCTGGTTGAAGCCATCGCCCATCTGTCGCACCTTCACCAGGACGGGCGCGCCACCCGGAGCAAACGGGACGATGGTGCGTGGGTCTATCAACGCAAAGGGTAAGACATGAACTCCGAGATCAAGACCGCAGCAGAGGCGCATGAGGCGGAGGCACTGCCACGCTGCCACGAGGTCCATGCCGATGCCAGCGCGCGCAACGTAGCCGATCAGCCGGTGCCGGGGGGCATCACCAAGACACCCGCTGACAAGAAAAGCCCGGCGCAATGGGCTTATGAGCGCATCATCATGTATCTCAAGAACTTCGAGGAAAGCCTGGACAACGAGCACGAGGTGGCCATGGGCTTTACCGGTGGCGATGCGGGCATCCTGCGGATCGAAGGCATGGGCTATTTCGATCCGGATATCGTGACCTTCTACGGCAGCGACCCGACGGGGGCAAAGACCCAGCTGATCCAGCATGTGAGCCAGTTGAACGTGATGCTGCGCGCCCTGCCCAAGGCGGTGGAACAGGCCGAACCCAACCGGATCGGTTTCCGTCTGGCGCAAGACCTCGAAGAGGCGTGAACAGGTCGCACCCCTTGTGCGCCAAAGACGCAGTGACAGGCCCGCGCAGATAGGCTAAAGCGCGGCCAAGCCAATTTAAGAAGGAAGCCGGTCATGGCAGATCACAAACACGGTGAAATGGACATCAAGGAAAACGAAAAGACCTTTGACGGGTTCATGCAGTGGACCACTTGGTCGGTCGTCGTGATCCTTGTAATCATCATCGGCATGGCTATTTTCATCAGCTGATTTTTTTTAAGGCCCTTGCGGGAGAATTGTGATGCGTGTGATCGCAGCCTTGGCTGTCTGTTCTGTTTTGGCAGCCTGCGCGCAAGCGCCCACAGTGCCCTATGCCAGTGATGAACGGGTGGCCGCATCGGCCTACCGCGAACCGGGGCCCAACACGTTCACCATCTTCACGATGGTCAGCAACCGCAACGGCAAGGGCGCGCATTCCGCGCTGATGATCAACGGCACCCAGCGGGTGATCTTTGATCCCGCGGGTTCTTTCGTGAATGACCGCGTGCCCGAGCAGGAAGACGTGCTTTATGGAGTCTCACCCGCCGTGCTCAAAGGGTACAAGAGCGCCCATGCCCGCAGCACCTTTCACGTGGTCAGCCAGACCTTTGAGGTGACACCGGAACAGGCCGCCATCGCACTGCGCCTTGCCACGACAAACGGGGCCGTGCCGCGCGCCTTTTGCACCAGCGCAACGACGGGTCTGCTGCAACGGGTGCCCGGTTTCGAGGATATCCAGCAGACGCTGTTTCCCACCAAGCTGATGGAACAACTCGCGTCCCGCCCCGGTGTGCGCGAAGAGAAATACTTTGAAGATGACGAAGGCGGCATCGTTGAAGGTGTCGAAGGCATCGTTCTGCCCGATTGACGCCGGGCGGACGCTCTTTGCCCCTGGCAAAGACGCCCCACCCGCCGTCCCAAGGGCGCGGCGCTCCTATCCCACCCCATAGACCAGCAGGAACAGGGCCAGCGCGCCTGCACCGATCCCTGCAAAGACGTTTCTGGTCCAGATCCCGACCGCCAGCGTCACGATGGCGGCGACAACGCGCGTCGGCTCGGTGCTACCCCCCTCGCCCGAATAGACCACCAGCGGGGCCACCAGTGCAGGCAGGATGGCCACGGCCGTATAGCGCAGATGGCGCAGCAGCCATGCAGGCAGCGGGCGATCCCCGACAAAACCGAGAAAGGTAAAGCGCAGCAGGAAACTGCCCGCGCCCAGACCCGCGATCACGATCCACAGCGTGCTCTTGTCGATCATGTGTCGCGCCCCTTCAGCCACAACTCGGCCTGCGCGCCCGCCATCATGCCCGCCGTGCCCGCAACGATCAGGCCCAGCGAATAGGGGATAGAGACGGCGAGCAGGGCAACCACCACCGCCACCGCCGCCGCAATCAGGTGGGGCAGGGTGCGCATCATCGGCGCCACCATCGACAGGAAGGCGATGGGCAACGCGAAATCCAACGGCAGGTCCGCAGGCAGTGTCGCGCCCAACGCGGCCCCCAGATAGCTGCACCCGAACCACGCGATCATGACCAACAGGCAGGTGCCAAAGAAGTAGGCCATGCGCTGGGGCACGGTCATGGACGTGTCCGCATCGAACTTGGCGTGGCTGAGGGCATAGCTCTGATCGACCAGCAGGTAGGCGGCAAAGATGCGCTGCCAGATCGGCGCACCGCCCAAATAGGGCGTCAACGCCGCCGAATACATCGCCACGCGCAGGTTCACGGCCAGGGCCGAGATCAGCACGATGATCGTCGGCGCCTCGTCCTGCATCAGTTGCAAGGCGGTGAATTGGGCCGCCCCCGCAATCACCACGACGGAAAAGCCGATGACCTCGAAAATGTTCAACCCGGCCTCGGTCGCCAGCACCCCGAACAGCAGGGCAAAGGGGCCCGCAACCACCACAAAAGGCGCACCGTCGCGTACGCCCGCCCAAAAGGCGGAATTGGTGGTGGTGAAGGGCATGGCTGGGCCTTAGGTTGGACGCACAGGAAATACCTACCACGCAGTCCGGGGAACGCAATTGGCACGCGACAATGATCTGACAGGCTATGTGATTGCGCCCGATCCGGGGGCCGCACGACTGACCCGCCGCGTTGTCGGCCACGACCAGACGGGCACCGCCATCGAAATCTCGGTGGTCGAGGAACGGCCCCTGACCATCTTTCTCAACAGCCAGGAAATCGTCACGGCGATGACCATCGGCGACTACCCCGATTTTCTAGCGCTGGGGTTCCTGCGCAATCAGGGAATGCTGAGTGCGGCGGATACCGTCACCGGTGTCGATTACGACGAGGAACTTGAAACCGTCGTCGTGCGCACCGCCGCCCCCACCAATCACGAGGAAAAGCTCAAGAAAAAGACGCGCACCAGTGGCTGCGCTGTCGGCACCGTCTTTGGCGACATGATGGAGGGGCTGGAGGACGTGCAATTGCCCGCCACACCGGTGCGCACCTCTGCGCTCTATACGCTGGCGGCGCGGATCAACCGCACGCCCTCTCTCTACCTCGAGGCGGGGGCAATTCACGGCACAGTACTGTGCCAGGACGACCAGCCGCTGGTCTATATGGAAGACGTGGGCCGCCACAACGCGGTCGACAAGATCGCTGGCTGGATGATGGCCAACACCGTCCCGGCACATGACAAGATCCTTTACACCACGGGGCGCCTGACATCCGAAATGGTGATCAAGACGGCGATGATGGGCATCCCGGTCCTGGCCTCGCGCTCGGGCTTTACCGCTTGGGGGGTCGAGATCGCGCAGCAGGTCGGGCTGACGCTGATCGGGCGGATGCGCGGCCAGCGCTTTGTCTGCCTCAGCGGCGAAGAACGGCTGGTGCGGGACGCCGACCCCGCTGCCATCGCGGACGAGCCGAAAAAGGCGCGCAGGAAAAGCGCCCAATGACCCCACCAATCGGTATTATCCTCGCGGGCGGGCAGGCCACGCGCATGGGCGGCGGCGACAAGGGGCTGCGCATGCTGGGCGACCAGACCTTGCTGGCGCGCGTGATCGAACGGCTTGAGCCGCAGGTGTCGGACATCGCGCTCAATGCCAATGGCGACCCTGCGCGCTTTGCCGATCTGAACATCCCGGTGATACCCGACAGCATCGACGGGTTCGCTGGCCCCCTTGCCGGGGTGCTTGCCGGTCTGGATTGGGCGGCGACCCAAGGGGCAGACACGATTGTGACGGCGGCGGCGGACACGCCGTTCTTTCCCTGCGATCTGGTGCCGCAACTGCAACTGGCGACCGAAGGGACGGCGCATCCGCTCGCCCTGGCCGCCACACCCGATCCCAAACGGGGCATGGCGCGGCACCCGACTTTCGGCCTCTGGCCCGTCGCGCTGCGCGACGATCTGCGGGCCGCGCTCAATGACGGTGTGCGCAAGGTCGTGCTGTGGACGGACCGGCACGATGGCCGACTTGCCGCATTCGCGGACGAGGCTGCATTCTTTAACGTCAACACACCCGATGATCTGATCAAGGCCGAGGACATGTTATGAGACTTTACGGCGTGGTCGGCTGGAAAAACGCGGGCAAAACCGGGCTGATGGAACGGCTGGTGACCGAGATCACGGGGCGCGGCCACCGGGTGTCGACCGTGAAACATGCCCATCACAGCTTTGACGTGGATCACGCGGGCAAGGACAGTTACCGCCACCGCGTGGCAGGTGCGACCGAGGTGCTGCTGGCCTCGCGCAACCGCTTTGCCCTGATGCACGAGTTGCGCGATGAGGATGAGCCGACGCTTGCCGAACTGCTCTCCAAACTCGCCCCCGTCGATCTGGTGCTGGTCGAAGGGTACAAACGCGACACCCATCCCAAGGTCGAAGCACACCGCGCCGTGACGGGCAACCCGTTGATCGCGCCGGATGATCCGACCATCCGCGCGGTGGCCAGCGACACGGCCCTGACGCTGGATCGGCCCGTGTTCGATCTGAACGACACCGCAGCGATTGCCGATTTCATTCTGGCCGAGGTGGGGTTGTGAAAACAGGCGCGGGGTTTGACAGGATCATCATTGTCGATTGGTCAGCCTCCAAGGTGCCATCCCCGAAAAAGCCGTCGCCAGATGCGATCTGGATGGCGGTGGTGGATGCAAAGGGCACACAGTGTTCCTATCACCGCACCCGCGCCGATGTGATGACCCGCCTGCGGGCGCAGTTCGATGCAGCACTGGCTGCGGGTCAGCGCGTATTGGCGGGCTTTGATTTCCCCTTTGGCTATCCTGCCGGCTTTGGCCGTGCGGTTGTGGGCGTCGATGATCCGCTGGCGCTTTGGTCTGCGCTCTCAGCGCGCATCGAAGACGGCGATGACAATGCCAACAACCGCTTTGACGTGGCGCGCGCCCTCAATCGCCTTTTTCCCGGTGTGGGTCCGTTCTGGGGCTGTCCTGCGGGTTTGGAAGACGCGGATTTGCCCGCCAGGGGAACGGCGCGCCATGGCCACGGGATGCCGGAAAAGCGGCAGGTGGAGTTGCGGATACCCTCTGCGCAGCCTTGTTGGAAACTCTACACAACCGGCTCTGTTGGTTCACAGGCCTTGCTCGGGATTGCACGGCTTCAGGCCTTGCGGGATAACTATGGCCCGGCGCTTTCGGTCAGCCCGTTTCAGGCCCCGGACACGCCAATTGTTCTGGCCGAGGTTTACCCCTCGATGCTCGCGGGTGAGGTGGCAGCCCGTCAGGGCGCGGATGAGATCAAGGACCGCGCGCAGGTGCGCGTGCTGGCCGAGGCGTTTGCGGGCCTGCCCCATACCGCGCTCGACGCGATGCTGCGTGAAGGGGACGGGGTGGAGGGCTGGATTCTCGGCCTCGGCCTCGGGCACGAAACGGCCCTGCGTGCCGCTCTGGCTGGCGCTCCGATGCCCTTGAAAAACGACTGCTTTGCCTTGCCGCCGGGCGTCCACTGGACACCGGTGGACGAGGCCTTGGCCAGTCTCAAATCGCGCCTTGGCCCGGTTGTCGGCACGACGCAGGTGCCTGTTGGCCAGGCTCTGGACCGGATCGTCTCGGCCGACATCATCGCGCCCCGCGCCCATCCCCCGCTGCCGAACACGGCTGTAGATGGTTACGGTTTCCTTAACGGACGCGGCGAAGGGCCCCACCAGATGTCGGTCATGGCCGAAGATATGGCGGCGGGCGCCGCACCCGACACCGTTGTCCCCGCGGGGACAGCCATCCGTATCCTGACCGGCGCCGCCTTGCCCCCTGGGGTCGACACCGTGATCCTGCAAGAAGACGTGACGGTAAGCGGCAACACGATCAGTTTCACAGGCCCGATTAAACACGGCGCCAACACCCGAAAGGCTGGTGAGGACGTCGCGGCAGGCGATGTCGTTGTGCACCGGGGGCGGCGGGTGACGCCCGCGGACGAGGCGCTGCTGTCGGCTGTCGGTGCGAACGCGGTTCCGGTTTACGCGCCCCTGCGTGTCGGCATCCTGTCCACGGGAAACGAACTGGTGCCCGCCGGGGCGGATGCCGGGCCGGGCCAGATTTACGACGCGAACCGGCCGATGCTGATGGGGTTGGTTTCCAAGCTGGGACACCACGCGGTGGACCTTGGGCAGGTGGCGGATGACCGTGCAGCGCTTGCGGCGCGGCTGGATGATGCTGCGGGCCAGGTCGATGTGATCCTGACCAGCGGGGGCGCCTCGGCGGGGGATCACGATCACGTCTCGGCCCTCCTGAACGAAGCGGGGGCCATGGCGCTCTGGCGCATCGCGATCAAGCCGGGCCGCCCCTTGGCGCTGGGCATGTGGCAGGGAACCCCCGTCTTCGGACTGCCCGGCAACCCGGTCGCGGCGATGGTCTGCACGCTGGTCTTTGGTGCACCTGCGCTGGCGCAGATGGCGGGGGCGGAGTGGTCCGCGCCGCAGGGGTTTATGGTGCCTGCCGCCTTTGAGAAACAGAAGAAGGCGGGGCGTCGCGAATACCTGCGGGCACGTATGGTCGGGGGCGAGGTCGAGGTCTTTGCCTCTGAAGGATCCGGGCGGATCAGTGGGCTGGCCTGGGCCGAGGGGCTGGTCGAACTGCCCGATCACGCCATGCAGGTGCGCCGTGGCGACCTGGTCCGGTACATCCCGTGGAGCGGCTTTGGCCTTTAGTCGAACGTGCCCGCAACGCGGCCCAGCAACATGAAGGCGCGCGCGGTGCGCGTGTCGCTGAGGGCAGACACATCTGCATCCGATGCGATTTCGGCAAAGGCCGACACGGTCTTGTCAAAGCGGCGCAGGAAGTGATGCGCGGCATCGCGAAAGATCGGATCCTGCTTCATCCGCCCGGCGGTCAGCGCCAGGGATGAACGATCCCTTACCCCACCGAGCGCTGCGACGGACCGCCCACGTGCGCCACTGGCGAACTGGCGCCAGATTTCGGGCCGCGCGCGGTCAGGGCGCAGATCGTCCATGTAGATGCCGTCCTGGCTGAGCAGGGTCAGGATGTCCTGTGCGGCCTGGATCAGCTGCGCGGTCTCGCGGTCCTTCATCGCCTTGCGCAGCGCGGCAAAGCCTTCCTCGTCTTCGGCCGTTTCGGGGAAGTTGAGGGCGCGGATGAAATCCTGCGTGGCAAGGGGCGGCGCCATGTCTTCGGCTGTGGTGCCAAGGGCGAGGGCGGGCTGGTCGCCCGCATCCGGCGCGGCAGGGGCCGGTTGGGCCGCAGCGGCGCGCGGCGGGCCGTCACCGTCGCGGCGGCTTTGAAAGGTGGCGAGCGCGGTTTCGGTCTTGCGCGCAGCGGCGGCGATTTCGTCCAGTTTGCGCGCCACCGAAGGTTCGGTGGACAGGTCGCGCCCCTGGGCCTGGGCGATATAGGCCTGGCGGATCGCGTCGATGGCGGCCTGCAAGCGCTGGCTTTCCTCGCGCATCACGCGGCTGGAGCGTGCAGCAGTCGCCGCGACCCAGATCATCGCCACGGGCATGAACACCGCGAGCATCGTGATGAGAAAGCGCAGACCCTCCGCGCCCGTCGGCTGCCCGTCACCGCCGCCGGACAGCAGAAAGAACGCCGCCGCCCCGACCAGCCAGATCGCGGACATGATCAAGGCGGCCACTTCGATACCCGTGACGCCCCCGTGTTTGGGCTTGTCATAGATGCCGAGCGGGGTCGGGCGCGATTGTGGTGAGGTCTTGTCGGCCATGGCCTCAGCTATAGCTGATTTTCAGGACTTCATAGGACTTTTCACCGCCCGGTGTGCGCACCTCGACGCTGTCGCCCTCTTCTTTGCCGATCAGGGCCCGCGCGATAGGCGATTTGATGTTCAAAAGCCCGTTTTCGATGTTGGCCTCGTATTCGCCGACGATCTGGTAGGTCTTTTCCTCGTCCGTGTCCTCGTCCACCAGGGTCACGGTCGCGCCGAACTTGATCGCGCCTGACATCTTGGTGGGGTCGATGACCTCGGCCAGCGAAATCACGCCTTCGAGTTCCTTGATCCGGCCCTCGATGAAGGACTGCTTTTCCTTGGCGGAATGGTATTCCGCGTTCTCGGACAGATCGCCATGCTCGCGCGCCTCGGCAATCGCCTTGATGATGGCGGGCCGCTCTTCGCTTTTGAGCTGTTTGAGTTCCGTTTCCAGTGCAGTCGCACCGGCGCGGGTCATAGGGATCTTTTCCATCGGCTGCGGTCCAATTAGCTGCGGCGGCCCCGTTAAGGGAGCCGCCGATACATGCGATGGAGAATACCTGACCCAATGGGGCGGGGGAATGCAAGCGGATTTGGGGGTGCCGATGGGTCGGGCAGGGGGCGCTGCCCCCGGCCTTCGGCCTCCCCCGTGGTATTTTCAGTCAGAAGACGCGCAGGGTCAGTCGTATTGCACCACCTCGTATTCGATCCCGTCAGTGTCGTGGAAATAGAAGCGTTGGCCGGGCTCGTAGTCGTAGTGTTCGCCCGGTGTGAACCCTTGGGCTGCGACACGCGTGCGCATGGCTGCGATGTCTTCGACCACCACGGCGATGTGATTGAGGCCGCCATTTGTCACGTAGTTGTCTTCGCGCGCGCCTACCTTGCCAGTCTTGGGGGCGTAGAGCGCGAGGTAATGCGTGTCGGTGCCCACATGCACCGTATAGCCGACATCGCGGGAATCGCCTGTCCAGCGGATGTGCCAGCCGAACAGATCGCACATCCACTGCGCTGTGCGGTCGGGATCGGTCACGGTGTAATTCGTGTGTTCGAGTTGCGCGGTCATAACGCTTCCTTTCGTGTGGTTGTAAGGCTACTGTCCCATCTCAAGTTCACTTTAGGTCAAGAGGTTTTTTGCGATGGCAACATCGGAGGGATTGAGCATCGGAGACATCGCGGCCCGCACCGGTCTGGCGGTGTCGGCGATCCGTTATTACGAGGACGAGGGGTTGGTCGCGCCGTGGCGCAATGATGCCGGGCGGCGCCGGTTTCAGCGCGCCGATATAAGGCGGCTGAGTTTCATCATGGTGGCGCAGCAATTCGGGTTCACACTGGCGCAGATCAAGGTCGAACTGGACCGCCTGCCGCGCCACCGCGCCCCGACCAAGGCCGACTGGACGCGCATCAGTGCCGAGTTCCGCGACGGTCTGGACGCGCGCATCGCGCAACTGCAAAAGCTGCGCGACACGCTGGATGGCTGTATCGGCTGTGGCTGTCTGAGCCTTGAGGCCTGCGCGCTGTACAACCCTGCCGACCGTGCGGCCAAGCGCGGCACAGGGCCGCGTTATCTGCTGGGGGACAGCCCTGATCCGGCCTGACTGCCCACGAATCTTGCGAACTTGACCCTCAATTCAAATAACGTGCCGTCTTTCCGTGAATTTTTTCTGGATTTTTTCACGGAGGCAATGCACCACGTTGCGAACGCATTATCTGTGCGATAGCGACGTGACCAACGTGCGACGCACTTGAGGGAAGAGGGAGCCGCCGAGATGGCCGATATTGAACGCGAAGCGATGGAATATGACGTGGTGATCGTCGGTGCAGGCCCTGCAGGTCTGTCGGCGGCCATTCGTCTGAAACAGCTGGATGCCGATCTGAACGTTGTTGTGCTGGAAAAGGGCTCGGAAGTGGGCGCGCACATCCTGTCGGGTGCGGTGCTGGACCCTTGTGGCCTCGATGCGCTGATCCCTGACTGGAAGGACAAGGGCGCGCCGCTGAACGTGCCTGTGGTCGAGGACAATTTCTATATGCTGGGTGAGGCAGGGCAGGTCCGTATCCCCAATGCCCCGATGCCGCCCCTGATGAACAACCACGGCAACTATATTGTCTCGATGGGCAATGTGTGCCGCTGGATGGCCGAGCAGGCCGAGGAGATGGGGGTCGAGATTTTCCCTGGCATGGCCTGTTCCGAGCTGGTTTACGGTGACAGTGGCGAAGTGAAGGGCGTTGTGGCCGGTGTGTTCGGCCTTGAGGCTGACGGGTCGATTGGTGAGGGCACAGAGCCGGGCATGGAGCTGCACGGCAAATACGTGTTCCTGTCCGAGGGTGTGAGGGGCAGCCTGTCGAAAGAGGTGATTGCCAAATACGATCTGGCCAAGGACAGCGAGCCGCAGAAGTACGGCCTTGGCATGAAGGAGATCTGGGAGATCGACCCGGCCAAGCACAAGGAAGGCACTGTCACCCACACGATGGGCTGGCCGCTGGGCGGCAACGCGGGCGGCGGGTCGTTCATCTATCACCTTGAGAACAATCAGGTTTATGTCGGCTTTGTTGTCCACCTGAACTACAAGAACCCGCACCTGTTCCCCTACATGGAATACCAGCGGTTCAAGCATCACCCGATGGTCGCGGACCTGCTGGAAGGCGGCAAGCGCGTGGCTTACGGCGCGCGCGCGATTTCCGAAGGTGGCTACCAGTCGATGCCCAAGATGGTGGCGCCCGGTGTGGCGCTGCTGGGCTGTTCGGTGGGCATGGTCAACGTGCCCCGCATCAAGGGCAACCACAACGCGATGCTGTCGGGCAAGGCGGCGGCCGAGGCGGCGTTTGACGCAATCAAGGCCGAGCGGTCGGGCGACGAGCTGACCGCTTACGAGACCGAAGTGCGCGAAGGCGCGATTGGCAAGGACCTCAAGAAGGTGCGCAACGTCAAGCCGCTGTGGTCCAAGTACGGGCTGACGGCCAGCCTGGTCCTGGGTGGGTTCGATATGTGGACCAACACGCTGGGCTTTTCGCTGTTTGGCACGATCGGGCATGGAAAGAACGATGCGGATGCGACCGAGGAAGCTTCCAAGCACACGCCCATCGACTATCCCAAGCCCGATGGCAAACTGTCCTTTGACCGTCTGACCAACGTCGCCTTCAGCTTTACCAATCACGAGGAAAGCCAACCGGCGCATCTGAAACTGACGGATGATGCGGTGCCGGTGAAGGTGAACCTGGCCAAATATGCAGGCCCTTCGGCACGCTATTGCCCGGCGGGTGTGTACGAGTTTGTGGAGGAAGAGGGCAAGGACGCGCGCTTTGTCATCAACTTCCAGAACTGCGTGCACTGCAAGACATGTGACATCAAGGATCCCAGCCAGAACATCACCTGGACCACGCCGCAAGGGGGTGACGGGCCGAACTACCCCAACATGTGATCGCAGTACCAGAACGATCAAAGGCCGGGCCATGTGCCCGGTCTTTTGCCGTTTCGCGCCCATAGTCTGACCATTTCGCGAGGTTACATTGCACCTCGCGCCAGACGTGCTAGCCTCTGCTCAACGCATAACAAAAGGCAGTCTTACCCGTGATCCGTACGCTTCTTGGCAGTGCCGCGCTGGCCGTTCTTGTGACCGTGGCCCCGCATGTCGCGCAGGCCCAATCCATTTCGGGCCCCTACCTGGCTGCACGTCAGGCCGCCATCGAAAACGATTTTGAGGCCGCCGCGCGCTATTACACCGAGGCGTTGTCGCGGGCGCCGGGCAATCCGGCACTGATGGAGGCGGTGATTTCCACCCAACTGGCGCTGGGCCGCGTGGACCGCGCCTTGCCCATCGCCAAACTGATCGAGTCGCGCGACCTGCGCTCGCAAACCGCCCATATGGCGGTGATTGCCGATCTGCTGGCGCGAGAAGAGTATGACACCTTCCTCGCCCGCGATGTCGAGCAGTTGGGGATCGGGCCGTTGGTGGACGGTCTACTGGTGGCCTGGGCCAAGATCGGCGCGGGTGATGCCGAAGGGGGCCTCGCGGATTTCGACACCATCAGTGAAGAGCGCGGATTGCGCGGATTTGCCTTGTATCACAAGGCGATGGCGCTGGCGGGCCTGGGCGATTTCGAGGCTGCCGAGGCGCTGTTCGAGGCCGAGGCAGGCCCGCTGCAACAGACCCGGCGTGGTGCCATGGCACGCGCCGAAGTGCTGTCGCAACTGGGCCGGAACGAGGATGCCATTGCGTCCCTGCAAGCAGCATTCGGCAGTTCGACCGACCCTGAATTGAGCGCGATGGAGCTGGCCCTTGAGGCCGGTGAAGTGCTGACGTTCACCCACATCACCTCGCCACGCGATGGCGCGGCGGAGGTGTTCTATTCGCTCGCAGGTGCCCTGCGCCAGGATGCGGGTGCGGATTACACCCTGCTCTATGGCCGTGTGGCACGCCATCTGCGCCCGGATCACATTGATGCGCTGCTGTTGAATGCCGATCTCTTGGAAGAGTTGGAGCAGTTTGGCCTCGCCAATGCCGCCTACAAACAAGTGCCTGCCGACCACCCGGCCTTTCACGCCGCCGAACTGGGCCGCGCGGCAGCTTTGCGTGAATCGGGTAAACCCGAAGCCGCCATCGAAGTGCTGGAACAACTGGCCAAACGGTTTGGCGATCTGTCGATTGTGCATTCCACGCTGGGCGACGTCCTGCGCCAGCAGGACCGTTTTGAAGAGGCTGTGGAGTCCTACAACAAGGCGATTGACCTGTTGGGAGAGGGCGAGCGGGGATCATGGTTCCTGCACTATGCGCGCGCGATTTCGCTGGAACGTCTCAAGGACTGGCCCCGGGCCGAGGCCGACTTTCGCAAGGCGCTGGAGCTCAATCCCGGCCAGCCGCAGGTGCTGAATTATCTCGGTTATTCGTTGGTAGAAAAACAAATCAAGCTGGATGAAGCCCTTGAAATGATTGAGGAAGCAGTCACGGCAAGCCCCGACAGCGGCTACATTGTCGACTCCCTTGGCTGGGTTCTCTACCGCCTTGGCCGCTACGATGAAGCGGTCGAACACATGGAACGCGCGGTCGAATTGATGCCCGTCGATCCGGTGGTCAACGACCACCTTGGCGACGTCTATTGGGCCGTGGGCCGCGAACGCGAGGCGCGGTTCCAGTGGATGCGCGCCCTCAGCTTTGTCGACCCGAGCGAGGTGGACGGCGAGGCCGACCCGGACCGAATGCGCCGCAAGCTGGACATCGGTCTGGACCGTGTGCTGGACGAAGAAGGTGCGGAGCCGCTGAAGGTGGCGGATGAAGACGGTTGAGGTTTTTGCCCCGGCCAAGATCAACCTGACGCTACATGTCACGGGGCAACTGCCGAACGGGTATCACACGCTGGATCTCGCTGGTGGCTTTTGCCGATATCGGGGATCGCATCACGCTGCATGCCAAGGCACTGCCCAAATCCTTTGAGGTGAGCGGGCCCGAGGCGGTGCCGGAGCTTGAGAGTGACCACAACATCATGTGGCACGCTGCGATGAAGTTCTGGGCACCCGATACGGCCCTGTCGATGCAGTTGGACAAACATCTGCCCATGGCCTCTGGCATTGGGGGCGGGTCGGCGGACGCGGCCGCCACCTATCGCGGTTTGCTGATGCTGCGTGCCGCCCATGAGGGGCAGGATGCGCCGCGCGATCCCACACCGCAGGATGCGCGCGATCTGCTTGAGATTGGGGCGGATGTGCCGATGTGCGTGATGAGCGATCCCGCACGGGTGCAGGGGATCGGCGAGCAGATTTCGCCGGTGCCGGATTTGCATCCCTATCCGATTGTGCTGGTCAATCCGCGCGTGCAGGTGTCAACGCCCGCCGTCTTTTCGCGGCTTGCGGTCAAGGACAACCCCGGCCTCGATCCCTGGCCCAGCAGTTTTGAAGACCGCGACGTGGCGCTCGATTGGATGTGCGCGCAGCGCAACGATTTGCAGGACGCGGCCATTCAGGATTGCCCGGCGATAGGGGATGTTCTGGGGGCGCTCGCGCGGCACGGCCCCTGCCGCCTTGCCCGTATGTCGGGATCAGGCGCGACCTGTTTTGGCCTTTATGAGCGGATGCATATGGCGAGTGCTGCCGCCGAGGCGATCAGCGCAGCCCATCCCGACTGGTGGGTCCGCGTCGGGCGCTTGAACGGAGGGAAACGTGCCGCGCCTCAGCTGATCCGTTCGACCACGTAGTCGGCCAGATCAATCAGCATGCCGCGCAGATCGTGTTCTGGCAGGGTGTGCAGTGCCGCCTTGGCCTTTTCCGCCCAGGCGATTGCGTCGTCCTTGGTATCTTCGAGCGCCGCGTGACGGTGCAGCAGATCAAGCGCATGGTCGAGGTCGCCATCCTCTTGCTGCCCCTTTTCGATGGTGCGTGACCAAAAGGCGCGCTGTTCGGCATCTGCCTTGGCCACGGCCTTGATCACCGGCAGCGTCAGTTTGCGTTCGCGGAAATCGTCACCAATGTTCTTGCCCGTGGCCGAGGACTGGCCTTGGTAATCGAGCAAGTCGTCCACGATCTGGAAGGCGATCCCGAGCGCGTCACCATAGTCGAACAGCGCCTGTACCACGGCCTTGTCCGCGCCCGCGATCACCCCGCCCACTTCGGTCGCGGCGGAGAAGAGGGCGGCTGTCTTGCCGCGCACCACTTGCAGATACACGGCCTCATCCGTGGCCAGATCCTGCGCGGCGGTCATTTGCAGCACTTCGCCCTCGGCAATGGTGGCAGACGCGTCCGACAGGATGCGCAGCACGTCCATCGATCCGGTTTCGGTCATCAACTGGAAACTGCGGGAAAACAGGTAGTCGCCCACCAGCACAGATGACTTGTTGTCCCACAGGAGGTTGGCTGTGGGCCGCCCGCGCCGCTGGGCGCTTTCGTCCACCACGTCATCATGCAGCAGGGTTGCGGTGTGGATGAATTCGACCGTGGCGGCGAGGTGGATGTGATAGGGGCCGGTGTAGCCACACATATGCGCCGTCGCCAGTGTCAGCATCGGACGCAGGCGCTTGCCCCCCGCATCGACCAGGTGGCGCGTCACTTCGGGGATGCGCGGCGCGTGCTGCGAGGCCATACGGGTCTGGATCAGCGCATTGACCGCATCCATATCTGCCGCCAGCCAGGCGGCCAGCCGGTCGTGCGGTTTGGAGATGTCCGATGCGTCCATGTTCTGTGCCCCATTGGCCCCTCGACATTCCGTGCGAGATGGCCCTACATCCATGATATGAAGGAACTTTTGCGCAGCACAGACCCGACGATCATCGCCTTTGCCTCGGCCCTTCTTGAAGGCGAGGATATAGACTGCTTTCAGATGGACGTAAATATGAGCGTCCTCGAGGGCGGCATCGGAATTTTCCCGCGACGGCTGATGGTGCGCACGGATGATTACGAGGCGGCGCTGAAGGTGGTGCGCGACAATGACATCGACCTCGGACAATGACCTGACATACGACGCCTTTTTGGGCGGAAAACTGCATTTGTGGCAGCCGGTTGCGGGCTATCGCGCGGGTGTGGACCCGGTTTTGCTGGCCGCCTCCGTTACGGCACGCGGCGGCGAGGCGGTGCTGGACCTTGGGTGCGGCGTGGGGGCTGCGGCGCTGTGTCTCGGGGCGCGGGTTGGGGGGCTCGACCTTGTCGGGGTCGAACGGCAAGAGGCTTATGCAACCCTCGCGGCGCGCAACGGGCTGGATGTCGTCACGGCAGACATCAGTGATTTGCCCGCCGATCTGCGTGCGCGCCGGTTCGATCATGTGCTCGCCAATCCGCCCTATTTCGACCGCACTGCGGGTCACGCGGCGCGGGACGCGGGGCGCGAGGGGGCGCGGGGCCATGACACGCCGCTGGCGGCCTGGATCGACGCCGGTGCACGGCGGCTGCGCCACAAGGGGTTCATGCATGTGATCCACCGGGCCGAACGTGTGCCAGACCTGTTGGCCGGTGCCGCCGGGCGTCTGGGCAGCCCCGAGATCTGGCCGATCTGTCCTCGGGTCGGAAAACCGGCAGAACTGGTGATTTTCCGGGCACGCAAGGATGGGCGCGCGGAATTTCGCCTCAATGCGCCGATCATTTTACACAACGGACTCCGGCACGAGCGGGACGGCGATAGCTATGCGCCTGAAATCCAATCGGTTTTGCGCGAAGGCGCGGCGCTCAACCTTTAAACCTTTGTTAAGCGAACATAGGTCTAGTTTTCCACATGCTGCGCGTGCGGCGTGACTTGGCACAAAACTTGTGCTTGGCTGTGCGTGCACTTTATCAGCAAGGAGGACCTAAATGAGCGTGACCGCCCATCTCGAAGAGTTGAAAAAGAAGCACCAAAGCCTGAGTGATCAGGTCGATATGGCCCAACGATCACCCGCAACCGACCATATCGAGGTCGCGGCCATGAAAAAACAAAAGCTGAAACTGAAAGAAGAAATCACGCGCCTGTCGAACTGACAGGCTGCACCAACGACGCAGGGATTAGGCCGCGCGTGACATACTGGCCCGCGCGGCAAGCAGCGCGCCGCCTGCAATCAGGGCGGCGGCGATGGCCAGCGACCAACTGGGCGCAGCAATTCCCGCGACGATCAAGACGACTGTCGACAAGAGCGGCGCCGCATAAGACGCGGTGCCGAGCATCTGTATGTCGCCCCGCTTCACGCCGATGTCCCAGACGTAGAAGGCCAGGCCAACCGGGCCCAGGCCCAGCATGATTGTGCTGAGCCAACCCAACGCGCCGCTGGGCCATACCGTTTGTTCCGTCATGAGGTGCAAGGGCAGGGACAGCGCCGCGCTTGCCACGCAAAACACCGCGACGGAGGCCGTTGGCACCGTACCAAACTTGCGCGACAGAACCGAATAGCTGGACCAGGTGAGCGCGCAGGCGAGGGCCAGCGCGTAGCCGGGCAATGCGCCCGCCTCGAAACCGGTGCCGCCGCCGCTGACGATCAGGGCTGCGCCCGCAAATCCCACGATTGCACCGAGGATATGACCGGGTTTTAACTGCTCTCCGGGCAGGAGGCCGGAAAACAACACGATCAGCAGGGGCCAGAGATAGGCAATCAGGCTCGCCTCGGCCGCAGGGGCAAGGCGCAGCGCGGAAAAATAGAGCGCGTGATAGCCGAACAGCCCAAGGGTGCCCATGACGTAGACATGTGCGGGGACGCGGCGCAGCTGGCCCAACTCTCCGCTTGCGGCCGTCCAGATCAGGCCGAGTGTGCCACCAATCGCAAAGCAGATGGCATTCAGCAGAAAGGGGGTGTCGGCGCACTGCCCACGGTCAGCAGGGCCAGTACACCCCACAACAGGACGGCCACAAAGCCGATCAACGTCGCTGTTTTCTTGGTCATTCGCCTTGATAATCCGCTGAAGGAACGCGGGTCATCGCGTCGGTGATGTAAGTGGTCTTGTCAATCTCGGTGACGATCCAGTCACGAAAGGCGGCGATCTGGGGGCGGGTTTCCGCGCCTTGGGCGCACAGGAACCTGAACCGCACACCTGTGTCCAATGCGACCCCGTAGGGCGCGACAAGGCGGCCATCGTCGATGTCCTTGACCACCACGGCGCGCCGCCCCAAGGCGACGCCGACACCCGCAAGGGCGGCGTCCACCGCGTGATCGGCCTGGCTGAACCGTGGGCCGGTGGTGGGTGCGTAATCGATGCCCACCGCCTTGAACCAGGTCTGCCAGTCGCTGCGCGGTTTGAGAAAACTGATGCTGTCGTCAAAAATCAGCGGCGCCTCTGTCAGGCTTTCCGGCGTTGGGTACTTTTCGGCCAGTGCGGGTGTCATCACGGGACAGACCCATTCATCGGCCAGCGGTATGGAATATAGTCCCTCATCCGCGCCGTAGCCAAAGCGGATGGCCACGTCGATGGCGTCGCGCCCAAAATCCATGATCTTGAGCGACGCGGAAAAGCGCAACTCGATATCCGGGTAGGCCTTGGCGAACTCATATAGCCGTGGGGCCAGCCATTTGGCGGTAAAGGCAGGCCCGGCTGTAACAGTAAGGCTTTGATTGTCTTGCGTTCTCTCGGCTGCGCGCCAGGCTGCGGCCAATGTCTGGAACCCATCTGATGCGCCGGGGGCAAGGGCGGCGCCCGCTTCGGTCAGCTCAACCGCGCGGTTCAGACGGCGAAAAAGGGGGCGCCCAGATGCTCTTCGAGGGATTTGATCTGAAAGCTGAGCGCTGCGGGGGTGACATGCAATTCCTCGGCTGCCTTGGCAAAAGACATGTGCCGGGCAGCGGCGTCAAAGGCGCGCAAGGCAGTCAGAGGGGGCAGGCGATCTGGCATGGTCAGTTAAGTACAGCTTAAGTGAAGCAAGGGAAAGTCTCGTTTGTCGCACCGGGCAAACAGGCGCATATTCATCTCAAGCAAACGCACACAGACACAGCCGGAGAGACATCATGTTCGAGACATCTGCAAACGCCACAATCCGCAACGCCATGCAAAAGGCCCACGCCGAGCGCGGTGCCGCCCTTGCCGACGCATGGAACTGGTTGTTCGGAGCAAAGACTTCCCGCTGATGCGCGCGCGCCATCTTACGGGATAAAGGGAGGGCCGGTGCAGCGATGCACTGGCCCTTTTTTACTCACATCTTCAAGGGTTTTGGCTGCTCAGACGAAGAACTGCGCGCCGTTGGCCGAGATGGTCGACCCGTTGATGAAGCCGGAATCGTCGGAGGCGAGGAAGACCACGCAGCGCGCGATTTCCTCGGGCTCACCCAGGCGGCCTGCCGGGATCTGAGCGATGATCGATTCGCGCACTTTTTCAGGCACGGCCATGACCATGTCGGTGCCGATATAGCCGGGGCAGATCGCATTCGCGGTGATGCCCGCGCGCGCGCCTTCTTGTGCCAGGGATTTGATGATGCCGAGGTCGCCGGCCTTGGTCGCGGCATAGTTGACCTGAGCGAACTGACCCTTTTGGCCGTTGATCGACGAAATCACGATGACACGGCCGAACTTGCGCTCGCGCATGCCGGGCCAGATCGGGTGGACGGTGTTGAACACACCGGTGAGGTTGGTGTCGACGACCTCGTGCCACTGCTCGGGCGTCATGCGGTGGAACGGGGCGTCGCGGGTGATGCCCGCATTTGCAACGACGACTTCGATGGGGCCCAGGTCGGCTTCGACCTGTTCGAGACCCGCTTTGGAACTGTCATAGTCCGCCACGTTCCACTTGTAGGTCTTGATGCCGGTTTCATCGGTGAACTTGGCCGCGGCTTCGTCGTTGCCGGCGTAGGTCGCCGCGACGGAATAGCCTGCATCCTTGAGGGCTGTGGAAATTGCGGCACCGATTCCTCGGCTGCCTCCGGTGACGAGAGCGACGCGGGACATTGATTGGACTCCTCCGAAGTGAATTTAACGTTATGTCGCGTATATCCGGGTTGCGCGCAACAATATTACGCGGCCTCCGCAAAATTAGGCGACTGTAGGTGTGGGCATTTAGGCGGCGCTGGCGCGCGCCGCCTTGATTTGGATCAGTCGCGCTCGAGGCACATGGCGACACCCATGCCGCCGCCGATGCACAGCGTGGCGAGGCCTTTCTTGGCGTCGCGGCGCTTCATTTCGAACAAGAGGGTGTTCAGAACGCGCGCGCCCGAGGCACCGATGGGGTGGCCGATGGCGATGGCGCCGCCGTTGACGTTCACAATGGCCGGATCCCAGCCCATGTCCTTGTTCACGGCGCAGGCCTGGGCGGCAAAGGCTTCGTTGGCTTCGACGAGGTCGAGGTCATCCACGCTCCAACCCGCTTTTTCGAGGGCCTTGCGCGAGGCGTAGATCGGGCCAACGCCCATGATCGACGGATCCAGACCAGCAGTGGCGTAGCTTGCGATGCGCGCCAGCGGCTCGATCCCGCGCTTTTCGGCGTTTTCGGCACTCATCAGCAGGGCACCGGCTGCGCCGTCGTTCAGTCCAGAGGCGTTGGCGGCGGTGACCGACCCGTCCTTGGTGAAGGCCGGACGCATCTTTTGCATCGCTTCGAGGTTGGCACCGTGGCGAATGTATTCATCTGCATCCACGACGATGTCGCCCTTGCGCGTTTTTACGGTGAAGGGCGTGATTTCATCGGCGAATTTGCCAGCCTTTTGCGCGGCTTCAGCCTTGTTCTGCGAGCCGACGGCGAATTCGTCCTGGGCGTCGCGGGTGATTTGCCACTGGTCGGCAACATTCTCGGCCGTCTGGCCCATGTGATAGCCGTTGAACGCATCCCACAACCCGTCGCGGATCATGGTGTCGATGTATTTGAGGTCGCCCATCTTGTGACCGGCGCGCAGGGCGGCGGCGTGGGGGGACAGCGTCATGTTTTCCTGACCACCGGCGGCCACGATGTCCGCGTCACCAAGCTGGATGTGCTGTGCGGCCAAGGCAACGGCGCGCAGACCCGAACCACAGACCTGGTTGATGCCCCATGCGGCGGCTTCCTTGGGAAGACCGGCATTGATATGCGCCTGGCGTGCGGGGTTTTGACCCTGTGCGGCGGTCAGCACCTGCCCGAGGATGGTTTCGGACACTTCCGATTTGTCGATGCCGGCCCGCTCGACAATCGCTTCGAGCATTGTGGCCCCGAGATCATGGGCAGGCGTGTTTGCGAAAGAACCACCAAAGCTGCCCACGGCAGTACGGGCGGCAGATGCGATGACGATGTTGGTCATTTTGGACAAATCCTCTGTCAAGTTAACGAGGATGATCCGAGACATGCACGTCGTGAGTAGGCATGGCGTGCGGGCCCCAGACTGCCCCGCGTTGCGCAGGCCATACTGGATTCTGCGCTACAATCGCAAAGGGTCAGGGTGTCTCAGGCGCGCACACCGGCCTTGCCTTGCGCGCCGCGTTCGCCAAACAGCCAGTTGGGCCGGACCTGCGGTGCATCGAAATAGTAGCCCTGCAAACAGTCGGCGCCCATCTGAACCAGCATTTCCACATCTTCGGCCCGTTCGACCCCTTCGGCCACCACCAGCATGTCGAAATGCTGCCCGATCTGGATCATCGCCTGCGTCAGAACCTGCGTGTCGGGATCATTTGCGATACCATTGCAGAACTGCATGTCCAGTTTGAGAATGTCGAAGTAGAAATCCTTGAGATAGCGCAGGGCGGTGTACCCGGCCCCGAAGTCATCAAGCGCAAAACAGATGCCGCGCGCGCTGAGCCTGTCCATGAAATCGACCACGAGTTCGGGCTGGTCCATGGCTGAGCCTTCGGTGATTTCCAGGATCAGCCGCTCGCCCACGGTCGAGATCCTTTTTCAGCCACCGGTTCAGGGTCTGCATCCAGCGCTGATACCCGATGGACCGCGCCGACATGTTTATGGACAGCCGTACCGACGGGTTTTCGTGCAGCGTGCGCAGCCCCATGTTCAAGGCCACTACGTCGATTTCGCGCCCCAGTTCCGCCCGTTCGACGACGGGCATGAAATCCTTGGCCGGGATGATGCGCCCGGTGTCGTCCATCACCCGGATCAGCCCCTCGTAAAAGCCGACGCGCCCGCGTTCGCGCGCAATGACCACAGGCTGAAACGCCAGAAGGGTCTGGTTGTGCTTGACAGCAAGGGCCACCATCTCGAGCGTGTCGCGGTCGCGATTTGTCACCGCCGCGCTCAGCGGGCTGTCCGCCCCTGCGGGCATGTCGATCGGTCGAAATTTTGCCATGGCCTCGCAGCGACCCCCTTGTCATCCGGTCTGGTCACATTGGCATTTGGGTCGTAAAAACAGTCTTAATGTTGGCATTTTGTTCTAATTTTATCTGTTAACCAAGCGGGGCTGTGATGGACGGACGTTGCGGATGGGCGGGGCACGAAAAAATCTATGTGGATTATCATGATACAGAGTGGGGCGTGCCGGAGTATGACGCCCGCACCTTGTGGGAAAAACTGATCCTCGACGGCTTTCAGGCGGGGTTGAGCTGGATCACGATTCTCAAGAAACGGGACAATTTCCGCGCAGCATTCCAAGGGTTCGACCCGCACGTGATTGCCGAGTGGGGCGAGGCGGACGTGGCCCGCCTGCTGGCCGATCCGGGTATCATCCGTCACCGGGGCAAGATCGAGGCAACGATCAGCAATGCCCGCGCCTATCTCGAGGTTAATGCCCAAGAGGGGTTCGATACGTTTTTATGGAATTACTTTGACGGCGTTCCCTTGCAGAACCATTGGGCGACCCAGGGCGACGTGCCGCCATACACGTCGCTGTCGACCCAGATCTCCAACGACATGAAAAAGCGCGGGTTCAAGTTTTGCGGCCCCACGATTGTCTATGCGTTTCTCGAGGCGACGGGGCTGGTCAACGACCACCTCACCACCTGCCATCGCCACGCCGATTGCGCAGCGATGGCACGCCCGCCAAAGGGGCGTTGACTCTGCCTGCGGCGCCCGTATAAGCGCGCATTCATTGGTGTTGGTGGTCCCCGCGAGGGGGTTCCTGTCGTCCCGGCCAAATCCGGGGAGAGGACAACGCCCTTCACGCGATCATCATCCCGAAAAGTGGATGCCGGTTTTCGGACAAGATGATGATGCACATATAACGAAGGAGATCAGCCGTGACAAAACGCACGTCTGCCAAGTACAAAATCGATCGCCGTATGGGCGAAAACATCTGGGGTCGCCCCAAATCCCCCGTCAACCGTCGTGAATATGGCCCCGGCCAGCACGGTCAGCGCCGCAAGGGCAAGCTGTCCGACTTCGGTATCCAGCTGCGCGCCAAGCAGAAGCTGAAGGGCTACTATGGCGACCTGACCGAGAAGCAGTTCCGCCGCATCTACGCCGAAGCCGAGCGTGTCAAAGGCGACACCGGTGAGAACTTGATTGGTTTGCTCGAGCGTCGCCTGGACGCCGTTGTCTACCGCGCGAAATTCGTGCCCACAGTGTTTGCGGCCCGTCAGTTCGTGAACCACGGCCACGTTCGTGTGAACGGGAAAAAGGTCAACATCCCCTCCTACCGCGTCAAGGAAGGCGACGTGATCGAGGTGCGTGACCGTTCCAAGCAACTGGCCGTCGTTCTGGAAGCGACACAGCTGCCCGAGCGTGATGTGCCGGACTACATGGATGTGGACCACTCGAAACTGACAGCGACATTCGTGCGCACACCGACACTGGGCGATGTGCCCTATCCGGTGATGATGGAACCGAACCTCGTCGTCGAATTCTACGCCAAGAACTGATCTGGTTCTTATCGTTTTGCAGATTTGGCCGTCCCTGTTTGGGGCGGCCTTTTTCGTTGTGGCCACGTGTCACGGCGCGCGCTCATCCGCTTGGGGCTAGGGTCGCGACACTGGCTGGAAAAGGAATGCTGACATGCTGTCTGCCCCCCAGGTGCGCGCCACCCCATTGCCCGCACATAGTGCCCTGCATGCCCTGAAGGGGCAGGGTGATTTTCTGGATTGTTACAGTGTGGCCGCAGACGTGCCGACGCGCCGCGCCGCCGAAGTCATCACCGACTTTCCCGGCTGGGCGCGGGTGCTGTTGCTGATCCGGCGCATTCTCACCACGCCTTTCGGCCTGTCGCAGGACGGACCAGACGCCCCGGACAAGGTGGGCCCTTTTCCCGTCGAGATCGATACCGAGACCGAGATGGTGGCGGGATTTGATGACAAACACCTCGAATTCCGGGTCTCTGTGCTGCGCCATGAGGGGCGGATTTCGCTGGCCACATGGGTGCACCCGCACAACATCTTTGGGCGGGCCTATCTGGCGGCGATCATGCCCTTTCACATCATGGTGGCGCGCAACGCGCTGGCGCGGGTGGCACAGGCGGCCAGGACCTGAGCCTAAGGGGCGGCGAGGCTGCGCAGCACCGCCTCTGACTCCGGATCGGACGGGAAGTACAGCTCGACCTTCAAATCCTCCAGCGCGACATCTTCGGGCGTGCCGAACTGCGCGATGGTGGCAAAGATCGACAGGCGCAGAGTGCCAGTGTTGAGGATTGTCGGGATCACGGGGTTGGCCGCGACGGATCTGGGGCGCGGCACCCGGCCCAAGTGATCGGCCGCGCGATCCAGCGCGGCGATGCCCCCTTGCGCCGCGCTTTCGGTGCGCAGGCGTTGGCAGGCATGATGCGCCACCTCTGCCCAGTTCTCGACAAGCGGCGGCAGGGTGTCCGAGGTCATGAGATCAAGCAGGCTGTCGCCCGGCACGACCCCCAGCAATCCATAGAGCATCCGGGCGGGCGCGTTCATCTGCAGTACCCGCCACAGCCGGTCCACGGCCAGGGCGGGATAGGGCGCGTGGGTGTCGAGCATGTGCCCGACAGCGGCGCGGATCGGGGCCATCTCTGCATCGTCCCAGGGGCGACCGGGGTAGCGCGCGGCAAAGCCTGCATGGGTCAGCATCTGATTGCGCGCATCCAGCGGCAGGGTCAGGGCCTCGCTCAACCGGGTGATCATCTCGCGACTGGGCCGCGCCCGCCCGCTTTCCAGAAACGAGATGTGGCGCGCCGAGACATTCGCCTCGCCCGCCAGATCAAGCTGGCTGAAGCGACGCGCCTTGCGCCATGTGCGCAGAGTGCCGGGAAAACCTGTCATGCCACCAACCTAGCGGTTCAGGCCGCGCACGTCAGTTACCTGTGAGGTAATTGATTTGCACCCGGCGCCGGGCGACATCCGTTGCCAAAGGGATTGGAGGGTGCAGATGACACAAGAGTTCCACAAGTTCTGGCTGAAGATCACGGCCATCGTGGTGGGGTCGTTCGGCCCCGTCTTTTTCCTTGGCACGATGCTGGCCACGTCCGAGCCTGCGCGCTGGTCACTGGACCTGCTCAGCTGGCCGCTTGATGGCGCGCCGACCTATGACGCCTACGGCACGCGGTTCCTGTCGGCGCTGACGGGCGGCTTCCTGTTCGGGTGGGGCGTGATGATCTGGTGCTTGCAACTTTGGGTCCATGACGCGGCACCGGAAGGGGTGCGCCGGGCGGTGCTGACCGGGCTGTTGGGCTGGTTCTTGCTGGACAGCGCCGGATCAATCACGTCAGGCACCCCCTCTAACGCCCTGTTTAACATCATTGTTTTGGTGATCGCTGTGGGGCCGCTGTGGCGGCCTGCGCGCCCATAACTGTCGCGCGTAAAGAATCGGCTATGCAAATATGCAACCTGTGGTAGGCTTGTCTCATTGATTAAGACATTTGGAGCCCATTCATGGCTGCCCGCGACATTTCATTTGCGAGCTTCAACCTCCTCAACCTGCAGCTGCCCGGTGACGCGGTTTACGGCGATACCGACGGCTGGGATGCAGACATCTACCAACGCAAGATAGACTTTACAGCCACCACTCTCGAACGCTTGGATGCCGATGTGATTGGCCTTCAGGAACTCTGGGCCGGTGCGGCCCTGGACGAGGCATTGACCGAGGCGGGGATGGCCTCGGACTACGCTGCCCTGGTCCCGTCCGACCATGAGGACGACAAGATCGTGTGCGCCGCCGCCGTGCGGCGCGACATGCTGGTGGGAGAGCCGGAATGGATCACCGACTTTCCCCCCGAATACGTCCTGAAAACGGGTGGGGATGACCCGCAACAGGATTTCCTCGAAGTGAACCTGAGCACGTTCTCGCGCCCCGTGCTGCATTTCCAGGTGCAACCGGACAGTCGCACGCCGGTGATCCACGTCTTTGTCTGCCACTTCAAGTCCCGCCGCCCGACACAGATCTGGCGCGAGCGCAGTTGGTACGAGAAAGAGGTGCACGGCCCCCATGCAACCGCGCTGGGCTATGCCATCTCGACCGTGCGGCGCACGGCCGAAGCGGCGGCCTTGCGGGTTCTGGTCACGCAACTGACCAAGACGACGGACACACCCGTTGTCCTGATCGGGGACATGAACGATGGCAAGGACAGCAACACGCTGAACATCCTGTCCGAACAGCCCACCTATCTCTCACCGCTGTCCTCGGGGGCGGTGACAACGCGCTCTACACCGCGCAGACCATGCAGGAATACCGCTCGGTCCGCGATGTGTACTACACCCATGTCTACAAGGGGCAGCGCGAAAGCCTGGACCACATCATGTTCAGCCAGGAGTTCTATGACAACTCCAAGCGGCGCAAATGGGCCTTTGACGAGATGCTGGTGCAGAACGATCATCTGAACTTTGACGACCACAAGGAAAGCGGCACCAACGATCACGGCGTGATCCGCGTCGGCTTCAAATGGAAGCCCGCGCCGGGGGCGACAAGCTAAAGCGCGCATTTGTCACTGGTCACTCGCTGCGCCCGGCCCTAAAACTGGCCGGACGAACGGAGAGCCCACATGACGCGCATCACCCCGCAACCCGGTATCATGGACATCGCCTTGTACGAGGGCGGGCAGTCGCATCTGGCTGGTGTCGCGGATGTGCTGAAACTCAGCTCGAACGAGAATCCGCTGGGCGCACCGCCTTCTGCCGTCGAGGCACTGACGGATGCGGCCCGGGGCATGCACCTCTACCCGTCCACCGATCACGCCGCCCTGCGCGCTGCCATTGCAGAGGTCTGGGGCCTTGAGCCCGAGCGCCTGATATGCGGTGTCGGCTCGGACGAGGTGCTGCAATTCGTAACCCAGGCCTATGCCGGGCCGGGGGACGAGATTATCTATACAGAACACGGGTTTTCCATGTACCCGATCCTGACCAGCATGGCCGGGGCCACGCGCATCTGCGTGTCCGAAACGAACCGGGTCGTGGATGTGGATGCGATCCTGGCGGCGGTGACCGAGCGCACGCGCGTCGTGCTGTTGGCCAACCCGGCCAACCCGACCGGCACCTTGCTGGGGCAGGACGAACTGGAACGGCTGGCCGATGCATTGCCGCCTTACGTGATCCTGGTGATCGACGGCGCCTATGTCGAGTTTGCGGTGGGCTATGACGGTGGCATTTCACTGGCCCGCAACCGCGCCAACGTTTTGGTAACGCGCACGTTTTCCAAGATTTACGGTCTCGGTGGCCTGCGCATCGGTTGGGGATACGGCGCCCAAGGGATGATCGACGTCATGACCCGCATCCGCCAGCCCTTCAATCTGTCGGTTGTGCAACTGGCCGCGGCCGAGGCGGCGGTGCGCGACACGGATTGGCTGGAAACATGCATTGCGTTGAACACCGAACAGCGCGCGCGCCTGACCGGTGCGCTGCGCCAGTTGGGTCTGGCCTGCGATGACAGCCACGCCAATTTCGTGCTCGCCCGCGCCAACACGGTCGAAGACGCCGACGCGGCCGAGGCCGCGTTGAACGCGAACGGCATCCTCATCCGGCGGGTGGCGGGCTACGGCTTTCCCGAGGGGTTGCGGATCACCGTGGGCACAGCGGAACAGACAGGCCGCGTCATCGCGGCGCTGACAGACTGGCGGAACGCGTCGTGAGCGTGATCTACGACAAGATCGCCTTTATCGGGCTTGGGTTGATCGCGGGATCCATGGCCTGGGCCACGCGGCGCGCCGACGCTGCCACGGTGATCAGCGGCTATGCACGCTCTGAGGCGACGCGCGACACCACCCGGCGGCTGGGCTTTTGCGACGTGGTGACGGACACGGCCGCCGACGCCATACGGGACGCCGACCTCGTGGTGCTGGCGGTGCCCGTCGGGGCCATGGGCCCCGTCATGGCCGACATCAAGGGGGCCCTGAAACCGGGCGCAACCGTGATCGATGTCGGCTCGGTCAAGCAGGCGGTGTTCGATGCCGTGCTGCCGCATCTGCCGGGTGGGGTGCATTTCGTCGGTACACACCCGATGGCAGGCACTGAACATAGCGGGCCCGAGTCCGGCTTTGCCGAGCTTTATGACAACCGCTGGACGCTGATCGTCACGCCCGATGATGCCGACGAAGGCACGGTCGACCGGGTCGAACGCTACTGGGCCGCGCTGGGCGCGATGACCGACCGGATGGAGGTGACGCATCACGACCGTGTCTGCGCCGTGGTCAGCCACATCCCACACCTGATCGCCTACACCATGGTCGGGGTCGCCGATGACCTGCGGCGCGTGACCGACAGCGAGGTCATCAAATTCTCTGCCGCCGGGTTTCGCGACTTTACCCGCATCGCAGCCTCTGATCCGACCATGTGGCGCGATGTGTTCCTGACGAACAAGGACGCGACGCTGGAAATCCTCGGGCGCTTCACCGAAGAGCTGTTTGCCCTGCAACGGGCCATCCGCACCGGGGATGGCGACCACCTGCACGACTATTTCACCCGCACCCGCGCGATCCGGCGCGGCATCATCGAGGCCGGGCAAGACACCGACGCACCGGATTTTGGCCGGGGGGCAAAGCGGTGAGGTGGATTGCGTTCATCGCAGTGGTGATGGCCACGATGGGCGTGGCCGCACCGGACAGTTCCAAACGCCCCGTGGCGCGGGCAGGCACCGATGCGCGCAACATCACCGTGCCGGTGCCCGCGATCGAGCAGGTGGTGGCAGCATCGGCCTTGCCCCGGTCGTCGACACTGCGGCCCAATCTGCGCCCGAAAACCATCGTGCAACAGGCCATGACCCGCCGTGCCGAACGGCGCAAGGGACAGGTCTGTGGCGATCCCGATCTGCAGGGCGACGAGGTCGGGTTTGTGCCCGGGCGCATCAATGGCTGCGGGATTGCCGAGGCGGTGCGGCTGCGCTCGGTCTCCGGTGTGACGCTGAGCCAGGCGGCGCTGATGGATTGCAACACGGCCAAGGCGCTCAAGCGCTGGACGGAAAAGGGTGCCAAACCCGCCCTGCGCAACAAGGGCGGTGGCCTCAGCAGCTACCGCGTCGCAGCGCATTATGCGTGCCGGACGCGCAACAACCAGCGCGGCGCGCGTATCTCGGAACATGGGAAGGGGCGCGCGATTGATATCTCGGGCTTTACCCTCAAGGACGGATCGACGCTGACCGTGCTCAATGACTGGAATTCGCGCCACCGCCGTGCGCTGCGGTCGATGCACCGCGCCGCTTGCGGCCCCTTCGGCACGGTGCTCGGCCCCAATTCCGACCGCTTCCACCGCGATCATTTCCATTTCGATACAGCGCGCTATCGCAGCGGGTCCTATTGCCGGTGAGGTCGGACTGGGGCTCTGCCCCAGACCCCGGGATTTTTTGGAACAGAGAAGAGGCAGCTAGCGCAGCACGATCCTGGGTGCCGGTCCAATCGGGATAAAGCCGAGATAGACAGCCCCGTTGCGCAGCCCCAGATCGACATCCAGTGTCGTTTCGCTGCCCGACGCGCCCGCAAGCGCCTGTAGGATGTTTTCCGCCTGACGCCGCAGCGTGTTTGGCAACGCGCCTGCGGATTCTGCCAGATCGAGCATGGTGCGCCAGTTTTCGGCCTGTACTGTCATCTCGCCCTCCGGCACGCCCTGCGCGTCCACCACCAGATCGGCGGCCATGTTCAGGCGCAGATCGCCCCACCGTGCCTCGACCAGATGCAGATCGATCACGCGCGGTTGCGGGCGGGCCGTGTCGAGCGCGCGTTGGTCCCAAGCGGTGTCAAAGGTCACGTCGGCGCGCAGTTGCAGGCTGTCAAAGGCGCGCGGGAAATTGTCGGGCAGGCGCAGCCGTGTGCGGGCCGGATCGCCGGGTGCAAATCCGTCTGCGCGCGCCTCGAACGCGTAAGATGGCCCTTGGGTCTGGGTCATTGTGAGGGTCAGGTTTTGCGCCAGCGCCTGTGACCCGGCAGCATCGCTGACCTGCCAGGGCCCGGATGTCCACCCAAGGCTTTCCAGTTCGAGCGCAGTGCCGGGGTGCAGTTCCAGCGCCATGATGCCGTCCTGCATGGTCAGGGCCGAGCGGCCCAGAGGCGAGGCGATCGTGATCGGATCATTATCCAGCGCAACCGTCACATCACCCGGCCACCACGCGGGGGCGGAGATGTCGAGGCGATCCGTGCGCACCGCAAGCCCCGCCTGCGGGTCGGCCAGCGCCAGATCCACAAGGCCCGCCTGCAAGGCTGTGGGAAAGCCGCCGCCTGCGATCTGCCCCACTTCGGCCTGCCACCCTTCGGCGGTGCGCGCGTCGATCCAGGCAGAGATGCCGCCGCGCAAGCCTGTCGAGGCCACCCACCACCACCCGCACCACGCCAGCAGTGCCACTGCGATGACCCACGTGATTTTGCGCATGGTGACCCTTTCCCTTGCCTGCGAAATCGGGTCTACCGCACCGGACGGGATAAGGACCAGACACAATGACGATGTGGGTATTTGGCTATGGCAGCCTGCTGTGGAACCCCGGCTTTGACGTGGCCGAAGAGGTGATGGCCACCTTGCCCGGCTGGTCGCGGTCGTTCTGCATGCGCTCGATCCACCATCGCGGCTCCGAGGCGGAGCCTGGGCTGGTGCTGGCGCTTGACGCGGCACCGGGTGCTGCCTGTGCAGGCGTTGCCCTGCGCGTCGCGCCCGGAACAGAAGACGCCACGCTGGCCTATCTGCGGGAACGGGAATTGATCTCGTCCGCCTATCTGGAAAAGATGCTGGACATCACGCTGGATGGCGGGCGTGCCGTCACGGCCGTGACCTATGTGATCGACCCGGATCACGTGCAGTATTGCGGCGGCCTGCCGCTGGAAGAGCAGGCACAGATCATTGCCCACGCGCATGGCGGGCGCGGCCCGAACCGCGACTATCTGTTCAACACTGCCCAGCATTTGAACGCTTTGGGCGTGGCGGATCCCGACCTTGACTGGTTGGCACGCCGCGTTGCAGCGATTTCGGTATAAATCCTTGGCGCTTTGGGCTTAAACCCGATAGATTGCGCCAAGAGCAGAGCAAATAAGGGGTCAGGAGCCAGCCGATGGCACAGACCACACCCGAGGCACAGCCGCATTTCTCGCACCCTGTGCGCCAAGTCCTTTTGATGGTCAGCGTTCTGGGCCTGTCAGGCTTTGGCGCGTTTTTGGCGTTGCCGCGGGTCCTGCCGGTCTTCCAGTCGAACCCGTATCTCAACGGGTTCATCATGTTCGTCTTTCTGATTGGCGTCGTGTCCTGTTTCTGGATGGTCTACCAGCTGATCACCTCGGTGCGCTGGATCGAAGGCTTTGCCGCCGATGGCCCGTCGGCCAGTGGCAAGGCCCCGCAATTGCTGGCCTCGCTGGCATCCTTGCTGCGCTCGCGCGGGGCCCGGATGCAGCTCAGCGCGTCCTCGACCCGGTCCATCCTCGATTCGGTCGCCACCCGCATCGACGAGGTGCGCGAGATCACGCGCTACATCGTCAGCATGCTGATTTTCCTGGGCCTTTTGGGCACGTTCTATGGTCTTGCGACAACCGTGCCCGCACTGGTCGACACCATCCGCAGCCTTGCCCCGCAAGAGGGCGAAGCGGGTGTCGAGGTGTTCAGCCGGTTGATGACAGGGCTGGAATCGCAACTGGACGGGATGGGCGTGGCCTTTGCCTCGTCCCTGCTGGGGCTGGCCGGATCGCTGATTGTGGGCCTGCTCGAGCTGTTTGCCGGGCACGGCCAGAACCGGTTTTACCGCGAGCTGGAAGAGTGGCTGAGTTCGATCACCCGCGTTGGCCTCAGCGCCGAGGGCGATGCGACGGGCGAGCAGGGGGCCATGGCGGGCGTGATCGACCATCTGGCCGAACAGATGGAAAGCCTGCAAACCATGTTCACGCAGTCCGACATCAGCCGCTCCATGGTGGATGAAAAGCTGGGCAAGCTGGCAGACGCGGTCGAAGGGATGACCGCGCAAATCCAAAGCCAGGGGTCAAGCAATGAGACGATGCTGCGTCTGGCCGAGGGGCAGGAACGGCTGATCCAGGTGATCGAGGCGCAGGGCACGGGCGACGGGATCGATGCCGAAAGCCGGATGCGGCTGCGCTCGATCGACGTGCAGATGCTGCGCATTCTCGAAGAGATCAGCGCCGGGCGGCAGGAAACTATGGCCGAGCTGCGCACAGACATTTCCGCCCTCGCCAACGCCCTGAGCCAGCCGCGCGGACAAGGGCGCAAGGCAGGCAACAATGGCGGACGCGGACGGCAAAACATAGGGGACGGCTGATATGGCCCTGTCGCGACGCACAGGGCAACGGTTCCAGGCCTCGATCTGGCCCGGCTTTGTCGATGCGATGACCGGGCTGCTGCTGGTGCTGATGTTCGTGCTGACCATCTTTATGGTTGTGCAATTCGTGCTGCGCGAAACGATCACCGGGCAGGAATCCGAACTGGACCAACTGGCAGGCGAAGTGGCCGCACTTGCGCAGGCCCTCGGTCTGGAAGAGCGGCGGGCAAACCAGCTGGACGCGCGCCTCACGTCGCTGAATGCAACCCTGAACGACGCGCAAAGCCAGGTGGAAACACAAGCCGATCAACTGGCGGCACAGGCGGCGCGGATTGCCGCGCTCACCTCTGAACGGGATGCGACAGCGACAGCTTTGACCGAGGCACAGACGCGCATCACCAGCTTTGAGGCGCAAGTGGCCGCACTGATTTCCGAGCGCGACGGGGCCCTTGAAACCGTGGCGGGCTTGGAAAGCGAACAGACCCGGTTGCTGTCGGAACAAGAGGCGCTGAACCTCGCGCTGGCCCAGGCCCGCACCGAAGTGGACGCACAATCAGAAGCGGCGCGGTTGGCGGCGGCCCGGACGGATGCACTGCAGGCCCTGATCGCGGATTTGCGCGCGCGCAATGCAGACAGCGCAGAAAGTGCGGCGGCCTTGCAGGCCGATCTGGACGCAGCGGCCCAAACCCTGAGCGAGGAAGAGGCCGCACGGCTGGCCGAAGCGGCGGCGGCGCAAGCCCTGCGCGAACGGTTGGAACAGGCCGATGCCGAACTGACCGCGATGACACTGGCGCTTGAGGCGCAACGCCAAGAGGCCGAGGACACGTTGACCCTGCTCGCAGCCGCCCGCGCGGCACAGGATGATCTGGATGCACAATTGGCAGTGGCGCTGTTGGCCACAGAGGCGGCGAACGCCGACACCGCGGTGTCGCAGGAACGGATCACGGCACTTGAGGATGAATTGGCCTCTGCGCTGTCCGCGCTGAGTGCGGCAAATGCCGAAAACACCACCCTCGCCGGAGAGCGCAGCAGCCTTGAGGCGCAACTGGCGGCCGCCCTTCTGAACGCCGAGGGCGGGGCGGCTGCTGCCGCGGACCTCGAGGCGCAATTGGCCCGCGCCCTTGGTCAACTGGATGCCAGCACCGCGCGCACGGCGACGCTCGAGGCGCGGCTGCGCGCAGCCGAAGACGCGTTGGAGGGCGGCACGGCGACGACAGCCACCCTGCAAACCGAGTTGGGCGAGGCGCAGGCGGCGCTTGCCGCCCGCGAGGCGGATGTTGCCGAGTTGCAGTCACAACTGGAGGACGCGCAAACAGCGCGCGCCGCCACGATCGAAGAGGTCACGGCCCTGCAGGCGCGCATGACCACGCTCGAGGCGCGGATCGCGGTCTCTGACCTGGAACTGGGTGATATCCGTGACCGTTTGGCGGCCGCCGTTGCGGCCAAGGCGGCGGCAGAAGGGCAACTGGCCGAACAGGAAACCAGCCTGTCGGATTTGCAGTTGCAACTGGCCGCGGCCATTGCCGCGCGCGATGCGGCCCAGGCGGATGCGCAGGCCGCAGGCAGCAGCAATGCGGATGTGCGCGCGCAACTGGCCGCCGCGCTGGCCGACAAACTGGCGGCCGAGAACGAATTGGAAAGCCTGGGTTCCGACACCGCCGAAGCGCGCGCTGCCCTTGTTGCTGCGCTGGCTGACAAGGCGGCGGCCGAACAGGCCTTGCTGGATCAGACGGCTGAGGCTGACCGCCGTGCGTCCCTGCTGGCCGCGGCCCGCGACGCATTGAGCGCGGAAGAGTCGGCAACGCTTGAGGCGCAGCGCCAGACTGAGCTGCTGAACCAGCAGGTGGCCGCGCTGCGGGAACAGCTGGGGCAATTGCAGGCGCTTTTGGATGACGCGGTGGCGCGCGATGCGGCCCGTGATGTGCAATTGCAATCGCTGGGCACAGAGTTGAACACGGCCCTGGCGCGTGTCGCGGCAGAAGAGCGGCGGCGGCGTGAGTTGGAGGAAAGCGAGCGCAAGCGGCTTGAGGCCGAGGCGCAGGATCTGGAGCGCTACCGCTCGGAATTCTTTGGCCGGTTGCGCGACGTTCTGGGCGCGCAGGAAGGGGTGCGGATCGTCGGTGACCGATTTGTGTTCTCCTCCGAGGTTCTGTTTCCGCCCGGCGGGGCCGAATTGTCGGATGCGGGCGAGGGCGAGATTGCCAAGATCGCGGGCATCCTGCGCAACATCGCCGATGACATCCCGCCTGAGATTGACTGGGTGATCCGTGTGGACGGGCATACGGACAACGTGCCGTTGTCCGGCCAGGGTGAATTTGCCGACAACTGGGAACTGAGCCAGGGGCGGGCCCTGTCGGTTGTGAAATACATGGTCAACTTTCTCGGGATACCGCCGAACCGGCTGTCGGCCAACGGGTTCGGGCAGTACCAGCCGATCAACCCCGCCGACACGGCGGATGCACGGGCGCAGAACCGGCGGATCGAGTTGAAGTTTACCGAGAAATAGGGCGCACCAGGGTGCGCCTTACCAAGACAGAGTCAGGATGTGTGTGAGACGGCAGCGGGGCGCAGGACACCTGCGCCTTACCGAACCAGCACCGTGCCCGTTTCGCTGTTGATCGTCCGGCTGCCGCGCATCAGGGTGACGGTGCCCTCATAGGTGCCCGGCGCCCAACCCGCACCGCGCAGCCGCTTGCCGACGGCGCGAAAGAATTGGGCCTGGTTCTTTTCCAGCACGACACGCTCATCCATCATCACACCGTCCGGGGCGTCGATGCGCAGGCGCAATGTATCCCCTTTCCTGCCGCCAAACGCATAGCCGAACACGACAAGCGCGGGCGCCGTCGTCGGGAGGGTTGCCGAGGCTGCGCGGCCCGCCTTGACCGCGTCAAACCCCGGCACCTTGTCGGCAAAGCCGACTGACAGGATGCCGCCGGGGCGATAGGGCAGGGGATTTTGCCACAGCGTTTCCGTGCTGGGGGCACCGCAGCTGATCTTGCCATCCGGATCGAAGGGGTCGATCACGTCCCCGTCCTTGCGCACGGTCATGTGCACATGCGGGAACTGGGTGCGTCCCGACAGCCCAACTTCGCCCAGGACAGTGGATTTGGTGACGCGATCCCCTATTTTGACCTCAAGTGAGCCGCGTTTCATATGGCAGTATTGTGTGGTCCAGCCGCCGCCATGGTCTATGACGACCCCGTTGCCACATTCGCGCCCGCTGATGCGGGAGGCGTCGCCGGTGCGGAACAGCCTGTCTTCCATCCCATCGCGTGTCGCGCGCACGGTTCCCGGCGCTGCGGCCAGAACGCTGACCCCGCGCCGCATCTGCTCGAGAGAGCGCAGGGCAAAATCAGTGCCTTGATGGGTGTCGTAGCTGAGATTGGAGCACCTGAAATCCATCGCCTGGTTCGAGGTGTCGTGATCGACATATTGCTGCACAAAGCAGTCGCTGCCCAGATCGCAATCAATGGGCGGGTTCAAGATGATATCCCTTGCCGCAAGGGGGCCTGCGGCAAGGGTTGTCAGTAGAGCGGCAAGTGCAGCCGCGCGCATCAGTCCGCCGTCAACAGGGGCGGCTTGTCACCGGACAGGCGCGGCTTGTCCGGACCTTCCAGTTTCAGGTCGAGTTCGCCGTTCTTGACGCCGACCTTGACCACGCCACCTTTCATCAGCTTGCCGAACAGTAGTTCTTCGGCCAGCGGCTTCTTGATGTGCTCCTGAATCACGCGACCCAGGGGGCGGGCGCCCATCTTGTCGTCATAGCCCTTGTTGGCGAGCCATTCGGCAGCAGGTTTGGTCAACTCGATGGTCACGTTGCGATCCATCAGTTGCGCCTCAAGCTGCAGCACGAACTTCTCGACCACCTGCAGGATCACGTCCTTTGGCAGCGGCGCAAAGCTGATCACCGCATCCAGACGGTTGCGGAATTCAGGCGTGAACGTGCGTTCGATGGCCGCCGTATCCTCGCCCTCGCGCCGGTCACGGCCAAAGCCGATGGCGGCCTTGGCCTGTTCGGAAGCACCCGCATTCGAGGTCATGATCAGGATCACGTTGCGGAAATCCACCGTCCGGCCGTTGTGGTCGGTCAGCTTGCCGTGGTCCATCACCTGCAGCAGGATGTTGTAGACATCCGGGTGCGCCTTTTCCATCTCATCGAGCAGCAGCACACAATGCGGATGCTGGTCGACACCGTCCGTCAGCATGCCACCCTGGTCAAACCCGACATAGCCCGGAGGGGCCCCGATCAGGCGCGAGACCGCGTGTTTCTCCATGTACTCGGACATATCGAACCGCAGCATTTCCACACCCAGCGTGTCCGCCAACTGCTTGGCGACCTCGGTTTTCCCCACGCCTGTCGGCCCGGCAAACAGGTAGTTGCCGATGGGCTTTTCAGGCTCGCGCAGACCGGCCCGCGCCAGTTTGATGGCCGAGGAAAGAGCGACAATCGCATCGTCCTGACCGAACACCACGCGCTTCAGCGAGGCCTCGAGGTCCTTCAGCGTCTCCGCATCGTCCTTCGAGACGTTCTTGGGCGGAATGCGCGCGATCTTGGCGACGACATTCTCGATCTCCTTGGTGCCGATGGTCTTGCGGCGCTTGGCAGCGGCGACCAGATGCTGGGCGGCGCCCGCCTCGTCGATCACGTCAATCGCGCTGTCGGGCAGCTTGCGGTCGTTGATGTAGCGACTGGCCAGCTCGACAGAGGTCTTGATCGCGTCGGAGGTGTATTTGACGCCGTGGTGATCTTCGAAATAGGGTTTGAGGCCGCGCAGGATCTTGGTGGCATCCTCGACCGAAGGCTCGTTCACGTCGATCTTCTGGAACCGGCGGCTCAGCGCGCGGTCCTTTTCGAAATGCTGACGGAACTCCTTGTAAGTGGTCGACCCCATGGTGCGCAGCTTGCCGCCCTGCAACGCAGGTTTCAGCAGGTTGGAGGCATCCATGGCCCCGCCAGAGGTCGCACCCGCACCGATCACGGTGTGGATTTCGTCGATGAACAGCACCGCGTCCTTGTGATCTTCCAGCTCGGTCACGACCGCTTTCAGCCGTTCCTCGAAATCACCGCGATAGCGGGTGCCAGCCAGCAATGCGCCCATGTCGAGCGAATAGATGGTGGTGCCTGCCAGCACCTCGGGGGTTTCACCGGCCACGATCTTGCGCGCGAGGCCCTCTGCAATCGCCGTTTTGCCCACGCCGGGGTCACCCACCAGCAGCGGGTTGTTCTTGCGGCGGCGGCACAGCACCTGAATGCAGCGCTCGACTTCGGAATCGCGCCCGATCAGCGGGTCGATGTCGCCCTCGCGGGATTTCTCGTTCAGGTCCACACAGTACTTGGCAAGCGCGCTTTCCTTTTTCTCGCCTTCGGTGACGCCTTGCGGCTCTTCCTCGGACTCGGGCGCGCCGGATACGGGGCGCGCCTCGCCAAAGGCCGGGTCCTTGGCGACGCCATGTGCGATGAAGTTCACCGCATCATAGCGCGTCATGTCCTGCTCCTGCAGGAAATAGGCGGCGTTGCTTTCGCGTTCGGCAAAGATGGCGACCAGCACGTTGGCGCCCGTCACCTCGGTGCGGCCAGAGGACTGCACGTGAATGGCGGCGCGCTGGATCACGCGCTGAAAGGCGGCCGTTGGCACAGCTTCCGAGCCGTCGATATCCGTCACGAGGTTGGACAGATCGTCGTCCACGAATTCTTCCAAAGTGCTGCGCAGATCGTCGATGTCGACCGAACAGGCCTGCATGACGCGGCGCGCATCGGGTTCTTCCATCAACGCCAGCAGCAGATGCTCGAGCGTAGCGAATTCGTGCCGGCGTTCGTTGGCCAGCGCAAGCGCTTGATGGATCGCTTTTTCCAGTGTCGTCGAGAATGAAGGCACGGCAGTGCTCCTTATCGCTCGGGGTCGGGTGGGGGCCGCAAGGGATGTCGAGGCCCCGTACCAACCATGGCCTCATGTGTTTAAGTTTGGTTGAACATCGCGCAGCTTCAAGGCTTTTCTTTGCCTCAAGCCTCACAATCTGCGTGAACAGCGCGTGTTTGTGCTCGAATTAGGCGCGCTTGGGAACGCTCCGTCTCAGAAATTGTCTTTTCTGTTGCGGATTTCCGTGAACACGTCGGTGGCGTTGGCGCCGGTCATGCCCAGGTGGGCCTGAATGGCGGGATCATGGGCGCGCAGAAACGGGTTTGTCGCCAGTTCTTCAGACAAGAGGGACGGAACGGTGGGGGTGCCCGATGCGCGTTTCTCGGTCACCTCCCGGACACGCGATATAAGGGCGGGATTTTCGGGATCAATGGTGAGGGCGAATTTGGCGTTTGCCGCTGTGTATTCGTGGCCCGAACAGACAACGGTGTCGCCGGGCAGGGCGGCCAGCTTTTGCAGGCTCTCGTGCATCTGCGGCTTTGTGCCTTCGAACACGCGGCCACAGCCCAGGGCCATCAGGCTGTCGGCGGTGAACACGGCCCTCGATGCCGGAAAATGAAAGGCGATGTGCCCGATCGTGTGGCCCGAAACGTCGATGACCGTACCAACCTCGGACCCGATGCGCACCTCGTCGCCTTCGCTCACCTTGACGTCCAGCGCGGGCAGGCGTTGCGCATCCGCCTCTGCACCGGTCACGCGGGCGGGGTGCTGGGCCAGAACCTCTGCCAGACCGTCGATGTGGTCATAGTGGTGATGCGTGATCAGCACGTCCGTCAGGGTCCAGCCCGTGTCCTCGAGCACGGCGAGGATCGGCGCCGCCTCGGGGATGTCGATCAGCGCAGTCGCGCCGCTGGCAGGATCATGCGCAAGATAGGCGTAATTGTCGGACAGGCAGGGGATCGTGCGGATGTCGAGGGGCATGGCAATTGCGCTTTCTTCCGTTAGGTATGTAGCCAAGGTGGTCCGCAGGGGCCGCAAGGGCAAGAGGGTGTGATGCATCTCGACGTGCAGGATCTGCGCAACTTCTATTATCGCAGTGCGCTGGGACGTGCGGCGCAGGGGTCGTTGCGGCGCCGGATGATCGAGGTGTGGCCCGAGGCCAAGGGGCAGACGGTCGCCGGTTTCGGCTTTGCCGTGCCGCTGCTGCGCCCTTACCTCGCCGAGGCGCGGCGCGTGATTGCACTGATGCCCGGACCGCAAGGCGTGATGCCCTGGCCTGCGGACAAGCCCAATGTGTCGGTCCTGACCGAGGAAACGCTGTGGCCGATCGAAACGGGCCACGTGGACAAACTGGTTGTCCTGCACGGGCTCGAAACATCCGAGCGTGCCTATGACCTGCTGGAAGAGGCATGGCGCGTGCTCGGCCCCGGTGGCAAGGCGCTGTTCATCGTGCCCAACCGCGCAGGCCTGTGGTCGCGGCGGGATCGCACGCCCTTTGGCTTTGGGCGGCCCTATTCGGCCAGCCAGCTCGAAACGCAGCTGCGCAAGCACCAGTTCCTGCCCGAACGCCATGTCGGGGCGCTCTACCAGTTCCCGTCGGGCAAGCGTGTGTGGATGAAATCCGGTGCGATGTTCGAAAAGGTGGGGCGATTGATGCCGGGCATGTTTGCAGGTGGGGCGTTCATGGTCGAAGCCTCGAAACTGGTCTATCCGCCCAAGGGCAAGGTCGTGCGCAGTTCGGCCAAGAAACAGACGGTGCCGCAGGGCGTGACGGCGCCAATTGCCGGGCGGCTCTGAGGGACGGGCGCGCGCGCGTACCCGATCCGCACCCGCCGCATTGCCTGAATAATGACCATCTGGGGCCGTCGCCGATCACCATCCCCTTCGGAATCGGATGGAAATGCGTGAGTTTTGTGACAGATTCCCAACAAAACCTTTGGCGCAAACGGTCGCACTTTACCTAACGCGCTGATAACGCTCAAAAACTGCCTTTGTAACTGTTCACGAACATATGTTGCGGGGTGGTGCACCCTCTGCTACATCCCCCCTGATTTCCGCGCCTTGGCCCAAATCAAGGCGTTCCCACGTCCCCGGACCACGCTATGTGGTAGCACACCGGGGCCAAGACTTCGAAAGGGTGGACGTGTCCGAACCAGCTTCGATCTCCACAGGTATCGCCGCGCGCTATGCCACTGCCGTATACGAACTTGCCAAGGATGCAGGCGACGTCAAAGGGCTTGAAGGCGACATCGCCACTTTGACAGCCGCAATGGCCGACAGCGCCGACTTCAACGATCTGATCCAGTCCCCGATCTACAGCCGTGCCGATCAGGCCACAGCCATCACGGCGATTGCGAAAAAGGCCGGGGTCTCGGCACTGATGACCAACACGCTGGCCCTGATGGCCGACAAGCGCCGCCTGTTCGTGGTGCCGCAACTGGTCCAGACGCTGCGTGACATCATCGCCGAGGACAAGGGCGAAGTGACGGCCGACGTCACCTCCGCCAAGGCGCTGACCAAGACGCAATCAGACAAACTCGCCAAGACGCTCACCGCCCGTATGGGCAAGGACGTCACTATTAATGCAACCGTCGATGAAAGCCTCATCGGCGGTTTGATCGTAAAAGTGGGCTCGAAGATGATCGACACGTCGATCCGCTCCAAGCTCTCTTCCCTCCAGAATGCAATGAAAGAGGTCGGATAAATGGGTATCCAAGCAGCAGAGATTTCTGCGATCCTGAAAGACCAGATCAAGAACTTTGGTCAGGAAGCAGAAGTGGCCGAAGTGGGCCGCGTTTTGTCGGTGGGTGACGGGATTGCCCGCGTCTATGGCCTCGACAATGTCCAAGCCGGTGAGATGGTCGAATTCCCCGGTGGCATTCAGGGCATGGCCCTGAACCTGGAAACCGACAACGTCGGTGTGGTGATCTTCGGCTCTGACCGCGACATTAAAGAAGGTGACACGGTCAAGCGCACGAACTCCATCGTGGACGTGCCCGTGGGCGACGAACTGCTGGGCCGCGTTGTGGACGGTCTGGGCAACCCGCTGGACGGCAAGGGCCCGATCAACGCCTCCGGCCGCAGCGTTGCGGACGTCAAGGCACCCGGCATCATCCCCCGCAAATCGGTGCACGAGCCGATGGCGACCGGCCTCAAGGCCGTGGACGCGATGATCCCGATTGGCCGTGGTCAGCGCGAACTGATCATTGGTGACCGTCAGACCGGCAAGACCGCCGTGGCCCTCGACGCGATCCTGAACCAGAAATCCTACAACGACGCCGCCGGCGATGATGAGAGCAAGAAGCTCTACTGCATCTACGTGGCCGTTGGCCAAAAGCGTTCGACCGTGGCGCAGCTGGTGAAGAAACTGGAAGAATCCGGCGCGATCGAATACTCGATCGTCGTGGCCGCAACCGCGTCCGACCCGGCGCCCATGCAGTTCCTGGCACCTTATGCCGCGACCTCCATGGCCGAGCACTTCCGTGACAATGGCCGCCACGCGCTGATCATCTATGATGACCTGTCCAAACAGGCCGTGTCCTATCGTCAGATGTCCCTGCTGCTGCGCCGCCCACCGGGCCGCGAAGCCTATCCCGGCGACGTTTTCTATCTCCACTCGCGCCTGCTGGAACGGTCGGCCAAGCTGAACGAAGACAATGGCGCGGGTTCGCTGACGGCCCTGCCGATCATCGAAACCCAAGGCGGCGACGTGTCGGCCTTTATCCCGACCAACGTGATTTCGATCACCGACGGCCAGATCTTCCTCGAGACCGAATTGTTCTACCAGGGCATCCGCCCCGCCGTGAACACAGGTCTGTCGGTGAGCCGCGTGGGTTCCTCGGCCCAGACAGACGCGATGTCGTCGGTGGCTGGCCCGGTGAAACTGAGCCTCGCCCAGTACCGCGAAATGGCGGCCTTTGCCCAGTTCGGTTCCGATCTGGATGCGGCAACCCAGCAGTTGCTGAACCGCGGTGCGCGCCTGACCGAGCTGATGAAGCAGGCCCAGTATTCGCCCCTGACCAACGCCGAAATCGTCTGCACCATCTTTGCAGGCACCAACGGCTACCTCGACAACATCCCCGTCAACCGCGTGGGTGACTTCGAAGCGGGTCTGCTGGCCTTCCTGCGCAGCCAGAAGGCGGACTTCCTGAACTGGATCGCGAATGACGACCCCAAGTTCAAATCGGGTGAGAACGTCGACAAGATGAAGGCGGTCCTCGACGAGTTCGCTTCGACCTTCGCATAAGGAGTATGCCAGAGGCGTTCATTTGCACGGTGTGTCGCCGGAAATCCACGGATCGGACCCCTTGTGGTTCAGACCTAAACTGTGGTTTCCGAACATCAAAATGGACGGCAACTGAGGTTAGTAAGGAAGAACTTAAATGGATGAGATTTTGGAATGCCACATCGAAGCTATTTTTAATCGCAGTCCTAGCGATTATCGTGGCGGCGGCGTTCCTCACCTCATCCTGAATTGGAAGGCAAATCTTTAGATGCCAAATCTCAAGGACCTGAAAAACAGGATCGAAAGCGTGAAATCCACGCGCAAGATCACCAAGGCCATGCAAATGGTGGCCGCCGCAAAACTGCGGCGGGCCCAGGAAGCGGCCGAAATGTCGCGCCCCTATGCCGAACGGTTCACTGCCGTGATGGCGGGGCTGGCCTCGGCGGCTGCCGGGTCTGACAGCGCGCCCAAGCTGCTGTCAGGCACAGGGTCGGACAAGGTGCAATTGCTGGTCGTCATGACCTCCGAACGCGGGCTTTGCGGTGGGTTCAACACCAACATCGCCAAACTCGCACGGGCGCACGCGACGAAGCTGCAAAACGACGGCAAGACCGTAAAAATCCTGACCGTCGGCAAAAAAGGCCGCGACCAGTTGAAACGCGACTTTGGCGAACTGTTCGTCGGGCACGTGGACATGTCCGAGGTCAAGCGGATGTCCTATGCCGACGCCCAAGGCGTGGCGAAGGATGTGCTGGGCCGCTTTGATGCGGGCGAGTTCGATGTGGCGACAATCTTCTTTGCGCGCTTCCAGAACGTCGTGACGCAAATCCCGACGGCCCAACAAATCATCCCCTTCGCGGTCCCAGAGGACTACGAGGCGGGCGAGACGCTCTATGACTACGAGCCCGACGAAGAGGCCATTCTGGCCGACCTTCTGCCGCGCGCCGTGGCCACGTCGATCTTTTCGGCCCTGCTGGAAAACGGCGCATCCGAACAAGGTGCACGGATGTCGGCAATGGACAACGCCACACGCAACGCGGGCGAGATGATCGACCAACTGACCATCCAGTACAACCGCTCGCGTCAGGCCGTGATCACGAACGAGCTGATCGAAATTATTTCCGGCGCTGAAGCGCTGTAAGAGAGAACCGGAGACGAAACATGGCAAATGCTAAAGGCAAAGTAACACAAGTCATCGGGGCCGTCGTCGACGTGCAGTTCGATGACCACCTGCCGGAAATTCTGAACGCGCTGACCACCGACAACAACGGCAACAAGCTGGTGTTGGAAGTGGCGCAGCACTTGGGTGAAAACACCGTCCGCACCATCGCGATGGACTCTTCCGAAGGTCTGGTCCGCGGTCAGGAAGTTGTCGACACGGACGGCCCCATCATGGTGCCCGTCGGCCCCAAGACTCTGGGCCGCATCCTGAACGTCGTGGGCGAGCCCGTTGACGAAGGTGGCCCTGTCGAGGCCGAGGAAAAGCGCCCGATCCACGCGGACGCCCCTGCCTTCGCCGAACAGGCGACCGAGTCCGAAATCCTCGTGACCGGCATCAAGGTGGTTGACCTGCTGGCGCCCTATTCGAAGGGCGGTAAAATCGGCCTCTTCGGCGGTGCCGGCGTGGGCAAGACCGTTCTCATCATGGAACTGATCAACAACATCGCCAAAGTGCACTCGGGCTACTCCGTGTTCGCGGGCGTGGGTGAGCGGACCCGTGAGGGCAACGACCTCTATCACGAGATGATCGAATCCAACGTGATCAAGCCCGACAACCTCGAAGAAAGCCAAGTGGCCCTGGTCTACGGCCAGATGAACGAACCTCCCGGTGCGCGTGCCCGTGTGGCCCTGACTGGCCTCACACTGGCCGAACAGTTCCGCGACGCCTCCGGTACGGACGTTCTGTTCTTCGTCGACAACATCTTCCGCTTTACCCAAGCGGGTTCCGAAGTGTCGGCCCTACTGGGTCGTATTCCTTCGGCGGTGGGCTACCAGCCGACACTGGCCACCGACATGGGCGCGATGCAGGAACGGATCACCTCGACCAAGTCGGGTTCGATCACCTCGATCCAGGCCGTCTACGTGCCTGCGGACGACCTCACCGACCCCGCGCCTGCGACAACCTTCGCGCACTTGGACGCGACAACCGTTCTGTCCCGTGCGATTTCGGAACTCGGCATCTACCCGGCCGTGGACCCGCTCGACAGCTCCTCGCGCCTGATGGACCCGCAGATCGTGGGTGAAGAGCACTACAAGGTGGCCTCGGACGTGCAGCAGATCCTGCAACGCTACAAGTCGCTGCAAGACATCATCGCCATTCTGGGCATGGACGAACTGTCCGAAGAGGACAAGCTGACCGTGGCTCGCGCCCGGAAAATCCAGCGCTTTCTGTCCCAGCCGTTTGACGTGGCCAAGGTCTTCACCGGCTCTGACGGTGTGCAGGTGCCGCTGGAAGACACGATTTCGTCTTTCAAGGCAGTTGTGGCCGGCGAATACGATCACCTGCCCGAAGGTGCCTTCTACATGGTGGGCGGCATCAACGAAGTGATCGCCAAAGCCGAGAAGATGGCCGCGGACGCTGCTTAAGAGTAACGCCGCCTCGCAGGTCGGGGCGGCCCTCCAATAAGGAGAAAGCAGATGCAATTTGATTTGGTATCCCCCGAGCGCAGCCTTGCCTCGATGGAAGCAACATCGGTGCAAATCCCCGGTGCGGACGGTGACATGACGGTGATGGCGGATCACGCCCCCACCATCACCACGCTGCGCCCCGGTGTGCTGAAGGTCGATGCCGGCGGTGCGAGCCATGAATATGTCGTGACCGGTGGTTTTGCCGAGATCGGCGTGGCGGGCGTGTCCGTCCTGGCCGAGCGTGCGGTTGCCCGGGGCGACATGACGCAAGACGACATGGATGCGATGTTCGACGAGGCGCAGGACGCCTATAACCGCGCCAAAGAGGCCGGGTATGTCGACGATGCAGCCAAACTGCTGGCAGACATGGCCGCCGTTGGCTCTGAAATCGGGCTGAGCACCAAGCAAGCCAGCCTGTAAGGGCTGTTGCCTTGAGAAATTGAGACAGGCCTTGCGAAACGCAGGGCCTTTTTCGTTTTTTGACCCTTAAAATGTCTCTTTCACGTGTTAGACACTGTGACCACCAAAAAGACGACCACATGAAACGACTGCGCAATCATCTGATAGGTATCGACCAGGGCGATACTGTCCTGTTTTCGGATTTCGAAGATGGGGGCGAAATGTGGACGGGGCGGGGGCAACGGGAAAGACGGCGGCGTATTGCCTTCTCCGAGCCATTTCGCGCATCCCCCACCGTGCATGTGTCGATCTCCATGTGGGACGTGGACAATGAAACGCCCATGCGCGCCGATGTTACGGCAGAAACCATCACACCGGACGGGTTTGACCTGGTGTTCCGCACCTGGGGCGACACCCGCGTGGCCCGTGTGCGCGTAGCGTGGATGGCCATGGGCGAATTGCGCCAGGTGGATGAGTGGGACCTTTACTAAAGCCGGGTGAGGCTTGGCAGATCGGCCCTTCGGGGAGAGTTTATCTGGCAAGATGAAGCGCGCATTAGCGCAGGACCGATGCCAGGAACCGCTTGGTGCGCGCCTTTGAGGGGGCCGAGAATATCTGGTCCGGCGTGCCCTCTTCGGCGATCACCCCCTGATCCATGAAACACACCCTGTCGGCCAGTTCGCGGGCAAACCCCATCTCGTGTGTGGCCAGCACCATCGTCATGCCGTCATCGCGCAAAGAGCGCAGCACATCCAGCACTTCGCCCACCAGTTCGGGATCAAGGGCCGAGGTGATCTCGTCAAAGAGCATGGTTTGCGGCTGCATCGCCAGGGCGCGGATCACCGCGACACGTTGCTGCTGCCCACCTGACAGCTGATCGGGGTATTTGCGCATATGCGCGGCAAGGCCAAAGCGGTCAAACAGGGCCTCGACCTCTGAGTGCAGCGCGGCCCCATCCGCGCGCAACACGCGGCGCGGGGCAAGGCAGACATTGTCAAAAGCCGTCATGTGCGGGAACAGGTTGAAGGACTGGAACACGATCCCGATGCGTTGCCGTATGGGACCAAGGTCAAAGCCCGGTTCGGCGATGTCCACACCGTCCAGCAGCACGGCGCCGTCATCCACAGGCTCCAGCCCGTTCATGCAGCGCAGCAGCGTCGATTTTCCCGACCCGGACGCGCCGATGAGGCACACCATCTCACCCGGCTGGATGCTCATGTCGATGCCCCGCAGCACCTGCACATCGCCAAAGCTTTTGGTGACGCCGCGCAACTCCAACCTAGGATCGGGCATCGCGGTCCCTGTTCAGCAGATAGTCGGCATAGCGTGTCGCAGGCACCGTGACACATAAGAAGATCACCGCCGCCACCACATAAGGCGTGAAATTGGCCAGCAAGCTTTTGAAGATGCCCGCTTGTCGCAGGATTTCGACCGGACCGATGAAAGACAGCAGCGCGACATCCTTTTGCAGCGCCACCAGCATGTTCATGTTGGCAGGCACCACGCGCCGGATCGCCTGCGGCAGGATCACGTATCGCATCGTGTCCCGTTCGCTGAGCCCGAGGCAGATGGCGGCATTGCGCTGGCTGGCATGGATGCTTTCGATGCCTGAGCGCAGCACCTCGGCCACATAGGCCGAATAGGTCAGCACCAGCGCCACCGTGCCCCAGATGTAGGGCGAATTCCACGGGCGGGGCAGGCCCAGGCCGGGGATGCCGAAGCCAACCAGATACACCAGCAGGACGACAGGAATACCGCGAAACAGATCCACATAGACCGCGCCAAAGATGCGCAGTGGAAACAGGGCAGGAGCCCGCGCGCCGCGCGCCAGTGCAATGGCAAGCCCGAGGACAAAGATCATCGGCACGGACCAGGCAAAGATCGCCACATCCAGCAGGAAGGCGCGCGCAAGGTCGGGAAAGGTGCGCAGGAAAATCTCGCCGTCGAAAAACGAGGCCCGGACCGCCTGCCATCCCGGCGCGAGGGGCACCAGCAGGATGACCAGCAGCACGACAGCCAGCGTGCTGCCCCCGGCGATCAGGTTGGCCCGGCGGCGTTGCCGGGCCTCGTAAGCCGCGCGTCTTGTCACTTGATCAGGGGCACGCCTGTGGCCTCTTGCAGCCACTCCGCCTCGATCGCGGCCAATGCACCGCTGTCTTTCAGGGCGGCCAGTGCTTCATCCACACAGGCCTTGAGGGCCGAGCCTTCGGGCATCAGCGCGCCGAACTGGTCGGGGTTTTCCGCCGCTGCGGGGTCGAACTGGCCCAGCACCGCACCGTTGTCGAGCAGCACGGCCGAGGTGAACAGCGCCGTGGGCAGATCGAATAGGGCGGCGTCGATCTGTCCCGCCTTGATGGCGGCGGTGACATTGGCGTTGTCATCATAGACCAGCGGGCTTTGCGTGGGCTGGATCGTCTCCATCACGATGGGCAGCGCCGTGGTCGAGGCCATCACCCCCCATTTGAGTTCCTTCAGGCTTTCCATCGTGCCCGTCGCCCCCGCATCAATCACGGCCTGCGTCGTCAGCACGGCCTGGGGCGCGGTGTAATAGGGGGCCGAGAAATCGACGATCTTGTCGCGATCTGCGGTGATCGAAAACTGCTGCATGTTGAGGTCAAAGTTCTTGGCACCCGGCTGGATCGCCTCGTCAAATGAGGTGCGCACCCAGGTCACGGCATCATCGGCAAACCCCATCTCTTCGGCTAGCGCATAGGCGACTGCGGCCTCGAACCCCTGTTTGCTTTCGGGGGCGTCGTCGATGACCCATGGGTAATAGGCGGGATTGCCGGTGGCGATGGTCAGCGTGCCTTCGGTCAGTGTCTTGCCGGCGGCGCAGTGACCGGCAGCAAAGGCCCCGCTTGCCAGAACGCTCAACACGGTCGCGGTGATGATGGTTTTCATCGGTGATCTCCCCACATGTTTGCCAAGATACTCGGGCAAGGCGCGAAAGGTGTCCAGAGGGTTTGCCGGATCGCCCCCGCGCCACGCCGCCTGCGGTCGAAATTTGATCAGACGTGCAGGGCGTGGCCATGGCGCGGCTTTGTCCTAGGTCTGCGGACATGAGCGATCCAGACACAGCCACCCGACCCGCCGTTGATGCAGCCATGACTGCGCCTGAGTTCCTGCGCTGGTACTGGCCGGTCGAGGCCCTGCACCAGTTCTGCGCGGCCCTGGGTATCGCGGCCACGGGCACAAAGGCCGTGTTGCGCGACCGGGTGGCCTATGCGCTGGCCCATCCCGGCGCGCCGGTTCCGCCCGCGTCGCGCACACGGGGCAAAAGCAAATTCAAATGGGCCACCGCCCCCCTGACCCGCGAGACAGAGATCACCGACACCGTGTCATTCGGGCCCAATCTGCGCGGGTTCTTTGCCGATCACATCGGCACCCGCTTTGTGTGCCATGGGGACTTCATGGCTTGGGTCAAGGCGAACGCGGGCGCCACCCTCGGGGATGCGATAGAGGCGTGGCACGTGCTTGAGGCGCGCAAGGATGATCCGGCCTTCCGGCGCGAGATCGCGGCCTGCAACAACTACCTGCAATACCTGCGCGACATTCGCGACGCCCATCCAGAGATGTCACTGGAGGCGGCCAGGACCTGCTGGGATCACAAGAAAATCCAGCCCGCCACCGACGGTTTCGTGATCTACGAACCCGGCGACCTGCGCGTCCTGCGCTGACGGCTTACTCTGCCGCGTACATCCCGTCATAGATCGGGCTGAGGGTCTCGGCCTCGAACAGCGAGGACACAGAGGTGCCATGCCAGATGTTCAGGATGGCCTGGGCAAAGACAGGGGCCGTCGGCACGATGCGGATGTTGGGCGCGGCCATCACGGCGTCGGTGGGCTGAATGCTGTCGGTGATCACCAGCGATTTCATCACCGATGCGGTCACACGCTCCACCGCCGGGCCGGACATGACGCCGTGCGAGATGTAGGAATGGACCTCCTTGGCCCCGTTTTCCGTCAACACCTCGGCGGCCTTGCACAGGGTGCCAGCGGTGTCGACCATGTCGTCCACGATCACACAGGTCTTGCCCGACACATCCCCGATGACAGTCATCTCGGCCACCTCGCCCGCCTTTTCGCGGCGCTTGTCCACGATGGACAGGGGGGCGCTCAACCGCTTGGCCAGATCACGGGCACGGGCCACACCACCCACATCGGGCGAGACAATCATCAGATCGTCCATGCGGCCCGCAAACTGCGTCTTGATGTCCAGCGCAAAAATGGGCGAGGCATAAAGGTTATCCACGGGGATGTCGAAAAAGCCTTGGATCTGGGCAGCGTGCAAATCCATGGTCAGCACCCGCTCGATCCCCGCGCCGACCAGCATGTTGGCCACCAGCTTGGACGAAATCGGCGTGCGGGCCTTGGTCCGGCGATCCTGCCGGGCATAGCCGAAATAGGGGATCACGGCGGTGATGCGGGCAGCCGAGGATCGGCGCAGCGCGTCGCACATGATCAGCAGCTCCATCAGGTTGTCATTGGCCGGGTTCGACGTGGGCTGGATGATGAACATATCCTCGCCGCGGACATTCTCGAACACCTCCACGAAAATCTCGCCGTCGTTGAACCGCTCGACCCGGGCCTCGACCAACCCCACATTGACCCCCCGGTGCAGCGACATGCGCCGCGCAATGGCTTTGGCCAACGGCAGGTTGGCATTGCCCGAGATCAGCTTGGGCTCTTGGATATTCGGCATGTTCGTTCCCCGCAGCACGATATGTGACAGATTCGTGATGTTGACTCCGCTTAACACGGGCGTACCGTCGCGCGAAGCAAAAGACCCCCGAACCGGAGAAAGAAATGCCCCATATCGACTATTACTTCGCGACACTGTCGCCCTACACCTACCTTGCCGGGAACCGGTTCGAAGAGGTGGCGGCCAAGCATGGGGCCACTGTGACCTACAAACCGCTCGATATCATGGCCCTGTTCGGGCGCACCGGCGGGACACCGCCCAAGGATCGCCACCCCAACCGGATCGAATACCGCGCCCAGGAACTGGTGCGGCAGGCCAAGAAATACGACATGCCCTTCAACCTCAAACCCGCGCACTGGCCCACCAATGCCGCGCCGTCCTCTTATGCAGTCATCGCCGCACAAGCGGCCGGTGGCGGCGACCTGGGCAAGCTGGTGCACTCCGTGCTGCGCGCCGTCTGGGCCGAGGAAAAGGACATCGCCGAGGATGACGTGGTCAAATCCTGCCTGACGGCTGCGGGCTTTGATGCCTCCCTTGCCGATAGCGGCCTGCTGGCGGGGGCAGAAACCTACGCCGCCAACCTCGAAGAGGCGGTGGACAAGGGCGCATTCGGCGCACCGTTCTACATCGTGGACGGCGATCAACGCTTTTGGGGGCAGGACAAGATCGAGGATCTTGATCTGCATCTCTCCGGCAAGCTGTGATCCCACATATCCACCGCCGGACCTTCGGGTCCGGCGGCCTCCCGATGCTCGCCATCCACTGCTCACTTGCCCATGCCGGGGCATGGCGCGGCATGGGCGCGGCCCTTGGCGATATCGCAACTCTGCACGGCTTCGATCTGCCCAATCACGGAAAATCGGGCGATTGGAACGGGCAGGGGGTCATGCATGACACCGCCACCGACATGGCCCTGCGCGTGCTCGACGATCTTGGCCCGGAGCCCGTCGATATCATCGGCCATTCCTTTGGCGCGACCGTGGCCCTGCGCCTCGCCATCGAACATCCCGACAGGGTGCGCGCGGCCATCCTGTTCGAACCGGTCTACTTTGCGCCGGTCATGGCCGACGATCCGGCCTTTCGCCCCAACTACACCCGCGACACCGCCGATTTCGATGCCGCGCTCGACGCAGGCGAGCGTGACGCAGCCGCCCGCGCCTTCAACAGAGCCTGGGGTGACAGCACGCGGTGGGAGGACATCCCGCAAACATCCCGCCGCTACATGGCCGACCGTATCGATTTCGTCCGGCACTCGGCCCCATTCCTGCTCGATGACAGTGCCGGGCTGCTGGCGCCCGGGCGCTTCGAGGCCGCGCACATGCCAGTCCTCCTGATGCGCGGGGCAGACTCGCGCTGGGCGGGCCCGGTCAACGCCGCCATCGCCCGACGCCTGCCCGATGCGCGTGACATCGCACTGCCGGGGCTTGGGCACATGGCCCCGATCACCGACCCGGATGCGGTGGCGAACCCTGTGCGCACCTTCCTCGCAACCCGGCCCTGACCCGCGGCATATCGCCCCGCGTTAACCAAATTTCGCCCTTGGATTTCAGCCATTTGCGCAAAATGTACAGTTTGGGGGGAAATCGGCGCAGTTCCGCAAAATAAGGCCCAGATCGCCCGAATACGCCTCTCACAAAACGTACAATTTCCGCACATAGCTGTTCACTTTGGCCGACATCTTGACCCCGGACACGGCCAAACCCGCCGCCAAAGGCCCGGTTAACACAGCGTACGCTCAGACCGGTTCGTCGATGATGTGATCTTCCCAATCGTCATCGGCGACATCGAATTCGCTCACCGTACGACCCTGCATGGAGACACCTGCCTCGTGCACCGTCTCCGCCGTCCCGCTGATCAGCGGATGCCAGTCCGCCAGCGGCTTGCCCTCATAAAGAAGCCGATAGGCGCAGGTTTGCGGCATCCAGTAGAGATGGCTGTCGATGTTGGACGGTTTCAGCACGATACAGTCCGGCACGAACTGGTGCCGGGTCTCGTAATGCGCGCAGCGGCAGGTCGCGTCATCCAGCAATCGGCAGGCCACGCGGGTCAGGGCGACCTCTCCGCTCTCGTCATCTTCCAGCTTGTTCAGACAGCACTTGCCACAGCCGTCACACAGCGCTTCCCACTCCGCTTCATTCATTTTCTTGAGGGGTTTTTTCTCCCAAAAACGGGGGCTTAGCCCGTTGCGCACAATCGGGTCGCTCATAGGGCCGTTAGGATCGCGCGCGCCTCTGCGCTGTCCGCATCCATCTGTGCAATCAGGGCTTCAAGGCTGTCAAACGTCTCTTCGCCCCGCAGATGTTCCACCAACGCGACCGAGACCGAGGCACCATAAAGATCGCCCGAGAAATCAAAGACGAAGGTCTCCAGGTTGGGCCGGTTCTCCCCGAACATGGGCCGCACACCCAAGGATGCAACGCCATGATACTCACCCGCATGCGGGCCGTCCAACACACTGAAAAGAACGGCATAAACGCCAAAAGCAGGCGGATGCAGTCCCTCGATCGACATGTTCGCCGTAGGGTATCCCAGCTCGCGCCCCCGCTGCTCGCCCCCGATCACAGGCCCTTCGATCCGGTGCCAATGCCCCAGCATGGCGGCCGCATCGCGCGGACGCGCCTCGCTCAGCGCCGTGCGGATTGCAGTTGACGAAACGGTCGCCTCCGAGCGCGCCAAAAGCGGGGCAATTGTCACCCCGAACCCCATCTCGCGCCCATATGCAGCAAGGTCTTCGGCCGTGCCCGCGCGCTTGCGGCCAAAGCAGAAACCAGCCCCCACAACCACGTGATTCAGACCCAGACCCTCGCAGATCACACGCTCTGCAAACTCCTCCGGGCTCAACCCGGCAAGGCCCGCGTTGAAGGGCAATTCGTAAAGGCGTTCGACCCCCAGTTTCTCTAGCCGACTGGCCCGCGCCGCCTGGCTCATCAGCTGAAAAGGCGGGGCATCAGGGGCAAAGTACACACGCGGGTGCGGCTCGAATGTCAGCACGCCCAAGGGGGCGTCGGGGGCGGCATCGCGGGCCAGGTCGATCACCGATTGGTGGCCCAGATGCACCCCGTCAAAGTTGCCGATGGCCACGGTCGCACCGCGGTCGGCATCCTCGACAAACTGATAATCGCGTATGATCCTCATGGCGCATGCCTAGCCGCGCGACGCCGCGAGAGCAAGCACATGCACTTGTCTTGTTTGAGCCGAAAATACCACGGGGGAGGCGCGTATACGCCGAGGGCAGCGTCCCCTAGTACACTGAAAATTCAGTCAAACTTGCGGGACGGTGCCAATACCATCGCTTCGCCCACCAGCACCTTTTTCCCGTCCACCGCGCAGTGGCAATCCAGTTTCACCCGGCGCTTGGCAAAGTCGATGTCGATGACCTTCACCTCGGCATAGACCATGTCGCCCGGACGCACCGGTGCGAGAAATTTAAGGGATTGGCCCATATACACCGTGCCGTGGCCGGGCAGTTGCTCTCCGATCACGGCAGAGATCAGGCCAGCCGTCAGCATCCCATGCGCAATACGCCCGGCAAAGATCGTGTCGCGCGCATAGTCGTCGTCCATATGCACCGGATTGTGGTCGGTCGAGACCTGGGCGAACATTTCGATGTCCTCATCCGTCACGACTTTGCGCAGGTGACGGGACATGCCCATTTCAATGTCTTCGATGCAGATCGTGCCGCGGGGCAGGTTGTCCAACATAGTGCGCTCCGGTAATTTTCTGACGCATGGCGCCATCCTCACGCAACGTAATTACTTTGCACGCGCAGAAAAGCAAGCAAAAAGAAGGTCAGCGCAGGTGCCCTATCGCAAAGGTCGGTGCGCTCATTTCCTTTTGTAAATAGGTGCTTAGCGAGTCCGAGTCCGGTTGGTGCGACGTTTTTGTTTCTGCGGCGGCCAGTCCGCCCGAGATGAACAGAGAATCGATGTCCTCGCCCATCGCGCCCGCGATGTCGGTCAAAACACCATCACCGATGGCGAGGATGGCGATGTCGGGCACATCCACACCCAGTTCGGCCAGCCGCCGACGCGCCAGATCATAGATCGGCGGATGGGGTTTCCCGAAATAGAGGCTCTCGCCCCCCATCTCCGTATAAAGCTGCGCCAGCGCGCCTGCGCACCACTCGCGCACTTCGCCCCGGTCCACCACGATATCGGGGTTCGCGCACAGCAGCTTCAGTCCCAATTGCTTGGCCATCAGGAATTCGGGGCGCATGGTGTCGGGGTCTGCCATCGGGTCGCGCGGGCCGGTGCAAACGATCCCTTCGGCCTCTTCCAGCGCCACCATCTTCACGTCGATCGGGTCCTTGATCACGCCGATGGGCTCAAAGAATTTCTCTTCCCCCGGATGCCCGATGAAATAGACCTTGGTGCCCACAACACCGCGAAACATGGCGGCGCGCGCACTGTCACCCGAGGTCGCAATCGTGTCCCAGGCATCGTCCGGCACGCCGAAATGCACCAGTTGCTTCGTCACCCCTGCACGTGGGCGGGGCGAGTTTGTCACCAGAACGACCTTGCCGCCCTTGGCCCGGTAGGCTTGCAGGGCCGCGACCGCCTCTGGCAAGGCGTGCACCCCGTTGTGCACACAGCCCCACAGATCGACGAACAGCGCGTCATAGCGGTCGGAAATCTCGGCGAGGGAGGAAATGATCTGGGCCATAAGCGCGCCTTTCAAATGAATGCTGCGCGCGGTCTGCCACAGGGCCGGGGCAAGGGAAAGGGCTCAGTCGGTGCTGTTGAGCGGATGATCCCGCGTCCAGTCATAAAGCCCGCTGTCCCGTTCGCGCACCGCCTGTTTCCAGCCGACAGCCTCGGCGCGCGCCTTGAAATTCAACCCTTCGGGCGAATGGCGCGTGATCCCATCGAACACTGTCGCCAGCCGTTGGGTCTGCGTGATCGTCGCCTCGATGGTCTGGTTGATCACCATCTTGTTCATTGCCAACTGGTTGATGGGCACGGTCGCCATGCGCTGCGCGAGGGCCTCGACCTCTGTGTCCAGCTGGTCGGCAGGCACGGCCTTGAGGACAAGGCCCATCTCGGCGGCCTCGCGGCCCGTGATCTTGTCGCCGGTCAGCATCATGCGCTTGGCCTTTTCCAAGCCCAGCCGATAGACCCACATCGCCGTGGTGGGGCAGCCCCAGACACGCGCGGGCATGTAGCCAATCTGCGCATCCTCGGCCATCACCACCAGATCGCAGCACAGGGCGATGTCTGACCCGCCCGCAACGGCATAGCCATGTACCTTGCAGATCACCGGCTTCATTGCGCGGAACAGGGACATGAAGGCCTGCGTGTTGGCCCACATGAATTGATAGTCCTGCATCGGATCCCAGGGCATGTCTTGAGTGATCCTGTTTTCGGGATCCTGCGCGTAGTGGGCCAGGTCATAGCCTGCGCAAAATGCCTTTCCCGCGCCGGACAGGACGATCACGTGGATCGCAGGATCACTGTCCAAGGCGCGCACCGCCGCTTCCAGTGCGCGCGGCATCTCGTAATCGATGGCGTTCATCACATCCGGGCGGCTCAGGATGATGCGCCCGATACGCCCGTCTTTCTGAATGTCCACTGCTGGCATGTTCCCCTCCCGATCTGCACTCATCCTAGTGCGCGGTCGGGATGCTTTGAAAGGTAAGGCGCATCTTGATGCGCACCGCACAAGAAAAAAGGCGAGGAGGGCCCCGCCTTTATCCTTCGCAAACTGTAAGGCGGACCTGTGGTCCGCCCCCGATCACACCTTGAGCTTCGGGATGATCTGTTTCTTGCGGCTCATCACACCGGGCAGCACCACGGTGTCGCCGGTCACGGTCGCATCAAAGCTTTTCTCGGCCACGCCCTTCACCCGGTCGTTGGGGATCAGCATCGTGGCTTCTTCGTTCAGGATGTCGACCACGAACAGCAGCACCTCGTCCGCGCCGTCTTCCTTGGCGACATCGACCATCGACGCCATCAGGCTGTCCTTGCGGTCCAGCACGATCTTGGGGGCAGTGGTTTCCAGCACGGACACGCGGAACTGGGTGCCGTCCACGGCATATTCCTTGCTGTCCATGCGCAGCAATTCAGCGTCCGAGAAGGCAGAAACATCCGATTTCGCCTCGAACATCTCGGCCGCATAGGCGGCGATGTCCACGCCCAGGTCCTTGGCCAGATCGTGCGCGATGGCCGTGTCTTCCTGTGTTGTCGTGGGCGAGCGGAATTCCAGCGTGTCCGAAAGGATGCAGGACAGCATGGCCCCTTTCACACCCGTGGGCATCTGCGCCATGTCCTTGCCGATCATCTTCCACATGATCGTGGCGGTGCAGGCCAGCGGCTCGATGCGGATGTCGATGGGACCCTTGGTTTCCAGGCCACCAACCAGTTTGTGGTGATCGATGATGCCCTGGATGTCGGCGTCATTGATGGTGTCCGGCAGCTCGGCGGGGTTGTTCGTGTCCACGATCACCACCGGCTGGTCGGCGTCCACGCCGTCGATGATACGCGGCTTGGGCAAGTCCCATTTGTTCAGCACGAATGCGGCCTCGGTGTTGGGTTCGCCCAGCAGCACGGGTTCGGCGGCGGTGCCTTTGATCTCGTTCAGATACCATGCCCAGATGATGGGCGAGCCTGTGGAATCGGTGTCGGGGGATTTGTGGCCAAAAACGAGCGTTGTCATATGGAATGCATCCTTTGGGAGGAGAGAATTTCGCGCCCTTATAGCAAGGTGTGTGGCCATGTCACGGGGGCGAGAGATGCAAGGATGTCGCGGGTAGGGATTTGACGAAACCCCGCTCATTGAGGTAGGATATTGCATCTGCAAAGGAGTGCCCTGCACATGGACAATCTGGCCTGACCGCCCACCCGTTCCGCACCAGCCTCGGTGCACCTTTCTTGCAGGAGTAATCTGACAATGGACCAGTCCGCCTGACCCGCATCCGCGGGACATGCTGCGCAGGCCAATGGCCGTGCGCGTTCCGACACTCAGATATGCGAGGCATCCCATGCCCAGAAAAACCAAAACACGCCGCACGCGCGGTGACACCCGCACTGTATCCAATCCAGCCAAAACCGCACCAAAGCGGCCGAACCCGCCGCGCGCACCGTCCGAGACGTTGCGCACCCAGATCAGGGGCGGGCGGCCGCCGCGCTTTCCGGGGCGCACCGGCGGGCGCTAAGCGCTTGCCTTGGGGCCGCGCGTGGGGTTTCCTCGCGTGGCCCATTTGAGACCCAGAGAGCACCGTGGCCGAACGCGAGACTGACCTGTACCCACCCGTCAAAACCTTTCTCGAAGGGCAGGGATATGTGGTGAAGTCCGAAGTGGGGGCAGCCGATGTGGTGGCGGTGCGCGGGGCCGAGCCGCCGGTGATTGTCGAGCTAAAGCTGGGGTTTTCCTTGACTCTCGTCCACCAGTGCGTTGCCCGCCTGTCGGTCAGCGACGATGTCTACATGGCCGTGGGGCGGGGCAAGGGGAAACGGTTTCTGAAATCGATCAAGGACATGACGAGGCTGTGCCGCCGATTGGGTCTTGGGCTGATGACAGTGCGCATCAGTGACGGCCTTGTCACTGTGCATTGCGATCCGGGGCCATATGCCCCGCGCAAGAACACCAAGCGTCAGGGCAAGTTGCTGCGCGAGTTCGCAGGGCGCGTCGGGGATCCGAATGATGGGGGGCAGACCCGGGTCGGGCTGATTACGGCCTACCGTCAGGATGCGCTGAAACTGGCGATGTATCTGTTTGAGGTGGGCGCCAGCAAGGGCGCGGATGTGGCGCGTGAAACCGGTGTGGTGCGCGCGACGACCATGATGCGCGATGACCACTACGGGTGGTTTGAAAAGGTGGAAAAGGGTGTTTACGGGCTGACGCCCAAAGGGGCATCTGCCGTTTCCGAGTCCGGGTCTGTTTTGGGGCAGTAACGGGTTTTGACACAAAACCCGGCTGTTTTCCGACGCGGAAAACGGCGCCTCCGATCAGCGTGGCGCGGGGAAACTGTGTCAGTTTCCAGCCGTTTTTTGCTTCAAAAAACGTCAGGCGGCAGAGGGGATCAGCGTTTCGGCCATCAGATCGTCCAGAAACAGGCTCAGCAACTGCAACCGCCCGGACACGTCTGCCTTGCGATAAAGGGCCGCGCACTGGGCCTTGACCGTGCCTTGCGCCGTGGCGCGCAGATCGGCCATTTCAGCGACGGAATACCCCTTGAGGGACAGAACCGCGATTGCGCGCTCTGCCTCTGTCAGCCCCCATTCTTCAAACCGGACCTCCAACAGGTCTGCAAATGCGCCCGAGGCGATCTTGAGTTGATCCGTGATCTTGTCTTCGCGCTGCATCATCTGGCGCAGCTCCGACGCGGTGAAGGCCAGGCTCAGGAACAGCGCGATCGTCACGATACCCTCGACCACATCGCTTTCGGCCAGCGCCCAGCTTTGCGTCGGCATCACCAGATCGAAAAACACGTCCGCCAGAAAATAGGCGCAACACAGCGCCTGGATGACAAAGAGGGTCACAAGGATCGTGCGGCGTGTCGGCATATTCAGGTCCAGTGCATTGGTCTGACCGCCCGGATGTGCCCGGGCGGTCGGTCATCGGCTCAGCTTAGTCGTCGTCGCTGTCGCCGTCATCATCGACTTCGATTTCCAGCACAAGCCCAGTGTCCATTGCCACCTCGACCTCATAGGCCACACCGTCCAGCGTGACTTCGGCTTCGATCTCGCCATCTTCGATCTCGATCTCCTGCACCTCGTATCCCATGCCTGTCAGGGCCGTGCGCACATCCGCTTCGGTTGTGCCCAGCGACTGGCCCACGTCCAGACCGGCAAAGGCAGCGGCAGGGGCCAGAAGGGCGGCGAGCAGGGCGGATTTCGTAAAAGATGTCATAGCGGTTTCTCCATTGATCACTATCGCGCCGCACCGTTGCGGCTGGGGATGATCTGTGGATCGAACAGCGGTGGTCGAATTGGACTTTTGGCAGAGTGTTTCGGGCCTAGGCCGAAGGTTTAGGCGGTTGGCCGGGGCCATTCGGGGCGATTACAGACAATTTTTGCAAATCCACCTTTGGCGAGGCGTTGACTCGGCTGCGCGAGTTCCCTACCTACCCCTGCGTTAGCACTCGCCACAAATGAGTGCTAACGGCCCCGAACGCGGGGTCCAAGGGAGAAACTTTGAGCCTTAAGGAGCTGCAAAGATGGCATTGAAACCGCTTCATGACCGCGTGCTGGTACGCCGCACGGAAAGCGAAGAGAAAACCGCTGGCGGGCTTATCATCCCCGATAGCGCCAAGGAAAAGCCCAGCGAAGGCGAAATCGTTGCCGCAGGCCCCGGTGCCCGCAAGGACAGCGGTGAGCTGATCGACATGGGTGTCAAAGCCGGCGACAAAGTGCTGTTCGGCAAGTGGTCCGGCACCGAAGTCACCATCGACGGCGAAGAGCTGCTGATGATGAAAGAAAGCGACATCATGGGGATCATCGAGTAAGCGCCCGCCGCTTCTCTGACCCTCACTCACACATTCTCAAAGGAGAAAGAATATGGCTGCTAAGGACGTCAAATTCGATACAGATGCCCGCAATCGCATGCTGGCAGGCGTGAACACTCTCGCCGACGCTGTAAAAGTGACACTGGGCCCCAAGGGCCGCAACGTGGTTCTGGACAAATCGTTCGGTGCCCCCCGCATTACCAAGGACGGTGTGTCGGTCGCCAAGGAAATCGAACTGGAAGACAAGTTCGAGAACATGGGCGCCCAGATGGTGAAAGAAGTTGCTTCTCGCACCAATGACGAAGCAGGCGACGGTACAACAACCGCGACTGTTCTGGCCCAGGCCATCGTCAAGGAAGGCATGAAATCGGTTGCCGCTGGCATGAACCCGATGGACCTCAAGCGCGGCATCGACATGGCGACATTGAAAGTGGTCGAGTCGATCAAATCCGCGTCGCGCCCCGTGTCTGACAGCGACGAAGTCGCCCAGGTCGGCACCATCTCGGCCAACGGCGAAACCGAAATCGGCCGCCAGATCGCAGACGCGATGCAGAAAGTCGGCAACGAGGGTGTGATCACCGTCGAAGAGAACAAGGGCCTGGAAACAGAGACCGATGTTGTCGAAGGCATGCAGTTCGACCGCGGCTACCTGAGCCCCTATTTTGTCACCAACGCCGACAAGATGACCACCGAACTCGAAGACTGCATGATCCTGCTGCACGAAAAGAAACTGTCGTCGCTGCAGCCCATGGTCCCCCTGCTCGAGCAGGTGATCCAGTCGCAGAAACCCCTGCTGATCATCGCGGAAGACGTCGAAGGCGAAGCGCTGGCAACTCTGGTTGTGAACAAACTGCGCGGCGGTCTGAAAATCGCGGCTGTCAAAGCCCCCGGCTTCGGCGATCGCCGCAAGGCCATGCTGCAGGATATCGGCATTCTGACCGGCGGTCAGGTCATCTCCGAAGAGCTGGGCATGAAGCTTGAGTCCGTGACCATGGACATGCTGGGCACAGCCAAGCGCGTTCAGATCACCAAGGACGAGACCACAGTGATCGACGGTGCAGGCGAGAAGGCAGAGATCGAAGCGCGCGTCGCCCAGATCCGCGGCCAGATCGAAGAAACCACATCCGATTACGACCGTGAGAAACTGCAAGAGCGTGTGGCCAAGCTGGCTGGCGGTGTTGCCGTGATCCGCGTCGGCGGCATGTCCGAAGTGGAAGTCAAAGAGCGCAAGGACCGCGTTGACGATGCCCTGAACGCGACCCGCGCTGCCGTGCAGGAAGGCGTTGTCGTCGGTGGTGGTGTTGCCCTGGTTCAGGCCGGCAAATCGCTGGACGACGTCAAGGGTGCGAACTCCGACCAGGACGTTGGTATCGCCATCGTGCGCAAGGCCATCGAAGCGCCGCTGCGCCAGATCGCCGAAAACTCCGGCGTTGACGGTTCGGTTGTTGCGGGCAAAATCCGCGAGAGCGACGACAAGGCCTTTGGTTTCAACGCACAGACTGAAGAATATGGCGACATGTTCAAGTTTGGCGTCATCGACCCGGCCAAAGTGGTGCGCACCGCGCTGCAAGACGCCGCATCGGTTGCCGGTCTGCTGATCACCACCGAAGCGATGGTGGCCGACAAGCCGTCCAAAGACGGTGGCGGCGCCCCCGCAATGCCCGACATGGGCGGCATGGGCGGCATGATGTAAGTCACGCCGACGTCGTTAAGACATCGAGAAGGGGTCGCCAGTGGCGGCCCCTTTTTACATGTCCGCGCCCTGCAACAAGGCAAAGTAATCGGGCAGCAACCGGTCAAACACCTCATGCCCCTTTGGCGTCAGTTCCAGTTGTGTTTGCCGCTGGTCAGCTGGTTGCGATCTGGCCGCGGCGATCATTCCCTTGTCCGACAAGGTGCCAAGCGCCTTGCTGAGGACCGGTTTTGACACATCGAGACGCACGGCAATCTCTGCCGCGGACAGGCTGTCGCGTTCAGGTTCCCGCACGATCATCATCAGGGCAAGAAACTGCGTCTGGGACAGGCCATGGCCCCGCAGGAACGCATCAATGCGGCGCAACAGGACGCTCGCAGCACGCAATTGCCCCAGCACGTGCAGGACGCGGGGGGCGACACGTCCGGCACCTGTTCGGTGACGCCCTCGATCATCGCCGGGCTCGGCAGATCCTTCAGAAAGAACATCAGCCGTGGCGGCGCATGCGAACGATGTCGACCGGCTGGGCGAGCCAATCCTGATAGGATGCAAAGACCGATGCCACATAGTCGGTGGCATAATGGGCCTCCAATGCGCTGTCGTCTTCCCAGTGTTCGACGAGGTAAAGCGCGCCGTCCTCTCCGTCGCCCACGTTCAACTCGAAACGGTGACACCCCGGTTCGGCGCGGGTGGCGTCCAGTATCCCTTCGATGGCGGCAAGTGCCGCGCCGCGGTGTTCGGGTTTCGGGCGGATGGTGGCAAAAAGGCTGAGTTCGGGCATGGCATTTCTCCATTTGGTTAGCATGATAACCATATTTGGAAGTCACATGAATGTGCAAGCCCGTACTTGGCGCATCCGCGTGACCAGCGTATGTGGCCTCATGCGTTTGATCCTCCTTACCGTCCTCACCATGATCGCCTTTGCGGCCAATTCCATCCTGAACCGGTTGGCGGTAGACAGCGGGGCCATCGACCCCTCCAGCTTTGCGATGATCCGGGTGCTGGCGGGGGCCGTTGCGCTTTGCATGATCCTGACGGTGCGCGGGGGCGGCTTGCCGATCCTGGCGCGGGGCCGTTTCGTGGGTGCGGCGAGCCTTGCGGCCTACATGATCGGGTTCTCGTTGGCATATGTGACGCTGGATGCGGGCCTTGGCGCGCTGATCCTGTTCGGGACAGTGCAGGTCACGATGTTTGCCTGGTCCGCCCTGCGCGGCGCAGGGCCGACACAGCGCCAGTTGCTTGGGGCAGGGGTCGCCTTTGCCGGCCTGATGCTTGCGCTGTGGCCTTCAGGCGAAGGCGCTGGCGATCTCGCGGGGGCACTCTTGATGGTGATCGCGGGGCTGGGCTGGGCGGCGTACACGATTGTAGGCAAGGGCGCGCAGGACCCTTTGGCCACGACGGCGGCCAATTTTGTCGTCGCAGTGCCCCTGCTGCTGCTGTTGCTGCTGGGGGCCGGGCTGCACGCGGCACCCACGGGCATTGCGCTTGCGATCCTGTCGGGGGCGGTCACGTCAGGTTTGGGCTATGCGTTGTGGTATCACGTGCTGCCGCAACTGGCGGGGCAAACCGCAGCCGTGGTGCAACTGAGCGTGCCGATCATCGCGATCACCGCCGGGGTTCTGTTTCTGGGCGAAGCGATGACAGTCGCAGTTGGCGTTGCTGCGGTGCTTGTGTTGGGAGGGATCGCGCTGGCTGTCACTTCACCAGCGGTTCAAGCGGGTCATACGTGACGCCATCCGCGTCAAAGGCGACGGATGCCAGACTGTCGGGTTTGTGCGGGATGTCGGCAAGTTCGCTGCGCGTGACCCAGTGCCGTTCCGTCACGATGGCCTCTGGATCGGCCCAACGGGCCGGGCGGGGCGAGCCCGGTGTGACCGCGCAGCGAAAATACACATCGACCTGGTGAAAACTGCTGCCGGGATCGTGGAACTCGTTCACCAGGCACGGCGCGCCGACCTCGATCACCAGCCCGGTTTCCTCGAAAACCTCTCGCGCCAGATTGTCGGGCAGGCTGCTGCCCAGTTCGACCCCGCCACCGGGGGCGCACATCAGCGGGCTTTGCCCGTCGGGCCAGGCATTCACCATCAGCAGGCGGCCGTTTTCCACGATGATGGCGCGCACGGCGAGGCGTGGAGATTTGGGGCGCATGTCCGGTTTCTTCCTTTGCGACGGGGCGTTGCCATTCCATAGGGCGACAGATGGGAGTATCTCAAGGGACATGAGATGGTTGATCGTGATATGTGCACTGGTTTTGATGCCCACACTCGCGCGTGCGGACTGCGTCGTACTGTTGCACGGGCTGGCGCGGAGCGAGGCGTCGCTGCTGGTGATGGAGCAGGCGTTGCTGGCGCAGGAGTATCGCGTCGTGCGCCCCGGCTACCCGTCGACCAGCGAAACGGTCGAGACTTTGGCAGCCGAGGTTGTCCCCCAGGCCATGGCCGATTGCGGCGATGACAAGGTGCATTTCGTGACCCATTCCATGGGCGGCATCCTCGTGCGCTACTGGTTCGCCAACCATGACCGCCCGGCGCGGCTGGGCCGCGTGGTGATGATGGGCCCGCCCAACCGGGGCAGCGAGGTTGTTGACACCTTGGGCGATCTCGAGGCGTTCGGCTGGCTTAACGGGCCTGCCGGTCGGCAATTGGGCACGGGCCCCGACAGCCTGCCGCGCAAGCTACCTGCCGTCGACTATCCGGTGGGCATCATCGCGGGTGAGCAGTCGTTAAACCCGTACTTTTCCTCCCTGCTGCCCGGGCGTGACGACGGCAAGGTCTCGGTCATCTCGACGGCTGTTGCGGGAATGCAGGACCATATCGTGCTGCCAGTCACGCACACCTTCATGATGAACAATCCCAATGTGATTGCGCAGGTTTTGACCTTTCTCGACACAGGCGCATTCGACCGTGATCTGCGTTGGGTCGATGCGGTGCTCGATCAACTGGGCTGTCCCGAGGGCGACTGCATCCTGGGGGGCGATGATGCTCGAAATTGATCTGGTTGGGGGCGAGGTGCTGCATCCTGACGGGCTGAGCACTGCCCCGCTGAGTGTTGCCGATGGCCATATCACGGACAGCCCGTCCGGGCGCGCCGTCGATGTGACCGGCTACCGCGTGTTGCCCGGTATCATTGATGTGCACGGCGATGGTTTTGAACGGCATATGGCGCCGCGCCGGGGCGCGATGAAGCAGACGGCCGAAGGCCTGGTCGCGGTCGAGGCGGAACTGGCCGCCAACGGGATCACCACGGGCGTGCTGGCGCAGTTCATCAGTTGGGAAGGCGGGTTGCGCGGATACGAATTCGCCGATCAGGTCTTTTGCGCCATGCGTGATGTGCGCGCCGATCTTGTGACCGACCTACGCCCACAATTGCGGTTCGAAATCAGTCTGTTGGAGCTCTACGACGATCTACCTGCGCATATTGCGGATTGGGGTGTCGAATATGTCGTGTTCAACGATCACCTGCCCCATGACCGGCTGGCCGAGGGACGCAAACCACCCCGCCTGACCGGGCAAGCGTTGAAGGCTGGGCGCAACCCCGAGGCACATTTTCAGATGCTGCTGGATCTGCATGCCAAGGCGAAAGAGGCGGAAACGGCCCTTGGCCCTCTTTGCGCCAGGTTGGCAGAGATGGGCGTGCGCATGGGCAGCCATGATGACCACACTGTCGACGATCGCAATGTCTGGCATGGGCGAGGCGTGCATGTCGCCGAATTTCCCGAAACGCTCGACGCGGCAGAGGCTGCGCATTCCGGCGGCGCGCCGGTGGTGCTTGGCTCGCCCAATCTGGTGCGGGGCGGGTCGCACAAGGGCAATGTATCGGCTCTTGATCTGGTCACGATGGGGCTGTGCGACGCCTTGGCCTCTGACTACCACTACCCCTCGCCACGCCGTGCGGCGCTGATGTTGGCGCGCAGCGGATTGCTGGATCTGGCGGGCGCCTGGGCGCTCGTGTCATCGGGACCTGCGGGCGTGCTGGGGTTGGATGATCGCGGCACTTTGGCACCGGGCAAGCGGGCCGACATCGTCATTCTGGATGCGCAAGACCGTGTCGCAGCCACGCTGTCCGGCGGGCGCGTCAGTTTCATGTCCGGGGACATAGCAAGCCAGTTTGTCGCCGCCGGGTGATCCCGCCCTCAGGACGTGATGCGGTTGACGTGGCCCATCTTGCGACCTGCGCGCGCTTCGGCTTTGCCATAAAGATGCAACGCCGTGCCGGGTTCGCTGGCGAGGGCCGGAACGCGGTCCATATCGTCGCCGATCAGGTTCTCCATCACCACATCCGCATGCCGCTTGCCGTCGCCAAGGGGCCAGCCGGCAACAGCGCGAATGTGCTGCTCGAACTGATCCACGACACAGCCATTCTGGGTCCAGTGCCCGGAATTGTGCACGCGCGGGGCAATCTCATTCACGATCAACCCCTCCGGTGTCACGAACAGTTCGACCCCCAGAACGCCGACATAATCCAGCGCATTCAGGATGTTGGCCGCCAGCAAGATCGCGTCTGTCCGTTGGCTCGCGCTTAGACGGGCGGGGACGGTGGTGGTGTGCAATATGCCGTCGCGGTGCACGTTCTCGCCGGGGTCGAAACAGGCCACGGCGCCGTCCAGCCCACGTGCGGCAATCACCGACACCTCGTGGCTGAAATCGACAAACCCTTCGAGGATCGCAGGGGCGCCCTGCATGTCCTTTAGTGCGGCCTCGGCATCGTCCGCTTGCATGATCCGGGCCTGCCCCTTGCCATCATAGCCAAAGCGGCGGGTTTTCAGGATCGCAGGTGCACCGATCTGGCCGAGGGCCGTCGCAAGCGCTGCCATGTCCGGCACATCCGCGTAAGGTGCGGTCTTGAGACCCAGCCCGCTCAGGAAATCCTTTTCCACCAGCCGGTCCTGGCTGACGCGCAAGGCCTCGCGACCGGGACGAATGGCGGCATGGTCCTCCAGCGCATCAAGGGTCAGGGTCGGGATGTTCTCGAATTCGTAAGTGATGACATCGACCGTGGTGGCAAAGGCGAACAGCGCATCGTTGTCTTCGAACGGGGCGGTGGTGACCAGGTGTGCGACGTCACCGGCCGGGGGCAGGGCGCCGGGATCAAAGATGTGAGTCTTGAACCCCAAACGGCTGGCCGCAACCGACAGCATCCGACCCAACTGGCCGCCGCCCAGAATGCCGATGGTCGATCCCGGCGCGAGGGGTTCAGTCATCGCTTGGTACCTCGGGGATCGACGCGGACAGGGCGGCGCGCCACGCATCCAGCCGTTCGGCCAGCGCATCATCTGAAACGGCCAGAATACCCGCCGCCATCAGTCCGGCATTTGCCGCACCCGCCGCTCCAATCGCCATGGTGGCGACGGGAAATCCGCGTGGCATCTGCAGGATGGAATAGAGGCTGTCGACACCCGACAGGGCCTTGGTCTGGACCGGAACGCCGATCACGGGCACACGGGTTTTTGACGCCATCATGCCCGGCAGATGCGCGGCACCTCCGGCCCCTGCAATGATCACTTTCAACCCGCGTGTCGCGGCCGTCTTGCCGTAATCCCACAGCCGATCCGGCGTGCGGTGCGCCGACACGATCCGCGCCTCATAGGGGATATCAAGCTGATCCAGCATGTCCGCCGCCTCGCGCATGGTCGGCCAGTCGGACTGGCTGCCCATGATGATGCCAACGGGTGGGGTTTGATCGGTCATGAGAAAACGGCCCTGCCTCTAGAAAGCGCGCACTATAGCCAGATCGCCCACGCTGGCAATGGCGTCCCGCCCGGTGTTGCGCCCCCAATCGTCAAACGGGAATTGACTTGATGCCGCAACGCAGCAAAGCTGCGGCATTGGCCACAAAGGAGTTTAGCAATGATCACCCCGTTCGACGTCTGGGCCCCGATGTTTCGCGCGCCGTTTTCCGGCGATGTGACGCAAGAGATCACCCCACGCTTCCTGTCGCCCGATATCAAGGGAAGCCCCGAGATCGAGCACAAGGTGCAGACCGAAGTGGCGAGTTATGGCACCCAGTTGGGCAAGGTCCTCGAGGCATTGCAAACCCTGTCGGAGGCTACAAACACGCCCCTGCCCGAGATCGACGCGCTGGTTGCGCGCATCGAAACGGTGAAATCCAACAGCAAAGATCACATTCGCGCGGATGCCGAGGCCGCCCTGAAACGCCTGCGCGCTGTGGATGAAGAGGGCTGGCGCAGATTGGTCGCGCAGGCCGATTAGGCGATGATATCGGGGGTCAGGCGATCCTCGAGGTTCGAAATCTTGTCCTTGAGTTGCAGCTTTTTCTTTTTGAGCCGCTGGATCGTCAACTGGTCGGATGTGCCCAATTCCTGCATTGCGCGGATCGCCTCGTCGAGATCACGGTGCTCGCGTTTGAACACTTCCAGTTCAATGCGCAACACATCATCGGTCTTCATGGAGAGGTCAGACGGTGCGTTCATGCGGCGATTCCAAGCAGTTGCAGAGACCTTAATATAATCACGTGGATGCGATACGCCTAGACCTTGTTCCGGCGTGTGTTTCTGCCCATATTCATACCATCCGCTGCCGCATTCGGGGCGGGTACTGACTGTCGCTTGATCTTGTAAGGACGTGTCGTATGACGAAAATGACTTTGGCTTCCTATCCCCACATGCTGGGATTCGAACAGCTTGAACGGCTTCTGGAACGCACTGCAAAGGGCAGTGAGGGCTACCCGCCATTCAATATCGAACAAACATCAGACTTTTCCTATCGCATCACTCTGGCCGTTGCAGGCTTTGGCGATGACGATCTGTCGATCACGGTCGAAGACCGCCAGCTGGTCATCCGTGGCCGGCAGTCGGAAGACACCGAAGGGCGCGTATTTTTGCATCGTGGCATTGCCGCGCGGCAGTTTCAGCGCAGTTTCGTGTTGGCCGACGGTGTCGAAGTGGGCGAGGCTGTGATGGAGAACGGGCTGCTGCATGTCGATCTGACTCGTGCCGCCCCCGAAACAATCGTCCAGACGATCAACATACGGAAAGGATAAGTCATGAATACGCCTTTTGATTTGAACGCCGATGTGGGCCGTATGGTATATGTCAAACCGGTCCTTGTGAACGATCTGCCGCGTGAAGTGCGCGATCAGGCCGAGGGGCTCGACCAGCTCTTTGCGGTCCACGATGCCGAGGGGCAGCAACTGGCCCTTGTTGCCAACCGCAAGCTGGCCTTTGCGCTGGCGGTTCAGCACGACTACGCACCACAACCCCTGCACTGATGCGCAGCGCCCTGGCCCTTGGCTTTGCGCTATGGGCCGGAGCATTCGGGCTGCCTGCTGCGGCCCAGGAGGGTGTGGCCTGCCTTCAGGCCCAACTGACCGACCTTGGCCATGATCCGGGGCCCGTTGATGGCACCATGCGCCCGGCTGTGCGTGATGCCGCGCAAGCCTGGGGTGGCGGTGATGGGTTTCCCGATCTGCGCCGCCGCACTGCCACCAGCTGGTGCCGGGAGATCGGCATCGCAAATCCCGATTTGCAGACATATTGGCCCAGCCGCGCGCCCGTGACCCTGCGCGCGCAAAGCCCTGCGGGAGAAGCGCTGTTGCGCCAATCCGTTGCCAATGTGCGCGCCTATTTTCAGGAACAGCACGGGATCGCCTTGGCCACCCGTGTGGCGCTGGTCGGCACCAGTGACCCGGCCTTTGTCAATCCTGCTTTGCAAGAGGTGTTGGCCGAGTTGGGGCGCCGCCCGCGTGTCCGGCTTATCGATACCGCGCGTCTGTGCCAAGGTGAGAAGGTCGGTGGCGCCGCCAACCGGGGCTACATGCTGTTCTGCTGGCCTGACGCGCTTGAAGATACTGCCTGGCAGGCGGTCACACGGCCGGAACTGCAAAAGGTGATGGTCCACGAGTACACACATCAGGTGCAATATGCGCTGGCCGCCGACGACCCGGCGCGGCGCGAGAACGGGGCGTGGCTGCTTGGCCCCCACTGGATGATCGAGGGGATGGCGGAACTGATCGAATGGCAATTCGAGACCGGCATCATCGATGCGGACGGAACAACCCTGTTTGATTTGCAATCGCGCGCGCGGCGCAGTCGGCTCATGCTGGACGATCTGTCGGTTCTGGGAACCGTTGAAACCTCCGAAGCCTACGGTGTGGCGCGGTTTGCGACCTACCTTTTGGCGCAGCGCAATGGCTCGGATGCTCTGTTTGACTACTTTCGCGCCATGGGTCGGGGTGCCTCGCAAGAGGCTGCGTTCCAATCCACATTTGGCCTTTCGCTCGAGGCCTATTCCACCTTGTTCGAGGATTTGCGGCGCGACTATGGTGCGGCACGCCGCTTTGGACGAGAGGGACCGTGATGCAATTTGACGTGGATTGGGTGGATGCGTTCACCGATCGCCCCTTTGGCGGCAACGGCTGTGCGGTTGTCCATGCCGGGGCGGGGTTGGACGATGCAACCTGCATGGCCTTTGTGCGAGAAACATCGCTGGTGGAATGCACGTTCACAGGCCCCTCGGATGTGGCTGACATCCGCGTGCGGTACTTCCTGGCCAGTCGCGAAATCCCCTTTGCCGGGCATCCCACTGTGGCAACGGTCGCCGCCTTGCGGCACCGTGGTCTGATTGGTGATGGCCCGCTGACGTTGGAAACAGGGGCGGGGATCGTGCCGGTCGACGTGGAGGGGACATCCGTGCGCATGACGCAGGTGGCTCCCAGCTTTGGTGCGTGCCCACCGGCAGAACTGGTCGCGGCCGTTGGCGGTATTGCGGCCGATGCCATCCTGCATCCTCCACGCGTTGTATCGACGGGCCTGCCTTTTTGCATCACCGTGCTCAGCGATCGCGCGACGCTTGAGGCGTTGCGTTTCGATATGCCCGCCTTCCAGACCTACCTCGATCATCTGGGTGTCCACGGCACCGATGTGATGGAGCCGTTCTGGGTCACGCTGGAGGGTGCAACAGGGCAGGGGGACACGTTCTCTCGCCTGCTGATGGCACCGCCCAGCCCCGCCGAGGATCCGTTCACGGGGTCTGCAACAGGAGCCATGGCTGCGTATCTGTGGTCAGAGAGTTTGATTGAAACGCCGCGCTTTGTCGCGGAACAAGGCCATGGTCTGGGACGGCCCGGGCAAGCGCGCGTCGAGGTGCTGGGTTCGCGGGACGCGATCATCGGGGTGGTCGTGGCCGGGGACGCCCATATCCTGATGAGCGGTACGCTGCATCTCTAGCGCTGGGCGTAGCGAGCTACGCCTTACGGAGTATCTCGTAAGGCGGAGGTGTCCTCCGCCCCGCAACAGAACAGCGCAGAACAAAAAAGGCGCACCAACAGGTGCGCCTTACGTTTCGTTAGGGGTAAGGCGCAGCTGGCTGCGCCCCCGCCCGATCAGCCATCAGCCGACAACAGCCCCATGCTTTCCAGCTTCAGCAGAACCTGGTGTGCGCAGTTGTCCACGTCGACATTCTCTGTCTCAACGCTCAACTCCGGGTTTTCGGGCACGTCATAGGGGTCGGAAATCCCTGTGAATTCCTTGATCTTGCCCTCACGCGCCAGCTTGTAGAGGCCCTTGCGGTCCCGGCGCTCGCATTCCTCGATCGAGGTGGCCACGTGCACTTCGACAAAGGCGCCAAATGCTTCCACATCCTCGCGCACGGCCCGACGGGTCGAGGCATAAGGCGCGATGGGCGCACAGATCGCGATGCCACCGTTCTTGGTGATCTCCGACGCGACATAGCCGATCCGGCGAATGTTGAGATCGCGGTGCTCTTTGCTGAAACCCAGTTCCGAGCTGAGGTTCTTACGCACGATGTCACCATCGAGCAGTGTCACCGGGCGGCCACCCATCTCCATCAGCTTGACCATAAGGGCGTTCGCGATTGTGGATTTGCCCGAGCCCGAGAAGCCTGTGAAGAACACGGTAAAGCCCTGCTTGGACCGCGGCGGACGCGTGCGACGCAGCTCTGTCACAACTTCGGGGAAGGAGAACCATTCGGGGATCTCCAGGCCTTCGGCCAGACGGCGGCGCAATTCTGTGCCCGAGATGTTCAGGATGGTGACGTTGTCGCGATCCGCGATCTCGTCATTGGGCTCATACTGGGCACGCTCTTGCACATAGACCATGTGCTTAAAGTCGACCATTTCGATGCCCATTTCTTCCTGATGCTCGCGGAACAGGTCCTGCGCGTCATAGGGGCCATAGAAATCTTCACCCTGGCTGTTGTTGCCGGGGCCTGCGTGATCGCGGCCAACGATAAAGTGGGTGCAGCCGTGGTTCTTGCGGATCAGACCGTGCCAGACCGCCTCGCGCGGGCCTGCCATGCGCATGGCAAGGTTCAGCAGGGACATGGACGTTGTTGCTGCCGGATACTTGTCGAGGACCGCCTCGTAACAGCGCACGCGGGTAAAGTGATCGACGTCGCCGGGTTTGGTCAGGCCGACAACGGGGTGGATCAGCAGGTTGGCCTGCGCTTCGCGCGCGGCGCGGAACGTCAGTTCCTGGTGGGCGCGGTGCAGCGGGTTGCGGGTTTGGAAGGCCACGACCTTGCGCCAGCCCATCTTGCGGAAATAGGCGCGCAATTCGTTTGGCGTGTTGCGCTTGGCGCGGAAATCATAGTGCACAGGCTGCTGGATGCCGGTGACCGGGCCACCAAGATAGATTTTGCCAGCGGTGTTGTGCAGGTAGTTCACGGCGGGGTGGGCCAGATCGTCGGCGCCAAAGACCTTCTCGGCCTCCAGGCTCTTGTTCGGTTCCCAGCGGTCGGTGACGGTCATGGTCGCAAGGATCACACCTTCCTGATCGCGCAGGGCGATGTCCTGACCGACCTCAAGGCCCTCTGCAAACGCTTCGCTCACATCCAGCGTGATGGGCATGGGCCACAGCGCGCCATCGGCGGTGCGCATGGTGTCGACGACACTGTTGTAGTCGGCTTCGGACAGGAACCCTTTGAGCGGGTTGAACCCGCCGTTCATCAGCAGCTCCAGATCGCAGATCTGACGGGGTGTCAAATCCCAGCTGACCAGGTCGCCAGCTTCGGATTTCAGCTTTTGTGCGCTGTCATAAGAGACGTAAAGCTCGGGGATCGGAGCGAGATTGTTTTCCATCAATTTGGTCCTGTAGTTCAAGGGGTTGAAGCCGGAGGTGGTGCCGGTCAATTCAGAATAAAGTGCGTCATATTCTGCGAATTTCCGGGTGAGGAATTGGTCTGTGAGCCGGTTCTTTTCGGCTGCACCGCGCGTGGTGAGCGCGTAAGAGTAGCGCTGGCGCTTGTCCGGGCCGTCATGGCCACCAACATCGACAAACCCGGCAGCGGTTGCATCGCGCAGCAGCGCGTTGAGCCGACCAAGCGAGACGCCCAGCACCTCGGCCATCGCGCGTTGCGATGCCTGCGGCGCGAGATCCAGCTGACGCAACAAGCGAAAAAGCTGGTCTTCGTACTCTGGACTGGTTTTGGTTGCAGCGCTTGGCATGTCACCGACTCGATTGCGTTCACGGATGAACGCATGTCATAAAAAGTATGTTCACGAAAGAACAAACTTTGTCGCAGGGCCGAAATCGCGAACCGTGGTTAATCGGCAACGCTCTGCAATGGGGCGCGATTTTCCATGGCGGGCTGTGCTTTCAAGACACTGGTGTCAGCGGCATCCCGCAAGGGCAGGGCAAGCAAATCCGCCTCCCGTCCGCGCAATGTCAGCGAGATGAGCGCCTCGGGCGGTGCATCCACCCCTGCCGCATCAAGCGTGTCGATGGAAATCAGCACCTGCACGCCTTGGGCCTTGGTCTCGCTTTCGAGCCGCGAGGCAATGTTGACGGTGTCGCCGATCAGGGTGCGGGGGGCCTGGCCGGCGGCCCCGATCTCACCCAGCACAACATTGCCCAGATGCACCCCGATCCCGATGGCGACGGGTGCGCTGCCTTCGCCTGCCAAGGTACGGTTAAAGGTGGTCAGCGCGTGCCCCATTCCTTCCACGGCCTTCAGCGCGGCCTGCGCCGACGTGGCCTCGGAATCGGTTTCGAAAACAGCCATCAGGCCATCGCCCATGTATTTGTCGACTGTGCCGCCCGCGCGCACGATGGGCGGCACGATCTCATCAAAAAAACGGTTGAGCAGGAACACCACGTCATAGGGCAACTGCCCGTCCGTGCGCGCGGTAAAGCCGCGCATGTCGAGGAAGAGAACCGCCAGACGCGCCTCCTTGCCCTGGCTGGCATGGGCGCGCCCACGTTTGCCGTCACGGTCAAAGACGCGGAACACAGTGACGGGCGCCGTGGGGCGGACCTGGCAGGCCAGCCGCGCATTGGGCGGCGCGCCCACGGCGGCAAGGCTGCGTTTCTCTGCCTCTGACGGGGGCGGCAGGTCGTCTTGCCCGTCCTCGATGATGACGCGGCACGTGGTGCATCGCCCGCGGCCACCGCACAAGGCGGTGTGCGCGACGCCACTGGTCTGCGACGTCTCTAGAATGGTCTGCCCGCGCGGCGCGCGCACGCTGGGCCCGTCCACATAGTGTATCCGTATGGGTTTGCGGATCGCGGCCACTCCACGCCGGATGACAAAGGCCAGCAAGGCGAGGCCCAGCACGGCCCAGACCGCGTAAGTCGTGTTTGTCGATGCGGCCTGAAGCTGTGCAAACCCGTCCGCATCCGGCCAGTTCCAGACCTCGAACGCCAAGGACTCGGCCCGCGCATCAGACAACAGCCCATCCATCACGCGGGCAAAGGTCACGTATCCGATCAGCGCAAGTGTGGGGACAACAACGCCCACACCGATCATCCAGGGCCCCACCGCGCGCCACCAGTCGGTCAGGCGCAGCCACATGTGCAAGCCGATGGCCCCGTGGACCCACGCGATCACCAGCAGGATTGCCTGCATCCATCCATCCGCCGTGCCCCAGATCAACCGGTCCACATAGCCCAGCATCGTGTTGACGCCCAACATCTCATGCGCGCCGCGCGTATAGATCAGATGGTCAACCAGCATCAGCGGGATGAGCAGGCCCAACACAACCTGCAAGGCCTCGCTTGGCGGCATGTGCCACGTGCGTGCCACGACAACCTTGCCCAAGGCGAGGACCATGTGCGCAAGCAGTGCTACCCCGATGATCAATGTGCCGATGTCTGACCGGATCACCCACAGCCGGGCGCGCTGGAAGCCATCAAAGGCTTCGGGCGATATCAGGACAGCGGCGATGTTGAGCACATGCAGCGTGACATAGACCATCAGGATCAGACCGGAAACGATCCGCACCCGCGTTGCCCAGCTGCCGCGCCACAGCACGTGTGTCATGGATCACCCCTGTCCGTCATGTCGCGCAATCACAGTGGCGTGCAGGTCCGTTGGGGTCAATTGGGCGCGCTGCCCTCGGCGGTAACGCCTTGCCATGGGTTTTGGGGGCAGTGACAGGGCAGGGCGGGCTATTCGGCCGCCAGATCCGCGCTGTCTTCGACCTCTGCCAGAAACCGCTCGGCCTCTAGCGCGGCCATGCATCCCATGCCGGCGCTGGTCACGGCCTGCCGGTATTTGTGATCCGTCAGATCGCCCGCTGCAAACACGCCCGGGATCGAGGTTTCGGTGCTGTCGGGCTTTGTCACCACATAGCCGCCCATATGGGTGTCGAGCACATCCTTGACCAACTCGTTGGCAGGCGCGTGGCCGATGGCGATGAACACGCCTTTGGCCGGGATGTCCGTGATCTCTCCTGTCTCGACATGTTTGACCTTCACACCTTCGACGCCCAGCGGGCTGTCGGTGCCATAGACTTCGTCAAGCTGGTGGAACCAGAGCGGTTCGATCTTGGGGTTCTTCATCAGCCGGTCCTGCAGAATCTTTTCCGCGCGCAGCTCGTCGCGGCGGTGGATCAGGGTAACCTTGGATGCAAAGTTGGTGAGGAACAGTGCTTCTTCCACTGCCGTATTGCCGCCGCCGACAACCACGATTTCCTGACCGCGGTAAAAGAAGCCGTCGCAAGTGGCACAGGCGCTGACGCCAAAGCCCTTGAACTTGTCTTCCGAAGCCATCCCCAACCACTTGGCACGTGCACCCGTGGCCAGTATCAGCGCGTCAGCCACATAGACGGTGCCGCTGTCAGATTGGGCCACGAAGGGGCGTTTCGAAAAATCGACCGACGTGATGATGTCGCCGATGATCTCGCAGCCCATCGCCTTGGCGTGGTCCTGCATACGCACCATCAGGTCGGGGCCTTGCACCTCGGTGTCGCCGGGCCAGTTTTCGACTTCGGTCGTGGTGGTCAGCTGGCCACCCGGCTCGATCCCCTGCACGAGGATCGGGTTCAGCATGGCGCGGCTGGCATAAACCCCTGCCGTGTACCCGGCGGGCCCGGAGCCAATGATCAGTACTTTGGTGTGTTTCGTTTCGGCCATGTGAAAACCCCCGTGTCCTTGCGTGCAGCCCATCCGATATAGACGCGCCTGCGATGGGATTGAACCCTCATATTGGGTAACGGGGTTGCACAGATTGCATGCAAATGCGTTTCGGAAAGTTGCGCAAATGCGAAACATTATTGCGCGCGTTCGTGGGGCTGCTATAAGAACCGCAAATTCACGGGGGGCCTGATGGCAAGCACGCGACTCGATCCAATTGATCGCAAGATTCTGGCGGAACTGCAGGCCGATGGCCGCATGACCAATGTTGAGCTGGCCAAACGCGTGGGTATTTCGGCCCCTCCGTGTCTGCGCCGCGTGCGCACTCTTGAGGAAAGCGGATACATCCGTGGATACCATGCGGACGTGGATGCGCACGAACTTGGCTTTGAAGTGCAGGTGTTCGCCAATGTGGGCCTTGCCAGCCAGGCCGAGGCGGATCTGAGCGCCTTTGAGGACCGGTGCCGCAATTGGCCCCTGGTCCGCGAATGCCACATGCTAAACGGCGAGGTCGACTTTATCCTCAAATGCGTGGCCCCCGACCTCTCCAGCTTTCAGAGCTTTCTGACGGGTGAGTTGTTGACCACGCCCAATGTGGCCTCGGTCAAGACATCGCTGGTGATCCGTCAGGCCAAGGATGCGCCGGGCGTGCCCTTCGATGTGCTCGAAGAGCGGCTGGCGAAAACCGCCTGAGCGTTCGGGTGGGCATGTCTGCCCACCACTCTATCAGCCAATTGTGTCTGGTTCGGGTGCGCGCGGATGCGCGAGTGGGCCAAAATCCGTGATGTGCGAAATGTGCGGGAACATCGACAGGAACATGTCGCGCTGCGCGTGAGAGACCTGACGGGTTGCGCCCATGCCTGGGTGGAATGTTTCGATGCTGATCCCGCCCACGTCGACCGCCGCGTGACGTGAAAGGCAGATGTGGAACAGGCGGATCGGCGTGGGGGGCACCACCTCGATCACGTTCACGTTGTCCACGAATTCGGTTGCAGGCGTCAGCATCGGTGCACCCCCGGTGGTGCCGCGCAGATGCGGCGGGGTCTGCAGGATGCGCGCACCGGGGCCGACGGTCACGAAAGAGGCCGGACGCGCCTCGCCAAAGCTGTCCGCCATGATGCGGATCAGAGGCATCCGCCGTCCTGTATCGGCCGGAACAAAGCTTGACGATCCGATCCACAAGACCTGCGCAGGCTCACCGGAGGTGGTGTTGAGCCAATCACCGGGCAGAATATCCTCGATGGCGACACCTCCGTCGGGGGACGACAGAACAACGCCGCGCGCAAAGGCGGAAAAGGCGGATTCAAACAGCGGCAGCGCAGGGGCCTTGAATGTCGCGATGCTGCGGGTCTGGTCGGCGCGCAGGGCGGCAACCTCGAACGTGCGCAAGGCGGGTGCCTCGGGGCGCGACATCGGCGTGGTAAAACGGTCATAGGCAGCGCGCGGCACGCGCAGGGCAGTAGGGGTCGTCATATGTAACCTCGTAATAGTGGTCACATCTGCGTCGGCCCCCACCGACGACGACAGATGGAATGTGTCCATGTGTCAAAGTGATGGAGGATAATTCTTAGATTTGCCGCAAATTGTCAAAAAAGGAGAGACATTAACTGCGAAAGGCGCACCAATGATGCGCCTTTGTTCGGGATTGTCCACACGCACCCGTAGGCCCGTGCCACAATTTGATTCTCGCGTTGCCGGTCAGGCAGACTTGCGGGTGATCGCGACAGCCTTGCGTTTGGCGATAAAGGCGGCGCGGCGCTTGCCGCGGGCCCAGGGCATTTGGGGGGCGTCGGTCTGTGCGGAAGTCACTACCGATTTGATGAAGCGTGCGTTTGTCATGTCTTTGTCCTCTGCTCGATCTCTTGTTCGGGTCTGTTGCCCGTCTGAGGAAGAGAATGGCCTGCCAATCGGGCAGGTTTTGGGCATGTTCGAAAAAAGATCGGGGAATATTGGGCGGCGGTGCGCGCGAATTGTGACGCCCTGTTCAGGCCACTTCGCCCTTGTTTTTCAGGGTCGTTGCGCGGTCATCGTTCGCTGTGAGGAAACAATAGGGCGGGCAAAGGGCCGCCTTTGCCCGAATTTCGCCCAGATCAGAGAACAATCGCCGAAATCAGGCGCCCATAATCAGGGTCCTTGGCGTGGACCGTGCGGCGGTATGAATAGAACCGGTCGGCATCGAAGTAGGTGCAATGGCGCGTCCATTCTGCCGAGGCCACACCGGCGGCGCGCAAACGGGACAGGCCGTAACCGGGCAGATCAAAGTGCATCCTGTCGCCATCTCCGCCTGCAAAGAAGCGCGTGTTTTCCATGTCTTCCGTCAGGAAGATGTCAAAGAATTCCGGGCCGACCTCATAGGCGCGCTGGCTGATCGACGGCCCGATAACTGCATGGATACGCGCGCGTGCGGCCCCAAGGGCCTCCATGGCATCAATGGTCGCCTCGAGGATGCCTGCTTGCGCCCCTTTCCAACCCGCATGGGCTGCGCCGATGACGCCTGCCTCGGGATCTGAAAACAAAACGGGCTGGCAATCGGCCGTCAGCACGGTCAGCGCCACACCCGGCGTGGCCGTCACCAAGGCGTCGGCTTCGGGCTTGTGGGCCAGCGGCCCATCCACGTGCACCGCGTCCGCTGAATGCACCTGATGCACCCCGACCAGATGATCCACAGACACGCCCATCGCCTTGGCGACGCGCTGGCGGTTGATGGCAACGATTTCGGTCTGATCGGTGCTGCCGGTGCCGCAATTGAGACCCGCGAACACACCTGACGACGCACCTCCCTTGCGGGTAAAGAATCCGTGCCGCACGGGCGCCAGGCTGTCAGCGGTCAGAATTTCAAGCGTCATGGGGTCAATCCCGGTGGTGGCGCAGCATTTGCCGGATAAAGCCCCAGCACTTTGAACAGGTTTCCCATTTCGTCCGGGTGCGTCAACCGCCGATGTGCCGCGACATGTGTGTTCAATGCGGCCCCGTCCAGCTTTGCCGCGAGGGCCTGCGCGCGGGCGGTGATGCCAAGGCGTTCCAGAAACACGCCCTGGGGCGTGATACGCGCGAATTGGGCAGGTGCGGCGGCCTGTGCCAGCGCCTCGAAATCCACGTGCGCCGTCAGATCGGCTTGCCCCGGATCCGCGAGCGGATCGACGGGCTGGTGGCCTTGCACTGCTTGCAGGGTGTCACCCTGGCTGCGCCAGTCGCCGTAGTCCACGATCAGCGCCGCGCCGCCCTGCGCTGCAATCTGCGCACCGATCCGCGCCGCAATGGCCGTCGCCGCCCGGCACAATTCGATCAGGTCACCGTCCGTGGTGTCCTCCAGTCGGTGTTCCAGCGCGGCCTGCGGACCCACGGGAGACAGGCCAAAGGTCAGGGCGTTTGCGGTCACGCCCACACAGCGCTCGCGCCACCCGTCCCCGGCGCGCTGGAACTGGCGGATGGGCAGGGCGTCGAAAAACTCGTTCGCCACCAGCCAAAGCGGCCCCTCGGGCAGATCACTGGCATCCGGGACCCAGGTGACATCGTATCCGCTGAGCGTGGTGCGCTGCCGTTCCTGCAATACTGGCGAGGCTTCGACCAGCACGATCTGCGCAGCATCGACAAAACCCGGCACACGGGCCACGGCCCGCAAGATGTCTGCCATCAATGTCCCGCGCCCCGGCCCCAACTCGGCCAGTACGAACGGTGTGGGCGATCCCTGATCCAGCCAGCTTTGCGCCAGGCTCAACCCCAGCACCTCGCCAAACATCTGGCTGATTTCCGGCGCCGTGGTGAAATCCCCCGCAGACCCCAAGGGATCGCGCGTGGTGTAATAGCCGTGCGTGGGATGCAGCAGGGCCTGCAGCATGTAATCGGCAACCGTGATCGGACCTTGCGCAGCGATCCGCGCGACAAGATCGGCCTTGAGGTTCATGCCAGCGCAGGTTTGCGCCGGGCCCGCGCGATCAGCCACGCGCCCAGCAGGATCATGGGCAGCGACAGGATCTGTCCCATAGTCAGACCATAGCCACCCAGATGCCAGGCAAGGCCTAGCGGATTGCCGTCTGAAATGAACTGCGCGTCCGGCTGGCGCACGAATTCCACGACAAAGCGCGACAGGCCATAGCCCGCCAGAAACGTGCCGCAGACGAGGCCCGGCCGCTTGTAGGCCTTGTGCCGCCAGACCATCCACAACAGCAGGACCAGCAGGACAAACCCTTCGAGAAACGCCTCGTAAAGCTGCGAAGGGTGGCGCGCACATGCGCTCACGACCTCTGGGCAGAACTGTGCGGCGCGGCCCGGAAACACAACGCCCCATGGCATGTCGGTAGGACGCCCCCAAAGCTCTGCGTTGATGAAATTGGCAATCCGCCCCAAAAGCAGACCCGGCGGCACCCCCAGCGCGATGGCATCTGCTGCGCTGAGGCGGGAAATGCCGTGGCGGCGGGTATAAAGCCACGCGGCCAGAACGACGCCCAGCATCCCGCCGTGAAAGGCCATACCACCCTCCCATATCGCGATGATGGACAGGGGATCGTTCAGATACACGTCGGGTTGATAAAACAGCACATAACCCAGGCGACCACCAAGCAGGACACCCAGGATGATCCAGGTCAGCATGTCCTCGATCTGGGCAGGGGTCATGACGGGTTGGCGTGCGGGCCACAGTGCAGGCGTCTTGACCGTCATGACGACCAGCCGCCAGCCAATGATGATGCCGACGATATAGGCCAGCGCGTACCAGCGTAGCGCCAACTCCATCCCGAACAAGGAGATCGAGAAAATCTCGGGCGAGATGTCGGGGAAGGGGATCATGCCTGTCATCTGCGTCCTCATGCCTCTGGTCGCGGCCAAGGTCAACCTTGCCCCTGCCTGCGATGGCCCCCATATATGAGGTGCGTTTGAACGGGAGACGATACCATGCAGGCACGCGGCAAGATTTTCGACGATATCTCGCAACTTATGACCAACGCGATGGGCGTGGCCCAAGGCGCGCGGGACGAGGCCGAAACGGCGATGAAATCGATGATGGATCGTTGGTTGGCCGACCGTGATTTCGTCACGCGCGAGGAATTCGACGCAGTGCGCGCGATGGCGCAAAAGGCGCGCGAAGAGAACGAAGCGCTGAAAGCGCGTATCGAGGCGCTTGAAAAGTAATCAAACGGCGGCGCTGCCGCGCCATTCCTATTTATTGCCAGCCCAGAATGATCGCCCGGTATGCGCCGGGCGTTTTGTGTTCTTGCGGTCCGCTTGGGGCGGTGGATCGTAGATGTTTGCGCATCAGGCGACTAGATGTTCATCATCTTGATATGCCATGTGATTGCGATGTCGTATCCCATCTGCCTGAGCAGCGCCGCCTTTGCAGGCCAGGCCGCCGGACAGACGACAAGAACGGAGTGGTCTCCCCTATGCGCGCGGGCGCTTTCTGCGGCTGAGAACAACACTGTGGCTTGCGCCTCGCTTTCGCCAAGCTTCGCTGGGTCCTCCAACGCGTTGTGGTAAAAGTCGTCAATCACGCCGACCCCGGATATGTCATGCAGTGTCGGAAAGTGGAGCTGGGTCGCGGGCTGTGAAATCGCGTATCCCGTGAGTGCGCCGCCCGTGTTGGATACGAACATGTCACGATCATTCAGGGTCAGGCTGCGCGCCATCCACGCTCCAAAGCGGGTGTCGGCATCCGGATGCGGTTTCCAGAACAGGTGATGCAGCGTGTTCAGAATGTGCCTGTGCCGGGCACTGGCTGCGACGATGGAGGGCACGTCATCGTCATGGGCAGGCCGCACGGTTTCAAACGCCCGTTCCCCAGTCAGACCGGTTTTGGCGAAGTATTGTGTGATGGGCTGATATCCATGCGCTGCATATGCGCTTTCCCAAGGACCGCCATCCACACTCGAGGCAAGAAGTATCCGCGCGCCAGCGTCGATCAGGTCGGTTTCGGCGGCGTTGATCAGGCCTTGCTTCGTGCCCGGCGGTGCGCTCGGGGCGACAAAACAATCCTCCATGATCAGCCCCGGCGGGCCAAATTCCCCGGCATAGATTGGCGGGACCGGCAAAAGGATGGTGTGCATGACGCCGACAAGCATGTCCCCGTCATCTGCAACCATCCATTGCTGACGGAAGGGCGGTGCCTTCGCCTCCATCGCAGCCTTGAGGCTCGCGTGCGTCTTGTCACCCGCGCCGCTGTCCATTTTCCACAGGCCAGCATTGTGGGCGCACCGGGCCTTGGCATCCTCCAGAAGGAGGTCTGTGATCTGCTCCAGATCAGCAGGTGCGGCCGGGCGGATGGTGAGAGTCATGACGGACCTTTTCGCAGTCATATCAGGGCGGGACGGAATGTGCTGTCAGTAGATCGCAGACGCGGAACGATTTGACAAAGCAGCAAAAGTGCCTGCGGTGTTAGAAAAACTGATATGCAGGGCGCATGATGAAAAACCTGAACCTCAACGCTTTGCGCGTGTTCGCGGTGTCCGCGCGGCACGGCAGCTTTCAACGCGCGGCTCAGGAGTTGCACATCACGCATGGTGCCGTGTCCCAGCGGATCAAACAGCTTGAGCTGGATTTGGGAGTTGTTCTGTTCGACCGGCATCCGCGTGGCGTTTCCCTGACGGCAAGGGGCCAACAGTATTGCGCGGCTGTGAACGAAGCGCTGGCGATCCTCACAGCGGCCACCGCCGATCTGGAACGTGCCAACGCGCAGATCACACTACACTTGGGCCCCTCTTTCGCGACCAAGTGGCTGATGCCCCGGATGCAAGCCTTTCGCGCGCAGTTTCCGGATGTCTCGCTGGCGACTGAAATTCATGGCACCCTGATGGAGCGCAACCTGGGCCGCAACGAAATCGCCATCTGGCCCGCCAGCCAGGCCCACAGCAACGGGTCACATCACGTGCAGCACCTGTGCGCGGTGCAGCTTGTGGCAGTGTGCAACCCGCAGTTCCCGCGCCCGTCCGGGCCGTTGGACACTGATGCGTTGCTGCGACTTCCGCTGTTGCAGGATCTCGCATCGCAGATGGGAGGGCCTGATCCAAAGCACTGGCCATGACGCAGAACATGACGTTTTGAACTTTGACCGCTCTGCGCTGGCGCTGGATGCCGCACTACACGGTCACGGCGTTGCCATGGCACCGACCTATATGGTCGAGGCGGACATAGCCGCGAAACGGCTGGCTGAAATCTGGCGCAGCCCGGAGGCGTCGGGTGAGCATCTGTTCATGTCCTGGGCGAAGCAATATGCGCATGAAAATCCGATGCGGCGCACCGTGAACTGGGTGCTTTCGGAATTCGGCGTCAACGCGCCACTCTGACACGCGCCTTCCTGCCAACGGCAGGAATTGGCTGGCCCACCTGCGCAATTTGGCTGCGGGATGCCCACATGTTCCAGTGCGGTGGCGTACGCCGCCTGCGCTCTGCCAAGATCACGGTATCTGGAACAACGCGGGAAACAGCCATGATTACACTCACCTTTGACGGGGACATTTCAGCGGACCGCCGTGCGGTCTTTGAGCGATCTGCCACGCGCTGGGACGGGGTTGTGAACACAGGGTTCGATCCGATCGAGGTGGATGGCACTGTCCTGAGCGGTGTTCGTATTGACGTGTCGATCCAGTCCATCGACGGCACGGACGGCGTGCTTGGCCGTGCCGGGCCAACGATCCTGCGCCGCGATACCGAATTGCCGCTGGTAGGTGTCATGGAGTTCGATCAGGCCGATGTTGTCAGCCTGGAAAATGGCGGCCGTTTCGAAGACGTCATCCTGCATGAAATGGCGCATGTTCTGGGGTTCGGGACGCTGTGGAGCCGAAAGGACCTGATCCGTGGCACGGGCACGCTTGATCCGAGATTTGTGGGTCCTGCGGCGTCACGTGAGTTTGCGGCGCTGGACGGGCAGGGCGCAGGATCTGTTCCGCTGTCGAACACCGGGGGCACGGGCACACGCGAAAGCCATTGGCGGGAACTGGTGTTTGGCGATGAGTTGATGACCGGCTTTCTATCCGGGGGCGAGCGCCCGCTCAGCCGCCTGTCGATCGCGGCCTTCGAGGACATCGGCTATACCGTGGATTACAGCAGCGCAGACTCGTTTACTTTGCCGAACTTCCGCGCCATCGCGATGATGGGTGTGGCCGAGGCTGTGCGCATTTGCGATCTGTGCCGCATGGCGCGCACCGAGCCTGTTCTTTTGGGAGATGCACCGACTGATAGCGCAGCGAGATGAATTGCCGTTAGGCTGTTCCCCTGCCTTTGGCACAGACCGCGCGCCGGGGTGAAGGCGACAGGCCGCAGTGTTGCGCCCCCATCGCCTCATGGCCTTGTCACCCCGAGTGGCCTGCATCCCCTTGCGCCAACACCGCGACCGCAAATCGATTGCGCGCATCCGTCAACACATGTTCAAGGCGCCAGCCTGATGCGCGCGCGAGGCTTTCAAGGTCGCCATGTGTGTACTTTCGGCAGCTCTCTGTGTGGATGCTCTCACCCTTTTCAAACGCGATGGACTGCCCGCCGAGCGTTACGGTGTGGGCATTGCGCGCGACCAGGTGCATTTCAATGCGATCATTCATCCAGCGGGCCTCGTGATCGAAGGCGGCTATGTCGAATGTCGCGCCAGCCTCGCGATTGAGGCGGACAAGAAGGTTGAGGTTGAAGGCCGCCGTCACACCACGCGCGTCATCATAGGCGGCAATCAGTTCGTCCTGGCCCTTGATCAGGTCCGCCCCAAGGATAAAGCGTTGCATTCCCGGCCAATCCCGTGCCCGTGACAGCAAATCGATGGCTTCCTTTGGCTCAAGGTTGCCGATGGTGGAGCCAGGGAAGAAGCCGACCTTTGGCAGGTCGCGGACGGCCAAGGGCAACGCAATCTCTGCATTGAAATCACCAACGACGGGGTGGATCGGCAGATCGGGGTAGCGCGCGCCGAGATCCTTGGCTGTGGCCATCAGGAACTCTTGCGAGATGTCGATGGGCACATAGGCCCCGAAATGCGCACCTGCATCCAGCAGCGTGCGCGTCTTGACCGACGCGCCCGAGCCCAACTCGACCAAGGCCCCCCCGTCCGGCACCAGCCCGACCAAGCTGTGCGCGTTGTTCAGCAGGATCGCAGCCTCCGTCCGGGTGGGATAGTATTCGTCGAGCATCGTGATCTCTTCGAACAGTTCCGAACCGCGCTGGTCGTAGAACCACTTGGGCGACAGGTATTTGACGGGGGCAGACAGGCCTTTGACAGCGTCAGCCAGCAATTCGGTGTTCAGCGCAACAGGGGCGCGTGTGTCAAACATCTCAAACGTCCCTCGCCAGCCGCAGGCCCATCATTTGCCAACGCTGATGGGGGTAAAAGAATGTGCGATAACTTGATCGCATTTGCGCCCTTGGCGTGGCGCAGGATCCGCCCCGCAAGACCATCTGATTGACCATGAACTTGCCGTTGTATTCGCCAAGCGCGCCTTCGGGCGGGCGAAAGCCCGGATAGGGTGTGAACGGTGATGCCGTCCATTCCCACACATCGCCCCAGATGCCGGCCCCCGGCATGGGGCGCAGTGGGCCATCGTCAAGAAAATTGCCCGCAATCGGTTTGTCGATAAAGGCCAGTTCGTGCTCGGCCTCCGTGGGCAGGCGCGCGCCCGCCCAGCGGGCATAGGCGTCGGCCTCGTAATAGCTGACATGCACAACCGGCGCATCCAGCGCGACGGGCTGTGCCCCGCGCAAGGTAAAGGTCCACCACGCGCCATCCTGTTGCCACCAATAGAGCGGATGCGCCCATGCCTGATCGGTCGCAACGGCATGTCCCTCCATCAACCAATGGCCCGGTTCGCCGTAGCCGCCCGCCTCCATAAAGGCGATCCAGTCGCGGTTGGTGACGGGACGGTCCGCGATCTCGTACGGATCGACCCAAACCCGGTGGCGTGGCCCCTCGCAGTCATAGGCAAACCCGGCGCCGTTGTGACCGATCTCGCACAGCCCGCCTGCGTGCTGTGTCCAGCCCAATGCAGCCTCGCCGGTCACGGGGAGCGGTTCGGGATCGCGATATGCAGGCAGGAGCGGATTGTAGGACAGCGCATGCAACAGGTCGGTGACCAGCAGTTCCTGATGCTGCATTTCGTGATGACAGCCCAATTCGACCAGCTGCGCGATCTCTTCAGAATCGTCGCGCCCGGCTTCGATTAGGTGCGCCAGGGCCTCGTCCACGTGCGCGCGATAGGATATCACCGCATCGCAATCGGGTCGACTGATCAAACCCCGCTGGTCGCGGGCATGCCGGGGGCCTGCCTTGACGTAATAGCTGTTGAACAGGACGGCAAACCGCTCATCCGGCGAGACGTAGTTTGGCTGCCGTGGCTTCAGAATGAACTCTTCGAAGAACCAAGTGGTATGCGCGAGATGCCATTTCGCGGGTGATGCATCCTCCATCGATTGCAACATCATGTCCTCTGGCCCAAGGGGCGCGGTCAAACGCGCTGTGCGTGCCCGCGTTTGTTCAAACAGCCTTTGTGCTGCGGGGGGATCAATGGCGGGGGCGTGCTGGGCGGTCATTTGGGGCGCTCCTGAGTGGTGGGAAGAGTGAAATCGCAGTTGAAAGGGCCCCGTTCGTGCATGGATGTGGGCAAGGGTGCGTCATGGCTATGCGCCATGTCTGCACCGGGCTGGGGCGCGACGTAAAAACAAGTGCAATCACCTTTTTGTGGGCGGCGGCTGATACGTGTCGAACGTTTGGGCCGGGCGACGTGATCCATCGCCCGGTGTGCCCGCGCGATGGATCACTGTGGTGGCAAGGGTGACGTCTGTGTTTTGCATGTCGCAGCCTTTTGGTCGCCCGGCAGGGGATATGTTCACAGCCACCCTGCCGCATGGGTTGGACAGAAAGTGGCAACAGGCACAGTCGGTCTGACCTCAAGGTGCAACGCGAATGCGTCGGTTTTGCACGCTTGGGCACAAAGCTGCCCAAGCTCGGCAAGGTCGTGCCGTCAGACCGCCACCCGGCGCAGCCAATCCGCGATGCCCTGCCCGATCAGGTCTGGGTGATCTTCCTGCAGGAAGTGCAGACCGGCGCCCAGGAATCGGGTTTCGAGATTGGGCACATTGGCGGTCAGCCATGCGATCACGGGCTGGGGCATGAGCGCGCCCGGTTCGGCATAAAACAGCAGCTTTGGAATGTCTGAACTGGTCAGCCACGCGCCATTCTGCGTGACCTCGTCCACGACATCGGCCGGTTCCCCGGCAATGGGCACCTGTCGGGGCCATTCCAGCGTTGGCAGGCGGCTTTGCGGTGTCGGGTAGGGCGCGCGGTAATGAACCATCTCCGCATCACTCAGCCGGCGGGCCACGCCCAGCTTGGGCAGGATTTCCTCGACAAAGAAATTGCCCTCCAGAACCATCTGTTCGCCCTGGCCCGGAGTGCGGAGCGCACGAAACAACTCGCCCAGTTCCGGACCCATCGCCTCGTAGGACGGCACGGGCATGCCGGGCGGTACGATCGCCTCCATGAAGGCCATGCGCGCCACACGATCCGGGTTCATGCGAGCCCACCGCATCCCCAGCGCGCTGCCCCAATCGTGGATGACCAGCGTCACATCGCTGAGATCCAGTTGGGCCAGCAGGTCATCCAGATACGCGGCGTGGTCGGCAAAGGTGTAGGCGATATCGGGTTTGCCGCTGTCCCCCATCCCGATCAGATCGGGTGCAATGGCCCGGTATCCTGCGGCTGTGACATGCGGGATGATGTTGCGCCACAGGTAGGAGGATGTCGGATTTCCGTGCAGAAAGACGACCGGCGCGCCTGTGCCGGTGTCCACATAGGCCATGTCGCTGCCGCGCACTGAGGTGCGTTGTTTTTCAAAGGGAAAATCGGCCGAGATGGGTAAACCATAGGGCGTTGCGGCGTCTGCGGCCTGCGTGTCGGCATGTGCCATCCCGGTCAGGGCGAGCGGAAGGGCGGCACCTGACATCAGGGCTGTGCGTCGGGTCATGGGCATCAGGGCATCTCCATCATTGTGCGTTTGGGGCGGCGTCACTGGCATGTGACGACCCGTTTGAATTAAAAAGCTAGCGGATTAAAAACGTGACGGATGCAGCAAATACCGATACATGGCGTCACGAAAACAGACCGCATATCTGGAGGTGTGTGTCACCATGGATTGGGATCAACTGCGCATTCTCCTCGCCATCCACCGCTCAGGCAGTCTGCGGGGTGCGGCGCAGGCGCTTGGGGTCAGCCACGCCACCATCGCGCGCGGGCTCGAAGCGGCGGAAAGGGGCTTGGCACCCGGATTTTTGACCGCTCGTCTCGTGGGATGGCGGTGACCGAACCGGGGGAAATCCTGATCCCCCATGCCGAAGAGATGGAGCGGCGCGTGCTGGAGGTGCAAAGGCGGGTGGCGGGACTCGATTCCGATCCCAGCGGCACCGTCACCGTCAGTTTGGCGCCATCCTTCGCCCAAAGTTTCTTTGTCCCGATGCTGAGCGCGTTTACGGCGCGCTATCCCGACATTCAGATCAGAGTTGTCGCAACCAACCGGATTTCCGATCTCGCGCGGCAAGAGGCGGATGTGTCGCTGCGCGCAGCCAACCAGATTGATGATGATCTGGTGGGGCGGCGGCTGGTCGACTACGTCACGGCAGCCTTTGCGTCGCCCGATTATGTGGCGGCCCACCCCGATCTGATGCAGACAGGCGGGCAGGGCGCGCATTGGATCGGCTGGGGGGATGACCATTCATGGATCGCATCGTCGCCCCTGCCAAACGCACAGCCGCGCCACTCCATGCCCGAAATCCTCATGCAGGCCGAGGCCGCGGCGGTGGGTCTTGGGATGGCCTGGGTTCCTGCGGTTCTGGTTGATCTGCATCCGGGGCTGATGCGGGTGCCCGGCGTGCCGACCGGGCCCGGACGCGGGCTCTGGATTCTGTTGCACGGTGATCTGCGGCGCACCGCGCGGGTACGCGCCTTTGTCGATTTCGCAAGCGACTGGATCATCGAGCGCCGCAGCCTGTTCACGTCGTGACCGCGCGCCTTCGGCCCACACGCCCGCGCCGAATGCCCGGTGCGAAACGCCGTGCAGTTCTTAGCCCTGCAGCGCTTTCACACCCACATCGCCCTGCGCCTGTTCCCGGATGGCCAATGCGGCGGCATATGCCCCGGCAGCAGTCGTGAAATACGGGATCTTGTCATAGAGCGCGATGGAGCGGATGGATTTGCTGTCTTCGACGGCCTGCGCGCCCTCGGTCGTGTTGAGCACGAGTTGTACGCGCCCATCCTTCATCATGTCGGTGACATCCGGGCGGCCCTCGTAGACCTTGTTGACCGTGCCGCAAGCCACGCCTTGCCCTTCGAGCCAGGCGGCGGTGCCGCGTGTGGCGACAAGCGTAAAGCCGAGGCCCGTCAGGATTTGAGCCGCTTCCAGCATTTCGGGCGTCTTGTCCGCATCCTTGATCGAGACAAAGGCACAGCCCGCATCCGGCAGCACCATGCCCGCGCCCATCTGCGCCTTGAGGAAGGCGCGCCCGAACGTGCGATCCCAGCCCATCACTTCGCCGGTCGAGCGCATTTCGGGGCCAAGGATCGTGTCCACGCCGGGGAAACGCGCAAAGGGCAACACGGCCTCTTTGACCGAGAACCACGGCATGTTCGGATCGGCCAGCGTCATCGGATCGCCCAACGGCAGCACAGCGTCATAGCTTGCGTCCGCGTCATAGGGCGCACGCAGGGGGAAGTTGGCCAGCGGCTCGCCGGCCATGATGCGCGCGGCGATCGACGCGATGGCGCTGTCGGTGGATTTGGCGACAAAGGGCACGGTGCGCGAGGCGCGTGGGTTGACCTCGATCAGGTAGATGTCGTCGCCCTGAACGGCGAACTGCACGTTCATCAGGCCGACCACGTTCAGTGCACGGGCCAGCGCGTGGGTCTGTTTCTCGATTTCGGCGATCACGTCCTTGCCCAGCGAGTAGGGGGGCAGGGAACAGGCGCTGTCACCGGAATGCACGCCCGCCTCTTCGATGTGCTGCATGATGCCCGCGACATGCACATCGGTGCCATCGCACAGCGCGTCCACATCCAGTTCAACCGCACCGGCGAGATAGCTGTCCAGCAGGACAGGACTGTCACCCGACACCACCACCGCCTCGGAGATGTAGCGCTGGAGTTGTGCCATATCGCGCACGATCTCCATCGCGCGCCCGCCCAGCACGTAAGAGGGGCGGATGACGAGGGGGAAACCGATCCCTTCCGCGATTTCAAGGGCTTCGGCGTCGGAATGGGCGATGCCGTTCTTGGGCTGCTTGAGGCCCAGATCGTTGACCAGCGCCTGAAACCGTTCGCGGTCCTCGGCCAGATCAATGGCATCGGGCGTGGTGCCGAGGATGGGAATGCCTGCTTCTTCCAATGCGTTGGCGAGTTTCAGCGGAGTCTGCCCGCCGAACTGCACGATCACGCCGTGCAGCAGCCCGTTATCCTGTTCGACCCGCAGGATTTCCATCACGTGCTCAAAGGTCAGCGGTTCGAAATAGAGCCGGTCAGAGGTGTCATAGTCGGTCGACACCGTCTCGGGGTTGCAGTTGATCATGATGGTTTCATAGCCCGCTGCCGTCAGGGCAAAGCAGGCGTGACAGCAGCAGTAATCGAACTCGATCCCCTGACCGATCCGGTTGGGGCCGCCGCCCAGGATCACGACCTTCTTGCGGTCGCTGGGCCGCGCCTCGCATTCGACGTCGCCAAAGACGGGCGTTTCATAGGTCGAATACATGTAAGGCGTCTGGGCCTCGAATTCGGCGGCGCAGGTGTCGATCCGCTTGAACACCGCGCGCACGTCGAGGTTTTCGCGTGCCCGGCGGACCTGCCCCTCGGTACGCCCGGTCAGGTCGGCAAGGCGCGCGTCGGTAAAGCCCATCATTTTGAGGCCGCGCAGGGCTTCCTCGGTCACGGGCAGGCCGTTGGCGATCACTTCGGCTTCGGTGTCGACGATTTCGCGGATACGGGCGAGGAACCACGGATCGAACATGGTCACACCGTGGATTTCGTCATTGGACAGCCCGTGGCGCATGGCCTGCGCGATCAAGCGCAGGCGGTCGGGCGTCTGGGCCGAGATGGATTTGACGATGGCCGCCTTGTCCGGCGCGCCGGGAATGTCGATGTCATCAAGGCCGCACAGGCCGGACTCCATCGACGCCATCGCCTTTTGCAGGGATTCGTGGAAGGTGCGGCCGATGGCCATGACTTCGCCCACGGATTTCATCGCCGTGGTCAGCGTCGCCTCTGAGCCGGGGAATTTCTCGAAGGCAAACTTGGGGATCTTGGTGACGACATAGTCGATTGTCGGCTCGAACGACGCGGGCGTCACCTTGGTGATGTCGTTGTCGAGCTCATCCAGCGTGTAGCCGACCGCCAGCTTGGCCGCGATCTTGGCGATGGGAAAGCCCGTGGCCTTGGATGCCAGCGCGGATGAGCGAGACACGCGCGGGTTCATCTCGATCACCACCATGCGCCCGTCATCGGGGTTGATGGCCCACTGGACGTTCGATCCGCCCGTTTCCACACCGATCTCGCGCAGCACCGCGATCGAGTGGTTGCGCATGATCTGGTATTCTTTGTCCGTCAGCGTGAGGGCGGGGGCGACAGTGATGCTGTCGCCGGTATGTACGCCCATCGGGTCCACGTTTTCGATGGAACAAACGATGATGGCGTTGTCGGCGGTGTCGCGCACCACCTCCATCTCGTATTCCTTCCAACCCAGCAGGGATTCATCGACAAGGATCTGACCCACGGGGGAGGCATCCATGCCCGACCGGCAGATCGCTTCGTAATCGTCGCGGTTATAGGCCACACCGCCACCCGTTCCGCCAAGGGTAAAGGCGGGGCGGATGATGGCGGGCAGGCCAATGTCCTCGAGCGTTTCGAGCGCGATTGACACACCCGCAGCCAGGTCCTTGTTTCCCTTCGCGTCCTTGGGCGCGGTCACGATGGTGGCGCGCGGGTTTTCGATGCCCAGGCGATCCATCGCTTCACGGAACAGTTTGCGGTCTTCGGCCATCTCGATGGCTTCGCGCTTGGCCCCGATCATCTCGACGCCGAATTTTTCCAATACGCCCATCTCTTCGAGCGCGAGCGAGGTGTTCAGACCCGTCTGGCCGCCCATCGTGGGCAGCAGCGCGTCGGGGCGTTCCTTTTCGATGATCTTGGCGACGACTTCGGGTGTGATCGGCTCGATATAGGTAGCGTCGGCCAGTCCGGGATCGGTCATGATCGTGGCCGGGTTCGAGTTGACCAGGACGACGCGGTAGCCTTCTTCCCGCAGCGCCTTGCAGGCCTGCGCACCCGAGTAGTCGAACTCGCAGGCTTGACCAATCACGATGGGACCCGCGCCGATAATCATGATCGACTGGATGTCGGTACGCTTTGGCATCAGTGGCCCCCCGGATGTGCAAATTGTCCTGCGTTATAGGGATGGCGACGGCAGGTGCAAGGGGGCCGGACAGGCATCTGTCGGATTCTGCGAATGCCAGGTGCGGGGATGTTTATGCGCTGGCTTTCTGCCGGCTGGCGCGGGCGGGTTTCTCTGCCTCGTAAAGGTAGTCGCGTGTCAACGGAACCGCATCGCGTTTGTGTGCCAACTGCAGGTGATAGACGGCCTGTTTCTGATGCTCGAACGCTAGAATGCAGACCGTCAGGTAGTAGCGGAACATGCGAATGAAACGCGCGTCATACATGGATGAGATTTCACCGATATGGGCGTCGAAACGATCCCGCCAGTGGCGTATGGTCTTGGCGTAGTGCAGCCGCCAGACTTCGATGTCCGCTTGCCAAAGGCCGGAGTTTTCGACCGCTGGGGCCAGTTCGGACAGGGACGGAACGTATCCGCCGGGAAAGATGTACTTGTTTATCCACGACGAATGCGCAGATGGCGGGGCCGGGCGACCAATAGTGTGGATCAGCGCGATGCCGTCCGGGTCCAGCAGTTCGGCAACCCGGTTAAAGTAGGTGCCAAAGTTCGGCACACCCACATGTTCCAGCATGCCCACGGACACGATCCTATCGAACCTACCGCTCGTATGGCGGTAGTCTTGCAGGTTGAAGTGGATGCGGTCGGACAGGCCCGCAGCGTCAGCCCGGTTTTGTGCCGTGGCCAATTGGTTCGCGCTGAGTGTGATGCCCGTGACCTCGCAGCCGTAATCGCGCGCCAGCGTCAGCGCCATGCCGCCCCATCCACATCCGATGTCGAGCACCCGCATCCCCGGTTCCAACCGCAGCTTGGCAGCGATATGCGCCTTCTTGGCGTCCTGTGCCTCTTCCAGCGTCATGGACTCATCGCGGAAATAGGCGCAGGAATACTGCATGTCCGTGTCCAGAAAGAGCCGGTAAAGGTCGTCGGAGATATCGTAGTGGTGCGCCACGTTTTGCCGGGCAGTGCGCGGGGCGTTGCGCTGGATAAAGCGGCGGGCATGAAAACGGGCGCGGTCCGCCATCAAGACCCAGGGCGGCAGTGTTCCCCTGATCCGATTGCGGATCAGAATTTCGAGCACACCGTCCAGCGTGCAATTCTGCGGGACGATGCGGCCCTCCATGTACCCCTCGCCCATCCCAAGGTCGGGGTTCAGGATAAGTGCACGGACCGTTGCAGTGTCGGTAATGGCCAGATGCGCCTGCATTCCTGTGTCTGGTCCGTAGTCGCAGAGCGTGCCGTCCGGATACGTGATGCTCAGGCGATCTTCGACGATCATGCCTTTCAGAAAACGATCAAGCAGCTTGTCCCACATCATTGCACCCTCACTGTCTTTCCCAACGGTAAAATTGGGGGTTCCTAGGGGGTTGCGTCAAGGGTCATGGGGTTGGCGCGTCCAGGTAGGCGCGCACCGTGCCCTCGAATGCGCGGGGGTTGTCGGCGTGCAGCCAGTGCCCTGCGCCCGGAATCTTGGCAAAGCGCGCGGCGGGAAACAGCGCGCGGATCGTGTCGCGATATGCGGGTGTGACGTATTCCGAAGTGCCACCGGACAGGAACAGTGTCGGGCCGGTGTGGTGGGTCGAAAACGAGGGAAAATCAAGGATTTTCTCCATGTTTTGCGCCAGGGCATCGAGGTTGAAGCGCCAGCGTTTCTCTGTCACGTCCAGCGATTGGGTGAGAAAGCTGCAAATCGCGTCCTCCACACCAAGGGCCGCAAGCTGCGCGTTCGCCTCGGATCGGCGTGTGACCGTCGAAAGGTCTACGGCGCGCATTGCGGTGATAAATTGCATCTGGCTGTGGCTGTAGCCGACCGGCGCGATATCGCCGATCACGAGGCGGTGCAGCGTATCGGGGCGGGTCAGTGCGAGGGTCATCGCCGCCTTGCCGCCCATCGAATGCCCCACCACGTCCATGGGCGCACCCAGATGGTCAATCACCTCGGCCAGATCGGTGGCGAGGTCGGCATAGCTGTGGTCATCCGACCAAAAGCTGTGCCCGTGATTGCGCATGTCCACCGTGATCACCCGCCTCGTGTCGGACAGCCGCTTGGCGATCACACCCCAGTTGCGCCCTGATCCATAGAGGCCGTGAACGATAAGAAGGGGTGTGCCCGGGGCGTCCCCGGTAACGGAATAGGCAAGCATGGGCCAAGACTTAACCGGCTTGCGTGTCTTGGGCCAGAGGGATTGAGCCACCTTGCGCACCGGGGTAAAGCTGAGCGCATGGAAAGCCAGGAAAGTATCAACAAGCGGGCCGCGCGCATTGAAAGCGCGCTGGAGGGTGCGTTTGGGGTGCGGGGCAAGTCCCTTGCGGGCGTGTTACGCAAGACGGGACGGCGGATGCCCAAGCGTCTGCATGCCGAGGCGCAGCAGATCGTGGCGGCACAGGCGCTGGGCGGTCATCCCAAGCTGATGCGGCAAGTGGATGGCGCGGCATTGGCGGCTGCCGAAGAAAAGGTGGTCACCTGGCTCGATGCCATTGACCGCGCCGACCGGCGCAAGGGGCGATGGTTGGGTATTGCGGGGGCGATTGCCTTCAACATCCTCCTGATCCTTGTCGGCTTTGTCATTTGGATGGTCTGGGCCGGACAGGTGTAAGGGCGCAAATGCGGCACCGGTCGTCATCACGTCCCATCGGCTCAGCCACACGCGGCTCTACATGGCCTGTGTAGCTGTTTGTGCTTTGATCAACCGCCATCAGGCGGCGACCTGCACTACCATTTCGACCTCGATCTGCAGGGTTGGGCCCGCGAGGGCGGCAACACCAATTCCGGTCAGGCTTGGCTGGGCGCCGTCGAGAAAGCGCAGGATCTGCACCATTGCGATCTCCTGCGTCTCGGGTCGCAAATCCGTCACGTAGATGCGCATCTGAACGATGTCGTCAGGGCTGGCCTGAAGCGCCGCAAGCGCGCCGCGCAGGTTTTCGATCACGATTGCGGTCTGCTCGGCCAGGGATGCGGGTGGTGCCGCCCCGTCGGGGCGCAGGGCCACCTGACCGGACACAAAGGCCAAGGCGCCCGGATGGGCGATGGAAATCTGCGAGTATCCGATATTGCCAGCATCCGGTAAGGTGGGGGGGTTCATACGATCAATAGCGGCGGACATGTCATTCTCCTTTCTTGGGGTGTCATGCAAACAGAGATAGCGGCCCACGAAGACGAATAGGGTTCGCATCAGAAACGAATACTGTGCTACAATCATTGCATCATGATCGGATCGAAAGTGAACGACATCCTTGTCTTTCTGTCCGTCGTCGAAACCGGCAGTTTCGTAGCGGCGGGCAAGAGGTTTGGGCTGTCACGCTCAACCGCAGGCAAGGCGATTGCCCGGCTCGAGGACGGGTACGGGGCACGGCTGCTGAACCGCACGACACGCGCGCTTGACCTGACAGAGGAGGGCCGGCGGCTATACGACCAAGGCTTGGCCATCAGGGAAGCCATCGAAGCCGCTGACAACAGCATCGCCAGCGATCAAGGGGTTCCACGCGGTGTGCTGCGTATCACCGCCCCGGATGCAGTTGGGCGCAGGCTGCTGCTGCCGACGGTCCGTCGATACCTTGAAACCTGGCGCGAGACACAGATCGAACTGTCCCTGTCGGACAGGGTCGACAACATCGTGGAGAAGGGGTTTGACCTTGCGATCCGCATTGGCGTGCGTGCCCCGGATCAAAGTTTCATCACCCGGACACTGATGCGGGACGAGGCGGTGATGTGCGCCGCACCCGCCTATTTCGAGGCACATCCGCGGCCCTTGCGCGTCGAACAGCTCAGCCGCCACAACCTGCTGCAATTCGCCAGCCGCAGCGAACGGCAGGGTTGGCATCTGCAGGACGAAGACGGTGCCTGGGTGCGCGCGCCGGGCCATGTGCGCCTGCGGATGGACAGTGCCGAAGCCTTGCGCGCGACGGCTCTGGACGGGCTTGGCATTGCGCTGCTGCCGCGGATGCTGGTCGATGCAGACCTCGCGGAGGGGCGGCTGGAACAGGTTCTGCCCCATGCCACTGTCAGCACCGTTCCCATTGTCGCGTTATACCCGCATAAGCGCCTGTTGGAGCCGCGTGTCCGCAGGTTCATTGATATGTTGAGCGAAGATCTCGGGGCGTCAAAGTCTGACTAGGCGACTTGCACCCCCTGTCATCCACATGCGTTTACACCAAAAAGGCCGCCCTGTTCAGAGCGGCCTTTTCGCTTTGTGTTAGGTGCCTAGTGCGAGAACTTCTTGATCTCACCTGAACTCAGGCGCGCGCTGTAGGAATTAAGTTCCGCGCGCACTACCTTCATCAGGAAGTAGAGGCAGAAGATGTTGACCACGGCCATGGCAAAGATCGCCGCATCAGAGAAGTCGATGACCGGCCCGAGGCTTGCCGCCGCTCCGATCACGATGAAGATGCAGAAGATGATCTTGAACACCAGTTCCGTCGTCTTGCCCTCGCCAAAAAGGTAGGTCCACGCCTTCAGCCCGTAATAGGACCACGAAATCATCGTCGAGAAGGCGAACAGAACCACAGCGATGACCAGGACATAGGGGAACCAGCCGATGGCCGAACCAAAGGCTGCAGATGTCAGGGCCACACCGGAGTTGTCGCCGACTGTCGCGATTGCGCTGCCCGCTTCGTTCAGCATGTAGTTGCCGGTCGCCTGATCAATGATCAGCTGCTGCGAGATAATGATGACCAAGGCCGTCATCGTACAGATCACAACCGTGTCGATCAGCGGCTCGAGCAGCGAGACGAACCCTTCGGTAATCGGCTCCTTCGTCTTGACCGCAGAGTGGGCGATGGCCGCCGACCCCACGCCTGCCTCATTCGAGAAGGCGGCGCGCTTGAAGCCCTGGATCAGCGCACCGACAAGCCCGCCTGCCACGCCAAGGCCGGTGAACGCACCTACAAAGATCTGGCTGATCGCCCAGCCGATCATGTCGTAGTTGACGATCAGCACGATCAGCGCCGCGCCGACATACATGATGCCCATGAACGGAACGACCTTTTCCGTGACCTTGGCGATGGACTTGATCCCGCCCACGATCACAGCAAAGACAACGGCGGCAAAGATGACGCCCGTGATCCAGCCCGGGTATTCGCCGGTGATCACGGTGATCTGCACATGCGCCTGGTTCGCCTGGAACATGTTGCCGCCACCCAGCGCGCCGAGGATGCAAAAGACCGAAAACAACACGGCCAGGATCTTGCCACCCGGCAGGCCCAACTCGTCAAACCCTTTCGAGATGTAGTACATTGGACCACCCGAAACGGTGCCATCCGGGTATTCATTGCGGTATTTCACGCCCAGCGTACATTCGGTGAACTTTGATGCCATGCCAAGCAGACCCGCAAGGATCATCCAGAACGTGGCCCCCGGCCCACCGATCCCGACGGCGACGGCGACACCGGCGATATTGCCAAGGCCGACTGTGCCCGACAGGGCGGTCGCAAGCGCCTGAAAGTGGCTGACTTCGCCCGCATCGTCGGGGTCGGAGTAGTCACCTTTGACCAACCCGATGGCATGCCCGAAGAACCGGAATTGCACGGCGGCAAAGTAGATCGTGAACACGGTTGCCCCGATGACCAGCCACATCACGATCCACGGGAAGGTGGTGCCGGGGATCGGCGCAAAGATAAAGTTGACAAACGGGCCGGTGAAATTGGCAAAAGCCTCGTTCACACGGGCATCCAGCGACTGGGGCGCTTCTTGCGCCTGTGCGGGCATCGCGACTGCGACACATGCCGACAGGGCGAGGAAGATCGAAAACATCTTTTTCATTTGAAATGATCCTTATGCGACGACGGTGACGGGAACGCGTGCGTTCATCACAAGATTTGCGGTCGAGCTGCCGAAGATGCGTGATGTCAGCCCACCGGCACTGGTGCGTGCGACGATGATCTGGCTTGCACCTTCTTTATGGGCGATGTCGTCGATGGTGTCGGCCACATCGCCGTGCCGCACGATGGCGCGCGCAGACAATCCGGCCTCTGTCAGGGACGCAACCGCCGGGTTCACGACCCGTTCCATGGCGACGGAAATCTCTTCCTCGCGCCGTTTGTGTCGCTCTGCGTTTTCCTCTGCTGTCTGGAATGAAAACGGCGACCATTCGATCACGTAGACGATGATCAGTTCGCACGCGGTCGTTTTGGCTGCCAGGTCCTTGGCAAAGGCGAGGGCTTTGTCCCCCGAACTTTGGCCATCAAGGCCGATCACTAATTTCATGAGTCTGTCCCTATCTTCTGGTTTTTTTAGTCAGCTTCTTGAGGGTGTGCGGCATGTGTGCATGCCTGCTTTGTGTGACTGCCCTGCTGTCACGCTATGAGATCATGTGGCGCCGGTCCACTACGTTGACGGGAATCCGGCTGCGTGCGCGGGTCCGGAACTGTGCGATGCCTGAAGCGGAGGCGCAAAATCATGCGGCCTGCCAGCGTTTGAAGCGTCCCGGTGCAGGGCGATCTTTGGCGGCGCCCCCAAGCTTTGCTGAAGGGTGGCTTGGACAGCGGGCTTTGCAAGCAATGCTTACTGCGGCTAATAATCGGTACAATCAATAACAGTGAGGTATGGGATATGGAGCTGCGCCACCTTCGTTACTTCGTCGCGGTCGCCGATCACGGTGGGATCAGCCATGCGGCTGAGCGGTTGCATATCGCGCAACCAGCCGTGTCGCGCCAGATCCGGGACCTTGAGGCTGAACTGGGCGTTGATCTGCTGTTGCGCGAGGGGCGGCGGGTCATCCTGACGGATGCCGGGCGGGCTTTTGCCGAGCGTGCACGCGCGGTGCTGGCCGCATCCCATGACGCGGCTGATGAAGCCCGCAGGATCGCCCGGGGTGAAACGGGGCGACTGCGGATCGGGCTGCTTGAAAGCGCCTCCTGGGCCGGGCATCTGCCCCTGGCGCTCAGTCGCTATGCGCGCGCCTATCCCAATGTGCGCCTCGACATCGTCCCGATGGGCTCGGTCGATCAGATCAACGCGCTGTTGGCTGAAAAGCTGGACGCAGGGTTTGTCTACCGTCAGGACAACATCGTGCAGGACGCGTTTGCCATCCACCCCTTGCGCGTTGATGACGTGGTTCTGGCCGCATCGGTGGATCTTGAGTTCGACAAGGCTGGGCCGTTGGAACTCGAGGATATTGACGGATTGCCCCTTGTCGCGTTTCCGCGCCGCGTCGCGCCTGCGTATTATGACTCGCTGTTCGGCGCGCTCGGTGCCATCGGGTTTGATCCCGTGGTCGTGCAAGAGGCCGAAAACGAGACAACGATGCTGAGCCTCGTATCAGCCGGGGTGGGCTGCGCGTTCGTCAATTCGGCCAACATGCACCGACCACCACGCCGGGTGCAGTTCCGCCCGGTCCGCGGTCTGTCCGTGCCTATCGAATTTCTCTTTGTGACGCGGAAAAACCGGGGAAGCCTGACGTTGAGGCTGGAGGACATCGTTCGAGATATAAATGCCGGATAGGCATCGGTTTAATAGGAATACAGAATTATTGTTTATGTAATTTTGCCCCCAAGTTTGTCTCATCACACGAACACGATGGAGACAAACCATGAAACGCACCCTCGTATCCGCCCTGCTCGCCACTGCCTTGGCCACACCTTTCCCCGCATTTGCGGACAGTGCAGCCCTTGCGGGATCGCCAGTCACCGCAGAGACGGTTGTTGCCCAAGCCGAGATGATCCGCATTGCCGATGCCATCGACGCGGCTGTCGACGCAAAGGACTGGGAGTTGGCCCGCGCATTCTTTGCCGACATGATCGACGTGGATTTCACGTCGCTTGTGGGTGGTGAGCCCGCGACGATACCTGCGGATGCCTTGATCAACGGATGGTCGTCAAATCTGACGGCGGAAAAGGCCTCTTTCCACCTGCGGGGTAATCATCGTGTCACGTTTGAGGGCGATGGACGCGCCACGATGCTGTCGCACGGCTATGCCTGGAACCGGATGGAGCGGGGCGCACTGCCCGAAAACGGCGGCGAGGCCCTGTGGGAAGTCTGGGGCACTTACATCCACGGCTTTGTCGAGACCCAGGATGGCTGGAAGGTCAATGCGATGACCTTCACGGCCACGGCAGAGCGCGGGAACCAATTCGTGCGCAACACGCCCGGCAGCTGACGCCGCAAGTTTCAACCATTCGAGCCATTATCCAAACGCAAGGAGCCATTCCATGACCCATCCTTCGAACCCCACACGTCGTTCCATCCTGACCGCAGGCGTTGCTGCCGCCGCCTTGGGCGGCCTTGCCGCAACCCGCGCAACTGCGCAGGCCGTAGACGCACAGACCAGCAACACGGCAACAGCCCAAGGGCGGCGCATGTTGGGCGCGCTTGAGGTGTCGGCCATCGGCCTCGGGGTTCAAAACCACAGCCGGACCTTTCAAACAACCGTCCCCAACCGGTCGGAAATGCACAACATCATCCGGACTGCGTTCGATGAGGGCATCACGTTTTTCGACACGGCCGAAGTCTATGGCCCGCATGAGTCCGAACGCATTCTTGGCGAAGCTACTGGTGCAATCCGTGACCATATCCAGATCGCGACCAAGTTCGGCTTTAATGTCGACCTGGACACGGGGGCGTGGGCCCCGGGACTGATCAGCCGCCCCGCCCATATCAAACAGGCGGTCGAGGGATCGCTGCAGCGGCTGCGCACCGACCGGATCGACTTGCTCTATCAGCACCGGGTCGATCCAGAAGTGCCAACCGAGGACGTCGCGGGTGCGGTCAGGGACCTCGTGGACGAAGGCAAGGTCCTGCATTGGGGGCTGTCGGAAATGGGGTCCAACACCCTGCGCCGCGCGCATGCCGAACTGCCGGTCAGCGCCGTGCAGAACGAATATTCGATGCTGTGGCGCGGACCAGAAGAGGGGCTGCTGGCGCTGTGCGCCGAGCTTGGCATCGGCTTTGTGCCGTTCAGCCCACTAGGCTATGGCTTCCTGACAGGTGCCATCGACATGGTGACCAGTTTCGCCCCCGGCGATTTCCGTGCTGGCACGACACGCATGGACCCCGAAAACCGGCAGGCGAACCTCGCCCTTGTCGATCTGGTCACATCCTGGGGCGCGCGCAAGAACGCGGCACCGGGGCAGATCGCCCTGGCATGGCTGCTTGCGCAAGGCCCCTCGATCGTGCCCATTCCCGGCACGACCCAGATGCCGCATATGCTGGAGAATGCAGGCGCGACGACTGTCCGATTCACCGCAGACGAATTGGCCGAACTGAACAGCGCGGTGGCTGCCATCGCAGTGCAGGGCGCGCGGATGCCCCCGGCTGTCGCAGCCTGGTCCGACGTGGAAGCCCCGGCCAAGCTCTGATCATGTAGAGGGCGCTTGCCTTTTGATCCGGGCGGCTACGGTCATCCTCACTCGGACGGATTTACGGGCCCTTGATAGGATACGACCCGCGCGTTCCAGGCATCGTTGTCGTCAACGGCATCGGCGTCAGGTTCGGGCAGGTCGCCGATCTGGTCCGTGAAGCGACAGGCGTATCGGTGATTGATCTGCAGGGTCGGCGGCGCCATTTCGGGATCGTCCAGGGACCCGGTTGCAATCTCGATCTGATCGTCATCGAAGTTCTCGAGGCTCAGAGGGGTGCCGCAATCGCCGCAAAAGCCGCGTTGGCTGAGATTGGAACTGGCAAACAGACGGCGTTCACCAGCCGTCCATTCCAAACCATTGGCAATAACCAACGGCGCATAGAAAGCCCCGAATGCCCGTTGGCACATGCGGCAGTGACAGACCGAAGACCGGCCCAGCGACTTCATGCTGTAGCGCACAGCCCCGCATTGGCATCCGCCGGTTATGGTGTGCTCGCCCGTGCTCATACGGGCAGGGTCGCATTAATCGGAACGGCGCGTCCAGAGCAGAGCGCGCGCCGGACACCACGTTTAGGTGTTTTGCCCGGCACTGCCGTCGATTGGTGTGCAGGGTCAGCGCTTGAGGCTGGAAATGAGTTGATGAAACTTTTCGCCCTGGACGGCGACGTGGTCGCGCAAGACCTTGGCGGCCGTTTCGGCGTCTCCTGCCTTGAGCGCCGACAAGATGTCGGAATGCTCGCTCATGGATTGAGCCAAGCGACCACGAAAGCGTAGCTGAATCCTGCGATATGCCTTGAGCCGACTTTGCAAACGCAATGCCTGCTTTTCCAAAAAGCTGTTGGCCGCGCCGCGGTAGATGATCTGATGAAACGTCTCGTTCTCAAGGTAATAGCGGTCGTGATCGGCGTCCTGGATTGCCTGCCCGCACCGATCATTGGCGGCGGTCAGAGCCTCAAGATCGCTGTCCGTCATACGTGTCGCAGCCAGGCGCACACAAACGGCCTCGATCTCGGCCATGGTTTCGAACATCTCCATCAATTCGACCGGGCCGGGTTGCCGGATAAAGACACCGCGTCGCGGGATTTGTTCCGCCATTCCAGATGTCACAAGCACCTGCAATGCCTCGCGAATGGGGGTGCGCGACACGTGGAACTGTTCGGCCAGCTTCAATTCGTCGAGCCGCTCACCATCCTGAAATTCGCCCGAGAACACGAGTTGCTCGAGGGTCTGGGCGATCTGATCTGCGCGTCTGATATCCATGGCTCGAGTGTACTATCCATACGCATGTAAATGCAAGATAGATACGATTGTATACAATAATGTTGACTTGATATGCGCCTTATGGAAGCGTGGTGGGCGTAGTGTCAGCTCGTGAAGTTGATTCATACCAAGGGAGGAACAAATGAAATTTGCAAAACTTACCGCCACGGCCATGGCGGCGTGCCTTGCCATTGGATCGGCTGCGAGCGCGGAAACGCTTCGTCTGTCGCATCAGTGGTCAAACAAGGATGTGCGCCACCAGGTCGCGCAGATGGTCGCAGATGACGTGGCCGCTGCCGGTGTTGACCTGGAAATCCAGATCTTCGGATCAAAGTCGCTGTTCAAGCCGCGCGAGCAGTATCGCCCGCTCAGCCGCGGGCAGCTTGACATGACGATCCTGCCGCTCAGCTACGCGGGTGGCCAGCAACCCGCCTACAACCTGACCTTGATGCCGGGCATGGTCAAAAACCACGACCACGCCGCGCGGCTAAGCGCATCGCCATTCATGGCCGCCCTCGAGGAAAAGATGGCCGACGATGACGTAATGGTTCTGGTCCACGGCTATCTCGCTGGTGGCTTTGTCGGCAAAGACAAATGCATCACCAAGCCAGACGATGTGAAAGGTCTGCAAACGCGTGCCGCTGGGAAGGCGTTCGAGCAGATGCTGGCCGGGGCAGGGGCATCCATTGCCTCCATGGCGTCGTCCGAAATCTACAACGCGATGCAAACCGGTGTTCTGACGGCGGCCAACACCTCTTCGTCGTCCTTCGTGTCCTACCGGATTTACGAGCAGGTCAGCTGCTACACCCCTGCGGGCGATGTTGCGCTGTGGTTCATGTATCAGCCGTTGCTGATGAACAAATCCCGCTTTGATGGTCTGACGGCGGAACAGCAAAGCGCGCTGCTCGAAGCATCGGCAAAGGCGCAGGCGTTCTACCTGGAAGAGGCGAAAAAGCAGGATGCGGCCTCTGAACAGGTGTTTCGGGATGCCGGTGTCGAGATCGCCCAAATGTCTGCTGAAGACTTCGAGGCATGGCGCGCGCTGGCGCAGGAAACCTCCTATGCCAAGTTCGTGGCCGAAGTTGATGACGGCCAGGAGCTGCTCGATATGGCGCTTGCCGTAGAATAATCGCTGGCGAAGGGCCGCGTATCTGCGCGGTCCTTCGGACCCATACACCCTCATCCAAGGACATCGTCATGGCGGGCCAAAGCTCCGCCGCGATTGCGCAAACCGGGAACAATCCGTTTCTGCGCTTCGTGGCTGTACTTTCTACACTTGCGGGCTGGTGCTCGGCGGCGATGATTGTCGCAGCTGTGGCGATCACCTGCCAAATGATCTTTATCCGCTTCGTGCTGAACGGCTCGACCGTGTGGCAGACCGAGGCGGTGATTTATCTTGCCATCGGTGCGACCTTGATCGGTCTGCCTTACGTGCAACGCCTGCGCGGGCACGTGAATGTCGACCTGATCCCGCTGGCGTTGGGCAGACGCGCACGGTTCGCACTTGCGATGTTCACCCTGTCCCTGTCCATCGTCATGGTCGCTGTGATGCTCTGGTACAGCTACGAATTCTGGCACCTGACATGGGAGCGGAACTGGAAATCGGACACGGTCTGGGGCGTGCGCCTGTGGATTCCTTATCTCGCCTTGCCGGTTGGCTTTGCGCTGTTTCTGCTGCAACTCATCGCGGACCTCGTCGCCATTCTGCTGAAGTTCGAGACCCCCTTCGGCTTGGGTGACGTGTAATGGATCCGCTGACGCTGGGCGCGCTGGTCGCCGTCTGCACCATCCTGGTCCTCTTTTCTGGGGTGTCGGTCGCGCTGGGGCTGCTGATCGTTTCGGCAGGGTTCATCATGGTTTTCGACGGCATGCGGTCGCTCGAACTGATGCCGGAAATCCTGTTTGGCAAGCTTGATAACTTTGCCCTTCTGTCGATCCCCATGTTCATCATCATGGGCTCGTCCATTGCATCCACACGTGCGGGCGCTGATCTCTACGAGGCGCTTGAACGGTGGCTGACCCGTGTTCCTGGCGGGCTCGTGATTTCCAACCTCGGGGCCTGCGCGCTGTTTGCGGCGATGTCCGGGTCCAGCCCGGCGACCTGTGCGGCCATCGGCAAGATGGGCATCCCCGAGATGCGCAAGCGCGGATACCCTGACGGCGTCGCCGCAGGGTCCATCGCGGCGGGCGGCACCCTTGGCATTCTCATTCCGCCATCGGTAACGATGATCGTCTATGGCATCGCAACCGAGCAATCCATCGGGCGCCTGTTCCTTGCCGGCGTGATCCCCGGGTTGATGCTGGTGGGCCTGTTCATGGTCTGGTCGCTCTACTCCACATGGCGCTCGGGTGACCGGGCGTTGCTGGCCCAAGGCTACTATTCGTGGAAGGAGCGGTTTGAAATTCTGCCGCGTGTCCTGCCCTTCCTCTTCATCATCATCGGCGTGCTTTATGCGATGTATGGTGGTGTCGCGACGCCATCCGAGACGGCGGCGGTTGGTGCCTTGCTGTGCCTGCTGATCGCGATGGTCATCTACAAGCTCTGGAACCCGCGCGACCTGTGGGTCGTCCTACGTGACAGCACCAAGGAAAGCGTGATGATCCTGTTCATCATCGCCGCCGCGGGTGTCTTTTCCTACATGCTTTCGAGCCTCTTCATCACCCAATCCATCGCGGCGTGGATCGGCACGCTGGATGTGAACCCGTGGGTCCTGATGGGGGCGGTCAATGTCTTCCTGCTGGTGGCCGGTTTCTTCCTGCCGCCCGTTGCGGTGATCCTGATGGCGGCACCCATCCTGTTGCCGATCATCACCACTGCCGGTTTCGATCCGATCTGGTTTGCCGTCGTTTTGACGATCAACATGGAAATCGGCCTGATCTCTCCTCCGGTTGGACTGAACCTTTATGTGATTAACGGCATCGCGCCCGATATCTCGCTGAAAACGATCCTTAAGGGGTCTCTGCCGTTCGTTGCGTGCATGGTGATCGCGATCATCCTGTTGTGCATCTTTCCGGGGCTGGCGACATGGTTGCCCAACGCGGTGATGGGCACGGCGATATGAGCTATTTTGCGGGCCTCATCTCAACGGTGTTCGAGCGTCGCTATGCCCGCTCTGTGTCGACGGATGCTCAGGGGCGCGACATCGACGAACTGGCGCATGACCTTCTGGGGGCGCAGGGCGAGGTGTCCGGCAGCACCCTTGCCCGGATGATCCTTGATCAATACGCCCAAGCGGATGATGCGAAAAAGGCCGCGTTCTTTGAGCTCATGTTACGCGACCTAGAAATCGATCCGGTCGAGGTGGTCGAAACCCTCAAGCGCTACAAGGAGGCGCCATCCAAAAGCAGCTATCGCGCATATGCCCGCGCGAGCGAGCCCAAGCGGCAAGAGCTGTTGCGACGGCTTAACCAGATCCCCGGTGGAACGGAGCGCTTGGTGTCCATGCGCAAGGACCTCTTGCGGATGATGAAAGATGATCCTGCATTCGGCCCTTTGGATGTCGATTTTCAGCACCTGTTCGCATCCTGGTTCAATCGCGGTTTCCTTGTTCTGCGGCCTATCAACTGGGCCAGCCCGGCGGAAATTCTGGAAAAGATCATCGCCTACGAAGCCGTCCATGCCATCGACAGCTGGGACGATTTGCGCCGCCGCCTGCAACCATCCGATCGTCGGTGTTTCGGATTTTTCACCCGGCCATGCCGGACGAACCGCTTATCTTTGTCGAAGTTGCCCTGACCCGTGGCGTGCCCAATTCCATCCAGACCCTGCTGGCGGACGGGCGCGATCCGATTGAGGCGGATGAGGCGGATACAGCCGTGTTCTATTCCATATCGAACTGTCAGGCGGGCCTTGCCGGCATCTCCTTTGGCAACTCGCTGATCAAACAGGTGGTGGCAGATCTGTCCCGCGATCTGTCGGCGCTCGAGACCTTTGTGACCCTGTCGCCCATACCGGGTCTGGCGCGATGGTTGGACACGCGCGCGCATCCCGCCGCGCAACAGGCGGCCGTGCCTGCCCAAGCCGCGCATTACCTGCTCGAAGCAAAGCGCGAAGACAGGCTGCCTGTTGATCCTGTGGCCCGGTTTCATCTGGGGAACGGCGCGGCGGTGCATGCCGTTCATGCCGATGCGGATATCTCCGAGAACGGTTTGCGGCAATCGCACGGCGCGATGGTGAGCTACCTCTACGATCTCACGCAGATCACCGCCAACCACGAACAGTTCGTCACGGAAAAAACAGTCGCCGCCTCGCCCGAAGTGCGTGCGCTCAGCGCGTCGGTTTCGCCGCAGAACTAAGGACACAGTGGATGGCCAACCCGCTATATGACACGCTGTTTGGACGCCATGAGGGCAGTGAGGAAACGTTCCTGCACCTGCCGGGCACGGGATCGCTGAGCTACAAGGACTTCCTCGCGACCGCGGCCCAATATGCGGGGCTGTTTACCGAGTTGGGCCTTGGGCCGGGTGACCGCGTGGCCGTCCAGATCGCCAAGTCGCCCCAGGCGCTTGCCGTCTATGCGGCCTGCGTGCAGGCCGGATTGGTCTTCTTGCCGCTCAACACCGCTTACACGGCGGACGAAGTGGCCTATTTCGTGGAAAACAGTGGCGCGCGCATCCTGTTGTGCGACGACGACAGGCGCGATGCGCTCGCCCCCACAGCGGCGCGGTGCGACGCCCGCCTCGATACCCTGAACGCGGATGGCAGCGGCTCCTTTCCCGACAGGGCGATATCCTTCCCGACGTCGTTCAAGACGGTCGCGCGACGCGAGGATGATCTCGCGGCCTTCCTTTACACCTCGGGCACCACCGGGCGATCCAAGGGGGCCATGCTGAGCCAGAAAAACCTGTTGTCCAACGCGCAGGTCTTGCAGCAGGAATGGCGGTTTTCCTCAGAGGACGTGCTGCTGCACGCCCTGCCGATTTTCCATACGCATGGGCTGTTTGTCGCGACCAACATCACGCTCCTTGCCGGGGGGCAGATGATCTTTTTGCCAAGGTTCGACATTGACCTGATGATCGCCGAGATGCCGCGCGCGACAACGATGATGGGTGTGCCGACCTTCTACACCCGTTTGCTGGCTGATGCGCGGTTCACCCGGGAACTGACGGCCCACATGCGCCTCTTCGTGTCGGGCAGTGCGCCATTGTTGGCTGAGACGCACAACCGGTTTGAACAGCAGACAGGGCACCGTATCCTTGAACGCTATGGCATGACGGAAACCAACATGATCACGTCCAACCCTTACAACGGTGATCGCCGCGCCGGTACGGTCGGGTTCCCCCTACCGGGGGTGGAGTTGAAGATCACCAACAGCGCGACGGGCGCAACACTGCCCCAAGGGGATATCGGCGAGATCGAAGTGCGCGGCCCCAACGTGTTCCAGGGTTACTGGCAAATGCCTGACAGGACGGCAGAGGAGTTGCGGCCAGACGGCTTTTTCATCACCGGCGACCTTGGGCGGATCGATGCGGACGGATATGTCAGCATCGTGGGGCGCAACAAGGATCTGATCATTTCCGGTGGCTACAACATCTACCCCAAAGAGATCGAGATGCTGCTGGACGACCAGGACGGTGTGCTGGAAAGCGCGGTGATCGGCGTGCCCCATCCCGACTTTGGAGAAAGCGTGATCGGCGTGCTGGTCGCCAAACCGGGTGCAGCCCTGGACCTCGACGACATCAAGTCGAAGATCGGCACGTCATTGGCGCGCTTCAAGCAACCGCAAAGGCTGGTGGTTCTGCCCGAGTTGCCCCGGAACACCATGGGCAAGGTGCAGAAGAAGGCGCTGAGAGAGCAGTTTGCGAGTGCGTTTGTTTAGGCGCGGCGACGCTGCCAAATCCGCGGCAATAGGCATAAAGCCAAACAAGAACGCAAAACGCCCGCTGACCTGTGCCAGCGGGCGTTTTACAAGCGCAAGTGAAGCGTTCAGAGGCCAGGGTAGAGAGGGAAGCGCGCGCATAGCTCTGCAACTTCGCCCCTGACCTTAGCCTCGACCTCGGCATTGCCGTCTTCGCCATTGGCGGCCAGCCCGTCGACGACCTGATTGATCCAGTCGCCAATCTGGCGGAACTCCGCCTCGCCAAAGCCGCGCGTGGTGCCCGCGGGCGAGCCGAGGCGAATGCCGGACGTGATTGTCGGCTTTTCATCATCAAACGGCACGCCGTTCTTGTTGCACGTGATGTGGGCACGGCCCAGGGCCTTTTCGGTGGCGTTGCCCTTGACCCCTTTGGGGCGCAGATCGACCAGCATCACGTGGGTGTCCGTGCCGTGCGTGACGGTGTCGAGCCCGCCCTTGTGCAACTGATCTGCCAGTGCCTGAGCATTCTTGATCACCTGCTGCTGGTAAAGTTTGAACGACGGGTCCAGCGCCTCGCCAAAGGCGACGGCCTTGGCCGCGATCACGTGCATCAGTGGGCCGCCCTGAATGCCGGGGAAGATGGCCGAGTTGAACTTTTTCGCCAGGGCCTCGTCATTGGTCAGGATCATGCCGCCGCGCGGGCCGCGTAATGTCTTGTGCGTGGTGGTGGTCGCCACATGCACGTGGGGGAAGGGGTTGGGATACTCGCCTGCGGCAATCAGACCGGCAAAGTGGGCCACATCGGCCAGCACATAGGCGCCGACCTTGTCTGCAATCTCGCGGATGCGGGCAAAGTCAATGACGCGCGGGATGGCCGAGCCGCCCGCTATGATCATCTGCGGCTTGTGCTCAAGCGCGAGTGCTTCGATCTGGTCGTAATCGATGTCGAGCGTGTCGCGGCGCACGCCGTACTGGATGGCGTTGAACCACTTGCCCGACTGGTTGGGCTTGGCCCCGTGGGTCAGGTGGCCCCCTGCGTCAAGCGACATGCCGAGGATGGTATCGCCGGGTTGCAGCAACGCCTGGAAAACACCCTGGTTGGCCTGGCTGCCCGAATTGGGCTGCACGTTGGCAAAATCGCAGCCAAACAGTTGTTTGGCGCGGTCAATGGCCAGGTTTTCGGCCACGTCCACGTATTGGCAACCGCCATAATAGCGGCGGCCCGGATAGCCTTCGGCATATTTGTTGGTCATGACCGAGCCTTGGGCCTCGAGCACGGCGGCGGACACGATGTTTTCCGAGGCGATCAGTTCGATCTCATCCCGTTGGCGGCCCAGTTCGTCCCGGATCGAGCCAAACAGCTCGGGATCACGGTCAGCCAGCGATTGGGTAAAGAAGCCGTCGGTGCGATGGGGCGCGTTCATGGAGCACTCTCCTTTGGGTCGAGTCGGGGTCACGTTTGGGCCGTTTCCTATCGGAAACGACGCAAGAGGCAAAGGATGTAAAGCGACTTTCTGACCGTTCACAGCGGCAATGCTGGTAAGGCGCGAAAATATATGGTTCTTTCGGCGCAGAACGCACGGCATAGGAAACGCAAATGCCTCTCAAGATCGCCTTTGCCGCCAGCCGGGCGCCTGTGGCCCAGACGGCGCGGGCCGCATTGGTGGGCCGTTACGGCGACACCCCACTGGACGAGGCAGAGGTGATTGTCGCGCTGGGCGGAGACGGGTTCATGTTGCAGACCCTGCATGGCACTGATCACTTGCCCGCCCCCGTCTACGGGATGAACCGCGGAACCATCGGCTTTCTGATGAATGAATACAGCGAGAGCAATCTAGGGGCGCGGCTGGAAGCCGCGGAAGAGGCGGAGTTGAACCCGCTGTCGATGACCGCGTGGGATGCGCAGGGTAGCGAGCACAACGCCCTCGCGATCAACGAAGTGTCGCTGCTGCGCGCAGGGCCACAGGCGGCCAAGCTGCGGATCTCCGTCGATGGACGGCTGCGTATGGATGAGTTGGTCTGTGACGGTGCCTTGGTTGCGACGCCTGCGGGCTCTACCGCGTATAACTACTCCGCCCATGGTCCCGTGCTGCCGATCGGATCGGATGTGCTCGCCTTGACGGCGGTGGCCGCGTTTCGGCCCCGACGCTGGCGCGGGGCACTCTTGCCCAAGATGGCGCGGGTGCGCTTTGACGTGCTGGAGCATGAAAAACGCCCCGTCATGGCAGAGGCGGATTCGCGGTCAATCCGGAACGTGTCTGCCGTTGAAATCGAGTCCGAACCCAGTGTCGTGCATCGCATCCTTTTTGATCCCGGTCACGGGTTGGAGGAGCGGTTGATTTCGGAGCAGTTCACGTGACACTCCGCGACCCCGTTCCGCGCAGCTTGTGTACCGATTGCGGGGTGTCGCGGATGGCCGATCCGTCGGCCTGCGGGACGGCCTGCCAATTCATCAAACCTGACTATCCGGGCATGGAAACGACTGTGCATGGGCGCATGCGGGGCGAAGGTGATGAGCTGTTCTTTGGCCCTTACCGCGCGATGCACCGTGCCCGGATGGCTGAACCGCAGGCAGGGGCGCAGTGGACGGGCATCACGACCGCGCTGGCGGCCGATCTGCTGGCGCGGGGCAAGGTCGATGCCGTGCTGACCATGGTGCCGGACGCGCAGGACCGTTGGAAACCGCAGCCAGCGCTGATCACCGAGCCCGCAGACATGGCCCGCGCGCGGGGCATGCGGATGGGCTATGCGCCGCTGCTCGCTCTGCTCGAGGACGCGCAGGCGCGCGGGTTCAAGCGCCTCGCCGTCATTGGGATACCCTGCCAGATCTATGCGCTGCGCAAGCTGGAGGCGTCGTTGGGTCTGGAGCGCCTCTATGTCATCGGCACGCCCTGTTCGGACAACACCACGACCGAGAATTTCCACCAGTTCCTGGCGCTGCTGGACGAGGACCCGGACGCCATCACCTACCTCGAATTCCGCGCCGACTACCGGGTCGAGTTGCGCTACAGCGACGGGCGCACGCGGCTGATCCCGTTCCTGTCGCTGCCGATCTCGGACCTGCCTGCGGATTTTTTCCGCTGACCTGCCGCACCTGCGTGGACTACACCAATGTGCTGGCCGACATCACCGTGGGCTATATGGCGGGCGAGGGCGAACAGTGGGTGCTGGTGCGCAATACGCGCGGGGCGGAGATGCTGGAGGGCCTTGGTGATCGCGTCGTGCTGGCTGCGCCGGGCAGCAAAGGCAAACGGCAGGCGGCCGTCAAAGGGTTCATCGCCAACACGGCGCGGGCTGCGGGTGGCTTGCCGCTGCGCCGCATGCCGGACTGGGTGCGCCCGATTGTCAGCTGGTTGCAGCCGCGCACCGGGCCCCGGGGGCTGGAATTTGCGCGGACGCGGGTCGAGATGAAGGCCGCGGAAACCATCCTGCATCTGCGCCACGCCCTGCCGGCCAAGATGAAGAACATGATCCCGGATCACGTGTGGAAGATCGCGGAGCCCTACGATCTGACACCTCAAGATGGCGAACGACCGCCTTCCGACTGACGGCGGGGCGGAGGACACCTCCGCCTTACGTAAGGCGCATCTTGATGCGCAAACTCATGGCTCAGCTTAGCGCTGATATGCATCGGTCGTAAGGCGCACTTAAGTGCGCCTTACCCTTTGGCGTCGAGATAGCCGCGCGCGATGTCCGTGGCCTGACTGACGTCCAGCACCGGTGGCAGCAAGGTCAGCGTCTCGCCATTCCCGTCCAGCAAATGCAGGAAACTGCCATGGGCGTAGATCCAGCCATATTCCGGATCTTCGAACAGCGGCGTCACCTCGACCGAGAACGCCTCGTAAGCCTGTGCGAGCGCCGCCTCATCCCCGGTCAACCCGATGAAATCGGGGTGGATGTCTGCCAATGGTGCGCCCATCGTCTCCACCCTGTCTTGTTCCGGGGCCACCGTGATCATCACGGGGGTCACGGCAATCCCGTCCTCTGCCAATTCATCGACCACCTGCGCCATCAGCGGTAAGGCGGCTGAACAGATGTTGAGACAATTGGCATAGCCAAAGAACAGCAACTGCGCAGCCCCGTCCGGGTCGGCCTGGGTCCGGGTCTGGCCGTATTGGTCGACCAGCGCATAAGGTCCGCCGATATCCACCGGGAACGGGCTTTGCCCCGCGGCAGGCAAAGCCGCAAGGCACAGGGCCGCGATCATCGTGCGCATCGCTCAGAAATTCTCCGCGATAAAGGTCTTATCGACCTCAAGTCCGAGGCCAAGATACCCCTCGCTTGCGATGATCTCCTTCACGCGCGGATCACGGCGGAACCACGGGCCCTTCCCCTTGGCTTCGGGGTGTTCCTTGGCCCAGTTCTTGGTCCACTGGTTGGCCTTGATCTTGTCGGCGTCTCCGGCCTTGATGGTTTGCAGCAGGTAGACGTTGTTCGCCCCCAACTCGGGATCGTCCAGCATCAGCCCGTCCACAGTGACCGTCTGCCCACAGAACGGCGCAAGTTCGACCGCAGCGCCGGTAAAGGCGGGTTGGCTGTTTTTCATCGGCAGCACGAGCACACCGTCGGCCGCGCGCACCAGCCCCAGCTGGCGTTTGCCCGCCCCGCAATCGTCCGGGCAGTCGCCCGTCAACGTGCACAGCACATCCACCACTTCGGCGTCGAATTTGGCGGGCACCTCGGCGTAAAGGTTCCAACTGCGCGCTTCGGACCCTTCCGAGAAATCCTGCGCGGCGAGCGGGCTGGCGGCAAGCGCCAGAATGGCAATCAGATGCTTCATTTGTTCGGGTCCGGGATCGAGAAAGGGGGAACGTTGCCGTAATCGTCGTGGTTCTGGTTGGTGATGTCCTGATCGCTCAGAACCTCTGAGACGACGAGGTAGTTCAGCCCGTCCCGCTCGTAGAGCATCCCGTCCGCCTCCACCGTGTGAGCGGCCAGGCGCATCAGCGTGTCACCCCCGGCGGCCTGCGCGTCGTCCTCGACCTTGAGCACCATGTAGACGGTCCCGTCCTCTGCCAGCAGGCCCACCGGAATGCCGCCCGCACTGCACCAGAGCGCGCAGGTGTGGTGGGCAGAGCCGACCACGGCATCGGGGCTGCCCATGACACCGGAGTAATAGCACCATGTGTCGATGATTTCGCCGGTGACCTGGATACGCGTGCCTTCGGCGGCTTGCGCGGGCGCAGCGGTCACAAACGGCGACAGCACCGCAAGTGAGAGGGCCAATAAGTGGGATCGCATATGTCCTGCCTTTCGTCCTGTGATGAGGACAGAGCCTACTGACAATTCCAAACGGGTCAAATCACGCTTTGCCCTATGCCTCATTTGTGATCGCTTGGCGCAGGGCGAGGCACATGCTAGTCTGTTTGCAATGACAAAAGAGGCACATAGGGCCCACGCAGTACAGGCATGACCGCACTCAGCAAATATGACCGTCTCGAAGCGACGGGCCTTTGGCGCAGCACGCAGGACGCGCAGCGCCGCGAAGTGGTCGTGTCCATTGGCGATGCGACACTGGTGATTTCTGATCTGAACGACCGGGCCATGACCCACTGGTCGCTGGCGGCTGTGGAACGGGCTGGCGATGTCGAGGGCAGGGCGGTGTTCCACCCCGATGGCGACCCCGGCGAAACGCTGGAATTCGCGCCTGACGAGGCCGAGATGATTGCCGCCATCGACACGTTGCGACAGGCCGTTGCCCGCGCGCGCCCCCGCCCGGGCCGGTTGCGGTGGCTGGGGGCGGCGGTGTCGGTCTCTGCCGTCGTCGCACTTGGCGTGTTGTGGTTGCCCGGCGCGCTGGTGGAACATGCCATGCGCGTCGTTCCCCCCGTCAAACAGGCCGAAATCGGTGATGCGCTGCTCGCGCGGATCGAACGTGTGTCGGGCCCGCCCTGCCGCACGGCCGAGGCGCGCCCGGCGCTTGCCGCCCTTGCCGGGCGCACCGGCGTTGCCCGCGTTTTGATCCTGCCCGGCGGCGTGCGCGAGGTCGTGTCGCTGCCCGGGGGCACCGTGCTGCTCAACCGCACGCTGGTTGAAGACTTTGAAGAACCAGATGTCGCCGCAGGCTATGTGCTGGTCGAGCAGGTGCGCAGTATGGAAATTGCCCCTTTGCGCGCGCTTTTGCAGCACGCAGGCACCCGCGCCACGGCCACATTGCTCACCACAGGCGCATTGCCACCCAAGGCGCTCGATGCCTATTCCGAAGCGCAATTGGCAAGCCCCACGTCGATGTTGCCACCCGAGGCGATCCTGCCTGCCTTCGCCGCTGCCGAAGTGCGCAGCACGCCCTATGCCCGGGCGCGCGACATTTCTGGCGAGGAAACGCTGGAACTGATCGAGGCAGACCCGATGGCCGGGCGCACCGGCGATCCTATCATGCGCGACAGCGACTGGCTGCAGTTGCAGGCGATCTGCGAGGGCTAGGCGCTATTTGCGCACAAACGCATCGCCAAAGCCCGCAGAGCGGCTGCGCCGCAGCCCATCGCTGAGCGTAGCAGAAGAGGCAAAGGGCCCCGCCAGCACGATCTGATAGCTTTTGCCGCCGCGCTGCACCTTGCCGATACGCGCGGGCAGGCCTGCGCGGATGATCCGCTGCGCTGCGGCCTGGGCGTTGCCCGGTTGCGCGAACGTGCCGACCTGGACATAGCGACCCTTGGTGGCGGGTTGCGCCTTGGCCTTGGGGGCCGTGCGGGTCTGTTTCTTCACCACCGGCGCCGGCGCCGAGCGGGTCGAGACCGTGGGCTGGCGTACCTTGGCCTTGTTGCGCTGGATGCGCTTCATCAACTGCCCATCACGCTGGACGAGGGTGACAGTGCCCAATTCGCGCCGTTGCGTGCCCAGATCGGTATAGGGATAGACCAGAGGCACGGTCGTGGTGACATCACGGCCCGTGCTGCGGTCGATCAGACGGCGGGGCACGGTTGTGGTCCACACAAGGCGGGTCCGTGCGACCCCTTCGAGGGTCTGTTCGGCGCGCCGCGGGTTCAGACGGTCATCTTCCCAGACCGGGCGATAGCCTTCGGGCACTTGGTACACATCGCGGGCCTGGCGTTCGTCATAGACCTGGCGCGGCACGACGCGGGTTTGCGGGCTGAGACCGGCATTCGCGGTTGTCACTGTCCGGGCCGGCACGCGGCGTATGGCCTGAGGCTGCGTGACAACAGGTGCCGTTGCGGTCACGCGCGGCGCGACTGTGCTGCGTGTGATGGGCTGCGGACCGCAGCGCACAGGCACGTCCCTGCCGGAATTGATGTAGCGCGAACTGATGGGCGATGCACCCTGGCACGCGGGCTGACGCGGTTGAATGCTTGCCACACGCGGCGCTGCGGCCTGCGGGGCCTTGACCACTTTGCGGGTTGTCGGCGCGGGCGTCGGGGTGCTCACAACAACCCGTTTCACAGGTTTTGCCACGGGTTTGGGTGTGGGCGCTTTCACGACCCGACGCGGTGCGGGCGCTGCGGGCTTTGGTGGTGTTGCAACCGTGACCCGGCGCGGCGCGGCTGGTGCCGGTTTGGGCGCGGCCTGTGCCGTGCGGGCGGGCGCGGCAGGTTTGGGCGCGGCCTCGGGCACGGCAGTGCGGGGCGGATCGACGGTGATCTGCTCAACCGTTGCGGCGCGCTGTTGCGGGGCAGTGCGCGCCGCTTGGGCGGCATTCGCACTCAGCGTGGGGGCCTGGCCGCAGATCACGCGGCGCTGCCGGTTGACGCGCGGCACCCAGGTGACGTTGCCATCGATCCCGGCGCGAATGAACACACAACCCTTGCTGTCCACATATTGCGCGCCCTTGAACGAGGCGGGCGGAAACTCGGCCGGTGTTTGTGAATTACGCAGGTTCTGGGCATGCAGCACACCCACACTCAACGACGCTGCGATGACACCCATCGCGACAACTCTTGTAACTTTCATCATATCCCCCACAAGATATGGAAGAAACGATGCCTCAAGCGGCGGCGTGAGTAAAGGCGGGAAGCCTTCTATTTGGTGCCAAACATGCGATCTCCGGCGTCCCCAAGGCCCGGAACGATGTATCCCACCTCGTTCAGGCGATCATCCACGGCGGCGGTGACAATCGGAACGTCCGGATGCGCCTCTTTCATCCGGGCGATTCCCTCGGGCGCGGCAAGCAGGCAAAGAAAGCGGATATTGGTGGCCCCGGCCTCTTTCAGCAGATCAATGGCGGCAGCAGAAGAGTTGCCCGTGGCCAGCATCGGATCGACGGCGATGACCAGACGATCCTCAAGCGCTTCGGGGGCCTTGAAGTAATACTGAACCGGCTGCAACGTCTCTTCATCGCGGTAGAGGCCGACAAAACCGACACGGGCCGAGGGAATCAATTCGAGTACACCGTCCAGCAACCCGTTGCCCGCCCGCAAGATCGAAATCAGCGCCAGTTTCTTGCCCGCAAGAGTGGGGGCATCCATGGCCTCCATCGGCGTGTCGATACGCTTGGTGGTCATCGGCAGGCCGCGCGTGACCTCATAGGCCAAAAGCTGCGATATCTCGCGCAAGAGCTGACGGAACACGGCCGTCGGTGTCTCCTTGTCGCGCATGATGGTCAGCTTGTGCTGGACAAGCGGGTGATCGACAACGGTCAAATGTTCGGACATGGGGCAGGCTCCTGACTGTGCGTCCTTACTGCCGCGCCGATCAGGGCAACACAATCCCCTTCATTTCGCCAGTTAAACCGCGGGGTTTGGGGCAGCGCCCCAAGACGCGCGCGTCAGCGCAAAAACATCGTGTGCGCCGTCAGGCGCTCATTTTGGTGAAACGCCGAGGTGTCGCGCGACGAGGGTGGCAACGTCCTGAAACCCGATCAGCCCCAGTGGCACCCCATCGCTGCCCTGCACCAGCACGGGTACGCGTTCGCGCGTGTGATCTGTGCCGACCCAAGTGGGGTCATTGCCATGATCCGCCGTCAACACCAGCAGATCGTCCGCGCGCAACTCTGCCCGCATGGCCCCGATCTCGGCGTCAAACCACTCCAGATGCCGGGCATAGCCGGACACATCCCGGCGATGACCATACAGGCTGTCGAACTCCACGAAATTGGCAAATGTCAGGCTGCCAGGCTCCGCCGCGCGCACCAGATCACCCAAGTGCTGCATCAGGGCCGCATCCGACCCTTTGCGTACCTCGTCAAATCCCTGCATGGAAAAGATGTCACCGACCTTGCCCACGCCGTAGACCCTGTACCCGGCATCCTGCACCCAGTTGGACAGGATCGGGGCCGGAGGCATGATCGCATAGTCGCGCCGGTTGGTCGTGCGCTCGAACGCGCCGTCCACGCCGACAAAGGGGCGGGCGATCACCCGGCCCACGCGCATCTCGTGCAGCATCGGTGCGACGGCCTCGCACAGGGCCAGCAACCGGTCGAGGCCAAAGTGATCTTCATGTGCGGCGATCTGGAACACGCTGTCCGCAGACGTATAGCAGATGGGGTGGTCGGTGCGGATATGCGCGGCCCCGTGCTGCGCAATGATGGCCGTGCCCGACGCATGGCAGTTGCCCAAGATGCCGTCCACCCCGGCGGCAGTGCACACCGCGTCCACCACGGACGGAGGAAAGGCCGGTGTGGTGTCCGGGAAATAGTGCCAGTCCCAGGGTACCGGCAGGCCCGCCAACTCCCAGTGGCCAGAAGGCGTGTCCTTGCCTTGCGAGATTTCCGTGGCCGCTCCGGACGCACCCATATCGACGGCTTCGCCGTTCGCAAGCCGCATCGCCTCGACCACCCCAAGCGCGCGCAGGTTCGGGATATCGAGCGGACCCGAGCGCCCCTCTTCGGCCTGTCCCGCCGCACAGGCGTCCATGATGTGGCCCAGGGTGTTCGCGCCAGTGTCAGGCACGTCCCCATTGAAGTAAGAGCCTGCATCCGGCGCCCCGCCGATCCCCACGGAATCCATGACGACGAGGAAGGCGCGGGGCATCAGCCGATCCGCTCTGCGATCAGGTCAGGCACCGGTTTGGCTGACGTGCCCAATGTGATGGCAGCGCGCACCGCCGCCTCGGCGCGGTCGGCATCCACGGCCCGTGCGGCGTGCAGCACGGCCAAGGGTTGGCCCTTGGATACCTTCGCACCCAGACGCGCCACGTCCGACAGACCCACGGCGAGGTTCAGCTTGTCCCCTTCGGTCTTGCGTCCACCGCCAAGGTCAACGACGGCCAGCCCCAGCGCCTCGCCATCAATCGACGTGACATAGCCCGACTGCGGCGCGGCAATCTCTCGAATGACTGTGGCCTCTGGCAGGAAGCGCGCCCAGTTTTCGACAAACTGCACCGGGCCACCCATGGCAGAGACCATCCTGCCGAACCGCTCTGCCGCGCGCCCATCGGCAATGGCCTGCGCGATGGCATCCGCGCCGAATTGTACATCATCGGCCAGCCCGCCATTGGCCAACAGGACCCCGCCCAAGGCGGCGCAAATCTCGACCAGCGGGCCCTTCTTGCGGCCTGTCAGAACGGCCATGACCTCGGCCACTTCCAATGCGTTGCCAAGGGCAGGGGCGAGGGGCTGGTTCATATCGGTGATCAGGGCCGTCGTCTTGCACCCGGCGGCATTGGCCGTCTTGACCAGCGCATCGGCCAGCCCGCGCGCCTCGTTCATGTCTTTCATGAACGCGCCCGTGCCCACCTTCACGTCCAGCACAAGGCCCGCCAGCCCGGCGGCCAGTTTCTTGGACAGGATCGAAGCGGTGATGAGGTCGAGGCTGTCAACGGTCGAGGTGACATCACGCACCGCGTAGAGCCGTTTGTCGGCAGGTGCGATATCTGCGGTGGCCCCGACAATCGCACAGCCCGTCCGCGCGACCACCTCGCGCAGGCGCGCCTCGCTCAGCTGCGTGCTCAGGCCCGGAATGCAGTCCAGCTTGTCCAACGTGCCGCCGGTATGGCCCAACCCGCGACCCGAAATCATCGGCACATAGGCCCCGCAGGCCGCAAGGGCAGGGGCCAGAACGAGGCTCACACAGTCGCCCACACCGCCGGTCGAGTGCTTGTCAAGCACTGGCCCCGGCACGTCCCATTCCAGCACGCGCCCGCTGTCGCGCATGGCCATGGTCAGCGCCACGCGCCCCACATCACCCAGCCCGTTCAGGCACACCGCCATGGCAAAGGCCCCGGCCTGCGCATCCGTCACGCTGCGATCCGCAAGCCCGCTGGCAAACCAGTTCAACTCATCCCGGCTGGGGGTCTGGCGCTGGCGCAGCTTGGCGATGATAGTGCGGGCAGTGTTCATTCATTCGGTTCCATAAAGGCGGGGCTGAAGGCACCGGGCAACAGCGCTTCCAGGGTGGTGACCTGTTCGATGCCACCGGTTGTGGCCATGGTCACGGGCACGTCGCCCGCGCCGAATTCGGCCAGTTTCTGGCGGCACCCGCCACATGGGGTCACCGGCATCGGGCTGCCTGCAACTACGTAGACGGCCTTGATCTCACGCTCTCCGGCGGCGACCATGGCAGCGATGGCCCCGGCCTCGGCACATGTGCCTTGGGGGTAGGCCACGTTTTCCACATTGCACCCGGCATAGATGGTGCCCGACGCCGCCTCGATCGCGGCCCCGACCTGGAAATCGGAATAGGGGGCGTGGGCGTTTTCACGCACCCGCAGCGCCACCGTTTTCAAATCCGTCATGTCGCGTCCTCACCCGTCCTTGCCGTGCGTGGCAAAGACGCCAGGCAACGAGACTTCCAAGAGTTCCAAATCATCCGAAGGCTCTGCATAGCGCACTGCCATGCCTGGTGGAATAACAAAGGCGTCACCCGGCTCAAGGGGGAAAGGATCGCGGCCTTCCCCCTCAAGAAGCATCCGGCCCTCCATCACGAAGGTGAACAGGATGTCGCTGTCGTGAGAGGCCCAATGTGTCTGCCCGCTCGTGCGGCGCGCCACCTGCACGCCAGCAACTCCTTGTGTTCCTGTGGCAATGCCCGTGTCGCGGGCGTCAAACCCTGCGAGGCGAAACGGGGCCCATTCGGCCTCGCTCACCTTGTGGTGGACAAAGCGCTGGCCTTGAAACCGCCGCTCGGGGTTGGCCGGGCCATTGGGCAGTTCCATCTCGTGATCAATGGTCGTCACATGTTCGGCCGGCACGCCGATCTCGATCACCTCGATACTGTCGCTGGCAAAGAGAACACGGTGACGAATTTCCGGGGGCTGGATCACGCAGCACCCTGCCTCGAGCCGGAAAGGTTCGCCCTGATCCTCGTAGACCAGATCGACCCAGCCCCTGTAGCAAAAGATCAGCTGAAACCCGACGGTGTGGTAGTGCACCATGTCGGGCACGGGCCCACCATCGGGAATGCGGATGTGACTGGCGATGATCGACCCGCCAAGGCGATCCGGGATCAGATCGCGGTAATGCATGCCCGCGCGCCCGATCACCCACGGGGCCTGGTCTGCAAGGCGACGCACGACAAAGCTGTGCACGGTTTCGGGCATCACCAAGGGCGGGTTCAACACGTCAATCTCGACCCGTGTGCCATTGGGTGCGGTCAAAACACGCTGCCCGTCCGCAAACCCATCCGGATCATCCGTCAGAATGCGCAATGTCCCCGGCGGCTCGCTTGCAGATGCATCAACACACACCCGCAGCCCGTGACCGGAAAACACGGCAACCTGCGGATCGTCAGCGGGATAGATCATGTCCATCCGCATGCCCAATACCTTGGTGAAAAACGGAATATCGTCGCGCAATCGGGCTGTCGGCAGCCAAACCTCCGCACGTGTCTCAGCCATGAATGCTCCCCTTCATCTTGCCAAATAAACTCTGGGGGAATTGCGAATGCAATGGGGGCAAGGCCCCCTAAAAAGTCATGTGGGCGCAGCCCTCGATCAGATCACGATTTGCCGGATGTGACCAAACGTCATTTGGCGGCATAGGGAAAATAGTTTAACGCTAAACCAAATCGCATCATCGGGGGCTTCATGTCAGACCAACCTTCTTTGCGCCAGGCGGCGCTGGACTATCACGAATTCCCCAAACCCGGAAAACTCGAAATCCGCGCAACCAAGCCGATGGCCAACGGTCGGGACCTGGCGCGCGCCTATTCGCCCGGCGTGGCCGAGGCCTGCCTCGAGATCAAGGAGGACCCGGCCAATGCCGCGCGCTTCACCGCACGCGGCAACCTCGTGGCCGTGGTCTCGAACGGCACGGCGGTGCTGGGCCTTGGCAATATCGGCGCGCTCGCGTCCAAACCGGTGATGGAGGGCAAGGCCGTGCTCTTCAAGAAATTCGCCTCCATCGACTGTTTCGACATCGAGGTGGACGAGACGGACCCGGAAAAGCTCGCCGATATCGTTTGCGCGCTCGAGCCGTCCTTTGGCGCGATCAACCTCGAAGATATCAAGGCGCCGGAATGTTTCATCGTGGAAAAGATCTGCCGGGAACGCATGAACATCCCCGTTTTCCATGACGACCAGCATGGCACCGCCATCGTGGTGGGGGCGGCGGCCAAGAACGCGCTGCACGTCGCAGGCAAGTCGTTTGAGGACATCAAGATCGTCAGCACCGGCGGCGGTGCTGCGGGCATCGCCTGTCTGAACATGCTGCTCAAGCTGGGGGTCAAGCGCGAAAACGTCTGGTTATGCGACATTCATGGGTTGGTCTATGAGGGCCGTGAGGTCGACATGAACCCGGCCAAAGCCGCCTTTGCGCAAGCCAGTGACAAGCGGACGCTGGATGACGTGATGGACGGCGCGGACCTGTTCCTTGGCCTGTCCGGCCCCGGTGTTCTGAGCCCCGAAAACGTCGCCAAGATGGCCAAACGCCCTATCATCTTTGCCCTGGCCAATCCAACACCGGAAATCCTGCCCGACCTAGCGCGCGAGGTGGCCCCGGATGCGATCATCGCCACCGGGCGCAGCGATTTTCCCAATCAGGTCAATAACGTGCTGTGTTTCCCGTTCATCTTTCGCGGCGCTCTCGACGTTGGCGCCACGACCATCAATGACGAGATGCAGCTTGCCTGCATCGATGGGATCGCAGCGCTGGCGCGCGCCACCACAAGTGCCGAGGCCGCGGCGGCCTATCAGGGCGAGCAGCTGACATTCGGGGCCGACTACCTGATCCCCAAACCTTTTGACCCGCGCCTTGTAGGCATCGTCAGCTCTGCCGTCGCCAAGGCCGCGATGGAAACAGGGGTCGCCACACGCCCCATCGAGAACCTCGAAGCCTACAAATCCAAACTCGACGGATCAGTCTTCAAATCCGCCCTGCTCATGCGCCCGGTGTTCGAGGCTGCGCGCGTCACATCCCGCCGCATTGTCTTTGCCGAGGGCGAAGACGAACGCGTGCTGCGCGCTGCGCAGGCCATGATCGAAGAGACGACAGAACGGCCTATCCTTATCGGCCGCCCCGAAGTGATCGAGGCCCGGATCGCGCGCGCGGGACTCACCATCCGGCTGGGGGACACGGTGGACCTCGTGAACCCGGAAAACGACCCGCGCTATCGCGACTACTGGGAGACTTACCACGAGCTGATGTGCCGCCAGGGTGTCACCCCCGATCTCGCCCGCGCCATCATGCGCACCAACACCACGGCCATTGGCGCTGTCATGGTCCATCGGGACGAAGCGGACAGCATGATCTGCGGCACCTTTGGCGAATTCCGCTGGCACCTGAACTACATCACGCAAGTTCTGGGGCGCGAGGGGCATCATCCCGTCGGCGCGCTGTCGATGATGATCCTCGAGGACGGGCCGCTGTTCATCACGGACACGCAGGTGCATTTGCACCCCGAACCCGAAAAGATCGCCGAGATTGCGGTGGGGGCCGCACGCCATGTGCGCCGTTTCGGGATTGAGCCGCAGATCGCTTTCTGCTCGCAATCCCAGTTTGGCAATCAGGGTGACGGCTCAGGCTGGCGCCTGCGCGAGGCGATCCGCATGCTCGACGCGCAGGGCCATGACTTCTGCTACGAGGGCGAGATGAACATCGACACGGCCCTCGACCCGGATCTGCGTCACCGCCTGTTCCCCGGCAACCGCATGGAAGGGCCTGCGAATGTGCTGGTCTTTGCTCATGCCGACGCGGCCTCGGGCGTGCGCAACATTCTCAAGATGAAGGGGGGCGGCCTCGAGGTTGGTCCCATCCTGATGGGCATGGGCAACCGCGCGCATATCGTGTCGCCCTCGATCACCGCGCGCGGCTTGCTCAACATGTCTGCGGTCGCGGGGACGCCGGTCACGCATTACGGCTGATCACGTGCGCAAAGGCGCTAGGCAGTTGCGCGGAATCTCGGGCAGCGGGGCATGAAATCGTGCCGCATCCGTCCTATATCAAGCGGCACGGATTGGATCACGAAACCCGTTGAGGTGCCCTGATGAAATATCTTGCCATCCTGCCCGCTGTCTTGAGCCTGACGGCCTGTGTGTCCACCGTGTCCGAGGTGCGCGGCACGTTCACCGATGGCAACCGGAGCTATCCCAGTGTCACCCGAGAGTTCCAGCGCGCCGACGGCAGCACCTATTCCCGGATGAGCATTCTGGTGGGGCATGAGCGGGTCAGTTGCATGCCCGACGATGTACGCGATTGCCGTCTTGCCATCGCCTCGCGGCTGGTGCGGCGGGACGATTGACGGGCCGCAGCCGGACCGCGCCAGTTTGCAAACTTCGCACCGATTTCCAGTTTCATGCGTAATTCAAAGGGGTTTGCAAATATTTGCAGGCCGTTTCGGGCATTTTTTGCAAATTTCTGCGCCTTACCGCCGCAGTTAACGATCACGGAGCTTGCACGGAACCTTTGACCAAGCGTAACCCTCTGACCCAAGCGGAATTGGAGGAGATCGCCATGGGGTATCGTTCGGAATATGACAGCTGGGAGGCGGACCCGGAGGGATGGTGGATGCAGGCTGCGGACGCCATCGACTGGGTGAAGGCTCCGACGCAGGCGCTTTTTGATCGCGGCGATCATATCTTTGAGTGGTTTGCCGATGCCCAGGTCAACACCTGCTGGAATGCCGTGGATCGGCATGTCGAAGGCGGGCGCGGCGATCAGGTGGCGATCATCTACGACAGCCCCATCGCCGGCGCCAAATCCAAAACCACCTATGCCGAGTTGCAGGACCAGGTGGCCTCACTCGCTGGTGCCCTCGCCAACCAAGGCGTGGCCATGGGTGACCGCGTGATCATCTACATGCCCATGGTGCCCGAGGCATTGATCGCCATGCTCGCTTGCGCGCGGCTGGGCGCGATCCATTCGGTGGTGTTCGGTGGTTTTGCTGCGAACGAACTGGCCGTGCGTATCGACGACTGCACCCCCAAGGCGATCATTGCCGCCTCATGCGGGCTCGAGCCGGGTCGCGTTGTGGAATACAAACCGCTTCTCGACGGCGCCATTGAACTGGCGGACCACAAACCCGACGTCTGCGTGATCCTGCAGCGCGAACAATCCCCTTGCGCGCTTGGCCCGCGCGATGTGGATTGGCATGCCGCACAAGAGGGCGTGGCACCTGCCGATTGCGTCCCGGTTCCGGGCGATCATCCGGCCTACATCCTCTACACCTCCGGCACGACTGGCGCGCCCAAAGGCGTTGTGCGCCCCACGGCGGGGCATCTGGTGGCACTGAACTGGACGATGAAGAACATCTATCAGGTCAACCCGGGCGAGGTGTTCTGGGCGGCCTCGGATGTCGGCTGGGTCGTCGGCCATTCCTACATCTGCTACGCGCCGCTGATCCACGGCAACACCACCGTCGTGTTCGAGGGCAAACCCGTGGGCACCCCGGATGCGGGCACCTTCTGGCGGGTGATTGCGGAACATGACGTCAAATCCTTCTTCACCGCCCCCACCGCCATTCGCGCGGTAAAACGGGAGGATCCGAAGGGGTTGGAGCGGGCCAAGTATGACCTGAGCGGTCTGCGCGCCCTCTACCTTGCGGGCGAGCGCGCCGATCCGGACACCATCGAATGGGCGCAGGACATGCTGAACGTGCCGGTCTATGACCACTGGTGGCAGACCGAAACAGGCTACACCATCGCGGGCAACCCCGCGGGCCTCGAGGCGCTGCCGGTCAAGATCGGCTCGCCCACCGTACCGATGCCGGGATACGATGTGCAGATCCTCGACGATGCGGGCCACCCTGTCGCAGCCGGAGAGCTTGGGGCCATCGCCATCAAACTGCCCTTGCCGCCGGGAACGTTGCCCACGCTGTGGAATGCCGAAGGGCGGTTCAAATCCTCGTACCTGAACGCCTTCCCCGGTTACTACGAGACGGGCGATGCGGGCATGATGGACGAGGATGGTTACCTTTACATCATGGCGCGCACCGATGACGTGATCAACGTCGCGGGCCACCGCCTGTCCACCGGCGCGATGGAAGAAGTGTTGGCGGGCCACCCGGATGTGGCGGAATGCGCCGTGGTGGGCGTTTCGGACGCGCTGAAAGGTCAATCACCCGTGGGTCTGTTGTGCCTGACGACGGGCGTGAACCGCCCCTATGGCGAGATCGTGGGCGAGTGCGTCAAGCGGGTGCGCGATCAGATCGGGCCCGTGGCTGCCTTTAAACAGGCGGTCGTGGTGGATCGTCTGCCCAAGACGCGGTCGGGCAAGATCCTGCGCGGCACCGTGGTCAAGATTGCGGACAATCAGGAGTTCAAGATGCCTGCGACAATCGACGATCCGGTCATTCTGGACGAGATCAAGGTGGCCTTGCAGACCATCGGTTACGCCAAGGGCTAAGGCCAGGCGATCACCTGCGCCGCGCGGTCAAATCGCGCGCGGCGCATATGACACGCTGTCCGTCTCTGGATTTCAGCAGCTTGTTCTTGCCCGTGAATGGCGGCGGTGTCCAAACCCACTTTGGGTGTTTTCTTAAATCGGTTTAGGGTCGCAAAAAGGGGCGCGCGGCACCTTTGGATGGCGTACAGACGCATGTATCGCAATCAAGCTGGGGACCGCAGATGAGCACCTTTGACGAAGACCTGTTCCTGAGAGGGCTGGAGCAACGCAAGTCGACTCTCGGCGCGGAGTATGTCGAAAAGAACCTCGCCGCGGCGGACGAATTCACCCGACCGTTTCAAGAGGCCATGACCGCATGGTGCTGGGGCTTTGGCTGGGGTGATGACGTGATTGACGCCAAGACGCGGTCCATGATGAACCTGTCGATGATCGGCGCGCTTGGAAAGATGCACGAATGGGAAATCCATTGCCGTGGTGCCGTGAATAACGGGGTCACGCCCGAGGAAATCCGCGCGATCATCCATGTCGTCGGCATCTACTGCGGTGTTCCGCAAGCGCTGGAATGTTTCCGCGTGGCGCGCAAGGTGCTGGAAAAGGCGTGAGCGCCGCGTGCATTCGCCAGTCCAATGACTGTGGTTACCAAGATGCCGCATCCCAATTTCCGCGAGAATCTGTCGATGGTCTGCATGGCACTTTATGGCGAACTCAACCAAACGGATGGATCACGACATGACGCAAGCGATGTACGCAGAACGCCCCACAAAACCTGCGGTTTTACAGGGTTTGAAGTTGCGGTGTCCGAACTGTGCCGAAGGCAAGCTGTTCAAAAGCTACGTGAAGCCTGTCGATACTTGCGCGACATGTGGTGAGGATTTCACCCATCAGCGCGCCGACGATGGGCCCGCCTATATCGTTATCTTGATCGTTTGCCACATCATCGGGTTCATGCTGCACCTTCTGTTCGAACCGCTTGGGCGCGACCCGATCCTGCTGCTTTTGGTTTTGATCCCGACGGCCGTCATTCTCAGCCTTTGGATGCTGCCACGGGTCAAGGGCGGGTTGATCGCCTTTCAATGGGCCAAGCGTATGCATGGCTTTGGGCGCTGATACCCGCCGCTCTCTCACATCTCTTTCGCCAGCTTGCGCAGCTCGAACTTCTGGATCTTGCCAGTCGAGGTCTTGGGCAACTCTTGAAACACGACCTGTTTCGGTGCCTTGAACCCGGCCAGTGTCTTGCGGGAAAAGGCGATCAGATCAGCCTCCGAAGGGGCGGTGCCCGGCTTCAACTCGACAAAGGCGCAGGGCACCTCGCCCCATTTTTCGTCCGGTTTGGCCACGACGGCAGCGAGGTTCACATCCGGGTGGCCCATCAGCACGCCCTCGACCTCGACGGAAGAGATGTTTTCGCCCCCCGAGATGATGATGTCCTTGGCCCGGTCGGCGATCTGGATGTAGCCGTCAGGATGCTGGATCGCGATGTCGCCTGAGTGGAAATAGCCACCGGCGAACGCTTTGGCTGTTGCGTCGGGGTTCTTGAGATACCCTTTCATCACCGCGTTGCCGCGCACCATGATTTCACCTTGTGTGGTCGCGTCCATGGGCACTTGGGTCATATCGGCATCCATCACGGTGATATGCTCCATCATGGGGAATGCGACGCCCTGACGTGCCTTGATCGCGGCCTTGTCGTCTTGGGGCAGGCCGTCCCAATCCGCGCCGCGCCAGACGCATTCCGTGACATGGCCGTAGGTTTCGGTCAGCCCGTAGACCTGCGTGACGTTGAACCCCAGCGCTTCGATCTTGCCCAGCGTGGCGGGCGCAGGGGGCGCGCCTGCGGTGAACACCTCGACCACGTGATCGAATTGACGGCGGTCGGCGTCGTCTGCGTTCACGATCATGTTCAGCACGATGGGCGCGCCGCCGAAATGGGTCACGCCCTCATCCGCGATGGCGTCATAGATCGGTTTCGCCGCGATGTCGCGGCAGCAGACCAGTGTGCCGCCCAGCAGCGGCATCATCCACGTGTGGTTCCAGCCGTTGCAGTGAAACAGCGGAACGATGGCCATGAAGACCGGGTGAAGTTGCATGCGCCAGCTGATCACGGTGCCCATGGTCATCAGGTACGCGCCGCGGTGGTGATAGACGACGCCCTTTGGCCGCCCGGTCGTGCCGGATGTGTAGTTGAGCGCAAGGCTTTCCCATTCGTCAGTCGGCATCACCCACTCGAAATCCGGATCGGCGGCGGACAAGACGGCCTCGTATTCGGGGTGGCGGCCGGTCGCAGGCCAGCCGGCATCGGCGTCTGCCACTTCGATGATGTGGGGGGCAGCCCCTCCATCTGCGCGATCGCCGCTTCGGCCAGGTCAAGGAATTGCGGGTCGACCAGCACCACCTTGGCGCCGCCATGGTCGAAGATATAGGCGACCGTGTCGACATCCAGCCGCGTGTTGATGGTGTTGAGGACGCCACCACAGGCAGGCACGCCAAAATGCGCCTCGGCCTGTGCAGGCAAGTTCGGGATCAACGTGGCGACCACATCGCCCGAACGCACGCCCATACCGGACAGCACAGAGGCAAGGCGCGAACAGCGCGCGTAGTATTCGGCATAAGTGACCCGATGCGCGCCATAAATGACGGCTGTGTGCCCGGCAAAGACCTGCGCGGCGCGGCGCAAGTGTGACAGGGGGGTCAAGGGGACGTAATTCGCATCCGTCTTGCCCAGACCAGTCTCATCTGCCATCCAACCCATCACGCACCTCCCTCATGCCGCAACAAATGTTGCGACGTTATGGCGAGCCGCGCAAGCAATGGAAAGAGATGATGCAAAGCGCCCCCGAATTGCGCCCCATGGCGGCGGCGACCTCCATGGTAGGGGCGATGTGCATCATCGGGGCAATCGACATCTATGTCGTGGTGATCGCCCAGACGATTTCGATCTGGCAGTTCTTTATTGTCCGCACGGCGCTGATGGTGCCGATGATCGTACTGGCTTCGGCCCTGGGCTGGGGCGGGTTGCGACCCAGCAATTGGCGCGCGGTGATCCTGCGCAGCAGTGTGATCGCCGTGGGCATGTTCTGCTACTTTGGCGCGTTGGCGTTCATGCCCATCGCGATGGCGCTTGCGGGGTTGTTCACCTCGCCCATTTTCGTGCTGCTGTTCACCGCCTATGGCCTTGGCCAGCGCATCGGCCCATGGCGCATCCTGGCGGTGTTGATCGGTTTTGTCGGTATCCTCGTGGTACTGGGCCCGTCCGGCGGCGCGCTTGGCTGGATCATCGTGCTGCCCGTTCTGGGTGGGATGTTCTACGCCGCCGGGGTTGTGGCGACACGCGCCTATTGCGCGCAAGAGACCACGCTGACACTGCTTCTCGGGATATTCACCGCCCAGACCGTGCTGAGCCTTGGCGTCATGGCGGCGCAGGGCCTGTTGCAGCAGGACGTGGGTGCGGGCGGTATGGCGTTCCTGACCCGTGGGTGGATCTGGCCGATGGGCGACGCGCTGCCATATGTGGTGTTGCAGGCCGTGGGTGCATTCTTTGGCGTAAGCCTGCTCAACCGCGCATATCAGTTGGGCGAGGCGAGCCATGTGGCCGTCTTTGAATATGCCGTCATGATCTTTGGGCCCCTGTTTGGCTGGGTGCTGTTGGGCCAGCCCGTCACTGCATTGCAGGGGGCCGGCATCGCTTTGATCGCCAGCGCGGGGATCATCATCGCGGTGCGCAGCGCAGAGGCCTGATGCCGCGTTGTGGTAGACGCCTGCGCCAGCCGCGATAGGGTGGGCGCATGATCCTGAGCCTTGGCCGCAGATACGTCTTTATCCACGCCCCCAAGACGGGCGGCACTGCCATGGCCCTCGCGCTGGAAGGGCGGGCGATGAAGGATGACATCATGCTGGGCGACACGCCCAAGGCGCGCAAACGGCGCCACAAGGTCAAGGATGCACAGACACGCGGGCGGCTGTGGAAACACTCGACACTGGCGGATATCGACGGGCTGGTGCCATCCTTGGACGGTCTGTTTGCCTTTACGCTGGTCCGCAACCCGTGGGACCGGATGGTCAGCTATTATCATTGGCTGAAGGATCAGCGTTTTGACCACCCGGCGGTGGCCCTGGCGCAACAGATGCCGTTTGCTGAGTTTGCATGCGCAGGGCAGGTGCGGGCCTCGATGCAGGCGAGCCCGGCGCGGATGTACATGACCGATGCCGCCGGGGTCGAGCGCTGCAATCTTTACATCCGCCTCGAAGCGCTGGACCGCGATGCCGCTCCGCTCTGGGATCATCTGGGGTTCAGGTTGGATATCCCACATGCCAATGCCTCGGACCGGGCCGCGGATTATCGCAGCTACTATACGGATGCGGCCCGCGCCGCCGTGGCCGAGGCCTGCGCGGAAGACATAGATAGATTCGGCTACAGCTATGATTGAGACGCACTGACCAGCATTTACCGTGCATTTGTTGCGAGTTTTTCTAAAGTTTTCGCGATACCCGATGATTGTACGTCGCACCGGCAACAGTGCCCGATTTCTGCCCAGATCACGACCCGTCTCTGCCCCGGGAATCACCCCAAGTGGTTTCAGGAAACGCAACCGGCGCACCTGCAACGCGCTGTCACCATGGGGATGGATGAGATGTTTGGATGGAAGACAATGACCGCGCCGCGCCGCATGGCCGATGTATCTGCCGCCTGCGACGGTTCCGTGATGAGCACACGCGGCCTGCTGGCCGGCACCCGGATTGCCACGGCCATGGGCTGGCGCGCAGCCGAGGCGCTGGCACCGGGCGATATGGTGCTGACCTTTGACAATGGCCTGCAAGCCCTGGTCGATGTGCGGCGCGAAACGTTCTGGGTCGCCGACATGATGGCCCCTGCGGCCTACGCCTCCGTGATGGTGCCAGCCGGTGCCCTGGGCAACTCCGAAGAACTGGAACTGCTGCCGGATCAGGGGGTGTTGATTGAGAGCGACGCCGCCTGCGACGCACAAGGCGACCCCTTTGCGGTGATGGCGGCGAAACTGCTGGTGGGATATCGCGGCATCGCGCGCGTTGCCCCGCGCGCGCAGGTCGAAATCATCACGCTGATCTTTGCGACCGAGCAGGTGATTTATGCCGAAGGTGGCGCGCTGATCCATTGTCCGCGCACGCATTTCGCATTGGACGAACTGGGCGGCGAGATGGGCGGCTACGATGTGATCCCGGCCCGCAACGCACCGTTCATCGTCGAATGCATGAAAGTCGAAGATCAGATCGGCATGGCTGCCTGATCCTCACCCTTTTGCCAGTTTGGCGCGCGACCTGGAGGCGCGCGCCTGCCCCCTCTGCGCTCGGCTGTAACGGTTCGCCGGCTGTCCCGCCCCCAACATCGGGGCAGTGGCCGGGTGCAGGGGCAAGTTCAGCCCTTGTCAAGGCGGCGCGCCTGATCCTCGAACCGGTCGATCAGCGCGTCGCAGAGCAGGATGCGGCGGCCGTTGCGTTCCCATCCCGCCCCTTCATCGCAGTGATCAATGTGCAGCGTGATCTGCGAATGCCAGTCGATGCCGCTCAGCAGCCCGTAGACGATGCGGGTGACGTCGCTTTCTTCCATCACAGTTTTCCACGGACCGTCCCCAAAGATCACTGCGACTTCGGTGATCCGTGCATCCGGCGGCATGGCAAGCGGGGCGAGGATGCGTCGCCAGGACCGCGCGATCTCGCTGGAGGTGTCGCGGCACGCGCTGGCCTCGTTTGCCGTCATGCCGAATTCCTGTGCCATGGCCTGGTGCCGTTCGGGGTCGAGCCCGTAGAGAAAGCACAAGGTGTAGCCGGCGCGCCGGGCATCGTCGGGATACTCGCTGAACTCGGTCTCGTCGTCGCCTTCGAGCAACAAAGACTGGTAGCGCGCGCGCACGATATCCCCGACCCGGTCGGGAAAGGCGCGGTGCAGCATGTAGGTGGCGAACTGATCTGCCGCGATCTCTTCGTTGGCAAGGACGGGCAGATCGAATTCGCGGATCACGGCGTGGCCCATTTCGTGGGTCAGCACGTGCAACAGGACATTTTCGCTGAATGTGCTGAGGGCAGACTGGGCCTGTGCTGCAAGGGCCCAACCGGACAGGGCCAAGACCATCAAGATGCGTTTCATGGCGTCATCCTTTGCGTGTCACGGTGTGGCTCATGTCTAGGGTCGCCAATGTGCATGGCGCAACGGCGTGTGCCCAATCGGGCGGAATGCTGCCAAGGGGGAAAGGGTGCGCGCTATGCCAAGCATTTGTGCATCGGGACAGGGCATGCCCCCTGCGGCGTTGCTGTCCCATTGCGTCCGAAGTCGAATAGCGCCATGTCACCCGGAGCTCGAATCCGCACCAAGGCAGGCACATAGATGTCCCCGATTTCCCGACTGTCCGATCATCCCGACTGGATCTACATGCTGCGCGACAGCTACGACTTTTACCGCCGCACTTCAGCGGGTGGCAGCGCCAAGATCCGCAGCCATCAGCGCACCGTGCGCGAGCGGATCAATCGTGTGCTCAAGGCCAATGCCGAAGTGCGTTTCACCGAGCCGCAAAGCAAGCCTGTGACCAGCCACCTCAACCGCGCCCTCGACAATGGCCGGATGGAGCGGCACGCGCCCTTCATCCGCTCGATTGAGGCGATCCGCAGCACGCTGACCTGGCAGTATGGCTATGAAAAGGTGCCGCGCGGGCTGGAACGCAAGTTTGCCTATGCCGAACTGGCAGGCCCCAGCGGTCCGGTGATCACCAACGAAGTGATCCTGGGGTTGGTGTTGTTTGCGCCCGGTTGCACCTATCCAGCGCACGCCCATGCGGGCATTTCCGAAAGCTACATCTGCCTGTCTGGTGCTGTGTCCGAGAATGATCAGGGCGTGTACGGCCCCGGTTCGCTGATCTTCAACCCGCCAGAAACCTTGCACAGGATCACGGTTGCCGATTTTCACCCGGCCCTGTTGTTATATGCGTGGGAAGGCAGCCAGGAAGATCTGGCCAACCAGAAGATGGTGTTTACACGCAAGTCCTGAGGCGAGAAAAACGTTTTAAATCATAGTAATACAGAAAGGCCTCGCGATTTGCGAGGCCCTTTTGCTTTGGTTGCGGCAATGTGGATCAGGCCGCTGCGGCGTCTTTGGGCTCGAACCGGCCATAGAATGTCTGGTTCTTCTCGGCCATCTCGCGCAGCAGGGCGGGGCATTTGAACCGCTCGCCATACTTGGCTTCGAGCTGGTCGCAGCGCTCGGCCGCGTAAGGCGCGCCGATGATGTCGAGCCAGGACAGCGGGCCGCCCGACCAAGGTGCGAAACCCCAGCCCAGGATTGCGCCCACGTCACCCTCACGGATGTCCATCAGCACGCCTTCTTCCAGCGCACGCACCGCTTCGAGCACTTGCGAGAACAGCAGGCGGTGCTGCACTTCGACCACCTCGGGCTGATCATCCGCCAGCGGGTATTTCACGTTCAGACCGTCCCAGAGGCCGATGCGCTTGCCCTTTTCGTCATAGCTGTAAAAGCCCGCGTTGGCCTTGCGCCCCAGCCGCCCTTCGGCCTCAAGCCAGAAGATCAGATCATCAGCGCCCGACTTGGGATAGTCATCGCCCATGGCCGCCATCGTGGCACGCGCGATCTTGGCGCCCAGATCGATCGCCGTCTCGTCCGTCAACTGCAGCGGACCCAGCGGCATGCCGACCAGTTTGGCCGCGTTTTCGATCAGGGCTGGTTCGACCCCTTCGGTCACCATCCGCGCGCCTTCGTTCACATACGGAATGATGCAACGGTTGGCGTAGAAGAAGCGGGCGTCGTTCACAACGATGGGCGTCTTGCGGATCTGGCGCACGTAGTCGAGCGCCTTGGCCACCGCGCGGTCGCCGGTCTCCTTGCCCTTGATGATCTCGACCAGCAGCATCTTTTCGACGGGCGAGAAGAAGTGGATGCCGATGAACTGTTCCTGGTTTTTCGATGCCTTGGCCAGTTCCGAAATCGGCAGGGTCGAGGTGTTGGAGGCAAAAATGCAATCTTCGGGGATCACGGCTTCGACCTTGGCGGTGATGTCCGCCTTGACCTTGGGGTCTTCGAACACCGCTTCGATGATCAGATCGCAGCCTTTGAGCGCGTCCAGATCAGGCGTGGGCGTGATGCGCGCCAGCAGGGCGTCGGCCTTTTCCTGCGTGACCTTGCCGCGCGACATGCCCTTTTTCAGGTAGGCCTCGGAATAGGATTTTCCCTTGTCTGCCGCCTCCTGGTCACGGTCGATCAGCACCACTTCGATGCCGGCCTGGGCCGAGACGAGGGCGATGCCCGCGCCCATCAGGCCCGCGCCCAGAACGCCGAGTTTATTGACCCGCTGATCGGGGATGCCTGCGGGGCGCACGGCACCTTTTTCCAGCGCTTCCTTGTTGAGGAAGAGCGAGCGGATCATCGCACCGGACGAGGGGTTCATCAGCACGTTGGTGAACCAGCGCGCCTCGATCTTGAGCGCGGTGTCGAAGGGCACAAGCGCGCCTTCGTAGACAGCACTCAGCAGGGCCTTGGCGGCGGGGTAGACGCCTTGCGTCTTGCCGTTGACCATCGCGGCCGCGCCAACAAAGGTCATGAAGCCAGCGGGGTGATAGGGCGCACCGCCGGGCATTTTGTAGCCCTTGGCGTCCCATGGTTTCACGAGGTCCGCGTCGGATGCGTTCAGCACCCATTCGCGTGCGGCGGCAACCGGATCATCCACCACTTCATCCACCAGCGTGCCCTTGGCCTTGTCCGGGCTCAGCATCTTGCCCTCAAGCAGCAGGGGCGAGGCACCCATCGCGCCCAGTTTGCGCACAAGCCGCGTGGTGCCGCCCGCGCCGGGGAAGATGCCGACCATGATTTCTGGCAGGCCGACCTTGGCCTTGGGGTTGTTGGCGAGGAAAATGCGGTGCGTGGCCAGCGGCAGTTCCAGACCGATACCAGCGGCGGTGCCGGGCAGGGCGGCCGCAATCGGCTTGCCACCCTTGTTGGTCTTGGGGTCCATGCCTGCGCGTTCGATCTTGCGCAGCAGGCCGTGCATTTTCATCGTGCCCTCGAACAGGCCCTTGGCCGGGTTGTCGCCTGCGTCTTCCTTCATCTTGGCCAGCAGGTTCAGATCCATGCCCCCCGCAAAGGTGTCCTTGCCCGAGGTGATGACCACGCCCTTGACCGCATCATCGGCCAGCACGTCGTCGATCAGGTCATTCAGGGTTTCCAGACCTTCCAGCGACATCACGTTCATGGATTTGTCGGCGACATCCCATGTGATCGTGGCAATGCCGTCGGCATCCTTGTTCAGTGTAAAGTCGGCCATGATTTGGTCCTTTCTTGGATTTCTCGATGCGTCAGCAGGGCCTCTGTCGGCTCTGGCGCGGTGTAGGGGAATGTGTCGTTCGAGATCGCGTTGGTGACGTGTTTCAGTTTCCACTGAACGCCGTCACGACGTAGGATCATACGGGATTTGATGGGGGCGAGGGTCGGTGCGCCGCCCTTTTGGAAGGTGGTATCGTGGTAGCCGCAAATCAGGTCGGCACCCAGAAACTGCGCGCTTTCGGCATGACGCGCAAAGCTGTCCGCAGTGTCCCCCGAGATCAGGTCAACCGTCATCTCGAAAAACGGGCGCACATCCTCCGGAGTGTGGATCGTGGTGTCGATGTGATCGCTGTGCGATGCGTAAGGCAGGTCGCAAAGCGCGCAATAGCCGTCAAAGTCATTCTGCAGTGTCGCCGCTGTCAGCTTGTCCAGAAACGCCTGGTAGAGCGCTATGGGCGTTGCCGACGTGCGGCGCACATCATTGGCTTGCGGCGGGGAAGGCAGACCCCCGGTTTCGCTGACGCGCAGCAGATCGAAGGGCCACTTGAGCGCATAGAGGCTGCTTTCCTCTTCGATCATGCGCCACGTGTCGCCATACCGCTGCAGGACAAGACGGTTGTCATAGCTTGGCACCATCGCGGCACCATTGCGCAGGGCGTGGGTCACGTAGTGGCCTTGGATGTAGTCATCGTTCAGAAATTCTGCTTCGGTGACGAGGCGGATGAACTGGTTGACCCCAAGCGCGTGCAAGGATCCGGTGAAGGCCGTGCTGCCGCGTTGGAAGTCTGCCTCGGTCTCCACGATTACTTCGACTCCGGTCATGATCTGGCGGCAAGGGAGGATGACCGTCTCTCTCAGGCGCGCGACGTCGCCGGCAAGCAAAGCGCGCGACTGAATGTCGAGCACGTCCTGCAGCACTGTCATGGCGTCTTCGAGCATGGCGGTCTTCCTCCCCGTACGCGCTCAGACCCGTTCGATGATGGTGGCCGCACCCATGCCGGACGCGATGCAGAGCGTGGCAAGCCCCACCTCTTTGTCCGCGCGCTCAAGCTCGTCCAGCAGGGTGCCGATGATCATCGCGCCCGTCGCCCCCAGCGGGTGGCCCATGGCGATGGAGCCGCCGTTCACGTTGACCTTGTCGTGGTCCACGTCAAAGGCCTGCATGAAGCGCAGCACGACGGAGGCAAAGGCCTCGTTCACCTCGAACAGGTCGATGTCCTTGATGTCCATGCCGTTGTCCTTGAGGATCTTTTCGGTCACGGGCACGGGGCCGGTCAGCATGATGGTCGGGTCGGTCCCGATCTTGGCGGTGGCGCGGATCCGGGCGCGGGGTTTGAGGCCCCATTTCTCACCGAACTCCTTGTTGCCGATCAGCACGGCGGCCGAGCCGTCCACGATACCGGACGAGTTGCCAGCATGGTGGATGTGGTTGATCCGCTCAAGGTGGGGGTACTTCATCAGTGCGACCTTGTCGAAACCGGGCATGACCTCGCCCATGGCCTGGAAGGCCGGGTTCAGACCGCCGAGCGACTGCATGTCGGTCTGCGGGCGCATGTATTCGTCGTGATCCAGAATGGTGAGGCCGTTCACGTCCTTGATCTCGATCACCGATTTGGCAAAGCGGTTGTCGTCCCATGCGGCCTTGGCACGTTGTTGGGAGGCCATGGCCAGCTGGTCAGCATCGTCGCGGGTAAAGCCGTACTCGGTGGCGATGATGTCGGCGCTGATGCCTTGGGGGACGAAATAGGTGTCCATGGCGATGCTCGGGTCTGCTGCGATGGCGGCCCCGTCGCTGCCCATGGCCACGCGGCCCATCATCTCGACACCACCGGCGATGTAGGCATCACCGGCACCACCCTTGACCTGGTTGGCGGCCAGGTTCACAGCCTCCATGCCGGACGCGCAGAAACGGTTGATGGCGAGGCCAGGGATACGCTCATCAAGGTCCGAGGCCAGAACGGCAGAGCGGGCCAGACAGCCGCCCTGTTCCATGACCTGTGTGACGTTGCCCCAGATCACGTCCTCGACCGCGTGGCCGTCGAGGTTGTTGCGCTCCTTGATGGCGTTCATCGTGAGGGCGGAGAGGCGCAGGGCGGTGACCTCGTGTAGCGATCCGTCCTTGCGGCCCTTGCCGCGGGGCGTGCGCAGCGCGTCGTAGATATAGGCTTCGGTCATGATGTTCGTCCTTTTGCCAATGGCGTGTTCTTTGATCCCTAGGTGAGATAGACCACTCGGTCTAATCAAGGGTGACGTTGCGGCGCTTCACGTAAACTTAGGCCCGATCAGCGGGAGAGCCGGGCATGAGGTCATAAGGGGCCTTCCAGCCGGGCGTGTCCGAGACATTGGTCAGCCAGCGGTCAATATTGGGCCAATCCGCGCGGTCAAAGCCGAAGGGTTCGGGATAGAAAAGGTAGCCACAACAGCTGAGATCCGCATTGGTCAGGCCGTCGCCCACGATCCAGTCGCGCCCTTCGAGATGTGCGTTCAGCACGGTATAGGCGCCCTTGAGGCGGCCCTGGTTGAACGCGATGACCTCTTGGGGGCGTTTGTCCTCGGGCAGGAAGTTCATCAGAAAGCGCGTCATGCCGCACATTGAGGAGAGCTTGTGATTGTCCCACAGAACCCAGCGCAGCACTTCATAGCGGTCATCGCCGTCCCCGCCGAACTTGCCGGTCTTGTCAGAGACGTATTGTTGGATGACACCGGACTGGCTGATCTTGCGGTCGCCGTCGACCAGCAAAGGCGCTTCTCCCATCGTATTGAGCGCCCGGTATTCGTCGGAGCGTGACGCACCACCGAAAAAGTCGACAAAGACCGGTTCCCAATCGAGAACTGATAGCTCAAGCGCCAGCGCGGCCTTGTAGGAGTTCCCGCTTTCGCCAAAGCAGTGCAATTTAAGGGTCATGGATGCGGGCCTTTCCGGTCGTGAGATTTGAGAGGGTAGGACCGGTGGGTTTCACACCCCCGGACCCCCCGTGGAGTTTAACTGGCAAGATGAAGTTGGATTGATTCATCAAGCATTAAGGTTAACGCGTCTAGTTTGATCGGGCATGGCAGGCTGGAGAGCTGCGCCATGTGCAAGGTGAAGCCCCAACGTCCCGCTGTCACAGGCTGGATGGCGGGGTGGATCTTGCACCCTGATCCAGTCTTCATCTTGCCAGGAAAACTCCCCCCGGAGGGCCGGTCTGCTGCAATCACCGCGGCTGGCAGCATCAGAACGCCCTCGCAATCAGCTCTTTCATGATCTCGTTGGTGCCGCCGTAGATGCGTTGCACCCGTGCATCCGTCCACATGCCGCCAATGTCGTAATCCTGAGTGAACCCGTAGCCGCCGTGCAGTTGCAGGCATTCATCCAGCACCCAGGCTTGTGTGTCCGTCGTCCAGTATTTGCACATCGCCGCCTTGTCGACGGTGAGTGCCCCGCTCAGATGCTCGGCCATACACTCGTCAAAGAAGGATCGGCTGACCATGGTCCTCGTTTTGGCCTCGGCCAGTTTGAACCGGGTGTTCTGGAATTGCAGGAGGTTGCCGCCAAAGGCCTCGCGTTCCTTGCAGTAGGCGAGCGTTCGCTCGACGGCACCTTCCATCGCACCGACCGCTGCGCAGGCAATGACCATACGCTCCTGCGGCAGTTGCTGCATCAGTTGGTAGAACCCTTGCCCTTCGGCCCCACCTAGGATGTTTTCAGGCGCGATTTCCACGTTGTCAAAAAACAGTTCGGACGTGTCAGAGGCGTGCATCCCGATCTTGTCGAGGTTGCGGCCCCGTTCGAAACCCTCCGCACCGTCGGTTTCGACCACCACCAGTGAGACACCCTTTGATCCCAGCGACGGGTCTGTCTTGGCCGCGACCACGATCAGGTTGGCGTGCTGGCCGTTGGTGATGAAGGTTTTGGAACCTGTCAGCTTGTAGGCGTTGCCGTCCTTGATTGCGCGGGTCTTGATCGCCTGCACGTCCGACCCGGTCGAGGGCTCGGTCATGGCAAGCGCGCCGACCAACTCGCCTGTGACCAACTTGGGCAGCCAGCGCTGTTTCTGATCTTCGGTGCCGTAGGCGAGTACGTAATGTGCTACGATGCCGGAGTGGATGCCGTGGCCCCAACTGGCGAGGTTGGCGCGCGACGCTTCGATCAGGATCGCGGCCTCATGGCCGAAATCGCCGCCCGCGCCGCCGTATTCTTCGGGGATCGAAGGGCAAAGCAGGCCGAGTTCGCCCGCTTGGGTCCAGGTCGACCGGTCCATCTCGCCCTGTTTGCGCCAGCGTTCTAAATGGGGGGCCCATTCGTTGGTGATGAATTGCGCCGTCATGTCGGCGATCATCTGATGTTCGTCGCTCATCCAGCCCGTGGCCGGTGTGTCCAGATCTTTCATATCTCTCCTCCCCAGAAGAAGATGCGATCAGCGTTTGCGCGCCTCCAACTCGGAATTGAACAGCCGCAGGCGGGCCGTCAGGTTTTCCTCGTTCATCACGCTATCGAAATTTTCGAACAGGAACGACAGCGCCTCGCCCTCGTCCAGACCCGCATCGGCGGCAAACCGCTTGAGGCGGCGATAGCCGTCCTCGGTCATCGCAACCGGAAAGCGGCGGGTCAGGCGAAAGCGTTTGGGCATAAGCGTTCCCTCAAGAAACTAGGGTGGGCAATTTGCCCACCCTAGCGAGTTTAGAAGTTTGCCGCTTCCAGCGCCATCACTGTGTCCCCACCCGACTGGATGCGCGTCAGGTGCAGCGATGTGGCGGGCAATTGGCGCGCCATGTAATAGCGACCCGTCGCCAGCTTGGTCTCGTGGAACTCCGGGTCCGACGTGCCGCCCGCCAGTGCTGCGCGCGACGCCTTGCCCATCCGCGCCCACATCAGGCCCAGGCAGACGTGGCCGAACATGTGCATGAAGTCGTAAGACCCGCTCAGCGCGTTGTTCGGGTTCGTCATGCCGTTCTGCATGAAGTACATGCCAGCGGCTTGCAGATCCTTGGATGCGGCTTTCAGCGGCTCGAGGAATTCGGCGTCATAGGCCTCGTCCTGACCGGCGTTTTCCTTGATGAAGCTTTTGACCAGATCAAAGAACGCCATCACGTGCTTGCCACCGTCCTGCGCCAGCTTGCGTCCCACGAGGTCCAGCGCCTGCACGCCGTTTGCGCCTTCGTAGATCATCGCGATCCGGGCATCGCGGGTGTATTGCGACATGCCCCATTCCTCGATGTAGCCATGACCGCCATAGACCTGCTGGGCCTTGATGGTGTTGTCGTAGCCGACGTCGGTAAGGAAGCCCTTGATGATCGGCGTCAGCAGCGACACGATGCCGTCCGCATCCTTGTCACCGGCGCGGTGCGCGGCGTCGATCATGGTCGCCCCCCACAGGATGAAGGCGCGCGCGCCTTCGGCGAACGACTTCTGGTCCATCAGCGACCGGCGGATGTCGGGGTGCACGATCAGTGGATCGGCCGGGCCGTCGGGGTTCTTCGTACCCGTCACGTCGCGCCCTTGCAGGCGGTCCTTGGCGTAGTCCAGCGCGTTCTGGTAGGCGACCTCGGCCTGGGACAGGCCCTGCATGCCGACGCCCAGACGGGCTTCGTTCATCATGGTGAACATGGCGCGCATGCCCTTGTGCTCTTCGCCAATCAGGTAGCCCACGGCACCGTCATAGTTCATCACGCAGGTGGAGTTGCCGTGAATGCCCATCTTTTCTTCGATATTGCCCACGGCGACACCGTTGCGTGCGCCAAGCGAGCCGTCTTCGTTCACGAGGAACTTCGGGACAATGAACAGAGACACGCCTTTGATCCCCTCGGGGCCGCCGACGATCTTGGCCAGCACGAGGTGGATGATGTTGTCGGCCATGTCGTGTTCACCAGCCGAGATAAAGATTTTCTGGCCGGAAATCTTGTAGCTGCCGTCGTCCTGCGGCTCTGCCTTGGTGCGCATCAGGCCCAGATCGGTACCGCAATGCGGTTCGGTCAGGTTCATGGTGCCGGTCCATTCGCAGGACACCATCTTGGGCAGGTAGGTTTCTTTCTGCTGCTGCGAGCCGTGCGCGAGGATGGCCGAGGCCGCGCCGTGGGTCAGGCCCTGGTACATGGTGAAGGCCATGTTGGCCGACGAAAACATCTCGCCCACAGCCGTCCCGATGACGTAGGGCATGTTCTGGCCGCCGAACTCTTCGGGCATGTCCAGACCGGGCCAACCGCCTTCTTTCACCTGTTCGAATGCGTCCTTGAACCCGGTGGGGGTGTAGACGACTCCGTTTTCCAACCGGCAGCCTTCCTTGTCACCCACGACGTTCAGGGGGGCCAACACTTCGGAGGTCAGCTTGCCTGCTTCTTCAAGGATGGCAGAGGTGAAATCGGCTTCAAGCTCGTCATAGCCGGGGATGTCGGCGCCGGTCACGTTCAGCACATCGTGCAGGATGAATTGCATGTCTTTGGTGGGGGGCGTGTAGCTTGGCATAAGTCTCTCTCCCTAGGTCTTCCGGCGCTTACTCAGCAGCCTTTTTCGTCACATTCATTGAGGCGATCATCTTCTCACCCCATTTCAGCTGATCCTTGAGGTCGTCGATGGCCTCGTTCAACTCGTCGCGCTGGCTTTCCATGTCGGCAAGCCGGTCGCGCGCAATCTCGTAGGTGCGTGCCAGTTGGGTCTGTTGCTGGTCGCCCATGTCGTATAGGTCCAGCAGCTGGCGGATCTCTTCCAGGCTGAAGCCAAAGCGCTTGCCGCGCAGGATCAGCTTGAGCCGCGCGCGGTCGCGTTTGGTAAACAGGCGCTTCTGGCCCTCACGGATCGGGAACAGCAGTTCCTTGGCCTCGTAAAAGCGCAAAGTCCGTGGGGTAACGTCATAGGCGTCACACATTTCACGGATGGTCATTGTTTTCTCGTTCATCGGATCACTCGCATATCCCGTTGCGGTCACGACATGGGGGAGGGACGGATTCGATGCAACCACGAGATGACGTTGACGTAAGTTGTACGTTGCGTCACTTCTCAGGTTGACGTGTTTGTGTGCTACGTCAAGCGGCGCTGAAGCCGATTCAGTAGCGCCGCGTCAGCGCAAAAGCAGACCAGCGCATGCGCGTTCAGTTACCAAGTTGCCGCTGCATCCGGGTCGGGTGCGCCCTGTTCCGAAGCCATCCACATGCGGTCAATCGCGTCGAGGTGGTCAGCACAAAACCGGGTCTCGGCTTCCCAGTACCGCCCGGACTCCACGAAATAGCCAAGCCGCTCTTCGTAGTCGCGCACGCGTTGGAAGGCATCCGCATCCGGCATCACGGGCGGCAGGCGCCGTTTGCCGATGTCTTCGACAGATATGGCGGGAAAGACGAGGCGGCTGTCACCAAAGGGCGCGCGAACGCAGGCACATCCCTGATTGGCCGCATGATACATCAGGCGGGCCGACTTCGCTTCGAGGCTGCGCAAGGTGATGTCGTCGCGCAAAGGGTCCGCCGCACCGGTCCCGTAGAAATGCGCGTTGCCTTGCGTGGGATAGACCATATCGCAGCCGAAATAGACCAAGGTTGTCGGGCGCAGGACGGCCAGCGCCCAATAGCCGGCGGTAAAGGCCATCGTGGCCCCGGCATAGACGATGCCGCCATACTGGTTGTTGGCGGGGACATAGTCGGCGGGGCCGATCAAGGCCTGGCCTGTGTCGACCGCATTTGGCCTGCGTTGGGCCGGAAAGTCATCCGGGGCGATGTGGTAATCCCAGTCGTCGCGCACACTCCAGGCGTTGTTGATGGCGACGATGGCGGACAGCTTCGATTTCGGCAGGGCGATACAGTCCGGCGCGTTGGGGGCGCTGCCCAGGATCAGGACCGTCTTGGGGGTCATCGTCATCTCTTGGGCCGCTCTTGTCGTTCCGCCTGCAGTGCCCAAGGTGTAGGACGCGCGCGGCGCAGGTCAAACGCAAGCGGGTGATGGGCGGCATCTGTCAGCCCAACGCAACGGTGCCTTGGCGGGCCTCAGCCGTCGTCCAGTTCGGTCGCCACGCTGTCGCGCAGGTCCTGCAACTCGTCTATCGCCTCGTCCAGTTGCGCGCGCTGCACATCCAGTTCCTTCAGCTGTCCGTCGGCGAGTTCGATCCAGGCGCGCATCTGCGCCTCCGTGCCCTCGTGCTCGTAGATCATGAGCCATTGGCGGATGTCCTCAAGCTGGAAGCCGAACTTGCGACCCCGCAGGATCAGCTTCATCCGGGCACATTCGCGCGGGCCGTAAAACCGTGATCGCCCCTCGCGGTCGGGCTGCAACAGCTCGATGTATTCGTAGTAGCGCAGAGTGCGCGGAGTTACATCGAACTGCGCGCACATCTCTTTGAAGCTCAAGCGTTCTTCTGCCATGGCTTTGCGTGTCTCCATCCCTGATCAAAGCCTACGTTGGGTTGTGGACAAGAGCAACAGGCGGCTTGCCCCACGCCAGTACCGGCCCCATAAAGTGATGAAGACCAGCAAGGAAACCGCCCAGCATGTCTGATCAACTCAAGCTTGCCCGCCAGTTTATCGAGGCAATTCCGCATTCGCGTGATCTGGGCATGGAGTTGACGGAAATGGGTGCGGGCGAGGCGGTAATCACCATGCCCTACGATCCGCGCCTGATTGGCGATCCGGAAACGGGTGTGATCAGTGGCGGGGCCGTATCGGCCCTGATGGACACCTGTTGCGGGGCAGCGGTGATGAGCCACCCGGACAACAGCGGCGGCACAGCGACCCTCGATTTGCGTATCGACTACATGCGCGCTGCCACCCCCGGCCAGGCGATCACGACCCGCGCGCATTGCTATCACGTGACCCGCTCGGTCGCTTTTGTGCGCGCCACGGCCTGCGACGACGATGCCGACAATCCCGTGGCAACGGCCACGGGCGCCTTCACGGTGGAGGGCAAGCGATGAAACGCCCCGAGCCAGTTCAGGTCGTCAAACAGCGCCGCGATGCGGCCCTTGCCGCACTCGTGGGCCACGTGCCCTACATTCAGTATCTCGGCATGACCTTTGATCGGCGCGGGGATGAGCTGACCGGCGTGCTGCCTTTTGATGAAAAGCTGATCGGCAACCCGATGCTGCCTGCGCTGCATGGGGGCGTCACGGCAGCCTTTCTGGAGGTCACGGCCATCATCACGCTCAGTTGGTCCTACCTATGGGAGGATATCGAGGCCGGGTCGCTCGACTTTGATCCCGGCGGCATGCCCACGCTGCCGCGTGTCCCCAAAACGGTGGATTTCTCGGTCGACTATCTGCGTTCAGGCCTGCCACGCGATGCCTATGCGCGGGCGCGCATCAACCGGTCGGGCCGACGCTATGCCTCGGTCCATGTCGAGGGCTGGCAGGACAATCGTGCGCGCCTGTTCGCGCAAGGCACCGGGCATTTCGTCATGCCGCAGCGTCGGTGATATGCCTGTGATGGAGGCGCAGGCCCCAACCACGCCGCCCGCGCCGTTGACCCATCGCCGGGTGCTCAAGATCGCCCTGCCTATCGTGTTGTCAAACGCCACCGTGCCGATCCTTGGCGCGGTCGATGTGGGCGTTGTCGGGCAGATGGGCGAAGCGGCCCCCATCGGTGCGGTCGCCATGGGTGCGATCATCCTGTCCACGATCTACTGGATTTTCGGCTTTCTGCGCATGGGCACGGTGGGCCTTGTTGGTCAGGCGGCCGGGGCGGGGGATGACGATGAGGTCTCTGCCTGGCTCACACGTGCGATGCTGGTGGCGGCGGCGGGGGGCTTGGCCTGATCCTGCTGCAGGTCCCGATCTTCTGGGCCGCATTCCAGCTTTCTCCGGCCAGTGACGAGGTTGAAAGCCTCGCGCGCTCTTACCTGTTCATCCGCATCTGGACGGCGCCTGCGGCCATCGCCGTCTATGCGTTGACCGGCTGGCTTGTCGCGATGGAGCGGACGGGCGGTGTGTTCTGGGTGCAGTTGGTGATGAACGGCATCAACATCGTGCTCAACTTTGTCTTTGTGCTGGGGTTCGGCTGGGGGGTCGAAGGGGTTGCCTATGCCACGGTGATTGCCGAAGTGACAGGCGCAGCGCTGGGCATCTACCTGTGTCGTGCAGCCCTAGATCGGCCCGCATGGCGCGACTGGGCGCGTGTGTTTGACCGGGTCAAGCTGGTGCGCATGGCGCTGCTCAACACCGACATCCTGCTGCGCTCGGCCATGCTGATGGTGATTTTTTCCAGCTTCGTATTCATCGGAGCCCGCTTTGGGGATGTGACGCTGGCGGCGAACGAGGTGCTGATCCAGTTCATGTATATCACGGCCTATGCAATGGACGGCTTCGCCTTTGCCGCCGAAACGCTGATCGCGCGGGCCTATGGACGGGGTGACCCTGCCCGTGTGCGTCGTTCGGCCATCATGACCAGCACCTGGGGCATGGTGATTTGCGCCACGACTGCGCTTGCCTTTCTGCTGGCCGGGCCGTGGCTGATCGACCTTATGGCCAAGGATGTCGATGTGCAGATTGAGGCGCGTGCCTACTTGTGGTGGATGGTGGCCGCCCCGCTGGTGGGCTGCGCGGCGTGGATGTTCGACGGCATCTTTATCGGCGCTGCGCGGGGCCGGGACATGCGCAACATGATGGCGATATCCTTTGCGATCTACTGGGTGGCGATTTTCGTGCTTTTGCCGATCATGGGCAATCACGGGCTGTGGGCGGCGCTGCTGATCTCTTTCGCTGCGCGTGGGCTGACCCTGGGGGCCCGATATCCCGCGTTGGAACGTGCGGCAGGGTGATGTGCCGGGGGCCAGCCCCCGGACCCCCGTGGTATTTCCGGTCAGAAGAAACCTAAAGCCAGTCTTGCGCACCGGTTCCCACGGCTTCGGCCACCGACTGGAACCCGTCCTGTTTCAGTTGCACATCCAGCCCGTGGGCGATGCGCGCGGCAAGGCTGAGCCCACCGTAAACAAGCCCGGTATAGAGTTGCACCGCCGAGGCGCCCGCCCGGACCTTGGCATAGGCATCGCGCGCATTCGACACACCGCCCACGCCGATCAGCGGCACATTGGTCAGACTATTCAGCTTGGCCAGAACGCGGGTGGATTTTTCGAACAGCGGCTGGCCGGACAGCCCGCCCTTTTCGCCCGCATGCTTGCTGCGCAGCCCGTCGCGATCCAGCGTCGTGTTCGTGGCGATGATGGCACTGATGTGCGCATCCTCGGCCACTTTGGCTATGTCGGCGAGGTCCTGATCGGTGAGGTCGGGCGCGATTTTGAGGAAGACCGGGATGCGCCCGCGCACCTGCATCACCCCGTCGAGCAGGGCGGCCAGCGCCATAGGCCCCTGCAGGTCGCGCAGTTTTTCGGTGTTGGGGCTGGAGACGTTGACGGTGGCAAAATCGATATGTGGCGCGCAGTGTTGCAGGACGCGCGCAAAGTCTTCGGCCCGGTTGGCACTGTCCTTGTTGGCGCCGAGGTTCAGACCGACGGGCACGCCCTTGGGGCGTTTGGCGAGGCGCAACTCAATCGCCTCCATCCCGTCATTGTTGAAACCAAAGCGGTTGATGGCGGCGTGATCTTCGTTGAGGCGGAAGAGGCGCGGTTTGGGATTGCCGGGCTGGGGGAGGGGCGTGGCGGCCCCGACTTCGATCCAGCCGAAACCGGCGCGCGACAGGGGGGCGATGGCCGTAGCATTCTTGTCAAATCCCGCGGCAAGACCCACGGGATTGGGCAGATCCATACCCGCCAGCGTGGTTTTCAACCGGGCGCTGGTCACGGGCCCAGGCAGTGGTGCAAACGGCGTGTGCGTCGCCTTGAGCGCGAGCGCGTGCGAGGTTTCCGGGTCAAGGCGGCCCAGGGCGGCCATGCCCAACTGTTCGATCATCTGCTTCATCCGAACCTGTCCTCACCTTGCGCGGGTGCGCAGCGGATCAGGCGAGAGGTTTTGACAGCGGCCTGACGGTGAACAACGGCGCGCTGATAGTCGGGGTCGGACACCATGGCGAGGAAGGCGTGCGCAGTCGGGTACCGCGCGATGAAGACCGCGTCCCAACTTTCGTCCGCCGGGCCGATGAGCATGGTTTGAAAACCGCCGCGCCACAGGATACTGCCGCCAACCTTTTCGAGGACCGGGCCGGAATGCTTGCCATAAAGCGCATAGGCTTGCGCCCCGGTGAGGCCATCACGCGCCAGTTCGTGATCGCCGGGATAGTTGGCGAGGTCGCGAAAGGCCACGAGGTTCAGCATCTCGATCGGCTGATCCCGGTCCAGGTTCTTGAAGGCCTCGAATTGCGCGCGGGTCGGGTCTACGTGGCTCATGCGAAACCGGCCCCGGCCGGGAATTGGTGCGCGCCGTCGACAAGGGGTAGTGGTTGCGCCCAGTGCACGTCTGCCAGCTGCATTTCGCGGTAAAGATGCGGGAATTCTGCCCCGCCGCGCGACACTTCCCATTTCAAGGCATCGCCCAAGGTGTCTGCGTCCACAGCGATCAGGAACAGATCGTCCTGGCCTGCGAAATGCTTGGCGGCTGTTTCCGCCGCCTGGGCAGCGGTCGAGAAATGGACGTAGCCATCTGCTACGTCGATGGGCGCGCCGGGCGTGGAGCCGTTTTCGCGCAAACTCGCCCATTCCGGGGCGCGGAAAATCTTGTAAATCAGCATGGCCCCCTGATGCCGATTGCCTGTCTAACGGTCAAGTGCGCGCTGTCACGCATCCGTTGCGTCAGCCAGCTAGAATCGTCTTTGACTCCGACAGCTGATTGTTGTCACGTACCTGTCATAATCAACATGGGAGACCCCAAGATGACCCGATTTCTGATGGGCGCGTCCGCTCTTGCGATCAGCGCAGGCAGCGCGATGGCCGACTACACCCTGACCATCCTGCACACCAACGACATGCACAGCCGCATTGAGTCGATCAACAAGTACGACTCGACTTGCAACGCGGAAGGCGAAGCCGAGGGCAGCTGCTTTGGCGGTGTGGCCCGGGTCAAGACGGCCATCGATCAGACGCTGGCGCAGCTCGACAACCAGAACGTGGTGGTGCTGGATGCGGGCGATCCATTCCAGGGCTCGCTGTTCTACACGACGTACAAGGGCGCGGCCGAGGCCGAGTTCATGGAGCAGATGAACTATGACGTAATGGCCGTGGGCAATCACGAATTCGACGACGGTCCAGAGGGGCTGGCCGCCTTTGTGGATTCCGTGACGTTCCCGGTGATTTCCGGCAACCTAGACCTGTCCTCGTCCGATCTGCTCAAGGACAAGGTGGAAAACCACGTCGTTCTCGAGGTCGGGGGCAAGAAGATTGGCGTGATTTCAGCGCTGGCCGTCGACACGGTTGAGACCTCAAGCCCGGGCCCGGATGTCGTGTTCCAGGATGAGATCGACGCGCTGGCGGCAGATGTGGCGACGCTGGAGGCCGAAGGGGTCGACATCATCATCGCCCTCAACCACGTGGGCCTGACCAAGGACCTCGCCATTGCCGAAGCGGTCCCCGGCATTGACGTGGTGATCGGCGGGCACAGCCACACGCTGATGTCCAATGACGACGAGGGCACACCTGCCTATCCGACCATGGTTGGCGACACGCCGGTGGCGCAAGCCTATGCTTACACCAAATATCTGGGTCAGTTGACCGTCACCTTTGACGATGCGGGCAATGTAACTGCGGCGTCAGGCGATCCGATCCTGCTGGATGCCTCATTTGTTCCCGACGAGGCCTTCACAGCCCGCATCGCTGAAATGGGCGCGCCCATCGAAGAGATGAAGACGCGCGTTGTGGCTGAGGCCGCGGATGTCATTGAGGGTGACCGTTCGGTCTGCCGTGCCATGGAGTGTTCCATGGGCTCGCTGATTGCCGATGCGATGCTGGACCGGGTCAAGGATCAGGGGATCGAGATCGCGATCCAGAACGGCGGCGGCATCCGCGCGTCGATCGATGGGGGGCCTGTGACCATGGGCGAAGTGCTGACCGTGCTGCCCTTCCAGAACACGCTGTCGACATTCCAGGTGACGGGGGAAACCATCCTCGCCGCGCTTGAAAACGGTGTGAGCCAGATCGAGGAAGGCGCAGGCCGCTTCCCGCAAGTGGCGGGCATGAGCTACGCCTTTGATGCGTCCAAGCCCGCGGGCGAGCGTGTGAGCGACGTGATGGTGGGCGGTGCGCCGCTGGATGCGGCCAAGCTGTATGGTGTGGTGTCCAACAACTACGTGCGCAATGGCGGCGATGGCTATGCGATGTTCAAGGATGCTGAGAATGCCTATGACTATGGCCCCGATCTGGCGGATGTGACGGCAGAGTTCCTGGCCGCCCAAGGGCCTTTCACACCATACACCGACGGTCGTATCACGGTGAAGTAATCTCCGCAGGCGCACCAAGAGGTGCGCCTTACACGCGATCACGGCGCCCTGCCTGCGACATGCCAGGTGGGGCGCTTTTTTATTTGAAACGGCGCTGGGTGCAGGACACCTGCACCTTACCCGTTAACGGCTTGCCAGTCCGCATGCGTATGCGCATGCTCATGCGCATGTGTGGACGGTTCGCCATCACCTTGCCCCAGGATGCGATGGCGCAGTTGTTCGCGGCGACACCGGCCAACGATTTGCCGGACGTGCCCAATTACAATGTCTGCCCGACAAACGCCGTTCACTTGGTGACGGCCCAGGACGGGCAACGCCGCTTGGGCGCCATGCGGTGGGGGTTCATTCCCCACTGGTACAAAAAACCAAACGATGGCCCCTTGCTGATCAACGCACGCGCCGAAACCATTGCGGACAAGCCTGCCTTTCGCACGGCCTGTCGCACGCGGCGGGCCGTGATCGTGGCCAGCGGCTTTTATGAATGGACACGGGACGGTGAGACGCGACTGCCCTGGTACATCACCCGCAGTGACGGTGCGCCACTGGCCATGGCAGCCATCTGGCAGTCCTGGGGCACGCAAGAGGGCGAGCTGCGCACCGCCGCGATTGTCACTACGGGCGCGAATGCGCCAATGTCGGCCATCCATCACAGGATGCCGGTCGTTCTGGACCAAGGCGACATAGGGCTATGGCTGGGAGAACAGGGCAAAGGGGCCGCCACGCTGATGCGGGCCGCCCCTGACGACATGCTGGTCTGGCACCGGGTGGACCGGACGGTGAATTCGAACCGCGCGTCCGGGCCCGAGCTGATCGCGCCCCTGACGACGTCAGACGAAGACTTGGATTAGTCCAGCGGCGCGTCGGAGTAGCTCATGTTGCCCTGGATGACATAGGCACCGTTTTCGTCCGTCAGATCCTTGTTGTAGAAGGTCTTTTGAACGCCGGAGCCGATCACCTTGGTCGCCGTGGCATTGTTGGAAATCGGGCCGAGTTCCCAGTTGTCATTCTTGGCGATGATGGTGTGGGTTGCGCCCGACACGTTCTCGAAATGAACTGTATCGCCCTCATCAATGTAGGTGATGGCCGGGAAATATGCATCCGGCAGGATCAGGATCGTATGCTCGGCCGTGTGGGCTGCCGTCGCGGACATCAGCGTTGCGGCAGCGGCCAGAATGGTAATCGTGCGCTTCATGGCGACACTCCTCGTTGCTTGTTTCGGCCCCACCGAAAGACAGAATCATCTCTGGCATGTATCGCCGTCCAATGGGGCGGAAATGGGGCAATCGGGCGTCAGCCGTTTGACACTTGGGTCGAAAGCCACGTGCGGAACGAGGCGAGGCTGGGCGGCACGGGGCGATCTGCGGGCCAGACGAGGTAGTAGTCGCCGATGCTTTTCCCGGATCCGGGCGCGGCCACGACCAGGGCGCCGCTGTTCAGGTGCGGCTCTGCCACGAAGGTGGGTAAAAGAGCGATACCAAGGCCGTGAATGGCCGCTTGCGCCATGGTCGAAAACTGATCGAACACCATGCCCGCACTGTCGGGCGCCGGAAGGCCCTGCGCCGCAAACCAGCGCGCCCAGGCGCGGGGGCGGGTGTCGAGATGCAACAGGGGTTGGGTGCGCAGCGTCTCTGGCCCAGTGATCTTCGCCAGCATGCCGGGGGCCGCAACGGCCACCACGGTTTCCGGCATCAAGGCCAGGTAATCCGCCCCCGGCCAGTCGCGCCGTCCGAAATGGATGGCGGCATCAAAGGCCTGCGTGCGAAAATCAAAGGGGGCCAGGCGGGTCGACAGGTTCACGGTGACCTCAGGGTGGGCGGCGGCAAAATGCGCCAGGCGTGGGGCGAGCCAGTGCATGCCGAAAGCGGGCAGAATGGCGAGGTTGAGCGCGCCGCCTTTCGGGTTGGCCCCCGCCGCGACAGAGGCGGAGCCGAGACGGTTCAATACATCGCGCACCTGTTCAACATAGCCGCGCCCGACCGGGGTCAGGACCAGACTGCGGCCCTGACGTGCAAATAGCTGCGCGCCGATCTGATCTTCGAGCGTCTTGAGTTGGCGGCTGATCGCGCTTTGGGTCAGGGACAGTTCTTGCGCTGCCGCCGTGGCCGAGCCGAGCCGCGCAGCCGCTTCGAATGCCAGCAGCGCAGGAATGGACGGCAGGTAACGACGGTGGGCGAACATATGAGTTTTCCTCATGTATTACAGGACAAGCCATCGTTAGAAGTTCCCCCCGTTCTCTGCAATACTGCGCCCCAACCCGTAACAGCCCAAGGAGCGATGCCATGAACGCCGAAGCCAAGATCCTGAAAGCCAAGGACGCCCCCGATCTGGGCAGCTTCGATTGGGCCGACCCTTTCCGCCTGTCAGCGCAGCTGAGCGAGGACGAGCGGATGATCCAGGCCTCTGCCGCCGCCTATGCCCAGGAAAAGCTGGCCCCGCGTGTGATTGATGCCTTTGCGGACGAGACAACGGAGCCGGAGATTTTCCGGGAGATGGGCGAGATGGGCCTGTTGGGGGTAACCCTGCCGGAAGAGTATGGCGGCTTGGGTGGCTCCTACGTGTCCTATGGCCTTGTTGCGCGCGAGGTTGAACGGATTGATTCGGGTTATCGCTCGATGATGTCGGTGCAATCCAGTCTCGTGATGTACCCGATCTATGCCTATGGCTCAGAAGAGCAGCGCAAGAAGTACCTGCCCAAACTGGCCTCGGGCGAATGGATCGGCTGCTTTGGCCTGACCGAACCCGATGCAGGCTCGGACCCGGCGGGGATGAAGACGACCGCCAGGAAAGTGGATGGGGGTTACGTGCTGAACGGCGCGAAGATGTGGATTTCGAACGCGCCCATCGCGGATGTTTTCGTGGTCTGGGCCAAGTCCGGGGCCCATGGCGGCAAAATCCGCGGCTTCGTGCTCGAGAAAGGGGTCAAGGGCCTGTCCGCCCCGAAAATCCAAAACAAACTGTCGCTGCGCGCCTCAATCACCGGTGAAATCGTGATGGAAAACGTGGAGGTTCCCGAGAGTGCCCTGTTGCCGGATGTGCAGGGGTTGAAAGGGCCGTTTGGCTGTCTGAACCGCGCCCGTTATGGCATCAGCTGGGGCGCGATGGGTGCAGCCGAGTTCTGCTGGCATGCGGCACGTCAATATGGGCTGGATCGCAAACAGTTTGGCAAGCCGTTAGCCCAGACACAGCTGTTCCAGAAAAAGCTGGCCGATATGCAGACGGAAATCGCGCTGGGCCTGCAAGGGGCCTTGCAGGTGGGGCGCCTGATGGACTCTGCACAAGCGGCGCCCGAGATGATCTCGATCGTGAAGCGCAACAACTGCGGCAAGGCGCTCGACATCGCGCGCAACGCCCGCGACATGCACGGCGGCAACGGGATTTCGGGCGAATTCCAGGTGATGCGCCACATGATGAACCTCGAGACGGTCAACACCTATGAGGGCACCCATGACGTGCACGCCCTGATCCTCGGGCGCGCGCAAACCGGGCTGCAGGCCTTTTTCTGACCGCAGAACCGGTGGGCTGTCTGCCCCCCGGACCCCCCGATGGTATTTGGGGTCAGAAGAAACGAGGAATTCCAGTTTCTTCTGACCATAAGTACCACCGCCGGAGGCACTAAATCTTTCCGACAGAGGCCCCATGGACCGCGTTTCGATTGTTCACGAGAATTTCCTGCGCCGTGTGGCCGCGCAAGACCTGCCTGATGTCGCGCCGCATGGGTTTGATGCCGCGACATCTCGGTCGCTTTTTGAGCACCAATGCCTGACCCGCGCACTGGATATTGTCAGTCGCGAGATGCAGAAGGCAGGGCAGGGGTTCTACACCATCGGCTCGTCCGGGCATGAGGGGATGGCGGGCGTTGCGCACGCGCTGCGTGTCGATGATGTCGCGTTTCTCCATTACCGCGACGGCGCGTTTCAGGTGGCCCGGGCGGCGCAAAAGGGGCAGGACATGTGCCGCGACATGCTGCTGTCCTTTGCCTGTGCCGCCGATGATCCCACCAGCGGCGGGCGGCACAAGGTGCTGGGCAGCCGCGATCTGTTCATTCCGCCCCAGACCTCGACCATCGCCAGCCACTTGCCCAAGGCACTTGGGGCCGCCTACGGGCTGGGCCTGTCGCGGCGCGCCCGTCCTGATCGCGCGATCCTGCCGCGCGACGGGATCGCGGTGGCGAGCTTTGGCGATGCCTCGCTCAACCACTCCACCGCCCAAGGTGCGATCAACGCTGCGGGCTGGACGGCCCATCAGGGCGTGCCCCTGCCGCTGCTGCTGATTTGCGAGGACAACGGGATAGGCATCTCGACCAAGACCCCGGCAGGTTGGGTCAGTACCAGCCTCGCCCATCGGCCGGGCCTGACTTACTTCGCCGGTGATGGGCTGGATATCTGGGATACTTTCCGCGCCGCCGCGCAAGCCGCGGATTTTGTGCGCACGCATCGCAAACCGGCCGTGCTGCATCTGCGCACGGTGCGGCTGTATGGCCATGCGGGCGCCGACGTGGCCACCAGTTACCTGCCCCGGGCTGAGGTCGAAGCTGATGAGGCCAATGATCCGCTGTTGCGCACCGCAAGTGGGCTGATTCAACTGGGTCTGACACCGCGGGACGTGCTTGGCGTCTACACGGACACGCTCGAACGCACGCGGGCGCAGGCGGCAGAGATCGCAGGGCGTCCTGCACTCAAGGATGCTGCCGAGGTCATGTCGGCAATTGTGCCGCCCCCCAGCGGTGCACGTGTGCCGAACGGTCCAAGTGCGCAGGCCCGCGCGGACGCCTTTGGCAGTGACCTTGCGCAGATGGACCAGCCCCAGCCGATGTCCAAGCTGATCAATTGGGCGATGACCGACCTCATGCTGACCCATCCCGAAACGGTCGTGATGGGCGAGGATGTGGGGCGCAAGGGTGGCGTTTACGGAGTCACGCAAAAGCTGCATGCGCGGTTCGGGCCGTCCCGTGTAATCGACACGCTGCTCGATGAACAAAGCATTCTGGGTCTTGCCATCGGCATGGCCCATAACGGCTTTGTGCCCATGCCCGAAATCCAGTTCCTCGCTTATTTGCACAATGCCGAGGATCAGTTGCGCGGCGAGGCTGCGACGCTGCCGTTCTTTTCCAACGGGCAGTGGGCCAACCCGATGGTACTGCGCATTGCAGGGCTGGGTTATCAAAAAGGGTTCGGGGGGCATTTCCACAATGACAACGCGCTGGCTGTGTTGCGCGACATTCCGGGGCTGATCCTCGCCTGCCCATCGGATGGGGCGGAGGCGGCGCAGATGCTGCGCGAGTGCCATCGTCTCGCGCGTGAGGAAAACCGGGTCTGCGTGTTCCTCGAACCCATTGCCCTGTATCCGATGCGCGACGTGCATCTGGGCGATGGCGCATGGATGCGCACCTATCCCGCGCCGGACCAGCGGATCGATATGGGCCAGGTCGGCGTGCAGGGTGATGGCGACCTAGCCATCGTCACCTTCGGCAACGGGCGTTATCTGGCCGAGCAAGCAGGTGTCGAAAATGCGCGGCTGATCGATTTGCGGTGGCTTGCACCCTTGCCAATCGACAGCCTGCTGGCTGCTGTTGAGGGGTGCAGACACATCCTTGTGGTGGATGAAACCCGCCGATCCGGAGGTATTGCCGAAGGGGTCATGACGGCCCTTTTCGAGGGCGGGTACCGCAAGATTGCGCGCTACACGGCAGAGGACAGCTTTATCGCGACAGGTCGCGCCTATGCGGCGACTTTGCCATCTGCGGCTGGCATTGCACAGGCTGCGCAACGCTTGATTGACGGCGATTAACCAAGCGATTCGAGCGTTGGTTGTGGTCTGTGGCATCTTCGACAACGCCGCTTCCCTCCTCAGCCCGAAGCATGCCGCAGCGCAGCGTCTGCTCGCCATGACTGCAAGCCAGAACCCGAGCCGAGTTAGCGAATTCAAACCTCTGGCCCTTTGAATGCACCCGCAGCGTTGCACAGAGTTTCATCGGCCAAATCGTCCGCAACATCCCATTTTGCACACGTGTGCAAAAAACAGTTGCCAAGAGCCGAAACCGGCGTCTAGCCTTGATCCATTATGCCGTGACGGGGGTATCCGATGGCCGAAATTCAATTGCGCAACATCAACAAGCGCTGGGGGTCCTTTGTCGGCGTCGACAATTTCGACCTCACCATCGCGGATCAGGAATTCCTGGTGCTCTTGGGCCCGTCGGGCTGCGGCAAGACCACGACGATGCGCATGATCGCGGGTCTTGAGGATGCGACCGAAGGCGACATCATGATCGACGGAAAACGGGTCAACGACCTCGACCCGAAAGACCGTGATGTGGCGATGGTGTTCCAGTCCTACGGCCTCTATCCGCATCTCAATGTCTACGAAAACATCCGCTTCCCCCTCAAGGTGCGCAAAGCAGACCCAAGCACCCATGACGAACGTGTGCGCCGCGCCTCGGCCATGGTCGAGCTGGACGATTTCCTGCACCGCAAGCCTGCGGAACTGTCAGGTGGGCAACGCCAGCGCGTGGCGCTGGCCCGCGCCATTGTGCGCGAACCCAACGTGTTCCTGATGGACGAACCGCTGTCGAACCTCGATGCCAAGCTGCGGGTGTCTACCCGCGCCCAGATCAAGAACCTCAGCCACGAATTGAAAGTCACCACCGTCTACGTGACCCACGACCAGATCGAGGCGATGACGCTGGCCGACCGCGTTGTGGTGATGAAGCAGGGCAAGGTGCAACAGGTCGGCACGCCCACCGAAATCTATGATCGCCCTGCCAACACCTTTGTTGCCAGTTTCATCGGCTCGCCGGCCATGAACCTCTTGGAGGGTACTATGAGCGGCGGCACCTTCACTGGCGAAAACGTTGAGATCAGCGGTGTGGACGCGCCGGACGGTCCCGTGACCATGGGCTTTCGCGCCGAGGATGCCGCATTGGCCGAGGCAGACGGGCAGATCACGGCCCCCATCTACACCATCGAACTGCTCGGGGACGCGACAATGCTGACCGTGCGCGCAGGGGGGCAGCTGGTGTCGGTCAAGGCGCACAAGGAATACCGGGCCGAGATTGGCGACACCGTGTCGTTCTCGATCCCGGCGGGCATTTGCCATGCCTTTTCAACTTCGTCGGGCGAAAGGCTCGGCTGATCGAAATTGCCCGGCACCGGGGGCACCCGGGCCGGGCCAATCAAAGCCGGTGCAGACTTGCAAGATGCACTGGCGCCAACGCAACAGGGAGTTTGCAAATGTATCTGAAGAAACTGGCACTCGCGGGCGCAGTCTCGCTCATGGGCACATCGGCCTTTGCCGCCTGCGCCTATGAAAACACCGTGCCGCTCAAGTCGCTCACCGCAGGGTTCGAGGCATGGAAGGCCGTGACCGACGCCATGGCGGAGTGCGGCAATTTCCAGGCCGAGCTGGACCAGGAATTCCGCACCAAGCAACCTGCCGCCTTCGCGGCGAACCCGTCGCTTTACCACATCGGCGGCGTGTCAAACGGCACCATTACACCGCTGTTGAACGCCGACACAATCCGTCCGCTGGATGACCTGGTTGCCAAGTACGGCGAGAACCTGTCGCCCAACCAGCTGATCCGCGTGGATGGCAAGATCATGGCCGTGGCCATGATGGTGAACACCCAGCACCTGATGTATCGCGAAGACATCTTTGCGGATCTGGGCATCGACACGCCCACATCCTGGGATGACGTCTTTGCCGCCGCCGAAAAGATCAAGGCGGCAGGGGTTGTGGATCACCCCATCGGCGCGACCATGAAATCCGGCTGGAACCTCGCGCAGGAATTCGTGAACATGTATCCCGGCTTTGGCGGCGCGTTCTTCAACGCCGACAACACCACGGCCGTGAATTCGGATGCGGGCCTCAAGGCGCTGGAAACGATGGCCAAGACGCTGCCCTATGCCGACCCCGAAGTGCTGGTCAGCGATTCCACCTACGTGCAGCAGCAGTTCCAGCAGGGCAAGATCGCCATGTCGAACCTGTGGGCCAGCCGTGCTGGTGCGATGAACGACGAAAACGAAAGCTCGGTCGTGGGCAAGGTCAAGATGGCCGCAGCACCCATCGCCATGGAAGGCGGTGCGCCAGCCACGACCCTGTGGTGGGACGGGATCGTGATCGCCGCCAACATCACGGATGAAGAGGCCGATGCCGCCTTCCGTCTGGCGATGGAAGGAATGGACGAAGAGATGGTCAAAGCCAACAACGAGGCGGCGATCTGGCTGGTCAAAGGCTATGAGCCCGGGCCCCTCGCCGAAGGCGCGATTGCAACGGCCACAGCCTCGCCTGCGGCACCTGCCTATCCCTCGACCACGCAAATGGGCCTGCTGCACACCGCACTCGGCAACGAACTGCCCGCCTTCCTGACGGGTGATCGGGATGCGGCGGCCACGCTGGTCGCTGTGGAAGAGGCCTACACCACCTCCGCCAAAGAGGCGGGCGTGCTGCAATAAGCGACTTTTCGGCTGGCCGGCACTCTGCCCGGCCAGCCGATCCACCGCCCCCGGGTGGCTTTGCCGGTGGCGCAGGCGCGCGCCCCTTGCTGAACCCTCCGGCATCCGCCGCGTGAAAGGACATCGCGATGAAGTTCAAAACCTTCTTCTGGTTCGTGGGGCCCTCGGTCTTCATGATGCTGCTGTTCATTGCGGCACCGCTGGTTTCGGTCTTCATCCAGTCCTTCCAGGTCACTCAGCCCGTCATGCAACAGATCGAGGTCGAGACCTGCACCCCCGGCTTCCTTACGCAGACCTGCACGACCGAGGTCAAGACGGTGCCCATCATTGACGAGGAGACGGGCAAGGCGCAGACAACCACGGCCTGGGTGGGCCTGCAAAGCTATCAAAACGTGCTGCAAATGGACAAGTTCTGGGCCGCTCTCGGATCAGGCAATTGGCGCGACATTCTGCAAATCGACTTCTGGAAGGCGCTGCGGTTCACGCTGACCTTCACGCTGCTGACATTGCCACTGGTGATCGGGGTGGGGCTGATGATTGCGCTGGCGGTCAACAACGCCACCAAATCCCTGCGCGGGCCGGTCATCTTCGTCTCGCTTCTGCCGTTCATCATCACACCCGTGATTGGCTCGCTGTCGATCTACTGGCTATTCGTGGGCGACGGCATCCTGACGGCCACGTTGGAACGCTGGAGCGGGCAGGACATCGCCATGTTTGCCCAGGCCTGGACGATCGAATTGCTCATGTACTTCTACCGCGTCTGGCACGTGGCGCCTTTTGCCTTCGTCATCTTCTATGCGGGCCTGCAAACCGTGAACATGGACACGTTGGAAAGCGCGATCATCGACGGGGCGAACAGGTTTGAACGACTGCGCTACGTGATCGTGCCGCACCTGATGCCGCTGATCATCTTCATCGCGCTGATCCACCTGATGGATTGCTACCGGGTGTTTGATGAAATCATCGGCTTCCGCAGCGAGGCGCATGTCATCTCCCTGCAATGGCTGACCTTCAATTTCCTCACGCCGGACGATGCGGGCAACCGCGCCATCAGCCGGGCGGCGGCCAGCTCCATGCTCACCATGATCGGGATCGTGATCCTGCTGATCCTGCCGCTGCGCCGCACCTGGCGTGACCACAAGGGAGGGGCGCACTGATGGCCTCCAAAGCAACTGCACAGCCTCTCTCGCTCAGAATTGCATCGGGCACCTTCCTTGCCTTCTGGTGCCTGATCGCGGCCTTCCCCATCGTCTGGATCGCGGTGATGAGCGTCAAATCCCCGCGCGACGCCTTCGCCGCCAGCGCTTGGGACGTGATCACCGGGCCTGCGACACGGGCCGCTGGAAACGGGCTCAGCCTTCTCGACATCGTGCTCGGGTTGGCCCTCCTGTACTTCGTGATCCGCTGGGCCTTCACGCGCCTGCCTGCAATGGTCGAACAGTTTTCTCCACCCGGCTTCATCGTTGTTGGTTGGCTGGTGGGGGCTGCGGCCTATGGGTTGCTGTTCGTGCTGATCTTCTTTGGCGTGCTGCCCATTGTCTTTGGCGCGCTCAACAGCATCGCGGGGCCACTGGGCGCACCGATCATCGGGCTGACCACGGAACACTATGTGGCGGTCTGGGGCGAAAACCGGTTTTACCGCAACTTCATCAACTCGATGATCGTGACAGCCGGTGTCGTGACCGTGTCGCTCACGGTCGGCACGTTGGCGGGCTATGGCCTGGCGCGCTCGGGCTCGAACCTCGCCTTTTGGCTGCTGATCGTGGCACTTGTGTTCCGCGCGCTGCCGCATTCGGTGCTGGTGGCAGGCTACCTGCCGTGGTTCATCAACTCGGCGGAAATCCTGCGCCCGATCCTCGGTGATCTCAGCCCGACGCTTTATGGTCAGCCTTGGGCGATCATCGCGGTGTTGGTGGCGATCAACCAGCCCTTCACCATCTGGATGCTGCGCTCCTTCTTTCAGAACATACCCAGCGAGTTGGACGAGGCCGCCCGCGTCGATGGCTGCAGCCACTTCCAGGCGTTTCGCCGCGTGATCATGCCGGTCATGTGGCCGGGGGTGATCACCACAGGCCTCTTCAGCTTCCTTTTGGGCTATAACGACTTCCTCGTGACGGCCCTGCTGCTCGATGCGCAGAACCAGACGATGGTTCCTGCCATCGCGGGCTATTTCAACCGCGAAACAACAACCACCGATCAGGTCGAAGCGGTGGCGGCTGCGGTGTCGATCACGGCACCACTGTTCCTGCTGGTCATGGTCTTCCAGCGCCAGATCGTGTCGGGCCTGACAGCGGGGGCGGTCAAGGGATGACGTACAACTTCATTGTTCCTCAAATATGCCCGCCGGAGGCGAAAACCAGATGAAGGGTTCACGCCCAGAACAAGCGGTCCTGACCCGCGACACCGACATGTCCAAAACGGACCAAACCCGCGCCGTGATCGAGGAGATGGTGGATGGCTTGAACGACCATCGCATCGACGATATCGGCCAGTTTTTTGCCCAGTCCTTTCGTTGGGTGGGCAATACAGGGTGCGGCACCAAGACTGGGCTGCAGGCGTTTCAGGACAACTGGCAGCGCCCCTTTCAGGCCGCCTTTTCCGACAAGGTCTGCGTGGATGAGGCGCGCCTTTACATGGGCGAATGGGCGGCGGCCTTCGGGCGGCAGGAGGCCACGCATTCCGGCGTGTTCATGGGGGTGCAGCCCACCGGAAAACGCATCGAAATCAGGTATATGGACTTCTGGAAGGTCGAGGAACAGCGGATCACCGACAACTACGTCATGGTCGATTTCCCCCATGTTCTGGCCCAACTGGGGGTCGATGTTTTCAATGGCGAGGGCTGGGAAGCCTTCGATCGCGGCGACAAGGTTCCGCCGCGCCCCGAAACGTAAGGTGACGCAATGACAATCGCATATCTCAAACGTGGCAAGCCCGAGGCCGAGCGGGCCGAAGACGACGCCAAGACGCGCACAATCGTCGAGGCGACGCTGGCCGACATCGAAGCGAACGGCGACGCCGCCGTGCGCGCGTTGTCAGAAAAGTTTGATAACTATTCCCCGGCATCCTTCCGCCTGACCCGGGATGAAATAGACGCGTTGATCGCCGAACTGACACCCCGCGAGCTTGACGACATCAAATTCGCGCAGCAGCAGGTCCGCGATTTTGCGCAGGCGCAACGAGACTCGATGCTGGATATCGAGGTCGAAACGATGCCCGGCGTGATCCTCGGGCACAAGAACATCCCGGTGCAATCCGTTGGGTGCTACGTGCCGGGCGGCAAGTTCCCCATGGTCGCCTCTGCCCATATGTCTGTGGCCACGGCCTCGGTCGCGGGTGTTCCGCGCATCATCGCCTGCACGCCCCCTGGCAGGGCAAACCCAACGGAGCGGTGATCGCGGCCATGCATCTGGGCGGCGCGCACGAGATCTATGTGATGGGCGGCATCCAGGCCGTTGGCGCCATGGCCATCGGCACTGAAACCATCGACCCTGTGCACATGCTGGTCGGTCCCGGCAACGCCTTCGTGGCCGAGGCCAAGCGCCAATTGTTTGGCCGCGTCGGCATTGATTTGTTCGCAGGCCCGACCGAGACCATGGTGATCGCGGATGACACGGTAGATGCTGAAATGTGCGCCACGGACCTGCTGGGTCAGGCCGAGCACGGCTATAACTCTCCCGCCGTCCTGCTGACCAATTCCCGCAAGCTGGCCGAAGAGACCCAAGCCGAGATCGCGCGCATCCTCACCATCCTGCCCACGGCCGACACCGCCTCCAAAAGTTGGGAGGATTACGGTGAAATCATCCTGTGCGACACCTATGACGAGATGTTGCAGGTGGCCGATGATGTGGCCTCGGAACATGTGCAGGTCATGACAGACCGCGACGATTGGTTCCTTGAGCATATGACCTGCTATGGCGCGCTGTTCCTTGGCCCCCGCACCAATGTCGCCAATGGCGACAAGGTGATCGGCACCAATCACACCCTGCCCACAAAAAAGGCGGGGCGCTATACTGGGGGTTTGTGGGTTGGAAAGTACCTGAAAACGCATTCCTATCAAAAGGTTACCACGGATGAGGCGGCGGCAGAAATCGGCGCCTACGGCTCGCGCCTCTGTATGCTCGAGGGGTTCGTGGGCCACGCCGAACAGTGCAACCTGCGCGTCCGGCGCTATGGCGGGATCAACGTGCCCTACGGCGAAGGTGCCCCGGCGCGGGATGCGGCGGAGTAGCATGTGAGCGACCAGAACCAGCGCAACAAGGCAACCGCGCTCACCCTGTGGGCGGCCCTTGATCGCGATCCCGACTCTGCCGTGGCGCTGTTGCCCGCGCTGGCCCAGTGGCAGGGGCCGGAACCCATTGGCGTGCACACCAGCGCACAAAGCATCGTGCACGCGATGTTTGCCCCCCTGCGCGCGTCCATCCCGAACTTGAAACGCCAGACGCACATCTTCATGGCTGACCAGTCCTCCGCGCATGAAAGCGGAGAGGACGGCGCGTATTGGGTGGCAGGGACAGGGTACTATACAGGGCGGGCGTCCGCCCCGGTCTTTGGCATTCCCGCCACCCCTCATGACCTGCGCATCCGCTGGGGTGAGTTCCTGCGCTTCGATGCCAGCGGCAACATCACCCATGCACAAACCATCTGGGACTTTGTCGATTGGTTCGATCAGATCGGGATGCCGGTTCTGCCGCGCCCAAAAGGGGCCGCGCATGTCTATCCCGCGCCGACGGGGTATGATGGGGTTCTCACTGCATCTCAGGACGTGTCTGAAACAAAGCATACGCTGACGTTTGGGCGCGATTTCATCTTTGGTGGCCTGAACAGTTTTGATGAAAACGATCTGTCCAGCATGGGCATGGCACGGTTTTTCCATCCCAATATCAAATGGTACGGCCCGGGCGGCATTGGCGCGTGCCTGTCGCTGGCAGAATTCGAAACCCTGCACCAGCAGCCCTGGCTGATCGCATTTCCCGACCGCAAGGTGATGCATCTGGAAAGCCTCTTTGCCGAAGGTCGCATGCTCGCCGCTTCCGGCCCCATGGGCGTCGTGGGGACGCATTCCGGGCCCTATCTGGGCCATCCGGCATCAGGCGCGGCTATCGAGGTCTCGGGTCTCGATTTCTGGCTGCGCACCGAGGGGCAATTCACCGAGAACTGGGTGTTTGTCGACATGATCCATCTGTTTGCCCAAATGGGCGTGGACTTGTTCGCGCGCCTGCAGGAGCAGGCCGCATGAGCGATCCACACAACACGCACAAGGCCCTGATCGCCCCTCTGCGGGCGGCAATGTACGACTTTGACCTGCCGACGATACGGCGCACCCTGCATGACCTCTGCGCGCCGGACGTCGTCTTTCACCTCGCCTTTCCGTTCGAGACCACGCAGGGCGTCGACGCCTATCTGGACAAGGTCTATGACCCCCTGCGCAAGGCCATCCCCGATCTGGAGCGGCGCGACTACATTGTCATGGCAGGGCCAACGCCCGAAGGGAATGATTGGGTCGGGTGCGGCGGTTACTATACGGGTACGTTTGTTGCACCCTGGCTCGATATCCCGCCGACTGGTCACATGGTCCACATGCGGTTCCACGAATTCTACCGCTTTGAAGGCGGCAAGATCGTTGAGATGCAGGCGCTGTGGGACATCCCGGAGGTGATGATGCAGGCCGGGGCCTGGCCTCTGGCGCCGTCGCTTGGGCGCGAATGGCACGTGCCGGGGCCCGCGACCTGCGATGGGCTTGTGCCCGGTCCTTATGACGACGAAATAGGCGAGGCGACCTGCGCCACCATCATCGACATGCTCGAGCATATGAAACGGCACCCTTCCCAAGGTGGCCCCGAGGTGATGGAGATGGAGCGGTTCTGGCATCCCAGGATGACATGGTACGGCCCTGCGGGCATCGGCACCGGGCGCGGGATCGCAGGCTTTCGCAACTGGCACCAGATCCCGTTCCTGAACGCCATGCCGGATCGCGGCCAATATGTGGACGAAATCAACTACCACTTCTTTGGCGATCACGCCTATGCCGCCGTCACGGGCTGGCCCAACATGTATCAGACCATCACCGACGGGGGCTGGCTCGGTCTGCCGCCAACCCATAAGAAGATTGCCATGCGGTCGCTGGACTTCTGGCGGCTCGAGAATGGATTGATACGGGAAAATTGGGTGATGGTGGATTTGCTGCACATGTATGATCAGATCGGCGTGGACGTGTTCGCGCGCATGCGTGAGTTCAACAAGGCGCGGGCAGGGTTTGATCCTGAAACCGGGTGCGCAAGATGAGCGCGCTGCCCCGTACCCCGTCCTTCGATCTATCCGGCAAGCGCGCACTGGTGACGGGCGCGTCTTCGGGCATTGGCCTTGGCTGCGCCGTCGCGCTGGCCGAGGCGGGCGCGCATGTGGTTTGTGCTGCGCGCCGCGCGGATGCGCTGGCCGAGGTGGTTGGTGCGATGCATGGCGAGGGATGGAGCGCCGAAGCGCTGCAACTCGATCAAAGCGATACGGATGCCGTCAACGCCGCCTTTGCCCAGCCCTTCGACATCGTGCTGAACTCGGCCGGTCTGGCCCGCCACGGCCCGTCGATGGAGACACAGCCCGAGGATTTTGACGCCGTTATCGGCATCAACCTCAAGGGGGCCTATTTCCTGTCCACCGCCGCCGCGCGGGCGCTGACAGAGGCGGGCAAGCCCGGCTCGATCATCCACATCTCATCGCAGATGGGCCATGTCGGCGGCATTGATCGGGCTGTCTATTGCGCCACGAAACATGGGGTTGAGGGGATGGTCAAAGCCATGGCCATCGAGTGGGGCAAGGCCAATATCCGCATCAACACGATCTGCCCGACCTTCATCCGCACGGCCTTTACCGAGAAATCGTTTCAGGACCCCGAGCGTTACGCGTGGATCATGGACAAGATCAAGCTGCCCCGTGTGGGCGAGGTTGAGGACATCATGGGCGCGGTTCTCTTCCTGGCCTCGGATGCTTCGGCCATGGTCACGGGCACATCCATGCTGATTGACGGGGGTTGGACAGCGGACTGATGGGTGAAAAGGTGACAGCACTGGATGTGGCAGAACGTGCGGGCGTGTCCCGCTCGGCTGTCAGTCGGGTGTTCACACCGGGGGCCTCTGTGTCCAAACGCACAGCGGCCAAGGTCCGCTCTGCTGCCGACGCGCTTGGCTACCGCCCAAACGTGTTGGCGCGCAGCCTGATCACGGGCCGCAGCCGCATCATCGGTCTGGTCGTCGCCTATCTGGAAAACCAGTTCTACCCCGAGGCCATCGAACGGCTCAGCCGCAGTTTGCAGGAACAGGGCTATCACGTGCTTGTCTTCATGGCCTCGAACTCGGGTGAGGAAGCGGACGAGGTCATGGCCGAACTGCTCGACTATCAGGTGGACGGGATCATCGCCGCCAGCGTCGGCATGTCCAATGACCTTACCCAGCGCTGCGAAGCGGCAGGCATTCCCATCGTCCTGTTCAACCGCGCGCAGGATGACGACCGCCTGTCTGCGGTGACGTCAGACAACTACCACGGCGGGCGCAAGCTGGCGGAGTTCTTGGTCGCTGGTGGGCACGCCCGTATCGCGCATGTCGCCGGGTGGGAGGGCGCCTCGACCCAGCGTGACCGCGAGGCGGGGTTTGTGGCGGGCCTTGATGCCGCAGGGCTGAGCCTTGCTGCACGCGGTATCAGCGATTTCAATTTCGAGCAGGCCAAGGATGTCGCGCGGGACATGTTCGCAGGCCCTGACCGCCCCGATGCTGTGTTCTGCGCCAACGATCACATGGCCTTTGCCGTCATGGATGTGCTGCGGTTTGAATTGGGGCTGGACGTACCGGGCGATGTGTCTGTTGTCGGCTATGACGATGTGACCCTCGCCGCCTGGCCCAGCTATGACCTGACCACTGTGCGCCAGCCTGCCGGGCAGATGGCGCAAGCCACAGTCGACATTCTGATGGATCGCCTGAACGATCCCGATACCAAACCCCGCCGCGTCGCATTGGATGGCCCGCTCATCCTGCGCGGATCGGCCCGCATTCCCAAAGGATGGACCTCATGAAGGGTTTCTCGAACCGGTGGAAGGATTTCCCGGACTACATCATCGGCATCACCAAGGAGATTTGGGAAGATCGCGGCATTGCGACCCTGCACCACTATTACAGCCCCGACATCGTCGTGCGCTCGCCAGCCTCCGTAGTGATCGGCAACGAAAAGGTGATCGGGGCGACCATGGCCACATTGGCCGAGTTTCCCGACCGCACCTTGCTGGGCGAGGATGTGATCTGGTCCGGCACGCCGGAAGAGGGGATGCTGTCCTCGCACCGGATCCTGTCGACGGCGACCCATACCGCAGACGGGGTCTATGGACCGGCCAGCGGGAAAAAGCTGCAATACCGGATCATTGCCGATTGTCACGCGATCAACGACCAGATTAACGACGAATGGCTGATCCGCGATCAGACGGCCATCGTGAACCAGATCGGATGGGAGGCAAAAGCCTACGCCGCTGATTTGATCGATCGTGAGGGGGGATGGACAAGGCAACGATGCCTCTTACCCCCGCGACGGATCAACCCGGACCCTACACAGGGCGCGGCAATTACAACGCTTGGGGTCAAAAATACGCCGACATCCTGACCCGGATCATGGGGGCGGACATGGCCGCGATCCCGGCGGAGTACGACCGCGCCGTGCAATCGGAATACCCGGGCGGCGTGACGGGCCACGGCCATGGCCCGGTCGATCAGTTCTGGATGGGATTGCGGGCATCCTTCCCGGATGCGACATTCACCATCGACCACCAGATCGGGCGCGACGACGACATGATGCCGCCGCGTGCCGCCATTCGCTGGGCCTTGCACGGCAAGCATGATGGATGGGGTTACTTCGGGGTGCCGACGGGGGCCGAGGTGTACGTCTTGGGCATCAGCCATGCCGAGTTTGGCCCATGGGGCCTGCGCCGCGAATATGCCTTGTTTGATGAGACGGCGATCTGGAAACAGATCCTGCTTCACACAGGATAGGGTGGCCTCCGTGCTTGTATTGGAACCATCTGGTCCCCAACTCAGTCTGACCCGCGCGATCTGCGGGCGGTTAGAGGACATGAGACATGCAACGCTATGATGAACTGATGTTTACGCCTGCCGTACAGGCCTTGCAGGAGGTTGAGGGCATGCGTGAGAAATACGCGCGCTCTTACGGGCCGCGCACGCGCGCGCTCGGCCCGGACGACATCGCCTTTCTGGAAAGCCGCAGCTCGATCTACATTGCGTCCGTGTCCGAAACCGGCTGGCCCTATGTGCAGCACCGTGGTGGGCCGGTCGGATTCCTCAAGGTTCTGGATGATCACACGCTGGCATTTGCCGACTACAAGGGCAACAAGCAGCATATCAGCCATGGTAACACCGGGCACGACGACCGGGTGTCACTCTTTGCCATGGACTACCCGCGCAAAGCCCGGATGAAACTGCAAGGCCATGCGACGTTTGTGAATGCGGCGGATGATCCGGACCTCGCCGCCCGGCTTGCTGTTGACGGGCAGGGGCCGGTCGAACGCCTTGTCACGATCCGGTTGGCGGCCTTTGACTGGAATTGCCCCCAGTTCATCACGCCACGCTTTGATGCGTCCGAAATCGCGCAGCTGGTGGGGCCAGAGATGGACAAGCTGAACGCGCGCATAGCTGCGCTTGAGGCCGAGAATGCCGCGCTGAAAGGGCAAGGGTAATGGACATCTACCGCGCCGCGGAACGCCTGATGTGGATGGAGGACGCCGATTGGCGCCGCCATGCCAATCCGGCGAGCGTTTGGACGCGGTTCAGTTGTCTGCCCCTGATGGTGGCCGCCATCTATGCGCGCCAGTGGATTGGCTGGTGGGCACTGCCCCTATTCGTGCTGGCGGCGGTCTGGACTTGGGCAAATCCGCGCGCCTTTGCCCCGCCGCACGATTTCGGCAGTTGGGCTGCGCGCGGCACGCTGGGCGAGCGTATCTTTCTCGCCCGCGACCGCCACGACATCCCCACACATCACATCCGCGCCGCCCATATGCTAACAGTCCTCTCAGCCATCGGCACCTTGCCCCTGATCTACGGGCTGATCGTGCTGAACCCCTGGGCCACTTTGCTGGGCCTGATCGCGACCATCCTGCCCAAGGTCTGGTTCGTGGACCGCATGGTCTGGATCCACGCCGACATGACGCAAACCCGTCCGGGCGATCCCTTGCCCGACCCCCTCTTACCACCCGAAAGGACCCCCACATGACCCCCGCCGAGATGGAGCCGCGCGTCGTGCGCTATGGTGACCTGCGCCCTTGCAAGACTGCCTTTATCGACGCGCACACGCCCGGGTCCGATCAAAAGGAAAACTTTACCATCATCGGCGGTGGTGTGTCGGAATCCCCCGATCAGCACGTGCACATTGCCATCCCGCACGGCTTCAACATCGGTGCTGCGGGCCAACCACCCAAATGCCGCAACTCTCTCCACAGTCACCGCACGGCCGAGGTGTTCTTTGTCCTGTCAGGGCGCTGGCGTTTCTTTTGGGGGCGTTGGGGCACAGCGGGTGAGGTGGTGTTGGAAGAGGGCGATATCATCAACATCCCCACCGGCATCTTCCGCGGGTTCGAAAACATCGGCACCGATTACGGGATGATCATGGCGATCCTTGGCGGGGACGACGCCGGGGGCGGCGTGATCTGGGCTCCTCAAGTGATCGAGGACGCCACCGATCATGGGCTTGTGCTAGGGGAAAACGGCAAGCTCTATGACAGCAAGAAAGGCGAGAGCCTGCCGAGTGGCGTGAACCCGATGCCACTGCTGACGGAAGCGGAGTTGAAAGCCTATCCCGAAATGTCGCCCATGGAGGTCGTCGGCATGGGCGTGCGTCGTTACAACGACATGGTCGCGCTGGCCCAGCACGGTCCCTGCAAGGTGATTGGCGAGACGGGGATCATCCGGGACAAGCCGGGGTTCGAGGTGGACTTTGTCACGCGTAGCAGCGCGACCGAGGATATGCACCAGCATGACCGCCCATCAGTCCTGATGCCGATGCGCGGACACTGGCGTGTGACATGGGATGGGGGCGCGACAACGCTTGCCCCCGGTGACACGATGAGCGTGCCCGAGGGCCTTTCGCACAGTGCAGTGCCATCCATGACGGGCGAGGCATCGCTCTATCACATCGTTGCCACGGACGACCCGGCAGGACCGACATGGCAGGGATAAAGGCCTCTCCGGACGCGACACAGGACATCTATGAACGTCAGGCGGCAACCTATGACAAGGCACGCTCGCGCGCCCTGTTCGAGGCGCGTTGGCTTGCGCGCTTTACCGGCACTTTGCCACCCGGGGGCCGTGTGCTGGATCTGGGCTGCGGTGCGGGTGATCCCATCGCGCGCTGGTTCATCGCCGAAGGGTTCCGGGTGACCGGTGTCGATTTTGCGACCTCGATGCTCGACATCGCACGCCAGCGCTGGCCGGACGGGGATTGGCGCACGGCCGATATGCGCAGCCTTGATCTGGGCGACACCTTTGACGGGATTGTCGCCTGGAACAGCTTTTTCACCTCACGCCTGACGAACAACGTACCTGCATTGCGCATATGGCGCGCCACCTTGCCCCGGGCGGCTCGCTGCTGCTAACCGTTGGGCCAAAGGCTGGGGAGGCCAGCGGAACGGTGGGCGGAGAGGCGGTGTATCACGCCTCTCTTTCGCCTGCGGGTTATGCCACCTGCCTCGAGGAAAACGGCCTGCGCCTGACCGGCTTTCTGGCCGAAGACCCGGACACGAACAAACACAGCGTGCTCATGGCGCGCAAGGACGAAGAAGACCAGGGAGACATCCATTGACCATCCTCACCACGCATACCGGCAGTCTGCCCCGTACCCAGGAGGTGGTCGATTTCATCTTTGCCCGCGAGAATGGGGAAACCTACGATCAGGCCGCCTTTGACGCGGCGATGACACTGGCGGTGGATGATACGGTGGCCAAGCAGGTCGCCGCAGGCATCGACATCGTGAGTGACGGCGAGACGTCCAAAATCAGCTATGCGACCTATGTCAAAGACCGCTATACCGGCTTTTCCGGTGACAGCCCGCGTAATGCGCCTGCCGACCTCAAGCAATTCCCCAGCTTTCTCAAACGCTTGGCGGACGATGGCGGCACGCCGAAATACGCGCGCCCAATGTGCACGGGCGAAGTGAAAAGCCGTGGACAGGGCGAGTTGGAAAAGGACATTGCCAACCTCAAGGCGGCGATGGCCAAACACGGGGCAACGCGCGGCTTTATGAACGCAGCCTCGCCGGGTGTCATCTCGCTGTTCCTGCAGAACGACTTTTACCCGACGCGCGATGCCTATCTCGCGGCCTTGGCGGACGCGATGAAGGCGGAATACGAGACGATTGTCGCGGCGGGCCTTGATCTGCAACTCGACTGCCCCGACCTCGCGCTCAGCCGCCACATGCTGTTTGCCGATTTCAGCGATGCCGAATTCGTCAAGATCGCCGACGCCCATGTCGAGGCGATGAACCACGCGCTGGCTGATGTGCCTGCCGAAAAGGTGCGCGTGCACATCTGCTGGGGCAATTACGAGGGGCCGCATACCTGCGACATCGACATGGACACCGTGTTTCCCACGCTGATGTCGACCAAGGCGCGCTATGTGCTGTTTGAAACCTCGAACCCCCGCCACGCCCATGAATGGACGGTGTTTCGCGACCGCAAGGGCGAGATTCCCGATGACAAGGTGCTCGTCCCCGGCGTGGTCGATACGACCACCAACTTTGTCGAGCATCCCGAGGTGGTGGCCCAGCGGATTGAACGGTTTACCGGCATCGTGGGTGAGGATCGCGTAATCGCGGGCAGCGATTGCGGTTTTGGCACCTTCGCAGGCTTCGGTTCGGTCGATCCCGAGATTGCCTATGCCAAGCTGAACGCCCTCACCATAGGTGCTGCACGAGCCCAAGGGTGATTTGCGCCTTGCGGTGCGCGACTGGTTGGATTGCGGCATATGTGTTGCTGTGCGCACCTCTCTTGGCCGAGGAAACCATGCTAGACCTGAAACCAGACTGGGAATACGTCGCCGACACCGTCATGGGCGGTGTGTCACGCGGCCGGGCCGAGGCGGTTGTTGTCGACGGACGTGCGGCAACGCGGCTAAGCGGCACAGTCTCGCTCGACAACAACGGTGGCTTTGTGCAGATCGCCTTTGATCTGGCGGACGGTGCGGTGTTCGATGCCAGTGGCTATTCCGGCATCGCCCTTGATGTGCGGGGCAACGGGGAAACCTACGATCTGCGTTTGCGTACTGACGCGCTGACCCGGCCCTGGCACTCTTTTCGCACAGCGTTCACCGCCCCAGCCACGTGGACGACAATCCGCATCCCGTTTGCGGATGTCACCGCCCACCGCACCGAGGCCAGTTTTGACCCGGCACGCCTGCGCCGCATCGGCATTCTGGCCATTGGGCGCAAGATGGAGGCGGATATCGCGGTGTCCGCCGTGCGCCTTTACCCCTAGTCGCGCGGGGCCGGTGCGCCACCCTCGAAACTGTTGCCGTGTTCGTAGTCACAGGGTGCTTCCTGCATCTCAAGGTGCAGACCGTCGCCGGTGTAGGGATGCGCGCGCGCCAGTTCCTCGTCCACGTCGATGCCCAATCCCGGCGCATCAGGCGGCGTGATGAACCCGCCATCGACCCGGATTGATCCCCTGATCAACTTGTCGTGGAACGGCGTCTCGATCGTTTCGCACATCAGGATGTTTGGGATGGACGCGGCAAGCTGGATATTCGCTGCCCACTCCACTGGCCCGGCGTAGAGGTGCGGGGCCATCTGGGCGTTATAGACTTCGGCGATGGCGGCGACTTTCTTCATCTCCCAAATCCCGCCGGCACGGCCCAGTGCCGGTTGCACTATCGTGGCCGCACCACTGCGCAACACGGGCGCGAATTCGGCCTTTGTCGTCAGCCTTTCACCAGTGGCAATGGGGATGCGCACCGCGCGTGCGACCTTGGCCATTTCTTCCACCGCATCCGGGGGAATGGGTTCTTCGAACCAGAGCGGTGAGTAGGGTTCCAGCGCCTGGCCCAACCGGATCGCACCGGCGGTCGTGAACTGCCCATGGGTGCCAAAGAGCAGATCGGCGCGATCCCCGACCGCTTCGCGGATTGCTTTGCAGAAGGCCACCGATTGCGAGATGTCGCGCATCCCCGGCATGTGCCCGCCGCGCAACGTGTAGGGGCCAGCCGGGTCGAACTTCACGGCAGTATATCCACGGTTCACACAGTCGAGGGCCGCCTCGGCCGCCATTTCGGGCGAGGTCCAGAAATCGTTCAGATCGTGGTGGGGCAGGGGGTAAAGGTAGGTATAGGCGCGGATCCGATCGTTCATCCGGCCACCCAGCAGCGCATGCACGGGCCGTCCGCGCGCCTTGCCCAGAATGTCCCAACAGGCAATTTCGAGCCCCGAAAACGCGCCCATGACCGTCAGATCGGGGCGCTGGGTAAAGCCTGCCGAAAACGCACGGCGGAACATCAGCTCGATATTCTCGGGGTTTTCACCCGCCATGTGGCGCGCAAACACGTCCTCGATCACGGCGCGCATCGCCTCTGGCCCGACGGAGGAGGCATAGCATTCGCCCCAGCCGACAATCCCGTCATCGGTCGTCAGCTTGACCAAAATCCAGTAGCGCCCGCCCCAGCCGGGGGCAGGCGGTGCGGTGACGATGATATCGAGGTCCTGCAGTTTCATGAGCTGCTCCGCTCCTTCATCTTGCCAAGTGAGCCTTGGTTGGGGCTGCGCTGATCTAGCGGTCGAACACGATCACGTTGCGGCGGGCATTGCCCGACTTGGTGTCGGCAATCGCCTCGTTGATCTGGTCAAGCGACCAGCGCCCCGAGATCAGGCTATCAAGCTGCAAACGCCCCTGTTGATAGAGGTCGACGATCCAGGGGATGTCACGCTGGATCACCACGTCGCCCATTTTCGATCCCACCATGCCCTGACCAATGGCGGCAAGGATTGCAGGTTCATAGGCGGCGTCTGCGCCCGACGGCGGCATACCGACCATCACGACCTTGCCGCCCCGGCCAAGGTAGCGCGGGGCCTGCTGATAAGCCGGTATCGCGCCAACGGTGACGATCACCGCCTCGGCCCCCTTGCCGCCCAACGCCTTGTAACTCGCGCGCCAGGGCGATTTGCCGGTGGCCAGCACGCCATGGGTTGCACCAAAGGCCTTGGCATCTTCCAGCTTGTCCTCGGTCATGTCGACGGCGACGATGCGGCGTGCCCCAGCGATCCGGGCCCCTTGGACGGCGTTCAAGCCGACGCCACCTGCGCCGATCACGACCACATCCTGCCCGGCGCGCAACCCGGCGGCGTTCACGACGGCGCCGACGCCGGTGATCACGCCGCAGGCAATGAGGCTGGCGGCATCCTTGGCAATGTCGGCCGGGATTTTCACCAGCTGTTTCTGGTCAACCACGACCTTTTCAGCAAAGGCGCCGCAGGCCATGGCCTGGTGCAGCTTGCCATCGTCCGCAGTGCGGATCGGCCCCTTGTCCCCGTCATAGGGTGTTTCGCAAATCGTGGGCTTGCCGCCCGCGCAGGACGGGCAGGTGCCGCAAGAGCGGATCAGGGTGACGACCACGCTATCGCCAACCTGAAGCCCGGTAACGGTTGGGCCAACCGCACTTACCACGCCCGCAGCTTCGTGTCCGTAGACGGCTGGCAGGCTGCCGCCCCAGCTGCCTTCGGCATAGGAGATGTCGGAATGGCAGATGGCCACGGCGTCCAGTGTGACCTCGACCTCGCCCACATCAGGGGCGCGCAGCAGGATGTCCTCGATCACGAGGGGGGTGCCAAATGCATGGCACACAGCGGCTTTGATGGTTTGCATATCGTCCCTTGTTGCGCGCATTGCGCGCGCGTCGCGTTTCGGTTTTTGGGACGGTGGCGCAGGATGGCGACCCTCGCAAGAGCGAATGCGACCGATTAGGGCGCTGGCTGACCAGTGACGCCGGGGGAGGGTGCGATTTTTCCGGCACGCAGAAACACAATGACGCCAACCGCGACCAAGAGGGCCGACAGAAAGAAGGGTGCACCGGGCAGGTAGACGGGCATGTTCGGATTGATAAACAGGGCGAACGTGTTTGCCATGATCCAGGGGGCCGGGATCATGGCCAAGGCGGTGATCGAGGTCAGCGCGCCTTGCAACTCACCCTGCTGATCGTCGCGCACGGCCTTTGACATGATGCCCTGCAACGCGGGCGTGATCACGGCGGGCAGAGCCGCGAGCGGTGTCAGGATCAACAACCACGTGCCGGAACTGACGACGCCGATCAGCGCGAACACGACGAAATCCGCTGTGTGGCCATAGATGACCGCGCCGCGCTCTCCTAACAGGCGCAGGATGGGGCGTATCAATCCGCCCTGTACGATGGCCATGGAAATGCCGAACAGCCCCAGCGACAGGCCCACGATACCGGGTGACCAGTCGAACCGCTCGGTTGTGTAATAGGCCCAGACCGACGGGTAGACGGTAAAGGCCACCTGGTAGATGAAAAAGACGATCAGGAGCGGGCCGAGACCGGGCAGCTTGGCCAGATGCGAGAAAACGCCAAGTGGGTTTGCCCTGCGCCATTCAAAGGGGCGGCGGATGCGGTCATCGACCGTCTCTTTCAGAACGAAGTATCCGAACACGCCGTTAGCGGCTGCCAGCGCCGCAGCGGCGTAAAACGGGGCGCGCGTGCCATACTCGGCCAACACACCGCCAATGACCGGCCCGAACACGAACCCCATGCCAAAGGCCGCGCCGATCAGACCAAAGCGCGCGGCCTTTTCCTCGGGCCTGGAGATGTCAGCCATATAGGCGTTGGCCGTCGATTGGGTGGCGGCGGTGATGCCGCCCACGACACGCCCGGCAAACAGCAGCCAGATCGAACCGGCCACCGCCATCACGAGGTAGTCGAGCGCCAGGACCAAGAGGGACAGCAGCAAAACGGGTCTGCGCCCGTAGCGATCCGATAGCGCCCCCAACAGCGGCCCGAACAGGAATTGCATCGCCGCAAAGGTCGTCGCCAGTATCCCGCCCCATTGCGCGGCTGATCCGATCCCGGGCCCAAGCACATCCTGCATCAGCGCGGGCATCACCGGCACGATCAGGCCAATGCCCATCGCATCAATCATCACCGTCAGCAGGATGAAAACGACGGGCAGTTTCAAAGCTGGGCCACGCGGTTGGCAAAGGCATGGGCGTCGGCAGGGGCCTGTCCCATTTGTGCGCTTGCATCGAACAAGGTGGGCGGCAGGTCCGGGTGGGCCGCACGAGCCACCTGCGCCAGCGGTGTGTCAGTTTCGATCGCGTGCGCCACCAGCCCCTTGGTTTCGGCCTGTGCCTCGGGGCGCGGCATGTGCGCGGCCAGGGCAAAACTCAGCGCTTCGGCGTGGATCAGGCCCAGCCCCCCTGCATGAGCTGCCATCCGGTCCGGCACGGGCGTGACCTGACGCATCAGCGTGTCTGCAGTTTCGACAGAGGCGGCAGCGCATAGCGCGATTTGCGGCAAGACCATCCATTCCGTGAACCAGGCCGCGCCGTCGCGCTGGTACTGATGCGTACTGGCCGCTTGCAGCGTGCTGCGCAATCCGCCCATCTGGTGGTTCAGCGCCACAAGGACCGAAGGTGCAACCGGGTTCTGCTTTTGTGGCATGGTCGAGGACCCGCCTGCGCCACCCAGACGTATTTCGCCTGTATCCGACCCCGCGAGCCCGATCAGGCTGTCGCCCATCGCGGCCAGTGTTGCCACGACATCGGCCATCCAGTTTGAAATCCGCAGGATCGGGCCGCGATCCGTGTGCCAACTGCGCCCCGGATCAGCGAGGTTGAGGGCCTTGGCCAGTTCTGCGCGTGTTTCCGGCGCGCGGGGGCCTAAGGCGGAAGATGTACCTGCGGCCCCGCTCAGAGACACCCACAAGGCGCCATCGCGCAAGGCGGGCAAACGCTCCACCGCGTCGGCCAGCGGCATGCCCCATTGGGCCAGCACCGCACCCCACGAGGTCGCCGTTGCGTGCTGCCCGTAGGTGCGGGCAGGCATGACCGTTTCGGCGTGCTGCGCCGCCTCTGCGCCCAAGTGGCCAAGCAAGGCGCGCAAGCGGTCTTCGATTGTCGCGAGGGTCTGGCGCAGGCGCAGCATCAGCGCCGTGTCGATGATGTCTTGGCTGGTCGCCCCCCAATGGGCATATTGCGCGTGTTCAGGTGCCTCCATCGCCGTGCGGAACGCGGTAACCAGACCGGGCACACTGACACCGTTTTGCGCCGTTGCCTTGGCCAGGCCTGCAGGGTCGATCTGCACCTCGAGGCTGGATCGGTGGATAAACGCGGCGCTGAGTTCGGGGATCACGCCTTGCGCGCCCTGCACCTTGGCCAAGGCCCCCTCGACCAGCAGCATCGCGCGCACTTCGGCACTGTCTGACCACAGGCGGCCAACCTCTCCGGTCCCGAACAGAGGGCCGTAGAGAGCCGAAGAGAAGACGCTGGCCGCCATCGCTCAGATATGCCCCGTGTCACGCATGAAGTCGGATAGGACGCGGGCATATTCCTCGGGCTGCTCGACACAGGGCAGGTGGCCTGCGCGGCGGATCAGATGGAATTTGCTGCCGGGCACCAGATCAACGGTTTCGCGGACCAGGTCGGGCGGCGTCGCGCCGTCCTCGCTGCCGGCGATGCCCAGCGTGGGCAGGCGCAGCGTTGCGGTGGTGGCATAGAAATCGGTGCCTGAAATCGCGGCCGAGCACCCGGCATAGCCGGCATCCTCCTGCCGCACCAACATGTTGCGCCACAGTTCCAGCGCGGGTGTGCCCAGGAAGGTCTTGGAAAACCACCGCTCCATCGTCGCATCGGCCAGGGCTTCGATCCCGCCCGTCTCGACAGCTGCGATACGATCGGCCCACATCGCCTGGGTGCCGATCTTGGCACCCGTGTTGGACAGCACCATGGCGCGCATGAGATCCAGCCGTTTGACCGCGAGACCCTGGGCAATCAAACCGCCAATTGACAGCCCCACGAACAACGCGTCCTTGAAGCCCGTCATGTCCATCAGCTTTTCCACGTCACCAACCAAGGCGCCCATGCTGTAGGGACCTGTCGGGCAGGTCGACAGGCCGTGCCCGCGTTTGTCATAGCGCAGGATGCGTAGGCCCGCAGGCAGCAGCGGAAGGATCGGGTCCCACAGGCGCATGTCGGTGCCCAGAGAGTTGGCAAAAACCACCGGCGCGCCGTCTTCGGGGCCGTCAATGCGGTAGTGCAGGCGCACGTCGCCCAAATCTGCCATGTGCATGATGCTTAGTCCTTCAGTCGCATGTGGGCGATGATCTGCCCGTGATCCGATGCCAGCTTGTTGTACGGAGCTTCGGCGTGGCTGCCATCGGTCAGATGATCGTTCAGCACACTGAAATAGTCCATCTGCCCGATACTTCCCTTCGCGTCAGGCAGAAAGTGCCGGGACATGTAGATCTGATCGATGCTTTCATACACGCCGCCAAACGCAGCCGTATACACCATGTCGCGTGCCGAGGCGCGCACGAATTGCTTTTCGGCCGAGTGCAGGCGGACAGCCTCGATATCCTCGCGGATGTGCGCATCTTCCGCTTCGGAGTAGCGGTCGCGGGGTGTCTCGGCATCATGGCGCAGCATCCACGCATAGTTCTTGAACGGGTGTTCGCCGCTGATGATTTCCGAACTGACCGCATGTTCGCCGTCGTTGAAATCGCCCATGGCCATGACCGGATGGCCTGCCTGCAGCTCGGCCACGATGGCGCGGCGCAACACCCAGGCTTCGGCCGTGCGGCGCAGTGCCGCGCGCAACCCGCCTAGGGCGCGGCCCACGGGGTCGTATTGCGTCAGGTCCGCTTCTGGCGGGAATGCGGCGCCCTGGGGGCGTACATACTCGCCCAGTTTGGATTTCAGGTGACAGTTGAACACCGTGACCACATGATCGCCCACCGGCACGCGCACCTTGAGGATCGGGCGGCTGAGGCGGGTCAGACGAAACGCGCCACCCCCGTCAGGGCCCATGGGGCCGAAATCAACGACCAGCGGTTCGGCAAGGTCCTGGATGACTTCGGGTGCCCCGACAAAGCCCAGCCGCGACAGGATCGCAACGCCCGGACGGCGCGCGCCCGCACCGCCATCGTTGGCATTGGGCGCAACGGCAAGGGCCGCGTTCGAGTAGGGGCGATAGGCCAGCTTGCGAAAGATCGCCTTGCGCCGGTAGCGTTTGTTGGGGCCGGGGATATGTGCGTCATTCCCCTCAATTCCTTCGACGTCGGCCTGGGCAATCACGTCGCGCAGCGCGCTCTCTTCAAAGATTTCCTGAAAGCCGACAATATCGGCATCCATGGTCTGGATCTGTTCGGCCAGCCAATCGGTCTTCCACGCGTATTCTTCGGGCGTGTAGCTTTGGAACTTGTAGTATTCCTTATCCGGTCCAATCAGGTTCTTGACGTTGAAACTGGCAATGGTGAAGTCGGTCATTTCAAAAAGTCCAAGCTCTGGGCAAAAATATCAGGGTCCACGTTTCCGCCTGAAATCGTGACGACCACGTCTTCGCCCTCTATGGCGTCCTGCCGACAGATCGCGGCAGCAAGGGCGACAGCGCCCCCCGGTTCGGCGACCAGTTTCAGGCGCAGGAACGCCTGCGCCATGGCCTGTCGTGCGTCGTCTTCGGATACGACCAACCCGGGCCCGCACAACCGCTGCATGATCGGAAAGGTGATATCGCCGGGTTGCTGGGTGATGATCGCATCGCAGATGTTGCCGCTGGTTGCGTTGTTCCGCTCGATCCCGCCCGAGCGAAGGGAGCGGGCCACATCGTCAAACCCTTCCGGTTCAACCGGGCGCACGCGCAGGCCCGGCGCATCCGTTTCGAGGGCCAGGGCAATGCCGCTGGTCAGGCCGCCGCCACCGCAGCACACCAACACATCGGCCTCAGTCACGCCGACGGCTGCCGCCTGCGCCGCGATCTCAAGGCCCGTAGTGCCCTGACCGGCGATCACCTCTGGCTCGTCAAACGGGCGGATCAATGTCAGACCGCGTTCCTGCGCCAGTTGCGCACCAATCCTGTCGCGATCCTCACTGCCACGCTCATACAGCACGACGTCGGCCCTCAGTGCCTTGGTGTTGGCGATCTTGAGGGCCGGGGCGTCGCTGGGCATCACGATCACGCTCGACACGCCATGCAGTGTTGCCGCATGTGCGACGCCCTGGGCATGGTTGCCGCTGGAAAAGGCGATAACGCCCTTGGCCCGCACCTCTGGATCAAGTGCAGATACCGCTGCCCACGCGCCACGAAATTTGAAGCTGCCGGTGCGTTGCAGGCATTCGGGTTTGATCCAGACACGGCGACCCGCGATCTCGTCAATAAAGGGAGAGTTCAACAAGGGCGTCAGGCGCGCGTGCCCGTCCAGCCGCTGCGCTGCCGCGCGGATCATGTCGATGTTCATGCCAGCTTCTCCATCCATGCTGTCAGCGCCGCTACGGCCTCGGGCTCATCCAGAAACGGCACATGGGCACGATCCGCCACATCGACATAGATCATGTCCGGGCGTCGGGTCTGCATCTTTGCGGCGGTGTCCGCGCTCAGCAGGTCCGAGTTTGCGCCCCGGATCAAACAAAGTGGTTTGCCCGCAAGCGCATCGAAGTATGGCCACAAATCAGGGACCTCGCCACCAGCCTCGACCGCATCACGCAGGCACGGGTCGTATGTGATATCGAGCCCATCCTCGGTTTCGACAAAATGCGTGCGGGCCTCTTGCAGCCACCGTTCGGCTGGGACGTTGTCAAAACCGCGCATGACATACGCAAGCGCAGCCGCAGCTTCGGCATGGGTGCGTGCGGCTGGGCGGCGGCCCAGATAGACCATGATGGCACCTAGGCCAGCCGGGTTCAGTTCGGGCCCCACATCGTTCAGTGCGGCACCCAGCAGACGTTCGGGCGCCGCCGCAGCCAGGCCCATCGCGTTCAGCCCACCCCGTGACGTGCCAAGGATCGCGACCGAGGACAGCGACAGGTGATCCATCAGCTCCATCACGTCCCGGACTTCGATCGGCAGTGTGTAGTTGGCCCAGGTCTTGTCCCACTCGGACTGCCCACGCCCGCGATAATCCATGCAGATCAGCCGGCAGGGGGGCAGGTGCGGCGCGACATACTGAAAATCCTGCGTGGTGCGCGTCAGACCTGGCAGACACAGCAGCGGCAGGCCCGCACCGTCGTCCGTGTAAAACAGCTGTAATCCGTCAGAAGTCGTAAACTTTGCCATCAGATCCCAGCCAGCATGGGAATGCCGGTCAAATCGCTGAGTACATCCGAGGGCGTCCATGGCAACCTGTCCACCGGCTCGCCTGCGCGGTTCACCCACGCTGTGCGAAACCCGTATCCCGTGGCCGCAGCAGCGTCCCACCCGTTGGAGGAGACAAACAAGACCTCGTCCTTGGCGCAGCCAAAGCGTTGGCGGACAAGGTCATAGACCCGCGCGTCGGGTTTGAAAACGCCCACACTTTGGACCGACAGGCTGTCATCCAGTACATCCGCGATGCCTGCCGATGTCACTGCCCCGGCCAGCATATCGGGCGAGCCGTTGGACAGGATCGCAGTGTTCAGCCCGGCGTCTTTCAGGCTGTGCAGCATGGCGGGCACCTCCGGGTAAGCCTGAAGTTCCCAGTAAAGGGCAAGCAGGCGTTCGCGCAGTACGGCATCCCCGTGGTGCCCCGTTTTTTCAAGAGCCCAGTCGAGCCCGTCCTGCGTGACCTGCCAGAAATCCGTGTGTGCACCCGTGACGGCACGCAGCCATGTGTATTGCAACTGCTTCTGGCGCCAGTGCTCGGCCAGCGCTGGCCATGTGTCCTTGATCGCGGCAAAGGCCGGTTCGGTGGCGGCCTGGCGGGCTGCGGCGGCGACATCGAACAACGTGCCGTAAGCATCAAAGATGCAGGTGGTGATGGGCATGTGCGGCCTCCTGTTGGCGGCACAGTGGCATGGTCCTGCGCAGACGAAAAGAGGGGCGAAAGGAAAAGGGACGGGTGGGGTTTACCCTACTGCCCAACACAGGCAGTGTGTGTCACCTGTTGTTGCACAGGAAATGTTGGGAGTATCACAAATGGCCGAGATCAAGGACGGGGACACCGTGCGCATTCATTACACGGGGACTTTGCTGGATGGCACCGTCTTTGACAGCTCCGAAGGGCGCGACCCGCTCGAGTTCGTCGTCGGCTCGGGGCAGATCATACCGGGGCTGGACGTGGCATTGCCCGGCATGGCTGCGGGCGAAAAGAAGGTGGTGAGCATTCCCTGCGATCAGGCCTATGGGCCGGTGAACCCGGAACTGAGCCAGGGTGTGCCGCGCGACGCGATCCCGGCGGAAATCCCGCTGGAGGTGGGCATGCAGTTGCAGATGCAGACCCCGCAGGGCCAACCCATGCCCGTGACGGTCACGCAGATCGGTGAGACCGAAGTGATGCTGGACGCCAATCACCCTCTTGCCGGGCAGGATCTGAAATTCGATTTTGAAGTGGTGTCTTTCGACGCCGCTTGAGGCTTTCACCTCACGCAACTTGGCCGCGCCTCAGCCACCCGGGCTGAGAGAGCGCAATTTGTGGGCGACATTGTCGGCCTGGGCTTGCGTGTCCGCTTGGGGTGCGCGTGTTCCGTTGCCGGGCAATGCGCCACCGCGTCTGACCGGAGTCACGTCAGTTGGCATCGTGCGCACCTGAACAGCTTCGGGTGTTTGCAGTGTCGCGATTTGCGAGCGTGATGGCACGTCATGCAAGTGCGCGACAGCCGCTTCAATCGCGTCCGGATTGAGACGCAGCAACAGCAGCAATCCCATACCGGTCAGTGAAAACAACAAGCGTCCCAACCACTTGGAGCGGCGCGTGCGGGCAGCGCGGCGTTCCAGTTTGCGCTCGTGACGGCGCGCGCGGTCAAGTTGGGCCATATCCATGCGTTGAGCGTATCAGCGCAATCTGGCAAATTTTGGACTTAGAGGTGGTCCGGTTGCGGCATGCCCAGCACGTGGAACCCACCATCAACGCGAATGATCTCGCCCGTCGTGCAGGCACCGGCGTCAGAACACAGGTAGACCGCCGTGCCGCCAACTGCTTCGAGGGTCGCGTTGGAGCGTAGGGGCGCGTTCAGATCCGTGTGCTTGTAGGTCTTGCGCGCACCGCCAATGGCCGCACCCGCCAGCGTCTTCATCGGGCCGGGGGATATCGCGTTCACGCGGATGCCTTCCGGGCCCAGATCATTGGCCAGATAGCGTGTTGCGGATTCGAGGGCTGCTTTGGCCACGCCCATCACGTTGTAATTCGGGACAACCCGGTTGGACCCTTGGTAGGTCAGTGTGAGCAGGGTGCCGCCATTGTCGATCATCATCGGATGGGCCCTGCGCGCAACCTCGATAAAGCTGTAGGCGCTGATATCCATCGAGTGTTTGAAATTCGCACGTGACGTATTCAGGAACCGGCCTGTCAGCTCGGATTTGTCAGAAAAAGCAATGGCATGCACGACAAAGTCAATCGTCGGCCAGCGTGCGCCGAGCGCATCGAATGCCGCATCAAGCGATGCGTCGTTGGTCACATCCACGTCGACCATGAAGTCGGACCCGACACTGGCTGCCAGCGGCTCGAGCCGTTTGCCGAATGCTTCGCCCTGGTAAGTAAAGGCCAGCTCTGCACCCGCCTCATGCATCGCCTTGGCGATACCCCAGGCGATTGAGCGTTCGTTGGCAACGCCCATCACAAGACCGCGTTTTCCTTTGAGCAGATCAGACATGTAAACCACTTACCCGTGAAATTTCGAAAGGATCATCGACCCGTTTGTACCGCCAAAGCCGAACGAGTTGGTCATGACGCTGTCCAGCCCTGCATTCTCGACCAGCTTGGTCGCAATCTCGCTTGCCTCGAACGCCGGGTCCAGTGTGTCGACGTTGATGGATGGCGTGATGAAGTCATGTTCGAGCATCAGCAGGCTGAAGATCGCCTCGAGCGCGCCGGCGGCCCCTTGGGAGTGGCCGGTCATGGATTTGGTCGAGCTTACAGGGGGTTGAATACCCCCTTCGAAGGCGCGACGCACGGCGGCGATTTCGGGGGCGTCACCGGCAGGTGTCGAGGTGCCATGCGCGTTGATGTAGCTGACGCTGCGGTCGTCTGGCAGCGTGTCGAGTGCGAGACGCATGGCAAGCTCGGCCCCTTCACCGGAGGGGGCGACCATATCGTGCCCGTCCGATGTGGCGGCGTAGCCTGTCACCTCGGCGTAGATCTTGGCGCCGCGCGCGCGGGCGTGTTCCAGTTCTTCCAGAACGACGATGCCACCACCGCCGGAAATCACGAACCCGTCGCGGTGCGCATCAAAGGCACGACTCGCCCGCTCGGGCGTGTCGTTGTATTTGGACGACATCGCGCCCATCGCGTCGAAAAGGCAGGACAAGGTCCAGTCCAGTTCTTCCGCGCCGCCGGCGAACATCACGTCCTGCTTGCCCATCATGATCTGCTCGGCCGCGTTGCCGATACAGTGCAGCGAGGTGGAACAGGCGCTGGTGATGGAATAGTTGATGCCCTTGATCTTGAACCCGGTCGCCAGATTCGCGCTGATGGTCGAAGACATGCATTTCGGCACCGCAAAGGGGCCAATGCGCTTGGTCGCGCCTGTTTTCAGCACGGTCTGATGTGCAGTCAGCATGGCGGAGGTCGATGGGCCGCCGGAGCCTGCAACCAGTCCGGTGCGGGGGTTCACGATATCGCTTTCCTCCAGGCCCGCATCCGCGATGGCCTGTGTCATGGCGATGTGGGCATAGGCGGCACCGGGTCCCATGAACCGAAGCGCACGTTTTTCCACATGATCGGCGACATCAAGTTTAAGCGTACCAGCGATCTGGCTGCGAAAGCCGTGCTCTGCCATCTCTTCGCTGGCAACGATGCCGGATGTGCCCGATTTCAGAGAGGCCAAAACCTCGTCCACGTTATTCCCGATAGAAGAAACGATCCCCAATCCGGTGATGACGACGCGACGCATGTTGATGGTCCTTTTCTTGGTCCGGTTCCGGCTCAACTCTCGGAGAGAGCGACCTTCATATCCTTGACCTGATAGATCACTTCGCCGTCGGCTTCTACCCGTCCGTCTGCCACACCCATGGTCAGGCGCCGGGTCTGGATTGCCTTGGTGAAATCGACGTAATAGGTCAGCATCTTGCGGTCTGGCCGGACCATGCCGGTCAGCTTGACCTCGCCCACACCCAGCGCGTAGCCGCGCCCCTGCCAGCCACGCCAGCCGAGGTTGAAGCCGGTCAGCTGCCACAAACCATCCAGGCCCAGACAGCCGGGCATGATGGGATTGCCGGGGAAATGGCAGTCAAAGAACCACAGATCCGGTGAGATATCGAACTCGGCGACGATGTGGCCCTTGCCGTGTGCGCCGCCATCGCCGGAGACATCCGTGATGCGGTCCATCATCAGCATGGGCGGCTCGGGAAGCTGTGCGTTGCCGGGGCCGAACAATTCGCCGCGGGCACATTTCAGCAGGCCATCTTTGTCGAAACTGGTGGGGTAGTTTGCCATTCTGGCCTCTTGTCGTCGCGCACATGCCCGCATTCGGGTTCCGGGTCCTCTAGCACCGCGAGGCCCGCGGGTGCAAGTGTATGAGGGCAGGGGTGCGCAACACATCCCCTTGCGAGGAGCGCAGCATCTGGGGCAGGTTCACAGCCATGGACACTCTCATTGATCTGGATCGATACCCGCTCGACAAACCCGGCAGCGCTGCGTGGGACAGCCTTGTGGCACAGGCCCAACAGGGTCTCGCCCGCGACGGTTTGTTCAACTTCGAGGGGTTCATGCGACCGCAAGTCCTGTCGCAGACACTTGCCCACGTGCACCCCCGTATGGCGACGGAGTCGTTTCACCACAGTCGGTGGCACAACATCTACTTCAAGGATGCAGTGGATGGACTGGCCGCTGACGATCCGGCACTGCAAAAGGTCGAAACCGCCAACCATACGCTGTGCCATGACCAGTTGCGCGGCACGGCGCTGGACCAGCTCTATCAATGGCCAGCCTTTGCGACCTTCCTCGCCGCCGTTATGAACCGTCCGAACCTTTATGTGATGGATGACGCGTTGGCGGGCCTCAACGTACTGGAATACCGCGCGGGCGAAGCACTGAATTGGCACTTTGACCGGTCGATCTTTACCACGACGCTGTTGTTGCAAGAGCCATCAGAGGGCGGCGTGTTCGAATACGCGCAGGATTTGCGCAGCGACGATGATCCGAACCACGCAGGCATTGCCGATCTGTTGGAAGGGCGCATCACGCCCACGCAACTGCCACAAACAGCGGGCACGCTGAACGTGTTTCTGGGGGTCAACACGGCGCACCGGGTCTCGACGGTGCGCGGGTCCACATCGCGGATCGTGGCCGTGCTGTCACACTATGACACGCCGGGTCGCGCGTTCAGCGCCTCTGAGCAGATGGGCTTTTTCGGGCGTGTGGCATAATGCAGCGTTCCCTTTTTGCGATTGAATTGCAGGAAATTGACCCTTTATATGTAAGTGCAACCCGAGGACGCGATGACACACGATCAGCACCAAGTAGGCAGCACATGGCTGGCAGGCGCAGGCCTGCGCCCGACGCGTCAGCGCGTGACGCTTGCCGCATTGCTGATCGGCGACGGCCAGCACCGACACGTAACAGCAGAAAGCCTGTTTGAAGCCGCCAAGGATCAGGGCGAGGCCGTGTCGCTCGCGACCGTCTACAACACCTTGCGCGCCTTTTGTGATGCGGGTCTGATGCAAGAGGTCACGGTCGACGGCTCAAAGAGCTATTTTGACACCAACACGCATGACCATCCGCATTTTTTCTGGGAAGACGACGCGAAACTGACGGACGCACCGTCAGATCAGCTGGTCATCGCACAGCTTCCCGATGCGCCTGAAGGAGCCGAAATCGCCTCGGTTGATGTTGTGATCCGCCTGCGGCGCAAGAGCTAACGACGTTCGTGGACCTTGTATCGGCTGACGACGCGCGGACCTATCGTGCGGATGGCGTTGTCTTGATCCGGGGCCTGTTTGCAGACCACGTTGAAACCTTGCGCGCCGGTGTGGAACGCAACATGGCGGAACCCGGCCCTTATGCCTCGACCAATGACAAGGCGGGTGAAACAGGCCTGTTCTTTGATGACTATTGCAACTGGCAGCGCATTCCCGAATTTCGCGACGTGATCGAACGCTCTGCGGCGGCTGAGGTTGCGGCAACCCTGATGGGCTCGCAGTCGGTCCAGATGTTTCACGACCACGTGCTGGTGAAAGAACCGGGTACCTCCATGGCGACGCCCTGGCATCAGGATGCCCCCTACTACTTTGTCGAAGGGCAGCAGACGATCAGCTTTTGGTCACCACTCGATCCCGTGCGCGATGCGACATTGCGCTGTGTGGCAGGCTCTCATCTCTGGTCCAAGGACGTGGTGCCAACCCGCTGGGTGTCGGAGGCGGCCTTCTTTGAAGGTGATTACCTGCCCGTGCCGGACCCCGAGGCGGAGGGCATGCGCATCGTGGAGTTCGAGATGGAGCCCGGGGATGCCGTCGCCTTCCATTTCCGCACGTTACATGGGGCGCGTGGCAATCACAGCGCATCGAGGCGGCGCGCCTTTTCCCTGCGGCTGGTCGGGGACGATGCCCGCTATGTCGAACGTCCGGGGCCAACGTCACCGCCGTTTCCGGGGCACGACATGGCCGCCGGGCAGCGCTTGCGTACGGACTGGTTCCCGCTGTTGCGGTGATTTGCCTACAACAGCTCGGACAACGCGTCATTGGCGCGGTTCGTGCTGGCGTCGATATCTTCGGACAACCGCTTTACCTCGTTCGAGATAACCTGGAACCCCGTGCCCGCGTCCTGCGGGCGTGTCGCCAGGACGGCGGTGTTGATCGCGATCATGCGTATGGCCGCCGAGAACAATTTGATATCCGCCAGTGTTTTCTGCAGCGTAACCTTCAGCGCGGCATTCTCGTCAATGGCCTTGGTCTTTCTCGCGTCCAGATCGGCCCACAGGTCCCAGATCACCTCTGTCAGCTTGTCGCGCACAATTGGCCAATGCGCGTCAAAGAAGCCGCGCGCCTCAACAAAGGTCGGGACATGCCCGGCGTCCAGCGATTGCGCGACCGCGCGAATGCGGTGTTCGACGTCGAGTAGAAGCGCGCGGCGCTGTGCGTTGGCCCCGGCAATCTGGCGCATCCACGCGACATGATCGCGGTGTTCCGGTGGTGGCGGCGAAGTTCCGAACAGCATGTCCATATTTGCCTGGAATTGCGCGAACAGCACCTGAAACTCATCCTGCAGGTCTTGGCGCTGCGTGTCATCGGGCGCAGCGGCCAGCGACATCAGTCGCAAGGACATCTGGATTGTCAGCCCGCGCAGTGTCGCGGCCTCATCAATCAGAACACGCAGATTGTGCTGCTCCAAATCCCCAGATGACGTTTCGGGTGCGTAGTAGCAGGGTGTTGTTTGGGTGTTTTGGGCGCCAGGTGACACGTGGGTTCCAGTTCTCGGATCCCCCTTGGCTTAGCGGTGTACGGTTTATCCACGGTTAACGTGCAGACAGATCACGCCCGCTACAGGCCCATCAGAACCACTGGCCGGGTTCCATCAGCCCCAGATCGAGCAATTGGCGCGAGTGCCACTCGAACGGGGCGGAGTTGTGCCACTTGAACGTTTCGATGTCATATGTGCTGCCCGGGTTCAGCTTGAGCGCCTTGGCCGTGCGGAACGAACAGATCGCCGAGGTCAGGTTGTGATGCCACTGACAGGCAAAGGTGTTGTATTCTTCGTCGTTGAACGTGTGATCATCGCGCAGGATCAGGCCCGGTTTGGTCTTGAACAGCGATATCCGGTCAATCTTGCGCCGGATGCTGGGCACATGTTCCTCATACCGCCAGCGCAGGCCGCCAAAGAAATCCAGTTGGCGTTCCTTGGGGTGACCTGATGCATCGGGACGGGCCAGGGCGTAATAGCCCGACTTGTCCAGATGCGCACAGTCCAGTGCGACGGCATTCGGATGGGCCCACAAATCATCGGCGTACAGATCGATAACGTATGTCAGCATCGCATCACGCCGCTCTTCGGTGTGAAAGGCAAGCATTTCGCCAACCGTCCGCGTCTCGCAAAACGGGTGGAACAGGTATTCGGCGTTGTAGCAGTAATACATCCACGTGCCCGCAGGCACCGCCTCGATCAACGTGTTGACGGCCGCTTCGGGCGCTCCGGCGGCCGACAAGTCATAGTCGATGCGAATGACCGTGCTTTCCAGATCGCGCGGCAGTTCGAAGTCCCGGGGCATCAGGGCGATCACATGGGTAAAGCCGGCCTGCTGATGGTGGCGCAGTGTCGTGTCCACTTCCACGCTGTCCTCGACCAGAACAACGGCCACGGACCCCTTTTGCGGGACCGCGGATTTGTCATTCACAAAACTGGCCAGGCTCTCGAACTGCATGTGCCCTCCATTACGCAACGCGTTTCCCTTTCATTCGGTTAATCTGCGCTCCATTGCAAGATCGCGGTGCGGCTGTTAGATCGCCATTTCACATTCCACAAAGCCCGGATGCCCCAATGACGACGCCGAAAAAGCTCTTCATCAAGACCTATGGTTGCCAGATGAACGTCTATGACAGCGAACGCATGGCCGAGGCGCTGGGCGGGCAGGGATATGTGGAAACCACGTCGGCGGATGACGCCGATATGATCCTGCTGAATACGTGTCACATCCGGGAAAAGGCGGCGGAAAAGGTCTATTCCGAGCTGGGCCGCTTCAAGGGCCTCAAAGCGGAAAAGCCCGACCTGAAAATCGGTGTTGCAGGCTGCGTAGCGCAGGCCGAAGGGCAGGAGATCATGCGCCGCCAGCCGATGGTCGATCTGGTCGTCGGCCCCCAAAGCTATCACCGCCTGCCCGAGATGGAGGCCAAGACCCGTGAGGGGGAAAAGGCACTCGACACCGATTTCCCAGAGGAAGACAAGTTCGAGCGCCTCAAAAGCCGACCCAAGGCTGCGCGTGGCCCAACGGCCTTTCTGACTGTGCAGGAAGGGTGCGACAAGTTCTGTGCATTCTGCGTGGTGCCCTATACGCGCGGCGCCGAAGTCAGCCGACCGGTTGCCCGTATCCTGGACGAGGCACGCGATCTGGTCGAACGGGGCGTGCGGGAAATCACGCTGCTGGGCCAGAACGTGAATGCCTATCACGGCGCCGGGCCGGGCGGGTCGGATTACACATTGGCCAAGCTGATCTGGGATTTGGACAAGGTCGACGGACTGGAACGCATCCGCTTCACCACGTCCCACCCCAACGACATGACGGATGACCTGATCGAGGCGCACGGCACCTGTTCCAAGCTGATGCCCTATCTGCATCTGCCGGTACAGTCCGGCAGCGACAGGATCCTCAAGCGCATGAACCGCAGCCACACCGCCGAAAGCTACTTGCGCGTGATCGAACGCATCCGCGCCGCGCGGCCCGACATCCTGATGTCGGGCGATTTCATCGTGGGCTTTCCGGAAGAGACCGAAGCCGATTTCCAGGCCACGCTCGATCTGGTTGAAGAGGTGAATTACGGCTACGCCTATTCGTTCAAGTACTCGACGCGTCCCGGAACACCAGCGGCCGAGCGCGCGCAGGTGGATGCGGCAGAGGCGGACGAGCGGTTGCAACGGCTTCAGGCGCTGATCACGCGCCAGCAGCGCGCCATTCAGGAGGCGATGGTGGGCCGTACCGTGAATGTGCTGTTTGAAAAGCCCGGGCGCCTGCCGGGGCAAATGGGCGGCAAGAGCGACTACCTGCACGCCGTGCACGTGGATAATGCGGACGTTTCGGTCGGTCAGATTGCGCCGGTTAGAATCGTCAGCTCTGCGGCGAACTCTCTGGCTGGGCAATTGGTCTGATCGCCCGCTCGGCGCGAAATCCTTCCCGAAATCGGCCTGTCTTTTGGTAAGTGTGCTATTTTAAGGCACAATATCTGGTGAAAACGGGTTCACAGATCATTAATAATTGCCTACGGTTTCGATCAGAGTGGCAAGGGCCTGTCTTTTTTGGACGTGTTTAGGGCTTTTGCGGGGGACCAACAATAAAAGGGACAGAGCTGTGGCGAATTTGTTTTCCCAAACAGTGAATAAGCTTCTGACCACTGCGGCTGCCACCGCTGTGGCGTTGACGTCATTGATGACTGTGGAAGTGTCCGCGCAGGCCTTTGGCCAGACGCGGTCGCAACAAGGGCGAGACGGGGGCCAGTACATCCCCACGATCTGGGTCGACCCGGACGGGTGCGAACACTGGGTCATGGATGACGGGGCCGAGGGCTACATGACCCCGCACGTCAACCGCAAGGGCATCCCGGTATGCCGCCGTGGCAACCTGTGCGGCGTGATGCAGTCGGATCAGTTCTTTGCCACCGACAGCTACCGCATTCACCCGGCGGGCAAGCAGCGCCTGTCGCAGTTCTTCCAGAACTCGACCGCGACCAGCTTTATCATCACCGGGCACACGGACAGCCGCGCCAGCGACGCCTACAACCTGCGTCTGTCGCTGAACCGCGCCAACGCGGTGGCATCGGTTGCGCAAGCCTCCGGTGCGCGGATCGCGGATGTGCGCGGTTATGGCGAACGCCTGCCCGCGGCACCGAATAACACCGCAAAAGGCATGGCCAAGAACCGCCGTGTCGAAATCATCTGCATTCAGTGATCGGAGCGATATCATGACCAAGTTGAAATTCGTTCCGCTTCTGATTGCTGCATTGGGTGTCGCCGCGTGTGGTGACGGGCTGCCGCCGGACAAGACGATTGACCGCGGCACAGACCGCAAGGACCTCAGCCAGTTGCAGGCAGGCATCTGGGTCGATCCCAATGGCTGCGACCACTGGATCATCGACGATGGCGTCGAAGGGTACCTGTCCGCACGCCTCGACAAATACGGCAAGCCCGTTTGTTCCGGCGTGGCACAGCCCACCCAGACCGTGGGTGACTTCAAGGGCGGATCGCGCATCCGGGACCCCAACTGATTTGCTCCGCAGACATATCAGCTGCAAAAGGCCGGGGCGTTTCGCACGCTCCGGCCTTTTTTGTTTCAATTCGATGAAATCGCCCCGACCCCCGTTGCACCTCCCCCGTGAACTTGCAACGCTTGGATAAGACAGACTCAAGGAGCAGGCATTGACCCTAGATCAACCGCCCAAAGAAGTGGTTCTGGAATTCCCCGACAACCGACTGTTGATTGATCTCTGCGGCCCTTATGACAGTCATCTTACCGCCGTTGAATCCGCGCTCGAGGTGCAGATCATCCGGCGTGGCAATGTTCTGGCCGTTCTGGGTGAGGAGGGGGCGCAAAAGCGCGCCAGTGATGTGCTGAACGCGCTCTACCTGCGTCTGGAATCGGGCAAGGAGGTCGAACCGGCCGATGTCGACCGCGAACTGCGCATGGGCGGATCCGAAAAGGACACAGGCACCCGGCAGGGCGATCAACTGGAAATGCCCGTCGGCAACCGGATCGAGATCAAGACACGCAAGAAACTGGTCGAACCGCGCACGGATGCGCAAAAGGCCTATGTGCAGTCGCTCTTTGACAATGAACTTGCCTTTGGCATCGGGCCTGCGGGGACGGGCAAGACGTATCTGGCCGTGGCGGTTGGTGTGTCAATGTTCATTTCCGGTCACGTGGACAAGATCATCCTGTGCCGACCGGCGGTCGAGGCGGGCGAGCGGCTCGGCTTTCTCCCTGGCACGCAGGAAGAAAAGGTCGATCCCTATATGCAGCCGCTTTATGATGCGCTGAACGACTTCCTGCCGGGCAAGCAACTGGCCAAGCTGAAGGAAGAGAAGACGATCGAGATCGCGCCGCTGGCCTTCATGCGGGGCCGCACGCTCAGCCGCGCCTTCGTAGTGCTGGACGAGGCGCAGAACGCCACCACGATGCAGATGAAGATGTTCCTGACACGCCTTGGCGAAGGGTCGCGCATGGTCGTGACCGGCGATCGCACCCAGATCGACCTGCCAAGGGGCGTGCCCTCTGGGCTGGCGGATGCTGAACGGCTTTTGAAGACCGTGCCCAAGATCAGCTTCAACTACTTCACCTCCAAAGACGTTGTGCGCCACCCGCTTGTGGCCGCCATCATTGAGGCTTACGAGGCGGACACGGAAACCACCTGATCCTTCTCTGTTCCAGAAAATCCCGGGGGTCCGGGGGCTGGCCCCCGGTCCGACACATGCCACATGACATCGACATCCTGATAGAAGACGACCGCTGGAGCAGCACCGGCTTCAACACGCTCGCCACGGATGCGATCACTGCAGCGCTCAAGGCACTCGACATTCATCAGGCGGAACTCTCTGTTCTGGCCTGCGACGACGCGCGCATCGCTGCCCTCAACGCCGATTTTCGGAATAAGCCCACGCCGACCAATGTGCTGAGCTGGCCCGAACAGGACCTGAGCGCGGACCCGGAGGGAGAGGCCCCCCAGACGCCCGCCGCCGATCCCGGCGGTGCGCTCAGCCTTGGGGACATTGCCATTGCCTATGAAACTTGCGCGCGTGAAGCCGCCGATCAGGGCAAACCCTTTGCAGACCATGTGACGCACCTGATCGTTCATGGCACGTTGCATTTGTTGGGATATGACCACATCCGTGACCTTGACGCCACGCGTATGGAGGCTTTGGAGGTCAAGATACTTGGCAGCATAGGGGTGCCTGACCCATATTAGGGCGCATAGGCGGGCGCACAGCCCGCATAACTGGACAGGAGCCAATGGGCGAAAACGACGGATCGTCTGGCGCGGCGCTGAGCGCGCAGTCAGACAATGACACGAGTGAACCTTCTCAGACTGGTGGATTTCTGGCGCGCGTCATTGGCGCGCTAAGCCCGTCAGACACCACGGAACCCGCGCCCGACGCGTCACCCAGCCCGCGCCCCCAGAGCCACGGCATGATCAACCTGCGCCGGTTGCGGGTCGAGGACGTGGCCGTGCCCAAGGCCGACATCACAGCCGTGCCTGACACGATCACGCTGGATGAACTGGTGGACCTTTTCAAGGAAAGCGGCCTGACCCGTCTGCCGGTGTTCGAGGGGACGCTCGACACGCCCATCGGCTTTGCCCACCTCAAGGACATCGCCTTGCAGCACGGGTTCAACGGCGGGGGTAAGGATTTCGACTTGCGCGCCCGCCTGCGCCCGCTGCTCTTTGTGCCGCCGTCGATGACCATCGGTGTGCTGTTGACCAAGATGCAGACCGAGCGTCGGCACATGGCCCTTGTGATCGACGAGTATGGCGGCGTTGACGGTCTCGTCACGATTGAGGACCTGATCGAGCAGGTGATCGGCGAGATCGAGGATGAACACGACGTGGACGAGGGCATCTTCTTCACCCGCGAAAAGCCGGGATGCTACCTTGCCTTGGCGAAGACCCCGCTGGAAGACTTTGAACAGGAAATCGGTTTGTCCCTGACCACCCATGACGATGTGGACGAGGAAGAGATCGACACGCTTGGCGGCCTTGTCTTCATGCTGGCAGGCCGGGTGCCTGCCCGGGGCGAAGTCGTCCCGCACCCGGACGGCCCCGAGTTCGAAGTCATCGACGCTGACCCGCGCCGCATCAAACGGTTGCGGGTCCGCTTGCGGGGACGGGACGCCGCCGAATGACGCAAATCGCCACCCGCGTCGCGGCGTGGCCAGCCTGGGGTCAGGTGGCCCTTGCGCTGATCCTCGGGGCTGCGGGGTCTTTTTCCCATGCGCCGTTTTCCTTTGGTCCGGCGATCCTGGCACCGCTGGTCGCTGGTTTTGTCCTTCTGCACGCGGCCGGAACAGTCCGCGCCGCGCTGATCCGGGGTTGGGCCCTGGGCCTTGGCTATTTCGCGTTCACGCTCTCCTGGATCACCGAACCCTTTCAGGTGGATGCAGCCACCACCGGGTGGATGGCGCCCTTTGCGCTGGTGCTGCTTGCCCTGTTGCTGGGTTCGTTCTGGGCACTCGCACTGGGTTTTGCCCGCTGGGCCGGAGGGCAGGCATGGGCGCTGGTTATCGCGTGGAGCGGTGCAGAGCTGCTGCGCGCTTACATCTTCACCGGTTTTCCCTGGGCCGCACCCCCACAGGCGCTGATCGACGGTATCGCGGGGCAGGGGCTGGCGTGGCTGGGGCCGCACGGGATGATGCTGGGCCTTGTTGCGGTTGCCGGCCTGATCGGCGTCTCTGCATCCAGACTGATCAGCGGCATCAGCGCCATCGCGGCCGTTGCAGTTATCGCGTTCCCCGCAGCGACGCCCCCCGGTCCGGTCACGCCCTACACCATTCGCCTCGTTCAACCCAACGCACCGCAGCGCGAAAAATGGGACCCGGAAAAGATCCCCGTCTTCGTCAACCGTCAGATCGATTACACCGCTGACGGGCCTGTACCCGACCTTGTGCTGTGGCCGGAAACGGCGCTGCCATACCTTGCGGAAAACGCGCAACCTGCGTTCGATGTGATCGCCGAGGCCGCGCGCGGTGCTCCGGTGGTGCTGGGCATTCAGCGGCGGGGTGGGCTGGATTACTTCAACAGTCTTGTCATGCTGGATGCGGATGGGCAGGTCACGCAGACATATGACAAGCACCACCTCGTGCCCTTCGGGGAATACATGCCTGCCGAATGGTTCTTTCGCCGGATCGAGGTCGGTGGCCTCGCCGCGCGGGCCGAGGGCGGGTACACAAGCGGCCCGGGGCCTCAATTGCTTGATTTTGGCGCGATGGGTACGGCGCTGCCGCTGATCTGCTACGAGGTCGTGTTTGCCCACAACGTCGGTGGCGCGCCCGAGCGGCCCGCTTTCCTGATGCAGCTGACCAATGATGCGTGGTTCGGCACGCGATCGGGCCCGCAACAACACCTCGCCCAGGCTCGGATGCGGGCCATCGAGCAGGGGCTGCCGATGGTGCGTGCCGCCAATACGGGCATTTCGGCGATGATCGATCCTCATGGGCAGGTCACTGCGTCACTGCCCCTCAATACGGCTGGGTATGTCGACGTGGTGCTGCCCGCACCCGGCGCGCCGACGCTCTATAGCCGGACCGGCGACACACCCTGGGTCCTGCTGGTTCTCGCAGGGCTTGTGGGGTGTGTGTTGCGCCATGCCCGTGCGCGGCGCACGGATGGCATTGACGAAGCCCAGCCCGACGCGTAATTGCCTCCAGACCTGTCACAACGGCTTCCTGACGTGGCAGTGACAATTGCATTGGAGCGCTCATGTCCCGACAGAATTACACATTCACTTCGGAATCCGTTTCCGAAGGCCACCCCGATAAGGTCTGCGACCGTATTTCCGACGCCGTGCTTGATGCTTTTCTTGCTGAAGAGCCTGAAGCGCGTGTCGCTTGCGAAACCTTTGCCACGACCAACCGGGTTGTGATCGGGGGCGAAGTCGGGCTGAGCGATCAGGACAAGCTGCACGATTACATGGGCCGCATCGACGACATCGCGCGCGCCTGTATCAAGGATATCGGCTACGAGCAGGACAAGTTTCACTGGGACACCTGCGAGATCACCAACCTGCTGCATGAACAGTCTGCCCATATCGCCCAAGGCGTCGATGCGGCGGACAACAAGGATGAAGGCGCGGGCGATCAGGGCATCATGTTCGGCTATGCCACGAACGAAACGCCCGCCCTCATGCCCGCGCCGATCCAATATGCCCATGCCATCCTGCGTCGTCTGGCGCAGGTGCGCAAAGACGGCACCGAACCCGCGCTTGGCCCCGACGCAAAGTCGCAACTGTCGGTGCAATACCGTGATGGCAAACCTGTTGGCGTCAGCTCTCTCGTGCTGTCGACACAGCACCTCGACGAAGCGCTGAGCAGCGATGACATCCGCGCCATCGTCGCCCCCTACATCGAAGAGGTCCTGCCCGAGGGTTGGCTGACCGGCGACACGGAGTGGCACGTGAACCCCACCGGCAAATTTGTCATCGGTGGCCCGGATGGGGACGCGGGCCTGACCGGGCGCAAGATCATCGTTGATACCTATGGCGGGGCTGCCCCGCACGGCGGTGGCGCGTTCTCGGGCAAGGATCCGACCAAGGTTGACCGGTCTGCGGCCTATGCCGCGCGCTATCTGGCCAAGAACGTGGTTGCCGCCGGTTTGGCGGACAAATGCACGATCCAGCTGAGCTATGCGATCGGGGTGTCCAAACCGCTGTCGATCTATTGTGATACATTCGGAACCGGCCAGGTGCCCGATGCGCAGATCGAAGCGGCAGTATCGCGCGCCATGGACCTGACCCCACGCGGCATCCGCCAGCACCTGTCGTTGAACAAGCCTGTCTATGAACGCACCGCCGCCTATGGCCATTTCGGGCGCGCACCTGATGCGGATGGCGGGTTCAGCTGGGAACGGACCGACCTCGGCGATGCCCTGAAGGCCGGTCTGTAAACGGCCTACACGGACGATCACCAAACGGTGCTTGGAAATTGAGGCGCGGCTGGCTTAGCCTTTTGTCATCTTGATGAAAGGTTATTGCCCATGCCGCGCCTCCGCTTGTTTCTGGCCCTTGCCCTCTGTGCCGCCCCCGTTTTCGCGCAGGAGGCCGGCGAGGTCCCAGCCGTCGAGCCGCCAATGACGATGCTGCGGATGGCCCAGATCATCCGCGCCATTGACCCCGAGGCTGCCGCGGCAGGCAACACGATCCAGTTCACCATTGATGACATCCCGCTTGTCGTCATTGCCGATCCGACGGCCAATCGGATGCGGGCGATGGTGCCCATCCGTTTTGCCGAAGGGCTCGAGCCCGAAGAATTGATGCGCCTGATGCAGGCCAATTTCGACACAGCGCTTGATGCGCGCTATGCGGTTGCGCAGGGGCGTCTCTGGGGGGTGTTCATCCATCCACTCAGCCCGTTGGAAAAGGACCAATTGCTGTCGGCCTTTGTCCAGACGATCAACGTGGCCCGAACCTATGGGCAAACCTATTCAGGCGGGGCGACGGTGTTCGGAGGCGGCGATTCAAACGGCATCTATCAAGAGTTGTTGAAAGAATTGCAGGAACTGGGTGAAGAGATTTGAGGCGCGCCGCGCTAGGCGCGTGACAGTCGGAAAACCGCTAAAAGCAGAAACAGCACCGCAACCAGGCCAACGATGTCACCGACCATGTATTTGGTCAGGCTGAGCGCAAAATCGGAACTGGGCATGGTCTGATACCGGACAAGATGGATCATCACAGGGCTGACAACCGATGTGACCAGCCCGCCAAACAACAATATGCGCCAGCCCACCTTTGGGGAATGGAATTGACGGTCACGGCCAAGGGCCCAGTCCAGCAGGCAAAAGACGGCCGGCGCTGCACCATAGCTTGCCAAGAACGTGAGGTAGGTCAGGGGCGCGTCGAACCTGAGATTGGTGAACAGACCCAGCCCGATCGCGGCACCAGGCGCGAGATACACCATGGACCGCCACCCTTCGAAAAACGCCGAGATGACCTTGATCCCGAAGGGCAGGTACATGACCATTGCAAGGCTGGGCAGTTGCGTCAGAAAATTGGCCTGAACAGGCATGATGACTTGCCAGGTAAAGGCATATGCCAGCAGAAGCGTTCCGCTGTGCAACATAGTTTTCGTGATATGTTGCGCCGACTCTGCCGAGCGCTCTTGTGGTCGTGTCGACACGCGATATCAATCCCGATCAAAGCGCGCAGGGACTGATACCTCGTCCAAAACTGTCCGCTAGGTTTGATCCAGCGCGCGATATGTAAGCCTGTATCGGCCCATTGGCGCACCTTCGCATCGCTCAAGCAAACCGCGGCTGATTAACTGCCGCAGCGTGCGATGGAAGGTGGGCTGCGATATGTCGGCGACAATTGGATTCGCACGAACTGTGTCCGTGGAACAAGTGGCGTCGCCGCCGCCCGTATCCTTGATACAGGCGCAAAACGCCAAAAAAATATCCCGCTCGTTCCGCGTAAGCGTGTTCAAGCCGATATCATGTTCCATTTCTTGCAATAGCGAGCGCAAACGCCCAATCTGCCCAAGTACTGTATGGTTCACGTCCAAACCTTGCGGAGAATCTTCCCTGAACCCGATCCATAGCATCTCGCCAATCAAATTGACAGGTCAACTATGTCTTTTATTGTAGTTATTCGCAAAGTCAGAAGTCATTTGGATGATCTGTTTTCTACACGGCTATGCGCTCCTCTGTGTTCAGCACGGCAGTCTTCAGACCTGACCGCAGCCGACTTGGCGTTGCGGGCAGTGGTAGGAATAGATCGCACACGTCGCTCAGATCATGGCTGGCCAGCGACATCCGCGGGGCGTCGGCCATGAGCAAAACTGGCAGTTCGGGGTTGGCGTCGCGCAACCGGGCCAGCGTGCCCATCGTGCGCGCAACGCAGTGGTGGTGTTCGATGCTGACCGCAAGAACCGATGCGGCACCGTCGCAATACGCCGCACAGCGCAACATCGCACTTGCATCGTCAGATGTGGTGAGCGCGCAGCCCACCCCCGAGGTCGCCTCGGCAAACAAATGGCCAATGATAGGGTTCGAACACAAGGCAAGGACGTGGCGGGCCCACAGGTCGCTTTCACGGGTGGGGGGTGCGTCACGCCACAGTCCAACCGCCGGGTCAGGCGCGCCAACATCCGGTGCCCCGATCGGAAGCATGTACACATTGCTGGCGGCCTCTGCCGGGTTATCCACCGTCGGCCAGATTTCGCCATCATATATCTGCGGATCGTGCCAAATTCCGTCGTCGTTCATGTGACCCCTCGTTGCAGTGTAAAGTTTGCATTGTGTAAGTGAGTGTCAAAACGTTTTTCAAATCTACCTAAAATAAGCATAAACCCGCCCAGGTTGTAGTCAATATGACTATGAGCCTTGTGAGAGTCAAGGTTAACAGTTGACTAACCGGAATCCGTTCAGTTGTGTGTTGTCCTGTAATCGCGCCAGTGCACGGATCGGGCAGAAATTACGCAGCTTTCGGACGGTGCCGCCCTTGCCAAGCGGGCGTTGGGGCGCTATACGCCCGCTGGTCGTCAAGGTGTAAACACCAACAAGACATCGAGATGAGCAGGGTCGGAACACTCCGGCCCTCTTTGTTTTGAAAATGCCTGGCGGCACTGCCCATTCCACCTTGGTGGACCACAAACCCAGACCGGCGGAGACAACCGCACGGCCCGTCAAAAACAGATATAGTTAGGATAACGACGCCACATGGCTGATAAAATGATGGAGGAATTCGAAGCCCTCCTGCAAGAAAGCTTCGAAATGGACACGCCCGAAGAGGGGTCGGTTGTCAAAGGTAAGGTCCTCGCCATCGAGGCAGGCCAAGCCATCATCGACGTAGGCTACAAGATGGAAGGCCGCGTCGAGCTCAAAGAATTCGCAAATCCCGGTGAAGCGCCCGAAATATCGGTCGGTGACGAAGTCGAAGTGTTCCTGCGCTCGGCTGAAAACGCCCGTGGCGAAGCTGTCATCTCGCGCGAGATGGCCCGCCGCGAAGAAGCCTGGGATCGTTTGGAAACAGCCTACGCTGGCGAAGCACGTGTCGAAGGCGCGATCTTTGGCCGTGTCAAAGGTGGCTTTACTGTCGACCTTGGCGGTGCCGTGGCCTTCTTGCCCGGTTCGCAAGTCGATGTGCGCCCTGTACGCGACGCCGGGCCGCTGATGGGTCTCAAGCAGCCGTTCCAGATCCTCAAGATGGACCGTCGCCGGGGCAACATCGTTGTGTCGCGCCGCGCGATCCTCGAAGAGTCCCGCGCCGAACAGCGCGCCGAAGTCATCGGCAACCTGACCGAAGGTCAGACCGTCGACGGCGTGGTCAAGAACATCACCGAATATGGTGCGTTCGTGGACCTGGGCGGCGTAGATGGCCTGCTGCACGTGACCGACATGGCATGGCGCCGCGTCAACCACCCGTCGGAAATCCTGACGATTGGCGAGACGATCAAGGTGCAGGTCATCAAGATCAACAAAGAGACGCACCGCATCTCCTTGGGTATGAAGCAGCTGCAGGAAGATCCATGGGATCTGGTCGCCGCCAAGTACCCGCTGGAATCCACACACACAGGCCGCGTGACCAACATCACCGATTACGGTGCCTTTGTTGAGCTGGAGCCCGGTGTCGAAGGTCTGGTCCATGTCTCCGAAATGTCCTGGACCAAGAAGAACGTGCACCCCGGCAAGATTGTGTCCACCTCGCAAGAGGTCGAAGTCATGGTTCTGGAAATCGACGGCACCAAGCGCCGCGTGTCCCTGGGCCTGAAACAGACCATGCGCAACCCATGGGAAGTGTTTGCAGAAACGCACCCCGAGGGCACGGAAGTCGAAGGCGAAGTCAAGAACATCACCGAATTCGGTCTGTTCGTTGGCCTGCCCGGCGACATCGACGGCATGGTGCACCTTTCCGACCTCAGCTGGGACCAGCGTGGCGAAGAGGCGATCCAGGACTACCGCAAGGGCGACATGGTCGGCGCGGTTGTGTCCGAAGTGGACGTCGAGAAAGAGCGCATCTCGCTCTCGATCAAAGCAGTTGGCGGCGACAAGTTTGCCGAAGCTGTGGGCGGCGTGAAGCGCGGCTCGATCGTGACTGTCGAAGTGACGGCCATCGAAGATGGTGGTGTCGAAGTGGAATACGAAGGCATGAAGTCCTTCATCCGCCGCTCCGACCTGTCGCGTGACCGTGCCGAACAGCGCCCCGAGCGTTTCTCGGTTGGTGACAAGGTCGATGTGCGCATCACCAACATCGACGCCAAGACACGCCGTCTGGGTGTGTCGATCAAGGCACGCGAGATCGCAGAAGAGAAAGAAGCCGTGGAACAGTACGGGTCTTCGGACTCCGGTGCATCGCTCGGCGATATTCTCGGTGCAGCTCTCAAGGGCGACGAGTAAGCCGGATCATCGGCACTGCAAGTTTGGAAAGGGGCCCGTTTGCGGCCCCTTTCTTTTTGGCCAATGAGATGGCTAAACGGTGGGGCGGCAATGACCGGGGCATCGCATGTCTGACACCAAGCTGATCCTGCATATCGGATCGACCAAGACCGGAACGAAAAGCATTCAGCGCGCGCTGGCCAGTGCACCGCAGGGGGGACAGCGCAATTGGATCTATCCGCGGGCCGGGCGCAAGACATCTGCGCATCACAACCTTGCTTATGAGATGGGGGCGGCCTTTCGCACTGCCGGACGCTGGAAACTGGATCAGGGGGGATGGGATGCCGCATTGGCAGAAGCGGGTGAGCCTGCGCGCATCATCATCTCGTCCGAGGCGTTCATCTACCTCACCCAACCTGAAATCGCCACACTCGCAGACAGGATCGGGCACCTGAACCCTCGCATTCAGCTGTATCTGCGCAGGCTCGACCGCTGGGCGCATAGCCACTGCATCCAGCAATTGCGCTTTGGCCGTGCAGACATCGGGACGCCTATTGATGTTGTGAACACCGACATGTTCCAGATGTGGGGGCAGGATGGCCGCGCGCAGGGTCGCATCGTGGCGGATTGGGTGCATGTATTCGGGCACGATGCTGTCACGGTGACGGCCTTTGATCGCAGTGTCATTGGCGACGATATCGTTCAGCATTTCGCAAAGGCGCATGACTTGCGTGACCATGACGACTGGCCCGACCGGGTAAGGGCGCATGACTCCCCCAGTCTCAAGACTCTGCTTGCGGTTTGGAAGCTGCGCACGCTTTGTGCAGAGGCACTGGGTGCGGATTTTGCACTGACGCGACGGATGGCCGAATTGGTCAGCAGCCATTTCCGAGACCGGGGCGATGTCGTGCCCCGCTACCAACTGCTGTCGGCAGCGGCGTGCCATGCGCTTTGGGCCGCGTATCGGGATGATCAGGCGCAGCTCAAGGCGCTCTTGGGTGCAGATGCGCCCGTCTTCGCCTCGCTCGACGACCTCGACGATGCTGACTATGTCGCGCGCCCCTTGGACTACCTCGATGCCTTCTCGGATGACGAAATGGGCTTTGTGCATGACCTTGCGCAGCGCCGGATCAAGATGGGGTGAATTGAGCGGGGGCATTCACGAATCAGTGTGCGCGCGTGGGTCCACAAACGGCCCGTGTCATTTCCATTCACAGCCCAGAGCGCGGTATTTACAACCAATCGGCGTTCAACAGCTTGTTTTGGCGTCCAAAATACTGCCTTCGGCCAAATGCTTACTATTTCCGATTGCGGGGTTTGTTCCTATACTGCACGTTAGCAAAACCGACTGAGAACCACTCTTCAGGGGGATAACACCATGATCCGGTCAGAGCTGATCCAAAAGATCGCCGACGAAAATCCACATTTGTATCAGCGCGATGTAGAGCGGATTGTGAACACCATTTTTGACGAAGTCACTGACGCCATGTCGCGCGGTGACCGGGTCGAGTTGCGCGGCTTTGGTGCCTTTTCGGTAAAAAAGCGGGACGCACGTGTCGGGCGCAACCCACGCACGGGTGAAACCGTGGATGTCGAGGAAAAGCATGTGCCGTTCTTCAAGACCGGCAAGCTATTGCGGGATCGCCTGAACGGGAAAGCGTAAATGCGTTACATTCGTTATGCCTGCATCGCCGTGTTTGCGGTGGCTTTGATCGCCGTGGCGTTGGCCAATCGTGGCCCTGTGACGCTCAAACTGCTGCCGGATGAGATCGCGGGCCTGTTCGCCGTCGCGCCCACGGTCGAGTTCCCGCTGTTTGTTGTGATCTTTGGCGGTATCATTACTGGCCTGCTGGTCGGCTTTGTCTGGGAATGGATGCGTGAATACGCCGTGCGCGCCGAAAACGCGCGCAACGCCCGCGAAGTGCGCCGCCTTGAGCGCGAGGTCAAACGCCTCAAGTCCGAAAAGCATGAAGGCACCGATGAAGTGCTGGCCTTGCTGGACGAGGCAAGCTAAGCCAGCCCCATGCCCCCGGTTTCTGTTAAAATCTGCGGCCTCAGCCGCCCTGAACACGTGACTGCCGCCGTTGATGCGGGTGCTGCCTATGTGGGGTTTGTCTTTTTCGAGAAATCACCGCGCAATGTGTCCTTTGAAACGGCGCGCGCGCTGGCGCTGGACGTGCCCGTCGGGGTCGCCAAGGTCGCGCTGGTCGTGAATGCCGATAACGCCTTTCTTGATGAACTGACCCGAACCGTGCCGCTGGATGTCCTGCAATTGCACGGGGCCGAAACGCCCGAGCGCGTGGCAGAGATCAAGGCGCGGTATGGTTTGCCGGTGATGAAGGCCGTGGGAGTCGCGGACGAGAGTGACCTTGTGAACATCGACACCTATGCCCGTGTTGCAGACCAGATCCTTGTCGAGGCAAAACCGCCAAAGGGTTCGGATCGCCCTGGCGGCAATGGAAAGACCTTTGACTGGCAGTTGATTGCAAATCGCCGCTGGCCGGTGCCATGGATGCTTGCCGGTGGGTTGACCCAAGACAATGTGGCAGAGGCCGTGCGCATCACGGGTGCCCGTACCGTCGATCTCAGCTCAAGCGTGGAAAGCGCGCCGGGCGAGAAAGACGCAGGCCTGATCCGCGCCTTCATCGACCGGGTGAACGCGCTGTGAATGCTATCTTTCGCGCCGCGCGCGAGGCGGACGTGCCCGCGATCCTCGCCCTGTTGACGGACGACTTTCTGGGCACGGCACGCGAAGGGGCAGGTCTGGATCACTACCTGGCTGCCTTTCGCAGCATGGTCGAGGAGGGCAACAACCACCTGATTGTCGGCACCGTCAATGATGAGATCGTCGCCACTTACCAGATCACCTTCATCAGCGGTCTGTCGCTGCGGGCGGCGCGGCGTGCGCAAATCGAAGGCGTGCGCGTGGCCAGCCATCTGCGCGGGCACAACGTCGGAACAGCCTTGATTGCAGATGCCGAAACCCGTGCGCGTGCGGCAGGCTGCGTTCTGATCCAGCTGACTATGAACAAAAGCCGCACCGACACAGCCCGTTTCTATCAGCGCCTTGGCTTTACCCCTTCCCACATCGGGTATAAACGCGATCTGACCTGAACGCGGAGGCCATCCATGGCAAACGATCTTTTCAACTCTTTCATGACTGGCCCGGATGAAAACGGGCGCTTTGGCGACTTTGGGGGCCGGTTCGTCTCAGAGACGCTGATGCCGCTGATCCTGAGCCTCGAGGAAGAGTACGAGAAGGCCAAAACCGACGACAGCTTTTGGGCGGAAATGGATTTTCTGTGGAAGCACTATGTCGGTCGCCCCAGCCCGCTTTATCACGCCGAGCGGCTGACCGAACATCTGGGCGGTGCCAAGATCTACATGAAGCGGGACGAGTTGAACCACACCGGCGCGCACAAGATCAACAACGTGCTGGGCCAGATCATTCTGGCGCGCCGTATGGGCAAGACGCGGATCATTGCAGAGACCGGGGCAGGGCAGCACGGTGTGGCCACGGCCACGGTCTGTGCGAAATTCGGTTTGAAATGTGTGGTTTACATGGGCGCGCATGATGTTGAACGCCAGGCGCCCAACGTGTTCCGCATGCGTCTGCTGGGTGCCGAAGTCATCCCCGTCACCTCTGGGCGCGGCACGCTCAAGGACGCGATGAACGACGCGCTGCGCGACTGGGTGACCAATGTGCGCGACACGTTCTACTGCATTGGCACCGTCGCTGGCCCGCACCCGTACCCGGCCATGGTGCGCGATTTCCAAAGCATCATCGGCAAGGAAGTCCGCGATCAGATGACCGAGGCCGAAGGACGCCTGCCCGACACGCTGATTGCCGCGATTGGCGGCGGGTCCAACGCGATGGGCCTGTTCTACCCCTTCCTCGACGACAAGGATGTCGGGATCATCGGGGTCGAAGCGGGCGGCAAGGGCGTGAATGCCAAGATGGAGCACTGTGCCTCGCTTACCGGCGGGCGCCCCGGCGTGCTGCACGGTAACCGCACCTATCTCTTGCAGGACGACGACGGCCAGATCCTCGAAGGGTTCTCGATCTCGGCCGGTCTCGACTATCCGGGCATCGGCCCCGAACATGCCTGGCTGCACGACATCGGGCGCGCGCAATATGTGTCGATCACGGACAAGGAAGCGCTCGAGGCGTTCCAACTGTGCTGCACCCTCGAAGGGATCATTCCCGCGCTAGAGCCCAGCCACGCCTTGGCGCATGTGACCAAGATCGCCCCGGACCTGCCCAGCGATCACGTCATCTGCATGAACATGTGCGGGCGCGGTGACAAGGATATCTTTACCGTGGCGCGTGCCCTTGGCTTCGACATGTCCGGCCCCGAAGGGCGCAACGTCGAGTAAATCAAACCGCGTGGTCGCGCAGAACTTCGAGCGATACGATTTCAAGTGCGCGCTTGTGAGTGGCCTCGAGGGACACTTTGGGCGCGCACCCCTCGTCATGGGCCTGCAAGAACCGGGCCGCACATAGGCACCAGCTGTCCCCGGGTTTCAGCCCGGCAAAGCGGTATTCCGGGCGTGGCGTGCTGAGGTCGTTACCGACATATTTGGAAAAGGCGAGGAATTCGGCGGTCATGACTGCACATACAGTGTGGCTGCCCTGATCGGCGGCGCAGGTGTTGCAGTGCCCGTCGCGGAAAAAGCCGGTGACAGGGTCCGTTCCGCACAGGGCCAATTCGGTGCCCAACACATTGACGCTGTCATCCGGTTCCATCTGTCTATCCTTCGGTTGCCGCCACGATCTGCCGAAACATCTCGATATTCTGGGCGTTTACGCCCGTTTCGCGGAATTTGCGATCTGCGCCTGTCGAGACGATCACAACCCCTGCCTTTTGATCGATATAGAGGTATTGACCATAGATTCCACGGCCCATGAATTGCCCCTCGGTCGCGCCGACCGGTATCCACCACTGATACCCATAGCCGATCTTGCCCGGCTTTGTGGGCGCACTTGGACCGGTTGAGGCGGCAATCCACGCTGCGGGCACCACTTGTTGCCCCTGCCACATCCCGTTTTGCAGGATCATCTGACCAAATCGCGCGTAATCACGCGTGGTGATGTTCAAACCACCCAACACAAAGGCGACGCCGACACCGTCCGTAAGGTATAGCGGTGATTGCTCCAGCCCCAGCGGCGCGATCAACTTTTCCGCCATCAGGTCGGGGATGTCCCGCCCTGTCGCGCCTCGTGCCACCATGCCCACCACATGCGTGTCGATTGACGTGTATTTCCAGGTCTCACCGGGCGCGGCAAAGCTTTCGGTGAGGTTCGCGGCAAAGGTATCCATCTTGCCGCCAAGGGCAAGAACGCGCCCCATCTTGTTGATATCGCTGTTGGGATCGAGATAATCCTCGTCAAAGGTGACACCACTGGCCATCTGCAGCACGTTGCGCACAGTGGCCTGATCATAGGCACCTCCGGCGAGGGACGGTGCGTATTTGATGACGGGATCATCAAGGGAAGCGAACGCCCCTTCGGCCTCCAGAATCCCGAACAGGGCCGACAGATAGCTTTTGGCAACAGACCAACTGATGCGCAGATCGTCCGCATTGGTGTTTTGGTAATAGGCTTCGTGCACAATCTGCCCGTTCTTGAGCACGAGCATGGAGGTGACGACACGCTCTTCGACCCACTCAAGGTAGGGCGCTGGCATGTCGAGCGCTGCGCCATCCGGCAAAGGGCTGACCGAGCCGTTGCCCTTAGGGATTTCCCTGTGGAGAAATGCGGCGTCCATATTGGAGAAATTCGACACAATGCGGTTTTTGTCGAAGAGCGCGTTCACGGCCAGCAGCCTCGTGATCTCTTCGCGCTTCCATAATCCGACCAGCAGAGCGGCAATTATCAACGCCAAGCCGATACGCAATATCCATTTTAGAACTGTTCGCACGCTTTATCCCCTTGTTTTCGCCATTCATCCACAGGCTGGTGGTTCATGGCAAACACACCGTCGCGTCACCCGGTCCAATGCACCCAGCGTCCGTGAAAATCAGCGCGCCCCAGATGCAGGGTGATGTCACCGGGCCAGAGGCGCAGGGTAAGGGCGGCACCGACGGCCCCTGTGGTGTCCCCATCGGTTTCCATCTGCATCCACGCCAATGGCGTGTCTGGCGTTGCCCGCGCGCCTGCTGCTTCGATCAGCGCGGTGCCACGGGCTTGCGCCTCCGCGGGGAAGTACTGCCAGGCGACCGTGTGTTGAATGATGTGCATATGTCCTTCGGGCGTCGCATCAAGGCGGGTTTCCAACCAGTTGATTGCATCGCCTTTTTCGACCGTTGCGTCCATGACCGAGGCTGCGGCGTTTGTCAGCACCAGCCGATGTGGTTGGTCTGCCCACAGATAAGCGGTAAGGCGCAAAAGATCGTCAGGATCACGGGGATTCAAGGGGTTAAGGTCCACACCTGATCTGTCCACAACCTGTGGATAACCTGTGGGTGGCAACGGCCCGGTCCAGTCTGGTGTCAGGGTCAAGGCCGCATCATCCGCCCCCAGGCGGCCCGCCTCTGTCTGCAAGGCAAATCGGTCCCACATCAGGTTCAACCCACCGCTTGCGCCAAGTTCGGACAGCACGATGGGGCGGTCGAAATGAGACAGAGCCGTGTACGCCATCGCAATCAATGCCGCGCTGCGCCGCACCTCGTTGGTCTGGGGTGGGTATTGCGTCCACGCGACAAAGAAATCTTCGTGCGTTTTCAGCGCATTCAACACCGCATCCTGAAGCGTTGCATCGTCCACATCATGGGGCGGGTAGGCTGCGACCAGCGCGTCGTCCCGTCCCTGTCGGACAAGCGCGTGCAGGCCGCCACCGATGCGCAAGGGCAGGGAATGTCCAGCGGGGCCGATATCGCCCTGATATTCCGCCATTTTCTGCCCCAAGGCGCTGGTCGCGTCCCAATTGTCTGCGAGGATACCCAGAACCCGCCCCATCAACGGAGACCCCATGCGGGCGCATGTGCCGGACTGATCGCGAAAGGCTTGGATCAGCGTCATGAAAAACGGTCCATCAGCTTTTGCAAAGCTGACCGGGCGTCGGGGCCTTGGGTGACTTCGGGTTCGGACGGCTTTGGTTTGGCTTGCGATTTCTCGCCCGTGCCGGATCGGGGTGGGGCGACGCGCAAGGCCACGGCGTTCATGAACTTTGCCCCGTCGCCGCGCGCCAGATGCGGTGCGCCGTCCGAACAGCCGCGCAACACGTCATCAAGCCACCCCTCGTCCGCCTTGGGAAAGTCCCGCAACACATAGCCGGGCACCGCGTCCTTGTGGCCGGGATGGCCCACACCCAAACGCACCCGCGCATAATCCGCACCGATATGGGCATGCACCGAACGCAACCCGTTATGGCCCGCATGCCCGCCGCCTGTTTTCCAGCGGACCTTGCCAGGGGCGAGGTCGATCTCGTCGTGCAGAACGATCACCTCCTCTGCGTCCAGCTTGTAAAACCGCATGGCGGCACCAACGCTGTCACCGGATTTGTTCATGTAGGTTTCGGGCTTGAGCAGGACGGCACGATCCGATCCGAACCGCCCTTCGGAAATGACGCCCTGATGCTTGGATTTCCATGCGGGAAACCCGTGATCTGCCGCAATCCGATCCACCGCCATAAAGCCGATATTGTGCCGGTTGCGTGCGTATTTCGCGCCGGGATTGCCGAGGCCAACGATGAGTTTCATGAGGCTCCTCCGCCGCGTTTCTGCCATGCAGCATAAAGCGGGCCGGGGGCACGAACAAGCGCCGTGCAGGGAAAGGCGTTCCGGTGGCGGCCCTCGGACCTAGCCTGCCAGCATGTGCACCAGACTGTCCGACAGCAGTTTGAGGGCGGTCAGCCCCAGAAATCCGTAGACGATTTTGACAAAAATGTCCTGTGAGATCAGGTGATGCAGCCGCGCGCCGAGGAAAACACCAACAAATAGCACTGGGGCCAGGACAAGGCTGACCGTCAAGCTCTCACGATCCAGCGACCCGGACGTGCCGTAGGCAACTGTTTTCAGGGCGTTCAATGTGAAAAAAATACCGTGTTTGTGCCCACGAAAATGGTTTTGTCGAGGCGCTGCCGCAACAGATACCCCTTGACTGGCGGGCCACCTGCATGGGCGACGAAACTGGCAAAGCCCGATACCAGACCCAAGGCCCAAACGACCAAAGCAGGCGTGCGGTGCGCGACATGGGGCCGGTGCCGCTGCACCAGGAACTGAACGACAAAGAAAAGGGCAAGCAACCCGATCACAAGCCGGATGGCATCTGCGTTCATGAACTCAAACGTCAACGCGCCGACGCAGAGGCCGAGGAGCGCACCGGGTATCAACGCCCAGATAATCGCGCGGTTCCAATGGCTTCGATATCGCCACACAATCATGACATCCATCGCCAGCAAGATCGGCATCATGACCGCAGCGGCGAACTGGGGCGTCACAAAAAGCGACATGATGGGGACGGCCATGACCCCAAGGCCGCCCCCAAACCCGCTCTTTGAAATGCCGGTGATCAGGATCGCGGTGATGGACGCGATGTAAAAAGCCGTCGGAAGTTCCATACCCAAACCCCTGTGTTCTTCGGTTTTGGTAGGGGTCGCGAGGAAATCATGGAAACGGTTTTATTTTCTTTCAAAAATTGTATTTTGTGATGATGCTGGATTTGAACGCACTCAAGACATTCACACTTGCCGCCGAGGCGCTGAATTTCACAACCGTCGCGGCGCAACGCAATACAGTGCAATCTGCCGTTAGTGCCCAGATCAGAAAACTGGAAACCTCAGTCGGGCGCGCCTTGTTCGCCCGCGGTCGTGGACAGACCATGCATCTGACACCAGAGGGCGAGGCGTTGCTGGTCTATGCGCGCCGTTTGCTGGCCCTGTCGGACGAGGCTGTCGAGACGGTGCGCACCTCGCAATCGCGGCGCATCATCCGGTTGGGGACAACGGTGACCTTGGCAATGTCGGTTGTCTGCGATGTGCTGAGCGCCTTTGCGCGGCAATGTCCGGACATCCAGATACAGATCCAATGCGACCGCAGCGATGCGTTGCTACAGCGGCTGGAGGTTGGCGAAATCGACGTCGCCTTCATGATGGATCAGGGGCGGCATCCGGGCCGGGCCTTCGTGCACTCACAGCTGCTTGTCTGGGTAAGCGGGCCGGGGTTCATCATGCCGGACGGGCTGGTTGTGCCCCTTGCATTCCTGACCGATGGCCGCGATCTGCGCCGCTATGCGCTCAAGGCTCTGGATGATGCCGGGCAAAGCGGACACATCAAGCACCTGAGCCCCCATCCCATCGGTGTGCGCGCCTTTGTTCAAGCCGGATTGGCGCTGACCGTCATGCCGCAATCCACAGTTGCCATGCCCCTGCAAATCGCGTCATCCATACACGCCCTGCCGCCCTTGGCACCGATTGCACTGGCCGCATATCAGGCCCAAAAGCGCGTGGCCGCAGAGGTGGACGTGTTGCTACAGCTTCTCGAAGACAACGCGAGCTAACGAAAAATGGCCGCCCCATGTCGGAGCGGCCATTTCTGTTTCCAAGCAGTAGCGAAAGATTACTCTTCGCCGCCCTCTTCGGGTGTTGCTTCTTCGGTCTCTTCGCCTTCACCTTCTTCATTCTCGGACGAGCGCAGGCCCGACGGAGCAGAGATGGTGGCGATCACGAAATCACGGTCGATGGTCGGCTTGGCCCCTTGGGGCAGCGTGACCGACGAGATGGTGATGCTGTCGCCGACTTCGGCTTCGGACACGTCGATCGTGATGCTCTCGGGGATATCGCCGGCTGTTACCACCAGTTCCACTTCGGGGCGGACCAAGGACAGCACGCCGCCCTTTTTCAGACCGGGCGAGACCTCTTCGCCTTCCACGTCAACACCGATGAAAAGGTTGATCTTTGTGGTGCGGCGCAGGCGCATGAAATCCACGTGTGTGGGCAGGTCTTTGACCACATCGCGCTGCACGTCGCGGCAGATGACGCGCACGTCGTCGTGGCCGTCGACCTTCATGTTGAAGAGCGTCGACTTGAACCGACCGGCCTTCAGCATCTTGAACAGTTTGTTAAAGGGCAGATTGATCGGCAGCGGATCTGTGTCACCACCAAAAACAATCCCTGGAACCATGCCGTCGCGGCGGGCCTGACGAGCGGCGCCCTTGCCTGTCCCCGTGCGTTCCAGGGCTTCGAGATCAGGAATCTCTCCAGCCATCGTATTTCTCCAAAGTTAGGGCAGGGTGCCTCCAAGGCTGTCACCCCGCGTGAAGGCTGCGCTATAGACCGGTTTCGGGGCCGTGAAAAGCCGGAAAATACGCGGTTTGGGGCTGGACCGTGCAGGGCTTGCGTGTCACCGCTGGGCCATGCGGATTTTGAGCGATCTTTTTGCGTCCCGCCGGGCGCTGGCTGGCTTTGTCGTCGTGGGCTTTGGCTGGGCCGCGTTTTCGGCGCAAATGCCTGTGATCAAGGCGCAAGTGGGTGTGGGCGACGGGTTCTGGGGCACGCTTGTCCTTATCGGATCCACGGGGGCGCTGATGGCGATGTGGCTTGCCCCCCTGGTCTACCGCCTGATCGGCCGTTGGGCGATGATCGCGGGCGCTGCGGGCATGGTTGCGGGCTTTGTACTCGCCGGGGCGGCGCAGACCCCGATGGCGATTGGTATCGCGCTGTTTCTGGCCGCAGGCGGGTCGGGTGTGACGGATGTGCTCGCCAATACCGAGGTCAGCGAGGCCGAGGCCGAAACGGGCCGCAGTCTGATGAACCTCAACCACGGCCTGTTTTCTGTCGCTTATGCGGTGGCTGCGGTGCTGGTCGGGGTCGCGCGCGAGGGTGGATTTGGGCCCGTTGCGGTGTTTGCGGCCATGGCCGTGGCGGTCGCAGTGCTTGTGCCGTGGATGGTGCTGCCGCAGCGGGCGGCGGAAGAGGACGATGCGCAGGACGCCTCCGGCATGCCCCGCCTGCTCGTTTGGGTGGGTGGCTTGGTCGTCTTGTCCGCCTTTCTGGGCGAGGCTGCGTCCGAGGGCTGGTCCGCGCTGCATGTTGAACGCACGCTTGGCGGTGGTCCGGCCGAGGGCGCGCTTGGGCCTGCATTGCTTGCCACGGGCATGGCCACGGGGCGGCTGGGTGCCCACGTTTTCGGGGCAGGCTGGCCGCCGTTCCGGGTCATGGTGCTGGCATCCTGCATCGCGGGTTTCGGCCTGATGCTCGCAGGGGCAGCGCCCAGTTTGCCTGTGGTCTATGCCGGGTATCTGCTGGGCGGTCTGGGCGTGTCTGTCGTCGGTCCGCTGGCGCTGGGTCTGGTCGGCCAGGCGGTGCGCCCAAAACACAGGCTTGCGGCCATAAGCCAGGCTGCGGCGCTGGGATATGCGGCCTTTTTCCTCGGGCCGGTCATCATGGGCTATGTCGCCGAAGGCTTTGGCCTGCGCGCGTCTTTCTACGTGATCGGCGCAGTTATGTTCGCAGTCGCCGCGATCCTGCTGCCCGCTTGGGCACGCATGTTGGAACGCCGCGTATACGCGCGTGCATCTTCTGACTGAACATACCACGGGGTCTGGGGCAGAGCCCCAGCCGGTTGCCGCGACGTGGCGCGGTGAAAACCTTACTGCCAGCGCCCCTCGAAATCCTCGGGCACAAGCAGGTTGTGCCGCCCCAGATCGCCGACTTGCGTCTCACCGCACAGAGCCATGGTCGTGTCGAGTTCCTTGTGGATCACGTTCAGCGCTTCGGTCACCCCCTGTTGGCCCATCGCGCCGAGGCCGTAGATGAAAGCGCGGCCTATATAGGTGCCCTTGGCCCCCATCGCGATAGCCTTGAGCACGTCCTGCCCGGACCGGATGCCCCCATCAAGATGCACCTCGATCTGATCGCCAACGGCATCCAGGATTGCAGGCAGGGCTCGGATCGAGCTGAGCGCCCCGTCCAGTTGCCGTCCCCCGTGGTTGGACACGATGATCGCATCCGCCCCCACTTTGAGCGCCATCTTGGCATCCTCGGCATCGAGGATGCCTTTCAGGATCACCTTGCCGCCCCATTCTTCCTTGAGCTTAGCGACCTTGCCCCAGTCAAGTGACGGGTCGAACTGTTCGGCTGTCCATGCGCCCAGTTGCGACATGTCCGATACCCCGTGCACATGGCCGACAATGTTGCCGAATTCGCGCCGCTTGGCCGACAGCATCTCGATCCCCCAACCCCATTTGGTGGCGAGGTTGGCCAGGGTCTTGGGTGTCAGTTTGGGCGGGGCCGACAGGCCATTCTTGATGTCCTTGTGCCGCTGACCGAGGATTTGCAGATCAAGCGTGATGACAAGGGCCGAGCAATTGGCATCCTTGGCCCGCTGGATCAGGCGCGAGACGAAATCCTCGTCCTTCATCGTATATAGCTGGAACCAGAAGGGGGCATTGGTAAAGCCCGCCACATCCTCGATCGAGTTGATCGACATGGTGGACAGGGTGAATGGCACCCCGAACTTCTCTGCTGCACGGGCCGCCTTCATCTCTCCATCCGCGTGCTGCATGCCGGTGAGGCCGACGGGGGCCAGGGCGACGGGCATTGCCACGTCCTGCCCGATCATCTGGCTGGCCGTGCTGCGCCCGGTCATGTCGACAGCGACCCGCTGGCGCAGGCGAATGTCGTCAAAATCCGAGGAGTTGTCGCGGAACGTCTGCTCGGTCCAGCTGCCGGATTCGCAGTAATCGTAGAACATGCGGGGCACGCGCCGATGATAGATGCGTTTGAGGTCGTCAATATTGGTGATGGTGGGCACTGCGTTACCTCGCATATTGGTCAGGTTTGGTTACCAATTCGCCGTGTTGCGATCAACATTCTTTTTTCATCCCGTTAAAAGGTACAATATTGTACTTGTTTGGTGCGAAATCGCATTATATCAGCGTATGTAGTTCGACATTGCACCATATGGAGGCCCTTCATGACATTGACCCGACGCAAAACCCTCGCCCTGCTTGGTGGCGGCAGCATCCTCGCCGCTGGCGGCGCTGCCGCCTATTCCGTGACCCGCACCCCCAAACCGCGCTGGCCCCTTGGGCGATGGCTGGCACCTATACCGAGCCGCGGATGCGCGCGCTCAGCTATGCCATCCTCGCCCCCAACCCGCACAACCGACAGCCTTGGCAGGTCGATCTGCGCAAGGACGCAGAAGTGACGCTGCGCGTGGACACGGAGCGTTTGCTGCCCCACACCGACCCATTCAGCAGGCAGATCGTTGTTGGTCTGGGGTGTTTCCTGGAACTGATGACACTGGCAGCGGCGCAAGACGGGTACGGCATTGAACTGGAACTGTTTCCTGATGGAGAAGACCCCAAGGCCCTCGATCAGCGCCGCGTGGCTGTTGCACGTTTTGTTGAAGGCGCAGCAGAGCCTGACGTAGGCCTGTTTGCCCACACCATGGCCCGCCAGTCGCTGAAGGAACCCTATGATACAGCGCGCCCCGTCGCAGACACGGTGTTGGATGAGATCGCAGCATCTGTCACCCGTGGCAGCACAGTAGACAGCAGCAACGATCCCGATCTGGTGGCAGCCTTGCGTTTGCTAACGGTGCGCGCCTTTGAAATCGAGTTCGAAACGCCGCGCACTTACAAGGAAAGTGTCGATCTGTTTCGGATCGGGCACCGCGAGGTGGATGCCAACCCCGACGGCATCGACTTTACCGGGCCCACATTCGAAACCCTGCGCATGACCGGCCTGTTCAGTCGCGAGGCGGCGATGGACCGCGCGGGGATGTCCTATCAGCAGGGGCTGAGCCAGATCACCGAAACGGCGATGACCGGCATGGCCTATGTCTGGCTGACGACGGAGGGAAACACACGCGGCGATCAGATCACGGTAGGCCGCGACTGGTTGCGCCTCAACCTCGCCACCACAGCCGCCGGGCTGGGCATGCAACCGATGAGCCAGGCCTTGCAGGAGTTCCCCGAAATGTCGGGCCTTTATCAAGAGGCACATCAGATGCTGGCGCCCGGCGGCGGAACCGTGCAAATGTTGGGCCGATTGGGATATGGCACGCCCGTGCCGCAAAGCCCGCGTTGGCCCTTGGAAAGCAAGATCGTGCATGCATGACCAAAACCCCGCCGTGTTCTTTGAAGTGTTCAATGAAATCGGCATCATCGAACAACTCAGCCGCGCCATACTCGAGGCGCGGCTGCCCCACGGGTTGATTGCCCCGCATTTTGCGGTTCTGAACCATCTCATCCGGGTCGGCGACGGGCGCACCCCGATCGAGATGGCCCGCGCCTTTCAAGTGCCCAAGACGTCAATGACGCACACGCTCAAAGGGCTCGAGGCTCACGGGCTGGTGGACCTGCGCCCGAACCCCGACGATGGACGCTCCAAGCGGGTTTGGCTGACCGAGAAGGGGCGCGCACTGCGCAACGATGCCATTGCGGCCCTTGGGCCGGACTTTGCGCAACTGGCGCGCGATTTCGACATGGAGCGGTTGGCGGGGATCACCCCCGTGCTGCGCGACCTGCGCATCTACCTCGACAAGGCGCGCGACACCTGAGCCTCATGCATTGCCCTTGGCCCGGCTGCGCGGTAGATGGCGCGCCATGACAGAACGCCCTCATCGCAATTTCTATGGCCGCCTCAAGGGCAAAACCTTGAAGGACAGTCAAAAGACCTATCTGGCCGAGGACCTGGCCGACCTTACGCCCGGCCTCGTGTCTTGGGACGAAAACCCTGACCGCGCCCCACTCGACCTTGATGCGTTGTTCGGGGGCAAGCCTGTGTGGCTGGAGGTCGGTTTCGGGGGCGGCGAACATCTGGTGCATCAGGCCGCCGCAAACCCGGATGTGGGGATCATCGGGGCAGAGCCCTACATCAACGGCGTTGCCATGTTGCTGGGAAAGATCCGGCGCGCCGGGGTCAGCAACCTCGCCGTGCATCCCGGCGACGCGCGCGATCTGATGGACGTCCTGCCCGAAGCGGGCATTGCCCGCGCGTTCCTTCTGTATCCCGACCCGTGGCCCAAGGCGCGTCACCACCGCCGCCGCTTTGTCACGCCCGAACATCTTGAGCCCTTGGCCCGTGCCATGCAGCCCGGTGCCATCCTGCGGGTCGCCACGGATATCCCCGATTACGTGCGCCAAACGCTCGAGGAAGTGCCGCGCGCAGGCTTTGACTGGCTGGCAGAGGGGCCACAGGACTGGCGCACGCCGTGGGATGACTGGATCAGCACCCGCTATGAACAAAAGGCGCTGCGCGAGGGGCGCGTGCCGCATTATCTGACGTTCCGGCGGCGCTGACCTCTCTGCGGTAGATTTCGCGCGTGGACACCCCGCAGGCCCTTCGCTATCACCCACGAGCGACAACAAAGGGTACAGTTCTCATGTCCAGCCACGGCGATCCCATTCCCATGACATCCGCGGCGTCTGGCCCGCTTTCGGGCACGGCGGATGTGCCCGGTGACAAGTCGATTTCGCACCGTTCCCTGATCCTTGGGGCGATGGCCGTGGGCGAGACCACGATCAACGGGTTGCTGGAAGGGCAGGACGTTCTGGACACGGCCAAGGCGATGCGCGCATTCGGGGCCGAGGTGACGGATCACGGCGGCGGCAAGTGGTCGGTTCACGGTGTCGGCGTTGGCGGTTTTGCAGAGCCGGATCAGGTGATTGATTGCGGCAATTCAGGCACCGGCGTGCGGCTGATCATGGGCGCCATGGCGTCCTCACCGATCTCGGCCACGTTTACGGGCGATGCGAGCCTGAACAAACGACCCATGGCGCGGGTGACCGACCCGCTCGCGTTGTTTGGCTGTCAGGCGGTTGGCCGCTCGGGCGGGCGTTTGCCCATGACGCTGGTCGGCGCGGCAGACCCGGTGCCTGCCAATTACACTGTGCCTGTACCGTCCGCACAGGTGAAATCCGCCGTCCTGCTCGCGGGGCTGAACGCACCGGGCGACACGGTGGTGATCGAAGCCGAAGCGACACGTGACCATACCGAGCGGATGCTCGCAGGCTTCGGTGCCGAGATCAGCACAGAGGTCACCAATGAGGGGCGGGTGATCACCCTCAAAGGTCAGCCAGAGCTGAAGCCGCAGCATATCGATGTGCCGCGCGATCCGTCCTCGGCTGCCTTTCCCGTTTGCGCGGCCTTGATCGTGCCCGGATCGGATGTGCTGGTGCCCACAATCGGACTGAACCCGACACGCGCCGGGCTGTATCAGACACTGCGCGAGATGGGTGCGGACCTGACATATGAAAACGAACGCGAAGAGGGCGGCGAACCCGTCGCTGACCTGCGCGCCCGCTTCTCGCCCGACCTGAAAGGGATCGAGGTGCCTGCCCACCGCGCGGCGAGCATGATCGACGAATACCCTGTGCTGTCGGTGGTGGCCGCCTTTGCCAAAGGCAAGACGCATATGCCGGGCGTGAAAGAGTTGCGGGTCAAGGAAAGCGACCGCATTGATGCGATGGCCGTGGGCCTGCGCGCGGCCGGTGTTACCGTCGAGGATGGGCCGGACTGGTGGACTGTTACGGGTCTCGGCCACGGCAACGTGCCGGGTAGTGTGACCTGCGCCAGCCATCTCGACCACCGGATCGCCATGGCATTCCTTGTGATGGGCATGGCGACGCAAAAACCCATGTCGGTCGACGATGGTGGCCCGATTGCCACGTCTTTCCCGATTTTCGAGCCCCTGATGGCACATCTCGGGGCCAGCCTGAGCCGCACCTGATGGATACGACGCAGCCCTTTACCGTGGCCATCGACGGGCCTGCCGCTGCTGGCAAGGGCACCATTGCCCGTGCAGTGGCAGAGGCGTTTGGTTTTGCGCATCTGGATACCGGGCTGCTGTATCGTGCGGTCGGGGCGCAGATGCTGGCCGGGCAGAATCCTGTCGAGGCTGCGCGCGCCCTCAGCCCAGAGGCGTTCGAGGATGCCAGCCTGCGTACCGCCGAGGTCGCACAAGCTGCCAGCAAGGTTGCTGTCATTGCAGACGTGCGCGCCGCGCTGCTTGATTTTCAGCGCGCCTTTGCCCGCAGGGCAGGTGGTGCGGTTCTGGACGGGCGCGACATTGGTACGGTGATCTGCCCGCAGGCCGAGGTAAAGCTGTTCGTGACGGCCTCACCCGATGTGCGCGCGCAGAGGCGTTTTGATGAGCTGACCGCGCGCGGGCACGCACCGATGTTCGAAGACGTCCTCGCGGATGTCAAAGCCAGGGATGCGCGCGACAGCGACCGTGCAACGGCCCCGCTGAAGCCTGCGGATGACGCGCATGTTCTTGATACATCAAAGCTGAGCGTCGAGGATGCTGTCGCCAGCGCCATCGCACATGTGAAAGCGACGCGCGCCGTTTAGGCCGCGTGTGCTCCGTCAGACAAGGTTTTCACGAAGGCCAGCACGTCAGCGACGCTGTCGCCTGCACCAATTCGGCTGACGATGGCAGAGCCCACAACGGCCCCGTCAGCCACGGATGCGATCGCCTTGGACTTTTCCGGCGTATTGATGCCAAACCCAACGATGATCGGCAGGTCGGTGGCCGCCTTGATGCGCGCAACCTCAGGGCCGACATCCGTGGCCTCCGCCTCTGCCGCGCCGGTGATCCCAGTGATGGACACGTAATATACGAAACCGGACGTGTTCTGGAGAACACGGGGCAGGCGGGTGTCATCCGTGGTCGGTGTCGCCAGGCGGATAAAGTTGAGGCCGGCGGCCTGCGCGGGAATGCACAACTCGCTGTCTTCCTCCGGGGGCAGGTCGACAACGATCAGACCGTCAATGCCTGCCTCCTTTGCATCTGCAAGGAACTGGTCGACGCCGCGCGAATAGATCGGGTTGTAGTACCCCATCAACACGATGGGCGTCGTGTCGTCCTCTTCCCGGAAGGCGCGGGCGAGGTCCAGCGTGCGCTGCAAGGTCATTCCCGCCTCGAGGGCGCGTTGACCGGCAAGCTGGATGGTGGGGCCATCGGCCATCGGATCGGTGAAGGGCAGGCCAAGTTCGATCACGTCGACACCCGCACCCGGAAGGCCGCGCACGACCTCAAGGGATCGATCATAATCGGGGTCACCGGCCATCACGTAAGCCACAAATGCCTTGCGCCCCTGCGCGGCCAAGCTTGCGAATTTTGCATCGATCCGGGTGGTCATCGCTCTCTCCGTCCTAGTCCGTTCCCACCTGCCTCAGAGGCACGGGAAAGGCAAGCGTCCTCAGAACGAGAAATGGTAGCGTAGCGTATAGGTGTTCATGCCCGGATTGTCGGTTGCGAGGCTGGCATTGGACTTGTGGGTCAAGGCAGCCGAAATCGCCCGTCCATTGTCGAACTGATAGCCCACGCCCAAAAGCGAGCGGATTTCGAAAGCAGAACCGAGGTCATTGCCGTCGGTGCCCGCTTGGAAAAGACCGGGCATGACGCTGTTGTCGATGAACCAGCCGCTGGCCCATTGCCACCGTGTCCAGATGCCGCCGCCGATAAACACGTCGCCTTCGGCAGAGACGCTGGCATTCGCGGCCCAGGCCACGGACATCACGCGACGCTCAATGAACGGGCGATGGCGATACTCGATATCGCCCAACAGGCTGTCGCTGCCCTGATCGCCGAAATCCGTTGTCCCGACACCAATTGCCAGCTCTTGAGCGCTGAGGGTGACTGGGGCGAAAACTGAAAAAACAAACAATAGTGTTGCAACACAAAAACGAGTCATGCGGTTGCTCCTGCATGGTTGGTTGATCATGGAAGACGCTTGGCGCGCGGGACGAAATGGCCCGTCACCGATTTTTGCGAGTGTTTATGGTGAGTTGCAAATCACAATTCACAAAACTTCTCGGAATGTCACCGACTTGCACCTATCTGCGGTCCTGCTAGAAGCGGCGCAAACGCATCGGAGAGAACGTCATGGGCTTTAAAATGGGAATTGTTGGACTGCCGAATGTAGGCAAGTCGACCCTGTTCAACGCGTTGACGAAAACGGCGGCCGCACAGGCGGCCAACTTCCCGTTCTGTACGATCGAGCCCAATGTGGGCGAAGTGGCCGTGCCCGATGCGCGGCTGGACAAACTGGCGGCCATCGCATCATCCAAGCAGATCATCCCGACCCGCATGACCTTTGTCGACATTGCGGGCTTGGTCAAAGGCGCGTCCAAGGGGGAGGGGTTGGGCAACCAGTTCCTGGCCAACATCCGCGAAGTCGATGCCATTGCCCACGTGCTGCGCTGTTTCGAAGATGGCGATGTCACCCATGTCGAGGGGCGTGTGGACCCTGTCGCGGATGCCGAAACCATCGAAACCGAGTTGATGCTGGCCGACATCGAAAGCATTGAAAAGCGTCTGCAAAACATCGTGCGCAAGGTGCGTGGCGGCGACAAGGAGGCGGTGCAGCAGGAACGCCTAATGCGCATGGCGCTGGAAGCCCTGGAAGAAGGCAAGCCCGCCCGCCTGGTCGAAGTGGACGCTGATGATATCAAGGCCTGGACGATGTTGCAGCTTTTGACCACCAAGCCAGTGCTCTATGTCTGCAACGTGGGCGAGGCCGAGGCGGCTGAAGGCAACGCGCATTCCGCCGCCGTGGCCGCGATGGCCTCCAATCAGGGCAACGCGCATGTGATCATCTCGGCCCAGATCGAGGAAGAGATCAGCCAGTTGGAGCCCGACGAAGCCCAGATGTTCCTCGAGGAAATGGGATTGGCCGAGGCGGGCCTCGATCGTCTGATCCGGGCGGGTTACGAATTGCTGCACCTCGAGACCTATTTCACCGTGGGCCCGAAAGAGGCGCGTGCCTGGACGATCGCGTCCGGAACCTCGGCACCCAAGGCTGCCGGCGTCATTCACGGCGATTTCGAAAAGGGCTTCATCCGGGCCGAAACGATTGCCTATGACGACTTTGTCACGCTGGGCGGTGAAGGACCCGCCAAGGAAGCGGGCAAAATGCGCGCCGAGGGCAAGGGATACGTGGTGAAGGACGGCGACGTGCTGCACTTCCTGTTCAACACGTAAGCATTTCGGCGGCTTTTGAAAAACGGCGTTGCGCGGGTGTTTCATTCCGGTGTGGCAAGCACTTATCGGCAACAACCTATGTGTCGGCAGTGCGCCGCGTGCCAAGAAAACACCCGTTTCTCCTTTTGCCCTTGTCCTTGGTATTCGCTTTCGGCTAGAGCGGTCGGCGGAGACGTGGCCGAGTGGTCGAAGGCGCTCCCCTGCTAAGGGAGTAGGCCCGGAAGGGTCTCGAGGGTTCGAATCCCTTCGTCTCCGCCACCTACCATCTTCATTTTGTTCTGTTGGTGCTGTATAGCCTCTTATGGGGCTGTTTTTGTCGATTTATCCGCATTCATTGTTGCGTTTCATTTCTCTTCGATAAAACTCGTTTCTATTCATTGCGTGGTAGAACACGTGATGTTTTGCGGCTGCTCCTAGCGGAAAGCTGACGAAGAATCTCGTCCGAACCCTCGGTCCCGAACGCGAAGGTGACGGATGCGGCTTGTACCTTATTGTTGATCCATCAGGTTCCAAACGCTGGATTGTTTGCATGACCACGAAGGGGCAGTCCAACCGCGGGGGCAAGCCACTGCGAAGCGACTTTAGCCTCGGCGGTGCAGACGTTGTCACACTCAACGACGAGCGGGTTGGGCAGGGCGCGATCTGCGCGCCGTGGCCATCAGCACCAGAAAGTAAGCGCCGCCGATCTGTGCGGCGATCAATCCTGCCGGCAACTGAATCGGAAAGAACAGTGTGCGCCCCAGCCAGTCCGAAAAGATCATGAGCGCGCCGCCGATCAAGGCTGCGGCGATGGTTTGTTTGCGTGTCGTACGGGCGCCCAGGACGCTTGCGATATGGGGCGCGAGCAGGCCGACAAAACTGATGGGCCCCACAAACGCCGTGACAAGGGCTGCAAACGCACAGGCGTTCGCCATGATGAGCGGCCGCGCCCAACGCACGGACAAGCCGCGTGCCATGGCGATGCCGTCCCCCGCCGACAAAAGCGTCAACCAGTGTGACATTGCCATGACGGGAATGCTCAACACAGTGACCGATACGGCCAGCCACACCGCGTCTGCAGCGGCAACGTGGTAGGTCGAGCCGCCCAACCATCCCAGAATGGCAAAGGCGTCGGCGCTGCCCGTGGCGAGAATGAAGCTGACGAACGCATCAAGCATCGCGCCGATGGAGATACCGACCAAGGCAATGGCTGCTGGCGCGTAGCCGTGCCTGCGGCCGATCAGCAGTAACAACACCAGCACTGTCAGACTGCCCAGAAAGGCTGTCAGGATGCTTGCGCTCTGGATCGAGCTGCCCGCAAAAGCCGCCCACGCCACCAATGCGAATGTCGCGCCGCCTGAGATGCCCAAAACCTCTGGGCTTGCCAGCGGGTTGCGGATCAGCCTTTGCAGCATCACACCGCAGATAGCCATCCCAACCCCCGCAGCAAAGCCGGACAGGATGCGGGGCCACCGAAATGACCACGAGAGCGGATCAGGGAGGTTGAAGCGCCAACCGCCGCTATCGGGGGACACAGCAACGGCCAGCGCAAGCGCCAGGCAGAGCGCTGCGACAAGCCCGGCGATCGTTCCTGCGGACATACGCTTGAACCCGGTGGGCAGGAGAAAGACCTGATGATCATGGGCCGACAGCCGCCGCCGCGCCAACAAAACGAGGCAAGGTGCGCCGATCAAGGCGGTCGCGGCCCCGGTGGGCACCAGATCGCGGGTGTGTTCGCTCAGCTCCAACGCGACGGCGTCGGTGCAAAGCAGCAAGACCGCGCCCAGTATCGTGCTCATAGCCAGTTCAGACGCAGGGCGGCGTGCTCCGAGTAGCCGCGCCAGATTGGGGCCGAGCAGACCGATGAAGCCGATCATGCCGACAGCCGTCACGCTGATCGCGGTCAGAAACAGCGCAAGCGTAGCCGTCATCAGAAGAAACGGCCATAGGGCAAGCCCTCTCGCACTGGCATGTCGCGACCCGACCCGCATAAGGGCGAGGCCGCGCAGCGCCAGTAATGCCAGCCCCATGGTCACGAGCACGCGTGGCCACAGCCACATGACCCATCCCCAATCCATTTGCGTCAGATTTCCGGCACCCCAGACAAACAGATGCCCAAAATAGGGACTGTCGATCAGCAAGATCATGGATGCGATTGCCCCGAATAGAAGATTTACTGCCATGCCCGACAGGATCGCGGGGAGGCCGGATAGCCCTTTGATGCCGCCGATTGCCAGCACCAGGCCCAGTGCAGCGAACGCGCCTGTCAGGCTGACCCATTCGCCGTGGCTTTCCACTACCGAAGGGATCAGCACCGTCCCCAAGATCATGGCCAGCCACGCACCTGAGGAAACACCAAGTGTAAGCGGGGACGTCAGCGGGTTCTGGGTCATCTGCTGTATCAGACTGCCAGAAAATCCTAGTGCGGCCCCGATCAGAATGGCGATACTCAGTCGGGGTAATTCGGCAAACAGGAAGCGAACATCGTTGAAGTCAACAGGATCTGCGCCCCGCAAAAGTGCCAACATCCGATCGACCGGCACGGTCCAAGCGACCAGCAGATGCAGCAAGATCGCAAATCCGAAAGCCGCGCAGAGGATTGTCCAAACGCGCTGTGGGTTGCCAGACTGCGCGACAGCGTCGTGGGTCAAGGTTTAGGGGCCCTTGGGATCAAGCGTTGTCAGGGCATCGGCAAAGGCATCGGCCATATACCCGACCGAAAAGGCGGATCCAAATGTCCACACTGGGCGGGACACAGCGAAGTGGCCAGCCTGAACAAAAGGCATGAACTGCCACATCGGTGAGGCGAAGAGGTCACCGGGCTGGGCGAACGGATCAATCTGCAGCACGATGGCTGCGTCGAACTGGGCGAGGTCTTCCACCGACAATTGCCGAAACCCCCAATCAGAAGAGGTGCCGGGTGCGGCGTGTTGCAACCCCATGCCGTCAAGCGCCGCCTTCGCCATGGAGTTGGTGCTATGCAAACGTGCCGTCGTTGGGGTCAGCAGGCGGATCGGCGCAACAGGTGGTGGCACATCAGCAAAATGCTGTGCGACCCGTTCACCGGCGGCCTTCACCTGCGCATCCAGCGCGTCAAGCCGCTCCTGTGCCAGATCGTCCTTTCCCCAAAGGGCGCCAAGCCTGAGGTATGTATCGCGGCTGACTGCGTAATTGTCCTGCCCCGCATTGAAGCTTTCGAAATGCGCGACAGGTGCGATGCGTTCCAGCCTTGGGATCAGCATGTCCTGCTCGTCGGATATGATGATCAGATCAGGGTCCAGCTCGGCGATGCGTTCCAGGTTGGGTTCATTGCGCAACCCGATCTCGACCGCCGTTTCCGGCAGTTCCGGTTGCACGACCCATGTGCGGTAACCGGCCATGTCGGTGATGCCCACCGGATCCACATCAAGCTTGATCAGCAGTTCCGCAATCGACCAACTAAGCGCAATCACGCGCTCCGGCGGGGTGTCAAAGGTCTGGATGCCACGGCTGTCGGCCAGCTCTGCGGAATGACCGGATGAGGCAAACACCAGACAGGCTGCGATTGTCAAAAAACGGATATGCATAGGTCCTCGCTCAGGCGACCACGGCGTGGCGGCGGCCTGTGTTGTTGTCTTTCAAAAGCGCCATTTCGACGCCGTAGAGATCTTTGAGAAGGCTGGGCGCCATAAATGCCTCCGGGGCGCCGTCAAACATCAACTGCCCGGCCTTGAGCGCAATGATACGATCCGCAAAGCGCGTGGCGACATTGACGTCATGCAAAACGATGATGATCCTTTGAGCGCGCTCATCGGCCAGTTGCCGCAAAAGACCCATCACCTCGTTTACATGGGCGAGGTCCAGCGCGGCCGTCGGCTCATCCAAAAGCAGTATCGGTGCGGATTGCGCCAAGAGCATTGCGATCCAGGCGCGTTGCCGTTCGCCACCCGAAATCTCATCCGTCATATGATCTGCAAGCGACCATGTTGAGGTTTGATGAAGGGCGGTATCGACAATGTCGTAATCCTCCTCGGTCCATCGACCGATGGCGCCGCGCCACGCAAAACGACCCAGATTGACAAGTTCGCGGACAGTCAGGCCAGCGGCGGGCGGAAGCCGTTGTGGCAAGTAGGCAATCTGGCGGGCCAACTGCATTTGCGACAGTTTAGACACAGGCTGACCGTCAAACAGGATCGTTCCGGAGGTCGGGCGGCTCTGGCGGGCCAGAAGGTCCAACAGCGTTGATTTGCCCGAGCCGTTATGGCCCAGAATGACGGTGATCCCGGGCCCGCCGATGCCGAGGTTCGGCACCTGCAGCACTAGATGGCCGTCATAACGTTGCTCAATGCCGCACAGCCTGAACATCTTAGAAATACGATGTCAGCGTCAAAACAGCGGTTCGCCCTTCGCCGATGTAGCACGACCCTGAGCCGCAGAAGGTGACGTGGGACTTATCGGTCAGGTTGCGCACTGACAGGGTGACATCAAACACATCGCCCTCATAGCCGAGCATTGCGTCATACAGGGTATAGGACGGCGTTTCGGTGGTGTCCGTTCCGTCCTGTTTGGCGCCGGTGTATCTGACACCGCCGCCGACCCTCCATCCTTTGAACGTGCCGGCTGAGGGTGCGTATTCCAGCCATAGTGACGCAAATTGATCCGGGACGTTGGCAATGCTGAAGCCGTCTTCGTTCTCGGTTTCCTGAAATGTCAGCGCCGCATCAATCAGCAGGTCGCCGAAGGTGTGTTTCGCCTCAAGTTCCAGCCCTCGCGAAGATGCCTCGCCGGTTTGAACCTGATACCCCGGATTGTCTGGGTCCGTCACCGCCAAGTTGGAGTTTGTCAGATCAAATGCTGCAAACGAAAACAACGAATTGGTGCCCGGCGGCTGATACTTCAGGCCCACCTCATATTGCGTGCCGCGCGTGGGCTCGAAGGCATTGCCGTCGACATCTTCGCCCACGACCTCTTGCGAGAAGCTTTCTGAATAGCTGGCATACGGGGCCAGGCCATTGTCGAAATTATACAAGACCGCCGCGCTACTGGACCAAGCACTGTCGCTTGCCGAAACGGCATCCGTGCTGAAGGTCGCTGTCTCTTCGCTTGTTTCGATCCGACCAAACCGCAGCCCCGTGTCAAGATGCAGGCGACCGTTAAAGGTCGCGCGGTTTTGGGCATATACGCCAACCTCTTCAATGGTGTTGGCCGGGGTATCGGTGACAGTGATGTCATTGAAACCGGCATAGACCGGGTCGAAAGGATCAATTGACCCGACCTGCGTGCCATAGCTGGTGTCACTGTCATAAACGCCGCGCAGGTAAGAGACCCCGACAAGCGTCGTCATCTCAACCCGGCCGAGCGTGTATTCCCTGCGTGCCTTTGCATCCGCTACAAACGAACGCATCTCATTTTCCGCCCGGTAGAAAGTGCGGTTGATGGTGCCGTCATCATTGTAGCGGAAATTGGCGAAGTTATCGAACGCCCACCACGCGTGCTGGTAGGTGGAGCTGCTTTCGAGATAGCGCAGTGACGCATCAAGAGACCAGCCATTGTCGAGTTGGTGGTCCAGCATCACGGTGATGCTGCGTTGTTCGCTATTGTATTTGTCAAAGCCCGGCTCGCCGATAAACAGGCTGTCAGGCAGAAACTGGCCATTTGGCGCAGGCTCAAGTGTCCCCCACTGGGACGCGAATTGCAGCAGCGGGCTTGTTTCGGTGTTTTGGTAGTTCAGCAGCACCTTCAGCTCGGTGGCATCATTGGGTTTCCAGCTGATCGAAGGGGCAAGCGCAATGCTGTCATCGCGGCTGTAGTCGACTTGGGTCTTGCTGTCGCGCAGCAACCCGACAAACCGGTAAGACAGGCTGCCGCTCTCATTCAGCGCACCTGATGTGTCCAACCCGATTTGCGCACGATCGTGAGAGCCGAATTGTAGCTGCACGATGTCATCCGATGGCGTCCCCGCAACCTTTGATCTGGTGTTGACGATCCCACCGATGGAGCCGTTGCCGTAGAGCGCCGAAGCAGGTCCCTTCAGTACGCTGACATCTTCGAGCAGGAAGGTTTCAGGCTTGGTGTCGTTGTAAAACCCGTATCGCGACAGCAATCCGTCATGATAGGTCGTCGGCTCGAAGCCGCGGATGTAGCTCCAGTCGGAGCGGTTGTCCAAACCCCATTGCCCGGCGGTTATCCCTGCGGAGTACTGCAACGCTTGCTCGACATTTGTCGCGCCACGTCTAGTGATTTGTTCCTGATTGACCACCGTGACTGATCGCGGCGTTTCGATAAGAGGCGTTCCAGTCTTGGTGATCTGCCCGGAGGTCTGCGGAATGGACGCGCTGAACGCGCCGCCCTCTGCCTCTCGATCGTTTTCAACAGTGATCGGATCAAGCTCGATCACATCCTGCGCTGTTGCTGCGTCCGTCAGAGCTGCCAGTGCGGCAATAAATGAGATACATCCCGATTTCATGGAGGCGTCCTTGCTGTAAAGTACCGGGCGCCTTGCGTACAGCTGGGATCGTGCCTGACGGTCAGCTACCAATTCATAGTAAAACAGTCAACAATATATCACGGGTTGTTTTGCCCAATAGGCTGACGCGTAAGAGGACGTCCGATCCAGCCCCCAATCGGTACGAAAGAGGGCGCGCATACGGACTGCATCGGACTTTTCACCCGCGAACCATGCGAAGATGTCTTGTTGGTCTACACGGCCTCTTGCCTCGACAAATTGGGCTGCCGTTTGCCCCTTGTTTCGATCACACCATTCCACAGCAACCCCGGTTGATGCCTCAAGCTCGTCGGCATGCGCGCGGTGATAGCTTGCAAGCACCACAAAGGCGGGGCTACCTGTCAGGCGGTTTGACAGAATACGCCTCATTCCGGGCAGGGCGGTTTCATCCCCTGCGATCAGCAGTCGTTTTGCATCGGGGAACCAGCCACCCCCGGGCCCGGAGATGCCAACCTGTTGTCGCGTGTCGCTGCCGGTCAAAAGGCCCTCGGCCCACTGACATGTCCGACCGCCCTTGTGGATGAACACGTCGAACTCCAGCCAACCCGCATGCGGGTCGATGCGGGTGATGGTGTAGACTGGCTGATGCAAGGCGGATGCTCCGCCAGGCCAGCATGTGCGGCCGTCAGACTGCACATGGGGCCAGACGATGGGCTGTTGGCTGTCCGGGGGCAGGGCGAGCCGAAAGTGGAGGCCGGTCGTAGCGAACGGGGCAAGGTTTTGGCCCGCCAGCCGCACGGTTAGAAAATCGGGGGCTGCGTGTCTGACATCTGTCACCTCTATGATCCGGAAGTTCGGGGGCAGCGCACCAACATCTGCGACTTCAGTGCCAATCCAGCGCGGCGGCGCGGCATCAGGAATACCTGCCAAGTGATCGAGGACAGCCTCGCGCAGCATATACAAATTGGCAGGGACAGAGGCGGCAAGACTTACGATGAGGGCATGAGGCCTGGCATCAAGTGCGATGGTTCCGATCCCGGCATCAGCGATGCGGCTGCCATCCGCATGTGTCGCAAAGATCAGATCATGCTCCAACGCATGAGTGCACAAGGCCTGTATCAACGCGGCAGGGTTTGGGTGCTTCACCTCCGCGCGAAGCTGCGGTTTTACGGCGTCAGCGTCGCGGGCTTGAGTGATCATGACAGGATCCTTTTCGTGAAAGCGTGCATCAGCCGCTGAACTGGATCGGCAGGCTGAATGTGTAGCTTGCCTCCTCCAGTCCGGCGGGCGCATTGGGGAATCGGCGGGCGGTGGTGACGGCGCGGACTGCTGCTTGATCCAAGGCGGCGTTGCCGGAACTGCGGCGCACGGCGACGCTGATCAAGCTGCCGTTCCGACCGACAGTGACAGACACGACCGTCTGCCCCGACACGCCGTCTGCTTGGCGCGGATAGCGTTTGCGCCGCTCAATCGTTGCCCGGATTGCGCCACCCCACGCCGCGGTCAAGGATTGGACCTGGGCGGGGTCGCGTGTGGCTGTTTCTGCCAGCCGCTCTGACCCTGCCGCTGTGCCGCCACCGGAGCCTGCGGCACGCTGTCCGGTCGACGCGACAGAGGCCCGTTGTCGCGGTTGTTGCGGGCGCAGCGCCGGACGCGCCGTTTTGGTCGGTGCTGTGGATGCGACCTTCGGTGCAGGCGGCGCGGGTGGCTGCGTATCGACAACGGGTGCGCTTGGAGCTTGGTCGATCGGGATCGCCAAAGAGGGTACATCGGGTAAAGATGACGGTGCCGATATCTCAGGCATGGTCTGAGCTGTGTTTTGAGACACGTTTGGCGGTTCCGGCAACTGTATCTGTTGCGGTTCAGCCACCTCGGGAGGCGTCTCCCATGCCTCGACCAAGGCCGCGACCTGAGCGTCGGACGCCTCCAGTGACACGGTCGTGTCCCCGCTTGCGCCCGACGCGTCCGCCCCTTCGGTCGGTGGACGCAGACCTGCGACGACCAAGTGCCCCAGCAGGGCGAAAGCAGTGAATGCCAATAATTCGGCGGCCCGTCTCATGGTGCGACCGTTGTCAGCCCGATATCGCTGAAGCCCTGCACTGCGAGCTTTTTCAGAAGTGCTGCGACGCGGGTTGCAGGAACCAGCCCGTCCGCGCGCAGTTGAAGCGACGGGGACGCGCAGTTCTCTGCCGCGCAGGACGCGTCGCGCGCCTGGATCAGCGCAGCAATGACGGCATCATCCGTTCCAATCACCTGATCGAACCCCAATTGACCCGAAGCGTCTAGATAAAGCGTCAGGTCGCCGTCACCGTCCAGACCGGTCTCAGCCTCGGGTGGAGTGACGTCGAGCGTTTCCGGCGGTGCAATTTGCGATGTCATCAGGAAAAAAATAAGCAGAAGAAAAACCACGTTGATCATCGGGATGATGTTTTCAGGCATCTTGCGTCGCTGCGGTTGCTCAAAACGAAACGGGCTCATTCGACCAAGACCAACCTGTCGAACCCGGCCGCTGTCAGTGTTTCGATGATCGCAACCACGCGTTGAAGGTCTGCCTGCTCGTCCGGCCGCAATACTACGATGTCGTCGCCGCTGTCCGTCAGGTCCGCTACCGCATCGGGTAACGTATCTTCTGCCATATCAATGCCGTTGAGGCGCAGTGTGTCTGGGCCGATCTCGACCAAGCGGGGCGGACCGGAGTAAGGCGCGGAGCCGCCAGAGATATTCAGCGGAACAAGCTGATCCACCCCGAAACGGGAAGCCAGCATGAAGAAGACCAGCAGCAAAAAGACCACATCAATCATTGGCGTCAGGCTGGGTTTGCGCACCTGCCGCCGAGGGTCGAAATCCGCTTTCATTCCACTGCTCGGAGCGCGTTTTCTGGTTGGGGTGTATCTTTGGCCACCGGGCGCAGGAAAATCCGCGTGGCAGCGTCCTCAAGCTCGTGGCGTAACCTGTCGGCCACGCTCTCAAACCATGTCAGAGCCATGGATGCCGGAATGGCCACGGCCATGCCGGCAGCGGTTGTCAAAAGCGCCTCCCAGATGCCGCCTGCCAGCGTTGCGGGATCGGCGCGGCTGCCTGCGTCCTGCAACGCCTGAAAGGCAGCGATCATACCTAGCACCGTGCCCAAGAGGCCCAGCAGCGGCGCAATGGTTGCAATCAGTTCCAAGGGCCGTAGCCCCGCGCGCGCCTTGGTCAGCAGGGCTTTCGCGACGCGACCGGTTTCGGCCTCGGCCCCCGGCTGATCGAGGGTGGGGTCGCGATGCGCTGTCATGGCAGAGAGCACAAGGGATGCGCGGATACTGCGCCGCCCCGCAAGAAGAGCTTGGGCGTCCGACATCTGACCTTGTTGCCAAAGATCAAGAGCCGCAGTTGTTCTACCCCCGCCGGACCACGCGCCAAGCAGCAACAAGCGCCATATTTTCCATAGGATAACGGCCGTGGTCACCACAGAGAGCGCTGTAATGGCCCAGATGGCCACCCCACCGGTTTGAAGAAGTTCGAATGCGCGCGAGGTGCTGTTTTCAAGAAAAGACGATCCGAGGTCCATAGCCATGCCCTATAAGTCAATGGCTGGCCAGCGGCTTGCTCGAGGCTAGCTTGCATTACCAACTATTTTTGTCAAGTTTGATTTCCCGGCTTTCGGGCAGAAGGCCCATTCGATTTTGGTGACTCTAAGGTCAGAGTTTCCACTCGAACCCGACAGCCTTTTCCGACACATCCCAGAGACGGGACATGACAGCTTTGTCATGCGCGTGAGCGTTCAGTGTCCCTTTGCCGACCGGGCCAACCGCTTCCATCCGACCCGTCGGACCGTAGAGGGCCCGTTGCTCGGTTAGGGCCTTTTCGGTCGCGCACATGACCTCGGGGTATGACCCTTGTTCCGCAGTCTGCACCATCGGTGTCTTGGTCATCAGCCACCAGATGAAACGCATCGTGCGGCTGCCACTTGTTGTGATCAGAGACGTCGCCGATGAGCCTGGATGGCAGACGAAAACCTCAACATCTTTGCGCCCAGCAGCGGCCAGCAGGTCCTGCAATTCGTAGGCGAACATCATTTGCGCCAGCTTGCTCTGCGAATAGGCGGTGTTTGCGCCGTAACCCTCTTTCCAGTTCATGTCGTCGAACTTGATTGTCTTGAGACCGAGGTTGTAGCCGAGGCTCGCGACGACCACGATCCGGCCTTTGCTTTCGGCGATGCGGTCAAAGAGCAGGCCATTGAGCAGAAAGTGTCCGTAGTGGTTGGTGCCAAGCTGGCTTTCAAATCCATCAACGGTCAGCTTACGTGTCGGCACCTGCGCGATGGCCGCGTTGTTGATCAGCGCGTCGATGCGGGGCACGGTTTTCAGAACCTCTTTGGCGGCTTGGCGCACGCTGTCCAGAACGGACAGGTCCATGCGGATAAAGCTCACGTCGGCTTTCGCGCCGAACTCGTGCTTCAGGTCCGCGATTGCCGCCTCTGACTTCTCGACAGAGCGGTTCAGCATGACCACCTTGGCGTTATTCATCAGAAGAATACGCGCAGCCTGGAACCCGGCACCGGCGTTGGCACCAGTGATCAGGAAGGTCTTTCCGGTCAGGTCGCCGAGGCGCTCGGGTGTCCAGCCTTTGGGTCCGAATGTGGCATGTGGCATCGTCTTGCTCCGTTTGACGTCGGCGCAGGGGCCGAGCTATATGCATTTCCATCTTCTAGATGCAGATAACTCTCATCTGAACGTACAAACAGACGGGATCGTCACGATTACTTGCCTGATTGTATCAAGATGGTTGCCAGCGTCGACGTGAAGCCAGTAGATTTCCGCCGTGAGCAAGGACCAGATCAAACAACTCATCGCAGGCCGAACGGCAAGGGACGGCCTGACGGAGACCGGCATCAAGGGCGTGCGGTTGTTTAGGGCGACGCAAGCAATCCCCTGTGTCCCGGCAGTCTACGAACCCTGCATCGTGGCCATCGTGAGCGGGGTAAAGGAAGCTGTACTGGATGGGCGGAGATATGAATACGACGACAGCCAGTATCTCTGCTGCCCGATGTCGATGCCCGTCAAGGCGGGAACGCCTGCGGCCTCGCGTGAAAACCCGCTCTACGGGGTCATGATTTCACTGGATCAGCGTGTGATGGCCGAAATCGCCATGGAGATGGAGAGTGCCGAAGGCGTCATGCCTGCGGCCACAGGAGCGTTGCGGGAGCCGGGGATCAGGCTTGCGAGATGGGATGCGGACTTCATCGAAGCGCTGCTGCGACTGCTACAGCTTGGGGACAGCAGGACGGATAGGGCTGTTCTTGCGGAAGCGCGATTGCGCGAGGTGCTCTATGCTATTCTCAAGGGAGAAGCAGGCGTCTTTGCCCGGCAGGCATTTGGTGCTGGCAACGCTATTGCACGTTCCATCGCGCATGTGGCGTCGAACCTGGATGCGCCAATCTCAATTGACGACATGGCACGCCGCGCAGGCATGAGCCGGGCCGTTTTCCATCGCAAATTCAAGCAGGTTACGACGATGGCGCCGATCCAATTCGTCAAGTCGATGCGCCTCAACCACGCCGCGATGAGAATTGCAGGCGGCATGAGAGTAAACGAAGCGGCGATGGATGTGGGCTATGCAAGCCCGTCCCAATTCAGCCGTGAGTTCAAACGCATGTATGGCCAGTCGCCGAAACAGTGGGGTGAGGCGCGGCACGTTCCAATGACTGTGAGTGCAGCAACATGACCTCTCGGAGAATGGCAGGTTTGGGCAGACTACTCCAGGGCCGCGGAGCATAACGGCTTTCCGGCTGTCACGCGACCGGGCATCAAACCGGCGCGCGCTTGGCCAAGTCCGCCACGGACACGCCCCTCAGTTCTTCCTCAAAAAGGTGGCGTGCAGCCGCCATGGCAGCTTTTGTTGCGTCCGTCGCTGCATGTTCAAGAAGACACGGAGACGAGGGCTCGGGCGCGCCGATCGCAAAGACGTTTGGCGAGCCGAGCGCGGTGTAGACATCCAAGAGGCTGATCTCAGCTGTCGAGCGCTGAAGGTGCCATCCGCCGCCATGGCCTTTCATTGATGTGACAAGCCCATGTTCGCGCAGCCCTCCCATGGTGCGCCTCACGAGCGAGGCGTCCATACCGAACATTTCCCCCATGCGCTCAGAGGTGACCGGTTCATCAATCTCATCGAGATGAAGCAAGATGTGTAGCACCCGGGGGAGCCTGTTGTCTGTTCTCATGAAGCGATTGTACTCGACATGAAGTCTCGTGACAATTGTTAGCACGAGAGATTGACATGGCATATCACGTGACATTAAAGATCACGTGATTTGAGCAGGAACGGACCCGCGCTATGCCCCCCTCGCCAGTCGAACCGACGAAAGCCACGAAAGCGCAATGGATCGCTGTTTGGGCGCTTTTGGCCGCAGCCTTCGTTTCGTTGTTGGACGTCACGGTGGTCAATCTGGCGGTTCGAAACATCGCGGATGACTTGGCCGCAACCGATGCCCAGTCTCAGTGGATCCTGTTGGCGTATCTGGTCCCCCTTGCGGCCTTCCTTCTGCCACTCGGCCGGTTCGGAGATGCCCTTGGCCGCCGTCGCCTGTTCCTTTTTGGTGTGTTGGCCTTTGCTGCTGGCGGGCTTGCTGCGGGAACCGCCCAAAACGTGACGGTGCTGATCATTGCACGTATCGTTCAGGGCTATGGTGCGGCGACGATGATGCCTCAGGTGCTGGCGTTGACCCAAGTGATCTTGCCCACTGATCAGAGACGCCGTGCCGTCGGCTACTTCGGCATGGTCAGTGCACTTGGTGCCATCGCGGGGCCGATCATTGGCGGTGCTGTTCTGTCTGTTGATCTGTTGGGGTTGGGGTGGCGCGCTGTGTTTCTGTTGGTGATACCACCTTGCGTTTTGTCATCGGTCGTTGTCGGGTCTTACCTGCCCAGGGATGACCTCAGCACATCAAAGCGGATCGACATCCGGCACGGGCTGCTGGTTGCGCTGGCCGTGACGGGCCTGGTCTACGCCGCAGTGCAAGGGCGGCCTTTGGGGTGGCCGATCTGGATCATGGCCATGCTCACCACAAGCCTTTTTCTGCTGGCCCATGTCGTCCATGCTCAGCGAAAGGGTGTGTCGGGCAAGGTTGAGCCATTGCTGCCGCCGGAGTTGCTGCGGTCCACTCCGTTTTTGCAGCGCGCCGCGATGATCCTGTTGATCTTTTCTGGCATTGCCGGTGTTCCCTTTCTGATGGCCATTGCCTTGCAAGACGGGCCCGACCTGTCACCGGGTGAGGTTGCTGTGGCGCTTGCCGCTCACCCGATCTTTGCAGTGGCCGGGGCGGCCATCGCGGGACGGTGGGCACCGGCAAACCCCTGGCGGCTTCCCCTGATAGGATCGTCCTTGACCTGCATGGGCACGGCGCTGACTGTTTTCGCTTTCGCGCGCGTTGGCAATGACATCAATGCCCCGGTTTTGTTGGCACCTCTTGCGATTGTCGGGCTTGGCATGGGGTTGAGCAACGTGGCCCTCATGTCAAACGCGCTGGCCCTTGCACCCAAAGAGATTGCAGGTGCGGCCTCTGGGGTTGTTCAAACCGGACAGCAGATCGGTATTGCGCTGAGCATCGCAATCGTTGGCAGCATCTACTTTGCAGCGACGACACGCACGACAGGAGACGCGGCATCAACGGCACTCTTGTATCCAGTGACCATCTTCGCCGTTGCCAGCATATTGTGCCTGTTGGGTGCGATCACTCACAAACGAAAGGCAATGTGATGCAACCAAAACCCGGACAATCCCCGCACGACTTTTGGAACGACCTCTATCGCGGCGCGCGCCATCAAACAGACGGGCGGCCCTCCGCCGTTCTCGAAAGATTTGTGGCTGATCGCATACCCGGTCGTGCGCTCGATTTAGGATGTGCCAAGGGCGACGATGCGATCTGGCTGGCGCGCCGTGCCTGGGATGTTGTCGCAGTCGATATCGCCCAAGCCGCGTTGGACATCGCGCAGGCGAACGCCGCCAACAGGGGAGCGGCGGCACGGATCAAATTCGAATGTCACGATCTGGCCAAATCGTGTCCCGAAGGCCCTTTCGACCTCATCTCGGCGATGTTCCTGCAAACACCCTTTGATTTTCCGCGGCGAAGCATCTTTGCGCGGGCATATCAACAGTTGGCGCCCGGAGGCCTGTTGCTCGTCGCCACGCATGGTTCCACTGCTCCATGGTCTTGGAGCAAAGAAGGTGCCAGGTACCCTTCGCCGGAAGAAGACTTGACCGAATTGGGTTTCTCACCCCTGGACGCTCAGGTCTCTTTCGTCGGCGCGTTCCGCCGAACTGCGCATGGACCTGATGGGCAAACAGCAGAGGTTCTCGACAACGTCATTGCCTTGGTCAGGGAATGAAGGCTTCTGTTGTTGGTTTCCGCAAAGCTCCGCCTTGAGGAAGATGCAGCGCGGCGTCGTGTAGTGACATGAACAGCCATTCTGGGCCGCGAGCGCTCACATCGTAATCGGTTGCCGCTTTGGACGTCTAAACGGATATCGCCAATCAGAGTGCCACATCCACCCTACACGAAAAGCGTCAGCCCGATCATGGATACGATCAGGAACAAGACGGTCATCACCCCGCCAGAACGCAGGAAGTCGACAACCCGGTAGCCTGCCGGCCCCATAATCAGTGCGTTGACTTGATGTGTCGGGATCAGAAAGGAGTTTGAGGTCGAAATCGCAACCGTCAACGCGAAGACCGCCGGATCTCCGCCCGCCGAGATGGCAATCGAGATCGCCAACGGCACCAGCAGAACAGTTGCGCCCACATTCGACATCACGAGCGTAAAGGCTGTCGCCAACACGGCCAGACCTGCCTGCAGCGACCAAAGTGGCCAGCCATCCAGCAGAGACAGGATTTGCTCTGCGATCCATGCCGCTGTTCCAGTATTCTGCACAGCCATCCCCAACGGGATCAGCGAAGCCAGAAGAAAGACCGTGCTCCAACTGACGGCCTCGTAAGCTTCATCTATGGAGAGCACGCGCGACAAGATCATCCCGACCGCGCCCGCCAAAAGGGACAGCGACAAGAGCAGATCGGTGAACAAAATCAGGCCGAGCGTCATCGCAAAGAATCCGATCGCCCAGTTCACTTTATGCGGGCGCAGTTCCTCTTGCGGAAAATCCGAAGTCACGACGACAAAGTCCTGATCAGACTTGAGCCGGGTGAGCCGTTCCCATTGGACGTGGACAACCAGAGTATCCCCGGCCTGCAAAAGCACCTCACCGATATGGGTGGCGACGTGGTCGTCGGTTTCCACGTGGCTCAGCGTCTCTTCGCCACGATGGATTGCCAGAATGGACAGCCCATGTGTTTGACGCAGGCGAAGTGCGATGGGCGATTGGCCTATGACAGTCGATCCCGGCGGGATAACGACCTCTGCAACGCCAGATTCTGTCGCGGCAAAATCATCGGCAAACACGTCCAGAGCAGGCAATATCTCCAAACCATGCGGCTCGGCAAACTCGTCCTGCAACACCCGCCGCAAGCCTAGAACAGCCAGGCGCGCCGGCGCTTCGATTTTGGTATCCGCCATGGGCGCGATGACTTTGTGGCCTCTGTAAGACGTGCCCAGAATGTAGATGTGGTGTGCAACCATGATATCGGCCAGCGTCTGACCGATCAAAAGTGACCCTTCCGGCACCCGCACCTCGAACATGTCGGCGCGTAGCCCATAGGTGTTTTCGACATATGTCTGCATCGAGCGCGCCGCACCTGCGTCATCGCCGCGCCCGCGCTGACCGGGCAGAATCCACCGGCCCAGAAGCACAAAGTAGAGAACGCCCGTCAGTACAAGCATCACCCCGATTGGAGTGACCGAAAACAGGCCAAACGGCTCCATCTGCTGATCGGATGGCAGCGTTCGGTTTGCCGATATCAGGAGATCGTTCAGCAGGATCAATGGCGAGGATCCGACCATTGTGATCGTCCCGCCAAGGATTGCGCAAAATCCCATGGGCATCGCCAAACGGCTCATTGGTATTTCGGTCCGCGCCGATATTCGGCTGATGACCGGCAGAAACAGGGCTGCCGCACCGACATTCTGCATGAAAGAGCTGATGACGCCGACGGTGCCCGAAACGATGGGAATGATCCGAGCCTCACTCGTTCCGCCACGTTTCAGGATGAGTGTCGCAACCTTGGACATGAGGCCTGTCTTGTCCAGCCCGGCGCCGATGATCATCACAGCGACAATTGAGATAACCGCGTTGGATGAGAAGCCGGAGAACAGCTCAGCCCGGTTAGAGAGATTTTCCAGTCCGGGCAACGTGCTGAGCCCGCCCAGGATCACCATCACAAGGATCGCGGCCAAATCGATGCGAATGATCTCGGAAACAAACAGAAACACCGTGAATGCAAGCAGTCCCAGAACCGCCATCATCTCAAACGTCAGAATTGTCGCTTCCATTGCATCTCCCCGTCGCAAAGCTTAGCGGCGGTTTCGCTTGACGCATAGAGCCAGTCCTGAGGAGTTTTTTGGCCAGCGGTCCTCTTCATGCGGCCGTTCTTCACCCTACAGCAAGGGACGCAATTGTCCTCAGTGCTTGTGTTGTCCTGCACTCCGGTCCCTACGTTGCTGTGAATATCGCGGGCCGCTCGAAGGTTCGGTACAAGCCCTGCATTCCGCGTCTCGCTGATGGGTGGGCTCCGATACCGCGCCAGCACCGAGGTCCGCTTTGAGCCCAAGGCGGTCATCGTGATTTTGTGCTGCGTGCGCACGCAGCGTGAAAATCGCTGCGGCCGCTCGGAACATGCCGCTGCAGGGCGGCGAGAAAACCAGCCATTCACTCATCGCGGGGCGAAGATCCAGGCGGCAATGATCAAGTCGCGGATTTTCCCGACTTTCGCTGCGGCAACACCAATGTCAGCTTTCGTTGTGCTTATCCAGCTCATCATATCGGCGATTGCGTGTCCTCCTGAGCCGACTTCCGAGCTGTTGTAGAAAACCGCCAGATGATGGCCCAGTAGCCCCCGTGATCGCCGAAGGTCTGAGCTCCAATCCCGTTATACCTTCCTTTTTGAATGCTTTGGCCATTTCGTCCGAGATGAATGCCTCGGATGTGTAGTATCTATCCATCCAGAGGTGCCGCCCGGCGATATCTTCTTTGCGCCACTGGATGAATGGTTCACCCAACGCAGCGGCGAAATATGTGAACTGACCCAGGGATCTTCCCTCAGAAAGGACATCCTCGACGCCTTTCGTCTTTAGGCTTTGAAATGTTTTGCCATCGTAGAATTTCGCCCGGAGATCGGAGTTTTCAGCATCAATGGCCTCCACTCGATCCGCAATCCCCAACGCGTAGTAACCGCTATGGTAACGGGTGCCATCAATCATGGTTAGATCAACAGGCTGAAACAGATGCTCGACTGGGTCCAGCTCTGACACGATTTTTCGAAATCGGTCAGATACAAAAAAACTGGCAGACCAACGGCCTTGGAAAATGTCCGGCAACTTCGTAGAAACAGGGAAGAGCCTTAGGTCTTCTTCGTACTGCGCCTGAATGAATGGGATCGGCGGTTGAGTTTCACCGCCCGTTCGGCTCAGTGATGTTGCTTTCGAACTATTCTCTGGCGTCTGTGACGTATCAGACCAGTTCAAACAACCTGGAAGGTGTTTCGGAATATCGAGAGCGTAAGGCATTTTTATCTCCAGTTTCACGACGAGACTTAAGTCAAACCCCGCCCAAATTATGGCAGTTCTGTGAAACGAACAGGGTGGAGTTTTCGGCAAGAATGCCGACATTCGTTCGGTGCGAACATCCGGTAGTCTGGGCTCACTGCCGCCGACTGCACATGCAGCACTGACGCCGTTAGCCGGCTCCCGAAGACTGCCATTGCAACGGACGATACAATCCAGCCACCAGCGCGGTGCTGGTGATTGGGTTTGGAGGGCGGATCGGAGGGCATATCATGCCAAGAGTCCAACTTCCCGCGACAACCCCGAAACGTAGAGCCTGGAACAAGGGGCGTATCATCGGCCAAAAACGGCTTTTGCTGCCAAAACAGGTCTGGGCGATCCGGGCAAGGCTCGAACTGGCGGGTTATCTGCGCGATCTGGCTTTGTTCAACGTCGCCATCGACAGCAAGCTGCGCGGCTGTGATCTCGTCAAATTGACCGTGTCTGATCTGGTCAAAGTTGATCGCGTGCGAGAACGCATTTCAGTTTTCAAAGCGGGTGTCCATCCCTTGTGCAGCACCGATCGGTGCTGAGCCCAAACCAAAAAATACCGCATCGTGCACATGCGACCGCTATCATGATTAATGCGAAATTGAGCGTTGTGAAGAAGGCGTTGCCGGTCGTTGCGAGTGTCAGCAAGTGGTGAAGCTCAGCTTTACCTAGCCGGACTTTTACTACGTTGACGAACTCTTGGCAAAAAATAGCCGACATCCTGCGGGCTATGCTGCGCCTTGAATTTAGAGAACACGCTTGGAACCAAGGTGGCTTGTAGTTGTGGGGCCGCGCTTGGATTTGGGTATCCAAGTTGAAGCAGACAATCGAGCGCTTCACTGATGCGTGCAAAGCCTGATGAGCAATGGTGAAAAGCTGTGGTTTTCGCGGCCATCCTAGTGAATCGACAGATCGTCGGCTTTTGGATCAATCGCCAATTTAGTCATCCGTCGGTAGATTGTGGCGCGGCCTATTCCCAGGGCTCGCGCAGCCTCTGAGACGTTGCGATTGTGTTGGGTCAGGGCTTGAACAATGGCCGTCCGCTCAGCTTTTTCGAAGCTAACGGGCGAGCTTGTGTCGCTGTTCAGAACCTCTGATACCAACTTAGGTTCAATGTTCGTTTTGGATCCCAACTTGTATTTGTGTCGTGCATTTCTCGTTGCACCAATCACAACTTCGTCTTGATCGACCGCCAGCAAAGCCGCTCCACCACTCGCGGTTCCAGGCACATCAAGAATCCGCGCCTTCTCGTACGCGGATCGAAAACTGTCCGCCTCGATCTGGCGGGCAATCTGCTGAACAAGTGCGCGAATAAGCGTGTTCAGATTTTCGGTGTGGTCATGTCGAGCGGATGACACGTCAAGCGCTCCGATCAATGACCCATCAGGGCCAAAAATCGGGGCATCAATGCAGCTCATGCCTGTATTTCGTGCGTAGAAGTGCTGTTCACGATGAATGACTGTTTGCTTGGCTTCAACAAGACAGGTCCCGATCCCGTTTGTTCCTTCGGCGACTTCGCTCCAGTCTGTCCCGCGCCACAAGCCCCAGTCTCTGAACTGATCGCTATCGGCGGTATTGATCCGCTGATCCAAGATCACCCCCTGCGCGTCCGACAACAAGACACAGCAGCCGGGCTGCCCCACAAGGCCAAAGAGGTCGTCCAGATATGGTGCGGCGATGTCTGTGAACCGTTCCTCACGTTGCTGCCGTTCTCGAAGGTTCGTTGGATCTACACGTTCTGGCGCGCGGCGTTCCCCGGGATGCAACCCGTGGATAGACATCGAACGGGTCCACGACGCTGCCAGACGGCTCAGCGCCGCGGCCCTAGAAGATTCTGCCGTTGCAATGACATTCTCTATATGGCGTTCTCGGCTGTTCAGCATCGCGGATGTCCTTTCGTAATCGAAACCAAAATCTGAAGGGCATATCTCAGGTCAGCTGGGCCACCTGTGTTCTGATGCGGTCTTCCAAAGTGTCCGGCGCCATCACGGTAAGATCAGCGCCAATTATCTGAATGTCAGTGACCCCCAGGAACCCCAGTACGTGCTTCAAATACGGTGTAGCGAAGTCCATTTCGCTGCCAGCCGGCGTCTCGCCGCTGGCCAAAACGATGTAGGCCTTCTTGCCAGTAGCCAGTCCAACATAAGTGTGTTCCGGATCGGGGCGGAACGTGACGCCAGGCCGCGCAATCTGGTCAATCCAGGCCTTCATCGCGCTGGGCAAACCAAAGTTGTACATCGCGACACCAAGCACCAGGATGTCCGCATCCAGCACTTCCTGGGCCATAGCATTGGAGGTGGCGAGGATTGCATTCTGCTCTGCCGAGCGGTCTTCGAAAGGCGTAAAACTTGCGCCAATCCATTCTTCGGTGAGGAATGCCGCCTGATCGACTGCCTCGCGTTTCGTGACAGAGACGTCACCATGGTGCGCTTTAAAGTGTTCAACCACCATATCGCCACCGAAACGAGAGGCTGATCCGCCCTCCCGGGCGCTCGAATTGACATGTAAAATTGAAACCATCCCAGTTTCTCCAGATAATTTAATGCAATGCCTCTAACTTGGCCCGTTGTTGCGCTTCGACGCGCTGGATCAGGGGCTGTCCTTCGCTGTCTGTCTCGCTATCGAGACAGATGCGGGTCAGTGGTCCATCTTTTCGATAAATTCGATCCGATACCCGTCTGGATCCTCGATGAACGAAATCACTTCCTTTACGCCGGTTTCTTCGGGCGCAAAGGTCATCGGGCCAGCAGGGCGAACAACATTGACCCCAAGCGATTTCAGGTGGTCTTCCATCGCGTAAATGTCGTCGACTTCCAGAGCGATATGACCGTAGGCATTCCCAAGCTCATAGTTGGTGTCATCCCAGTTGTAGGTCAGCTCGATCACTGCATCTGATGCTGCATCGCCGTAGCCAATAAAGGCCAACGTGAACTTTCCATCTGGAAATGTCTCACGGCGCATCTCGTGCATGCCGAGCGCTTCCTGATAGAACTTAAGCGACCGATCGAGGTCGCGTACCCGCAGCATAGTGTACAGAATTCGGTTTGGTTTCGGTGTGTCTGGCATTGAAGCTTCCTGTTCTGGTCGAGCGGTCTCTCTTCCAAGTACGACCGCAATTTCTTGCTATGCTGATTGTTCAACCGGGCGCGCAGGGTCCTGCTTCCATACGGCGAAGGACCCATCAAACAGGGCGCCATTTTCGCCGATCAATTCCAGGGCGAGCAGAACCACCGTGGCCGCATAGCCCGACCCACAAGACGCGATAAGAGGTTTGGATTTCCAATCTGGAGCCAAATCATCCAGAGCAGCGCGAATACCGTGTTCATCCAGAAACAGCCCCGTATCGGGATCGAGCATCGCGCTGAATGGAACGTTCAAAGCTCCCGGAATATGCCCCGTCCGCGGATCATCTGCTTTCCCGGCATAGTTCGCCGGCCCGCGCGCATCGATCACGCAGGCAGTGGACTGCCGATCAATAAAAGCTTCCAGATCTATCATCAGTCCACTTTGCAAGCTGGGTTCGAAAGAGCCGGTATCGTAAGCCGTTAGTTCTGTGGAAACGGGCAGATCTTGGCACGACCAGAATTTCCAACCACCGTTCAAGACCCGCACATTGGTGAAACCCCAATGTCGCATTGCCATCCAAATCCGACCCGCCTGCATATGTGATGAAGCGTCGTAAAGCACGACCAGGTCACCGGGATTGATACCAAGGCGCGCGAACGACCGACGAGCGCCATCTTTATCCACGATCGGAGCGAGGCCGGGCGGGACGTCTGTCGCGATAAATTCCTTGGTCCAGTCCAGAAATGCGGCGCCCTGTATATGGCCCCTCGCATAGTCTTCTGGCAACGCCCGAGCCGGGGTGGACCAGGTGCCTCTAACGTCGAACACCTTAACGTCTGGTCGACCGATCAAACCCTTTAAGTCTTCGGCAATGATGAGGGGGAGTGGTCCCTATCTACCTCAGACCACTGGTTTAGATTCTGTCATGGTATCACCCCGCGAGAACAAACGATCTGCTCGTGCAAAGCGGGCGGCTGAGACCAAACAAACGTACGGGGTAACGCTTCTCCCGGCGACATCGGCTCGCTGCAATGAGCATACGTTACTAGTAAGTTGCGAAGTCGGCTGACCCCATAGAAGGAATCTAAAACGTCATGGACAAAATCGTCAAAGGACATACACTCTGTGTCAACCAATGCAGGTTTGGTAAGAAAAACTGAGCTGCAAAACTGGACAAACTCGACATCACGGGTTGGTCACGAGGCAGCAAGCGGATGACATGAAATGCGGATCCACACTTTAGACATTCAGGATTCAGACCACACTCTATCGGGTTTGATCGTGCAATCCGAAATTGGCGTGCCACCGGCCTATTCAGAAGTTCTATATCGTCTCTATCTGCCTATGGGTGGACCAGCAGAGACGACAATCGACGGGTGCAACATCACACTTGATCAGTACGAGTTGCTCACTCTTTCTCCTGGCGAGCGGGTGAGTTTTTCTCGCAGCGCGACGGTTCTGTCCTGCGCATTTCATCACAATTTCTTCTGTGTACGCGTTATGCGGAACGAGGTATTTTGCGACGGAGTTGTCTTCAACCGTCTCCGGGGTTTGCCAATTGTTGATCTAAGAGAAGATGGCTACCGAACGGCGTTGGCGCGATTTGAAGAACTGGGCCACATCCTGGAAGGCGAGAGCCTATTCAAGCCGGAACATGCGGTCAACACGATCAAGTCTCTTCTACTGCAGGCAGCGGACTGCAAAATCCGGCACGCCAACCCTGACGAGTCCTTTCAGGTTACGCCAGCAAAGGTGTCAGAGGTCGTAGCAAAGTTCCAGGATCTGGTCGAAGAGAACTATGCGAAGCATCTTGAGATCGCCGAATACTGCGACATGCTTGGTGTAACGATCGCAACCCTCAATCGCCATGTCAAAAATGAATTGGGTCAAACGGCAAAGCAGTTGGCACAAGAACGTCTGGCACTTGAAGCGCGAGTGGCGCTTAGGACGGGCGATCGATCAGTGAAGGAAGTTGCATTCGATTTGGGATTTGGCGATCCGCTCTACTTTTCGCGCTTTTTCCGAAAGCAGTTTGGGGCAGCCCCAACGCAGTATTTCGCTGGAACTACCTGATCAGGTAGGGTCCCCAATCAGCGATAGCTGTGTTGGGGACCGGGGACAGATTCACTGTTCCTGATGGCGGCCGATATTGCGATCAAGATAGTCCTGCCAGGTCGTGTTCGTATCGAGGTTGTAACCTGCGACCTCCGCCCAGACCCAGTTTAGGTTTTCCAATTCGGCCGTTTGTGTCTCTGGCGCTTCAATAGCTCTGTGTGCGTAGACAAGCGCCGATGCACGGGCATTTGCCCAGCAATGCACCAGCACTTTGCGATCACCCACGCTGTTCATGGCTTCAAGGAAGCGATCAAACTCCGCATCGTCGGGTGACCGCCAGTTGACCGGAACGTGGATGTACTCAATTCCTTGAGCCTGCAGAATGTCTTTCTGCTTTGGGTTATAGATGCTTTCGTTTTCGGGCACGACGCTGATCACAACTTCGATCCCATCCTCAACGGCGGTCGAAAGCTGATCCGCTGTCGGTTGTCCTGCTGTCAGTACATTGTCCGAGTATTCATAGAAGTTTCGAGCATCGGTGATGTCGGCCAGCGCCGCAGTTGCCGATAGAGACAGAACAGCAGTTGCAAGTCCTAGGCTTCGCATGGTTTTTCCTTATCAGTTTGAGTGAGATGTCATTGGTCAGCCGAATTCAGGCGCCTGGGTCCGCGCCTGGAAATTCATTGGTTTGGGGTAGACGACGACGTTCGAACGGACTTCCAGCCAGTGATCATCGGTTTGATCAGGTTCTCGTTTTTCCAAATCCAGTAGAACAGGACCGCAGCGACATGGATCAAAACCAACACGAGGACAGCACGCGAAAAATACGAGTGATAAGCCGTCACCGTTACGGTCCAGTCGGAAGGTAACCAGTTCGCAAACGGACCCTCAGCCCACATCGTGTCGTCTTCGGCGAACAGACCTGTTGAAACGAGCCCGGCAAGAACGAGGATCATTGTGACAACAGCAAGAGCCCCGAGTGGATTGTGACCGTCATAGGAACTTGGGCTTCGCGTCGGTAGGGTGCGGGCATAGCCAAGAACCTGTCGTGGTCTCAGTGACAATGCGTGCCACCGAGACGCAGGAGCGCCCATGAATCCCCAGATAATCCGAAACACCAAGAGCGCTCCAACGGCGTAGCCGAAATAGAAGTGCAGCGCGATCGTTGAGAATGAACGGTATTCGCCAAGGTACCAACCAACGCACACCGTTGCGACCAAAGCCCAATGGAATGCGCGTGTCGGGAAATCCCAGACGCGTTTCTTCTCCGTGATCCCGGTAGGCATGGGATCAAAAATCCTTTGCGCGGTACTGATCGTGACACGCGGTGCAAGCTTGGTTCACACCATCAAGCCCTGCACGCAGCTCGGGCAAACCTTGTGCAACGGTGTTCTGCAGAGTGATGGACGTATCAATCCAATCTTGCTGATGCTCAACCACGCCATCGTAGTCTGACCAGATCGTTGGAAGCGAACGCGTAAGGCCGGGTCGGTCGACGTTGCTGCTGCCTTCCGGCCACATTCCATCCGTATTGACCTGCGCCAGGTAGGCGATGACGTCGGCATATTCCTGGGCTTTCGCGGCGTCGTATTCCACATCGCCTTTGGCCATGCCAACGAGACCACCAAAGTAGTGGCGCGTCATGTTGTAAAATCCAAGCCTTGATTTGATCGCATCTTCCACAGGATCAGCGCTGACTGTTGCTGGCGCAGTAGCCCCGAAGCAGATCATTGCGCTCATAAGAAGTAGTTTCTTCATCTCGCGAACCTTTCGACGTTGTGTGAAAGGCAGTTAGCAATCCGTGCAGAGAGACCGACAGGTTGCTTGAAGCGTCAGATCTGGCGTCTGTCTCGGTGCCGAGACAGATTCTCAGTTTTCCGAGCCAATCTGACCCTGCTGTTGGCAAGACAGAACTGCTGACGGTTCCTACGGTGTGCTCAGCCAGTACATCCCAGCAAGCGTGAATGTGGCGATAAACACTGTTTGCAACACGAGTAGTGAGATGGCTGCTGGGCCAACTTGCATCACATCTCTGAGCGACGTCCTTAGTCCCACAGCGGCAATAGCGGTCAATAGTGCCCACCTGGATACTTCTGCAGCGATGTTGATGACCGCGCCCGGTATAGCGACAAAGGAGTTTAGAGCAACGAATGCGACGAATGCCACCATGAAGGCGGGAACAATGGTAGGCCTATCTTCCCTTCCAACAGCCTTCGCATTGTTACGGATCACGATTGACGCGATCAGAATGACCGGTGCCAACATGGCAACACGGATGAGCTTAACGACGGTGGCAACTTCACGTGTTTCCATCGACATCGAAAACCCTGCGCCGACGACTTGCGCCACATCGTGTATTGTTGCGCCGATGAAGATTCCGGCCTGTGAGGGGTCGAGGACCAACAACTCGGCGATGATTGGATAAAGGATCATCGCGATTGTCGAAAGCAAGGTCACGCCAACCACAGTGAAGACGAGGCGCTCTTCGGAACGCTCGTCCTTTGGCAAAATCGCAGAGATGGCCAGTGCGGCGGAGGCTCCACAGATTGCAACTGACCCTGCAGACAAGAATGCAAAACGGGCCCGATAACCAAAGAATCGGGATACCGCCAACCCAAACCCGATGGTTGCAAAAAACACCGCCCAAGACCAGACCAACGACCTGCCAACCAAGGTCAGCCGCCATGTCAAAGCTGACCCTCACACCAAGCAAGGCGACCCCCAGCCGCAGAACAGTTTTCGCTGAGAATGCAATCCCATCCTTGCATCGCACTTCCTCTGACAGGAAGCTGAGGGAGATGCCGAACAAAAGCGCCATGAGCATTGCGGGAGCGCCGTAGTGCTCGGATATGAACTGCGCAGCGATCGCAACGAGGCAGGAAATCAACACTCCCGGGAAATGGCTTCCGATCGTTGAGAATAAATTCATTGTTGGTCTTTCTTGTAAACGGTGCCGCATCTTTTGCCGGTAACCGGGACGAGATGAGCGTTCTCAACTGATCCCAAAACGATGCTCGCTCCCTACGGCGGGCTCTATTCGCGCAGTCCGGAAGCAACTCAAAATCGTGACCAATCAACAGCAGTACCGCGGCTGTTTCGAGGCTTGCTGTCTCGCCCACGGGACATTTGGAAACTTTTCAACGCTCGACCACCTAGGAGAGAACACGACGCGCATCGATGTTTGCCCTGTTCAAAAAGGGAGGATCATCATGAATGTAATGTCACAACCTCAGACCGGCTTTACGTCCCCGTTCAAAGCTAAGTATGACAACTTCATCGGCGGGCAGTTTGTGCCACCGAACGCGGGCAGATATTTTGACAACACAACGCCGATCACTGGTGCAGTCATCAATCAGATCGCGCGTTCAGACGCGTCTGACATCGAAAAAGCGCTAGACGCAGCGCATGCGGCCAAGGACGGTTGGGCGCGGACATCCGTTACCGAGCGCGCCAATGCACTTCTGAAAATCGCAGATATCATGGAAGAGAACTTGGAGCTTCTCGCGACCTGCGAAACTTGGGACAATGGCAAGGCGATCCGTGAATCCACCGCCGCTGACCTTCCTCTTGCGATTGATCACTTCCGCTATTTCGCCTCATGCATTCGCGCCCAAGAAGGGACGATGGGGGAAATCGATAATGATACAGTGGCCTATCATTTCCACGAACCTCTCGGCGTTGTAGGCCAGATCATTCCTTGGAACTTTCCGCTCTTGATGGCGGCGTGGAAACTGGCGCCTGCGTTGGCGGCAGGCAATGCGGTGATCATCAAACCGGCTGAACAAACACCCGCGACGATCATGGTTTGGGCAGAGCTGATTGCCGATGTACTGCCCGCGGGTGTCCTGAACGTTGTCAACGGGTTTGGCCTAGAAGCCGGCAAACCCCTGGCTCAGTCGAACCGGATCGCCAAAATCGCCTTTACGGGCGAAACAACGACCGGCCGCCTGATCATGCAATACGCGACCGAGAACCTGATTCCGGTCACGCTTGAACTGGGCGGCAAGTCCCCGAACGTATTCCACAAGGATGTCATGCGTGAAGACGACGCCTTCCTCGACAAGGCCATTGAGGGTTTTGTCAATTTCGCACTGAACCAAGGAGAAGTATGCACATGTCCGTCACGCGCGCTGGTTCATGAAGACATTTATGATGAATTCATCACGCGCTGCATCGAACGTACAAATGCCATTGTAACGGGCGACCCTCGGCTCGCAGGAGTAATGATGGGGGCTCAAGCTTCTTCCGAGCAGCAAGAGAAAATCCTGTCGTATTTCGATATCGGCCGACAGGAAGGTGCCGAAGTTCTGACAGGGGGCGGCGCTGCGGATTATGGCGGCGAACTTTCGGGCGGTTGCTTCATCCAGCCGACAATCCTGAAGGGCCACAACAAAATGCGGGTTTTCCAAGAAGAGATTTTTGGACCTGTGGTTTCGGTCACAACCTTCAAAGACGAAGACGAAGCCTTGGATATCGCAAATGACACGCTTTACGGTCTCGGCGCAGGTGTTTGGAGCCGCGACGTCAACACCTGTTACCGCTTTGGCCGGGCCATTCAGGCCGGGCGTGTGTGGACCAACTGCTATCACGCCTACCCAGCTCACGCGGCATTTGGCGGCTACAAACAATCCGGCATCGGGCGCGAGACACACAAGATGATGCTCGATCACTACCAGCAAACAAAGAACATGTTGGTCAGCTATAGCCCAAACAAACTGGGCTTCTTCTAAGTCTTAAAACTGTCACGTGGCGGATGCGGTCCGCCACGTGAACAGGCCCGGAGAACACTGAAATGAAAAACTCACAGCCTCAAAGTGACGCTCACTGTGTGACTGATGACAAACTACCCGAGGGGGCCGCTCCAAGGGTTCGCGTAACAGCTACTGACGCTGCGAGAGCACTGCTGGCCGACATTCGAGCAGATCACGGGGATGTCTTGTTTCACCAATCTGGTGGCTGCTGTGATGGATCAGCCCCGATGTGCTTTGCCAAGGGTGAGTTTCAGATCGGCGCATCCGATGTGAAACTTGGTGATATTGAAGGGGCTGACGTTTATATTTCCGGCCCCCAGTTTGAAGTCTGGAAGCATACGCAACTTATCATCGACGTGGTGCCAGGCCGCGGCGGCATGTTCAGCTTGGACAATGGCCGAGAGAAGCGGTTTCTGACGAGATCACGGCTATTCACAGATGCGGAACTGACATCTCTACCTCATATCTGAGGGGACCAACCGCAGCTACGTCTCCAAATGGACCTAACCTTGCCCTCCTTGACGCTCGTTCACGACGATAGACCGCAAATCGTGTTGGTTGGTGGCGGGCACACCCATGCGCTCGTTTTGCGTATGCTCAAGTCGGCCCCGCTTGGGAATGTTGGAGCGACCGTCATCAACCCAACACCAACGACGTCGTATTCGGGAATGCTGCCGGGCTTTGTCGCAGGTCACTATAGTCGAGACGACATTGAGATCGATCTGGATCGCTTGGCCCGTTCTGCGGGCGCCCAACTCGTCACGGGTCGTGCAATTGGTATGGATCAAGCCAAAAAGCGCATTTTGCTGGAAGACGGATCCACTCTGCGGTTCGATTTTGCAAGTATCGACGTGGGCATCACTGCAGACATGAACGACCTGGATGGTTTCGGTTTTTATGGTACGCCTGCCAAGCCACTTGGGGCGTTTGCGGCGCGTTGGGATCAGTTCAGATCGTCCTATTGCTCCAAAGACGTTGTTGTCATCGGCGGCGGGATTGCTGGTGCCGAACTGTCAATGGCAATGGCTTATGCGCTGCGGGATGCGACGGACAAACACAACGTGACACTGATTGATAGAACAACCCTTCTGTCGAACTCCAGCCGGGTCGCGCGGCGTCGCATCCGGCGATCACTGGTCAAACATGGCGTCACGATTCGAGAAAACACATGCGTGCAAAAAGTATCGGACAGCTTCGTCGAACTGGAGGATGGGGCGACAATCCCGGCAAATTTCGTTGTTGGCGCAGCCGGCGCGACCCCCTTGCCTTGGTTATCGGAACTTGGCTTGGACCTGCACAATGGTTTGATTGTGGTCGACCAAACATTGCAAACGTCTATGGCAGGCGTCTTCGCCGTCGGAGATTGTGCCCATCTTGCCTTTGATCCGCGTCCCAAGGCGGGTGTCTTTGCCGTCCGACAGGCCCCGGTACTTTTCGAAAACCTCAGGAGTGTTCTGACCGGAGATGATCTTCAGTCATATGCTCCGCAGAAGGATTACCTGAAACTTATCTCGCTCGGCGCAAAGAGAGCCTTTGGTGAAAAGTACGGTGTTGGCGTCGCAGGCCGCCTAGTCTGGTGGGTCAAGGATCGGATCGATCGGGAATTCATGCAGCAGTTCCGATAGGCGGGCTATGGTAAAAAAGGGAGAAATCAACAATGAAAAGTCTGAAAACACCAGTGTCTCAGATGGTTGCCGCAGCACGGGCAAGGATTGAAGAGCTTGAAACATCAGATCTGATAAGCTTGGTCGATGATCCGGATGTCGTGATTGTTGATATTCGTGACATTCGCGAAAGACAAAGGACGGGTGCCATTCCAGGCTCATTTCACGCACCGCGCGGTATGATCGAATTTTGGGTCGATCCAGATAGTCCCTACCACAAGGACATCTTTGCACAGCAGGGCAAGCGCTTCGTATTCCACTGCGCGTCCGGCTGGCGCTCAGCTCTCACAGTCGCGACTTTGCAGGACATGGGTTTTGAGGCGGCACATCTGAAAGATGGATTTTCGACATGGGCTGAAAACGGTGGACCTGTGGAACAGGTTCAGAAGCGTTAACTGCGTGGGTCATCAAATGACCCAACCGTTGCGTTCGACTTTGTTCGAGGTCCGACCTGTCTCAGTCCTGAGGCAGACTTGGCGGCGCTGGTGTGTCGCCTTGTGGTCGTGTTGAAGGGAAATCGCCAAGTATCTGGTCTGACGAAACCAACCAGAGGCGACAAGATGCTTACCGGAAATGACGAAAAGCAGATCACTGACACCGTTAACAACTACATAGAAGGTTTGCGTGACGGCGACGCCGAGCGCGTTGCCAAAGCGTTTTACTCGACTGTGAACCTGAGCTCACTGAACGACGATGGCGCGCTTGTTCTGACACCAAAAGACTCTCTCGTGGAACTGGTCGCAAGTGGGCAAGTGCCGCAAAACTCAAGCGAAATCCTATCGCTGGAAATCACCAACGATATGGCGGTCGTGAAGGTAAAGATTGATCTGCCAAGGTTGAACTATTTCGACTACCTGACCCTTCTGCGCATGAAGACCGCCGGATGGAAGATCGTGTCGAAAACCTACACAACGATCATGAAGTAAAGTCCTATGTCAAAAAATGAGATGCGCCCCGACGCCGGTCCAGCTACGCGTGCGATCCACTTAGGCTATGACCCTGCCGAGTTTCGAGGCGCGCTCACGCCGCCCTTGTTCATGACGTCCACGTATGCGTTCGAGACGGCTGAGCAAGGGACGGCAATCTTTGCGGGTGAAGCCGAAGGCTTTGTCTACGGCAGAACCAAAAATCCGACCCAGGCTATCTTGGAAGAACGCATGGCCAGCCTCGAAGGAGCAGAAGCCGGTCTTGCCTTGGCCACCGGCATCGCAGCGATCACAACTGTCGCCCTTTCGCATTTGAAGGCCGGAGATCGCGTCATTGTCGATCAGGTTGTCTATGGCTGTAGCTTTGCGTTCTTTGCCAGGGGTTTGCGCGACTTTGGAATTGAAACTGTTTTCATTGATATGACCGACCTCGATGCCGTCGCGGATGCCCTCAAGGTTCCCGCCCGCATGGTCTTTTTTGAAACGCCGTCGAACCCGAATGTGCGGCTCATTGATATCGCAGCAGTTTCCGCACTGGCGCATGCAGCCGAAGCGATGGTTGTTGTAGACAACACCTTTGCCACGCCGGTCTTGCAGCGCCCGATCGAGCACGGTGCGGACATTGTCGTACACTCTGCCACAAAGTTTCTTGGCGGGCACGGGGACCTTCTTGGTGGTGTTGCGGTTGGGCGCCTCGATTTGATCAACGAAGTCAGGGGCAAAGGACTTCGCTATCTCACCGGCGCAGCGATGTCGCCGTTCACAGCGTTTCAAATCCTTCGGGGCCTCAAGACGCTGGTTCTACGCGTAAAAGCGCATTCAGCCTCTGCTTTGCACATCGCGGATACACTTACTGCATCCGACAAGCTGAAGTCTGTTCTCTATCCCGGTCTGCCTGGGTTTGAACAATCTGACCTCGTCGCACGCCAGATGCCCAAGGGTGGCGGCGCCATCATCGGATTGCGCTTTGATGGGGGCATCGAAGCGGGTCGGCGATTTATCAATGCACTGGGATTGATAAAATGCGCGGTAAGCTTGGGAGACGCAGAAACGCTTGTTCAGCACCCAGCGACGATGACGCATGCGATCTACAAACCCTAGGAACGCGCTCGATTCGGTATCGATGACGAGCTGTTGCGTCTGGCTGTAGGTTTGGAAGACGTCGATGATCTGGTCTTTGATATTGAAAACGCGCTGACCCGGGTCTGAGGTCAACGCGATCTTATGATCAGGCCGCGTTCTCGCTGCTGAAAATGTCATGGTGCCAGAGCCATTTGCCGGCTTCTTGTTTCCAGACAACGATGAATTTTCCGCTGTCGGCGATAGACCCATCGGCTGTCTTCAACTTGAATTTGCCAACCTCGTTAACGCTGTCGCCAACCTGGTCCAACTCAACGGTGTTGAGCTCAACACCTGCGATGCCCATATCGATCATGCTCTGCCAGAATGCGGTCATGTTGGCGCGACCTTGGATGATTGGGCTGTTCGGCGGCATCAACATACCGTTCGATGTGTATACGGCGGCGAGCCCTTCGGCATTCAAGGCCTCAAACGCTTTCTCAAAATCACGGTTGTTAGCCGAAATTGCTTCTGCAACATCATTGCTTGGGGTGGTCATGTTCAGTCCTCCTGCTTGTTGTTTGTTCTTCAAACCTGCGGCTTGAAGAGCCAGATTTCTACGCAAGCAGACCGATCATTAGGGACAGCTGTCCCAATTTTGAGACGCAAAAAAAGGTTTTCTTTGCGCTTCGAGGCACCTCACCAATCTCTCCTGATAGACCGAAGTAGAACAAAACTGAATCCACTCTGAGGGCAGAAACATTGACGCATGTTCTTCACTTGACGACGAGCGCGAGACGGAAAAATTCGGTCTCGCATGCGCTAAGCCAAGAACTGGTCGATGGTCTGTGTGCACAACATGGTGCAACATTCACGAAACGAGATTTGGCGGACGGAATCCCGCCCATGAACGACACCTGGGTTGAGGCGAATTTTACGACCGAAGCAGAACGGACCGAGGCACAAAGGCGTGCATTGGCTCCCTCACGAAAGCTAGTCTGCGAGATTGAGGAAGCGGACCATATCGTGATCGGAACACCGATCTATAACTTCTCGGTTCCCGGATCTTTGAAATGCTGGATTGATCAGGTGGTCCGGCCCGGTCTTACCTTTATGACACAAGGGGACCGTTTCCTTGGGCTTCTGGAGGGGAAGACGGCTCATATCGTACTCGTGTCAGGTGGAACTGAAGTCCGAGGCCCGATTGACTACGGGACTGACTACCTGATCCACGTCTTGAACTTCATTGGTATTGCCGATGTGAATGTCGTGGCCGCCGATACTCTGCTGGCGGATCCTGACACAGCAATCAAAACTGCCCGCAATCAGATCAAGGCAATCCTTTCCGGTGACACCATCTGTTCGGCGTCACCGCGTCTGGCGATCGTCAGCTAAGGTTGCTGACGTAGTCTTGGATACGAGCCTTGATCGACGATGATGTGACAGAGCTTACCAGAGTCTCCAAATCGGCCGAGCGCGTATCCACACGCTGTCGTGCACAGAGGGATGCGTATGTTTTGGGATCGAACATGCGAACACGCTCCATCCGATCTTCGATCCAGGCGCCCCACTTGTCGTCTTCCACAATTGACGTCAGAAAACCCGTTTCAACGGCTTCTTTTGCACCAAACGGTTTGGACCTTTGTACCAGCTGACGGGCACTGTCCGCTCCGACAAGTGCTGACAGTCTCCCCGTCCCAAGCACCAGGCCAAAGAAAGCCCCCGGCATTCTGAACCGCGCAGTAGAGGTTCCAATACGTGATTGGCATGCCGCAACAAGGTCGGCTGCGGCCCCGTAGCATGGGCCATGCGTACAGGCGATTGTCGCAAACGGCGCATGTGCCACCAATTGCAACAATTGCTCCACCCGTACAAAGCGGTGAAGAAGATCACCGTCACTTTCCTCATCAAGCGCGCTCAGATCAAAACCGCCCGAGAACCCTTTTCCACAGCCGCGAAAAACGACGGCGCGAACATCCGCACTTGCGGCCTCTTGCATGGTATCATGCAACCCTTCGACAAGCTCGGCATTGAACGCGTTCAGCCTGTCAGGCCGGTTCAGAGAGACATGCAGGCAATCTTGAACCAATTCGGACATGACAACGCCGGTCACGTGGCAACCTCTGCGGAAAGCCAGTCTGCCAAAACATCGTCATTATGCGCCCCAAGCTTTGGGGGATTCCGGAAGACTTCAAAATCGTATCCGGTCATCTGAATGGGAAAGGCCGTTGTCCGTGTCCTATGCCCATTGGGAAGCGTAACGGGACGCACCAGGTTCATGTGCCGGACCTGCTCCCCTTCCAAGACCTCCGGATAGGTGTTGATCGGCGAACAAGGGACCCCACGACTGTCCATTTCAGTCAACCAGTACGCGACTGTCTGTTTCTCGAACTCTGGCTGCAACAGATCGAACATCGCATCTTGGTTTTGTGCGCGCAGAAACTGCGTTGCAAAGCGCGGATCTTCTGTCAGGTGGGAAAGACCAACTGCATGGGCGACCTGTTCCCACAACTTGTCATTGCCTGCGGCAATGATGAAGGGCGCATCACTTGCCTGGAAGGCGCGATAAGGCGCGTTGCGTGGATGCGCTGAGCCAAGAGCCTCAGGCGCTTCTCTGGTTCCGAAGTATTGGGAGGTTTGCAGTGCGGCCACTCCAAGAAGGCTGCCAAGCATCGAACAATCGATGTGGCCCCCTTGGCCGGTTTCCCGCGCTTGCATCAGTTTTGCCAGAACGGTGTAGCCAGCATAAAGTCCTGCGCAGAAGTCGCCAACCGGCACGCCGGCCTTGACCGGGTCGCCGCCCTTTTCGCCGGTCACACTCATAAGTCCGCTCATGCCTTGAACGGTAACATCGAAAGCGCCTTTCTTGTGGTAAGGGCCCGTTTGTCCGTACCCCGATATCGAGCAGTAGACCAAAGCGGCATTGTCGGCGCTTAGCGCAGCGTATCCCAATCCCAGGCGGTCAAGGACGCCGGGACGGAAGTTTTCGACTACGACGTCACATTCGCCAGCAAGCCGTTTCAGACGTGCGACCTCGTCCGGGTCTTTCAAGTTGGCTGTGATCGATCGCTTGTTCCGATTTAGCGACGCGAAGTTCTCGGAATAGACGTCACCTGCGCCGTTGTCGGTCAGTGGTGGCCAAGCCCTCATGCCGTCGCCGCCATCCGGACGTTCTACCTTGACGACATCCGCCCCCAAATCGGCGAGTAACGATCCCGCAAACGGACCTGCAGCGATCTGTCCGAACTCTAGTACACGCACACCGGCCAGTGGTGGCTTTGTAAGAGACTCAGCCATCTTGTTCCTCCGAAACTTTCACGATGTAGGGCCGCTCGGTTCTCGAGGTCAGATCAAACTCTGAACGGCCTGTGTGGTTAAGGTGCAGCCCATAGGTGTGAAGCGACACTGAAACCTGTTCTCCTATGTTTTCCACGGTGTGGATGTCGTCGGGCAAGCACGCAGCGACCATTCCCGGCCGCATCGTCTCTTCAAAGGTTTGCTCAAGCTCGGCGAACCCGACCCGGCTGCCATCATCCAGACGTTTGTAATTCACCTCGTGTTCTTGACCTTCAATGCCGGCGACAACTGCCCAAGTTTTGTGATTGTGTGGATTGGTGCCTTTCCCGGGTGCCCAGGCAAAAACGAAGACGGCCAGCCTATGGTCGTCTTCCTCGTGCAAAAGATGCACGCCAAACCCCTGAGAAGGGTCTACCTCGCGGTATTCTGGCTTGAACCAACCCGGCGAAGTGGCGAAACGCTTGGCGAGTGGTTTGATGGCATCTGTTATCAAGCGGTCATTGGATTCCGAGGCGACGATAGCGCGTATATCCGCGGCATAGGCATCGATCGAATAGGTGTCCTGAACGGCGTTCATTGCTGGTCCTCGCATGATTTCGCGGCAAAGGATGACAAGAAGAAAAACGCGATGCGAGGAGCCCTCAGCGCTAAGATTGGTCACTTGTCTCGCTTTTGGGACACGGCTTGCCAAAGCGTCTGTTTACTTTTGGGGGGAGGCTGCAACGTCAGTCCAGGCTCAGACATTTTGCGAAAGTGGTAAGGACGGAAATGTCCATCCGATCACCAGCAATGATCACAACACGGTATGACCGCTGCCGATTGTGAAGCACTGCAAGAAGCCGGGTATCGCCACAGATTTGAAGGAGAAATCGGTCGATAGGCCAAACGCCCTGCCACAATGACCAGCATTCGGCGGTGACGCTCAAATACAAGTCACCACCCCCTGCAGTGCCCGCAGTCAAGGCAGGGGGTGATGGTATTCAGTTGGTTAGTTGGCGGGCAGGGAGCTGTTCCAAATGTCACGATGCCAACGCCATTCGCCGGCCTCCTGTTTCCAGTGAATCATCAGTTTGCCTTGATCCGCGATGCTGCCATCGCGCATCGTGAGAACGTACCGGCCGACCTGGATGGCGTTTTCGCCGAATATCTCCAACTCCACCTGTTCAAGGTCGGCACTTGCAAATCCGGCATCAATTGCGCCTTGCCAGAAAGCCGTAAGGCTTTCGTGCCCCTCCACAATCTCTCCGTTGGGTGGCAGCGCTTGGCCATTGCTTGTGTATACACTTGCCATCCGCTCCGCACTGCCTGCCGCGAGTGCCTCTTCGAATTCCTGATCGATTGCAGCGATTGCCGAAACATCATCATCTTGGTCTTGTGCCATGGCCATCTGGCACATGAGAGCAATGGCAAATGCAATGGTCATGTTCTTCAAAAGCATGTTGTCTCCTTTTGCTTTGTTTCCGTCGACACATAAGGAGACCGTTCACGTGTCACGATGTCGGAGACAGAGGGTATGCAACCAAGTTGTTTCAAAATTGAGACAGCACGTGATTGAGCTGCGCGAAGTTCTGCTCTGCTGTTTCGGCGTCCTACGCGTTTCTGATCGTTTCAACGTTCATCAGGCATAGGTCAGCGCATCGAAGCCCCGAGTTGCACGCACCTGAATGTCCAGTTTCCTGAAACCCCGGTTCCGTAAACGCCGGGGCCAGGAACCCTAGCTTTGAAGCGGGTCTGAACGGCGACCAACGGTCAACCAAATCAACGCAGCGGCAGCGAGAACCAGAAAGGGAAGCATGGCATAGTTGACAGCCTGCCACCCAGCAACCGCTGACCCGCCTGCACAGTTCATTAGGCCACCGGACGCAAGGCTGGCAAACGTTGCGCAGCCAAATACCATCATGTCATTCAGTCCTTGAACACGCCCCCTTTCATGGGATGCATTTCCAGAACCAAGCAAGGTGATGGCGCCCACGAAACCGAAATTCCAGTCTATGACCAGCAACACCAGTGCAACGCAGAAATGAGAAAGCGTCACCCCCATCAAAGCCACGGCACCTGCGAGAAACAGAATCGCCAACCCGAGAGTGATGATTTTTGTGACGCCATATCGCACGATAAGATGTCCGGTGAAAAAAGACGGAATATACATTGCCAGAACATGGGCTGACACGATGTCATCGGCGTTTTCGTTGGTGAACCCGCAGCCGACTACTGCGATCGGCGTGCATGTCATTACGAGATTCATGAGCGAATATGAGACCATCCCACGTATGATGGCGACCAGGATCGTGGGGTTCTTCAACAGGTCGATACGGGACCGGACACGGGCGGGCTTGGCCTTGGAAGCAAGGCTGTCGTCAGGTCCCTTGAGGTCAGGCAACAGGAAGAGAAACATGCCAACAAGGTTCATGGCGATGATCGTCAAGTAGGTTCCCAGAAAAGGTATCACCGAGACATCAAAGACCAGTTTGTTCAGTTGTGGTCCAAAGATCGCGGACAGCAGCCCGCCCGCCATCACGTAGGAGATTGCCTGTGGGCGAAACGTATCTGATGCGGTGTCAGCAGCGGCAAACCGGTAGAAGCCTTGGGCCGACATATAGGTTCCAGTCAGATAGGAACCGATCAGAAGATAGGTAAAGAAACTGGTATAGAGCGCATACGCCGCAATGGCCGCACCCAGTGCGCGACCAATAGCTCCAACAAAAAACCGAACTTGCGTCCTTTGCGCTGTATCACGGGGGACAGCCAGGGCGCGGTTGTCATGGAACCAAAAACGATCATCGAAATAGGCAATGTGGCAAAGCAAACATTGCTCGCCAACATGCCGCCGGCCAATCCGCCAACAACAAAAATCATGGGCATCTGCGCTCCAAGGAACGCTTGCGCCATCACAAGAACGAAAATGTTTCGTTTTACACGCCCGTCATTGGCTGAGGAGGAGGTCATTTGAAGGGTCCTGAAGATCTTGGAAACGTGAAGGGCCGCTGAAAAGTCAGCGCAGTCTAGGTGGCTTGGCTTTTCGTGGCCGTCGCAAGGAAAACGCCAAGGCCCGCAACCAGCATCCCGAGCCACGCGATTGGCGGCATGATCTCGTCAAGGACAATCCAGGCAACCGCCGCCGCCAGAGGAGGGACCAGAAAGAAAAGCGCAGAGACTTTCGACACGTCTCCGGCTCGGATCATGGCCAGTAACAGCCCAATTGCGATCAGTGAGCTGGCAACAATCAGATAGACGAGCGATGCGACCAACTGCCATGTCCACGTGATCTGCATGCTTTCAAAAGCGACCATGAATGGGACCACACCAAGAAACCCTGCCGCGAATCCGACCAGGTTGGCAGTGACCGGATGATGTGAGACGCCAAACCTTTTTTCCCAGAGGGAGCCGCCCGTGATGCCGATCAGGGCGAGGGCAGCAAATACGAAACCGATGGGAGAGGGCGCCGCGATTTCCGAACGCGCGGTGACCACCAAGACAACCCCAACCAAGCCCAACACAAGCCCGGCCCACTGTCGCCAGCTTACGGTCTCACCCACCCAACGTGGTGCGATCAGACCCGTAAGGATTGGCTGCATTGCCAGAAGCAGTGCGAGAGTCCCGACGGAAAGCCCGGCGTTGAACGACATATAGCACATGCCGAAATACATGGCCTGAAGAAGGAACCCAACGATGGCCAGATGTGCCCACTCCGACGGCGACTTGGGAAGAGGCGGCCGCAGAATGGCGAACAATCCAGCCATGATGATGACCACGCAAGCGAACCGCAGGGTCAGGAACGTCATCGGCTCGATGTATCCAAGGCCAAATTTCGCCGCCACGTAGCCCGTAGACCAAATCGCCAGAAATATTCCGGGCGCAAAAACAAGCCACATTGGTCGCTGGTCATTCATCCGAGCTTCTCACTGGAGCGGAAGGCATCTGCGATCCGAGTGTTGCCAACATCACGGATCGCAGATGCCTTCCGCGAAACTTGCCAAAGTTGCAGCAATTCGTTGCGTGTCGATGTCGGCCATCGGGCGGCCTCCTTGGTCTGGTGTTCAGAACCAGACGTATGCCGCTTCTGGCGATTGTTAAAATGAAATGATATGAATGCACCCATGAACATTTCCGAACGAACATTCACCGACGGCAATCTGCTCAAGACTTTCGTTGCCATTGCGGATTGCGGAAATCTTACGATTGCTGCAGCGCGATTAAGCCGCAGCCAATCGGCCATCAGCGTGCAGCTACGCAAACTTGAAACCGACTTAGGCACATCCCTGTTCGTACGAGAAGGCAAAGGCATGTCGCTGTCCCCAAGCGGCGAAAGGCTCCTGCCGGTTGCGCGACGCAGCCTGTCTGAACTGGCCAAAGTGCAGGCGCTTTTTGCCAAGCCACTCAACGGTCGGATCAGGGTCGGAATTCCTGACGACTTTGATGAAGGTGTGTTGGAACACGCGCTCACCCAGTTCAAACAATCCAACCCCGGCGTTGATGTCATCGCGCATTCGGGCTGCACCGCCCGGTTTCCCGATGCGATCCACAAGGGTGAATTGGACATGGCAGTCTGTTCGGCAGCTTACAATGCACCGGGTGATGTGTTCCGCGAACAGCAAGCTGTGTGGGTTGCATCAAAAGAGATGCAACTTGAAAGGGATGCGCCAGTGCCTCTGGCCATCATCAATCACGGTTGTTGGATGGGTGAACTTCCAAAAGTAAAGCTCGACGAGATCGGACGGTCGTACAACATTGCCTTTGAATGCACCGGTATCATGAGCCAAAAGGCGGCCATCCGCGCCGGCTTTGCCATCGGCATCATTTACGAAAGCAATATTGAACCCGGCATGAAAATTCTGTCCCAAAAGGACGGATTTCCAAAATTACTGAAATTCAAGCGGTCAATCGTCGTTGCGCCTGAGGCACCTCAGGATTTGGCGCAGGCAATGTCGCATGCGATCCGGCAAGCCACCTGAAAGTTATGGCTTACCCAAAGTCCGCCATTGGTGTTTTTCTCTGCGTTCGCGAAGCGCGCAAAGTAGAACTTGAGAGTGTGAACTCTGACGACAAGTTCATCCTGTGTATCGGTGGTTCTCGTACCATACAGCGAAAGTGCGGTTTGGATTAGACTTCATCAAGCCGGGTTGAATGACAGCTCTGACGACCTTGGCTGCAACGCGGCGGAGAACGTGCTGCGCTTGCGAATGGATGCTGCGTCAGCAATAGCTGCGCGAGCAAAAGGCCGGAAAGTCCCGCATTTTAGACATTTGCTACCGCCGATATCGAGCAGACGCAGCGAATGCCTCCTTCGGTGGGTCGCAACGCAGCATCGTGCCTCACCGAAGAACGACGGCAAGGAGCCTTGACCTCCTGATCTGGGCCCACACGTCAGTGTCTTACGAACAAGAAACGCGAAGCTATTTGCTTCGCAATTGAACGATGCCCAGCAATAGGTTCCCTCTCCTAAAGCCTATGAGAAGCGAAACTTTGCTAACTCTGCTGTACATTTTGCAACATGCACCAACCGAGAACCTCTCAAAAACAAAAGCTTAGTTCGCCGGTTTGCAGCAAATCTAGGACTTTGTCTCCGCCACCTGTCTCCTCCCGATCCTGTTGGTGACCGTTCATCAGCCCACGTAGGCCCCGGCACTGGCCGTCTAGCGCACAGCGCATCCTTTCGTCTGTGTCATGACATGCCATGACCTGCACATGGCGCAACGCCCCTGAAACCATCGCGCCGTAAAGGCGTGCGCGTTGGCCACACACCGGCGCTCGCACCAGTCGATTTTCAGAATCGGCGCTTCATTTTCAGAAATCGACGCGCGGAAGGTTCATCGTATCCCTATATTGGCGCGCAACCGATACCCCGGGGAAAGGAATGGGCCGGACATGATCTACCTCGACCTTGCGTTGCGCGGTGGCGCAATCACGATCCTGCTTTTGCTGGCGTCCTTGCTGTGGCGCGCGCCCATCGGGCGGGAGGGGCGTTTGTCCGTCTCGGCGCTGGCGGTGACGGAAACGGCATTCCTGATCACCACGACGGCGCTGCCGCTTGATCTGCATCCGACCCTGCTTGCCAATCTCAATCTGTTGTCCAGCTTTACGCCGGCTGCGATCACGTGGCTGATCGTGACAATTTTTCTCGATGCGCCGGGGCAGCGGTGGCCCTGGATTGGCGCGTCCTTGGTCACCTCTGTCGCTCTTTACATACACGTCGCGTTCCCCAGTTTTCTTGCCCTGTGCCTGCCAATGGCCGTGGTCCTTTACGGGGCGCTGTTCATCCTGTCGCTCTGGTCCACGCGCGATGATCTGGTGGAATGTCGTTGCCGTGCGCGCCCGGGCTTTGCCGCGGCCATTGCCGGGCTGGCTTTGCTTTTGACCATGGGGCAGATCACCGGGCTGCTGGAGGAAGGCAGCGTGATCCTTGCGCTCTTGCATGCCGTCGGGACATTGGCTGTGGCGCTGGCATTTGCAGTATGGTTGCTGCGACCCGACGCGGATCGGTGGCCGGGCGAGACACCGCCCGAGGCCGCTGAGTGCCTGCCAGGGCAGGACGCCTTCACAGATCCGGCGCTCATCGCGCGTGTTCAGTCAGCGATGTCAGCCGGTATCTGGCGCGAGGAAGGGCTGACGATCGGCGCGCTCGCCGGAAAGCTTTCCGTCCCGGAGCACCGTCTGAGGCGCGCCATCAATCAAGGGTTGGGCCACCGCAACTTTTCGAGCTTTATCAACCGCGCTCGTATCGAAGCGGCCTGTGCCGCGCTGTCCGATCCCGAGCGGATGAGCGTAACGATACTGGAAATTGCCTACGATGTCGGCTTTGCGTCAGTCGGGCCGTTCAACCGGGCGTTCCGTGCCGAGATGGGGCACAGCCCGACCGAGTATCGGCGGACCGCGCAATCCAGGGCATTCGCCGATTCTGACAAATCATCGTCAATAGCTGCAAACCTGCACTGATTTTCGAAACCGACGCGCAAGAGAAGAGGGCGCATCGCAGATTTGGGTCATCAACCACGAAACGGAGATGCCCAATGCGCCCCTTCCTTCTTGCTGTACTGATCGTCTTTGCCAGCCTTGCCCAGGTGTCGGCCCAAAACGCGCCCACCATGCCGCCGTCGACATACCCGGACGCGGGCAGCTTTTGCGGATTGTTCAAGCCGTGTTCCAAGGCGGCAACCCAGAAGCAGGGTTACTGACACGGCGCTACGACGAGGTTCAGGACCCGGACAGGGTTCGGCCAGTCGATGAACCTGGCACAATTGCATGGCCCAGCGTTGAGCGTTTCGACACGAATCGTTGCTTCAACGCTGGGCCAATTCGACATGCGCGGATGCGTTTTGCCCGTTGTCGCAGCCCGGTACACGCCTCTCATCGGCGAGATCAAACCCATCGGTTCGGCATTTTTCCGCCGCCTGCGATCAGCATGTCGTGAGGTCCGTATGGCAAACTTCAACCTGACCGAGTAGCGCCTTCAAATCTCAGCACTAATCCATTTTCGAGCCGTTTGCCCGACAGGGCGCTGCACAGATAACTCGCGCCATGCGCGCAAATCAAGCACCGTTCAATCTGTGCCGTATAGTTGAAAAAAACCGGTCTTTGTGTCAGCGTTTGACACGGTAAAATATTTGGTCGAGAGCTTTGAGTGATCTGTACCTTATTGATTTAGTTGTGATTTTTTAGACGCTCTGCTTGATCGATCCGACCCATCGGTACTTTTTCAGCCCGCGCGATGATTTTTGCGGGCGCAGGAAACGTGCGTTCAAATGACAGGAAGATCCTATGGCGTTTATTCCAACGTTCCCGGGCGTCTACATTCGAGAAATTCCAAGCGGAGCGCGCACGATTGTCGGCGCACCCACGTCCATCGCGGCGTTTGTGGGTGCGTTTTCGCGTGGGCCGTTGGACACTCCGATCCGAATGTTCACCCTCGGTGATTTCGACAGCGACTTTGGCGGGGTGCATACGGACTACCCGACAAGCTTTGCGGTATCCCAGTGTTTCCTGAACGGGGCAGGGCAGTGTTACAGCGTGCGGGTCAGCCCCGATGCCAGCGCCGCCACCGTCGTGGTTCAGGACGAGGCCGTTGCACCGGCGGACACCTTGCGGTTCACGGCCGGGCGCCGGATCGCGGGAACTTCGCTGGATGATCCCGGGGAATGGGCCAACGCGCTGCGCTTTGACGTCGATCATCTGACGACGGACCCACTGACCCAGTTCAATCTGACCATCTCCGAAATCCGGGATGAGAACGGGATCGAGGTCGCGGTGCGCACCGAGGTCTACCGCAACATCACGATTGCGCCTGGGCTGCGCAATGCCATCGACGTGGTCAACGCCGCATCAGGCCTGATCCAGATTTCGCGCGACGGGGGATGGGGTGGCGGGTTGCCCGCGCCGACAGGCTACTATTCGGACGTGGTGGATGACACCCAGTTCCCGGGCATAGCTGCTGCAAACACGCTCGACATTGATTTCGGCGCAGGCACGCAGTCGGTTGATGTGCCGGTGCCCGTGGTGCCGACAACGATTGCCGAAGCGGCGAACCTCTTGCAAGGCGCGATCCGCGCAGCCTTCCCGGCGGATCGCTTGTGGTCACAAGCCACTGTCACGGTGGTGGGCACGCGTCTGCGCGTGCAGCCGGGCCGCGGCTCGCCCGACTACGACCCGGCCACGCTGGTCACGATTGCAGACAATGTCGGCGATCTCGCCGTGCGCCTGTCATTGGACGGTGCCGTCGCGCAATCCAACGTGATGCAATACGCGCCGACAAACGCGGCACCCCTGGGCTTTCAATCCATCGGCACCGCCGGTGCGGATGGCAGCCCGCCCACCGCAGCCGAGTTGCGGGGCAGCCGGGCGACGCGCACTGGCCTTTATGCGCTGGATGATATCGCGGCCTTTACGATGCTTGCCATTCCCGAGGCATCGCGCCTCGGCTCGACCGCCAACCTTGCGTCGGTGATGGGGGCTGCGATTTCCTACTGCCAGGAACGTCGCGCGATGGTCTTCATCGACCCACCGCTTGGCACGGACACCATCGAAGAGTGCGAGGCGTGGCTGGACGAAATCTCCGATGCCGGGCTGCGATCCGAATACTCCGTGGCCTATGTGCCCAACGTGCAGGTGCCTGACCCGGGCATGGACAATCGCCCACGTTCTGTTGCGCCTTCGGGTACGATGGCCGGCATATGGGCGCGCACCGATAGTCAGGTCGGCGTGTGGAAGGCCCCGGCGGGCATCACATCGCGGCTGAACAACGTGCTCGCCCTGGACTTTGCGATGACCGATCCGGAGAACGGGGTGATCAACCCGCTGGGCCTGAACGCGCTGCGCAATTTCGACATTCCCGGCAATGTGGCCTGGGGCGCGCGCACGCTTGCAGGTGCCGATTTGCTGGCCTCGGACTGGAAATACATTCCAGTGCGGCGCATGGCCAATTTCATCGAAAGCACGCTGTTTGATGGCCTGCAATGGGCGGTCTTCATGCCGAATGATGAACCACTGTGGAACGAAATGCGCAGTGCCACGCGGTCGTTCATGCAAGGGCTGTTCCGACAAGGCGCGTTTCAGGGCGCATCGCCTGACGAAGCGTACAGGGTCAAGTGCGACGCCGAAACGACAACGCCTGCCGACATTGCTGCGGGCATCGTCAACATCTTTGTCGGTTTTGCGCCGCTGCGCCCGGCGGAGTTCGTGGTGATCAGCCTGCAACTGCAAATCCAGCAAGACGTGTAAGGAGGGCCCGATGACACAGCTTGATCTCACAGGCGCACGCGCCATCCCCTATGCCGGTTACAAATTCCGCATCAAGGAGGTGGGCGGCGACTATTTCTTTGCCGTCAACAAGGTCAGCGCCCTGTCGCGCACAGTCGAAGTGATGGAGTACCGCGAGGGGGGCGATCCGTCCCTGATGCGCAAATCACCGGGCCAGGTGAAATACGAGGCCATCACGATGGAACGCGGTGTCACCAACAACACGCAGTTCGAGGTTTGGGCCAACAAGGTCTGGAACTACGGCACTGCGCTGGGGGCCGAGGTGTCGCTGTCTGATTTCCGCAAGGACCTGATGCTTGAAATCTATGACGAGGCGGGTGGGCTTGTTCTGGCCTACAACATCTTCCGGTGCTGGGTGTCTGAATTCCGCGCCTTCCCCGACCTGCAAGCCGACAGTTCCGCTTTTGCCATCCAGTCGATCAAGCTGGAGAACGAAGGTTGGGAACGCGACTACGAGGTGACGCCCGCATCCGAGCCGACATTTGATGTACCGGCGGCCTGACCATGACCGGCACGACCGACGCCAGGCTGATCGACCTTTGGGAGATCGCAGCCAAAGAGCACCCCATTGATCGGGCGCTGACGCTCATTGCGGCGCATGATCCTTCTGCGGATCGTGCCGCCCTTGCTCAGCTGCCCATTGATCAACGGGATGCCAGGTTGTTCGGCTTGGCGGTGTCCCTCGTCGGCCCGCATTTGCGGGTCATCGCGACCTGTGATGCCTGTGGAGGTCAGACCAATCTGGATGTGGCGATTGCGGATATTCTGGCGCAGGTGCCCTCCGACCAGGCGCGTTCCAAAGTCTTTGCACATGATGGCCAGGACTACGCCTTTCGCTTGCCCAACAGTCTGGATCTGGCCCGCGCCCTCAAGGCTGAGGACGCGACAGTCGCACGTCGCGCATTGCTGACCGCCCTCATCGAAACACCGAACGCCGCGCCGGACCTGCTGGACGCCTTCGAGGCCCATCTGGCGGACAATGCCGGGATCGAAGCGCTGACGCTGGGGCACAAATGCGCCGAGTGCGAAGCGGAACAGGCGGCAGAAGTCGACATCGTGGACATCCTCTGGCGGCAGGTGTCGGCCCGAGCACAGCGCCTTTTGTGGGATGTGCACCTGCTCGCACAAAGCTATGGCTGGAGCTCTTCCGAGATATTGTCGCTGTCGCCGACCCGGCGGGCCGCACATGTTGCGATGGTGTCGGGATGACGGGCGACGCGCCTGCCGGATTTGTCACGGGGCTGTTGCGCCGCGTGTCGGGGCAGGCCAAAGGGGTCACGCCGCGTATCCCGTCCTATTTCGCAGGCGAGACTGCGGCGGACGGACCCGAGATCACGGAAATCACGCAAGAGGTAACCCCGGATCAGGCCGCCGCGCCTCCTCCGTCGTCGGCAGCATCTGTGTCCCCCAATCCCACGACCCCCACGCAGTCGATGCCAACGCCCAAGGCCGAGGAAAGCGAAGCGACACAGCAACCGTCCGAACCACGGCTGTTCGAGCCCGCGCCAGTGCCGCCACCACCAAGCATCATCCCCGCGGCCGCATCTGTCGAAACTCAGGATGCACACTCCAATCCACCGCCCGTCGCAGACGATCCCTTTACGCCGCGCGAACCTGCGCCTTTGGTGCCGCAAGCCACTCAATCCAAATCGCCCGAACAACGCGAAACAGGCGCACCACCACCCCAACCTACCACTCCCAAGCTGCCCAACATCGCTGCTGAGGTCGCGGCTGCCATTGCCAGCCTGCGCGACGATGGCGTGCCGGTTCCCGAACCGCGCATGATGCCGGTGAACGACGCGCCAGCGCCCTTTGACGTCCCGCAGAAACAAACCGCAATTGACGGCACCCAGCGAGGCGAGACCGAGCAACATCAGCCCGAGCCGATGCACATTCACATCGGTGAGATTGTGATTGCGCCCGATCCACCGAGCGCCGCGACACCGCCAACGCCTGCGGCATCTGCGCCATGGGCCCCCAACCTGACGCTGGATGCCTATCGCGAGGCGCGGCGCAAGGGGGCAAGATGAGCACCGCACTCGCCATTGCCGGGGTAACGCAACTGCTGCGCGACGTGTTGAATGACGGGCTGGTCGACAATGATGTGGGCGCAGCCATCGGCACAAATGTCACCGTGCACGCCCGCCCGCCCGACCGGGTGATCGATCTGATCGAAGATGGCTCTGTCCTGAACGTCTGCCTTTACACGGTCGAGAGCCAGACAAGCTGGTCCAATCAGATCCTGCCAACCCGAAATGCGGCGGGCGAACGGGTGCAGAATACGCCACTGCCCCTTGATCTGTTCTATCTGATCAGTGCCGTTGCGACCGAAGATCTACATCAGGACATCCTGCTGGGTTACGCCATGCAAATCCTGCACGAACATCCCGGTTTCGACCGGGCCGAGATTGTGGCGGGCCTGTCTCCGTCGCCGCCCGTCGCCGGGGGATTGCCGCCCGCCTTGCAGGCGCTTGCGGGCACCGGTCTGGCCGATCAGGTCGAGCGGTTGGTGATCGCCCCTGTGTATCTGACCACCGAAGAGATGTCGCGCATCTGGACCAGCTTTCAGACCACCTATCGCAGTTCCATGGCCTATCGTGTCAGTTCGGTGATCATTCAGCAGGAGGCACCATCGCGCAGCGCTTTGCCCGTGCTGACCATCGGCAGCGACAATTCTGGCGCGCAGGTGCTGCCCTCGCTGGATATCGGCCCACCGCTGATCCGCGCGTTGACCTTGCCCGAGGGGCAGGCGAGCGCACGGCCCGGCGATCCGGTGGTGTTGCGGGGCGAACGCCTGGGCGGCACCACCGTCACGGTGCATTTCGACAGCCCCCAGCTCAGCGCCGAGATCGATGTGATCCCGGCACCGGGCGGCAATGACGCAACACAGACTGTGATTGTACCGGACGTTCCCGCAGTCTGGGCGGCTGGCCCCTATCAGGTGCGCTTGTCCGCGCAACGCGTGCTGGGCGATCCGGTCTATCGATCGAACGCGGCGGCCTTCCAACTGGCCCCGGTTCCGGTCTTGCCGCCCGTATCGGTGACCCGCGTGATCGCGCCCAACCCGCAGATCGAGGTTGTGCTTGATCTGCGCCCGAATGTCTGGCCCGGCCAGCAGGTCGAGTTGATCCTGGGCAGCAGCGTCTCGACCGCGCCGCCGCGCACGGTCGCCACGGGCAGCGTGACCTTCACCTTTCCCGATCTGCCCGCCGGGGCCTATCCCGTCCGCCTGCGGGTCGATGGGGTCGAAAGCTGGTTGACCATCCGCGAGATCCCCCCGGTAGGTCCGGATTTCGAACCTGTGCCGCCGCAATACGATCCGTCCCAAGTCATCACGGTGCCGGTATGAACGCGCCTGATTTCACATCCCCCGTGGCGCCAACACCCGTCACAACCGATCTCTTCGCATCGCTTGCAGAGGTGATGGCGCAAGGCGAAACGCCACAGGTGCATGTGCTGGAAGGCACGACCTTTGCAGCCCTTGCGCAGCGCTTTGGCCTGTCCGGGGCAGAGGCTTTGGCCATCGCCCTTCTGGTCGGGGTCGAGGTTGATCCGGGGCTGAACGCGGCGGTGACCAAGCGGGTGCAGGCGTCGCATATCACCGTTGGTGGGTTGTTCGGCGTGCTGCCGGATCTGACGTGGGAGAGTTTTTTGCCGACCTCCGTCTTGCGCAGCTGGTCACTGATCCAATTGCACGGGCAGGGCGCGCGGCGCGATCTTGAGCTGAAAATGGATGCGCGCATTCTGGACTGGTGTCTGGGCCATCCCGGGCCGGACGAGCGGTTGTTGCCGTTTCTCAGACACCCGATCCGCGCGTCCATCCTTGCCCCCGAAACACAGGCACTGGCCGCGCCTGCCGCCGAGCGGTTGGCGGCGCGGGCCCAGCATGCGGGATCCGGGCTGACGGTTGTGTCAGGCGGCGATGCCTCTACGCGCGAGCGGGTCGGGGCAGAGGTGGCTGCCGTACTTGGGCTGACGCCCTTGGCCCTGGATCCCGCACTTTTGCGCACAGCGCCAGTAGACCGGTTTGCCTTGCTCCGGCTGGTGGCGCGCGAAAGCGTGCTGGAGCAGACACTGCCGGTGTTCGCACTGCCCGAGATCGATGCCCAATGCGCGCAGGAGCTTGCGTGGGTGGAGGGCGCGGCACTGGCGGTCGCAGGACGGGTCACATCCCCAAGCGATCTGCCGCCGGGATGCGATGTGGTGACCCTGGCCGAACCGGACAGTGCGGCGCGCTTGGCACTTTGGCAGGGGGCGCTTGGCCCCTGCGATGCGGCCGAGGTGGGGCGGTTGGCAGAGGATTTCGCCATTGGCGCTGACGACATCTTGCGCGCCACGATCGGGCTGGAAGGCTGCCCCGCTCCCAAACGCGCTGCGACGGCCCGCGCTGCCGTGCGCCGCCTGTTGGCCCCGCCACCCGATCCACTGCTGACGCAGATCACCCCGCGCGCAACGCTGGACGATCTGGTCCTGCCGCCCGCGACCAAGGCCACGTTGCATAGCATCGTTGAGCAGGTGCGCTACCGCGCAACCGTCTATCGCGACTGGCGTTTCGGCGCGCACAGCGACCGCGGGCTCGGGATCAGTGCCTTGTTCTCGGGGCCATCAGGCACAGGCAAGACGATGGGGGCCGAGGCGATGGCCTGCGCGCTGGATGTGCCGCTGCTGGCGGTGAACCTCGCGCAGGTGGTCGACAAATATGTGGGCGAGACGGAAAAGCATCTCGACCGTGTCTTTGGCGTGGCCGAGCGTTCCGGCGCTGTCCTGTTCTTTGACGAGGCAGAGGCGCTGTTTCGCCAGCGCGGCGATGGCGACAGTGGGTCCGAACGGTTTTCGGCCATGACGGTGGCCTACCTGCTGCAACGGCTGGAGGCCTCGCCCGCCACCTGCATATTGGCCACCAACATGCGCGGTGCCATCGATGATGCGTTCATGCGGCGGCTGCGCTTTGCGGTGCATTTCGCCTTTCCCAGCGCGCAGGAACGGCTGCGGCTTTGGCAGACGGCTTTCCCACCCGAAGCACCGGTGGGTGACATTGCCTTTACAGCGCTCGCCACACTACCGGCCACGGGTGGGACGATCCGGAACGCTGCGCTTGGGGCCGCCTTTATGGCGGCGGCGCGGGGCGACACCATCGGGTTTGACGATGTGATGGCGGCGCTGGAGCAGGAAAACGCCAAGCTGGCGCAACCCATGGATCTGGGCGCGCTGCGACGCAGGAGGGGGCAATGAAACGGCCTGTCCATCTGTCCATCGGTCGGATCGTGTTGCCTGCGGCCATGCGTGGGCAGGAACGCAGCTTTGGGGATGCGCTTACAACCGCGTTGCAGACAGGCGCGGCGCCTACGCAGCCCGCGCAAGGAACGGACACCAAGGCCGCGCGTGCAGCGGACGCGATCCATCAGAGGATCGCAGAGCGGAGCGGTGATGGCTGAGCAGGCGCAAATTCAGAAAGACGCCCCGTCGGTGGCGGTGGGTCGGCGCAACGACCCGGCAGAGGCACGTGTCGCACACCGGTTGAACAGTGCGCCGGGTCTGGCCGAGCTGCACGGCGGTGCGCTGGATCGCCTGCCGCAGCCGCGCGAAGACGGTGGCCTTGATGCGGCGCCAGAGCCGCTTGCCGGGCAGGGCCAGCCACTTGGCACCGGGCTGCGCAGCCAGATGGAGGGTGCCTTTGGCGAGCGTTTCGGCGATGTGCGGGTGCACACGGATGCAAGCGCCGACCGCGCGGCTCAAGCGACGAACAGCACAGCCTTTGCCAGCGACGGGAACATCGGATTTGCATCGGGGGCATACCAGCCCGAAACCCCTCTGGGACGGGGGATCATCGCCCACGAACTCGCCCATGTCAGCGAACAGCGTCGCGGATTGGATCAGCCGGGCGTGATCCGCCGGTTCGGCGAATACAGCACACGCGACACCACTGCCATATTCTCGAGCGAATGGTGGGTGCGCGCCTTTGGCGGTGGCAATTTCGACGATGCGGAACTGATCCGCTTCATGGATGCGATGAGCGCGCCTGACTACGACTGGGAAACGCGCAACTATACCGACACCGACGACATGTCGAACCTGATCGTTCGCAAGGTGTTTCAGCCCGAAAACGGAGGGGATCCGCCGCAAGGGATCCTGGCCCGTTTCCAGCGGCTGAGGGTACGTGTGAACATGATGCATCACATGCTCACCGGAAATGTGACGCGGCAGGACAAGCTGTCGTCGATAACCATCCTGCGGCAGGCAAATGACCTGGACTTTCAGGCGATTGTCGAACTTTACGGGCTGGATACCCTGATCGACGATCTGGGCCGGGGGTATGAGGCTGAAATCAACCAGCGTCTGGGGCGGGACGCCAACACGCCTCCCTCCCAAAACCTCAACAGCCGGGGTATGCCCGTACGCTGGCGGTTCAACTACAGGATCGACGGGGCTGGGCAGGCCGCGCAGGCCATTCGCGGCGTGGCGCTTCAGAATTTTCAGGTCAGCCCGACCAGCCACGCTGGTTCACCCGACCCTTGGATGATGGTGCGCCCGGCTGCGCTGCTCGAAGGGGAGTCGGGGGGACGGGTTTGCCGCAGGACGGATTCCCGTCAACACATCCGCGCAACGATTCAGGGCGCGGTTTGATGACGGTCAGCGTGATGCCCCATGATGCATCGCTGGTCGATGCATGGGCCGTGCGCACGCAGGCAGTGACACGGGCACCCGGTCAAACATCGGACGAGGATACCGGCAGCCCGTATGGCAACGTGATGGGCGCGCCCAACCAGATCGTGGAAGGCAACCTGGTCATCCGGCTTGCCGCCTATCAAAGCGGGCAGGTGGGTGAGAGCAACACGGTACAGCGCAACGACAGCGTCAGCATCGGCCAGGGCCAACGGGGCGCGCGCACGGATATTTCGGGGCGTTCTGACACGTCCTCGGTCAGCACTGAAAACCGGATCACCAACGAGGTGTCGGAAGAGCTCTTGTCGCGCTCGGGCATCAGCGCAAGCCACCGCAGAAGCATTGAGCGGATGCGCAACTGGCATCTGTCGGTTCAGCAAATCCGCGAAGAGATGCGTGAGATGGAAATCCGGGGCGAGTTCGAGAACACCGAAGGGTCCGAGCGCGAGATTGACCTCAGGGGCACCATTGGTGCCGAACTGGGCGCGGCCCTCTCGGCCAGCCTGGGGGTCGAGGCGGGGGCGGAACTGTCGCTCGACAACCCGCTGGTGCGGCGGGTCCTGCCAACGGTGCTCAGCCGTCTTGGCGCGCCGGGCCGCGTATTGGGGGGCATCCTGAGCATGGTCGATGGGTTGGACGCCAACCTGAGCCTTGGGCTCGAGCCATCCGGCAACGTTCGTATTCACGGTCAGGGCACGGCGGGTGCGCGGGCGATGTGGCACAGCTCGCGCCGTCAGCAATTCTCGATCGGTCGGCGTACCGGAACGACAGACACAACGGCGGCCGAGGCTGGAACGGGCGGCGCGGTGTCTGTCACCGACGAAGGTGTGGTCACCGTGTCAGAGGAACAGGAACGCAGGGTTACGGGCAGCAGCTCGGCCAGTTCGGCCCAAGTCGTGGCGGATTCCAGCACGACCTCATCGGAACTGCAACTGATGCAGGAACAAACGACCTCGCTGGAAATCCAATCAGCGATCCAGCAAAGCCGGACGCGGTCCATGACCAGCAATCTGTTCCTGCCGCGCGTCGAAAACGCGACGCTGACCTTCCGCGTGATTAACAACGCCTATGGCGAGGGGCCACGCCCGACGCCTACGCCCTCGCAACAGGCGGGCAATGAAGAAGAGGGCGCGCAATGACCACAATGCAGCCGCGGTTTCTCAAGGGTGGGTTCGTCGTGTTGAACACGGAGACGGGTGCGGTGCAAAACACGCTGCCCCTGACGGTGAACCCTGACCGCTTGTCCCGGAGTTTCGAAATCCAGTCGGTCGGCGAAGATGCCGGGCGCGCGTCGCCCTTGCGGCTGACCGGCCCTGCGGCAGAGACGATCACGGTCGAGGTCAAGCTGGACGCGGGCGATGGGCTGGACCGGGCCGATGCGCTGGCGTTGCGCGAAGGGGTCCGTCCGCAGATCGCGCTGTTGCAGACCCTGATCTCTCCCACGGCCCAGACGATTGAGGCGAACGATGCACTGCAAAAGACCGGTGCACTCGAGATTTTGCCGATGGTGCAGCCGCTGCTGCTGTTTGTCTGGGGCCCGGATCAGATCGCGCCGGTGCGCATCCAGTCCATGACCGTCAACGAGATGCTGCACAATTCACGCCTCTATCCGTTGCAGGCCACCGTCAACCTGTCGCTGCGGGTGCTGACCGTGGACGATCTGGGTGTCTCCAGCCGGGGCGGCGCACTCTTTCTTACCTACCTGCGCGCGGTCGAGGCCAGCGCCGGCAAAGTGCCTGACGGCAATGCGACCGAGATGGGCATCGAGGGGGCGCTATGAACGACATTGCCAAACTGTTGACGCCGACGGATACCGGACAGGCACCCTTTGCCGAAGACAGCCGGTATCACGGTGCGCCGATGAAGACCGCCTTTTTGGCGGATGGGCGCGAGGTACGCTTTGTCGGACGCCGCTTTGTCCCGTCGCCGGAACAAATCTCTATCTCGGCCGTGCACACGATACGCGGTGGCGACCGACTGGATCTGCTGGCCGCGCAGTACTTCGGGAACCCGACCCAAGGCTGGAAGCTGCTTGATGCGAACCTGATCCGCGATCTCCGCACTGCGTTGGACGAGGTGGGCGCGCGGATCGCCGTGGGCGAGGCCCTGGGGCAGGGCGGAGGGACCTTCAAATGAGGGTGGGGCGATGACAACCGGCGCGCAACTCCAGCTCTATATCGGGCCGGCCGTGCCTGTGCCCGTCGGGCAGGATGTGCTTGACGCGCTCGTTTCCGCCAGCGTCAGCAGCGCAAAGTCTGATGCGCCGGGCGTGTTTCAACTGGTCTTCGATCTCGATCAACGGTCCCCCTTGATGAGCCTGTTTCTTGTATCCGGCGGTCTGCCCATCCCGATGGTGCGCGTGGTGATCGCCGCGCGTGTCAACGGGGTGGAAACCGTGTTGATCGACGGGGTGATGACCAATCACGAGGTTGGCCCGGGCCCGGCGCCGGGCACCTCACGCCTGACCGTAACCGGCGAAGACCTGAGCCGTGTGCTGGACTACATTGCGTTTCGCGAACTGGTCTATCCGGCCATGCCCGATTTTGCCCGCGTGGCGCTGATCCTCGCCAAATACGCGTTCATGGGCATCATCCCCAAGGTGATCCCCTCGGTTCTGCTGGACGTGCCACTGCCCACACAGCGCATCCCGCATCAGCAGGGCAAGGACCTCGCCTATATCCGCAAGCTGGCTGATGATGTCGGCTATATTTTCCGGATGGAACCGGGGCCCAAGGCCGGGACCTCCTTTGCCTATTGGGGCCCCGAGATACCGCTGAGTGACATCCAGCCGCCGCTGAACTTTGATATGGACGCGGCCAAGAACCTGCAAAGCGCATCCGGCGACTTTGACACGCAAAGCGCCACGTTGCCGATTGTCATTATCCTGAACCCGCAGACCAAGGTGCCCATCCCCATACCGGTTGTGGCAAACCCGATCCTGAACCCGCCCCTGGGGGCGATACCACCCATCCCGCTGCAAATTACGCCGATCACCGACACGGCCAAGTACAACCCGGTTCAAGCCGCGCTGATCGGCATGGCGCGTGCGGCTCAGGCCAACAAGGCGCCCATGAAAATATCCGGTCAACTGGATGTCGCCCGCTATGGCCGCTTGCTGAAACCCCACAAGCTGGTCAGCCTGCGCGGCTTTGGCGCGGCCTTCAACGGGCTGCACTATGTCCAGATGGTGCGGACCAATTTTGCCCCCGGAAGCCTCACGCAAAGCTTTGAGCTGACGCGCAATGGCGTGCTTTCCACAGTCGAAAAGGTGCCAGCATAATGCAGAATTTTCCCGGAATTTATCGCGGTACGGTCGGTCCTCTTCCCGACCCGCAGCAGACAGGTCGCATTCAGGTCATCGTGCCCGATGTGACAGGCCTGACAACGTCCACATGGGCCAATCCCTGCTTTCCCTTGGGCGGTATCAACCAAGGCTTTTTCGCCGTGCCTATGGCGGGCAGCGGGGTCTACGTGATGTATGAGGATGGCAATCCGGACTACCCGGTCTGGATGGGCAGTTTTCCCGGCTCACCTGCGGACAAGCCTGTCTTGTCCAGCACCGTGCCCCCGGCCGTGTCTGCCATGACGCTGCAAACCTTGGCCAAGAACGGGATCGTCATCACCGATGCGGGCGGGCCCATGGGTGTGGGCGGCATCACATTGCAAAGCGCCACAGGCGCAACCATCGCCATCAACGACACCGGTATTTTCATCACGAACGGCAAAGGGGCAGCGATCACGCTGGTCGGCCCCACGGTCGACATCAACGCAGGCGCGTTGACGGTTATCTAAGGGAGGTCAGGACCAATGCCTGGTCCCATGTTACATTTCGGTGCGACGGTTCTGTGCTCTCATGGAGGGCAGGCGCAACCGACTGTGCCCAATCCACGGGTTCTGGTTTCAACGCAGCCGACAGTGCAGCAAACCGGGCCGTGGGTCGTTGCGGGATGCGCATTGCCTCCGCCCCCCGCCGCCAACGGGCCTTGCGTGACCGCCAGCTTTGTCACCGGATCAGTGCGCGTGACGTCCCTGGGCCAGCCGCTTTTGCTGCTGGACAGTCAGGCCATTGCCGCTCCGACCGGAACACCGTTGATCCCCGTTGTGGCCCAGACACGGGTGATTGCGACATGACCGATAGCGCCTACAGCATCGCCTTTCCCTATGCCTTTGCCGCAGACGGCCTGACGGCGCGTGTGGATCGCGCGGCACATGTCACCGACTTGCTGGAACAACTGTTGTTCACCCGGCAGGGCGAGCGTCTGCTGCGCCCGACCCTGGGCTGCGGCCTGCCGGATCTGCTGTTTGGCCCCGCCTCGCCCGAAACGGCCGAGGCGGCGCGCATGACCATTCAGGTCGCCGTGCAGGAATACCTGTCGCGCGAGATCGAATTGACGGCCCTTGACGTGCAGGCCGTGGATTCAGCGCTGATCATCGACATCGCTTACATGATCCGCGCCACGGGCGAGGATGGCACCGCCAGTTTCCGTGCTGAAACAGGGAGTGGGCCATGATGTATTTCTGTTGTGACGGGCTGCGCCGCGAAGCGACACGCCAAAGCGCGCTGAACGGCATCGATTTCATCGAAGTCATTGATCAGGCGGCACCTGTCGAGGCTGATCGCCAGCGGTTCCTGCATGTCCACCTTTTGAAAGACCCTGCACCGGAGACTTATGATCTGGATCAGGTGGTGGTCGAGGGGCCAGAAGGCCCGTTGGAACTGGTGGCCGTGACGACTGGCCTGCCTCCACAGACCAACATCATCGTGGTGGAACTGCTCAGCCCCGGCAATTTCGACCCGCATGTTCTGTTCCTGCGGCGCGGGTTGCTGGATGACCGCCCGCCCATCGAAATCGATCCGCAACTGGCGCGGGTCACCTTCAGCTTCAAGGTTGAGTGCCCGTCCGATTTTGACTGTGTGACACCCTGCGATTGCGTGGATGGGCCACGCACGCCCCCCGAAATCTCTTATCTGGCGCGCGACACCGACACATTCCGCGCCGCCATGCTGGATCGTATCGCCACCTTGCAACCCAACCGGGCCGCACCCCATGTGGTGGATCAGAAGATGGCCATCGTCGATGCGCTGGCTGTGCTGGCGGACAAGGTCGCCTATGCCCAGGACGCCGCCCATAACGAAGCGTATCTCTCGACGCTCCACCACCGCATTTCCGCGCGCAGGCTGGGCAAGGTGGTCGATTTCGATCTGGACGAGGGGCAGAATGCCCGCTGTTTCATTCATGTCGAGGCGTCGGCGGATGCGGTGCCCATCGGACCCGGTTTTGACCCGGTCATCCCGGCTGGTACGGCCTTTACCACGCGGCTGTCGGGGCAGGGTGTGCTGTTGCCCCCCGACCCCGAAGTTCTGGCCCGCGCCCCGCTGGTGTTCGAGGCCCTGATGCCGCTGGCGTCCATCTTTGTCGATCTCAACAGCCTCAATTTTTACACGTGGTCCAACCAGCGATGCTGTTTGCCCGCCGGATCGACGGCGGCGACCCTTGCCGGGCATCACCCCGATCTGGCGGCGGGCATGTTCCTTGGTTTCGAAGAACTTGTGGGGCCCCGCACTGGCAACAGCGCGGATCGGGACCGCTCCAACAGACCGGTGGTGCGGCTGGTCGAAGTCCAGGCCTTCGAAAGCCCGGGCGTGCCCCTCACCGACCCCGTCACGGGCGATGAGGTGACAGAAATTCGGTGGGAGGAGAGCGATGCCCTGCGCCGTCCCCTGTGCCTGTCGGCGGAAACGGATGAGGAGTTCGGGCGCATCTATCTGCCCAACGTGTCCGTGGCGCGGGGCAATGTGGTGTTGGCGGATCACGGCCGAACCATCGTTGATGAAGATATCGGGGCCGTACCGACCCCGACCCGCAGCTGGGCACCGGGGCAGGGCCCCGAGGCGCTGGTCGATACCGCGCGGCGCGATTGCGCTGCCGAACTCTGTGAACGCGAACGCCCTGAACGGATCACGCCCCGGTTCCGCCCGCAACTCGCCGAGGCGCCACTGACATTCGCCGTGCCCCTCGACACGGCACTGGGCGCCGCCGACCTGTTGGCCGCAAACGGGGCGGGTGAACCCGAGCTGGACCTCGTCGGCACATTGAACGGCGTGTCAGAGAGCTATACCGCGCGGCTCGATCTGTTTGGCAGCGATGCCACCGCCCGCGACGTGGTGCCCGAGATCGACAACCGGGGACGCGCGGCCTTGCGCTTTGGCAATGATGTGAACGGGTTGCGCCCGAATGCAGGCACCGAATTCGTCGCGACCTACAGGGTCGGGCTGGGGCCATCGGGCAATATCGGCGAAGACAGGATTGCCCATGTGCGCAGCGGGCTGAGCGCGATTGCAAGCGTGCGCAACATGACACCCAGCACGGGCGGGCAGCGCCCCGAAACGATTGACGAGATGCGCCGCCGGGCCCCTTACGCCTTTCGCCGACAGGACCGCGCCGTGACGCGCAGCGATCACGACGACATGGCCCAGCGGTTCCTCCCACCGGAAGGGCCGTTGCAGGGCACGGTCACGGACATCATGCATACGGGGTCTTGGTACACGTCCTTCATCACCGCCGACCGGCGCGGTGGCCTGCCCGTGACACCCGCGTTCGAAGCCGATCTGCGCAACCACATGGAACGCTACCGTATGGCAGGGCGCGACCTCGAGGTCGATGGCCCCATCAGCGTCGGGATCGAGATCGACATGCAGGTGTGCGTCTGTCCCGACTACCTGCGCGGTCAGGTCAAGGCGGCGGTGCTTGAACGCTTCTCCAACCGGGTTCTGGCGGATGGCACGCTGGGCGGCTTCCATCCGGACCGGATGCGGTTCGGCGAGACGCTGTACCTGTCGCCCCTGATCGCACTGGCCCAATCAGTCGAGGGCGTGACGGCAGTGACCGTCACGCTGTTCCGCCGCATCTCCGATCCCGGCTCAAGCGGGCTGGAGGCGCGCAAGCTTACCTTTGGGCGGCGTGAAATCGCGCGGCTGGACAATGACCCAAGCCGCGCCGCCAACGGTGTGCTGCGGCTGGACATGAAAGGAGGGCGATGATGGCGGATGATCAAGCCTTGTGCGCATGCTGCGAGGGCATTTCCGTGTCCACGCCGCGCGCCAGCTGGCAGCGGCCCGGTCTGTCCGTAATCAGCGCGCAGGCAGGTGATTACTGGTCCTACTACGACACGATGATCGCGCGCCTGACTTCGTCCGACTACGGCACGCTGGCTGATCTGAAGACGCGGGATGCCTCCAACGACTTTTCCATCGCGCTGATGGATGCCTGGGCGGTCAGCGGCGACATCCTCAGCTTTTACTACAATCGCCTTTTGTCCGAGACCTTGCTTGAGACGGCGGGCGAGGTCTGGTCGCTATATCAACTGGCAGGGTTGGTCAGTTACGCGCCCCATCCCGGCGTGTCGGCAGAGGTGGTGCTGGCCTTCGGGATGAGCACGGCGCCCGGCGCACCCGAGGCGGTCACACTGCCCTCGGGCGTCAAGGTGCAAAGCACGCCCGGCCCGGATGAGACACCGGTGATCTTTGAAACGACCGAGGCCGTGCCCGCCCGGCCTGCATGGAACGCGATGCGCCCGCGTCAGAGCGTTGTGCAAGACCTCGGCGCGGCGACCAGCACGCTCTATCTGGCCGGAACAAGCGCGGGGATCGTGGCGGGCGATGCCATTTTCTACTTTGCCGATGACAGCACCCCCACGCTGGCCGTCGTTCGGGCCGTCACCCTGCAACCGGCGGATATCGGCAATGATCCCGACAGTGTCGATCTGACCCGGCTGACAATCGAACCCCTGTCAACCGCTGCCATCAGGCAAGAGGCCACGGCCCCCGCGGCACCACCCGCGCCAGTCTTTCCGCCCGAGATTGCGCCCTATCTGGGCAGCACCGTCAGCGCGGGTACCTTGACCGAACTGCTGGATGATCTGGCCGTGGAAGAGGCACAGCTGTTTGATCCGCTGCGCGGCGCGCCCGAAGTGCCCAAGCGCATTCTGGTATTTCGTGACAATGCAGGGGCCTTTGGCAGCAATGCCCCGGCGGTCGACACCTTGCCCCCCGCGCTGACGGGCGACGTGCCGATCTATGACATCGACGAAGATGGCAACGTCATCATCACCGGCTTCACGCCCGGGCCCTATAAGGGTGTGACACCGTCGCAGTGGGCCGACGGGACCCTGTTCGTGCTCGAGGACAATGACGACGCAGTCTACCTCGACCGTGTGGTCAAGGAAATCGGGGCAGGGGGATACGCCGTTCTGAAGGACGGCGAGACCTGGGGTGTCTACGAGATCGACGCGGTGGACGAGGTGTCCTTGTCCGAATTTGCGATCACTGGCAAATCGTCTCGGCTGACGCTGAATACATCCTCCGGCTTCGGCTCGTTCTCGACCCGCGGCACAACGATCTTTGCGGGGTCCGAATGGATCGACTTGCCGCGCATGCCGCGCCGCGATGCGATCCGGGCAGGCGATACGCAAATCGCGCTCGACACCTGGGCGCCGGGCCTGCAGGGCGGTCAGCAACTGTTCATGACGGGCACCTATGCAGACGGGCTGACAGCGCCGGTCACCCGGCTGGTAGAAATTGCAGAGGTCGAGCATCAACTGTTCGCAGGCGGCAGCACACGGATCACGTTGAGCGCGCAACTCGTCGATGATTTCGACCGCAATGCACTGCGCATCAATGCCAATGTGGCGCGCGCCAATCACGGTGAGACGACCGAGGAGGTGTTGGGCGGCGGTGATCCTGCGTCTGCATTCCAGACCTTCACGCTCAACCAGAAACCACTGACCCATGTCACGGCGCCCGTGGCCGGTGGTGCAAAGCCCGAACTCACCTTGCGCGTGGACGGCGTTCAATGGGCGCAGGTCGACAACTTTCTCGATCCTGAACCGGCCTTGCGTGGCTACACCCTGACATTTGATCCCGATGGGGCGGCGACGGTTGGTTTCGGCAACCCGGATTTCGCGGCCACTCCCGCGACTGGGCGCGAGAACATCTCGGTCTCCTATCGGACGGGGTTGGGTTTGCAGGGGCGGGTCAAGGCCGATCAGCTCAACATCCTGATGAGCCGCCCATTGGGGCTTGAAGCGGTGACAAACCCACTGCCTGCCGAAGGGGGCGCGGACGCCGAACCGCTTGAGGCCTTGCGCAGCAATGTGCCGCTCAGTTGCCGGACGCTGGACCGGGTTGTGTCGCTGATCGACTTTGCCGATTTCAGCCGTGCCTATGCTGGCATCGCCAAATCATCTGCTGAATGGGCCAAGTTCCCCGGTGCGGCCAAGCCAGGTGTCGTGGTGACCGTGGCGGGCGAAGCGGCGGCAGAGGTGCCCGCCGATAGCACGCTTTACAAGAACCTGCGCGATGCGCTGACAGGGAACGGGCTGCCCTTTACTCGCTTTAAACTGCGCAGCTATCGCCCGCGCTATTTCCGGATCGCTGCCAAGGTCAAACCGCATCCCGACTACATCGCCGACGACGTGATCGCAGCGGTCGAGGCCGCGCTGCGCCGCGACTACTCGTTTGAGGCGCGGGAGTTCGCAAGTTCGGTCTTTGCCTCGGAACTGATCACCACGATGCAGAATGTGGATGGTGTCGAGGCGGTGACGCTCGACCGGCTATACCGCTTTGGCTTTCCCAAACGGCGCGAGGCGCTGACGGCCGAACGGGCCAGCGCAACCCAGGGGGCCGAGTTGCTGATGCTGCACCCCGAGCCGCTGGACTATCTGGAGGTGCTGTCATGAACCAGTCGAGCCCTACTGGAACCTGGCTTTACGATAGCCTGCCCGAGGTCTACCGCGTCCGCGATGCGCGCGAAGGCTACCCGCTGCGCGACGTGTTGCACGTACTGGGTGAACAAGGCGACACGCTGTTTGAAGAGGCCGAACGGCTGTATGACAACCAGTTCATCGAAACCTGCGAAGAGTGGCTGGTGCCTTACATCGGTGCGCTGGTTGGTTACCGCCCCGTGCACGACATCGGGCCCGTCAGCCAGCGCGCACTTGTGGGGCGTTGGATCGCGCTGATCCGTTCCAAGGGAACAGCCGCCACGCTGGAAGAGGTGGCGCGCGGCGCGACCGGCTGGCCTGCAAAGGTAATCGAGTATTTCCAACTTCTGGCGCATCCTCAATTCATGAACCACATCCGCCCGGGCGTAGATGGTGCGCTGAACATGCGCAATGTTGGCCGGTTGGAGGCGCTGGGCTCGGCCTTCGAAAGCGCCCATTACACGGTCGATGTGGGTCGGATTGCCGTAGGTGAGGGACGCCACAACATCCAGAATGCGGGCCTTGCCCTGTGGCGGTTGCGCGCGGATCTGTGGCCGCGCCACACCGCGTTCGCCGTCGGCCCGCGCCGCTTTGCGATCCACACGCTGGGGCTGGACACGCAGTTGTTCAATCCGCCGGTGACTGAACTTGGCGTGGCGTCGCTGGCCGCACCCGTCAACCTGCCGATCCCTCTGGAACGCCGGTTCCTTGCCGATCGTTTGGCAGATTACTACCCGCGTGCGTTCCGCATCTGGGTGGACGGGATCGAAGTTCTGCCGGCTGAGCTGACGGTGTGCAATCTGTCGGATGACGGGCCCGGGTGGGCGCATGCGCCTGCAACGCAAGTCGCCATTGATCCGGTGCTGGGTCGGATCGCGACGCCTGCTGATCAGGACCCGCCGGAAACCGTCGAGGTGCAGTTCTACACCGCCCTCATGGCGGACATCGGGGGCGGTGCCTATGAGCGGCTCGCGGGGTTTGCCACGGCATTGGCCCCCGTCTTCACCGTCAACATCGCGGGCGATCTGCAAACCGAGATCGACAATGCGGCCACCGGCGGCGCGGTCGAGATCACGGACAGCGAAACATATTCGGGCGCCTTCAGCATTGACGCTGACCCGGATCAGCGTCTGGAACTGCGCGCGGCAAACGGGCAGCGCCCAACGCTGGACCTGAGTGCGGACATCGGGATCACGGGCGCGGCTGAAAGCGAGATCAGCCTTGATGGACTGCTGATGGGCGGAGGGGCGATTGTGGTGCCCGACACCGGCACGAACGAGCTGCGTCGCCTGACCTTGCGCCATGTCACGCTGGTGCCGGGCATCAGCGCGCAACCCGATGGCACGCCTGACCAACCCACAGCGCCGTCGCTGGTGATCGAAGCGCCGAACGTGATCGTGGATATCCAACACTCGATCCTCGGGGGCATTCGCTGCCACCCAAGCACGGTGATCGAGGTGTCGGATTCGGTGATCGACGCGACCGCGCGCAGCAACGTGGCCCTGTCTGCCTTGGACGATGCCAGTCCGGCAGCACGGGTGACGCTGACGGAAACGACAGTGATCGGCAAGATCAGTGCGCGGGTCATGACGCTGGTGTCCAACTCCATTCTGGACGCGGCCCTGGCCCCCGGCGACACGTGGGAGATCGCGGTTGCGGCGCTTGACACGCAAACGGGCTGTGCGCGGTTCAGCTACATCCCGCCCGGATCGAAAGTGCCGCGACGCTATCGCTGCCAGCCCAGTTTCGAGTTGGCGCGCGCACTGGCGGCGGCAGAAGAAGACAACCCGATGCTGTCGCCCCTGCAACGCCAAGCCATCACACGGCGGGTCACCATGCGACTGGTGCCCGGCTTTACCCAGCGGCGCTTTGGCCGCGCGGCTTACATGCAGCTGCTGACCTCGGCGCCGGTCGAAATCCGCACTGGCGCGGATGACGAAAGCGAAATGGGCGTGTGGCATCAGGTGTTTCAGCCGCAGCGCGAAAGCAACCTGCGCCTGCGGATCGACGAATTTTTACCAAGCGGCATGGAGGCCGGATTTTTCTACGAAACGTGACCACGCAGTGCGGGGGCACGCGCCTCGACGGGAGGAAAGACCATGACGATCGATATCAGCCGAAAATCATTTGATCACAGGCGCAATACGGCCTGGACCACGACCATGCAGGGCCGCGTCGCCACGGACGCCCCGATCAACGAGGACCGCCAGTTGCGCGACCGTCGGGTGCGCGCGCTGTCGGTCGATCTGATCGGGCGCTGCGGATACCCGACTGCCCTACCGACATCCTTTGAAATCACGGTCGCGGGTGGAGCGATGTTCATCGGGCCGGGGCGGTACTATGTCGATGGGCACCTGGCCGAGAACTTTGGCGTAGGCGCGCAGTTTTTTGATGATGTGCTGTCCGAGGTGCGCTTTGCCGACCCGATCCCCTTTGCCGATCAACCCTACCTGCCGGGCGATCCGCCCCCTGCGCCCGCCGATGGGCGTTACCTTGTCTATCTCGACACGTGGCAGCGCGATGTCACGTTCCTGCAGGACGAGACGATCCTGGACCCGGCCGTGCAGGTCGACACCTTTGCGCGCAGGCAATCGGTATGGCAGGTCAAGGCCTTTGGGCCGCTGTCCGATGGGGTGGATTGCGAAACGCCCGATGACGAGATCGCGGGCTGGCCCACCGTCATCGCGCCATCAGGCGGGCGGCTGACCACGCGGGCTGACCCGGCGCAAGCGCCGCTTGATCCCTGCCTGTTGCCACCGGGCGCCGATTACCGCGGGATTGACAACCGCACCTACATCTACTGCCTGCACGACTTTGCCCAGGACGGCACGCCGTTGATGAAATTCTCGCGCAGTCACGGCGTGATCGCGACCACAATCCTGTCCCAGCCGCAGGGCGATGTGCTGGATGTGGTCGAAGTGGCCAAGGACGATTTTCTGCGTTTTAACCCCGGCGACTGGGTCGAGATCACGGATGAGGCGCGCATGCTGGCCGAAACCCCCGGCGTCATGGCGCGGGTGCTGGCGGTCGATGACCCCGGCAACTCCATCACGCTCGAGGACCCGCTGCCCGCCGGTACATTGCGTCTGGATGGGCCCGGCCCGGACACGGACCAGGCCTTTCACCCCATCATCCGGCGGTGGGACCAAAGCGGGCAGATCGTGGATCACGATGGCAACCTGATTGTCGATCTGGACCTTCCGGGTGCAAACGGGCTGATCCCTGTGCCTGCCGACGGCACCTTCATCGCGTTGGAAGACGGGGTCGAGGCGGCCCTTGATACCGCGCCCAGCGGCGAGGCGCTGCGCATCAACGATTGCTGGACCTTCATCGCGCGCTATGCGGACAATTCGGTGGAGGAACTCGACTTTGCCCCGCCGCATGACACGCATCACCACACCTGCCGCCTCGCCTTGGTCGAGGCTGCGGGCGGTGTGTGGGTTGAGCCTGTTCTGTCCGATTGCCGTGACCCGATCGAGCCCGAAGCGGTCGGTTGCTGCACCGTGGTGGTGCAACCGGGCGAGGACATTCAGGCGGCCATCGACAGCTTGCCCGATGACGTTGGCGGATGTGTGTGCCTGAAACCGGGGGTGCATCAGGTCACGGATGCGCTGCGGATCGAGACGCCCAACATCGTGCTACACGGCGAATGCCGGGGTGTAACCGTGCGCCGCGCGGATGACGGACCGGTGTTGCGGGTCGTGGGTACGGCGGATGTCGATGTTCATACCATCCGTTTCGGGCACCGCGCCGCTCAAACATCAGGCGGTGGGATTGTCGAGATCCTCGGATCGACCGGAGTCTCTGTCCACGAGTGCGAAATGACGGCGGTGCGCGGCACGCTGACCTCCGGCATTCTGATTGCGGATGGCAGCAATGTCAGTTTGGGCAACAATCGGTTCGAGGAGCTGATCATCGGGATCACCATGCCGTTCCGCTGCGACAACATCAGGATCACGGGCAATACGCTCGCCCTGGGCAGCACGGATTTTGTTGGTCAGATCGGGATCACAGCGCGCGGCGCGCTTGGGCCCATCCATGTCGAAGGCAACCAGATCAACAACGCCCTGACAGGTGTCAGTCTGAACGACGACCCAACGGGCGCGTCGCGCGCGTCGCTGGCGACGGGCAGCAATGTGATCGGCAACCATATCACGATGGCCCTGCAATCCGTGGAGTCGGGCGCCCCAACCACGTTCTTCGGGATCGACAGCGCCGCAGGTGACACACAGATCAGCGGCAACAGGATCTACATGGCGGGCGGCGGGCGTGCTGCCATCCGCTACAGCGGAGTGGGCGGCAAGATCACGGAAAACCTGATCGAGGTGAACCTGAACGACGACGATGAAGGGGAAAACAGCGGCATCTTTGTGGGCAGTGACCCGAATACGACCCACCTGACCCGCCAGATCACGGTGACCGGCAACAGCATGCGCGATGTAACCGCCGGGATCATCGTGCGCGAGGCATCCGACACGCTGATCGCAGGCAACGAGGTGGATGCAGGCATTGGAGAGGCGATCCTGCCGGGCATCTTCCTTGACGGCGTGATCGCACCGCGCGTGACGGATAACAGCATCCGAGACGCAGGCGGCGGGGTCTTTGCCACGGGGGGGCGTTTGCTGCAACTGACGGGCAACGTGATCCTGGACAGCCTTTACGGTGTCGCCGTGTTTGTCGAAATCCAACCCACCGTGGCGATAAATTCGATCACGAATGTCGCGGGTTTCGGCATCATCGCGGCGCTGACCGTGGCACAGACTAGTGTTGTCGAAAATCACATCAGCAATGCGGGCTGGACGGGCAATCTGCCCTTTGCCATCGGCGCGCTTCTGGTGCTGGGCGAATGGCATGTCGAGGCCAACGAGGTGATCAACACCGGTGCCCCCATCGACGGTGCAACCAACCCGAACCCAGTTGCCGGGATCATCGGATCACTGGTGCTGGAGGCTCGGATCGATGCCAACACGGTCACCTATTCCAGCCCCGACCTTTTGCCTGATGGGCGCGAAGACCGCGCCCTGCTGATCCAGGGGCTGTTGGACCTACTGGTCATTCAAGGCAACACGTCCCGCCGCCTTGGCTTTCCCTGCCAGATCACAAACAACAAGTTTGTCGGCAAAGGATTGTCCGCCCTGGTCGAAATGCGCGAGACGCAGTTGAACGACCTGATAATCCTCCGGTTCGAACGGGTGTTCTTCAACCACAACTACTGCCTGCATGCCGGGCCAGGCATTGAATCCGGTGGCAACGCCTCTGTCATCCTCGAAGGGTTTGCGGGGGTCGTGATGGGCAATCAGATCAAGACCGACAATGGCAATATGGCCTCTGTCAACATGAGCAACATGGCGGGCACCATGGTTGGCAACATCACCACATCCGGGTTCACCCAAGACCCGAACTTCCCGGTGCCGGAATCCGATTTCAACCGGCAGATTTGAGATAGGAAAGGACGAATAGATGAGCGTTACCAAGCTGATACGCGACAGAACCGCGATCCTGAGCGAGTTGGACAAGCGGTTCAAGGACACCCCCACAGCTGCCGGGTTTCAAAAGCAGATTGATGGGGTGAACGACCAGCAAGAGGCGCGGATCGAGGCGCGGATTGCCGGGCTGGAAACCGAGAAGGCGACCGCCGTGGCGCGCTATGACGCCGCGATCAAGACGGAACGCGAGGCGCTGGCGGAGATCAAGAAGCGGCGGATCAACCCCGGTGGCAATCCCACACCCAAGGCCCCCGTCAAACCGACGCGGGGCGGCGGTGCCGTCAAGGTCGAAAAGAAGGTGACGCCGGCGAAGAAAACCCAAACCGCGCGCAAGAAACCCGGCGGCTCGGCACCGAAATCCTGATCCGCTAGCGCGCTTCGGAACGGCGCACTGTTGAGCCGGGGATCAGGCGAAACCCGATATCGCGGCACATCGGTCCCGGCTCGTCCGACAGACGCGCCAGCATCATCTCGGCTGCCGTCTGCCCCAGTTTGAGGTGCGGGACATGCATCGACGTCAAGCGTTTGGTCATGACAGATGCGATGGGCAGATCGCCCCAACCCGCAATGCCGATATCGTCGGGCACGCGCATACCCTTGGCCGTGCAATACTGCAGTCCGCCAAAGGCCATGGCGTCGTTCTGATAGAACACGCATTCCAGCGACCGCCCCGATGCCAGCAGCTGTTCAGTCCCGTAATAGCCCGGATAGTAGGTGGCCGTGTCGTTGAGGCAGAGCTGTTTGACCACATCGCCGCCACCGCCCTCAACCGCCTTGCAGAACCCATCAAGGCGCGTGGTCGCGGCATTGGCCGTGTTATGCGATGTGCCGACATAGCCGATGTGGCGATAGCCGCACCCGATCAGGTAGCGCCCCATGTCAAACCCGCTGTCGAAATGGTTGATCCCGACGCTCATGTCCAGCGGGCTCGAATTCAAATCCCACAACTCGACAATCGGGATCGCGGCCTTTTTCAGCATTTCGGTGGCGCGCTGTGAATGGTAGCGCCCGGTCAGGATCAGGCCCGCAGGTTGCCAGGACAGGACCGTGCGGATCCAATCCTCTTCGGCCTGTAACGTGTGTTGGGTCAGGCCAAGCACGGATTGATGCCCGAACGAGCCCAGCTTGCGGTCGATGCCCTCAAGCACCTGGGCAAAGACCTCATTGCCCAGATCGGGGATCGACACGCCCACAAAGGTCGAGCTTTTGTCGCCCGCAAACACGGTTGCCAGTCGATTCGGCAGATACCCCAGCGTATCGACTTTCTCCATCACGCGGGCGCGCGTGTTCTCTGAATAACCGCCTTCACCGCGCAGAACCCGGCTGGCGGTCATTTTTGACACGCCTGCGGCCCGGGCCACTTCGGTCAGGCTTACCTTGTTGTTTTTGTTTGCTTTATCGCTCAAAATTGACCAACTACGTTACGGGTAACTTAGCGCTTGACAGGCGCGCCTCTTGGGACAAGCATTAGCGTAACGTTACGGGTAACTCAATACCCGGACGAGGGAGGAAGTGCGATGCAGAACCTGCAATCAGGTCTGTTTTTCGACGGTATAGACAAGCATTTCGGCGGCACTTACGCGTTGAAAGACGTGTCATTGACCGTTGGGCGGGGTGAGATCGTCGCACTTCTGGGCGAGAACGGGGCTGGCAAGTCGACGCTGATCAAGGTTCTGGGCGGCATTCACCAGCCCGATGCGGGCCGCGTCATGATCGATGGCGACCCGTATCAGCATCGCCCCGCCGGATTTGGCGAACGGCAGAAGGTGGCGTTCATCCACCAGGACCTGGGCCTGATCGAATGGATGACAGTCGCAGAAAACATCGCACTTGCCTTGGGCTTTTCACGCAAGAACGGGTTGATCCGCTGGGGTGATGTCGAACTGTTTGCCGCGCAGGCGCTTGAGAAAGTGGATTGCGAGTTTGACCCGACGACTCGTGTGGAAAACCTGACGCGCACCGAAAAGTCTCTGGTGGCGATTGCCCGTGCCCTTGCGGTGGACAGCGAGTTTCTTGTGCTGGACGAACCCACCGCGTCGCTGCCTGCGGATGAGGTTGAACGTCTGTTCGCCGCGATCCGACCGCTGCGGGATCGGGGCGTCGGGATGATCTATGTGAGCCATCGCTTGGACGAGATTTTCCAGATCGCGGATCGCGTTGCCGTGCTGCGCGATGGTGAGATGGTCGGTATGCGCAGCATCGAACACACTACCCCCGAAGAGCTGGTGCAAAAGATCGTCGGCCGCAAAACCCGCGAGACGATCAAAAGCGGTGCAGAGCCGGGTACAGAGATTTTGCACCTGTCGAACTTTCAGGTTGGCACCGTGGGGCCTTTGGATTTCTCCCTCAAGGCGAACGAGATCGTCGGCTTTGTCGGCCTGCGTGGGGCAGGTCACGAGGTTATCTCGCGCGCGCTGTTCGGGTTGGAACCGTTCAGCGGCGCCGTGACACTTGATGGCAATACGCCTGACCTTGCTACGCCCATGCGCGCCCTGGCCGATGGCATTGGACTGGTGGCCAAGGACCGCACCGAAGAGTCGGTCGCGATGAGCCTGAGCATTCGTGAAAACACCTTCCTCAACCCCGAAGGGATCGGGCGCAAGCTGCTTAACCTTCTGTCTCCCCGCACCGAGGCCCAGCAGGCCGCGATGATCGGGGCGGAGCTGGGGCTGTCCCCGAACGACCCGAGCCTTGCCATCGAGGCCTTGTCTGGCGGCAACCAGCAAAAGGTCGTCATCGGCCGCTGGCTCGCCACCAAGCGCAAGCTGCTGTTGTGCGAGGACCCGACGGCAGGCGTGGATGTTGGGGCCAAGTCGGAAATCTACGCATTGCTGAACCGCGCGCTGGCCGAAGGTGTCGGCATCCTCATCATCTCAACCGATTTCGAAGAGATCGCCACCATCTGCCACCGTGCCATCGTGTTCAGCCAGGGCGCGATCGTGGACGAGCTGAGCGGGACACGGTTGAGCACGGAAAACCTTATTCAGTCAGCCTCGGCTGGGAATATCACCAAAGGAAAGGACGCGGCTGATGCAATCGCTTGAAAGCAGCGCGCTTGAGCCCACCAAGGCAGACCTCAAGGGCGTGCCATTCGGCAAACGGGTGATGCGGTTCTTGCCCGTCTACGGCCTTGTCATCCTGACGGTTTTTCTGATCGGACTGTTTTCGGTTTTGCTGCCAAACACCTTCCCGACCATGTTGAACCTGCGTTCAATCGTGAGTGACAAGGCCATCATTGCGCTGTTGTCGCTGGGGGCGATGATCCCCATGGCGGCGGGCCGCATCGATCTGACGGTCGGCTACGGCATCGTGTTGTGGCACATCCTGGCGATCAGTTTGCAGACCATGCTGGGGCTGCCCTGGCCGCTGGCTGTGGCGATCGTCTTGTTGTTGGGCGCGATCACCGGGTTTCTGAACGGATTGCTGGTCGAGATCGCCAAGATCGACAGCTTTATCGCGACGCTGGGCACCGGCACTGTCCTTTATGCGCTGGCGTTGTGGCACACCGGCGGGCGGCAGATGGTTGGCTTGTTGCCAGACGGGTTTTATGCGCTCAACAACACGTTCATCTTCGGCCTGCCGATCACGGGCTACTACCTGATCGCGATCACGGTCGTGATGTGGATCGTCCTCGAATACACGCCCATCGGCCGCTACCTCTACGCCATTGGTGCCAACCAGCGCGCGGCCCAGTTGAACGGCATCCCGACGCGGAAATATGTGATCGGCGCGTTCGTGGCGAGCGGCACGATGACGGCCCTCGCCGGGGTCTTGTTGGCGGCCAAGCTGCGGATCGGACAGGCCAGTGTGGGGCTTGAATTCCTGCTGCCCGCTCTCGTCGGGGCTTTCCTCGGCTCCACCACGATCAAACCGGGCCGCGTCAATGTCTGGGGCACCGTCGTGGGTGTCGCAATCCTGGCCGTGGGCATTTCCGGCATCCAGCAATTTGGCGGATCGTTCTGGGTCGAGCCGTTGTTCAACGGTGTGACCCTGCTGATCGCCATCGGCATCGCGGGCTACGCGCAACGCAGAAAAGGCGCGGAAAAGCGCTAAAAGATCAAATTTGCAATGGGAGGATACTATGCAAAAGAGAACATTCATGGGCGGATTGCTCGCCACCACGATGCTGGCCGGAATGCCGGTCTTGGCCGAAACCGCATGGGACGGACCGACAACAGGGCCAGCCGCGGCAGAGGGCAAGTCCATTGTTGTCGTCGCGGGCGATCTGAAGAATGGCGGCATTCTGGGCGTGACGAATGGCGTGGAAGAGGCCGCAGGCACCATCGGCTGGGACGTGCGTGTGCTGGATGGCGCAGGATCAATCCAGGGCCGTACGGCAGCGATTGGTCAGGCGCTGGCGCTGAAGGCTGATGGCATCATCATCAACGGCTTTGACGCTGTGGAACAGCAGGCCGCGCTTGAGGGTGTCGCATCGGCCAACATCCCGATGGTCGCTTGGCATTCCGGCCCCAAGATCGGGTGCGACGCGCCCGGCGGCATCTTTGCCAACGTGTCTACGGATGCGATGACCGTGTCCGAAGTCGCCGCAGAATGGGCGATTGAGGATGGGGGCACCGATGCAGGCGTCGTGATCTTCACCGACTCGACCTACCAGATCGCCATCGACAAGGCCGACCGGCTGAAAGAGACGGTCGAGGCCGCGGGCGGCACTGTTCTGGAATATGTTGACACGCCAATTGCGGACACGTCGACACGGATGGGGCCGCTGACCACGAGCCTGTTGCAGAAATACGGTGACAGCTGGACCCACGCGCTGGCGATCAACGATCTTTATTTCGACTTCATGGGGCCGTCGCTGGCGGCTGCCGGTCTGTCGCCCGACAAGGGGCCGCAAGCGGGCTCGGCTGGCGATGGGTCCGAGGCGGCGTTCCAGCGCATCCGTTCGGGTGGCTATCAGGCGATCACGGTGGCCGAGCCGCTGAACCTGCAAGGCTGGCAGTTGGTGGATGAGCTGAACCGCGCCATTCAGGGCGAGGCCTGTTCCGGCTACGTCACCTCGCCTGCGCTGGTGACGCCCGAAGGGCTGGCCAAGATGAGCGACAGCAACGCCTTTGATCCCGACACGCCCTACCGCGCGGCCTATTCGGCGATCTGGGGCAAGTAAGTTTCTCCCCGACAGGGGGCCTTGGCGCTTTGCCTTGGCCCTCTGTCACTTCTGCAATGCTAAAGCGTGATCCACGCCGCATTCCGCGCTGATGAGCGCACACAGGCATCCACAAATTGTACGCCGCGTACACCGTCCTCGATAGAGGGGTAGGTGACACCGTCTGGCATCGGCGCGCCAGAGCGGTGGGCTTCAATTGCGGTTGCGGCCTCGCTGTAGATATTGGCGAAGCCTTCCAGATACCCCTCGGGGTGGCCGGGGGGATCCGGCTCATCCGTGCGGCGGCATCACCTGCACCTGCACCGTTGCGGGTGATCAGGCGCTTGGGCTCACCAAAGGGCGTGTGCCAGAGGTAGTTTGGGTCCTCCTGTGCCCATTCGAGGCCGCCGGTTTCGCCATACACCCGAATGCGCAGTGCATTTTCGTTGCCCGGGGCCACTTGGCTGCACCACAGCATGCCCTTTGCCCCGCCCTTGAACCGCAGCATGACGTGGCCGTTGTCATCCACCTGACGGCCCGGGACAAAGGCGTCGAGATCCGCCGCCAGCGCCTCGACCCGCAGGCCGGTGATGAAGCAGGCGAGGTTGTGGGCATGGGTGCCGATATCGCCGGTTGACCCGCCCGCGCCGGAACGTTTCGGGTCAGTGCGCCACTCGGCCTGTTTGAAGTCCTGTTCAACCGTCAGCCAGTCTTGCGGATACTCGACCTGCACCACGCGGACCTTGCCGATATCACCATTTGCCACCATCTCGCGCGCTTGGCGCACCATGGGATAGCCGGTGTAGTTGTGGGTCAGCACGAACAGCGCGTCCGACTTTTCGACTGCCTTGGCGAGTTTTTTGGCATCGGCCAGCGTGGATGTCAGCGGCTTGTCACAGATCACGTGAATGCCGCGTTTCAGGAACTCGTTCGCGGCGGCGTAGTGCATGTGGTTGGGGGTCACGATGCTGACCGCCTCGATCCCGTCCTTGAGGCGCGCCTCGCGGATCGCCATCGCCTTGAAGTCGTCATAGATGCGCGGCAACCCCAGCGCCTCGCCCGAGGCGCGCGATTTTTCGGGGGTCGAGGACAGCGCCCCGGCGACCAGTTCGAACCGGTCGTCGATGCGCGATGCGATGCGGTGGACCCCGCCGATAAAGGCGTCATTGCCACCGCCCACCATGCCCAGTTTGATACGTGCCATATCAGTCGATCCCCAGCATTTTACGGTTGGCCGCCTCATCCGTGCCGCCATCGGCAAAGTCGTCGAAGGCGCGTTCGGTCACGCGGATGATGTGGTCGTTGACAAAGGCCGCACCCTCGCGCGCGCCGTCTTCGGGGTGCTTGAGGCAGCATTCCCATTCGACCACGGCCCAGCCATCAAAGTCATTGGCGGCCATTTTGGAAAAGATGGCCGCGAAGTCCACCTGACCATCGCCCAAGCTGCGGAAGCGACCCGCGCGATCGACCCAGGATTGGTAGCCGGAATAGACACCCTGACGGCCTGTCGGATTGAACTCGGCATCCTTGACGTGGAACATCCTGATCCGATCCTTGTAGATGTCGATATTGTCCAGATAATCAAGGCATTGCAGCACGTAGTGGCTGGGATCGTAAAGCATGTTGCAGCGCGCGTGATTGCCGGTGCGCTCGAGGAACATCTCGAATGTGACGCCGTCGTGCAGATCTTCGCCGGGGTGGATTTCGTAGCAGATATCCACGCCATTGTCCTCGGCGTGGTTCAGGATCGGCAGCCAGCGCTTTGCCAATTCGTCAAAGGCGGTTTCGACCAGCCCGGCGGGGCGTTGCGGCCAGGGGTAGATATAGGGCCAGGCCAGCGCGCCCGAGAATGTGGCATGTGCACCGATGCCCATATTGGCCGAGGCCGAGATCGCCTTTTTCACCTGATCCACGGCCCAGGCCTGCCGCGCGCTTGGGTTGCCGCGCACCTCGGGGGCCGCAAAGCCGTCAAACGCCTCGTCATAGGCGGGGTGGACGGCGACAAGCTGGCCTTGCAGGTGGGTGGAAAGCTCGGTCACCTCTACTCCGTTTTCTTCCGCCTGACCCTTGAACGTATCGCAGTAATCCTTGCTGCTTGCCGCGGCATCGAGGTCGATCAGCCGCCCATCCCAGCTGGGCACCTGCACACCCTTGTAGCCGCAATCGGCAGCCCATTTGGTGATGCTGTCCCACGAGTTGAAGGGCGCCTCGTCGCCCGCGAATTGCGCCAGAAACAGCGCCGGGCCTTTGATGGTTTTCATATCTGATCCTCCCAAGTTCAGCCGCCCCTAAGGCGGCATGTTTTCCTTTAGATATACGTCGATGCGGATGCGTTCCTGTGCGGCGTGGATCGGCATCCGGTCGCGCGTGGCGCGCATGATGCGCACGGCACTGCGCACCAGATGGCCAGTGTCCTGACTGATGACCGCATCGAACACACCATTGCTGAGCGCGCCGCGCGACAGTTGTGTCAACTCGTGCGCAACAACGATCGGGCGGGGCGTGACAGGATGTGCGGTGAAGAAACGCAACAGACCCTCGTTGCCAGCGGCCGAGGAATAGATACCAATCACGCCGGAATTGTCCGCTAGTGCACCGGGCAGCAGGCGTGCAATCAGGTCCGGGTCATCCCGACCCTCAAGAGAGGCAAGCACGTCGAGATGCGGGAAATCGCGGGCCATCACCTCGTCAAAGCCCAGACGGCGTTCGAGATGATCGCGCGCCAGCATGGAGCCGGTGAGCACGAGGATCTTGCCGCGTTGCGGTCCGATGAACTTGCCCAAAAGCTGCGCAGCGGTGCGCCCGGCTGCAATATTGTCAACGCCGACATAGTGATCGCGATCCGAACTGGGGATATCCGCGACCAGCGATACAACGGTCACCCCATGCTCTTTCAGATGGGCGATGCTGTCGCGCACGGAGGGTGTTTCCGGCCCGAAGATGGCCACGCCGTCCACCTTGCTGGCATCAATGGCGGCAATCGCCTCGGCCAGGGCGACGGGGTCGAAGGCCGCGACGCGCACGAACGACAGTTGCGTGCGTTCATGGCGGATGCTGCGCGCCAGTTGTTCGATCTGCGCCTCGATCGAGGACAGGAATTCATTGCTGTTGGACGGCAGGATAAAGACAAAGTTATAGACACGGCCACGCGCCAGATTTGCGGCAGCGGCGTCGCGGACATAGCCCAGCTCGGCGATGGCCTTGTTGACCTTTTTGACCGTCGTTTCGCGTACTCCCGGACGTGCGTTCAGAACCCGGTCAACCGTCGCAAGGCTGACTTCGGCGACACGGGCAATGTCGTTGATCGTGGGGTTCGAAAGGGGGTATGTCCTTGTTTCATCGCGTCCTTATGCGTGTTCACATCGCCTTGGCCAACCCTTCAAAGAGACGTGCGACCGCCTCTGCGCCGGGGTCGTTGTGACCGATCAGATTTTCGGATGGGACGTAGGAGGCGCGCCCGGCCTTGGCGCGGCCCATGGCGGCCGTTTCGGTGGCGCCTGCGCGTGCAGCTTGGGCCGCGTGCGCGATGCCGTCGGGAAGCGCCCTGAGTGCCGGATCAAGCGCGTCGATCATGGTGCGGTCCCCCTTGACGGCGCCGCCCACCTGGCTGATCCGGTCAAGGCCCGCGAGCAACGCCTTGGTCGTCGGCTTGCCGCTGGCGCAAGCATCCCCGGTCGCCCCGAAAAAGATCGCAAGGATGACGCCGGACGATCCGCCCATTGTCTGGCTGAGTTCGTTGCCGATCGCGCGGAAGAGTTGCGTTGGATCGGCCAGTGGCAGGGTGTCGAGCGCGCCCTTGAGCGCGCGGGCCGCGGTGGCCAGAGTGCTGCCCGTGTCGCCGTCACCGGACTTGGCATCAAGCTCGTTCAGATCATGCTCGGCCCCGATCAGCAGATCACAGCATTGCACCAGCAACGCGCGCGTCTCGGGCTTTTGCGATGGCACGGGTTTGATCGGGCTGAGGCCGTCGGGCAGGGGGGTCACTTGCACGGGCGCGATTGCCTTCATCCCCGGCCATGCCGGCAGATCGACAGGGCGCGCGAGATGCGCATTCGTCGCGTCATCCACCGGCAGGATCGAAACGGAAAAACCGTGCATGTCCAGCGACGTCATCAGCGGCGCAGGGCCAATGATGTGCTTGATGTTGCGCGCTTTTTCGGACGTGGCGAGTTCGTGGGCCAGCACGCTCATCTCCAGCGGTGTGGTCGAGCCGAGGTTGTTCAGGATCGCCACATGGGGGCCATCCCCGATCTTGGGCGCGAGTTTTTCCAGCACCAGATCCATCGCGTTCTTGGCGTCCTTGAAGGCAACTTGCTGCACGCCCGCCTCGCCGTGGATACCCAGGCCCAGTTCGGCCATACCGGTCGCGATCCGGTCCTCCTTGGCCGATCCCGGCACGGTGCAGGTGTCGAGCGACTTGCCGATCGACGCCATGTTGGTGATCGCCGTTTGCGCGGCTTGGGTCACCGTGTCTAGGTCGGCACCGTCTTCGGCCAGCGACCCTGCGATCTTGTGCACGAAAAGGGTGCCAGCGACGCCGCGCGCTTGGGGCAGGTTGGGCAGGGCAATGTCATCATCAACAACCACCATCGCGACGTTCAGTCCAAAAGCACGCGCGCGTTCTGCTGCAAGGCCGTAGTTCAGCCGGTCGCCGGTGTAGTTCTTGACGATCAGCAGGCAGCCTGCCGGGCCTGTCACGGCGAGGATACCCGCCAGGACCGCATCAACGGAGGGGGAGGCAAAGACCTCTCCGCACACTGCTGCCGTCAGCATGCCCGCGCCCACAAAACCGGCATGAGCAGGTTCGTGCCCCGACCCGCCGCCCGAGATCAGGGCAACCTTGGACTTGTCCCAGTCGGCGCGGCAAACGACCTTGATATGCGGATAGCCGTCCAGCCGCATCAACCCGCCACCGGAGGTTTCGAGCAGCCCGTCGATGGCGTCGGTGACAAGCGCCTCTTTGGTGTTGATGAATTGGGTCATGGGCGTCTCCCTTCTAGCGGATGCGGTTGCCGTGCGCGTCAAAGCAAAGCGGGTTCTTGGGGGCGATCTTGAGCATCGTGCCGGGGGCATAGTCGACTGTCGGATCGGCGATGGTGGTGATGGGGTGACCCTTGAGCGTCAGGTGCAGGCGGTTCTGATCGCCCAGATGTTCGACGCGCTGCACTTCGGCCTCTTGCCCATCGCCCTGAGTGATATGTTCGGGGCGCAGACCGATTTGGGTGGTGCCGGGGGGCATGCCGCCAAAGATGTCCGCAGGCAGCACGTTGATGCGGGGCAGACCCAGGCGGGACGCAACATAAAGGGAGTTCGGGTTCTCGTAGATCTCGCGCGGGGTGCCGAACTGGACGAGCCGCCCCTCGTTCAACACGCCCACATGGGTGGCCATGGTCATCGCCTCGATCTGGTCATGCGTGACGTAGAGAAGGGTCGCACCGAGGCTGGCGTGGATGCGTTTCAACTCGACCCGCAGGTCGGTGCGCAGCTTGGCATCGAGCGAACTAAGGGGTTCGTCCATAAGGTAAATTGACGGATCGCGGACCAGTGCGCGGCCAATGGACACCCGCTGCATCTCGCCCCCCGACAGGGCCGTGGCCTTGTTGTCGAGCTTGTGGCTGATCTGGAGCACCTCGGCCACTTCGGCGACCTTGCGGGTGATTTCGGCGGGGGGTGTGTTGAGGATCGGGGATTTCAGCGGAAACGCCAGATTGTCCCGCACCGTGAGGTGGGGGTAGAGCGAGTATTGCTGAAACACCATCGCGACATCGCGCTGGGCCGGTGTTTCCTGCGCCACGTTGCGCCCGTCAATCCAGACTTCGCCCGCATCCGCCTTTTCCAACCCTGAAATCAGGCGCAGCGTCGTCGTTTTGCCTGCCCCCGTTGGCCCCAGCAGGACGACAAAGGCGCCGTCGGGGATGGTCATCGAGATGTCTTCGACCCCGATTTCCTGACCAAAGGATTTACTCAAGTTCTTCAGAACGACTTCAGCCATGGGACAGCACCTCGTTGTTCAGTTCCGAGCGCAGGGCCTGGCCGTTGGATGTGTCAAAGAGTGTGATTTTGGGAGCCTTGAAGGACAGCCCGACCTTTTCGCCGACCTTGGCGACTTGGGTGCTGTCGATGCGCGCCTTGGCCTCGCCATTGGGGGTGTCAAGCGTGATGATCTGCGTGGTGCCAAGGTATTCGGTGGCCAGCACCTCGCCGCGATAGTCGCCCGCATCCGACAGCGATATGTGTTCGGGACGCACGCCAAAGACGAGCTCGCCCGAGGCACCCTGCATCTGGCGCGGGATGCCGTGGGATTGGCCGCCAAGGTCCACGGATGTCGCGCCTTCGCCAACTTTCCCGTTGAAATTCAGGAAGTTCATAGAGGGCGAGCCGATGAAGTCTGCCACGAACATGGTCGCGGGTTTGTCATAGATTTCCTGCGGCGTGCCGAACTGTTCGACCACGGCGTTGTTCATCACGACAATCTTGTCGCCCATCTGCATCGCCTCGAGCTGGTCGTGGGTCACATAGACGGTTGTAGCCCCCATACGGTCATGGAGCGCGCGCAGTTCCTCGGACATATGTTCGCGGAATTCGGCGTCCAAAGCCCCGAGTGGTTCGTCCATCATGAAGGCTTTGGGGTCGCGCACGATGGCGCGGCCCAGGGCGACGCGCTGGCGATCACCGCCCGACAGGCCTCCGACGGGCTTGTTCAGGATATCGGTGATGCCAAGGATGCCTGCGACCTCTTCCACCTTGGTCCTGACATCGCGCCGCGCCATGCCTTGCGAGACCAGCGGATAGCTGAGGTTCTTGCGCACGTTCATATGCGGGTAGAGGGCGAACATCTGGAAAACAAACGCAATATCACGCTCGGACGGAGGGCGCTGGCTGATCTCCTCGCCGTCAAGGTAAATCTCGCCACTCGTGGGTAATTCCAGCCCTGCGATCATGCGCAAGGTCGTGGTCTTGCCGCAGCCCGAGGGGCCGAGCAGCATGAAAAACTCGCCGTCCTCGATGGTGAAGCTGCTTTCCTTCACGGCCGTGAAGTCCCCGAATTCCTTGCGGATGTTTTTGATCTGGATCTGCGCCATGCTCAGTCCTTGAAATGCGAAACGATGATGAACATGACCGTCCCGACAAGGGTCGTGACGAAGGAGTAAGTGTAGGCCCAGAGGACAAAGGGTTGCATCAGCATGAAGACACCGAGGCCGATCAGGATGGTGGCCAGCATTTCCCAGGGGCCGCGTTTAAGCGCCAGAAGACCAGAGATGAAGTTGCTCATTTGCGCACCGCTCCGAATGTGATCCCGCGCAGCAGGTGTTTGCGCAGCAGGATGGTGAAGATCATGACCGGCAGCAGGAAGATCGTGGCACCCGCCGCGACCGCTGGCCAGTCGAGCCCGCCGACGCCGATGATGGTCGGGATGAAGGGGGTGCAGTTTGCGCTGTGCCGGAAGTCAGCAGGACGGCAAAGGCGTATTCGTTCCAGGCGAAGATCAGGCAGAAGATGGCAGTAGAGGCGATGCCGGTGGCGGCCTGTGGCAAGACCACTTTGTAAAAGGCCTGAAACCGGGTGTAGCCGTCGATCAGCGCCGCCTCTTCGTACTCGCGCGGGATTTCGTCGATGAAGCCCTTGAGCAACCACACGGCGAGCGAGATGTTCACGGCTGTATAGAGCAGGATCATCCCCAGATGCGTGTCGGACAGCCCGAGTTGCCGGTACATCAGGAAGATGGGGATGGCGACGGCGATGGGGGGCATCATCCTCGTACTGAGGATGAAGAACAGCAGGTCATCGGCCAGCGGGATCTTGAACCGACTGAAGGCATAGGCGGCGAGTGTGCCGAGTACTATGGACAGGAATGTCGAGCCAAAGCCGATGATCACCGAGTTCAGGAACCGTTCTCCGAATTTCGAGGGGCCCGCGATGACCATGTCGTATTCGCGCACGATTTCCTCGTACCAGGTCTGTGGCGGGTTCGCGGCGAGGAATTCCTCGGTCTGGCGCGTGCGGGTGGTGAACAGGTTCACGTACCCTTCCAGCGTGGGGTCAAAGATCACCTTGGGCGGATAGCTGATCGCGTCGGCGGGGGATTTGAACCCAGTCATCATGATCCACGCCAGCGGCAGCATGGTGATAAGCGCGTAGACGATGACCAACGTGCCCGCAGCCCATTTGGTGCGCTTGGTCGGTTCGGTGACGGAAAAACTGCTCATCTTTCTTTAACCTTGTTCAGGGCTTTGACGTAGATGCTGGCGAGGCCGAACACAGTGACAAAGAGGATGATCGCGTAGGCGCTGGCATAGCCTGTGCGCCACTTCTCGAAAGCCTCGCGTTTGAGGTTGATAGAGGTGAGTTCGGTTGTAGACCCCGGGCCTCCGCCAGTGAGCTGGACCACGAGATCGAACATTTTGAAGTTCTCGATCCCCCGGAACAATACGGCGAGCATCAGGAAGGGCAGGACCATGGGAATGGTGATGGTGAAGAACTGGCGTAGCTTAGAGGCGCGGTCGACCTCTGCCGCCTCGTAGATGTAGTCGGGGATTGATCGTAGCCCCGCCAGACAGATCAGCATGACGAACGGCGTCCACATCCACGTGTCCACGATGACGATGGACCAGGGGGCGAGTTGGACCGAGCCGAGCATTTCGAAGCTGGAGGGGTCCTTGCCGGTGAAGAAGGCGACGATGTAGTTGAAGAGCCCGATTTGCGGCTGGTAGAGGAATTTCCAGAAGTTTCCGACCACGGCAGGCGACAGCATCATCGGCAACACGATGATCGTGGTCCAGAGATCGTTCCCTTTGAATTTTTTGTTGATGAGGTAGGCGAGGGTAAAGCCGATCAGCACCTGGAAGAAGATCGTCCAGAACAGGAAATGCGCTGTGGCCTGCATGTTTAGCCAGATGTCGCTGTCAGTCAGGATGCGTTCGTAGTTGCGGGTGCCGATCCACTCGACCTCGCGGTTACGGTTGGCCTTGAAGTTGGTGAAGGACAGCCGGATCGTCCAGATCAGCGGAAAGATGTTGATCGCCAGCAGCAAAAAGATCGTCGGCCCGACAAAGATCCACGCGATGGCGCGGTCACTGAGGCCCTTGATCTTGCGTGCAACGCGCGGCGGGGTGGCGTTGGCGGCGCGTGTGGCGGGAGTGTCGGTCATCGGGCACATCTCTCCTGGTGGGTGGCCAAATGGCTCACCCCACGTGGTGCTTGGGCAAAGGGGGTAGGGTGGGCAATCTGCCCACCCTGATTGGGTTTAGAGCTTGCCTTCGTCTTCGAAGACTTCTGTCCAGTCCTCGACCAGTTTGTCGAGCGCTTCTTGTGCTGTGCCCTGATCGGCCACGATGTAGTCATGTAGCCGTTTTTGCATGGCCAGCAGCAGTTCGGCATAGGCCGGTTCCTGCCAGAAGTCCTGGACCGAGCCCATGGCCTCGAGGAAGTCCCCGGCGAAGGGGGCGCTGTCGACGAAACCGGGGTCGTTCAGGACCGAGTTGTGGGCCGAATAGCCGCCCAGCGACCACCATTTGGCCTGTACATCGGGGTTGGCGAACCACTTGATGTACTCAAGGGCGGCGTCCTGCTTGTCAGAATAGGCGACAACCGAGATGCCCTGACCGCCCAGCGTGGAGCCGGCCTGGTTCTGGGGCGGGTTCACGAAGAAGTCGATCTTGTCCCCGCCGGTGTTTGGGTCGGCATAGAGGCCGGGGAAGAACGCAAACCAGTTCATCGCCATGGCGACCTGACCGGATTTGAAGGCGTCCAGCGACTCACCCATGTAGGAGTTGGTGTAGCCGGGCGGTGTCGCGGTTTCATAGAACTCTTTATAGAATTCAAGTGCTTCGACCGCTTCCGCCGAGTTCACAGCGCCGTCCATGTCGTAAGAGCCGGGCGTGTTCTCGTATTTGAAACCCCATGGATAGAGCGCGGATGTCACGCCCATCGTGATCCCTTCGGACCCACGCTCGGTAAAGATCGAGGCGCCATAGACGGTCTGGCCATCAATCTCACGACCCTGGAAGAATTGTGCGATTTGCAGCATCTCGCGCTGGCTTTGCGGTTCGCGCAGGTCTTCGCCTGTGGCTTCCTTGTAAGCGGCCTGGATGTCTTCGCGGCCGAACCAGTCCTTGCGGTAGAACCAGCCGTTGGCGTCGCCCATGGCGGGCAGGGCGTAGTAGTTCGGCGTGCCCTTGGGCCACGTGGAATAGGCATAAACAGTGGCGTCCGCAAAGTCGGACATCGAGATACCTTCGGCGTCAAAGAAGTCGTTCAGCTTGACGTAGTGGCCGTTTTCAGCGCCGCCGCCGATCCATTGGCTGTCGCCGATCAACAGGTCGCAAAGCTTGCCGCCCGAGTTCAGTTCGTTCAGCATGCGGTCAGCGAAATTGGGCCACGGGATGAACTCGAAGCTCATGTTGTGGCCGGATTGTTCTTCGAATTCCTTGGAAAGTTCGACCAGTGCGTTTGCGGGGTCCCAGGCGGCCCAGCACAGGGTCAGGTCATCGGCCTGTGCGGTGCTGGCCATGGACGCGGCCACAAGGCTGAGCGCACTGACGGATGCCAGTTTAAAGGTCTTCATGGATATTCCTCCCAGTTATAAATCGGCTTTTTGCGTGTGTCGCCGAATCGTCGATCAGACATCTCAACGCTATTTGAGGTACGCACCTCACGTCCACAGATTTTTGAGGTGCGTACCTCAAAAAGCCTCTCTAATCATTGTAAGCATATGAAGTTAAACGTTTCTTTTTTCGTTGGTTGTGTATTCAAGATGGATCGGGGTGATAGGCGAATTGCGTGAATGTGGCCTCAGCAGCCTGGCCTGACGTGTCAAAGGCGACCATTCCCACAAATGCGCCGGTGAAACTGGCATGCTCTCCGCGCCCGCCTTCATCCGAGATGACAGAGGCATCGAGCGGCGGTCCGATGGAGGTCCAATCGCCTTGACCTTGCCGCCAAAAGAACTGCTGTGTGGCGCAACTGACCACAACGCGCAGATCAACTGGCCCATCCGGCAGCGCGACAGGATCGCAAGGAAAGCTGAGCGCGCCATCGGGCCAGTCACCAAGGCAGGACATGAGCGAGAGTGCGCGCCCTAGGGCAGGGTCATGCGTGACCATCAGCGCGTGGAACTTGTGCCGGTTGTAGTAGGTCGTGAGCCCTGCGGCCTGCTGGTAGGTGTCAGGAGTGAAGGTCAGCGTCGTGTCGGCTGTATAGGCAAAATCCTCTTGCCGCCGTGCCACAAGCGCCTGTTCGAACCAGCTGCCGATGCTTTCGCGCCCGATGAGGGTGAGGCCGGTAGACGTGCTGCGGAAGATGCGCGCATGGTCGGGCGTGCGTAGCCATTGGAAGTCATCTGGCAAGGTGCCTGTGGTCAGATCATAGGTGACCGATTGGCGCGGGGTGGCGACGACATCGGCGGGCACGTCAATGCGCGGCACTTGGCTGCCGCTTTCCAGCATGGGCCAGTCGTCTTGCCAGATGATCCGCTCGATCCCCGTCTCCCGGCCCATCGGGCAGAACCGATCCGGCATGGGGCGTCCCATCAGGAAGGTGTGAAAGCCCTCGCCTTCGGGCGTTTCCACATATTGGCCGTGCCCTGTGCGTTGGATCGGGTGGTCTGGCGCGCTTGTGCACGTCATCAGATGCTCGCCCGGCTGTACCGTATACGGTCCCCAGATGTCGCGCGACCGGGCGGTCGTCACGGCGTGGTCATACCCGGTGCCACCCTCGGCCGTGGTCAGGTAGTACCAGCCATTGCGTTTGAAAATATGCGGCGCTTCGGTCAGCCCGCGCGCGGTACCGTCAAAGATGTTCTTGATCGGGCCAGTCAGTCCGGCCTCGGGCGTCCATTCCTGCAACAGGATACCGTCAAACGAGGCGTGCGCGGGGTTGCCGCCCGTGCCCGTGCCCCGGTGGTTCCAGCGCATGTTCATGAAGTATTTCGTGCCGTCCTCATCATGGAACAGCGACGGGTCGAAGCCGGAAGAGTTCACGTAGATCGGATCGGACCATGGGCCGTCGATTGTGGGTGCCGTGACGATATAGTTATGCGCGTCCTTGAACGCACCATCCAGCCGTTTGACATCTGTATAAACCAGCCAAAAGAGGCCGTCGGTATGGCTGAGGCAGGGCGCCCAGATGCCGCAACTGTCTGGATTTCCACGCATATCCAGTTGCGCCGCCCGTGTCAGGGGGCGGCACGCCAGCGTCCAGTTGGCAAGGTCGCGTGAGTGGTGGATCTGGACGCCGGGGTACCATTCGAAAGTCGATGTGGCGATGTAGTAATCCGCGCCCACCCGGCAGATCGACGGGTCGGGGTTGAAGCCGGGCAGGATCGGATTGCGGATCATTTGAGCAGGTCTGCCGCCAGGTCCGCGGGCAGGGGCGCGGGACGCTCGCAAGTGGTGGAGAGCGTGATGACCTCGCCCTGTTCCCCCGCCTTGAGCACACTGGTCATCACGTCCACCGCGTGTATGGCGAGTTCGAGCGCGCAGCGATGCGGGCGTCCTTCGTTCATGGCGATGGCCATTTCGGCCAGACCGGCAGTGCGGTAATTCGCCTTGGCTTCGCCGTGATTGTCCTGATTGGGGATGCCAAGCGGGTGGCTGTCCGTGTCGAGCGTGCGCGTCTCGCCCTCTGCATTGGTGATTTCGACCGTGCCCGAAAACCAGTTGGGGTCAGGCAGAAACATGGTGCCATCTGCACCGTAAAGCTCCATATGCCCGTGGCGGTGCGCCCAGACATCCCAGGACGTCGACAGCGTGATCGTGGCCCCGGAATGGAAGTCGAGCAGGGCGTGGATGTTGGTAGGCGTCTTGACCGGGATCACCTCGCCCTTGCGCGGCTCGGACAGGATGGTGCGGGTGTCGGAGGCCATGGAGGTGAGCGCGCTGACCCGCTTCACCGGCCCCAGCAGTTGGATCAGGTTGGTCACGTAATACGGCCCGATGTCGAGCATCGGCCCCGCGCCCGGCAGGAAAAAGAAGTCGGGATTGGGGTGCCAATGCTCCATCCCGTGGGACATGACGTGGGCGGTGCCTGCGATGACCTTGCCGATTTGCCCGGCGTCAATGGCAGCGCGCGCGGCCTGATGGGCACCGCCGAGGAAGGTATCGGGGGCCGAACCGATGCGCAGGTTGTTCTCGGCCGCCAGTGCGCGCAGTTCCTCGCCCTGTTCCAGCGTCAGCACGATGGGCTTTTCCGTATAGGCGTGTTTGCCTGCCCGCAGGATGTCACGGGTGACGCTGAAATGCGCATCGGGAATGGTGAGGTTCACGATGATGTCGATGTCGTCCGCGCTCAGCAGCCCCTCGACCGTTTCGGCGCGCACGTTGAATTCCTGGGCCCGGGCCTTGGCCGATTCCGCGTTCATGTCCGCGACCGCGCGCACCTCGAGCCCCTTGAACAGCGGGGCGAGCCGGAGATAGGCGGCCGAGATGTTGCCGCAACCGATGATGCCTATGCCTTGCATGTCTTCAGTCCTTTCAGAAGGATTTGGCTGCGGCCAGCGCGCGGGACGCAAAGCGGTGGTGATCGCTGGGGTTGTCGTGTTCCATGATGAAATAGGTGGTGCCGGCGGCCTTGAGTGCCGCGAACAGCGCAGGCCAGTCCATCGTGCCATGGCCGACATCGGCCCAGCCGTCCTCATCCGTGTTTACCCCTGCGGGCGCGATGTCCTTGAGGTGCGCGCACAGGATCCGGGAGCCGTATCTGGCAATTGTCGTCATGGGGTCGACATCCGCGCGCACCGCCCATGCGACATCGAACTCGAAATCAACGCCCGCCGCGTTGTCGAGGATTACGTCCATCGGGATCGTTCCGTCGGGCAGTGCGCGGTATTCAAAGTCGTGGTTGTGATAGCCAAGGCCCAGGCCAGCCTCGGCCAGCGGTTTGGCAACCTCGGCCAGACCTGCGCCATAGGCGGCCCATCCGGCGGCGTCTGTTGGCCGGTCGTCGGGCATGATGAAGGGGACAATCGCCGTTTTCATGCCCAAACGCTTTGCAATCGTGATCACCCGGTCGGGGTCGTTCCGGCACATGTCGAGCGCGACGTGGCACGTGGGCATGGTAAGCCCGGTGCTCGCCAGGCCGGAGTCGAGCGCGTCAATCGCGTCCGGGTCGTTTAGCAATGCGCCGTAGCCTTCGACCTGTGCATAGCCAAGATCGGCCAGCATTTTCAGGGTATCGCCAAGGGGCGGGAACATGCGGGAGCTGTAGAGCTGGTAGGAGAAGGCAGTCATGGCAGGGCCTTTCGGTTGTCATAGGTGGCGGAGTGGAGATCGCGGAGGGTGAAGGCGGGCGTGATGCCCGGTGTTTTCGGTATGAATTGGAGCGTGACCGGGTGGCCCGGCAAGACTGCGATGGCGTTGGTGCTGAAGCGGCCCGGTTGGTCCGCCTCGACCGTGGCGAATAGGGCAAGGGCCTGCGCGGTGAGCGTGATGTCCCAGCCGGCTTCGGTCTGCGTTACGTTACTGGTCAAGTTGGGCGCTTGCAGATCGTAGGCCTTGTAGGGGCGCGGTGCAAAGTGGTCCTGGATCGTGGGGCCGCCCGGTGCGGTCCAGTCAAAGAGCAGGATTTCGTGCTCCTCCACAGTGACGGTCAAAACCGGCGTGGCCGCGTCTGGTGTCACGGATACGGTCTGGGTTGCCAGCGTGCGGGTGTTGCCCGCCATATCGACGGCTGTCGCCGTGACGGTCAACTGCGTTTCCTTGTCTGTGTCATTGATCGCCCGCAATTCGATCCCATCTGCAACCGGCACCGCGCTCACATGCAGCGGCGCGTAAAAAGTGCGGGCCATGTGGTGCAGTAGTTTCCAGCCCCCACCATGGTCGAGCGATGACCACGAACAGACGGGCCATGTGTCGTTGAGCTGCCAGTAAAGGGTGCCCATGCAATGGGGTTTCAGGCTGCGCCACTGGGTCACGGCCGTCTTGATGGCGAGGCCCTGTTGCACCTGCGAGAGGTAGACGAAATTCTCGAAATCCACCGGAAAGCGGAAATAGCGGAACATGGTTTCCGCGATGCGGGCATTGCCGCCTGCGTTCTTCTGGTGGCTCTCCATCACGGGGGAGGCAATGTTGAAATCGGCCGGGTCGGCAAAGCGCCGGATGACGTCCATGGATGGGTAGGATTGAAACCCGAACTCAGAGCAGAAGCGGGGCGAGACATCACGGTAATGGTCGAAATCGCGGCCCTCGTGCCAGACTGACCAGAAGTGCATGTCGCCCGCGCTGTCGTCGTGCCACGCATCGCCAAAGCTCATGGGGCCCGGCGAGGGGCTGGAGGGCCACCAGATCGCGGCAGGTGCCGTGGCCTTAAGCGCCGTTTCGATGGTGCAGTTCAGCCGGTCATAGGCGACAAGGTAGCGGTCGCGGTTGGTGCGGCTTTCCTCGTACCAGGTGAGCGCGCCCAAGAGTTCATTGTCGCCGCACCACAGCGCGATACAGGCGCGGTGGTTGAGGCGGGCGACCTGTTCGCGCACCTCTGCGTCGATGTCGGCGAGGCAGTCTTCGGTCGCGGGGTAGAGGTGGCAGGCGAACATGAAGTCTTGCCAGACCAACAGACCAAGTTCATCGCAGAGATCATAGAACCAGTCCGGCTCGTACCGCCCGCCGCCCCAGACGCGGATCATGTTCATATTGGCATCCACCGCCGATTGCAGAAGATCACGGCACAGTTCAGGTGTTATGTTGGAGGCCAGCGCGTCAGCGGGAATCCAGTTGGCCCCTTTCATGAAGGTGGCGCGCCCGTTCACATGGATAGCAAAGCCGGTGCCGACCTCGTCCTTGGTGTTGATCAGGTCGATCTGGCGCAGGCCGATCCGCCGTGTTTCCGTGGCCTCGCCAAGTGTAGCGGTGAGGGTGTGGAGCGTTTGCGCGCCGAGGCCGACAGGCCACCAAAGATCAGGGTCTTGCACGGTCAGCGTCACGCTTGCGCTGCCGTTGGTCACAGTGGCTTGCGCGCATTCCCCTGAAAGAGTGATGGTCACCGTTTCGCCATCGGGCGCACCCTCGCAATGGGCGGTGACAGTCACATCTGCGCGGCCCGGGCTGTGCATCTGGGACACAATCAGATCGGCAATGCGCGGACTGGTCTGTTCCAGCCGGATGGCACCGTAGAGCCCGAAAGGGGCCAGCGCGATGTTCCAGTCCCAACCGAAGTCGCATTCGGGTTTGCGCAGCATGTTGCCATGCGGGATGGGGCAGTTGTCAGCCTGGAACGGCACTGGGAAGGGTTGCGCGGCAGCCCGCGCCGCCGCCTCGCGCGGGGCCGAGCGGAAGTGGATCGAAATGACGTTTCGGCCCTGGCGCAAAGCTGCTGAGACATCGACGCGGTGATCACGGAACATGCTGTCGGCGTGCAGGACGGATTGCCCGTTGATCGAGATATCGGCGACCGTGTCCAGCATCGACACCACAAGGGTGAGGTCGGTCTGATCGACCTCGAATTCGCGGGTCATCAACCAGTCACGCTCGGCGATCCAGCGCAGGTCATATTCATTGCGCCCCGCATAGGGGTCGGGAATGAGATCGGCAGCCAACAGCGCACTTATCCCGTCTCCGGGCACGGAGATGGGGGCAGCAAATTGCCCCGTCTCATCTGCGAGGTGCCATTGGCCTGCGAGGTCGTACATGAGGTCAGAGCCTGAGTTCGGTGGCTTTGTCGAAAAGAGAGGCGCGCGCGGGGTCAAACCCGATCAGGATGCGGCTGCCCGATTGAACAGCGGCCTGCCCATCCATACGGATGCGCACAGGTTGCCCGGCGAGTGAGGTCCACGCCAGCGTGTCCGAGCCCATGGGCTCGACGATCTCGATCTCGACCGTTTGAGTAAAGGGCAGGCCCTGTGCCGCCTCGCCCGACAGGATGTGTTCGGGTCGGATGCCCAACCATGCCGGGCCGCTAGAGGTGTCGGATTGAAAGTCGTATCCGGCAAGCGGGAACTCGGTGTCGCCTGCGGCAAAGGTCTGCCCGTCGATCATCCCTTCGAAAAAGTTGATTTCCGGGCTGCCGATGAAACCGGCCACGTATTTGTTGCGGGGACGGTTGTAGATTTCGGTGGGCGTGTCGAGTTGCTGGATGATCCCGCCCTTCATGATCGCGATGCGGTCGGCGAGCGTCATCGCCTCGACCTGATCGTGGGTCACGTAGATCATCGTGTTCTTGAGGTTGTGGTGCAGGCGCTTGATCTCGACCCGCAGATCGGCGCGCAGCTTGGCGTCGAGGTTCGACAGCGGTTCGTCGAACAGGAACACGTCCACATCGCGCACCAGCGCGCGCCCGATGGCGACGCGCTGGCGCTGCCCGCCGGAGAGGGCGGCGGGTTTGCGGTTGAGCAGTGGCTCGATCTGAAGAACCTCGGCGGCGCGGGCGACCCGCTTGGCGATCTCGTCCTTGGCCATGCGCGCGTTCTTGAGCCCGAAGGACAGGTTTCCCGCCACCGTCATCTGCGGGTAGAGCGCGTAGGACTGGAACACCATTCCGATACCGCGTTCGGACGGTTCCGCCCATGTCACGTTCTGGTCGTTGATGTGGATTTCACCATCCGTCACATCCAAAAGACCCGCGATGCAGTTGAGCAATGTGGACTTTCCACAGCCGGACGCGCCCAGCAGCACGAGGAACTCGCCCTCGGGGATGTCGATGTTGAGGTTGTCGAGCACGGTGAGCGCGCCGAATTTGAGTGTGAGGTCTTTGACAAGTACGGAAGTCATGGATCAGCCTTTTACTGCCCCGGCGGCGATGCCGCGGACAAAGAGTTTGCCGGAAACGAAATAGATGACGAGGGGCACAAGGCCGGTGAGCAGGGTCGCGGCCATGTTGACGTTGTATTCCTTGACCCCCTGGACCGAGTTCACGATGTTGTTGAGTTGCACTGTCATCGGGTAGATTTCAGGACGGGTGTAGATCACGCCGAACAGGAAATCGTTCCAGATTCCAGTAACTTGAAGGATCATCGCCACCACGAAGATAGGCAGGGACATCGGCAGCATGATGCGGAAATAGATGCCCCAGAAGCCTGCGCCATCGACGCGGGCGGCCTTGAACAGCTCTTCGGGGATCGCGGTGAAGTAGTTGCGAAAGAGCAGCGTGAGGATGGGCATGCCGAAGACGGTGTGCACGAGGACAAGACCCCAGAGCGAGCCATAAAGCCCCATTTCCCGCAGGATGATCACGATTGGGTAGAGCATGACCTGATAGGGGATGAAGGCGCCCAGGATCAGGATGGTAAAGAACACATCCGCCCCCTTGAACCGCCAGTTGGCGAGCGCATAGCCGTTGATCGAGGCGATGATGATCGACAGGAACACGGACGGGATCAGGATCTGCACCGAGTTCCAGAAACCACGGCTCAGCCCGTCGCAGTTGATGCCAGTGCAGGCTTCGGACCAGGCCTTGACCCACGGCTGGAAGGTGATTTCGACCGGGGGCGAGAACACGTTGCCGAGCCGGATTTCCGGCATCCCCTTGAGCGAGGTGACCACCATCACGTAAAGGGGCAGGGCGTAGTAGAGCGCCACGACGATCAGCGTGCCATAGAGCATGATGTTGCCGCGGGAAAAACGGTTGCGGGGTTTGGGGCCGCGTTGGATGACAGTATCAGCCACGTTTCTTGCCTCCGAATTCGAGGTAGGCCCACGGGATCAGGATGATGATCACGCTGATCAGCATCATGGTCGAAGCGGCAAAGCCCTGGGCGAGGTTTTGGGAGGCGAACATCTTGTCATAGACGTATTTTGCGGGCACTTCGGACGCGATGCCAGGGCCGCCAGAGGTCTGGGCGACGACGAGGTCATAGACCTTGACGATGCCAGAGGCGATCAGGACCAGTGCGGTGATGAAGACGGGGCGCATCATCGGGATAATGACCACGACATAGGTTTTCCATGTGGGGATGCCGTCGACGCGGGACGCCTTCCAGATGTCCTCGTCAATGCCTCGCAGACCGGCCAGCATGATGACCATGATCAGGCCAGAGCCTTGCCAGATGCCAGCGATCAGGATGCCGAAGATGACGATTTGCGGATTGTAGAGCGGATCGAAGGTAAAGCTGGTCCAGCCCCAATCGCGCACCACTTGCTGAACGCCGAAGTCGGGGTTCAGGATCCACTGCCACACAAGGCCCGTCACGATGAAGGACAGGGCAAACGGGTAAAGCAGGATCGTGCGAAAGGTGTTTTCAAACCGCACCTTGCGGTCGAGCAGGGCGGCGAGGGTAAAGCCGATCACCAGCGTGAGGATCATGGAGCAAATACCGTACCACGCGAGGTTCTCGATCGAGACCAGCCAGCGGCGCGTGCCCCAGAGCCGATCGTATTGATCAAAACCGACGAAGTTGAGCCGGGGCAGCAGCTTGGAATCGGTAAACGAGTATACGACTGTCCAGACGGTGCAGCCGATAAAGACAACAAGTGCCGTGACGACCATCGGGATGGATGCGATTTTGGCGTTGAGATTGCGCAGCAGGCGCACGGGGCGCTTGCCCGCGGATCGAGTGTTCATGGATCTGCCTCCCAAAGATGCCAGCCCCGGAAGGTCCGGGGCTGGCTGTCGGCTTAGTCAGCCTCAGCGATGATCGCGGCATAGGCCGCTTGCGCATCTGCGGCTGAGTAGGAGGGGTCGTTCCAGAATTCGACCATCAGGTCTTCGATCTGGCCTTGGGTGTCAGCGGACAGCACTTCGTCACCGCTGACCATGACATTGCCGTCGGCGAGGATTTTGAGGCCCTTCTGCATGCAGTCATTGGCCGAGCTGAGGTCGATGTCACCGCGCACAGGCAGAGAGCCCTTCTTGAGGTTGAAGGCGACTTGCACTTCCTGGCTGATCATCAGCTTGGCCAACTCTTTTTGTGCGGCCGTGATGTCAGGGTCGTCATTCTTGGGGAAGTAAAACGCGTCGCCACCGGTCGAAATCACTTCGTTCACACCGAGGCCGGGCAGGCACTCATATTCGTTGCCGGCAGTCTGGCCGGCGATCTGGAACTCGCCCTGGGCCCAGTCACCCATGATCTGGCCACCTGCTTCGCCGGTGATGACCATGTTTGTGGCCTGGTTCCAGTCCTGAACCCGTGACTTCGACGCCATTTCGCGGGCGACCACGGCGGCTTCGAACACTTTGGCCATTTCCGGGCCTGCGGCGGCTTCGGCATCCTTGTCGACGTTGATCTTGTTCCACAGGTCTTGCCCGCCGATTGCGATGGCGATCACACCGAAGGCACCATTGGATTGCCAGGGCTGCTGACCCATGGCGAGCGGCACCTTGCCTGCCGCTTCGAGCGCGGGGGCGGCGGCCACGAATTCATCCCAGTTGGTGGGGGTGTCGACGCCTGCGTCTGCAAATGCCTTGTTCGACAGCCAGATCCACTGCCACGAGTGGATGTTGACGGGCACGCAGTAAATCTTGCCGTCCAGCGTGCAAGCATCCAGCAGCGATGTGGGGTTCACGACATTGGCCCAGTCGCCTTCGGTCGCGATGTCGGTGAGGTCAAGCATCAGGCCTGCCTCGACCAGTTCTTCGGCCTGACGTCCGTGGTTGAGCTGTGTTGCGCCCATGGGGTCACCGCCCAGGATGCGCGAGATGATGATGGGGCGCGCCGTACCGCCGGATCCGGCGATGGCGCCATCGACCCAGGTGTTGCCCGTGGCATCGAATGCCTTGGCAAATTCGGAGACGGCAGCGGCTTCGCCACCGGATGTCCACCAGTGCGTGACCTCCAGTTCGGTCGCGCTGACTGCGGTCGCGCTTAGGAACGCGGCTGTGGCCATGAGTTTGGTTGTGAGCTTCATTTTGAGTCCTCCCTGACTTCTAAATCGTTATAGAAATTGCTACAACGATTTAGATTTACCGATCAAGGTGGAATTTGATCACGTCTCGAATTAATTAGGGGGGACGATGCAACATCCTGATTCCGTTGGTGTTCTGATCCGGCCCGAATCCTGCGCGCACCGCAGCATTGAGCGTGAAAGAGGCCAGCATGACCAAATCTGAGACACCGGATTCGCCAAAACCGATGATACTCAAACCCGGTGAGCGCCCGACGCTCAAGACAATTGCGCGCCTGTCCGGGCTGGCGGTGCCGACTGTGTCGCGCGCCCTTGCGGATGCGCCGGACATTCGCAAGGGCACCAAGGAACGTATCCGCGAAATCGCTAATCAGATCGGGTATCGCCCCAACCGGGCGGGGGTGCGCCTGCGTACGGGGCGCACGAATGTCATCTCGCTCGTGATGTCGACCGAGCATGACATGATGAACCACACGGCGCGCCTTATCTCGTCCGTGACGTCAGCGCTGCGGGGCACGCCCTATCACATGATCATCACGCCCTATTTCCCGGACGAGGATCCGATGGTGCCGATCCGCTACATTGTCGAGACGGGATCGGCGGATGGTCTGATCATCAACCAGATCGAACCCGAAGACCCCCGCGTGCGCTACCTGATGGAACACAAGTTTCCCTTTGTGACGCATGGGCGGACCAACATGTGCGACCAGCACGCCTATTTCGACTATGACAATACGGCCTTTGGCACATTGGCCGTGCGGGCCTTGGCGAGGCGGGGGCGCAAGCGGATCGCGATGCTGGCCCCGCCGATCAGCCAGACCTATGCCCAAAGCATGATCGCGGGCGCAAAGGCGGCGGCGGCTGAACTTGGTGTGTCATTCACCACGATTGCGGGGGCGGATGCCCATTGCGACAACCCCGTGATCGAAGAGGCAATTGTCCCGATCTATCGCCGTCCTGAGCCGCCCGATGGATTGATTGCCACCAGCATCGGCGGCTGTGTGACGATGATCTCGGCAGTCGAGGAGTTGGGACTGACCCTTGGCCAGGACTTTGACATGGTCGCCAAGGAGGCGATCACGTTCCTGCGTCGTTTCCGGTCGGGCATCATGGTCGTCAATGAAGATATTGATCTGGCCGGTACGTTTCTGGCCCGCGCGCTCATGCACCGGATCAGCAGCCCGGATGAGCCGCCCATGCAGCAACTGGATGTGCCGAATCCCGACGCGACGCTCTAGCGCTCAACGGGGGTAGTTGCCCTTAATGTAGCCTGTAAGCGCCGCTTCGGTGCCGTCCACCCAGATCATCCCAAGCCAGGCCGTGAAGCTGGCGGTAAATGCCGCATTGTCCGACAGGTGGCTGTAATACTGGTTCTGATCCAGCCAGGCCTGGGGCGTGGTGCGCGCGGCGAGTGCAGCCGTGTTGAGGGTACCCCAGTGGGGGTCGTTGGCGGCGATGTCCGATCCATCCTCACGCGTTCCCGCACACATGCGCGCCCACAGCGCCTCGACCAGGCTAAGGCCCTGAATACTGCCACCGGCGGCCAGCGCCTCTTGCAGGATGGGCAAGACAAATCCGGTGTGGCGCGACGATCCGTCAAAGGCGACGCGCCGTGTGGTATCGCGGATGGTGGGGTTGGCAAAACGCCGTTCGATCAGATCGATATAGGCGGCGGGTGTGATACCCGGCACAGCATCGACATAGGGCGCGATTTCCTCGGTCTCCACCTTGCGGAAGAAGCCTGCGATGGTCGGGTGTGCCATACAGTCAGCGATTGTGGCGGCGCCCAGCAATTCGCCCGCATTGGCCAACACCTGGTGACCCGCGTTCAGCATGCGGATTTTCATGGCTTCAAAAGCATGCACATTGTCCGTAAACGTCGCGCCGGCCACGTCCCAGTTGGGGCGACCCGCGCAGAACGCGTCTTCGATCACCCATTGGCGATAGTTTTCATGGGTCACGGGCGCTGCGTCATTGACGCCTTGCTGCACGGCCAGTGCAATTTCGTTTGGGCCAGTGGCAGGCACGATGCAATCGACCATTGAGTTGGGGAAGGCGCCGTGGTTGTCGATCCAGTCCGCCAAGTCCGGGTCGGACAGGCGGGCCAGTGACACGACGGTCTGGCGCAGGATGGCCCCGTTGCCTTGCAGGTTGTCGCAGCTTTGCCCGGTGAAAGGCCCAATGCCAGCCGCGCGCCGCGCCTTGAGTGCTGCGACCATCGCCCCAAAGGCGGTGATCGGCGCATCCGGCGTTTGCGCATCATGCTGAATGTCGGGATGGTCGGTGTCGAGGCCGCCCGTGGTCGGGTGGATGTAGTACCCCCCTCGGTCACCGTCAGCGCCACGATGCGGATCTCGGGGCGCGACATGGCCGCGATCAAGGCACCGTTGTCCGGCTCGACCGGCAAAAAGTCGATCATGGAGCCGACGATTTCCGTGGCTGTCCCCGCGGGGTCAAGCTCGATCAGGGTGGTCAGGCAGTCCTGCGCCAACAGCTTGTCGCGCATCATCGCATCATTGGGGCGCACGCCGGCGCCGATGATGGCCCAATCCTGGGCCTGACCGGCCTGCATCAAGCGGTGCAGATACCACGCCTGATGGGCACGGTGAAAGTTGCCCACACCTATGTGGACAATGCCAGGGGTGAGCGCGCCGCGGTCATATTGCGGGCGCGCAACATTTGCAGGCATCTGCGAAAGCGTCTGATTGCTCAATTCCATTGTTGCCACCCGTTCAACACCATCTGCCATCAACTCATCCACTGTCCGCCATCCACGTTGTAACACTGGGCTACGATGTACGCGGCGTCGTCGCTTGCCAGGAACACGGCCATGCCGGTCAGATCCTCAGCCATGCCCATACGCCCATACGGCACCGCAGCGCCAACTTCTTTTTCTTCTGGCCAGGTGCCTTGCCTTCGTATTTGGCAAAGAAAGCATCGACACCGTCCCAGTGTTCTCCGTCCACCACGCCGGGCGCGATGGCGTTCACGTTGATCCCATGCTGGATCAGGTTCAGGCCCGCCGATTGGGTCAAGCTGATAATCGCGGCCTTGGAGGCGCAATAGACAGCCACCAATGGCTCTCCGCGTCGTCCCGCCTGGCTTGCCATGTTGATGATCCGGCCCTTGATGCCGCGCGCGATCATGTGCCGTGCAACGGCCTGAAGCGTGAACAGGGGGCCTGCCACGTTGATATCGAACACGCGCGCAAAATCTGCGCGCTCGATCTCGACAATCGGCGCTGCCGAAAAGATCGCGGCGTTGTTGATCAGGATGTCGATCTGGCCAAGCGCATCCACGGTCGCTGCAACAGCTGTGTCGATACTAGCCTGGTCCGTGACATCCAGTTCAATGGCGACGGCGGCCGGTCCGATATCGACGGCGGCCTTGCGGGCACGGTCGATGTCGATGTCCGCAATCGCCACGCGTGCGCCTTCACGCACGTAAGCCCGGGCAAACGCCAAACCGATGCCGCGCGCGGCACCGGTGATTAACGCTGTTTTGCCCTCAAGGCGTTTCATTCAATTCGCAGTCCCTTGTCGTCGAAGCGGTGCATGACATCGCTGCGCGGTGTGAGGAACACCTTGTCGCCATGCTTCAGGCTGACTTCTCCATCTGCACGGACAGTGATCATGTCGCCAAGGCCCGTGTCATGGATGTGCAGGAACGTGTCAGAGCCGAGATGCTCGGACACGCCGACCACACCGCTCCACGTGCCTTCTGTGGTAGAGATGTCGATATGCTCAGGGCGCACGCCGATGGTATGGGCGTTGTGCTTGGCCGCTTCGGGCCCTTCGATAAGGTTCATCTTGGGCGAGCCGATGAAACCGGCGACAAACACGTTGCGCGGGCGCTTGTAGAGCTCGAGCGGGCTGCCGACCTGTTCAATGTATCCGGCGCGCAGCACAACGATCTTGTCGGCCATTGTCATGGCTTCGACCTGGTCGTGTGTGACGTAGATCATCGTCGTGGCCAGACGTTTGTGCAACTCGCTGATCTCGAGGCGCATACCGACCCGCAGGGCGGCATCCAGGTTCGAGAGCGGCTCGTCGAACAGGAAGGCCGCAGGCTCGCGCACAATGGCGCGTCCGATGGCGACCCGCTGGCGTTGACCGCCCGACAATTGGCCGGGACGGCGATCGAGGTAGTCGGTGAGGTTCAGCGCCTTGGCCGCAGCCTCGATCCGGCGGTTCTGTTCCTCGGGGGCAATCTTGGCCATCCGCATCGGGAACGCGATGTTCTTGCGCACCGTCATGTGCGGATAGAGCGCGTAGGATTGGAACACCATCGCCAGACCGCGCTTGGCGGGGGGCAGGGCGGAGGCGTCGTTGCCATCGATGTCGATCTGACCCGACGAGATGTCCTCGAGCCCGGCGATCAGCCGCAGGAGGGTCGACTTGCCGCAGCCGGATGGGCCGACAAAAACCGTGAACTCTCCGTCTTGGATGGTGAGGTCAAGCGGTGGGATCACCTGGACGTCACCGAAGCTTTTGGTGACCTGTGAAAGTGTAATCTGTCCCATGGTCGTATTCCTTATTTCACCGCGCCGAACGTCAGGCCGCGTACAAGTTGTTTCTGGCTGAACCAGCCAAGGATCAGGATGGGTGCGATGGCCATTGTCGAGGCCGCGCTGAGCTTGGCGTAGAACAGGCCTTCGGGGCTGGAATAGCTGGCAATGAAGGCCGTCAATGGTGCCGCGTTGGCTGCTGTCAGGTTGAGGGTCCAGAACGCCTCGTTCCAGGCGAGGATCACATTCAGCAGAATGGTCGAGGCGATGCCGGGGATGGCCATGGGCGTCAGCACATAGAGGATTTCCTCTTTCAGTGTGGCGCCGTCCATCCGAGCGGCCTCGAGGATCTCGCCGGGAATTTCCTTGAAGTAGGTGTAGAGCATCCAGACGATGATCGGCAGGTTGATCAGCATCAGCACGATGGTCAGGCCCAGGCGGGTGTCCAGAATGCCGAGCTCCACGAAGATCAGGTAGATGGGGTACAGAACGCCCACCGCCGGCAACATCTTGGTCGACAACATCCACAGAAGGATGTCTTTGGTCCGCTTGGAGGGCACAAAGGCCATGGACCACGCCGCAGGCACCGCGATGATGATCCCCAGCAGCGTCGAGCCGCCCGCGATGATCACCGAGTTCCACAGGAAGCGCATGTAGTTCGAGCGCTCCTGCACGACGGCGTAGTTTTCCAAGGTCCAGTCAAAGCCCAGAAAGATAGGTGGGCTGGCGATGGCCTGGGCTTCGGTCTTGAAGCTGGTCAGGATGGTCCACAGGATCGGAAAGAAGATCAGCAGACCGATGGCCCATGCAAAAGCGGTGTTGATCGCTTTGCGTTGAGGGGTGATAGCGCGTGCCATATCGTCTCTCCCTTATGCGTCGAGGTTTTTGCCGACGATGCGCATCAGGAAGATGGCAACGATGTTGGCAAGGATGATGGCATAGACACCGCCGGCAGACCCAAGGCCCACGTTCTGGCTTTCCAGCACGCGCTGGAAGATCAGGTAGGACAGTGTCCGGGTGCCGAAGGCGCCGCCGGTGGTCACGAAGATTTCGGCGAACACGGCCAGCAAGAAGATCGTCTGGATCAGCACCACGATGGTGATGGCCCGGCTGAGATGCGGCATGATGATGAACCAGAAGCGCTTGATCAGCGGGGCGCCGTCCATTTCAGCGGCTTCGAGCTGCTCGCTGTCCAGCGATTGCACGGCCGTGAGCAGGATGAGCGTCGCAAAGGGCAGCCACTGCCAGCTGACGATCATGATGATCGAGGGCATCGAGGCCGAGGACAGCCACGATATCGGTTCCGCTCCGAAGAACTTCCACAGATGGGCGAACAGGCCGTTCACGGGGTCCATGAACATGTTCTTCCACACCAGGGCCGACACCGTCGGCATGACGAAGAAGGGGGCGATGACGAGGATACGGACAATGCCTTGGCCCCACATCGGCTGGTCCAGCAGCATGGCGAGCAAGATGCCCAGAACCACGGTGACGACCAGAACGCTGCCCACGATGATGAGGGTGGTAAGGACCGCGGGCCAGAATGCACTGGAGCTGACAAAGCGGGTGAAGTTGTCGAACCCGACCCAGTCGAGGCTGGGGAAGAAGGTGAACCAGTCCCAACCGCTTTCAATCGAGTCACCGCGCAGGGGGAGGAATTTTTTAAACGAGAAGGTCAGCGTGAGGGTCAGAGGGATCAGCATCCAGCCAAGCAGCAGAATGACTGCGGGTGCCATCATAATGCGGGCGGCGGAGCGTGAAGCTTTGGTGGCCATTGGATACACCTCTCCTGTTGATGGACGAGCGCCATCTTTGGAAAATTACGTCGTGAGTGGATAGGTCGTCTAGGGGTGGAGGGGCGACCGGGTCGACCGCCCCTCTCAAGAGCGAAGCGCTTAGCGGTAGCCAGCGGCTTCCATAGCTTCGTTCGTCAGGGCCTGGGCTTTTGCCAGTGCTTCCTCGACGGTTTGTTGGCCTGCATAGACTGCCGAGAACTCCTGGCTCACTTCTGTCGCGATACCTGCGAACTCCGGGATCGCCGCGAACTGGACACCCACGTAGGGGCTTGGTTCGACAGTGGAGTTGTTGGGATCAGCCGACAGGATCGAGTCCAGTGTCATCTGAGCGAATGGAACCTCTTGGTAGTTGGGGTTCTCATAGAGCGATGTGCGCGCGCCCGGAGGGACGTTTGCCCAACCTTCGTTCGCAGCAACCAGTTCGATGTAGTCGGTCGATGTGGCCCACTCGATGAACTCTTTTGCCGCTGCTTCTTTCTGAGTACCGGCAGGAATGCCAAGTGCCCATGCCCACAGCCAGTTGGAGCGCTTGCCCAGGCCGTTGTCGGGCGCCAGAGCAAAGCCGACGCTGTCAGCAACGGTCGAGTCGTTGGGGTTGGTCACGAAGGACGCCGCCACCGTGGCGTCGATCCACATGCCGCACTTGCCTTGCTGGAACAGCGACAGGTTTTCGTTGAAACCGTTTGTCGCGTATCCGGGAGGGCCCGATTCCGTCATCAGGTCGACGTAGAAGTTCAGGGTGTCGGCCCAAGGCTGCGTGTCGAACTGTGCGTTCCAGTCCATGTCGAACCAACGTGCACCGAACGAGTTGGACATCGCGGTGATGAATGCACCACCTTCACCCCAACCGGCCTTGCCGCGCAGGCAGATACCGTTGATTTCGTTTTCACGGTCGGTCATGGCCGCCGCGGCTTCCTTGATGAACGTCCATGTTGGCGCGGTGGGCATTTCCAGACCGGCCGCTTCCATCAGGTCCGTGCGATACATGATCATCGAAGATTCGCCGTAGAACGGTGCCGCATAGAGAGTGCCGTCATGCGACAGACCACCGGCCATGGCAGGCAGGATGTCGTCAGCGTCATAGCCTTCGGACAGGTCGTTCAGCGGAACCAGCCAGCCGTTGGCACCCCAGATGGGTGTCTCGTACATGCCGATTGTCATGATGTCGAACGCGCCACCCTTGGTGGTGATGTCCGTTGTCACACGCTGGCGCAGCACGTTTTCTTCCAGAGTGACCCACTCGACAGTGTGACCTGTCTTTTCAGTGAAATCATCTGTCAGACCCTGCATGCGGATCATGTCACCGTTGTTCACGGTGGCGATGGTGAGTGTGGTTGCGTGGCCGTCGGCCAGTGCAGCGCCTGCTGTTACCAGCGTAAGCGCGGTTGCCGCACGAAGTGCGTTTTTCAGGTACATCCGATTCCTCCCTAAGTTGGATGTTGTGCCTCTACGTTAGGCGGCAATCTGCACTTGCGTCAAATTATTTTTTACGCGCGTAAAGATTTGTAAATAGTTTAAATGAAATCAGGCTATTACGCGGAGCCACGCATGATCAATTTGCCGTCAAACAGTGTGGTGTCGCGTATTTCTGCACGTGCTTCCGATTCGATCAGGTCGAAAAGCGTCTCGGCGCTGCGCTTGGCGATGGATGTATAGTCCTGCGAAACAGTCGTAAGCGTAGGGCAGGTGAAGCGTGAAAACGGGTGGTCGTCGTGTCCGGCAATCCGCATGGCGCAATTTGCCCCCGTGCCCACCTGCACACCACGTTCGAAGGCCGCTGACAACACACCGATGGCCAGGCGGTCGTTCGAACACAGTACGGTGTTGGTCTGCAGTGTCTTCGCATCCATCATCTGGCTGGCGCCTCGAAACCCGATCTCTTCAAAATCCCAGCCGGTGCCGTCGACTTGTACGAGGTGGGGGGTATGGCCCAACCGGTCCATCACATTCAGATACGCATGGCGCCGCTTGAACGCGTTGGGGTTGGTGGGCGCTTTCATCTCGAAAAACGCGGGCGGCTCGCCTGTGCGGCACAGGTAATCTACGATCAACGCGATGCTTTGGTCGTTATTGGACCCGACAAAGGCTTCGCCGGCTGCGGAGATGTTGCTGTCGAACAGGACCGAAGGCACATCCTCGCAAAACGCCTCGATCGCATTGTGATCCGAGGCGCGCCCCAAGGGCGCGAGCAAGGCGCCCGCCGGTTTGATGGAGCGCAGGCTGTCCAGGTTGTCGATTTCCAGCTGCGGATCGCCCTGAGAGCTGAGCAGGATGGGCCGAAACCCGGCTGCGTTGATCAGGTTTTCGATGTTGCGCGCAATCTCGGCAAAGAACGGGTCAGCAAGGTAGGGCACCACGACGCCGATATTCTTGGTCAGCCGTCGGTTCTGGTTGATGGCGTAGATATTGGGGCGATAGCCGTACTGCTCAATCGCGGCTTCGATTCTGTCGCGTGTGGACTGCCGCACGCTCTTTGGATCGTTGAAGTATTTGGACACGGTCGGGCGCGAAATGCCGCTGACGGTCGCAAATTCCTCCATATTCCTGATCTTGCGTTCGCCCACTGCGCCGCTCCGAGTTGTTGACCAACGCGTGACCCGGGGCCGCAGATACGCTGCGCGGGGCATCGCTGTTTCGGGCACGTTAAGCAAAAAAGTTTGCGCGCGCAAACTTTGCGATTCCGGTGCAGATCGCGTGTACTGGGAGCCAGCGTTGACAGATCGGTGGCGCTACGCTCAGAATAATGCACCAATGGTTCACATAATGAACCGACTATAGATTTACCGAGGGATGCCCATGATTGACCAGACCCGTATCGATCAGTTGCGTATGGCCCCGGTTTTACCCGGCTCCCACATCATAGACGGCAAGGCTGTGGCCTCCGCCTCTGGCGCAACGCTGGACGTTGTGTCGCCCATTGACGGCACCGTGTTGACGCATATCGCGGCAGGCGATGCAGAGGATATCGATCGCGCCGTGCGCGCCGCACGTGCGGCATTTGAGGATGGGCGCTGGTCCGGCCTTGCACCAGTTGCGCGGGGCCGCATCCTGCAACGCATCGCCGAAGCCATCGAAGCCGAGGCAGACACGCTGGCCGTTCTCGGCGTGCGCGACAACGGCACCGAAATCTCGATGGCGATCAAGGCAGAACCGGGCAGTGCAGCAGCCACATTCCGTTACTACGGCGAGTTGTGCGGCAAAGAGTATGGGCAGGTGGCACCATCCGCCCCGGGAACGCTGGGTTTGGTGCACCACGAACCGGTCGGCGTGGTGGGCGCAATCGTGCCGTGGAATTTCCCCATGATGATCGGCGCGTGGAAGATCGCCGCGGCGCTGGCGGTAGGAAACACGGTCGTGCTGAAACCGGCCGAGGTGGCCTCGCTCGCCCTTTTGCGCCTCGTCGAGATTTGCCATGAGGCTGGACTGCCCGACGGTGTGCTTAATGTCGTGACCGGGACGGGCGCAGAGGCGGGCGCGGCGCTGGGCCGCCATATGGATGTGGATGTGCTGGCCTTTACGGGGTCGGGCGCTGTGGGCCGCAAACTGCTGGAGTACGCGGCACAGTCCAACCTCAAGCGTGTCTACCTTGAACTTGGGGGCAAGTCGCCCGCCGTGGTCTTTGCCGACGCGGGCAATCTGGACAAGGTGGCGGCCGTCATTGCCGGTGGCATCTACCGGGATAGCGGACAGGTCTGTATCGCCGCCTCGCGCCTGTTGGTCGAACGCGCGATCCACGCGGAATTCGTGGAACGGGTCATGGCTCATGCCTCCAAGATGCGCGTAGGTGACCCGCTGGACTTGCGCACAAATGCAGGTGCCATCGCGTCCGAGGCACAGATGACCAGCATCCTTGCTGCGTGTGAACAGGCCAAAGGCGATGGGGCCGACCTGCGTATGGGCGGCGCGCGCATGGCCGCCGAAACGGGCGGCTACTACATCGGCCCGACACTGTTCGACAATGCCCCGCAAACCAGCGCGCTGGTGCAAAATGAAGTCTTCGGCCCGGTGCTGTCCGTGCAACCGTTTGACAGCGAGGGTGAGGCGGTGGCGATCGCCAACGGCACCTCTTACGGGCTTGCGGCGGGCGTCTTTACCCGAGACATCAGCCGCGCGCATCGCATGGTCGCGCGTCTGCGCGCCGGGGTTGTCCATGTAAACACCTATGGTGGCGCGGATGTGTCAGTGCCCCTGGGCGGGCATGGCCAGTCGGGCAACGGGCATGATAAATCCCCCCATGCGCTCGACAAGTTCCGCAACCTCAAAACCGCGTGGATCCAGCTATGAGCCAGTCCAAGACCATCCTCGTGATCGGCACCTACGACACCAAGGACGAAGAGCTGCACTATGTCGCCAACTGCATCCGGGGGCAGGGCGGCGCGGTGCTGAGCATGGATGTGAGCGTGCTGGGCGAACCCTCGAGGCCAACTGACATCTCCAAGCACCAAGTGGCTGAGGCTGGCGGCTCCAGCATTCAGGCAGCCATCGACAGCGAGGACGAAAACACCGCCATGCAGATCATGGCGCGGGGGGCGGCGCTGCTGTGTACGCAACTGCACGCAACGGGGCAGATCGACGGAATGATCGCGCTGGGCGGCACCATGGGCACGGATCTGGCGCTGGATTGCGCACAGGCCCTGCCGATGGGCGTGCCGAAATACGTGGTGTCGACGGTGTCCTTCTCTCCGATCATCCCGACGGACCGCTTGTCGCCCGACATTCAGATGATCCTGTGGGCCGGTGGGCTCTATGGCCTGAATGCGGTCTGCAAGTCATCGCTCAGCCAGGCGGCGGGGGCCGTGCTGGGGGCTGCACGCGCAGTCGAACCGCCGCGTGCGACACGGCCCGTCATCGGCATGACAAGCCTTGGCTCGTCCTGCCTGTCCTATATGAAACGCCTGCGCGATCCGCTGCATGCGCGCGGCTTTGACGTCGCCGTGTTTCATGCCACCGGCATGGGCGGCATGGCGTTCGAGGCGCTGGCGCGGCAGGGATACTTTACCGCCGTGATGGATTTCGCCCTGCCCGAAGTCGCGAACCTGATGGTGGGGTCGGTGGTCAATTCCGGCCCCGACAGGCTGACCGGGGCAGGGGACATGGGCGTTCCACAGATCGTGGCACCGGGCTGCGCCGACCTGATCGACTTTGCCGGCTGGCAGGATGTCCCCGAAGCCTATGGCGACCGCCCCTTTCATGCGCATAACCGTCTGATCAAATCCTCGGGCCTCAGCCCGACGGAACGGCGCGCGTTGGTGCGCGACATCGCGGCGCGCCTTGATACGGCCAAGGGGCCGGTGCACGTGTTGATGCCGATGCAGGGGGTCGAGGAATGGGATCGGGAGGGCGGTGCCACCCACGACCCCGAAGGACTTGCCGCGATGTGTGACGAGATGGCCCGCGAAATCGTGCCGCGCCATGACCTCACCATGCTGGCCTGTCACATCAACGATCAGGGCTTTGCCGATGCCGCGCTGGCCGTGCTCGATGGGTGGATAGCAGACGGAACCGTCAGGGTTTCATCGTAAAGGGTTCGCCGTAGATCGCCTCGTAATCCGCCTCGTCCCAGACGCCGATCAGAATGCCGGGAGGTTCCTTTCCGGTCATGTTCTCGATCTGCCCAGGGGTCAGGGTGATGCGGCTGTGATGGCGACGAGTCCAGTCAAAAATGGCCTCGTGCATACGTATACGTACGGCGTCAAGATCTTCACCCTCTGCACCGCCCAGATCCACCAATTCCTTCGGGTCGTTTTCCAGATCGAACAACATCGGCCGAAACCCCTCGGCATGGACATATTTCCAACGTGCGTCCCGGATCATGATCAGACGCGCATCGGCCTGGTCATTGCCGATGATCTGGCGGGCTTCACGGGTGGAATAGTCGAACTCGGAAATCGCATACTCGCGCCATGCCTCGCCCGTTCCGTGCAGCAGCGGATCAAGGGTGCGTCCCTCCAGGATATGTGGCTTGGGCGCGCCACCGAAGTAGTTGAGGAAGGTGGGCGCCAGATCAATCGCCTCGACCAGCGCGTCACTGGCGGTGCCGCGTGTGGCATCCGCTTCGGGGCGCGGATCGTAGAGGATCAGTGGCACCTTGACCGAAGGGTCGTGAAACAGATCTTTCTCACCCATCCAGTGATCGCCCAGATAGTCGCCGTGGTCCGAGGTGAAGGCGATCATGGTGCTCTCCATCAGCCCGCGATCTTCGAGGAAGTCGAAGAGCACGCCCATCTGGTCATCGATCTGCTTGATCAAGCCCATGTAGGCGGGGATCACTGCCTCGCGCACCTCGTCGCGCGCAAAAGTGCGACAGATGCGGCTGTTGATGTAGGCGTTGTAGACGGGGTGATCGCTGTCTTTTTCTGCTTCGGATCGGACCGGGTCGATCACGTGTTCCGGCCCGTACATGGAGGCGTAGGGTTCGGGCACGATATAGGGCCAATGCGGCTTGATCAGGCTGAGATGGCAGAGCCATGGGGCGTCCCCCGCTTGGTCGATGAAGTCCATGGCGCGCCTTGTCATGTAAGGCGTTTCCGAATGCTCTTCGGGAATGTCGGCAGGCATGCAGGAGTACTTCAGCAACCAGCCAGAGCGGCGGTCGCCGTTTTCATCCAGCGCGGCATTGGCGCGGCTGTTCCAAGGGTTTTCGGCGTTAATGCCCTGTTCGCGCAGGTAGTCGTTGTAGCGGTTCGGCCCGCCATAGCCGCTGTCGGGGTGCAGCCCGTCGTCGCGTTCAAACGGGTCGAACCCGCATTCGGCGATGCGTACCCCGATCTCGCTGTCGGGTTGGATGCCCAGCCAGTCCATGCCGGCGGTGTCAGGCACCATATGCGTCTTGCCGACAAGGGCGGGCAACACACCGATCTCGCGCAGATGGTCGCCCAATGTCGGCTCGCCCACCCGCAAGGGAAAACCGTTCCAGGTCGCACCGTGGCTGTGGCAATACCGTCCCGTATAGGCGCTCATCCGGCTGGGGCCGCAAAACGGCGACTGCACATAAGCGTTGTCAAACCGCACCCCGCGGGCCGCCAGACGGTCCAGATTTGGTGTGTGCAGGTGGGGATGGCCGTAGCATGACAGGTAGTCCCAGCGCAGTTGGTCGGCCATGATCCACAACACGTTAAGGGGTTTTGTCATCCTTGCAATCCATGGCTTGGGGCGCCGTCTGCACAGCGCTGAGTTGCGTTTTGAACATGTAAGCAGGCGCGCGCCCGAACCGTCCAGCGCTGATTGATTTGGAACCCACCATGCGGTGCAAGCGGGCCAACGCTGCGCTGGTTTGGCCGTGGCGGCGCGACACTGCGTGGGAAAAGCCACGAAAAAGCCCGTGTGAAATTTTGAATGCAACCGGTTGCAAAAAACCGCGACTCGCATATCATCGCCCCCGATGCTGGCCGAGTCTCTGTGGTGTTCTCTCAGGATTTGGCGGGTGGCCCGGTAGAAAAAGGGCGTGGTCCGGGCACGCATTTAGGGAGGAAACCATGAAAAAGATACTTGTAGCGGGCCTGCTCGCAACTCTGATGGGCGGCACCGCCATGGCGCAGCAAATCGGCGTGTCGGTTGCACGTTTTGACGACAACGGCTTGACCGTGATGCGCAATGGCATGACCGCGCATGAGGAAACACTGGACGGCGTCAGCCTTCAGATCGAAGACGCGACAGATGATGTGGCCAAGCAGCTTGACCAGATCAACAACTTCATCGCATCCGGCGTTGATGCGATCATCGTCAATGCGGTCGACACCAACGCAACCGAAGCGATGAGCAACGCGGCCGCATCCGCAGGCGTACCGCTGGTCTATGTGAACCGTCAGCCGATCAACATGGATACGCTGCCTGATGGGCAGGCCTTCGTTGCATCCAACGAGATCGAATCCGGCACGCTGGCCGCCTTCCGCATGTGTCAGGACCTGCGCGCCCAGGGCAAATCCGGCGGTGCCAAGGCCTATATGCTGATGGGGCAGCTGTCGAACCAGGCGGCTGTGCAGCGTTCCAAGGACTTCCATGACGTGATCGGCATGGACATGTGCAACTTTATCGAGCTGATCGACGAGCAGACAGCCAACTGGTCGCGCGACGAAGCCCAAGACCTCATGACCAACTGGATTTCCTCCGGTGAGCCATTCGATGCCGTGTTCGGCAACAACGACGAAATGGCGATTGGTGCGATCCAGGCGATGAAGGCCGCGGGCATCTCGATGGACGACGTTGTTGTCGGCGGCGTTGACGCCACATCCGACGCTCTGGTCGCCATGCAGGCGGGCGAGATGGACGTGACCGTGTTCCAGGACCTCGCGGGTCAGGGTGCGGGCTCCATCGACACGGCACTGGCGCTGATCGCGGGCGAAGAAGTCGACAAGACCGTCTTCATCCCCTTCAAGCTGGTGACGCCCGAAAACATCGGCGACTTCCTGCAATAAGCGGCTGACGTCACACGATATCGTGGGGCGGCCACACGCGGTGGCCCCACATCCCTTTACACCCAAGAAAAACCCAAAGGGGGATCTGGCAGATGTCAGACACGAGCCACGGGACAGGCGGCCTGACTTTTGACAAGTCCAAACGACAATGGCCGAACGAGCTGAACGTTTTTGGCGCGCTCATCCTGATCATCGTCATCTTCGAAATTCTCGGTGCGATCTTTGTCGGGCAAAGCCTGCTGTTTGACTCGCGCGACCGCTTCGACAGTATCTTCAACGAACAGCGCCTGCGCATCATCATCATCCAGGTGGCCATCGTGGGCATCATCGCCCTTGGCGTGACGCAGGTGATCATCACGGCGGGCATCGACCTGTCCTCTGGGTCCGTCCTTGGTGCGACGGCCATGATCGCGATGAGTTTCGCGCAAGTTAGCGAAGTCAACGGCGGTCCGAACCCCAAGGCAATCTTTGGCCCTGCTTTCCTCGATCTACCGGTGATCGTGCCGGTGATGGTCGGGTTGGGATGCGGGATACTCGCAGGCGTGGTGAACGGCATACTCGTCGCCTATTCCCGCATCCCGCCCTTCATCGCGACGCTGGGCATGATGCTGTTTGCGCGCGGCGTGGCGCAGTGGTGGTCCTCGGGCAACCCGGTGTCCTTCCCGACCGAAGCCTATGCCAAGATCGGGGCTGGCATGATGCCGGTCATCATCTTCCTGTCATTGGCGGTCGTGTTCCATTTCATCATGAACTTCACCGTCTATGGCAAACACACCTATGCTATCGGTTCGAACGAGGCGGCGGCCCGGATGTCGGGCATCAACGTGCCGCGCCACCTGGTGCTAGTCTATGCCATCGCGGGCATGCTCGCGGGCCTGTCCGCGGTGATCCTGACCTCCAAGAACCTCACCGCGCAATCGGGCATGGGCCTGTCTTACGAACTCGACGCCATCGCCATGGCGGTGATCGGGGGCGTGTCGCTGTTCGGCGGGCGCGGGTCAATCATTGGCACGGTCATTGGGGCTCTGATCATCGGGGTCATCACCTCGGGTTTCACCTTCCTGCGCTTAGGCGCGTTCTATCAGGAGATGGTGCTGGGGATGATCATCGTTGGCGCGGTTGCGTTGGACCAGTGGCAACAAAAACGTGCCGCGGCGCGGGCATAAGGGGACGGACATGACGGATATCATTCTCGAAACCAAGGGTCTGACCAAACACTACGGCGGCGTGCACGCCTTGGAAGAGGCGAACTTCGTCCTCGAAAAAGGTGAGCACGTGGCGATCATGGGCGACAACGGGGCGGGCAAATCCACCTTTGTGCGCCAGATCACCGGGGTGGAACAACGCACGCGCGGCACAGTCGTCTTTGACGGGGACGAGGTCAGCTTTGGCGGGCCGCTCGAGGCGCGCGAGGCGGGCATTGAAACCGTGTTCCAGACACTCGCCTTGGCCGATGATCTGAACGTGCCTGACAACCTGTTCCTGGGGCGCGAAAAGACAGTGTGGAACTTCCTCGGGCCGTTTCGCCGCCTGAACTACAAGGCGATGCGCGAGGACACGATGGCGGGGCTGGTCAAGACCGGGGTGAAGATCCCCAACATCCGCAACACCATCGCCAACATGTCGGGCGGTCAGCGCCAATGCGTCGCCATTGCGCGCACGGCGACCTTTGCCAGCAAACTGACCATCATGGACGAACCGACGGCGGCGCTGGGCGTTCAGGAAACCGCACAGGTCGAAAACATCATCCGCACCTTGAAAGAGCAAGGCGAAAGCCTGATCCTCGTCAGTCACAACATGCGGCAGGTGTTTGACCTGGTGGACCGGATCGTGGTTTTCCGCCGGGGGCGCATTTGCGCAAACCTGAGGAAAGAGGACACAGATGGGCAAGACGTTGTGGCCTATATCACAGGGGCCAAGACCCAAGAGGGTTATGAAGACGCGGCGTGAGGTCTCATGCGTCCGCTGATCAACTTTGACCACGCGTTTTTCGCAATCCCATGGCGGCGGCATCTGACCGTCGCCATTTGCGTGCTTTGGGGCCTGTTCGAGTTGTGGACGGGCGCCGTGCTGTGGGCTGTCGTGTTCCTTGGCGTGGCGGGGTTGGCCCAGTGGCGTTTCGGCCAGATCGACTGGTCCAAATATGATGGCGGGCACTAGGCCATGGCCGTAACCCTCAAGGATGTGGCGCAGCGGGCGGGCGTATCCCGCTCTGCCGTGTCGCGCTGTTTCACGCCAGGTGCCTCGATCAGCGGCAAGACCCGCGAAAAGGTGGAAAAGGCAGCGACCGAGTTAGGCTACAGCCCCAACGCGCTCGCCTCATCCCTGACGACCGGGCGGACCAAGCTGGTGGGCGTTGTGTCCAACAACTTCCACAACCCGATCTTCCTCGAGGTCTTCGACCTTGTGACTCGCGAGTTGCAGAAACGGGGTCTGCGCCCCTTGCTGGTGAACCTGTCGGACGAGGTGGATCCGTCGCAATCCATGCGCATGTTGCAGCAGTATTCGGTTGATGCGGTGATCGTCGCCTCGTCCACACTGCCGGTCAGCTTTGCCGAGAGTTTCCACGAGGCGGGCATGCGTGTCGTGCATTCCTTTGGACGGTTGACCGACAATCCGCTGGTCAATGTGCTGGGCATCGACAACTGCGAGGCGGGGCGGATCGCGGCGCGCGAATTGCTGAAACGCGGCTATCGCCGTGTCGGGTTTCTGGCCGGCCCGCTCAGCGCGACATCGACGCGCGACCGGCACACCGGCTTTGTCGAGGAACTGGGGCGGCATCCTGATGTGTCCTTGTCCGTGTCCTATGCCAAGGCCTATTCCTTTGACGCAGGGCGGGACGAGATGACCCGCCTGCTGGCCATGGGACCGGCAGAGGCGTATTTTTGCGGCGATGACGTGCTGTCCATCGGGGCCCTGTCAGCGATCCGGGATGCGGGGCTGTCGGTGCCGGAAGATGTGGGAATCCTCGGCCTCAACAACATGGAAATGGCCGGGTGGGAGCTCATCAATCTGACCACCATTCACAACCCGATCGACGAGATCGTGCGCACATCGGTCGATCTGGTCGAGGCGATGCTGGACGGCGAAGAGACGGTCGCGCAGTCGCTGAGTTTCGATTGCCATGTGGTCGAACGGGGCACGTTGCGCGCTGTCAAAGGGTGACTCGTCAAATCATGGCTCAGTCTGTCTCGCAATCGGTGCGGTCAATTCTGACGTGGTCAAGCTGCCCAATTCTGATGTAAGTCAGGCTTAATGAAAGCAGGCTTTCAGTGCTGCTATTGACACAAAACCTTTCTGCTCGGCAAAGGGCAAAATGACCATTCGCAGGCTTCGTACATTGGTGGCAATCGCCGAAACCAAAACGTTCAGCGCGGCGGCCGAGGTTGTCCATGTCACCCATGCCGCCGTCAGCCAGCAAATGCAGACGCTCGAGGCGGACCTCGGGATCGAGTTGTTCAACCGCAGCACCAGAACACCGCAGCTTACGCCCGCTGCCCGCCGGATCGTCGAAAAGGCCCGGACCCTGATAGCGGACTATGACAACCTGGTCCCGTCGGTTGTAAATGACGAGGGATTGCGGGGTGTGATCGCCCTCGGCGTGTTGCGCACCACCCTGACCGGGCTTGCACCTCAGGCCATGGCCGCAATGAAGGCCAAGTATCCTGACATCGGCTTTCACATACGGCCGGGGCTGACGACCACACTGCTGGCCGAGGTCGAGCGCGGAAATCTGGATGCCGCGATCACGTCCAAGCCGCATCTCATGCCTGCGGGCCTTGTGTTTCGCGAACTGGCGGATGAGCCGATGCAGCTTATTGCGGCAATCGAAGAAGCAGGAGACGACCCAATCGCGCTGTTGAACACGCGCCCCTTCATCCGATTTGACCGCACCGCCGTCGTCGGTGCGTTGATTGACAACTGGATTTTGTCGAAACGTATTCGGGTGTCGGAAACGATGGAACTGGACAGCCCCGAAGCTATTGCAAGCATGGTGAATGCCAATCTCGGCGTGTCGATTGTCCCCGATCTTGCGGTCAAGCCGCAGGATGCCATCCCGGTGAAACAATTCGACCTTGGGCCCGACGCGCCCCACCGGACGCTGGGTCTGGTGCATCAGGAAAACCACATCAAACAGCAGGCCGTGGACGAGTTGTATCAGGCCCTGGCGCAGGTCATCCAAACCGCGTCCCTTGGCAAGGCACTGGCCAGCGAATGAGCGTTGAGTTTTACGTCTATCTTGCGCTCGGCGCTCTGGCGGGTGGGTTCATAAACGGTCTTTCGGGCACGGGCACCGCCCTTTTTGCCTTGGGCTTTTACCTCGTCGTTCTGGACCCGATCAGGGCGGTGGCCATCGTGGCGTTCATGTCTGTTTTGGCGGGGCTTCAGGGGCTGTGGATCGTGCGGGCAGAGATCAGGGCACAGCCCAAGCGCCTCTTTCGGTTTCTCATCCCCGGCCTCATCGGCGTGCCCGTCGGCCTTGCCCTGCTTGAAAAGATCGACTCGGGCACGCTGCGGGTCACGGTTGCGACCCTGCTGATTGTCTACGGTGGGTATTTCGGCTTTCGTGCGGCGCTGCCCGCCTTTTCACGGCCTACGCCCGTTATCGACGGGGCGGTCGGCTTTCTGGGGGGCGTGTTAGGGGGGCTGCTGGCGTGTCCGGGGCGCTGCCGTCCATGTGGCTGTCCATACGCCCATGGACCAAGTCCGAGACACGGGCGGTGCTGCAACCCTTCAACATGGTCATGCTGACGACCACCGTGACGTTGCTGTTTTTCCGGGGCGCCTATGATCAGACCGCGCTGACAGCGCTGGCCCTGACCATCCCCTGTGGTTTGTGCGCGGCTCAGGTGGGCATTGCCGTTTTTCGCAGGCTGAGCGACACGGGCTTTCGCCGTATGCTGATCTTGCTGACGCTGGCGATGGGTCTGGGTGTGCTCATCAGCGAAGTCGCATAAGCGCGCCTCACCCCAGAAGCGTCCCCAACAGCAGGTTTACTCCCAAGATCGAAAACGCGCCCAAGAAGTACTTTTTGAACTGCTCGGGGTCTGTTCGATGGCGCAAACGCTCGCCCACTGAGAACCCGACAAGGGCGGGGAGCAGCAAAAATGTTGAGAACGCCAGATCCGAGCCCGAACTGTGCCCCACGGCGATGAACATCACGAAAATGGAGACGCTGCCGGCTGTAATCAGAAACCCGAGCGCTTGCACAAAAGCGTCGCGGTGGAGGCGGAGCCCGGTCAAATACATCGCCAAGGGCGGTGCCCAGGCAGCGGTCAATCCGCCGACCAGTCCGGCGACCACGGCACTGATCCCTTCAAACAGGCGCACCCGGTGCGGCGGGATCAGGGGCACCATGTTGCGCCAGCTGAAGAAGCAGAATGCGAGTACGAAAGCGCCGAGAACAGCGCGTAGAAACTGGTCCGGTGCCGACTGGCTGAACCAAACGGTCGCGGCCACAAACAGGATCAGGATGATGGCATAGCGCCAATGCTGTTTGACGCACCCGGCCATGTCTGGTCCGCGCCAGAATTGCCAAACATTGCTGAGCAGCATCGGTATCACCACCAGCGTCACAGCGGACCGCGCATCAAGCTGGAGTGTCAGTAGGGCGATGGCGACGGTGGGCATCCCCAAGCCAATGAACCCTTTGACTGTCCCTGCCAGCAGCAGAACAGCGCTCGCGAACGCAATCAGGGACAGGTCGGGCATGGATACCTTAGATCACTTCGTCCTTGCGGTCGTCGCTTTCGCCATAGCGCTTGAGGACGGCCGGTTTCGTGCCCTCGTATACACGCGCGACGTTCTCTGCAATCTTGGCGTTTTCCCGTTCGAACAGGCAGTCGCCGTTGAGGTCGGATGCCACAATGAACGGCCCCATGCGGTTGCATTTGATAACCCACATCGCTTGCGCGAGGCCCAGTTCCTCGTTCCAGTGCACCGCCTCGACGTTTTCGACCCCCCGGCCCAGAAGGGCACCTGTGCCGTAGCCCACGGTGGACAGGTAGACCGCGCCGTTGGGCACAAAGTAATCCTTGTAATCCTTCGAGGTCATGCCCCCTTTGCCGACGATCAGTTTGGCACCCGTCTTGGCCATCCACTCCGGCAACCATTTGGCAAACCGGAACGAGGCCGTGGCGGTGACCGCGCCCATATCAAACGACCCATCCGGGTTGATCCGCGCCGCAGGAGAACAGTGGAAATTGGCCGCCGACTGGCTGGGCAGCTCCATCGGGATATTCGCCTTGTCCTCCAGTGCGCGCATGTAGACGCCCTCGCGCGCTGTGTACATCACCCCGTCAAGGTAGACGACATCGCCAAGCCGCAAGTCGGCGATGGCCTCGGGCGTGGGCGTGGTGGACAATCGGATTTCACGCGGGCTCATTCTGCGGCCTCCCGGACGGGGTCCCAGTCGATGGTTTCGCGGCGTTGGTAGTCGGTGAACCAATCCGGGTCAGTGCGATGCTCCACCCGCCCATCGGCATGGATGCGCGCCACCGCGCGGCGCGAGGACAGGCAGAAGGCGTGGACCGACATGGGCATTCCGCCGGTGTGACAATACCCGACCTCGATATTGCAATCGATTACCATGTTCTTGCCGACAAACCCCATCGCGCCCATGCCGATGGAGTTGCCCAGCTCTTTGAATTCATCCTCCATTTCGGCGATGCGCGGGTCGGAGTTGCGGCTGCCCACAATGCGCAGGGTCGAGGCGCGCTTGCCCAGTGTCATGCAGATATCCTTGGACCCGCCCAGGCCGATGCCGATGATGGCGGGCTGGCACGCCAGGCCGCGCTTGCCAAAGGCCATGAGGCTGTCGAGGTAGAACCGCTTGATCCCCTGGATGCCGTCGCTTGGGAACAGCATCCGGTAGTCGGTGCCGAACAGCCCCCCTTGTGCACGGTGATCAGGTCGATCCATGCGCCTTCCGGCTCGAACCCGTATTCGATCTCGGGCGCGCCGATACCGACATTGTTGTTGTGGTCGGTGCGCCAGAGTGGGTGCACCCGGTTGGGGCGCAAGGGCACGCCGTTGGTGGCGTTGGCCGTGGCGCGGCGCAGGGCGGCCTCGAGCGCGATCATGCCGCCTTCGACGTTTGCATCGTTGCCCATCTTCACAAACCAGCGCGGCACGCCCGTGTCGCCGCACATGGCGCGGCGGTCTTCCTTGGCGGCCTCGTAGTTGTCCAGCATGGCCTTGAGAACAAAGGAAGACAGGTCGCCATCCTCGGTTTTCGCGGCGTGTTGCAGTCCGTCGAGGTAGTCCTGCGGGATTTCGATGGCCGCCTTGTCCATGAGGACCTCGGCGGTGGATTGGATGAGGGAGATGGGGATCATTTGCTAACCTGCTGCTGCATCAATTTTGTCGAGTTCTTGAGCCCACCACTCTAAAGCATCACCATAGATGTCCCTGACATCATCACCTTCTCGAAATCCGTCCAGAGCGGGCCTGTAGATATTTTCATCCAAGAAAACAGCATCGGATATCTCCAGCGGCTCCCCGGTCACGACATTTCTAAGATTCAGCCGATATGCGATACCAACTTCGTCATTTGAGTGGAGATTGAAACGATACTCCTTTAGAATATTGTTACGCTCGGCGACAATAAACTCCCAAAAAATAGCGTGCTTTTCTCTATCAGCTTTCCAGCTCTCATACGCAGATTTTACTGCAGTTTTGTACTTGGGATTTTTTCCATCCACTTTCTCGAGAACGTGTCCGATCGTTCTGAGGAGTGCGACAGCACCAGCCCAATGGACTCTCCAGCGCTCAAGGTCTTTCTCTTCTTCAAGCAGCGTATAGGCGACTAAACAATCCTTGAGCACTTCTGAAGATGCGTAAGTCATTTACTCATTGCGCCGCTACCAGTGTTTCGGGCGCACCCTCCGGCAGGATCGTTTCGCCGGGACGGACGATGGTAAACTGCACGGGTTCGCGGGTGACGTTGACCTCTTCGCTTTCGAGGGTCGCGACTGTGAAATCGCTGTTCTCTAGCCCGCCATCGTCCGGGAAATCCTCGCGGTAATGCGCCCCGCGGGAGTTTTCGCGGGCGATACCTGCCTTGGTGATCACCTCGGAGATGTCGCAGAGCGAGCGCAGGTTCAGCCAGTCGTGCCAAGTGAGGTTGAAGGCGAGGTTGCTGTCATCCAGGCCGATATCCATCAGGGCATCGGATACCTGCGCAGTCCCGTCCAGCCCGCGTTTCATTCCCGCCTCGGTCCGCATCACGCCGACCTCTTCCCACATGAGGTCCTGTAGTTGCTTGCGCAAAGGCAGGATCAGGCCGGGTGCGCGAGTCAGCGGATGGGTGGCGCGTTCGAACTCGGCGGCCAGCGCGTCCTCGTCGGGATCACGCAGGGTCATATGCGCCACATCACGCCCCATCGTGTCGCCCGCGATGCCGCCATAGACGGTCGAGTTGGCGACCCCGTTGCCGCCCAGCCGGTTCGAGCCGTGCGCACCGCCTGCGTCCTCGCCCGCCACATAGAGCCCTTCCATTGCCGTGCGCGTATCCACATCCACGACTACCCCGCCCATGAAATAGTGGGCCGTCGGTACCACCTCGACCTTGCCCGCGGCCAGATCGAAACCGCTGTCGGCGCAGCGTTTCACCATGCCTTTAAACTTCTCGGCAACCCACTCGGGGCCGAGATGGGACATCGAGATGAACACACCCTCCTGATCCGGATTGTTGTTCTTGCGCATCTCGGCATAGATGCCGCGGCTGACCACGTCGCGGGTGGCGCGCTCGCCCTTGCCGTCATAGTCGAACATGAACCGCTGGCCCGCGTGGTTGATCAACTGCCCGCCTGCCCCGCGCAACCCTTCCTCGAGCACCGTGCCAGTCATGCGGGTGTGATCCCCGGCCAAGAGCCCGGTGGGGTGGAACTGCACCATCTCCATATCGCGCAAGGGCAATCCGGCCCGCAAAGCCATGGCGAGGCCGTCCATCGTCTTGTCACCGCTGGGCGTGTGGTACTTGTACATGGTCGGCCCGCCACCTGTGGCCATCAGCACGGTCTTGGCCCGCACGAGACGGAAGCGCCCCGAGCGCATGTCGATCATCAGAACCCCGGCCAGCGCACTGCGATCCTTCGTCGGGATCAGGCCCACGGCGCGGTGTTCCTGCAACTTCTCGACGCCGCTCGCCAGCACCTTTTCCATCAGCCGGTTGATGATCTCGATGCCAGTCAGGTCACCTTTATGAACGGTCCGGTCGGCGGTCTGGCCCGCAAACGCCTTTTGGTGCAGCGACCCGTCCGGGTTGCGGTCAAAGAAGCACCCAACTTCGTTCTCCAACTCACGGATGCGCACCACGGCCTGTTCGCACAGTCGCCACGCCATATCCTGATTGGGCAGCCACTTACCGCCCTGGATGGTGTCCATAAAGTGCCGCTCGACCGTGTCGCCACCGCCAAGCGCCACATTGTATCCTCCCTGCACCATGCGCGTGCAGCCGCATTTGCCGATCAGCCCCTTGACGGCGATGGTGATCCTTGTGCCCTCAGGTGCCGTTTGCTGGGCGTGCAAGGCGGCGAACAGGCCTGCGCCCCCGGTCCCGAGGATCAGGATGTCCGTGTCGTGGCGTTCGATATCGCTGAGTTTCATGGTCACACCGCCTGCATGAGAAAAAGCGTGGCAATCAGGAAGGACACCGCTGTCGCGGCTGCCGCGAGCGTCTTTTGCGACGGGCTCCATGGCAGCCACTCCATCGCCATAAGGCGCAGGCCCCCGAACATGTGGACGCAGAGGAGGAAGACCAGCCCGAATTCGGCCAGTTTGACGATCCCGATGTCGGTAAAGGCAAGGACGCCATCCAGCCGTTCCGGGCGGGTGAGCGCAAGCGACAGGACCCAGAAATGGACAGGCAGGAACAACGCCAGCCCAAGCCCCGAAAGCCGGTGCAGGATGTAGGAGTGCCACAGCGGGTGCGCACGCGAGGTGATGCCACGCGCCATTGTCATGCGAAGGTCACCGCCCAGACGGCCCGTGCCCCCAGGGCAAAGAGGCCAACGCCGACGGCCCACATCGCGACCTCCAGTGCTGACCCTTTCAACCCGCCCCATTCATGCGCAACAGCGCGCAGGCCGATGGCGCCGTGGATGGACACGGCCAGGACGAACAGACCGTAGAACAGGAACCACGCAATCGACCCTTGGGTGCGGCCCAGGATTTCGGCCGCACTCAGCCCGCCCTGCACCGCATAGATCATGACCGCCAGATGCCCGAGCACCAATGGCGCCATCAGCAGGGCGGTGATCCGTTGCAACATGTACAGGCGCAGGTTCAGCATCAGCGACCCCTCCGGAAAAAGGACTTGGCCGTTTCGCGTTTCAGACCGGCAATGGCGGACATCGGGTCGAGGTCATTGGGGCAATAGGTGGTGCAAGAACCCATCGAATGGCAGTTATGACAGCCACCACTTCCCGAAACGGCGTCGAGGATGGCGACGCGCCCTTCGTCCTTTGCGTCATTCAGCAGGGTCCATGCGCGTTGCAGCGCAGCCGGACCAAGGTAGTCGGAGTTGCCCGCGACGGTGCCACAGGCCGCATAGCACACCGAACAATTGATGCATTCGATCCCGGCATTGGCCTCGACCCGCGCGGGGGTAGCGTCGTCCACGGGCGCAATCGGATCATCCCGGGTCAATGCACCGTGATGCACAGCTTCGGCCGCGATCCACTTGTCAAAGAACGGGTCCATATCGACGGCCAGATCCTTGATGACGGGCAGATTGCGTAGCGGGCCGATGGATACCGCGTTGCCTTCCAGCACTTTGGAGATGTGCGTGCGGCACGTCCACCGCGGCACCCCGTTGACCATCATCGCGCAACTGCCGCACATCCCCACGCGGCAGGCAAAGCGGTAGCTCAACGTCGGGTCGGCATGCTGCTGCACCCACGACACGACATCCAGAACCGTCTGGTTTTCATAGGCCGGCACGTCGAAAACGCGCTGAGCCTCATCTGTGCGTTCGATTGTGACTTTGAGGGTCTCTTCGGTCATGACAGGTGATATCGTCCAAGGCGCCGCGCATGTTGCGTTGCACCATAGTTGATAGCGTACCTTAATGAACGCGAATAATTCTTTCGGGTTTTGTTAGCGTTACTTGCAGAATGCCCCGCGCGGAAAGGCAGACATGACCAAAGAGCCTCACTCAGACCTGCAGCGGGTTTTGGCGGCCCGCTACAGTGATGCGCCCGGACTGGACGCAACGCTGCCCGATACAGACGTCCTGCAGTCCATGGCAGCGCGCGGGTCGTGTCGCGCGTTCCTCGACAAACCCGTGCCACCTGCGTGGGTGGACATGCTTTGTGCCGTTGCGCTTGCCTCGCCCACCAAGAGTGATTTGCAACAGCGCGATATCGTTTTGCTGCGTGCGCCCGAGGTGCGGCAGGGTCTTGTCGACCTGGTTTCGGGTCAGGCCTGGGTCGCGGATGCGCCGATGATTGCAGTCTTTTGTGGCAACAACCGCCGCCAACGGATGCTGCATAAATGGCACGATGTTCCGTTTGCGAACGACCACCTTGACGCGTTTTTTAACGCAACTGGCGACGCTGCCATCGCCCTCGGTGCCTTTGTCACCGCTGCGGAGGCGCTGGGCCTCGGGTGCTGTCCAATCAGTGCGGTGCGCAATGAGGCGGCGGCCGTCTCGGAACTGTTGAACTTGCCGGACCACGTGTTTCCCTTCGCGGGTCTCGCATTTGGACTCCCGGCACAGGCCCCGGAGATATCGAAACGTCTGCCCTTGCGCACCACCTGCCACATAGATCGATTCCAGGATGATAGAGTTCAGGAAGAGGTCGAAACCTATGATGCCGGGCGCGCCGCAACGCAGCCATATAGCACACAGCGCTTCCCAGAGGTGTTCGGGCAAAGCGATGCCTATGCGTGGTCCGAAGACAAGGTAAGGCAGTACAGCCAGCCCGAGCGGGACAATTTTGGCGCCCATATCCGATCCCGTGGTTTCAACCTCGATTGATCGAAATCGTTACGGGGCGGTCACTTGCTAGTCATTGCCCGCCACAAGATCTGCGCGTTGTGACGCCAGACCTTCCGCGATGGCGAGGATCGCATCAGTGGGTTGCGTCTGCAAAAGATCCGTCAGCTCAAACGGATCATCGACCACATTGTACAGCTCTTGGGGTGCCCCATCCGGCGCGACCAACTTGTACGCCCCTTCGCGGATCGCCCAGCCATAGATGCCACCACCGCGCGTCTGGCGCTCAGTGAAGTGTTCGATATAGGCGACGTTCCGTGCGCCCGGTTCACCTGCGAGGATCGGGCTGAAGTCGATGGAGTCCGGCGTCGTCACGGACGCCCCGGCCAGTGCGGCAATCGTGGCATGAAGGTCGGTCGTGTTCACGAAATCCCGGGTGCGCGCGGCCTCGATACCCGGGCCACTGACGATCAGTGGAACGCGTGTGCCGCTGTCGTAAATCGTGCCCTTCGCACCGTGATCCGAGTAAAGCGTGCGTGTGACCTGGTTGGGTGTGCCATTGTCTCCTACGAACATCACGATGGTATTGTCGCGCTCCTGCGGGCTCATCGAGGACAAAAGCCGCCCGATCTCGGTATCCAGCGCCTCCAGCATGGCCTGATAGTAGGGCAGTGGGTTGGCATCGATAGATGCTGCATCGCCGGGCAGGTCGTCATAGCTGTGCAGGTCGTCGGGCGGCAAGTGAAACGGCGCATGCGGCGCAGTGTAGGCCAGCCAAAGGAACCAGGGTTGGTTCTGGGCGTCGATCCAGTCGATCGCCCGGTCCGTAAAGACGGTGGTGGCATAACCGTCGATCTGGACTTCGGCGCCGTCCTCTATGGCGGTCCAGTTGAAATAGTCCCGAACGCCCCCCGTATAGAGGCCGAAATAATCCGACACACCCATGTCAGCGGGGGCATCATAGCCTAGTGCCCGGCTCGACAGGTGCCATTTGCCAATGACGTTGGATGCGTAGCCCGCCGGGGTCAGCGCATCAAAGATCGTGGGCGTATCGACAGAGAGTTGATTGCTCCCTTCAGGATCGACTGGTGCACCGACACCTGTGCGAAACCCGTAAAGCCCGCTCATGATGGTTGCGCGCGTGGGCGAGCATGTGGGCGCCGCGTAAGCATTGTCAAAGACCACGCCCGTGTCGCACATGGCCTGCAGGTTGGGCATGGGGGCTTGCTGATCGCCAAGATAGTAGCAGAGTGATGCATCGATCCCCATGTCATCCGCGATGATCAGCAGGATGTTGGGTGCAGCCATTGCGGCGCATGGGGCCAAAACCAGTGCAAAGACAGACGCGATGTGGCGGAGTTTCATGGGCTTTCCTTTCAGCGCGGGCCGGAGATGCGGGTCGGACTGCCTGGGCGCGCAGGCGGCCCCAGCGGTTCCGCAGCACGATCAGGGTGCCGACAGCGACCCCAAAGGCAACAGCACTGCCGATGATATTGCTGATCAGGGTTGCGGCCTGTTCCAGTTGAGAGGCAAAAATGTATCCCGACCCGACATAGGCGCAGGTCCAGACCGCCGCGCTGGGCACGGCGACCAGCGTGAAACGGGCCCATGGCAGCCCACCGGCACCGCACAGGTAGGTGACATAAGGGCAGGTCGGGCTGAAAATCGTGTGGCTCAGGAAGACGGCGGCAGCCCCATGACGCTGCAACAATGCTTCGCTGCGCTGAATGATGGGTCCAACACGCGCAGCCCTGGACAGGCGATGCATTGGTTCGCGCCCAACGCGCCACGCGATGAGAAACGCCGCCTGATCGGCGATGATGAATGCCAACAGGACAGTGATCAGCACCATGTTCAGCGACACGTCACCGACAGCGGCAAAGCTGCCAGAGGCCAGGGTGAGAACAGAGGCTGGCACGGGCACCGCAAGACAGGCCAGTGCCACGACACAGAAGACAACAATCAGGCCGTAATCGGGGATCAGGGTGAGGATCGCGTCGGTCACGGTTGCGTCTCGCGGTAGGTTTCGGCCGCGCTGCGCACACGCGCTGTCAGTTGTTCCATGGACAGGTCCTGCCGTTCTGCGATCTGGCGCAGTCGGATGCCTCTGTCCGCGTCTGGATCGAAATCAAGAAGGCCAAACACCAGTGGACGCGGCAGATCATAAGTCATCACCACGTATCTCGGCGTCATCCACGGTTGCAGCTCGACATCCACAGGGCCGTGGTTGTCAAAGTACAGAATGTCGACGATCACCTGAAAGCCGAAGTAAGTGGCCACAGCGATGGCGCTCACAAGCACCGCGAGCGGCAGCACATTCTCTCGTGCGAAACCGATGACGCTGCGCTCAACCATCAAGGACCGTCCAGCGCCTGAGGATCGGGTCGGTGTCATCGCAAGGCGCCATCAACAACGTGCGGGACATGAAGGGCCCGGCCTGACGGCTTTGCGCCGCGACAGTCACGCATTGTGCAAGATCATCAGCGGGAGAGATCGCCTCGGTCGCAGGATCATAGCCGAAACGCTGGTGGAGGGTGTCCTGTGCGCATGTGGCAAGGGCAAAGACCGGGTAGGCTTCGGGCACATACTCCATGCAGTAACCTGCGAACGCGACAGAGCGGATCTGGCCCGTGTCCGTATCGAGAGAGAACTGCACATCGCCGCCTTGCGGCTTGCAGGAATGCGCCTGCAGGTTTTCGGCAAACCCACGGCCCTGAGTGTCGATGCACCAGCCCAGCCTGTCGACCTCATCCAGGTTGTCGCTGAGGTAGATGACGGGCGCGGGTGTTTGCAGATCAGGCGGTTCGGCCAGAACGGGCGATGCGATCAGGGCGAGGGTGGTCAGAGATAGGGTAAAGGGATGGTGTGTCATGGCTGTTGCTCCGTTTGGCGGCGACGACAACTGTAAGGGACGCCTGTGTTTCTGAGCGATATCCGTAGCGCGCGACGTCGCCAGAGGCACGGGCCTGTGTTTGCAGTCCTCGCCACTTTACCTTCACCCCACAACGCTTGGCACCACAGTCTGGAAACAGAACAGGTCCACGTTTTTGCAAGCAACCAGCCCAACCTTGTGGGACAGGAACATCAGGGGCGTTTGTCCGTCGATGGCCAGTGTTCGGGATGTCAGGATGACGGCCAGGCACGCCGCTGAAAAGACGACCAGCGCCATCGGGGGAAGCAGTCTGTTCTTGGTGAGCATGTGATCCTCCGCGCCTGACGTTCCTTATACGACTGGGCAGAGGTGTTCCGTCGCGGCGAACCTGGATTGGCTGCGCACGCGGCTCGTCATCAGGCTTGGCAGGGCCGCAGGCGGCCCCGCATTCTAGCGGAACATGGGTGGGCGCGCATCCAGCCACGCGCCATCTTGCTTGCCGCTCTCAGCCACCGCAAAGACCGCAGCCATGGACCGCAACCCGTCCTCTGCCCTGGGGTATAGGTTGGCCGCCGGGTCCATCAGCCGCCCGTCCTTGCGCGCGCTGATCGCTTCGGCGAGGTCGGTGTAGATGTTGGCAAAGGCCAGCGGCATCCCCTCGGCATGGCCGATGGTGACGCGGGTGGTACGGTCGGCCTCGGGCGACAGGTTCGCCTCGCCCCGCTCGATCACCTGCAGGCGCTCGTTCAGCGGCATGTAATAGAGCTGGTTGGGCTGTTCCTGAGACCACCGCAACCCGCCGGTTTCACCAAAGACTTGGATACCCAACCCATGCTGGCGCCCGATGGCAACAGATGAGGTCCAGAGCCGCCCAACCGCGCCCCCATCCATCCGGAAATTCACCATCGCGTCGTCTTCGAGCGTGCGCACATCAATGCACGACACGGTGTCGGCGGACAGCTTTTCAACCTCTTGGCCCGTGACAAAGGACGCCATGTGCAGCGCGTGGATACCGCAATCGGCAAACTGCGCCGACACGCCCGCCTGTGCGGGGTCATAGCGCCAGCGGACCCTCGGGTTATCCGCGTCTGTCGCGTCCGCGTGATGGCCATGCGCAAACTCTGCCACGACAAGCCGCACCTTGCCGATATCGCCGCGCGCCACCATCGCCCGCATGTGGCGCACCAGCGAATAGCCGGAATAGCCGTAGTTCACCGCGCAGATATTGCCGGTCTTCTGCGCGATCTCGACGATTTCCTGGCCTTCCTCGACCGTCATGGTCATCGGCTTTTCACACAGCACGTGAAAGCCGCCCTCAAGAAAGGCCTTGGTGATCTCAAAGTGGGTCGCGTTGGGCGTGGCGACGGTGACCAGATCAATCCGGTCGTCGCGCTTTTGCTCGCCTTCCAGCATATCCTGCCACGAGCCATAGGCGCGATCCCCCAACCCCAGGCGCTGACCATAGTCGCGCCCTTCGTCGGGGCGGTGATCCAGCGCACCGGCTGAAAACTCGAACAATCCGTCCAGACCCGCGCCAAGGCGGTGGGCTGGCCCGATCTGGCTGCCTTCACCGCCGCCGATCATTCCCCATTGCAGCTTTGCCATTGTATCAGGCCCCCTCAAAACCGATGGATTGCAGATAGGCGCGGTTCAGTTTCGCATCGTCGATGGGCGAGGTGTCGCCCGCCGGGTCGCAATCCTGCTCAACCGTGCACCAGCCCTCAAACCCGGCGTCCAGCAGCACCTGCCGCACAGCGGGGAAATCGACATCGCCATCGCCCAGATTGCAAAAGATTCCGTCGCCGCAGGCGGTGTAGAAGTCGGTGCGATTGGCCACGACCTGCGCCTTCACCTTGGGGTCGATATCCTTGAAATGCATGTAGCTGATGCGCCCGATATGGCGCTGCATGAAGGCCACGGGGTCAAAGCCCGCATAGGAATGGTGGCCCGTGTCAAAGCAGATTTTCAGGATGCTCTCATCGACCTCGTCCAGCAGACGCTCCAACTCCGGTTCGAAATCCATGAAGCCCGCGGCGTGGGCATGAATACCGACGGTCAGGCCGTATTCTTCGGCACCCATGCGCGCCACATCCGCGATGCGGTCGCGAAAGGCGGACCATTCGGCACCGTCCATCTGCTCGGCTTCCTCCGCGCGGCCAGCTGTTGGGGCGCGCCGCTCCGAGATGGAATCAATCAGCACCAGATGCTCCGCGCCATGCGCTTGCAGCGCCTTGCAGGTGCGCACGCTGGCATCCATCACCTCGTCCCACTTGGTCGCATCGTGGAAGGGGCGGAACACCACGCCGCCGACCAGCTCCTGGCCGAACTCTTCCAGCGCGTCACCCAAGCGGGCAGGGTCCTCGGGCATGAAGCCGATGGGCCCCAGCTCGATCCCCGCATATCCCGCATCCGCGTTTTCCTGCAGCACCTTGCGCCAGGCCGGGTTGCGCGGATCATCCGCAAATTCCACGCCCCAGCTACAGGGGGCATTGCCGATCTTGATCATGTCTTGAACCTTTCAGAAATCCGCCACGTTGACCCATGCCTCGGCGCGCGAGGACGCAAGGGCCGCAGCCACAACTTGATTGACGCGCAGACCTTCTTCGAACGTGGGCCAAACGGGTTCGCCCGTGTGGATCGCGGTCAGAAAGTCCTTGGCCTCGATGATGATCTGGTCCTGATATCCGGTGCCGTGCCCCGGCCCCTGGCAGAAGGGCAGGTAGTCGGGATGGGCCGGGCCGGTCAGGATCTTGCGAAACCCGCGCTCGGCCTCGGGCCCTTCGGCGGTGTAGAGCCAGAGCGCATTCTGATCCTCGCCGTCAAAGCGGATCGCGCCGCCCGTTCCGTAGATGTCATAGGCATAGCCCATCTTGCGCCCTGTCGCGACGCGGCTGATGAACAGGCTGCCGTTGATGCCCGAAGCAAAGCGGAGCGTCAGATAGGCCTGATCGTCATTCGTGACCTCAACGCCGCCGCGTTCCGCATGCACGGTTTCCACGCGTGCAAACAGTGCCTCGATCGGCCCCATGAGCGCTTGCGCGCAGTTGATGGGGTGGGGGGCCAGGTCGCCCATGCACCCGTTGGCGTCTCCTTGGGCGCGCCATGTACCCGGATCGTTCGGATCGGCAAAGAAATCCTCGGTCATCTCGCCCCGAAAGGATGTGACCTGCCCGATGCGCCCCTCGGTCACCAGCTTGCGGGCGTATTGGGTCGCCGGGGTCTTGGCATAGTTGAAGCCGACCATGTTGGCGACGCCCGCTGTCTTGGCGGCGGCGACCATCTCGCGCGCGTGATCCGGGGTTTCGGCCAGCGGTTTTTCGCACAGCACCGGCTTGCCCGCAGCGAACGCAGCCAGTGCAATGTCGCGGTGCGTGTCCTGGGGCGAGGCGATGACGATGGCCTCGACCTTGGGGTCGGCCACCAGCACCCGCCAATCATCGGTTGCGCGTGCAAATCCATAAGTTGCGCGGTAGCGTTCCGCCGACTCCTGTGTCGTTGCGCACACCATCTCGAGACGGGGCCGCAAGGCGGTATCAAAGATCGCAGCTACGCTTCCAAACGCTACCGCATGGGCCTTGCCCATATAGCCACCGCCGACAATGCCAATTCCGATTTCGGACATCGGCGACCCTCCCTGAAAAAGTATTTGCAACCGGTTGCAAGGTTGGTATCGTCATTGCAACCAGACGGTCAATACAGAATCGTCGTCAAAGCAGATTGCACGTCTTCGGGAGGAATAATATGGCGGGCTCAGACACCGTGCGCCTGACGACAGCGCAGGCCATCATACGTTATCTCTCTGCGCAGTTCATCGAAGTCGACGGACAGGAATGGCGCCTGTGCGGCGGCGGTTTCGGCATCTTCGGGCACGGCAATGTGACCTGCCTGGGCGAGGCGCTTTATGATCACAAGGACGTCCTGCCGCTTTACCGTGGGCAGAACGAACAAAGCATGGGCTTCGCCGCCGCGGGCTATGCCAAACAGTGGCTGCGCCAGCGCTTCATGTTCTGTACCGCGTCTGCCGGGCCGGGCACCGCCAACCTGCTGACGGCCTCCGCACTTGCCCATGCGAACCGTCTGCCCATGCTGATGCTGTGTGGCGACACGTTCATCACCCGTCTGCCGGATCCGGTCTTGCAACAGCTCGAACATTTCGGTGATCCAACACTCGGCGTGAATGACGCGTTCAAACCGGTAACGCGCTATTGGGATCGCATCACGCATCCCGCGCAGATCATCCAGTCGCTGCCCAACGCAATTGCCACCATGCTGGACCCGGCCGATTGCGGCCCCGCCTTTCTAGGGCTGCCTCAGGATGTGCAGGGCTGGGCCTATGATTATCCCCTCGCCATGTTCGAAAAGACGGTGCACCGCATCCGTCGCCAGACCCCGGACACGCGCGAAGTGGCCGAGGCCGCTGCAGCGCTGAGGGCAGCCAAACGCCCGATGATCATCGCCGGCGGCGGCGTGCAATATTCGGGCGCGGTGGCGGAACTGACGGCCTTTGCCGAGGCGCACGCCATCCCGGTGGTCGAAACCATCGCTGGGCGTGCCAATATGCTGGACACCCATCCGCTCAACATCGGGCCCATCGGCGTGACCGGGTCGGACAGCGCCAACGCGATAGCGGAACAGGCGGACGTGATCCTGTCAGTGGGATGCCGTTTGCAGGATTTCACCACCGGATCGTGGACAGCCTTTGCGCAGGACGCGCAGATCATTGGCCTCAACGCCGGGCGCCATGATGCGGGCAAGCATCGGTCCCTGCCCGTGGTCGGGGATGCCAAGCTGGGGCTGACCGCACTGGCGGCTGAGATGGGAAGCCATACGGCACCGTCCGCCTGGGTCGATCTGGCCAAGTCCGAACGCGCCAAGTGGAACACATACGTGGCGGACAACGTCGCACCGGGCAACCGCCCGAACTCCTACGCCCAAGCCATTGGTGCCGTGAATGCACTGTGTGATGCGCGCGACCGGGTCGTGGCGGCTGCGGGTGGTCTGCCTGCCGAGGTGACGGCCAATTGGCGCACGCTTGATATCGGGACAGTAGACGTCGAATTCGGCTTTTCCTGCATGGGCTACGAGATCGCAGGAGCGTGGGGTGCCCGCATCGCGCAATCCGAGCGTGAGCCGGAACAGGACACAATCACCTTCTGCGGCGACGGGTCTTACCTGATGCTCAACTCCGACATCTACTCCTCCGTGCTGAGCCAGAAAAAGCTGATCGTCCTCCTGCTCGACAATGGCGGCTTTGCCGTCATCAACAAGTTGCAGAACAACACCGGCAACGAGAGCTTCAACAACCTGTTGGCCGACGCACCCACCATACCGCAGGCCTTCGCCGTGGATTTCGAGGCGCATGCCGCCAGCATGGGCGCGACGGCTGAAACCGTGCAGAACCCGGCCGAACTGGGCGAAGCGTTCAAGCGCGCCAAGGCCAGCGACAAGACTTATGTGATCTGCATGAAGGTTGACGCCTACGAGGGCTGGACCACCGAAGGCCACACCTGGTGGGAGGTTGGCACGCCGCATGTCACCGACAATCCGAAAGTGGCCGAGGCGCATGCCGACTGGGAATCCACCCGACCCAAACAGCGCAAAGGGGTCTGAGCAATGCGCACGTTCACCGCCGACACCGCCGACCCCGTCACCATCTGCGACGAGTTGCTGAATGGCCTCGGCGCGGTGCGTATCACCGGGCTGTTCACACCTGACCAGATCGTGGATGCGCGGCGGATCATTATGGCCCATTCGAACGGAGAGGGTGACAAGGTCACCCATTTTCAGGGCGCGGCGATGGAAGACGGGCGGGCAAACCTGCAACGACGGGTGTGGAATCTGCTGGCCAAGGGTGATGTGTTCTCCGACATGGCCACACATCCCGTGATCATGGCCGTGCTCAGCCGCTGGCTCGGGTCCGAGTTCATCATGGGCTCGATCGCCGCCAACCGCATCCTGCCCGGCGGGCCGGGGCAAGAGCCGCATATCGACTTTCCCTATTGGGATTTCCACGCGCCGGACACGCACCCGATGGGTCTGAACGCCAGCTTTCCCATGAATGCACAGGTGACCGTGGCTCTTGACCCCTTCACCGAAGGTAGCGGGGCCACCGCCTATCTGCCGGGCACGCAAAAGGACATGCGCTATCCCACGTCCGAGGATCACGACCACTTCTACGCCAACTGCGCCCGCATGACGGGGGAACCCGGAGACACCGTGATCTTCTTTGGCGCGGCCTGGCACTGCGCGATGCCCAACAACGCCGATCACGACCGCAATGCGGTGCTGATCAACTACATCCCAAAATTCGTCAAACCGCTCGAGGATATGTCCGGTGCACTGCCGCAATCCTTCCTCGATGCGGCCAGCCCCGAGATGCGCCAGCTTCTGGGCTTCAACTACCGCTATCCGGAGGTTCTGGACGAGGCGGACGCCGTGAACGCAGAGGGCATCACATGAGCGCACTTCTGGACGGCATAAAGGCCAATGACTTTGTCATCGTGGGGCGTGCAGGGATTGATTTCTTCACCGATGTGGGCGTGCGGGCCGAGGATGCCGAGCGTCTGACAGTCGACCTTGGGGGGTCAGCGGCCAATATCGGGGCGGGCATCTGCAAACTGGGGGGCAAGGCGGCGCTGGTCACCTCCGTGTCCGATGACTCGGTTGGCAGCTACTGTACCAACCGGTTGCAGCACTACGGCGTAGACACCACTCACGTGAGCAGGGTCGGGGGCGAATACCGCAACTCGCTCGCTTTTTACGAAAGCGTGCTCGACGGGCACCGCAATGTCATCTACCGCAACGGGGCCGCGGATTTTCAGATGACGTCTCAGGATGTTGAGGCGGTGGATTACGCCAAATACGGTGCGTTGATCACTGCAGGCACGGTGTTTGCCGCCGAACCCTCGCGCAGCGCCACATTCCGCGCGTTCGAATTGGCCAAGGCGGCGGGACTGCCCATCATCTTCGATGTCGACTACCGCCCCTATTCCTGGCCCTCGCCCGAGGTTGCCGCCGATGTGCTCAGCCGCGCGGCAGAGGCCTCAGACATGATCGTCGGCAATGACGAGGAATTCGGGTTCATGGCAGGCGGCATGGACAAGGGACAGGCCAAGGCCCGCGCACTGTCCGAAACAACCGCAGACATCGTGATCTACAAGATGGGCGAAAACGGGGCCGTGACTTATGCCGGGGGGCAAGAGATCGCGACGGGCATTTACCCCGTCACAGCCGTCAAACCCAATGGGGCCGGGGATGCATTCATGGCAGGGCTGATGACCGGGCTTGCCGATGGGCACGACCTGCGCGCCGCCATCCTGCGCGGCTCGGCTTGCGCGTCCATCACCGTCTCGCAACCGGGCTGCGCGCCTGCGATGCCCACGCCCGACCTGCTGGACGATTTCCTGACAAACCATCCCGGTCCCACCAACGCATAAAGAAGGAGGCCGCACATGCATATTGCGCCTTACGACAACCAGAACAAACCGATCGTGGATGTGGATGACGCGACTGTCCCGCTCAACTACTTCAACATCGTGAAACTGAAAAAAGGGCAGGCCTTCGAATATGCCGTGCCTGGGTTTGAGACCTGCATCGTGCCAGCCACCGGCAGCGTCGATGTGAATGTCGAGGGGTTCAAGGCCGACGGGATCGGCGGACGCGGCGTCGATGTGTGGGACGGCGAGCCCGAGGGCGTCTATGTGCCCACGGCGGCCAAGGCCGAAATGGTCTGCACCTCTGACGAGGCCGAAGTATTCGTGGCCGGGGCCAAATTTGACAAGGTGCTCGACGCCTTTGCCGTACGCTCGGACGAGTTGGACCTCGTGCAATACGGATCGGACGACACGAAAACGCATCGCAAGATCAAGCACATCCTGGGCACCAAGTATCACGGCAAGGTCGGGCGCCTGCTTGTGTCTGAACTGTTCACCGTGGGGCAGGGCGGCTGGTCGGGCTTTCCCAGCCACAAGCATGACACTGACCGCCTGCCGGACGAGACGCGGCACGACGAGACCTATAATTTCCGCTTCCGCCCCAATCACGGCTCGGGCGTGCAGATGTTGCAGCGCGAGGATGGCAAGGCAGGCGATGCCTATCATATCGTCGATGGCTCCACGATCTGCCTCGACAACGGCTATCACCCCTGCGCGGTGCTGCCGGGCTACGAGATGTATTATTTCACCATCCTCGGTGGCCTCAGCCAGCGCAGCCTGGTGCAGTACTTCCAGCCTTCGCATGCCTACCAGATCGAAACGATCCCCGGCATCAAAGACATGATCGCCAAGTTCAAATGACGCTTGCAACACTGTCAGACGTTCTGATCCCGGCCAAGGCTGACGGGTATGCCGTGGCCGGTCTGGTTACGCTGGGGTGGGAAGACATGCGCGCCTATGTGGCCGCTGCCGAGGCCGAAGGCTGCCCCGTGATCCTGCAGGCCGGGCCATCCTGTCGCGCGCACACGCCGCTGCCGGTATTGGGCAAAATGTTTCGGCATCTGGCGGAAGAGGCCTCGGTGCCGGTCGTCGCGCACCTCGATCACGGGTACACGTTCGAAGAGTGCAAGGAGGCGCTGGAGAGCGGCTTTACCTCGCTCATGTTCGACGGCTCGCGCAAGCCCTTGCAGCAGAACATCGACGAAACGGCGGCGATTGCCGAGATGGCGCACAAGGCGGGCATTTCCTGCGAGGGCGAGATCGGTTTTGTCGGCTATGACAATGGCGAAGCCTCTGCCGGAACGGACCCTGAGGAGGCCGCGCAGTTCGCGCGCGAGACTGGTGTGGATGCCATGGCCATCTCGGTCGGGAACGTGCATTTGCAGACCGACCAATCGGGCGGGCTGGACGAAGACCGTATTGCTGCCATTCAGGCCGTCACCGATGTGGCGCTGGTGATCCACGGCGGGTCTGGCGTACCTGCCGCGCAACGGCGCGCGCTGGCGACGGGTACCAACATCTGCAAATTTAACATCGGGACTGAGCTGCGGCAAGCCTTTGGCCATGCCCTGCGCAGCGCGGTCAATAGCGACCCCGACCGGTTCGATCGGGTGCAGATCCTGAAAGACACCCATGATCCGGTTGTTGCGGCAACGCAGGACGTACTCAAGACAATGAGGGGCTAAGCCTATGATCAACATTGCACTTCTGGGCTGTGGTCGCATCGGGCAGGTCCATGCCCGCAGTCTGTTCGGGATCGAAGGCGCCCAAGTCGCTGCTGTCGCCGATGCGGCGCCTGCGGCCGCAGAGGCCTTGGCCAAACGCGCCGGTACAAAGGTGATGGATGTGGACACGATCCTTGCCTCACCCGACATCGACGCTGTGGTGATCGGCACGCCCACCACCACGCATTACGACCTGATCCACGCCGCTGCGCGCGCGGGCAAGGCGATCTTTTGCGAAAAGCCCATCGATTTGTCCTCTGACCGCATCCGGGACTGTCTGGCTGTTGTGGCCGAGCATGACGTGCCCTTTTTTATCGCCTTCAACCGCCGGTTCGATCCGAATTTTCGCACTCTGAAAGCGCAGATTGATGCGCAAGCGGTCGGCGCGGTCGAGATGGTGACGATCCTGTCGCGCGACCCGTCCCCGCCGCCCATCGATTACATCAAGACGTCCGGCGGGCTGTTTCGCGACATGATGATCCATGATCTGGATATGGCGCGGTTCCTGCTGGGCGAAGACCCGGTCGAGGTTTTCGCCCACGCCTCATGCCTTGTTGATCCGGCCATCGGTGCGGCGGGAGATGTGGACACGGCCATGGTGTCGCTGCGCACGAGGTTGGGCAAGTTGTGCCAGATTTCCTGCTCGCGCCGCGCGACCTATGGCTATGACCAGCGGATCGAGGTGCATGGCAGCGCGGGCATGTTGCGCGCCGACAATGTGCTGACCTCGACGGTCGAAGTGTCAAACGCCGACGGATTTTGTCGCGCGCCGACCGAGCCGTTTTTCCTGGAACGCTACGCTGCCGCCTACACGGCCGAGATGGAACATTTTGTCGAGGTGCTGACTGCAGGCACGTCGCCCAACCCAAGCGGGATCGACGGGTTCAAGGCGCAGGTGATGGCGGATGCGGCGCAGGCCTCATATGAGAGTGGATCGCCGCAAGCGCTGGTGTTTGACTAGGGCTCAGATCGCTGCGCTATAGGTCCGTTCGGCTGTGGTGGGTTCCTCGGGTGTGACCAGTTGGACGGCGATCAGCCTTACCAGCGGGTGTGCCCAGCGGTCGATGGCCAGCGTTGTGCCATCCCAGCTGACCGCCCCGTCAAACTGCGTCGCGATGCGATCAATGCTGTTTCGGATTTCTACGTCTGCCTTTTGGGCGGGTGACAGGACCGCAGCGTGATAACACATCAATTGTTCGACCAGATCGGCCTTGAGCCTGTCTTGGGCGCTGAGCTGATAGCCGCGCCAGAGTGCGGGCCGACCCTGATCCACCTGTTCGGCATACTTGCCGGTGACGGGAATGTTCTGCGCAAACCCCTGCGGATAGGTCGAGATCGCAGAGGCGCCAAGGCCCACCAGCCACGGGGCTCGGTCATCGGTGTAACCCTGGAAGGATCGCTTGAGACGCTTGTCATAGAACGCCTGTGCCAGTGCATCATCGGGCCGGGCAAAGTGATCGATCCCGATCTGGACGTACCCCTGGCCCAACAGGGTCAGGCGCGCCTGTTCGAACAGGGCGAGCCGTGCCTGCGGTTTCGGCAGGGCCTCGGTCGGGATCAGGGATTGGCGCTTGGACATCCACGGCACATGCGCATAGCCAAACAGCGCAATGCGGCCCGGGTTCATTTCGAGCGCGGCATCCAGCGTCGCAGCCAGCGTTTGCGGTGTTTGAAAGGGCAGGCCGTACAGCAGATCGAAGTTCAGCGCATCCACACCCAGCCCGCGCAGATCGTCCACGACCGATTGCGTCAGTGCCTGTGATTGTTCGCGCCCGATGGCGGCTTGCACCTGCGGGTCGAAGTCCTGAATGCCGAGGCTGGCCCGTGACAGGCCATGCTCTTTCAGAACGGCAAGGCGGGCTGGCCCGACATCCGTGGGATCAACCTCGACCGAGAATTCCTCGAGCGCATCAAGGCCCCAGATGTCGTGCAAACCACTGAGCAATCTGTCCAGCAAGTCCGGTGACAGGATCGTCGGTGTCCCCCCGCCCAGGTGTAACCGCTTGGGTGCGACACCGTTGATGAAACCGGCGCGCACATCGCGCGCCTCGGCCAAAACCCTGTCGACATAGGGCGCGAGCGGTGCGTCGCTGCGCGTTCCTTGCGTGCGGCACGCGCAGAACCAGCAGAGTCTGCGGCAAAAGGGAATGTGGACATAGAGCGAAATCTCTGCATCCTTTGGAGCAGTATATTGCCACGTACGCACGTGCTTCGCATCGACCTCCTCGCTGAACCAATTCGCGGGGGGTAGCTTGTGAAACGCGGCACCCGGGCGTCAAACAGTCCAAAGCGGGATAGGTCGGATATATGTTTCATGTCGTAAGTCTGTCCCGCGTCATGTCGGGCTGCATTGACCCAGATCAAAGGGGACGGGGATGAGGGAAAACCTTGCCGTGTCGCCGGAGTGTTCCAATTGCCCCATCCGTCACCGGGCCGTGTGCGCGCGCTGTGACGAAGACGAGTTGGCGGAACTGAACAGGATCAAGTTCTACAAGTCCTATTCCGCGGGCCAGACCATCGCGATGCGCGGCGACGCGCTGGATGTGGTGGCCTCGGTCGTGGCAGGAACGGCCACGCTCGAGCGCGCAATCGAGGATGGGCGCACGCAGATGGTGGGCCTTTTGCTGCCATCGGACTTTATTGGCCGACCCGGGCGCGGGACGTTGCAATATGATGTGACGGCTGTTTCGGATGTGACCTTGTGCTGTTTCCAGCGCAAACCGTTCGAGGCGCTGTTGATCGAGATCCCGCATATCCAGGAACGCCTGCTCGAGATGGCGCTGGACGAATTGGACGCGGCACGCGACTGGATGCTGTTGCTGGGTCGCAAGACGGCGCGTGAAAAGATCGCCAGCCTGCTGATGCTGATCGCCAAGCGGACGATGAACCCGGATGGCAAGGTCCTCGGGGATACCTCGCGTATCGAATTGCCGATCAGCCGCGAGACGATGGCCAACTTTCTGGGCCTGACCATAGAAACGGTCAGCCGCCAGTTCACCGGATTGCGCAAGGACGGTGTGATCGAACTGGATGGCAACCGCACCGTGCGCATCCCCGATCTTGAGGCTTTGCTGATGGAAACGGGCGATGACAGCGATGGCGGCCCGCTGATCTGACCGACAAGGCGTCTTGATCCAGGTCAACGCTCACCCGTGCGCGTTGGGCTATCCCCCGTAGCTGCATGCGAACGGAGGCAAGACATGTATACTAATATTTTGATCCCCATTTCTTTTGACGAAGAAAGAGACGTGGCCGGTGCCATTGAAATCGCCAAGCGCATTTCGGGCCCGGACGCCAGCATCACCCTGTTGCACGTGCTGGAACCGCTGCCGGTTTATGCGGCGGAATACGTGCCCGGCGACATGTTGCAGGCGACCCGTGAAAAGGTCCGCACGCGTCTGGAGAACGTAAGGGCGCAGGTGCCCAATGGCCGCATGGCGCTGATTGATGGACCCACCGGGCGCTCCATCACCGACTGGGCGTCCCAGAACGAGGCCGACTGTATCGTGATTGCATCCCACCGCCCTGTTTTTTCGGACATTTTGCTGGGCTCTACGGCAGCGTGGGTTGTGCGCCATGCCCAATGTTCGGTGCATGTGATCCGCTAACGTCGCGCGCTTGATCCAGATCAACGCGGCCAGGCGGCCAAGTCCCTATGACCCAAAATGCGAACAGGTGTGCCGCCCCTCGAGGCGGCGCAAAACTGCAAAGGATGCACTATGTGGGACTATATTAAACTCATCTCCTTTGGTCTGATCGCTCTCGTCGCCGCAATTGCTGCGGATTGGGGGCACGATCTGGCCTATCAGTTACATGCCGCGCTGATCATGTTGGTCGCGGCGGGCATGTTCATTTGGCAATTGCGCAACATGGATACGGCCACGGGCGAGGTGGATACCTCGGGCTATATGGACGGAGTGATCCGGGCCGGGGTCATTGCGACCGGGTTCTGGGGCGTCATCGGCTTTCTCGTCGGCGTCTTCATCGCGTTTCAGCTGGCCTTTCCGGCGCTGAATTTCGATTGGGGCCAGCCCTTTACCAATTTTGGACGCTTGCGCCCGCTGCACACCAGCGCGGTGATTTTCGCATTCGGGGGCAACGCCCTCATCATGTCGTCCTTCTACATCGTGCAACGCACCTGTGGCACCCGTCTTTGGGGCGGCAACACGGCGTGGTTCGTGTTCTGGGGCTATCAGCTGTTCATCGTGCTGGCCGCCACGGGCTATCTGCTGGGGGCCACGCAATCCAAGGAGTATGCAGAACCCGAATGGTACGTCGATATCTGGCTGACCGTCGTCTGGGTCGCGTTCCTTGCCGTCTACATGGGCACCATTTTCAAGCGGCAGGAAAAGCATATCTATGTCGCCAACTGGTTCCTGCTGAGCTTCATCATCACCGTGGCGATGCTGCACATCGTCAACAACCTGAGCATTCCCGTGTCCTTGCTGGGGTCCAAATCCGTGCAGGTCTTTTCCGGCGTGCAGGATGCGATGACCCAGTGGTGGTATGGCCACAACGCCGTGGGCTTCTTCCTCACCGCCGGGTTCCTGGGCATGATGTATTACTTTGTGCCCAAGCAGGCGGGCCGCCCCGTCTACAGCTACAAGCTGTCGATCATCCACTTCTGGGCGCTGATCTTTCTCTACATCTGGGCCGGTCCGCACCACCTGCATTACACTGCGCTGCCGGATTGGGCCTCGACCCTTGGCATGGTGTTCTCGATCATCCTGTGGATGCCGAGCTGGGGTGGCATGATCAACGGTCTGATGACGCTGCAAGGCGCCTGGGACAAGCTGCGTACCGATCCCATCATCCGGATGATGGTGATCAGCCTCGCCTTCTACGGCATGTCCACCTTTGAAGGGCCGATGATGTCGATCCGGGCGGTCAACTCGCTGTCGCACTACACCGACTGGACCATCGGGCACGTGCATTCCGGCGCGCTGGGCTGGAACGGCATGATCACCTTTGGTGCGCTCTACTTCCTGACGCCGCGCCTGTGGGGCCGCAAGCAGATGTATTCCATGTCGGCCATCGACTGGCACTTCTGGCTCGCGACCATCGGTATCGTCCTCTACGCGGCATCCATGTGGGTAACCGGCATCATGGAGGGCCTGATGTGGCGCGAAGTCGATGCCCAAGGGTTCCTCGTGAACTCGTTCGCCGACACCGTGAGCGCCAAGTTCCCGATGTACGTGGTGCGTGGTCTGGGCGGAGTTCTCTACCTGACCGGTGCCTGCATCATGGTGTGGAACATGTGGATGACCATCCGGGGCGGCTCGCCCGTCCAGGTGGCCCCACCTGCGGCACCTGTTGCTGCGGCACAACCTGCACAAGCTGCTTGAAGGAGATCGACCAATGAAAGCAGGATTTCTTCAGCGGCACCAAGTGCTGGAACGCAGCCCGACACTTTTGTTCGTGTTCTCGCTGCTCACTGTCTCCGTCGGCGGCATCGTCGAGATCGCACCGCTCTTCTACCTCGAAAACACGATCGAGGAAGTGGACGGGATGCGCCCCTACAGCCCGCTGGAGCTGGCGGGTCGCGACATCTACATCCGCGAGGGGTGCTATGTCTGTCACAGCCAGATGATCCGCCCCATGCGGGACGAGGTCGAGCGCTATGGCCACTACTCACTGGCGGCGGAGTCCAAATACGACCACCCGCACCAGTGGGGGTCCAAGCGGACGGGGCCTGACCTGGCCCGCGTCGGCGGGCGGTATTCGGATGCCTGGCATGTGGATCACCTGAACGACCCGCAATCGGTGGTGCCGGAATCGATCATGCCCAAATACGCCTTTCTCGGGCGCACGGTGATTGATGGCGAACATATCGAGGATCTGTTGCGCACGCACCGGATCGTCGGTGTGCCCTACACCGAGGACATGATCGAACAGGCGGTCTTTGACTTCCGCGCGCAGGCCGATCCGGATTCGGATTGGGACGCGACGGTCGAGCGCTATCCCGGTGCGGTCGTGTCCAACTTTGACGGACAGCCCGAACTGACCGAGATGGATGCGCTGATCGCGTATTTGCAGATGCTGGGCACGCTGGTCGATTTCTCGACCTTCACCCCAGATGCAAGCCGATAGGAGGGAACGGACAATGGAAACCTATACTTTCCTGCGCGAACTGGCCGACAGCTGGGTCCTTCTGGCGATGGTGATCTTTTACATCATCGCGTGCCTCTGGTCCTTCCGACCCGGTGCCCAAAGCGCCAATGACGAGGCCGCTGGCATTCCCTTTCGCAACGATGGCGATGCGCCTGCACAATCCCAAGAACTGGAGGCCGAGTGATGGCTGACACACCAAAAAAAGACGACGTCACAGGCATCGATACCACCGGCCACGACTGGGACGGCATCACCGAGTTGAACAACCCCCTGCCGCGGTGGTGGCTGTGGTGTTTCTACGGCACCATCGTCTGGGGGATCGCCTATACGATCGCGTTCCCGGCCTGGCCACTGATCAACTCGGCCACATCCGGGGTGCTGGGCTATTCGACCCGCGCCGAGGTGGCCGAACAGATCGCCGTGGTCGAGGCGCAGAATGCCGAAGTGTCGGCGCGTCTGGCCTCGGCTGACCTTGCGACTTTGGCGCCGGACGATCCTGCACATCGCTACGGCGTGGCTGGTGGAGCCTCCGTGTTCCTCGCGCATTGCTCACAATGCCACGGCTCGGGTGCGGCGGGAGCCGTGGGCTATCCCAACCTGCTGGATGATGACTGGCTGTGGGGCGGCGACCTCGATTCCATCGAATACACCGTGCGCCACGGCATCCGGAACGAGGCGGATCCCGATGCGCGCTGGTCCGAGATGCCTGCCTTTGGTGAGATTTTCGAGGACGAGGAGATTGCAGCGACGGTGGAATACGTCCTGTCTATCTCGGGTCAGGACCATGATGCCACCCTCGCCGAACAGGGCGCCGTGCTGTTCGAGGAACAGTGCACGGCCTGTCATGGAGATGCAGGCGAAGGCATCCGCGATCTGGGCGCGCCGCAACTGTCCGATGCGATCTGGCTCTACGGAGGGGACCGCGAGACGTTGACGCAGACCATCACCTATTCCCGCTTCGGGGTGATGCCCCCGTGGGGCCAACGGCTCGACGAAGCAGAGATCAAGGCCGTGACCTTGTATCTCCACCAGCTTGGCGGCGGCGAATAAGCCACCCGCCAGCGGCCTGCGCGTTAGAACCTTCGCGGTTCACCCGGGAGGGGGCGCGCGGCCACCCCGGCCCTTGTCCTGTTCGTACCTAGCGGGGGCCGGGGCTTTCCCATGGGCGCTTGATCCAAATCAAGGCGCCCGATCCTGACAGTCTGCATTGTCATCCCACGAACAGGACAATCGAATATGACACAACAACCGGACACCCCGCCCGCCCTTTATGTTGCGCGCGAACCGATCTTTCCCCGGCGTGTGAAGGGCACCTATCGCACGCTCAAATGGTGGATCATGGCCGTGACGCTGGCCATCTACTACCTCACGCCCTTCATCCGCTGGGATCGTGGCCCGAACCTGCCCGATCAGGCGGTGCTGATCGACCTGGCTGGCCGCCGGTTCTACTTTTTCTGGATCGAGATCTGGCCGCACGAGTTCTACTTCGTCGCCGGACTGCTGATCATGGCGGGGCTGGGCCTGTTTCTATTCACCTCTGCGCTTGGCCGCGTCTGGTGCGGCTATACCTGCCCACAAACGGTCTGGACCGACTTGTTCATACTGGTCGAACGCTGGATCGAAGGCGATCGCAACGCCCGCGTGCGCCTGTGGAATGCCGACTGGTCGCTGCACAAGCTGCGCCTCCGGGTGACCAAGTGGATCGTGTGGTTTCTGATCGCACTTGCGACAGGGGGCGCGTGGGTGTTCTACTTTGCCGATGCGCCGACGCTGGCGCGTGATCTGGCCACATTCAGTGCGCCGCTTGTCGCCTACACCACCATCCTGATCCTGACCGCGACCACCTTCATCTTTGGCGGTTTCATGCGCGAACAGGTCTGCAACTACATGTGCCCCTGGCCGCGCATCCAGGCGGCGATGATGGACAACAACACGCTGACCGTGGCCTATCGCCACTGGCGGGGCGAGCCGCGGGGCAAGCACCGCAAGGCCGAAGGGGCGGACGAGTTGGGCGACTGCATCGACTGCATGGCCTGCGTGAACGTGTGCCCGGCTGGCATCGACATCCGCGACGGCCAGCAGATGGAGTGCATCACCTGTGCGCTTTGCATTGATGCCTGCGACGATGTGATGGAACGGATCGGCAAGCCGCGCGGCCTGATCGACTATCTCGCCCTCGCCGATGAAGAACGTGAGACGGCAGGCGAACCGCCGCGCCCGATCTGGCAGCACGTTCTGCGCCCGCGCACGATCCTTTACACCGCGATGTGGTCGCTGATCGGGGTTGCGCTGGTCTACGCGCTGTTCATCCGTTCGGACATCGACCTGACGGTCGAACCGGTGCGCAATCCGCAATTCGTTACCATGTCCGACGGATCGGTGCGCAACACCTACACCGTGCGCATCCGCAACCTCACGGCAGAGGATCGCACGTTCCGCGTCATGCTGACGTCCGAAGACATCCTGCGCATCGGCGTGGAAACCGACGGGCCACATGATGGGCACGTAACGGTTCCGGCCAACGAAACCCTCGCCGCGCGCGTCTATGTCACCGCGCGACCGCAGGATCCGGCGGCCAGCAGCGAAACAACCGATCTGCGTCTGTGGGTCGAAGACGTCGAAACCGATGACCGGGCCGGAGTGGCCACAATCTTTAACGGGAAGGGATGACCATGGTTCTCAAACAACTCACTGGCTGGCACGTGCTTGGCATTTTCGGCAGCGCCTTTGCGATCATCATCAGCGTCAACCTGACATTGGCCTTCAAGGCCGTGTCGACCTTTCCCGGGCTGGAGACCCGCAATTCCTACGTGGTCAGCCAGAAATTCGATGCCGACCGCGCCGCGCAGCTGGCCCTGGGCTGGGATGTGCGGGCAGAGATCGAGGGCAGTGAACTGCACCTGTTCATCGACGATGCCATCGGCCCTGTCGTGCCGCGCATCACCTCGGCCACGCTTGGGCGCGCCACACATGTGGGTGATGACGTGACGCCGGTGTTCACACATGACGGCACCGGATTTGTCGCACAGGTGCCCGCACTCTCGCCCGGCAACTGGAACCTGCGCCTGACGGCGGATGCGGCGGATGGCACGGCCTTTCGCCAGCGGATCGTGCTGCGGGTCGCGCCATGACCATAACCAGCTGTCCGGGCTGCGTGGCGGCTGGCCCTATTGCCGAACAGACAGCGGCCCGATCCGGGCTGCCCACGCACGAGCTGATCCTGCCCACCATCCATTGTTCCAGCTGCATCCGCTCGGTCGAGCAGCTGTTGAATGCCCGCGATGACATCGCATCGGCGCGTGTGAACCTCAGCCGCAAGCGCGTCGCGATCAGTGCGGTGCCTGGCACCGATCCCGCCCCGTGGATCACGGCGCTGACCGCCATCGGCTTCGAGGCGCACGAGGCGCGGGATGCAGGCGCCACATCCGAGGATGACGGTCTGATCCTGCGCCTTGGCGTGGCCGGTTTTGCGATGATGAATGTCATGCTGCTGTCTGTCGCCGTGTGGTCCGGTGCGACGGACACGACACGCGATTTCCTGCACTGGATCGCAGCCACCATTGCCTTGCCTGCCGCCATCTACAGCGCGCAACCGTTCTTTCGCTCGGCCCTTGGCGCACTGCGTGCCCGCAGGCTGAACATGGACGTACCGATTGCGTTGGCCATTGTGCTGGCCTGTGGCCTGTCGCTCTATGAGACGATGTTGGGCGGCGAACACGCCTATTTTGATGCCGCCCTGTCGCTGACCTTCTTCCTGTTGGGCGGGCGTGTGCTGGAAACTCGGATGCGGCGCGCGGCCCGTTCTGCCGCCGCCGACCTCGCCGCGCTGGAGCCGAACCGCGTGACGCGGATCGAGGGCGATCTGCGCGTCAGTTGCCCGGTGGACGAAGTGGCCGAGGGCGACACGCTGTGGCTTGCCGCTGGCAGCCGGGTGCCCGTGGACGGCGTGTTGTGTGCAGACACAGCGCGCGTGGATCGCAGTGCGCTGACGGGGGAAAGCGACGCGATTACGGTAGAGCAGGGCGCAAACCTGACCGCGGGTGAAGTTCTGCTGACCGGTCCCGTCACCATACGTACAACGGTCGCGGCCACGGGATCGACCCTGCGCCGCCTTGTCCAACTCGCCTCGGTCGCGGAAGGGGCGCGCAGCCGATACACCAGCCTCGCCAACCGCGCGGCGGGGGTCTATGCGCCGCTGGTTCATGGCCTGTCGTTTGTGGCATTCATCGCATGGTCGGCGGCAACGGGTGACTACTATCATGCGCTGACAATCGCGATCGCGACCTTGATCATCACGTGCCCCTGTGCCCTCGGGCTGGCCGTGCCTGCGGTGGCCACAGTGGCCACGGGGCGGCTGTTCCGCATGGGGGTGTTGGTCAAATCCGAAACCGCGCTTGAAAGGCTGGCCGAGGTCGACACCGTCGTGTTCGACAAGACCGGTACGCTGACGGACAGCGCGCTGGTGCCGGGCGACGACCTGCCGCGCGACCGCCGCACTGTGCTCAAGGCGCTGGCCGAGGCGTCCAACCACCCGCTCAGCCGGAGCGTGCTGCCAAGGCTCAGCGATGTGCCCTCCGCACCGCTCAGCGATCTGCGCGAACATCGCGGCAAGGGCGTGACCGGACTGTGGGGCAACGTCCCCGTCGCGCTGGGTGATGCGGGCTGGATCGGGCAGGGCGAGGGCACCGTGCTAAAGGTCGACGATGACGTGTTCCCGCTGGACCGCCGCGAACAGGCGGTGCCAGAGGCGGGCGCGGCGGTCGAGGCACTGCGCGCAATGGGCCTTGATGTGCACATGCTGACCGGGGACAACGCGCACAATGCCGCGCGCATGGCCGAGACCCTGAAACTGGATCAGGTCCATGCCGGGGTGGGCCCCGAGGACAAACAGACCCTGATCACCGATTTGCAGGCAAACGGGCGCAAGGTGGTCATGATCGGCGATGGCCTGAACGACACGCTGGCCCTGACCCAAGCCTGGGCCTCCATCGCGCCGGGCACCGCGCTTGAGGCGAGCCAGAACGCTGCCGACGTGGTGTTGCTGGGCCAGAAGCTGTCAGGCATCCCGGCGGTGCTGCGGATCGCGCGCAGCGCCCGGCGCCGCATTCTCGAGAACTTTGGCCTTGCGGCATGCTACAATGCCGTGGCGATCCCGCTGGCCTTGATGGGCTATGCCACGCCGCTGATGGCGGCACTGGCCATGTCCACAAGTTCGATCACTGTCACCCTCAACGCGCTAAGGACCCGGTAGAGTCATGAATATCCTTGTCATTCTTGTTCCCTGTTCGCTGATCCTCGGTCTTGGCGCGCTTGTCGCCTTTGTCTGGACCTTGCGCCATGACCAGTATTCCGACCCCGAGGGCGATGCCGAACGCATCCTGCTGGATGAGGATGATGTGCCGCGCAGGTGAGCGGCCCAATTCGGCACGGATCTCAATTCTCATGGCTGCCGTGCTCTTGGGCATGTGGCGGCCTTGCATGTATTTGACGCCATGCGCGGTGCCTGTGATGATGGGCAAGGGCGCTGGACAGAAGGCAAAGATATGCAGATTCAGAAACTTGATCACGTGAACCTGCGCACGACGCAGCTGGACGCCATGATCGACTGGTACACGGATCGGCTGGGGCTGCGGGTCGGCTACCGGCCCGATTTTCCCTTTCCGGGCGCGTGGCTTTATGCGGGTGATACGGTTGTCATCCATCTGGTCGGCATCGACGGTCCCCCCGCCGTGGGTTCGGAAACCGCCCTGAAGCTTGAGCATTTTGCGATGACAGCCACAGGAGCCGCCGCGTTCGAGGACCGTTTGCGCGCGCGCGACGAAGACTTCCGCAAGTCCGAGATTGCAGCCATCGAAATGGTCGCCTTCAACATCTGGGACCCGGATGGCAATCACATCCACGTCGATTTCTCGACGCAGGAGTAAGCCCGCAAAAGGATTAGCCACCGGACCCGTATATTCAAATTGATTATCCGGCTGCGCTTGTGTCTCGCACTGAATTGGTGTCTGGCTTGCCGCAATGACCAAACAGATCAGGAGCCGTCATGTCCCGTTCTATCGCCCATCTGAGCGCCGTCGCTATCGCAACAGCAACAGCCGTGTTCGGACCCGCTGCTGTCATGGCAGAGGGCGAGTTGAACCTCTATTCCTCGCGTCACTATGATACGGACGAACGGCTTTATTCGGATTTCACCGATGCCACGGGCATCACCATCAACCGCATCGAGGGCAAGGCGGATGAGCTGATCACCCGGATGCAGGCGGAGGGGCCCAATTCACCGGCGGATGTGTTGTTGACGGTGGACACCTCCCGGCTGGCCCGCGCCAAGGATGCGAATGTCTTGCAGCCCATCGACAGCACCGTGCTCGAGGTCCGCATCCCGTCCTACCTGCAGGACAATCAGAACCAGTGGTTTGGCTTTAGCCAACGCGCGCGGATCATCTTTTATGACAAGGTGGACGTGAGCGACCCGCCGCAATCCTATTTCGATCTCGCTCATCCCGATTATGCGGGCATGATCTGTCACCGCTCGTCCACCAATGTCTATTCCCAAACGCTCCTGGCGGCGATGATCGAAAACCATGGGGAAGAGGCCGCGACCAAGTGGGCCCAAGGGGTGGTGGGCAACTTTGCCCGCGACCCGCAAGGCGGGGATACCGACCAGTTGCGCGGGCTGGTTTCGGGCGAATGCGACATCGCGATCTCCAACACCTACTATTATGCACGCGCCATCCGTCGCGACGTCGATGGCCTGTCCGAAGAGGCGCGCGAGAACATCGGCTGGGTGTTTCCCGGCCAGAACGAAGAGGGCGCGCATATGAACCTGTCAGGCGGCGGTGTCGCGGCCTTTGCGCCCAACTATGACAATGCGGTGCTGTTCCTGGAATATCTCGCCAGCGATCAGGCGCAGCAGTATTTCTCGGCCGGGAATGATGAATACCCCGCCGTTCCCGGTGTCGCGCTCAGCCCGTCTGTTGCGGCTCTGGGGATGTTCAAACCGGATGATGTGGATCTGAGCACGGTCGCGCGGAACGTGCCAAAGGCGCAGAAAATCTTTGACGACGTGGGTTGGAAATAGCCTGTTTTGCGACAGGCGCCCCTGCCCAGTTTTCGGCGACGCAACGCCGGTCGCATTCTTGACCTCGCTGCGCGCCTGCACTAAGCATCGCGGCACTGCGCGGGCGTTGTGTAGTGGTAAGACCTTAGCCTTCCAAGCTAATGACGCGGGTTCGATTCCCGCCGCCCGCTCCAAATCCTTCCGAGTTGATCGCCTGCGCGCCCCTGTCCACTTGACGTGACAGAGGGGATGCGGCCATGTGCGGTGCACGAGCACGGCCGGGAGACCGCATGACTGATCAGACGACCACCCATCTGCCACCGAATGCCGGTGCGCAAGAGCGTGAGAAATCAAAGCAATTGGGCGCCTTGCGCGCGCTTCTGCCGTTCTTGTTGCCGTATTGGAAACTGATGACAGCCGCGATTGCGGCGCTTGTGGCCACGGCCATCATCTCGTTGACCTTGCCGCTGGCCGTGCGCCGTGTGGTGGACAATTTTCGCACCGATGATGCCGCCATTCTCGACCTCTACTTCCTCGCTGCCATGGGGATTGCCGCGCTTCTCGCCATCGGCACCGGCCTGCGCTATGCGCTGGTCACCCGGCTTGGCGAGCGGGTCGTGGCCGACATCCGCAAGGCGGTGTTCAACCGCGTGATCGGCATGTCGCCCAGCTTTTACGAGAACATCATGACCGGCGAGGTCCTGAGCCGGATCACGACCGACACGACCCTGATCCTGAGCGTTGTGGGGTCGAGCGTGTCGATTGCGCTGCGCAACGTGCTAATCTTTACCGGCGGTCTGGTGCTGATGCTGCTGACCTCGGCCAAGTTGACCGGGCTTGTGCTGCTTATCGTACCGGCTGTTGTTGTCCCCATTCTCGTCCTTGGGCGCAAGCTGCGCGTGCTGAGCCGCGAGAACCAGGACTGGATCGCCGCCTCTTCGGGCCGTGCCTCTGAGCAATTGAGCGCCGTGCAGACGGTGCAGGCCTTTACCCACGAAGTGGCCAGCCGCGCGATGTTTTCCGATGTGACCGAGGCAAGCTATGGTTCGGCCAAGCGGCGCATCACCACCCGTGCGGCCATGACCGTTATCGTCATTTTCCTCGTTTTTTCGGGTATTGTGGGCGTTCTGTGGATCGGGGCCAATGATGTGCGCGCAGGCCTCATGTCGCCGGGTGCGCTGATCCAGTTTGTCATCTATGCGGTGATGGTGGCGGGGGCGGTGGCCGCCTTGTCCGAAATCATCGGTGAGTTGCAGCGCGCGGCAGGCGCGACCGAACGGCTGGTCGAATTGCTGAACACACGCGACGAAGTGCAAGACGTTGCCGCACCCCTCGCACTGCCCACGCCCGTCGAGGGGCGGATCGGGTTCGAGAACGTGCGCTTTGCCTACCCGGCGCGCCCGAATGCGAACGCGCTCGACGGTGTCACGCTCGATATCCAACCCGGTGAGACGGTCGCGTTTGTCGGCCCGTCCGGCGCGGGCAAGACGACGATCATCCAGATGCTCTTGCGCTTTTACGACCCGCAAGAGGGGGTGATCCGCCTCGATGGTGTCGATGTGGCGCAGATGGAGCGCGAAGCCTTCCGCCAGCACATTGCCTTGGTGCCGCAGGACCCGATGATCTTTGCAGCCTCGGCGGGCGAAAACATCGCCTTTGGACGCCCCGGGGCCAGCCGGGAAGATATCGAGGCCGCAGCCAAAACCGCCGCCGCGCATGACTTCATCTCGGGCCTGCCGGATGGATATGACAGCCCGCTGGGTGAGCGCGGTGTGATGCTATCGGGCGGCCAGAAGCAGCGGATTGCCATCGCGCGCGCGATCCTGCGCGATGCACCTGTGCTGTTGCTGGACGAAGCGACCAGCGCACTGGATGCCGAAAGCGAGCGCGCGGTGCAAATGGCCGTCGACAGCCTGTCCCAGGGGCGCACCACACTGATCGTCGCGCATCGCCTAGCGACCGTCAAAAAGGCGGATCGCATCGTTGTTCTGGATCAGGGCAGGGTGGTCGCCCAGGGTCCACATGATCAATTAGTAGCCGAAGGAGGGCTTTATGCCCGTTTGGCGCGCTTGCAGTTCACTGATGGCATAGCAGCCGAGTAATTCCCCTTCTGACTGTTACAATTGCGTGGTTTGACCGCCTAGCGACAGGTGATGTGTGAGGGACGATTATGGGTGTGTGGAGCTTTGTGAAACGCAAGGGCAAGACGCTGTTTGATGGCGAAGAGGCTGCGGACGTGCACAGCGATGTGTTGCGGGAAGAGGTTGCCAATCTGGGGCTGGATGCCAGCGGCCTTCAGATCAGTGTCCAAGGGGACATCGTCAAAGTGTCAGGCGCGGCGGTCAATCAGGAAACGAAGGAAAAGGTGATCCTTGCCGTGGGCAACGTTGTCGGCGTCGCCGTGGTCGAGGACGATGTGCCCAGCGACACCGACCCCGTCTTTTGCACCGTGGTGCCTGGCGATACCCTTTGGGGCATCGCGGCGTCTGCCCTGGGGGATGGCGCCCGCTGCACGGACATCTTTGAGGCGAACAAACCCATGCTGTCGCACCCCGACAAGATCTATGCCGGGCAGGTGCTGCGGATACCGCAGGATTGACCCGAAATCGTCGAAACGCAGGTGTAGGGCGGCGGGCCAGACCATTTTACCTTAGGTCACATGTACTGACGCCGCGTCCGAACTGGCCCAGCCCCTTGCCATCCTTGAACATTGCGGCAATCCACCGCATCTTGAGCGGTGAGGGACAATAGGCGCCGCGACAAGAAAACAAGGGCGCATCAGGGAGGATAGCCATGCCATTTGCAGGGATCGCAGACCGCGACGCAATTCAGGACGAAATGCCGTGGGAAGAGCGTGATGTCGCCAAGACCCTTTATGGCATGTTGAGCGATACGGCGGGGAAATTCCCCAGCCACAACGCCATCAGCTACCAGATATTCTCTGACCCCAAGGCCAAGGCCGAGACGCTGAACTGGTCCGCGCTCAAGGACCGGACAACCCAGTGCGCCAACATGTTTCGTGCCATGGGGATCGGGCCGACGGATGTTGTGGCCTATGTGCTGCCCAACGCGACCGAGACGGTGATCACCCTGCTGGGTGGCGCGGTTGCCGGTATCGTCAATCCGATCAACCCGCTGCTTGATGCCGAACAGATCGGGGCCATTCTGCGCGAAACCAATGCCAAGGTTGTGGTGACCCTGCGCGCCTTTCCCAAGACGGATGTGGCCGAGAAAACCGCCAAGGCCGTTGCCCTGGCCCCCAACGTCAAGAACGTGCTCGAGATCGATCTGCTGACGCATGTGTCGGGCCTCAAGTCCTTCATCATTCCGCTGATCCGTCCCAAGATGGAAAAGGCCCCCGGCGTCACCTATGCCGACTTCAACGCCGAGGTCGCCAAGCACCCCAAGACCCTGCAATTCGAAGATGTGCAGGAAGACCGCGTGGCCGCCTACTTCCACACGGGCGGCACCACCGGCATGCCCAAGGTCGCGCAGCACAAGTATTCCGGCATGGTCTATAACGGCTGGACCGCGCACCGCCTTCTGTACACCGAGCAGGACACGCTGATGTGCCCGCTGCCGCTGTTCCATGTCTTTGCCTGCCAACCCATCCTGATGGGCGCCATCGCGTCTGGCGCGCATGTGGTGTTCCCGACCCCGCAGGGCTATCGCGGTGACGGCGTGTTCGACAACTTCTGGAAACTGGTAGAGCGTTGGAAAGTCACGTTTATTATCACCGTGCCCACGGCGATCTCGGCCAAGATGCAGCGCCCCATTGATGCGGATGTGAGCACGGTCAAGACGGCCTTTTCGGGCTCCGCCCCGCTGCCGCAGGAACTGTTCAAGCGCTTTGAAAAGGCGACAGGCGTGACCCTGGTCGAGGGCTACGGCATGACCGAGGCGACCTGCCTTGTGTCGTGCAACCCCACGGACGGAGAGAAGAAGATCGGATCGGTCGGCATCGGTTTTCCCTATACCGACATCAAGATCTACAAGAACACACCCGACGGCGCGATCGAGGCGGGCGTGGACGAGATCGGCGAGATCTGCGTGAGCAATCCGGGCGTTTTCGCGGGCAACACCTATACCGAGGCGGACAAGAACAAGGACCTGTTCTATCACGACACGTTCCTGCGCACCGGCGATCTGGGCCGCTTTGACAGCGACGGATATCTGTGGATCACGGGCCGCGCCAAGGACCTGATCATTCGCGGTGGTCACAACATCGATCCCGCCGAGATCGAAGAGGCGCTGCTGGGCCACGAGGCTGTCGCCTTTGCCGGGGCCATTGGCCAGCCGGACGAACATGCGGGCGAGGTGCCTTGCGCCTATGTCGAACTGGTGGCGGGTGCGTCGGTGACACCGGACGAGCTGATGGCGTTCTGCAAAGAGCACGTGCACGAACGTGCGGCCCAGCCCAAGCACATGACCATCATGGACGAGTTGCCCAAGACGGCTGTGGGCAAAGTCTTCAAACCCGATCTGCGCAAAGAGGCGATCACGCGCATCTACAATGCGGCCCTGGAAAAGGCCGGGCTGGAGGCGCGCGTCGTGTCCGTCATCGACGACAAGAAGCGCGGGCTGGTGGCACAGGTGGCTGCCGGTGGCGCGAGCGAGACGGCGATCCAGACCGTGCTGGGCGATTACGTCCGGCCCTGGGAAATGGCGTCGGAGGCCATCGCGGCCGAGTGATCCTTAACCGACCGTGCGCTGTGGGTTGACAGCGACAGGCGCGCCGAAACGTACAGTTTGGCGCGCCTTTTGTACGTTTTGTCCCCAGCAAATCAGGGCCTTTTCGGCCCGTTTTGCGGATACTGCGCAGTTGGGGCCCGAAACTGTACGTTTTGGCCTGCGGGCAGGCATTAACGGTTTGTGCACATTCGGGCACGCGTTAACGATTTCCTTGCGCCCTTTACCATCCCTTAACGTTTCGGCCTGTTCCATGACGTGATCGTGAGGTGTCTGCCCCGGTTTCATCGCTAGAGTTGCGCGAAACGCAAGCGGAGACGGATATGCCCAAGTCACGAAAGAAAGCACGCGGCGCGACGCAACCCTCGGCCACGCCCGAGACCGTATCGCGCCGGTCATTTCTGGGCAAAGGGGCCGCGGCGACCGCCGTGCTGGCAGGCGGGGGTGTCTGGGCGGTCAGTTCGTTTCGCAGCTATGCCGCTGAACATGATCTGACCCGCGTGGGGCAGGGCAGCGTCACCATCGTGCAGATCCACGACCCGCAATGCCCGACCTGCACCGCCTTGCAGAAACAGACCCGCGCGGCGCTGCGCGACTTTGACGATTGCGGGCTGACCTATCTTGTGGCCGATATCAAGACGCCTGAGGGGGCAGCCTTTGCCCGCAAGTACCGGGTGCCGCATGTGACGCTGCTGCTGTTTGACGGCGCGGGTGAATTGCACCGCACCGTGCAGGGCCTGCAACAAAGCGCGCTGCTGGCCGAAGTCTTTGCCGCGCACAAGGCCGCTGTTGCCTGACGACACCGGCGGGGTGCGTCAGCGCCGGGGCGGCGCCATGGCATTGCGCAGGTCATCGTCCGTCAGGTTTGGATTGGCAGCCTTGAAGCAATTGACCATGGCGGCGCGTTCGCTCTCCGAAGGCCGCTGACCGGGCGTCGGATTTGCGGGCAGACAGCCGCGTGCCTGGTCTTCGGTGATGCCGAGATCTGAGGCCAGTTTGGCAGGGTCGGGTGGGCCACCCTGGCCCCCGCCCTGCGCGTCGGCCAGTGTGGGCAGGCATATCGCGGCCACGATTGTCAGAGATTTCAGGGACCCAAAAGCCATATCAGCCTCCATCTGTTGTGATCTGGAGGTGATACGGGGCGGCGGCATTGTTCTGTCGCCGCCCGTTTGGCTGTCGGCGGTCTGTCGCGCACCGCCCTTCGTTGTTGCGCGGGCCTAGTTCCCGGCGCTTTCCATCTTGCGGTTGGCAATGACCTCTTCCAGCCAGCCCAGCTTCATCTCGGGGACCGAGCTGAGCAGCAGGTCGGTGTAGTCGTCAAAGGGCGGTGTGAGCACTTCGGACTTGGTGCCGTAGCGCTGCACGCGGCCCTGGTACATCACCGCGATGCTGTCGGCGATGGCGCGCACCGTGGCCAGATCGTGCGTGATGAACAGGTAGGCGACATCCTCGATCTTTTGCAGGTTCAGGAGCAGCTTGAGGATACCGTCGGCCACAAGCGGGTCGAGCGCCGAGGTGACCTCGTCACAGATGATCAGTTTGGGCTTGGCCGCGAGCGCGCGTGCAATGCACACCCGTTGTTTCTGTCCGCCGGAGAGTTCCGCCGGATAGCGATCCTGAAAGCCCTTGCCCAGTTCGATTTCGTCCAGCAATTCCTGGATGCGCTTCTGCTTTTCCGCGCCCTTGAGCCCGAAGTAGAATTCGAGCGGGCGCCCGATGATCGTGCCCACGGTCTGGCGCGGGTTCATGGCGGTGTCGGCCATCTGGTAGATCATCTGCAATTCGCGCAGGTCTTCGATGCTGCGGCTGGGCTGGTCGGGCGTGAGGGTGCGGCCCGCAAATGTGATTTTCCCGTCGCGCGGCGGCAGAAGGCCGGTGATCACGCGGGCGAGGGTCGATTTGCCGGAGCCGGATTCGCCCACCACGGCCAGCGTCTGGCCCGGGCTGAGATCGACCGAGACGTCGTGCAACACGTCGAAATTGGTGCCTTTGTAGCGCGCCGTGATGTTTTCGACCCGCAGCACCGGTTCTGTAGGCTGCTTTTCCTCGTGCGTGATCGAGCGGACCGAGACGAGGGCTTGGGTGTACTCTTCCTTCGGTGCGTTGATGATCTGGTCGGTGGTGCCGTATTCGACCATCTTGCCCATCCGCAGCACCATGATGTGGTCGCTGACCTGGGCCACCACGGCGAGGTCGTGGGTGATGTAGAGCGCGGCGACACCGGTGTCGCGGATTGCGTCCTTGATCGCCTTGAGCACGTCGATCTGCGTTGTCACATCCAGCGCGGTCGTGGGTTCGTCGAACACCACGAGGTCGGGTTCGGGGCAGAGTGCGAGTGCGGTCATGCAGCGTTGCAACTGCCCGCCAGAGACCTGGTGGGGGTAGCGGCTGCCGATATTGTCCGGGTCGGGCAGGCCGAGCTTGGCGAACAACGCGCGCGCGCGTTTTTCCGCGTCCGATTTGCTGAACTTGCCTTGCAGCACGGCCGCTTCGATCACCTGCTCCATGATCCGCTTGGCCGGGTTGAAGGAGGCGGCGGCGGATTGCGAGACGTAAGTGACCTCGGCGCCGCGCAGGCGGCGGATGTCGCCGGGTTTGGATTGCAAAACGTCACGGCCATTGACCATGACGGAGCCGCCTGTCAGTTGCACGCCGCCCCGACCATAGGCCATGGAGGCGAGCCCGATGGTGGATTTGCCCGCGCCGGATTCGCCGATCAGGCCGAGGACCTTGCCTGCCTCAACGTCGAAATCCACGCCGTGCACGATTTCGATATCGTGGGGTTTCTCGCCGGGCGGATAGACGGTTGCGCCGATTTTCAGGCCGCGGACTTGGAGAAGAGGTGTGGTCATTGTGGCAATCCCCGGGGGCGCTGCCCCCGGACCCCCGGAGTTTTCTTGGCAAGATGAAGGAGGATCGGGTCATCCGCGGCCCCCTTTCAGCGAGGTGGTGCGGTTCAGGATCCAGTCGGCGATCAGGTTCACGCTGATGGCCAGCGTGGCGATGGCGACCGCCGGGTAGAGGGCGGCGCCGATGCCGAAGTTGATCCCTTCCTTGTTCTCTTTCACGATGCCGCCCCAGTCGGCCAGGGGGGCTGCACGCCGATCCCGAGGAAGGAGAGGGTCGAGATGAAGAGGACCATGAAGATGAAGCGCAGGCCCATTTCCGCCACGAGCGGCGAGAGTGCGTTGGGCAGGATTTCCCGGAAGATGATCCAGCCGAGTTTTTCACCCCTGAGCCGCGCCGCCTCGACGTAGTCCATGACGGAGATGTCCACGGCCACGGCGCGGGCGAGGCGGTAGACCCGGGTGCTGTCCAGGAGCCCCATGATCACGATCAGGGTGAGCACCGTGGCCTCGATGCTCGACAGGATGACGAGGGCGAGGATCAGTGAGGGGATGGACATGAAGAGGTCGACAAGCCGGCTCATCACCTGGTCGATCCAGCCGCCCGACACGGCGGCGATGAAGCCGAGGACCGAACCTGTGGTGAAGCTGAGGATGGTGGCGGCGGTGGCGATGAAGATGGTGGTTTGCCCGCCATAGATCATGCGGGTGAGCAGATCGCGCCCGATCTGGTCGGTGCCGAGCCAATGGGCGGCCGAGGACGGCTCCCACACATCGCCCACGGTTTCGGCCATGCCGTAGGGGGCGATGAGGCCTGCGAAGATGGCAGCGACGAAATAGGTGCCGGTGATGACGAGGCCGATGCCTGCGGAGAGGGGGATATTTTTTAGCATAGTTTTTTTCGATCAAACATCACTTGTTGCCCATTGATGGGTAGTGTTGGCTGAAGACAAGTCCGACCGTGCCGTTTACGGAGGCCCAGATCATGCGCTCCATCTTTTGGGCAACGCTGAGATACGGTGTGGACTTGCGCGCTGAGAAGATTTCGCAGGTTTTGTCGATGCAAAATGCCTTCAATGCGTCAGCGTGGGGGCCGTAAATGATAGGGGAAAGAAAGTGCCGCTGGTTGCTTGGGGTGTAAAACCAGCCGTCAGCTTTTTGGGTGGCGATCTGAAAGCCTTTGCTCTCAAGCTTGGTTAGGAGCGCGTTCGTGTCTTTGCCGGTGTATTTGGTCTCTGCATTGTTCACAGCAGAGTGGTTGTACCAAAACACGAACGCCGCAATGGGCAAAACTAGGATCGAACCAACGATGTAGCCAGCGACCCGCATCATTTTGGGTGCCTCAGTCTCGGATTGGCGAGGATCGACACCACGTCCGCCACGATGTTCAGGATGATGTAGACGGCGGCGAAGATCACGCCGCAGGCCAGCACCACGGGCACGTCGCGTTTCACGACCGCGTCCACGAGGTATTGCCCCATGCCGGGATAGGCGAACACCACCTCGACCACGACGACGCCCACGACGAGGTAGGCGAGGTTGATCATCACCACGTTCACGATGGGGGCGATGGCGTTGGGAAAGGCGTGTTTGCGGATCACGGTGAAGGTCGTGAGGCCCTTGAGTTCAGCCGTTTCGATATAGGCCGATTGCATCACGTTCAGGATGGCCGCGCGCGTCATGCGCATCATGTGGGCCAGCACCACCAGCGTCAGCACGGCCACGGGCAGCGAGATCGCGTGCAGCTGATCGAGCAGCGGCATACCCGGAGAAACGGAGGCGAAAGAGGGTGCCCAGAACAGTTTCACCGCGAAGAAGAACACGAGGATATAGGCGATCATGAATTCGGGCAGCGAGATCGAGGCGAGCGTGATGCCCGAGATCAGCTTGTCCGGCCAGCGGTTCTGATAGCGCACGGCGATCAGCCCGAGCAGGATGGCCAGCGGCACCGAGATGATGGCGGCCCAGAAGGCAAGGAACAGTGTGGCGCTCATCCGGCGGGCGATCTGTTCACCGATGGGCAGCTTGTTGGTCAGGGCATTGCCCATGTCGCCGGTCATGATGCCGCCCAGCCACTCGAAGTAGCGGGTCAGGGCAGGCCGGTCGAGGCCCATTTCCGCGCGCAGGTTGGCGAGGCTTTCGGGCGTGGCGGATTGGCCGAGAATGGCTTGGGCTGCATCGCCGGGCAGGACTTCGGTCAGGCCAAAGATGAGGGCGGAGGCAGCAAGGAGAAGGAGGGCTCCCAGCGCGAGGCGCTGGGAAACCAGTATTGCAATAGGGTGCATCTGACCGTCTTACGCTTTCCAGGTCTTCTTGAACGCGTACCAGTTCATTTGCGGGCCGTTGGGATCGCTTTCCCAGCCCTGCACCTTGGTCGACACCGCATCGACGAAATCGTTGAACATGGGCACCATCAGGCCGCCCTCTTCGTTCAGCATGCGGCCCATCTTGGAGTAGATCTCCTTGCGCTTGGCTTCGTCCAGTTCGGCGCGCGCCGCCAGCAGCATCTCGTCGAATTCCGGGCGCTTCCAGCGCGTGTCGTTCCAGTCTGCGGTGGACAGATAGGCCGTGGTGTACATCTGGTCCTGCACAGGGCGACCGCCCCAGTAGGAGCAGCAGAACGGCTGCACGTTCCAGACTTCGGACCAGTAGCCATCATTGGGCTCACGCTTGATTTCCAGCGGGATACCTGCGGCCTGGGCCGATTGCTGGAACAGGGCGGCGGCATCGACCGCGCCGGGGAAGGCACCGTCAGCCGTGCGCAGGATGATGGGCGAGCCATCATGGCCGGACTTCTTGTAGTGCTCGGCCGCTTTTTCCAGATCAAAGGTGCGCTGCGGGATCGTGTCGTCAAACAGCGGGTAGGCTGCGTTGATCGGCATGTCGTTCCCGATGGAGCCGTAGCCTTGCAGGATCTTTTCGACCATTTCCTCGCGGTTGAGGGCGTGTTTCAGGGCCAGGCGCAGCTCGTTCTCGTCAAAGGGCGCTGTGTCGATATGCATGATGAACACGTAGTGGCCGCGACCGGCGGTCGAGAGCACGTCGACGGTGGGCGCGCGGTCCAGCAGCTTGGCGATCTTGGGCTCGACCCGGTTGATCGTGTCGACCTGACCCGATTGCAGGGCCGCGGTGCGGGCTGTGGCGTCGTTCAGCACGATGACTTCGACCGTGTCGTAGTGGGCCGTGACCGTCTGGTCGCCGCCCCAGTAATCGTCACGGCGCTTGCCGACCATGCGCACGCCGGGCTCGTCGCTTTCCAGCGTGTAGGCACCCGTGCCGATCGCCGCTGCGGGGTCGTCGAAGCCGCCGTTTGGCTGGATCATCAGGTGGTAGTCGGCCATCAGATAGGGCAGGTCGGCGTTGCCGACGGCCAGCGTCACTTCGAACACGTCACCATCGGTGCGCATGCTTTCGATGCCCTGCACGATGCCGAGCGCGCCGGACTTGGACTCTTCATTCGAGTGGCGCGCCATGGTCTGCATGATGTCTTCGGTGGTGACTGGCTGGCCGTTCGAGAACGTGATGCCCTGGCGCAGCTTGAAGCGCCATGTCTTGGCATCTGCCGAGCCTTCCCAGCTTTCTGCGACCAGACCGGTGAGAGAGCCATCGGCTTCGACCTCGACCAGGCCTTCGCCCCAGAGCTGGCCACCCGCGATTGGCACATCGGAGGCCCATGTGGCGGGGTCCTGGCTGTTGGTGGATTCACCGCCCTGCACACCCATCTTGAAGGTGCCGCCCGCGACGGGTGCCGCCTTGGCTGTGCCTGCCAGCATCGAGGTGGCCACCGCTGCGGTCACGCCCAGTGCGGCGGCTTTGGTCATGAATTCACGACGTGTGAGTGTCCCGGCCGCAACGCGTGCGGACAGGTGTTCAAGTTCTTTCGACATCAGTAACTCCCGTTGGTTTCCCTGCGTCTTCGCGCAGATTTTGGCTACTTGCGCGAGGGTAAGCATTTGCTGTGAGGCCGCAAGGGTTAATGGCAGATTATGACAGGAGGGTGTGATTGGGCAGGTTCAAAGCCCGTTTCTGGCGATTCTATCGGTGATTTTGCGTGCGTGCACGGCTGTGTCGTTTTCGAAGGCTTCGATCTGTGCGCGCAGATGAAAATGCGTGGCGTCCGACCACATTTCGCAGCGTGTTTCGGTGCGCAGGCGGATATCGCCGCGCGCGATCTCGTCCGTCCAGTGGCATTCGGCGCGTGCGGACAGGGGGTCATCGGGGTGAATGGACCAGCGTTCGCGCGCGATGGAGCCGTTGATCAGGCCATGGTCCAGATCGCGCACCTTGCCAAAGTCATCCTCGATCACAAGCGAGACGATCCCGGTGGTCATGTCGGTTTCCTGGCGGCGGATGTGGGCCTCGGGGCGCAATGCCTCGGTCTGCCATGGATCGGCGGCGTCGGGCGGCGGGAAGGTCCAGCCGTCGCTGTGGCTGAGCACCTCCGCCTGCAAGGCGCCGGAATACAGCGTCAGTTCCACAGGTTCGGGCGTGGGCCAGATCAGCGGCCAATAGGCGGTCGAGATCGACACGCGCAGGCGGTGCCCGGCGGGCACGCTATAGGCGATGTGATCGAGCGCCAGCGTCACGCTTTCGCGCTGACCGGGGACAAGGGGGCGGCCCAGGCAGGTGGCAAGGTTGAGCACGCCATAGGTGATCCGCGTTGCCGCGCCATCGGGGTGGACGTGGTTCAGGCGCACCGCAATTTGCGCAACCGGCCTGTCCGCGCTGAGGTCGAGGGTGATCGTGGGTGCGCCGACAATGGCCGTCTCTTGCGCCAGCGGGGCGCTGTCGAAGGTCGCGCTGAGCGCATCATCACGGCGCTGGTCGCCCGGCAGTTCGGGGCCAAGCCATATGGCGCAATATTCGCCCGCATCCGCACCGGTCGTCTGGGGCGAGGCCACGGTGCGGTGCAGCGTGCCTAGGCTGTCCTGAAGCCCTGTATCGGTCAGATACCAGTGCTGCGGTTGCGTTTCAGGGTCGGCGAGCCAGCGCCCGGGCCGCTCGGAGTACCACGCGGCGGGGCGCACACCGTCCATCAGGTAAGGGCGGTAATCCGGGTCGTCCTCGACCCCGGTGTCGACGCCCTTGAGCCAGCGGTCCCACCAGCGCAGTGCCTCTTGCAGGAAGCCGATGCGGGGTTCGGGCACGGCGAAATGCGGGTACTTGTGCACCCATGGCCCGATGATGCCCTTTGATCCGGGGATGTTTGCAACGATCTGGGGCACCGCTTTCTTGTAGGCATCCCCCCAGCCGCCCACGGCCAGCACCTTGGCCGTGATCGTGTCATAGCTTTCGCAGACCGAGCCGTGTTGCCAGTACGCATCGCGCGTCTGGTGGCGCAGCCATGTGCTGGGCAGGAAGGGTTCGTTCTCGAGCCGGTCGAGCCACATCTCGCGCCAGTCGGGCCGCAGGGCGGGGTCGGGCGCGCGGGAGGAATAGCTCCACATCGTGGCGCCCCAGCCGAGGTTTTCGTTCAGCAGGCAGCCGCCCTTGTAGTGGATGTCATCCGCAAAGCGGTCCACGGTCGAGCAGAGCGTGATGATCGCCTTGAGCGGTTCCGGCGCCATCGCGGCCACTTGCAACGCATTAAAGCCCCCCCAACTGATCCCCATCATGCCAACATTGCCGTTGCACCAGGGCTGCGCGGCGGCCCATGTGATGACCTCGACCGCGTCGTCGAGTTCCTGCTGGGTGTATTCATCCTCCATCAGCCCATGGCTGTCGCCATTGCCGCGCATGTCGACACGCAGGCAGGCATAGCCGCGCTGGGCAAAGTAGGGATGGGTCAGCGCGTCGCGCGCGCAGGTGCCGTCGCGTTTGCGATAGGGCAGGTGTTCGAGGATCAGGGGAACGGGATCGTCGCCTGCATCCACGGGCCGCCACAGCCGCGCAGACAGCCGGGTGCCATCGGACAGGGTGATGCCAAGGTCTGGCTGCTCTTCGATCTCGCGCAAGGTGTTTTCCATGCACGCACGCTCGGTCTGCGCCGTTGCGCTGTCAAGCGGCTGCGTCAGGCTTTGTGCGCGATCAGGATGTCCATGACATTCGTGCCCGTCGGTCCGGTCTTGACCAATGCGCCTCGGGCTTCGAGCCAGGGATAGGCATCCGCGCGCAACAGGGCGTCTGCGCCGCTGTCGTCCCAGGTGCTGCCGTCGATCAGCGCACCGGCGGCGTCGGTCGGCCCGTCCGTGCCATCCGTGCCCGCAACCAGAATGCGCAGGCCGTCGGTGCCCGCAATCTCGCGCGCGAGCCCCAGGGCCAGGGCCATGTTGCGTCCGCCGCGCCCCGGAGTGTTTGGCAGGTGAACGACGGGTTCTCCGCCGAGGATGTGCAGGCCCGGTGCCGCCCTTTTGAGCATGTCGGCAATGCGCGGGGCCAGAACTTCCACATCATCATAGAGCGTTTCGCTGTTGGTCTGGACGGGGACGGGGCTGGCCGCTGCGATGGCGGCGCGGGCGATGGCGTTGCTGGCAATGATCTTTGCCGCGAAGTCAAAGTCGCGCTGGGCCGGCGCATCACCGATACCCGATCCGATTGTGGCCAGCCCGTCACCTTCCACATCCGACAGGGCGTAGGTGGTGACCCGCGCGCCCTTGAACCCGGCCAGGAGCTTGCCCCCCTTGATCCGCGACAGGGCCGTGCGATGCGCATTCATGTCGCCAATCGGCGCACCCGAGGCGAGCAGGGCGTTTGTTTCGCGCTTGAGATCGTCCAGCGTCATGTCATCGCCCAAAAGTTCAGCAAGCGATGATGCCCCACCCGACACAAGCATCAAGAGATGCGTGCCCGGATCACAGTCTGCGACGGCCTGGTGCAAGGCGCGCCCGGCCTCAAGGGATGCGGTATCGGGCACGGGATGCGCCGCCTCGATCACTTGGGCATGGGAAGGTGCGTCCGATCCGTGCCCGTATTTTGTCACCACAAGGCAGGGCACATCCGGCCATGCGGCAGCGGCTGGTGCGGCCATGGCGGCGGCGGCCTTGCCTACGGCGATGATACGGTCGGGTCTGGATATCGGCATTTTGGCGAGGGCAGACGCCACCGCACTGTCGCCCCGCACCGCATCAACCCCAGATTGCCAAAGGGTCAGTAAATCCGGCCCATGCCCCATCGCTTCACTCCTTTGCACCTGCCGAAACTGAGTCCGAATCAACACAATATCTACCCTTGAATGCAGGAAATTGTGATGTCTCACCAAAAAGACTCTAGCCCTTGATTCGGCTTTGGCGTATTAATGCCAGCACAAAGAGTTGTCAGCACGGCAAAAAAACAGTCGGCGACGGGTAAAACAAAGGGACCGCAATTAATGCGGCCTGAGGCGAGAGTGGTGGTATTATGAAGGCGATTGATTTCGTCGTCCGCGATGGTGCGGGCGCATTGCAGCGTGGGGTCATTTCACAGGATGGAAACACCTCGGTCGCGCTGACAAACGGGCAAGAAATTTCATTAAATCTGCGTCAGGCCGACATGGCCGGACAGCAACGCAGCGGCGATGATCTGATCATCACGCTGGTCGATGGGCGCACTGTGACCCTCGAGAATTACTTCAACGATGTGGGCGAGGCCAACCGGCTGTTCATCTCGGCAGATGGCTATCTGAACGAGGTTGCCTTTGTCGAAACAACCGATGGCGAATTGTTCGCGCAGTTCGGGCCGACCGAACAGTGGGGCAAGTGGAGCCCGTCGGATGACCTGATCTATCTCGGGCGTACCGAAGTTGCCAATGTGGGCGTTGTCGATGACGAAGAGGTGTCGATGCTCGGCGCCGCCCTGCTGGGCGGCAGTGGCCTGGTTGGCGGCGGTGCGGCGGCCCTGTTGGGTGGCGCGGCCCTGATCGGAACCGGTGGCGGCGGCGGTGGCGGTGGCGGCACCCCCGGCGAGCCTGGCTATACCCCCGCAACGCCGACGGTCGACAATGTCGGCACCTCGACGGATGTTGGCGGTGACGACACAAGCACGCACACTTTCACCGTGTCCGGCACGGGCGAGCCCGGCGATACGGTCGAAGTGAACGCAGGCGGCGTGATCCTGACGACCACGATTGACGAAAACGGCATCTGGTCGGTCGAGTTTGCGGGCGCAAACTTTCCCCGGACGGCACCGTCGTGCCCGAGGTTATCTTTACCCATCAGGGTGGCGGCACGACCACGATCGACGGCCCCACCTTTGTCATTGATACGGTTGGCCCCGATGTCGACTTTACCACCGGTGTGGACAGTGTCGGGCACGTTGTGAACGGCACCGAATTGTCGGGCGGCGTGACGCTGACCGGCACGGGCGAGCCTGGTGCGATGCTTGAGATCACCATTGACGGTGTCACACGCGCGACGACAGTCGATGCTTCTGGCGCGTGGTCCGCGACCTGGCAGGCCGGCACGCTGACCGAGGGCGAGTATTCGACCGGCGTGACCATCGTGGCCACGGATTCCTTTGGCAACACCACCACTGTCACCGACACGGTTGTCATCGACACCGTGGCCGAGGTGACAATCGACGCCAATATCGAAGGCGACGGCATCATCAACGCGGCCGAAGCGGCAAGCGGCGTGACCCTCACAGGCATGGCGCAACCCGGATCGAGCGTCGAGGTCACCTTCAACGGCATCACCCGCGCGGCGACCGTCGCTGCCGATGGCAGCTGGAGCGTGGATTACGCCGCCTCCGAAGTGCCGACGGGCGAGATGGAAGAGACCATCACAGCCGTTGCTACCGACGCCGCAGGCAACACCGCAACCGCGACCGGCACCGTGACAATCGACACGGTGGCCGAGGTCACCATCGAAACCAGCACTGTCGAAGGTGACGGCACGATCAACGCGGTCGAGGCCGCTGACGGCGTCACACTGACGGGCACCGCGCAGGCGGGTTCGACCGTGGACGTCACGTTCAACGGCGTCACGCGCGCCGCGACCGTGGATGCCAGTGGCAACTGGACTGTCGACTACACCGCCGCCGAAATCCCCAGCGGCGAGACCGATGTGACGGTCACCGCCGTGGCAACGGATGCAACCGGCAACAGCTCGACCGCGACGGGCACCATCCGCGTGGACACCGTGACGAACGTGTCGATCGACGATGGCAGCATCGAGGGTGACGGCACCATCAACGCCGCCGAAGCGGCTGACGGCGTGACTCTGACAGGCTCCGCACAGGCGGGATCGACCGTGGACGTCACATTCAACGGCATCACCCGCGCGGCAACCGTGGATGCCAATGGCAACTGGTCCGTGGCCTATGCTGCGTCCGAAGTGCCCACGGGCGAGACCCAGGCCGCCATCACCGCCGTTTCGACGGATGCTGCTGGCAACACGGCCACCGCCACAGGCAGCGTGGCCATCGACACCATCACCGATGTGTCCGTGGAAACCAGCACGGTTGAGGGTGACGGCACGATCAACTTTGCCGAAGCGGCAGATGGCGTGACCCTGACAGGCACGGCCCAAGCCGGATCGAGCGTCGAGGTCACGTTCAATGGCGTGACACGCAGCGCGACTGTCGATGCGGCAGGCAACTGGTCCGCAGGTTTCCTCGCCTCGGAAATCCCGAGCGGCGAAACCCAGGCCTCGGTCACGGCCGTGGCAACGGATGCTGCGGGCAACACGGCCACAGCCACAGGCACGGTCGATGTGGACACGCTGGTCAACGCGCTCAGCTATACCTCCACCGCGGGCGGTGCCGACGGCATCATCAACGCAGCCGAAGCGCAGAACGGGCTGGTCGTGACCGGCATCACCGAGCCGGGATCGACCCTTATCGTGACGCTTGGCGGTGCAACCTCGACAGCCGTGGTGGCTGCGGACGGGACGTGGACGGCGACATTCTCGAGCGGCGACATCCCGCAAGGCACCTACACCACGCAGATGACGGCCACCGCGACAGACGCGGCGGGCAACACGCGCGACGTCAGCCAGACTGTCAACGTGGACACGCAGGCGGGCATCCTGACCATCAATGGCCCCGTCGAAACCGATGACATCATCAACGAGGTCGAGGCCAGCGACGGTGTTGTCCTGTCGGGCAACGCCGATCCCGGCGCCCTTGTGAGCGTCACGATGGAGGGGGTCACCCACCAGGTCGTGGCCAACTCGGCCGGTGTCTGGCAGGCGTTCTACAGCGCGGCGGAAATCACGCCGGGCACTTATGATGCCCAGATCACGGCGACAACCACGGATGCCGCAGGCAACGTGGCCACCGTGACCGACACGGTGCATGTGGACACGCGCGTCGACAACCTGTCGGTGGCCGCGGATGCCATCGAAGGGGACAACATCATCTCGGAGGCCGAGCGGGCAGACGGCGTGGTGGTGACGGGCACAACCGAAGTGGGTTCGACCGTCATGGTCACCATGGGCGGCGTGAGTGTGCAGGCCATCGTGGATGCAAACGGCAACTGGCAGGCACCCTTCGCCGCCAGCCAGATCCCCCAGGGCGAATACACCACCGATGTCAGCGTCACGGCGACCGACCGGGCGGGCAACGTGGCAACTGTTACGGACACCGTGCGGGTGGATACGCTGGTCAACCAGCTGGACATCCAGGACACCGTGACGGCAGACGATATCATCAGCGGCCCCGAGGCGCGCGAAGGTATCTCGCTGGGTGGTCAGGTGGAACCCGGCTCGACCGTCATGGTCGATTTCAACGGCACTGTCCTTGCGGCCGTGGTGGATGCGGGCGGCAACTGGTCGCTGGACATTCCCCCCTCGGCCATCCCGGGCGGGACATATGATGCGGCCATCACCGTGATGGCAACGGATGCGGTGGGCAACACCGACACCCTGAGCGACACGCTGCGCATCGACACCGACGCCCCCGATGGCCCGGTCATTGCCAGCTATACGCGCGATGGCGACGGTATCCGCGGCATCTCGACCGAGCAGAGCGATGGCGATCTGACCGTCTCGCAAGTCAACAGCGACGGGACCGTCACCGAGGTGCTGGCCACCCAGGTCGATATCGACGTGCTGGGCGAGACGAACTTCCAGTTCCAGACCGATGTGCCGGATGGGTCGCACCTGGTGGTGAATTCGACCGATGCGGCGGGCAACACCAGCGGCACCTACGTGGTGCTGGATGATGAAAGCGCCAACTCGACTGTGAACCTCGCCAACCCGACGCTGGGCGACTACCAGATCGAGGCGGTGGACCTGCAATTCGCGGAAGAGGCCAATCTGACCATCACCGAGGCGCAGTTGCTCAACCTGTCTGACAGCACCAACTCGCTGACGATCCACGGTGGCAGCGACGACCGCGTGACCATCGGCGGGGCGACCCGGACCGGATCGACCACGATTGATGGCCAGACCTACGACGTCTACTCGCTGGGCTCCGAAGGCACTGTCATTCTGGACGATGACATCACCGTCAACACGGCGATTGGCTGATAGAAAACTGAACTTTCACTGGGCAAGACCAACAACAAAAACAAGATCGAGCACTCCAGCAAGACAAGAGGCGCGGACCGACACGTCGCAACCGCGCCCACCTCCACAACGATAAAAACCCGAAATGGGACGGACTATGGGGCAAGGTGGTATCAAGGTTGCGGCGCTGTTTGCCGCTGTCGCGCTGAGCGCGGGATGTATGAGCGACATGGGCGATGTGCCTTTCGTGTCGCGCATGAATACAAGTGACAATAGCACGGTGACGGCGCCGCAAAGCAGCGCGGCACTGCGCCAGACACCGACACAGAATGACGAGACCCTCAACGCCGACAGTGTGGTGATCCAGGGGCTGTTGGCGCGCAAATCCGTACTGCCTGCGGGCAGTGCCTATGCGCGGGTCACAACGGCTGTATTGGCCGCCAATTCGCGCGCTGCCGAAACCGAGTTGCGCGCCGCGCGCCTGCGCGCCCAGGCTGCATCGAAAAACTGGCTGCCGACGATTGGCCCCCGTATCTCTTTGAATTCGCTGGGGGATATCATCACGCAGATCGTCGTGGATCAGGTGATCTTTGACAATGGCCGCAAGAAGGGCGAGCGCGCCTTTGCCAAGGCGGATGTCGAAGTGGCCGCTGTTGCGCTGGCCGAAGACACCAATGACCGCGTGGCCACGGGCCTCGATCTGTACCTGTCGGGGGCCGAAGGGCGCGAGTCTGCCGCCCTGCACCGCGCGACCCTGCGCGAGATGGAGCATTTCGAGTACATCATGTCTGAACGCGTGCGGGGCGGTGTCTCGGACATGTCCGACCTGAACGTGATCCGCCAGAAACTGTCGGAAATCCGCGCCGCGATCACGGCAAGCGAGGAAGCATCGGCCACAGCCGTTGCCGAGTTGAACGCGATGTCGATCCAGCCTTTGAACGACGTGCGGGGATTGGAAACGCTGGCCATCAGCGCCTCTGCCGCGCAACCGCTGGCCGTGACCCGCGCCGAGGCGGAAAAGCAGCGCAGCATCGCGCAGGCCCAGATCGACCGCGCCAACCAGTTGCCCGGCATCAGCGCACAGGCGACCGTGGGCGAGAACAGCGGCGCAGGCATCACTGCGGGCGGCACGGGCATCGGGCTTGGCACCGGCGCGCGCCTGCGTTCGATCGAGGCCGCCAAGGAGGCCGCAGGCCGTGTGGTGTCGCAAGCCAACGAGGATTCAAACCGGACCTTGCGCAAGCTGGAAGGGCAGGTCGCCGCGACGGCCCGTCAGGCGGGCGAGGCGCGTGGGCTGACCGCGCAGGCCAAGGCCAACCTGGATCTGTTCCAGGAACAATACGAAGCGGGGCGCCGTCAGGTGATGGATGTCGTGGGTGTGTACGAGACGTTTGCTGCCCGGCAAGCCTCTGAAATCACGTTGAAATACGAGGCCTTGCGCTTGCAGGTCGAACTGGCCCGCGTGCAGGGCGTGTTGGCGGATGGAGAAGAGATTTGACCGAACGGCGGCCCTTTACCCTGACCATCACCAACGGCAATCGTGCGCAGATCAAGGCCGCGCCGACCAAGGAGACGCCCAAGGCCGACAACGCGAACCTGTTTGACGACCGCTTGCGCGCGCGGGCGGACCTGTCGGTCGCCTATGCGGGCATTCTGGGGGTGAATACCGCGCGCTCTGACGTGTTTGACGCGCTGCGCCTGTCGACGTCCAAGGGTGCAAGCGATGCGGTCGAGGCTGCGGCCATCGCCAAGGGGCTGGAGGCTGCGGGCCTGATCGCCCAGGTGCGCACCATCGAGGCGCTGACGAGCGATCAGTGGCCCGCGCTGGCCTACATGACCAGCGGACAGGTTGTGCTGGTGCTGGGACAGGCGCGCGGCGATCTGATCGTTTATGACAAGACATGCCCCGACAACCGCGCCCATGTGCCGGTCTCGGAATTCGCGCCCTTCTTTGCTGGCCTTGTCGTGCGTGCCGAGGCGCCGCTGGCCCGCGTGGCTGAGACCCACAAGACCGAAAGCAAACCGGCCCATTGGTTCTGGGGTGAGTTCCAGCGGTTTCGCACGTCTCTGGCCGAGATTGCGCTGGGGTCGTTCGTGGCCAACCTGCTGGCGGTGGCCGTGGCGCTGTTTTCCTTGCAGGTCTATGACCGGGTAATCCCGCATCAATCCGAGGCGACGCTGTGGGTGCTGGCGGCGGGGGCCTGTCTGGCCCTGCTGCTGGAGGCGTTCATCAAGATCGCCCGCTCGCGTCTGATGGACGGGGCCGGGCGGCAGATCGAGTTGTCGGTGCTGACCCTGCTGATGCAGCGCGTGATCGGCATGCGCAGTGATTTGCGCGGCCAGTCGCCGTCGATGACCTTTAGTGCGATGCGCGAGTTCGGGTCGGTGCGCGAGTTCTTTACCGCCTCGACCATCGGCACGATTGCCGACATCCCGTTCATCTTTGTCTTTCTGCTGCTGGTGGCGTCCATCGCCGGGCCGGTGGTCTGGGTGCTGATCCTGGGCGGTATCCTGATGGTGGTGCCCGGATTCTTCATGCAAAAGAAGATGTTGCGCCTGACACAAGAGACGCAAGGCGCTTCGGCCAAATCCTCGCGCCTGCTGCACGAGGCGATTTTCGAGCGTGACACGGTCAAGACGCAGCGCGCCGAGGACCGCGTTATGCGTCTGTGGCAAGAGCTGACCACGCTGAGCGCCATGAAGTCGTCCGAGCAGCGCCGTCTCGCCTCGGTCCTGACGTTCTGGAGCCAGGGCATGCAGCAGATGACCTATGTGGCGGCGGTGATCGCGGGCACCTATCTGGTCTTTGCCGGGCAGTTCACTGTTGGCTCGATCATCGCGGTAGGTATTCTGACGTCGCGCACGCTGGCACCGCTGACGCAACTGGCGGGCACGATGGCGCGCTGGGGCAATGTGAAGGCGGCCCTTGATGGGCTGGATGCCATTGCAGATGCACCGCAAGACACGGACGAGGCCCGTACCTATCTGCGCCGCGACGCGCTGAAGGGGCATTTCGAGCTGCGCGAGGTGCAGTTCCAATACGAGGAAGACGGCGCGCCGACGCTGGATATTCCCGGTGTGCAGATCATGCCGGGCCAGCGTGTGGCCGTGCTGGGATCGAACGGCGCGGGCAAGTCCTCACTCCTGAAAATCCTGTCGGGCCTTTATGCGCCGACCAAGGGCCGTGTGCTGATTGACGGCACCGACATGAGCCAGATCGAGCCGCGTGATTTGCGCCGCCTGATCGGCTATCTGGGGCAGGATGTACGCCTGTTTTCGGGCACGTTGCGCGACAACCTGAACCTGACGCTGCTGGAGCGCGATGATGATCGCCTTTACCAAGCGCTGGATTTTGCGGGGCTTGGGCCGTTTGTGAAAGGGCACCACAAGGGCCTTGATCTCGACATCCTCGATGGCGGGCAGGGCCTGTCCATCGGGCAGCGCCAGTCGATTGGCTGGGCGCGGCTGTGGTTGCAGGACCCGGCGGTCTGCTTGCTGGACGAACCTACTGCGGCGCTGGATCAGACGTTGGAAAGCACATTGGTCAGCCGTCTTGAGACGTGGATGGAGGATCGCACCGCGATCATCGCCACCCACCGCGTGCCGATCCTGTCGCTGACCAACCGCACGCTGATCCTGCAGAATGGCCGCATGACCGTGGACGGCCCGCGCGATCAGGTGCTGGCCCATATCGGCAAGACCGGCGCGCCCGTGCCATTGAAAGGCAAGATCGCATGAGTGTGGCCCCCACGAACCTTGGTGCGCAGCTGGAAAGCGAGATGCGCGGCCCGTCCCTTGTCATCTGGCTGTGCGGCGGGGCGGTTCTGGTCTTTGTGCTTTGGGCGGCCTTTGCCTGGGTGGACGAGATCGTGCGCGGCTCGGGCGAGATGATTTCATCCTCGCGCCCCCAGATCATTCAGAACCTCGAAGGGGGCATTCTGGCGGAGCTGGCCGTGGCCGAGGGCGATGTGGTTGAGGCCGGTGATGTGCTGGCGCGGCTGCAATCGACGCAGTTCCAGAGCCAGGCGGATGATTTGCAGGATCAGATCACTGCATTGGCGGTGCGCCAGTTGCGTCTTGAGGCGGAACTGGCGGGCCAGTTTGATTTTGCAGTGCCCGGTGGGCTTGAGACCCGGATGCCGGGCCTTGTGGCCAGTGAACGCGCGCTGTTGATGGCGCGCCAGACAGATTTCCTGAGCCGCCGTGAGGGTGCGCAGCGGGTGCTGGATCAGGCCGCCAAGGAACGGGCGCTGCTGGAGGATCTGCTGGAGCGCAAGATCGTCGCGCTGATCGAGGTGACCCGCGCGCGCAAGGCCCATGCGGATGCGCGCATCAAGCTGGACGAGATCATGACGCAGACCGAGTTGGAACGGGCGCAGGCCTATTCCGACACGCTGAAAGAGCTGGGCACGCTGCGCCAGACCTACAAATCGGCGCAGGACCAGTTGAACCGGACCGTGCTGGTCAGCCCGATGCGGGGCATCGTCAACAATCTGAGCGTGACCACTATCGGTGGCGTCGTGCGCCCGGGCGAAGAGATTTTGCAGATCATTCCGCTGGATGAAGAGCTGTTCGTGGAGGCGCGCGTTGCCCCCAAGGACATTGCGGGGGTGCGCGCGGGGCAGGATGCGTCGATCAAGCTGAGCGCTTATGACTACACGATCTATGGCTCGCTCAAGGGGGAGGTCAAACTGATCTCGGCCGACACGTTCAAGGACGAGCGCAAGCCCGATGGCGACCCGCATTACAAGGTGACCCTGAGTGTGGATCGCACGGGCCTGACGGATCGTCAGCGCAGTATCTCGATCCGGCCGGGCATGCAGGCCGAGGTCGAATTGCACACCGGGTCCAAGACCGTGCTGCAATACCTGATGAAGCCCCTTTACAAGTCGCGGGAAGCGTTCCGCGAGCCTTAGGCGTCGGCGCGCGGCTCTGTTTGCTGACGCAAAGGTTGCTGACGCAAAGGCGCCCGCCCGCCGACCCCGGCAGTCAGGGCGCGTCGGTGTCCAGCCAGATCGTGACGGGGCCGTCATTGGTCAGGCTGACGGACATGTCTGCTCCGAATTGGCCCGTTTCGGTCGGTATACCCAAATCCCGCAGATCATCGCTGAATTGCAGGTAAAGCTGTTCGGCCATGTCCGGGCTGGCGGCGCCGGAAAAGCCGGGGCGATTGCCGCGTGATGTGTCTGCGGCCAGGGTGAACTGGCTGACCACCAGCGCGCTGCCTTCGGTTTGCAAGATCGACAGGTTCATCTTGCCAGCCGCGTCCTTGAACAGGCGCAGTTTGGAAATCTTGGTGGCGAGTGCGCGGGCGGTGCCTGCATCATCGCCGGGCATGGCGCAGACGAGGATCAAGAGGCCGGGGCCGCATTGGCCCACCGTCTCACCCTCCACCGTGACTGTGGCCGTGCTCACCCGTTGCAACAGCGCCCTCATGCGTCGCGCCACTCGATGATGTCACCCGGGTCGGCGCGTTCTGTGCGGAAACTGTTGGCGGGGTGGTTGGGGTCGGCGTGCCCGAAGGAGATGGCACAGAGGATCATGCGATCCTCGGCAATGTCGAAATGCTGGCGCACGAAGGGGGCCTGTGCGGCGACCGCCGCCTGCGGGATCGTGGCAACGCCAAGGGTCTGGGCGGCTAGGCAAAAGGCGGTGACAAAGCCGCCCGTGTCCATCGCCCCGTAGGGGCCAAGGACGGAGGGTGCGGTGACAATGGCGACATGGGGTGCGCCGAACAGCCGGTAGTTTTCCATCATTTGCGCGGCAGAGGCGGTGCGATCCCCTTTCTCGACGCCCACGGCATCATAAAGCTGAAAGCCACAGGCGCGCCGCCGTTCTCCGTAGATGCCGGGGTATCCTTCGGGCCAGGGCAGGTCGGGGGCGGGGGCCGTGGTGCTGGCCGCAGCATAAAGGGCGTCGCGGAACGTATCCGTTGCCGCGCCGGTGGTGACGATCAGCTGCCAGGGTTGCGCATTGCACCAGCTTGGTGTGTGGCGGGCGGCCTGCACGATCTGTGATATCGTGTCCTTGGGCAGCGGGTCAGGCAGGAAGGCGCGGCAGGAAAAGCGGGCCTGAAGCGTGGCCAGAAGACTGTCATAGGCCGTCATGACTGTGTCGCCACCACGAAGCCGACGGCGGCGGCGATGATCAGGCCGACGATGATTGCAATCGCGATCTTGGCCGTGGACCAGGGGCGTTCGCCCTGCACACGACCGGTGCGGCCGTTGACGACAAAGCGGTAGGTCTTGCCCCGGTACTTGTAGGCAGCGAGCCACACGGGCAGCAGGACATGTTTGAAGGTGATCGCCCCCAGCTTGGTGTCGACCGAGTGGATGCGCTGGCGATCCCCGCCGATGTCGAACTTGATATCGCGGGTGATGATGCGGTCCATGTGGGCGCGCGCCTCTTCAAAGCCCTCTTCGAGCGCGACGCTGTAGCCTTCGGCACGAAACCCGGCGAGGAATTCGGGCGCATATGGCTCGAGCGCGCTGAGATCCCAGGGTTCCAGCGCGTCGGTGAACCGTTTGGGCAGGGATTTGGACGCCAGCACGAGCACATCGTCAAAGAAGCGGGCGACCTTGCCCCGCGCGCGCTGCCAGCGGACCTTGGCCACCTGCACCTGTTCGCGTTTGCCATCACGCATCACGGTGCGGGTTTCGTAATAGACGGTGCCCCGCTCGCCCGTATAGGCGCTGCGGGTGTCCGCATCGAACGTCCAGTAGGGCACATAGATGCCCTGCATGCTGCGCCCTTTGCGGGCATAGTCCTGCAGACCGTTGGGCGCGAACCAGAGCCGCCCCAGCCAGTTAGTCATCTCGGCGCGCGCCTGCGGTTCGCTGAGCGCAAAGGGCAGGACGCCGCGCGGCTTGATATGGCGGTGGGCGCCTGTGTCCGTGACGACCGGCGTGGCGCAGAACGGGCATTCGGTGGCGTGCAGATCGGCGTCGAATTCGACCTCAGCCGCGCAATTGGGGCATTTGGAAACGCGCGTTTCCTCGATTTCGGCGGCGGGCAGCTCGGCATTGAGCGCGCTGCGGTAGTCCAGTTCAGAGATCGGGGCGAGTGTCGGCCTTTCGGCGCCCTCGATGGTGCTGGTATTGCCGCAGTGATCGCAGGACAGCGTGCCCGTGCCCGGTTCGAAACGAAAATCGGCACCGCAATTGTCGCAGGGAAAGCGGTGGTCGGCCACGGTGCGTGTGCCGCTGAGGTCTGGCAGGTCTGTCATAGCATTCCATGCATCGATTTGGGCGTGATCCGACGCAGGGCCCCGTCACCCAGAGCCGTGTGCCGCCACAAATGGAAGATGCCGTGCAAAGCTGATGCAGACAACAGGTAGAAATAAAGATCGCGCAAAGGTGGTCCGGTCCATGCCCCGCCAAACTGCACCCATAGGGTCAGACCCGCAGTGCAGCCCAGGGCCAGATACATCGCACGGCTGAGCCAGGGATGCGCGCGGCGCAGGGCGCTTTCCAGCTTGGGGCCGGGTCCGTTCATCAGCTCGCCCACGAGGGCGAGGGCGCACATGAAGAGCCCGCTTACCCCGAAGGCGATGGCAAGCGCGGGCAGGGGGCCGCCCGCCATCAGCAGCACCAGCAAGACAAAGCTGAGCCAGTGAAGGGTGATGGTGGCGGTGCGGCGCATGTGGCTTTCTCAGAGGTGGCGGTGCAGACGTTTGGGGGCCATGATCCGCAAAGCGTTGTCTTTGATGATGTAATGCCTCCACAGGTGGAAGGCCACATGCAAGACCAGCACGACCAGCAGCCCATCAAAGGCGATCTCGTGCAGCCCTTCGAAAAACGACTGCAACCCCTTGGTGCCGATCCCGGGAAAGAAGGGGATGACGCCAAACAGATGGATCGCGTAAGGCGCGGCAAAGCCTGCAAGCGCGCCCGACAGCACCACGCCAGGCAGGCCCCAGGTCAACGCCTTGTGCTTGAGGCCGTGGGCATGGCGCGCCCATATGGGCAGTTTCGGACCCGCGCGGCTGGCCAGCCCCTTGCGCATGTACATGGCGAACCATGCGCCCGACAGCAGGGCCAGTATCGTGCCCATGCCTGCGTGCGTGGCCAGGGCCGCGCCGCCAAGGCGGGCCACGTCTTCCGGCTCGACCAGCCAGAACCAGAGGATAAGTGCGAAGCTGAGCCAGTGCAGCCATTTCAGTGTCGTGCGGCGTGTCATATGCATCCCTTTGTTGATGTGGGGAAGCTATGAGGGGTTGGGTGGCCGTGCCATAATCCTTCGGCCTATGGCGATGTTCCGGCTTGAAAAAATGCGCTGCTGCGCCCGCACGCGCCGGACGCGCGAACAGGATCAGTCGGGCAACCCAAGCGCCTTTTTCTGATCCGCCGCCCAGGTCATGATCGTCAGATCAAAGGTCAGCGCCATCAGCGACACGCAAATCCCAAGCACGAAATTCTTGCCCAGATCGGTGCCCGCAAGGGTGCGCTGCAATTCCTGCCCCAGGTCCTGCGTGCCGATGAAGGCCGCAATGATGACCATGAAAAAGGCGAACATGATCGCCTGGTTGAACCCCACGGCCATCGTGGGCAGGGCGAGCGGCAGTTGCACCTTGACCAGTTTTTGCATCCGCGTGGCCCCGGCCATGTCCGCCGCCTCGGTCATCTCGGGGGGTACGGTGCGCAAACCTTCGATCGTGTAGCGGGTCAGCGGCACCATCGCAAAGATCAGGATCGACATGACCACGGATGTCGCGGTGATGCCGAACAGCATGATCGCCGGGATCAGGTAGATAAAGCTGGGAAAGGTCTGGGCCGTGTCGCAGGCCAGCAGCACGCGCTGCGACCACTTTTCCGACCGCGCCGCAGCGATGCCCAGCGGCACACCGATCAACAGCGCCAGGGTGACGGCAGAGATGACGGAGTAGAGCGTGATCACCGACCGGTCCCACCACCCCGACAGCGCCACGAGCCCAAAGAAGATGGCGGCATAGATTGCAGGCCGCTTGCCGCCCAGGGCCAGCGCAAACGCCACCACCAACAGGATGAAGGCAGGCGTCGGGATCGACAGCAGGAAATCGCGGAACGGGTTCAGGATCCAGACATTCAGCACATAGCGGATGGCTTGGGTGGTGTTCTGCACCGGTTCAAGCGCGAGGAAGCCCTTGATCAGGGTGTCGATCTCCTTGCCCTGGCTGAAATTCTGCTTGCGCCCGATTTCCGAGAAAACCTCGATAAACTGGGCGGCGATGCAGAAGAACACGAACACGCCGATGCCGGACAGTAGCATGACATGCCTGCGCCACCACGCCGTGCCACGCTCGAAATGTTCGGGTTGCTTGACCACCCAGGCCTTGGACATGCGGTCCAGCGTGACGGCCAGCAAGACGATGGTGACACCGATCTCGAACGAGCGGCCAAGTTTGAAACTGCCCATCATGGCCAGCAGTTTCGCCCCCAGCCCCGGCATCCCGATGAACGCGGTCAGAACCACCATGGCCAGACAGAGCATGATGACCTGATTGACCCCCACAAGGATTTCGGTCCGGGCCGAGGGCAGGTAGACATGGCGCAACAACTGCCACTTGGTGCAGCCGCTCATATTGCCCGCCTCGACCACTTCTGACGGTACTTTTTGCAAACCCAGCGTCGTCATCAGGATCATCGGCGGAATGGCGTAGATCGTGGTGGCCACGGCGCCGGCGGTCGGCCCCACCTTGAAGAAGATCACGGCCGGCAGAAGGTAGGTAAAGAACGGCAGCGTTTGCAGCACCGACAGGATCGGTTTGATCGCGCGGTTCACGGCCGCGTATTTCCACGCAAGGATACCCAGCCCCAGACCGATGAAGAACGCCAGCGGTGCAGCAACCATCAGCACCGACATGGTTTCCATCGCGATTTTCCACTGGCCGATCAGCGCGGTCCAGATGAAGGTGCCCGCGCCCAAGAGGGCCATGCGCCAGCCGCCAAGGTAATAGCCGATCACCGCCGCAACGCCCGCCACCGCCGTCCACGGGATCGGCCCCAGGAAGGGCCAGCGCCGTTTGCCGAACATCAGGTTGGCCGTGACATCGAGCAGCCATTCCAGCCCTTCGGTCAGCGTGCGGGTCAGGGTCAGCAGGCCCAGATCGTCCTTGACGAAGTTGAAGATGACGTCGAGCCATGCAGCAAATGGCGGGATCAACCCCTCGGGAATGCGGTGCAGCGCGTCGGGCAGCAACCCGCCATAGCGCAACGCCATCAAGACCAGCGCGAGCGCCAGAATGACCCACGCCCAGCGGCCCCGCGACCATTGCGCGATGCCGGGCGTGTCGGTTTTCAGGGGGCTGGCAACATCGGCCATCAACTGGCCTCCAGCAGGATTTCCAGCGCGGCGGCGCGGTCCATGCCGCCGATCACCTTGCCATCTGTCGCAACCGGGATGACGGCACGCGTGTCATGCACCAGCATGCGGGCGAGGTCCTGTACGGAGGCTTTGGCATCGACCGGATCACCTTCCCCGGCGGTGCCTGCACGGGCCAGCACACCGGCATGGACGACGCGGGCCTTGTCGATCTCTTCGGTGAACTTGCGCACATATTCGGTGGCCGGGTTCAGCACGATCTGATCGGGCGTGTCGCATTGTTCGACAGCGCCGTCTTTCATGATCGCGATCCGGTCGGCCAGGCGCAGGGCCTCGTCAAAGTCGTGGGTGATAAAGACGATGGTTTTGCCAAGCATCCCCTGAAGGCGCAGGAATTCGTCCTGCATCTCGCGGCGGATCAGCGGGTCGAGGGCTGAGAACGGCTCGTCCAGGAACCAGATATCGGGTTCGATGGCGAGGCTGCGGGCGATGCCCACGCGCTGCTGCTGACCACCGGAGAGTTCGCGCGGGAAATACTCTTCGCGCCCCTCAAGGCCGACCAGCTTGACCACCTCAAGCGCGCGTTCGCGCCGCGTGTGCTTGTCCTGTCCGCGCATCTCGAGGGGGAAGGCCACGTTTTCCAGAACGGTGCGATGCGGCAGCAGGCCAAAGGACTGGAACACCATGCCCATCTTGTTGCGGCGCAGCTCGATCAGCTCTTTTTCGGACAGGGACATGAGGTCCTGCCCCTCGACGGTGATCGACCCGCCGGTGATGTCGTGCAGGCGCGAAAAGCAGCGCACAAGCGTGGATTTGCCCGAGCCGGACAAGCCCATGATCACCAGCATCTCGCCACGGGTGACGTCGATGGACACGTCCTTGACCCCCGCGATGTACCCATCTGCCCGGATGTCATCGAAACTGTGCCCGGCAGGCATTGATTTGAGGTATTTCTGCGGATCAGAGCCAAAGATTTTCCAGGCGTTCTTGCAGGAAATCACGGTGTCGGCAGTCATGCTGTGCTCTCTCCTCACCGAATGAGCCTTCGGTGTTTAAAACGCCCGCCCGGAGTGTAACCCCGGGCGGGCGAAAGTCTTCAACAGATTTGGACGACCTTACGAGGTCCAGCCCTGCCAGATGTCCGGGTTCGCTTCCAGCCATTCGGCGGCGGCCTCTTCGGGCTCCATCTCTTCGACATCAACCAGCCGGGCCATTTCAGCGATCTGCGGGTTGGTGAACGAGATTTTGGTCAGCACGTCATAGGCACCGGGCCATTTGTCCTTCATGCCATCCCAGGCGGCTTTCTTGAGGTAGCCGTCGGCAGGGTTGCCGCAGTCATAAAGCGCGTCCTTGTTCGGGCCCACGGCCGGGTCCTTGTCGCAGCCATCTACCCATTCGGGGAACTCGACGAACTCACCGGGCCAGACGGCTTCGGCAAAGTTGGGTGTCCAGTTAAACAAGACAACCGGTGTCTTGTTGGCCTCGGCGGCTCCGATCTCGGCCCAGAGGGCGGCGGCGGAACCGGCGTTCACGACGACAAAATCCATGCCGAGCGCTTCGACACGTTCCTGACCATGCTTGAGCCAGTCCACCGGGCCGTCCAGATAGCGGCCCTTGTCCCCGGTTTCAGCCGTCGCGAACAGGGCGGCACAGTCGTTCAGCGCCTCCCAGCTGGGCAGGCCCGGGCAGGCGTCCTTGGTCCACATCGGGTACCACCAGTCCTCGCGCGTGACGGCATCGTGGTCGCCCGCATCATGCAGACCGCCCTTTTCCAGTGCTGCGCGGAAGGATGCGCCAAACGCGCCTTCCCACACTTCCAGTTCCAGCGTCACGTCACCCAGGCGGACCGATTCATAGACGGCCTGGCTGTCGGTGGTGACGAATTCGACATTGTTGCCCATCGACTCAAAGATCTGGCCGACCACGTGGCTCATCACGATCTGCGACGACCAGTTGTGGATGGGGATCACGATCGGATCGCTGCTGTCTTCGGCCAAAAGCGTCATTGGCGCAAAGGCCAACACGCCTGCCGTCAACGCAGTTGTAAACTTGTTCATTGGTAGTCTCCCTAGAGGTTCGCGGCTGTTTCGCCGCTTGATCATCACGCATGGCTTTTGTGCAAATTCCCAAAAATCGAATCTCGGATTTGCGCCATTTCCTGGTGGTCATCAGTCTTGCATTATTTTCCTGTCAATCAAGTTTTTTTCTTTAAGAGTTCGGTTCGGGGTGTCAAACATTCCGTGATTTCGGTGCCGGATGTCCGATTTGAAAGGTTGCGCGTCGGGTCTTGATGTAAATTTCCGAACGAAAACGGGCTAAGCACGAGCAGGAGGTCCGATTCCATGCGATATTCCGGGTTCAAGGTGATAAAAGAGGCGCTGACCGGCCACAAAGGCTGGGCGCCCGCATGGCGTGATCCTGATCCCAAGCCGCATTACGACATCGTCATCATCGGCGGTGGCGGGCATGGGCTGGCCACGGCGCACTACCTCGCCTCGGTCTATGACCAGCACCGCGTGGCGGTCATCGAAAAGGGGTGGATCGGCGGCGGCAATGTCGGGCGCAACACCACGATCATCCGCTCGAACTACCTGCTCGATGGCAACGAACCTTTCTATGAATTCTCGCTGAAACTCTGGGAGGGGCTGGAGCAGGACCTGAACTACAACGCCATGGTGTCCCAGCGCGGGATCATGAACCTGATCCACTCGGATGCGCAGCGCGACGCCTTTATCCGGCGCGGCAATGCGATGATCCTGAACGGGGCGGACGCGGAATACCTCGATCTTGCACAGATCAAAAAGGAATACCCGTTCCTCAATTTCGACGACGCGCGGTTCCCCATCAAGGGCGGGCTGGCACAGCGGCGCGGCGGCACCGTGCGCCATGATGCGGTGGCCTGGGGCTATGCCCGTGCCGCAGACAGCCGGGGCGTCGACATCATCCAGAACTGCGAAGTCACCGGGTTTCGCATTGAAAACGGCACATGCCTCGGGGTCGAAACGTCCCGTGGCTTCATCGGCGCGGGCCGGGTCGGTTGCGCGGTCGCGGGCAATTCCAGCCGCCTGATGGCCAAGGCGGACATGCGCCTTCCGATCGAAAGCCACGTACTTCAGGCCTTTGTGTCCGAAGGTCTGAAACCTGTCCTGCCCGGCGTCATCACCTTCGGCGCCGGCCATTTCTATGTCTCGCAATCGGACAAGGGCGGGCTGGTCTTTGGCGGCGACATCGACGGCTACAATTCCTACGCCCAACGCGGCAACCTGCCGGTGGTCGAGGACGTGTGCGAGGGCGGCATGGCCATCATGCCGATGATCGGACGCGCGCGGCTTTTGCGCATGTGGGGCGGCATCATGGACATGAGCATGGACGGCTCGCCCATCATCGACCGCACCCATATCGACGGGCTCTATTTCAACGGCGGCTGGTGCTACGGCGGGTTCAAAGCGACGCCTGCCTCCGGCTACGCCTTTGCCCACCTGCTGGCGCGGGATGAACCGCACGAAACGGCCACCGCCTATCGCTTCGACCGCTTCCGCACCGGCCACATGATCGACGAGAAGGGGATGGGCAACCAGCCCAATCTGCACTGATCCCATGCTTCATTGTTCCAAAAATATGCACGGCGCACCGCGCGCAAAAAGGGGCCGCACATGATCATCAACCACCCCCTGCTTGGCCCCCGCGACAGCGCCGAATTCGTCTATCTGGGCGCGGCAGAACTGATGAACCGCCCCGATCCCGACACCGCGACTGCAGACGACTGGCACGACTATGCCTATCTGCGCGACAACCCCGCAGGGCCGCATCGCGAGCTGTGGTTTCACGAGGGCGGGGACCGGTCGATCCTGATCGTCACGCGCGACACCACCACGCACGAAATTTCGTCGGTGGAACTCGCGCGCGGGGAGGATCCAAATGACCCAGGCAAACCGGCTCGACGGCGGTCAGATTGATCGCAACACGACGCTCAGCTTTACCTTTGACGGCAAGTCATATGCAGGCCATCCGGGCGACACGCTCGCCTCGGCGCTGCTGGCCAACAACGTCCGCCTGATGGGACGTTCGTTCAAGTACCACCGCCCGCGCGGCCCTCTGACCGCCGGGTCAGAGGAACCCAACGCCATCGTGGAGTTGCGCAACGGCGCGCGGCAGGAGCCCAACACGCGCGCCACCACGGCAGAACTGTTTGAGGGGCTCGCGGCAAAATCGCAAAACCGCTGGCCCAGCCTCGCCTTCGACGCGATGGCGATCAATGACCGCTTCTCGAACTTTCTGACCGCAGGGTTTTACTACAAGACCTTCATGTGGCCCGCCGCGTTCTGGGAAAAGCTGTATGAGCCGATCATCCGCAAGGCCGCCGGTCTCGGCTCTCTCTCGATGCAGGCCGACCCCGATGACTATGACAAGGGGTTCCGCCACTGCGATCTGCTGATCATCGGCGCGGGGCCTGCGGGCCTGAGTGCTGCGCTGACTGCGGGTCGTGCGGGCAAGCACGTGATCCTCGCGGACGAGGATTTCCGCATGGGTGGACGGCTGAACGGCGAAACCTTCACCATCGCCGATATGGCCGGGCCCGATTGGGCCGCGCAGACAGTCGCCGAACTGAGCGCGCTGCCCAATGTCCGCCTGATGCCCCGCACCACGGTCATCGGCGCCTTCGATCACGGCATTTATGGCGCGGTCGAGCGGATCAGCGACCACCTCGCCACACCGCCCGAGGGCAAGCCCCGCCAGATCCTCTGGCGCATCTACGCCCCGCAAACCCTGCTCTGCGCGGGTGCCACAGAACGTCCCATCGCGTTCGAGAACAACGACCGCCCCGGCATCATGCTGGCGGCGTCCTTGCGCGCCTATGCCAACCGCTGGGCGGCCACGCCTGCGCAGCGTGTCGCGATCTTTACCAACAATGACGATGGCCACCGCACGGCGCAGGACCTGCACGCCAAGGGGGTCAAGATCGCCGCCGTCATCGACACCCGCCCGGACGCGCAGCGCAGCCACGACTATGAGGTTTTGCAAGGCGCGCAGGTGGCCGACACCAAGGGGCGTTTGGGTCTCACCTTTGTCGAGGTGACCCTTGCGGACGGCAGCAACCGCACCATCGAATGTGGTGCATTGGGCGTGTCGGGTGGCTGGAATCCCAACGTACATCTGACCTGCCACCAGCGGGGTCGGCCCACATGGGACGACACCCTCGCCGCCTTTGTCCCCGGAGGCGCGCTGCCCCCCGGCATGACAGTGGCGGGGGCCGCAAACGGCGCGTTCTCGACCCACGGCGCGCTGGCATCGGGCAGGGACGCGGCGCGCAAGGCGCTGGGCCTTAAGGGCCGCGCACCGGCTGTCCCCGAGGCCGAAGACGCCCCCGTCACCCAGACCCCGTTCTGGTGTGTGCAGGGCTGTTCGCGCGCCTGGCTCGACCAGCAGAACGACGTCACGGTCAAGGACGTGAAACTGAGCCATCAGGAAGGCTTCCGCTCGGTCGAGCACCTCAAGCGGTACACCACGCTGGGCATGGCCACCGATCAGGGCAAGACGTCCAACATGGGTGGCCTCGCCATCATGGCCGAACTTGCGGGCAAGTCGATCCCGGAGGTCGGCACCACCATCTTCCGCCCGCCCTATACCCCCACCGCCATCGGTGCGTTGGCAGGCCGGATGCGGGGCAAGGAGTTTCACCCGACCCGCCTGACGCCATCGCACTTCTGGGCCAAGGAACGCGGCGCGGTCTTTGTCGAGGTCGGCAACTGGCTGCGCGCGCAGTGGTTCCCGCTGCCCGGTGAAACCCACTGGCGGCAATCGGTTGACCGCGAGGTCACCGCCACCCGCGCGTCCGTCGGTGTGTGCGACTGCACCACGCTGGGCAAGATCGACGTGCAGGGCAGCGATGCGGCCATCTTCCTGAACAAGATCTACTGCAACGGTTTCGCCAAACTGGCCGTGGGCAAGACCCGCTATGGCCTGATGCTGCGCGAGGACGGGATCGCCATGGATGACGGCACCGCCGCGCGACTGGCCGAGGATCAGTTTGTCGTCACCACAACCACGGCCAATGCGGCACGCGTCTATCAGCACATGGAATTCGTGCGTCAATGCCTGATGCCTGACGCGGATGTGCAACTGATCTCGACCACCGAGGCCTGGGCGCAATACGCCGTCGCGGGGCCCAATTCGCGCCGCCTGCTGCAAAAGATCGTGGACGCTGATCACGACATCTCGAACGAAGGGTTCCCCTTCATGGCCTGCGCCAACATCACCGTGTGCGGCGGCCTGCGCGCGCGTCTCTTCCGCATCTCGTTCTCGGGTGAGTTGGCGTTCGAGATCGCCGTGCCATCCCGCTACGGCGACGCACTGATGCGCAGGTTGATGGCCGAGGGCGAAGAATTCGACGTCACGCCATACGGCACCGAGGCGCTGGGGGTCATGCGCATCGAAAAGGGGCACGCGGCGGGCAATGAGCTGAACGGCACCACAACCGCGCTGAACCTCGGGATGGGCCGCATGGTGTCCAAGGCCAAGGACAGCATCGGCGCCAAACTGTCCGAACGGCCCGGCCTGAACGCGGCGGATGCGCTGATGCAAGTCGGCCTGCGACCCGTAAACGCAGAGGACAAGATCACCGCAGGCGGGCACCTGATGGATGCCACGGGGCCGGTCGATGCCAAGCACGACCAGGGCTATGTCACCTCCGCCGCCTACTCGCTCACACTGGGCAGCATGATCGGGCTGGGGTTCCTCAAGGACGGGGGCAACCGGATGGGCGAAACCCTGCGCCTCGTCTCGCCCGTGACCGATCTGACCGTCGCGGTCGAGGTTGTTTCTGCCCATTTCGTCGACCCCGAAGGAGAACGTGTGCGTGCATGACCTGACCCCCATCACCGCCCTTGGTGGCACCAGCCCGCGCATCGACACGGTTGGGGATGTGTCCCTGACCGAAGTGCCTGATGTCGCGCTCGCCTCTGTCGCGGCGCGCAGCGGGCAAGAGGGCGCGTGCAACGCCAAACTGAAAACGCTTCTGGGCGCAGATGCGCCGGGGCCGGGCAAAGCCGCGCAGACCCATCCACTCGCCGCTGTCTGGATGGGGCCGGAGCAGTGGATGCTGCTGGCCGACGTCTCCACGCACGAGGAGATCGCGGCCGAGGTCAAATCGCATCTGGGCGATACCGCGTCCGTCACCGAACAGACGGACGCATGGGCGTGTTTCGACCTGACCGGGCCACGCACAGATGCGGTGCTGGAATTGCTGTGCAACATCAACCTGACGGCGTTCGACACCGGGGATGCCACGCGGACCTCCATCCATCACCTTGGCTGTTTCGTGATCTGCACGCAGGCCGGTCAGACGGTCCGCATCCTTGGCCCCCGCGCCTCTGCCGGTTCCCTGCATCACGCGATCACTACGGCCATGGCCGCCGCGCTTTAGGCCGGGGGCAGGGGCACGTTGCCCTGCACGCGGAACGAATTGATGCGGCGGCGGTCCTCTTGCGGGCTGACGCCAAAGGCGGCGCGATAATGGGTCATCAACGGCGTGGCAGAGGTGTAGCCGACCGCCTGCGCAATGCTCAGCACCGTGTCCTTGGAATAGAGCACCAATTGCCGCGCGGCCTTCATCCGCATGTCGCGGTAGTAATGCGTGGGGCTTTGCCCCGTCGCCTTCTTGAAGGCGCGTTCGATCTGGCGCGGTGTGACGTGCAGCGATGTGGCCACATCGGCCACTGAAATCGGGTCTTCGATATGCGCGGCAAACAGCGCGGCGGCGCGCGCCACGAGGTCCGGCAGATCAGGCGCAGCGCTGGGGCGCATGGGCACGCGCTGCTGCACCCCTTCGCCGCGCACGGTGGCATGCTGGAACCAGCAGGCGACCTCATGGGCGATGTCAGCACCCAGCCGATCCTCGATCAGGCGCAGGGCGAGGTCAAAGGCCGAGGCCGCCCCCGACACCGTATACCTGCGGCGGTCCATGGTGATGACGTCATCCGTCATCTCGATCTCGGGAAAGGCGCTGCGAAACGCGGCCTCGTAACACCAATGGACCGAACATTTGTGCCCGGCGACCACGCCGGACCGGGCGAGGGGGAACACACCGCCACTGATCGCGCCTAGGATGGCGCCATGACGATCCAGGCGGCGCAACGCGCCATTGCCCAGTTTCGGGTCTTGAAAGGTGCTGGCGGGCGCGCCCAACAGGAACAGGACGTCACAGTCCACCACATCGGCCAGGGCCATGTCCGGCTCGAAGGCGACGCGGGCGCTCGACAGGGTGCGCGCGCCGGTTTCGGACACCAGATGCCAGTCGAACACCTGCGCCTCCGCGATCTCGTTGGCGGCGCGCAGCGGTTCGATCACCGATGTCAGGCAGGCCATGGGAAAGCCCGGAAAGATCAGAAAGCCAACGTGCATGATTTCACTCGTGTTCAACTTTTGTGTTATCAAGGGAATAATTTATCCTATGGTGGAACAATGAAGCCCAAGAAGCGAATTGTCTCCGGACCCGGGGCTGCATAGAAAGCGGACATTGTGAACATAGAAAAGATAGATGCCGACGTGGCCAGCAAACTTACCCAGGATCCGCATAGAACACGCGATGGCGAGCGCGAGAAAGTGCTGGAAGTGGCCATTGGCCGGGAAGTGCGCGCCTTTCGCCGCCAGCAGGAAATCACGGTGGCCGAACTGGCCCAGATCACGGGGCTGTCCATCGGGATGCTGTCCAAGATCGAGAATGGCAATACGTCCCCGTCCCTGACCACATTGCAGCTTCTGGCCAATGCGCTGTCCGTGCCATTGACCAGCTTCTTTCGCCGGTTCGAGGAAAGCCGCCAGGCCGTGCACACCAAGTCGGGCGAGGGTGTGTCGATCGACCGCGAGGGCACGCGCGCGCATCATCAATACAACCTTCTGGGCCATATCGGTTCAAACGCCTCGGGCGTCATTGTCGAGCCATATCTGATCACCCTGACTGCCAAATCCGATGTGTTCCCGACCTTCCAGCATGGCGGTATCGAGACGATCTACATGCTTGAGGGAGAAGTGGACTATCGGCACGGGGATGACGTGTTCCCGCTCAAACCCGGCGACACGCTGTTTTTCGATGCCGACGCGCCACACGGGCCGGAAAAGCTGGTGTCGCTGCCGGCCCGCTATCTGTCGATCATCAGCTATCCGCAAAACACCTGAGGGCTATTTGGCCAGGGGCGGCTCGGTCTCTGCATCCGGGAAAACGCCAGGAGAGGTGGGCAGCCCATCGTCGAATTGCGACAGGTAGTCGAGCATCATGGGCCGGTTGTCGATGAACCCCTTGTAGGTGGCCAGTTCCACCGGCAGATCGCGCACAACGCGGTGCAGGCGGCGGCCCCATTTCGGCATCGTCATCAGGTCCTGGAAACTGCACAGGTAGCAGCGGATCGGGAACACCAGCCCATTCGAGCGGGGCAGGCGGAAGAATGTCTGCAATTCGACCCGCAGATGCTGTTTCGCGCCGATGTTCTCGGGTGTCAGCGTGGTCTTCTGGATGCCCCATTTGTGGTAGTTCTCGGGGGAGGTGTCGAGCAGCGGATTGACTGTCATTGTCCAGTTGAGCCGCCGCGCGGGCGCCCCTTGCTGGATGTTCAGCAGGAATTTCAGAGCGCGAACAAAGATGCCCTTTTCATGGGCCAGCGGCACCGGCGCGTGCCATTCGAAAAAGTTCATGCCGATGTCGAAATCAAGGCTCCAGTCGGCTTGGGTCGTCACCATGCCAGCGTCCATCCACAGGTTGTTATCCCGTTGATCCAAAACGCAGAAATCGCCCTGGGTCTGGCGCGTGATGTATTCCATCGGGCCATAGGGCAGGGTGGTGTCGTCGAGAAAGGTGAAGGTGTCGTCGATCCCCAGCGGCTTGTTGATCCAGCGCCATGTGTTGCCGTCGCGGTGCAATTCGAACAGATCCGGGTAGTCCTCGGATTTGGAGACCATGATCAGTTCCAGCAGGTCCCACCCCGCCAGCGTCATGTGCGGCAGGGACTGGCAGCGCAGCGGATCGTCCGCCAGCACCATCGCGCGGTCCCGCATTTCGCTGACATAGTGTTCGTCCACATCGAACCGCTTTTCATAGACCGACCCCTCGGGCCCGCCCCGGTGCTGTTCCATGTTGACGGCGTACATGTAGCTGTCTTCGTGGAACGGAAACGGGAACCGTTTGATCGCCCAGTCGGAGTTGTGGAACGAATAGTCGTCGCGAAAGGTCTCGTCGTTGAATTGAATGGTCATCGCTCAAGCTCCAATGTCCCGATAAAGCGGCTGACGCAGGGCATGATTTTCTTGCCTGCCGCGTGCTGATCGTCTTCCAGCCAGTGATCGCGGTGGATGAATTCTCCGTCCGCGCGCGCCACGTCCGTCTCGCATTGCCCGCACGACCCGCCCCGGCACAGGAACGGGGCCTCGACCCCGGCGCGTTCGATGGCTTCCAGCAGGCTTTCGTGTTCGCCCACGGTGATCGTCTTGTCGGATTTGCACAGGCGCACCTCGAAGGGCACGCCGGGGGCGGGGGCCAGGAATTCCTCGGAATGGACATGGGCGTCTGGCCACCCGGCGGCCGAGGCCGTGGCATGGACCCAGTTGATCATGCCCTTGGGACCACAGACATAAGCGTGCGTGCCCAGCGGTTGGCCGTCCAGCAGGTGTTCCAAATCAATCGCCTGGTTCTGATCGTCGTAATAGACATGCACCTTGTTGGGGTGCTTGTAGGTCAACTGATCCACATAGGTCCCAAGCGCTTCGGTCCGGCAGCCATAGTGCAATTCCCACGCGCCGCCCATGCGTTCAAGCTGTGCAATCATGGACATGAAGGGCGTGATGCCGATGCCCCCGGCAAAGAACAGATGTTTGCGTGCCCGCAGATCGAGCGAGAACAGGTTCACCGGATAGGTGATCGTCATCTCGTCCCCAACGGACACATTGCGGTGCATGAACAGCGACCCGCCACGCCCTTCGTCATCACGGCGCACCGAAATGGCATAGGTGGACAGGTCAGCCGGGTCCGACATCAGCGAATAGGGGTTCAGGCGGGCACGATCCCCGTCCTGCATGGTCACAACCGTATGCGCGCCGCCGGAAAACGGCGGGAACTGCACCCCGTCACGGCGCTGGAATTCGAACCGGGTGACAAGGTCGTTCAAAGGGACAACCGCCGACACGACCACGTCGATCTTCTCGGCGCCGGGCTTGGCTTTTTGCGGGGCGGCACTCATTCGTAAATCCCCTTGGGTGCGGGCACGTTGCCCGGATCCTCGGCGTCTATGCACACGCCCTGATAGGCGGCCAGACGGCGCGAATAGTGATCGCGCACAAACAGGTTCAGCCCGCAATGGCTGCACACGAACGGGTCGGTTTCCACGTCCTCGGTGATGCCCTTGCAATGCACGCATTGCATCCGGCGCGCGACCGATCCGCGATGTTCGGTCTGGATGGCGGTGTGCGGAATGCCCGCCATCATCGCCTCGTTCTGGGCTTGGCCCATCAACCCCTCGGTCCCGGTCAGGTAGACCTGCAAGCCCATATGCGCGTCCTGCAACACCCGGCGGATGCGCTGCACGGAGGCGGCATAGCTCGGCCCCTCATAGAACTGCGCGGGGTTCAGGGCGCGCAACTGGTCGGTAAAACCGGCACCACGCGGGATGTAGATGATGTGTGTCTGCGCCATCAGATCGGGCGTCGCGATCCCGAGGATCGCCTCGGCCCCTTCGGCATCCGCAATCATCAGATGCGCCTTGCCCGGACGCGCCTCAAGCGTGCCATAGACTGGCCTGCTCTTGATCGACGGGGGAAATTCGAATTTCGACATACCTGTCCTCGTCACGTGAAAAGGGCGCCGGTTTCTATCCCAGCGCCCTTTGAAAAATCAGCCCTTTGCAGTGCGGATCGACTTGTCCTTGTCATAGAACGGCATCTCTTCCGCCGTCGCGGCCAGTTCGGTGCCATCAGGCTGCACCACGGTCAGTTTCGTACCGGGGCTCGCGACTGATGGATCAAGCCGCGCGATGGCGACGGAATAGCCGTTCAGGTCCGACGACAGGCCATAGGTGATCACACCCACATCCTTGCCATCGTGGTGCACGCGGGCAAACATCTCCATCTGGTCCATGGCGTCGCCTTCCAGCTTCACGCCGTAAATCTTGAACCGCTCCTTGCCCTTCATGGCATAGTGGTTTTCCGAGCCGATGAACCCTTCCTTGCCGGGGGACACGGTGAAATCGAGGCCCAGTTCCCACAGGCTGTCACCCGCAGGCGAGCCATCCGCGAAGGGGAAGGTTTCGGAGTTGTCGCCGGGATAAAACAGCAGATACGACTCAATCCGCAGCATATCGAGGGTGCTGAACTGCGTCGGGCGCACGTCGTCGCCACCGGCTGCCAGCACGTTGTCCCAGATATGCACCGCATCCTTGGCGCGGCAGAAAATCTCGTATCCCCGCTCGCCGGTGTAGCCGGTGCGCGAGATCATCACGTCGCGACCATAAAGGCGCGTCTGTATGATGCCGAAATAGGCCAGATCGCGAATGGCTGGGATGTCCTTGGCCAGGATGTCGACGGCCTTGGGGCCTTGCAGCGACATGTCGTGCAGATCATCATCCATGATGACGGAACAGTTCTTGGCCGCAGCCACGGTGGTCAACTGCTCCATCCCGATGCCGGTGCCGTGCACCACCAGCCAGGAATTGACGGCGATATGGTAGATCACGCAGTCGTCCACGAACAGCCCGCGATCATCCAGCATACAGGCGTAAACGGCGCGGCCGGGTGCGATCTTTTCCACGTTGCGCGTGGTCACGCGGTCGATGACGTAAGCGGCGTCTTCACCTACCACATGCACCTTTTTCAGGCCCGACACATCCATCAGGCCCGCCTTGGTGCGGATCGCCTCGTAATCGGCTTTGGCGCGCTCGGGCGTGTTGTCGTAGAACCACGCGGTTCCCATGCCATTCCAGTCTTCCAGCTCACCGCCGATCTCGGCGTGGCGTCCCGCAAGGGCGGATGTTCTCCATAGAATGGCCATGTGGTGTTCCCTGTTCGTTATGAGTCTTGTTGATGGGTATTGAGCCTCAGCCCATGTTAAAAAGCAAGAATGCGGTGCAACTTTTTTTCCTGTTGGGCAAGTTTCGCATGCAAAAGGGGCGACCGCTGGCCGCCCCCTTCCGCACGTCTTGCGACTTACTTTTCGTATTGCTTGGTCTTGGCGCTTTCGGTCTTTTGTCCGAACAGCAGCACTGCCACGCAGATCACCATCGCGATCAGGGTGTAGAGGCCCGGCATGGCAGACCCCCAGCCCATGAACATTGCCCCGTCGACAACCGACCAGCTTGCTTCGTCATATGGAAAACCCATGATTTCGTCCTTTCTGTTCGATTACTCGCCCGGCGCCAGGTTGACGCCCGGTGCGGGGATGCCTTCGGGGTAGCCCTCGGCAGGGACCTTGACCATGTCCATGCCTGCGATTTCCGCCCCTTCGGGGATGCGCAACATGCCCATCATCTTGAGGACAAAGGACACCGCGTATCCGGGCACAAAGCCGAGGAGGAAGAAGACAACCGCCCCCACGATCTGACCCATCAGGCTGATCGTCGGCACCTCGCCCGCCGCGCCCTGCAAGGCGGGAAAGCCTGCGCCGAACACACCCAGCAGAACCACGCCATAAAGGCCGATCGTGCCGTGCACGGTCACCGCGCCCACCGCATCGTCGATGCCGCGCTTTTCCAGCCATGTTGCGCAAGGTTTCAGGATCACACCGGCCGAGAAGGCGATGATGAAGGCCAGCGCAGGGAAGTAGATGTCGAGGCCGGACGCGGTCGAGATGATGCCCGCAAGTGCGCCCGACATCATCCAGAACGGATCACGTGTCAGGACCCATGCGCCGATGATGCCACCCGCAACCGCCATCAGGATGTTGAAGGACAACGCCGACAACGTGATGGGTGTGCCGTAGATGGTCGAGGGCTTGTCCGCAAACCAGCTCCACGCCTCTCCGGGCACGATCACACACGCCATGAGGAAGCCCCAGAAGCCCACGATGATCAGCATCAGGCCGGTCACCGTCAGCGGCATGTTGTGCCCTGCGATGTGGTTGGCGCTGCCGTCGGCGTTGAACTTGCCAATGCGCGGTCCAAGGTTGATCAGAACGCCAAGGGCAAAGAACCCGGCCACTGCGTGGACAAGGCCCGCCGCACCAAAGTCATGCACGCCCCATTGCGTGACCAACCAGCCATCTGCGTGCCAGCCCCATGCGGCGGCCACAACCCACGCGAATGAGCCGAGGACCACAGCGAGGATGACAAAGCCGACGGTCTGGATGCGCTCGATCACGGCACCTGACATGATGGATGCGGTTGTCGCGGCAAACAGCGCAAAGGCGCCAAAGAACACGCCGGATGCCTGATCCGCGATGTTCGGGCCCATGTACTGCGCGCTTTCACCCCAACCCCATGCAATGGCGTTGGCATATTCCACACCCGAGATGCCCGCAGGCCCCGGTGCACCCGGCAGACCCGTGGGGAAGCCCCAATAGACCCACCAGCCAAAGAAGTAGAACGTGGGGATCATGAAGGCGAAGGCCAGGATGTTCTTGACCCCCGAACTCAGCACGTTCTTGAGGCGCGAGGCCCCCATCTCATAGGCCAGGAACCCCGCGTGGATGATGATCATCAGCGGGATGGTCAGGTAATAAAACGTCTCCGCAAACATGGTATTGGTCGTACCACTCTTGCTCTGCAGCGCGGCAATCTGGGCCGTCAATTCTGCGATTTGCTCTTCCACGATGAACCCCCGTGTTGGACTGTTGGCTTTGTGCGCCGTCGTATGCACTGCGCGACGCTGGCCAAAGTGAACCACGACAGATTTCCTCTGGCGACTCTTTTTTTAACTGAAGTGAAAAATAGTTTCCCATTGGTTGAGCATCTGATGTAACGATGCTAGCGTTCGAGTCGAACGACAGATCACTTTTTGGGAGGGCCTTCGCCATGTGCGGGATTGTCGGACTTTTTCTGAAAGACGCCTCACTTGAGCCGCAGCTTGGCGACATGTTGACCGACATGCTGATCACCATGACGGACCGCGGGCCCGACAGTGCGGGCATCGCGATTTATGGTGGCGAAACAACGGGTAACGCAAAGCTGACCGTGCAATCGAACACGCCCGACGCCGACTTTGACAAGCTCGACAATGACCTGCGCAAGCGGATCAAGGGCAAGGTGGCGATGGACGTCAAGGACACGCATGCGGTGCTGTCGATACAGGCCGACCAGGTGGCTGCGGCCCGCGAAATCCTCACCGAAATCCGCCCCAATCTGCGGGTGATGAGCCACGGTTCGACCCTTGAAATCTACAAGGAAGTCGGATTGCCCAAAGATGTGGCAAACCGCTTCGATATCCGGCAAATGTCCGGAACGCACGGGATCGGGCACACACGCATGGCGACTGAGTCGGCGGTGACGACCATGGGCGCACACCCGTTCAACACCGGCATCGATCAGTGCCTCGTGCACAATGGCTCGCTTTCCAACCACAACTCGCTGCGCCGCAAACTGCGCCGTCTTGGCGTGCATATCGAAACCGAGAATGACACCGAAGTGGGGGCCGCCTATCTCACCTGGAAGATGCAGACCGGATCGACTCTGGGCGAGGCGCTGACCTCAAGCCTTGATGACCTCGACGGCTTCTTTACCTTTGTCGTGGGCACCAAGGACGGGTTTGGCGTCGTGCGCGACCCCATCGCGTGCAAACCCGCCGTGATGGCCGAAACCGATCAATACGTGGCCTTTGGCTCGGAATACCGCGCGCTGGTGAACCTGCCGGGCATCGAAGGGGCCAGGGTTTGGGAACCCGAGCCCGCAACCGTCTATTTCTGGTCGCACAACGCGGCCCCAACCGCGCAAGAGAAAGCGGCGTAAATGCAAACATTCGACTTGGAAGCGCAGGGCCTCCGTGCGCTCAACTCCACCTTGCATGCGCAGGCGGACAACACCAACCAGACACATTGGGAAATCGTGAACCCCAAGGGCAGCCATGCGATTGCCGTGGGTCTCGACGCGCCGATCGAGGTGAATATCAAGGGCTCGACGGGCTATTACTGCGCCGGAATGAACAAGCAGGCGACCGTGCATGTGCACGGTTCTGTCGGGCCGGGTACGGCGGAAAACATGATGTCGGGCCTGGTCGTGGTCGAAGGGGATGCCTCGCAATATGCGGGCGCCACGGGCCATGGCGGCACGCTGGTGATCAAGGGCAATGCCTCGTCGCGCTGCGGTATCTCGATGAAGGGCATCGACATCATCGTGCACGGCAATATCGGGCACATGTCAGCCTTTATGGCGCAATCGGGCAATCTGGTGGTCTGCGGGGATGCAGGCGAGGCGCTGGGCGATTCACTTTACGAGGCGCGTCTATTTGTGCGCGGTTCGGTGAAATCGCTCGGTGCCGACTGCATCGAGAAAGAGATGCGGCCCGAACACATCGCCATTCTGGAAGAGTTGCTGGAACGCGGGCAATGCGATGCCAAGGCGTCCGAATTCAAACGCTATGGATCGGCCCGCAAACTCTATAACTTCAACATCGACAACGCGTATTGAGGGCCGGACGATGAAAGACGATTCCAACGGCGCTCCGCGCAAACCTGACGATAATGACGCTCCGCGCACGATGCCGATCCAGTCTGCCACATTCTCCAACCCGGTGAATGCGGAAATCCGGCGCGCTGCGGCCACCGGCATCTATGACATCCGGGGCGGCGGGGCCAAGCGCAAGCTGCCCCATTTCGACGACCTGTTGTTTCTGGGCGCGTCCATCTCGCGCTACCCGCTCGAAGGCTATCGCGAGAAATGCGAAACATCCGTGACGCTCGGCACCCGCTTTGCCAAAAACCCGATCCAGCTTGATATTCCCGTGACCATCGCGGGCATGTCCTTTGGCGCGCTGTCCGGCGGGGCCAAGGAGGCATTGGGGCGCGGGGCCACGATGGCGGGTACGTCAACCACCACCGGCGATGGCGGCATGACCGAGGAAGAGCGCGGCCATTCCAACAAGCTGGTCTATCAATACCTGCCCTCACGCTATGGCATGAACCCGGACGATCTGCGCCGCGCCGATGCGATTGAAATCGTGGTGGGGCAAGGGGCCAAGCCCGGTGGGGGCGGCATGCTTCTGGGGCAGAAGATTTCCGATCGCGTGGCCGAAATGCGCAACCTGCCCAAAGGGATCGACCAGCGGTCTGCCTGTCGGCACCCGGATTGGACCGGCCCCGATGACCTTGAAATCAAGATCCTCGAGCTGCGCGAGATCACCAATTGGGAAAAGCCGATCTATATCAAGGTCGGCGGCGCGCGTCCCTATTTCGACACTACCCTCGCCGTCAAGGCAGGCGCGGACGTTGTCGTGCTGGACGGGATGCAGGGCGGCACGGCGGCCACGCAGGACGTGTTCATCGAACATGTGGGCCAGCCCATCCTTGCCTGTATCCGCGAGGCGGTGCGCGCATTGCAAGACCTCGACATGCACCGCGAGGTGCAGTTGGTCGTGTCGGGCGGTATCCGCACGGGTGCGGATGTAGCCAAGGCGATGGCCCTTGGCGCGGACGCTGTTGCCATCGGTACTGCAGCACTGATCGCCTTGGGTGACAATGACCCGAAATGGGAGGCCGAGTACAACGCACTCGGCACCACCGCAGGGGCCTATGACGATTGGCACGAAGGGCAGGACCCCGCAGGGATCACCACGCAGGACCCCGAGTTGATGGCCCGTTTCGATCCCATCGAAGGGGGGCGGCGGCTCAACAACTATCTCAAGGTCATGACGCTTGAGGCGCAGACCATTGCGCGCGCCTGCGGCAAGAACCACCTGCATAATCTTGAGCCCGAAGACCTCTGCGCCCTGACGCTAGAGGCAGCGGCGATGGCCAAAATTCCGCTTGCGGGCACCGACTGGTATCCCGGCAAGCCCGGGACCTCTTATTAACCTCTCAAGACAGGGCGCGGCCATCACGGCACGCGCCCTCACCACATAAAAGACCAACAGGAACAGACAGATGACCACCGATCTTGCCAAGTTCGCCGCCGACAATGGCGTGAAATACTTCATGATTTCCTTCACCGACCTCTTTGGCGGCCAGCGGGCCAAGCTGGTGCCGGCCCAGGCCATCGCGGACATGCAGGAAGACGGCGCAGGCTTTGCCGGTTTCGCCACTTGGCTCGACATGACGCCCGCGCATCCAGACATGCTGGCGGTGCCTGATCCTTCGTCCGTGATTCAACTGCCCTGGAAGCCAGAGGTTGCGTGGGTCGCAGGCAATTGCGTGATGGAAGACGAGGATGTCGCCCAAGCGCCGCGCAACGTGCTGCGCCGCTTGATCGACGAGGCCGCCGCCGAAGGGCTGCACGTCAAGACCGGGATCGAAGCTGAATACTTCCTGATGACACCGGACGGTCAGCAGATCAGCGACGAATACGATACGGCGGCCAAGCCCTGCTATGATCAGCAGGCGGTCATGCGCCGCTATGACGTTGTGCGCGAGATTTGCGACTACATGCTCGATCTGGGCTGGGGTCCGTATCAGAACGACCACGAGGACGCGAATGGTCAATTCGAGATGAACTGGGAGTTCGATGACGCCCTGCGCACCGCCGACAAGCATTCCTTCTTCAAGTTCATGACCAAGAGTGTGGCCGAGAAACACGGCTTCCGCGCCACCTTCATGCCCAAGCCGGTTGAAGGTCTGACAGGCAACGGCTGTCACGCCCACATATCTGTCTGGGACGCGCCCGGTGCGGATGCCAAGACCAACGTCTTCGCGATGGAGCCAAATGACAGCTCGCAAACCGCAGAACTGGGCCTGTCCGAAAAGGGCCGCCATTTCCTGGGCGGGATCATGAAGCACGCGAGTGCGCTGGCAGCCATCACCAACCCGACCGTCAACAGCTACAAACGCATCAACGCGCCCCGCACGATGTCGGGGGCCACTTGGGCCCCCAACACGGTCACATGGACCGGCAACAACCGCACGCACATGGTCCGCGTCCCGGGCCCCGGTCGGTTCGAACTGCGCCTGCCCGACGGGGCGACGAACCCCTACCTGTTGCAGGCGGTCATCATTGCGGCGGGTCTGGACGGCATCCGCACCCAGGCCGATCCGGGCAAGCGGCATGACATCGACATGTACGCAGACGGGCACAAGGTGCGCGGTGCGCCCAAGCTGCCGCTGAACATGCTGGATGCCTTGCGTGAATACGACAAGGACAAGGGGCTGAAGGCGGCGATGGGCGAGGAATTCTCGGCCTCCTACATCAAGATGAAAACGCAGGAGTGGAACGACTTTACCGCGCATTTCTCGCAGTGGGAAAAGGACAATACGCTCGATATCTGAGGTGTGTCCCCGCGGGGACAGGCTGTTCGGTGAGGCAGGGAAATCTCAACCTTTTTGAGATCGCGGCGCGGGGTCAATCACTTGGCCCCGCGTTCGCACGCGAGAGGGTGCATTAACCGTATGTCGGGCACGCTGACGCAGAAGGCGGACGGGCGCGAAATCTAGCGCAGCCAGCCGACCCGCGCGGCGATTGTCGAATACCAGAACAGCGCCCCACCGACCATCAGAGCGAGGAAGGTGCTGGGGGTCAGGCCGACCACCAGAACGGTCTGGATCATGGTGAGCACAATGGCGATCAGCGACACCAGAAGAACGGGCGCCGCCATGCGTGCGCGCAGCAGCAACAGGATGCAGCCCACGGCCCCGCCGAACACCGCCACCGCAAAGGCGAGCGTTGCCCAAAGCGGACGAGTTGCGATGATCAACTGATAGAGTTCCGGCATCTGGGCCACAGCCTCGGCGTTCATCTGGGTGATGAAATTGAGGCACCCCATGAGGTTCCACACGACGCCAAGCCCCGCGATGATCCAAAAACTGAAATGTGGTTTAGTCATGATCCGTTCCTATCCCGTTTTGCAGCAATTATCTGCCCAAAACAAACATGACGATGTGAAACGACAGATAGCATTGAAAGTCAGGTCCTGAACGGGCGCGAAATCGGGGACATTGGCAAAACTGATGTTTTTGCTGATTGCGGCACATGCCGGGATCAGAGCCCGGACCCTACAAATGCCGCGGCGCGCTTCAATGTCTGCTCTGGTGATGAATACGCCTGACACCGCGCTACAATTCATGGAACCAGACCAATTCAAAGGCCCGCATTTCTTGTCCGCGAGTTCCATCCTCAAAAACCGCAATTTCGCGGGCCTGCTTCTTGCCAACACGATCCTTGGTGCGGCGTTTCCCGTTCAGTTGATCCTGGGAGGTCTTGCCGGACTGATGTTGGCGCCAAGCCCGGCGTTAGCGACATTGCCGTCATCGGTCCAGACCATGGCGGGATTGGTTGCGGCGGCACCTTTTTCGCTCTTGATGGGGCGCATGGGTCGGCGGGCAGGCTTTGCCTTTGGGGCGGTCTTGACGCTACTCGGCGCGGTCCTGGCCACCCAGGCGTTGATCTCGCAAAGCTTCGCGCTGCTCTGTGCGGCACATTTCCTGATGGGAGCAGGCTGGGCTTCGTTTCAATACTTTCGCTTCGCTGCCGGCGAGGTTGTCGAGCCGAACTGGCGACCCGTCGCCATCTCTCTGATGCTCAGCTCTCTGCTGGTTGCGGCGATTGTCGGGCCACAAGTGTTCATCATGGCGCAGAACGCTCTTGCACCCATCCCGTTCGCAGGCGCTTACGCGGCGACCGGGATGATTGCCATCCTTGGCCTCGTTTCTCTTGCGACGCTCCGGATGCCTCGACCTGAAAGAGACGCAACAATGACGCCGACGGGGAGGTTCGCCGGTCTTGCTGCGCTCCGGCGTCCAGCGATCAGACAGGCGGTCTGCATCGCTGCACTCTCACAGGGGGTCATGGTGTTCCTGATGATCCCGACGCCGATTGCGATGGTCGGCTGCGGGTTCAGCGAGGCGACTGCCAGCGATGTCGTGCGCTGGCACATCGTGGCGATGTTTGCCCCCAGCTTCTTCACCGGTTTTCTGATCAAGCGGTTTGGCGCGCAACCTATTGCCGTCACCGGACTTGTCATCGTTGGCATTGCGGCGGTTGCGGCTGCGCTTGGCCTGTCGGCCATGCACTTTTATGGATCACTTATCGTTCTCGGCGTGGGGTGGAACTTTGGTTTCATCGGGGGCACGACCATGCTGGATGCCGCTGTGTCGGAGGAAGAGAAGGCGTCTGTCCAGGGTGTCAACGACACGATCATTGCGCTTGTGTCGACGGTCTGCGCCTTTGCTGCGGGGTTTGTGGTTTCGGGCCTCGGATGGACGGTGCTGGCCATGATGTCCGGTGGAGTTGTCCTGCTGGCCCTTGTCGCAGTGATGTCTGGCCACGTCAGATTGGCAAGAAACTGAGAAGACGGCGGTTGATGTGTCCGAAAGGCTTGGTGTTCGGGTCGACACTGCGCGGCACAGCTTCTTGATGGGATGTGTGAAATCCGCCGCGTCGAGTCCGTGATGGGCGACATTTCTCTCAGCACACCTCCCAAAAAACCGCCAGATCAATTTTACTGCTGTTCAAAATAGTTGACTTACAGGGATGATGTCGCTCGAATTGAACCAACGCCACATGCTTAGGAGAGTCGCACCATGCCCAAACGTATCGCCATCATCGGGGCAGGCCCGTCGGGCCTTGCGCAGCTGCGCGCCTTTCAGTCGGCCAAGCAGAACGGAGAGGAGATTCCCGAGATCGTGTGCTTTGAAAAGCAGTCGAATTGGGGCGGGTTGTGGAACTACACCTGGCGCACGGGCGTGGATCAGTATGGCGAACCAGTGCATGGGTCGATGTACCGGTACTTGTGGTCGAACGGGCCCAAGGAAGGGTTGGAGTTCGCCGACTATTCGTTCGAGGAGCATTTCGGCAAGCAGATCGCCTCTTACCCGCCGCGTGCGGTGCTGTTTGACTACATTCAGGGCCGCGTCGAAAAGGCGGGCGTGCGCGACTGGATTCGGTTTGAAACTGCAGTGCGCCGGGTCGAGTTTGAGGGCGGCACGTTCAGCGTGACCGTCAAGGATCTGCCGAATGATCGCGAATACACGGAAGACTTTGATCACGTGATCTGCGCCTCGGGCCACTTTTCGACGCCGAATGTGCCGGAGTTTCCGGGGTTTGAGAGCTTCAAGGGCCGTGTGTTGCACGCCCATGATTTCCGCGACGCGCTGGAGTTCAAGGATCAGGACATTCTGATTGTCGGCACCAGCTATTCCGCCGAAGACATCGGTTCGCAATGCTGGAAATACGGGGCCAAATCCATCACCGTGTCACATCGCACGGCGGCGATGGGATATGACTGGCCCGACAACTGGGCGGAGGTGCCGCTGCTCACGCATGTGGACGGCAAGACGGCACATTTCAAGGATGGCACCAGCCGCGACGTGGATGCGGTGATCTTGTGCACGGGCTATCAGCACCACTTCCCCTTCATGGCCGAGGATCTGTGCCTGAAGACGGCGAACCGGTTGGCCACTGCCGACCTCTACAAGGGGGTCGCGTGGGTGCATAATCCGGCACTGTTCTATCTGGGCATGCAGGACCAGTGGTTCACCTTCAACATGTTCGACGCGCAGGCCTGGTGGGTGCGGGATGCGATCATGGGCAAGATTGCGATGCCGTCAAAGACCGAGATGGAGGCCGATGTGGTCGACCGTGTGGCGCGCGAGGATGCGGGCGCGGATGACTATGACGCGATCTGGTATCAGGGCGACTACATCAAGGAGTTGATTGCCGAGACGGACTATCCGTCCTTCGATGTGGAAGGGGCCTGCAAGGCGTTCAAGGCGTGGAAGGGCCACAAGAAGCAGGGGATCATGACCTTCCGCGACAATGGCTATGCATCCGTCATTACCGGGACCATGGCGCCCAAGCACCATACACCGTGGGTGGATGCGCTAGATGACAGCCTAGAGGTCTATTTGCAGAACTAGGGATTTGGGGCGACGCGCAGGAAGATGAATGTCTGTTGCAGCGCGCCCTTGTCCTTGATCGAAATGCTGACCTGCGCGGTATCCGTGTGGAAGGTGCGCAGGTCGTAGCTGTCGGGGTGGTTCACGCCTTGATCGGTCAGGCCGTCTGTGTTCAGGCACCCCGTCGTGGCATCAATCAACGCGGTGAACGTGTCCGTTGCTGCGGGTGCGCGGTAGTCGAAAGGCCAGCGGCAGTTGAGCGCGCGCGCACCGGTCAGATCGAGCGATGTGGTGCACATGCCGGGCGTGCCGGAGGGCAACGTGATTTCGGTCGTCGTGCCTTGGGTCAGTGCCGTCAGGTCAGCGCAGTACGTGTCTGCATGGGCGGCAGTGGCGCAGAGAGCGAGGACCAAGTAGCGGATCATGGGGCCACCAATCGTTCGCCTTCGACCAGTGTGAAGGGGGTTGGCGGGGTTTTCTTGCTGACCCAATAGAAGGTGCCCGCCCATTCCATGACGAACCATCCTTCCCAGTCGGCATCGCGCGGCCAGATGCTTTGGTATTCGTCCTTGTCGGCGTCGACGCGCCATTCGCCCCGCGTTGATCGGGCGCCGGACTGTGCGTAGATCGTGGTGCCATCGGGGTCGAAGTACTGCCGATACGCCTGACCTTCCCACTTGCCGATGGCGGTGTTGCCCGACAAAAGCGCGTCGATCTCGTGCGCCTTGAGTTTTACCGATTGGGCGTGTGCGGGCAGGGCGAGGGTCAGCAGCGCAATGAGGAAAGCGCGGCGTATCATGAGCGGGGCCGTTCCTTTTTCGGGTCGTAATGGGCGAAGGGGACGATTTCGGCTGGCAGTCGTTTCTGGTGGCCGTCGAGTTTGCCGATTTCGACTTGGGTGCCTGTGTCTGCGTGCGCCACGTCGATGCGGGCGAGCGCGATGTTCTTGTCGAGCAGCGGCGAGCGCATGGAGGACGTGACCTCGCCCACTTGGGCGCGCCCGATATGGATGCAATCGCCGTGATCGACTTGCACGTTGCTGTCGATGTCGAGGCCGACGAGTTTGCGGCTGGGATGTTCCTTGCGCCGGATCAGGGCGTCGCGGCCGATGAAGTCGTCGGGTTTGGATTTGAGCGGGACGGTGAAGCCGATCCCAGCCTCGAACGGGTCGGTCTGGTCGGAGAAATCGTAGCTTGCAAAGATCAGCCCCGCCTCGATCCGCACCATATCCAGCGCCTCAAGCCCCATGGGGCGCAACCCGTGATCCTGTCCCGCCTCCCAGATCGCGTCGAAAATCTCGGGGGCGTGTTTGGGGTGGCACATGACCTCGTAGCCCAATTCGCCCGTATAGCCGGTGCGCGAGATGACGAAGGGCGTGCCGCTTTCGGTGTTGAGGCGCGCGGGCGTGAAGCGGAACCAGCCGAGTTGGTCGAACTCGGGGTTGTGTGGGGCGGTCCAGACGATCTTGCGCAAGAGATCGCGGCTTTCCGGGCCCTGGACGGCGACGTTGTGGAGCTGGTCGGTGGAGGAGCGGACCAGCACTTTCAGCCCCAGTTTCTCCGCCTGTTCGCGCAGCCATTCGCCGCCATAGTCGTTGCCACCGATCCAGCGGAAGTTGTCCTTGCCCAGCCTGAACACGGTGCCATCGTCGATCATGCCGCCGTGTTCATAGCACATCGCGGTGTAGACAACGCCGCCCACGGCGAGCGTTTTCATGTTGCGGGTGAAGACGTATTGGCAGAGCGCCTCGGCATCTGGACCAGTGATTTCGAACTTGCGGAGCGGGGAGAGGTCCATGATCACCGCCTTTTGGCGACAGGCCCAGTATTCCTCGATCGGGCCAGCCTCGGCAAAGCAGTTGGCCAGCCAGTAGCCGTTGTATTCGACAAAGTTGCGGGTGTGCTTGGCGAATTGATCGTGGAAGGCGGTTTGTTTGGTCATTTTTGGGTCCGCATCAGGGGTGGGCCGGTAGGCAACGCTGCGTTGGAAGGTTTCGCGCCCGCTATAGGTGCGCACGTGGATGTCGGTGGGGTTCCAGCCGTTGGCCGCCGTTGTGTCGTCGGGGCAGGCGGAGGAGACGCAGACGATGTCCGTCAGCGCCCGCAGCAGCACGTAGTCGCCGGGGCGCGACCAGGGTTCGTCGGAATACATCACCCCGTGTTCGTCGAGAAAGGTGTTGAAGAAGAAGTTGATCGCCATCCAGCCGGGGCGGCCCGTGACATTGAACTCGGACAGTGCGGAGTTGAAGTTTTCCGAGCAGTTGGCGTGGCCGGGATAGCCGATGTCGTCGTAGTACTTGGCCGAGCAGGCGAGGGCAAAGGCGTCATGGCGCCCGCAGGTGTCCTGCACCACTTCGACCAGCGGCAGCATTTCCTGATCGTAGTATTTCGCGTGCAGTCCGGGCATCGGGTAGGCGTGGCCCATGAGGGTACGGGTGGTCGTCACATCCAGCGCATGCTCGATCCCCTTGTCGAGCTTGCGGGCGGAGAAGCATTCGAAATCCGTGCACTGGCGGCCATCGACATCGATGATCTGGATGTAATCGCCCGCTTTGACAAAGAACGCCTCGGCCGTTTGCGTGTGCACGCGGATGTCGGCCAGTGGATCGGCCAGCGGGTCCGGCAGTTCGAATTTGACGTGGCTTTTGATCGTGGCCCGTTTGATCATCACGGTCAGGGGCGTGACGGTATCCTGCGCCTCGGCGTCCATGGCCCCGCCGGGGGCGGCGATGATCAGCGTGCCGTCGCGGGTGACGCGCATCGCCTCTTCGGCCTTGGCGCTTGTGTCGGTGCTGAACAGGCGCACCGCACGTGCTGTGGCCAAGTCGATCTTGCGCGCGTCCAATCCCATGCAAAGACCGCGCAAGCTGTGATCGGTGCCTGCAAGCAGGGCACGCAGACCATCGGCGGTTGCATCCGCGACGCGATCCAGGATGCTGTCGGCGACGCGGCCCTGATCATCCGCGCTGACAAGCTCGCAAACCTGACCGCCCTCGTCATTGATGACCGTCACATAATCCCCGGCCTCGACGGGGATCAACACGGCACCGCCGCCCTGCACCACATAGCGTTCGGTGCCCGGCGGCATGGAGAACTGCGCAGGCTGGATGATCTGGCTGGGGCGCGGCGGGCCGGGCTTTACTTTGGGATAGGGGTCGTCAAGCATTGTCGCCTCCCACGCCGCGCGAATTTGCACTAGCGGAATAAATATTTAACTGTGAGAATACTCATGCAGCGTTGCTGCTGCAAGTAAAGGGGCATCGCCACATGAGAAAATCGTATCACACGGCGGCGGCCCCTGCATGGGCGCGCTGACGCTGGGGCTGATCGCCGCCTTTTGCTGGGGGGTGCATGACACGTTGGTGCGCTACATTTCGCAACGGGTCGGGGTGTTCCCCTCGCTGTTTCCGGTTCTGGTGACGGGCTGTGTGATGACGGCGGTGCTGGCGGTCGGCCTCGACACCGGCAGCATAACCTCAGAGGCGGGTTGGTTTGCGATCCTGTCGGGGATCGTGTTCGGGGTGACGGGCCTGTCCTTTTACAAGGCGCTGGCGATTGGGCCTGTCCGCGTGGTTGCGCCGGTTGTCGCCAGCTTTCCCATCCTGTCGGTGGGCTGGGCCGTGCTGAACGGGCAGGCGGTGACGGGCTGGCAGTGGCTGGCCGTGCTGGTGATCGTCGCGGGCTGCGGCTTTGTCGCGGTCACCTCGGCAGAGGATGAGACCACGGGGCCAAAGGCCTCGGCTATCATCTGGTCGGTGTTGGCCGCTGTCGGCTTTGCCGCGTCCTTTGCGCTGGGACAGCTGTCGATTGCCCATGGCACCGAGATGATGGCCATTGCCATGGCGCGCATCGGGGCGGTGGCTGTTGTGGCCCTTCTGGCGCTGGTGTTGCGCCAATCGGTGATCCCGGTGCGTGGCGCGTTGCCGGTGCTGATGGTCATGGGCGTGCTCGATGCAATCGCGATCGGGGCGGTGATGCTGGCGGGCAGCTTTGCCTATCCGGCCTTTGCGTCGGTCGCGGCGTCCACCTTTGGGGTGCTGACCATCATTCTGGCAGCCGTGTTCCTGCGCGAGGCGGTGGCGCGCATCCAATGGGCCGGGATCCTCGTCGTCTTTGCCGCGATTGGCTATCTCGCGCTTTAGCGGCCCGCATAGGTCAGAAGCTGCACGTTCTTGCGTTCGCGCATCTTGGACGGGGTGACGCCATATTCGCCTTTGACCGCCTTGGTCATCGTGGTGCAGGAGCCAAAGCCCGTCGCCACCGCAATGTCGATCATGGGCAGCAGCGATTCCTCGATCATCGCGCGGGCACGTTTGACGCGCAGGCGTTTGTAGAACCGTGCGGGCGTGTCGTTGAACACCTTGCGGAACACGCGTTCGAGGTGGCGGGTCGACACGCCGACGCGGGCGGTGATGTCTTCCATCGACAAGGGCTCGTTCACCGTATCTTCCATCAGGCGGATCACCTCGGTGAGGCGGGCGTCAAACAGCCCTTCGTTGTCGGCGATGCATTTGGGCTGTTCCGCATCGCTTTTGCGGATCGTTTGCAGCAGCAGGTGATTGCCCAGTTCGGCCACTTGCGGGCTGGTAAGGTGGGGCGCGATCAGCCCGACCATGAGGTCCAGCGTCGATCCTGCACCGGCGGCGGTGATGATGCCGTCGGAGTTTTCGCTGAGATGCGTGGTGAGGTGCGGATGATAGCCGGTTTCGACCAGCGGGGTCACATCGCGCCAATGGGTCGTGACGCGCCCGGGCGGTGCCTTTGTCGCCTTGATGTAGCCGGTGGCCGCATCCGACAGCAGCACCACGCTGCGCGCCTTGCGCTGCATGGCGCGGGCGCGGGGCAGCCAGGTCGTGTTGCCGGCGTTCCTGCCCCCCACAACAATCATCATGTCGGCCAGCCTGTGATCGCCAATTGACGGTTCGCCCCGCACCAGCGCGCCCTGATCCGAGGCCACGAAACCGGGGGCATCGGTGCTGAACCGCCATTTGAACGCCTCGCGCCGCAGCAGCGTGTTGGCGGTGGCCAGCACATGGGTGACGGATGTCATTTCGAGGCCGCTGAAGCCTTTGCTGACGTAGATCTCGACCGTCTGGGTGCGGCTGTGGCCGCTGACGGACGCCGCGACGTCAAATCTGTTGTCCTGTTTGCCCATCTCAGCCTGTCCGGTCTGCGGTGATGTCGCGGCGGGGTGCCGTGGTGCGCAACAGGCTTTGCCTGCCTGCGCCGGTTTGGCGGTGGGTTTGAACGCTGTTTGTCACGCTATGTCCAAGTTCGGTTCGCGGGGTCCATGCGAACGTTGCAGAGTATTTCCCTTTGTGCAACTTTTTTCACTTTCAGTGCTGGCATTGCCGGGCCTGCGCGCGGAATGCTGCGCTGCGGCAGAATGCGCGGCTCTCAACCTGTGCCGTGGCTCATATGGTTTGGCCATGATGGTCTTGCTCACACTCGTTCTGCCTTTGCTGCTGTTGATCTGGTCGGTCTATCGGGGCTGGCCGATCCTGTTGGCGGCGCCTGTCATGGCCCTGTTGGCGGCCGGTTTGTCGGCAGAGCCGTTGATGGCCACGCTGACGCAGCGGTTCATGCCTGCGGCGGGCGGATTTGTCGTTGCATTCATGCCCTTGTTCGTTCTTGGCGCGGTCTTTGGCAAGCTGATGGAGGCGTCAGGCTCGGCCATGGCAATTGCTCGCTCCATCGTCGCCCGCCTGGGGCCTGCGCAGGCCGTGCCTGCCGTCGTGGCGTCTTGTGCGGTACTGACCTATGGCGGCGTGTCGCTGTTTGTTGTGGCCTTTGCGGTCTATCCGCTGGCCACTGCGCTGTTTCGACAGGCGGGCGTGTCGCACCGGTTGATCCCTGCGGCCATCGCGCTGGGCTCCTTTACCTTCACCATGAGCGCGCTGCCCGGATCGCCCGCAATCCAGAATGCGATTCCGATGCCCTATTTTGGCACAACCGCCTTTGCCGCGCCGGGGTTGGGCGTGATCGCGGGGGCGATCATGGCGGTGGGCGGTCTGTTCTACCTTCGCGTTGCAGCACGTTCCGGGCGTGAGCCGGGGCCCGAGACGACGCCCGCAACAGTTGTCCCAGCTGCGACGCATTTGCCGCCGCTTTGGGCCACGATCCTGCCTATACTCATGGTGTTTGCGGTGAACTGGGCGCTGTCCCGCATCATCCTGCCGCGCGTCGATCTGGCCTATCTGAGCGCGCCCGCATGGGGCAGTGCGACGCCCACGCAGGTCATCGGGGTATGGGCATTGATCGGCGCGCTGGCGCTGGCCAATGTGGTGTTGCTTGGGCTGACCTGGCGCAGGCTGGACACTCCGCAAAAGGTCCTGAGCGCAGGATCCGAAGCGGCGTTGCTGCCGCTGTTCAACACTGCCGCCCTAGTGGGGTTCGGCGCCGTCATCGCCGGGTTGTCCGCCTTTGACGTGCTCAGCGCCGCGACGCAGGACATGCCCGGCGGCGTGCTGACAAGCCTTGCCGCATCCGCCACCTTGCTTGCCGGGCTGACGGGGTCGGCCTCGGGCGGCATGTCAATCGCCCTCGACACACTGGGGGCGGAATACCTGGCCGCAGCAATCGCAGAGGGAGTGGACCCGGCAGCACTGCACCGGATCGTCGCGCTCGCAACCGGAGGTCTGGATGCATTGCCCCATAACGGCGCGGTCGTGACCTTGCTGGGCATCGCCGGACTGACGCACCGAGAAGCCTACGGCCCCATTTTCGTCGTTGCCGTAGTGATCCCCTTGGCCGCCCTGCTGGCCGCATTGGTGCTGGCGACGCATTTCGGCACGTTTTGAAGTAGGGCAGGACGCGAGGCTGTGCGGCTTGAACAACGCATTGGGAAAAGGTGGAGGCGAGTACCGGAATCGAACCGGTGTACACGGATTTGCAATCCGCTGCGTCACCACTCCGCCAACTCGCCAGCCATGGTGCGAGGCAGGCGATAGACCATTCGCTGGAGGCGCGCAAGGGCAGGGGGCGTGCAAATCGGGAATAGGCGCGTGTAGCGCGTTGCTCAGGGCCGTGGGATGTGGCACATCTAGGACCAGGATTCTGAACGAACGAGTTTAGCAGTGATGACTGACTTCGCCGCCCGCCGCACAATGATGGTCGATACACAGGTTCGCCCGTCCGATGTGACCAAATTTCCGATCATCGATGCGATGCTTTCCGTCAAGCGGGAGGACTTTGTCCCGTCCGCGCAGCGCGAAGCGGCCTATATGGGCGAGAACCTCGAGCTTGGAGGCGGGCGCGTGCTGCTCGAGCCGCGTACATTGGCCAAGATCCTCGATGCGCTCAGCATTGACCAGAACGAGCTGGTGCTGGATGTGGGCGCGGCCTTGGGTTACTCGGCGGCTGTCATCGCCCATATGGCCGAGGCTGTGGTTGCACTGGAAGAAGACGAGGACATGGCCCGCGAGGCGCAGGATGCGCTTATGTCCGCGGGCATCGACAATGTGATCACCCATGTCGGTCCGTTGCATGCAGGCGCGGCCGAACACGGCCCCTATGACGTGATCGTCGTCGAAGGCGGTGTGGCGCAGGTGCCGGATGCCTTGCTGGACCAACTCAAGGATGGTGGGCGGATTGCCTGCCTCTTCATGGACGGTGCATTGGGCGAGGTCCGCATCGGGTTCAAACTGGATGGGCGCGTATCCTGGAGGCGCGCATTCAATGCGGGCGCCCCGGTTATTGCAGGGTTCGAAAAACACGACGTATTTCAATTGTGACATCACCAAGTGCCAACAGGCGACAGGCACAGAGCAGGCAGGGGGCGCAAGACATGAGCAAATCAGACTGGAGCCGCGTTTGGCGGCACACGGCAGCGGTTTCTGCCGTCGTGTCCGTTCTGGGCGCGACGCAGAGTGCAGCGGATACCTTGGCGGATGCCCTGGTCGGTGCCTACGGCCACAGTGGCATTCTGGTGCAGAACCGAGCCCTGTTGCGTGCAGCGGACGAGGATGTTGCGATTTCGCTGGCATCGCTGCGCCCGATCATTTCCTGGACCGGGGATGTGACGCGCCAGTTTGGCGATTCAACGTCCGAATCTTCCGGCACTGTCGACGTCGATGTGGGTGAGACGACGGCAAGCATCGGCCTGTCCGCCACCTTGCAGCTGTTTGATGGCGGTGCGGATGCTGCGCGTGTCGAGGCCAACAAGGAAACCGTGCTGGCCACGCGTGCCGCACTGTTGTCCATTGAACAAAGCATTCTGCTGCGTGCGGCCGTCGCCTTTTTCAACGTCGGTCGCCAGCAGGAATTCGTGACGCTGCGCCAGAACAACCTGCGCCTGTTGCAGGAAGAACTGCGCGCCGCACAGGACCGGTTTGAAGTTGGCGAAGTAACCCGCACCGATGTGGCCCTGGCCGAAGCGGCTGTGGCCGAGGCGCGCAGCAACCTTGCATCATCGCAACGTGATCTGATCCAGGCGCAGGCCGAGTATGCCAATGCCACGGGCCGGCAGCCCGGGCGTCTGTCTGGCTTGCCCAGCCTGCCCAGCACAACGACCGACATCAGGAATGCCCAAGCCGTTGCCGTGCGCAATCATCCCGATCTGGATGAAGCGCGTCACCAGATCAAGGCGAACGAGCTTTTGGCGACGGCGGCCTTCAAGGACATGATGCCGACCATTTCGCTTTCGGGTTCTCTGAACGTGACCAGGACCCACAACAGCGACGATGCAACAGATATCGGCAGTGTTGGCGTGAACCTGTCGGGCCCGATCTACCAGGGTGGTCAGTTGTCCGCCCTCGAACGACGCGCCTTGGCGGTGCGGGATGCATCGCGTGGCAACTTGCACAATGTGCGCCACAACGTGCAACAGGACGTGGTGGACGCCATTTCCGACCTTGTTGCGGCCCGGGCAAGCCTGTCCGCCTCCGAACGTCAGATCCGCGCCGCGCGGGTGGCGTTCCAGGGTGTGCGCGAAGAGGCGACGCTGGGTGCCCGGACCACATTGGACGTGCTGGATGCCGAGCAGGACCTGCTTGATGCGGAAACCAATCGCATCTCGGCGCAGGCCGATCAGTACATCGCCGCCTATTCGGTCTTGGAATCGATGGGGCTTTTGACGGCGCAGGGCCTGAAACTGCCGGTGCAGGTTTATGACCCCGCTGCCTATTACAATCTGGTCAAGGACGGCCCGGCCAAGCAATCCAGGCAGGGCCGCCAACTGGACAACGTGATCCGGGCGCTGCAGATCGATTAAGGTTTTCAGCATAGTATTGTGCGACTCTCATGCGCGGGGTAGACTGCGCAGTGAGGCTGAGAGTGGTATAAAAAATGTCTGATCCGATGACCAACACCGAGGTGGAGGATGTTTTGGCATCCATTCGCCGCTTGGTGTCCGACGACAAGCGTCCTGAATCCGAACCGGCGCAGGCGGCTGCAACCGACAGGCTGGTGCTGACTCCGTCGCTGCGTGTGATGGACGATGATGGCGATGAGGCACCCTCTGACACCGTGACGGATGAGGACCACAGCGCCGAGGCGGTGGATGCCGACGGGCCGGAGGACGCAGGTGAGGCGGTTTCCGATGACACGGACATCAGCGATGAAGCGGAGGTCGAGACCGATATCGTGCAGATGTCGATCCATGACGCGTTTGCTGCCGAGATCGAAGACGAGCAAGCCGAAGCGGAGCCTGAAAGCGCTGTAGAGGATGCGGTGATCCTTGAGGATAACGTGATTGAGCACGAAGACTCTGCGGAACTGGAAGAGTCTGTTGATTACGACGACGACGCGGATATCGAGATGTCCGAGGGCGATGATGCCGAGGATGTTGAGCACTCAAATGCGGATGAAAACGCGCATGTCGAAGAGGCCGAGGACACAGGCCCGGACAGCGCTGAGCCTGAACAAACGCTGAGCGACAAGATCGCCGCGCTCGAAACCCTGATCGGCGGGCGCGATGAGGAATTTGAACCCGACGATCCGGGCACGGATGAATATGCCGGGACTGAACCGCCGGCCATGTCGTGGGAAGATGCGGATGAGGCGCCCGCTTACGGCGCATTTGTACATGCGCAAGCCACCCCGGACGAGGACAAGGAAAGCCAGGCGCAGATATTCTCTTCAGACGAGGATGTGCTGGACGAGGATGCCTTGCGCGAACTGGTCAGCGACATCGTGCGCGAAGAGTTGCAGGGCGCCCTGGGCGAACGCATTACGCGCAATGTGCGCAAATTGGTGCGGCGTGAAATCCACCGGGCCCTGGCCGCGCAAGAGCTTGAGTAGCGGCATAGGCTGGTGGGGGAATACACCCTGACGACGGCTGCATGAACACGCCTGCACATCTGCTGATTGGTGCGGCGTGTTTCGGTCGACCGGGCCACACACACATCCTGATCGCAGCCTTTGCCGGGGCATTGCTGCCTGACCTGTCGCTTTATGTCATGGCGGGGACAGCGCTGTTTGTGTTGGGGATCTCTCCGCAGCGGGTGTTCAACGAGCTTTACTTCTCGGATGCGTGGCAGACGGTGTTTGCCATAGACAATTCGTTCCTGCTGTGGGGGCTGCTGTTTGCGCTGGCCCTGTGGCGGGCGGCCCCTTGGGCGATTGCCCTGACCGGGGCGGCGCTGCTGCATCTGTGCCTGGATTTTCCGCTGCACCATGATGACGGGCGCCCGCATTTCTGGCCGGTCTCGGCTTGGGTGTTTGAAAGCCCGTTCAGCTATTGGGATCGCGCCCATGGGGCGATGTGGATTGCACCGCTGGAAGGGGCATTGGCACTGGGGGCTGTGGTCGTCCTGTGGCTGCGCAAGGTGCCGATCTGGGCGCTGATTGCGTCGGGCTGCCTGCTGGCGGCAGAGGTGTGGATCGTGCGCCAGTGGCTGTTCTTTTTCATCGACAGTTAGCACAAAAGAAAACGCGCCCGGCAGAGGGGCGCGTTTTCCTTAGCAGCGTATGCAGAGGGATCAGGCGGCTTCGGCCTGTTGTGCCGCATTGCGGCGCTCGGATTCTTCGCGGCTGAGGGCAACAGATGTGCGCACGCCTTTTCCGACAAATTCCATCAGGCCAGACACGACCCGTTCGTTGGGGTCGATACCCGCACAGCTCAGCACTTCGCGCCCGTCGCGCGAACGTGCCCAGCGAGCGATCTGCTCGGGCCCATTGCCATACTTCTTGTCATCGGCGATTGCATCGTCGAGGGCAGCCAGTACGACGGCTGCGAATAGTTTACGTGCACGATTGCCTTGTTCGTTATTAAAGGCAGTGCCGTCAACGAAATCTTTCATTCGTCGTCCTTCCTTTTATTCTTGCTCTTGTGTTTTCGGCGTGACGCTCGTTATGGCCTATCTGCGTCGATTCGGATACCCCGTTTTTGCATAGCACTGTTGCAAATTTTGCATATCTCTCTGCGGGTGCAGCACAGGATTTGGTTGTCTTGCCGGTTGCTCATCCCCGAGATATAGGGGGCATCAACTTTTCATCAACCTTTTGCCATGGTTTTGCCACATGCCTAAAATCAACGGAAACGAAATACGCCCCGGAAATGTGCTGGAGCACAATGACGGGTTATGGGCGGCTGTGAAGGTCGATCATGTCAAACCCGGCAAGGGCGGCGCCTTTGCCCAGGTCGAGCTGCGCAACCTGCGCAACGGGTCCAAGCTGAACGAACGCTTTCGCAGCGCCGACAAGGTCGAGCGTGTGCGCCTTGAGCAGAAGGATCAGCAGTTCCTGTACGAAAACGACGGCATGCTGGTGTTCATGGACACCGACACATACGAACAGATTGAATTGCCTGCGGAAATCCTCGGCGACCGCCGCCCGTTCCTGCAGGATGGCATGACCATCGTTGTCGAGTTCTACGAGGCCGAGGCGCTGAATGCCACGCTGCCCCAGAAGGTTGTCTGCAAGATCGTGGAGACCGAGCCCGTGGTCAAAGGCCAGACGGCGGCCAACTCGTTCAAGCCTGCGATCCTCGACAACGGGATCAAGGTGATGGTCCCCCCTTCGTCGGTCAGGACGAGGATATCGTCGTGAACACCGAAACGATGGATTACTCCGAACGCGCCTGACACGTGCGGTGGCCGGACACTGTGTCAGTTTCCGGCTTGCCGCCACGTCACCTCGGCATCGCCCGCCTGCATCGGCCCGTTTGCGCGGTCAAAGCGCAGATAGGCGATGGCCGCGTCGCCTGCGCGGCTCAGCAACGTGCCAGCCGGTTTGCCATCCGCCTTGATCTCGGTGCCCGGTGCGGCATCGCCTGAAACCGCGACCTGTGCCAAACCTTTGCGCAATGTCGTCTTGTGTTTCATCCGCGCGGTCACTTCCTGCCCGACATAACAGCCCTTGCGGAAATCGACGCCGTTCAGCGCCTCGAATCCCACTTCGAGGATGAAGGTGTCGGGGGTCAGTTCCACACCCGTTTCCGGGATCATGTGTGTGACGCGCAGGGCTGTCCAATCTACATCATCCCCTGTTTGCGCAGTCTCGCGATAGGCGCGCCAGCCGAGCGCTGCGTGCCGCGGGTCAGAAAACCCGTCGGTAGGCACATCCCCCAGCCCGCGATGCATGTGCAGGCCGCTGTCTGTGAGGTCCACGTTTGCGCGCAACTTGTACATGGACAGGCGTTGGCGCAGCGCACCGGCCTGCGCGCTGTCTGCATCCAGCAGGATGTCGTCCCCATCCGCTGCCAGAAAGAAGTCGGCCAGATACTTGCCCTGGGGGGTCAGCAGCGCGGCATAGACCAGACCCGCATCAACGCGATCCACATCATTGGTCACCAGACCTTGCAGGAAACTGCGTGTATCGGGCCCCGACACACGAAAGATATGGCGTTCTGACATCCAAAGTTCCTTTTCCACTCGGCTCTTTGCATATAACACCCATTTGCACCTTCAAAAGGGGGCTTAACGTGCCTGCGCCAGTGTCCGTCATCATCCCAACGCTCAATGCGGCGTCTGCGTTGCCTGCCTGTTTGGGCGCGCTGATGGAAGGTGTGGATGCGGCCCTGATCGCCGAGCTGATCGTCAGCGACGGCGGGTCGAGCGATGAGACTTTGCGCCTTGCGGATGCGTGGGGGGCCAATGTGTTGACCGGCCCGGCATCGCGTGGGGGGCAATTGCGGCGTGGTTGCGCGGCTGCGCGGGGCGAGTGGTTCCTGATCTTGCATGCCGACACGATGCTGGAACCGGGTTGGAGTGCAGCCGTGATCCCCCATCTCTCCGAGGCGCGCGCCGGGTACTTTCGCCTGCGCTTTGACAAGGGGGGCGCCGGTGGCCGCTTGGGCCAACCTGCGTGCGCGCCTGTTCGGCCTGCCTTACGGCGATCAGGGGTTGCTGATCCGGCGCACACTCTATGACCGGGTGGGGGGCTATCCCGATATGCCGCTGATGGAGGATGTGGCCCTTGCGCGCGCCTTGCGCGGTCAGCTGACCGCATTGGATGCAGTGGCGGTCACCAGCGCGGACAAGTATCGCCGCCAAGGGTGGCTGCGCCGGGGCGCGCGCAACTTGTGGACCCTTGCGCGATACTTTGGCGGGACGGATGTGAACGTGTTGGCGCGCCAGTACCGGCGTTAGGCACGTTTGCCCGTTTAGCCCAGAAGGCGCATGCGCAGACGGCCCAACAGACCGGGCGTTTGCGGGGTATCGCCATCATCGACGCTGCCAAGGGACTGGGCCAGGGATCTGTCGATCACGGTTTTGCCGTCCTTGAATTGCAGCCGGTAGAGATCGGCATAGATGCCGCCGCGGTTCAGCAGTTCCTCGTGGGTGCCTGCATCTTTGACTTCGCCCTGATCCATCACGATGATCTGGTCTGCGTTGCGGATCGTGGACAGGCGGTGCGCAATCACGAGGGTGGTGCGCCCTGCCGAAAGACGCTCCAGCGCGTCCTGCACGACTTTCTCCGATTGCGCGTCGAGGGCCGAGGTCGCCTCGTCCAGCAGCAACACGGGTGTGTTGCGCAAAAGGGCGCGCGCGATCACGACGCGCTGGCGCTGGCCACCGGACAGGGCAGAGCCGCGCGGGCCCACGTGGCTGTCGATGCCGTCGGGCAGGGCCGCGACAAAGTCGCTGACATGGGCCGCATCCAGCACCTCTTGCAGCCGCTCTTCGCTCACATCCGTGCGCCCGAGCAGGATGTTCTCGCGCACCGTTTCATCGAACAGCAGCGCCTCCTGGGTCACGACCGAATAGAGGCTGCGCAACTGATCCAGGTCCATCTGAGTGGTTGGAACGCCGCCCACATAGACCGTGCCGCTTTGCGGGTCGAGCAGTCGGGTCAACAGGTTGAAGATGGTGGATTTGCCGGCACCGGATGCGCCGACAAGGGCGGTGGTCTGCCCGGGCTTGGCCAGCAACGACACGCCCCTGAGGACGTGGGTGTCGCCATAGGACAGGTGCACATCCTCCATCCGGATCTCGGGCAATTCGGTTGTGGCGGGGACGGGGTTGGGCGGTGATGTGAGGGCAAGCGGGGCGTCAATCAGCTCTTTCACCCGCTCGATCGAGGCGGCAGCCGTCTGCCACAGCCCGGCAATGCCGCCCAGACGGCGCATCGGATCAAAGGCAAAGCCCATCGCGGTGAAAAAGGTCATGAACTGGCCGATGGTCTTGTCGCCCGAGATGATCTCGGACCCGCCATAGAGGATGACGGCCATGAAGCCGAGGCCAGAGATGATGTCGATCATGGCCGGGATCGCGGCACCGCCGAATGCGGTCCGCAGCTCGGCCCGATTGAAGCGGCTGGTGAGCGAGCGGTATTGCGACGCCTGATAGCGCTCGAGCGCGTTCAGCTTGACCTGCACGATGCCGTGAAACACCTCGTCCAGACGGGTGGAAAGGCTCGCGCTCAGATCGCGGGAAGTGCGCGATTGCTCACGCACATAGTTTTGCGCCATCGCCGCGGGCAGGACCAGCACGGGAATGCCGATACAGGCCAGCAGGGCCCAGACGGGATCGACGCTGATGGCCACGCCCAACAGCACGAGCAACCCCAGGAAATCGCGCCCGGCGCCGGTGATGATGGCCCGCCACACGACCGCGACGGCCCCCACATCGCCTTGCACCCGCTGAATCAGAAAGCCGGGCGGGTGCACCTGGTGAAAGGCGCCGTCCTGCAACATGATCCGGTCCAGCAGGTCAAATCGCAGATCAGCCGTTGTCTTGAGCGCGACGCGGGTCAGGATCAGCTTTTGGATCACCGAGGACGTGGCGCGGACCACGAAGATGCCGATCACGAACGCGCCCACCCAGAACAGCATGTCGCCTTCGCCCGCCACGAACACACTGTCGAACATCGGCTGCATGAGATAGCTGAGCGCCCCCAGCATCGATCCTTCGATCAACATGAAGAACACGGCGACCGACATAAGCCCGGTGTGTTTCTTGAGATATCCGTGCCAAAGCCAGCGCAGAAGAGGTCCTGAGGCGGACATGGGCTGTTCAGGCGTTTCAGGAGTTGTCACGTGTGGCATCCAAGCGGCGTCTCTGCCGCGCTCCGATCAGGTCCGTTGGTCGCAACCTCTATCGCGGGCGCTCAGCCGGGGCAAGTATGGGGCGGGCCTCTGCACCGATTGACGCGGCGCTGCGGCACGCTAGAGTCGCGCCAGACGTGCATGTGCACGAGACATCCCGGAGAGCCAGATGCCCGCCACCCCGATTGCCCGAAACGGGCGCGAATACCTTGCCATTCCAGGCCCTTCGGTGATCCCTGATGCGGTGTTGCAGGCGATGCACCGCGCCGCCCCGAACATCTATGCCGGCGCGTTGGTGGATATTGCGGCCAGTCTGGTGCCGGACCTGCGGCGCGTGGCCCGCACGGACGGTGATGTGGCCATGTATATCGGCAACGGCCATGCCGCGTGGGAGGCGGCGTTGGCGAACACGATCGCGCCGGGCGACACGGTGCTGGTGCCCGCCACGGGGCGTTTTGGCCACGGCTGGGGCGATATGGCCGAGGGTCTCGGGGCAAAGGTCGATATCCTCGATTTCGGCAAGCGCGCCCCCATGGACATGGAGCGGATCGCAGAAACGTTGCGCGCCGACAAAGGCCACCGGATCAAGGCGGTGCTGGCCGTGCATGTGGATACGTCGACCTCGGTGCGCAATGACATTGCGGCCCTGCGCGCGGTGATGGACGAGGTTGGTCATCCGGCCCTGTTGATGGCCGATTGCATTGCTTCACTTGGCTGCGACGTCTTTGAAATGGATGCCTGGGGTGTCGATGTGATGGTTGCGGGCTGCCAGAAGGGGCTGATGGTGCCGCCCGGCATGGCCTTTGTCTTTTTCAACGCCAAGGCCCAAGGTGCGCGCGCCGCGATGCCCCGCGTCAGCCGCTATTGGGATTGGCAGCCGCGCGCGAACCCGGACGAGTTTTTCATGTATTGGAACGGCACCGCGCCGACGCACCATCTATATGGTCTGCGCACCGCGCTCGACATGCTGCACGGCGAGGGGATCGAGGCTGTCTGGCGCCGTCACGGGCTGTTGGCCCGCGCCATCTGGGCGGCGTGCGAGACTTGGCGGCAGACAGGACCGCTGGAGTTGAACGTGACGGACGCTGCGCATCGCAGCACTGCCGTGACCGCGCTGCGCCTCGGCGCACCCCATGGCACGGCCTTGCGCGACTGGGTGGAACAGCACCTGGGCCTGACGCTTGGCATTGGTCTGGGCATGGCGCCACCGGGCGATCCGGCCTGGCACGGGTTCTTCCGTCTGGGCCATATGGGCCATGTCAACGGGCACATGATCATGGGGCTTCTTGGCGGGATCGAGGCGGGGCTGACCGCGCTGGATATCCCGCACGGGTCCGGCGCGCTGGAGGCTGCGGCCGGTGAGATCGCAGCGGGTTAGAACGACTTGCCCCGTCGGATCGAGGCTGCCTGACGCTGGGCGGCCCAGGCCTTGCCGCGTTCGATCAGGTGGTTGACGCCAAGACCCAGCAACACGGCGGCAATCAGGCCCCAGATGGCCCAGATTGCTACCAATACCCACGTGATGTTCACGCCGAACATGACGATACAGGCGCTTGTGTAATTGGGTGCGCGACCCGTGTGGTGATCGTCCATGACATCCCCGATCTTACCGCGTCTCGGGTCGAGTATAATGCGCCGCGCGGCGCTGTCAGCCCCCTTGCGCCTCTGCCAGCGCCAGCGGCAGGGCGGCGCCAAAGGCGTCGAGATCGGCGGGCGTGCCGCAACTGACCCGGATGCAGCGGTTTTGCGGCGCAGCAAAGGGCATGCGCACAAAGATGCCGCGCGCGATCAGCCCGTCGAGCACGGCCTTGGCAAAAGCGCCGTCGCGCCCGCAGTCGATGGCCACGAAATTGGCAGCAGAGGGCAGGGCCGTCAGGCCATTCTCCGTCGCGATCCGGGCGATCCGGGCGCGGGCACCCGCGATCTGGCCGAGCACATGGGCGAGGTGGTCGTGATCGGCGAGCGCCGACAGCGCCCCGGCTTGGGCCGCGCGATTCATGCCGAAATGGTTGCGCACCTTGTTGAACGCGTCGATCAGCGGCGCCGCCCCAAGCGCATAACCCACCCGCGCACCGGCCATGCCATAGGCCTTTGAAAAGGTGCGCATGCGGATCACGCGAGGATCATCTGGCGCAATGTTAGGCGCCGTGCCTGCGGGGGCGCAGTCGATATAGGCCTCATCCAGAACCAGCAATGTGGCTTCGGGCAGATCGTCGAGCGCGCGCAGCAGTGTCACCCCGTCATGCCATGTGCCCATCGGGTTGTCGGGGTTGGAGAGGTAGACAAGTTTTGCACCCACCTCTCGCGCCTTGGCGAACAGTGCACCGGGGTCTTCGTGATCGTCGCGGTAGGGCACCTTGTGCAAGGTGCCGCCAAAGCCTGCCACGTGGTAGTTGAAGGTGGGGGTAGGCGCCGTCGGACGTCACCACGTGATCGCCGGGGCCGACAAACAGCCGCACGAGGTATCCCAGAAGTCCGTCGATCCCTTCGCCCACCATGATGTGGTCGGGCGTTGTGCCGAGATGTGTGGCGAGCGCGGCGCGCAGGTCGTGGTTTTCGGGGTCGCCGTATTTCCAGTGATCGGCCTCGGCCATGGCCTTGATCGCCTGTGGTGAGGGGCCATAGACGCTTTCATTGGCGCCGATACGGGCCTGAAAGGTTTGGCCCATCTGGGGTTCCTGCGCCTCGGGGCCGACGAAGGGCACGGTCGAGGGCAGGCTGGCGGCGAGCGGGGTCAGGCGGAAATCTGTCATGGGCGAGGGGTAGCGCGCCCTGTGCGGCGGGGCAAGGATTTGGCGTTTTGCCTGTGCGCTCCTATATTGAGAATCGTTCGCAACTAGAGGGGCGCGAGATGGCAAAGATGACGAGACGCGGGTTTCTGGCAACGGCTGCCGCCGCGGGGGCGGTGCGCGCGGTGCCGGGTGCGGCGCTGCGATCGGGTAGCGGACGACGCATCCTGACGCTTGTCTATGACAAGGGTCTCGGGATGATGCGCGCCGTCGAACGCGTGGTGCCCTGACGTTTTGCTGGCATGGCGGGGCGCGATGCGCTTGGGTGGGGCAAAGAGGAGATTTGCCCCATGTCCGACAGCCCCCGTGTCACCGTCACCTATGAAAACCACATCGCTCATGTGCGCCTGACCCGCGCCGACAAGATGAACGCCGTCGATCAGGCGATGATCGATGCGGTGATTGCGGCAGGCAATGAAGTGGCCGCGTCGGATGCGCGCGTCTGCGTGATCTCGGGCGAGGGCAAGGGATTTTGCGCGGGCATTGATGTCAGCGGCCTCAGCGCCATGATTGGCAAGGATCCGGGTGACTTGCTGATGCCGCGCACCCATGGCGAGGGCACCACCAACCAGTGGCAGGAGGTTGCGATGGTTTGGACCCGCGTGCCCGTGCCGGTGATCGTGGCCATTCATGGGGTGTGCTTCGGGGCCGGGCTGCAACTGGCGCTGGGGGGCGACATCCGTATTGCCGCGCCGGATGCGCAACTGGCGGTAATGGAGATGAAGTGGGGCATTGTGCCGGATATGGGCGGCATGGTGCTGCTGCCCCGTCTCGTGCGCAGTGACGTATTGCGCAAGCTCACCTATACCGCGACGCCCGTTTCTGCCGAGAAGGCAGAGGCTTGGGGGCTGGTGACGGAACTGGCGGAGGACCCGCTTGCCGCAGCGATGGATCTGGCAGGGGAGTTGGCTTTGAAATCGCCTTCGGCCCTGCGCGCGGCCAAGGCGTTGGTGGGCTATGCAGAGACGCATGCGCCCGACGACGTGTTGCTGGAGGAGAGCCGGGTGCAGGCGGCGTTGATCGGCAAGCCGCACCAGATGGAGGTTATCGCGGCCACGTTTCAGAAGCGGCCGCCGAATTTCGGGTGAGAGACGTCTGATCAAATAGCCGCGCTAAGGCGCGACACTTTTTGTTTGATTGGGGCGCTGCCCCAAACCCCGGAGTTTATCTGGCAAGATGAAGGGGATCAGAGCTCCTTGAGGCGGGTGAGGGCCTCTTGCAGCTTGCTTTCTTCCTCTTCGCGCAAAGCGAGGTTGGCCTTGGTTTCTTCGACCACTTCGGGCGGTGCGCTTGCGGCAAATTTGGGGTTCTTGAGCCGTCCGCGCAGGCCGCCAAGTTCCTTGGCAAGTTTACCGAGGGTCTTTTCTAGCCGCGCGATTTCTTCGCCCACGTCGATGACGTCTGCCAGCGGCAGGCCGAAGCTACCGCCCGAGACAGCGAGAGCGACGGTGCCTTTGGGGAAGTCGTCGGTTTCCGTCAGGCTTTCGAGGCGGGCAAAGCGGTGGATGAGCGCCTTGTTGCGGTCATAGGCCGCTTTGGCCTGTGCTTCGAACCCTTTGACCACGCACGGCACGTAGGCACCCGCAGGCACGTGCATCTGGGCGCGGGCGGAGCGGATGGCTTCGATCAACCTGATCACCCAGTTGAGTTCGGCGTCGGCCTCTGCATCCACCAGATCGCTGGTGTAGGTGGGCCAGTCGGCGTGGATCAGTTGCTTGGGCCTTGCTTTTTGCCCCCACAGCTCTTCGGTGATGAAGGGCATGATCGGGTGCAGCAGGATCAGGCATTGATCGAGCGCCCAGGCATAGGTGGCCCTGGTTTCCGCGATTTCGTCCTCGGTCCCTTCGTCGAAGATGGGTTTGGTGAATTCCAGGTACCAGTCGCAGAACGTGTTCCAGGTGAAGGCGTAGAGTGCGCTTGCCGCGTCGTTGAAGCGGTAGTCGGTGAGGGCCTGATCGACTGTCTCCCGCGTCTTGGCGATCTCGCCTTTGATCCAGCGGTTGAGCGGGTGTTTGGTGTCGGGGACTGTATCCTCATGGGGCAGATCGAACACGCCGCGCATGTCGCCGTAGCTGGTGGCGTTCCAAAGCTTGGTGCCGAAGTTGCGGTAGCCTGCGATGCGCTGGGTGTCGAGTTTGAGTGTGCCACCGAGCGAGGCCATGGCAGCCGAGGCAAAGCGCAGCGCGTCGGCGCCGTATTCGTCGATCAGGTCGAGCGGGTCGACGACGTTGCCGGTCGACTTGCTCATCTTCTTGCCCTTGGCGTCGCGCACGAGCCCGTGGAGGTAGACGGTGTCGAAGGGTTTTTCGCCCGTGACGGCGTATTGCATCATCATCATGCGGGCGACCCAGAAGAACAGGATGTCCTGCCCGGTGATGAGGTCGGAGGTGGGGAAGTATTTTTGCAGTTCGTCCGTGTCCGCGGGCCAGCCTAGGGTGCCTATGGGCCAGAGGCCGGAGGAGAACCATGTGTCTAGGACGTCGGGGTCGCGGTAGAGGTATACAGGATCGACTTCGACTGCTTTTTCTAAGCCCAGCCACTGGCCGATTTCATTATCTGGTTCAATCGTTGCAGTAGGGTCTTCGTAGCCTATCGCTGCGTCCCGGTTCTTAACTTCGCCAGCCACAACTAACGACGGCTTGTAACCATCATAGTATTTCTGCGCCTGCTGCCACGCTTCTTTGAAAGTCGCTCCGCAAAAGGCAATGGGCTCGTCCCAGTTTTCCCAAGGTTGGCCGTTCGTTCGTATGCTTGGTCCATACCAAACCGGGATCTGGTGGCCCCACCACAGTTGGCGCGAGATGCACCAGGGCTCGATGTTTTCGAGCCAGTGGTAATAGACCTTTTCCCCGCTCTCGGGCAGGATTTTGACGTCGCCGTTGCGCACTGCATCCAGCGCGGGGCCGACGATCTTGTCGGTGTCCACGAACCATTGGTCGGTGAGCAGGGGTTCGATGACCACTTTGGAGCGGTCGCCGAAGGGCTGCATGATGGGTTTGTTTTCGACGTAAGGGCGGGTTTCGGTGACGTCATTGCCGTCCGCGTCCGTTGTCGTCACGGTCTCCATGACCGCGTTGCCCTCGGCCGTGATGTCGGCGACGACAGCCTTGCGCGCGTCCTCACGTGTCATGCCGCGATACTCATCCGGCACAAGGTTCATCGCGGCAATCATTGCCTCGTCAAACTGCTGTTCTCCCTTGGCGATGGCTTGGGCTGCGGCGGCCTCTTCTGCGTAGGGTTTGCCGTCGGCGCGCATGTTCGCCTTTGTGTCCATCAGGTTATACATCGGGATGCCGCCGCGTTTGGCCACCTGATAGTCGTTGAAGTCGTGCGCGCCCGTGATCTTGACCGCGCCCGAGCCGAAGTCGGGGTCGGGGTATTCGTCGGTGATGATGGGGATCAGGCGACGGTGCTCTTTTGGCCCGGCGGGAATTTCGCAAAGTTTTCCGACGATTGGCGCATACCGTTCATCGGATGGGTGAACCGCAACGGCCCCATCACCCAGCATGGTTTCGGGCCGCGTCGTGGCGATGGAGATATAGTCGCGGGTTTCGCGCAGCGTTTCATTTCCGTCGGCGTCTTTCTCGACATATTCATAGGTGGCACCGCCCGCGAGCGGGTACTTGAAATGCCACATGTGTCCCGCAACTTCGGTGTTCTCGACCTCGAGATCAGAGATCGCCGTTTCGAAATGCGGGTCCCAATTGACCAGACGCTTGCCGCGATAGATCAGGCCCTGGTTGTACATCTCGACGAACACCTTGATGACGGCGTCGTGGAAGTTCCCTTCCTCCCCGCGGGCGCGCCGGGGGCGCCGGACATGGTGAACGCCTCGCGCGACCAGTCGCAGGAGGCGCCCAGCCGTTTGAGCTGGCCCTTGATCGTGCCGCCACTCTCGGCCTTCCACTCCCAGATCTTCTTGACGAACTCCTCGCGTGACATGTCGGTGCGGCGCATGTTGCTGTCTTGGGCCAGTTGGCGTTCGACCACCATTTGCGTGGCGATGCCTGCATGGTCCGTGCCGGGCTGCCAGAGCGTGTCGAACCCGCGCATGCGGTGCCAGCGCACCAGCACGTCCTGCAACGTGTTGTTGAACGCGTGGCCCATGTGCAGGACGCCGGTGACATTGGGGGGCGGGATCATGACGCTATAGGTGGCCGCGTCGGTGCGCGCGTTGGCGCCCGCGGCGAAACAGCCCTGTTCCTCCCACTTCGTGTAAATGCGGGCCTCGACCTCGGATGCGTTGAATTTACCCAGTGCCATGATGCGTGGCCCCCTTTGTGCGTTGGGGCGTGAGATAGCCGCGAGGGACGGTGAAGGGAAGGGGGTTTTGGTGGGTCGGGGGCTAGGGTAGCTTTGCAGGCATGAAAGACTTTACCGACGGGCCTGCGCCCGGCTTTTTCCGGCTGTGGTGGCGCAAGGGTGCCGCGTTTGCGCTTATCCTTGCCGTGGCCACGGGCATAAGTACTTTTGGCAGCTATCAGAGCCTGAAGCTTGGGCTGGCCTTTGATGCCCGGGGTGTTGAGGGCATTGCAACCGCAACTGACCGTCGCAAACAAACTGTGCGCCGCAATGACAGTACGGAAACCGATTACTACGTGACCTTTGACTACGACGTGCAGGGCACGGTTGTCTCTGTCGAGCGGAAGGTGAGCCGGAGCCTTTACCGCGCCCTGACGCCGGGGGCGACGCGCGCCATCCGCTATTTGCCGGAAAACCCGCGCCGGATGGAGCATACGATCGGCACGACGTGGGAAGATGGGCAGGTGATGCGCTGGCTGGCGCTTGTCTTTGGGCTTGCCTGTTTGGGCGCGTTCTGGTGGACGGCCCGTCCTGCCATCGAGGCGATCCGCGCCCGACAGTACGGCCGCGCCGAATGGGCGAAGGTCTTGTATGTGGATGAGCGCAAGCAGCGCACGAAAAAAGGCACATCCACCAGCTATGTGTTGGTTTGGCGGGACGAACGGGGTGTGCAGGGGGAAAGCCTGCCCTCTGGCTCGAACACGCGTTACTTCAGATACGGCCCGACATCTGACATCGAGGTCTATCGCGACAGCCGGGGCAAAACCTGGTGGGTCGGAGACGTCGGCCCCCGTGCCTCGACACCGACGGTGCCGTCCGTAGGTAAATCCTAGTCGTTTCCGGCTCTGGACACTGCCTCGCCATCCGCTAGGTTCGCCCTTGATCACTGCCCCTCCAGCCATAGGAGTTCCCCATGGAAAAGTTCGGAAAAAGCCAACCTGTCACACGTCGCGAGGACGTGCGGTTTTTGACTGGAGAGGGGCGCTATGTGGATGACATTGCGCCCGATGGCGCATTGCAGACATTCGTGTTCCGCTCGCCCGTGGCCCATGCCGTTATCACCGAACTGGACGTGACGGATGCGCGCGAGGCCGATGGTGTCCATGCCGTTTACACGTTGGCCGATCTGGAGGCTGCGGGCATGGCTGTCGGCATGCGCGGGGCCACGATGAAGAACCGTGACGGCTCGCAAGGCGCCGCACCCGAGCGTCCCATTCTGGCGCGGGATCGGCTGCGCTTCGTGGGCGAACCCGTGGCCGTCATCGTCGCCGACACCATGGCGCAGGCGCGCGATGCGGCCGAGATGATTGTGCTCGACTACGACGACCTGCCCGCCAAGATGGATATGGATGCGGGCGGAGAGACCCTGCACCCCGAAGCGCCCGACAATGTGGCCTATGATTGGGAGATGGGCGATGCGGCGGCCTGTGACGCCGTGTTCGACAAAGCCGCCCGGGTGGTGAGCCTGGATGTGGGCGACAACCGCATCATCGTGAACTCGATGGAGCCGCGCGGCTGTTATGCAGAGATGGAGGGCGACCGCTTTCACGTCGCCATCAACGGGCAGGGCGTGTGGGGGCCCAAAGAGCAACTGGCAGAGGCGCTGAACGTCGAAGCAGAGATGATCCGCGTGACCAACCCCGACACCGGCGGCGGCTTTGGCATGAAGGGGATGATGTACCCCGAATACTTCGTGCTGGCCCACGCGGCGCGCGATCTGAGCCGGCCCGTGCGCTGGATGTCGGAACGCACCGAGGCGATGCTGAGCGACAATGCGGGGCGCGATCTGACCTCGCTGACGGAACTTGCCTTTGACGAAGGCAACCGCATCATTGGCTACCGTGTGCTGACCAAGGCCAACATGGGGGCCTACAACTCGCAATTCGCGCAAGCGATCCAGACACAACTGTTTTCCCGTGTCTTGATGGGCGTTTACGACGTGCAGACGACCTATCTGCGCTCGATCGGCTATTACACCAACACCACGCAGGTCGATGCCTATCGCGGCGCGGGACGGCCCGAGGCGATCTATATCCTCGAACGCGCCATGGACCGTGCTGCGCGCGAGTTGGGGGTTGATCCGCTGGAGCTGCGCCGCATCAATTTTATCAAGCCGCACCAGTTCCCCTATGCCACCACCGTAGGCGAGACCTATGATGTGGGGGATTTCGACAAGGTGTTGAGCAGGGCCGAAGCCGAGGCTGATCTGGCCGGTTTTGCTGCGCGCAAGGCGGCGGATGCGGAGCGTGGCCTGCTGCGCGGTCTGGGCCTGTGTTACTATATCGAAAGCATTTTGGGCGACCCTACCGAAAGCACCAAGGTTGAGTTTACCGATGAGGGGCGCGTGAACATCTATGTCGGCACACAAAGCAACGGGCAGGGGCACGAAACCGTCTATGCCCAGTTCCTGAGCGATCAGACCGGCGTACCGGTCGACATGATCGACGTGGTGCAGGGCGACAGCGACCGTATCAAGGTAGGCGGCGGCACGGGCGGCTCGCGCTCGGTCACGGTGCAGAACAATGCGACGCTCTATACGGTCGAGGCCATGACGGAGGTGTTTACCGCATTCCTGAGCGAGGAAATGGGAGTGCCAGCCGCCGAAATCACCTTTGATGATGAGCGGTTTCGTGCAGAGGGGTCGAACATGACCCCGACCATGCTGGAAGTTGCCGAGATGGCCCGAGACAAGGGCCGGGACGATCTGATGGTGCATGAACGTCGCGTCCAGCTGGAAGCGCGCAGCTTTCCCAACGGGTGCCATGTTTCAGAAATCGTGATCGATCCTGATACCGGCGTGACGACTGTGGATCGCTACACCGTCGTGGACGATTTTGGTAATCTTATCAATCCTATGCTGGCCGAAGGTCAAGTGCACGGCGGCGTCGTTCAGGGCATCGGCCAGGCGCTGACAGAGCATGTGCAGTTCGATGAGGATGGCCAATTGCTCACGGCAACGTTCATGGACTACGCCTTGCCCCGGGCGGATGACGTTCCCATGATTGGGTTCACGTCTGAACCGGTGCCGTCTACGGCGAATATCATGGGCATGAAGGGTTGCGGCGAGGCTGGAACAGTCGGGGCGTTGGCAGCGGTGGCCAATGCGGTGCAAGATGCGTTGTGGGACCACGGCGTGCGCCAGGCGGACATGCCATTTACACCGGTGAAGGTTTGGGAATTGCTGAGGAATGATCCTATCGCGGCTGAATAAATCCATCGCGCACTGGCTGCAAAGCCGGTTCGGGAAAGGATTGCCGGAGGTTCAGCCTCCGGCCCGCGGCAGTACGATCCATGTCATCATCATCGACGGCACGATGTCGACGCTCGAGCCTGGCGAAGAGACCAATGCAGGTCTGACCGCCAAGCTGCTAGGCGAAATGGGCAGCGAAGTATCGCTTTATTACGAACCGGGCCTGCAGTGGTCCGAGTGGCGGCGGGCAGGCGACGTGATCTTTGGCCGGGGGATCAATCGCCAGATTCGGCGCGCCTATGGCTACCTTGCCTCGCGCTATCGGCCCGGCGACCGGATTTTCCTGTTTGGCTATTCGCGTGGGGCCTATGCAGTGCGCTCATTGGCGGGGATCATCGACCGGGTGGGGCTGCTCAAGGCCGAGGCCGCGACCGAGCGCAATATCCGCGATGCCTATCGCCATTACGAATGCACGCCTGACAGCGACGCCGCCACGATCTTTGCCCGCAACAACTGCCACGAGACCGTCGAGATCGAGATGATCGGGGCCTGGGACACGGTAAAATCGCTGGGGCTGAACATGCCCTATCTGTGGCGCCTGAGCGCGCCGCGCCATGCCTTTCACAACCACCACTTGGGCAAGTCGGTCAAGCGCGGCTTTCACGCGCTGGCCCGCAACGAGACGCGGGTCGCCTATGCGCCGGTGATGTGGGATTCGACGCAGGACTGGGACGGGCATTTGGTGCAGATGTGGTTTCGCGGCACCCACGGTGATGTGGGCGGACATCTGACGGGCTACACGGCGGCGCGCCCCTTGGCCAATATCCCGCTGGTCTGGATGCTGGAACAGGCAGAGGGCTGCGACCTGCCCCTTCCCGACGGGTGGGCGGACCGGTTTGAACAGGATGCCCAAGCGCCTTCGGTGGGCACGTTCCGGGGCCTGGGGCGCTGGTTCATCACCCGCAAGCCCCGTGCCGTTGGTCTTGACCCGTCCGAGCGTGTGCACCCGTCGGTCGCGCAATCCCCGGCCCCGCGCAGTTGGGGCGAATGGGTATCAGATATGCGCGGCACCGGGGCGGATGCCCACTAGCCCATGTTAGCGGATTTTCATGATGATGCAGGTGGTCGAGCCCGTGGCATAGAGCTTGCCATCTTCGACACCACGGATTTCGCCGCTGGCGACGCCCGTGCTGCGACCTGCGTGATCGATTTTGCCGGTGCAGTCGATCTCCATCCCCAGCGGGATGCCCCGGGTGATGTTGATCTTGTATTCCAGCGTTGTGTAGACCGATCCGGCGGGCACTTTTGTCATCACGGCGCATGCCATCGCGCTGTCGAGCAGGGTGCCGTACCAGCCGCCATGCACCGTGCCCATCGGGTTCGTAACATTGAATTCGGGTGCGCCGCGAAAGGTGACCAGCCCGTCCGCAACCGCGTGCAGGGTATAGCCCATGGTGCGTGCAATCGGCGGGCCGGGCAGGGTGCCGTTCAGCATCCCGGTCATGAAGTCGAGCCCGGACATGGACAACAGCGCGTCCTGATCCAGCAGGTCGGCGGGGGTTTGGGCGATGTTCGGCATGGGCGTCCTCGGGCATCAATGATACTGGGACGTTAGGGCAATTGGACTGATCGGTCTAGTGCCGTTTAGGCGACATTGCGGATCGAGGGTGTGGGCACAAGGCCAAGCGCGCGGCAGACCTTGAGGGTGAGGTCGGGGCGGTTGAGCGTGTAAAAGTGCAGCGCATCGACCCCTTCGCTGATCAGTGTATCGCACAGATCTGCGCAATGGGTGAGCGCAAAGAGGTCGCCGCGCCCGTCGCGGTTGGCCCGCTCGAAGTCGTTGGCGATAGAGGCGCGGACCGGTGTGCCGCATCTGTTGGCAAAGGATTTCGCGCGTTTCCAGTTTGATACGGGCAGGATTCCGGGCGTGATGGGGGCAGAAATCCCCGCATCGGCGCAGGCATCGCGGAAACGCAGGAAGCTGTCGGCCTCAAAGAAGAACTGCGTGATCGCCTCGGCCGCGCCTGCGTCGATCTTGGCCTTGAGCCAGTCGATATTCTGCTGAGTCGAAGCCGCGTCGGGGTGGCTGTCGGGGTAGGCGCCGACGCGGATGGTGAAGGTCCCGGTCTCGGCAAGCGCGGCGATCAGATCGACGCTGTTGGCGAACCCGTCCGGGTGGGGGGCAAAGGTGCCGCCATCGGGTGCATCGCCGCGCAGAGCAACGATATCCTTGATGCCCGCATCTGCATAAGCCCGTGCCGTTTGCAGCACGTCCGAGCGGCTTTGTCCGGTGCAGGTCAGGTGTGCGGCGACCGTGAGGCCGGAGGTCTTGCGCAGGGTCTGCGCCGCCTCTTGTGTGAGCGACTGGGTCGAGCCGCCCGCACCGTAGGTGACCGACACAAACCGCGGTGCGAGCGGCGTGAGCGCCTGCACCGTGTCCCAGAGGTGGAAGGAGGCATCGAGGGACTTGGGCGGGAAGGTCTCGAACGAGAGGGCGGTCATGTGGGGCGGCTCCTATGGGGTTGCGGGCAGTATGGCTTGCGCGGTATCTTGAGGCAAATTCATAACCTTCAAGATAAACATGAGGTGTGTATGCATATCGAGTTCCGCCACCTGCGGACCATCAAGGCCATCCACGAGGCGGGTGGGCTGGCGAAGGCGGCCGATCAGCTGCACATCACCCAGTCTGCGCTAAGCCATCAGGTGAAGGGGCTGGAGGAGCAGGCAGGGGTCGAGCTGTTCGTGCGCCGCTCCAAACCGCTGAAACTGTCGGCGGCGGGGCTGCGCCTGTTGCGGCTGGCCGAGCAGGTCTTGCCCCAGGTCGAGGCGATGCAGGCCGAGTTTACGGGTCTGCGCGACGGATCGACAGGGCGGCTGCATATCGCAATCGAGTGTCATGCCTGTTTCGAGTGGCTGTTTCCGGTACTCGAGATGTTTCGCCGCAGCTGGCCGGATGTGGATGTGGACATTCGCCCCGGTCTTGCCTTTGACGCGCTGCCCGCGCTGATGAAGGAAGAGGTCGATCTGGTCGTGTCCTCGGACCCGGAGGAGTTGCCAGGGGTCGAGTTTGTCGAACTCTTTGATTACGCGCCTGTTTTCGTTGCCGCCTCGACCCACCCGCTGGCGCAGAAGGAATACATTGATGCGTCGGATTTTCGCGGTGAGACGCTGATCACCTATCCGGTGGAGCGCGCGCGGCTGGATGTGTTTAGCCAGTTGTTGATCCCAGAAAAGGTGGAGCCCGCATCGGTGCGTCAGGCGGAGTTGACGGCGGTGATTCTGTTGCTGGTCGCCTCGAACCGGGGTGTGTCGGTGCTGCCCGATTGGGTGGTGCGCGAGGTGAAGTATTCAAGCGACTATGTCACCCGGCCCCTGACCCGGGATGGGATCACCCGCCGCCTTTATGCGGCGGTGCGCAGTGAGGATCGCGATAAGCCCTATATGGAAAAGCTGATCGAATTGGCACGCGTCGAGGCGCGCAAGTTGCAGGCGGCGTGAGGGCGGCGGGCGGCTCTGTTTGCATACGCAAAGGCGCCCGCCCACCGACCCTTGGGTCAGATCAGTTTGACCAGCTGTTTGCCCCGGTTCTTGCCTTCGAGCAGGCCCATGAAGGCAGCGGGGGCGTTTTCGAGGCCGTCTGCGATATCCTCGAGCATCTTGATCTCGCCACTTGCGACTTTGGGCGCGACTTCGCCGAGGAAGGTGGGCAGCCGATCCCAGTGGTTCGAGATGATGAACCCGTTCACGCTGAGGAAATTGACCAGGATGGGCCGCCACAGCGCTGCCGCTGACATCGGTGTGTCGGCCCCGGCACCCAGACCGCCTGCGTTGTACCACGAGATCATGCCGCAGACGGGGATGCGCCCGTGTGGGTTCATGAGTGGCATCACTGCTTCGAGCACCTTGCCGCCGACATTTTCGAAGTAGATGTCGATGCCTTTTGGCGCGGCCTCTTTCAATGCGGCGCGCAAGCTGCGTGCATCGGCATAGGCGCGGTGGTCGAGGCAGGCGTCAAAGCCGAACGTGTCGGTGGCCAGCGCGCATTTGTCAGGCCCGCCCGCGATGCCCACCGTGCGCAAGCCCAGCGATTTGGCGAGTTGCCCGACCATGGAGCCGACCGGCCCGGTGGCGGCGGCGACCACAAGTGTTTCGCCCTTTTGCGGGCGACCGTATTCCATCAGCCCGTGCCAGCCGGTGAACCCGGGCATGCCCAGCACGCCTAGGGCCGCCGTGATGGGCCCGAGCGTGGGGTCGAGTTTGCGCATCATCGCCCCGTTCTGCACCGCGTGGGTGGCCCAGCCGAACATGCCGAACGCCATGTCGCCGGGCGCAAAACTGGGGTGGTTCGAGGCGATCACCTCGCCTACGCCGCCACCTTCCATGGTGCCGCCCAGGGGCACAGGCGCGGCGTAGGATTTGGCATCATCCATGCGTCCGCGCATGTAAGGGTCCAGCGACATGTAGTGGACCCGCACCAGCACTTCGTTTTCGCCGGGCTCCGGGATGGGTGCGGTTTCAAGCGCGAAATTGTCCGGCGTCGGCGCGCCGGTGGGGCGGCTGGCGAGGGTGATGTGCTGCATTTGGTCGGGCATCGGTGGCTCCTGTCGTGGTGGTGAGAGGGTCCCCCCTTGGCAAGGGCGGGCAGGCGGCGTATAGCGCGGCTTTCGACCATCATCCCCTTCGGAGCGATCCCATGCAAGGCAGCGCAAATCTCAACATCATGATGAAGGCCGCGCGCAAGGCAGGCCGGTCGCTGGTCAAGGACTTTCGCGAGGTGGAAAACCTGCAGGTGTCGACCAAGGGGGCGGGTGATTTCGTCTCCAAGGCCGACATTGCCGCCGAAGAGATCATTCGCGACGAATTGCGCACCGCGCGCCCGACCTATGGCTGGCTGGCCGAGGAGGGCGGGGCCGCCGATGGCGAGGATCCGACCCGTCGCTGGATCGTGGACCCGCTGGATGGCACGACGAACTTTCTGCATGGCTTGCCCCACTGGGCTGTGTCCATTGCTCTTGAGCACAAGGGGCAGGTTGTGGCCGGTGTGGTGTATGATCCTGCCAAGGACGAGATGTTTTTTGCCGAGAAGGGCAATGGCGCGTTCATGAATGACCAGCGTCTGCGTGTGTCGGGCCGTCACAAGATGATCGAGGGGCTGTTTTCCACCGGTCTGCCCTTTGGAGGTCGCTCTGATCTGCCCGAGACGTTGAAAGAGCTGGCGCGTCTGATGCCCGTCTGTTCCGGTGTGCGCCGTTTTGGTGCGGCGGCACTGGATTTGGCCTATGTGGCGGCGGGCCGCTACGATGGCTACTGGGAGCGTCGTTTGAACGCCTGGGACATCGCCGCTGGCCTGCTTATCGTCCGCGAGGCGGGTGGTCTGGTCGAGCCGTTGACCCCAGGCAACGACATCCTGGAAGATGGCGAGATCATCTGCGCCAATGAGCCGATGTTCCCGCAACTGGCCAAGATCATCCGCACCTAATCGCTTCGATCGGAGGGGTGGTTGATGCCATCCGTCCACGGGATCGGTTCGTGCCGCGCGGGGTTGACCCCTTCGAGCGTGCCCATGTTGACGCCGATATCGTTGGGCGCGGCGCGCCGGTTGTGGAACATGTATATCCCGCAGATCTTGCAGAAATGGTGCCGTGCTGTGCCCGTGCCCCATTGATAGAGTGTCAGCGCGTCCGCGCCTTGGATGATTTTCACACCGTCCCTGGGTGCGCTGACTGCCGGCGCGGCGCGGCGTGCGCAGAACGAACAATCACAGCGCGAGGCGGTGTTCAGCCCGTCGGTGAGCGTCACCTCGAGCACGACGGCCCCGCAATGGCAGCTTGCTTTCATCGGCGCACCTTTGGGATGTTCGAGCGGGCATAGACCGCTTCGGGGTGGGGTGGATGCCCATCAGTGCGCCGCCAAAAGGCAGGACCGCCCAGCCGCAGCCAGAGTGGGAAGGTGAACAGGAGACCGGCGGCAAAGCCCCCGGCATGGGCCCAATAGGCGACACCGCCCGCTTGCGGGTCGCTGCCGATGCCGCCGATGAACTGCATGCCGAACCACACGGCCAGCATGATCCACGCGGGGATGGGAAAGACGCGGAAGATGATGATCAGGATCAGCAGGATGTCGACGCGCGCCTTTGGGTAGAGCAGCAGGTAGGCCCCCATCACCCCTGCGATGGCACCCGAGGCCCCGACCGTGGGCACCGGCGAGTAGGGAGCCGAGATCACGTGGATCAACCCGGCGGCAAGGCCCGTCGCAAGGTAAAAGAGCAGGTAGGGTATGTGCCCCATCTCGTCTTCGACATTGTCGCCGAAGATGTAGAGAAACAGCATGTTCCCGGCCAGATGCATCCAGCCGCCGTGCAGGAACATGGAGGTGAACAGCGTGGACAGCCCGTCGCCGGTCACGATCCGGGCAGGGATGGCGGCAAAGTCGAAGAAGAATGCGTTGAGTGCGCGATCATCCTGAAACAGGCCCACATAGCTGAGGAAGATCGCGATATTGGCCGCGATCAGCAGGTAGGTGACGTAGGGCGTGCGCCCCGAGGGGTTGTGATCGCGGATCGGAAACATGGCGCCACAGTTGGGCTAGGTTGCGGTGTGGTCAAGGGGGCGTGCGGAAACCGACACGGTTTCCGGCTGTTTTCCAGCGCGGAAAACGGCGCGCGTGGCCCGCGATGCGAGTCAAAAACACGTCGCTTTCATTTTCAAAACGGTGTCAGCTGGCGGCACCCAAGAGCGCTGCGTTGCCGCCCGAGGCGGTGGTATCGACGCAGACGTGATGTTCGACGGTTGCGTGGGCGCGGTCGGGCTGGCCGGTGACCAGTGGAATGATGGGCCCTGCGCGTTGCGATAATGCACGCTCGAATGCGCGCGCCGTCTCTGCATCGCCCCACCACAACACACCGCCATAGGCAGGCCCGTGGCGCAGGGCGTCCGCGTCAGGCAAGCCTTTGGCCTGCACCGCTTGTCCGCCCAATGCCGTGATGGCAGCGGCCTGTTCCGCCGCCGTTTGTGCCCCCGGCCCTGCGCACAGGATTGCCGGGCGTGCGGCATGGCTGAGCACGTTGGATTCGCCCGTTGGTCCGGGCAGCGGGGTTCCAGGGTTCAGCGACGTGGATGCATCGGGCAGGGCAGGCAGTGCTGCGGGTGTGGTCCATGCTTCATCGCTTTGAACCGGTGGTGCTGCGCGGAACCGCAACAGGTAGTCCGGGCCGCCCGCCTTGGGGCCGGTGCCCGACAGGCCAAGGCCCCCGAATGGTTGGCTGCCGACGATAGCCCCGATCTGGTTGCGGTTGACATAGACATTGCCCGCCTTGATCCGGTCGGAAACGTGCTGCACCCGATCATCGATGCGCGTGTGCAGGCCGAATGTCAGCCCGTAGCCTGTGGCATTGATGTCGTCGATGACCCGGTCCAGGTCCTGCGACTTGAACGTCGCGATGTGCAGAACGGGGCCAAAAATCTCGCGTTTCATATCCGCGATGCCGTCCACCCTGATCAGCGTGGGCGCAACAAATGTGCCATGCTCGGGCGTGTTCAACTGGTGCAGCACCCGGCCTGTATCGCGGGCCGCTGCGATGTGCGCGTCGATGCCTGCACGGGCCTCGGCGTCGATGACGGGGCCCACATCGGTGCACAGCGCCCAGGGTACTCCGACGCTCAGCGCGTCCATTGCACCTATCAGCATGTCGGTAAATGCAGGCGCGATATCGTGTTGGACATAGAGACAGCGCAGCGCGGAACAGCGTTGGCCTGCAGATTGGAAGGCGCTTTCGATCACGCTGCGCACGGCCTGTTCGGGCAGGGCTGTGCTGTCCACAATCATCGCGTTCAGCCCACCTGTTTCCGCGATCAGCGGTGTGCCCGGTCGGGCGTGTTCAGCGAGGCTGGCGCGGATGCGCAGGGCCGTTTCGGTCGATCCGGTGAATGCGACGCCATTCGTGCGCCCGTCTGCGGTCAAGGCCGCACCGATCTGGCCGTCACCCGGCAGCAGTTGCAGCACCTCGCGCGGCACGCCCGCCTCGTGCAGCAGTGAGACAGCGCGATGTGCGATCAGCGGGGTTTGTTCGGCGGGTTTGGCAAGCACTGCGTTGCCTGCGGCGAGGGCGGCCGCAATCTGACCCGAGAAGATGGCGAGGGGGAAGTTCCACGGCGAGATGCATACAAATGTGCCTGCGGGGGCCGCTTCGCCCGCTTGCGTGGCGTAGTAGCGCAGGAAATCGACCGCCTCGCGCAGTTCGGCGACCGCATCAAGTTGTGTCTTGCCTGCTTCGCGCGCCAACAGGGCAAAGAGTTCGCCGTAATGCGCCTCGTAAAGGTCAGCAGCGGCGGTGAGAATACGGTGCCGTTCGGATAGGCTTGCATCCCATATGCGCGCATCTGTATAGGCCTGGGTCACGCTGTCCGTCGTGGCCGGTGTGACAGTGCCGACCTGATCATCGGGGTCAGCGGGGTTCGTGATAGTTTGCGGCGCGTCAGTGATGGGCGTTACGGTCAGGGGTGCAGCGTGCCATTGATACGTGGCATAAGGTGCGCGCGCCTCTTCGATCCGGGCCAGCGTCGGTGTGTGGGTCAGGTCGAACCCGGCGGAGTTCACCCTTTCGGGAGCAAAAAGGTCGGGGCCTTGAGGGATGGTGATGCTGGTGTCTGCCAGTGTCTCGAACGGGTCGGCGGCAACAACTTCGGGCGGGACGTCTTCATCCACGATCTGGTTCACAAAACTGGAATTTGCCCCGTTTTCCAACAACCTGCGTACGAGGTAGGCCAAGAGGTCGCGATGCGCGCCGACGGGCGCATAGATGCGGCAGAGCGTGCGATACTCGCGCAGAACGATGCCATGCAAGGCCTCGCCCATGCCGTGCAGGCGTTGGAACTCGTAGGGCTGCCCATCGGCCATGTGCAGGATTGCGGCGACCGTGTGGGCGTTGTGCGTGGCGAATTGCGGATAGATGCGGTCTGTCAGCCCCAGCAGCTTGCGCGCATTGGCGATGTAGGAAACGTCGGTGGCGGATTTGCGCGTGAACACGGGGAAACCCGCGATCCCTTCGACCTGGGCGCGCTTGATCTCGGTGTCCCAATAGGCGCCCTTGACCAGCCGCACCATGATGCGCCGGTCGTGACGTGTGGCCATGTCGTAGACCGCGTCGATCACCGTGCCTGCACGCGGCCCATAGGCCTGCACGACGATGCCGAACCCATCCCATCCGGCCAGCGCATCATCGCCCAGCACGGCGTCAATAACTTCGAGCGAGAGGGAAAGCCGGTCTGCTTCCTCGGCGTCGATGTTGAGGCCCATGCCCGCGGATTTGGCCAACAGAGCCAATGAGCGCAGGCGGGGAACAAGATCGCGCAGCACCTGCACCTCTTGCGCGCGCTCATAGCGGGGATGCAGGGCGGAGAGTTTGACCGAGATACCGGGGTTTTCGCGGATATCGTCGCTGGTGCAGGCCCGTGCGATGCCCGAAATCGCGCGCGAATAGCTGAGGTGGTAGCGCCGCGCATCTGCATCCGTCAGCGCAGCCTCTCCCAGCATGTCGTAGGAATAGGTGTAGCCCTTGGCCTCCATCCCGGCCGCGCGGTCCATGGCGGCGTCAATGTCTTCGCCCAGCACGAATTGGCGGCCCATTTCCTTCATCGCCCGGCTGACGGCGGTGCGGATCACCGGCTCGCCCAACCGTTTGATCGCGCCGCGCAGGTGGCCGATGGGTCCGGGCTGATCGTCATCGAGCACCCGGCCCGTCAGCATCAGGGCCCAGGTCGAGGCATTCACGAGGCTCGAGGTCGAATGGCCCAGGTGCTTGCCCCAGTTCGATGGCGCGATCTTGTCCTCGATCAGCGCGTCGATCGTGTCGGCGTCGGGCACGCGTAAAAGCGCTTCGGCCAGGCACATCAGCGCGATGCCTTCCTCTGTAGACAGCCCGTATTCAGCGAGGAAAACCTCCATCAGCCCCGGCGCCGCCTGGGTGCGTATCGCGGTGACCAGGGCTGCGGCGCGTGTGCAGATGGCGGCGCGGTCCTCTGCGCTCAGATCGGCTGTTTTCGCCAGGGCATGCAGCACAGCCTCGGGGTCGCCATACATGCCGCTGTCGATGTGCATAGCCAGATCAGAGCCAATGTCGCGTGCCATTTCAGGTTCCCTTTGCATTTTGTTCAGTATATCAACCTTATGGCAGTGAATTTCGTTGAATTTTAAGGGTAAGGCAGGTCAAATGAGCAATATTTCGGCGCAGCAAAGATCACATCGCCTTGAAGGATTGGACCGGCTGGATCAATCGATTCTCACTGCCCTTGCCGAAGACGGGCGGATGAGTATCACGGATCTTGCGGCGCGGATCGGACTGTCGAAATCGCCCACGCAGGCACGTTTGCGACGGCTCGAGAAGTCAGGCGTGATCATGGGCTATCGTGCGCTGCTTGACCCGATCTCGCTTGGCCTCGATCACGTGGCCTTTGTCGAGGTGCGCCTGAGTGACACGCGCGAGGCCGCACTCAGGGCGTTCAACGCAGCCATCCAGCAGGTGCCGGAGATTGAACAAGCCCATATGATTGCAGGGAATTTCGACTACCTTCTCAAGATCAGAACCCGCAACATGGCGCAGTACCGCGCCTTTCTTGGCGACGTGATTTCGACATTGCCGCATGTGGCTGCAACCTCGACTTTCGTTGCGATGGAGGCGGTCAAAGAGGTGATGCTGCCGGGGGTCGACTGAGGAGTGTTGGCCCAGATGTGACTTGACCTGCGCCGCTTGTGCGACATCCTTTGTGCCATGAAACACCTTGTGCTCCTTGCCGTTCTCGCTGGCCCTGTGTGGGCGGAAACCTGTCCGACTGTATCAGACACCAGCGCGGAAATGGCTGCATTGCGCGAAGCCATCCGGGCGGCCCCGGATGAACGCAGCGCTCAGCCGATATCGGGCGAGATGTGGGAGATTTGGTTGCGCGCGCCCGATGCTGCGGCACAGGAGGTGCTGGATACCGGTCTGCGCCAGCGCAACAATTTCAACTTTGCAGGTGCTTTCGATGCGTTTGACAGGTTGATTGCATACTGTCCGGACTATGCCGAAGGGTACAATCAGCGCGCCTTTACCCACTTTCTGCGTGAGGATTTTCCCGCCGCTCTGGCCGATCTGGATATCGCGCTGCGCCTGTCACCGGACCACGTAGGCGCGCAATCGGGTCGTGCCCTGACGCTGATGAACATGGGGCGCAGGGACGCTGCGCGCGCCCAGCTTCTGGCCGCGCTCGAGAACAATCCGTGGCTGTCAGAGCGCGCGCTGCTGGCGGATGGTGCCGCATTGGGACCGCAGGGCGAGGATATCTGAACGCGGGCTTGAGATGCCCTGCGCGATTGCCTAACAAGGCCGGGTGCGGGCGTGATGGAATGGTAGACATATCGGACTTAAAATCCGAAGGGCTTACGCCCGTGTGGGTTCGAGTCCCACCGCCCGTACCACTCTCAGACAGTTAGCCCACTGCAAACGCAGCGGTTGTTTTGCGCGACGTGAACGCCTTGGCAAATCCCGGATGCCGTTAATGGAGAAGTAAGAGAGCTGCCTTAGGAGGTGTGAGAGCGCGTCGCTTGGTTCGACTTGCGACTTGTATCCATCAACAAGGGATTTCTCATGCGGTTACTCAGTGCCTTGACCTCGCCACGGCTCAGGCTCAACAGCCTTTTGATGAAGTCCGCCCTCGTCACGGCAGTGATGACGACCTTGGTACTGACAGTCCAGACCGCCTTTGATCACCGTGAAAAACGGGCGCTGATTGCGCAGCAGACCCTGACCAGATCGACGGATGTGACTGGCTGGTTGGCTGCGCAGGTGAGTGAGTTGATCGCGCAGAACGACAACGCTGCCGTGCAGAAGCTGTCAGCGGATGTCATCGCAGCGATCGAGCCTGAGGGGCGTGGGGCGTTTGTTGTTGATCGCGACATGGCGGTCTTGTTTGCCAGCGACGGGCTGGACGCCGAGTTGGTCGATATGTCGGCACTGGCCGAACGCGCCATTGTCACAGGCGATACCGCGTTTTCGGAGGATGGGCTCGCGATTGCCTCTCCTGTGATTTCAACTGCGAATGGCCCTGTCTCGGGTGCCGTTGTCACGAGGTGGAGCAATGAGGCGGTCATGGCGACCGTTCTGGCCAAGGAACGCCTGTCATACATGCTGGCGGTCATGATGTTCGTGGTAACGATGGCGTTGGTGTTGACCTATGTGTGGCTCGAATTGTCGCGGCCCACCAAGCGTTTGGGGCGGGCCATGCACAAGATGGCCCTGCACAAGTATGATATCGACATCCCCTATGTGCAGCGCAGGGATGAAATTGGGGACATCGCGCGCAAGCTGGACGAATTCCGCATTGCATTGTCCAAAGCCAAGGCGGCACAGCGAGAAAGTGCATTCAAAAGCGCCGCGTTTGAAAGCAGTGCAACCCCGATCTTGATGGTGGATGAGTCGCAAAAGGTGATTTTTGCCAACGCTGCATGCGAGGCATTGCTGGATGATTTGATGCCCGATCTGAAAGAGGTGTGGCCCGAAGCGGCACAAGGGGCCTGGGTCGGGGCCAATCTGGGCGCCTTGCCAGCCGCCGCTGATCTGCTGACCGCAACGCGCCAAGGTGGCGATGATGCGGCGGCTGCTTCCTCCTACATGCGAATCGGGCACCGTCACATCCGGCTCGAAGCGAATTTGGCGCGGGATCACAAGAACCACGTTATTGGCGCGGTCATCGAAGTCAGCGACAGAACAGTTTCGAAACGCAACGCTGCGGTTCTGCAAGGCATCGATGACACGCAGTTACGGCTGGAATTTGATTCGCAGGGCAATTGTTCCTCCATCAATCATGTCGCGGCCGGTTTGTTGGGATATGGCGATGCAACATGCTCAGGGGTTTCTCTTGCGGACCTGCTCTGCGCGGAACAATCCGATGGCTCCTTGCCGACTGAGCTTGCCCAGGCGGCGCTGTCCGGTGCGCCCGTCCACGGCAAGATCGATCTGGTGACACGGGATGGCGCGCCACTGGTTGTTGATGGCGGTTTTGTCACCATTTGCGCCAGTGACGGAACGGTCGAGCGCACCATTCTGATCGGTCTGGACGTGACAGGCGCAGAACAGAGCATACGTGCCGCGCGGGATGAGCAGAGCCGCGTGGGTGCGGAGCAGGCAGCCGTTGTCGCGGCGCTGGGGTCTGCATTGCAACGCTTGGCAGAAGGTGACCTGACATCGGAACTGTCCGGAGATTTCCCGCCCGAGTACCAGGAATTGCGCGCGAACTTCAATCATGCCGTGTCGGCCCTCAGGGACGCCATAGGCGCGGTCATCCAGAATGTGGCGTCCATCCATTCGGAGACTTCGGAGATCACCAGCGCTGCCGACGATCTGTCGCGCCGCACCGAACGGCAGGCCGCGACGCTGGAAGAAACTGCGGCGGCGCTGGACGAACTGACATCGTCGGTGCGTTCTGCGGCGGAAGGTGCGGATGCGGCAAGCAAAATGTCGGCGGATGCGCAATCAAACGCAGAACAAGGCGGGGCTGTGGCGGCCAAGGCCGTCTCGGCCATGGGCAATATCAAGACATCGTCACAAGAGATTTCGAAGATTACCTCGGTGATCGATGACATCGCATTTCAAACCAACCTTCTGGCATTGAATGCCGGCGTTGAGGCGGCGCGCGCAGGTGAGGCAGGGCGCGGCTTTGCCGTGGTGGCCACAGAAGTACGCGCCTTGGCGCAACGCTCTTCTGACGCGGCGCGCGAGATCAACACATTGATCTCGACAAGTGCCGAACAGGTTGAACAGGGCGTTGACCTGGTGGATCGCACGGGCACTGCCTTGTCTGCCATCGTTACGTCTGTGGCAGAGATTTCGGACCGTGTTGCCGAGATTGCCAGTTCGGCGCGGCAGCAATCATCCGGACTGAATGAAATCAATGTCGCGGTCAACGAACTGGATCATGTGACCCAACAAAACGCGGCCATGTTCGAGGAAACGACGGCGGCCAGCCATGCGCTGACATCCGAAGCGGATGCGCTGTCGGCTGCGGTGGCGAAGTTTCAACTGGGCAAACAGGGAGTGCCCGTTCGCAACACGGAGTCGTCAGTGCCACGCGCGGACAAACAAGCATTGGCAACCTTTGGAAATGCCGCGTTGGACATCGATATTGACACATCCACCCTTCAGACGGGATGGGAGGAGTTTTGAGCCACCCACTGAGCCGTTTGACATACCCCTGCTCGGTGCAGCGGTAAAACTATGCGACTACTGCGCCTAAAGGCTTGTGTTTCCTTCAGGTGCGGACCCCGGCGAACCGCTCTTGCCAGTCTTCGCGCGCCTCATCCGTGATCTTTGAAAACAGGTTATCAGGTACGCTAAAGGCATGGCCCGGCGCCAGTGTTGCAAGGGCAAAGGCGGCATCAACGGGCCAGTCGGCGGCGTCGAGATGCAAAGCCTGCAGCATTCGGTTTGCAGCCTCTGGAATGAAAGGGGCCGACAAAACTGCATAGAGACGGATCAGGTTGAGGCCCATGCGGATTTGCATGGCGGCCTGCGCCTCGTCCGTCTTGATTGTCGCCCATGGTGCCGCAGCTTGCAGGTATTCGTTGCCCGCCACCCAGATTGCCCGCAACTCTTGCGCGGACTTGCGCACTTCCATGGCCTCCATCATTGCAGCGTAACGTACAATCCGAGCGTCCAGATCCGCGATCAGCGCCTCTTCCTGCGGACCATAATCGGCCCCCTCCGGCACGGCCTCGCCGAACTTCGAGCGGCAGAACTTGGTCACACGGCTGACGAAATTGCCCAGCACGTCGGCGAGGTCCTTGTTCACACCTTGCTGAAACAGCTCCCATGTGAATTCGGAATCGGACGTTTCAGGGCAATTCGACAAAAGCCACCAGCGCCAATAGTCGGCGGGCAGGATCTCAAGCGCCTGGTCCATGAACACGCCGCGCCCCTGGCTGGTCGAGAATTGGCCGCCATCATAGTTCAGATAGTTGAACGACTTGAGGTGATCGACCATCTTCCAAGGCTCACCCGAGCCGAGGATCGTCGCCGGGAAACTGAGCGTGTGGAAGGGCACGTTGTCCTTGCCCATGAACTGGGTGTAGCGCACGTCGTCCGCCCCCTTGTCCGTGCGCCACCAGCGTTCCCAATCCGCACCACCATTGGCCTGTGCCCACTCGCTGGCACAGGCGATGTATTCGATGGGCGCGTCGAACCAGACGTAGAACACCTTGCACTCCATCCCCGGCCATTCGGCGTCGCCGCGTCGCACGGGAATGCCCCAGTCGAGGTCGCGCGTGATGCCACGATCTTGCAACCCGTCGCCATCATGCAGCCACTTCTTGGCAATCGAGGTGGTCAGGACGGGCCAGTCGGTCTTGCTGTCGATCCACGCGTCCAGGTCATCTTTCAATGCCGACTGACGCAGGTAGAGATGTTTGGTCTCGCGCACTTCCAGATCGCTCGAGCCGGAAATGGCGGAGCGTGGATTGATCAGGTCCACCGGATCCAACTGCTTGGTGCAGTTTTCACACTGATCGCCCCGGGCTTTTTCGTAGCCGCAATTGGGGCAGGTTCCTTCGATATAGCGGTCGGGCAGATAGCGGCCATCAGCGTTGGAATAGACCTGTTTTTCAGACACTTCGCGGATCAGCCCGGCATCAGCAAGCCGCCCGGCAAAGTGTTGCGTCAACGCGTGGTTCTGTGGCGATGAGGAGCGCCCGAAATGATCGAAGGACAGGCCGAACCCTTTGGCGATATCGGCCTGAATGCCATGCATTTCCGCGCAGTATTCGGCCACCGGTTTGCCCGCCTTGGCCGCAGCCAATTCGGCCGGCGTGCCGTGTTCGTCCGTGGCGCACAGGAACAGCACCTCGTTGCCGCGCGCGCGTTGGTAGCGGGCGTAAAGGTCGGCGGGCAACTGGCTGCCGATGAGGTTGCCAAGGTGCTTGATCCCATTGATGTAGGGAATGGCGGAGGTGATCAGGTGACGCTGCATGACGGGGGCCTTTGATGGGTGCGGCCCCTTTAGCAGCGCGGCGGCGCAGGGAAAAGGCCCGTGTGGTCCAGGTCTAGTCGCGCTCGCGGCTGCGCCCGGTCAAACGTCCGATCAGGAACGAGGTGCGCGGCGCGTAGATGTAGCGTGTGCGCTCGGTCGGGACAGCACGGGCGCGCATCCGGGCGAGGCCAAAGAGGATCAGCGCAGCGTGACCGACAGCGATCATCACGAACAGGGTGGGCGGGCCATAGGCCTCGATCAGGGCCGAGGCGGTGAAGGGCGCCGCAATGGCACCGAGGGCGAAATAGAACATGAGCGCGGCAGACAGTTCGACCCGCTCGGAGGCATCGGCAAAGTCATGGGCGTGGGCGGCGGCCACCGAGTAGATCGGGAAGGTCGTCAGCCCGAACAACCCGGCTGTCAGCATGATCCCGGCCGTGCCAAGGCCCGCAGACAGGGCCGTGATCGCACAACTGGCCATGGCTGCGACAGACAGCCAGATCAGCACCTTGCGGCGGTCGTATTTGTCGGCAAGCCAGCCCATCGGGTATTGGGCAAGCGCCCCGCCGAGGACGAAAGAGGCGAGGAACCAGGCGATTTGCTGCGTGCTCAACCCGACCTCTTGCCCGTAGATCGGGCCGACCATGCGGAAGGATGCGCTGGACAGTGCCGCCACCAGCACACCCGCTGCGGCGAGGGGCGAGCGGTCAAAGGCGAGGCGGGGGCGCAGGCGCGGTGCGGAGGGTGTTTCGGGCTGCTTGATCTTGGTCAATGTCAAGGGCAGCAGGGCGGCGCAGCACACGATGGCGAGGATGTTGTAGCTGACATAGCTGGCCGGTTCGAGCACGCTGATGACCAATTGTGCAGCCAGCGACGCGCCCATGTCCATCACCCGGTAAACGCCCATGGTGCGCCCGCGCGTTTCGTTGGTGACTTTGGCCTGCAACCAAGCCTCGATCACCGTGTAGCAGCCCGCCACGCACATGCCGGATGCAACGCGCATCACTGCCCACGCGACAGGGTCCACGATCAGCATATGTGCGAGAAGCCCGATGGCGCCTGCGGCGAGTGAAGGCGGCAAAGGCACGCGAGTGGCCGACGCTACCCATGAGGCGCGGCGCCCACCAGCAGCCGATGAAAAACCCAAGGAAGTGGGCCGAGCCGAGCATCCCGATCTCTTGCCGGGAAAAGTCGAGCGCGAGGCCCGAAAGCGCATCAAGCGGCCCGAGCGATCCAGAGCTGAGTTGCAACAGGATGACCGACAGGAAGAGGGCGGCGAAGGAAATGATCATGCGCATAGCACGGCCACACTGTCTGATCCGCGAGGTCACCCCAAGCAGTTAATCGACGATCAGGCGTCGTTTTCAGGCAGTGGCCGAGATTTCTGCGGCGATGTCGATGTCGACGCGGTTGTTGACGAGATCGCCGTAGCCGACCGCGCCGTAATCGGTGCGGTTGACCGTGCCGCGCAATGTGACGTTGAGTGTGCGAAAATCGCCTGTGTCGCTGCCTTTGCGACGGTACAGGGCGGCGTCAAAGCGCACGGGCCGGGTAACGCCGCGCAATGTCAGCTCTCCTTCGATTGCGGCACCGTCAGAGATGCGCCCGCCGGGCCCGAGGATCACCCGGGTCGATTTGAACCGGGCGAGGGGAAAGTCGGCGGCGTTGAGCACACTGGCCGATTTCAGCGCCTCGGTGGCAAAGATCAGACCGGTGCGCGCCCGGCGCACATTGGCAGTGACGTTTGCGGTGGAGGCCGCGAGATTGCCCGGGTCGATGGTCAGGTCGGCGCGGTCGATGGGCACGGTGCCTTTGACCGGCGCGCCGTTCAGTTGGAACGTGTAGGTGATAGTGGCCCCGGTCCCGCTGAGGCGGTAGGGTTGCGGTGCAGCCAGGCTGCCGGTGGAGAGGGCGGGTGTGGCCAAGGTGGCAAGGCCAAGGGCCAGGAGGTGTCGGCGGTGCATATGCGTGTCCTTGCGTCGCGGATTGATACAAGGGTAACACGCAACCCTTGAAAATCATTCAATGTCGCTGCGGGTTCACGCAGCCTTGATGGATCCGGAGATGCAGGGCAGGGGCTGGCCGGGATGGCGTTCGACCCGCCAGGCCTGTTCGGGGGCGGTGCGCGCGCGCAGCCGGGTCAGCGCCCATGCGCCGGGGGAGCCCTTGTGATCAGGTGCCAGATGCCAGCGGCTTTCGACCCCTTGTGCGCCGCCCATGCCCGGGGTCAGCAAGAGGCCCAGCGGGGCGGTGCGCTGGACCTTGCCGCCGGTTTCTGCGGCAAGGTGCATGCGCCGCACCGGGGTCAGGGCGGGCAGGCCGGGCAGGTCGGCCACGGCCAGCGCCACGGTGCCGCTGCGCAAGACTTCCTCCATGCTCCACAGCACATCCTCGGCCCGTTTGGGCTGCACGAGGATCAGGCGCGCCGGATCGACAAAGGGCATCATTCCGCAGGGGTTCAGCCGGTCCGCGCCCCAATCGGGGGCGATCCAGATCACCGGCCCCGCGGTCTGGGCCGCCAGCCACAGGGCAAAGCGGTGGCGCGCGGGCCCGCACGCCTCGTGTACCCGGCCGAGGGCCAGGCCATGGCCCAGCCCGTGCTGTCCTGCCTCTGGCAAGAGGGGCAGGCAGGGTGCGGCGCGGGCAGGTGCGCGTGGATGCAGGGTGTGCAGGGCAGGCATTGTACGACTATACATGTTCGTATTTTGTTCTCAAGCTGTGTCTTGCGGGTACAGATTGAAAATTCGCTTGTTCCCGGATGCAGTGTCGCTAGGGTTCCTGCGACTTTGAACGGGAAGGGCAGAACATGGAACGACGCAAACTGGGTCGAACGGATATCGACGTTTCGCCGCTTTGCCTTGGCTCGATGACATGGGGCACCCAGAACTCTGCCGAAGAGGGGCATGCGCAGATAGGTCGTGCGCTGGATGCGGGTATCAACTTTGTCGACACGGCCGAAATGTACCCGGTCAATCCCGTCAGCGCCGAGACCATCGGCCGAACCGAGCGGATTATCGGGCTGTGGCACGAACGGGGTGGCACACGCGCCGACATGGTGCTGGCGACCAAGCATTCGGGCGAGGGCATGGGATATGTGCGCGACGGTGCGCCGATCACAAGCGAGACCATTCCGCAGGCGATCGAGGGATCGCTGCGGCGCCTTCAGACCGACTATATCGATCTCTACCAGTTTCACTGGCCCAATCGCGGCAGCTACATGTTTCGCAAGAACTGGACCTATGATCCGACGGGATCGGACCCCGCCGACATCCGCCAGAACATGGACGATTGCCTTGGCGCCCTGCAGGCCGAGGTGGATCGCGGCACGATCCGCGCCTTTGGCCTGTCCAACGAGAGTGCGTGGGGCACGTGCCAATGGCTGGCAGCCGCCGAGCGTACGGGCGGGCCGCGCGTGGCGTCCATGCAGAACGAATATTCGCTGCTGTGCCGCATGTATGACACCGACATGTCCGAGACGAGCATTCACGAGGATGTGGGCCTGTTGGCCTTTTCCCCGCTGGCCGCGGGTCTGTTGACCGGCAAGTATCAGGGTGGCGCAGTGCCTGAAGGGTCGCGCATGTCGCTGAATTCGGACCTTGGCGGGCGCAAGACCGACCGTGCCTTTGACGCTGTGGATGCCTATATGGCGGTGGCGGGGCGGCACGGGCTGGAGCCCACGCAGATGGCATTGGCCTGGTGCATGACGCGACCCTTCATGACGTCGGTCATATTCGGGTCCACCACGATGGATCAGCTGGAGATCGCGCTGGGGGCTGCCGATCTGACCTTGAGCCAGGAGGTGCTGGACGATCTGGACGCGGTACATCGCGACCATCCGATGCCGTATTGATCTGGCCGTATTGATCTGCATGTGCGCCTGTGGCGCGCACGACTCCCGGTGACCCCCATCCTGGCCTTCCCCTCGGGGGAAGGAAGCGAGGTGGCGGGCCGACCCAGATAGATTTGTGCATTTGCTTGTTTCTGACCGGCCCTCCGGGGGCGGTTTATCTTGCGAAATGAAGCTGTCGGCGTGTTTGGGTCGGCGGGTGTCCGTACTTGAGCGTATAGGTTCGGGTGAGGTTGGCGGGGGAGGAGAAGCCGGTTGCCAGGGCGATGTCCTGCATTGACTGGTTTGTCTGTGTGATCAGCCTGTGTGCTTCGTTCAGGCGAAGGGTGAGGTAGTGGGCCTTGGCCGTGATGCCCATGGTTTTGCGGAAATGCAGTTGCAGGCTGCGCGGACTAAGGTCGAGCCGGGCCGCGATCTCGGGCAGGGGCAGAGGGGCGTCCAGATGCGCCTCCATCACCTTGTGCGCGCGGGCGGTGATGGCGCTGTGCGGTATTGCTGGCGGGTGCCGCATTTGCGGATCGGACGGGGCGGGCTGGCTGGTGTGGATGAAGCTGGCGGCCACTTGTGCGGCGAGCTTGGCGCCCTGTTGGGTCTCGATCAGGTGCAGCATCATGTCGAGGGCCGGGGCGGCGCCGCCGCTGGTCCAGCGCTGGTCTGATACGACGTAGCGGGCGTTGACCGTGTCGACTTCGGGGAATGCATCGCCGAATTTTTCCAGGTCTTCCCAGTGTGTTGTGGCGCGGTGCCCATCCAGAAGCCCCGATTGCGCCACAAGCCAGGGACCGCCGTCGATGGCCAGCACGGGACTGCCCGTTTTGGCGAGGCGCCGCAGGCTCGACATCAGGTGTGGGGTCGCTTGTGCCTGGAGCGAGAACCCGGCCACCACGATCAGCACATCGCAGGAGGCAAGGCGGTGGATGGGGGCCGCCGGTACGGTGAGGCCGCTGGTCAAGGTGACGTCACGCGTTTCGGGTGTCACGAACTCCCAGTCGAACACGGTGCGTCCGGCGTGCCGGTTGGCGGCGCGCAGCGGATCGACGGCGGCGGCGAGGGATAGGGTATTCGTTTCTTGCAGCACAAGAATTGCGGTTTTTGTCATGATCTTTCGTTTTCTGACAAGTCTTGTCCTTATTCATCGGCAAACTGCGTAAAACGCAAGGAGGATGCCCATGCCGCTGACCATGAACCGCGAGGTTTTTATCACTTGTGCCGTGACTGGATCAGGCGCGACTCAGGATCGCAGCCCCCATGTGCCGCGCAGTCCTGAAGAGATTGCAAACAGTGCAATCGCGGCTGCCAAGGCGGGGGCGGCCATCGTCCATTGCCATGTCCGCGATCCCGAAACCGGTGCGCCCAGCCGGAACCTTGCGCATTATCGGGAAGTCACGGACCGTGTACGTGACAGTGACACGGATGTTGTGCTGAACCTGACCGCCGGGATGGGTGGCGACATGGTCTTTGGCCCGGTCGAGAACCCGATGGCATTGAGCCAGGAGGGAACGGACATGATCGGAGCGTCCGAGCGCGTCGCACACGTGGCCGAGTGCCTGCCGGAAATCTGCACGCTCGATTGCGGCACGATGAACTTTGCTGAGGCCGATTACGTGATGACCAACACGCCCGGCATGCTGGTGGCGATGGGCCGGATGATGACCGAACTGGGGGTAAAGCCCGAGATCGAGGCCTTTGATACCGGGCATTTGTGGTACGCAAAACAACTGGTTAAGGATGGTGTGCTGGATGCGCCCGCGCTTGTGCAGCTGTGCATGGGTGTGCCCTGGGGCGCGCCGGATGACCTCAATACCTTCATGGCCATGGTCAATAATGTACCGGATGACTGGACCTTTTCCGCCTTCGCGCTGGGCCGTAACCAGATGGCTTATGTGGCCGCAGCGGTGTTGGCAGGTGGCAATGTGCGGGTCGGTCTTGAAGACAATCTGTGGCTGGGCAAGGGCGAGTTGGCGCAGAACTGGCAGCTCGTCGAGCGCGCGGGGTCCATCATCGAAAACATAGGCGCGCGGGTGATTGGCCCGGCCGAGGTACGTGAGAAACTGGGCCTCGTAAAGCGGGCGCCGAAAGGGTGACCCGAAGCTTGAGCGTCGGTCGCATGCTGCGTTGTCTTTTCACGCACCTCTTGTTGGCCGTGTGCTTGCTGGGGTGTGGGCAGGAGGCCGCGCTCGACGATACCCGTCTGCTGCGCAATCCAACGGTGCCCATCGGGGCGATCACACGGTTTGAGGCTGCGCGCTTTGATGGCCGCTGGAACGTGCGCCAGAGCGGCGGCGGGGCGTGGGATATGCGTGCCTTCGAGGTGGCAGGGGAAAGTACCGCGTGGCGGGAGCAGTCGGGCAGCGCTGCGCGCACGGGCACCATTGTGCAACGTGGTCCGGGCATTTTGCGCATCGTCTACGAGGGCGGCGATTTGCGCGATCTGTGGGTGGTGTGGATCGACCCGGATCATCAGACAGCGGCGCTGGGCGATCCTGAGGGTCGGTTTGGCTTTGTCGTGACCCGCGCGGGCACGGCACGGGCCGACCAGATCACGGCGGCGCGGCAGGTGCTGGATTTTAACGGATACCGGACGGAGACTTGGAGGGACGTGCCATGAAGGCAGCGATCATTGGCGGCGGTGTGATTGGCGGCGGATGGGCCGCGCGGTTCCTGCTGAACGGGTGGGATGTGCGGGTGTTTGACCTGGACCCTGACGCCGAGACCAAGCTGGCGCCGGTGCTGGCGCAGGCGCGCCGGGCCTTGCCAAGCATGACGGATGTGGCCTTGCCTGACGAGGGGCGCATCAGTTTCCACAGTGATCTGGCCGAGGTGGTCGGGGATGTGGACTGGATTCAAGAGAGCGTTCCGGAGCGGTTGGACATCAAGCACAAGGTGCTGGCCGAGGTGCAGGCGACCTGCCCGGCGGGGGCGGTGATTGGCTCGTCCACATCTGGCTTCAAACCGTCCGAGTTGCAGGAGGGCGCGGCGCGCCCTGAACAGATCTTGGTCTGCCATCCGTTCAACCCGGTCTACCTGATGCCGCTGGTCGAGGTGGTGCCGTCGCCTGCCACCGATCCGGCGCTGGTGGAGAAGGCAGAAAGCATCCTGCGCTCGCTTGGGCACTATCCGCTGCGTGTGCGCAAGGAGATTGATGCGCATATTGCGGATCGCTTCCTTGAGGCCGTCTGGCGCGAAGCACTGTGGTTGGTCAAGGATGGTGTGGCCACCACCGAAGAGATCGACGAGGCGATCCGCATGGGCTTCGGCATTCGCTGGGCGCAGATGGGATTGTTTGATACCTACCGCACGGCCGGGGGCGAGGCGGGGATGCGGCACTTCATGGCGCAGTTTGGGCCCGCGTTGCAGTGGCCCTGGACCAAGTTGATGGATGTCCCCGAATTCACGGACGAATTGGTCGATTTGATCGCGGGGCAATCGGATGCGCAGTCGGGGCATATGAGCATTGCCGAGATGTTGCGGGCCCGCGATGACAACCTTGTGGGCATGATGCGCGCGCTGAAGGCCAATGATTGGGGCGCGGGCGCGGTGATGAATGCGCATGAGGCGTCCTTGCGCGCGGGCACGGTGCTGGGGGCGCATGTGGAGGATTTTGAGGATGTCTCGGCCCCGTTGCTGACGGTGCGCCGGGCGGTACCGCTGGACTGGACAGACTACAACGGCCACATGAACGAGGCGCGGTATTTGCAGGCCTTTGGCGATGCAACGGATCGGTTCATGGAGATGATCGGTTGTGACGCAGATTACATCGCAACCGGCGGCAGCTATTTTACCGCCGAGACGCATATTCGTCATGTGGATGAGGTACGCGCAGGCGCTGTGATCGAAGTGCGGACTCAGGTGCTGGCAGGGGCAGGCAAGAAGCTGCATCTGTGGCACGAGATGGTCGAGGGCGACCGGGTGTTGGCGACGGGCGAGCATTTCCTGCTGCATGTGAGTTTGGAGACGCGGCGGCCGTCCGAGCCTGCGGAAGCTGTACTTGTTGCCTTGGCCCGGGTGGCGCAGGCGCATGGCGCCTTGCCCGTGCCCGAGGGGGCAGGGCGCAGCGTGGGTCAGCGGCCTTGAGCCGGGTTCTGATCACAGCGGGCGCGTCGGGGATCGGGTTGGCGATGGGCCAGGCCTTTGACGCGGCCGGGTACGAGGTTTGGGTGACGGATGTGGATGCCGATGCCTTGGCCGCCGTGCCGGATGGCTGGGTTGCGCGGCGCTGTGATGCGGCGGATGAAGCAGGCGTTGCCGAGGTGATGGCAGAGGCAGGCACGCTGGATGTCTTGTGCGCCAATGCCGGTATCGCGGGTCCGACGGCGCAGGTAGAAGATGTTGCGCTGGGAGATTGGCGGACATGTGTGTCGGTGAACCTCGAGGGTGCGTTTCTGGCCGTGAAACATGGCTTGCCCGCGATGAAGGCGGCGGGGCGGGGATCGGTCATATTCACGTCGTCTACGGCCGGGATTTTTGGCTATCCCAACCGCGCGCCCTACGCGGCAGCAAAGTGGGCGGTCATCGGATTGATGAAGACGGTTGCGATGGAGGCAGGACCCTTTGGGGTGCGTGCCAATGCGATTTGCCCAGGTGCCGTTGAAGGGTCGCGCATGGAGGGTGTGTTGGCGCGTGAGGCATCCGCAAAGGGGATGACGCGCGACCAGGTCTATGACGGCTACGCTGCGGGCACGTCGATGCGTTTCTTTGTTGAGGCGGCGGATATTGCGGATATGGCGGTGTTCTTGGGCTCGGACGCGGCACGGCGGGTGTCGGGGCAGGTGATTGCGGTCGATGGGCATACCGAGAACCCGGACCCAAAACTGTGAGGTCGGTGCGCGGCTCTGTTTGCTGACGCAAAGGCGCCCGCCCACCGACCCCGGCGCCCTATCGGATCAGGCGGCGCAGGCTATCCACGTGGTCGGGGATGTCGCGCGCGGTGAAGGCGGCCTGACGCACCAGATCATCGAAATGCAGACTGAGGGTTTCGATGCGTTCGCGGTCGCGGAAGGCCATGTAGTGCCCGCCTGTATAGAGCACGGCCAGCAGCGGGCCGAATATGGTGATCGGGGCGGAGTAGAGCTTGCGCTGGTCAAACAGATAGAGCCGCATGCGGGGATAGAGCTGCGTGGTCAGCGTGTGGAGCTGGTCGAGCTGTTCGCGCCGGGTGTCGGCTGGCAGCCCCTCGTAATACCCCGTGCCAGCGGCAAAGCTGTGCACCTCGAACAGCGGCATGGCGATTTCGTAATCGGATTGCGCGGCGCGCATCCAGTTTAACCGGTCACGTGAGGCGTTAATAGCTTGGGTCGTGGTGCGCCCCAGATGCGGTCCATATTCCCATTCCAGCATGCTCTGGGTCTTGAGCATATCGGGCAGGCCCGCAGGGACGTGACGGATCTTGTAGCCTGCCGCCTCCTGGTGCCAGCCAAAGATGCGCTCGTCGATCAGCGCGCGGGGCGCTTGGGTGAGGGTCAGGGCGGCGGCAGTGAGCGTTGCTGCACTTTCGGGCCGTTCGGAGAGGCCCAGCAGCCAATCGGCAGAGACGCCGAGCGCCTGGGCGCAGGCCCCCACCACCTGGGCGCCGGGCAGGCGCGCGCCGTCGCTGGCGAGCGCCTGGCTGATGGTCGATCGGTCAGTGCCGATCTGGCGGGCTAGGCCGCTTTGCGTCATGTCGCGGTCCTGCATGGCGCGCAGCAGGCGATGGCGAAACCGTTCGGCGCGCTGCCGTTTGTCGAGAATGTCACTCATATGCTAGATTTTGTCACAGATTGCTGGGTTTGTTAACTACATTCAGAATTCGCAGCGGGTGCATCGCCGCGTAGGTTGGTTGCAAATCAACAAGAAAATGGTGCGCTTTTTCAATGACATCCCCGACATCGACACGCCGCTTGCCCAAGGACCGCCCCTTTGTGATTGAATGGATCACGCTGGGCCTGTTCGTGGGTTGCATGGCGCTGTGGATCGTGGGGTTGTTCGTGCTGCCCGGCTGGTCGATGGGCGGGGCTGTGGCTGTTGTGGCCCTTGCGCTGGTCCTGCACGCCTCTTTGACCCATGAAGTGCTGCATGGCCATCCGTTCCCGTCGCGGCTGGCCAGTGAGGCGCTTGTGGTGGTCAATCCGGGGCTGTTCATCCCTTACGTGCGCTTTCGCGACACCCATCTGGCGCATCACCAGGATGCCAATCTGACCGACCCTTATGACGATCCTGAATCCAACTATCTTGACCCTGAGGTCTGGGCGCGGTTGCCGCAAGCGATGCGCGGCGTCTTGCAGGTGAACAACACGCTGGCGGGGCGGATGCTGGTTGGTCCGCTGGTGGCGCAGGTGGTGTTCATGCGCGAGGATTGGCGCGCGATCCTGACGAGCGACCGGCAAGTGTTGAAGGCCTGGGTGATCCATGTGCCCGGGGTCATGCTGGTGTTGGGGCTGGTGGCCGCTGCGCCCTTGCCTCTGTGGCTGTACCTATTGGCCTGCTACACGGCGCTTTCGGTGCTGAAAATCCGCACCTTCCTTGAGCATCAGGCACATGAGAAAGCGCGTGGCCGCACGGTAATCGTCGAGGATCGCGGCCCACTTGCTTTTCTGTTTCTGAACAATAACTTCCACGTGGTGCACCATATGCACCCAAGGGTGCCGTGGTATCGATTGCCCGCCCTTTATCGGGCCAATGCGGCGCGCTATCTCGCCTGCAATGACGGGTATCGCTACCGCTCTTACGCACAGGTCTTTGCGGCCCATTTCTGGCGTGCAAAGGATCCGGTGCCTCATCCGCTCTGGCCCTCGGATCGCTGATCGTCGATAGAGGGCCATGACCCTCTGGATCCCCATCACGCTTGCGGCCGCTTTCTTTCAGACGCTGCGGTTCATGCTGCAACGTCAATTGTCGCTCGGCACTCTGAGTGCGGGTGGCGCGACGCTGGCGCGGTTTCTCTACTCCGCACCCTTGGTGGCGGTGCTGATCGTGATCTACATGGGGGCGACGGGGCAGGGCTGGCCGCGTTTTGGTGCGTCGTTCTGGGTCTATGGCGCGTTGGGCGGTGTGGCGCAGATACTGGCCACCGTGGCCACGGTGCGCCTCTTTCAGGCCCGCAATTTCGCGGTGGGCATCACGTTCAAGAAGACGGAGGTGATGCAGGCCGTTCTGGTCGGCTGGGTTCTGTTGGGCGACAGTGTGAGCGGTTGGGGGTTTGCTGCGATCGGTCTGGGGCTGGTGGGGGTGCTGTTGTTGTCAGTGCCGCCGGAACTGGTGCGCTTTGGCTGGCGTGACATGGCGAACCGGTCTGCGGGCCTTGGACTGGCTGCGGGGCTGCTCTTTGCCGTCTCTGGGGTGAGTTATCGGGGGGCGTCCCTCAGCCTCGGTCTTGAGGATCCGTTTGCGCGCGCCGGGCTGACGCTGGCAGCGGTCACGGCGATGCAGACAGTTGCAATGCTTGTGTGGCTGCGCCTGCGCGATCCGGGGCAGGTGAGCGCGGTCTGGGGTGCGCGCCGTGTCGCCGTCTGGGTCGGGTTGATGTCGATGGCCGGGTCGTTTTGCTGGTTCACGGCCTTCACTCTGCAGAATGCGGCTTATGTGAACGCGGTCGGGCAGGTCGAGTTGATCTTTTCCGCGCTGGCCTCGGTCATCATCTTTCGCGAGAAAGTATCAGGGCGGGAATGGGTGGGCATGACCATCCTGCTGGGTTCGATCCTGATGCTGATCCTCGCGATCTAGTCCACCATCGGTGTGCCGCGCAGGCGCAGGAACAGGCTTTCTTCGTCATTGTTCTTGAAATAGGGCACGCTTGTGGGCGGCGTCCGGTCAGCGACGCGCACGGCGATTTCGCTCAGCACCACTTCGGTTATGAAGGGCATGTCGAAGGTGCGCACAGCGTCCAGTGCCACCCATTGCAAATGCGACAACTCATCCGAGGCGGCGCTGAAATCGTCCGGGTCCGAGGCGAGGTCGTCCGCATCAATCAGGAAGAACCGTGCATCAAAGCGGCGCGGGCGGCCCGGAGGGGTCAGGGCGCGGAAGACGAATTGCAGCGGTGCAGCGTGGGGCAGGTGGCCCGTGGCGGCAAAGCCGTGCCAGTCGGCGTGCGGTGCACTCCATTGTCCGGGCGTGCCGAGCACCTGGCCCGTTTCCTCGAACAATTCGCGAATGGCTGCGGCGGCGAGGGCCGGTGCGAGGCCGGGTGCGCTGTCATCCTCCAGCCGCGCATCATTCGGCGCAGACAGCGTCGTGGCCAGGGGGACGGCGTGATCGGCGGCGTCTACCGCGCCGCCGGGAAAGACGAACTTGTTGGGCATGAACACGGCCTTTGCGCCGCGCTGCCCCATCAGGATGCGCGGCGCGGTCAACCGGTCACGCAGCACGATGACTGTCGCCGCGTTGCGCACTTGTGTCTTGTCGATATCGCTCATGCCCAGCCTCGCATTGTGTCCGGATCAGCGGGGCCTGTGCGGATGGGGATCAGCCCGCCTGGGCAAACCCGCCCATGGCGCGCGCCCACTGAAACCCCACGATGGCCCCCTTGAGCCTTGGCAGAAGGTAAAGCGACAAGCCCACGCAGCCAACCGCAAAGATGGTGAACAGCACCAGCGGTTCAGGGCGCCATGTCACGAACACCACATGCAGCAGCGGCGCCATCAGGTGCCCGACCAGCAGGATGGTGAGGTAGGCCGGCCCGTCATCGGCCCGGTGATGCGAGTAGTCGAGCTTGCACACCGGGCAGGTGGCCGCGACCTTCAAATACCCTTTGAGCAGCCGGCCCTGACCACAGCGCGGGCACTTGCTGCGCCATCCGCGCCACAGGGCGGGGCGGACGGGGCGATGGGTATCGCGCGCATGTGTGGGGGTGCGGTTCATGGGCTCGGCTCTTGATCGGAATGCCACAGTCATGCGCCTGCGCCGCGTGAAACGGAATGGCGCATACTGTCCTTGCGTCGCGATGTCGCGCGTGCCACGGCAGAAAACTTTTTTCGACGGAAACGCGACGGGGGGCCGTTTGATGGACATGGAGCGCAGGAAAACAAAGCGCTCTGAGGCAAAAAACTGGAGTAACACATGCAACGTAGTACCTTTATCGCAGCAGTCGCTGCCGCCGCAATCGGTCTGACCACAGTTGCCGCAATGGCAAACAACCGTGGCCCCGACTTTTCCACATTGGATACGGATGGCAATGGCGAAGTCACCCTGAACGAATTGCAGAACGCTGGCGCCGCCCGCTTTGCAAATGCGGATACGGATGGTGACGGGTTCCTGACCGAGGCAGAACTGGTTGCCGCCGCGCAGGGCAACGCGCAGGACCGCGCCGCCCGCATGATCGAGCGCATGGACGCGGATGAAGACGGCAAGCTGTCGCAAGAAGAAGTGCAAGAGCGCCGTCGTGGCGATCCGGCCCGTTTCTTTGACCGCATGGATGCGGACAACAGCGGCGGCATCTCGGAAGAAGAGTTCGAGGAAGCGCGGGCCAACATGCGCGAACGGCACGGTGGCAAGCGCAAAGGCAAGAACTGAGCCACCCCGCGCCCTGCCTCTTGCATAAAGGGGCAGGGCAAGGATAGCCCGGACGACATGACGATGCCGCTTGATACGGATCCGCAGACGGACGACGCCGCGCTTTTGGCGCGCTATGCGCGTGGGGACGCGGCGGCGGCACGGACATTGACCGTGCGGTTGGTGCCCCGTGTGCAGGCCCAGGCCATGCGGATGTTGGGGGATGTGGCCGAGGCCGAAGATGTGGCACAAGAGGCCATGTTACGGTTGTGGCGCATTGCACCCGACTGGCGCGAGGGCGAGGCCCAGGTGACCACGTGGCTGTATCGCGTGGTCGCCAATCTGTGCACGGACCGTTTGCGCAAACGGCCCCGGTCGCGCGTGCCCCTCGAAGATGTGGCCGAGCCCGAGGACCCGACCCCGTCGGTCGAGGCGCAGATGCAGACGGATGCCCGCCGTGACGCGGTGCGCCGTGCGCTGGCCGATCTGCCCGAGCGTCAGCGCCTTGCGGTCATGATGCGCCATTTCGAAGGGGCCGCGAACCCCGAGATCGCTGCGCGTCTTGGCATCAGCACCGAAGCGGTGGAAAGCCTGACGGCGCGGGGCAAACGCGCGCTGGCACAAGCACTGAAAGGGCAGGTTGCTGCCCTTGGATACGAAGGATGACACTGATGACCCAGCCCCCGAACCGCCCCGAGCATGAAGATGCGTGGATCGAGCGTGCCCTGGATGACCTGGCCGCGACGCCGGTGCCGGACGCCTCGGGCGATCTGATGGCGCGGGTTCTGGGCGATGCCGAGGCCCTGATGCCGCCCCCGGTGGCTTAGTTGCTGCGCGCGTGCCCCTGTGGCGTCAGGTTGTGCAGGGATTGGGCGGCTGGACGGCCGTGGGTGGCCTGGTTGCTGCGGCAGCCACCGGGTTTGTCGTGGGTCTGGGCGGTTTTGATACCACGGGCACGGATGCGATCTGGTCCTTGGGATATGGTACGTTTTATCAGGGCGAAGGTGCGCTTGACGCCTTTGGTTGGGATTTCGAGGAGGGCTGAGCATGGCTGAAGACCGGAAAACGCCACGCTGTCCGCTGTGGGTCAAGATTGTGCTGGCGCTGTCGCTGGCGGTGAACCTGGCCATTGCGGGCCTTGTGGCCGGTGCTGTGTTGCGCGGTGGCCCCATGGGGGGTAACGGCCCGGCCATGGGCTATGCGATGCCGTATGTGATTGCCCTGCCACGTGAGGACCGGCGCGGGGTGTTCGACACGGTGCGCCGCGACGAGAGCCTGCCCAACAGGCGGGCGCGCCGCGCCGATTACGAAGCGATGATCGCGGCATTGCAGGCTGACCCGTTTGATGCGGCAGCCATTCAGGACATTTTGCGCCGTCAGGCCGATGGCGTCAGCCGTGTGCAGGCCGTGGCGCAAGCCGCCTGGCTGGAAACGGTAGCGGCCATGTCACCGGAAGAGCGTACAGATTACACCCTGCGCATCCAAGAGGTGTTGAAGCGTGGCGGCAAGGGGAAAGACAAAGGCAAGGGCAAGGATGGCGGCGCCCCGAAACCCTAGGCCGCAGGACGGCTGAGGGTCACCCGGTCGCGCCCTTCCGTCTTGGCCCCGTAAAGCGCCTTGTCTGCACGGTCGAGCAGTGCCTCTGGGCTCATCGCCAGCGTGGTCGATGCACCATTGGGCAGATCACAGACAGTCATCCCGATGGAAATCGTGGCCGAGATGGGGCTTGTGGCGCCGGGCACGTCGAAGGCTGTTCCCCGGATCATGCGGCACAGGCGCTGAGCGGCGTGTTTGGCGCTTTGCAGGCCGGCGCCAGGCAGGACGATCAGAAACTCTTCGCCCCCGATCCGCGCGACCAGATCAACCGCCCGCAGGTTTTCCCGCAACCGGCGCGCGGTCTCGACCAGAACTGCGTCGCCCGCTGCGTGACCATGCGTGTCGTTGATCTGCTTGAAGTGATCCATATCCGCGACCATCACGGCAAAGGGCTTGCCAGCCCGCGTGGCCCGCTCTGCGATCCGCGACAGGTGCGGGATGGCATATCGGCGGTTGTGCAGGCCAGTCAGCGGGTCGATCACCGCAGCCTCGATGCCTGAACGCACGGTGTCTCGCAGCGTGTCCGACAGCCGTTTGCGCGACAACAGCGCCTCAAGCCGCAGGGCCACCTCGGCCGGATCGCTGTCAAAGGTCATCACGTCATTGGCGCCCATATCCAGCAATTGCGCCCCGAGTTTGGGGTCGCGATCGACCTGCACCACGAGGATGGCGCTGTGCCGTGTGGCGGCATTGCTTCGGATCGTGGCGAGCAGCGCGAACATATCGCCGCTTTTGCCCGGCTCGATCACGAGGACAAAGCCGTCCGCCATGTCCCCGTCATCATCGCCGTCCACGGCCAGACCGGGTGTGCAGGGCGTCAGCGCCGCGCGGGTGCTGGAGCAGAGTTTGGGGCGCCACGCCGCCAGGATGTCGAGATCATGCGCGACAATGCGCACCTTTTGGCGGGGGCCGAACTGGGCACTTGGTTCGGCAAAGCCGAGCGCGCGCGAGGTGCCGTCGCGCAGCTTCCACTCACTGGCCGAGGCAAAGGCCCGGATCACGCTGCGTGCCCGCGCCAGAAGAAAGCTGTCGTCGACCGGTTTTTCCAGCACATCCTCGACCCCAGCGGCCAACAGGCGCATGCGGCTTTCGGCGGTGTTGGATGCGCTGAGCACGATCACGGGGATTTTCGTGTCGAGCCCGGCCTTGCGCAAGCGTGCCAGCAGACGCAGTGGCCCGCCGTCGGGCAGGCTGTCGGCACAGAGGATCAAATCCGGCACCGATTGGCCCACGGCACGCATCGCAGCCGCAATGCTGTCGGCCTGCGTCATGTCATAGTGGCTGGCTGCCAGCTTGACGCGCAAAACGATGCGGTTTGTCGCAATGGGATCAATGACCAGAATGTTGCCGTGCATTGTACCCTTCCAATTCGTCACAATTACCGTGCATTCGTTTTTTGTTTGTTTAGGTTAACAAAGCGTTTCCAAATGACCGGAAGGGTGGAGTTGTTATGAGCATGTCGCAAGAATCCGCCGAAGTGGTCGGTCTCAAAGCGCTTGGGTGGATGGCTGGCAACGAAGAGTTGCTGCCGGTGTTCCTCGGCGCGACGGGCGCGAACGAGGCGGATGTGCGTGCTGGCGCGTCCGATCCGGCCTTTCTGGGCGCGCTCCTTGACTTCATCATCATGGACGACGCGTGGGTGCAGGGGTTTTGCGATGCCGCAGGCTTGCCCTACGATCAACCGATGCAGGCCCGCATGGCGCTGCCCGGCGGGGGAGAGATGCATTGGACCTGAACGCGACCCCGGTGCGCGGCATCATCTTTGACAAGGATGGCACGCTGTTTGACTTCTCCACCACGTGGGAGGCGTGGGCCGCCGCGTTCCTGATGCGTGCGGCCGGGCAGGAGATGGCGCGCGCGGTCGAGATCGGGCACGCGATTGGCTTTGACCTTGAGCGTCGCAGCTTTGAGGCGGGCAGCGTCGTGGTTGCGGGCACCCCGGCCGAGATTGCCGAAGCCCTGGCACCTCACTTTCCCGACACGACACATGATGCGCTGCTGGACATGCTCAACAGCGAGGCCGAAACCGCCCCGCAGGCCGAGGCGGTCGCCCTGGCACCGTTTCTGGACGGGCTGCGTGCGCGGGGGATCGCGCTGGGTGTGGCCACAAATGATGCAGAGGCGCCAGCGCGGGCCCATCTGGATGCGGCTGGTGTCACCGGGCAGTTCGACTTTATCGCGGGGTTCGACAGCGGTTATGGTGGCAAGCCTGCGCCCGGCCAGCTCCTTGGGTTTTGCGCCGCCACGGGCCTGCCTGCCGAAACCGTTGTCATGGTGGGCGACAGCCTGCATGACCTCAAGGCCGGGCGCGCCGCAGGGATGCGCACCTTGGGCGTGTTGACCGGGCTGGCCGCGGCACAGGATCTTGATCCGTTTGCCGACGCCGTCTTTCCCGACATCGGCCATATCACGGCGTGGCTGGATCAGATCGCCGCTTTCGATCCGGCTTAAACGCCCCTTCGCACATGGAAAACGACACATGCCGTCGCAAACGGCAATGTTGCCGCGCGCCCGCTGCGCTGTTCTGGGCAGCACGAACAGGGCGGAGGGGTGTCCCATGGTGGAAGTAGCACAAAAACGCAGGACGCGCGGCGGCGGACGGGCCGGGGCGGCTGCGCGGCGCGGCTGCGCGGTGATCGAACAGATGCCATGGAACCCGCCGGTGATCATCGACCCTCCGGTCGAGCCGCTGCGCCCCGAAGGCGTCGAGGCCATTCACGACGGCGCCATGCGCATTCTCGAAGAGATCGGCGTGCAGTTCCTGAACGAAGAAGCGCTTGGCATTCTGCGCGAGGCCGGGTGCAGGATCGACGGCGACATCGTGCGGATGGACCGTGAATGGGTGATGGAAATGGTGGGCAAGGCCCCCGCTGAATTCACGCTGACGCCCCGCAACCCGGATCGAAAGATCACCATCGGTGGGCGGCACCTGACCTTTGGCAATGTGTCCTCGCCCCCCAACTACTGGGATATGGAGATTGGCACCAAAGTGCCGGGCACCCGGGACATGTGCGCGAACCTGCTGAAGCTGACCCAGTATTTCAACTGTATCCATTTCGCGGGTGGCTATCCGGTGGAACCTGTCGATATCCATGCCAGCATCCGCCACCTCGATGTGGTCTATGACAAGCTGACACTGACCGACAAGGTCATGCACGCCTATTCGCTGGGCAAGGAGCGGGTCGAGGACGTGATGGAGATGGTGCGCATCGCCTCGGGCCTGAGCGACGCGGAGTTCGAAGAAACGCCGCGCATGTACACCAATATCAACTCGACCTCGCCGTTGAAACACGACCATCCGATGATCGATGGCTGCCTGCGCATGGTGCGGCGGGGGCAGGCGGTGGTTGTGACGCCCTTTACACTGGCAGGGGCCATGGCGCCCGTCACGCTTGCCGGGGCCGTGGCGCAGTCCATTGCCGAAGCGCTGTGCGCGATCGCGCTGTTTCAATATGTGCGCCCTGGTGCGCCCTGCGCCATCGGCACGTTCACCTCGAATGTGGATATGAAAACGGGCGCACCTGCCTTTGGCACACCTGAGTACATGCGTGCGACCCAGATCACAGGGCAGCTCGCGCGCTACTATAAACTGCCCATGCGTTCTTCTGGGGTATGTGCGGCAAATGTACCGGATGGGCAGGCGATGTGGGAGACCTCCAACAGCCTGTGGGCAGCGGTGCAGTCGGGGACGAACATGGTCTACCACGCGGCTGGCTGGCTGGAAGGCGGGCTGATCGCGTCGCCCGAGAAGTTCATCATGGATTGCGAGATATTGCAGCAAATTCAGCGCTATATGGACCCGTCAATTACAGGCACCGGCCCCGATGAAATCGCTTTGGACGCGATCCGGGCCGTGGGGAACGAGGGACATTTCTTTGGTATTCAGCACACGCAAGATCGCTATACGACCGCGTTTTATCAGCCCTTTCTGAGCGACTGGAAAAATTACGAGGGTTGGGAGGCGGCCGGGGGCATCTGGACGCCCGAGCGCGCGCACCAGATGTTCAAGAACATCATCGCAAACTTCGAAGCACCTCCGATGGATGTGGCCGTGCGCGAAGAGCTCGCGGCATTCGTCGCGCGGCGCAAGGCCGAAGGGGGCGCTCCGACGGATTTCTGAGCCGTTTTGAGCCGTCGAAATCGCTCAAATTTGATTTGTTATCGGATTGTTTAGGGCTGCGCGTGCAAAGTCCGCCCGTGGATTTGGGATAACCGTCATGCATGGGCTGATAAACCGCGCGATACAGTGTTTTGTGACCGACAGCTACGGCTTGGACAAGTGGGTTGAGGCGACGCGCGTTGCCGATCTGTCTTTTGTCGAGTTCGAGGCGATGCTGACCTATGACGACGACATCACGCCCGCATTGCTGGATGCGGTCAGCCAGGTGTTGGGACGTCCGCGCAACGAGGTGATGGAGGATATCGGCACCTATCTGGTGTCCCATCCCAATGTCGAGGCGCTGCGCAGGCTGCTGCGCTTTGGGGGCGTAAACTTTGCCGAATTCCTGCATTCGCTGGACGATTTGCCGGATCGCGCGCGGCTGGCCGTGTCGGATTTGAACCTGCCCCGCATCGAGTTGCGTGATCATTCTCCCACCCACTTCAGCCTGATTTGCGAAAGCCCGATCGAGGGCTATGGCCATGTCATGATGGGTGTTTTGCGCGCGATGGCGGATGATTACGGGGTCTTGGCGCTGCTGGATCACACAGGCTCCGGCAAGGGGATAGAGACGATTTCCATCACCCTGATTGAAACGGAATTTGCGGAAGGCCGGGTGTTCGACCTGGGCGCGCGTGCAGGATGAGTGAGGGTGCGCATATGAACGAAGCCTTGGATGTGCTGTGCCCGATGCACGTGATTCTGTCCGAGACGGGGCATGTGCTGCATGCCGGCCCGACGGTGCAGAAACTACGCCCGGACAACCCGTTCGAGGGGCGCAGATTCCTCGAGATTTTCGATCTCAAGCGCCCGCGGGCCATTACAAACATGGACACGCTGCGTGCGACTGCCGGGACCAAGCTGCACCTGCAATTGCGCGATGCCCCGCAGACCGAGATCAAGGGCATTCTCGTGCCGGGGGCCAAGCCGGGGCAGAGCATTGTCAATCTGTCCTTTGGCATTTCGGTGGTGGATGCGGTGGCCGATTATGCGCTCACCAGCGCGGATTTCGCGGCCACCGACCTGACAATCGAGATGCTCTATCTGGTCGAGGCCAAGTCGGCGGCCATGGATGCGTCGCGCAAGCTGAACCTGCGCCTGCAGGGTGCGATGATCGCGGCCGAGGAACAGGCCTTTACCGACACGCTGACCGGCCTCAAGAATCGCCGCGCGATGGATCACGTGCTGGCGCGTCATATCGAATGGGATACGCGGTTTGGTCTGATGCAGGTCGATCTGGACTGGTTCAAGGCGGTGAATGACACGCTCGGCCACGCCGCCGGTGATCATGTCCTGCAAACCGTCGCCCGTGTCATGGTCGAGGAAACACGCGATACGGATACGGTGGCCCGGGTCGGTGGGGACGAATTTGTCATCATCCTGCCTTATGCCAACGGGACAGTCGCGTTGGAAAACATCGGTACGCGGATCATCGAACGATTGACCAAGCCGATCCCGTTCCAGGGCGAGATGTGTCACATCTCTGCCAGTATCGGCACCACGATCTTCGAACCCGGGTCCGAGCAGACCATGGCGCAGATCCTGGATGATGCCGATGTCGCGCTCTATGCCTCCAAACACGGGGGGCGTGGGCAGCAGACCATCTATTCCGAACAGTTGCGCGCGCAGGCCGATAACCTTTCACCGCCCACTGGTCGGGCAGAAGTCAACAGCGCGTAACGCTTTTTGAGCTCTCCAAACCGTGGTTTAGGCCTATGCCTCAAACCGGATCGAGTCGCCGCAACCGACTATCAATGGATAGAGACCACTCCGGACCCCGCAAAATCACCGGTTTTGAGAGGCAATGGGCCGACTTGGCTGGCGCAGTTTTGCCCCCGATGACGCGCTCTGACGGCCTCCGATGCCGCTCCTGAAAGGTGTACGTTGAGCCGTAACAATTTGTTTAGCCATCAAAAAAGCCGAAGATTAGATATGAAACAGGCAGTGTCGTTTGTTAATTACACTTGAATATGTCAGCTTTGAGTGACACAGTGAGAATTACAGTGTGCGTTTATAGACGGCTTGGCCAAGGCAAATGATGGCGCAAGCTTTCGATTCCGGCTTTGAATCACGGAGGAATGAACGTGGCGGATAGCGAAGACAAAGTTTGGCCAACCGGCCTGACACTAGAAGAGGCAGAGGAGGTGCATAGCTACCTCATCGATGGCACGCGCGTATTCGGCGCCATCGCATTGCTGGCTCACATCCTGGTCGCTGTGACGACCCCCTGGCTCGGATAAGGGAGGCACACAATGAACAACGCAAAAATGTGGTTGGTCGTAAGCCCAACAGTTGGTGTTCCCTTGTTTCTGGGTGCGGTCGCCGTCGGCTCCTTTGCCGTGCACGTCGCCGTTCTGAGCAACACGACATGGGTGTCGGATTTCCTGTCCGGCAATGAACTGGGCTCGGGCGAAGAGACGGCTGCAGCCACCATGCTGCCCGCGACCGAAGCGGATGTTGCCAAGGCATCCTATGTTCTACCCGGTGTTGACGGGTCTCGCGAGGTGACGATCACACTGTCTGATGGCACAACGGTCAAGGCGGTCCTGCAACCATCCGAGTTGCATGCGAACGCGCAAGGCCATGCGGTCATAACGCAATAACCTATTCAGCCCGCAGACTGGCATCTGCGGGCTGAATGTTTTTCAAGGTCACGATGTCCGCGCTGGCGCGGCTTTGGCCGCACTATGGTTGATCCGGAAGATGTTCGACTATCGCGCCTTCGCAACTCGGAAACTGGCCGCCCTCGGTCCGAAATACCTGCCGTTTGCCGATGTCGCCAGCCCCGAGATGCCGCTGTCGCGTCTGTTGCGGCTTTCCCTGTTTCAAGTCACCGTTGGTATGGCGCTGGTCCTGTTAGTCGGCACCCTGAACCGGGTGATGATCGTCGAATTGACTGTGCCCGCGTCGCTGGTGGCCGTCATGCTGGCCCTGCCATTGCTCTTTGCCCCGTTTCGCACGTTGATCGGTTTCAAATCCGATGTGCATGTGTCAGCACTTGGCTTGCGTCGCGTTCCCTACATCTGGAAAGGCACGCTGCTGCAATTCGGCGGCTTTGCGATCATGCCGTTCGCCCTGTTGGTCCTGTCAGGCTACGGCGAGGCGGTCGATGCGCCGCGCTGGATCGGTTACAGTTCGGCCGCGCTGTCGTTCCTGCTGGTCGGGGCGGGGGTACATATGGTGCAGACCGTGGGCCTGGCGCTGGCCACTGATCTCGTGCCGCAAGAGGACCAGCCCAAGGTCGTTGGCCTGATGTACGTGATGTTGCTGGTCGGGATGGTCGCCAGCGCACTCGTCTTTGGCGCGCTATTGGAAAACTACACGCCCGGGCGCCTGATACAGGTGATCCAGGGGGCGGCTGTTGTCACCGTGGTGCTGAACATGGCCGCAATGTGGAAACAGGAGGCACGCAGCCGTGTCCGCGCCCAAGCGATGAAAGCGGCCCCGCATGTCGCGTTTTCCGAGGCCTGGGCGTCGATGATGCAAAGCCCGGGCATCCTGCGCCTGTTGGTCGTGATCGCGCTTGGCACATTCGGGTTCGGCATGGCGGATGTGCTGCTGGAACCTTACGGCGGGCAGGCCCTGGGCCTGTCTGTGGCCAGCACGACCAAGTTGACGGCCCTTCTGGCCACGGGCACGCTGATCGGCTTTGGCATTGCGTCGCGCGGCTTGGCCCAAGGCGGCGCCCCCAATCACTACGCATTGATCGGCGCCGTGATCGGCATTCCCGGCTTCATTGCGATCATCCTGTCCGCGCAAGGCGCAGGATTGCCCTTGTTCCTGGGTGGCACGCTGGCCACGGGCCTTGGCGCGGGCCTGTTTGGACATGCCACGTTGACGGGTGTGATCCGCAGCGCGCCGGCAGACCGCATCGGCCTTGCCCTTGGGGCCTGGGGCGCGGTGCAGGCGACGGCCGCCGGGATCGGGGTGGCACTGGCGGGCATCACCCGCGATGTGATCCTTGGCTGGCAGGGACAGACGGGGACCACTGCGCAATTGCCATACGCAATCGTCTTCATGATCGAGGTTGCGTTCCTGATCCTTGCGATTGCCGTGTTGTTGCCTGCGATCAGACAGCGCGTGAAATCCAGCCGCGGTCAGAACATCTACGCCCCCGCCGAGCGATAGACGCCTGCGTTCGGTCCCGCGACGGGGTCAGGATTTGCATACCACAACGTTGCGTTGAAAATTCGCGCCAAGGGTGTTATGTTACCGTTTATTCAAATTAAAAGCAGGTTGTCGATATGACACAGATTTATACTGCGTTCGTTTTTTCAGTTCTCATGTTTGGAACTGGGTCGATGTTTCCGGCCGATCAGGTGCCGCCACATGCGGGCCCGTGCAATCCCGAGGTAAGCAAGTGCCTCTGATCCGGGGCCACGCTTAACAACCTCACATGAATACGCTGATCTACGCGGGTGTCGTCATCGCGGGTGCGGTCACGTTGTTGATTGAGGCGTACCGCAACTACAACTCGTCGCTGACGTCCATTCCTTTCAAGGAACATCCCATCCTCCAGAACGTGGAGGTGGCCAAGCTGTGTACGCCGCGTGAAAAGAACATCGGCTTCATGTTCTACTCGCTGCTGTATCTCGTCACCTACATCGTGGTTCTGTCCTCGACCGAGATTTACGAGCTGGTCGCACAAGCCGCGGCATCGAATTCCGAAATTGGCCCGACAGACGACATCATTGGTTCGTCGCAAGATCCGCTGAACCTGCTGAGCGGGCAGTATGGCAAACCGATCTTCATCTCGGCCGCCATTATTTCGATCTTCTCCATCGGGGCGCTGCGCCCAGTTGAAAGCACGATGCGCTCGCTTGCGCATCGTCTCGCCGGCGTGCCGCGCGGTGTTTACGCAGTGATCGAGGAACTGCACGCCATCCCGTTCGAAACCTTCGACGTGGAGTGCCAGGTGCCCATGTCCGACATGTTTCACAAGAACGGGGAAAAGGCGTTCGCGGCCAGTTATGACAAAAGCCAGATTCCGTCGATCCTGAGCTCTCTGCGCACGGTCGACTACCTTGCGCCCGCCATCACGGGCAAACAGCGCATCCAGCACTTTCCCTTCAGCCAGTTGTCAACGATGAGCGAACTGTCGACCCGATTGGAACTCGATGTCGAAAACCTCAAGGACCTGCTGAAAGTGCCGCTGCCGGACGATGCGGCCGAACGCAAAAAGGTGTTCGAGACGGCCAATGGCGTGGCCAATGACACCATCGCCCTTTTTGCCGTGCATTTCCTGCGCAACAACCGTGCGATCAAGAATTACGGTGAAAAAAGCGCAATCGCCAAGATCAACGAGCGGATCAAGCGGACCTACAGGGTCGAGCTGAATTCGTTCGCGATGGGTCTGTTGTTTTCCCTTCTGGCCATTCCCGCATCCTATTTCGTCATTCTGGCGTGGAACGTGTCGGCCAGCCCGATCTCTCCTGCGTCGATCCAGGCGACGGTGAAATCCAGCCTGTCGCTCAATCACGGGCAGGGCGAATACGCGCTGCGCTGTGGGATCAGCGGGCCCACAGACAAGCGTGTCTATGATCCCTATGATCCGGATCAATGGGCCGCCGACCCCAGCATCGTGGTGCCCGAGGATGTCGTGCTGACCACGACGGCCCGCTATGATCCGCGCAAAGGTCTGGAAGACGGCGCCAGCGAGGATGCACCGGAGGGCAAGCAAAGCGTCGAAGACAGCAAGCAAGCCGCGCTCGACAAGGCCGAGCGTGCCAATGCGCGCAAATGTACGCGGCTGTGGGAAAACGCGATCAAGACGGCATCGGCAGGGCGGCGGCAAGCGATCCTTGACCAGGCGTTCTGGTGGACGGCCGCGATTTTCCTGTCGACCGCTCTTGCGGCCATCACCGCCATTTTCGGGCGCGAAGTGCGCAAAGAGGATAACTCTTGGCCCGAGTGGGAGCTGCGCCGCATCCCCTTCCTGCGTCTGTTTTCCATGGCCGTCATCCCCGCGATCATGGCCGTTCTGGGGGTTGTCCTTGGCTCGTTTGTCGAATTCTGGGTCAAGACCGGGTTTGATGCGACGGAAAACCAGATCCAGTTTTTCCTCAACAGCAAGTGGGCGTTTTTCGCCATGCATGCAGGGCTTGGGTTCATCGTGGCCATTGCCGTTCTGGTGCTGACCGATCAGCATGATCATCTGCGCGCGGTCTATACGATCCCGATTGGCGCCTTGTTTGCGGTGCTGTCGCTGGGTTGGTACTATCTGACCATCGTGGCGAGTTATCCGCCCAATTTCGTGCGCGCCACGCCGACCGGGTTCCCGTTCAACTTTGAAATGCGCGAGGCGTTGGTCTACGGCGCGCATCCGTTCCTGTTCATCATATTTTTCGCCATTTTCCTTGAGGTGACCGAGGAAAGCCTGGCCGAGAAACGGCACCGCCGCCGCGTCTTTGGCCGCACGTCAAAGGCCCAGCCATGAAACAGATCCTCGCCAGTCTCGCGCTTTTGGCAGCCACATGTGGGCCCGCGGTGACCCAAGAGGCGCTGCCCTCAGCGGCTTTGGAGACGCAAGCCGCCCCGAAACTGCGGATTGGCGTACGATCCTATGCCCGTCCGTTTTCCTACAAGTCGACGAAAGTGCCGGAAAACATTTCGATTTCGACAGGTGCCGGTCCGATCCGCGCGGCGGGCTTTGACGGCTACCTCGTCTATATCTGCGACGAGGTACTCAAGCAGATGCTGATCGACCAGCAGGACGCGCCGCGTTTCGTGTCCTCTCAGATCGAGGTCAAGGATGTCGATGCGCTGATGGCAGCCAAGCGAGAGGCCTTTCCTGACACGCAGTTCGAATTCGACCGTCTGGGCCTGCTCGGCCCCGAGATCGACATCCTATGCGACCCCGCCTCGATCAGTGCAGAGCGGGTGAAACGGTTTGCCGTCTCACCGCCGCTCTTTATCGCGGGCATCGGCTATCTGACCCTCAAAGGGGCCATTCCGCCGCAAGTCGCGTGCCGCCGCGACAGCGCGTTGATCGGGTTTGTGGGGGCCACCAATGCGGCCAGCCAGGGCATCCGCACCATCGTCAATGCCGGGGAATGGCGGAATGTGAAATCCGAAATCACGGCGGCGTTGCGGGATTCCGGCTCTGGCGAAAGCAGTTGCAAACCCCCTGGCGGTATCGACGGGCAGGGCGGTATTTTCTGGGCTGGCAACAACCACGAAGAGGTCGCGCGCCGCTTTTGCAGTGGTGAGATCAGTTACTATGTCGGTGATCTCGAAATCATCACCGAACATGCAAATGCCATTCCGGGATGCGATTTCACCAGCGGCGCCAAAAGCTTTACCACGGACCGCTATGCGATCTTTTCCAAGCTGGATTACCGGGAAGACCCGGAAAAGGCCCTGTTGATCGGACGGTTTTACGAGGTGCTGAGCCGCGAGATCGCGACATCCGCTTCGCTGCTTGACCGGGCCTTTATCGCAACCTTTGGCGAGACGCGCCGCAGCCAGAAGCTGGAGCTGTTTTTCTGGTCGATGCGCGGTCAACCCTGAGGTATAGTACGAAGAGTGCAGGCCACGACAGGTAACTTCTGGCGCAGGCTCGCACCTCATTCTCCCATCGAAACTGTTGATGACAAACGATTTTGACGCCGATAGCGTTCAAAAGGACTTGGATTTGTTCAGATCGGCACGGGGGCTGAGCCAAACCAGTAACGACCCAAGGACGCCCGCATATGGCATTTGATATCATCCCGGACATTCACGGCCAGTCGGCCAAACTCGACAGCGCGCTTGCAGGCTTGGGCTGGCGGCGGGGCACGGCGGGGTGGACACATCCGGATGCGGATCGCCGCATCGTCTTTCTGGGGGATTTCATCGACCGCGGGCCGGACAACCGCGCCGTTATCAAGACGGTTCGTGAACTCGTCGATGCTGGCAAAGCCAAGGCGATCATGGGCAATCACGAACTCAACGCCCTGCATTTCCACATGATGCACCCTGATGATGGCCAGCCGCTGCGCGCGCATTCGCCCAAGAACATTCAACAACACCAGTCATTTCTGGACGAGTTCCCGCTTGGGGATCCGCAGACGCGCGACGTGTTGGACTGGATGCGCAGTTTGCCCCTGTTCCTGGAGGAGGACGAGTTTCGCGCCGTGCACGCCTGCTGGAGCGATCCGCTGATAGATCGGTTGAAGGCGCTGACCGGGAACGGCGTGTTGAGCGAGGAACAGTTGGTCGCCGCTTCCAGTCGCAATGCGCCCGGCGAGGTGTACGGCCTGGTCGAACAGATCACCAAGGGGCCAGAGCACCAACTGCCTGCGGGGTGGCGCTACACCGACAAGAACGGGACAGAGCGGGATCACGTGCGCCTGCAATGGTGGAGTGCGACAGCCCGCACCTGGCGTGACATTGCGATCTCGGTGCCGTCCGTGACGGACCTGCCGGACGAGGCTTTGCCCGAAACAGTCGCGACGCAGACCTATCCCACCACCGCGCAGCCGGTGTTCTTTGGGCACTATTGGCTTAGCGGGGACCCTGTCATTCAGGCCCGCAACGCCCTGTGCCTCGACTATTCTGCGGGCAAGGATGGGCCGCTGGTGTCATATGATTTGTCCGACCCGACAGCAGCGCTGTCGACGGACAACATCCGGGTGCATGCGGTAACACGTTGAAGCGCAGGTCGACAGCGACCTATCTCGGCGAGACGCTCAGAACACTGTGGGGGGAGAAGCCACTTGGCATCCCGTAGGGGAATCGAACCCCTCTTTCCAGGTTGAAAACCTGGCGTCCTAACCGATAGACGAACGGGACACAGAGTGTGAAGGCGGAGATAGGCAATTCCGCTGAGGCGCGCAACCCAAAAAATTCGCATTTTGCGAAGTTCTGTGGCCTTACGCAGGCGCTGCATCGTCAAGCCGCATCTGCACCGATTGACGCCCCCGGAACGTGTTGATTTCAAGCCGCCCGGCAAGGTGAAATGGCGCCCCGCCATGGTTTTCCAGCGCCGGGCCAAGGGGGCCGTCATAGGCCCCGAAGGCAATCGCGTCGAGCCGCGCACCTCCGGTTTCGCCAAAGGTCAATTTCAGGTGAGTCTCACCCACGCGGCGTGCCTGCAGGATGCGCATCGCCGAAAACGCATAGCGGGGTGCGGGCGCCCCGGCCCCGAACGGGCCAGCCGCATCAATCTGGTCCAGCAACTCGATCGTGGCGGCGGCGGGCATCAGGCTGCCGTCAAGGCGCAGGTCAGCCGGGCCCAGCGTGTCTGCGCCCTGACGGGCCAGCAACTCCCCCAGCCGCGCCATGGCGGCCTCGATCTTATCCTCGGCCACGGTGAGGCCTGCGGCCATCTTGTGCCCGCCCCCCTTGATCAACAGCCCCTCGGCGGCCAGCCGCTGGATCGGCGCGCCAAGGTCGATGCCCGAGACGGAGCGGCCAGAACCCTTGCCGATCCCGTCCTCTACCCCGATCACGATAGAGGGGCGGTTGGTCGCTTCCTTGAGCCGCGAGGCGACGATGCCGACAACGCCCGGATGCCAGCCCGGCCCGGCGGCCCAGGCCAGGGGGCCGTCTGACCCGCGCGCCTCGCTTTGCGTGATGGCTTCGGCGCGCACCGTCGCCTCGATATCGCGCCGTTCGGCGTTGAGCGTGTTCAGCCGTTCGGCAAGGGCCGCCGCCTCATGCGGATCGGTGGTGCTAAGCAGGCGCGCGCCAAGGTCGGCCTGCCCGATGCGCCCGCCCGCATTGATGCGCGGCCCCAACAGGTAGCCAAGGTGATAGGGCGTCGGGGCAGTGTCCATACCAGCCACGTCCGACAGTGCCACAAGGCCCGCGCGATCCCGCCGGGCCATCACCTTGAGGCCCTGGCGCACAAAGGCGCGATTGACACCTGTCAGCGGGGCCACGTCAGCGACGGTGGCAAGGCCCACAAGGTCCAGCATGGCCATCAGGTCCGGCCCCTGGGTGCCTGCGGCGCGCATTTGCCGCCCGGCCTCGACCAGCACCAGAAACACGACAGCAGCCGCGCAGAGATGGGCGAGCGCGCCGTCTTCATCCTGCCGGTTGGGGTTCACCACGGCGTGCGCGTCGGGCAGCGTCTCGCCCCCCAAGTGGTGGTCGAGCACGATCACATCCGCGCCCTTGGCCGCCGTGATGGGCCCGTGTGAGAGGGTGCCGCAATCCACGCAGATGATCAGGCTGTGCCGCGCTGCCAGATCGGCCATGGCCGCATCGTTGGGGCCATAGCCCTCGTCGATCCGGTCAGGCACATAGAGCGTGGCGTCATGCCCCATCTTGCGCAGCCACGTCAGCAGCAGCGCGGCAGAGCTGCCCCCATCCACGTCATAATCCGCGAAAACGGCAATCCGCTCGCGCCCTTGCAGGGCTGCGAGAATGCGTGCGGCGGCTTGCTCTGTGTCCTTGATGCTGCGCGGGTCGGGCATCAGGTCGCGCAAGGTGGGCGCAAGGTACGCCTCGGCGGCCTGCGCATCGACACCCATGCGGGCGAGGATCTGGCAGACAGGGCGGGGCAGGGCGGTTTGCTGGGCCATCGCCTCGGCCGCGCGGGCCACGTCTGCGCCGGGGCCGACCCAGCGGCGCCCGGTCAGCGACTGTTCCACATCCAGAAACGCCACGCGGTCAGTTTCCTTTCACCAAATGCGCGCGCGCCTTACGCAGGGCACGCCATTTCTGACAGTCCTCTCCCGCGCGCGATTTGGCAAGGCAGGGGCGCTGCGCGCGATCAGACGGTGTGGGAGGGTGTGCGATAGCTCATCCGGCGGACCGACCCGGTTTTGGAGCGCATCAGCAACGTCTCGCAGGTTAGCCAGCCGGGTTCGCGGTGAACGGCCTGCAACAGCGAGCCATCGGTGACGCCGGTCGCGGCAAAGATCACGTCTTGGGTCACCATGTCATCGCGCCGGTAGATGCGGTTCAGGTCCGTGATCCCGGCCTTGGCCGCGCGGCCCTTTTCGTCGTCGTTGCGGAACAGAAGGCGGCCATAGATCTGGCCACCCATGCACTTCAGCGCGGCGGCGGCCAGCACGCCCTCGGGTGCGCCCCCTTCGCCCATGTACATGTCGATGCCTGTCGAGGGGTCGGCGCAGTGCATGACACCCGCCACATCCCCGTCCGTGATCAGCCGGATCGAGGCACCCGTGGCGCGCACGGCGGCGATCATTTCTGCATGGCGGGGGCGTTCCAGGATGCAGACGGTGATGTCGGCGGTTTCGCAGCCCTTGGCAGCGGCCAGCGCGGCGACGCGCGCACCGTGATCCATGTCGAGGGTGACGGTGTCGGGCGCATAGCCCGGGCCGATGGCCAGCTTGTCCATGTAGACGTCGGGTGCGTGCAGCATCGAACCGCGCGGGCCCATGGCGATCACGGTCAATGCGTTGGGCATGTCCTTGGCCGTCAGCGTGGTCCCTTCCAGCGGGTCCAGCGCGATGTCCACGCCGGGGCCGTTGCCGGTGCCGACCTCTTCACCGATGTAGAGCATGGGCGCTTCGTCCCGCTCGCCTTCGCCGATCACCACCACGCCCGCGATGTCGAGCATGTTGAGCTGAACGCGCATGGCATTCACGGCCGCTTGGTCAGCCGCCTTTTCATCGCCGTGACCGACAAGGCGGGCAGAGGCGAGCGCGGCCGCCTCGGACACGCGGGCCAGGCCCAATGACAGCAAGCGGTCCTGGAATTGTGCGGTGTCGGTCATGGGTGAAATCCTTTTGGTTTTGAAAAACGAGGGGTCAGACGGATTCGATGCGCAACACGACCGGGTCAGAGGCGAGCACCTGCGTGGTCTGCATCGCAGTCAGCGCCGCATCGACAGCGGCGCGCGTGCATTTGTGGGTCACGATCAGAACGGGGGCCGTGGTGTCGCTGTGCCCATATTGGCGCATTCGGTCGATGCTGACGCCTGCGTCGCCCAGCACGGTTGCGATCTTGGCCAGTGCGCCGGGTTTGTCGACCAGCGCCATGCGCAGGTAGTAGGGGGCAGGCAGTTCCGATGCGGCGCGTGGTGCGATCTGCAAGCCGCTGGCGGGCTGGCCAAAGACCGGCAGGCGTGATCCGCGCGCGATGTCACAGACGTCACCCATGACGGCAGAGGCGGTGGGCCCTTCGCCCGCGCCGGGGCCGCGCAGCACGATCTGTTCGACTGAGTCGCCCTCGATGGCGACCATGTTGGTGCCGCCCTGCAATTGGCCAAGCGGAGAGCTGTCGGGCACAAGGCAGGGCATCATGCGCTGTTCCAGACCGCGGCCCGTGCGCTGTGCCACGCCCAAGAGCTTGATCTTGTAACCCATATCGGCGGCGTGGTGGATGTCGTCGATGCTGACGCGCTCGATCCCTTCCAGCTCGATCCCGTCGAAATCGACCCGAGTGCCGAAGGCGATGGAGGAGAGGATTGCGAGCTTGTGCGCGGCGTCAATCCCGCCCACGTCAAGCTGGGGGTCGGCCTCGAGGTAACCAAGGCCATCGGCCTCGGCAAAGACCTCTTCATAAGTCAGTCCGGCGCTTTCCATGCGGGTCAGGATGTAGTTGCAGGACCCGTTCATGACGCCGACGATGCGCTTGATCTCGTTGCCTGCCAGCCCTTCGGTCAGGGCCTTGATCACGGGGATGCCACCGGCCACGGCCGCTTCGTAGCGCAGGGACACGCCTGCGGCCTCGGCGGCTTCGGCTAGGGCCTGACCGTGGATGGCGAGCATCGCCTTGTTGGCGGTGATCACGTCCTTGCCTGCCGCAATGGCCGCCTCGACAGAGGCTTTGGCGGGGCCATCGGTGCCACCCATCAATTCGACGTAAACGTCCACATCATCGCGGGTGGCGAGTGCGACGGGGTCGTCCTCCCATGCATAGCTGGTGAGCGCGACGCCGCGATCCTTGTCTCGGCTGCGGGCGCTGACGGCAGTGATCTGGATGTCGCGGCCCGTGCGCGCACCGAGCAGGGCAGCGTGCTGGCGCACGATCTTGACGACGCCGACACCAACAGTGCCCAGACCTGCAATGCCGAGGCGCAAGGGAGCATTCATGTCGGTATCCTTCAACTCAAGCCGTCACCCGAACGGGTGTGTTGCAGGCGATGTAACGAGTTCCGCGCGGGGGTGCAATTGCTGGCGCGTGCCCATGCTGACGGGATGGCGGGCTGCGCCCATTCCTTCAGCGGACACCCGCGCTGAGCCGGGCGCGGGTCGCGGCATCCACGATGGGCCGCCGCTGAAGCGCACGGCCCCGGGCGCGCAGGGCGGCCACGCGCGCCTCGAGCGTTTGCGTGGTATCGGCGGGATCAGCGACAATCGGCTCGCTTTCGGCCAGCAACTGTTCGATGGGGACAAGGGGGGGATAGTCGGCATTCGCAACATCCGGGTCGACCACGCTGTCCAGCTCGGGGAACTGGCTGCATGCCATCACTGCAAGACAAAGAAGTAGTGAGGCAGCGCGCATTGCGGGCAGACTCCGCTTGGGGGTAAGTGTTGCATCGGTGATGCACCATGCCATGGGCTGGTGCAAGCAAACCTTGGTTTTGAACATGTGTTCAGTTAAATCCGGACCATGGCGCGTACGACAGGTTCCCATTCTGACATCACTGGCCCGCGGGTCCGCGACGCGGCGCTGCGCCTGTTTGCGCGCCACGGATTTGCCGCCGTATCCATGCGCCAGATCGCGACCGAGGTGGGGGTGCAGGCGGGCGCGCTTTACAATTACACGCCTGACAAACAAACGCTTTTGTTCGAGCTGATGCGCGCGCATATGGTCGAGTTGCTGGAGGCGGTGCATGATGATGTGGGTGCATCTGCCCTGGAGCGTCTGGCGCATTTCGTGCGCTTTCACATCGCCTTTCACCACGAACGCCCCGATGCCGTGTTCATCGCCTATATGGAATTGCGCAATCTGGAGCCTCAGAACTTTGCCGAGATCGAAGCGCTGCGCAGCCGGTATGAGGCCGTGCTCGAGGATATCCTGCGGGCCGGAGCGGAGAGTGGCACGTTTGATGTTGCCGACAGCAAGATTGCGACCTTGGCTGTGATTGCCATGCTGACGGGGGTGAACACGTGGTTCCGCACCGGCGGCCGGTTGAGCCTGACGGCGGTGCAGGACCAGTATTGGGACATGGTGCGCAGGATGGTCGGGGCGGCGGGTGGCTCTGTTTGACCTGACGGTCAAAGGCGCCCACCCACCGACCCTGGATCAGTGCGCAGGTTTGATGAAGGTGCCGTTTTGCAAGTCGCGCATCGCTTGCTGCAACTCGGCCTGGGTGTTCATCACGATCGGGCCGTGCCAGGCCACGGGTTCGTCGATGGGCGCGCCCGAGATCAGCAGGAAACGCACCCCCTCGGGCCCGGCCTGAACCGTGACTTCGTCACCAGTTCCGAACCGGATCAGGGTGCGGTCGCCGGAGAGGTCGCGAATGTTAAGCTCTTGTCCTGCAATCTCTTTTTCCAGCAGCACGCCCGACGGGTCGGACGCGTCGGCAAAGGCGCCTGCGCCCTCGAACACATAGGCAAAGGCGCGCCGGTAGGTGTCGATCCGGAAGGTCTTGCGGATGCCTGCGGGCACGGTGATGTCGAGATATTGCGGATCGGCGGCGATGCCGTCGACGGGGCCTTTCTTGCCCCAGAACTCACCTGTGATCACGCGCACCTTTGTGCCGTCATCATCCGTCACTTCGGGGATGTCAGACCCAGTGATGTCCTGATAGCGCGGGGCGGTCATTTTCTGGTCCGAAGGCAGGTTGCCCCAGAGCTGGAAGCCGTGCATCTGACCGCGTGCATTTCCATGCGGCATTTCCTGGTGCAGGATGCCCGACCCGGCCGTCATCCATTGCACCGAGCCTGCGCCCAGCGTGCCGGAATTGCCCAAAGAGTCGCTGTGTTCCACGGTGCCTTCCAGCACGTAAGTGATTGTTTCTATTCCGCGATGTGGGTGCCAGGGGAAGCCTTTTTCAAAGTGTTCGGGCACGTCGTTGCGGAAGTCGTCAAACAGCAGGAACGGGTCCAGTTCGGTCGGGTCCTGAAATCCGAAAGCGCGGTGCAGGTGCACGCCTGCGCCCTCCATCGTGGGCACGGCGCGGCGGGTTTCGAGTGTGGGTCTGAGGGACATGGTTGCCTCCTTATCATCCAAGTGTTGGAACAAAGATAGGCGTGCTCCAGCGCGCTGCAATCGGCAGAATTGCGCGGCATCTGTGCGCGGATGAAGGGGTGTGGCGGGAACCACCCAGACCGTGCAGTTCTCTCATTCCCGAGGACCTGTATGTACAGGTGGGTGCCAGGTAACCGGACCAGGATCCGGACAGAGCCAGCGCCCTCGGAATTGCTTAAGGCCACCGGAATGCAACCGTCCACGAGAGGGGCAGAACCCGCCACCCGGCAACATAGGGTGGCGGGGGGTGTGCCGCAAGGGACGGATGGCGCACGGTCTGTTAACGGTGGCTTTGGCGGGTGGTTTGAGCGGCGTCTGGGGCGCGTTGATCGGCAGATTGAGCAGATTGCGGGTGAAACTGTACAATTTCAGGCACGGGTTTTGGCCGGTTTTGTCCGGGATTTTGCCAATCTGTGCAGTTTCCGGGCCAAACTGTACGTTTTGCTGATCTATCCCCGAAATCGCGCAAAAAATGTGTTAACGCAGGACGTTATGCCGCAGCCTCAGGTGGTGTTGGGCTGTGCTGCGCCGCCGTTCAGGTGATCGCGCAGGCTGACCTCAAAGAAATGCTCCCAGCCGCGCCTGCAGATGTCGAAACAGGGCAAGGTGGGTGTGAGCCCCTTGTGGGTGAGGGTGACCGTGCTGCCGGTTTCGGTTTGCGCGATGTCCCAGATCAGCTGCGTGCCGACCCATTCGGCGGCATCCTCTACATCCTCCATGATCATGTGGGCGTCGGTGCAGGTCCAGATACGGTGATGGGCCGTGTCCTGCGCATCAAAGGCAAAGGTGGCGTGGCTGTTGTTGAACCGTGTGGTGAAGCCGCTGGCCGACCGCTCGATCCGGGTGGACCACCACTGTTCCAGATCGCCCGCGATGGCCTGCGCCGCCCGTTCGGGCGACGCTGACGTGGTGATGGAGGCGGAGTAGTCCATTACGCGTCCCCGTGAATGTGGGTGCGCATCTGCATGAGGTGATCGTCCCAGCCCTTGTCGAGCGAGAGTGTCAGGCCAAAGGCCTCGGCACCCTGGGGCAGGCCCTCGTGTTCCAGCGACAGTTGGGTGCCGCCGGGCACATCCTGCAACGTCCATTTGACGGTGCTGACCGCGTCGCCCATCGGGCCGACGGTGAAGGTGTATTCGAGGTAGTCGGGCGCGCGCGCCGTCTTTACCTCGCCCCAGATCAACAGATCGCCGCTGGTCGTGCCGAACATCTCGAGCTTTTCGCCTTGGGCCATGGGCACCTTTGGCGCGTGGAACCACTTGGCCAGGTGTTTGGGCTGGGTGAGGTAATCCCACACCATCTGGCGCGGTGCCTTGAGGTAGATCGTCTTGGTGATGGTCGTGTCGGTCATTGGATGTCCTTTTCAATGGCAGTCTTGAGGGCGGCGAGGCGGTCGTCCCAGAAGTGGTCGAAGACTTCGAACCAGGAGAGCACGGGGGCGAGGCCCGCGGGGTTGATCTGGTTGACCCGTTCGCGGCCGCGCGGCTCGACCGTGATGAGGCCGCCGTCGCTGAGCACGGTCAGGTGCTTTTTCACTGCTGCGCGCGTGATGTCGAAACGGTCGGCCACCTGGGCGATGGTCATTTCCTCGTGGCTGAGCATGCGCAGGATGTTGCGCCGCGTGGGGTCGGCGAGAGCGCGGAACGCGTGTTGGGTGCGATCGCTCATGGCGTCACCGGAACAAAGTCGAATGCGCCGTCCTGATAGAGCATCGTCACGCAGGGCGTGTCCGAGACGCAGGTGGAAATGTGGGGCAGGTCGGCGGGCACCTGGTAGTAGCCACCGGGCCCGATGATCGTGCCTGCGTCCTCGCCCAGGGCGGTGTGGGTCATTTCGCCTTCGATCATCACGCCGTACATCGCGGCGGATTTGACATGGGGCGGGCTGGCTGTGCCTGCGGGCAGGCGCACCATGGCGAAATAGGCCTCGCTCCAGCGGTCGCCGGACAGGGGGGCAAATGCGACCCCTTCGGCCGTGGTTTCCCAGTCGAGCGTGTCGGTGGGGGCCAATGTGATCGTGGGGTCGGCAAGCGCTGGTGTAGAGGCCAGCAGCAGGGCAAGGGCGGTGCGTGTCATGGGGTGGCTCCGATATGTGATACCGTTTGGTTTCATTAATATGTGAAACCTTATGGTATCATGTCAAGCCGTATTGTTTATGGGTGAGGTGCGCCGCGTAACCTATTCAGAAGCCGATGTAAAACCGTATTCTTCAAGTTCTTCCGGCAGCAGCACATAGATCTGATCCGGTGGCGTGGACAGTGCGTGCTGCATCACCAGCGGGTCGATTCCCATCTCGTCCAGGTAGGTCATGACCTCGCCCTGGCCGCGCTGGATATCCTCGACCGCGAAGGCGGCGGGCAGGAAGGTGTTTTCGCCGAAATAGTGTTGGTGGACGCCGACAGAGGCGTCCGGGTCGATGTCGCGGCTTGCCCCTGCCGCCAGCAGGTAGGGGCAGGCGGAATAACAGAATTCGCCCGACAACATCTGTGTGGTGATACCTTGGGCGCGGATGTGACGCCCGAGTGCGAGCGCATCCTGCACCGAACCGCCGGGCGACTGCAGGATCAGGGTTTCGGGAGCCGGGTCGGCCTGATCCATCAGGTCCGCCAACCGTTCGGCGTCGCCTGCGCGAATGCCCCCTTCGAGCCGGTAGGTGCTGGCATCTGTTTGCGTCAGGACCAGCCGGTCGGGCAATTCGCCGGGGTCGCGGGCTGGCTGCACCACGGGGCGGTCGCGGTCGGGGCGAAAGGTGCGGCGCTGATCGCCCGGGCGCACGGGTTCTGTCAGGCGCGGGGCGTCCGGGCCAAAGCTGGGCAGGCGCAGGCCTTGCATGTCGCCAAGGATCAGCAAGCCGCCGATCCCCAGTTGGAAGATCAGCACGCCCATGAGGATGCGCGCGACAGGGCCGCGACGCGGGGTCGGCGTCTCGCTCATTCAGCGGCCTGTTTGGGCGTTGGCAGCGGTTTGGGGGCGGTGAGCGCGTCATGGTCCTGCATGGCGGTTTCCACGTCCTTGACGGCGGCAAGGGCGGCGCGCAGCTCGGCCAGGGTCAACGTGTCTTCGACCGCTGCGCCTTCGCGCCCGCCCCGGATGGCCGATTGCGTGATGGCGAGGATGAAGACGAGGACGGCAGGCAGCAGATCAATCGCGATGGCGCCCGCCCAGGACGGGACAAAGTTGCGCGCATAAAGGATCACGGCATCGGCGGAGGAAATGGGCGTGTAGGTCACGTCGAGCGCCGGTTGCAGGGCCTGCACGTCTTGCGCGGCGCGTTCGAGCGTGGCGGCGCGCTGTTGCAGCACCTCGAGCACGGAGGTGATGGTGGCGGCCTGGTCGACGCGCCCGGCCTCGGTCTGGCTGTCGAGTTCCGGCAGCACGACAGAGGCGGCGAGGTCTTGTGCCGCCCGCTCGACAAGGGGGGCGACGGAGAGTTGCCGGATCTGGGTGATCAGACCGGCCAGCCGCACGGCCTGTTCGGAAAATTCGACGCTGCGCGCCTCGACCGGGCCGGGTTCGACCGTGAGCGCGCGCATGCGGCTGAGGATGGCGTTGCCCTCGGCGAACGCGGCCTCGACCAGCGGGGTCTGGGTGCTGATCTGACCCTCGAGGCCCGAGAGTTCTGCCGCCTTTTGGCGCAGCACGCGAAAGACGGCGCCGCGCCCGGCAAGGCCCGAGAGAGCGCCTGCGGCCTCTTGTTCGGAGAGATCCTCGAACGACTGGCGCACGCGGGCCACGTCGCGTTCCAGCGACTGACCCGTGAGGGCAACCTCATGCGCGCGTTCGAGGCTGTTCTGATAGTCCTGCACCGTCTTGGCAAGGTGCTGTTCGACGGCGGCCGATCCGGCCAGCGCGGCGGCGTTGAGCCAGGAGGACATCGCAACGATGGCCAGCGATCCGGCCCCCATGGCCATGATCAGCCCGATCCGCGCCTGCGCCGAGCGCACCGCCGGAAACAGGCGCATCATGTAGGACCAGAAGACAAAGATGCCGACAGACACGGCCACCGAGTACGCAATCGCGGCAAAGACAGACATCGCCCCGTTTTCATCGAGCAGGGAGGACACGCCGAGATAGGTGTAGATGCCCGACGCCGTGGCCAGAACCCCCAAGGCGGTGCCCGAAAACGTATCGAGCCAGCCCAGATGCCCCTCAAGCTCGCGGGCGTAGCGCACACCGCGGGCTTGCGCGTCGCTCAGGCGGGTGTCGTTGGTCATGTCGGTCCCCCGTTTGGATGGCGTTAACCTATGCGCGCAGGCCTATAACGCCAAGGGGCGCGGGGGGCTTGCGTTTGTTCATCTTTTGTTCATATTCTGCACTCATGCAAACCGCACCTGATCCGACCACGCTGATGCCCGGCCAATTGCTGGCGCGCGGTGTGGCGCGCCACCTCGCGAGTCTCGGCATGGTCACGGTCGAGGAACTGGTGCCGACGCGCGGGCTGCGCGTGGATGTGATGGCGCTGAGCCCGAAGGGCGAGATTTGGGTGATCGAGTGCAAGTCGAGCCGCGCGGATTTCATGTCGGACGGTAAGTGGGCGGGCTACCTTGAGTGGTGCGACCGGTTTTTCTGGGCGGTGGATGGCGATTTTCCCGTCGATCTGCTGCCCGAGGACAGCGGGTTGATCATTGCGGATGCCTATGACGCCGAGATCATCCGCATGGGCCCCGAGGACAAGCTGGCCCCGGCCCGGCGCAAGGTGATGGTGCAGACCTTTGCCACCCACGCGGCGCGCCGCTTGCATTGCTTGCGCGATCCGGGTGCCGGGCTGGGCTGGTAGGCCGAGATATCTGCGGTCTGACCTAGCGTTTCATCGCGCCTGCGGCTTTGGCGGCAGCGCGGATTTCATCGGCAATTTCCTCGGCCTCTTCGGGGTCGAAATCCATAGGGATTTCAACGCCTTTGGCTTCGATGTAGATGCGGACCATGCCCTGATCGGTGGGTCCGATCTGGAGGTTGGCTTCGATGTCGCGTTCGCTGTTGATACCCATGGGTCGCCTCCGGCTGCGTTGCGCAGTCTGCTAGCCGCTGCGGGCTTGAAAGGCAAGGCAAAGGGCTGCAAGGTGAGTGCCATGGACACTGTGAGCCTGCGCCAATTCCGCCCCGAAGACACCGATTGGCTGGTTGAACAGCACGGTGTTCAATACGCACGCGACGAAGGGTTTGACGATACGTTCGGCCCGCTGGTGCGCGATATTCTCGAGGCATTCAACGCCGATCATGATCCGGCCTGCGAGCGGGGCTGGATTGCGGAGCGGGCGGGGCAGCGGCTGGGCTCGATCTTTTGTGTTCGGCTGGACGAGAGCACGGCCAAGTTGCGCCTTTTCCTGTTGGTGCCGGAGGCGCGGGGGCAGGGTGCGGGGCGCATGCTGCTGGAGCGATGCATGGGATTTGCGCGGGATGCGGGCTATGTCGGCATGCAGCTGTGGACCCATGAAAGCCACCGCGCGGCCTGTGCCCTTTATGCGCGCACCGGTTGGACCCTGACGGCGTATGAGCCAGTGCATTCCTTTGGGCAGGATTTGGTGGAGCAGACCTGGGTTTATCGGTTCTGACGGTCTTGCAATCGGCGCACGTGGAGAGTATTTGCATCGCCAGTGCCGCCTTAGCTCAGTAGGTTAGAGCGCCTGATTGTGGATCAGGAGGTCCCCCGTTCGAGCCGGGGAGGTGGTACCACCCTTCATCATGGATGTGTTTTGGATGGCCGGCGCGTGCACTGTTTTGCGCCTGACCGGCGCAAAAGGCGCCCACCCGCCGACCCTTAGTCCAGCGTAATCGTTTGCCGCAGCGTGCCTGTGACCTGATCAAAGATCAGGATTTCGTCGTTTTCCGTGACGACACCGAACCAGTCGGACCCGATGGTAAAGGCGGTCGCCGTCGCCCCATCGGGCAGCGTGACCTGTTCGGGCAGGGGCAGCGGAGCCGGGTCCCCATTCAGGCGGATGACAAGCAGGGCGATCACCGTTAGAACGCCGAAAATCATGATGGCGGTCAACACCGTCACCAACCGGCGCAGGAACCGCAGGTTTGCCGGTTCGATAGGGGTGTCTATGTCGTCCAACCGTTTGTCCTTTGTCATTGGCGCCGCGCCGCCGTCCCGTCTTGATAAGGCGATCGCGCGGGACGTGCCAGAGGGCGCGGCGCTGTCGCGCACCCGCCTGGCCCGTCTGATTGCGGATGGTGCCGTGTCGGTGGACGGTGTTGTGGCGACCGATCCCAAGGCCAAGGTGCAGACCGGCGCGGTGATCGAGGTTGCGGTGGCCGAGGCCGAAGAGAGCCATATCCTGCCCGAAGACATCCCGCTGGACGTGGTGTTCGAGGACGCCGATCTGATCGTGGTCAACAAGCCTGCGGACATGGTGGTGCATCCCGCACCCGGATCGCCCTCGGGCACGTTGGTGAATGCGCTGATGCATCATTGCGGTGACGACCTGTCGGGTGTGGGGGGCATGAAGCGCCCCGGTATCGTGCATCGCATCGACAAGGACACCAGCGGTTTGCTGGTCGTGGCCAAGTCGGACGTCGCCCACCATGGGCTGGCCGCACAGTTTGCTGCCCACACGGTCGAGCGGTATTACCGCGCGCTGGTTTACGGCGTGCCCGATGCCAACGATCCGCGCCTGCGGGGCGTGAAGGGGACGAATTTCGAGCCGGGCAATGTGCTCAAGCTGACGACGCAGTTGGCGCGCCACAAGACCGACCGGCAGCGTCAGGCGGTGCTGTTTCACGGCGGGCGGCATGCGGTGACGCGCGCACGGGTCGTGGCGCGTTATGGCACGCCTGCGGTGTTGGCGCAGGTGGAATGCTGGCTGGAAACCGGGCGCACGCATCAGATTCGCGTGCATATGGCCCATGCGGGCCACGGGTTGGTGGGCGATCCGACCTATGGCGGGCGGCGCAAACTGGCGCGCGGTGCGCTGAGCGATGCGGCGGCTGCGGCGGTTGCAGGCTTTGATCGGCAGGCGCTTCATGCCGCCGTGTTGGGGTTTCAGCACCCTGTGACCGGCGAAAACATGCGCTTCGAGGCGCCGCTACCGGCGGATTTTGAAACACTTTTGGCTGTTTTGGGCTGATTTTCCCGGCTGCGCACGGTCGATTTGCCAATCTTTCACCGTCTCTTGAAACGAACAGCACATGCGCGTGAGTTCACAGTCTTGGGACTGCACATTCCTCGCCCCGCATGTCAAATTACACCCCGCGACGACACCAACCTCTTGAAGGAAGGCGATCGCCGTCCCATATGGAATGTTAAGCCTTTAAACATATAGAGTTTGAAGGGATCAAGGAGGGACATCATGGCCAATTACGCAAATCTGCCCGCACCCACACCGGAAGGCGGTCTGAACCGCTATATGCAGGAAATCCGCAAGTTCCCGCTGCTTGAGCCGGAACAGGAATACATGCTGGCCAAGCGCTGGGTCGAAGAGCAGGACACCGAAGCCGCGCACCAGATGGTCACCAGCCACCTGCGTCTGGCGGCCAAGATCGCCATGGGCTATCGCGGCTATGGGCTGCCCCAGGCCGAAGTGATTTCCGAGGCCAATGTGGGCCTGATGCAGGCCGTCAAACGGTTTGACCCGGAAAAGGGCTTCCGCCTCGCCACCTATGCGATGTGGTGGATTCGCGCCTCGATCCAGGAATATATCCTGCGTTCGTGGAGCCTGGTGAAACTGGGTACGACGTCCGCTCAGAAAAAGCTGTTTTTCAACCTGCGTAAGGCCAAGAACAAGATTGGTGCGCTGGAAGAGGGCGATCTGCGCCCGGAAAACGTGGCCCGTATCGCGACCGATCTGGGTGTGACCGAGGCCGAAGTCGTGTCGATGAACCGCCGCCTGTCGGGGGGCGATGCGTCGCTGAACGCGACCGTCGGGTCCGAAGGCGAAGGGACCATGCAGTGGCAAGACTGGCTTGAGGACGAGGATGCCGACCAGGCAGCAGATTACGAGGCGCGCGACGAGTTGGAAGTGCGCCGCGAGATGCTGTCGGAGGCGCTAGATGTGCTGAACGAGCGGGAAAAGGACATCCTGACCCAGCGCCGTCTAGCCGATCAGGTTGTCACGCTCGAGGATTTGTCGGCGCAATACGGTGTCAGCCGCGAGCGTATCCGCCAGATCGAGGTGCGCGCCTTTGAAAAGCTGCAAAAGAAGATGCGCGAGATTGCGAAAGCCAAGGGGCTGATGGCCACGGCCTGAGCTTGAAGCGCGAACATCACGAAAGCCCTGCTGTTTCGGCGGGGCTTTTTCATGTCCGCAAGTGACGTCAGGCGCGGTGTGGCAAAGGTGCTGACGGCAGATGACGCAGAATCTGCACCCTCTAAGTGACCGGCCGCAGACCTGCGCTTGTGGCCTGCTCAGGGCGCGCTATGGTAGCGCAAACGACAATGTGGGAGACGTGCAATGGCGGAACCGATGCGATGGGGTGTTCTGGGGGCCAGTGCATTTGCGCGGGCGGATATGGCGCCGGCCATTCATGCGGCCAAGGGCGCGGTGCTGGCAGCACTTGCCACCTCCAACCCGGCCAAGGCCGAGCCCTTTGCCGCCTTTGCGCCGGGCCTGAAGGTACATGACAGCTATGACGACCTGCTGGCCGATCCGGAGATTGACGCGGTCTATATCCCGCTGCCCAATCACCTGCATTTGGAATGGTCGCTCAAGGCCCTGGCGGCGGGCAAGCACGTGCTGTGCGAAAAGCCGATGGCGATGGCCGCAAGTGAGTATGCCCAATTGATCGAGGCGCGCACCGCCTCGGGGTGTTTCGCGACCGAAGCCTACATGATCGTCCACCACCCGCAGTGGCAACGCGCCAAGGCCCTGTATGAGGAGGGGGCAATTGGCCAACTTCTCCATGTCGAGGGATTGTTCGGCTATGACAATTCGGGCGATCCGGGCAATGTGCGCAACAAGCCGGACACGGGCGGGGGCGGCATTCCGGATATCGGGGTCTATACCTATGGCGCGACGCGCTGGCTGACGGGGCAGGAGCCTGTTGCGATCACCCATGCCGATGTCGATTTCGAAAACGGGGTTGATGTGCTGGCCCGCGTCTCGGCTTGCTTCCCGTCTTTCTCGGCGCATTGGGTCAATTCGATGCGGATGCATCCGGTGCAAGAGATGACATTTGTCGGCTCGGACGGCGTTTTGAAACTGACCGCCCCGTTCAACCCGGCGCGGTTCGCCACGGCGCGGCTTGAGTTGCACAGCAACGTGCATGGTCGCAACATGGGCGGCGCGAGTGTGACCGAAGAGCGGTTTCCCGGGGTGGATCACTATGTGTTGCAGGTCGAGGCCTTTGTCGCGCATGTGCAGGACGGCGCGCCCTATCCCTGGACGCTTGAGGATGCGCGCGGCACCCAAGAGGTGATCGACGCGGTGTTTGCAAAAGCAGCGGAGTAGCAGGCCATGGCAGGTGGATGGGCAAAGGACGGGGCGGTGTCAGACCAGATCGAGGCGTCGATTTCGGATGAACTGGCCCGGATGAAAGCACGGCGCGCGCCCGTGGGCGACAGCCTGACCCATTGCGCCGAATGCGAAGAGCCGATCCCCGAGGCCCGCCGCGCCGCCCTGCCTGGTGTCAAACTGTGTATTGACTGTGTGGAAGAGCGCGATGCCGCCTTCAAGACCCGCGGCGGGATCAATCGGCGGGGGTCCAAGGACAGTCAGTTGAAGTAAAGCCCGCTCGAACGGCGCCGGTCGCTGCGATGTGTCAGTCGACCTCGCCCAGAATACTGGCATCCACCCGGTCGATTTCAGCCTCGTACCACGCAATCGTGCCCTGCGGGTCGCGCGCGTAGGCGGCGGCAAAGGACGGTGGAGCCTCGGTCCTTTCATCATAGATCGTGGACCACACCATCATGCTGATCAGGGCGGGCAGGACATCCCGCGCCTTGCGTGTCGGGAAATAGCAGACTCTGCTGGCCTTGCGGGGATCGACCTGCCTGTCCAGCATCGCAGCAGCCTCGAGCCGCGACAAACGGTTCGCGAGGATATTCGTGGAAATCCCTTCGGGCGAGGCGAGGAAGTCGCTGTAGGTGCGTTTTCCGTGCAGCAGCACGTCTCTGAGGATCAGGAAACACCATTTGTCGCCGAACATGCCAGCGGCATAGCGGGTCGGACATCCATGCCATTCAAGGGTCTTGGTCATGCGCGAAACATAGGGTGCGGATGTTTGCCTTGCAATATGCAAGCAAAATCCGTAAGCAATATCCACTTGCAAAATAAAAGAGGAATCAGCACATGCCTTCTCCCTTCGTTTGGTTCGACAATGTCGGTGCACAGCGCTCTGCGACCACCGACTTTCTGCACAATGCTTTTGGCTGGGCGCCCCAGGACATCGGGCCGCTGACATTCCTGACGGCGGACGGGCAGGACAGGCCGTTTGCCGGGACAACCGACGCGATGGACGGTGTTGCGGGCTGGGTGCCATATCTTGAGGTCGAGGACCTGGCAGAGGCTGTTGCGAATGCGCGCGCGCATGGCGCGGACGTCATAGCGGAGAACCTGAAAGGGCCTGCTGGCGATGCCAGCTTTGTTCGTGATCCGGGCGGCGCGCCACTGGCCTTGTGGAAGCGCGCGGCTGGCATGTAGGGCCCGACATGTTGAAACGCTTGATCTCTGCGCTGTCCTACGTTGTCATCGTGTTTCCACTGGCCTTCCTGTGGCATCTCGGCCCGTTGAAGGACATGTATGCCGCATTCGGATACTTTTCCGGCGCGCCGAACATTGCCGCAGGGTTTGCATCCATCGTGATCCAGGGGGTGGCCCTTTCGGTGATCTACCCACTGTTTCACACGGGCGCGGCCGGGTTCGCCCGCGCCTTTCAGTTTGCGGGCCTCATGGGCCTGTTTTTCTGGACATCCCATGTTCTGGCGTTGGTCGCCAAGCAGAACGTGCCGGGCGCGGCTGCGTTCATCGCGCTGGAAACAGTGTACCTGGCGGTGCAGTTCGGCCTGTTCGCAGTGGCGCTGGGGCTGATCTATCGCCGCGCATAGCTGAGGCGCGCGCCTCAAGCGGTGCAGTCGCCGCTTGAGGCTGTCTTGCAAAGACAGGCGGGCCTCAGCCCTCCATCGCCTCCAGTTCGTCGATGAAGCCGGAAATCATGCTCAGCCCCTTGTCCCAGAACTTGGGATCCGAGGCATCGAGGCCGAAGGGCGCCAACAGCTCTTTGTGGTGCTTGGACCCACCGGCCTTGAGCATGTCGAAATACTTGTCCTCGAACCCGTCTGCCCCGTCGGCATAGACCGAGTAAAGCGCGTTCACGAGGCCGTCGCCAAAGGCATAGGCGTAAACGTAGAACGGCGAGTGGACGAAATGCGGGATGTAGGCCCAGAATGTCTCATATCCGTCCATGAATTCGAAGGCCGGGCCGAGGGATTCGGCCTGCACCGACATCCACAGTGCGTTGATGTCTTCGGGCGTCAGCTCTCCGCCCCGGCGCGCCTCGTGCAGTTTGCACTCAAAATCATAAAAGGCGATCTGACGCACGACCGTGTTGATCATATCCTCGACCTTGCCCGCCAGCATGACCTTGCGCTGGGCCGGGTTCTCGGCCCCGTCCAGCATCTTGCGGAAGGTCAGCATCTCGCCGAACACGGAGGCTGTTTCGGCCAGCGTGAGCGGGGTTGAGGACAGCATCTCGCCCTGACCGGCGGCCAGCAACTGGTGCACGCCGTGGCCGAGTTCGTGGGCCAGCGTCATCACATCGCGCGGTTTGCCGAGGTAGTTCAGCATCACGTATGGGTGCACGTCCGTCACCGTGGGATGGGCGAAGGCGCCCGGCGCCTTGCCCGGCTTCACGCCTGCATCGATCCAGCCGCGTTTGAAGAACGGCTGCGCCAGTTCGCCCATTCGGGGATCAAAGGCGTTGTAGGCGTCCATCACCGTCTTTTCGGCCTCGTGCCAATTGACGATACGCGGGTCTTCCATGGGCAAGGGCGCGTTGCGGTCCCAGACCTGCATCTTTTCCAGCCCCAGCCATTTGCGCTTGAGCTCGTAATAGCGGTGGCTGAGTTTGGGATAGGCGGCAACCACGGCATTGCGCAGCGCCTCGACCACCTCGGGTTCGACCTGGTTGGACAGGTGGCGTCCGGTCTGGGCCGTGGGCATGCCGCGCCAGCGGTCGATGATTTCCTTTTCCTTGCTCTGGGTGTTGTGCACACGGGCGAAGGTTTTGATGTTGCTGGAAAACACCTCGGCCAACTCGCGGGCCGCCGTCTCGCGCTTTTTCCGGTCGGGGTCGGTCAGCAGGTTCAGCGTGCCTTCGATGTTCAGCGGCTCGCCGTCGATCTGGAATTCGAGGCCTGCAATTGTCTCGTCAAACAACCGCTCCCACGCGTCGCCGACAACGCCGAGATCGTGCAGGAATTTCTCCAACTCGTCGCTCAACTGGTAGGGCTTCATCGCGCGGATGCGGTCGAACACGGGCTTGTAGCGCGCCAGATCGGCATTGGCGTCCATCGCGTTGCCAAGATGGTCATCCTCCAGCCGGTTCAGTTCGAGCGTGAAGAACACCAGCGGCGTGGTGAAGTTGGTGATCTTTTCCTGGCAATCGGACATGAACTTGGCCCGGTCCGCATCCGTGGTCAGCTGGTAATAGCGCAGCCCCGCAAAGGACATGACGCGCCCTGCGACCTGGTTGATGCGTTCCTGGCGTTGGATGCAGTCCAGCAGGCCCTTGGGGTCAAGCGTGTCCAGCTTGCCCTCGTAATCGGTCGCAAAGCTGGTGCAGGCCTGTTCCAGCCAGTCCAGATCGCGTTTGAGTTCTGGCGCGTCCTCGCCCGTGTAGAGGTCATCGAGATTCCATTCCGGCAGGTCGCCCAGTGGCTCTCCCTGGGCGGAGGCGTTGGCGTCGCGGACGGGGAAGGGCAGTTGGAACATGGATCACCTTTTGAATGCGTTGAGGCCATAGGTATGGGGCTGTGCGGGTGGGGGCAAGAGGGGCGATGCCGGTGCCCGGCGGCGATGTGTGGGAGGGCCAGCTCTCCAGACCCCACCCAGACCTCCAGCGGTATTTCCGGTCAGAAGAAGATCAGGGATCAAACAGGCGGTTGGGCGTGTCGACATGGATCTTTTGCCGTTCTTCGGGGCTGGTGAGCGATGACAGCTGGTCGGCCAGTGCGGCCGCGCGGGGCATCTGCGCGCCGTTCAGCATGATGTGCGGCCAGTCCGAGCCCCACAGGCAGTGATCGGAATTGGCATCGATCAAACCGCGCATCAGCGGCGCCACCCGAGCGATGTCGTCGCTCAGCCGGTAGGGGGCGGACAGTTTGATGTGGATATGCCCCTCTGCCAGCAGGGCGCAGAGCGTGTCGATGGCGGGCGTGTCCGTGGCAAGGTCGGTGGGCCAGCCGCAATGGTCGATCACCAGCGGCACGGGCAGGGCGCGGATATCGGCGGCAAGGCCTTCGATATGCCTGTCTGCATGCAGCAGCATCTGGATATGCATGCCGTGATCCGCGAGCGCGGGTGCCATCGCCTTGGCCCCGTCCCAAGTGAGGACACCGCCGTGCACATAGTTGAGCCGGACCGCCACGACGTTGTTGTCGGCGAAGTGTTTGACCGCCGCCGCATCGGCCCCATCGGGCAGGAGCCCGACCCCTTTGAACCCTGCCCCCATGGCCTGCACCGCCTCAAGCGTCACGGAATTGTCGGTGCCATAGAGGATCGAGTGCACGATCAGCCCCTTGCTGCACCCCAGCGCATCAAGATGCGCGCGGTAGAGCGCGAGCCAATCGTCGAAATCGTGCCCTGGCGCGGGGTTTTCCGCGCGGGTGGGCGACAGCGGGTGCTGCGGGCCGCCCAGCAGATGGACATGTGCGTCCCATGCGCCTGACGGCAGGGCCTCGGCGGGTGCAGTGGCGGGAAAGGGGGCTGGGCACTATCCATAGATCGCAAGCATCTCGTTCAAATCCTCAAGGCTGTTGGCCTCTTGCACCGGCTTGTCCTGCCGCCAGCGGGCCATCCGGGGAAAGCGCAAGGCGACCCCGGATTTGTGTCGGGGCGAGGCCTGAATGCCCTCGAACGCGATTTCGAACACGTGTTCGGGGGTCACCTGCCGCACCGGGCCAAAACGTTGCAGCGTGTTCTTTTTGACCCAGGCGGTGATCTGGCGGAATTCGGCATCCGTAAGGCCCGAATAGGCCTTGGTAAACGGCACAAGGTCATTGCCGTTCCACACCGCAAAGGTGAAGTCGGTGAACAGGTTGGCGCGTCGTCCGTGGCCGGATTGGGCATAGATCATCACGGCATCAATGGTCAGCGGGTCCAGCTTCCATTTCCACCAGCCCCCCTTCTTGCGCCCGGTGAGGTATGGGCTGGCGCGCCGTTTCAGCATCAGCCCCTCGGCCTGGCTGTCGCGGGCACCGGATCGCAGCGTGCCAAGCATGTCCCAACTGTCGAAAGGCACTGTTGGGGACAGTTTCACAGGGGCGTCTGTGGGCAGGGTTTTACAGAGTTCTTCAAGGGTTGCGCGCCGTTTCTCAAGCGGTTCTTGCCGGATATCAACCCCGTCCGATTCGAGCAGATCGTAGGCGTAAAGGATCACCGGCGCTTCGCTCAACAGCTTTTTGGGCACCGTCTTGCGCCCGATCCGCTTTTGCAGGGCGTTGAAGTTTTGCGGGGCGTCGTCGCCCCAGACCAGCAGCTCTCCGTCCAGCACCGTGCCATCGGGGATGAAGTCGCGCGCGCGGGCGAGTTCGGGAAAGCGGTCGGTCATTAACTCTTCGCCGCGCGACCAGACATAGTGCGCGCCGCCCCGGACAATCAGTTGCCCGCGGATGCCATCCCACTTCCACTCCGCTTGCCAATCCTTTGGATTATCGAGGTTTTCCGGATCTCCTTCGAGTGCGTAGGCCAGGTAGAAAGGATAGGGCCGCGCGGCGTTTGCCTCCGGATCGTCGTCTTCGATCAGCGCGGTCCAGGTGGTTGTCGCGGGGTCCCAGTCGCCCATCAGGCGGTGCGCCATCTCGGCCTCGTCCCGCCCGGTGGCGCGGGCCAGCGCGCGGGTCATCAGCTTTTGCGAGATGCCGATGCGAAACCCGCCCGTCAGCAGCTTGTTGAACAGGAAGCGCTGCGTGGGGTCGAGCGTGTTCCACGCCGCGAGCACGGCGTCCTTGCGCACGGATTCTTCCACATCAGAGAGGCCGCGCAACATGTTGATCCAATGCGACAAACCGTGATCCGATGTGCTGGCGGGCGGGGGAAGGACCAGGGCAATGGTCTCGGCCAGATCGCCGACGATCGGATAGGCTTCCTCGAACAGCCACAGGGGGATGTCGGCCAGTTCGGCGGCCCATTCACGCAGGCGCGTGGTGGTCACGGCCCGCTTGGGGCGGCGGCCCGAAAACAGGGCGATGGTCCAGATGCGGTCGGTTTCCGGGGCCGCTTCGAAATAGGCGGACAGGGCTGCGACCTTGGCCGTGGTCTTGGTCGACTGGTCGATGGCGGTGAACAGGGCGGCAAAGTCCTTCATGCCGCGTCCTCCGCCTCGTCCCCGCCAAATTCGGTTGGAACCACCTGCGCGGACCAGCCGGATTCGTTCAGGTAACGCGCAAAGATGTCCGTGTAACCATGCGTGACGTATATGTTTTCAGCGCCTGTGGCCTTGATTGCATCCAGCAGGCCGGTCCAGTCCGCGTGATCCGATATGACAAAGCCACGGTCGCCCGCACGGCGCCGCCGGATGCCGCGCACCGCCATCCAGCCGCTGGCAAAGGCGGTTTCCTGCGCCCCGAACTTGCGTGCCCAGGCGGAGCCGAGGGCGGAGGGCGGCGCCAGCACCAGCGCACCGGGGTGATCCTTGGGCACGAGGTCGGGCCCGGCCAATACCGTGTCGGGCAGCGCGATGCCTTGCGCGCGGATCACGGCATTGGTGTTCTCGACGGCGGTGTGGGTCAGGATGGGGCCAATATCGGGGTTCAGCATCGACAACAGGCGCTGCGCCTTGCCCAAGGCATAGGCCCCCAGAAACGCGGTCTTGCCCGCGGCCGCGCAGCCCGCCCACCAGGCGTTGATCTGTTCGGCCACAACGGCCTGATCCTGCCAGCGAAAGACGGGGAGACCAAAGGTGCTTTCGGTGATGAAGTGGTGGCATTTGACCGGCTCGAACGGGGTCGACAGCCCGTCATCGACCACCTTGTAGTCACCGGATGCGACCCAGACCTCGCCTGCGACCTCGACCCTGATCTGGGCCGAGCCGGGGACATGGCCCGCCGGGTGAAAGGACACGCGCGCGCCCCCGATCTGGCGGGTCTCGCCATAGGCGATGGTGTCCAGTGCAATGTCGCCCAGCCGGTGGCGGATCACGGGGGCCGCCATGTCGGTGGCGAGATACGCGCCCATGCCGGGGCGCGCGTGATCGGCGTGGCCGTGGGTGATCAGGGCGCGGGCCACAGGCCGCCAGGGGTCGATATAGAAATCGCCTGCGGGGCAATAAATGCCGGATGGGGTAAAGGTCAGCGCGCTCATGCAGGCGAACCTAGCATGCGGGCGCGATGATGCCAGAGAGTGTGTGCGCCTCAGGCGGCTGCGGCAAAGCCCTGGGCGATGGTGTCAAAGATGTCGGCGCGGGTCGTCTCGCCCTCCATCAGCACCTCATGCTCGCCGCCCTGCATCAGGTGCAGGGTGCCGTTTTGCCAGCTTTCCATGCGGCTTTCGATCCGACCGATATGCACGATGCGCTCGTTCGTGCCCAGAAACGTCTCGCACGGGACTGCGGGCGCAGGCATGCGCGCCAGGGCCAGCGTTTCGTCCAGCGCCTCGCGCAGCCAGACAAAGCTGGGGCCACCAAGCGCCAGTTCTGGATGCGCATTCAACTGCTTGCGCATCATGTCGTACATGTCGAAGTCCGAGGTCAGCAGATTGTCTTCGAACGGGGCGGTCAGCACATAGGAATCAAGGATTGTGCCGGGGGGCAGGCGGTGCCCCTGGCCGAGGGCAGGCATGACACGCCCCAAGGCCCACGCAACCGGGCGCAGATGCGGCGAGATGCGGATGCCCCACATCGGGCCGGTAAAGGCCGCCGCGGCCACATCCAGACCCTCATAGAGCGATCGCAGACCGATACAGCCGCCCATGGAATGGGCCAGCAGGTAGTAGGGCTGGGGCAGGTTCAGTTCGCGGGCGGCCTCAAGCGTGGCGGCGACATCCAGTTGATAGTCGGCAAAGATGTCCACATGGCCGATGCGCGCATCATCCAGCAGACGGTCGGCCAGCCCCTGACCGCGCCAGTCCACCACGAGGCTTGCATAGCCGCGCGCGGCCAGATCGGCCGCAGCAGGCGCATATTTCTCGATGTATTCGGTGCGCCCCGGGAACAGCAGGACCGTGCCCTTGGTGGCGCCCGGTTCGAACACGCCAAGGCGTATCCGCACGCCGTCTGAAGCGTTGGTCCAATAGGCTGCCCCGTCCAGTGAAACGGGGCTCACATCGGTAAAGAGAGGGGCAGCCGTCAGGGTCATCAGGCCAGAACGGATGCCAGTTTCATTGCCATGCCCATGTCGCCATCGACCTTGAGCTTGCCCGTCATGAAGGCCGATGTCGGGTTCGTCTCGCCCGACAGGATCGCCTTGAACGTGTCGACATCTGCCGACAGGGTCACATCCGCACCCTCATCCGCAGCGCGCGCGCCGGTGGAATCCATCATCACGGCACCTTCGCCTTCGATGTCGAATTTGGCAGTGCCGGAAAAATCAGCGCCAGCCAGCTTTTCGTTCAGCACGGCAACGGCTTCGTTCACGGTGTCACTCATCTTTGATGCCCTTTTTGGTCTGTGGCTTGGCCGAATATCTAGAATTTGCGGCTCGGCCTGTTACATTGACAAGTATGGGCACTCGTATCCGCAAACTCTACCCTGTCGTCACGGCACTTTTACTGACAGTAGGGAATTCCTTACCTGGACATGCACAATCCTCGGTCGAGGACATGTTGGGCGCATTGCGCAGCGCCGAAGCGGCAGAGGCCGCGCGTCTGACGCGCGAGATCGAGCGGCAGTGGTCGCAATCGGGCTCTACATCCCTTGATATGTTGCTGCGCCGGGGCCGCGAGGCGATGGAGCAGGAGCAGGTGGATGTCGCGATCGAGCATCTGACGGCCGTCACCGACCACGCCCCCGACTTTGCCGAAGGCTGGCATGCGCGTGCGACCGCCTATTACATGAAGGGCCTTTATGGCCCTGCGCTGGATGATTTGCAGCGCGCCCTGATTCTAAACCCCGACAATTACAACGCCATCTTTGGTCTCGGTGTCATGTTGCAGGAATTCGGCGACTTTATCCGGGCCCGCAAGGCGTTTGCGCAAGTCCTCGACTTGCATCCCAACCACGAAAACGCCACCAAGGCGCTGGAGCAGCTGAAAGCCAAGGGCATCGGCCGCGAGCTCTGAGTAATCCGGGGGATAGCCCATGTCGGGCGACGCGCGGGTGGTGGCCGTTCTCGGCCCCACCAACACAGGCAAAACCACCTACGCAATAGAACGTATGCTGGGCCACCGCACAGGGGTGATCGGCCTGCCGCTGCGCCTGCTGGCGCGCGAGGTCTATGACCGCATCGTCGCCTTGCGCGGCCCGTCGGTCGTGGCCCTTGTCACCGGCGAAGAACGGATCGTGCCGCCGCGCACGCAGTACTGGGTCTGCACGGTCGAGGCGATGCCCGAAGGCATGGGCGTCGATTTCCTAGCCGTGGACGAAATCCAGCTCTGCGCCGACCCCGAGCGGGGCCATGTGTTCACCGACCGCCTGCTGCGTGCCCGTGGCCTGCACGAAACGCTGTTTCTGGGGGCCGACACGATGCGCGGCCCTATCGGGGCGCTGGTGCCCGAGGCCACCTATATGCGCCGCGAGCGGATGTCGCAGCTGGTCTATTCGGGTCAGAAGAAGGTGTCGCGCATGCGACCCCGGTCGGCCATCGTCGGTTTTTCCGTCGACAACGTCTATGCCATTGCCGAACTGATCCGCCGACAAAAGGGCGGGGCGGCGGTGGTCATGGGCGCGCTGTCCCCACGCACCCGCAACGCGCAGGTGGACATGTACCAGAACGGCGAGGTTGATTTCCTTGTTGCGACGGATGCCATCGGCATGGGCCTGAACCTCGATATCGACCATGTCGCGTTTTCATCGCTGTCCAAGTTCGACGGGCGGCGGATGCGCCCGCTGGCCCCCAACGAACTGGCGCAGATCGCAGGGCGCGCGGGTCGGGGGCAAAAGGACGGGACCTTTGGTGTGACGGGGGACGTGCGTCCGCTGGAGGACGGTGTGGCGCAGGCGATCATGGATCACCGCTTTACCCCGCTGTCCAAGTTGCAATGGCGCAATCACGCGCTGCAATTCGGCACCATCGACGCCCTTGTGCGCAGCCTCGAGGCGCCGCCCGATCATGAGGTGCTGGTCAAGGCGCGCGAGGCGGACGACCTGCAAGCGCTCAAATCCCTCGCCGAAAGTGCCGAGGTTACGGCGCGCTGTACCAATGCGCCCTCGGTGCGCCTGCTGTGGGACGTCTGCCGCGTGCCCGATTTCCGAGGCATCAGCCATCAGGAACATTCCAGCCTTCTGGACGTTATCTTTCGATATCTGCACGAACGCGGCTCGATCCCCAACGACTGGATGGGCCGTCAGATCAAGCGGATCGACAGACAGGACGGCGATATCGACGCCATCAGCAAACGGTTGGCGTTTATCCGCACATGGACCTATGTCGCACAGCGCAAGGGCTGGGTGGATGACGAAAGCCATTGGCGCGGCGAGACCCGCCATGTAGAAGACCGCTTGTCAGACGCGTTACACGCGAAACTGACGCAAAGATTTGTAGACCGGCGCACATCCGTGTTGTTGCGCCGGCTAGGCCAGAAGGAGGCCATGGTGGCCGAAGTAAATGACGCAGGTGAAGTGACTGTCGAAGGCGAGTTCGTCGGCAAGTTGGACGGGTTCCGGTTCTCTCAGGACAAGGGGGCAGGGGCGGCCGAGGCCAAGACGATCAAGACGGCCGCGCTGCAGGCGCTCGCGCCGCATTTCCACCTGCGCGCGGATCGGTTCTATAACGCGCCTGACACCGAGATTGATTTTACCGAACAGGGGGGCCTCATGTGGGGCGCCTCTGCCGTTGGCAAGCTGGTGGCGGGGCAGGATCCGCTGAAACCGGGTGTCGATGTGTTCGTGGACGATGTGGCTGGCCCCGAGGTTGCGCAGAAAGTGCAGCGCCGCTTGCAGCATTTCATCGACCGCAAGGTCGCCGCCCTGTTCGAGCCGCTGGTCGCGATGCAGCGGGACGAGGCGCTGAGCGGTCTGGCCAAGGGCTTTGCCTTTCAGATGGTCGAGGCGATGGGCGTGCTGCCGCGCGCCTCGGTTGCTGATGATGTCAAGGCGCTGGATCAGGACGCGCGCGGTGCGCTGCGCAAGCACGGCATCCGGTTCGGCCAGTTCACCATCTTTATGCCGCTCCTGCTGAAACCCGCGCCGACACGGTTGCGCCTCGTGCTGTGGTCGCTGTCCAAAGGGTTGGCCGAATTCCCCGAATCCCCGCCCCCGGCCTCGTGACCATCCCGGCCATGACGGGTGGCCCCGATGGGGCGGACACCATGTCCGGTTACCGCAACGCAGGCGAACGGGCGATCCGCATCGACATGCTGGAACGTCTGGCCGACATGCTGCGGGCCGAGGATCTCGCGCGGCGGGTTCGAGGCCAAGGCCGATATGCTGTCGATCACGGGCATGACGCTGGAACAGTTTGCCGGGCTGATGGAAGGGCTTGGCTACAAGGCCGAAAAGGGCGAGCGCGAGAAGGTCAAGGCAACGGATGCGGTGGTGACGACGGATGCCACTGCGGATGCGACCGACACGCCCGTGATGGATGCCGCGCAGGCCGAGGTGCCGACGGCTGCAACGGAAACGCCCGCTGCGGCAGACGTTCCGGCAGGGACCGAGGACATCGCGGATGCAGGCCAGGCGCCTGTCATCGCCGAAGCGGCAGAGACGCCGGAGGTGGCCGCCGCCATCCCCGAAACCAGCGATGCCGAAACAGAAACCGGCACCGCCCCGGACGACGCCGTCGCAGGCCCGGAAACCGAAGTCTTCTACACCTTCACATGGGGGCGCAGCGCCAACACGCGGCGTCCACAGCAGGGTGGCAAACCCCGTGGCAAACAGGGCGCGCCGGGTGGCAAACCCAAGGGCAAGGGCAAAGGCCCGCGCCGTGACGGCGGCGGCGGCAACAAGTCCCAGAACTTCTCGGCCCGCCCGCCCAAGAAGGAAAAGGCCATCGACCCCGACAACCCCTTTGCTGCAGCCCTCATGGGGTTGAAGGACAGCAAATAAGTGGCGGAGGACGCGGGCAAACTGCGGCTCGACAAGTGGCTGTGGTTTGCGCGCTTTTTCAAGACACGGTCGCTTGCCGCGACACGGGTTGCGGCCGGGGATGTCCGGGTGAACGGCGAACGGGTGACCAAGCGGGCCACGACCATCAGCGCAGGTGATGTGCTGACCTTTTCACAAGGGCGTGTGGTGCGCATTGTCGAGGTGGTTGCCGTGGGCACACGGCGCGGTCCGGCCCCCGAGGCGCAGGCACTTTATACCGATATGTCCCCGCCACCGCCGCCAAAAGAAACGCCCGTTCCGGATAATCCGAAGTTTGAAGGAAAAGGACGTCCCACCAAACGAGACAGGCGGCAGGGCGATCTTTCCCGCGCCCGCCATCTTGAATGATACGTCACACTCATTTACCTAAACCGCTGAACCTGAGCACACGAGCGCCCGCATGACCTACATCGTCAACGATTCCTGCATCGCCTGCAAATACACCGACTGCGTCGAAGTCTGTCCAGTGGACTGCTTTTACGAAGGCGAAAACATGCTGGTGATCCATCCTGACGAGTGTATCGACTGCGGCGTGTGCGAACCCGAGTGCCCCGCCGATGCCATCCGCCCCGATACCGAGCCGGACATGGAAAAATGGGTGGAGTTCAATCGGAAGTATTCCGAGATGTGGCCCGTCATCATCACCAAGAAAGACCCGCTGCCCACGGCAGAGGAGATGGATGGCAAAGAGGGCAAGATGGAGCTGTTCTCGGAAGCGCCCGGCGAGGGCGGCTGAGAAGCGAATCGCTTTTTGACGCTGCAACGCGGCGTTCGGGGGGCGATAAATCGAGACGTAATGGCTTGATAATTCACGGGGATTCGAAAGTTTCCCTTAGGTCAGCTTTCGAATCCCGGTTTTTTGTGATATGTTGATGAAACAACTGACATACGGATGCTGACCCGTCCCGCCTCTGCACTTGGCGGGCACCTGAAATCTTTGACACCAACCGCAGCTAGACGTGGCATCGCGTGCCCCGCCTGATGCGGTTTTGACTGTCAAATAGGCTGGCACGCGGCGTGTCTCATGAGGATCAAGAATGACAAAATCAAAGAAACTCGACTTTCGCCCCAACGAATTTGTGGTCTACCCCGCGCATGGCGTGGGCCAGATCATCTCGATCGAGAGCCAGGAAGTGGCCGGAATTTCGCTGGAGCTGTTCGTGATCTCGTTCGAAAAGGACAAGATGACGCTGCGCGTGCCCACCAACAAGGCCACCGATATTGGCATGCGCGCCCTGTCGAGCCCCGATGTGATTGCCCATGCGATGAAGACGCTCAAGGGCAAGGCCAAGGTCAAACGCGCGATGTGGTCGCGCCGGGCGCAGGAATACGAGCAGAAGATCAACTCGGGCGACCTGATCGCCATCGCCGAAGTGGTGCGCGATCTGCACCGCACAGACGATCAGCGCGAGCAGAGCTATTCGGAGCGTCAGCTGTATGAAGCGGCCCTTGAGCGTCTGACGCGCGAAGTGGCCGCCGTATCCGGCGGTGACGAGATCGCAGCGGCCAAGGAAGTGGGCGACGTGCTGACAAGCCGCGTTGCTGCGTAAAGCTGAAAGCGTAAGCTGTTGAAATCAGACGTGTCCCTGCGGGGGCACGTTTTTTTATTGCGCGGCGACGAGTGTCAGCAGCACCGCGATTTCCGTGGTGATCTGCACCGTCCCCAGGATGTCCCCAGTCTGCCCGCCGATCTTGGCCCGGGCCAGTGCGCCCACAGCCAGTGCCATGCCAGCGGCGACAAGCACCGCGACCAGCCCCGCCCCACCCGCACACAGCACGGCGAGGATCGTCGCGATCAGCCCCCCGCCACGACGCTGCCCACCGCAGGTGCGCCGACGCTGTGGGACAGGCCGGACATGCGTGCATGGGGCAGGGCCAGCATCAGCGGTGGCATCATCGCCCGCGACACCACGGCGGCGGTGATCAATCCGGTCCACGTGACCTCGGTCAGTCCCAGCCAGCGCAGTCCCATCACCACGATCAGCGCAAGCACGCCGTAAGCGCCCATCCGGCTGTCCTTCATGATCTCGAGGCGTCGGTCCCTGTCGTGGCCGCCCCAGAGCCCGTCGGCGGTGTCGGCCAACCCGTCTTCGTGCATGGCGCCGGTGAGCAGGACCAGAGTGGCGAGGCTGAGGCCCGCAACGATCATGGCGGGCAGTCCCAGCGCTGTTGCGACGGCGGCAATCCCGCACGCGATCAGCCCAACGACCAGACCGACCAGCGGGTAGGCCCAGACCGCGCGCGCGCCATGGGCAAAGGCGTGATCGGGCAGGGCGGGCAGGGGCAGGCGTGTCAGCAGCACAAGTGCTGCGGGAACGTCCCACAGGCGGGTGCGCAGACCCATGTCGGTTTCATTCTGTCCCATGTCCGGTCCTGACTTGCGGCTGAATTCGCAATGGGTAAAGAGCGTGTAAGCAACAGGCAAGGGGAACGCTATGAGCTTTGGGACATTGGATGCGCTGCGCGCGCTTATGGCGGAGATGCCCGGCCCTGACACCGCAGCGGCAGAGGGAGCGGCGGCGCGCAACGCGCAATTGACCAAGCCGCCCGGCGCGCTGGGCCGTCTGGAAGATCTGGCGCAGTGGTATGCAAGCTGGTGCGGCGATGCGCGCCCATCTCTGGAGGCCCCGCAGGTGATTGTCTTTGCGGGCAATCACGGGGTCGCGGCGCGTGGCGTGTCGGCCTTTCCCCCCGAAGTGACTGTGCAGATGGTGGCCAATTTCGAACATGGTGGTGCGGCGATCAACCAATTGGCCAAGGCCTTTGGCGCACGCATGGATGTTGTGGCGTTGGACCTTGAGACGCCGACGGCTGATTTTACTGCGGGCCCGGCCATGACGGAGGCCGAGGTGGTTGCCGCGCTGCGCGCCGGATGGGACGCTGTGGACGATGAGGCCGATCTGCTGGTGGTCGGCGAGATGGGGATTGGCAACACCACTTCGGCGGCGGCCATTGCGGCGCGTCTGTTTGGCGGGGACGCGGCAGACTGGACCGGGCGAGGCACGGGCGTCGAGGGCGCGGCCCTTGCCCTAAAGACGGACGTTGTTGCGGAGGGGCTGGCCCGTCATGCGGATGCGGGCGACGGGCTGGACGTGTTGATGCGTCTGGGCGGGCGCGAGTTGGCGGGCATGGCCGGGGCCATTGCGCGGGCGCGGTCCTTGCGCATACCGGTGCTCATGGATGGGTTCATCTGTACGGCCGCTGCTGCCTGTCTTGAGAAGACCCGAAGCGGGGCGCTGGATCATGTTCTGGCCGGGCATCAGAGCGCGGAAGGGGCCCATGGGCGGATGCTGGAGGCCCTTGGGAAAGAGCCGCTGTTGTCCCTTGGGCTGCGTCTGGGCGAGGGGTCTGGGGCGGCGCTGGCGATTGGCGTGCTGAAAGGGGCCATTGCCTGCCATTCCGGCATGGCGACCTTTGCCGAGGCCGGGGTGGCTGACGGCTGAGTTTTGAAACTGGACCGGTGGCTGGTCTGTTTTGCGCGCTGCGCAAAAGGCGCCCACCCACCGACCCACTTACGCCCGCTTGGGTTCGTCCTGACGCGCTGAGAGCGACGCTTCGAGTTCTTTTTCCAGGGCTTTGGCGCGGGCCACATAGGCGTCATTCTTGGAGGCGGGCACGTTCGGGTCCCAGACCTCGGCCAGTTGGCGCACGGCGTCGCGGTCATGGGAGTAGAACACGCGCTCGGCCTCGGCCGCTTCGTATTCGCTGAGGCCCAGGTTTTCGAGGGCGTAGCGCCCGGCGCGCAGCGAGCTGTCGAACATCTCCCGCACGATGTCATCGGCCCCGGCCTGGTAGAGCCGGTAGGTGTGCACCCGGTCATAGGCGCGTGCGATGATGTGCAGATCGGGGCGGGTTTTTCGGGCATAGGCCACGAGCCGCGTCGCGGTTTCCGGATCATCCAGCGCGACAACCAGCACCCGGGCTGTTTCCAGCCCGGCGGCGTGCAGGATATCGGGGCGGCTGGGATCGCCCAAAAACCCCTTGAACCCAAAGCGGCGCATCAGGGCGATGGTTTCCATGTCGTGATCCAGCACCACGGTGTTGAAGCCCGAGCCCTGCAACAGCCGGTTCACGATCTGTCCGAACCGGCCAATTCCGGCAATGATCACCGGGCCTTCGTCATCGATGTCGTCGGCCTCGACCTCGCCCACGGTTTCGGTCATGCGCCGGTTGATCATCTCGTAGACGATGAACAGAAGCGGCGTGATCAGCATGGTCAGCGCGATGACCAGCAGCAGCGTTTCGGCCACGCTGGTCGGGATCACGCCCTGACCCGTCGAAAAGGCGAGAAGCACGAAGCCGAACTCGCCCGCCTGCGCGAGGCCCAGCGTGAACAGCCAGCGGTCGCGCCCCCGGATATTGAAGGCGCGCGCAAGGCCATAAAGCACCAGACCCTTGATCGCGATCAGCAGGACAGCCATCGAGATCAGGGCGGGCCAGCCCTCGAACAGCAGCGTGAAGTTGATGCCCGCGCCGACCGTGATGAAGAACAGGCCCAAAAGCAGCCCCTTGAACGGTTGCAGGTCGGATTCCAACTCGTGCCGGAATTCGGAACTGGCCAGCACCACGCCGGCAAGGAAGGCGCCAAGGGCGGGCGACAGGCCCACAAGCATCATCAGGAATGAGATCGACACCACGATCAGCAGGGCGAGGGCGGTATACATCTCGGGCAGGTGCGCGGCGTGGATAAAGCGGAAGATCGGCCGCGTCAGGAACACACCTGCAAGGATGATTGCCGCCACTGCCCCGATGGTGACGAGGGTCACGCCCCATGCGGGCAGGCCGTCCACAAGGCTCATCCCCGCATGGCCGTAATCGCCCCCGTGCCCGTCGCCCAGTGCGCGCGCGATGGAGCCGTCGGATGAGATTTGCATCGGCAGCGTGACCACCAGCAGCGGCAGGAAGGCTAGGATCGGGATCACCGCGATATCCTGCGTCAGCAGGACGGAGAAGACCGAGCGCCCGCCGCTGGTCTGCATCAGCCCCTTTTCCGTCAGGGTTTGCAGCACGATTGCGGTGGAGGACAGCGCAAGCGTGAGGCCGATGGCAAGCGCCACGCCCCAGGGCTGGCCATAGGCCATGGCCACGCCCATCAGCGCAAGGGCCGAGAGCACCACCTGCAAGCCGCCAAGGCCCAGAAGCTTGGTCCGCATGTCCCAAAGCGCGCGCGGTTCCAGTTCCAGCCCGATCAGGAACAGCATCATCACCACGCCAAATTCGGCAAAGTGCTGGAGGTCTTCGGTTTCGGCCCCGACAAAGCCCAGCACGGGCCCGATCAGGATACCGGCGGCGAGGTAGCCGAGGACGGAGCCCAGCCCCAGACGGGCCGCGATGGGCACCGCAATGACGGCGGCGGCCAGGTAAATCGACGCCTGGTAAAGGAAACTTTCCATGTCACTCTCCGCTCTTGCGCCCGTATGGACCCGGTTTAATCACCCGAATGCGTCGTTGCCGTGATGTTGGCCCATCCGGGTGGGGCCTTCAACCTGGTGCGTTCAGGTCGGCAGCGGGCCGTCCCGTTTCAACTGGTCCATGACGATCTGGCTTTGCACGCGCGCAACCGCAGGGTGGGGCAGCAGCACGTCATGGATCAAGCGGTTCAATGCGCTTAGGTCCGTGCAATACACGCGCAGCAGGTAATCCGCATCCCCTGTCATGGTCCATGCACTGGTAATTTCGGGCTGGGTGTCGAGCAGGCGGGCAAAGCTGCTGGAGTGTTCAGGCCCGTGTGTGCCCAGATGCACCTGGACAAAGCCCTGTACACTCAGCCCCAGCCGGTTGGCGTTGAGCCGTGCGACGTAACCTTCGATATAGCCGTCCGCCTCGAGCCTTTGGCGCCGCCGCCCGACCTGGCTGGCGGAGAGGTGCAACATCTCGCTCAACTCTTGTGCCGAGAGGTGGGCGTTCTTTTGCAGGGCGGCCAGCAGGCGGGTGTCGATGGAATCAAGCATGTGCGTTCAGTTGTGCATGAATTGCCTCATCTATGCGGGATTGCCGCGTGATTTGGAAGGGATGTGGCGCGTTTCGCGCGCACACCGCATGTGCATCGCCCTATTTTTGCACAAACCCCCGCACAGGAGACGTAAAATGGGCCCTTTCCCGCATGACGCCCCGAAATCGCAGATCACCGATGCCAATCCGATGGGCACGGACGGGTTCGAGTTTGTCGAATTTGCCCATCCCGACCCGCAAGAGCTGCGCGATCTGTTTGCCCGTATGGGGTATCGCCGTGTTGCGCGTCACAGGCGCATGGACATCGAGCTGTGGCAGCAGGGCGACATCACCTATGTGCTGAACGCCGAGACGGACAGTTTTGCCGCCCGTTTTGTCGAGGAACACGGGCCCTGCGCGCCGTCGATGGGCTGGCGGGTCGTGGATGCGGACCATGCGTTCCGGCGCGCGGTCGAGCTGGGCGCGAAACCCTATGAGGGGAGCGGCAAGGTGCTGGATGTGCCTGCGATCTACGGCATTGGCGGCAGCCTGATCTATTTCGTGGACCAGTATTACGACACCTCGCCCTATAACGGGGAATACGAGTGGCTGGAGCAGTCCAAGCCCCGCGGCGTGGGGTTCTTTTACCTCGATCACCTGACGCACAATGTGCACAAGGGGAACATGGACACGTGGTTCCGGTTTTACGGCGATCTGTTCAACTTCAAGGAAATCCGCTTTTTCGATATCGAGGGCAAGTTCACCGGTCTGTTGAGCCGCGCGCTGACCTCGCCCTGCGGGCGCATCCGCATTCCGATCAATGAGGATCGGGGGGAGACGGGGCAGATCGTGTCCTACCTCAAGAAGTACAAGGGCGAAGGCATCCAGCACATCGCGGTGGGGTCGGACAACCTTTATGACAGCACCGACATCATTGCCGAAAACGGGCTGAAGTTCATGCCGGGCCCGCCCGAGACCTACTATGCGCTGAGCAAGGAGCGTGTTGTGGGCCATGACGAGCCGCTGGAGCGGATGAAGAAACACGGCATCCTGATTGATGGCGAGGGCGTTGTGGACGGGGGCGAGACGAAGATCCTGTTGCAGATCTTCTCGAAAACCGTGATCGGGCCGATTTTCTTTGAGTTCATCCAGCGCAAGGGCGATGACGGCTTTGGCGAGGGGAACTTCAAGGCGCTGTTCGAAAGCATCGAGCAAGAGCAGATCAACAGCGGTGAGTTGAAGGCGGGCTGAGCGGCCTGTGACAGGCACGAAAACGTGCCGGTGACTGTGCCGGTCCCTGTCTAGCTTTTGGGCATCTTCAACACGACGTTGCGGCTGCCTTTTTGGTAGCGCAATTCGGCATCGCCGATTGCGGAGATGCGTCCGCCATCAAAACGATCCCCCACTTTGACCTTCTGGTAGCGCCCATTTGACAGGCGCACCAGCGCGCGCCGGTCAGACGGTGTGCCATAGACCCCGATCAGGTTCACGCGGCTGAGGTTGATGGCGTTGCGCACTGTTGCCTCGCGCGTGACAGAAGCCGTGGAGGGTATCGCGGGCGTGACGGTGCGCGGTGCGACAGCGGCGGTGCGCACGGTGGCCGATGGGGCGCTGTTACGCTCGGCACGGGCAACGATCCGTTTGAAGTTGCGCGGGCGGTCCTGCGGGCGCAGCGTGGTCATCGCCGCGAGCACCTGGACGGGTTCCGGCGTTTCGGCGGCTTCGTTCGTTTCGGTTTCGATCTCTTGCGGTGCTTGCGGGCGCAACCGTGGCCGCAGGGCGGCGAGTTCGATGCGCGACAGGCCCCCCAACGTTGCACGCTCGTTCTGTTCGACAAGGTCGCTGGGGCGCGGTTGCGGTCGCACGCGGGCCAGCAACGGGGGCACCACGGGTTCGTTTTCGAAGCGCACCGGTGTCGCGGGCGGGATCGCCGGGGGTTGGCCGAGGAAGACGGTGAACCCATCCGGGCTGAGCGCGCCTTCGGCTGTCGGGATGATGCGCCCCTGGGCGTCGCGCGCGAAATTCGTGCCCGGTGCCGAGGGTGAGGCCAGCGCCGCCATTTGCTTGTCCGTCTGGAACGAGGCGGCCGAGGGCAGTGCGACCGCGTCAAGCGCGGGGCTGACTGAATCGATGCCCGTGACATAGAGGTCTTCGATATCGATCAGCCCTGTGGGCTGGGGGACTTCGGGTGCCTTGGGCCAGATGCCCGTCACCGCATAGCGCGCCTCGAGCGCGGCGGCGTCCAGTTCCTCTGGCGGCGCTGGTGCGGGCATGGGGTCGCGTAGCGCATCCAGCACGGCGGCGTCCTCGGCGCTGAGCCCTTCTGTCAGGCTGTCATTGAGGGCAGCGACCGCAACACCGTTCTGTTCGGTCTCTTCGGGTGTGGTGGTGACGCCCACATCTTCGGCCAGGGCCGCCTGCGTGTCGTCGGGCAGGGTCGAGGCCAGCGTGCGCTCGCGCCCGGGAAACAGGCTCGACAGTTTGTCATCCAGAAACACCGAGGCCCATGCCGCCACACCGGCCAGGAACACCAGCAGGACCGCCATCAGGATCAGGCCCAGATAGCGGGGCTTGCCGCCGACTGTCGCCTCGCCCCGCGCGCCGAACACGGTCATGCGCTGGGATTCGACGTCCGCATTCGGGCCTTGCGCTGCGGTCCGTGCCGCCAGTTTGGCGCCCGTGCGCCCGGTGTCCTTTGCCTTGCCGGGTTTGCGCCGGGACAGAAAGCCACCGGTGCGTGCCGCCTTGGCCGCTTCGGGCACCGCCACATCGGGCAGGGTTGGCGCAGGCACAGGGCGCAGGCTGTCGGCCACGGCCTTGGGCGGTGTGTTGGGTGTGATTGCCGGGGCAGGGGCCGGGGGTTTGGGCTTCAATGCGGGTGCCGCGCCCTTGGCTGGCGGCTTGCGGGTGACGCCGCCCAACGGTGTGGGTGTCGGCGTCGATGTCGGGTCTTGCCGCCGCCGCGTTGCGAAGCCCAGCAGGGGTGGTGTCGGCTCGGCTTCTTTCTCGGGCGCGGCCTCTGCCTTGTCCTTGGCATCCGCCTCGACCTCGCCGTCCGCTGCGGCCTCACTGGCCGCCACTGGGTCCGGTTTTGCGTCGTCCTCGGCCTTGGGCTCTGGCTTTGCCTCGGGTTCGGCGTTGGCGTCCGGCTTTTCTTCCGGCTCGGTTGCGTCGTCTTTGGTGTCGGAGGCGTCCTGTGTCTCTTTGACCTCGCCTACATCCTCGGCGGGTTCTTCCTTTGCCGGTTCTGCCGTTTCGGGCGTGCTTGCCTCAGCCTCAGCCTCTGCCTCAGCATCTGGCGCGTCGGTTTTCTTCGGCTTTTCCGGCGCTGCATCTTCGGGCACGGGGTCGACGATGACGACGCGCACGCCGTCCGCCTCGACGGTGCGACCCTCGGGGATGATCATCTTGGAATGGGCCGTTGGGCCAAAGAACGGCTCGCCCAGAAACTCGGCGTCCACCGGGGCGGCGACGAAACTGACCGGGTTGAACCGATGTTCGACCGCGAAGGCCTCGGCCTCGGCCAGGGTCTCGCGCGCGACCGCGGCCACGTGGGTCGTGCTGCCATCTGGGGATATGTCAAAGGCGAGGGCATCGACCGGGTAGGGCGTCGCCCCCTCAAGCGCGACAAGCGCTGCCTTTTCGCGGGCGGCGTCATCCACATCGCCCGTCTCGATGCTGAGATAGCGGATCTGGTCGTCGGGAATGATCAGCTTGGTGCGCAGGCGCTTGGTCTTGACCTTCATGCCGGCCTTGCGCAGGCCCGTCAGATCACCTGTCAAATCCGGGCTGGTGACCGGCACTTCGCCGACCAAATGCCATCCCCCGCTGCGCGGTGCAGCAGACGGATCCCGTCAAAGGACAAGGAAAGCGCGAAATTTGGCTTCATACTGGGCCTTTAGCAATTGCGGCTCTCTGATGGAATGCCATCATCGATCGTGAGCAGGATAAAGCAGGACTTTGCCCATGCAAAGCAAAAGCCCGTCATTTGGTTGTCTTGATCGCCGGGCTCGGCGCAGATGAGCGCGAGAATTGGGAACAGATAGGACAAGACCGATGAAATCAGTTGTGATGTGTGTCGCCATCGTGATGGCGTTTGCCACCGCCAGCCTTGCGCAAGAGGCGCCGCGCACGCTGGCCGTCGTGGGCGAGGGGTCGGCGGAGGCCGCGCCGGACATGGCCGTGATCTCGCTGGGGGTGACCCATACGGATGCGTCCGCCAAGGCGGCGATGGACCGGGTCAGCGCCGATGCAAGTGCATTGCTGTCCACGCTGAGCGGTATGGGCGTCGAGCCGCGCGATGTGCAGACCGATCAGTTGAGTATTTCGCCCCTTTGGAACAACGACGAGGGCGCGCGTGACATCACCGGGTTCGTGGCCCGCAATTCGCTGTCGGTGCGCGTGCGCAACATCGGTGCCTTGGGGGCGGTGCTGGATGCGGCGCTGAGCGCGGGGTCGAATGATTTCAACGGCTTGCGCTTTCAGTTGCAGGACAGCACCGACGCCAAGGCGGAGGCGCGCGCCGCTGCGGTTGCTGATGCCATCGCCCGTGCCACGCAGTTGGCAGAGGCCGCGGGTGTTACCCTGGGCCCGATCCAGACCATCACCGAACAGGGCGACAGCGGCATGCGCCCCGAGATGTTCGCGGCCGCCCGCGCCAGTGACATGCCCGTCGCGCCGGGCGAGTTGAGCCTGTCGGCGCGGGTGTCCGTCACCTTTGATCTGATCCCGTGACGGGATCGTCTGGCGCACCTGTGCGGGTGCGCCAGTCTGTGGTCTAGCTGGTCGCCTTGGACAGCGCCTGGTCGAGGTCGGCAATCAGGTCATCCGCATCCTCGGTGCCGATGGAGACCCGCACCACTTCGGGGGCGGCCCCGGCGGCGCGTTGCTGTTCGACCGTCAACTGGCGGTGCGTGGTCGAGGCCGAGTGAATGATGAGCGAGCGGGCATCGCCCAGGTTGGCCACGTGGCTGAAGATTTCGAGTGCATTCACCAGTTTCACGCAGGCGTCATAGCCCCCCTTGACCGCGAAGGTGAACAGACCGCCCGCGCCGCGCGGACAGATCTTGGCCACGCGGTCGAAATAGGGCGAGGATTCCAACCCCGCATAGGTGACGTAATCGATGCGGTCATCCGCCTCGAGCCACTTGGCGATCTTGACCGCGTTTTCCACGTGCCGGTCCATCCGCAGCGACAGCGTTTCGGTCCCCATCAGCGTGTAGTGCGCGGCCTGTGGGTTCATCGTCATGCCCAGATCGCGCAGACCGATGGCGATGCCGTGGAAGGTAAAGGCGAGTGGGCCGAACGTCTCGTGGAACTTCAGCCCGTGATAGGCTTGTTCGGGGGCGGACAGCGACGGGAACTTGTCATTGGCGGACCAGTCGAACTTGCCCGAGTCGACCACGCAGCCGCCCGTGACGGTGCCATTGCCGGTCAGGTATTTGGTGGTCGAGTGCACCACCAGCGTTGCGCCATGTTCGATGGGGCGGCACAGATAGGGCGTGGCCGAGGTGTTGTCGACGATCAGCGGGATTTCGGCGCCATCCGCGATGGCCGCAATCGCGTCCAGATCGGTGATGTAGCCGCCCGGGTTGGCGATGGATTCACAGAAGATCGCGCGGGTGTTGTCGTCGATGGCCGCCTTCACCGCGTCCAGATCGTCGAAGTCGACAAATGTCGCCTCCCACCCGAAGCGCTTGATGGTCTGGCTGAACTGGGTGACCGTGCCGCCGTAAAGACGGGTCGAGACCACCACGTTGAGGCCCGGTGCCATCAGCGGGAACAGCGCCATGATCTGAGCCGCGTGCCCGGACGAACAGCACACACCGCCCACGCCGCCCTCGAGCGTTGCGATGCGCTCCTGCAGTACGGCCACGGTGGGATTGGTCAGGCGCGAATAGATATAGCCGACCTCTTGCAGGTTGAACAAAGCCGCCGCGTGCTCGGCATCGCGGAACACGTAGGCCGTCGATTGATAGATCGGCGTCTGGCGCGCGCCCGTGGCTGGATCAGGCCGGGCGCCCGCGTGAATTTGAAGGGTGTCAAAGCCGTATGTGGGGCCGTCGGTCATGTCATGTGTCCTTTGCCATGGGGGCGGTCAGTCAGCGCTATCGATAGGCAAAGCGGGTCGGGTGGGCAAGGCCGGGCGTCAATTATGCGCCTGCATGTTTGTCAAGTATGTTGACGGATCGCTGTAATCTGCATATATGCGCAAGTATACAGAAAGAGGAGCCAATCATGGCCGACGCAGCAGTACTGACAAAAGACAAGGCACCGGCAAAGCCGGGCAAACGGGCCGCCAAGCTGGAAAAGCTGAAGAAGGCGGAGACGTTCAACTTTGCCATCGACCCGGATGTGCGCGCCTACCTTACCGCCGCCGCGCGTGAACAGGGGCTGGACGTGTCCCACCTGATGCAGAAGATCGTCGAAGGTTACGTGATCGAAACCGCACCCAAGGATCTGGACCTCGCCCAGCGTCTTGCCGCCAAGCGCGCCGTGATCGACCTGGCGCAAAAGACGGCCACCGAGATGGACAAGGATGGCCGTTTTGACGACCACTTTATCCTGAATGTCATCAAGGGCTGCGCCGAGGATACATCATTCGTCACCGCCTATGAGACAGCGACAAAGGCTGGCGATGACAGCACCAAGGCCAAGGTCAAGGCGCGCCGCGCCCGCACCGCCCTGAACCAGCAACTGGGGCGCGTGATCAAACGCACCGTGGGTGCCAAGAGCCTGCGCAAAGAGGGCGGGGGCATTGCCCGCGGATCGGCAACCGACACGCTGATCACCACCTACACGCTGCTGACCAAAGGGGCCGCAGCCTGATACGCATACCGGTGACTGCCTGATCTCAGGCGGTCGCCATCATCGGGAAGTGATCCTGCACCTCGGGGAAGGCGCTGACGGTGTAGTCCACCATTTCGATCTTGGGAAACAGCGACATGCCGTCCTGAAACAGGACATAGCGCACCTGGCTGGTGCGCTTGCACAGGCCGAGCACGTCAAGATGGTCCCATTCCACCCAGACATTCGAATATCCCCGCGACGGCACCCCATGGGCGATGATACGGGGCGTGATCTTGAGAATGCCTGCCTTGCGCACCGCGCTGCGGTAGAGCGTCAGCCCCTCGAGCAAGGTGTCGGCACTGCCGAACACGGCCAACCCGCCATTGGAGTAAAACGGCATCGGGTAAACGAAGTTTTCGGCCACTTCGGCAAGCGGGCCATCTATAAACACGCGCGAAAGGCGCTCCAGAAATGCGGAGACGTTCTTGGACATCGGGTCCACCCATTTTGCAGTGATTGATTGACGTTTACGTAAGCCTTTACGCGCGTAAAGTAAGGGGAAAAGTCGCCGCGTTGGTGTCAAAAATGACATGTTCGACACCTGACGCTACGTCACATCCTAGCGCATCCAGAAGCCGTTGGATTTTATGCGGTTGCGTATGGCCTGTTCGCGGCGGGGCAGGTCATCCTGATCGAACAGCGCACGCACCTTTTCTCCGCGCCCCTGAAACACCATCCGCTTGATCGGATCATAGGATTTCAGCACTTTCTTGATCTTGTTGGGGGCTGCGACCTCTTCCAGCGTGTCGATCACCGCCTCGCTTTCGCGCGCATATAGGAGTGGCAACAGCCGGTAGTGGCAACTGACCGACCCATCGAGCAATCCGTGCGCCGCGCTGTCGCGCCCGCCGCCAAGTGAATGGATCACCAGCGGCAAGGCGACTTGATCCAGCCAGGGATCGAGCGACTGGCACACCAGGGCCGGTGGCGGGGTGTCGCGAATGGCGAGCGCGTATTCCAGGAACCGCGCGCCGAACACATGCGGGCAGGCCCCGAAAAAGTAACCGGCGTTGAAATAGAGGTAGCGCTGCCAATACTCGTCCGGTTCGTTCAGATCGAGGCTGGAATCGAAATCGAGGCCGAACATGTCATAAAGCGATTTCCAGATTTCGGTGTAGCCGGGGCCGTAAAGTTCGATCTGCGGCCACGTGCCCGTCCGCCGCAGTGACGCGCTGGGCCTGTCGAAATCGAACGGAACTGTTGCCAGATCGCCCGTGATCAGCGTGTCGCTGTCAAAGAACACGAACGGTTCGCCCTTGGGCAGGGCGCTCAGCATCTCGATCTTGTTGCCATAGGGGTAGGCTTCGCCAAAGTGGACGCTGTCAAAGGGCAGGATTTCGGCACCGAGGTCGGCGAGGGCTGCGCGCAGGTCTTCGGCCTCGATCCTCGGGTCCTTGCTCCATAACGGGCCGGGCTGGGGTTCGGCCACCAGAATGCTCCCTTTGAAATCGGGGCTTTTGGCGCGCAGCGAGGCCACGAACAGCAGCGCCTCATAGCCGATGCGCCCGTTCTGGCCGACCAGGGCCACGTTGAAGGATGTCGCCGCTGACGCTGAGGATTTGCGTGCCATTTTGCCTGCCATTCGCCCGAGGATGTGCTCTTTTGTTGGCACTATAGGGCGCTTGGCGGGTTGGCAAAAGGCTTGATGCTCACTCGGGTGGCGGGTTCAGCAGATCGTAGAGTTTTTGCAGCAAGGTCAGCACCAAAAATGCGCCGATTGCCCAGATCAGCAGCTCGAACGGGGCGAAATCGGTGCCCCGCAGCCATTGCCCGACCAGCCCGCCCTGCGGGCGCAGCGCCTCGATGCCGAACAAGCCACCGCGTGGCCAGAGCGAGAGATACCAGAACCGCGAGATGTAAAAGAGGATGGCCGCGACCACCGCTGCAAAGACAAGCCAGATGATGCGCTTCATGGCGTCACCTCGATTGTATCCGGGTCGATTTCCCAGACCAGCAGGTCGCCGCGTTTGGTGATCTCGCCCTCGGCCGAGATGAATTGTGCCACGTAATCATAGGCTGCGCGCGGCAGGCGGGTGCCATCGGGGCCGACGACCAGCAGGAACTCTTCGCCCAGAACCGGCTGGGAGGAGACGAAGATCGGCGGCACATCCCCAAGCAGGCACAGGTTTGCACAGGCCTTGTGGGCCAGCCCGCGCCCCGGGCGCATGGCCCCGGCAAGGCACTTGCCGTCGCAAATCTCGCCCGTCAGACGCCAGCGGCCCTGCGGCTCGGCCGCGATCTCGGGCGCTGTGCCTTCGGCGGCCTGCAATCCGTTGCGCCCACCGCGCAGCTGCATCATGTAAAGATCGCCCCGTTCCAGCACAGTGCCCGACACCTGCGCCAGTTGGCCGTTCAACGGCATCGCGCGGCTGTCCACACCGGACTTGCCGCCCGCCGTCATCAGAAAGCTGTCGCCCGGTTTGATGCGATCATTGCCTTGCGTGACGTGGATCACGGGGTAGGGCGTCATCTCGACAACGCCTGTCACCGTCTGGCGGCCATAATCAAAGCGGAAGGCGCCGGGGCCGGGATCGTCTTGCGCGGCCCCCATCAGGAACCCGGCGGTGCCAAGGCCCGCGATCAGCACAACGCAAGCCAGCAGCAGGAACCCACGCAAGGGGCCCGGTGCGGGCAGGTAGCCGACGAAAAACGGTTTCTCGCTCATGGCGTTACTCCTTCCACCGGTGCCTCTGCGGGGACGGGCCGTGCGGGCAGGGGCACGGGATCGACATAGGTGCCGGGCGGATTGGCATCCGGGTGCACCTCGACCATGTCGCCCTCGATCCGCACGCGGTAGGTCGGCACCATTTCGGTGAAGGGCGCGGGCGAGCGGCCCGAGCGCACGTCATATTGAAAGCCGTGCCAGGGGCAGGTCACGAGGCAGTCGATGATCTTGCCCTCGCCCAGGGGCCCGTTCTGGTGGGCGCAAGCATTGGCGATGGCCGACACCTGCCCCTCCATCAGGAACACGGCCACGCGGTCGCCATTGGCCAGCCGCGTGATCTTGGCAAACCCTTCGCGCATCTCGCCCACCGGTGCCACCTCGACCCAGGCGCCGTCCTTGGCTGCTGCCTCGCCCCGCTCGGCCCACCAAGCGGCCAGATGCAACGCGATGACCGCTGCCGCCCCCGCGATGAACAGGAGCGTAAAGACGTGGTTCTGCTGGTCCTGCAAGATCCCCAGCGACACATGCGCCGCGACCGCGAAATAGGCGGCGTAAATCAGGTAGTGCAGGCGTTTCCAGATCGGGGGTGTCAGGAACTTGAGCCAGAAATCATGGGACGTGGCGGCCAGGATCAGCAAGCAGATCAGCGCGAATATCCCAAAGAGTTCAAAGGGAAAGCCCGCGATCTGGCCAAAGCTGGAATTGGCATAAAGCAGACCAACCGTTTTGTCGGAACTGGAGAAAGCAAAGTACCAGTTCAGGATGTAGCCCGCATGGGTCATCGCCACAAAGGTTGTCATCACGCCGAAATGCCGCCGGTTGTACAGCAGCGGCAGGAACCGGCGATCCAGCCGGGCAAGCGGGCCGATGCACAGGATCACTGTGAGCATCATGAACGCACAGGCCCCGAACGCGCGTGCGTTATGGATTTGCGGATTGATCGCGCGTTCGTGGCTCAGCACATCCGGCGTGACATAGAGGAAGACCCAGAGAAAGGCGGCCACGCCGGCCAGCATGACCCCGTCGTAAATCCACTTGTTCCGGTTCCACTGGACCGGGGTGTATTTGACACTCATTGCGACGCCCCTTCACTCAATTGCACGGGTGCGACGTCGCCGGGCCATGTCTGGCGCACGCTCAGGCCCAGTAGAATGACGGCAACGATGCCGATCGCCATCAGGCAAACGGCCAGCCCGTACGAGGCGCGCACCGGGCGATAGCGCGCGGCCCAAGCCGCACGCTCGGTTTCGATCTGCCACCAGCGCCACAGCACAAGCGGCCAGATCAGCAAGACACCGGGGATCAGCAGCGGGCGAAAGATGTAGGCCCCACGCGTGTCTTCATCGATGCGGTCAATGCCGATGGTCAGGAAAACAGCAGCCACGAGGGCCCCGATCAGCCCCCAGACCTGCATGCCCATCACAAGCGCTTGTGCGACGTCCATTGCGCGCCTTTCTGCGTTTTCTCAATAACTTCGCCCGGACCCTAACAACGCTGTTCCACCGGACATAGGCAAAACTTTCCATTTTCGTCAGCCGGGCGAAAATGTGATCAAATCATTGGTACATTCTGCTCAAAATCCAGGGCCGCGGCGCGCGTTTCCGATTTTGGACTGTTACCTTCTTGCAATTTGGGGCTATCACACGGCGTGTTTTCTGCGAAAATTTCGCCAGAACAGGGAGTATAGAAAATGAAGAAACTCGCATTTGCCGCCACCCTCATGATGGGGACGAGCGCGGCCTCGATCGCCGCTGCCGATTGCGGTGAGGTGTCGATCACCGAAATGGATTGGGCGTCGTCTGCCGTTGTGACCTATGTCGCCAAGTTCCTGCTGGAACAGGGATATGGCTGTGCCGTGACCACTGTGCCGACGACAACCGTGCCTGCCATGGCGTCGGTTGCCGAAACGGGCGAGCCGGATATCCTGACCGAGCTGTGGACCAGCTATACCGAGGTTTACGAAGACCTGCGCGCCGAGGGCAAACTGGTCGAACTCAGCAAGGTGCTGTCGGATGGCGGTGTCGAAGCGTGGTGGATCCCCGACTATCTGGCCGCAGCGCATCCCGAACTGAAGACACTGGACGGGATCAAGGCGAACCCGACACTGGTCGGTGGCCGTTTTCACGACTGCCCGTCGGGCTGGGGCTGTGACGTGACCAACCACAACAACTTCAAGGCCGCAGGGCTGGCCGATGCGGGCGTTGAACGCTTCCAGCACGGCTCGGGCGAGACGCTGGCGACCGCCATTGCCGCCGCTTACGAGGCCAAGGAGCCCTGGTTCGGCTACTACTGGGCCCCCACATCCGTGTTGGGCAAGTACCCGATGGTACAGGTGGAAATGCCTGCCTATGACGCCGACACGCACACCTGCAACGGGCTTGAGGATTGCGCCACACCCGGTCTGTCCGCGTACCCTGTATCCAACGTCGTGACGGCGGCCACCCAGGCCTTTGTCGATCGCGAGCCAGAGGCCGCGGCCCTGATGGGCAATCTCACCTTTACCAACGCCCAGATGGGCGAGGTGCTGGCCTGGCAGGAAACCAATCAGGCGTCTTACGAAGAGGCGGCCGTCTACTTCCTGACCACCTACAAGGACACGTGGGGCGGCTGGCTGAACGACGACGCACGCGCCAAGCTGTCGGCGCTGCTTCAGTAACCTGAAACGCCCCTGCGCTGGTTTGCGGCGCGGGGGCACCATAACACAGACCCCCGAACGGGTCGCAAAGAACCGGGACGATCATGGCGCGCTACGATTCACTTTTTGACGGCCTTGGCCTGCGTGACTGGTGCGATGCCGACAAGGCGGACGCGCCCATGTCGATGGCACAGCTGTTGGCGCAGGCGGGTGGCGACGGGGCGGAAGAAGAGGGCGGGTTGCCCTTTCCGTCGCTGGACGAGTTGCACGAAAGCTGTGCCGCCATTGCCCAGACCCGCGATCTGACCGAGGGGCTGGAGGCCGGGTTCCTGTCGATCCGCTCTGAATTGAAATTCGTCCTCGACCCGATCACGCAACCGCTCAGCTGGATGCTGGACGGTGCGCTTTATGTGTTTGAATCCGCGCCGTGGTGGGTGATGATCCCTGCGTTGATCATTTTGGCCTGGGTGGTCAGCCGGTCGCGCACCGTCACCGCGTTTGTCGCCCTTGTTCTGCTGTTTTTCGGCATCATCGACCATTACGAGGTCGCGATGCAGACCCTTGCCATTGTGTTTGTCTGTACGGGGCTATCGGTTGCGCTGGGCGTGCCCATCGGCATCGGCATGTCGAAATCCGACACGGCGCAACGCAGCATCGTGCCCATCCTCGATCTGCTGCAGACCCTGCCGACATTCGTCTACCTGATCCCGTTGATCTTTCTGTTTTCGGTCACGGAATCAAAGCTCTATGGCATTGCCATCATCCTTTACGCGATCGTGCCGGTAATCCGCCTGACCGATCTGGGTATCCGGCTGGTCGACAAGGACGTGATCGAGGCGGCCAATGCCTTTGGCCTCACGGCGTGGCAGAAACTGACGCGGGTGGAACTGCCCCTGGCGCTGCCCAACATCATGGCGGGCGTGAACCAGACCATCATGATGAGCCTTGCGATGGTCGTGATCGCCTCGCTCGTCTCGGCCCCCGGCTTGGGCGTGCTGGTTCTGCGCGGTATCCGCAACCTCGAACTGGGTGTGGGCATCGTTGCGGGCCTTGGCATCGTGCTGCTTGCGGTAATGCTTGATCGTGTATCCAAGGCGGCGCTCAACCGCGTTGACACCCAGCGCAGCACGAAATGAGGGGGCAGGATATGACCGCAAAAGTCTCCATCCGTGGGCTGTACAAGATTTTCGGCCCCAACGACAAAGCGATGGTACCGCATGTTCAGGGCGGCATGGACAAGGCCACGCTGCTGGATCAGCACCAGCACGTGCTGGGCCTGCGCGACATCAATGTGGACATGCAGCCCGGCGAGATCACGGTGATCATGGGCCTGTCCGGGTCGGGCAAATCGACGTTGATCCGCCATCTCAACCGACTGATCGACCCGTCGGCGGGCGAGATCCTGGTGGACGGGCAGGACGTGATGAAGTTGGGGCAGGGCGCCTTGCGCGACTTGCGACAAAAGCAGATGTCGATGGTGTTCCAGAAATTCGCCCTGCTGCCGCACAACACGGTGCTGGAAAACGCCCAATTGCCGCTGAGCGTGCAGGGCGCGGACAAGGCCACCTGCGATGCCGAAGGGCGCAAATGGCTGGCGCGCGTGGGGCTGGAAGGGTTCGAGGATCGCTATCCCTCGCAACTGTCGGGCGGGATGCAGCAACGCGTCGGCATCGCCCGCGCATTGACCGCGAACACCGATATCATGCTGATGGACGAGGCGTTTTCCGCCCTCGACCCGCTGATCCGCACGGATATGCAGAACCTGCTGCTTGAGCTGCAGAAAGAGCTGCAAAAGACCATCATCTTCATCACCCACGATCTGGATGAGGCGCTGAAGCTGGCCGACCACCTTGTGATCCTCAAGGACGGGGCCGTGGTGCAACAGGGCGAGCCACAGAGCATCCTTCTGAACCCGTGCGACCCCTACATCGAGGACTTTGTCAGCGACATCAACCGCGCGCGTGTGCTGCGCGTCCGGTCGGTGATGCAACCGCTCGCGCCCGGCGAATTCGACGGGGATGTGGACGTGGACAGCAACCTTGAGGAGCTGATTGCGCAGTCGGACGGAGACACCGGCCACATTTGCCGTGTGATGGAAAACGGCGAGGCGGTGGGCCAGCTGGATATGAAGGATCTGGTCAAGGCGTTGGTGCCGCGTACATCAGAAACCCGCGACGCGGTGCGGTAGTTGCCGCCATGCGCCGTTGGCGCGTGGGTGTTTTGCGCTTTCCAAACGTCGGAGCAGTGACATGGGAGTAAGTGGTGGAGCATCGCGGAGCGAGTTCGAAACATTGGAATGAGTTTTTCACTGAGCTGGAGCGCTGGGAAGCACTATTGAGAACTTTGCCTGATTTTCCTGTGGATGAGGCGATGCGCGACGCTGATCCGCCCGCCTGACGCCCGCCACCGCATCCACTTTCCAACACAACCAAACCACCCGCCCTCGTTTTCGAGCGGCGGGTTTTTTCATTTTCTGACCCCGAGACGCCATGCCTTCTAAACCTGACCACCGCCTGACGATCCGGTTCACGCCGGAGGAGTATGCGCGGTTGCAGGCCAAGGCGGGTGATCAGGCTTTGAGTGCCTTTGTGCGGACGACTGCTTTGACGGATGTAGCGACGAAGCGTGCCAAGCCACTGCGCCGTCCAAAAGCAGATCAGCGTGTTTTGGCGGCAATCCTCGCGCGACTGTCGGTGCATCCTCTGGTTCAGTCGTTCAAAGACGCAGAACAGGATACTGACAAAGACACCGCCGACGCCGGAACCGCCGAGACCCTGAGCGCTTGTGCTGAGCTGCTACAGGACGTGCGCGCAATGCTGATGCAAGCGCTCAGGAAAGCGCCATGATCCTCAAAGGCAACCAGCGCGGTGGTGGCAGGGCTTTGGCGCTGCACCTGTTGAACACGCAGGACAACGACCACATCACGGTGCACCAGTTGCGCGGGTTTCTGAGCGATGATCTGGCGGGTGCATTTGCCGAGATCGACGCAATCTCCATGGGCACGCGGTGCGTGCAACCTTATTTCAGCGTGTCTGTTAATCCGCCGCCCGAGGGCAGTGCGGAGCTGACCGACAAGGATTTCCGGGCAGCTGCCCACAAAATCGAGCGCGCGCATGGCCTCACGGGCCACCCGCGCGCGATCGTCTTTCATGAGAAAGACGGGCGCAGACATGTGCATATTGTCTGGTCGCGGATCGATGCCCAGACGATGACCGCCAAAAACCTCTCCCATTACAAACGCAAGCTGATGAGCATCAGCCGCGCCCTGTTTTTGGAACATGGGTTTGAACTGCCCAAAGGTTTTGATGACCACCAACACGCTTCGCCAGACCGTGTGTCACTTGCCGAATGGCAAGCTGCCAAACGGCGGGGGCGCAATGCTATCGACCAAAAGCAGTTGATCAAGCAGTGCTGGGACTTAAGTGACAGCAGTGCTGCATTTGAAGCAGCACTGTCTGAACACGGGCTTGCACTGGCGCGCGGTGATCGGCGTAGCCACGTTGTTGTCACCGCCGATGGCCAGATCATTGCGGTGCCTCGTGCCGCGGGTCTCAAAACCAAAGAGGTGCGCTCCAAGCTCGGCGAAGCCGATGATCTGCCCGGTGTTGAGACCGCCCGCGCAAAGCTTGCTCAAAACGCGACAGCGCGGTTTGCGCAGGCTGCACGCGAGGTCCGTGCTGACCTGTCCACGCAACGGCGCGCGCTCGATACGCAGAGTGAGGCGCAAATCAAATCCCACCGCGCAGCACGCAAGGCGCTCAAGGTCGCGCAGACCAAAACCGTGGCAGAAGCCAAGGTGCAGATCATGCAAAGCCGTGGCGGTCTGGCTGGATTGTGGGATCACATCACAAAATCCGGTCAAAGACATAGAGATTTTCGGGCGCTCAAAGCCGGGCTTGACACCGTTCATACCACCGAATGGCATGACCTGCGGCGCAGCCAATTGAGCGAACGCCGCGCACTTGAAGCCAAACGCTCAGCGCTTCGACGCGAGGCTTTTGGTCTTGTGGATGCCTTTCGCGCCGAGCGTGACGCATTGGTCGCGCGGCTGACAGGTGCGGCACCGCCGCTCAAAGGCGGGTTGAAGGATCAGTTTGCAGGCACAACGCCCGCCGATCCAAGACAGACCTTTTTGGCACCTCAAGCCACAGGCCCGGTGACCGATGCCGAGATCAGAGCGGCGCCCGTCCGTCTTTTGGAGCGCCTTGGATACTTCGAGGCGGCCTTCAGCGAGCGCGACATCAGCCGCCCTCTGGCCAAGATATTTTCCGACCCAGTTTCAGCACTGACAGCCAAAAAGGCCGTCCTCTCCGCGCCCGATCTGGTGCGCATTGAAGGAAAGGAACGTCGCTATACAACACGCGATTACGTTCAGGCAGACACGCGTCTGCAATCAACCACCCGCAGCCTTTTGGCGCGCTCCAGCAAAGCGCCAAATCACCGACAAATCGCGCAGGCCCTAACCACCCAGAACCGCGTGCTGGCCCAATTTGGTGCAGCGCTCAGCGATGAACAGCGGGACGCGGTTCACGCCATGACCAATGCGGCGCGCTTGTCGATGGTTGTGGGGCGCGCAGGCACGGGCAAAAGCACAATCCTTGCCGCGGCCAATGACGCTTGGATCAACGCCGGGATTACGGTGCATGGTGCGGCACTGTCAGGCAAAGCCGCCGCAGGATTGCAAGACGCTTCTGGCATTGCCAGCAGGACACTTGCGTCCCTGGAACTCAGTTGGGCCAACGGCAACGCTCCGATCAAACCGGGTGACGTGTTGGTTGTGGATGAGGCTGGCATGGTGGGCACGCGACAACTCGACCGAATTGCCCACAAGATAGATGAGATCGGCGCAAAACTGGTATTGGTCGGTGATCCAGACCAATTGCCCGCGATTGAAGCGGGTGAGCCGTTTCGCGGCCTGATCGCGCGCCACGGTGCGGCGTGGCTGTCTGAGATTCATCGACAGAAAGAGGCATGGCAAAAAGATGCCACAAATGATCTGGCAAAGGGGCGCATTCATGAGGCGGTGGCCAGCTATGCTGCAAAAGGTTGCGTCATGCCAACGCCATCCCGCGACGGCGCCATCGCGCAGCTGACCGAAGACTATTTGGCGGATCGCGCAACAACACCGGAGACCTCGCGCCTGATCCTGGCGCATCGCCGTCGCGATGTGCACGCGCTCAATCAATCGGTACGCGAGACATTGAAGTACGCCGGAGACCTGGATGACGGTGTGTTGCTGAGCACCGACCAAGGCCCGCGTGCATTTGCGCCGCGCGACCGGATGGTTTTTACTGCCAATGATCGTGACATCGGGGTCAAGAACGGGATGATCGGCACGGTGCGCAATGCCAACGCATCCAAGATCACGGTTGATCTCGATGATGGCGGTCGCGTGTCGTTTGACCCGCTTCAATTCCGATCCTTTGATCATGGCTATGCCGTCACGATCCACAAATCCCAGGGCGTGACCGTGGATCAGGCCTATGTGTTGGCGTCGCGCAGCATGGATGATCCTCTGACTTACGTGGCTTTGACACGGCATCGCCGCGACATGCGCCTGTATGTCAGCGAAGAAGATCGTCCCACGTGGCGATCCGCACCGACGCTTCAATCCACACCCAAACAGCGGCCAGGTTTCCAGTTGGGATTGTAACCGCAAATTTGCACGAGTGACCTCATTTGCGGTATACTATTTGGTATGGAATTGAGTGTGTTACGGTATTTTGGTGAAGCTTGGTGGTTGCGGTGCCCAGACCCGCACAGCAGCGTGCGTAGAACGGCAGGTCGCCATGCGTGATTACACCGACGAAGACATCTCCAAACAACTATCTACGGCCAAACGCCAGCGCGACTTCGACGATCTGCAAAATGAGATGAGCGGCGCGGATACAGGCCGCATGCGCAAATTCCTAAGCCCCAATGATGACCGTTCGCCCGATGGCAAACGGCGCAAGGCAGAACGCGAGCGCACCCGCCGCACCCTCGAAGAGTTGATGCGCGACCCGGAATATGCAGCGCTTTACATCGCGTTTGGCGACAGGTTGCGCACTGCCGAGACCGAAGCTGATACTGCGCTTGCAATGATCGAGCGCCAGCTTGAAGCGGCACACCAAATGATTGCTGATCTGGAGACGCGTGCCGCCCGTGATCCAGATGGACGCCCCGTGTTTCAACATGCGGACGGGCGCGTCGTCTACCTAGACGGCTCTGACGTTGATCCCGCGATTGCCGAGGGCATCATATGGCCAGATGATGCGCCAAGCGCCGAAGACTACTTTGCGGCCCAAACCCAAAGAGAGGCTCTGGAAGACAAGCGCGCGGACTGGGGCACTTATCGCAACGATGTATTGGGCGACATGCGCAATCGCTACGACAATGAGGATCCGGCGATGTCTTTGGATGACCTCAGACGCGATCTGGATCGCATTCAACGGCTCAATCCCGCAAACATCTCACTTGAGCAGGACAGCGCATCCATAGATGCGCCTATTGTGGAAACGGCAGCAGCAATCTCAGTTCCGATGGTGCTCAAGTGAGTCTTTCACGGCGCAAATGACCCACATGCGCCTTCCAGAACCAGCATAATCACCGCGCTTGGATGATATTCCGCATTGCGGGCAATCACCGCGCGGATCTCCGCATCCCGCATTGCAGCCACATCCTCACTGGCAGCATACCACGTATCCAGACATTGCCCGGTTGACGGATTGACCCGCGTTGCGATCAGCGACGCCGTCGTCACGGCAATGCCGATGTAATTGTCCTGACCGTCCACGGGCCAGGTCAAAAACTCGGCCCCGGTAAATGTCTCTGCCGCAGATTTCTGTGGACAGAATGCGCTGACCACCGCCAAGCCCATTGCGCCACACCACGTCGCTATGTTGTTCATAATCCATGGTTTTTGTTCAAGTGGTGGCTATACGAGAGTCCGGTAATCCGGTAAAGAAAGAGCTAAGGAATACAAGGGCGCGCCAAACGCATGCGGCCACAGAGCCTGCTCAAAACAGCTTGATCGAAAGGGATGGTTTTCGATCACCCCGCATGCCCAAACCCCGCCGCATCGGCTATATTCGCGTCTCCACCGATAAACAGCATGTCGACCGACAGGTCATGCAGTTGGAGAACAACTGCGATCTTTTGCGCATCGAATACATCTCCGCCGTCGCAACAGAACGCCCTGTGTTCAATGCCTTGCTCGAAGAACTCTGCGCCGGAGATACCTTTGTGGTTGTCGACATTGATCGCGCCTTTCGCAGCGCCATCGACGCCATTCTGACGGCAGAACAGCTGGACGCGCGGGGCGTGCGCTTTGAGATACTGGATTTTCCGCTGAACACGGGCAGTGACGAAGGGGCCTTTGTCTACGGCATCCTCGCATTGGCCGCCCAACTGGAACGCCGGATCATCCGCAGACGTACCATGGAGGGGCTGGAAGCAGCCCGCCGACGCGGTGTCCGCCTTGGCCGTCCAGCACGTCTCACCGACACCACCGTGCGCGGGGCCCACGCGTGGATGGTTGAGGCAGATCTGCCTTGTCGATACGTCGCCGCATTGCTGGGCGTGTCCCGTCTCACGCTACAGCGCGGTTTCCACCGCTTGCAGCTCAACTACCCGATCACACCAAAAGAAAGAGAGGACCCATGAACACCAGTATCTATAGAATGACCCAAGAGGAGGTGTTTCGGTTGCTGGCCGCATATGCTGCCATACGAGACCCTGACATCAGGACAGAGTTCTTGCGAACCGTTGAGGCATGGGCGCAGGACCAGTGGCACTAGTCTGAAAACCGAAAACGGCGTTGTCAGGCTGCTCACTCAACGCACTGCGGTCCTTCATGCCATGCGCAGAGAAGGTCGGGTGAGAGCCCAACCCGGACATAGTTGTTTCATGCTGCGCATGCATGCAGCGTAAGAAATGTTAGTATCGCAACGGAGGTCGTGCAGTCATATGGATCAAAAATCTGTCGTTCATGCTCCGTGAAAGACAGCGCTGCACAAAAAAATTCTTTCCGGAACAGTGCACTTGTTGACATCATCAAGGTAGATTGGAGACAGTAAGAAACCGATTCATTGCATTGAAGACGAAGCCAGAGTTTGTACGCAAAACTATCAATTCCTGTCAAGCTCAAGGAAAAGCTACATGAAGCTGAAGAGGTAGCATTTGCAGCAAAAGGCATTGTGAAAGAATTTGAGAATTGGTTTGGTACCTTCATTCAAACTGATTTCTTCCACGGTTATACTGATCATAGTATATCGCATGTAAACCGTGTGCTCGCCAATGCCGAACTGGTAATTTCGGAAGCCTGCTGGCAGAATACTACCTCGAAAGACATCTGCTGCTTACTGGTTGCAGCACTTCTTCACGACAGTGCAATGCTCTTAAGCAAGGGCTGTTTCGTTACACTTTTAGCTAGCACTGAGCCCGTTGCTTCCAACGAAAACAGCCACGCTAATACCTGGTCTGATCTTTGGAACGACTTTACTTTTGCTTTAAAACATGACCTTTATGCTGGCGCCGATGTTCCCTCGTCATACCGTAGCAGAGTCTCCAGAGATCCAACTGCGCCGGACTTTGAGTGGACAACAGACGATACCGCTGTAGCCGCCGAATTCATACGTCAACATCATCATGAGCTAGCACTGGATTTCGCAAGGCACGGTCTCCCTGGTGAGAACGGGAGAGTGACACTTCGAAAACAAGAAGACTCACTAGTCGACCAGCTTCTAGAGAATGCTGGCATGGTAGCACTGAGTCACGGGTGCCCAATCCGAGAAACCGTTGACAAGTTAGCTTTGTATGATCGAGGTCATGAAAGTTTTGGTGTTCACTTTGCTTTTGTCTGTGCAGTTCTGCGGATCTCAGACTATATGGACATTGGTTACAAGAGAGCGCCGCTATTCTGGCAAAAGCTGAGAAAGATAGATGACCTTGAGGCGGTCGCAGAATGGCAGTTGAACCAAGCTTCAGTGCAATTTCGCCGTAGCGGCAGTGACCCCGAAACAATCGAATTTTTGTTTGCGCCCGCAAGCCCATCTCAACACTATAGATTCGAAAAATTTATTGAAAATTTCCAAAGAGAACTTGACGAAACTTGGGCTGTGCTCGGAGAAACGTATGGCTCTAAAGGGCATCTCAATCAAAGCCAGTTTGCGCTCTCGGGACTTACATTTCGCCGCGCTGTTATGTCAAGCTTGGGGTTCATGCACTCCGGCGGGTTAGCTGCAAAGTTCATAAACCGCCCGGCACAAATCACCGTAGACGATAGTCGCATCGTGCAGTTGCTTGTAAGACCTCTATACCAAGGCAACCAAGTCTTTGGACTGCGAGAATTGATACAAAACTCCGTAGACGCGGTAAACACACGCAGGTCTATTTGCCCGAAATTTGACGAGTCTTGCAAGGGGTCTAGCGTTGATCAACCAGAGGTAAAAGTTACAATTACGGGAGATGCGGACCATAACATAAAAATTCTGGAGGTTCGCGACAATGGCGTTGGTATGAATGAACGTTCGGTTCGGGATTTTTTCTTCAGGGTGGGTTCATCATCGAGATTCTCTGAGGAATGGAAAAAGACATTTAATCCAGGTGAAGGACCTAGCCATCTCGTTAGAACGGGTTACTTTGGGATTGGCATTCTTGCCGCCTTTCTGATCGGGTCAAAGATCACCGTTCGAACACGTCATTTTGAAAGTAATCGTGGCTTGTGTTTTAGCTTTAAGCATGGAGACAAATCCGTTGATCTAAATTACTGCGACGGTCTCGATGTTGGCACAACAGTGACTATCGAAAGGGAGGACAATTCAACACCGACAGAAAGCCTAGACACATTCTTGCTGTCGCCAACCTATTTTGGTGGCTCCCCAGTGGTTGGAATGAAAGCGAAAGTGCATGCTCATGACGAGGATGATGCCGCGGCTCCCTTGTCACATTCATTTTTGTTGCCCAAGCAAAATGAGGAGAACCCTCAGAACTGGGTAAGTGGAAACTGCGAAGGTTTCGGTCGATTTCACGTTGGTAGCCATGGAAACCCGAACCCGATTTCACAGGTGTTTATCAACGGGTTTACAGTTGAAAAAGTTGTCCCGAGTCTCACTTTTCGTAGCAAATTTTATAGTCCGAGAGGTCAGGTCTGCGTGAGCGTCCATGATCCTTGGAGACAAATTAGTTTTGATCTATCGAGGAGCACCGCAACACTTCCAGATCACCTTGTTTCTGAAATCGAAGACTGTGTTTGGAACGCTCGACTAGGTGAGTTTCTTGACGAAGTTCGCTCACCCCCAAAACGATTCAGTCGGCCGCTGAAAGGAGCTCAGTGGAACGAGCAGCTACAAGAAGCGGTCCACGAAACATTTGCATATGATGAACGGGGATTTTGCCCCTTGTGCATCACACCTTTCTTGGGCGAACGCATACTCGAAATCAACCTTCGCGGCCGCGGGGGCAGTGCGGCTACAAAGCGAATTAGAGACCTATCGGCCGCTTACGATCCCATCAGAAAAAACATCAATAATTCGTTAGCTAAGTCAAGATATAAAGGATTATCATATGTGTCGCTCCGCACTACACCAGTTTCTGATTTGACAGTCTTTCAACCCAGCTTCTTGAATAGGTACGTCGAGAGTTTCTTTGCAATGCATCGGTCTTCTGCCAGTATCGACTGGCATTGCACTACGTCACAAGAACCAGCCTCTGCTTGGCGGTGGTTTGATAGGACACACAAGCAAAGCTGGAAAGCCGATAATCAAGGGTCGTCAGGAAACAACCTTAGCGGACTTTTTGGCAATGGAATTGATGTCTATTCAAGCGATCCTGATCTACAGAGTAATGAGACTGTGAGCGCAATGGTTGAATTAATGTCAGTTCCGGAAGTCTCCGGGGTTACTCTTTATAACTTTGGGTCAGATATTCCCCGCGACGACCTGGGCTTATGGCATGCGTGGAATGAATTGTTCGGCTCCAAGTTGATTCCCTTAGACCCAAAAGCCCATACCGCTTTGATGAGTGATTTGCCGGCTGAGTGGAAGTCAAAGTATTTACGAAACATTGGTTTAGTTGATATGCCAAGTCACCGACATGATGATGATGAATACTGAAGATACAAGAACCGCCGATAGGACATTAATTTGGGTTTCTGACGCATTCGTTCGATTTCCAGACGAAGAGGCTCAGGAGGCTGTACTATGACTGAATTGCAAAAGACTAGGCTGGAGTATGTGCATCGAAGAAAAGAGTTCCTCAACCAAAAGACCTTCTACCTATTTGAAAAACTCCAGATCGCAGTATTCGGCTTTGTCTCCTATGTACTAGTTCTTGTTGCAATGTTCCACGATGGTGACCTATCACAAGCATCGCTGCTAAGCTTAACTTTTATCGCTGACATTTTTCTTGCGTTATTTCTAGTTATTTATCTTCTTTTGAGTGTCATAAATATAAGAACTTGGAGGGAATATGATTTGGAAGAGGGTCGACTATTAAACCTCCAAAGTGATATTTCGCCGAAAGATATCTTCAAATGGTTTGAGACGTGGCTCTTAATAATTGCAGTTCTTGAAGTCATTTTGTTCGTTGTGTTAGCGCATGTGTCCATAAGTGCGATTTTCTAGTCTTTCGAAAAAATTAACAATTACAAAAACTAGTCTTTCACCTCTTTACCCTGCGAACTCTAAAGCGATGGCTAATAGCGCCTGCAGATAACTTCGATGGTGACACACGCAGCGCCGTCGTGATCAAAGTGCCGCAACCGCGAACAAATAGTGCGTCAGTGAAGCTTTGAAATCGAATGTCGGAAAAGTCCCGCATAAAGGGCGCCTACTATTGGAGGCGCCCTTCATTAACACCTGACGGATCGGATCTAGCCCAAACGTTGTTGCAGACCCGGCCCCTGAAGCTGTTCCTGCTTGCGCTCCGCAATTTCAGCGGCGCGAACCGGCTTGTGGTATGCCTCTTCGACCTCTTTGCCAGCCTCATAAAGGTCACGCCCATGCTGGGCTTTGAACGCGTCTTTTATCATTGTCTTGGCCCCATTCTGCGTGATGCCAAGGTCTTGTGACAGCGCCACGGCGGCGGCGTCATAGGCCTGATAGAAGGGACGGGTTGCCCCCTCCTGGATCATTGGAAGAATGGCGTTTGCAGCCTCAACAATACGCGCCTGAGATGCCTCGCTCAAACTGTCCTGCGCGTTCAGCAAGGCCTCACGTGTTGCGTTCATCGTCTGGCCATAGCGCCCCTGATAGAGGTCGCGCAAAATGGCCTCTCCGCGCAAAGCGTCGAACTTGTCTGAGCGCGCATACACGTGCGCGTAATCCGTCAGCTTCTCGCGGAAGCTTCCGGAATGATGGATTGCGTTGTGCAGAATGCCAGATATCGCCCAGCCTTCCCGGAACTGCGCCTCCGTCAGACCGCGTCCGTTAAAACTGTCGCGCGCCGCTTGGACATTCTCAGGTGTGGTTTGTGCCGTGTCGTTCATATCGTTTCCTTCCACGTTTCAGGTCCGGGTCGGTCCAGACCTGCTCTGCTCAAAACTTTGCGTCAGCGTGCGCTCTGACACGGGCGCATCCCGGGCGCGTATTTCTGCCGTCAGATCAACAATCTGGTCACTCAAATCCCGCCGGATCGTTTTGATGCGTCTGCTATGATCGTCCTGCACCCGCGCATGTGCCTTGTGCTCCAACATGTCGGCGTCAGACTGTTTGTGCGCCCAGGGCGGCAGCGGTTTATCCAGATGCACGCCATGTTCTTCGCGCAGGATCATTTGTTTGGCCTCGGACATCCGTTGATCAAAATCACGTTTGTACGCAGCTTGTTCCTGCATCAACCGGGCATCGGTCTCTCGGCGCATCGCCATGTATCGGTCCCAATCTTCTGGGGTGCGCAAGGACTTTTGAAGGTGCTCCTCGGTGGCGCTTTCAAAGATGGCGCGCACTGCGTCTGTTGTGGATAAGCTCATGGATTTACTCCGCAAATTTGCGTGCGATGCCTCAGATTTGATATACTGAAGCCATGCGACGGTTTGAGACCTATGAAGATGTGGAAGACTGGCTGGCCCCAATGGGCTACGCCGCCTTTTGGGACGCGATCATCCCAATGGGTCTTTATGACGCCAGCGACCGCGGGCATTGTGATCGCACCTTGGCCACTGGTGTCGCCGACATGGACACGGTAATGACCGTGACCAAAATGTTCGCGCTTGAGGCCTTGGTGCGCCAGTTCGATCTGCCGTTTCGCTGCGATTTGGCGACCGCGCCAGAACTGACCGTCATTGCATAAGAACACCATTATGGCGTCCCCTTCAAAAACCGTACCCACGGGCAGTGCCCGTATTCCGCAGGCAACGTAACGATACCGGAGAGGCCCCACCAATCACAGCTGATGTAGTGGCGCGCTGCCAGCGGGTCATAGACGCGCCCATTGTCGTGGAACGAATAACTGAGCGCCAAATGTGGCGTGCCCCAAATGGAGATGGCCAGCCATAGCCCCAGCGGGACCAGCAGCCAGGCAAAGAGTGCAATAAGTTTCATGATCTGACCTCCGGTGTTTTAAGAGTGATCACAGGATCAGCGGGCAGCGTGCCGCCCTCGAGCGGATTTGGGGCGATAAGCGAGGCAAAAGGGCCAATCTGGTTCTGGGCAATGGTCCGGCAGGTAAAAAAGCCAATGCCCTTGATCCAAACCAACTGCATCTCACGCGGCATCGCCATGAGCTCAGCCGGGCTCAGCCACTTTTGCTTGATCAGGCTGAGGTTTTCCTGCGGCGCGCCGCTTCCGCTCAACGATGTGGACAATGCGTGCTGTTCGCCAATGGCGTCCGAGATGCGCTTGGCCTCTTCAATCGAAGAGAAGCCAAGCCATTGTTTTACAACACTGTTTTCTTCGATTGTACTTGTTTCGTTTTCACCAAACCGTCGAATGATCTCCGATCTGGACTGGGCAATCATGTGGATTTCCGCCCCATAGGCGCGCAGGGTTGTCAGTGATTCTACCAATGATTTCAATGGTGTATTAGTAAATTCGTCACAAACCGCCCGCAAAGCGCCCGCGCCGTTATAAAGCGCGTCGCAGAACGCGAGGATATGGAGCGCGTATAGAACACCCAAGCGATTGATATTGGCTTGCGGACCAATGAGGCAGATAAAGTAACCGTCGCGGATCAGATCTGCATGGGTCATTGTCGCGCCGCGTCCCGCCTCGTGCAGCCGATTGCCGGGCGAGAACAGTTTGAGCGACCTGCGGGCGCTGCCAAGGTGCTGGCCCCAGTTGTCGGTTTTGGACATATGTAGGATGTCCCGCGCCATCGCTTGAATGGCCTCGTCGCCCTCATCCGCCTCAATCTGTGCCAGCGCCAGCAACATCTCCGGATCACTCAGAAGCGCGGACACTGCGCCGGGTGTGGCCGTATCCGCGTCCCGTCGCACAAGTGCGTTGAACGCAAATTCATCCACGTCTTGCGGCATGTCCCGAAAATGCTGGTTTTGATCCGGCCCGGTGGCGGGGTTTTCGATCAACGCGTTTACAATGGTTTCGACCACCAGGCTGAGATCAAGTGGGCTGCGGAGGTACGTATCAACGGCCGCGCCAAAAGGGTTGAGGTTCACGCGCCACTCAGCCAGCTCAGGCCGGACGTTCATATCGTCGATGACCGCGACTTTGACACCCATCTTGACGAGCATGGGCACCAGTTGCGCCGCGATCTCACCGGACTTCGCATCCAGCGCAAGAATGCTGGCGTCATGAACAGTAGACAGCAGTGAATAAATCCACGGAATTGCGCCGCGCGTGGTTTTGCCACCACCCGCAGCGCTCAAGGTCAGCGAATGACCTTTCGGGGCGAGGATGGGACGATCATCCTCGCTGAGGCCAATCAGGCGCAGACCTTCGGTATCCAATGCACCGCGACGGCCCAACACTTTGCCAAAAGGAAAGTTCATTTCATCAAACCCTGCTTCTTGAGGTCCGATGTCTGCGCCATTTCATCTGCTTTGAGATCAGCACCTTTGGCTTTGAAGCGCTTGCGTTTGCCGATCCGAGGGATAAATTTAATCAGATTGAACAACACCTTGACGGTGCAAATCACACCACCCACGACACAGCATGCGGCGATATAACCGAAGAAAAACCATTCCGAGCTGAAACCCTGCCACGTGATGTATGCCAAGCCAAAACCACCGCAAGCCCGCAGCGCATCCGCGTTGATCTGTCCGATCAATTCCCAATCCGTTTTATCTGCCATTTCATTTCCCTTTCTCAAGACAAAAAAGTGCCGCGCGATCGCGCGGCACCTCTCAATCTTGATCCTTTGGAAAGGCCGCCCGGGGCGGTGCCCGGGCGGAACGTGGGCCTATTCCACACCGATCACGCGCAGCGGCTTCATTAGAACCCAGGCATCATTGGGAATGACCTGTTCAACGAGCGCCGTCTCTGCGCCAGCGCCCTTGTTGCCCCGCGCAGCTGGAATGTGGAACGGGGCCGCCCAAACCTGTTCGCCAATGGCGATGCGTAGCTCGCCCGTGACCCCCGACGACACTGTTCCGCCACCATAGAAGTTCAGCGCAATCTGCATGGCGGACAAATCAATAGACCTACCACTCAGAGACACAGTTTCGAACGCCGTACCAGGCCGTACGGTGACGTCTTTGAACAGCCGACCCGCAGGGGTATCGGCATTGCCGTAGTAGATCACTTCAGCGCTTGGGAACGGGCGCACAAACAAGTCAACGTCCACATTCTGGTCCCAGGTTGCGCCTATGGTCACGGCCTGCGCGTTTTGCCAAATCGGCGCAGGTGCAGCTATTTTTTCCGGCGTGGCTTGGTAAAGCGGTGGGACAGAGCCATTGTCGGGCGCAAAGCTCAGCATCTCCAGCTTGTCCGTCGGCACCAGCGGCTCAGCATGGGTGCGCTCAACGCCGTCCTGCCCAACGAGACGATAGAGCGTGGCCAGGTCATCGCCAAAATAGGCTATCTCCGCCCCGTGTGCCTCTGCATTCAACGTCCAGAAACGCTCGACCTGGAATGCGTGTGCGGGCGAGACCGCCCACTCCGCACCGATCAGACCAAAGAACAAGTCCATGCCATCCAGCGTGCCGGACAGGCCAGTCGTGCCATATGGCGACTGCCCAGCAGTCGCCGCGATGTGACCATCGCCCGGAACGCGTGCCCCACGCATCGACACAGACGGCGCGCGCGGATCATCGGCAATGGGCGAGCCGATCACCACCACTGCCGTGTTGGTCTTGGCATAAGACCCGCGCAGCATCCGCAAGAAGCCGGGCAGATCAATCTGCCCGACGCGCCCCGGCACAGGCTCAGCACCATCAACAAAGGGCTTGAGTGCCCCGATCAATGCACGGTTGGCCTGCAGCCGTGTGCGGGGATTGTCGCTGTTCTTGCCAGATGGCACGACAAAGGTTCCCAGCAGCCGCACATGGGCCGCGTCAAAGAACAGGGCTGTCTCGCCCGATTGCAATTGCGTGGCCGCGTGCAGCAGCATTTGCTCGACCTGCGCCTGCACCGCTGCGCGGTCCTGATATGGCGACGGACCAAAGATCAGGTCGCGCGCCGAGGCCGGTATGGCAAGCACAAGGCTCACCAAGACAGCCGTAAAGAATGACATAATCATGAGATATCTCCTGTTTTTCAAAGGATGGGGTCGTTGCGTTCGCCGCGCCGGGCGTCATAGGCCAGCACAGCAAGGTTGATCTGCGCCTCAAGTGACGCGGTGTAGCCCGCAAGCTCGCCTTCGGTGTGACCAAGGGTGTCTTGCAGCTGAGCGATCTTGGCGTCCAAGGCCGCCAGCCGCCGCAGCAGGTCCAGGTACTCGGGGTTTTCGACCCAGTAATTCGGCGCATAGAACGCGGCGAGCTTATCGAGGCGGTGCGCCAAAACACTGCTCACAGTGATCTCTGTCAGCAAGGTCACCACGGTAAACGCCGTGGCCCGCGTGCTTTCCCACCAGCTTTGGTCGTCAAGCAGTCCCGCCGTGACTGACCCCGCATCCAGCCCATGGAACGAGGCCGCATAGAGCAACACCCAAAGCAGGATGCAGAGCACCGCAAGGATGTTCAGCCCATAGCTGAAGGCGCGGCGCAGCCCCTCATGGTGCAGATGCGACCACATGGATTTGACAGCCCAGGCCGACAGTGGCGCCAGTGCCGACATCGTCCAGACCAGCGCGCCCGACTGGAAGATCGGCAGGCCCGTGCCCTCGAGATTGGCTTTTGCCGTCAAAAGCGCCGCGAGGGTGGCGACAACCAACAAGACCGCCAGAATGACAGCCTCAATCCGGTGCCGCCATTGCCAGTCGGCAAAGGGCGTTTCAATCTGCGCGTCCGCGCTGCGGCCATGGTTGGCCTTACTGGCAGGCAGCCATTGCGGTGTTTCCGCAAGCCGCGCGGCGATGATGGCACGCTCGGCAAGTGCGGTGGCCAGCGCCGCCGACACGTCCGCGATCAACCGCTCGAGACGTTTCATTGCCGCGCCGAACTTGGCCATAAACGCCGCTGTGATCAGATCAACCAACTTGCGGCGACCCTCATCCGCATCAAGGATTTTGAGCGCAGAGGCCAAAAGGATCGGCATCAACTGGGTGATCAGGTGTCGGATATGCGTTCCCGCTCCGCGGAACGGATCGCCGAGATCATCTTCCGTTATGTCGTCATTAGACATATCATGTCCTCCATTAAAAAAAGCACCGCGCGATGGCGGGGCTTTTTGGATGGGGCAGTTAAAGATGAGCCAAGGGCGGCTGCCGGGACAGAACCGGGCGGAATTCGCTCAGGTGCTGGCTGGCAGGCCCAGAAGCACCATGCCGAGGATTAATAGGGCAATGGCCAGCGTTTGCCGCAGCGACAGGATCTCGCCAAAGGCTAACCCGACCGCAATCACGGCGAGGAATCCTGCGGCGGAGGTGACTGTGGACAAGACCGCAATGGGGTGTTCCGTTCGCAGCAGCATCAGAAACACAATAGATGTGGAGGACCATGAAAGGGCTCCGACAATCGCGGACACATTTGAGCCAGTGGTCGCCGCGTGTTTCAACAAAGTGACACCGGTGACATTCAAAAGGCCGCTACTTGCGACCAGTACCGCTGTCCAAATCCAACCCGACATTCTGAAACCTCGTAAAAGGAAGATGTCTTTTTGCAAAATCAGAAAAACAACACAGCAAAGGGCGTGATGCGGGCGGAACAAACTGGCTCCGCCCGCAGCCTTCACTTACAGTTCTTGCGGAATTCGATGATCCGCAATGCGACCTCTTCCCAGAAATGGCCCGGGATCAGTCTACGATCTACGCTGCTGGAAGACGGGTTATTGATTTTCTCAAAATGCCGGTTCCAGGTACGGCGTGTATTGCTGCTCCAACTGTCTTCGACACGAATGAGTTCGATACCGTCACCCAAAAGGATGATCTTCCCATCCACAGAATACGCTGTCCGTTCGCCACGATACTCCAGCCGAGCCATGTCGATCGTGGCTGATTGACGTCCCACAGTAGCGATCAATCCGCCGTTAGCGTGCCAATCGTAAACAGTGTTTGTCACTTCATCACGCACTTGATTGGCAGTCGTGCCCAGCAAGCGCGACTTAGCCGCACGTGATGCTTCCTCCTTTGGGCAATGAAGTTGCGACAGACGTGGTCCATAGATTTTAGTGCCGTTGAGCTGCATTTTGAATGCCCTCCAATGCGGCAAGGCGCACGTGTCGTGGATGACCGTGCAGCCTTACTCGAGTTGCTTTGAAGGGTGGCGCCACCCGTGCAGCCAGGCTTTTGGCGTGCACTCCTAGGAAGCCATCAATGCGGGCTTGAGGTCACCGATAGAGCGTGGGTAGTCGAGCGGTAGTTGTGGAGAAAGCCACAGTTCAAGACCTCTAGTGCATTAATAACAATGCTTTTTTTGTAATTTCTCTTTGAGTGTGGTATACTTGAGTGTGACGAGAGTAATAAGTGAGAATTATAGAGTTAAGGTTTCTAGAAACGAAGCAGGGCTCAGAACGTCGGAGGTTTGGAAGCTGAACAACAAACTCCATAGGCTTGATGGCGCCGCCTTGCGAGAGTGGTCACCAGAAACAGGGGAGCTTGTTCAAGAGCAGTTTCACACAAACGGCCGATTACATCGAACTGACGGCCCAGCTTGGCGGTTTGCTCTTCTTGAATATGAAAACTTGATGGAAACACGCTGGTACTTTCACGGGGTGCTTGATCAACCGATTTTGCCTGCAAGAAAGATATTTGATACACAGACTGGTATCGTTGTTTTAGAAGAGCACTATGAAAACGGCCAACTGCACAGAATCGATGGCCCTGCGGTGGTGACTAGGAATCAGACAACTGGCGTCCTAATAAACGAAGACCATTATATTCGCGGGGAGTTCATCCGCACTGACGATTTTATTCGCAAACCTGAGCCTTAGCGCGTAGCCTAGCATCACTATTCGCAAGTATTGGGGACCGCCGTGGCACGTAGTGACTTCCAAAAATTTGAGGACTTGGTCTTCGGTGAGGTTCGGCAAGGCCAGCGATCATCATTCAAGAACTCAACTGCAAAAGATATGCGGAACAAGGTCGCGCGACTGCTTGTAGAAAATGACCTTCAGGGTTTTGCTTTGGAGTGCTCAGATGTCCGAGATGACGCTGAGGACGCACTTAAGAGCTTCTTTGGAAAAGTTATGAGTACAACGGAAGCCGACTTCAGGGGTACATCTGAGTTTGCGCACCGCAATTTGTATCGCAGTTGGGCAGGTGCAGGAGAGAAAGCGAACGCTTCAGCAACCCTGGCGATAGAAAGTTATTTCTATTTGCACTCGTATCGACGGGGACAAGACTTAGCGAACAAAATCGATGTTGCCTTATTTGGCGTGCCGTTTTTTCGCAAGTTTAAGTGTCATCCTCCTGGAGGCTTTGAAGTAGATCAGAGTAACGGAACTGGTGACGTTAGTTGGAAACGCAATTTAAAATTTGCATCTGTCTTTGCCGTATTGTTATTGAGCGTGCTCGGAGGTGTGACTTTTTCTAAACAAAATCAAACGGTTACATCAGATGTTTATCCTTCCAAAAACACAAACTCGCAGAGTGAATTGGACTTGGCATTAGAAAGTCTGCGTTTGGAGAATGGTGAAAGCTACATATCGCATCTCCACGCCTCCAGCGAGCAGGGTAACCCGATCGCTGCCATGGCGTTAGGAATAGAGTACGAACTGGGCACGCGAATGACCAGAAACTCTTCGCTTTCTCAGAAGTATTTCGAACAGGCTTTTCGTTTAGGACTGGAAAAGGACTTGCAGTCTGGCGATCCATTCGCATTGTATTTCAACGGGCTTTACTTGTGGCACAACAAGGAAGGCGAAACCGACCTTATCATTGTAAAAGAGATGTTTGAGCAGGCGAAGGTCAACGGTTATGGCCGCGCGTCTTTGCAAATTGCGGAACTTGCCGTCGATAGCGATGATACTAGCGATGATTGCAGAGGTTTTTCTGAAGCTAAGTATGCTGCAGACGCAGGGCATATAGCCGCCTGGAACAAGATTGCTGATTTCTACTATTTTGGTCTTTGTGTTGACCAAAGTTATGATTTAGCGGCGGATTTGACGCAGAAATCCGCCGAACTAGGACACTTACCATCTCAAGTTAATTCGGGTCATCTGTATAGAGACGGCTTAGGGGTCGATCCAAACGACGTACTAGCTGTCGAATGGTACCGCAAGGCTGCAGAGCAAGGTTATGCAAGAGCGCAGACAGACTTAGGCTGGATGTATGAAGAAGGCAGAGGCGTTGATCCAAACGATGAAACAGCCGTTGCGTGGTACCGTAAGGCTGCAGAGCAAGGCTACGCAAGAGCGCAGACAAACTTAGGCTGGATGTTTCAAAAAGGCAGAGGCGTTGATCCAAGCGATGAAACAGCCGTTGCGTGGTACCGCAAGGCTGCAGAGCAAGGCTACGCAAGAGCGCAGACAAACTTAGGCTGGATGTATGAAGAAGGCAGAGGCGTTGATCAAAGCTATGAAACAGCCGTTGCGTGGTACCGCAAGGCTGCAGAGCAAGGCTACGCAAGAGCGCAGACAAACTTAGGCTGGATGTATGAAGAAGGCAGAGGCGTTGATCAAAGCTATGAAACAGCCGTTGCGTGGTACCGCAAGGCTGCAGAGCAAGGCTTCGCAACAGCGCAGACAAACTTAGGCTGGATGTACGAAAAAGGCAGAGGCGTTGATCCAAGCGATGAAACAGCCGTTGCGTGGTACCGCAAGGCTGCAGAGCAAGGCTTCGCAACAGCGCAAAACGACTTGGGCTGGATGTACGAAAAAGGCAGAGGCGTTGATCCAAGCGATGAAACAGCCGTTGCGTGGTACCGCCAGGCTGCAGAGCAAGGCTTCGCAACAGCGCAGACAAACTTAGGCTGGATGTACGAAAAAGGCAGAGGCGTTGATCAAAGCTATGAAACAGCCGTTGCGTGGTACCGCAAGGCTGCAGAGCAAGGCTACGCAAGAGCGCAGACCAATCTGAGCGTGATGATTTTTCTCCACCGGGCAGACGCGAAAATCAATGAAGACCCAAGGTTGCTGTTGGAAGATGGTGCTGCATCAAATTCGGCTTGGGGCCATACGGCTCTTGGAATAGCCCATGTCTTTGAATGGTTTCCCAAGGCATCACTGGATGAAGGTATTTTGCACTGTCGACTTGGAGCGGAACAGGGAAATCATTGCGGGCAATACTGCCTTGGCGCAGCGTACTTTATTCAAGAAAAAGCCTCAGGGCTTGTACAAAAGGAAGAAGCACAACGGGTTTTGAAGCAGGCCTCGGAAGGCGGGCATGTCTGCTCGACAACGCTTTTAGCAATGGCGATCGTTTTTGGTGACTTTCCGTCCGTAAACCGCATTGACGATGCGGAGTTCTATTTCCGTTTGGCTGCTAACCAAGGTGGCGAGTTTGAAAGCAGAAATCTTGGCCTATTCCTTCATAGATATAGAGACCAGGATCTTACTGGTGGGACCGAAGCCTTCGAATGGTTCAAAAAGTCTGCGCGATTGGGCAACAAAGATGCGGCTTGTGTAGTGGCTCGTTCTTACTTGGAAGAAGCGATGCTAGATCCCTCCCTAACTCTGGATGCAATTGAATTTGTTGAGATTCTTCAGACTGAAAGGGTTCTCACAAGAGATGAAGCAGGCTTGGTTATCAGGGGAGATATACAATTGGCTGAAGATTTGAACCCCAAGGAACTATCCTTGGTGCACGAAGACGAGCGTTTCTTTGCGAGCCTAGGGTCGAGTTCTTCAGATGTAAGGGTGATGGGAAAAGACTGACCAATAAAGTTAATGATGTCTGCACCACTCAGCATTGCCATTGCCACGAGAACTGCGTGAAATCGCGAAGATGCAAGGATGCAAACGAGCACCTTTGGTACTCGCGCAAATGAGCGCCTTTGGCACTCGCGCAAGATGTGTGCTGGCAGACAGCACATCTGTGCAAGGGAGCCCGCTGCGCGCTCCCGTTGCATCCCTCCGGCTACAGACTTGAATGAGAATACGCCAAGTGGCGGACATTGCTCGAGTAGTGCTGCGAATGGCAGCTTCGAGCCTTCTCTGACTGATGCTGCACTATGTTTGAAGGTCAACGGTCGAATGAGCCTACCCAACTGAACTGGTCCACCGCTATGTTTAAGAAACGGAGGACTGAGAATGGCAAACAAGCGACCCAAGCCGGAAGAGATTGTCTCGAAGTTACGGCAGGTTGAAATTCCGATGGGTCAAGGAATGTCCCGTCTTGGTGCGATCAAGCAGATCGGCGTTGTTGAACAGACCTACTACCGCTGGTGCAAGCAGTATGGCGGAATGGGCGTAGATTAATTGAAGGAACTGAAACGGCTGCAGAAGGAAAACGAACAACTGAGAAGAGCTGTATCTGATCTGACTTTGGATAAATTGATCCTTAAGGAAGCAGCTCGGGGAAACTTCTAAGCCCCGTTCGCCGTCGCGCTTGCATTGATCATGTTCGAAGCCAGTTCAAGGTCTCGGACCGCAGGGCCTATCGGGTTCTTGGGCAGCATCGCTCCACTTAAAGACATATCCCGAAAGGGCCTGCAGATGAGGATCGTTTGGTTGCCGATATGATCGAACTGGCCAGACAGTTTGGCCGCTACGGCTATCGTCGGATCGCTGCTTTGCTCAGAGAGGCAGGTTGGTCGGTAAGTGATGGCCGTGTCGAACGGCTCTGGCGGCGAGAGGGGCTGAAGGTTCCAGCAAAACAACCGAAGAAAGGGCCGCTCTGGCTGAATGACGGATCATGTGTCCGGCTGAGGCCTGAGTATCGGAACCATGTCTGGAGCTACGACTTCGTGCACTGCCGGACAGATGACGGAAAGGTCTTCCGAACGCTGAACATCATTGATGAGAACAGCCGGGAATGTCTGGCGATCAAGGTGAAGCGCAAGCTGAACTCCACAGACGTAATTGATATTCTGACAGACCTGTTCATCCTGCGTGGCGCTCCCGCCTTCATCCGCTCGGACAATGGCCCTGAGTTCGTTGCGCAAGCAGTCCGGGACTGGATCGCCGCCGTCGGAGCGAAGACCGCCTACATCGAGCCAGGATCACCCTGGGAGAACGGATATTGCGAAAGCTTCAACGGGCGGATGCGAGATGAACTGCTTAATGGCGAAATCTTCTACAGCCTGCGCGAAGCACAGATCCTGATCGAACAATGGAGAAAGCACTACAACACGAAGAGACCTCACAGTGCATTGGGCTATCGCCCGCCAACCCCGAAAACCATCATCCCGATGGAACACAGGCCAATCATGCACTAACAATCAATTTGGACCAGTCAGATAAGGCTGCTCAGTGGATGATCTGATTGAGGTGGTCGTCTTAAGTTGGATTCAATGCATACGTGCAACACCAAAGCGTATGTCGTCAGGCACGCTTGTTTGAAGAATTCCATTTTAGTTTCAACTGAGTAAACACCAGCTGTAAGAAGAACTTTGGAGGCCCCATGGAAACCCTGCGCCGCAATTTAATTCACAGTTCAACAAAATTGTTCCCCTAGTGGTTCAATGCCTGTACGACTTTCGAAGTTATTGTCGGGCGGGATTTTTTGTGAGTATTGATGATTTCTCGATCGTTGATGTCGGTACTAAGCCAGCCGACGAGAAACATCTGGCAACGGTCATTTTTGTGCATGGCTTCAGAAGCGATGAAACGTCCGCGTGGACGTACGATCCCAGTGACGGAACCACATTTTGGCCGAGCTGGATACAGTTGATTTACCCTGGAATTAGGGTGTTGAATGTAAGCTATCCTACCGCACCGGGGAGGTCCGGTGACTCTGTTTACGACCACGCGAAAACCGTAAGAGGAATTCTGGATTCCGACGGCGCAACCTCAAAGAAACCTGTGGTTTTTGTATGTCACAGTATGGGCGGGCTGATAGTCAAACAGCTAATTGCGACAAATGAACTGTCAGAAGAATTTCAGGCTAATCTAACGGGCGTAGCGTTTTTTGGGACGCCGCACAAAGGATCGGCGATAGCATCCGGCGCGATGAGGTTGCTTACCTCTGCAGTTCTAAGGCCTGAAATCTTGGATATGCATAGGAACAGCTCGTACCTTCACTTTCTTCATCAAGTATACATGGAGAAAAAGAACAGACATAAAAAGGAAAAGAACCAACCTCAGCAGAAAGAAGATCAAACCACACAAACATGGCAACACATTGCGTTCTGCGAGAAAAGGGGTTTGTTTGGGGTTAAAGTTGTGCCTTTGGAGAGCGCAAGACTGGTTCCAGATGGAGAGGACGGCGCGTTCAAGGACGTCGAACTCCCAAGAAATCATGCAGGTATCTGCAAGTTCGAAAGCGCTGAAGATGTTGGCTTCAAAAACTTCATAAATTTCTTAGAACGTGTGTTGGGTCACAAAGATGTGTTGGGTGACGCTGTCACGCAGAACAAAACCAACGCGACGGTTGGTCGAACCGATTCGAAGGCAAGTAATGTGCAGCCGTGGGAAAGGTTTGTGGCGAGCCTCGGTGGTATGCTTGCCGCAAGTACTTTTCTTTTCATCGTTTTTCAAGGTGAATGGCAGGATTTCACCAATCAATTGAAAACAAAATCTGTTGATGTTATGATTTCAGTAACAGTGATGGGCGCACTATCTGCATTGATTTCGCTAGTGTTGGCACGACGTCGGTCTCCTTTGACCAACTTCGCGATAGGCATTGGTGTAGTTTTGTTTTTCAGATTTGCAGGCGACCTATGGAACTTGAGGGACACAATATCATGGTGAGGATGACCAGTTGGTCGTTGGCCGCCGCTGTACTGCTTGCTGGCACGGTAAGCGTCAGTTTACACGCAGATGGCTTAGGTGTAACCATTGTTGACAGTAGCGGTTCATTCGAAAACGCCGAGCATTCTCTAACTGCCGAGTATTTCTCTAGTATCCCTCCAAGAAAGCGCAAGGAGTTCTTGGCTCGTTGGAGAAATATAGATGTGGTTGATCAACAAGCCAAACTTTCGGACTGCTGCTCAAATATTGAGACTGCTGTTTCAAAGAATCCCGATAAAAGTTTCAAAGTTGGCGCTCCTTATTTGATGGAGGAAGTCGGCGAGCCGGGATTTATAGATACTGTTGCAGGTTCTTTTTATTTTCTTGCTTTTCCGTCAGAAGCCGCATCCAGGCGAACGGTTTTCGCTTTTGATATTTCGCGAATTAGCTCCGAAGATTGGGAAACAATCCGAAAGGAAGTTGGACGGCAGGAATCGAGTGATTTTTCCTTTTTGGTTAAAACCGAGAACGGCTACGTCGGTACTCCGGTAAAATGGAATACACTGGCTGCTGATGTGATTGCGGCAACGATAGAAGAACCGGAAAATGATCACAGGTCAGCGCAGCCGTCTGAGATTTTCATTGCGGGAATGGTGGGTGAGACCGTGCACTGGTCGAATGTAGTTATCGGAAGTGCGCATGAAGTCGGCATGGGTATTGCGGATAACGGCAACGCTATAGCTGACGCGATACACCAGCAGAAACCAAATGAAACAAATGCTTTGGTTGCGTTCGCGGAGATTCCACCTACTCTGCAAGGCGTTGAGCCAATCAGGTTGGAGACAAAAAAAGCCGTTTCCGGCATGGTTCTGGGGAGCCAGTATCCGAGCTGGCCCAATGTCGATGTGGTTTCACCTAAATCTGAGGAATCGTCCGCTACCGTAGACTAACTACTTTCCTATCGACCAATTCCTTATTTTCCGAAACAAATCTTGGCCTGCTCTGAAGAGTTTCGCGATAGGCTTGGGTGCATGGCACGACGGGCCTTTCTTTTTTGGGGTGAGCCCCATGAAACCAAGCCGGGGAAAGCTCGGTATCCCATAACCCAATCCAACCAGCCTGAACCCCGTGCACTGCCTGCGGCGGGGAATACGTGGCAGCGTCGTAGGCGGGTTGGACATGCAAATTTTCGGATGCTCACGCAGTAAATGGCCAATCGCGGGTAGTAGGTTGGGGCTCGCTGCTGACATCCGCTACGTCTGGCTCCAAGGTCGCCCCGCAGCCCGTAGCGGTCATTGATCAGCGGTGTTCGGATGACAGCGGCGCGGGACGGAGCTGCCATCGACGAAGCGAAAATGAATGTCGGAAGTAAGCACCTTACGGTGCCGAACTACCAATTTGCCAATCAACAACGTTTTTGGATGCGGTGGTATCAGTTGCGTCCTTGAGAATATCGACCACCCGTAGGTAAAGGCTCTGAACAACAGGTACATAGTCAGAGCGCATGCCTACTGCAAATTCTCTACCGACAGGAAGCCAGAACCGAAAATTGCAGGATCCTTTAGGACCGATTTGCAGGTCGGAGCTTTTCAAGGCAACGCAAGAACCAATGCAAACGCCGCGCCCTCGCTTATCATAAATAGCGTATTCTTGGCGGGGTGCACTTGAGAGCGGCCGGTTGCACTCGGGCGGGGAGAACCAGCGCAAAACTGATGGTGACATCTGATCTTTAGACCGCTGAGCCATTTCTTCTGCCTCCGCATCCGTAGCGCTTCTGAGAGCATAAACGCCTGGCCCCACCAAGACGTCACGTCGACAATTGTAGTTGGCACGGAAGGTCATGCTTGACCGAAAACGGATGCCCCAGCCCCCCTCCGAACGCGCCCGGACCATAAGGCTCCTGACCCGCGTGCACCGTAATCATTGCACGATCATAACGAACCTCTTCGAATGGTTCTGGCCAAAAATCAAGCTCTGGCAACGCAAGGACAAATGTGAAGTTGAGGTTATACGGATAGTCAGGGTTTTCCTCTATTTGTTTCGCTGTGCGGCCCTCGTCTCGGGATTCAGCCCAAAGACCGTCCGGCATTTTTAGAACCCACATTTCATCATCAGCGGTACCACCCGTCCGTCATCACCCGCATTGATCAGTCTGAATTCCTTTTCCCCGTTAGGATGAATGACTGGAAGGAAAGGAACCGATCGCTCCAATGTTCGCGAGCCCGGCCCGTTTGTCACTAAGATCATCAACGCAAAACATCCGACCAAAAAAGCAGATAAAAGGCTCCTACCCATTTGCCCCCTCAATTGCCGCCCCGAACAAACTCTTCGCGCCCTCTTGCAACAACATTTACTTCGAAATTGTCGATGCTGGCTCGTACCAGTATTGACCAAACTCGATGGTTTCTGGAATGCTCTCAATGAGAACGGCCCCTCCCGAACGATGCAGATGGCCACCCACAAGTCGAATAGAGATTTCTTGTGTCAACGAAAATTCAGCCGAACATCCACCGAGCCATCCTCCACATCTGATAAATGTATCCGAGAAAGGCGCCCCGGCGATCGTCGCTAGGCATGCATAAGAGCTATTGCCGGACAGGGTCGGGTTTTTTGGATCAAACATACAGGTGAAGTTTGGACCGCTGGAAACCGCTTGTCCTCTGTCGTTCGCCCCATGAAGCCAATTTGCGAAGTCTCTGCGGTTACGATCTTCGATAGGTGCGACTGACGAGCCTTTGGGAATGGTCGGGCTAATTTTCCCTGCCACGACTTCATGCACGAAGTCTCCGTATGGCTTTTGAATGTATTGAAGCAGAAGGTCACCGTCACGGTAGCTCTTCACGAGGGGGACTGGTTTACCGTCCAGCAGCTGCACCCATCCTTCCAAATCATCAGGGTGAATGCACCAGACACTGTCCCGCCTGGGCTTGTTAGACGGTGTCACCTTGTAAAGGGCCCCGCCGTAACCGAGGACTGAATTGCCCTCATCGTTGGTTATCCATCTTCCCAAATCTACTACATCAAAGTCGGCGGGGCGTTTTTCCTGCCCAGCAAGCGTGTTTCCAACGGAATCCACCCAAGCCAAATTTCAAATGATGAGAAAGAAACTGGCAAAAACAGGATTGTTGGAGAATTTAGATACATTCATTTTGGTCTCGAAAGCGGCTTTGCAAAAGTTTGTTACCTAAGGAACCTGGTCCGAGCGAGTAAAGCGATCCCCTTTGTCATTAATATGGCGGCTTTTAGCAGCGGGGAAATGCAAGAGCTGTCATTCATTCAAAGTACAGCATCGGCCACGCTGGGCTTTCTGCGGATACTGGATACGCTGTAACAACCTTTGTGCCCAAGTCCTCTACCCCAGTGAGGTCGGCCCAGACCGGTCGTTGGCGAATGGTTCAAGAGCTGCGATTGCAGCCTGCATAACCGCCGTTCGCGGCGGTGGCAAAATCTACTACTCATGGGACGCCTGCACCGCGGGACCAAGCTGCCGTTGCACAGGCGCTTCATCAGAATTCAAAAAGGGGAAGGGTCGGCAAGAGCGCTATGAGCCGCATTTTGATAATTTCGTACTGATCGACGACACCAATGTACTTGCTTGCTCGCCCAACGTGTACGCCCCAGAATCTATTCGCCCCACAATACCTTGTACGGCAGCAAAAGCTACACCGCGCACCTCTTCGTCAAAGCCACATAAGTCTACACGATCTATAAAATACAAGACGTTGACCCGGCCTGCAGGCGCGAGAGATACCAGCTTGGTTTCGGTGAGCTGCTCCACTGCCTCCCGCAAGGCTCTTTCATTTTCCAAGTGGCTATCCAACAGCTTTTGTAGAGAAGCTGCCCTGACCGCGCGAATGCCGTTATCCAAGTCACGTACCAGTGCCGCAACATCTTCTGGCAAGTCTACGATTGCCGGTGCAAGTGGCTCAAGAAACGGGTTTGGGTTCATGTCAACACGTAGGCTAGCGTAGTTTTCCGGTATCCAATACTTGTACAGATCTGCGGTACCGCATTCTTCACGCGCGATTAAAGAGATACGGCCTGCGGTGTTTGTATCTAAGCGTCGTTCAATGTCCGCAATCAGGGCAAGTGTCTTCGTTAGGTTTTCAGTGTTTTCAAAATCGATGGACCGAACCGTGTAATCGAGCGTTCTTGCCAAAGCGAGCTGATTTTCTTCGCCAATCCATTGAGCGGCACCCCGTACGACCCCCAGAAGATTAGCCCGCGCATTCACGGAAGTACTATTGTCGTCTTCGATCAACCTAACCGGTGCATGGAGGTAATCCAGCACCACACAAAAAGTGCTGTTATCGACTACACTGGCCAGCAGTCTTGCAGAGTTCAATCGGACCGAGCGATCCCGATTACCTGCACCAATCGCGAGTGTTTCTGCTACTTCTATGTCGTCAATAGCGCGAAATCGAGTAACATATTCGAAGTTACTTTCCACCAACAAAATGGCTGCAGCGGTTAGGGACAAATAAGCTTCGAGCGCTTCTAGAGCTGGCTGTGGGTTTGCTAAGTCAGCTTTATATTTAGGTATTTGCGGAACGATACAGGATAGAGGGTCTACTACCGTATTCAACTCGGACAGGCGTTGCGCCTTTCCTTCAAGGACGGTTGTCGATATCGCCGAGCAGGTTTTCGTTTCAGCATGAATTTCAAATGCTAAGAGCATGTTGACGGTAGCAACGAAGAAAAAACAGATACACTTCATTCGAATATCCCAAGGTTTACATCATTTTGGCCGACCATGCTTACCTGATCGACCGAAAGCGTTCTTTGAACGATCTTGGGTTCAAATTCTATTGTGCTTTTTGCAACATACTCGTCAAAGTCCGCGCCTGCGCGATCGCGCGGTGCCAACCCAACTGTGATTGCAGAAGTCGCCTCTTCAGTAGTAAGGTTTTCCGAACAATCCGGCGTTAAGACAAAGTTGAACGCGTCATCCATCGGAACTTTGGTGCCATCCCGTGCGGAAAATTCTAACCGCAGTGCAAAGAGACATTTTTCGGAATTTGCCTTTTGGGGCAAAAGAACGACGAACTGGTTCTCCATGGACGACGTTAGGACTGGTAAGCCTTCATGATGTGCAGAAATAAAATGCCCGTTTGGGTCAACGGCGATAGTTCGATCTTTGGACTCTATTTCAAACGCGACTTTCAAGTACTTGGTTTGTTGATCGAATGCGCCGCGCATTTCGGTATGTTTTTCAACGATGGCCCAACCAGCCAGAAATGCCAACAGACCGGCACCCCCCGCCATTGAGCCTTGAAACCATCCATTCGTAAGCAAATCGCTGCGCATTGCGCCTGCTGCCTGCGTGCCCGTCCCGTACAAAGTGATCGCAATTCCCAATACAACATAGACAAACGTAAATGCAGTGTGGGAATCGTCTTGTGTATTGTCAGCCCATGCAATGAGGGCAATTCCAACCACCACGAAGAGGAGTCCGGAGGAAAAGAACGCCTGTGCCCAATTGATTAGCCGCTGCAACAGACCGTTGTTTTGTTCCTTTTCGAGTTCGGCCGCGAGTTTTAGGCGTATATCCTGCTCAGTTGCGGCGACCAATTCGAACCACGTCGCGAATTGCGTACGACTAGGCTCTCGCTTGTCCCCATTTAGTCTTTCCAGTGCTTGGCTGCGCGTCACGCCTTCGTCACGCATTAGTGTTTCTGCATCTCGAACAAGTTTATAGTTGGTTGTGTCTGCTTGCATGGGGTCCACCCATTGAAATCTATGAAAGCGGTTCAAATTATTCCTTGTTCTGATTGTGCACATTTATGAACAAAGTGTAAACGTCCACTGTTGACCTGCACGAATGGCTGAGTCTCCTGCTGTAAAGCGGCATCGAATTTTTCGCTCCAGCGGCAACTCTATTCTGCGAGCGGACGTAGCGGGAAATTGCAATGCCTGGGTTGTGATCGTTGAAGTCATCTGATGCAGAGCGGCATCGTTACTGATGTATCAGAGATCAGCCGATCGAGTGGCCCAACAATAGTCGTAGTTTAACAGCGATGAACATGCTTTAGCGAGCCGGTTCGACGTCCGAGTTTCGACCGTTTGACCGGCCCATATCGGATGAGGTGGGTGGCTCCTGCTCCACCGGCATCGAATGTGCCAAAGTGCAGTTGCTATCGACTGCTAGGAAAGGAGCCACCCAATGACAATTAAGACTGTTGGCCTCGATTTGGCCATGGACGTTTTCAAGTTCACTGCGTCTCAGCGACTGCACGCAAGATCATTAACAAGAAGATCAAACGCGCGAAGCTGATGGCCTTCTTCGAGAGCTTGCCGCGCTGTATGGTTGGGATGGAGGCTTGCGGTTCATCCCATCACTGGGGGCGCGAGTTGAAAAAGCTCGGCCATGACGTTCGGCTCATGCCGGCAGCCTATGTCAAACCTTATGTGAAGCGCGGCAAGACGGACGCTGCAGATGCCGAGGCGATCTGCGAAGCAGTACGCCGCCCGACGATGCGCTTCGTTGAAATCAAATTAGAAGATCAACAGGCTGTGCTTGCCATTCATCGTGCGCGGGATCTGGTCGTCCGACAGCGCACCCAGGTCGTGAAAATGATCCGCAGCATCCTTCGTGAGTTCGGTCATGTCCTGCCGACGGGCATCGAAGCGGTGTCCAAGTTCGCACGAGAGCACGGCACCGAAGAGCAGTTGGAAATGCCCGAGATCGCGAACGGCATTCTTGGCGTGATGTGTCATCAGCTGAACGGACTCAATGCGCGGGTTGATGGGCTTACTAAGCTGATCAAACAACACGCATGGCTGGATGCCGATGCACGACGTCTGATGCGCATGCCAAGGATCGGACCAATCACAGCTTCCGCTGTCGTTGCCACCATCGGCGATGCAAAACAGTTCGAGACCGGACGCGACTTGGCGGCGTGGCTGGGCCTGACACCGCTGAACAAATCTAGTGGCGGCAAAGAACGTCTTGGGGGCATTAGTAAGAAAGGCGACCGGTACATCCGAAAGCTGCTGATCGTCGGAATGACCTCGCGCGCGCTCATGGCGAGGAACAAGCCTGAAAAAGCTGACATCTGGACTGCGAAATTACTCGACCAGAAACCCCTCCTGCTAGCTACAGTCGCCATGGCCAACAAATCGGCCCGGATCATCTGGGCGATCCTGACAAAAGGAGAAGAATACCGGCAGCCGATCGCTTGATCCTGCCCAGAAATGCAAGACGCTTGATGTGATGATGCGAAACGAAGTCAATCAAGAGTAAGGACACTCCGACCAATGTCGCGGCCCTTTGAGGTCGTTTAGCCGATAGGACCCTTACTTGCGGAACTCATCATGGCCATTGGCAATCGCCACGCAAATAGGCCGGACACAGGACTGTACTGACAGACCATCGCAATTACAAAAACGCTTGCAATGCAGGAGCAACCCACACATGCCTTTGGGACTGGATGCCCACGCCGCGGCGCGGCTTCACCGAAGCGGTCGTTCGTGCGTCGCGCGGCATTCTCCGACGGCCAAGGCCCGCAGTGCGGGCTTGGACGAAACCGCTCTCGCGGTATGGGCGCTAGTGGCGGGTGATGCGCACTGAACTGTACGATGCCAAAACCGGCGACGAGCACGGCCCATTCCTGCCATTGGCCCTCGGCTCAAGATGCTGCAATCGCTGCCCGCATTGCGGGCGTTGGCGACACCTGCGCGATGTTCATCTAGTTAGAGGGCTGGAGAGCGGGCGAAGCGGACTTTAAAACTCATATGTCCAAGGTCCGCCTTGGTGTTGCTAACTAGCGAAAGAATGTGTTGCTTTCCCTAGCACTGGGGGAAATTTCATGGATTACTCTGCATTTAGAGAAGGCGAACAAGGCGGATGCTCAAAAGCACCCTGTACCAATATTGCGGACTCACCTTTACGGTTTTTTGAATTTGCTCCAGTCGCCTCGGCGGCTGGAGGGCGGGAGCGCGCGTAGCCTAGAACTCATTTGGCTGGCGGGCCACTTGATGCCTGACATCAGCACAATCCCAGACATTTCGAAATGTAGTGGACCTTCAATCCGTAAAGTCTGCCAAGATATTGTTGCCTTGTACCGCGACATCAACTTGCTACATCAAGTATCGGAGGAGACTTGCAAAAAGGAAGCTATACTCTGAATTCAAGATATACCGTGAAGATAGAGGCAAAACGATGCCAGTTTTGTCAGGCGATATCCTTATAAAAGACGTGCTTACCGTCGTCCTTAACTATCTTGGCGGGAATGGCCCAGTCTGGATTGACATCGTGGTTGTGGTAATGCCTTGCGCCCTGCAGCGGCGCCGGAGCATTTGGATCTGCCAGTCTTCTTGTGATCACTTCTTTTGCAAATGCCATCAACCGTTTCAATTCAGGGTCCTCAGCATCCAAATCTTCAATGCTGCGCAGGGATTTCGTGCCTGGGTTCCAACATGAAAACTGTTTGTGTTTGAGGCATACGCCAGCGATGCTGCCGTCCGATCGATACCCTGAAAGAAATCGGTTAAGTACGACCTCAGCGACGTTTGTTGCATGTTCTTTGGTCCCGCCGCGAATTTCGCCCCAAAGCGTCTTGCTAAGTATCTCCAGATCTTTGTCGGTGCTTTGCGTTCTATTTGCGATCACGCGAACAGCAACAATTTCATCTGTGGCAAATTTTGCACTCGTGACACTATCTGACTGGTTGCCGCCACATCCCCAGAAGCTTTGCCCATCATTGTCCCACCGATCAAACAGGGTGACATGACCAATGTGGTTAGACCCTTCACCACCGCTTTTTGTGATAACCGCACCGCGCGGAATAACGGACCCTTGAGTCTTGTCTAAGGACATGTCGCCCCAGTTGCGCCAGCTAGCGGCAGCAGCGGAACTCTTCGGAACCGGAAGATTGGATTCCTTCATGCAATGTGCAACGAATGCACCACACCAATGGGTGAGTTCATTGGTGGTCGGGTCGATCACTACGGCAGGTGTGTAGTCCGTAGCTTCAAAATACTTTATCGCGACTGACTTACCAGGATCTACCTGCTCGGACCAGCCGGCATTCCATTTTGCCAGTTCCGCATCAGCTGTAGCCATCAATGCGTCCCCGTTCATGGCGTTACCCGCGAAGGCTGGCAAATAGGCATCCAACATTTTGCGCGCGAGCTTCAGTGCTGGATCAAGTGCCGTGCGACAGGCTTCCAGAAACTGCGTCACGCTTGTCAACCCGCCGCCGGTCCCGTTCAAGTCTCCGACAAAAGCGGAGCGGTTCTCAAAAAGCTTTTTAAGCTCGGGAGAGTCGTCGCTCCAGCTGTTTGCGTCCCTGATGATCGTGCGGATTTTCTTGTTCAGGTCCGTTTTTGTCCGCTCCATCTCGATCACGGCGGCTGCAGCAACGTCACCGATCAGATGCGCTAAAAAGAGGTCGAGCATACGCGGTACAAACGGCTCGGTCGGTGTGGCCCCGAACGCAACGCCGAGCTGTTTTTGATTGCGGTGCGCAAGCCAATAGGCACAACGCATCTGGGGCAAGACCAATTCGCGCAAAAAGTCACCTGACCAATTTAACCGCTCACCTTCTGCAGCGATAAAGGAGTCCCATTGCGCGGAAGTGACGGCAAAACCGCCATGATAGTCGGGGTTCGGTGCCGTGTCTTTCACGGACAACTCGAGATCATCAACAGGTTCTGCGTTCGGATCAATTTGGTTCTCAACGAAAAAAAGCGCCAGTAAGAACTCTGCTGCGACTTGTTTTTCAGGGGGAATTGTATCATCCAACTCGTTGGCTACCGCCGTAAAGGTGAGCGCGCGGGCAGAGATGATTTGCGGAACATCGGGAATTCTTTCGCCGATAGCCCACGTTTTCATCCAACCTTTATGGAATGCGCCATCCATGTTTTGGCTTTCGTGATTTTCGACAAAGACCCAATCGGTACTTTCCGCTGCGTTAGGCAACTTTTTCACATAGCCGTGAACAAATCCTGTTATGGAGTCTTCCGAAGGCTCATCCATGTATATTTTAACAAGTAGGTTTTTGGGGTTAACAAAATTTATTCTGAATCTATTGGTCATGGGACTCCCCCACTACTGCGTGGTCAATGCATTATAGAGTTGTGGCGTAAGTTGATCGCTATCCGCTGCCAGCCCGTATTTCGGCTCGGCAAGTGAGATTGCTTTACGTGCGTCTGAAAGGGCTTTGCGCACTTCGGGATCGTTCAATGGTTTCCCAAGTAGTGTTCGAGGTATTTTTTCGCCATTTGCCAGTGCGTTAACCACGCCTTTGCCGTCGTTGTCGCTATGGGAAATATTTTCATAGATATTTTTGAATTTGGCAATATCGCAAGGTTTCAGTGCACCATAAATAGCGGTCCACTCATTCGCCGAAATCAACGGATCAGTGTCAAATGTGGTCCGCCGGTCGTGAAGCATAGCTACCGCTCGTTTTGTTTGGGGGCCGACTTTTCCGTCGATAACGTCGCCACAAGAAGCGGCTTGGATCCTTTTGACTTCAGCCTCACTAAAAGGCGCGAAGTCCGCAATGCTGGCCACTGTTGGCAGTTCAGAGGGATTGCGGTTTTCCGGCGTCACTTGAGAAGAGGAAGTGAGCAACGCCGCCGCTGCCGTCGCGTCCCCCTCGATTTCAGGGAGTGTACCACTGGCAGCTCCGCGCGAGAACGTATTTACGTCCGTCAGAATGCTTTGTGGCGTGCAATAGGTGAGGTACCGGCGCAGCGCAAAGATGGCTTCCGGACGGTTGTTATACTTGGCTGTGCGAAATTTCTGACGATGCGTCAGGCGGCGGCGGTTCACGATTTCCTTGATCGTCGAACCTTCGAGCCCCAACAGGATGCTGCTTTGGTAAGATGCGTAAACCTCTTTGGCAAAACCCAAGGCCAAGGCGATGTCAGCCAACGTATCAGCAGAGGCAGAGGACCCTTTGAGTAGGCCGGCGGCGAGAGTCCCAAGTGCGTTTGTCGTACCCTCAAAGAGGATACGCTCGCTGCGTTTAGAATCAATCCAGTTCAGATAAGCATCACACCGATAATCAATGTCATTGTATCCGGTCTGAACCAACAGGTTCCAATTTCCTGGCAAATTCGCACCAGGTGATGGCGCGCACCCCGTGCTTTGAAACCCCGCTTGAACGCACAATGCTCCGAAATACTTCGCCAAGTTGTCGGTGTTGCGATCCGTCAGGTTAGTGTGCAGTGGAATTCCCGCGCCTTGCAGCCGGTATTGATTGTCATAAGTCGAATCGCACGCTGCAAGAAAAATAAATAAATGTACAAGGAAAATGCGTATCATCAGAATGCCCCCCGCAAACCGAATCATATTGATACAGACCCGGATTGTATTTGCAACAAGTATACGAACGGCAGCACACGTCTTGCCCTGTTCTCTGGCGATCCTTGGCACCACAGACGCCAACGGCGTTAACGTTACGCTTCGCTCAACCTGGAGTGGCTGAGTATATTCCAGAAAATTTTTTTATTCGAAAGAGTAGCTTAAACTAGCGGCCTAGCAAGTTTCTGATGGATCGTCTTACACCCGATCATGGTAGGTAACCCAGTTTGGATTATCGTGGTATTTTAACAGGTTGGCATTGGTATAACCATTGTCAATGGTCAGTCAAGTCTCGCGATTTGAACCTTGGCAAAATTCTACCCGCAGCGGTCCATGGGAATGACTGGTTTTCACGCTACACAGCGAGGTTAGAATTTGCTCAGATGTGGCATCTGCGTGTAACGCCCGCTAGGGGCCATCAAGGAAGGCCCATTGCCGCCGTTCAACCTTGGACCTCGGCGGTACAGTCGCAACCTACATAGCGAACATTGGCTGTTTGACCTGTCAACCGAGAGATGATGGCTGTACCACTTCGGTGGTGATATGACTGAACGCACTTGTTGACAGGAGAGCAAACTGATGGCCAGGCGAATGACACCATCCCAGTACAACGCGCTTCTACGCCGAGAGCAGCAAAAGCAAAAAAACGCAATTCGAAAATACAACCAAGAGGTCGATCGTGTTAACAGAGCGAATAAGACTGCTGCCGAAAAGCAAGTGCGAGAGATAAATCGCGAGATTAGCCGTGTTAACCAGAACAACAAGCGTGTGGTGGACGAGCACAATCGAGAAGTGCGGCAATATAATCAAAAGCGACGAGCCGCGATTAGCAAATATAACCAAGCAGTGCAGTCACATAATGCTCAGGTCAAACGTGACCGACAGCAGCGATTGTCGGCGCTTAACGCCATAGTGGCACCGCGATATGCGAACACTAAAGATTCATCACTTCAGCTAAGCAGGCAGTTCGACCAAATCGAACCTGCGGAATTTTCTAGTCAAATTATCCGTGCCGCTGCTGAGCGTGAGAGCAGCAACAGCGTTGCTGTAGCTTTCGCGCTGAATGAAGAAGAAAACTCCTCCGTCGTAGATGATCGCGATACGGGTATTTTGGACTATCTCGGAGATCTATCTGAGGACCTTTGCAGTAGATGGAAAGGAGCCCTATTTGCACTCAATCCTGCTAATACCGACGCGGCTCGCCATTTCTGTACAAGCGTGCGAGAGATTTTTTCGGAGATTCTTGACCGTTGGGCTGAAAATGGGGACGTCATTGCAGCCGATCCTGATTGCGAAAGAACTCCGCAAGGAACCCCTTCGCGGCGCGCAAAGATTCGCTTTCTTCTGAAAAAAGAGGGGCTGATACACCGGAGATGCTTGGTTTTGTCGAAAAGGATATTGACGATATTCTGAAGCTATTTCCAGTATTCAACAAAGCAACCCACGGGGTGGCTGGAACGCTTACCTTCTCTAGCCTTCAAGCATTGAGACAACGAGTCGAGGACGGAATAATGTTTCTGGCCACGATTGCCACAGACGTGGAAAGCGAGAATTATAAGGCGTAGCTGCAGTACGAACACCAGGTCGCGGCATGATTGGGATTGCCACTTTTGTTTGTTACCGAATAAACGATGACGTAGCTTAGGCTGTAGTGTACTTCAAGGAATGGTGAGGGTGACCGATGGGTGGGTTAGATATTCGTGTCTGGGAAGTTGGTGCTGGTTTGTGTATTCGCATTCGCACACCTAGCGGTCAAAACCACATGATCGATGCAGGTAAGTCAGATGACTTTTCTCCTGCAGAACACATTCACAAACTACATTGGCATCAAGGAGATGTCCTCGACTACTTAATCATAAGCCACCAAGATGCTGATCATGTCCGCGATCTTGAGAATGTCGAAAAATTGTTAGGGAAGCCTAGAACTTACCTACGAAACAAAACTGTCCCTGAAAACGAAAAGTACGGCATTTTGCAACGAGCCTATCAGAAGATTCTTAAGAAATTTGATCAGACTTATACGGTTTCAACAAAATGGGAAGACAGCCCATGCAATCCCGATGTCAATGGCGGGGTTCGGATCAAGCATGCCTTTCTTGATTGGTCAGAAGCGGAAACTATCAACAATTCTTCAATTGTAGTTGCATATGAGTATCAGGATGTACTTGTGATATTTCCGGGCGATATTGAGGATTTCGGTTGGAAAAAGCTGATTGCCAAGAACCCAAATCTGTTTAGAGAGCTAATTGGCGATTCCAGTATTACAATACTTGTAGCGCCGCATCACGGACGAAAGAGTGGTTACTCGCAATCGATGGTCGATTACTTTCAACCGGATCTAGTTGTCATCAGTGATGGATACGGAGCGGGCGAAACCGACTCTAGGTTTAGAACTTGCGCGACTGGTTTGTCATTTTCTGGCGAGGTCAAAAAATTTATTACAACGAAAACCAAAGGTAGGAAAAGAATTTCGATTTCTTCTGACGGTGCGCTCCATATTCATGAGATGGATTAAGTTCTCGACTCATTGCTTACCTATTGCTGGAAAATCAGCTCCGGGTTGTGCTGCCGAAGCACAGCAAGTGTCACCTGCTCCCCTCGCTTAGATAATTTTTCGATCCAGTCTTCAGTCATTGGTCCAAAGTTCGTCGGGTAATCGGCGACGTCTTCGCGCCGTATCAGATCAGTTGGTGCGTTGGCCAAACGGTCATCGGCTTGTCCAATATACGGAAGAACGATCGCTTGTAGCTTGCCCGCTTTTTTTAGATCGAAGAGCCGCTTCAGTGCTGCGTTTTGGGAGCGATCGAAGCTTGTGTAAAAGCTAGCGGCCATCCTCGTCGCAAGTGAATTTGTTGGGCGCCCGAATCTCAAGCCATAGCCCGCGCGACATGCAATAACAATATTCGGTTTGGGTATATCGACGCCAATGCTGGGGTTGCGGTCGGGCCAAAGTGGCGAAAGCCCAAGATTATCATACACGCCTCCATCAGTTAGTGTAACCCTGTCACGCCTTGCTGAACCGTCGTTACGATTGAACTCAAACACTTCGTCTAGTGCAGGCAGGAACAATGGGTAAGCTGCAGACGCCGCCACTGCACGTGCAATCTTAATCCGATCGGGATTAACCTTTCCGAATCTCCAGCAACCACTTTCACCTGGCGTAAAGTAAAATGCAGTGCCTGTTCGCAATTCCGTGGCAACAGCGACGAATTTGGGAACGACACCATCGAGATCCTTCATTGCTTTTCGGTTGAATAGGTTTTGGTCAAAGGTTCGTTCCAAAACTGTAGTACGACTCGCGAAACGCCGGGGAGATATAGATTCAGCCGGTCTAATTGAAACGTTCCCAAGAAATTGTGCCCCCAACCTGATAGTCCAGACTATTGGCAACAAACAAAGGTACAACAATCGATAACTTATCAGGATTAAAGTAGACAGAATTGCCTTCAATCCTTCTGAAGTAGTAAACGCTGTAGCAATTGTTTGGCGGGTAAAGCCTTGACTCAGTTGCGCCCTCACATTGGCTTCGAAGCTCGCAAACGATCCTTGATGCGTGACATACATGGCCCCAAGGACACTGCCACCCGAAACACAAGATAGTGTTTCACACCGTTGCAGTATGCCTACTTGATGAAGCGCTCTTAAGCACCCGAGGTGAAAGGCCATAGCGCGCGATCCACCACCTGAAAGTGCGATTGCGATCCGGTTGCCATTATTTTGTTGCTGCACTTTACCCCACAAAACTTGCTGCATCTCGCAATTGGGTATTATCTAGCAAATGTCCTCTTTATTGGATACCGATCTCTTTATTCGCAACCGCAGCGAATGTCTCCATGCCGCACCCAAAGACATACAACCGTATGTTATATTTCATTTTTCTTGCACCAAAGGCTACTTTTGTTCTCTATACGTTCTCATTCGTTCAACGTTTTTGAGTAAGGAGAGTAGTTATGAGTAACGAACAGAGACCAAGCAGCAGACCCGCCACCAATAAGCCGTTCATGTTGGGCTATACCGTTTCCCCGATTGGCGATGGGCAAAAATCCGTCTGGAGCAAAATCGCGGCAGCCTGGGCGCATAAGGATGGAGAAGGCTACGAGGTGCGTATGGACGCATTGCCTGTCGATGGGCGGCTTGTTTTGCGCACAGCCAAAGACGATCAGCAGCCGGACAATGAAGTTGTCGCGCGCTCCATGGATGGTCCGGACTAGAGTTTTGCGTCACTGCGTATGTGGGGAAGAGGCGCGCCGTGAGGTGCGCCTCTTTTTTTGTTACTTGACGATCAACAAGTCTTCGATCGCTATGCCATTCGCCAGCGCGTCTTTCACCCAGTTTGGCTGGCGACCTTTGCCTGTCCAAGTCTGGGCAGGGTTTTCAGGGTGGCAGTATTTGGGGGCTGACTTGGTGCCTTTTGGCTTTGCGCCGCCTGTCAACTCGCTCAAGCTGAATCCCATTTCCACTGCTTTGGCTTCAACAGCTGCCAACGCTTCCTTGCGCTTGCGTGCCTCAAAGCTCTGAATCGCCTTTGCCGCTTTCTTTTGGATGTCCTTCAGCTCGCTCAGCGAAAGCGCGTCCCATTTGATATCTGTCATACTTTGTCCTTTGTCTTGATTGGTCCGCGCTAGTGCAATTGCGGGGATGTCTCAAGGCGATGATAGCATAGAGGGTATTGCTTCCCGCTGTACGGGCGGAAGTTGGCTGATTTGGGTGCCGTATTGGTTTTCGTTGGCGTCGCCCATATGGGCCGGGTGCGCGTGAACGGAACCTGCGCTTTGCTTGTTTCCACCCTTTCGGGCTTTGCCCCCTGACGCATTTATTGCCAGCCTTTGGCTGTCTCATTTCTTTTCTAAAGGGCCTGCGGCCCATCGACTGTCAAGACCAAGCCTTCGGTGCCCGTCAGGGACCGTGGCTCAGGCGTGCCGCCTTGCGCCCGCACCATCCCTGGCGGCCAGCCCTGACAGTTCTCCCCCGCTCATTGCCGCGTGGCTAGTCGGGTTGCATGCGCAACCCGTTTTTCAATTTGGAAAGGACAAGAACATGACCATTCAATTGCACGCACAGCCCTACGATTTGTCGGCAACAGGGTTCTATTTTGACAGTTTTGAAGACTATGCCGAGAAAGCCGCAAAGCTGCGGAACGATTACGGCAACCCTGTCGAAGAGTTCGAGATACAGTTTATTGATGGTGAGGACATTGATTGCGATCTGGCCAAAGCCATCGGGATCAGTCAGGCCAATCTCAAGCAGTTCCTTGAGGCGGTTCAGGATTGGGACGAAGACGACAAAACCCGCGTGATCCTTGCCGTGGGCGAGTGTGGTTATCAGCTCAGCGAAGATACCCAGCCGAGCGAGTTTGACGTCGATATCTATCCCGTCGAAACCATGCGCGAACTGGCGGAACAGTTTGTCGAAGATGGTCTCTTTGGCGACATCCCCGAGCGGCTGCAATTCTACATCGACTATGACGCCATCGCGCGTGATTTGGCTGTCGATTACGCCACCGCCGAAGTCGCAGGACAACACCTGATCTATCGCTGCCATTGAAGGGACTGCAGCCCCAAGCCGTCACATGCGGACGGTTTGAGGGTGCAATTCCGTGCCGATAACTAACAGGAGATCATCCAATGACACTGCAACATATCAATATCGAAGACCTTTCCGTATCCACCCTCAACGTGCGCAAATACGCCGTAAAAGAATGCGCTGATCTGGTCACCAGTATCCGCGTCTTGGGTGTGTTACAGCCCTTGCTCGTGCGTCCCAAAGAGGACGGCTTTGAAGTCATCGCAGGACAACGCCGCTTGAACGCGTGCCGCATCATTGCCGAAGAGGGCGACATCGATCCGCTGCCCTGCCTGATCATGGCAGAAGGGGACGATGCAACTGCCATCGAGGCCTCACTCGCCGAGAACATCGAACGCCTGCCCATGGACGAGGTGGATCAATACAAGGCCTTTGCCAAGCTGATCAAAGAGGGGCGGGAGCCTGCCGACATTGCCAGCACCTTTGGCATCACCGAACGGATGGTCAGCCAACGCCTGGCCTTGGGGCGGCTGTACGCGCCCATCCTGACCGCCTATCGCAAGAACGACATTCACGCCCGCGACATCCGCATTTTGACCATGGCGACGACGAAACAGCAGAAGGCGTGGTGGGCGCTTTTAAAGGACGATACGGCCTATGTCCCAACAGGGCAGCGGCTCAAAGACTGGCTGTTCGGCGGAGCGCATATCCCCGTTGCCAACGCGCTCTTTGACGTGGACGCGGCGGGTCTTGCCATCGTGTCCGATCTGTTCGGCGAAGAGGCCTATTTTGCGGATGCCGAGGCGTTCTGGATCAAACAGGACGAAGCCATCCAGATGATTGCCACAGGGCGTGAAGTGCTGGGCTGGGCGGACACCGTCATCATGGAACGCGGCGCGTATTTTGCCACGTGGGATCACCGCACATGCAGCAAGGCGGATGGCGGACGGGTGTTCATCACCGTGAGCCATCAAGGTGAAGTGACCGAACATGAGGGCTATATCACCAATGCCGAGGCCAAGCGGCGGGAGAAGGCGGCAAGCGCCGAGGCGGGGGACACACCGCCCAAGCCCGAACTGACCAAAGCCGCACAGAACTACGTCGATCTGCACCGCCATGCCGCCGTGCGCAGCGATGTTCTGGATCACAGCGGTATCGCGCTGCGTCTCATTGCGGCACATATGATTGCAGGATCGTCCCTCTGGCAGGTGCAGGCCGACCCGCAAAAGGCGGCAAAGCCGGAGATTGCAGAGAGCCTTGAGCGCAATGCAGGTCATCGCCGGATGGAAGCAGAACGCGCCAACATCACAGCTTTGCTTAGTACGGACGACGACACGGCACTCATGGACACCGCAAATGCGTGGTCACCACGCCCGTGCATCACAAAGGTTTTTGCCACACTGCAAAGCCTGTCTGACGATGAGGTCACCCGCATCCTGACCTTCCTGATGGCAGACAGCTTGTCCGTCCACAGCCCGTTGATCGACGAACTTGGCGAGGTGATGGACAGCGACATGCGTCAGCATTGGTCACCCGAACCCCTGTTCTTCGATCTGGTACGCGACAAGCAGGTACTCAATGAGATGGTGCGGGAATACGCAGGCGAAAGTATCGCTGATCAGAACCTGACTGCAACCGCCAAGACCCAACGCGCCATTCTCAACGCCTGTCTTGACGGGACCCGCGCACCAGAGCGCGAAGATTGGATGCCATATTACATGGCGTTTCCGCAAGGGTCGTATCGGGAGGAAATCGTTGAGCCGGAAGAGGTCATAGAACTGCATGAAGAGGAACAGGTGAAAGCGGCTTAGTGCCAAGCCACTACACCGAACACCTCTGCGGTGTTCGGTGTAAATATATAAAAAGATTGGACAAAAGAAGAGATTTGTGACATGTTTAGGATTGCATTCCTAGAAGTCCGCCCAGAGCACTTCACAGCTATCGAATTTCTGCAAACGCTGCCTCGCGCTTTCGCGCGACCGCGTTTGCAGCGAAATTTAGTTCCCCTGGGTTCTGAGCCGTGCCGAATTGACCCGCAAACCGCCCATGAGAGGCCCGCGCTGCCGCGCGTTTGGGGATGTGTTTTCCTAACCAGTAACTTTGAAACGCGCGCCCCGTCTGGGGCGCGCGGGAAAGTGTGTCTTATGGCCTTTGATGCAACCAAACATCTGCACAAACTCGACCGTCTCGATCTCACTGACGAGAAAAAACTTGAACTTGTCCACACCCTTCGTGCTTGGGCGCAAGCCTTTGCTGACAGCGCCCATGGCGATCTGCCACCCGCTCATGTTCCAACACTGCGTCGGACGTTGGATTCCAAAACTCCTAGCGGGACGATACACTCAACCAACGCCCAATCAGAAAGGAGCACGCCATGACCAATACCGATCTTCAAGTCGCGGTCATCTATTGCCGTGTTTCGAGCCCGTCGCAAGTTGCGAGGGGTCACGGGTTGGAAGGGCAAGAGGCGCGATGCCGTGCCCACGCGGATGCACACAGCTACGTGGTGGAGGCCGTGTTCCCTGATGATGTTTCGGGTGGTGGTGACTTTATGAATCGCCCGGGCATGATGGCGCTGTTGGCATATCTCGATGCCCAGCCGGACAAGGATTACGTCATCATCTTTGATGATTTGAAACGCTTCGCTCGTGATGTCGATTTCCATCGCGCCCTCAGACGGGAGCTTGATGCACGAGGTGCACGCCCAGAATGCCTCAACTTCAAGTTCGATGACTCGCCCGAAGGGGAATTTGTCGAAACTGTAGTCGCCGCAACGGGAGAGCTTGAGCGCAAGCAAAATCGCCGTCAGGTCATTCAAAAGATGAAAGCACGCGCCAAGGCGGGCTATTGGCTCTTTGGCAAGCCTTTTGGTTACCGCTATGAAAACGTGTCCGGCCACGGGAAGATGCTGGTTCGTGACGAGCCTGCGGCTACCGTCATCGGATCTGCACTTGAGCGTTACGCAAGCGGACAATTGTCGACCTATACCGAATTGCAGCGCTACCTGAATGCCAGCCCTGCGATCAAGGGCAAAGGGCGCGATGGTGGCATCAAGATGGACACGGCCAAGGCGTTGCTGACGCGTCCCGTTTATGCGGGATATGTCGATGTCCCGAGTTGGGGGCTACACATGGTGAAAGGCGTGCACGAGCCGCTCATATCTCTTGCTACATATCAGGCTATCCAAAACCGACAAAACGCGCTTCCTGTCGCACCTGTGCGAAAGGACACACAGGCTGATTTCCCTTTGCGTGGGTTTATCGCCTGCGCCGAATGCGGGCATCCGATGACAGCGGCACACTCAAAGGGGCGCTCACGTTACTACCCATATTATTTTTGCCGGCAACCTGGCTGCACTCAGCGTCGAAAAAACATCCGAGGCGAAACGCTTCATCAAGCTTTTGAAGACTTTCTAGCGACACTGCATCCACAAGATCAACTTCTTGGGTTGATGACAGACCTCCTGCGGGAGGCATGGCAAGAACGGGCAGAGCGCGCCAAAGAGGAAGCGAAATCTGCGCAATCGAAACTGGTACAATTGAAGGCTGAGACTGAGAGAACGATCACCAAAGCCATTTCGACAAACAATGCGTTGATGCAGGAACGCTATGAGTCGCGCGTCGCTGAGCTAGAAAACAAGCGCGTGTTGCTGGAAGAGCAAGCTGCCACAAGGGCCGCTCCTACGATTGACCTTGATGGAACAATACGAACCGCGCTGGAGTTTCTATCTAACCCATTGAAATTGTGGAGATCAGAGAGGTCGGAAGACCGGAATTTGACCCTTCGGCTCGTATTTGCAAGCCCTCTCGCGTACTGCCGTAAAAAGGGCATGCGAACCGCAAATTTGACCTTACCCTTCAAAGCCTTAGAGAATTTTTTTGATAAAAATACCAGAATGGTGGGCGACCCTGGAATCGAACCAGGCGTGCGTCTCCGCGAGGGAGTTACAGTCCCCTGCCACACCTTGCGGCCTGTCGCCCACTGCGCCATTAGAGCCCTAAGCCCCTCTGGCGTGAGCGCGTGATTACGCGTCCGCAATTGAAGGGTCAAGGCAGAAAATCAGACCGCGGTGCAGATGCACATCGCAAAGGGGACACAATGAAAAAACCCAAATGGGTCGTCCAGAAGGAACAGGCGAAAAAGGCGGACGCAAACGCGACGGTCTGGCTGTTTGGCCTGCATGCGGTGCGTGACGCGCTGGTGAACCCGGCGCGCGAAAAACTGCGCCTGATCGTGACGCTGAATGCGCAGACGAAACTGGCCGATGCCATTGCCACGGCTGGAATCACAGCGGAAGTGGTGGATGCGCGCAAATTCAACGCCCCCCTCGATCCCGGATCGGTCCACCAAGGTGCAGCGCTTGAGGTCAAACCGCTGGATTGGGGCAGTCTGGCGGATGTCGCCATCGGCGCCGAACACCCCCGCTTGATCCTGCTGGATCGTGTCACCGACCCGCACAATGTGGGGGCGATCCTGCGCTCTGCCGAGGTGCTGGGCGCCTCGGCCGTCATCGGCATGCGCCACCACGCGGCCCCCGAAACGGGGGCGCTGGCCAAGACCGCCTCGGGCGCGCTGGAACGTCAGCCTTATGTGCGCGTGCGCAATCTGGCCGATGCCATCATCGAATTGCAGGGTATGGGCTATCTCGTGCTGGGGCTGGACGGCGAGGCCGAACACACGATCGAGACCGCGCTGGCCGGGCAAAAGGATCGCCCCGTCGCGCTGGTGCTGGGGGCCGAGGGGCCGGGTCTGCGTCAGAAAACCCGCGAAACCTGCGATATGCTGGTCAAAATCGACGCAAGCGGTACATTCGGCTCGCTCAACGTCTCAAATGCCGCCGCAATCGCCTTATATGCGTCCAAGGATCACACATAAGGAGGCGATCATCGCTTACCCCACGAAAATCGCCACCTGCTGTTTTTGCGGCACCCGCGCAGCCCTTGTGCTGAAAGGGCGCGACCGCCATGAACTGGCCTGTTCCAGCTGTGGCGCACCGCTGCACGATCTCAAGATGCTGCCCAAGAGGCCCAAGGGCGAGCGGGAACTGGTCCGCCCCTCGGCGCACCGCGCGCGCAACATGGCCAAACCGGTCAAGAAAAAACAAAAACGCAAAAAATCTCGGTGGGGTGATCTGTTCGAGGACGCGTTTGATATCATTGAGGATATCTTTGACTGACCTCGGCCATCGGCGGGTGGGCGCTGAAAATCGCGCAGCGCGGTTTAATAATTCGTTCACAGATTTGCGAGACGGTCTTTATCAGCGCTCAGATGATCTTATCTGAAGTTGTGAACCGCAGGTTTGGAACTCCTGCAGGTTAATTCACTGTCCCTCGTTCCGTACCTTGCACGCCCCTTTCGCTTTGCGATCGGGGCGTTTTTTTGTCAGCATGGCGCAAAACGGGGGCAGGGATGGACGAAACCTACAGCGATGCGCATCTGCGCGATGTGCTCAAGCAGGCAAAATCGGTTGCCGTGGTGGGGGTGTCGGCCAACCCTGTGCGGCCCAGCTACTTCGTGGCCCGTTATCTTGCGCTCAAGGGGTTCACGGTGATCCCGGTCAACCCGGTCTATGCCGGGGAAACGCTGTTCGGGGCCACAACGCTGGCCAGCTTGTCTGACATCACCACACCCGTTGACATGGTCGATATCTTCCGCCGGTCCGAAGCTGTGCCCGAGATCGTGGACGAGGCGATCGATGCGCTCCCGGCCCTCAAAACCATCTGGATGCAGATCGGGGTGCAACACGATGGTGCCGCGGCTAAGGCGCGGGCCAAAGGCATCACCGTCATCCAGAACCGGTGCCCCAAGATCGAATATCAGCGTCTGTTTGGCGAACTCAGGATGGGCGGGTTCAACACGGGCATCATCTCGTCCAAGCTCTAGTCGACCCGCTGCCAGACCTGGCTTTGACAGACCGGGCCAAGGCAGCCACTGACCGTCATAAGGTCGCCGCTGACCTCCATCTGGGCTGCATATTCACGATTGTGCGCGGGCACATAAGCGCGCCCGCGAAAGGCGTCTCCGTCAGGGGCCATGTTCCAAAAGACCCTTTGGCCCACGGTTGGTGCCGCCACGGGTGTTCCGCTTTGGTCAAAGACACGTGCAATCGTGCCGCAGAAATAAGACCCGCAGGGTTCTGAAACGACATGGGCGACCTGTCCCTTACGGTCCGCAGGCGTCAGCCAGACGCCAACGGGGCTTGCGCCACGCACCTCTGTCGCGGCCAGGGTCAGCGCACTAACGGCTAACGCTGCAAGGCCTGCGCGGGGTAAGGAACCATCCGAAGTCAAAGCGTTGATTGAGACAGACATGATCTACATCACTCCCATCTTGTGTATCGCCGCAGTGTTGCGCGCCCCTTTCGAAGGCGTCATCGGCGCATCCCTTATAGATGTGTCGCCGCAGACAGTTCGGCAAGGGGGCACAAAAAAACCCGCGCCCAAAGGCACGGGTCATAGGCCAAATGGCGCTTGGTCGATCAGTTGATGCGTGTCCAGGTCTGGCCACGGCAGATCGGACCAACGCAGCCCGACACTTTCAACGCATTGCCGTTCAGCGACATCTTGGAGCGATAGGTCTTGTCTGTGTCCGGGGCCCAGATCTTGCCGCCGGAATAGCTGCCGTTGCCCTTGGCCTGCATGTCCCAAATGATGGCCTTGCCCTGGGACGAGGTGTCGTCGCTGTTCACGACCTTGACGATGGTGCCGCAGATATTGGCGCCGCAAGGGGCGATCTTGACATGCAGGTATGCGCCGCTGTCCCCGGTTTCGGTCTTCCAGGTGCCCGTGGCGGGTTCGGCCAGGGCCATACCGGCGCTGGCGACGGCCACACACGCGGCTGCAATCAGGTGTTTCATGGGTGTCTCCTCCGTTATGGCGGTGACCTTGGGGCAGAGGGCGGGCCCAGATCAAGAATGACCTAGGGTCGCGTTGCAAATCGTGACGTAAGGTGCCAAAGGGCACGCGAGCATTCGGAAAGGCCCAGAAACCATGATCCTATACCCGGCAATCGACCTCAAGGATGGGCAGGCCGTGCGCCTTGTGCATGGGGACATGGACCGCGCCACGGTGTTCAATGACGACCCCGCCGCGCAGGCCCGCGCCTTTGTCGAGGCTGGGTGCGAATGGCTCCACCTCGTGGATCTGAACGGGGCATTCGCGGGGGCGCCGGTGAACGCGGCCCCGGTCGAGGCGATCCTCAAGGCCTGCCCTGTGCCTGCCCAACTGGGCGGCGGCATCCGGGACATGGGCACAATCGAGATGTGGTTGGACAAGGGGTTGCAGCGCGTGATCCTCGGCACCGTTGCGGTCGAAAACCCCGATCTGGTGCGTGAGGCTGCGCGTGCCTTTCCCGGCCACGTCGCCGTGGGCATCGACGCACGGGGCGGCAAGGTCGCAACCAAGGGCTGGGCGACAGAGACGGATGTGGACGCCACCGACCTTGCCAAATCCTTCGAAGATGCGGGGGTGGCCGCGATCATCTACACTGATATCAACCGCGACGGCGCCATGGGTGGGCCAAACATCGAGGCGACCCAAGCTCTTGCAAACGCGGTGCAAATCCCGGTCATCGCGTCGGGCGGCGTTTCCTCACTGGGTGATCTTACTGCGCTCAAGGCCACAGGCGTGATCGCGGGCGCCATATCGGGCCGGGCGCTTTATGACGGGGCCATCGACCTCGGCGCGGCGCTCAGCGCACTAAAAGGGTAGGGCGCATACCTCTCGGCACACGCCCCGCCGTTTCACTGTGCCACGGCATCCGTGAACTTACCCAATGCACCCGTCATGGTCTGGATATAAGCGGCATCCTCTGACACCCCGCCCAGGCGGCCCAGCATCTTCGCAGGCTCCTCATAGGCGATCATCACCTTGCCCGTGCCATCCTCGTAAACCAGCACCTTCATCGGCAAAAACAAACCCGACACCGGATCGTCCTGAATGGCGGGTGTGCCCACCTTGGGATTGCCAAAGACCAGCAGTTGCGACGCGCCCACATCCGCACCGATGCTTTGCGCACCCGCCCCGTGGTCCACGCGGGCAAAGATGGTCAGGCCCGCGCCCTCCATCGCTGCCGCCAGGGCATCCACTGTCTCGCCCACACCGGCAGCGGCCTCTTTACGTACAATCCCGTTGTCACCTGCCATCACTGCTCCCGCCATGAACACGCTCATCACCAGAGCCATCAAAATCCGCATCACGCGTCTCCTTCATTTCAATAACGCCAACCTGTCACAGGCAGCGCCAGACGCCATGCACCTTTGCGTGATGGGGGTGCGATGGGCGCAGCTCCGCTTCTTCTGACGAAAAATACCACGGGGTGAGGCCGCAGGCCGAGGGGCAGAGCCCCTTTCCCCGGCCGCCAATCCACGCTACCAGACGCCCATGTTGAAAACCCGCATCATTCCCTGCCTTGATGTCGCCGATGGCCGCGTGGTCAAGGGCGTGAATTTTGTCGATCTCGTAGATGCGGGCGACCCGGTCGCGGCGGCGCAAGCCTATGATGCGGCGGGCGCGGATGAGCTGTGCTTTCTCGACATCCACGCCACCCACGAAAACCGGGGCACCATGTTCGATCTGGTGCAACGCACGGCCGAACAGTGCTTTATCCCCCTCACAGTCGGGGGCGGCGTCCGGACGGTAGCGGATGTGCGGGCGCTGCTGCTGGCGGGCGCGGACAAGGTGTCGTTCAACTCGGCCGCCGTGGCCGACCCGGATGTGCTTAGCCGCGCCGCCGACCAGTTCGGCAGCCAGTGCATCGTCTGCGCGATCGACGCCAAGACGGTCGAACCGGGTCGATGGGAAATCTTCACCCATGGTGGCCGCAAGCCCACCGGCATCGACGCTGTGGAATTCGCGCGCACCGCTGCGGAAAAAGGGGCGGGAGAGATCCTGTTGACGTCCATGGACCGCGATGGGACACGCGCAGGCTTCAACCTGCCGCTGACGCGCGCCATTTCGGATGCTGTACCCATTCCCGTGATCGCAAGCGGCGGTGTGGGCACGCTCGACCACCTGGTCGACGGGGTGACGCAAGGCGGCGCGTCCGCCGTGCTGGCCGCCTCGATCTTTCACTTTGGCGACTACACGATTGCCGAGGCCAAGGCGCACATGGCCGCCGCAGGCATCCCGATGAGGCTGACATGACGCTGGATGATCTCTTTACCACGATTGAGGCCCGCAAGGGCGCAGACCCTGACAGTTCGTGGACGGCGAAGCTGCTGGCCAAGGGGCCGGAGAAGTGCGCGGAAAAGTTCGGGGAAGAGGCTGTCGAGGCGATCATCGAAGCGGTGAAGAACGACAAAGCGGCGCTGACCTCCGAGGCCGCGGATGTGCTGTATCACCTGCTGGTCATGCTCGCGTCGCGCGATGTCGCTCTTGGGGATGTGATGGCAGAACTCGCGCGCCGTCAGGGCACCTCCGGCATCGCCGAAAAGGCGGCACGGCGGTAGGGCGGAGGACACCTCCGCCTTACGTAAGGCGCATCTTGATGCGCCTGTTGCGACACGCCTCGGGGAACTGGCTAGACAGCGTGCAGCGACGGGATGGCGTATCAGGATACGCCTTACACAAGGGCTGCGCCAGGTAAGGCGGAGGTGTCCTCCGCCCCACCTCTCAAGGTGCCCAAGTCAGGAAATTGCGGATCATGCGCAGGCCCACTTCCTGGCTTTTTTCCGGGTGGAACTGCATGCCCAGCATCGTGTCACGCCCGACAACGGCTGTCACGTCACCGGCGTAGTTCACATGCGCAAGGCGCAAGGCCGGGTCGGCCACTTCGAAGTGATAGGAGTGCACGAAATAGGTGTGATCGCCTGTCTGCACGCCGTCAAAGACAGGATGCGCAGCATCCAGCACCAGGTCGTTCCAGCCCATATGCGGAACCTTCAGGGACGGATCGGACGGCGCAATCGGCACCACTTGTCCGCCGACCCAATCGAGGCCCGGCGTGTCGGTGTACTCGCGCCCCCACGTGGCCATCAGCTGCATACCCACGCAGATGCCAAGGAACGGGCGGCCCTTGACTTCGACCGCCTCGACCAACGCGTCATACAGGCCGCCAGTGCCGCGCAGGGCCGCCGCGCAGGCCGGAAAGGCCCCGTCGCCGGGCAACACGATGCGATCCGCACGCGCCACGACGTCGGCATCCGATGTCACAACCACCGTGCCCTCGCCGAGGTCGCGCGCCATACGCTCGAACGCCTTGTGGGCCGAGTGCAGGTTGCCGCTCTCGTAGTCGATCAGAACCGTCAGGCTCATAGGCTGCCCTTGGTCGAGGGGATGGCGTCCGCCACGCGGGCATCGACCTCGAGCGCGATGCGCAGGGCGCGCGCCACTGCCTTGAAGGCGGCTTCGGCGATGTGGTGGCTGTTGAGGCCGTGCAGCATGTCGACATGGAGCGTGATGCCGCCATGGGTGGAGAGTGCCTGAAAGAACTCGCGCACCAGCTCGGTGTCAAAGGTGCCGATCTTGGGCGTGGGCAGATCCACGTTCCACACCAGAAACGGACGCCCGGACAGATCGAGTGCGGCGCGCACCAGCGCGTCATCCATGGGCAAGAGGCATGCGCCATAGCGCTGGATGCCTTTCTTGTCCCCCACAGCGCGGGACAGGGCCTGCCCGATGGCGATACCCACATCTTCGACCGTGTGGTGATCGTCGATATGCAGATCCCCCGTGCAGCGCACCGTCATGTCGATCAGTGCGTGGCGCGCCAGCTGGTCCAGCATGTGATCGAAAAAGCCGACGCCAGTCTGGTTGTCGTAGATACCGGTGCCGTCGAGGTTCAGCTTGACCGAAATGTCGGTCTCGGCCGTGGTGCGGGTCAGGGTGTTGCGGCGCATGGCACGGGCCTCCTTGGGGTGGTGCGTCGCGTCTCTATAGGCGGGCAACCCCGCGCCGCCAAGACCCGGACCTGCGCGCTTGCGCAATGCCCCGTGGACATGTCACTAGAAAGGCACCCCTCGTGAAAGGTGCCTTGCCCCATGTCGACATGTGTCTTTATCCAGATCCGCTGCCGCCCCGGTTCGACCTACAAGGTCGCCGAAGAGATCGCGCTGCGCGAAATCCATTCGGAGCTTTACTCGACTTCGGGCGAATATGATCTGCTGATGAAGCTCTACATTCCCCGTGACGAGGATGTGGGCAAGTACATCAACGACCGCTTGCTTGATATTGACGATATCGAGCGGTCGCTGACGACGATGACGTTCAAGGTGTTTTGATACGGACACGAAAAAGGGCGGCCTGCGCCGCCCTTGTCCCACGTGTTCTGGGTGGCCTCAAAGACCTGGAATGATCCGCAGCAGGCCGCGCTGCTTGAACGTGGCGCCGCGATCGGCCCCAAAGACATACCGCCCGCCGATGCCCACAAAGGCCTCGGATTCGCTGAAACCGGCCGACTCGACCTCGGCCGAGCCCAGTTCGACAAACAGGTTCAGGTTTTCGCCCACATCCTTGTCGAGCGTGATGGTCGTGGTGGACAGGCTGGCCACATCGCTGTCGCCCACATCCTCGTAGTCCAACGACACGCCAAAGCCCGAGCCAAAGCCATAACGCCCGCCCAGACCAAAGGCGGTTTCACTGTCACCTTCGCCGTCAACGCTGCCCACATAGCCCTCGAAATCGAAGGCACCCAATTCAAAGCCCGCTTCGACCCCGAAGAAATCCAGATCGGTGTTTTCGATATCTTCACGGGTGTAGAACGCGCCCAGCGAGGTCGTCTCGTTCACGTGGTAGATACCGTGCAGACCAAAGTTCGTACCGTCCGCATCGGTGACGCCAAAGCTGTTGTGCCCGAGGTCGATCTGCGTGCTGAAGCTGCGGTTGAAACCGATTTCCAACGATCCTTCGATGTTGACGCGATCAAAGTCGGTTTCTTCGGTGAAGGCCGAATACTTCAGTTGAACGGATCCGCCGGTCACTTCGACGGCCTGTGCCGTGGTCGCAAAGCAAAGGGAGGCGCCGACAAGGGCGCAAAGACTGTGTTTCATAATGAACCTGCTCATGGTTTGCCGACCCTTTTCGGGCCATTTATTGTGTGGCAGACACCGCCGCCTGACCCTGACGCTAGGCTGCGTCACATCGTTTGTACATTCACGTTTCAGGGCCGTATTCAACTTGTGGTTTTTGCACCACAAGGCACGGGTCAAGCGCCCTGATCCGTAAAAAGGGGCGCGCACAAAAAAGGCCACCCGAAGGTGGCCTGTTTTTTCCCGATAAAGGGAATGTTGGAGCGGGCGAGGCGATTCGAACGCCCGACCCTAACCTTGGCAAGGTTATGCTCTACCCCTGAGCTACGCCCGCTTCCTTGGGTGAGCCGTGAGATACTTATCCCGGCCCGGCGCTGCAAGAGGAAAAACACCGCCCTGGGAAATATTTTGCCGATGCTTTGACAAAAATCGCCCCGCCGCGCGACGGAACCGCGCAGTGTGTGCGTATGACTTTCATGAACCACCACTCACGATCCCTATTGCGCGCCGTTGGTCTTTTTCTGGGCCTGGCATCCCCGCTTCCCACGGTTGCCCACGACGGCGCGCATACCCCTGACATGTTGGCACGGGTTGAGACGGCCAGCGTGTCAGGGGACCAGGTGGAGGTGGCGTTGACCCTGACCGGCTTGGGTGGGCCACTGGTTCTGAGTGGGGTCGCGGCCGAGGGCGCCACAGTCGCGCCCTTTGACCCCGTCTATGTGAACTTTGCCGAAGACGTGCCCGTGCTGGCCGTGCTGGATTTTGAGGGCGCGGTGCCCGGTGTCTTTACCCTGATCCTCAGTTTCGGGCCCGTGGGGCAGGGGGCGGTTGTCGTGTTCCCTGAACCCGCCCCCGGAACCGCCCAGCAAGGAGTGTCGAGATGATCCTGTCTGTGAGCAACCTCAAGATCGTGGTCCTGATCATTGCCATCACGATTGGCACAGTCTGCAGCAGCGATGCGCAGCCGAGGTTTCGTGTACACAGCGTGACCGAGGCCGACACGGTTTCACTGGTCTCTACCGAACGACAGTATCAGGGCGGTGTGGCGACGATCTCGACGGATGGTGTGACGCGCACGATCATCTCAAACGGTGTGCCGCGCCACGCCGTTGGCGTCTTTCCCAATGCGGGCAATCCCAACACCATATCGGCGCAATCGCATCGGTTCAGCGTCCCTGTGACACCCGAGGTCGGTGCCCCGACGGAACTGCCCCGCGGGGCGTCATTCGGTGTGGCGGTGAACGGTGTCCCGTTCGATCCCGATGCGGCGGAGTTCTGGCAGGGTGATCCGCGCTCTGGCTGGGATTACAATGCGCTTGGCGGGGCGGTGGCGCTGGGGCTTGATGCCAATTACGGCCATGTGCAGCCCACGGGGGCCTATCACTACCATGGCCTGCCGGTCGGTTTGATGCAGCAACTGGGCTGGTCAGCGCAAGCAGCATCCCCCCTGATCGGCTATGCCGCTGACGGCTTTCCCATCTACGCCCTGACGGTGGAAAAAGACGGCGCCGTCGTGCGCATGACGTCGTCCTACCAGTTGAAATCGGGCATGCGCTCTGGCGGGGACGCGCCGGGTGGGGCCTATGACGGCGCGTTCAAGCAGGATTTCCAATACGTGGCGGGTTCGGGCAGCCTTGATGCCTGCAACGGTGCGCAGGTGGTGACGGCTGACTATCCGCAGGGCACCTATGCCTATTTCCTGACCGACACCTACCCCGTTGTGCCGCGCTGTCTGGTCGGCGCGTTGGGCCAGGGGTTCGTCAAGCGCTAGGCGCGCTGGATCAGATCCCAGCGGTTGCCAAAGAGATCTTCGAACACGGCGACCTTGCCATAGACCTCTTCGCGGGGGTCTTCCTGAAAGGTGATGCCGCAGGCGGCGGACAGGCGCGCGTGGTCCCGGTCGAAATCATCCGTTTGCAGGAACAGCCAGACGCGCCCCGCGCCCTGATTGCCGATGGCGGCCTGTTGTGCGGGATTGTCTGCACGGGCAAGGATCATCGCAGGCCCACCGCCGGGCGGGCGCACCTCGACCCAGCGTTTACGGCCCTGGTCGATGTCGGACACCAGATCAAAGCCCATCTGCCCACAATAGAACGCGATGGCGCTGTCATAGTCCGGCACGATCAGAGAGAAGGCGGCGATTTGCATTTCGTGCTGATGCCTCAGGCGGCGACCGGTTTCAAGCGCTTGGCCGGCGCACGGCATAGGCCAGCACGATGATCATGGTCGCAAGTACGGCCAGTGCGCCAAACCCTGTGCGCAGGGTGGTTGCGTCCGCGATGAACCCGATCAACGGCGGCCCCAGCAGCAGGCCGCCATAGCCCAGCGTCGACACGCTCGCGATGGCGGTGCCGGGGGGCAGGTCGGGGTCGTTGGCGGCGCGGGAAAAGGCCAGTGGCATGATCACCGCATAGCCGATGCCCATCAGGCCAAAACCTGTCAGGGTGATCCCGTAGCTGCCGGTGGCGATGGCGCAGACCGCGCCCGTGGTCGCGATGACCCCCGCGATGCGGGCCGTCGGTGTGGGGCCAAAGGCTTGTGTCGCCTGATCGCCCAGCAGACGCGTGATCACCATCGCAATCGAAAAGACCGTGTAGCCAAGGGCGGCATGTGCCGGGGTCACGGCGGTGGTCTCGATCAGCAACAGTGCGCTCCAATCCACCATCGCCCCTTCGCCCATGGAGGTGCAGAAGGCGATCAGGCCCACCGCGATCAGCGGCCCCTCGGGAACGGAAACAGCGGCGTGTTCGAGACCGTGGTTTGGCGGGGCGAGACCCAGCCGATATTGGCCAGGATCAGCGTCGGGACGGCGATCCCCACGCCAAGGGCGATGAAATGGGCGGACGTGCCAATGCCCCAGTGCTCAGCGGCAAAGCCGCTTGCCGCCCCAAGCCCGGCACCAAGACTGAACATCGCGTGAAAGGACGACATGACCGCGCGCTTGATATGCGCCTCGGCCTCGCCTGCCCATGTGTTCATGGCCACATCCATCGCGCCATGTGTGGCACCGAACAGGAACAGCGTCAGGGCAAGTGAGGCCGTGTTGGGGGCCAGCGCGACCAGCGCCAATGCGGCAACATAGGCCACCGCGATGCGCAAGGTAATGTAGGCCGCCCCCAGCCTGTCCGCAAAGCGCCCCGCCAGGGGGAAGGCCGCGATGGCGCCCCCTGCCAGCAACAGCAGGAGCAGGCCCAGATCACCCGCGTCCAGATCGTGACGCTGTGCAATCGCGGGGATGCGCGACGCCCAGATGCCGTAAAGCGCGCCGTTGAGCACGAACATCGCCGAGACCGCCAACCATGTGGCGCGGTTTGAGGGGGCTGTCATTCGGGTATGACCAACTTTTCAAAAAGGGGGCGGTGAGTCGCCCGCAGGGTCACCGTTACGATTGCGTTGAAGGGTGACAAGGGGTTTTCAAATCGCTTTGGCGGGATGTTTCAGTTTGAAAACTGATGTGCGAGCGCGCGGGCGCGTTTAGGCTCGATGTGCCAGCAACAGGCGATTTCCCACGCAAGGGCGGCGCGGGTGGCAGCGGGGTCGGATTTGTCCCATGTCGCGCGGTCAAAGGCCGGGCTGTCGCGCCGCGCCTCGTCCCAGTCGATCAGGATGATGTGCCCATCGGGCCGGGTCAGGATGTTGGCCGGGTTCAGATCCCCGTGCACTGTGGTCTGTGCATCTGGCAGCTTGGCCCAGGCGGTGCGCAGGGCGGCAACCAGGTCGGCTGGCATGGCCGCAAGGTCGACATCACCGCTTGTGTCCGATGTGATCAGGTCCAGCGCGCTGGCGCAGTCCGGGCGCGGCGGCAAGGAGACGGCATCGCGGTGAAATGCGGTGATGCGCGTGGCGATCTGTGCGGGATCGGTGGGGGTGCCGGACAGGTAAGGTTCGCAGGTCCACCCTTCAACACAGAGCGTGCCCGCAGCGCTTTCGACAAGGCGTGGCGCATGCAGGCCGCACGCCTCTGCGCTGTCTTGTGCACGGGTGAGCCAGCGCAAGGCCGCTTCCGTCCGGCGTGTGGATTTGACGACGTGGTTGCCCACGCGCAGCACTCTGTTGCGATGCCCGCCGGGCAGGGGCTGTGCGTCATCGCTCAGCCCCCAAGCCGCCAGCGGCGGTGTCATTCCAGTTCGACGAGCAGATCCTTGGCATCGATCTGGCCACCGGGGCCGACATGCACGGCCTTCACGACGGCGTCACGCTCGGCGTGGATGCCGGTTTCCATCTTCATGGCCTCGATGGTCAGCAGCAGATCGCCTTCGCTCACCTCCTGGCCGACCTGTACACCGACGCTCGCCACGACACCGGGCATGGGGGCGCCAATATGGTTGGCGTTGCCCAGTTCGGCCTTGGGGCGTTGCTGGGTCGTGGATTTGACCATGCGGTTGGGCACGCGGATCACGCGCGGCTGGCCGTTGAGTTCAAAGAACACCTTGGCCTCGCCATCCTCGTTGGTTTCCCCAACGGCTTGCAGGCGGATTTCCAGCGTCTTGCCGGGGTCGATTTCTGCGGTGATCTCTTCGCCCGGTTCCATGCCGTAAAAGAACGTCTTGGTCGGCAGAACGCGGACGGGCCCGTATGTGCGGTGCCGCCCCATGTAGTCGAGGAACACCTTGGGATACATGAGGTACCCGCTCAGGTCCTCGTCATCCACCTCGCGCCCTTCGAGCTGTTGGGTGAGATCAGCGCGCGTCGCCTCGAGGTCGACAGCAGGTACATCCGCACCGGGGCGCTTGGTGTTGGGCTTTTCGCCCTTCAGCGCCTTGGACTGGATCGCGATGGGAAAGCCGCCGGGGGGCTGGCCGAGATTGCCGCGCATCATGTCCACAACCGAGTCGGGGAAGGCGACGTCCTTGTCCGGGTCCTCGACCTCGGCCCGGGTAAGCCCCTGGGACACCATCATCAACGCCATGTCGCCCACGACTTTGGAAGACGGCGTGACCTTCACGATATCGCCGAACATCTGGTTCACATCCGCATAGGTGCGCGCGACCTCGTGCCAGCGTTCCTCGAGGCCCATGGAACGCGCTTGTGCCTTGAGGTTGGTGAACTGCCCGCCGGGCATTTCGTGCAGGTACACCTCTGATGATGGGGCCTGCATGCCCGATTCAAATGCGGCGTAATGGGCGCGCACGGCCTCCCAATAATCCGAGATGTCGCGGATGGCGTCGATGGACAGCCCGGTGTCGCGGTCGGTGTGCTGCAGTGCCTCGACCACCGATCCCAGCGTGGCCTGCGAGGTGTTGCCCGACAGCGCGTCCATGGCGCAGTCGACCGCGTCCACACCGGCCTCGGCGGCGGCGAGGATCGTCGCGCAGGCGATGCCGGCGGTGTCGTGTGTGTGGAAGTGGATCGGCAGACCGACCTCTTGTTTCAGCGCCTTGACCAGGATGCGGGCCGAGGCGGGTTTCAAGAGGCCCGCCATGTCCTTGAGACCCAGCACGTGCGCACCTGCGTCTTTCAGCTGGTTGCCCATGTCGACATAGTATTTCAGGTCATATTTGGCGCGATCCGGATTCAGGATATCCCCGGTGTAGCAAATCGTGCCTTCGCAGATCTTGTTCTGTTCCTGAACCGCGTCCATGGCCACGCGCATGTTTTCAACCCAGTTGAGGCTGTCAAAGACGCGGAAGACGTCGATGCCCGTCTCAGCGGCCACGCGCACGAATTCCTGCACCACGTTGTCGGGATAGTTGGTGTAACCCACACCGTTGGCCCCGCGCAGCAGCATCTGCGTCATGAGGTTCGGCATCCGCTCGCGCAAATCGCGCAGGCGCTGCCAGGGGCATTCCTGCAGGAAGCGGTAGGCGACGTCGAATGTCGCGCCCCCCCAGCATTCCATCGAGAACAGTTGTGGCAGGTTGGCGGCATAGGCCGGGGCCACCTTGATCATGTCGTGGCTGCGCATCCGCGTGGCCAGCAGCGACTGGTGCCCGTCGCGCATGGTGGTGTCGGTGATCAGCAGCTGTTGCTGCGCCTTCATCCAGTCGGCGACAGCCTGCGGGCCCTTTTGTTCCAGCAGGTTGCGGGTGCCCATCTGGTGCGACGGGTCGGCCTGCAAGGCAGGGGGCTTGGGCTGTTTCAGATCGGCGCGTGGGCGCGGACGGTCCTTGACCTCGGGGTGCCCGTTCACCGTGATGTCGGCGATATAGGTCAGCACCTTGGTGCCCCGGTCGCGACGGCGCTTGAAAGTAAAGAGGTCCGGGGTCTCGTCAATGAACTTGGTGTGGTAAGTGTTGTCGAGGAACGTGGGGTGTTTCAGCAGGTTTTCGACAAAGGCGATGTTGGTGCTGACGCCCCGGATGCGGAATTCGCGCAGGGCGCGGTCCATACGGGCGATGGCCATTTCGGGCGTGGGCGCCTTGGCCGTCACCTTGGTCAGCAGAGAGTCGTAGTAGCGCGTGATCACCCCGCCCGCATAGGCGGTGCCGCCATCCAGGCGGATGCCCATGCCTGTCGCCTCGCGATAGGCGGTGATGCGGCCATAATCGGGGATGAAGTTGTTTTGCGGGTCTTCGGTCGTGATCCGAGTTTGCAGCGCGTGGCCTGTCAGCACGACGTCTTTCTGCGTGGCCTTGCCAGTAGCCTCCTGGATCGTCTTGCCCTCGGCAATCAGGATCTGGGCCTGCACGATGTCGATCCCTGTCACCTCTTCAGTGACAGTGTGTTCGACCTGCACGCGCGGGTTCACTTCGATGAAGTAGAACTTGTCGGTTTCCATATCCATCAGGAACTCGACCGTGCCGGCGCATTCGTAATTCACGTGTTTGCAGATCTTGTAGCCCAGGTCGCAAATCTCGGCCCGCTGCTTTTCGCTGAGATAGGGGGCAGGGGCGCGTTCCACCACTTTCTGGTTGCGGCGCTGGACCGAGCAGTCGCGTTCGAACAGGTGATACATGCCGCCATGCTTGTCGCCGAGGATCTGCACCTCGACATGGCGGGCGCGCAGGATCATCTTTTCCAGATACCCTTCGCCATTGCCAAAGGCGGCTTCGGCCTCGCGCCGCCCCTCCAGCACTTTTTCCTCGACCTCGTCCTCGCCCATGATCGGGCGCATGCCGCGCCCGCCGCCGCCCCAGGAGGCCTTGAGCATCAGGGGGTAGCCGACCTCTTTGGCCTCGGCCTTGATCGCCTTCATGTCGTCGCCCAGCACCTCGGTGGCGGGGATGACAGGCACACCGGCCTCGATGGCGACGCGGCGCGCGCTGGCCTTGTCGCCAAGGGCGCGCATGGTTTCGGCGCGCGGGCCAATGAAGGTGATGCCGTTTTTCTCGCAGGCATCGACGAAGTCGGGGTTTTCGGACAACAGGCCATAGCCCGGGTGGATCGCATCCGCACCGCTTTCGCGGGCGACGCGGATCATCTCGTCAATCGAGAGGTACGCAGCGACAGGGCCAAGGTCTTCGCCAATCCGGTAGGCCTCGTCCGCCTTGAACCGGTGCAGGCCCAACTTGTCTTCTTCGGCAAAGACGGCAACCGTCTTTTTGCCCATCTCGTTTGCGGCGCGCATGATGCGGATTGCAATCTCACCCCGGTTTGCGATGAGGATTTTCTTGAAATCGGGCATGTAAGTTCCCCCCGGGGCCGTCCTTTGCAGTTGCAGCATTCCATATGACGTTTACGTGACGCAAACAACACGTAGTTATGGGTAGGTTGCGCAAACACGACACCCGTCCCCCAGGGTGCGGCGTAAGGCGGAGGTGTCCTCCGCCCACGCCCTTGGAGCGTGGCGCATCGGGGTCCGTCTGCCACATGCGTAAGGCGGACGTGTCGTCCGCCTCGCCGCTCACTCTATGCGGAACGGTTTGGGCAGCTCTTTCAGGCTGCGCGCGCCCAGTTGGCCCATATTCGCCTTGAGGTCTTCGCGCAGCAGATGCGCGAGGTGGTCGATGCCTTGCGGGCCCAACGCCGCCAGCGCGTAGTGCCAGGCGCGTCCCATCATCACGAAATCCGCGCCCGAAGCCATGGCGCGGATGATGTCGAGCCCGCCTTCGATGCCGCTGTCAAAGATGATGGGCAGCGTGGTGGCGCGGCGCACGGCTGGCAGCACATCGATGGTGGCGGGTGCGGCGTCAAACTGGCGCCCTGCATGGTTGGAGATCCAGATCGCATCGGCCCCCAGCGTCTGCAACCGTTCCGCATCGGTGCCCCGCATCACCCCTTTGACGATGAACGGTCCATCCCAGGCGTCGCGCAACCACGACACGTAGTCCCAGTCAGGCGACGTGCGCAAAAGGTAGCCCACATGCGCCGTCACCGGCAGGTTCTCGGTGTTTTCTGACGTATAGGCGTCCAGCATCCGCATATGCGGCATGCCCTTGCGCGCCATGCCCATGGCCCATTGGGGGCGCATCGCGACCTGCGCAAGCAGGCGGGGCGTCAGCCGGGGCGGGTTGGTCAGGCCCGAGCGTGTCTGGCGTTCGCGCCGCGAGGCGACGGGCACGTCAACCGTCAGGATCAGCGTCTTGAACCCGGTGTCCCTGGCGCGTTTCAGCATGTCGCGGCGGATGCCCTCATCACGGGGCGGATACATCTGGAACCAGGCGTTTTCGCCGAGATCGCCCTGAATGTCCTCGGGTGCGACGGTGGCGACGGTCGACAGGCTGTAGGGGATGCCCAGGCGCGCGGCCCCTTGGGCGAGGTGACGTTCCGCATCCGGCCACATCAGGCCCGACATGCCCACGGGCGCGATGCCAAAGGGCAGGGGCAGGGATTGGCCCAGCAGGTCGACGGACAGGTCCGCCTCGAATTCGCCGTGCAGGACGGAAGGCATCAAGCCGATCTTGTCCAGGCTGGACCGATTGCGCGCCCGTGTCGCTTCGACCCCGGTGCCGCTGTCGAGATACTCCCACACGAATTTCGGAATACGCGACTGCGCGCGTGTGCGCAGATCGGACAGGGCGGGATAGCGGCTTTCGAGGGTCATCGTCACGTTTGACCAGCGGCGCGGCGCAATGTCCAGCCCGCCATACTTTCACGGCCAAACGCGGCAGAATTTAAATCATATTTTAATCGCAATTGCGGAGAACTGGATTCGTTAGCCAAACTTTCATCACGAGGACTTCTGCACATGCAAGCACTGATCATCGACCGCGAAGCCAAGCGTCTGGACCACAGCCTGATTTCCCTCATGCAGGCCGGGGTACAAGTGACCGGGACGGGCAGCCTTTTGGTTGCGGAAACCTGTATCAAGCACATGGGTGTTGACCTGCTGGTCATTGAAAAGTCGACGATCGGGGATGCGCTGGGCGACACGCTGGGCATGGCCGAGGATCGCAATCCGCATCTGGTCGCGGTACTGCGCACGCCGGACGTGGCGCGCGATCAGGACGAGTTGTCCGGGCACTACGCCTCGCTGCACTGTGTTGTCGGGCAGGACGTGCCCAACGAGGTTGCGGTCAAACTGGGCCTTGCCTCTCTGCGCGCGCGCATCACCCGCACGACACGGCCCGCCAAGGCCACGACGTTCAAGCGCCGCGTGGCGCCCGAATCGCTGACACCCCCACCCGCGGTGCGGTCGCCAGCGCCGGTGCGCAGCTATGCGGACGCCCTATAAACAGGGCCTGTCGCTGCTGCGGTTTCTGGCCTAGAACATAGCAGGAACAGCTTTCGCTTTGCCACGGGCCGCGCTATGGTGCGGCCCATGAGCAGTTTTGACGACCTCGACGCCTTTGAGGGCGCATCCCTGTCGGCGCGCGCCATGGCCGCCCGTCCACAGCCCTATCTGGATGGGCTGAACCCCGCACAACGCGAAGCCGTGGAAAAGCTGGATGGCCCGGTGCTGATGCTGGCCGGTGCCGGAACGGGCAAAACACGCGCGTTGACGGCGCGGATCGTCCACCTGTTGAACACGGGCCGCGCGCGCCCGAACGAGATCCTGGCGGTCACCTTCACCAACAAGGCCGCGCGCGAGATGAAGAACCGCGTCGGCTCCATGCTGGGCGGTCCGATCGAGGGGATGCCGTGGCTGGGCACGTTCCACGCGATCTGCGTCAAGCTGCTGCGCCGCCACGCCGAACTGGTGGGCCTCAAGTCGAATTTCACCATTCTGGACACGGACGACCAGATCCGCCTGATGAAACAGCTGATCCGCGCGGCGGGCATTGACGACAAGCGCTGGCCCGCCCGGCAATTGGCCAACATCATCGACGGCTGGAAGAACCGCGCGCTGACGCCGGACAAGGTGCCGGCTGCCGATGGCGGGGCCTATAATCACAAGGGTGTTGAGCTGTACGCGCAATACCAGGCGCGGCTGAAAGAGCTGAACGCCTGTGATTTCGGCGATCTGCTGCTGCACATGGTCACGATCTTTCAGACCCATGAGGACGTGCTGGCGCAGTATCAGCGTTGGTTCGCCTTTATCCTGGTGGACGAATACCAGGATACCAACGTGGCCCAGTACCTGTGGCTGCGCCTTCTGGCGCAGGGGCACAAGAATATCTGCTGCGTGGGGGATGACGACCAATCGATCTATGGCTGGCGCGGGGCCGAGGTGGGCAACATCCTGCGCTTTGAAAAGGATTTTCCGGGCGCGCATGTGGTCCGGTTGGAGCAGAATTACCGCTCGACCCCGCATATCCTGGCCGCGGCCTCCGGTGTCATTGATGGCAACGAAAACCGTCTGGGCAAGACGTTGTGGACTGACAAGAATGATGGCGAAAAGGTCCGCCTGATCGGCCATTGGGACGGCGAGGAAGAGGCGCGCTGGATCGGGGAAGAGGTCGAGGCGGGCCAGCGTGGCACGCGGGGCATGGACCCTATCTCATTGGATCATATGGCTATTCTCGTGCGCGCCAGCCACCAGATGCGCGCATTCGAGGATCGGTTCCTGACCATCGGTCTGCCTTACCGCGTGATCGGCGGCCCCCGGTTTTATGAGCGGATGGAGATCCGCGATGCCATGGCCTATTTCCGCGTTGTGGTGTCCCCGGATGATGATCTGGCGTTCGAGCGGATCGTGAACACGCCCAAGCGGGGGCTGGGCGACAAGGCCCAGCAGACCATCCAGATCACCGCCCGCGCCAATGGTGTGTCGCTGGTCGAGGGTGCGCGGCTGGCCGTGGATCAGGGCCTGATCAAGGGCAAGGGTGGCACGGAACTGCGCACGCTGGTCGAGGGCATTGCGCGCTGGAATTCGAAACTGCGCGGGCCGCGGATCGAGGTGGCTGAAGACAACGCTGTCCTGGACGACGGCGTGGCGCCGCTGCGCGTCGAATATGGGCCGCCGCCCGTCACCCATGTGGAACTGGCCGAGATCATTCTGGACGAGAGCGGCTATACCGCCCATTGGCAGAACGACAAGACGCCCGAGGCGCCGGGACGGCTGGAGAACCTCAAGGAACTGGTCAAGGCGCTTGAGCAGTTCGAGAACCTGCAAGGATTCCTGGAACACGTGTCGCTGATCATGGACAATGAACAGGACGATGGCGGGGCCAAGGTGTCGATCATGACCCTGCATGCCGCTAAGGGGCTGGAGTTTCCCATGGTGTTCCTGCCGGGTTGGGAAGACGGGTTGTTCCCCTCGCAACGCTCGATGGATGAGAGTGGTATCAAGGGGTTAGAGGAAGAGCGGCGGCTGGCCTATGTCGGCATCACGCGGGCGGAAGAGGTCTGTACCATCTCGTTCGCGGCCAACCGGCGTGTGTTCGGGCAGTGGCAATCCTCGATGCCGTCGCGCTTCATTGATGAGTTGCCCGAAGCGCATGTGGATGTGCTGACCCCGCCGGGCCTTTATGGCGGTGGATATGGGGCGGCGGCGCCAACGATGGAATCCAACCTGCACAAGGCGGCGGCCGAGGCGAACGTCTATAACTCGCCCGGCTGGAAACGGCTGCAGGCGCGTGCGAGCGACCGTCCGATCAGTCAGCCCAAGGAAAGCCGGAATACAGTTATAGATTTGAATGCGGTGTCCAGCTTTACCGTGGGCGAGCGGGTGTTTCATCAGAAGTTCGGCTATGGCGCTGTGGTTGCCATCGAGGGCGACAAGCTGGAGATCGAATTCGAGAAGGCGGGGCTGAAAAAGGTCGTGTCGCGCTTTGTCTCGGGCTGCGACGACATTCCGTTTTAAAGATCGCAATCACGCAGGTGATTGCGATCAGTGGCAAGGACTGCTTTTGCCAAAAAGCTGTCAGCCACCCCGTCGCAAATCTGGGCGCAGCGCTGACAATCACGCAGGTGATTGCGATCAGTGGCAAGGACTGCTTTTGCCAAAAAGCTGTCAGCCACCCCGTCGCAAATCTGGGCGCAGCGCTGACAATCACGCAGGTGATTGCGATCAGTGGCAAGGACTGCTTTTGCCAAAAAGCTGTCAGCCACCCCGTCGAAATTCTGGGTGCAGCGCTGACAATCACGCAGGCTTCGATCTGGAGCGTGCGGTGGGGTTAATCCGGCGTACGGTGCCCTTGGATGGCGTAAACGTGCAGTTTGCACCGGAAACTGTACGTTTTGGATCTGCCAAAACCCGCTGATTTGGGCCGATTTTGAGAGACTGCGCAGTTTGGGCCTGAAACTGTACGTTTTGCTGCGCTGATCGCTGTTCAGATCTTGTTCACTTTTGCCTGTCGTTAAGGTTTGCGCGGGCGCGTTTACTTTTGGGTAGGGTTTGGGTCGGCGCGCGGCTCTGTTTGCTGACGCAAAGGCGCCCGCCCGCCGACCCCGGCAAAAGACCCCGCCAAAGCAAAAAACGGCGACCCTAGGGAGGAAGGGCCGCCGCTCTTGTACCACCGCGCGGGTCAGGGAGGAGACCGCAGCGCGATGTATCTGTGTGCACCTTGAAAGGTGCGGGAAGAAGGTACGGCGACCCCAGGGAGGAGGAGGGGGCCGCCGCTCTTGCAACATCGCGCCAGTCAGGGAGGAGGAGGACCGGATCGCGACGTATTGCGGATGCGCCATGTGGCGCGGTGTAAAAGGTGCGACGACGTTCGGGAGGAGGTGAACGCCGCCGCCAATTACAGATGCCCCAGGGAGGAGGAGAGGAGCACCTGATCTCGTGTTCTTATTGCGCGTGTGCGCCGTAGGCTGCTTCCCAGGCTACGCGCTTGAGTTCGGAGCGATGCATGCCCAGATCAGCCAGATCGCGGTTGGACAGAGCCATCAGCTCTTTCATTGTGGTTGTGTAGACGCGGCGCTGTGCGCGGCGCTCTGCTGTGTCTTCGAGAAAACGCGCAACTGTGCCGAGGATACGTTCGACCAGGTCGCTGCGTCGTGCTACTTCGTTGTAATAGGCCATGTTTTTTTGCCTCATCTGCGTTTCTGTTAGCCCAAACATAAGCCAATGCTGCGTTTGCACAATAGCTACCGCGGCAATGCTGCCATGCAGCATTTGCATAGGCCCAGGGTTGAATTGAGTGGCATGTCGCACAAGGAAACGGCGCTTTGACCGGAATGCGGTACACCCCCTTGCCACGGGCTGAATTTCTGCCAGTTAATGCGGCACCCCAGCGGAGAAAACAGACATGTCACGCACCAAGGACGATATCCTTCAGGCCCTGTCGCGCATCGCCATGCCGGATGGCGGCGACCTGATCAGCCGCGATTTGATTCGTGCGGTGCAAATAAAGGGTGAGGCCGTCCAATTCGTGATCGAGGCGCCCACGCCCGAGCTTGCCGCCCGCATGGAACCTGTGCGCGCAGCGGCCGAAGCGGCGGTGCGCAACCTTGAGGGCGTGTCAGAGGCGCGTGTGGCGCTGACAGCCCATGGCCCGGCCGCAAAACCGGCCGCACCGCCCAGCCTGAAGATCGGCGGCCACCCCAAACCACAGGAGGGGCCGACCAAGCCCACGGGCGTGCAGCGCATTCTGGCCATCGGGTCCGGCAAAGGGGGTGGGCAAATCCACCGTGTCCTCGAACCTGGCCGTGGCGCTGGCCAGGCAGGGGCGCAAGGTCGGTCTGCTGGATGCTGATATATATGGACCGTCCCAGCCCCGCATGATGGGTGTGAACAAGCGCCCCGCTTCGCCCGATGGCAAGACCATCATTCCGCTGCATGCCCACGGCGTCACCCTGATGTCGATTGGGTTCATGATGGAGGAAGGCAAGGCCGTGGTTTGGCGCGGACCCATGCTGATGGGCGCCTTGCAGCAGATGCTGGGCCAGGTCGAGTGGGGCGAGTTGGACGTGCTGATCGTCGATCTGCCGCCGGGGACGGGGGATGTGCAGCTGACCTTGTGTACGAAATCCGAACTGAGCGGGGCGATTGTGGTGTCCACGCCGCAGGACGTGGCGCTGATCGATGCGCGCAAGGCGCTGGACATGTTTGCGACCCTCAAGACGCCCGTGCTGGGGTTGATCGAGAACATGTCGATGTTTGTCTGCCCCGATTGCGGGTCAGAGCATCAGATCTTTGGCCAGGGTGGTGTTGCGGCAGAGGCCGAGAAGATGGGTGTGCCCTTGCTGGGGGCCTTGCCCATTGATCTGGAGACGCGCCTGGCCGGGGATGGCGGCACGCCCGTCGCGGTGGGTGACGGGCCGATGGCGCAGGCCTATGCGCGCATTGCCGAGGGGTTGATCAAGGGCGGGATGGCCTAGATCTCGCGCCCCTCGATTGCGATGCCGTAGAGCGTGGTCAGGATGCTGGCGCTGACCAGTGCGTAGAGCACGGAAATCACGACGGTGACCACGCCCCCGATGATGGATGTCAGCGGCAAAGCCCCCATGACAATGTTCAGGGCAAAGTCCACGATCGCCATCACGATCATCAGCATGAATATAGTGACGACCAAGGGGGCGGTCGCCTGCCAGCTTTCCCTGAACGTCAGGTTGTGGCCGATCGTGCAGGCCGGAAGGATGAGGCTGAGGCGGAAGAAGACCCAGCCCAGAACGGCAAAGAGCGGGATGGCGACCAGCCCTGCAAGTGCGTCGCTGCCCGTCCCGGCCGCGACGAGGCCGACGGGGATGAGAACCGGGATGGCCAGCACCCCAATCAAGATACCCAGCAAGAGGCTGCGCCCCAGATAGCCCAGGACGATACCGGCGCCGGGCGTGAACCCTTCGTCCCGGCGGTCTGCGGGCAGCAGGACAAACCGGTGCCATGCGGCCACCATTGTCAGATAGCCAACGGCCATGAGGAAAAAGGCCAGTATCACCAGCCCGACATTCGATATGTTCGTGACGTCCGTGGAGTCTTGCATGACCAATTGCGTGAACGATCCTGGCGCTGCGATGACAAGCAGTATGACTGATCCGGCAATCAGGGCGATGCCCATATAGGTGGCGCGCAGCGTGGCCGAGAGGTCACGAAACACCATTGATATTGCATGGGTGAAGATACGGAACGCGTCGGACATGGAAAACCCTCTCTTGATCCCGGGTTGGTGCCGTGGACCGTGGCAGCGCGCAAGGGGAAATCATGGGACAGCGGGCGATTGTGGGGCAGGGGCATGGGAAATCATGGTCCTGAGCGCTGTTTTTGACTGTGATTCTGAATCAATTTCCGCTTTTGTTGGGGTATTGGCTTGAGAACAAAGCAAAAACATACGTGAGTTAGCGGGTTCGAGTGCAAGTTTTTTGGGATTTTATGGACGGTTTCTGGAGAGGTGCGCCTTACACTACATATAGTGGTCAGTAGTGTTTGGGTAACATTATCCGCCCTGTATTTGGCCGCACCACCTCTCGAAGGCCTTGTTTTTAAGGCTGTGAAGACGCCGCGTGTCGTGTGCGGCCCTCAAAAAACCATTGCCTCCCATCAATTCCCATGGCATCCCTAATGCATCAGATGAGAACGAGCCAAGGGGCAACAAACGACCCCGAAAAAAACAAAACTCTAGCAGGTTTCATACAGGCACCTCGCTTTCATCAGACCAGAGATCCGGCGCGCGAGCGAGCAGACATCCCCCCAGGTGGCGCGCGCAGCTGGACATCCCGCAAGGCGGGACGAGGGCGGCGGGTTGATCAGTGGCAGCAGATCAACCCGCCGTTTCCATTTTCAACACTGGGGACAGATTTCGGGCGGGGGCGCAAAGACGATTGGGCAGGCGCGCTGTCGCGCGAGTTAGCAAGGGACGGGCCAAGGTGGCACGCAGATTCAGAGGCGAAAGCGACCACAAGGTGGACGCGAAGGGCAGGGTGTCTATCCCGGCCTCGTTTCGCCGTGTGATCGAAGGGTGTGACCCCGACTGGACCGACGGCCTGCCGCCCCGCCTGATCATCGTTTATGGCGGTGAGACGCGCGACTACCTCGAAGGCTTTACCATCGAAGCCATGGACGAGGTGGACGAGAAGATTTCCAAACATCCCCGCGGCTCGGCCAAGCGCAAGGCGATGGAGCGGCTGTACAGTGCGCAGTCCGTCGAGGCGGTGGTGGATGACACGGGCCGCATCGTGCTGCCCGCCAAGCTGCGGGAAAAGATCGGTCTGGATGGCATGGCCCGGTTCGTGTCCTCCGGTGACACGTTCGAGATCTGGCGCCCCGAGACCTATGATGCCAGCATCGCCGCCCTTGATGATGAAGGGTTTGACCCAGACATTGATCCGTCCGTCTATCTGGACGGGGATTTGGACTGATCATGGCGGCTGGGGGGCCACATATTCCGGTACTGATCGATGCGATCCTGTCGCATTGCGCGCCCATCGAGGGCACGTGGCTGGATGGCACCTTTGGCGCAGGCGGTTACACCCGCGCGCTGCTGGAAGGCGGGGCGGAACGTGTGATTGCAGTGGATCGCGACCCGCTGGCCTTTGATCTGGCGGCCGAGTGGGCGGGCGGATATGGCGACCGGCTGGTCATGCAGCATGGCGTGTTTTCCAAGATGGATGAATACGGGCAGGGGCTGGACGGGGTTGTTTTGGATCTTGGCGTCAGCTCCATGCAGCTTGATCTGGCCGAGCGCGGGTTTTCCTTCATGAAGGACGGCCCCCTCGATATGCGGATGAGCCAGGATGGCATGTCTGCCGCTGATATCGTGAACTCGGCGGATGAGGGCGTGCTGGCCGACATCCTGTTTCACTATGGCGAAGAGCGTGCATCGCGCCGCATCGCGCGTGCCATCATCACGGCGCGCCCCATCACCACAACGCTGGAACTGGCAGGCATCGTCGAAAAGTGTCTGCCGCGCGCCAAGCCCGGCCAATCGCATCCCGCAACCCGCAGCTTTCAGGCGCTGCGCATTGCGGTGAACAATGAATATGATGAATTGTACCAAGGGCTTATGGCCGCTGAGCGGGCATTGAAGCCGGGTGGCAAACTGGCCGTCGTGACCTTTCATTCGGTCGAGGACCGCATGGTGAAACGGTTTTTGACCGCGCGGGCGGGCAAACAGGCCAATGCCAACCGCTATGCGCCTGAAACCACGCAGGCCCCCGCTCAATTCACCGTCAAAAGCCGCAAGGCCATCGCACCGGATGCGCAGGAACTGGCTGCAAATCCGCGCAGCCGATCCGCCAAGCTGCGTGTGGCCATCCGCACGGATGCACCCAGCGGCGCGATCGACGCGAAATCCATCGGCATGCCGCAAGTCAAAGGGACCCTCTGATGCGCACTGTCCTTTACATATTGACGACACTGGCCGTGATCGGCCTCGCCTTTTGGGCCTACCGCGAGAATTACGCGACGCAGGATTCGCTGGCCAAGACTGACCAGTTGCACCGCGACATTCGCGCCGCACATTCCCGGCTGGCGGTGCTCAAGGCCGAATGGGCGTACCTGAACCGCCCCGACCGGTTGCGCGACCTGGCCGACATCAACTTTGACCGGCTGGGCCTGTTGCCCTTCCGCCCCGATCAGTTTGGCCGTGTGGACGAGGTGGCCTATCCGGCCCTGCCGCTGCTGCCCATCACAAACGCCATCGAGGTGTCGGGCGAATTGGAGGACGGCGAATGACCCGGACACCCCTGCGCCCCCTGGCCCGTATCCTGCCTGCCCGCGCGGCAGGCGAAAACCCCGATGCAATCGAGCGCGAGAACATCCGCGCGCGCCATGAGGATATGCGCGACCGCATGCGTCAGCGCGCCGAGGGGCGGCTTTTGGTGTTGGGCCTGTTCTTTTTCTGCGCCTTTGTCGTGGTGGGCGTGCGCATGGGCATGCTGGCAACGTCCGAACCGGTCGAGCCGCGCGCCAGTGCGCAAGGGGCCGCCATTTCAGCCGCGCGTGCCGATATCGTGGATCGCAATGGCCACCTGTTGGCGACGAATTTCGAAACCCACGCGCTCTATGCCCAGCCGCCGCAAATGGTGGACCCGGCCGCCGCGGCCAAGGGGTTGGCAGCGGTGTTTCCGGACCTGAAGGAAGAGGACCTGCTGAAGGACTTTACCGGCAAGCGCAAGTTCCTGTGGATCAAGAAGAAAATCAGCCCCGAGCAGATGCAGGCCGTGCACGAGATTGGCGATCCCGGCCTGCTGTTTGGCCCGCGTGACATGCGCCTTTATCCCAATGGTGCGCTGGCGGCGCATGTGCTGGGTGGCGCGTCCTTTGGCGCCGAAGGGGTGAGTGCGGCCGAGGTGATCGGCGTTGCCGGTGTTGAAAAGCAGTTCGATGACTATCTGCGCGACCCGGCCAACGGGCAGAAACCGCTGCAACTGTCGCTGGACCTGACGGTGCAGGCGGCTGCGGAACGGGTGCTTTACGGTGGGATGCGCATTCTGAATGCCAAGGGCGCGACCTCTGTTTTGATGGACGTTCATACAGGCGAGGTGATCTCGGTCGTGAGCCTGCCCGATTTCGATCCCAACAACCGGCCCCGCCCGGCGACCTCGGGGATCAGTCTGACAGCCCGCTGTTCAACCGGTCGGTGCAGGGGGTGTACGAGCTGGGATCGGCGTTCAAGATCTTTACCGCGGCGCAGGCGGTCGATCTGGGCCTTGTGTCGCCCTCGACCATCATCGACACGTCCGGGCCGATGCGCGTGGGCGGCTTTCCCATTGGCGAGTTCCGCAACAAGAATTACGGCAAGCTGAGTGTCAGCGACATCATCGTGGAATCCTCGAACCGTGGCACGGGCCGCATGGCCTTGCAGATCGGGGTGAAGCGCCAGCAGACGTTCCTGAAATCGCTGGGCTTTTTCGACGCGACCCCGTTCGAGATTGTCGAGGCGGCGACGGGCAAGCCCCTGTTGCCCAAGCGCTGGACGGACCTGAGTGCGGTCACCATCAGCTATGGCCATGGGCTGTCGTCCTCGCCCATGCATCTGGCGGCGGGCTATGCCGCGATTGCCAATGGCGGGCGCGCAGTGGCCCCGACCATCCTCAAGCAGCACGGCCCGCGCATGGGGGATCGTGTGATGAGCGAGGGCGCGGCACGGGCGGCCCGCGCCATGCTGCGCAAGGTGGTGACAAGTGGCACGGCGAGCATGGGCGAAGTGCCGGGCTATGCCGTGGGCGGCAAGACCGGGACGGCGGACAAACCCAAGCCGCGCGGCGGTTACTATGACGACAAGGTCATTGCCACCTTTGCCACGCTGTTCCCGGCCCATGATCCGAAATATGTGCTGGTCGTCACCCTGGACGAGCCTGTGGAGACCAGCGGGGACAAGCCCCGCCGCACCGCCGGCTGGACAGCCGTGCCCGTCGCTGCCGAGATGATCGGCCGGATCGCCCCGCTCTTGGGTCTGCGGCCAACCGTTGAACCCGCCACACTCGCTGATATAACGCTGACCAGCAGCAACTGAGCCAAAAGGCCGAACATGGGCGCGCAGGCACGACCACTTTCCACTCTGGGCCTGATGGCGCAGGGCGGCACCAATCCCGATATTACCGGTCTTGCGGTGGACAGCCGCGAGGTGAAAGACGGCTTTCTGTTTGCCGCCATGCCGGGCAGCCGTGTGCATGGGGCCGAGTTCATCGAATATGCCGTGCGCATGGGGGCTGTTGCGGTTCTGACGGATGCCGAAGGGGCCGCGCTGGCCGCCGACTGGCTCAGGGATGTGGCCGTTGTTGTCACCGACACCCCGCGCGAGGCGCTGAGCCGCACCGCCGCCCTTTGGTTCGGCGGCCAGCCCGAGACGATGGTGGCTGTCACCGGGACCAACGGAAAAACCTCTGTTTCGACCTTTGTGCGCCAGATCTGGATCGAGATGGGCCTTCAGGCCGTCAACCTTGGCACCACGGGCGTCGAGGGCGCGTGGTCAGCCCCGCTGGCCCACACCACGCCCGAGCCCATCACGCTGCATCGCACATTGGCGCAGGCCCGCGACAACGGCATCACCCATGCGGCGATGGAGGCATCTTCGCACGGGTTGGATCAGCGTCGGCTGGACGGCGTTGTGCTGCGGGCGGCTGGGTTCACGAACTTTACCCAGGATCATCTGGATTATCACAAGACCTTCGAGGCCTATTTCGACGCCAAGGCGGGCCTGTTTGCCCGGGTGCTGCCCGAGGATGGCGTCGCTGTCATCAACACCGATGACGCGCGCGGCGTGGACATGGCCGCGATTGCGCGCGCACGTGGACAGACGGTGATGAGCGTGGGCCGGGACGGGGGCGATCTGCACCTGTCTGCCCAGCGATTTGATGCGACGGGGCAGGATGTGCGCATGGAGTATGCCGGGCGCGCCTATGCGGCGCGGCTGCCCCTGATTGGCGGGTTTCAGGCGGACAATGTCATGCTGGCGTGCGGTCTGGTCATCGCCTGCGGAGCGGAGCCTGCGCGCGTTTTCGAGACCTTGCCGCATCTCGGCACAGTACGGGGGCGGATGCAACTGGCCGCCACGCGGGAAAACGGCGCGACGGTGTTTGTGGATTACGCCCACACGCCGGGGGCAGTGGCCACGGCCCTTGCGGCCATGCGCCCGCATGTGATGGGCAAGCTGGTGGCCGTTGTGGGCGCAGGCGGGGACCGCGACGTGGGCAAGCGCCCCTTGATGGGGCAGGCGGCGGCGGAGAATGCCGATGTGGTGTTCGTGACCGACGACAATCCGCGCAGCGAGGACCCGGCCCTGATCCGCGCCGCCGTGATGGAAGGCTGCCCCGAGGCGACAGAAGTCGGCGACCGGGCCGAGGCGATCCTGCGCGCCGTCGACGTGCTGGAGCCGGGCGACGCGCTGTTGATCGCGGGCAAGGGGCACGAGGCGGGCCAGATTGTGGGCGACGATGTGCTGCCCTTTGACGATGTGGAACAGGCGAGCGTGGCCGTGGCCGCGCTGGAGGGACGACTGACATGACCTTGTGGAGTGCGGAAGAGGCTGCCCAGGCCACGGGCGGGCGTGCAACCGAAGAGTGGACGGCCACGGGTGTGTCCATTGATACGCGGACGTTGGAGCCTGGCGATCTGTTTGTGGCCCTTAAGGACGTGCGCGACGGCCATGATTTTGTTGCGCAGGCCCTGGAAAAGGGGGCAGCGGCGGCGCTGGTCACCCATGTGCCCGAGGGTGTGGCCGCGGATGCGCCGCTGCTGATTGTGGAGGATGTGCTTGCAGGCCTCGAAGCGCTTGGCGTTGCGGCGCGCGCCCGGTGCGATGCGCGCGTTGTGGCGATCACGGGGTCGGTCGGCAAAACCTCGACCAAGGAAATGCTGCGCGCCATCCTGAGCGATCAGGGGCGCGCACATGCCTCTGTCGCCAGCTATAACAACCATTGGGGGGTGCCGCTGACGCTGGCGCGGATGCCCATGGACACCGAATATGCCGTGATCGAGATCGGGATGAACCACCCCGGTGAAATCGCGCCCTTGGCCAAGATGGCGCGGCCCCATGTGGCGATGATCACCACCGTCGCCGCCGCGCATCTGGAAGCCTTTGACGATATCGCGGGGATTGCGGTGGAAAAGGCCTCGATCATCGACGGCCTTGAATATGGTGGCACGGCCATCCTGAACAACGACTGTTCGACGGCGGCGATCCTTCAGGCCAAGGCCCATGACGCCAAGCGGCGTGACATCGGCTTTGGCGAGCACGGCTTTGATTTCATTCTGAAATCGGTTGATCTGCTGCGCGACACCACAGTGGTGCAGGCCGAGGCGCATGAGATCCCTTTGCTGTTCAAGATCGGGGCGGTGGGCAAGCATTACGCCATGAACGGGCTGGGCGCGCTGGCCGCCGCCGAAGCGCTGGGGGCTGATTTGGCCTTGGCGGCCCAATCGCTGGGACGCTGGTCGCCCTATCAGGGACGCGGCGCGCGCGAGGTCATCGTGCTGGACCCGGTGGACACGCACATGACGCTGGAATTGATCGACGACAGCTACAATGCCAATCCGACCTCGATGGCGGCGGCGCTTGATGTGCTGGCAGCGGCCGAGGTTACGAACGATATCGGGCGGGTCAGCAAGGGGCGGCGGATCGCCTTTGTCGGTGACATGAAGGAATTGGGCGCGGACGGGGCGGTGATGCACGCCGATCTTTGCGATCTGGAGGCGATGGCGAAGATTGATGTCGTGCACTGCATTGGCCCGCTGATGGAGAACCTGCACAGCGCTTTGCCCGCCCAAAAACAGGGGCAATGGACCGACACCGCCGAAGAGATGGCGGCGCTGGTGCCGCGTCGTCTGGACAGCGGTGACGTGGTGCTGGTCAAAGGATCGCTGAGCATGAAACTCGCCCTGATCGTTGACGCCATCCGCAAAATGGGCCATCCGGTGGATATGGGCGCAGACCCACAAGATAATGAGTAGGACAGGCGAGCATGCTCTATTGGTTGACGGAACTTTCGGATGGCGGGGATTTTTTCAACCTCTTCCGCTACATCACCTTCCGCGCCGGGGCGGCCTTTCTGACCGCACTTTTGTTTGGGTTCATCTTTGGCCGTCCGCTGATTGCGGTGCTGCGCAAGCGGCAGGGCAAGGGCCAGCCGATCCGTGATGATGGCCCCGAGGGGCATTTTGCCAAGGCCGGTACGCCGACCATGGGCGGGCTGCTGATCGTCGGGGCGCTGGCCACATCGACCCTGCTTTGGGCGCGGCTCGACAACCCGTTTGTGTGGATCGTGCTGGGGGTTACGCTGGCCTTTGCGCTGATCGGGTTTGCCGATGATTATGCCAAGGTGTCCAAGCAGACGACCGCAGGTGTGCCCGGCAAGGTGCGATTGTTGCTGGGTTTTCTGATCGCGGGCATTGCGGCCTATTTCGCCACGATCAACCACCCGGACATGTTGCAGAACCAGTTGGCGGTGCCGGTGTTCAAGGACGTGCTGATCAACCTCGGCATCCTGTTCATCCCGTTTTCGATCATCGTGATCGTGGGCGCGGCCAATGCGGTGAACCTGACGGACGGGCTTGATGGCCTTGCCATCATGCCGGTGATGATTGCGGGCGGCACGCTGGGTGTCATCGCTTACGCCGTGGGCCGCGTGGATTTCACCGAATATCTCGATGTGCACTATGTGCCGGGCACGGGGGAGTTGCTGATCTTTACCTCTGCCCTGTTTGGCGGCGGCCTTGGGTTCTTGTGGTACAACGCGCCGCCTGCGGCTGTGTTCATGGGCGACACAGGTTCGCTGGCCCTCGGCGGGGCCCTGGGTGCGATTGCGGTTGTGACCAAGCACGAGCTGGTGCTGGCCATTGTCGGCGGTCTCTTCGTGGTCGAGGCGCTGAGCGTCATCATTCAGGTGCTCTATTTCAAACGCACGGGCAAGCGCGTGTTCCTGATGGCCCCGATCCACCATCACTATGAAAAGAAGGGCTGGGCCGAACCCCAGATCGTGATCCGGTTCTGGATCATCTCGCTGATCCTCGCGATGATTGGCCTTGCCACGCTCAAGGTGCGGTGATGGCGCGCGAGACGGTCCTCCTTCTCTGTTCGAAAAAAATCCCGGGGAGCGCGAGGGGCTGGCCCCTCGCTCCGCCGCCCGCCGCAGGCGCAGACGCATGATACCGGTGCAGGGGCTGACAGGGGCGCGGGTTGCGGTTCTGGGTTTGGGCCGTTCGGGCCTGTCTGCCGCGCGCGCGCTTGCAGCCGGTGGCGCGATCCCGATCTGCTGGGACGACAATCCCGAGGCGCGCGAGAGGGCGGACGGCGAAGGGTTTGACTGTCTCGATCTCAAGAAACACGGGGCTTTTGACGACATCGCCCGCCTGATCGTGAGCCCGGGCATTCCGCATCTTTATCCCGCGCCCAACCCCGTGGTGGCCGCAGCCCTGCGCGCAGGCGTGCCAGTCGACAATGACATCGGGTTGTTTTTCCAATCCTTCGCCACGGCGGCCTGGAACGGGTTCGACACGGCCCCGCGCGTCATTGCCGTCACCGGGTCCAACGGCAAATCCACGACCTCGGCGCTGATCCACCACGTGATGGAAGAGGCCGGGCGCCCCTGCCAGTTGGCGGGCAACATAGGGCGCGGCGTGCTGGACATTGATGCGCCCCATGACGGTGAGTTCGTGGTGCTGGAACTGTCGAGTTACCAGACGGATCTGGCGCGCAGCCTGACGCCGGATGTGGCGGTGTTCACCAACCTGTCGCCTGATCATCTGGACCGGCATGCGGGGATGGGGGGTACTTTGCCGCCAAGCGCCGCCTGTTTGCCGAAGGCGGGCCGGACCGGGCCGTGATCGGTGTGGATGAGGACGAGGGGCGCTATCTGGCCGGGCAATTGAGCGAGGGGCCGAGCGATGATCGCGTGATCCGTGTCTCGGTCGAGGCCAAGTTGACCGGTCCGGGCTGGCAGGTCTTTGCGCGCAAGGGGTTTTTGTCGGAGATGCGCAAGGGGCGGCAGGTCGCCTCGATTGACTTGCGCGGTATTGGCGGATTGCCGGGCGCGCACAACCACCAGAACGCCTGTGCGGCCTATGCCGCTGCCCGTGCCGTGGGGATCGCCCCCAAGGTGATCGAGCGCGCGTTCCACAGCTTTGCCGGATTGCCCCATCGCAGCCAGCTGATCGCCGAGGCGCAGGGCGTGCGCTATGTCAACGACAGCAAGGCCACGAATGTGGACAGCGCGGCCAAGGCACTGGCGGCCTTTGACAACATCCTGTGGATTTGCGGGGGGCTGCAAAAGGATGGCGGGTTGGAGGCAGTGAATGCCGCCGCTGGCAAGGTCAAGACGGCTTACGTGATCGGGCGCGAAGCGGCGCAATTCGCGATGCAGCTTGAGGTCGATACGCAAGTTTGTGGCACGATGGCGGATGCTGTCGAGGCGGCAATGGCAGCGGCTGAGGCAGGGGATGTGGTGTTGCTGGCCCCGGCGGCGGCCAGCTTTGATCAATATGACAGTTTCGAGCGGCGCGGCGAGGATTTTGTCGCTGAGGTCACCAAGCGGCTGTGATCCAAAGGAGCGCGCATGCGCGCGCACGACATGTTTTGTTCGGGGTCAGCTTCACGCTCACCAAGACAGATATCTGTCACGCACCCACGCCCGCCTGATCCTGTCCTGACAGCCCTGACCCGTGCCGCCAAGCACAATAGCCGTCTCCCCGCGTGCGGGGCCCCTCGGCGATTGTGCCTGTCTGCACGTCTCCGGACTGTCTGTCCGGTCTCAGGCGAACGCGGCTCCGAGACAGATATCAGCCCCGTAGCGCGCGCGCGGCGGCCATGGCCGAGGACCAGGCCCATTGGAAATTGTAGCCGCCCAGCCAGCCTGTGACGTCCACGGCTTCGCCGATGAAATAGAGGCCGGGGGCGCGCGCTGACATCATGGTTTTCGAGCTGATTTCATCCGTGGCGATGCCGCCCCGGGTGACTTCGGCGGTGCGGTACCCTTCGGTGCCGCCGGGAGTGAGTTGCCAATGCGCAAGATCGTGGGCCAGCGCGTCGATACGGCTGTCGGACAGATCGCCCAGGCGGCCGCTGAGATCGAACTGTGTACTCAGGTGATCCACCAGCCGCGCGGGCAGGTGGCGCGCCAGCTCGGTTGTGAGTGCTTTCTTGCCTTCCGTTTGCCGTTTGTCGCGCAACACGGCCCCCAGATCGGTTTCGGGGTTCAGATGCACAGTCACCGGCTGCCCCGCCTCCCAATAGCTGGAGGCTTGCAGGATTGCAGGGCCTGACAATCCGCGATGGGTGAACAGGATGGCCTCGTCAAAGGCGGGTCCGTTTGCCGTGACCCGCGCCGGGCAGGCCACACCCGAGATGTCGGCAAAACGGCGGTCGGGGAAGGTGAAGGGCACGAGGGCGGGGTCTGTCGCGGTGAGGCGATGGCCAAACTGGCGCGCCACGTCATAGGCGAACCCGGTGGCCCCCATCTTGGGGATGGATTTGCCCCCTGTTGCGATGACGGCGTTGCGGGCCGTGACCTTGCGCTTGCCGTTCAGCGTCATGGTGAACCCATCGATATGCTTTGCAAACTCTGTGACCTCTGTTTGCAAATGCAGCTCCACGCCCGCCGCCTGCATGAGTTGGCGCAGCATCGCGATGATGTCCTTGGCGGACGTGTCGCAAAACAACTGGCCCAGCGTCTTTTCGTGCCAGGGGATGCCGTGTTGATCCACAAGGGCGATGAAATCCCATTGCGTGTAGCGTGCCAGGGCGGATTTGGCGAAATGCGGGTTTTCCGAGATGAACGCATGCGCGTCGCAATACATGTTGGTGAAGTTGCAGCGCCCGCCGCCTGAAATCCGGATCTTTTCCCCTGGCGCCCTGGCGTGATCGACCACCAGCACGCGGCCCCCGGCATGGGCTGCGCACATCATGCCTGCCGCGCCGGCCCCGATGACAATCGTATCAAAATCCATGACGCCCCCGTGCAGGATTGCACAGTTGGGGTCAAGCATTGGGCTTGCGTGCCGTGACCCTCGGGCTAGGCTGAGCCCATCCCGAACCATGCAAAGGCCAGACCATGACCGCATTGCCCGCAGGCACCCCGTTTCCGCAGATGACCCTCGACAAGATAGGGGGCGGCACCCTGACGCTTGGCGCACCGCAAGGCGGGCATGACTGGCAGATCGTGGTGATCTATCGCGGGCTGCACTGCCCCAAATGCAAGGACTACCTCGCCAAGTTGCAGGGCCTGCAGGCGCAGTATCACGCGGCGGGCATCGACGTTGCCGTTGCCTCGGGCGATCCGCTGGACAAGGCGCAGGCCATGTCGGACGAATTTGCGCCGGGACTGCCGATGGGTTTCGGCCTGAGCGTGGCGCAGATGGCGGCCCTCGGGCTTTATATCTCGGACCCGCGCAGCCCGCAGGAGACCGACCGCCCGTTCCCCGAACCCGGTTTCTTTGTGATCAACCCCGATGGCGTGATCCAGATGGTCGATGTGTCGAATGTGCCCTTCATGCGCCCCGACCTCGAAGGGGTGCTGGCCGGTATCCAGTTCCACCGCGAAAACGGCTTTCCCATTCGCGGTACGCACAAAGCCGCCTAAGGGCGCGCGGGGCCCTGATTTACAAGGGCTAGCCCGCGCGAAGTTTTGCCGCTATGCTGCGCTTTGAGTACCTCGGAAAAACCGGGGACCCGAGGCAGTGACAGGCAGCAAGGCGGCAGATCATGACAGAAATGGTCTATGGCGCAGTTCCGGTGCGGGACGGCGAACCCATTCTTCCCAAGTGGTGGCGCACCATCGACAAGTGGTCGCTGAGTTGTGTGCTGATCCTCTTTGCCATCGGGCTGTTGCTGGGGCTGGCCGCCTCGGTGCCGCTGGCGGAAAAGAACGGCTTTCCCCCATTTCATTACGTGACCAAACAGGCCGTGTTCGGTGTGGCCGCGCTGATTGCGATGATCATCACCTCGATGATGTCGCCCCTTGTGGTGCGCCGTCTGGCTGTGCTGGGCTTTCTCGTTGCCTTTGTGGCGCTGGCGTTGCTGCCGTTTTTCGGGACGGATTTCGGCAAGGGTGCGATGCGCTGGTACAGCCTTGGCTTTGCCGCGATCCAGCCGTCTGAATTTCTGAAACCCGGTTTCGTGGTTGCGGCCGCTTGGATGATGGCCGCCAGTCAGGACATCAACGGCCCTCCCGGTAGGGTATGGTCCTTTGCCTTGTGCATCTCGATCGTTTTGATGCTCGCGTTGCAGCCTGACTTTGGTCAGGCGTGCCTTGTGCTGTTTGGCTGGGGTGTGATGTACTTCGTGGCCGGTGCGCCGATGGTGTTGCTGGTCTGCATGGCCGGGCTGGTCGTCTTTGCGGGCACGATTGCCTATTCGAACTCGGAGCACTTTGCCCGTCGCATTGACGGGTTCCTGAGCCCGGATGTCGATCCGCGCACACAGCTTGGCTATGCCACGAACGCGATCCAGGAGGGTGGCTTGTTCGGTGTCGGTGTGGGCGAGGGGCAGGTGAAGTGGTCGCTGCCCGATGCGCACACGGATTTCATCATTGCCGTGGCGGCCGAGGAATATGGCCTGATCCTCGTTTTGTGCATCATCGCGCTTTATACCGGCATCGTGGTGCGGTCGCTTTTACGGCTGGTGCGGGAACGTGATCCGTTCATCCGCCTTGCCGGGACGGGCCTGGCCTGCATGTTCGGTGTGCAGGCGATGATCAACATGGGTGTGGCGGTGCGTCTGTTGCCGGCCAAGGGCATGACCCTGCCGTTTGTGTCCTATGGCGGCAGTTCGGTGATTGCCTCGGGCATTGCCGTGGGCATGTTGCTGGCCTTCACCCGGTCGCGCCCACAGGGCGAGATCGCCGATTTGCTGGGACGAGGGCGCAGATGAGCCAACCGCTTTTGCTCATTGCCGCAGGTGGCACGGGCGGGCACATGTTTCCCGCGCAGGCCCTGGCCGAGGCGATGCTGGCGCGCGGCTGGCGGGTCAAGCTGAGCACGGATGCGCGCGGTGCGCGTTACACGGGCGGCTTTCCCCACACGACCGAGATCGAACAGATATCTTCGGCCACCTTTGCCCGTGGCGGCGTGTTGGCCAAGGCGGCTGTGCCGTTCCGCATCCTGGCCGGGATCACCGCGGCCAAGGTCAAGATGTGGCGCGACCGCCCGACGGTCGTCGTGGGTTTTGGCGGTTACCCGACAATTCCTGCCATGGCGGCCGCCACCATCCTGCGCCTGCCGCGCATGATCCATGAACAAAACGGCGTGTTGGGGCGGGTCAACAACCTGTTGGCCAAACGGGTGAACACCGTGGCTTGCGGGACCTGGCCCACCATCTTGCCCGAAGGGGTGGAGGGTGTGCATGTGGGCAACCCGGTGCGTGGCGCGGTGCTGGAGCGGGCCGGAGCGGCCTATATCCCGCCCGGCGATTATCCGATGGAGCTGCTCGTGATCGGCGGCAGCCAGGGCGCGCGCATCCTGTCCGACGTGATCCCGCCCGCGATTGCGAGCCTGCCGATGGAGCGGTTGCAGAACCTGCGCGTCAGCCATCAGGCGCGCGGCGAGGATGAAGAGCGCGTGCGCACCTACTATGCAGAACACGGGATCAGTGCGGATGTGCAGCCCTTTTTCAACGACGTGCCACGCCGCATGTCCGAGGCGCAGTTGATCATCTCGCGCTCGGGCGCGTCCTCGGTTGCCGATATCTCGGTCATTGGCCGCCCGTCGATCCTGATCCCCTATGCGGCGGCAACAGGCGATCACCAAAGCGCCAATGCGCGCGGGCTGGTGGATGCCGGTGCCGCCATCCTGATCCCCGAAAGCCAGATGTCGGTTGAAACCGTTGCCCAGCAGATCGCAATCGTTCTGGACAATCCCGACGGCGCACATCACATGGCACGGGCCGCGCAGGGGGTGGGCAAGCCCGAAGCGACGGAACACCTTGTCAGCCTCGTAGAAACCCTTGCACAGAAAGGGACCACATGAACGCCGCAACCAAACTGCCCGGAGACGTCGGCCCCATTCATTTCGTCGGGATTGGCGGCATTGGCATGTCGGGCATCGCCGAGGTGCTGTTGAACCATGGCTATGTGGTGCAGGGATCGGACCTGAAACGCTCGCCCATCACGGATCGGCTGGCTGAATTGGGCGCGCATATTTTTGTCGGCCAGCAGGCCCAGAATGTCGAAGACGCCGAAGTTGTCGTCATCTCCTCCGCCATCAAACCGGGCAATGCCGAACTGGACGCCGCACGTGCGCGCGGCCTGCCCATCGTGCGCCGGGCCGAGATGCTGGCCGAGTTGATGCGCCTGCGCTCGAACATCGCGATTGCGGGCACCCATGGCAAGACCACGACCACGACGATGGTCGCCGCCTTGCTGGATGAGGGCAAATTTGACCCGACAGTTGTGAATGGCGGGATCATCCACGCCTATGGCAGCAATGCGCGCAAGGGCGACGGCGAGTGGATGGTGGTCGAGGCGGACGAGAGCGACGGCACCTTCAACCGCCTGCCTGCGACCATCGCCATCGTGACCAATATCGACCCCGAGCATATGGAGCACTGGGGCACCGAAGAGGCGCTGCATCAGGGCTTTTACGACTTTGTGTCCAACATCCCGTTTTACGGTCTGGCTGTGTGCTGCACTGACGATCCGGATGTGCAAAGCCTTGTGGGCAAGATCACCGACCGCCGCGTGGTGACTTACGGGTTCAACGCCCAGGCCGATGTGCGGGCGATGAACCTGACCTATGAAAACGGCGTGGCGCATTTCGACATTGCCTTGCAGGCCGAAGACAAGGTGATCGAAGGTTGCAGCCTGCCCATGCCGGGCGATCACAACGTCTCGAACGCGCTGTCAGCCGTGGCCGTGGCCCGCCATCTGGGCATGAAGGGCGAAGAGATCCGCAAGGCGCTGGCCGAGTTTGGCGGCGTTAACCGGCGCTTTACCCGCGTGGGAGAGATTGAGGGCGTCACGATCATTGACGATTATGGTCACCACCCGGTGGAGATTGCCGCCGTGCTGAAAGCTGCCCGCCAGGCCACATCAGGCCGCGTGATCGCGGTCCATCAGCCGCACCGCTATACGCGGCTGCATCACCATTTCGATGAATTTTGCGCCTGTTTCAACGATGCCGACGTGGTTGGCATCACCGACATTTTTGCCGCCGGGGAAGACCCGATCGAAGGCGCCAGCCGCGATGATCTGGTCGCGGGCTTGATCCGCCATGGCCACCGCCATGCGCGCGCCGTGATGGGCGAAGACGACCTGGAACGCCTTGTGCGCGAACAGGCGCGGCCCGGCGACATGGTTGTGTGCCTTGGGGCCGGGACCATCAGTGCCTGGGCCAACGGCCTGCCGGGCCGTTTGCAAAAGGGGCGGCGTAAGCCCATGCTGGTCGCCCTTGGCATCCTCGCACTGGCGCTTGCCTTTGGGGTGGCGTGGATCAACACGCGTATCGCCGGGCTGATCTGGGTGGCTGCGAACTTTCTTGGCTATCAGTGGATGGTCGAACTGTCCCGCCCGGTGAACCTCGGCGTAGAGAGCGCGGTGGGTCTCAGTACCTTCATGCTCAGCCTGCTGGCGTTCTACCTCGCGGTCATGTCCCTGTCGGGCATCGGTGCTGCCTATTTCGCCAAACGGGCGGCAGGGCGGGCGGCTGCATGACGCTGTTGATCGCCTGTATTGCCTGGGTGTTCGCCGCCACCGCTGTGGCCATGCTGCCCATGCGCCATCAGTACATTCCGGGCATCGCGCTGCTGATTGCGGCGCCTTTGCTGATCCTTTGGATCGGAGTGGCCGTGGCCTGGTGGGCGGGCGTGCTGGCCCTGGCCGCCTTTGTGTCGATGTTCCGCAATCCGCTGCGCTATTTCTGGGCCAAGGCCCGTGGACAAAACCCCCAACTTCCGCCGGAGCTGCGCTCATGACGACCTCGCTTATCCTCGCCTGTTTCTGGGCTGTTATCGCCAATGTGCTGGCCATGATGCCAAGCAAGGACAATCACTGGACCAACGCCTATGTGCTGATCGCCATCGGCATTCCCATCGTGGGCTATGTCACATGGCAGCACGGGCCCGGTGCGGGCCTGTTCGTGATGGTTGCGGGGATGAGCATCCTGCGCTGGCCGGTCATCTACCTGACCCGCTGGATCAAGGACAAGGTGCGCCGATGATGCCCGTTGCGATAGCCGCGCTGCTGATGGGCTGTGCTGCGGGGTACGCAATGGCGCGGGCGCATATGGTGCGTCTGCTCGCGGCGGCTGTGTGCGGGCTGGCGGCCCTGTTCCTGCTGGTCCTGCGCGTGCCCCTCGATGGCCTGCCGGGCGATGGCTATGCCCTGACCATAGTCGCCCTTTTGATGGCGCCGCCCATGGCGGCGGGCCTAATCGGGGGCGCGGTCTTTGCCTGGCTGATGCGCCGCCATGCCAAGGCCACTTGACGTGGCCACCGCTGCGGGCCATTGCGCGCCCATGCAACATGATCTGCCAGATGTACGCGGCACCCTGACCCCGCAAAAGGACCTGTCGTCCCTCACATGGTTGCGGGTGGGTGGCCCTGCGGACTGGCTGTTCCAGCCTGCGGACGTCGAGGACCTGAGCGATTTCCTGCGTGCGCTTGATCCGGGCGTTGCGGTCTTTCCCATGGGCGTCGGCAGCAATCTGATCGTGCGGGATGGGGGGTTGCGTGCCGTGGTGATCCGGCTGGGGCGCGGGTTCAACGGGATCGAGGTTGACGGCACCTGTGTCAGGGCAGGGGCGGCGGCCCTTGATGCCCATGTTGCGCGGCGTGCGGCGGATGCAGGTGTCGATCTGACATTCCTGCGCACCATTCCCGGCTCTGTCGGCGGTGCGGTGCGCATGAATGCTGGCTGCTACGGCAGCTATACTGCGGACGTGTTCGAAAGCGCCGAGGTGGTGCTGCGCACGGGCGAGGTGCGCAGGTTCGACGCGCAATCGCTGAATTTCCGCTATCGCCAGTCCGATCTGCCCGAGGGGGCGGTGCTGACGCGGGTCACCCTGCGCGGGTCGATGGGCGATCCGGCAGAGTTGAACGCGCGCATGCAGGACCAACTGGCCAAGCGCGACGCCACCCAGCCGACCAAGGATCGCAGCGCCGGATCGACATTCCGCAACCCGGCGGGCTTTTCCTCGACCGGGCGGGCCGATGACGTGCACGACCTCAAGGCGTGGAAGGTCATTGACGATGCTGGCATGCGCGGCGCGCGGCGTGGCGGGGCGCAGATGAGCGAGAAACACTCCAATTTCCTGATCAACACAGGGGGCGCCACGGCGGCCGACCTCGAAGGTTTAGGAGAAGACGTGCGAAAAAAGGTTTACGATTCCAGCGGCATCACGCTAGAATGGGAAATCATGCGTGTAGGCGAACCGGACCCATAAAAACCGGAGCTTGCAGGCAGGGCGGGCCGACAAAAACAATACGAAATCGGCAATAACCAACGAGGGTTCGAAAACGGACCCCAGGACGAGAGCACATGGCGGGTCAGTCGAGCAGGACGTCCCCGAAAGTGGTGGTGTTGATGGGTGGCCCCTCGGCTGAACGAGAGGTGTCATTCGCGAGCGGGAAACCCTGCGCAGCTGCCCTGAGGGACATGGGATACAGTGTGATCGAGGTCGATGCCGGCCCCGATCTTGCATCCGTTCTGGACGCCGAAAAACCCGATGCCATCCTGAATTGCCTGCACGGACGGTGGGGCGAGGACGGCTGTGTGCAGGGCCTTTTGGAATGGCTCGGCATCCCCTATTCGCATTCCGGTGTCCTGTCCTCGGCCCTGGCGATGGACAAGCAGCGCACCAAGGATGTCTATCGCGCCGCCGGTTTGCCCGTGGTGGACAGCGTGATCGCGCCTGCCGCAGATGTCCGCGCCGCCCATGTCATGGCGCCCCCCTATGTGGTCAAGCCGAACAACGAAGGATCGAGTGTCGGCGTCTACCTCGTCCACGAAGCGGCCAATGGCCCGCCGAAGCTGGGTGACGAGATGCCCGAAGAGGTCATGGTCGAGGCCTTTGCGCCCGGTCGCGAGTTGACCACAACTGTCATGGGCACCCGCCCCTTGGGGGTGACGGACATCCTGACTGACGGGTGGTACGACTATGATGCGAAATACAAACCCGGCGGATCGCGCCATGTGATCCCGGCCGATGTGCCCACCGAAATCACCGAACTGTGCCTCGACTACGCGGTGCGTGCGCACAACGCACTTGGGTGCAGGGGGTCAGCCGCACCGATTTCCGCTGGGATGAGAGCAAAGGGGCGGCGGGATTGATCCTGCTGGAAACCAACACGCAGCCCGGCATGACGCCCACATCGCTGACGCCCGAGCAGGCGCAGGCGGCGGGCATCTCCTTTGGTGAGTTGTGCGCGTGGATGGTGGAGGATGCATCATGCAACCGGTAAGGCGCGCCCCCAAGGCCGACCCCGCGCCGTCCCGCTGGTCATGGCGGATGCAGCGCCTGATGCTGACGCCGCTGTTTCGGCTGGCCTTGCGCGCCGGGGTGCCATTCTTGCTGACGTTGAGCGTCTCGACCTGGTGGCTGTCCGATCCCGACACCCAAGCTGCCATTCACGAAACGGTCGCAGAGGCGCGCGCCAGCATCGAACAGCGCCCCGAGTTCATGGTGAACCTGATGGCCATCGACGGTGGCGGTGCCGACCTGGCCGATGCGATCCGCAGTGCCGTCCCGCTTGATTTCCCGATCTCGTCCTTCGATCTCGACCCGTCGGCCATCCGCGCCCGCGTTCTGGAAATGCCACCCGTCAAGGAAGCCAGCGTACGCATCCGTCCGGGCGGCGTCTTGCAGGTCGATGTGACGCCCCGCGTGCCGGTTGCGATCTGGCGCCGTCCCGAGGGGCTGATGCTGGTCGATGACAGCGGCGCACAGGTGGGCCTTGTCGCGCGCCGTGGGGTGCGCCCGGATTTGCCGGTTATCGCCGGTGAAGGCGCGCCTGCGCATGTCGAAGAGGCGCTGATGCTGATCCACGCTGGTGCGCCTCTGGGCGAGCGGTTGCGCGGGCTGGTGCGTCTTGGGGATCGCCGCTGGGATGTGGTGCTGGACCGCAATCAACGCATCATGCTGCCTGCGAAGGGCGCTGTGCAGGCGCTTGAACGTGTGATCGCGCTGGACGGTGTAGATGAAGTGCTGAGCCGCGACATTGCCCGCATTGATCTGCGCCTTGCCGAGCGGCCGACCGTCCGCATGAACGCCACGGCGACCGACGAATGGTTGCGCATCAGACAGTTGAATTCCGGGACCGAGTAACAGTGATGACTGACCTTTACGACAACCAACGCAGTATGCGGAACATGCGCAAGATCGCGATGCAGCGGGGTGTCGTCGCCATTCTGGATGTGGGCAGCTCGAAAATCGCCTGCCTTGTGCTGCGCTTTGACGGCACCACCAAGCTGGGAGAGGAGGGCGAGATTGGCTCGCTCGCCGGGCAGTCGGGGTTTCGTGTCATCGGGGCCGCCACCACACGCTCGCGTGGGGTGCGTTTCGGCGAGATCTGCGCGATGCAGGAAACCGAACGGGCCATTCGCACCGCGTTGCAGGCTGCGCAAAAGATGGCCGGTATCCGTGTCGATCACGTGATCGCCTGTTTCTCCGGGGCCGAGCCGCGCAGCTATGGGCTGGACGCGCAGGTCGATCTGGAAGGGCAGGTGGTGTCCGAACAGGATGTCGCCCGGGTGCTGTCGCGCTGCGATGTGCCGGATTATGGCGACAACCGCGAGGTGCTGCACGCACAGCCTGTAAACTTTGCGCTGGATCACCGGTCGGGTCTGTCGGACCCGCGGGGGCAGTTGGGCAATGAACTGGCGGTCGATCTGCATATGCTGACCGTCGATGCCGCTGCCGTGCAGCATCTGGCGCATTGTGTGAAACGCTGTGATCTCGAGCTGGCGGGGATTGCATCCTCGGCCTATGCGTCCGGGATCGCGGCCCTCGTCGAGGACGAGCAGGAGCTGGGTGCGGCTTGCATTGATCTGGGGGGCGGGTCGACCGGCGTGTCGATCTTTATCAAGAAGCACATGATCTATGCCGATGCGGTGCGTATGGGCGGGGATCACGTGACCTCGGACATTTCGATGGGGTTGCAGGTGCCCACAGCCAATGCCGAGCGGATCAAGACATTCTATGGCGGCGTGCATGCCACGGGCATGGATGACCGCGAGATGATCGAGATCGGCGGGGACACGGGCGATTACGAGCACGATCGGCGCACTGCGTCGCGCGCCGAGTTGATCGGCATCATGCGCCCCCGTGTCGAAGAAATCCTGGAAGAAGTACGCGCCCGTTTGGATGCAGCTGGGTTCGACCATCTGCCCAGCCAGCAGATCGTGCTGACCGGCGGCGGCAGCCAGATCCCCGGCCTTGACGGGCTGGCCTCGAAGATTCTGGGCCAGCAGGTGCGTCTGGGGCGCCCCTTGCGCGTGCATGGCCTGCCGCAGGCGGCAACGGGCCCCGGCTTTGCCTCGGCGGTGGGGCTGGCGCTGTTTGCAGCACACCCACAGGACGAATGGTGGGATTTCGACATCCCGCATGATCGCTACCCGGCGCGCTCGCTACGACGCGCTGTCAAATGGTTCCGCGACAACTGGTGATCCCAATATCTGGGGCATCGGCGGATATGCGGTGAAAAATAGCAAGAATTCGCCCATATTTTGCGGTGTTTTTGCGTTTTTTGGGTGACGTTGGGGCCTTTGGACGATAGGATTGACCCGATTTAGGCACAAAAAAACCCGCGAATGCGGCAAACCAGACAGGCGGACCGACCTCATGACCTTGAACCTATCAATGCCCGGAAACGACGAGCTGAAACCACGCATCACCGTCTTTGGCGTTGGTGGCGCAGGTGGCAATGCCGTCAATAATATGATTGAAAAAGAACTGGATGGCGTCGATTTCGTCGTTGCCAACACCGATGCGCAGGCGCTGCAACAGTCCGCCGCCGCCAACCGGGTCCAGCTGGGTATCAAGGTCACCGAAGGCCTTGGCGCGGGTGCCCGCGCCTCTGTCGGCGCTGCCGCGGCCGAAGAATCAATCGAACAGATCGTGGATCACCTTGCTGGCGCGCACATGTGCTTTATCACCGCCGGCATGGGCGGCGGGACCGGTACGGGCGCTGCGCCCATCATCGCCCAAGCCGCCCGCGAATTGGGTGTTCTGACGGTCGGTGTTGTGACCAAGCCCTTCCAGTTCGAAGGTGCCAAGCGGATGAAGCAGGCCGAAGACGGTGTCGACGCCCTGCAAAAGATGGTCGATACGCTGATCATCATCCCCAACCAGAACCTGTTCCGCCTTGCCAACGAAAAGACGACCTTTACCGAGGCGTTCTCGATGGCTGATGACGTGCTGTATCAGGGCGTCAAAGGTGTGACCGACCTGATGGTCCGTCCCGGCCTCATCAACCTCGACTTTGCCGATGTGCGCGCCGTGATGGACGAGATGGGCAAGGCCATGATGGGCACGGGCGAGGCCGATGGCGAAGATCGCGCGATCCAGGCTGCAGAAAAGGCCATCGCCAACCCGCTGCTGGACGAGATTTCGCTGCGCGGTGCCAAGGGTGTGCTGATCAACATCACCGGTGCCCACGACCTGACCCTGTTCGAACTGGACGAGGCGGCCAACCGCATCCGCGAGGAAGTGGACCCGGATGCCAACATTATCGTCGGCTCGACCCTCGACACGGCGATGGAAGGCATGATGCGCGTCAGCGTTGTGGCAACCGGTATCGACGCGACAGACGTGCATTCGGAAATCCCGGTGCCGCGCCGCTCGATGGCAGCGCCGTTGACGCCTGCGGCCACGACCGAGCAACCGGCCCCTGCGCCGCAACCCATGCCCGAACCGGCCCCTGCGCCTGTTGCGGCGGCGGCCGAAGAACCCTCGCTGTTCCAGGACATCGACGCGCAGCAAGCCGCTGCGCAGGACATGGCCGAAGACATCTTTGCCGACGAAACACCGGCAGCGGCACAGGACGATCTGCCGCCCCCGGCATACCAGCCACAGGTCGCAGCGTTCGAGCCGACACCTGAGCCCGAGCTGCCTGCGGCTGAAACCTTTGTCGCGCCACGCGCACCGGCCCCCGGCACACCATCGCCCGAGGCGCTGGCCCGTTTGCGTGCAGCCACGCAAAAGGCCGCACCGGCTGCAGCGCCACAGCCCGCCGCCGAAGCGGGCGCTGGCGGGGCAGGGGAGCGTCCACGTTTTGGCATCAACTCGTTGATCAACCGCATGACCGGCACAGCCGAAGGTGCCCCTGCGGAACGCCCTGCGCGTCAGCAACCTCCGGTTCAGGCCCGCGCGGCCGCACCGGCACCTGCGCCCGCACCGCAACCCACCGAAGCGGTCGACCCCGATCAGGAGCGGATCGAAATTCCGGCCTTCCTGCGGCGCCAGGCGAACTAAATTCTGGTCACAAACAAATTGGAGGGTCGCCAAATGGCGGCCCTTTTTACATTTGAAAACAGTGCCTTGCCAATAGCTGCGCGCGATGCTGCCCAATTGTGTCGGCCATGTTTCAGACGGTTACAAAGATTGAGTTGAGTGTTTCGTGCGCACTCCATAGCTGTTGTCCTGTCACAAAAGCGTCAAAGGTGGGACCAGTGCAAACGACAGTCAAAGGGCCAGTTACATTTACCGGGTGCGGCCTGCACTCCGGCAAGGCTGCGCAATTGACGATCCGCCCGGCCATGGCCGAGCACGGCATCTGGTTCCGTCGCACGGATATCGAAACCGGCGATACGCTGATCCCTGCGCGCTACGATGCGGTGCGTCAGTCCCCCTTGTGTACCACATTGGTCAACACGGCGGGCATTTCTGTCAGCACGGTCGAGCATGTCATGGCCGCGCTGGCCGGGTGCGGCGTTCATAACGCACTGGTCGAAATCGACGGCCCCGAGGTTCCGATCCTTGACGGTTCTGCCGTTCCGTTTGTGCGCGGCATCATGCATCGCGGCCTGCGCCGCCTGCCTGCACGTGTGCGCGCCATCGAAATCCTCAAGCCCGTGACCACGACCCAAGGCGACGCCACCGCGACCCTGGCACCCGCGCAGGTCATGCGCATCGACTTTCACATCGATTTTGCCGATGCCGCCATTGGCCGTCAGTCCAAGTCGCTGAACATGTCCAACGGCAGCTTTGCCCGCGAATTGAGCGATAGCCGCACCTTCTGCCGTCAGGGCGATGTCGAACAGATGCAGGCCAACGGGCTGGCACTGGGCGGTGCGCCGGGCGTGAACGCGGTTGTCTTTGACGGTGACAAGGTGGCCAGCCCCGGTGGTCTGCGCCACGCGGATGAGCCTGTGCGCCACAAGATGCTGGATGCCCTGGGTGATCTCGCCCTCGCCGGTGCGCCCCTGATCGGACACTACACGGGCGTGCGCGCCGGTCACACGCTGACGAACCAGTTGCTGCGCGACGTCTTTGCGACGCCCGGCGCTTACAGGATGGTCACATGCGACTCCGATATGACGGCGCGCCTGCCCGGTGCGGGCCTCGTCTGGGACGAGATTCCGGCCGTTGCCTGAGGCCATGTGAAATCGTCATTTTATCCCCCGTTCTGTTTGTGATAGAGACAGGCAAACAGCCTGAAACAGGCGGTGTTGAGGGTGCTTGGGGGTAGCAAAGCATGATCCGGGGCAAATCCATTTCGCGACTGGCAACAGTCATGACGATGACGGCAGTGTTGGCAGCCTGTGGCGGCAATGGACGGCCGACAACCGGCGGTTTCTTCAACCAGCAGGAAGTCCCGCTTGAGACATTCACCGCCGAACAGATCTTCGGGCGGGGCGAGTTCGAACTGGAAAGCGGCGATCCGACCGAGGCGGCGTTCTATTTTTCGGAAATCGAGCGTCTGTATCCCTATTCCGACTGGGCGCGCCGCGCATTGATCATGCAGGCCTTTTCCCATCACCGGGACAAGGATTACCCCAACAGCCGGTCCGCCGCGCAGCGGTTCATCGACTTTTATCCCGATGATGATGATGCGGCCTATGCGTCCTACCTGTTGGCGCTCAGCTATTATGACCAGATCGACGAAGTGGGCCGGGATCAGGGCCTGACCTTTCAGGCGTTGCAGTCCCTGCGCGAAGTGATCGAGCGCTATCCCGACAGTGAATATGCGAAATCCGCGATCCTGAAATTCGACCTCGCATTTGATCACCTTGCGGGCAAGGAGATGGAGATCGGGCGTTTCTATCTGCGCCGCGACAACTTCGCCGCTGCCATCAACCGTTTCCGCGTTGTGGTCGAGGATTTCCAGACCACCAGCCACACGCCAGAGGCGCTGCACAGGCTGGTCGAATCCTACCTGTCGCTGGGCCTGACGGACGAGGCGCAGACGGCTGGTGCGATCCTCGGCTACAACTTCCAATCGACCGATTGGTACGAGGACAGCTACAAACTGCTGACAGGGCAGGGGCTTGAGCCGCGCCCACGGGGTGACGGCTGGCTGGCACAGATCTATCGCCACATGATCAAGGGCCGTTGGATTTAAACGGGTCGCGGGCGGTGCCCGCTCAACGGACAAACGCTGATGCTGCGCGGGCTTGATATCTCGGACATGCTGATCATCGACCGGTTGGAACTTGCGTTCCAGCCGGGTCTGAACGTTTTGACCGGTGAAACCGGTGCGGGCAAATCCATCCTGCTGGATTCGCTGGGCTTTGTGCTTGGCTGGCGGGGCCGCGCGGAACTGGTGCGCCAGGGCGCGGCACAGGGCGAGGTGACCGCGTGGTTCGATCTGGCCGAGGGGCATGCCGCGCGCGCCGTACTCGAAGAGGCTGGGCTGCCCGTCAGTGACGAGTTGATCCTGCGCCGCGTGAACACGGCGGACGGGCGCAAGACGGCGTGGGTCAATGACAGGCGCTGTTCGGGCGAGGTGCTGCGTGCGCTGAGTGACACGTTGATTGAACTGCACGGCCAGCATGATGATCGTGGACTGCTGAACCCACGTGGGCATCGCGCGATCCTGGATGATTTTGCGGGCGTTGGCCCGGCGCGCGAGCGCACGCGCAGCGCCTGGCGCGATATGGGGCAAGCGCAAAAGGCATTGGCAGCCGCAGAGGCCGCGATGGCCGCCATCCGCGATGAAGAGGAATTTCTGCGCCATGCGGTGGCCGAACTGGATCAACTTTCCCCCGAACCGGGGGAAGAGGCGGCGCTGGATACCAAGCGGCGGATGATGCAGGGCGCCGAGCGCATCCGCGATGACGTGCAACGTGCGCATCAGCTGCTGGGGCATGACGGGGCAGAGGGGGCACTGAGCGATGCGCTGCGCTGGCTTGACGGTGTGGCGGACAAGGCCGAGGGGCAGTTGGACGCGCCCCTGGCTGCATTGGCGCGTGCGATGGTCGAACTGGACGAGGCGGCGGATGGAGTTGTGTCCGCCCTCGACACCCTCACCTTCAACCCGTCAGAGCTGGAAGAGACCGAAGAGCGTCTGTTCGCGATCCGGGCCCTTGCACGCAAACATGATGTGGCCCCGGACGAGTTGGCGGGGTTTGCAGACACGCTGCGCGCCAAACTCGAGGCGCTGGATGCAGGGGATGCGGATTTGGGGCGGTTGCGCAGTGCCCTGAGCCAGGCCGAGGCGACCTATGACACCGCTGCAGACAAGTTGAGCGCGGCGCGGCGCAAGGCGGCCAAGGCGCTCGACACGGCCGTGATGGCCGAGCTTGCCCCGCTCAAGATGGAACGGGCCGTGTTCGCCACACAGATCGAGGCGGGCGAGGCTGGCCCAGAGGGGCGCGATACGGTTGCGTTTTCCGTTGCGACCAATCCCGGCGCGCCTGCGGGTGCGCTGAACAAGATCGCCTCGGGCGGTGAACTCAGCCGGTTCCTGTTGGCGCTGAAAGTGTGCCTGACCCGCGAACAGTCCGGCCTGACCATGATATTCGACGAAATCGACCGTGGTGTGGGCGGGGCAACTGCCGATGCGGTCGGGCGCAGATTGGCGGCGCTGGCCGATGGCGGGCAGGTGCTGGTCGTCACGCACTCGCCCCAGGTGGCGGCCCTTGGGGCGCATCACTGGCGTGTGGAAAAGCAGGTGCGCAAGGGCATGACCACCTCTAATGTCATACCGCTGGGCGCGCCGGACCGGATTGACGAGATCGCGCGCATGCTGGCCGGGGACACCATCACCGATGAAGCACGCGGCGCGGCCCGCGCGCTGCTGAGTGGCTGAGGCCACTTACACGGATTTGCGATGGCTCAGGGCTATCGCTGCGCTGCAACATGGCCTAAGACGGGGCAGCTATTTGCCAATCATGATCCGGTCCGGTTCTCATGTCCGCCCCACACCGCCCCATCATCGCGCACCAGTTTGACCTTGCGGTCAACGCCTGCCGGGATGGGTGGAAAGTGCTGCGCCATCGCGGCCCGAGCCAGGTGCAGTTCTGGTTCATCGCGCTGGCCATCGGAATCGCCGCCGGGTTTGCGGCCCTGTTCTTTCGCAAGGGGATCGAGGCGCTGCAGGCCTGGCTTTATGGCACGGATGACGTGCAGCACCTGCACAGTTTTGTCTCGTCTCTGCCGTGGTACCTGATCCTGGTCATCCCCATCGTGGGTGGCTTGCTGACCGGGCTAATCCTGCACAAGTTCACCCATGACGGCACCGCCCGGTCGGTTGCGGATGTGATCGAAGGGGCGGCCTTGCGCGATGGGCGCGTGGGCACACGGGCCGGTGTGGCCTCGGCCTTTGCCAGTTTCATCACGCTGTCCTCGGGCGGGTCGACGGGCCGGGAGGGGCCGGTGGTGCATATCGCTGCCGTGATCTCGACCAAGGTCTGCCGCTGGATCAAGGCGGATGGCATCACGGGGCGCGATTTGTTGGGCTGCGCGGTGGCTGCGGCTGTTTCTGCCAGTTTCAACGCACCGATCGCCGGGGCGCTGTTCGCGCTGGAGGTCGTGTTGCGCCACTTTGCCGTTCACGCCTTTGCGCCCATCGTGATCGCGAGCGTGGCCGGGACCGTGATCAACCGGCTTGAATTCGGCGGTGTGACGGAATTCATGCTGCCCGAAGAGAATGAGCTGCTGTTCTATCAGGAACTGCCGGCCTTTCTGCTGCTGGGCCTGTTCTGCGGTCTGGTGTCGGTGGTGCTGATGCGCGCAATCTTCTGGACGGACGATGTCGGCAGCGCCTTTCAGGCGCGCACTGGCATGCCACGCTGGTTGCGCCCTGCCGTGGCCGGGGCCTTGCTGGGTGGGATGGCGATCTTTTATCCCCACATCATCGGGGTGGGATATGAAACCACGTCGCTGGCGCTGACCGGGCAGTTGGCGTTGAACGAAGTGCTCGTCTTTGTGGTCATGAAAACAGCCGCTGTGGCGATCACCATGGCGGGGCGTATGGGGGGCGGCGTGTTCTCGCCCTCGCTCATGATCGGGGCACTGTCCGGTCTGGGCTTTGGCCTGGTGGCCACAAGTATTTTCCCGGATGTGTCGGGGTCTGTGACCCTTTATGCGCTGGCGGGCATGGGGGCGGTGGCGGCGGCCGTGTTGGGCGCACCGATTTCAACCACGCTGATCGTGTTCGAGCTGACGGGGGACTGGCAGACGGGTTTGGCGGTGATGGTGGCGGTGTCGATGTCGACGGCGCTGTCCTCGCGCCTCGTGGATCGCAGTTTTTTCCTGACGCAGCTGGAACGAAAGGGCGTGCATCTGGCTGCCGGGCCGCAGGCCTATCTGCTTGCGATGTTCCGGGTCAGCGCGGTCATGCGCAAGCCGGATGATGCGCGTGCGGCGGATGAGGCGCAGTGTTGGGACATGATTGGCGAAGGCATTTATGTGGATGCGGCGGCCACGCTGGAGGTGGCAATGCCGGTCTTTGATCGCACGCAGGTGCGATTCATTCCGGTTGTCACATTGACCGGCGAAAACGCAGCGCCCGAGTTACAGGGCGCGCTGTTTCATGTGGATGCGTTGAAAGCCTACAACCGCGCCCTTGCCGCCACCGCAGCCGAAGAACATAGTTGAGGCCGTCGGGTGCACTGTTTTGCGCTTTGATGCGCAAAAGGCGCCCACCCGCCGACCCTAGATCTGCTCGACCGCAATCGTGTCGCTGACGTAAAAGGCAAGGTGATCCTTGATGCGCGCCACCCCGTCCTTGGGGGTTTCATAGCTCCAGACTGCGTTTTCCAGCGTCTGGCTTTTGGTCACGACAGAGAAGTAGGTGGCATCGCCCTTGTGCGGACAATGCGTTGTCTTGTCCGTGCGGTCCAGAAAGGCCATGGCGATGTCGTCACGCGGGAAATAGACAACCGCGGGATAGCTGCCCTCGCTCAGTTCCAGCGCATTGCTGCTTTCGCCCAGAACGGCACCACCGGCGCGCACGGTCCAGGTGCCGGGTGCTTTGCGGATCGTGATGTGATCGGCCATGGGGGTGCCTCCTTGAAAAGTCTGTACTGTGATGAACGGCATGGGTAACAGATCGGTGACAGCGCCACCAGTGCTAGAGCGGCGCGCAGGCCCCTTGCAACCAGGTCCGCGCTTCATCCGATACGCGGGGGCCGATTTTCTCAAGCGTTTCAGCGTGATAGGCGTTGAGCCAGTCGCGCGACGGTGCATCGAGCATCTCGACCACAATCAGGCGCCGGTCGATGGGCGCAAAGGTGAGCGTGCGCCAGCACAGCATGTCGCGATGCGCATCGCCGCCATCCGGGGCCTCGGCCACTTCGGCCACGATCAGGTTTTCGATGCGGATGCCAAAGGCGCCCTCGCGGTAGTACCCCGGTTCGTTGGACAGGATCATGCCCGCCTGCAACGGCACCGTGCTGGTGCGGGCAAGCCGCTGCGGCCCCTCATGGACAGACAGGTAGGCGCCGACACCATGGCCAAGCCCGTGGTCGAAATCCTGATGCGCATACCACAAGGGGGCCCGCCCGATCGCCTCGATATCGCGGCCTGCCAGTCCGGTGGGCCAGCGCAGGCGTGACATGGCAATCATGCCCATCAGAACCCGCGTAAAGGCGGCGCGCGCCGTGTCGGCCGGTGCGCCAATGGCGATGGTGCGCGTGATGTCGGTGGTGCCGTCGAGGTACTGCCCGCCACTGTCCAGCACGATCAACTGACCGTCCTCCAGCGTGCTATCGGTCTCTTCCGTCACGCGGTAATGCATGATCGCGCCGTTGGGCCCTGTGCCTGCGATGGTCTCGAAACTGATGTCCTGCAGGGCGTTGTCGCGCCGGCGAAAGGTTTCGAGTTGGGTGACGACCTGCGTCTCGCGCAGGCTGCCGGGGGCTTGTGTATCAAGCCAGGCCAGCAGTTCCACGACGGCGGCCCCGTCGCGCAAATGTGCAGCGGCGGTGCCTGCGATTTCGGCCGCGTTCTTGCACGCTTTGGGCAGGGCGCAGGGGTCGTCACCCCATTGCACGCGGTCCCCAATCGTATCGGCTGCGATGACAGGGGCGGTGGTTTTTTCGAGGCGCACAGGCCCGTCAAGGTCCTGCAACCGGTCCAGAAACGCTGCGGGTGGATGACAGGTCACCTCCGCGCCGAGGTGGTCGCGCACCTCGCTCAACTTGGCCGCGTCCATGAACAGGTCCACCGCGCCCGAGGCGTGGAGGATGGCAAAGCCCTGGGCGATGGGATTGCGCGGGATGTCCGCGCCGCGGATGTTCAACAGCCAGCAGAGCGAATCCGGTAAGGTGATGACGGCGCTTTTGGCCCCTGCATCGGCGAGATCCTTGCCCAGACGTGCGCGTTTGTCCGCGTGGCTTTCCCCTGCAAATTCAAGCGGATGTATCTTGGCCAAGGCGGCGGCGGGGGCGGGCTGATCCTCCCAGATGCGATCCACAAGGTTTTGGCATTGGACAAGCGCCACACCGGTTCCGATCAAATCCTTTTCGGCTTGTGCGATCTGCCCGGGGGTGTGGAGCCAGGGATCAAAGCCAACGCGCCCGCCCTTTGGCAACTGCTCTTTCAACCACGCGGCCAGTGACACTTCGGGCCAGGGTACGGGCGTGTAGACATCGGCCACTTGCGCTTTCACTTGCGTGCGATAACGCCCGTCGATGAACACGCCAGCCACATCGCGCAACACGGCGCAAAACCCGGCAGAGCCGGTGAAACCCGTCAACCACGCCAAACGCTCATCCCGAGCCGAAACATATTCACCCTGATGCGCATCCGCGCGGGGCACCAGAAACCCGTCCAGACCAGCGGCGTCGATCTGTGCGCGCAACGCGTCCAAACGCGGCGGACCCTGCTCGGGGCGCGCGGTGACCTCGAAACTCTGGAACATGGCCGTCCCCTTCTCTGTTCTAAAAATCCCCCCGGAGGGTCGATATCAACTTGCGCGCTTCATGCCCATGACGCGCGCCCGTGCCCGTGGATCACTGTCAAACAGCGCGGCCAGTTGTTCGGTCATCGCACCGGCCAGTTGTTCCACATCCGTGATGGTCACGGCGCGGTCATAATAGCGGGTCACGTCATGCCCGATGCCGATGGCCAGCAGTTCGACCACTTTCTTGCGCTCGACCATGGCGATCACGTCGCGCAGGTGTTTTTCCAGGTAATTCGCGGGGTTAACGGACAAAGTTGAATCGTCCACCGGCGCGCCATCGGAAATCACCATCAGGATCTTGCGCGCCTCGGGGCGGGCGACCATGCGGCGATGCGCCCATTCGAGCGCTTCGCCGTCGATGTTTTCCTTGAGCAACCCTTCCTTCATCATCAGGCCCAGATTGGGGCGGGTGCGCCGCCAGGGTGCGTCGGCGGACTTGTAGATGATGTGGCGCAGATCATTGAGACGCCCGGGCTGGGTCGGGCGGCCATCGTTCAGCCACGCTTCGCGCGCCAATCCGCCTTTCCACGCGCGCGTGGTAAAGCCGAGGATTTCGACCTTCACATTGCAGCGCTCGAGCGTGCGGGCCAGAACGTCCGCACAGATGGCGGCGATGGAAATCGGGCGGCCACGCATGGAGCCTGAGTTGTCGAGCAACAGCGTCACGCAGGTGTCGCGGAACTCGGTATCCTTCTCGACCTTGAAGGACAGGGGCGTTGTGGGGTTCGCGACGATCCGCGCGAGACGGCCGGCGTCGAGCGTGCCTTCCTCCAGATCGAACTCCCAACTGCGGTTCTGCTGGGCCTGCAGGCGGCGCTGCAACTTGTTGGCGAGGCGGCTGACCGCGCCTTTCAACGGTTCCAGCTGCTGATCAAGATAGGCGCGCAAACGCTCCAGCTCGACCGGCTCGGCGAGGTCCTCGGCGGAAATCTCTTCATCATGGGTGTCGAGGTAGACTTTGTAGTCGGGATCGGCCTCGGACACGGGCTGGGGGGCAGGGGGTTCGAGCGGGGCCTCGCCATCGGGCATCTCGGCCTCTTCGCCCAGTTCCTGATCGGCCATGTCATCCATGGAGACCTGCGCCTGGCTCGCATCCTGTTGCTCTTCCTGCGAGGATTCGGGGCTGCCTTCGGCTTCTTCGTCGTCCTGATCGTCCTGTCCGGTGCTGTCGGGCTCTTGGTCCTCTTCCTGGCCTTCTTCGGCCTGGTCTTCCTGATCCTCGTCGATCTGATCGGGGTCTTCGCCCAACTGGTCGCCGTAGCCCAAATCGGTGATCACCTGCCGGGCAAACCGGGCAAAGGCGGCCTGATCGTCCAGAATGTCGTCGATGTTGTCGAGCGTGCCGCCCGCCTGATCCTCGATGAACCCGCGCCACAGCTCCATCGCGTTCTGCGCGCCGCCAGGCAAGTCACGGCCCGTGGCGAGGTGGCGTACGAGGTAACCTGCCGCCGCGGCGAGGGGGACGTCGCTGGCCTGTTTGCACTGATCATAGCCGCGGCGCATGGCGTCATGGTTGATCTTGGCGTCGATGTTTCCGGCCGTGCCCGGCATGTCGCGCGCGCCCATGGCCTCGCAGCGCGCCGTTTCCATCGCCTCGTACAGGTCGCGGGCCATTTCGCCCTGGGGCGTATAGCGCGCATGCGTCTGACCGTTGTGATAGCGCCGGTGCAGGGCCAGCGCATCAGCGGTGCCGCGTGCCAGCAACACCTCGTCCCGCGTCATGCGGCGGCTGACCTGGGGTAGACGCATGGAGTCGCCTGACACCCCGGCAGGATCGACCGAATAGCTGACGTTCAACTCGGGATCATGCGCGATGACCTTGGTCGCCTCGGCGAGGGCCTTTTTGAATGCGTCTGCGGGATTGTCGTTTTGAGTGCTCATGCAGTACCGCCTACGGAATGGTCGGACAGGGTGGCGCGCCCGGTTGCAAGGTCAACCAGCACGGCCACATGAATATCAAGCGCGTCGATGACTTCATAGCCCACGTCGCGCCCGTCAAAGGCAAGGTTCAGATCGGTCCCGGCCAGCACAACGGCTTGTGCGCCCGCCTCGATCAGGGTGCGGCCTTTTGCGATGAAGTAATCGCGCTGTGCATCCGTACACGTGCCCGCCAGCGCCATGTCGGTATATGCGGTTCCAACATCATCGATGTCGTGCGGTGCAATGGCTTTGGTCTGTTCAAGCTGGCCATAAAGCTGCGTGCGCATCACGACACCCGTGCCAAGAAGGCCCACCGTCCCAAACCCTTGCGCGGCGAAGAACGCATCCAAGGGGCTTACGGCGCTGACCAATGGCAAGGCGGACAGGGCGACAGTTTCGTCAAAGCAGAAATGCCCACCCAGCGAGGTGATGGCAGCGCAGTCAGCGCCCGCCGCTTTCAGGCGGTCGATGAGGTCCGCATAAATCTGCGCCTGCGCCGTCCGGTCACCGGCCAAGTTGTTGGCGAGCAGGGTCGACGCCTCTGTGTTGACGATGGTCAACTCCAGCGGCGCAGCCAGCGCCCGCATCGCGTCGGTCAAACGCTGGTAGTACGAGATGGTCGCCGCAGGACCGATACCTCCGATCAGGCCGATATGCATCGTGCCTCCATGCCTTAACCCAGGCTCACACTCGCCGCGCTTTCGGGCAGTTCCTCGTCAAACAGGCGCTGGTAGAACTCGGCGACTGTCTGGCGCTCTAGCTCGTCGCACTTGTTCAGGAAGGACAGGCGGAAGGCGTAGCCGACATTGCGGAAAATCTCGGCATTCTGTGCCCATGCGATAACTGTCCGCGGCGACATGACGGTGCTGAGGTCGCCGTTCATGAAGGCCGTGCGCGTCAGGTCTGCAACGGTCACCATCTGTTTGACGGTCTTGCGCCCCTCGGCGGTGTTGTAGTGCGGGTTTTTTGACAGAACGATGGCCGTTTCGGCATCGATGCTGAGGTAGTTGAGCGTCGCCACGAGGCTCCAACGGTCCATCTGACCTTGGTTGATCTGCTGGGTGCCGTGGTAGAGGCCGGTGGTGTCGCCGAGGCCAACCGTGTTGGCGGTCGCAAAGATGCGGAAATAGGGATGCGGTTCGATCACCTGGTTCTGGTCCAGCAGGGTCAGCTTGCCGTCGACTTCCAGCACGCGCTGGATCACGAACATCACGTCGGCGCGCCCCGCATCGTATTCGTCGAACACGATGGCGGTCGGGTTGCGCAAGGCCCAGGGCAGGATACCTTCTTGGAAATCAGTGACTTGCTTGCCGTCCTTCAACTTGATCGCGTCCTTGCCGATCAGGTCGATCCGGGAGATGTGACTGTCGAGGTTGACGCGTACGGCAGGCCAATTGAGGCGCGACGCCACCTGTTCGATGTGGGTCGATTTGCCCGTGCCGTGATAGCCTTGGATCATCACACGGCGGTTGTGGGAAAACCCTGCTAGGATCGCCAGCGTGGTGTCGGGATCGAACTTGTAGGTGCTGTCGAGTTCGGGAACGCGATCCGTGCGGTCGGCAAAGCCCTTGACCACCATGTCCGTATCAATGCCGAAGACTTCGCGCACCGAAATCTCTTCGCTGGGTTTTGCATTGATATCCATCGCGCCGTCGGCCATCTCGACTTTCCCTTCAAAAGCGTAAAGCGCGCCACGAATGGGCGCGCTGATCGTGGTGCAACATAAAGCGGTGAAGGGCAAGGGGAAGGGGAAAGACCACATTCAAAAATGCACGATACGTCCGCTGTTTCTGCGCAAGCGGCACGCGTTATCTGCACAATTCCAAAGGCATCATGGTGCATCGGTCCAGTTCTAGGAAATGCTATGCCAAAAATCATGATGTCCCGCCTGCGCGCCCAAGCCGCAGGCTCGACCGCCCTTGCCGGGTGCCTTGTCGCAGTGATGATGCAGGTCGCGGGGGGCGATCTGGCGCGTCACTTGCCGCCCGCGCCCTTGTTTCAGATCAGTGCCGGATTTGGTGCCGGTGCCGCGGGTGCGTTGCTGGCAGGCGGTTTCGGGCACGGGCGATGGCGTGGCCACCTGCTTGGCGCGCTGTCAGCCGTGCTGGCCACGGTGATCGGGGCAAGCCTGGGTGCCATAATCGCGATGGGCGTCGCTGCGCGCGCGGTGCAGCCACGCGTCATGTTCGATGTTTTGGAAATCGCGCCTGCTCTGGGCCTGATGGCCATCGCAGACGGGGTCGTGACGAGTGTGCCCGTGGCAATCACCTGGGCGTTGTCGCTGGCGGCGGTGCATCTGCTCATGCATCAACGCCGCCAGGCAACTATTTGAAGTTGCGGCTGTCCTTGATCTGGTCCCAGGCCCACACGACTTCTTGCAACTGCTCTTCCTGGCTGCGGTCACCGCCGTTCATGTCTGGGTGCAGCACCTTGATCAGCGCCTTGTAGGCCTTGCGCACATCCGCCTTTGTCGCGTCTGCCTTGGCATCCAGAATCTCGATGGCGCGCTTTTCGGTGGGGGGCAGTTTGCGTGCGGCGGCATTTCCGCCCCGGCCCGGGTTCTGGGTCGCGTTCTTGCCCAGCACCTGGTGGGGGTCCTCGATGCCCAGCCGGGCCCAGGCGCGGGCCTCGGGGTCGGTCATGGGCTTGGTCGCCCGCTCCCACACCTTGTCCTTGGACTGTTGCGCGTTGATCTCGGCCTCGGTCGTGCCGTCAAAGAAGTTCCACTTGAGGTTATACTCGCGCACGTGCTGCTGGCAGAACCAGAAAAAGTCATCCAGAACGTCCGGTGCCTTGGGCGCGCGGAATTTGCCCGCTTCGTTGCAGCCTTCGTGGTCGCAGACCCGTGTCGAGGTCTCGGATGCGCCCGACATCCCCCGACGCCCACGCGGATTTTTCTTTTTGGCCGACGATACGGACATATCAAAACCAAAGGGATCAGATTTGCGCATGGGAACAGTCCTTTTCGACTCGAGGAGACAAGTTTAAACTTCCCAGATCAGGATTGAAGGGGGTCAGAGAAAAAAATGTCAGTCAGGCAGGAAATCGAGGACAAATTGCGCAGCGCCTTTGACGTGCGCGAGATCGTCGTGGTGGATGACAGTGCCAGCCATGCAGGTCATGCAGGTGCCCCGGCTGCGGGGGAAAGCCACTTTAATATCATGCTGCGCAGCGCTGATTTTTCAGGAAAAAATCGCATATCGCGCCATCGCGCCGTTCACGCCGCACTGGGCCAGCCCCTGATCAGCCGTATCCACGCGCTGGCGCTTGACCTTGACGTCTAGGCGCCCGTTTCGTCGGCGTCTTTTTTGCTGCGCTGGCTTGCGAGGCTTTTGAGCGAGGCAGTCATGCCCGCCACTTCGCTGGTTTCCTCGACACCGTTGTCGGGCAGCATTTCCGTGGCACCTTTGCCGGGCTCGAAAACCGCGTCGCTGCCATCGTCCTCGACAGTGGTTTCGGCTGCGATATCGCCTGCGTCTTCGACGGGCGCGTCATCCTGCACGGGTGTCTCATCCACCGTGGTTTCGATTGGGGGCGGCAGCAGTTCGGGTTCGAAATCATCGATCGGATCGACGAGCGCCCGGCGGAACACCATGACATTGCGCCACTCGGTTGTGCTGCCTGTCAGCCCGCTGCGTTCGACCGAGGGCAGAGTTTCCGCGCGTTGAAATTCCCAACCCTCTGCGCCCATGTCATTCATCAATGTCTCGAGCGCGTTGGCAAAGCGACCCTCGGGGCTCTTGATGCCCTTGCCTTTGACGCCCTTCGTGGGGGCAGGTACGACTTTGTATTCCCAACCGGACATGGCAGGCCCTCTTTGCTGACTGTCGCTGGCGTATATCCGCCCCGCGTGGCGGTGAAAAGGGTGATGAAACAGGGCGTCAGCCTGCCTGCACCCGCAACGCGCCAAACCTTTGGCGACGCCTAACGCCGTTTGATCCCGATACTAGCGCCAACACGTTTGGGCCGGGGCAGGCTGGCATGGGCGTCCGCAAGGGCGCTGACCTTGGCAAACACGTCGTCGGGCATGGGCGCCACACGCGGCCCGGACTGATCCACATGCAGCGTCATCGCCTCACCCGTTGCGGCCAGCCAACCGTCCTGATGCCAGATCTCCTGGTAGGAGTGGAACCGCTTGGCATCGAAGTCGACCAGTTGAAACGTGACTGTGACAGGGTCGTTCACATGCAATTCACGCACGTAGCTGAGGTGAAATTCGGCTGTGTAGGTCGTGTTGCCGGTGGCTGCGTGATAGGCCGGTCCGAACCCCATCTGTTCGTAGATTTCGTCGGCGCACAGATCGAACAGCACGTTGTAATAGGCCATGTTCAGATGGCCGTTATAGTCGATCCAGTCCGGTTTGACGGTCATCACGGAGGAACGGAAGGGGGCGGTCACGGGCGTCTCCTGTCTTTGTCTGGTGCAAGGCTAGGGCAGGGGGGCCAGTGGAAAGCGTCTTGCCAGACTTGAACGCAGGCCGACACTCTACATATCAGTCCGGCACGGGAGGGCGCAGACCATAACCGACAAAGACGTTCAGGCCCAATACGAAGCCTTTCCCTATCCTGCGCGCAAACCCACGGATGAGCGCAAGCGCATGGTCACCGGATCGCCGTCACGCCCGGTCGAGATGGATCACTGGCTGTGGGGTGGAGCGCGCGACTGGTCAAAGCCCTTGCGCGCCCTTGTTGCGGGGGGCGGCACCGGTGATGGGTTGATCCAGTTGGCACAATTGCTGAGCGATGCCGGGCGTCCCTACCAGATCACCTATGTCGACGTCTCCGCCGCAGCCCGCCGCATTGCCGAAAAGCGTGCCGCGGTGCGCAAGCTGTCGGGGATCACCTTTGTCACGGGCGATCTGTTCCATGCGGGATCGCATGGCCCGTTTGACTACATCGATTGCTGCGGGGTGCTGCATCATCTCGATGATCCGCAGGCGGGGCTGAACGCGCTGGCAGGCTTCCTCGCCCCGGATGGCGGTATGGGGCTGATGGTCTATGCCCCTTTGGGTCGTGCGGGTGTCTATCCGTTGCAATCGGCGTTCCGCACGCTGTGTGACGGGATGGAGCCGCGCCAAAGGCTGAAACGCGCCAGGGCCATCTTGCGCGCGGTGCCCGATGCGCACCCGTTCAAACGCAATGCGCGGCTTGTGGATCACGAACAGGGGGATGCCGCGTTTTTCGACCTGTTGCTGCACAGCCGGGACAAGCCGATGCGCATCACGGACCTCATGGAGGGGCTGGAGATTGCCGGGCTCGCCTATGCGGGCAGCCCCGAGCCGATGCTGTATGATCCCGCACCCTTGCTGCCGGGCGCGGTGCCGGAGCATCTGGGCCAGGTAGAGGTCATGCAGCTGGCCGAAGACTTGCGCGGCACGTTCAAAGCGCATGTGGTCTATGCCAGGCTGAACGGGCAGGTCGTGGCGCCGCCCAAGGGCCGCCGTGATGCCGTGCCGCATCTGCATGGTGTGGGTGCCGCGCCCCTTGCCGCCCATATCGCCAAAACGGGTCAGCTGATCGTGGATTTGGCGGGAGAGGCCTTTACCCTGGACCTGCCCAGCGATGCATCGGGCCTGATCGCGGCCATAGATGGGCGGCGATCACTGGCAGACATTCAGGCCGCGGCTGGGCAGGACACAGAGGCGTTCAACGCCCATTGGACCCCTGTCGAGGATGCGCTGTGCGGTGCAGGCATGATGCACTATTCGCGACTGATGGCGTAGCCCCAGCCGCGATCACCCGTTCAGTTTCTTGGCCACAATCTCGTTCACGGCCTTGGGGTTGGCCTTGCCGCCCGTTGCCTTCATCACCTGACCGACGAACCAGCCGGCGAGCTTTGGATTCTCGCGCGCGTTTTCGACCTGGGCGGGGTTGGCGGCAATGATCTCGTCCACGGCCGCTTCGATCGCGCCCGTGTCGGTCACCTGTTTCATGCCTTTGGCTTCGACGATCTCAGCCGGATCGCCACCGTCGGTATAGACGATCTCGAACAGGTCCTTGGCGATCTTGCCCGAGATGTCGCCCTTGGCGATCAGGTCCACGATGCCGCCGAGTTGCGCAGGCGAGACGGGGCTGTCGGTGATGTCAGCGTCGTCCTTTTTCAGACGGCCAAACAGCTCGTTGATGACCCAGTTGGCGGCCTGCTTGCCATCACGGCCTGCCGCCACCTCTTCAAAGTAAGCGGCGGTGTCGACCTCGGCCGTCAGGACAGAGGCGTCGTAGTCAGTCAGCCCAAACGCCTCCATGAACCGCGCCTTCTTGGCGTCGGGCAGTTCGGGCAGGGAGGCCTCGATGTCATCCACCCACGCCTGCTCGATCTCCAATGGCAGGAGGTCGGGATCGGGGAAATAGCGATAATCATGCGCCTCTTCCTTGGAGCGCATCGACCGCGTTTCGCCCTTGTCGGGATCATAGAGGCGGGTTTCCTGATCGACCTCACCGCCACCTTCGACGATGGCGATCTGGCGGCGGGCCTCGACCTCGATGGCCTGCTGGATAAAGCGCATGGAGTTCATGTTCTTGATCTCGCAGCGGGTGCCGAGGTGGGAGAAATCCTGTGTTTCCTGATACTTCTCGTATTGACCGGGCAGGCAGATCGACACGTTCACATCTGCGCGCAGGTTGCCGTTCTGCATGTTGCCGTCGCAGGTGCCGAGATAGCGCAGGATTTGGCGCAGCTTGGTGATATAGGCCGCCGCCTCTTCGGGGCCGCGAATGTCGGGGCGGCTCACGATCTCCATCAGCGCCACGCCGGTGCGGTTCAGATCGACAAAGGACATGTTCGGATCCATGTCGTGGATCGACTTGCCCGCGTCCTGCTCCATGTGGATGCGCTCGATCCGCACGAGGCGCTTCTTGCCCAGATCGGGCCCGGGGCCCATTTCGACCAGCACTTCACCCTCGCCCACGATGGGGTGGTACAGCTGGGAAATCTGGTAGCCTTGGGGCAGGTCGGGGTAGAAATAGTTCTTGCGGTCAAAGGCCGAGGTCAGGTTGATCGCGGCCTTGAGGCCCAGCCCGGTGCGAACGGCCTGTTCCACGCAGTATTCGTTGATGACGGGCAGCATGCCGGGCATGGCCGCGTCCACGAAGGCCACGTTGGAATTGGGTTCGTTCCCGAACTGGGTCGAGGCCCCGGAAAACAGCTTGGCGTTGGAGGAAATCTGCGCGTGGACTTCCATCCCGATGACCAGTTCCCAGTCATGTTTCGCCCCGGCGATGGTTTTCACGGTTGGGGTCTCGTAAGTCAGGTCCAGCATGGGTGTTTCCCGTTGATAACAGCGCATCTGCGGGAATAGATCAGGCCACCATGCGCCGCAAGGGGGCGCGACGATTGCACCCCTTGGGGTTGACGCGATTTGTGGCACTGTCGCGACCATGAAGATTGACCAGACAGATGTGCCGCCCGGCACCCTGATCGCCGAATATGCGGCGCGCGCAGGCCACTACGCCGATTGTTTCGAGGCGCCCTGCGCGCATGATGCACGCTTGGCGGATTACATCGCCGCGTTCTACACGCAGCCCCTGTTTCGCGCCGAACGCCTTGTGTTGCGGGTGCTGGCGCGTGCGCCGTCGACGGATGCAGATGTCGCTGCCCTTGCGGCGGATGAGGCAACGCAGTTTGCAGTGTGGCGGGTCGAGGGGCGCACGCCGTCCGAACTGCTGATGGCCGACAAGGGCGGGCGTACCATGTCGTGGTTGGCCCTTGGCGCGGGCGTGGCACGCTTTGGCTCTGTCGTGGTGCCGGTGCCGGGGCGTGGCGGCAAGCCAACGCTGGGGCCTGTGTTCCAGAGCCTCCTTGGTGCGCACAAGGTCTATTCACGCGCTTTGCTGGCAGGGGCCGTGCGGCGATTACCATGACGGGCCCTGAGCATTTGAGGTATCTGTAAGGATACACGTATAGCGCGGGTGCAATTCCCTGCGTTGCCTTGTCGTTTTGTGAAAAGTGACATGCAGGACGCTGAAAGTATGTCATTTTCTGAATTTTCGTTACGCGCCAAGATGCAGCGATGAAGGACGAATTCGATGGTGTGCTGCTGTACCAGAAGTCCGGTTTCGAACCCAAGAACCCGACGCCCAACACGGTCGCCTTTCGCCGGTTCATCAAGGCCGCACCGGTCATTCTGCCGGACGGGCATATCGCGGTGTTCCTGACCAATGGAGATCTGCAGACATCCGGGTTCCTGACCAAGCGTCTACACCGCTTTGAGGGGGAAAAAGTTCCTGGACAAGTTCGAATTCCACAAGGTGGATGTTCTGATGCGCCACACAGGCAAGGCGGCGTTGAGTGATACCAAGGTCATGGGCGCCCCCTGGCCGCTGCACAGTCACCCGTTCTGTTCAGCCCGGAAAACGGGCGGCTGGTCGCCGTTGGCACCACCTCGGTCGAGGAGTGGGACAATGTCGATTTCGGCCAACACTGCCTTTACACGCTCGTGCCGATCCCGTTTTCGGCAGCGCGCGGCATCAGTGACTGGAAATGCTTTGCCTCGACCACCGGCACCGGCAATCTGCAAATGCAGCTTGCGACCCTGCACGAAGAGTTGCGCAACATGCCGGCCTTGAGTCTCGACAGCGATCTGTGGGACGGCATTCGGTGGAGCGACAACATCTACTCCACCCGCATGATCAAGCCGTCCTATGTGGGTCTGTCAGAGGACCCGCGAAACGTATTCACCAGCTAGTGGCGCCTCACTCGGGGACCCAATCGGCGCGTGTCATCGCGATGAATGCATCCCCCGCACCGCCGTCGACATTGCGGTCAACCACATCGCGCAAGGTTTGCGTGCGTTGGATTGCGCGCCAGCCGGGGGCCGAGAATGTGGCCGGTTTGAACACGTGCCGCGACAGGAGCGGGTTTGTCATGGCCTGGCTGAACGCATCCAGCGCCACGAACAACAACACGAGGTTCGGCAGGGGGCTGTTGGGCACCCGGTCTTCGCAAAAGAGGCCCACGTGAAAGTCGACCTCGCGCGGGTGGGTATAGTGCTTGGCCAGCTCTGCTGCGACCTCCGGGTCCGTTGAAATCTTGGTCCAGTCGCTGGGGCGCCGCTGGCCGAGGTAGTCGCAGTAGTCCGAGAAAGAGGCGAGGTGGCAGGCGCGATCCTGTTTGATCGATGCTTCCTCGACACCCAGAAGCGCGTTGGCGGTATTGCGCGGTCCCAATTCGGCGGCCGGGGTGGCGCTGACATTGACAAAGGCCTGCAACAGGCCCTCGCCTGTCAGCAGGGCGTTGTTGCGAAACGTTGTGTGCACGGGGTGCCACGCGCCGCCCCATTTCATCTGATCCGGGATCAGCGCGTGCCAGCGATAAAGCAGGCTGAACTCGGCCGTGATCCAGTTCGGTTTGTTCCAGGTCGCATTCCACGCCACCGCGGGATCGGCACGCAGCATGAAGGGCAGGGGTGAGATGTGGTTGATGTAATCCTCGACCACGATCTTGATGAACAGCACGATCACGGTGTTGCGCGCTGTTTCGAACACGCGCGTGTCGTCCCAATCGGGATGGTCGGCTTCGATCTCGGCGCACAGGCGGTTGTGTTCGCGCAGGAACAGCGTGTTGAGCATTGCGACTTGGGGAACGGAATTCACCCGGTCTCCGCCCACCGCGAACAGCGTGTCGCGCTGGGCGTCGGTGATACCGCTTTGTCCCAGCGGCGTGTCGAGCACAGCAAAGTCCGGATCGACCGCGCCGTCGCGGTAGAGATAGGGGGGATACTCCTCGCCATTGATCTGCTGGCTGCGCAGCCGCCCCCGTTCACCGGGGGTTTCCGATTTCAGGCGCAACGCCTGCGTTTGCGCATAGGTGCGCCCATAGAGGGTGCACATGTCGATCTCATGGTTCGATGTGTTGCGCCGCAGGTGGGTTGCCGGGTCTTCGCCGTCCGGGTGCAGCCCATCCGTTTCGGTGCGCAGGAACCCATCGGTGAGGTATTGCGCAAAGGCAGGAAACAGGCAGGTGGACTTGGGGCAAATCCGCTGCTTGCCATCACGCCGTTCGAACAGGCCCAGCAGATCAGCGACCTCGGGCGGGTTGTCCCGGATTTGCGGAGGCAGGTGTCGCCCGCTCCAGCGCCGGTCGGTCAGCCCGCGCCACGAGACGTAATCATGCACGGTGCTGAGGGGGTGGGGCCGGCTGCGCGCGCGGTTCACGACGCGGTTGATGGCCCAGCGGTTAATGATCTGGGACAGGGGCGGAATGCCTTCGGCAATGGCGAAAAGACGTTTTTGAACGGAATAGGACAACAAGGACATGGCATGGCTCGCAATCAGCTATTGGAAATACCAACAGTCTGCCGCAAGGCGTGCACCTTGGCTATACACAACTCGCAATTGAAATATGGGGGGCGTCTTTGGAAACGGCCCGTGGCCTCAGGCGGTGCGGGTTTCGGCCCCGTTCTCGGTAAAGACGACACGCTTGCCTGCCGCCAGCTCGCGCCGGAACAGGTCTGTCAGATAGCGCAGCGCATCGGCATAGCCCGAGGCCGCGAACCGGTCCGCACAGCGGATACGCAACGCGTTGTCAAACCCGCGCGCAGCGTGGGCCCACAGCATCGGATGTAGCTCGGTCAGGTGATCGCGCACGATCCAGGCGGCGGCGGCGGAAATCTGGTTGCGGATATAGTCGGTCTCGTCATCGCCGGTTTGGGTGGACCCCATCGTATTGGCGCAATAGGCCGCCATCAGGTTGACGGTGTGCTGGTCCCCGGTGTTGCGCAGAATGTCGCGCAACCCGTCGAGGAAGAAATCCAGATCCACACCTGCGCAGGCCTTCGGATCGATAGAGATGGCATCAAACATCATCCACGTATAGGCACCCGCGCCCCAGACATCATAGGTGCGCCCCGCTGCGCGGCGGGCCTCAAGCTCGAGCCGTTCGTAAGAACCGTGCCAGCGTGGCAGCATCTGTACGCCAAAGGTGCGGTAGGCGCGCGCATTCTTGATATCCAGATCGATCCAGCGTTCGAAATTGCGGGTGATCTGGCGCGCGGGGCCGCCGCGTCCAACCGACAAGGCACAGACCGTCGCCGCGAGCAGGGGCGAGTCCAGTGTGTCGGCATCATATTCGGCAACAATATCGGCGGCCCGGTCAAAATGCGCGTGAAGCGCCTCGCGGTTGCGCAAGGGCACTTCGATGTCCCAGCCAGGGCCGCGCCAGGCCCAGCCGATGTCGATATGGGCCAGGGCCACGACCACGGCGATCCTGGGGTCATTGGGATACTCGGCCAACACCTGTTCCAGCGCCTCGATCCCGGCAAGCAGGGGGGCTTTGGGATCGGGTCTGCCGGTCAACAGGGCGTGTTCGGCGGCGCTGACGACATCGGCGCGCGCGCCATATGCCAGCAATTCCGCAACAGGCGTGCCGCCCTGGGTCTTGAGCCGGGCGGCATCGGCCTCGGCAATCTCCTGGCTCAGGCGCGTCCACTCTTCGAGGCGGGCCAGTTTCTGGCCGCGCGCCTGATGTGTGTCGCGTGCGCGTTCTTCTGCTGTGGGATCCGGGCAGGGGATGGTAAGCGCGTTTTCCAGCGCCGAGGCCATCTGCCGTGCCGTTGATCGTGGCGGGCGGGCCGCTTGCAGAACGCCATCATGCGCCATGGTCATCCGGGCGCCTTTCAGCTTGCCCCGAAAGTGCGCCAAGGGCGCCAGAATGCGTTCTGCAAAAGCCATCGTTAAATATCCGTCACCGTGTACAGGCACCAAACTGGACGGGAATTGGGTCACAAAGAGGGCAAAGGGGCGACAAGATCAGGCAACTTACGCGGTGATTTTCCGCAGTTTCGCGCATTGGTTACAACAATGCGCGCCATGGGCGAAGATTGTCTCACGGCGCGCCGCAACGGGCTGAATTCCGCTGCGCCGCGCGCTGGACACCCCGCTGTCTGCTCGAACATAATCTCGCGATGACACCACGTATTTTGCTCACCCTCGGTCTGGCCGCTGTTTTGACCGCGACCACTCCGGCCCTTGCACAGGACGCGGCGGGGCAAGAGGCCCTGGCCCAACAGGCACTGGATACGCCTGCGGATGATTTTGACGGGCTGCGCCCGCCTGCGCGTGATGGCGACGTGCCGCGCACCCGCTGGACCCACCAGCCCGACCACATCCTGTGGAACCGTGCGGCCCTGTCTGCCCTGAAAGATCATGGGCGGCCCTTGGTCGAGATGGTGCCGGACGACATTGCGGATTGGTGTCCGCGATACCCCGGCGCCAGTGACGCGGGGCGCCGCGCCTTTTGGGTCGGGTTCCTGTCGGCGCTGGCCAAACACGAAAGCACCTACAAGCCCCGCGCCGTGGGTGGGGGTGGCAAATGGTATGGCCTGTTGCAAATCCTGCCTGCCACCGCGCGCGGATACGAGTGCACCGTAGGCACGGGTGAGGCGCTCAAGAACGGGGCGGCCAACCTCAGTTGTGCGGTGCGGATCATGGCCGTGACGGTGCCCCGCGACGGCGTGATCTATGGCCGGGGCGGACGCGGGGTGGCTGCGGATTGGGGGCCGATGCGCTCGTCCTCGAAACGGGCGGACATGGCTGGGTGGCTGAGGCGCCAGCCCTATTGCGCGCCGCTGGATGCCACGCGCCCCTTGTCGCGCCCGTCCGACTAGCCCGTGATATCCTGCCCGATCCGATCCCAGATTTCCGGGTAGGTCAGCAACAGCAGGTGCCCATGCCCCGGCACGAGGCGCAGTTCGGCATCCGGCAGGCTGTCGGTGAACCGTCTGGTGATGCGTGGCGGAAACACCGGGTCCACCGCACCGTGGTAATAGGTGAGCCGCGCACCCCTCAGCGCCTCTGGATCGGGGTTTGTCCAGCGCCGCAGGGCGCGGGTGTGTCGCCGCGCAAGACCATTTTCAGGCAGGGTGATGCGATCATCATTGGCTGCAACCAGCGCATCCGCGGCACGCCGCGACGTTGGCGTGGCATCCGCATCCGGCCCATAGGCCAACCGGCGGTAATACTCCAACCACACATCACGGGGGGCGAGGCTGCCTGCGCGCGCTGCCGCCGCCACTGTGCCTGCCGCCCCGCGCACGCCAGCAAGGATCGGCTGCGGCGCGGGCAGGGCAGAGGATATGGCCGTGACGCGCACGTCTGTGCCGGGGCTGGTGCGGCGGATGTCCTTGGCCGCCTCCAGCGCGATCACGGCGCCGGTGGAATGGCCGATCAGGTCGACACGGGCCAGCCCCGCCTCGCGCACGAGGCGAGCAATGCGCGCTGCGGCCCGCGTGATGTCGACCCATTCACCTTCGGGTCGCCCGTCATAGCCGGGCAGCCGGTAGTAGACGATGGCGCGATCCGTCGTCTCGAGCCCGGCGAGCGGGGCAAGCACCCGGATCGAGGTCAGCGCCCCGGGAATGCCGATGACCGCGCTGTCGGCGCGCGCAACCGCGCCCTTGTCATATAACAGCGGGTCGGACGTGTTCTGGTGCGAGGGGACACCGCAGGCCGCCAGCGCACAGAGTGCGAGGATCAGCGCGACCCACCTCATCCCAGCAGGGAAAAATGGTGACGCTCGACCTTGATCCCACGCTCTGCGAGGATCTGTTCGAACGTGTCCGCCTTTGGCGTCGCCTCAAGCGGCAAACGCACCTTGCGCCCGGAGGTCAGAACCGCACTGGCGCGGACCGAAAAGTCGAGCCGCGTATCCAGCCGCATATGGCTGATCCGGTCCCAGGTGATCTCTCCGGATCGTCGCCCGGCAAACCAGCTGAGCCCGTCCTCTGACAGCCCGACGCCCGATCGACGGCCCGCGACCAGATCGTACAGGGCGGGGGCCGTGCAAAACGCAATCAGCGCCATCAGCCACAGCGCTGCATCCAGAAACAGGATGGCTGCCAGAATGGCCCCCCAGACCGCGATCAAAGCGATCAGTGTCTTGCGGTTGCGTCCCGAGGTTTCAAAGCTGTAGGGCGTCATCTGTCCTCAACGGCCACCCGTGACATCCAGCGTGGACCCGGTGACATAGCTTGCCTCATCCGACGCAAGCCACAGGATGGCCCGCGCCACTTCTTCGGCCGACCCTTCACGCCGCATCGGCACCATATGCGCCAGCTTTTGCGCGCGCCCCGGTTGTCCGCCCTTGGCGTGGATTTCGGTGTCGATCAGGCCCGGGCGGATCGACATGACACGGATATTGTCTTGCGCAACCTCGTCCGACAGCCCCTTGGTAAAGGTGTCGATTGCGGCCTTTGAGGCGGCGTAGTCGATATACTGGTTTCCCGACCCCAGGCGCGCAGCGGCAGACGAGATGTTGATGATCGCGCCGCCCTTACCCTGGGCCTGCATGCGGATCACGGCCTCTTTGGCGACCAGCATGGCGCCAATGACGTTCACGTTCATCATGCGGGTCAGGCGCGCGTGGTCGATCTCGGTCAGTTTGGCGGACGTGTCCACGATCCCGGCATTGTTGATCAGCACGTCCAGGCGGCCAAAACTGTCATCGACCACCTTGTAAATGCTGGCAATGTCATCCGGTTCAGCCACATCGCCCTGCGCCAAGACGACCTGCGCGCCAAGCGCTTCGGCGTCGGCCTTTACGGCGGCGGCCCCGTCCGGGTTGCTGCGGTAGTTCAGCACCAGATCGTAGTCGGGGGCGGCAAGGCGGGCACAGGCCGCACCGATCCCGGCAGAGGCACCGGTGATAAGGCAGATGGGGCGTTTGGTCATGGAAATGGCTTTCTTGAGGTTAGTTGATTGGTGTGTCGGACACAAGGGTCGTGCCGGGGGCGTAGCGGTGAAAACCGTCCAGATCGCCCTTGCCCACATTTGCGCCTGCTTTGCGCAGGCTGGCATAGCCCAGGGCGAGATGAAACTGCGCATTCGGCAGCGCATAGAGCAGGGCGTAATCCTGTCCGCTTTGCACCAGTTCCGCCTCTCCGGCGGTGTGGGTGATCTGGCGGGTTGCTGCACCTTCAAACTCAGACGGCTTCACTTCGTCCAGCATGAAGGCCATGTCATGGGCCAGTGCCACGATGGCACCTGGATCGGTGTCAAAGGGCAGATCGGGCACCTCGTCCCCCGTCAGCGGCAAAATGGTGCGGGCCACATATCCCAGCGCACAGCAAAAATGCTCAGCCGCCGAAAAACTGTCCGGCACGAGGCGTGCGCCGAGGGGGCGCGGGTCCGACAGGCAGTCGATCAGGCGCGGCACCGCTAGTGTTACGCGTTTGAGCGGGGGCACGGTGGCTCTATAAAGGTCCATCAGATTGCAAGGCCGCCCATGTCATGCCTCTCGAATGCGCGTAATCATCTCGGTCGTATCGCGGCTCAGGTTGGGGGTGGCGGCGATGCGGTCCAGCTCTTTGCCGATCATCGACTGCCGGATTGCGTCATAGCGCCGCCAGGTCTGGAAGGCGGAACACATCCGCGCTGTCGTCTGCGGGTTCACCGGGTCGAGCGTGATCAGCCAGTCGGCCAGCATGGTGTAGCCCGACCCATCCTTGGCGTGAAAGCCTGCGTGATGACCTGCCAGCGCACCCAGGGTGGCCCGGAACCGGTTGGGGTTCTTCCAGTTGAAGGCGGCGTGGCGGGTCAGCGCCTTGGCCGTGTCGGCGGCATCATCGGGCTTGGCCTCGATCACCTGCAGGCCGAACCACTTGTCCATGACGAGGCGGTCGTCTTTCCACTGCGCCTCGAACTGGGCAAGGGCGGCATCACCGCGCCCGGCGCGGATCAGGTTCGCCAGCGCGCTGAGTTGCTGTGTCATGTTGTCGGCGGTGTCATACTGTACCTGCGCTTGATCACCGCCATCCTGACGGGTGATCAGGGACAACACCGTATTGCCCAAGGCCCGCATCCCCGACTGTGTCGCATCCGGAGCGTAAGGCGCGCTGACCTGTTGGGCCGCGTACAGCGCAGACAGCCCATCGCGCATCCGGTCGGACAGCGCCTGTTTCAATGCATTGACCGCGACCCAGATCGCATCCGGGTCCGGCGTGTGCCCGGAGCGGTGCATTTCCGCCGCCAGTTCCGACTGGCCGGGCAGCCCGGCCATCAACGCGCGGTAGGCCGGATCAAGGCTGTCATCCAGCAGCACCTTTTCGATCCCACTCAACCACGCCTGATCGGGGGCTGCGCCTTTGACAATCGTGGCCATCAGCGAGGCGCGGGCAAGGTTGCGCGCCGCCTCCCACCGGTTGAACGGGTCGGTGTCATGGGCCAGCAGGAACGCGTGATCCGGCGTGTGATCCAGCACGATGGGCGCGGAAAAGCCGCGCAGGATCGACGGCACCGGCTTGGCCGCAAGACCGGGAAAGGAGAACGTCTGGCTGGTCTGTGTCAGCTCCAGCACCTGGGTCGGCATCACCTCGTCCCCGTTTGGGCCGATCAACCCGACGGCCATGGGGATCACCTGCGGCTGGGGGTCTGCCGTCGTGGCCGATGGCGGTGTGGACTGCGTGAAGTTCAGCGCATAGGTGCCGTTTTCAAAACTGTCCGAGACCGCAACGCGCGGCGTGCCCGCCTGCGAATACCAGCGTTTGAACTGCGCCAGATCGCGGCCCGTGGCCTCCGCGAACACGGCCAGCCAATCCTCGATCGTGCAGGCCTGCCCGTCATGGCGGTCGAAATACAGATCCAATGCCTTGGCATAAGCCGCGTCCCCGACAAGTGTCTTGAGCATGCGGATAACCTCCGCGCCCTTCTCGTAGACCGTGGCCGTATAGAAATTGTTGATTTCCTGAAAGCTTTCGGGGCGTACCGGATGCGCGAGGGGCCCCTGATCCTCGGGAAACTGGCGGCCGCGCAGGTCGATGACGTCACTGATCCGCTTGACCGGTTCCGAGCGCATGTCTGCGGTGAACTGGCTGTCGCGGAACACTGTCAGCCCTTCCTTGAGGCACAGCTGGAACCAATCGCGGCAGGTGATGCGGTTGCCCGTCCAGTTGTGGAAATACTCGTGTGCGATAATCGCCTCGATCCGCTCGAAATTGGTGTCGGTCGAGGTTTCGGGGCTGGCCAGCACCGCCGAGGCGTTGAAGATATTGAGCCCCTTATTCTCCATCGCGCCCATGTTGAAGTCGTCCACCGCCACGATGTTGAACACATCAAGATCATAGGCGCGGCCATAGACATCCTCGTCCCACTTCATGGAATCCTTGAGCGCCTGCATCCCGAAGGCGCATTTGCCCTCGTCACCGGGGCGGACATAGAGGGCCAGGTCGACCTTGCGCCCTTCCATCGTCGTGAACGTGTCGCGATGGGCGATCAATTCGCCTGCGACCAGGGCGAATAGATAGGCGGGCTTGGGCCAGGGATCGTGCCATTCCGCCCAGCCTTCGCCCGAGGCGACCGGGTTGCCGTTGCTGAGCAGCGTGGCGTGGGGGCCGTTGATGCGTACCGTGAATGTGCTCATCACGTCGGGGCGGTCGGGATAGTATGTGATCTTGCGAAACCCTTCGGCCTCGCATTGCGTGCAGTACATCCCGTTGGACAGATAGAGGCCCTCGAGTGCCGTATTGGCGGCCGGGTCGATCTGCACCTCCGCCTCCCAGACAAAGGGCATGTTGGGCACGTCGCAGGTCAACCCATCCTCGCTCAGTGTCGGTGTCACCGGCTCGCCATCAATCTTGGCGCTGATCAGCGACAGGTTTTCGCCGTGCAAAAAGAACGTCTTGTCCGTGGCTTGCGGGTTCGGCGCAAAGCGGATGCGCGATGTCACCCGCGTGGCGGACGGGGCCAGATCGAAGGTCAGGTGCACCTCCTGAACGGTGTAGCCGAAGGGTGTGTAATCCTCGAGGTAGATCGTTTGGGGGGACGCATCGCGCATCAGGGGTCAGCCTTGTGTGAGGAAGCCAGTGTTTCCTTGGACGTTAGTGCTGTGTCCCGGGGGCTTCAAGGTGCGCGCCGATGCGGTCGGCGGAGGCTGGCCCTTGGCCGCGCGCGCCCTAGGTGCGGGTCATGACGACTGTTTTGTGGTTCAAACGTGATTTGCGCATCACCGATCACCCTGCGCTGGCCCGTGCGGCGGCGCTGGGCGATGTGATCCCTCTTTATGTGTTCGAGCCGGACTATTGGGCGCAAACAGACGTGTCGGGCCGCCAGTTCGATTTTGTGACGGAAAGCGTGGCTGCCTTGCGCGCCGATCTGCGGGGTATCGGGCTGACGCTGGTCGTGCGGGTCGGGCGTGTGGTGGATGTACTGGAGGATCTGTCGCGCGCGGCCCCTTTCAATCATCTCATCAGCCACGAGGAAACGGGCAGTGCCTGGACTTATGCGCGCGATCGCGATGTGGCGGCGTGGGCGGCAGGCCAGGTCGTGCGGTGGGAGGAGCTTACCCAGTCCGGCGTCATACGGCGCCTCAACGGGCGCGATGGCTGGGCGGCACGGCGCAACGCGTTCCTGCGCCAGCCGCAGGTGGATGTCCCCGAGCGGCTGCATGGACCCATTTTGCCCAGCGACGATGTTCCGCAACTGGTGGCGCGGGATCATTGCCCGCACCGCCAGCGCGGTGGCCGGGCCGAGGCCCTGTCGCTGCTGGGCTCTTTCCTGACCGAGCGGGGCCAGACATATCGCAAGGACATGTCCTCGCCCGTGACCGGTGAATGGTCCTGTTCGCGTCTGTCGCCCTACCTTGCCTTTGGCTGTCTGTCGGGGCGTGAAGCGTCACAAGCCGCGGCCGCCCGCCAGCGCGAGGTCAAGGGCACGCGCGCCGGGTGGGGCGGGTCGCTCAAGTCCTTTCAGGCGCGCCTCGCATGGCGCGACCACTTCATGCAGAAGCTCGAAGATGAACCCGCGCTCGAGCATCACTGTCTGCATTCCGCCTACGAAGACATGCGCCCGCGCAGCCCTGATGCCGCGCGCCTCGCTGCCTGGCAAAGCGGGGAGACGGGCCTGCCCTTTGTCGATGCGTGCATGCGGTATCTGGATGCAACAGGCTGGCTGAATTTCCGCATGCGGTCGATGGTGATGGCGGTAGCGTCCTATCACCTATGGCTCGACTGGCGTGTGACGGGGCTGCACCTGGCCCGACAGTTCACCGATTTCGAGCCCGGTATTCACTGGCCCCAGGCGCAGATGCAGTCGGGCACGACGGGCATGAATACGGTGCGCATCTACAACCCCGTCAAACAGGGCAAGGATCAGGACCCGACGGGCGTGTTCACGCGCCGCTGGTGCCCGGAACTCGCGGATGTGCCGGACGACCTGCTGCAAGAGCCATGGCGCTGGGATGGCGCGGACCGCGTGCTGGGCCGCACATATCCCGCACCCATCGTGGAAGTGGCCGAGGCAGCGCGCACTGCGCGCGCGCGTGTTTGGGCCGTCCGCAAGGGGGATTCCTTCCGCTCCGAAGCGGCGCGCGTGGTGGACAAACACGCGAGCCGCAAGGACCCGCAGGGGCATTTCGTGAACGACCGTGCGCCGAGGGCGCGTAAGGCGGGCGTGTCGCCCGCCTCTGGACGCCGAAAACAGGCTCCGGCCCGTGATAGCCGGCAGATGGGGTTCGATTTCTGATGGGGCGCATGCGCAGAAAATCCGAGTTGCCGCAAAAGATGTGCCCGGTCTGTCAGCGCCCGTTCACCTGGCGCAAGAAATGGGCGAAAGTCTGGGACGAGGTGCGCTATTGTTCTGAACGCTGCCGCAGGACAGGCGTCGCCAAGTAAGGCGGATGGCAATCCGCCGCCTGCGCTGCCCTTAAAGATTGACCGCGCGCTGCACGCAGGCCAGCACTTGGCCATGCTGACCCCGCCACGGCCACGCGCCCGCATCTATCCCGGAAGGAATGTCGATCCGACCCGCTGGGATCGGTTTGTACCGCGGGCGGGCGACGTTGTCGTCTCCACCCCCTCCAAATCGGGCACAACGTGGGTGCAGGGCATTCTGGCGCTCCTGTTCTCGGGCGATGTGAACGTCGATCCGCAATTGTCGACCCGCGCGCCATGGCTCGACATCGCCGAGGAGGACTGGGCAGACGTTGCAGCCGCGCTCGACGCGCAGACCAGCCGTCGCCAGATCAAGACGCACACACCACTGGATGGTGCCCCGTTGTGGCCGGACGTCCGCTACATCTGCGTGTTCCGCCACCCGATCGACGTGCACCTGTCATTCCGCGCACATGTCTACAACATGCGCAAAGAGGTGCTGCGCCACGTCTTTCCCGAAGATGTCCGCGAGGGCTTTCACCTGTTTCTGCAGGGCGATGCGCATACCGGTAGCAATCTTGCGTCGATCCTGGATCACTATCGTGCGGCGCGTGCGCTGGACGAGGCGCCCAATGTCCTGCGGCTGCATTACGCGGACATGTTGCGCGATTTGCCCGGGGCTGTTGCCCGTATTGCGGATCACGCGGGCATCCATCACGAGGCCGCGTTGCTGTCGCACCTGGTCGAGGCCGCCCGATTTAACGCGATGAAAGCCAATGCCGCGCGGTTCGCGGTCGCTGCGGGGCAGGGGTTCTGGCATGACGATGCATGCTTTTTCCACAGTGGGGGGGCGCAGAAATGGCAGGGTGTGCTCGAGGCTGAGGACATCGCCGCCTACGAGGCTCGGATGGCTGGGCTGCTCTCTGCGGAGGCGCGGCATTGGCTGGAATGGGGTGCGGGTGCTGCTTGAAAAGGCGCAGTTCGAGCGATTTTTCAGCTTTGGTAAAATTATCTGACCAAACGTGTTTACGATAGGAAACTTTTTCTCTAAGCCTGCCGTCGAAGTCGAGAATCCAAGCCGGGAGGGCATCAGATGTCGAATTACGTGGAACGGGCCGAACTGAAAGTGGCGGACACGCTGGCGCAGTTCATCGAAGGACAGGCCTTGCCGGGCACAGGCGTCGCCTCGGCCGATTTCTGGGCGGGTTTTTCGGCGCTTGTGCACGATCTGGGGCCCAAGAACCGTGGGCTGCTGTCTGAGCGTATGTCCATTCAGGCCAAGATCGACGACTGGCACATTGCCCATCGCGCAGCGCCCCACGATGCGATCGCCTATCGCGCCTTCCTGGAAGAGATCGGGTATCTCGTGCCCGAAGGCCCGGATTTCGAGATCGAAACCGCCAATGTGGATCCCGAGATTGCCAGCACCCCCGGCGCACAGCTGGTGGTGCCGATCATGAATGCTCGTTTTGCCTTGAACGCTGCCAATGCGCGGTGGGGCAGTCTCTATGATGCGCTCTATGGCACGGATGCCATGGGCGATCTGCCCGGCGGCAAGGGCTATGACCCTGCGCGCGGGGCCCGCGTGATTGCCTGGGCCAAAGCCTTTCTGGACGAGGCGGTGCCGCTGCAAGGTGCCAAGTGGGCCGACGTTGATTCCCTGGGTGTGGACGGCAACGCGCTGGTCCTGAAGGCCGGTGGCACGCCTGTGTCATTGATGGACGAAGGACAATATGTCGGTCACGCCTCCGACGAGGAAAGCAGCAGTTTCCTGTTCAGGAACAATGGGCTGGGCGTCGAAATTCAGGTGAACCCGAACCATCAGATCGGCGCGAGCGATCCGGCCGGGATCGCGACGGTCAACCTGGAGTCCGCCCTGTCCACCATCATGGACTGCGAAGACAGCGTTGCGGCGGTGGATGCCGAGGACAAGGTGCTCGCCTATGGCAACTGGCTCGGCCTGATGAAGGGCGATCTCAGCGAGACTTTCGAAAAGGGCGGCAAGACTGTCACCCGCCGTATGGCAAGCGATCTGACCTATTCCGGGCCGGATGGTGCGCCCGTGACCGTCAAGGGCCGCAGCCTGATGCTGGTGCGCAATGTGGGCCATCTGATGACCAACCCGGCCATTCTCGACCGCGATGGCCTTGAGATTGGCGAGGGATTGATGGATGCGATGGTCACCACTCTCATTACCATGCATGATCTCGCCAAGACGGACGGCTTGCGCAACTCGGTCACCGGATCGGTCTACGTGGTAAAACCCAAGATGCACGGCCCGGTCGAGGTTGCCTTTGCCGACGAGATCTTCACGCGGGTCGAAAAAGTGCTGGGCCTGCCTGCGAACACGGTCAAGCTGGGCATCATGGACGAAGAGCGCCGGACCTCGGCCAATCTCAAGGAGTGCATTCGCGCGGCCAAATCGCGCGTGGCCTTTATCAACACCGGTTTCCTGGATCGCACCGGCGATGAAATCCATACCTCGATGGAGGCGGGTCCGATGGTGCCCAAGGGCGAGATGAAGGGGGCGGCATGGATCGCCTCCTACGAAGATCGCAATGTCGACATCGGCCTGGCCTGCGGGCTGAAGGGGCGCGCGCAGATTGGCAAGGGAATGTGGGCCATGCCTGACCTCATGGCTGACATGCTCGAGGCCAAGATTGGTCACCCGCAATCAGGCGCGACCTGTGCCTGGGTGCCGTCCCCCACTGCCGCCACGCTGCACGCGACGCATTATCACAAGGTCGATGTGCTGGCCCGTCAGGATGCGCTGAAAGCAGGTGGCGCGCGCGGCACGCTTGAGGATTTGCTGACCGTGCCGGTGGCCGCGGGCCGCAATTTCTCGGACGCCGAGATCGCACGGGAGCTGGAAAACAACGCCCAGGGCATTCTGGGTTACGTGGTGCGCTGGGTCGATCAGGGTGTTGGCTGTTCCAAGGTGCCTGACATCAGCGATGTGGCCCTGATGGAAGACCGCGCAACCTGTCGCATTTCGGCGCAGGCCATGGCGAACTGGTTGCACCACGGGGTGGTGAGCGAGGATCAGGTGATGGCGGCGCTGAAGAAGATGGCCGCAGTGGTGGACCGCCAGAACGCAGGCGATGCGGCCTACATCCCCATGGCCCCCGGCTTTGACGGGATCGCGTTCCAGGCGGCGTGTGATCTGGTGCTCAAGGGTCGTGTGCAGCCGTCAGGTTATACCGAGCCTGTGCTGCATGCCCGCCGTTTGGAGTTCAAGGCCGCCTGACAGGCGATTGGCCCGCGTGGCACGGGGGCTGTCTGCCCCCGGACCCACGATGGTATTTTCAGTCAGAAGAAACAGGCGTTCATCGACTTGAGCCTGTGCAAAAGGAGAAAGACATGACCATTTCACTGCGCAAGGCGCGCACGATCATTCGCAAGGCGCTGGAAAAGGGCCGGGAGATGGAGTTGAAGCCACTGTCCGTCGTGGTTCTGGATGCGGGCGGTCACGTGCAGGCGTTCGAGCGGGAAGATGGCGCAGCGCCGGGTCGCTTCGCGGTTGCCCATGGCAAGGCCTACGGTGCGGTGATGCTGGGTATGGCGGGCACCGCGCAGATGGCGCGCGCCGAGGCGCAGGCCTATTTCATGGGCGCGGTGAACGGTCTGTTTGGCGGGCAGGTCGTGCCCGTGCCGGGTGGTGTGCTGCTGCGCGACAAGAAGGGCGCCGTGATCGGCGCCGTCGGTGTCACGGGCGATACGTCCGACAACGATGCGATCGCGGCCGTGGCCGGGATCGAGGCGGCCTCCCTTGTGGCTGAAATTTAAGCGCTGACGACTTTGCGGCTTTGCGCACAGTTGTCTGCGCGCGCGCTGCTCTATTCTTGGGGGCGGGTGCCGTCTATATCTCGGTGGTACGACATCAGACGAGGATTCCATGGCCCGCCCCATTATCGGTATCATTTCCAACCACCACGTCATCAATGACGAATACGAGGTGCAGGCCGCTGGCCTGATCAACATCTCGGCAGTGGCAGATGTGGCCGAGGGCTTGCCCCTTTTGGTGCCCGCAGAGCCTGACAAGGTGCGGTTGGAAGACCTGCTGGAACATTGCGCGGGCTTTGTCTTTACCGGCGGGCGCGCCAATGTGCACCCGGAAGAATATGGCGAAGAACCCACGGACGCCCATGGTGCCTTTGATCGCAAGCGCGACGCGGTCACCTTGCCCCTGATCCGGGCACTGGTAGAACGCGGCCAGCCCCTGTTGGGTATTTGTCGCGGCTTTCAGGAGGTCAACGTGGCGATGGGTGGCTCGCTCTATCCCGAAATTCGCGATTTGCCCGGACGTGACAACCACCGCATGCCCCCCGATGGTACGTTGGAGGAAAAGTTCGCGCTGCGCCACGACGTGACCTTCAGCGACGGCGGTGTGTTCCACCAGTTGATGGGCACGCGCTCGGTTCCGACCAATACGTTGCACGGGCAGGGCATCAAGAAAGCAGGGCCGCGTGTGGTGGTGGACGGCCACGCACCCGATGGCACGCCCGAGGCTGTTTATATCGAAGGGGCGCCCGGCTTTACGCTTTCGGTGCAGTGGCATCCCGAGTGGAACGCGAGCGCCGATCCAGTATCTCGCCCGCTGTTTGAAGCCTTTGGCGCAGCTTGCGCCGACTGGGCAGATGGGCGGCGCGCCCGACCAATGCTGCGCACAGCCTGAGCCACGCTTAAACAGGTGTTAACCAAAACGCGCATAGCGTTTGGGGATGCCAAGCTATATCCGCACACGCCGCCCCGGGGGCACCTATTTCTTCACCGCGCGCACGGCGCGCCGCGGCTCGGACATTCTGGTGCAAGAAATCGACGCCTTGCGCAATGCGGTGCGCCTGACGCGCGCTCGCTATCCGTTCGAGATTGATGAGATCGTCGTGTTGGGCGACGTGATCCACACGCTATGGACCTTGCCCGAGGGGGACAGCGACTATTCCGTGCGCTGGCGGATGCTGAAAAGCCTGTTCTCGCGGGCCTGCCCAGCGCCGGAGATGGGGCAGAGTATGAAACTGCGTCCCGGTGAAAAGGGGATCTGGCAACGTCGATTCTGGGAACATGCGATCCGGAATGCAGACGATCTGGCAGCGCACCGCCGCATGATCTTTTCTGCGCCGGTGCAGGCCGGTTTGGTGCGCAGGCCGACAGATTGGCCGCATTCCTCGATCCACAGGGCAGTGGTGCGCGGCACCTACGATCCGAATGTGCCGGTGGGCGACGCTTTCACTCCGGCGGTGGGGCGCACGACACGTGCGCCTTACGGGGTCGCAACATCTGCCATGTAAGGCGGAGCTGTGCTCCGCCCCTGCTACGGTTGCCAGCGCAACACGGGCCCGTTGGTAAGGCGGATCTTGATCCGCCTTACGCTGTCTGACCGCCCGCGATTTGAATGCACTGCCCGTTGATGCTGCCCGATCCCGGGCCGACGAGCCAAAGCGCGGCGGCTGCGACTTCTTCAACGTCGATCAGGCGCTTGTGCCGGTTCGCATCGATCATCACCTGCCGTGCGTCTTGCGCGCTCATCCCGGTCCGCTGTGCAATTGCGGCCTCGTTCCGGGTCACAATCGGGGTGTCCACATATCCGGGGCAGAGCGCGTTGAAGGTAAATGGCTGGCCCATGTAATCTTCGGAAAGTGACCGTATCAGCCCGATCAACCCGTGTTTCGAGGCTGCATAGGCCGCAGCCCCCGGCAGCCCGCGCAGACCGGCAATCGAGGATACGGCGATCACGCGCCCCCAATCGGTGCCACGCATGCCGGGCAGGCATTCACGGATGGTCAGGAACGCGCCATCGAGATTGGTGGACATCGTGTCGCGCCAAAATGCCATGTCGGTCTTGTGCAGCGCGCGCCCCTCGGCGACCCCCGCGTTGGGAACGCAAATCTGCACCGGGCCACGGGCCGCGACCGCATCCGCGATCACGCCGCACACCGATGCCTCATCCCTCACATCCATGGCCGCGCCGAACAGTCCGTCCCCTGCGACTTCGTCCAGCACCTGCTGTCGGCGGCCTGTGATCGTGACAAGCGCGCCCTGTTCGGCCAAAGCCCGGGCAATGGCGAGCCCGATGCCTGTGCCGCCACCTGTGACCAGCGCATGTTTTCCTGCGAGTGTGCTTTGTTGTTCCAAGTCTAGCCCTCCGGTGCTGCCGTGTTGCATCTTGCGCCCGCATCGCCCAAGGAACAACCACGTTGACGCCCTGCGCGCGGCACGCTGACGCGCTGCGGCGTCACATCGTTGACAGGATGACCATGCTGGTCGCACCATGGCCGGACAGGACAAATTTATGAAAAATGTACTCGATATTCCGCCCGTCTGGTTGGTCGTCGCCCTTTTTCTGGCGTGGTGCCAGGGCCGCTTTTTTCCGCTGGGGATGAGTGTGGATGGCCCTGTGACCCAGGCGATGGCGGGTTTGTTCATCGGGGCAGGGGTGATCCTGATCGGCGCGGCCGCGCTGGAGTTTCGCCGCCACCGGACCACGATCATTCCCCATCAGACACCTGCGCATCTGGTCACAACCGGCGTATTCGCGCGCAGCCGAAATCCGATCTATCTGGGCGATGCCCTGTTGCTGACCGGCTTCATCTTGCGCTTTGACGCGGTGCCGTCGCTCGTGCTGGTGCCGATATTCGTCTGGTGGATCGAACGGCACTTCATCGTGCCCGAAGAAGACCGGATGCGGCGCGAATTTCGTGCCGAATTTGCCCGCTACGAATTAAAAGTGCGCCGGTGGGTTTGAATCTTTCCACTTCTTTCGCGGTTGACGTGGGTGCGGTTCTTGTAACTCGGGACCGGGGACGTTAGTGGACACCGGTGCGCGGCGCGCCATATTTCCAGATCGCCGCGCCTTAAACGTCTGCAGTAAGCATGGGGGACTGCTCCGCATGAAGATCGGAACACCAAAAGAAACATTTGCCGGTGAGCGCCGGGTCGCGATGACCCCGGACAGCGCCACGGCCCTTCAAAAGCTGGGGCATGACTGTGTCGTGGAAACGGGCGCAGGTCTGGAAGCCGGTTTTGCGGATGCAGACTACAAGGCCGCTGGCGTCGAGGTGGTCAAGACCGCTGCGGCCCTTTGGAAGGCGGCCGATGTGGTCGCCAAGGTGCGCGCACCCGACGCGACCGAGATGAAGCGCCTGCGCGAAGGGCAGACGCTGATTTCCTTCTTCAGCCCCGTCGCGGACGAGGACAAGATGCAGGCCGCCGCCAAGAAGGGCGCGACGGTCATTGCGATGGAGATGATCCCGCGCATCAGCCGCGCCCAGAAGATGGACGCGCTGAGCTCGATGGCCAACATCGCGGGATACCGCGCCGTGATCGAGGCAGGCAACAACTTTGGCCGCTTCTTTACCGGTCAGATCACAGCCGCGGGCAAGGTGCCCCCGGCCAAGGTGCTGGTTGTGGGTGCGGGGGTGGCCGGATTGGCCGCCATCGGCACATCGACCAGCCTGGGTGCGATTACATATGCCTTTGACGTGCGCCCCGAAGTGGCCGAGCAGGTCGAGAGCATGGGGGCCGAGTTCGTCTACCTCGATTTCGAGGAAGAGCAGACAGACGGGGCGGCCACGGGTGGATATGCCTCCGTGTCCTCGCCTGAGTTCCGCGAGGCGCAACTGGCCAAGTTCCGCGAGTTGGCACCCGAAGTCGACATCGTGATCACCACGGCCCTGATCCCCAACCGCGAAGCACCCGAGTTGTGGACCGAGGACATGGTTGCGGCAATGAAACCCGGTTCCGTCATCGTGGACCTTGCGGCCGAAAAGGGCGGCAACTGCAAGCTGACCGTGATGGACGAAAAGATCGTCACAGACAACGGGGTGACCATCATCGGCTACACCGACTTCCCCAGCCGGATGTCGACGCAGGCCTCGAGCCTCTATGCCACCAACATCCGCCACCTGATGACGGACCTGACGCCGGAAAAAGACGGCGTGATCAATCACGACATGGAAGATGACGTTATCCGGGGTGCCACCATCGCGCACGCTCAGGAGGTCACGTTCCCGCCGCCACCACCCAAGGTGGCCGCCATTGCGGCAGCCCCGAAGAAAGAAGCGCCCAAGGAGCTGACGGCAGAGGAAAAGCGCGCACAGGAAGTTGCGGAGTTCAAGAAGCAGACCCAGACGCAAGTGGGCCTTTTGGCGCTTGGTGCGGTGCTGGTTCTGGCGGTCGGCCTCGTCGCGCCTGCCTCGTTCATGCAGCACTTTATCGTCTTCATTCTGTCCGTCTTTATCGGTTTCCAGGTGATCTGGGGTGTGGCGCACAGCCTGCACACGCCGCTGATGGCGGTGACGAATGCGATTTCGTCGATCATCATTCTGGGTGCACTGATCCAGGTCGGATCGTCCTCGCTGCTGATCACGCTGCTCGCAGCGCTTGGTATCTTCATGGCCGCCGTGAACATCTTCGGCGGTTTCCTCGTGACACGGCGCATGCTCGCCATGTTCCAGAAATCGTAAGGGAGCCGGTCACATGGAATTCGGATTTACGATTGCGGCCTATGCTGTGGCCGCCGTTCTTTTCATCTTGTCCCTTGGGGGCTTGAGCGGGCAGGAAAGCGCGAAACGCGCGGTGTGGTATGGCATTGCCGGTATGGCGATTGCCGTCATCGCTACGCTGACAGGACCGGGGCAGGGCCTTTGGCTGGCCTCGCTCGTCTTGATCGCGGGCGGTGCTGCCGTCGGCTATCAACTGGCGACCAAGGTGCAGATGACGCAGATGCCCGAACTGGTGGCGATCATGCACTCGCTGGTTGGTCTGGCGGCTGTGTTCGTGGGCTTTAACGCGGACATCATGATCAACAACATCGACGGTATCTACGCCGCCAACGATCTGGTCATGGGCGCGGTGGGTGCGGATGGCTACACAGCCATCGGCCTGCCCAAAGAGGTGCATGACGGTCTGTCCTCCTTCGGGCAGTTGATTGCCAAGAAATCCTCGGTCGAGATCACCATTCTGAAGGTCGAACTGGTGCTGGGCATCTGGATCGGTGCGGTCACCTTTACCGGTTCGATCATCGCCTATGGCAAGTTGGCCGGGCGCGTGGATTCTGCGGCCAAGAAGCTGCCGGGGGGACACCTGCTGAACGCGGGGGCCGCGGCCCTGTCGGTGTTGTTCGCGATCCTCTACTTTGGCGGTTCGGGCAGCTTCATGCTGGTTCTGCTGACCATATTGGCGCTGTTCATCGGCTATCACCTGATCATGGGCATTGGCGGCGCGGACATGCCCGTCGTTGTATCCATGCTCAACAGCTACTCCGGCTGGGCGGCGGCGGCCATCGGCTTCAGCCTTGGCAACGATCTGCTGATCGTGGTCGGCGCGCTAGTGGGTTCGTCCGGTGCGATCTTGTCCTACATCATGTGTAAGGCGATGAACCGGTCCTTCGTGTCCGTGATCCTGGGCGGCTTTGGCGGCCCTGCGGGTGAGCAGATGGCCGTGGAAGGCGAACAGATCGCGATCGAGGCGGACGGCGTTGCCACGGCCCTGAACGAGGCCGACAGCATCGTCATCATCCCCGGGTATGGCATGGCCGTGGCGCAAGCCCAGCAGGGCGTGGCCGAGTTGACGCGCAAGCTGCGCGCAGCCGGAAAGACCGTGCGGTTCGCGATTCACCCGGTTGCGGGACGTCTGCCCGGGCACATGAACGTGCTCTTGGCCGAGGCCAAGGTGCCCTATGACATCGTGCTTGAGATGGACGAGATCAACGATGACTTCCCGGACACGGATGTGGCCATCGTCATCGGATCGAACGACATCGTGAACCCGGCGGCCCAGGACGATCCAAACAGCCCCATCGCCGGTATGCCGGTGCTGGAATGCTGGAAGGCCAAGCAGGTGTTCGTGTCCAAGCGCGGGCAGGGCACGGGCTATTCCGGCATCGAGAACCCGCTGTTCTTCAAGGACAACACGCGCATGTTCTATGGCGATGCCAAGGCGTCCATCGACAAGCTGTTGCCGATGATCGACTGACGCGCGTCGACGGAACGAAAATTGGGGGCGTGCCTGTCGGGTGCGCCCCTTTTTCATGCGCGCCTGCGTGGCCTGACACGGTGCGGGAATCGCGCTAGGGTCGCAGCGCTTGTGGTTGATGAGGCGGGCATGGCCGTGACCCTTTTGAAATCCATATTGGAGGCCTCGGCCAAGTCCGGGCGACAGGGTTTCATCCGCAACATGCCGCGCCACTGCGCGGTGTTCATGCCACGCTCGTCCAAGCTGATGGTCACCTTCGATCACTTCGGTTCCGTCAATTCGGAACCGCCGCGCATGCCCTGGGGGCACAAGCTGGCCGAGGAAATGGGCTGGTCGCATCTGGGCAACATGACCAAGCAAAACGACTGGTTTCGCCACAAGGACATGTTCGCGCTTTACCGCGAATTGCGGCAGGGCAAGTTCTTTGCGGATTTTGAAGAGGTGGTGTTTTACGGCGCGTCCATGGGCGGCTATGCGGCATGCGCCTTTTCCATCGTGCATCCCGGCGCACGCGTGGTGGCGATTTCACCGCAAACGACCTTGCGCCAGTCACTTGTCCCGTTCGAAACGCGATTTCCCGGCGGGCGCAAGCTGGGCCAATGGTCGGGCCCGTGGGTCGATGCGGCCCAGACCATAAAGCGCGCGGCCAGCGTGAAGTTGATTTATGACCCTTGGTGGGGGGCGGATGCGGCCCACGCCGCGCGTATGACCGGCCGCAGGGTCATGCACTATCACACGCCATTCATGCGCCACCGTGTGCCGCAGCATTTCAAGGCGATGGGGCTGATGTCGACGGTGGCAAGCCGGGCGATCAAGGGTGGTTTGAACCCGGTGAAGTTTCGCAGGCTCTTGCGTAAACGCCATCGCGATCCGGGATATGTGCGCGCCCTTCTGGAACTGGCACAGGCCAAGGGGCACGGCGCACTGGTGGCGCGTGTTCTGGATCGTGCCGATCTGCCCCTGTCGGCACAGGCGCGGGCGGCGTTGGCGGCCTGAGGCTGCGCTGCATACCATTGCATTCCGTTAACGCATTGAAAATCTTGAAAAAAGAGTTTTGATTTGCACCGGTTTCGGATTATCTGACGACAAAGAACATTCGGAGCACTCATGGCCCCCATCGAAGATCACCCGCTGCGCTACAGGCTGGCCAACGAGTTGCATGCGCGCCCGTTTCCGTCGATGCGGGCGCCATGTGCGGCGGCCTATGTCGCGTTCAAGCAGCCCGAGATGGCGGCCAACCGGGACCGCGCGGCGGATGTTTTGCACCTTCAGCAGTTGCTTGACCGCCACGGCGCGCCCCATCCTCAACCCGGGGCCACGCACTATTATGGCCAGATCGGGCGGCACTGGCTGAAATGGGAACAGCACACCGAATTCGTGACCTACACCATCTTTTCCGAAGGGGTGGAGGACCGCCCCTTTGATCCGCGCGCCTTTGATCCCTTTCCGCAGGACTGGATGGAACAGGCACCCGGCCAGCGCGTTACCTCGATCCTGATCCGCGTGGAACAGCGCAAGTCGCCCGAACAGATGCGTGAACGGCTAAGCGAGTGGTTCGTGCCCGAAAGCCTCGCCGTGAGCACGGTGCTTGAAGATGCGGCCATCATGGCGGGGGATTTCCGCATTGATCAGAATGGGCACATGAGATTTGCCGTCTTCGCCTCGGAAGGCACCGGGCAGCGGCGCATGGGCCGCATCGTACAGCGCCTGTGCGAGATCGAGACCTACAAGTCCATGTCCATGCTGGGCTTTGCCCGCGTGCGGGGGATGGGCGCGCAACTGGGCGCGCTGGACACACGGCTGACCGAACTGGTGGAAAGCATGTCCACCGAAGGATCAAAGGCCGAAGAAACCTTGCAGGCCCTGCTGGCGATTTCGGCCGAGCTGGAGACGCTGTCGGCACAATCCTCGTTCCGGTTTGGCGCGACCTGGGCCTATGAGGCCATCGTGAACGAGCGTATCGCGGCGCTGCGCGAAGACCGATACGAGGGCCGGCAAACGTTCCGCGAATTCATGATCCGCCGCTACCAGCCCGCGATGCGCACCGTGCGTTCGGCCCAGGAGCGGTTGGATGCGATGTCGGCCCGCGGCGTGCGTGCCGCGAACTTGCTGCGGACACGGGTGGATGTGGAACGCTCGGCCCAGAACCAGGCCCTGCTGGAAAGCATGGACAAACGCTCCGATCTCCAGCTTCGTCTGCAGCGCACTGTCGAGGGGCTTTCGGTGGTGGCGATCAGCTATTATGCGGTGTCGCTGGCGGGGTACCTTCTGTACCCGTTGGAAGCGCCCACAGGTCTGTCAAAGAACATGCTGACGGCCATCGTCACGCTGCCTGTCGTGTTCCTGGTATGGGGCCTCGTGCGCCAGTTGCGCCGGTCGGTCGAGAAATAGGGGCGGTGACATGTAAGGCGCAGGTGTCCTGCGCCTTTTGTTCTGAACGTTTCAGCGGTGTTGCAAAGATTTGGTAAGGCGGACGTGTCGTCCGCCCCCTGTTCAGCGTCCGCGAATGCGCGGATCAAGCGCGTCGCGCAAGCCATCGCCAAGGTAGTTCACCCCAAGCACGGTCAGCGAGATCAGGATACCGGGCAGGATCACCCGTTCGGGATACTGTTCCATCCGTTGTACAGAGTCCGCCAGCAACTTGCCCCATGTCGGAAAGTCGGACGGGAAGCCGACCCCGAGGAAGGACAGCGCACTTTCGGTGATGATCGCCGTGGCCAGTCCCAGCGTGGCAGAGACCATGATGGGAGAGATCACGTTTGGCAGCAGGTGACGCGTGATGATCGAACGTGAGGTGGTGCCGATGCTACGCGCCGCCAGGATGAACTCACGTTCCTTCAGCGCCAGAATGTCGCCGCGCACGATGCGCGCGGTTTGCATCCAGGACGTCAGGCCAATGACGCCCACGATCAGGATGAACATGCCCCCTTCGGGTCCGAAGTTTGCGCGCAATGGTTCGCGGAACAGGGTGACGGCCACCAGCAGCAGGGGCAGGATAGGCAGTGACAGCACAAGGTCGGTAAAACGCATCAGCCAGAAATCGGCCTTTTTGAAATAGCCCGACACGACGCCCACGGCCGTGCCGATGACCAGCGCCAGCACCATGGCGGCCCAGCCCACGGCCATTGAGGCGCGTCCGCCCGCGATCAGGCTGGCGAGGATGTCGCGGCCCAGGTTGTCGGTGCCAAGGGGGCGGAACCATCCGACCTTGGCCGTACTGTCCCAGAGGGCGACATAGATCGGCCGCATGTCCTTGTTGCGGATGTCGAGCTTTTGCGGATCGACCGTCCAGATGTAGGGGCCCAGGATCACGGCCAGGGTGATGAACACCAGGAACCCGCCGCCGAACAGCGCGCCCTTGTGGTGCTTGAACTGGTCCCAGACGTCCTTCCACTGGCTGCGCGGGGCCTTGGGCGGTTCCTTGTCCTGGAGCGCGGCGTAGGGGTCTGTAGAGGCGGAATCAGTCATAGCGGATCCTCGGGTCGAGCACGCCGTAGAGCACGTCAGCGATGAGGTTGAAGAGCACGATCAGGATCGCGAAGATAAAGGTCAGTGTCATCACCATGGGGATGTCATTGGCAAAGAGCGCGGTCAGCAGCAACTGCCCGATCCCGTTCACCTTGAACACATTCTCCGTGATGATGGCCCCGCCAAAGATGGCGGGCACGCCGAGAGCAATGACCGTGATCACTGGGATCATCGAGTTGCGCAGCACGTGGACCATGACGACCGCACCTTCGCGCAGACCTTTGGCACGGGCCGTGCGCACGTAGTCCTGGCTGAGGTTGTCGAGCATGGAGGAGCGCATGTAGCGGCTAAGCTGGGCGGTGGTTTGCAGTGCCAGCACCATCACGGGCATGATCATCTGCATGAACTGCACTTTGAAACTGGCCCAGTCCGTGACCACGTGTGTGGTGTTATAGATCGAGGGGAACCAGCCCAACTGGACCGAGAACACCACGATCAGCAGGGGGCCGGTGAAGAAGGGCGGGATCGAAAAGCCGATCATGGTGATGAACGTGCCGGACTGGTCGAAGACCGAATACTGGCGATAGGCCGAATAGATGCCGATGGGCAGGGCAATCAGGATACCGACCACATAGGACAGGCCGACAACCCACAGGGTCTGCGGGATGCGCTGGACCACGATGTCCATGACGGGGCTGCGGGTCTGCCAGGAGATCACGCGCAGCTTGCCTTCGGAAAACGAGGTGCCGAACCAGTGATCGAACAGCACCTGCGGTTCGATCCAGAAGAATTGCACGATCCATTTCCAGTACTGGACGTGGATGGGTTGGCCGAGGCCAAGCGCTTCGCGCATTTTCTCTTTGACCTCCGGGGGGACGGTCAGGGGCACCTGCGCCATGGGATCACCCGGCGCGAGTTGCAGCAGCAGAAAAATGACGAGGCTGATGAACAAAAGCGTCGGGATCGACAGGATCAACCGGCGGATTGTGAAGGTCAGCATGAGTGGGCCAGTCCTTTTGCGGAGGTCTTGTTTTTTGGCTGTTGGAGGCGGACGACACGTCCGCCTTACGAAAGTATGGAGAGGGGGGCGGTCAGCGCAGGCCGACCGCCCTGAAAGGCGGAGTTAACTCCGCCTTACGATCACTTGATACGGTACCAATCGGCCGCGTTCCAGATTTCGCTGTCCCAGACGTTCAGGATCACGCCACCCAGGGAGTTCGCGTGCGCCGACACCCGACCACGGTGCACAAGCGGCACGATGGTGAATGTGTCTTTGGTCAGCATGTTGTTCATCTTGATCGCGATTTCCGCACGTTTTTCGATCTCGCCGGTGCGGGCAAGTTCGTCGATCAGTGCGTCATATTCGGGATCGCAGAAACGGTTGATGTTTTCACCCTGCCACTGGCTGGCAGGCTTGGGTTCACCGCCGCAACGGTAGGCCGCCAGGTACTGCTGGGGGTCGGTGCCGTTGAAGGTGTTGGCGTACATTTCCACGTCCGCATAGAACTTCTGGAACGTGTCGGGCGAGCCTGGGTCACCACCGAAGAAGACGGAGGCATCGAGGTTGCGCAGCTCGGTTTCAACGCCGATCTCGCTCCACCACTGCTTGATCAGCGCCTGGAAGTCCTGACGGACGGCGTTGGTCGAGGTCTGGTAGAGGATGCTGAGTTCGACGCCATCCTTGTCGCGGATGCCGTTGCCGTTGCTGTCGACCCAACCGGCCTCGTCCAGCAGCGCCTTGGCGCCTTCGATATCCTGTGTGGCGCAGTGCATGTCGCCCGAGGCGAACATTTCCGGCGCAGGCACGAGGTCGCAGGTGACTTTACCCGCTTTGCCATAGCCGACTTCGACCAGCAGGGGGCGGTCAATGGCCATCGACAGCGCCTTGCGCACGTTGATGTCGCTCAGGAAGGGGTGGGGATGCGCGACGGTCGACCGCTCGCCCTCAGGCAGGCTGGGCGAGGGATCGGTCATGTTCATCTCGATCCGTTCCACCAGCGGGCCGAAGCCTGCGATGGCCTTGCCCTTGCCAGCCGATTCCATGCGCGCGATCACGTCGGGCGCCAACTGGAGGTTCCAAGCATAGTCGAATTCACCGGTTTCAAGAACCGAACGGCCCGCCGCGGCTGCATCGCCGCCGCCCTTGAACGTCACCTTGGCAAAGGCAGGTTTGGCCGGATCGCGGTAGTTCTGGTTGGCCGAGAACTGGATCACGTCATTGGGGCGGAAATCGTCCACAACAAACGGGCCGGTGCCGATGGGATTAAAGTTGGCCTCGGTGCATTCGGGGGCCTTGGCGCCAAGACAGTCGGCAAACTGAGCCGCCTGGATGATGGGCGATTGGCCGCCCACGAATGGGCCGTAGGGGTTGGGTTTGGGCTGGTTGAACGTCACTTTGACGGTCATGTCGTCCAGCGCCTCGACGTTTTCGACGCCGTCAAAGAAGGCCGCCTGAGCACAGCCGCCTTCGGGATGCATGCAGTAATCTGCGGTAAACTTCACATCTGCCGATGTCACGGGCGTGCCGTCGGACCACACCATCCCGTCGGCGATTTTCCATGTGATCGTTGTCAGGTCTTCGCTCACACCGCCGTTTTCCACGGTCGGGATCTCGGCAGCCAGGAAGGGGACCATAATGCCCACTTCGTTGTAGCGCGCGAGGGGTTCAACCACGAGGCTGGCCGATTCCACATCCTTGGTCCCGCCCGAGAGGTAGGGGTTCAGAATGGACGGGGCCTGCCAATAGATAATGCTGACTTCGCCGTCTGCTCCGCGCTCGGCAAAAGCAGCCGGCGCAAGCGCGGCAGTCGCCACAGCACCCATAAGAAGGGATTTCAGTGTCATGTCATACTCCTTGTTGGATGGCGGGTGTGCCCGCGCATCAATCGCGCACCACGTTAGCCGCGGTGCTTTCTTGTCCTCGGGGGCAATGACGCAGCAAACGATGTAACCCACGGTTTCGCCGCGATTTTTACTCTTGGCCCCCCAAGCGCACGCCAATATCGAAACAGACTTTGGCGAAAATGCAAGCGTTGCGTGCGGTCAATCGCGAAAATCTCACGCTTAGGTTTGACAGTGCCGAAGGCTTCGCCCACTCTTTGAGACAACTGGGTCAAAAAGGCTCAAAACGGGGGTAAACATGCTCGATCATTCCGGCGCCACGCCAATTGCCGACATTCAGGGGCTGCGGGTTGAATTCCAGACCAAGGATGGTCCGGTTGTCGGTGTCGAGGACGTGTCTTTTGTCGTCAATCCGGGCGAAACCGTTTGTATCGTTGGGGAATCCGGGTCGGGCAAGTCGGTATCATCCCTGTCATTGATGCGGCTGGTAGAGTTCGGGGGCGGTGAAATCGCGGGCGGGCGCCTGATGTTCAACCGCAAGGATGCCGATCCTGTCGATCTGGCCGCGACCGATCAGGAGCTGATGCGCACGATCCGCGGCAACGAAATCGGGATGATCTTTCAAGAACCGATGACCGCCCTGAACCCTGTGTTCACCGTGGGCCGCCAACTGACCGAGGGGTTGCGCCTGCACAAGGGCCTGAGCAAGGCCAAGGCCGAAGAACGCGCTCTCAACCTCATGCAGCAGGTGCGCATTCCAGAACCCGAGCGGCGGCTCAAGCAATATCCGCACGAGTTGTCCGGCGGTATGCGCCAGCGGGTCGTGATCGCCATGGCTTTGGCCTGCGAGCCGCGCCTGCTTATCGCGGATGAGCCGACAACCGCGCTGGATGTGACCATCCAAGCCGAAATCCTTGCCCTCATGGACCGCCTCAAGCGCGAGACGGGAACGGCGGTGATGTTCATCACCCATGACATGGCCGTGGTCGCCCAGATGGCAGACCGCGTGGTCGTGATGTTCCGCGGCAACAAGGTCGAGGAAGGTCCGGTCGCCGAGATTTTCGAGAACCCGCAGCATCCCTACACCAAGGCGTTGCTGGCGGCTGTGCCCAAGCTGGGCGAGATGAGCGGCAAGCGCTATCCCGAGCCGATGAAGCTGATGGGCCGTGATCAGGACGAGATCAAACCGATCGCCGGCACCGAAGAGCCGCTGTTGGAGGTCAAGGGCCTGACCACGCGCTTTCCCGTGCGGGGCGGGTTCTTTCGCCGCCTCGTTGCGAATGTGCATGCGGTCGAGGATGTGTCCTTTACCATCAACAAGGGCCAGACACTCAGCCTTGTGGGCGAGTCGGGCTGCGGCAAGTCATCGGCAGGCCGTTCGATCCTGCGTCTGGTCGAACCCATGGCGGGCGAAATCAGGCTGGATGGCAAAGACATCATGGCCCTGAACGAGCGCGATTTGCGCACGGCGCGCATCGACATGCAGATGATCTTTCAGGATCCGTTTGCCTCGCTCAATCCGCAGATGCAGTTGGCCGATCAGGTGGCCGAGCCGATGCACAACTTTGGCATGTTCAAGGGCGAAGAGGGCACCAAGCGGGTCGAGATGCTGTTTGACCGGGTCGAGTTGCCGCGCAGTTTCATGCGCCGCTTTCCGCACGAACTCTCGGGCGGGCAGCGCCAGCGCGTCGCCATCGCGCGCGCCCTTGCGCTGAACCCCAAGCTGATCATCGCGGACGAGGCCGTGTCGGCACTGGACGTGTCGGTGCAGGCGCAGGTGTTGAACCTTATGATGGAATTGCAGGCGGATATGGGCCTTTCTTTCCTCTTCATCAGTCACGACATGGCCGTGGTCGAGCGTGTGAGCCACCATGTGGGCGTGATGTATCTGGGCCGCATCGTCGAGATGGGGCCGCGTGCCCGCGTCTTCGAGAACCCGCAGCACCCATACACGCAGGCGCTGATGAAGGCGGTGCCGATTGCCGACCCGCGCCAGCGCAAGGCCGAGAAGGATCTGAATTTCAAACCGATCCCGTCGCCGATCCATCCGGTCGACTACGATCCTGCACCTTCTGAATATGATGAGGTTGAGACGGGGCATTTCGTGCTCACCACCGACAGCGGCTACTGAAATGCCCACCCGCCTGACCCCGCTGGAGTTGATGACCAAGCTCATCAGCTTTCCCACTGTGAGCCGAGACACCAACCTGCCGCTGGTGGATTGGGTCGAGGACTACCTCGACAGCCATGGCATCACCGTGCACCGCTACTATCACCGCGATCAGCCCAAGGCGGCGCTGTTCGCCCATGTGGGCCCCGAGATCGATGGGGCGGTCGTGTTGTCGGGGCACACGGACGTGGTGCCGGTCGACGGCCAGCCCTGGGATACGGACCCGTTTGTCGTGACCGAGAAGGACGGCAAGTATTTCGGGCGCGGCACCTGTGATATGAAGGGCTATGACGCGCTCGCGCTTTGGGCGCTGATCGAGGCGCATCACGCCGGGGTGTCCACACCCATGCAGGTGGCACTGAGTTTTGACGAAGAGATTGGATGCCTTGGTGCGCCGCCCATGATCGCGGCGATGCAAGGCGTGGTGCCCAAGGGTGGCCCGGTGATTGTGGGTGAGCCATCGATGATGAAGGCGGTCACGGGGCACAAGGGCGGGCAGGGCTTTGACACGCATGTGATCGGGTTCGAGGTGCATTCATCGCTGTTGCCGCAAGGCGTGAGCGCGATCCTGGAAGGCGCAAAGATCATCGACTTTGCCAATCACCGCAATGCAGAGAACATGGCCGCCACGCCCTCTGCGCTGGCCGCGATGTTCGATCCGCCCTTTACCACATGGCATGTGGGGCAGGTGTCGGGCGGCACAGCCCACAACATCACGGCCAAGGATTGCAAATTCTCGATGGATTTCCGTGCGGTGCCCGGTGACGATGTGGTCGCGCTGAAAGAGGCATATTTGGCCCATGTGGCCGAGATCGAGCGGGGGATGCAGGCCATTCACCCGGACACGCGGGTCGACATAGAAACCCGGTTCGATGTGCCTCCGCTACAGCCCGAAGAGGGTGGGGCGGCAGAAGCCCTGGTGCGTGCACTTACGGGTGACAACGGCACGCATGTGGTCAGCTACGGCACCGAGGCTGGGCAGTTTCAGGCGGCGGGGTACTCTGCCGTCGTGTGTGGGCCGGGTGACATCGCGCAGGCCCATCAGCCCAATGAGTTCATCACCGTTGCGCAGTTCGAAGCGGGCCATGCGTTCATGCGCGATCTTGTGGCGCGTCTGGTGTGACGGCTGGCCGGGACTGTTTTGGCCGATGGCCAAAATGCGCCCACCCGCCGACCCAGTGGCGCTGAGCGGAAAGGGAGTGCTGTGACGTTTCCCATTCATGCAGAAAGCCCGGTGACCTGGCCAGGTCCGCATCCCGCAGAGGCGGATGTGGTCGTGATCGGCGGTGGCGTGATCGGTGTGTGCACCGCCCTTTATCTCGCGCGGGGCGGGCACCGGGTGGTGCTGCTCGAAAAGGGCCGCATTGCGGGCGAGCAATCCAGCCGCAATTGGGGCTGGATTCGTCAGCAGGGGCGTGATCCGGACGAGTTGCCGATCATGATCGAGGCCAATCGGTTGTGGAGTGAGTTGGCGCAGGACACGAATGTCGATTTCGGCCTGACGACCGGCGGCGTCACCTATCTGGCCGAGACGGACAAGGCGATGGAAAGCTATGGCGCCTGGTTGCCCCATGCGCAGGCGCATGGTGTTGACAGCCGACTGCTTAGCGGTGCGGAGACGGCTGCGCTGATCCCCGGCATGGCGCGCAGCTACAAGGGGGCGCTGTATACCGCGTCGGACATGCGGGCGGAACCTTGGGTGGCGGTGCCCGCTCTGGCCGGGATCGCAGCGCGCGCCGGTGTGCAGATCGCGGAGAACTGTGCCGTGCGTGCCCTCGACATCGCGGGTGGTCGGGTGGCAGGCGTAGTGACGGAGCAGGGTCGCATCGCTGCGCCCGAAGTGGTGCTGGCAGGTGGCGCCTGGTCTGCCTTGTTCCTGCGCCGCCACGGCATTGCCTTGCCGCAATTATCAGTGCGCGCGACGGTGGCCGCAACAGCACCCTTGCCCATGGTCTATCCGGGTGGCGGCGCGGATGATCGCATTGCCTTTCGTCCCCGCGCCGATGGTGGATACTCTTTGGCTGCTGGCGGATTTCATGAGCTGTTTGTGGGGCCTGATGCCTTTCGGGCGCTGCCCAAGTACCTCGCCCAACTCAAGGCCGACCCGTTTGGCACGCGGTTTCTGCCGTCCGCACCACGCGGGTTTCCTGATGCCTGGGGCACGCCGCGCCAATGGGCCGAAAACGCAGCAAGCCCGTTTGAGCGGATGCGTGTGTTGAACCCTGCACCCAACGCGCGCAAGGTCGCCGCACTGACGCGTGACTTTGCGGCGCTCTTTCCAGATATTGGCAAGGTCGAGATCAAAACTGCCTGGGCAGGCATGATCGACACGATGCCCGATGTGGTGCCATTAGTGGACCGGGTGGCCGCCTTGCCCGGGCTGACAGTGGGCACGGGGATGAGCGGGCACGGCTTTGGCATCGGCCCGGGCATGGGGCGAGTGCTTGCGGCTCTGGTCACTGGCGACGCGGTAGGCCATGATCTGACCAGATTCCGGATGGGCCGGTTCTCGGATGGCAGTGCGATCCGGATTGGCCCCTCGGTCTGACGCGCTATCTCATCGCACAGAGCAGAGTTTCAAAAAGAGGACGCAAGATGCCGATCAAGAACAGACTGGCCGAGACGCATGCCGAGATCACGGGCTGGCGGCATCACATCCACGCCCATCCCGAACTCGGGTTTGAAGAGCACGAAACATCGGCCTTTGTTGCGGGCAAGCTGCGCGACGTCGGTGTGGACGAGATGGTGACCGGTGTGGCGCAAACCGGGATCGTTGCGGTGATCAAGGGGCGTACGGACACCAAGGGGCGCGTGATTGGCCTGCGCGCGGATATGGATGCGCTGCCCATCCTCGAGGCGAGCGGTGTGGATTTCGTATCGCAAAACCCAGGTGTCATGCATGCCTGCGGCCATGATGGGCACACGTCGATCCTGTTGGGGGCTGCGCAATACCTTGCGGAGACGCGCAATTTCGATGGCACGGTCGTGCTGCTGTTCCAACCTGCCGAAGAGGGCGGCGGCGGGGGCCGCGAGATGGTCAACGAGGGCGTGATGGACCGCTGGGGCGTGCAGGAGGTTTATGGCCTGCACAACATGCCCGGCCTGCCCACCGGGCAATTCGCGATCCGCACCGGTCCGCTGTTGGCCTCGGCTGACGAGTTCGAGGTACATGTGACGGGCAAGGGCGGGCATGCGGCGGCCCCGCACGAGGCGCTTGATCCCAATGTGACGGCGGCCCACATCATCCTTGGCCTGCAAAGCATCGCCAGCCGCAATGTCGACCCGCTGCAGTCGGCCGTTGTGTCAGTCTGCGCGCTGCATTCGGATGTGGACACGCACAACGTCATTCCACAAACGACGCGGATGACAGGCACCGTCCGCGCGCTGGATGCAGAGGTGCGCGAGATGGCAGAGGGGCGGGTGCATACCATCGCGCGTGCCACGGCTGAGGCCTATGGGTGCCATGCCGAGGTCACCTATACCCGTGGCTATCCCGTAACGATCAATCACCCCGATCACACCGACTATGCTGCGGCAGCGGCGCGCGCGGTTGCGGGAGACGTCATCACCGACACTCCGCCCATCATGGCAGCCGAAGACTTCTCCTATATGCTGGAGGCGCGGCCCGGCGCCTACATCATGCTGGGCAATGGCGACAATGGCACGTTGCACCACCCGGAATACCGCTTTGACGACGATGCGATCCCGGCCGGGTGCAGCTGGTTTGTCGAGCTTGTCGAACAACGCATGCCCGCGCAGTAAACGCCTCAGAAAGGACACCCCATGCCGATCAAGAACCGCTTTGCCGAGATGCATGACGATATCACCGCCTGGCGGCGTGACATCCATCAGCACCCCGAGATCCTCTTTGAGACCCACCGCACCAGCGCGCTGGTGGCGGACAAGTTGCGCGCCTTTGGCTGCGAAGAGGTTGTCGAAGGGATCGGGCGCACCGGCGTTGTCGGCGTGATCAAGGGCAAGGCGGGGACATCCGGCAAGGTGATCGGGCTGCGCGCGGATATGGATGCGCTGCCGATCCATGAACAAACCGGTGTCGAATACGCGTCGAAAACCGCGAATGCGATGCATGCCTGCGGGCATGACGGGCACACGGCCATGTTGCTGGGGGCGGCGCAATACCTTGCCGAGACGCGCAATTTCGACGGCACGGTCGTGGTGATCTTTCAGCCTGCCGAAGAGGGCGGCGGTGGGGGCCGCGAGATGTGCAATGACGGGATGATGGAGCGGTGGGGCATCGACGAAGTCTATGGCATGCACAACTGGCCCGGTCGCCCGGTGGGTGAATTTGCCATCCGTCCGGGGCCATTCTTTGCCGCGACCGATCTGCTCGAGATCGAGTTCGAGGGCCTGGGCGGTCATGCGGCCAAGCCACAAGAGACGGTTGATACGACCTTGATGGCCTCGCATGCGGTCACTGCACTGCAATCCATCGTCAGCCGGAACGCGGATCCGATTGACCGGATCGTGGTGTCCATCACCTCGTTCGAGACGTCTTCCAAGGCCTTCAACGTGATCCCTCAAAAGGTGTCGATCATGGGCACTGTGCGCACCATGTCGCCCGAGATGCGTGATCTGGCCGAAAAGCGCGTGACCGAGATTTGCGAGGGCATCGCAGGCACATTTGGCGGCGTGGCGCGCGTCGACTACCAGCGCAATTACCCGGTGATGGTGAACCACGACGCGCAAACCGAATTCGCAGCCCAGGTCGCGCGCTCAGTATCGGGGCAATGTGATGAGGCGCCGTTGGTGATGGGGGGCGAGGATTTCGCCTTTATGCTCGAAGAGCGGCCGGGCGCCTACATTCTGGTCGGTAATGGCGACACGGCCATGGTCCATCACCCTGAATACAACTTCAATGACGAGGCGATTCCGGCGGGCTGTTCCTGGTGGGCCGAGATTGTGGAGCAACGCCTGCCACTGGCGGGCTGAGCGCGGCTCAGGCCTTTAATAGCTGGCGGTAGATCGCGATGATCGCGTCTGCCTCTTGTTGCAGCTGAAAGTGGTCAAGCATGTGCTGGCGCGCATTCCTTGACCACGCGGCCAGCTTGACCGGGCTGGACAGCAGTGCGTTTGCGGCGCTGTGCATCTGGTCGATATCCCCTGCGTCGATCAGGGTACCCGTCTTGCCATCCTCGATCAGTTCCTCGAACGCGCCGACGCGGGTTGCGATGGCGGGCGCACCGCAGGCCATCGCCTCGAGCGGGGTCAGCCCAAAACCTTCCCACCGTTGCGGGGCGATGTAGATGTCGAGCGCCTGGTAGAATTTCGGTGTTTCCCAAACGGGCACTTCGGGCAGGAACAACAAACGGTCCGAAAGGCCAGCGGCCTGCACCCGCGCCTTGAGGTCATCCAAAAACGCCTGATCCTTGTCCACCGCGCGCCCCATGACAATGGCGCTGGCGTTCGGGTGCTCAGGAAGCAAACGGATCATTGCATCGACAAAGACGTCCGTGCCCTTTTGCGCACGGATGCGCCCGAAACAGCCCATCAGGGGCCCATCCGGCAGGCTCAGTTCAGCGCGCAGGGCCGCCCTGTCAGGGTGGGGCGCAAAGGAGTCAGTGTCGATCCCATGGTGGATGACAGTCGCGGGGCGTTCGAGATAGGCGGCTGTCTTGGCAGAGGTCGCGATCACCGCGTCCATACGTTTGATCAGCGCCTTGGTCAGACCCGTATGATGGCGCTGGCTGGCCGAGGTGAACAGCAATTTCACCTGCTTGCGCAGCAGGTGTTTGAGGGCGAGGCCCGCGATCATCTCGACATTGCGCCGGGCGTGCCAGACACGCTGCCCGTGAGGGCCACGCCGGGGCATGGTCAGCAGACGTGTCCAACTGACATTGGGCACATGGTCGGGCATTTCGGGCGCACAAGCAGTGATCGCGACGCTGCGCGCCTGCAAGGGCACCAGCCGGATCACGGTAGAGGTCACCCCCGACAAACGGCGTTTGAAATTCGGGGCAATGACATCGATGTCGGCGAGATCAGGCATGTGACCCCATAGCGTGCGCATCCGCCATTGAGAAGAGTTGCGCGGCCAACTCTGCCAGAACGGTGTCGCCGGACTGCGCAAGGGGGCGCGCATTGGCCGCCAGTTGCGCCGCCCGGCTGGGATGGGTCAGCAAGTCGTGAACTGCGCTGCCGAGCGTTGCCGCATCCGCGACTTCAACACTTGCGTCTTTCATCGCAAAGGCGGCGTAGGTCTCGGCAAAATTGCGGTAATTAGGCCCGTGCAGGATCGCCGTGTGGGCCGCGGCGGGTTCGAAGGGCGTGTGGCCACCGACATCCGTGAACGACCCACCCAGAAAGACGATAGGGCTGAGGGAATACCACAGATCGGTCTCGCCCATCGTGTCGGCCAGGTAGACTTGCGCGCCGTCCCCAAAGTTGCCGCCTGTGCTGCGCCGGGCGACACTGAGGTCGGCAGAGGCGACAAGGTCCATGACCTCTGGCGCACGTTCAGGATGGCGCGGGACCAGGATCAGGCACAAGGAAGGGTGCGTGGCCAACAGCGACTTATGGGCCTCTAGCACCATCTCCTCTTCGCCCGGATGGGTCGAGGCGGCGACCCAGATGGACCGCCCGTTCAGGGCCGCGTGCCCCTTTGCAACCGTGGCCGCGTCCACCCTGGGCGGCCCCACCAGCGATTTGAGATTTGCACCTTGCTGGGCAAAGTTGAGGCCCATGGCCCGCAGGTGATCGCGGCTGCGTCCATCCTGGCAATGCGCCATGCGGATGCCGCGCAGGACGTAGCCCGCAGTGCTTGGAAACCGCTTCCAGCCTTGCGCGCTCTTGTCGGACAGGCGCGCATTGAGCAGGGCCACCGGAATGTCGGCAGTTGCGCAGGTGTCCAGCAGGTTCGGCCACAATTCGGATTCCACAAGCACGCAAAGGTCTGGCCGCCAGTGCCGCAAGAAACGGCGCAAGGGGCCGGTGCCATCCAGTGGGCTGAACTGATGGATTGCTCCACCGGGCAGGCGATCCGCGACCGCCTGCGCAGACGTTGCCGTGCCGGATGTGAGCAAAAGGCGCGTGTCCGGGTGGTCTTGTGCCATGCGGGCCATCAGGGGCAGGACCGACTTTGCCTCGCCCACACTTGCGCCGTGAAACCAGATCAGCGGGCCATAGCTGCGCTCGGCGGTGGCGTGGCCCAGCCGTTCGTGGGCGCGATCAATGCTGATACCGCCCGCGCGCAGCTTGTTCACGGCACGACGGGCCGCAAAGGGCAGGGCAAGCGCCGCACCGGCCTTGTAGAGGTAAAACAGGGCCGTGGGCCGCATGTGGCTTAACCGCCTGTATGGCTCATGTGTCTGGGCATCTGGCCGTCGAGCCGCTGGCGGGAATAGTCAAAGTCATGCCCTTTGGGTTTGAGCGTGATCGCGGCGCGAATGGCCTCTTCCAGCGGTGCGTTGGTATCCGGATGGGCGCGCAAGGGGGCGCGCAAATCCGCCATGTCCTCCTGCCCGAGGCACAGATAAATCTCGCCCGTGCAGGTCAGGCGCACCCGGTTGCAGCTTTCGCAGAAATTGTGGCTGAGCGGGGTGATGAACCCGATCTTCTGGCCCGTCTCCTCAAGCCGGATATAGCGCGCGGGCCCGCCGGTGCGTTCAGCCAGATCGGTGATGGTGTAGGATTGCGCATAGCGGGCACGCACATCCTTGAGCGACCAGTATTGCCCCAGACGATCCTCGTTGCCGATATCGCCCATCGGCATGACTTCGATCCAGGTCAGGTCCATCGCGCGGTCCGCGCACCATTTGGTGATGGTCTCCAGCTCTTCCTCGTTGAAGTCCTTGAGGGCCACGGCATTGATCTTGACCTTGAGGCCTGCATCCAGCGCGGCATCCACCCCGCGCAGCACCTGCGGCAAGCGGCCCCAGCGGGTGATGTCGGCGAACTTGGCCTCATCCAGCGTGTCGAGCGAGATGTTCACGCGGCGCACGCCAGCGGCATAGAGGTCCTTGGCAAAGCGCTCCAACTGGCTGCCATTGGTGGTCAGCGTCAATTCCTTGAGCGTGCCTGCGTCCAGATGACGGCCCATCGCGTTGAAGAATGTCATGATGTCCCGGCGTACCAGCGGTTCGCCGCCCGTGATCCGCAGTTTTTGCACGCCCAGCCCGATAAAGGTCGAACACATGCGGTCCAGTTCTTCGAGGGTCAGCAACTCTTTCTTCGGCAGAAAGGTCATGTTCTCGGACATGCAATAGACGCAGCGAAAATCGCAGCGGTCTGTGACGGACACACGCAAATAGGTGATGGCGCGCTGAAACGGGTCTATGAGTGGAGCATCCATGCTTAAATTGGTAGGTGTCCGGGCGCTTGGCTGCAAGGGGCATTGCACACCAAATTGAGCAAGCTATGGTGCGCCCATGCGATTGGCATTGATCAGTTTGATATGTTTGGCCGGCTGCGGGCTGTTGCCCGCCCAAGACCCACAGGCGCCTGTGCGGGGAGAGGGAAGTGCAGGTGCAGATGCACCAGTGCGTCCACAGCCCAGACCGGCAGATCCCGCGCCGGGCATACCTGAGACGGGTGGGCCGGAAGTGTCGATTGGCACCTTGGGGCGCACGGTGGCCTCCCTTGGCAATGCCGCTGAACCAGGGCTCTGGCTCAAGACACCACTGGTCAGTGCCGAACAGTCCGGGCAGGTCTACTACCCCGAAACAGGCAAGACCGTGGCCGTCACCCTGATCCCGATTGATGGGCCCGCCTCGGCAGGCAGCCGTCTGTCGCTGGCTGCGATGCAAGCGCTGGGTGCGCCGCTGACGGGTCTGCCTGAGGTGGATGTTCTTTCGGGCTGATGCGGGCGCTTAGCTGTTGCGCAGGTGTTTCGAGGCTTCCTTGACAGCAAAGGGTTTCATCTGCGCACCATGTGCCTCAAGGAAGGCGCGCGCGCGGTCTGCGTCATGTTTGCTGAGGTCACGGATCCACCAGGCCACGGCCTTTTGAATGAACCACTGGTGATCGCGGACATATGTCGCCGCCCAGCCCAGCACACGGTCGCGCGCTGCCAGTTCGTGGGGCTTCGGGAAATTCTGTTTGGTCCAGGGCAGCGTGATGACAAGGGCCGCGCGGCGCGTCCACATGTGATCTGACTGCGTCCATGCCTCGACCTCATCCAGACGGGCGGGGTCGGCCACCAGCCGCTTTTGACCCGCCATGCAGGCGTGATCCGCTATCGCCCAGCTGTCAAAGTCCGGCACCCACGAGGCGATCAGCCGCCACGCCCCTTCATCGGGGCGAATGCGGGCCTGCGTCAGCAGTTTGGCGGCAGCAAGGCGCGCCTCGAACACATCTGTGGCCCACAGATCGGCGGCAAGGGAAACGCGGGTATCGACATCCAGAGTTTGTCGCCACGTCTTGGTCAGATCGTTCAGGATTGGGTTGGGCACGCCCAGATGGGTCCGCTTGGACTTGTGATACGCGCGCGCACCTTCGGCACGTTCCGGGTCACCGTGTTCGGAAATCTGGGCAAGGGCGTCTTGCGCGTTCACTCCACCGTCACCGATTTCGCAAGGTTGCGGGGTTGGTCCACATCCGTGCCCTTGGCGACAGCTGTGTGATAGGCAAGCAGTTGGGCTGGGACGGCATAAAGGATCGGGGCCACGATGTCCGGGCAATCAGGCATTGCGATCTTTGACCACACGCCTTCGCCGGCTTCCGCAATTCCGGCGGCATTCGATACCAGAACCACCTTGCCTTTGCGCGCCATGACCTCTTGCATGTTCGAAACGGTCTTGTCGAACAGCGGATCGCGGGGCGCCATCACCACAACGGGCACGTTCTTGTCGATCAGCGCGATGGGGCCGTGCTTGAGCTCGCCAGATGCATAAGCTTCGGCATGTATATAGCTGATTTCTTTCAGTTTAAGCGCACCTTCGTGGGCCAGAGGATACATGATTCCACGCCCCAGGAACAGGATGTCGCGGGCCTCGGCCAGTTTGCGTGCGGTGGTCTTCATCGCATCGCTTTGTTCCAGCCCGAGGTTGATCAGGGCCGGAATGCCGCGCAGGGCCGAGATGTGATCGGCCAGATCCGCATCGCTCAACGTGCCGCGCTCTTGTGCCGCCTTCAGCACCAACATCAAGAGGACCGTCAACTGGCAGGTAAACGCCTTGGTCGACGCCACGCCGACTTCGACCCCCGCATGGATCGGCAGGGCAAGGTTGCTTTCACGTGCGATGGAGCTCTCGGGGACGTTGATGATCGACACGATCTTGTCTGCCTTGCCTTCGCAATAGCGCAGCGCGGCAAGCGTGTCGGCCGTCTCGCCCGACTGGCTGACAAACAGAGCGAGGGTGCGCGCAGGCACCGGCGGCTCGCGGTAGCGGAATTCAGAGGCAACATCGACCTCGACGGGCAAGCGGGCGATCTGCTCAAACCAATACTTGGCCGTGAGACAGGCGTAGTAGGCCGTGCCACACGCGACCATGGTCAGGCGGTCAATCTTGGTAAAATCAATGCCCGGATCGGGCAGGGAAATCTGGCCATCCGTGCCGAGGTAATTGGCCAGGGTGTTGCTGAGAACGGTGGGTTGCTCGGCGATTTCCTTGGCCATGAAGTGTTTGTGACCCGCCTTGTCGACGCGCGCGGCATCAATCTGGATCTGGCGCACTTGCCGGTTGGCCAGGGTGCCGTGCGCATCCCGGATTTCAACGCCGTCGCGGGTGACGACAGCGCGGTCGCCTTCTTCAAGATAGGTGATGCGATCGGTCAGCGGTGCCAGGGCAATGGCGTCCGAACCGACAAACATCTCACCATCCCCGTGACCAATGGCCAGCGGCGACCCTTTGCGCGCGGCCACGATCAGATCGTCCTGCCCATCGAACAGAAAGGCGAGGGCGAAGGCACCTTGCAACCGGTCCAGTGTCTGGAACGCGGCCTGTGCGGCATCCATACCCTGCGCCATGTGATGTTCGGTCAGAAGGGCGACAGTCTCGGTATCCGTTTCGGTCTGGAAATTGATCCCAGCCTCGGCGAGTTCAGCGCGCAATTCGCGAAAGTTCTCTATGATGCCGTTGTGCACAACCGCCACGCGGCCCGCCTTGTGGGGGTGTGCGTTGCCTTCGGTGGGTGCACCATGCGTGGCCCAGCGGGTGTGCCCGATGCCTGCCTTGCCGGCTAGCGGTTGGTGCACCAGCTTGTCGCTGAGGTTCGCGAGCTTGCCGACGGCGCGGCGACGATCCAGCACCCCGCCATTCACCGTCGCGATCCCGGCGCTGTCATAGCCGCGATACTCCAGCCGTTTCAGCGCCTCGACGAGGATCGGAGCGACCTCGTGATTACCCAGTACACCAACAATTCCACACATTTTTAGCTGCCTCTGCTCTGTCTGGCCTTTTTGGCCTTTAACATTTCGAACAATTTGCGGGCCATGCCCGGTTTTTCGACTTGTGGGGCACGGGCAAGGGCCAGCGCGCCGTCTTCGACGTCGGATGTGATGACAGAGCCCGAGCCTGTCATGGCCTCGTCCCCAATCGTGACGGGCGCAACCAGCATCGTGTTTGACCCGATAAAGGCCCGCGCGCCGATGTCCGTGTGATGTTTCATCACGCCATCGTAGTTGCAGGTGATCGTGCCTGCGCCGATATTTGCCGCCTCTCCGACGGTGGCATCGCCGATGTAGCTGAGGTGGTTGACCTTGGCACCGCGGGCAAGCTCTGCATTTTTGATTTCGACAAAGTTGCCGATGCGCACGTTTTCGGCCAGTTCCGCACCGGGGCGCAGTCGGGCATAGGGGCCCACGATGGCCCCGCGCGACACGTGGCATCCTTCAAGATGCGAAAAGGCGCGGATCGTTGCACCGGATTCGACTGTGACGTCGGGGCCGAACACCACGTTCGGTTCGATCAGCGCATCGCGCCCCACAACGGTGTCAAAAGACACATAGACCGTGTCTGGGGCAGCAAGGGTTACGCCGTCTTCAAGCATCGCAGACCGCGCGCGAGTCTGAAAGATGGCGTCGGCATTGGCCAGATCGGTGCGCGAATCCACGCCCAGCGTTTCGGCCTCGTCACATTTTATGGCCGTCACCGTCAGCCCGCGCTGATTTGCCAGTTCGACCACCTCTGTAAGATAGTACTCGCCGGATGCATTGTCGTTGCTGAGATCAGAAATCAGACCAAACAGCGTTTCTGCGTCACAGGCCAGCAAGCCACTGTTCGTAAAGCGGATTTGGCGTTGTTCTTCGGTTGCGTCCTTGTATTCCACGATACGCTCAAGGCGGCTTCCATCCATAACGAGGCGTCCGTACCGTGGCTGGAGTTCGGCCAGATCAAAGCCGAGAACGATGACATCATGGGTTTTGCGTGCCTCGATCATGCGTTCCAGTGTCTCGGGCTGCAAAAACGGCGTGTCGCCAAACAGCACCGCGATGTCGCCCGAAAACCCGGCAAGCGCGTCGCGGGCCTGATCCACGGCGTGACCTGTGCCAAGCTGTTCTTCCTGCATCACCACTTCGGCGCCTTCGTCATAGGCGTGGGCCGCCGCGCGTACCTGATCGGCACCGTGTCCCGCCACAATGATCGTGCGCGCCGGCGACAATGCAGCCCCGGTTTGCATGGCGTGGTGCAGCAATGGTGCACCTGCGATGGGGTGGAGGACCTTGGGGAGGTCCGAATTCATCCGTGTGCCCTTGCCCGCGGCCAGGATGATCAATGCAAGGTTCATACCAAATCTCTTTGTCTTTTTGTTCCGCCCTGTTTATCCGCTGGACGCGCACACGCAAGCGGGCGGCCCATCAAACAAAATTTCGCCTTGCAACAGGGCTCGGCGGGCTTCCGCCAAAAGGGGACAGGCATGACGGCAGTGATTTTCGATCTCGACGGCACTTTGGCGGACACCAGCGGTGATCTTTTGGCGGCGGCCAATCACTGCTTTCGCGACATGGGGTTGGGGGATGTTCTGGGCCCGGCGGACGCAGGCGTTGCCTTGCGCGGCGGGCGCATGATGCTGCGCACCGGGCTGACACGTGCCGGGCAGATGGAGGAGGCGACGATTGATCGCTACTATCCCGTCCTGCTCGACGCCTATAGCGCCGCGATCAGCGTGCACACCCAGCTTTACCCTGGCGTGATGGACGCGATTGAGACCCTCAAGGTGCAAGGTCACGCGGTTGGCATCTGTACCAACAAACCCGAAGGGCTGGCCGAACAGTTGATGCGTGATCTGGGTGTGCGACCGGCCTTTGGCAGCCTTGTCGGTGCTGACACGCTGTCCGTGCGCAAACCCGACCCTGAGCCGCTGTTCGAGGCCACGCGCCGCCTTGGCGTTGATCCAAGGGCATGTGTCCTGGTGGGCGACAGCGATACCGACCGCAACACTGCCAAGGCCGCCGGGGTCCCGTCGATCCTCGTCACATTCGGCCCTTCGGGCGAGGACATGGCCGCGCTGGACCCTGACGCCTTGCTGGATGATTTTTCGGCCCTGCCTGCGGTCGTTGCCGCGCTTTTGCCGCGCTGATCCGGTTCATCGCCGATTTCAGGAGATGAAATTGCCGCCACGTGCCTTGACGCGTGGCGGCAGCGACCCCAGAACTTGTCACATGACAGAGCGTTTTACCGGCAGTTTCACCCAACAAGAATCCATTCCAGAAGCGGGCATCGAGGCGGCCGTCGCCGTCATGCGACATGGCCGTTTGCACCGCTACAACACGGCGCCCGGCGAGGTGGCCGAGACAGCGCTGCTTGAGCAGGAGTTTGCGGCCCTTGTGGGTGCGCAATACTGCCTTGCCGTCGCCTCAGGTGGTTATGCCATGGCCACGGCGCTGCGCGCAGTCGGGGTAGGGCCGGGCGACAAGGTGTTGTCCAACGCCTTTACCCTTGCGCCTGTTCCGGGCGCGATTGCGGCGGTGGGCGGTGTGCCTGTGTTCGTTGGCGTCACCGAAAGCCTCACGATTGATCTGGACGATCTCGAGGCGAAGCTGGGCGAGGCCCGCGTGCTGCTCCTGAGCCATATGCGCGGGCACATTTGCGACATGGATCGTCTGATGGCGATGTGTGACGCGGCGGATGTGGTGGTGATCGAGGATTGCGCCCACACGATGGGCGGTGCGTGGAATGGCGTCCCATCCGGGCGGCACGGCACCTTTGGGTGCTATTCCTGCCAGACCTACAAACACGTCAATTCGGGCGAGGGCGGATTCATTGTAACCGACGATCCGCATCTGGCGGCCAAGGCGGTGATGCTGTCGGGCAGCTACATGCTCTTTGAACGCCACTTGGCCTCGCCTCCGAAAGAGGCCTTTGACGATCTGAAATACACCACGCCCAATATCTCGGGCCGAATGGACAATTTGCGCGCCGCGATCCTGCGCCCGCAGGTGGCTGACCTTGCCACGCAATGCGCCCGCTGGAACGCGCGCTACCATGCACTTGAAAACGGCTTGCGGGATACGCCCGGCCTGACGGTGATCGAGCGCCCGGCGGAAGAAAGCATCGTAGGTTCGTCCATCCAGTTCCTCCTGCTCGACTGGGCTGCGTCGGCGGTGCGCGAGGTCATCGCGCGCTGTGCCGCACGCGGGGTCGAACTCAAATGGTTCGGCGCGCCCGAGCCTGTGGCCTTTACCAGCCGCTATGACAGTTGGCGCTATGCGCCGTCCAAACCCATGGCGGCGAGCGATCGCATTCTGGCGGGAATCGTCGATATGCGTGTCCCGCTAACCTTCAGCCTCGAGGATTGCGCGCTGATCGCACGTATCATCCGCGACGAGGTCAGCCGGATCCACAACCGCATGTCGGCCTGATCACGGGCGATCCCTTGCGCAAAACGCGTGTCCGGACACGAAATTGCGTGTGTCCGGACCAGTCGGTGCTAGCATTCGCGTGACCACATGTCGCTTTTGACACGCAGCACGACATCACAAGACATCATCGACCATGCCTCAAGAAAAGAAATCCGAAACACTCGAAATTCGGGTGAGCCTGAGTGAGAAGTCCGCCTTTGCTGCCCGTGCGGCGGCGCGCGGAGAATCGATGAGTTCAGCCTTGCGTCGATTGATTGCCGAAGATGGCGTGCCTCAACGTGTCACCAAGGAGGCCCCCATGTGGACCAGATTCATCTTTGCAGGCGCGCCAGTCGCCATCACCGTATTGGCCCTTGTGTCCGTGTCATTGGCCGGTGCCGAGGCGGAAACGGATTTCAAAGGCAACTTTCGCGCCATCGACATCAACACGGATGGCATGATCGACCGCACCGAACTGATCGCCAACATGATACAGCGCATCGCCGCGGCTGAAGTACCGCCCGCCTGCGCGGGAACCCAGTGGGAGGAAAGGTGGTCGGCCACCCCTGAAAGACTGGCCGATGACCATATGGAATTCTACGACGCCAATGGCGACGGGGTGGCGACGCTCAAAGAGTACGTGGCCTCGTTTGAACGCAAACGCGCCAGCGATTTCGTTGAGGCGGATACCGACAACAGCGGCTTTGTCACCGCCGAAGAGTTGGTGGCGGCCTACCGCGCGGACGAGGTCAAGGTCAGCGCCGACTGCCGTGCGGCTATCGGTATGCAAAGCGCCGCGATGGTGCCCGAGATCATGGCGTTGCTGGATGCCGACGGCGATGGCCGGGTCAGCCTGCGTGAATTCGTCGATCACTAGGCGAACGCTCGTGTTGAACCACTAGGCTGGACAGGCCAGACCCTCCTCGCTATTAATGAACGCATGTTCAATAAAGGCGGGGAGGCCTTTGATGTTCACCCATTCCATGACCTTCGATCTGGGCGAGGATGTGAATGCGCTGCGCGACATGGTGCATCGCTGGGCGCAAGACCGGGTCAAGCCCATGGCGGCCGAGATTGATCAGTCCAACGCCTTTCCGCCCGAGTTGTGGCCCGAGATGGGCGAGTTGGGCCTGCTGGGCATCACGGTGGATGAAGAGAATGGCGGCGCGAACATGGGTTATGTCGCCCACACGGTCGCAGTCGAGGAATTGGCGCGGGCCAGCGCGTCCGTCTCGCTCAGCTATGGCGCGCATTCCAACCTGTGCGTCAACCAGATCAAGCTGAACGGCACGACGGAACAAAAGGCCAAATACCTGCCGGGGCTGGTCAGCGGCGAACATGTCGGCGCACTGGCCATGTCAGAGGCAAGCGCCGGGTCCGACGTCGTATCCATGCGCCTGAACGCGGAAAAGCGGAACGACCGCTACATCCTGAATGGAACAAAGTACTGGATCACCAACGCGCCGGACGCGGACACGCTGGTCGTTTACGCCAAGACGGACCCGGATGCTGGCCACAAGGGCATCACGGCGTTCCTGATTGAACGGTCCATGGTCGGGTTTTCGACATCGCCCCATTTCGACAAGCTGGGCATGCGCGGCTCCAACACCGGCGAGCTGATCTTTGAAGATGTCGAAGTGCCGTTTGACAACGTTCTGGGAGAGGAGGGGCGCGGCGTTGCCGTCCTCATGTCCGGTCTCGATTACGAGCGGGTCGTGCTGGCGGGCATCGGCCTGGGCATCATGGCCGCCTGCATGGACGAGGTGATGCCCTATGTGTCCGAGCGGCGCCAGTTCGGCCAGCCCATCGGGTCGTTTCAGCTGATGCAGGGCAAGATTGCGGATATGTATACGGCCATGAATTCGGCGCGGGCCTATGTGTACGAGGTGGCCAAGGCCTGTGACCGGGGCACCGTGACCCGTCAGGACGCTGCGGCCTGCTGCCTTTACGCATCCGAAGCGGCAATGAGCCAGGCGCATCAGGCCGTGCAGGCCCTTGGCGGTGCCGGGTTCCTCAACGATGCCCCCGTCGCGCGTATCTTCCGAGACGCCAAGCTGATGGAGATCGGGGCGGGCACGTCGGAAATCCGGCGCATGCTGGTGGGCCGCGAGCTGGTCACGGCGATGGGGTGATGCCACGCTCTGTCCTCATTACGACCTCTGTTCTGGTGGTTCTGGCTGCCCTTGGCGGCTTTTGGCTTGGGCAGCGGCAGGTGAGCCTTGATACGACGGACATCATCAATGCAGTGGCAGCGCGGCACGTGCAGGAACACGGCGGCGCGCCATCCGACTGCCTTGGCTGGCAGGGCGAAGGGGCCGTGGTGTTTCGCGTGAAATGCGGCGATGTGGTCTATCACGTCGACCGCCTTGGTCGTGTGACCCGTGCTGCGGAGGACGGCATATGAACATGGCCGCACAGTGCCTTGCCCATCCGCCGGATCAGGTGGCGATCATCGACCTCACCGGCGTCACGCGCCGCGACGTGTCCTATGGCGCCCTTGCCGAGATGGCCGATGGTCTGGCGCGCACACTCCTGACACGCACAGCACCGGGGGATCGCGTGGGTGTGTTGCTGTCACAATCACCATGGTGCGCGGCTGCACATCTTGCGATCTGGAAAATCGGCGCGATTTCAGTGCCTTTGTTCAAACTGTTCAAGCAGGATGCATTGGCGTCACGCGTGGGCGATGCCGGTGTGTCGCTGGTGATTACTGATGCAGAAGGCGCCGATCTGGTGGGCGATTTGTCCCCGGTTCTGCTGGCTGCAACAGCGGGCATTGACGGGGGTCCGGTGGCGTTTTCCGACGCGGGCAAGGCCACACCCGCTGTCCTGATCTACACGTCAGGGACAACGGGCACACCAAAGGGCGCGTTACACGGCCACGGCGTCCTGGACGGGCACCTGCCCGGTGTGTGCCTCAGCCATGACGATCTGGGCGCGCCGGGGGACTGCCTGTGGACACCGGCGGATTGGGCCTGGATCGGCGGATTGTTCGATGTGTTGATGCCAGGGTTGGCGCTGGGTGTACCTGTGGTCGCTGCGCGGACGGCGAAGTTTTCTGTGACAGACTGCCTAAGGATCATCGACGAAGCCTCTGTTAAAAATGTGTTTTTCCCTCCCACGGCTTTGCGGATGCTCAAATCGTCAGACGCACGGATTTCAGGCTTGCGGTCGGTCGCAAGTGGGGGCGAACCCTTGGGGGCCGAGATGCTGGCCTGGGGCCAGAAGGCGCTGGGTGTCACCATCAACGAGTTTTATGGACAGACCGAATGCAACATGATCGTGTCGAGCTGTGCCAAGCGTTTTCCTGCGCGGCCCGGTTTCATGGGGCGTCCGGTTCCCGGCTTTGATGTGGACGTGATCGACGGGGCCGGGAACAGAACCAGCGGGGAAGGTGACATTGCCGTGCAAAAAGGTGCCCCGTCCATGATGCTGGAATACTGGAACAGACCAAAAGAAACGGCGCAGAAGTTTCTGGGGGATTGGATGCTGACGGGCGACAAGGGCGTGCGCGACGGGCCAGAGATCCGCTTTGTCGGGCGCGACGACGATATCATCACGTCGTCGGGCTACCGCATTGGCCCCGCCGAAATCGAAGATTGTTTGCTGACCCACCCGGATGTCGCAACTGTGGGTGTGGTCGGCAAGCCGGACCCGCTGCGCACCGAAATCGTGAAGGCCTATGTCGTCCTCAAGGCAGGGCGCGAGATACCGGCAGAAGAGTTATGCGACTTCGTTAAGGAACGTCTTGCAACCTATTCATACCCAAGGGAAATCGAGTTTGTGGATGCCTTGCCCATGACAGTCACGGGCAAGGTGATCCGCAAGCAATTGAAAGCGCGGGCCGCACAGGAGGTTTCCCCATGACGCCCGCGCCCGCCTCAGAACTTCACCACGTAAGCAAAGTTCAGAACCACCGGGTCAATCTCGGCTTCGCCGATGGACGCGCCGTTCAGGGTCGCATCGGAGTCGATGTCGATCCAGCGGATATTGGCCCGCACCGCGCTGCGCTCGTTCACCGCAAAGTCGAGACCCGCCTGCACCGACACACCCCAGCTGTCATCCAGTTCAAGCACGCCAAGGGGCGACTCCTCCTCGAAGAAGGTGGTGTAGTTGATGCCGACGCCGAGATACGGCTTGACCTTGCCCGCAGTCGGGAAGTGGTAGTTCAGCGACAGGGTGGGCGGCAGGTGTTTGACACTGCCCGCAAAGCCACGGCCTGCAAGGTCGATGTCATGTTCAAACGGGGTCGCCGCCAACAATTCGATCCCGAGGTTGTCGCGGATGAAGTATTCGGCGGTGATGGTGAAGCTTTCGTCATCACCGATATCCGCTTCACGCCCGGCCAGGGTGCCATTGCCGGATTTGGGCATCACGCTGCCCACACCGAACCCCAGCGTCCAGTCGCCTTGCGATTGGGCAAACGCTCCGCCCGCCAAAGTGGTTGCGATAACGCACGCGGTAACAAGCGAAAAGGTCCGGGTCATGTCAGGCTCCTGTCTGAGTGTTTGTATGCCCCCATTTTCGCGCAAACGCCGGTGGACGGAGATGATCCAGATCAATCCGAACGCATGCTGTGCTGCGGCATTTTGACTGTTCCACAGAATTTGAAGGATGCCGCGCCATGCGACTGACATCATCGGCCCTGACAGGCTCCGAAACCTTTCAAAACAACCGCGCCGCCCATCTGGCCAGCCTTGCGGATGTGCAGGCTGCGGCCCAAGCTGCGGCACAGGGCGGGGGCGAGAAATCGCGTGCCCGCCATCTCAGCCGGGGCAAGATGCTGCCGCGCGAACGGGTTGCGAACCTGCTTGATCCCGGCTCTGCCTTTCTCGAGGTCGGGGCGACGGCGGCGCATGGTCTATATGGCGGCGCAGCCCCTTGCGCAGGGGTGATTGCGGGGATCGGGCAGGTGATGGGCCGGGAGGTGATGGTCATCTGTAACGATGCCACGGTAAAGGGCGGCACCTACTACCCCATGACCGTCAAAAAGCACCTGCGCGCCCAAGAGATTGCCGAACAGAACCACCTGCCATGCATCTATCTTGTCGACAGCGGCGGGGCGAACCTGCCCAACCAGGACGAGGTGTTCCCGGATCGTGATCACTTTGGCCGGATTTTTTTCAACCAGGCGCAAATGTCGGCCAAGGGCATTCCGCAGATTGCCGTGGTGATGGGGTCATGCACCGCCGGGGGCGCCTATGTGCCCGCCATGTCCGACGTCACCATCATCGTGAAAGAGCAGGGGACGATCTTTCTTGCCGGTCCGCCCTTGGTCAAGGCGGCCACAGGTGAAGTGGTCAGCGCCGAAGATCTGGGCGGGGGCGATGTTCATACCCGGTTGAGCGGCGTGGCGGACTATCTGGCCGAGGATGACGCCCACGCCCTCGCCTTGACGCGCCGCGCCGTTGAACATCTGAACCGGGCAAAACCGACAACCGTGCAGTGGCAAAGCGCAGAAGAACCCGCCTATGACCCCGACGAAATCCTGGGCGTCGTGCCTGCCGATCTGCGCACGCCTTATGACATCCATGAGGTGATCGCGCGGATCGTGGATGGCTCGCGCTTTGATGCGTTCAAGGCGCGCTTTGGCGAAACGCTGGTCTGTGGGTTTGCGCATATCAAGGGCTGCCCGGTGGGTATCATCGCCAACAACGGGGTGCTGTTTTCCGAATCCGCCCAAAAGGGCGCGCATTTTGTCGAACTGTGTTCGCAACGCCGTATCCCGCTGGTTTTCCTGCAAAATATCACCGGGTTCATGGTGGGCCAGAAATACGAGAACGAAGGCATTGCACGGCACGGGGCCAAGATGGTGACGGCGGTGGCGACCACTTCGGTGCCCAAGATCACCATGCTGGTCGGTGGATCCTTTGGCGCGGGCAATTACGGAATGGCCGGGCGTGCCTATTCCCCGCGGTTCCTTTGGAGTTGGCCGAATTCCCGCATCTCGGTCATGGGCGGTGCGCAGGCGGCGGGCGTGCTGGCCACCGTCAAACGCGACGCGATCGAGCGGGGTGGGGAGACTTGGTCAGCCGAGGAAGAGGCGGCGTTCAAACAGCCCACAATTGATATGTTCGAGGAACAGTCGCACCCGCTCTTTGCCTCGGCGCGGCTTTGGGATGACGGGATCATCGACCCGCGCAAGGCCCGCGACGTGCTCTTCCTCAGCCTCAGTGCCGCATTGAATGCCCCGATTGAGGAAACACGCTTTGGCGTGTTCCGGATGTGATGAGGGGGCAAGCAGATGTCTATGAACGTGCAAGATTTGGAAATGGCCGATGTTTGACACAATCCTCATCGCCAACCGGGGCGAAATCGCCTGCCGTGTCATGGAGACTGCCCAGTCCATGGGGGTACGTTGCGTTGCGGTCTATTCGGACGCCGATGCCCAATCGAAACACGTCGCGATGGCCGACCGAGCCGTGCATATCGGCGGCAGTGCGCCCGCCGACAGCTACCTGCGGGGCGACGCGATCATTCAGGCGGCGTTGGACACAGGCGCGCAGGCGATCCATCCCGGCTATGGCTTTCTGTCCGAAAACCCGGATTTCGTGGACGCGGTTGTGCAGGCCGGTCTGACGTTTATCGGCCCAAGCGCCGACGCGATCCGGGCGATGGGCCTGAAGGACGCGGCCAAGGCGTTGATGGTTGAGGCTGGTGTGCCCGTCGTGCCCGGTTATCACGGCAGCGATCAGGACGACGCCTTGCTGGCAGACGAGGCGGGCAAAATCGGCTACCCTGTTCTGATCAAGGCCGTCGCGGGTGGCGGGGGCAAGGGTATGCGGCTGGTGGAACAACCTGACGGTTTTCCTGACGCACTGGCCAGTGCGCGCAGCGAGGCGCAAACCGCCTTTGGCAATCCGGACGTGCTCATCGAGAAGTTCGTCACGCAGCCGCGCCATATCGAGGTGCAGGTGTTTGGCGATGGCACCCGCGCGGTGCATCTGTTCGAACGCGACTGTTCGCTGCAGCGCCGCCATCAGAAGGTTATCGAAGAGGCACCGGCGCCCGGCATGACGCCGGAGTTGCGGGCCGCGATGGGGCAGGCGGCGGTCAAGGCTGCCGAGGCGATTGGATATAAAGGGGCCGGAACGGTCGAATTCATTGTCGACGGATCAGGGCCGCTGCGCGCGGATGGCTTCTTTTTCATGGAGATGAATACGCGCTTGCAGGTGGAACACCCGGTGACCGAGGCCATCACCGGTGTCGATCTGGTGGCGTGGCAATTGCGCGTGGCTGCGGGTGAGGGATTGCCCGCCGCACAGGATGACCTTGCCATTCACGGGCATGCGTTCGAGGCGCGGTTATACGCCGAGGACGTGCCAGCCGGGTTTCTGCCCGCCACGGGCACGTTGACCCATCTGGCCTTCCCACCCGGCGCGCGTGCAGACAGCGGTGTGCGGACGGGGGATGAGATCAGCCCGTTCTACGACCCCATGATCGCCAAGGTGATCGTGCATGCGGACACACGTGCCGTTGCCCTGAAACGGCTTGGGCAGGCGCTGGCAGGCACAGAAGTGGCCGGAACCGTCACGAACCTTGCCTTTCTTGGTGCCCTGGCCGGTCACGCAGGCTTTGGACGCGGAGAGGTTGATACCGGCCTGATTGCCCGGGATATCGACGCACTGACTGCGCAACCCACGCCTCAGCCGCGCCACGCTGTTGCAGCGGCGATGGCTGTGTCTGGGCTGACCACTCCTGCGCCCATGGCCGGGTTCAGCCTGTGGCAGCCCTTGCGCCGTGCCGTGTCGCTTGCGCTCGGGGACAGCCCGCTTGATCTGCATGTCGAAGTGATCAGCGAAACAGAACAGCATTGGGAACTGGATGGGATCACCATCCAGGCGCATCTGACACAAGGGGCATGGGTGATCGACGGCCATCCGGCACCGTCCGTCAGCATCACCAACGGTGTCGCCACCGTGTTTGACGGCTACGGCATCGCATATCAGGTGCGCGACCTGCTGGACGTGGCCGCAAGTGCCACGGGCAACGGCAATGTGATCGAGGCGCCCATGCCCGGACTGGTCAAGGCCGTGTTTGTGGAGCCCGGTGCGCAGGTCGCAAAAGGCGACCGCCTCGCCGTGCTGGAAGCGATGAAGATGGAACACGCCCTTCTGGCCGCGCGCGACGGGGTGGTGGCCGAAGTGCTGGCAGGCCCGGGCGATCAGGTCACGGCAGGGGCGGCGCTGGTCCGGTTGGAGGATGACACATGATCACCCTGCATCACTGCCCGCAATCGCGTTCGATGCGCACGCTGTGGTTGCTTGGCGAATTGGGGATCGAACATCGCGTGATCGTGCATCCGTTCGACAAATCTTTGCGCAAACCCGCCTTTCTTGCCGTCAGCCCGGCGGGACGCGTCCCGGCCCTGGAAATCGACGGCACCTGCATGACCGAGACGGGGGCGATCACCGAATACCTGTGTGAACGGTTCAGCCCGGACAAGATGGGCCGCCGTCCGGGCCACGGCGAACGCAAGGACTGGCTGGTCTGGGTCCACTTTGCCGAGACCATCAGCCAGCACGCCGCCGCACTGACGCAGCAGCACGTTGTCCTCTACGAAGATCACATGCGCAGCCCCATCGTGATGAAGCTGGAAGCCGCGCGCCTCGGCAAATGCTATGATGCGATCGAGGGCCATTTGTCGGCTGGAGGCCATGACGGGGATTACCTTTTGGCGTCAGGATTTTCCGCGGCGGATGTCAGTGTGGGGCAGGCGGTCTATATGGCGCGCCACTTTGCGCCGTTGGATCATCATCCGGCGACAGCCCGGTGGTATGCCCGCATCACGGAACGCGCGGCCTTTCTGGCCAGTCAGCCGGCTGAAGGTGACAGTCTGTATGATCAAGAGTTTTATCCGGCTTGGGAGGGTTAGATGGCAGGTACAGTTGAAATCTACGAGGTGGGTCCGCGCGACGGCCTGCAGAACGAGCCGGGCGAGATTTCGGTGGCCGATAAGATCGCCCTTGTCGACAAGTTGAGTGCGGCCGGGCTGCGACGGATAGAGTGCGCCAGTTTTGTCAGCCCGAAATGGGTGCCGCAAATGGCCGGCAGCGCCGAAGTGTTGGCCGGGATCGCCCGCGCGCCCGGTGTGCGATACGCCGCACTCACGCCCAACATGCGTGGGTTCGAAGATGCGCGCGCCGCCGGTGCGGATGAGGTCGCCGTGTTCGGATCGGCCAGCGAAGGGTTCTCGCGCGCCAATATCAATGCCTCTATTGACGAGGCACTTGAGCGGTTCGTGCCGGTCATCGAGGCCGCGCGCATCATCGACCTGCCGGTGCGTGGCTATGTGTCTTGCGTGGTGGAATGCCCCTATGACGGCATGGTCGATCCAGGCGCTGTTGCGCGTGTGGCCGACCGGCTCTTTGCGATGGGGTGTTACGAGGTCAGTCTGGGCGACACGCTGGGGCGCGGCACGCCTGATGCGATTGCACGGATGTTGTTGGCGGTGCGTGACGTGGTGCCGGTGGGCCGCTTGGCGGGCCACTATCACGACACGGCGGGCCGCGCGATTGACAACATCGATGCGTCGCTGAGCTTGGGCATGCGGGTGTTTGACGGGGCCGTGGGTGGTCTCGGCGGGTGTCCCTTTGCGCCGGGTGCAGCCGGGAATGTGGCGACCGAAGCCGTCGCCGCGCATTTGGCCCGTTTGGGTTATGAGACCGGGCTGGACATCGACATTCTGAACGAGGCGGCTGCGATGGCGCAGGCGCTGCGCGGCTGATGTCTGTGGTCCGCCCTTTTGAAGCAGGAAGGAATACGTGTCGTGACTGAGGCGATCACCCTTGATGTGGACGACCGCGGTGTCGCCACGCTGACGCTGAACCGATCCGATAAGCACAACGCGCTCAGCGCGGTGATGCTCGCGGAACTGACGCAGGCGGCGGCGGATCTGGGGGCGGATGACGCTGTGCGCGTCGTCGTGCTGACCGGGGCTGGCAAGAGCTTTTGTGCGGGCGGCGATCTGGACTGGATGCGCGCGCAGATGGCTGCCGACCCGCAGACGCGGGCACGGGAAGCTGGCAAGCTTGCCCACATGTTGCAGGCCCTGAACACGCTGCCCAAGCCCTTGATCGGGGCTCTGCAGGGCAACGCGTTCGGGGGCGGGGTCGGCATGGCCTCTGTCTGTGACGTGGCCATTGGTGTGGATCATCTCAAGATGGGGCTGACCGAGACGCGGCTGGGCATCATTCCGGCAACGATCGGCCCCTATGTTCTGGCCCGCATGGGCGAGGGGTGTGCGCGGCGCGTGTTCATGTCTGCCCGCCTGTTCGGCGCTGCCGAAGCAGTCGAATTGGGCCTCTTGGCCCGCGCTGTGCCCGCATCTGACCTGGGCGATGCGGTCGAGGCCGAAGTTGTGCCCTATCTGTCCTGCGCCCCCGGTGCTGTGGCTGCGGCCAAGTCTCTGGCCCGTGATCTCGGCCCTCGCATTGATGAGGCGACCATTTCGATGACCATCGACGCCCTGAAATCCCGGTGGGAGACGGAGGAAGCGGCCGAAGGCATTGGCGCCTTTTTTGACAAGCGCAAGGCTGCGTGGATGCCGGACTAGCCGCCCGCGAAATCTGCCCGCTTGGCGCGCAACGCGCCCGAGACAAAGCTGGTAAAGGCCGCAATCCGGGGCACGGCGCGCATATCTGCATGGGTCAGAACCCAGACCGGCGGATAGGGAAACAGCGGGATGCCCGGCAGTCGTGCCAGATCGGGGTCGCTGTCCCCCAGAAAACAGGGCATGCGTGTTGCCCCCAGACCTGCGCGCACGGCACCCAGCATCCCCGCCATATCATCCATGTGCATGGCGATGCGCAGGTTGGGATAGGCTTGCATCACCGCGCTGTTGGGCGCTTCCCAATGCAGGAAACGCAACCAGTCGAGCCGCTTGTCCGGGTCTGCGTCGAGCCGTTCCAGATACGCTTTGCTGGCATAGACGGTCGATCGTTGCTCGGCGACCTGCCGCCCGACCAGATCGGGGTCGGGTGTGTCCGAAATGCGAATGGCAACGTCCGCTTCGCGGTGGGCGAGGTTGAGGGGCGCATTGGCCCCCAGAACAGTCAGTTCCACCTCCGGGTAAGCCTGCGCAAAGGCCCCAAGCACAGGGGCAATCGCGCATTGGATCAGCAGGGGCGGGGCGGTCACGGTCAGCGGGCCGTTGATTGTTGCATCTCGCGCCGCGATGGCCCGGGTCAGGGTCGCGCCATGGCTTTCGAAGGTCTCGGCCGTGTGCGCAGCATCCGTGCCGGCCTGGGTGGGAACATAGCCTGTTGGCCTGCGATCAAAGAGCGGGGTGCCAAGCGCGGCTTCGGCGGCGGCGATGCGCCGTGCGACTGTGGCGTGGTTTACGCCCAATGCGCGCGCAGCACCGCTTAGCCCTCCGTGCCGGACAGTTTCGAGGACAAATCGCAGATCCCCCCAATCCATGTCTCGTGTCGCCATTGTACTGCCTTCCTGATCGTTTTTGCACAGGTGGGTTCGTTATATCGTCAATTTTCGATCAGGACAGCCAACGCTAACCTGCTGAGATTGCAAGACTGAAAGGACAGCCTATGACCACGCACGCCGTTGTGACGATGCGCATTACCAACCCCGACAGCCTGAACCAGTATCGCGAGCAGGCGGGTGCCGCATTGGCCCGCCATGGAGGAGAGGTGGTGCATGCCTCGCCTGATCTCAAGGTGTTGGAAGGTAATCCAATTCTTCCGGATGCCATCGCCATTGTCCGCTTTCCCGATCGGGCCGCCGCAGAGGCGTGGATGTCCGACCCCGACCTGGCCGATGTACACGCGCTGCGGCGCGGCAGCGGCAGTACCGAGATCATTTTGATGTAAGGTTGGGGCAGGGTGACCTGCGTCGTTTGCAACACAGACGCGCCGGGATGTCCCGGCGCGTTTTTTTGGATGCAGTTCGATTTTAAAGGCCTTTGGGTAATTAAGTTTTGAAATGCAGGCCATTTGAGTTATTTTTGCAAAAGTGCTGAGGATCACTCAACCAACACTCTGCCGGTTCGCACCCTGACACAATGATAGGCCACTGCCCCTTACATGACCCATCATTCCCTTGATTTCAGCAATCTGGCCGAATTTGATGCCTTGGCGCAGTCCATTGCGGCCAAGCTCAATTGCCGTACCTGCCTGATCAGTGTGGTGCATGAGGATGCCCTTTACGCGCTTGGTCATTCGGGCACGGATAGTGAAAAGGCGCAGCGGGCCATTCTGATGCGTGACACCGTGTGCGCGCGCACGATGGAGAGGGGCACACCGTTGCGCGTCTGCGATATCGCGGCCGATCCGGCCCTGCGCACAATTTCGACCGTGGCTGCGTTTGACATCGGGGCCTATCTGGGTGTGCCGCTGCGCCTGGAAGGCGGGGCGATTGTCGGTGCGATTTGCGCGCTGTCGACCTCACCGCGGATTTGGCAAGATGCAGAACTGGCGTTTCTGTCCGCCGTCGCCGAGCTCGCCGAAAGCCAGATCGAGCGGCACGTGCTGCGGTATGAACAAAAGGCGCTCAGCGCGGCGCTGGCCGAAAACGATGCCATTCTGACCACTTTGTCAGAAACACGGGGCAAGGCGCTGACCGTGCACAATGCCCAAGGTGAACTGGTGTTCGCCAATTCCGCTTTGCGCACGGATTTGCACCTGACCTATCAGGAATTGCTGGTGTTGCCGCGTGCCGCGCAACGGTTGGTGGCGCAAGGGGCCACTACAGGCGCAATCGAAGTTGATCTGCCGGGGCGACCCCTAAATGCGCTGCATGTCGAGGTTTCAGCCGAGAAAAACGGCCTGACACTTGCCGAATGGCGCCGCGACGCGCCAAAATAGCGTCCTGATGCGTCGAAATCACCCGGCGATTTCCGTCACTTCCCTCCGGGCCTTTATTGACCCTGCCGAAAGGCGCGCGTAAACCCGGATGCAGTCAACCTTGCCACTTGACCTGGCGCACCGGACGCTGTGCGCAGAAAAGGAGCCAAACGTGGAAGAGATGTTGCGGGAGTATCTCCCCATTCTCGTGTTTCTGGCCGTTGCCATTGGCCTCGGTCTTGTTTTGATACTTGCGGCGGTCGTGCTTGCGGTACGCAACCCGGACCCGGAAAAAGTGTCGGCTTATGAATGCGGGTTCAACGCGTTCGACGATGCCCGGATGAAATTCGATGTCCGGTTCTACCTGGTGTCGATCCTGTTCATCATTTTCGACCTCGAAATCGCCTTTCTCTTTCCCTGGGCCGTGGCCTTCAAGGATGTGAGCATGGTCGGGTTTTGGTCGATGATGGTGTTCCTCGGAGTCCTGACCATCGGCTTTGCCTATGAATGGAAGAAGGGGGCGCTGGAATGGCAGTAACCGACACAGGCTCGCTTGGCCCCGCCTATGCCGGTGGCGACAAGGAACACGGGACGCAAGCCCTGAACGCGGAGTTGCAGGACAAGGGATTCCTGCTGACCTCGACCGATGACATCATCAACTGGGCTCGCACGGGCAGCTTGCACTGGATGACCTTTGGTCTCGCCTGTTGTGCGGTCGAGATGATGCACACCTCGATGCCGCGCTATGACCTTGAACGGTTCGGGACAGCACCGCGCGCGTCCCCGCGCCAGTCCGACCTGATGATCGTGGCCGGGACGCTGACGAACAAGATGGCGCCTGCGCTGCGCAAGGTCTACGACCAGATGCCCGAGCCGCGCTACGTGATCTCGATGGGGTCCTGCGCCAATGGGGGCGGGTACTATCACTACAGCTATTCCGTGGTGCGCGGCTGTGACCGCATCGTGCCGGTCGACGTCTACGTGCCCGGGTGCCCGCCCACGGCTGAGGCGCTGCTTTATGGCATCATGCAGTTGCAGCGCAAAATGCGCCGCACCGGCACAATCGTACGTTAAGAGGACGGCATGAGCGAAGCCCTGAACGAACTTGGCGCATATATCGAAGCCAAGCGGCCCGATTGTGTGCTGGCATGGGACGTCACCCATGGTGAGTTGAACATTGATGTGGCCCCGGCCAACATCACCGGCTTTACCGAGTTTCTGACCAGCGATGCGACCTGCCGGTTTTCATCGCTGGTGGACATCACGGCCGTGGACTATCCGGGCCGCTCCAAGCGGTTCGACGTGGTCTACCACTTTCTGTCGATGTACCAGAACCACCGCATCCGCCTGCGCCTGTCGATCCGCGACGACCAGATGGTGCCCTCGATCACCGACATTCACCCCTCGGCCAACTGGTTCGAACGTGAAGTGTTCGACATGTTCGGCATCCTGTTCTCGGGCCATCCGGACCTGCGCCGCATCCTCACCGATTACGGCTTTCGCGGCTATCCGCTGCGCAAGGATTTCCCGACCACGGGTTACACCGAAGTCCGCTATGACGAGGTGGAAAAACGTGTGGTCTACGAACCCGTCAGCCTTGTGCAGGAATACCGCCAGTTCGATTTCATGAGCCCGTGGGAAGGTGCCGAATACATCCTGCCGGGGGACGAGAAAAAGGACGAGGGCGCGGCATGACGACATTCACCCGTGCAGTGTTGCTTGGCCTTACCGGACCGTTCGCGGTGCTGGTCCCGGGCTTTTTCAGCAAAAGAGAGAGGGCGGACCGGTGGACATGCTGATCTGGCTTGTCATTGCTGCGCTGACCATCATTCCGATGTTCAAGCTGCTTCCGCACTTCGGGATCAACGCCTATTGGGCGTTTGTCTGCATTCTGCCCATCGGCACGATTGCTCTGTTGTGGTTCATGGCGCTGAAACTCCAGGAACTGGAGAAACGCTGAGCATGGCGGCGTTTCTATATTGCATCGGTGCAGCCAAGGCAGGCACCACATGGCTGGCGCGGGCCCTGCGCCAGCATGATCAGGCGGTGTTGCCGCCGATCAAGGAAACGCATTATTTCGACAGCCTGCAAAATGACACGGCCACATGGGCGGTGGATCAGATTATCCGCGTGCGCGGCGAAATGCGGGCAGAGATGTCAACGCAGACAGATGCCAAACTGCGCAAGCGTGCGCAGCGGAGCGTACAGGAAATCGACCGCTGGCTGGGCCTGATCGGCTCGCAACGTCGCAATGACGCCCTATATCAAAACCTGATGCGGCGTCCGGTTGGCCCCGAGCACAAGGTCGTGGCGGATGTCACACCGGCCTATGCCCTGCTGAAACCGGCAGTGTTCAAGCGGATGGCTGCACTGAATGACGGTGACACACGGTTCCTAATGATCCTGCGCGATCCGATTGATCGTCTGTGGTCCAACATCTCGATGACCGTTGCCCGCCGCGAGGCGCTGGGCGTCAATGCCTCGACCGTCCGCGCAAGTCTGATGGACGAGGTGCTGACGGGCGAGGACAATCCGGAACGCGCCCGGTCCGACTATGCGGGCACGCTGTCCCGGCTGGAGCAGGCGGTGCCGGCACCGCAACGCATGGTGCTGTTCTTTGAAGACCTGTTTCGTGCCGAGACTTTGGCGCGGCTGTCCGACTTCCTCGGCCTCGACGCCCCACTGTCCGGCCCCGAGGAACGGGTGAACGCAGGAACAGGTGCCCAGATCACGACGCAAGAGCGCGCGCAGCTCGCGACGCTCTTGCGGCCACAATACGAAGACGTAAAAGCGCGGCTTGGGGCCATCCCCCAACGCTGGCACGACAACCTCGCACAAAGCATGGTGACAACATGATGGACGGCTCGAAATTCGACGACGCTTTGACCGGCGAACAGAAGATCCGCAATTTCAACATCAACTTCGGCCCGCAACACCCTGCGGCACACGGCGTTTTGCGTCTGGTGCTCGAATTGGACGGCGAAGTGGTTGAACGCTGCGATCCGCATATCGGCCTGCTGCACCGTGGCACTGAAAAGCTGATGGAAAGCCGGACCTACCTGCAAAACCTGCCCTACTTTGACAGGCTCGACTATGTGGCGCCGATGAACCAGGAACATGCCTGGTGCTTGGCTATTGAAAAGTTGACGGGCGTTGAAGTGCCCCGCCGTGCCTCGCTGATCCGGGTGCTGTTCTGCGAGATTGGCCGTGTTCTGAACCACCTGCTCAACATCACCACGCAAGCGCTCGACGTCGGCGCGTTGACCCCACCGCTCTGGGGCTTTGAAGAGCGTGAGCAGTTGATGATCTTTTACGAACGGGCTTGCGGTGCGCGCTTGCACGCAGCCTATTTCCGTCCCGGTGGCGTCCATCAGGATCTGCCGCCCGAGCTTTTGGACGATATCGAAGAGTGGGCGCACAAGTTCATGTCCGGCTTCATGGTCGATATCGACGGGCTGTTGACCGAAAACCGTATCTTCAAACAGCGCAACGCCAATATCGGCATCGTGACCGAAGAGGACATCCTGAATTACGGATTCTCCGGCGTCATGGTGCGCGGATCGGGCCTGGCCTGGGATTTGCGCCGCTCGCAGCCTTACGAGTGCTATGACGAGTTCGATTTCCAGATCCCGGTGGGCAAGAATGGCGACTGCTATGACCGCTACCTGTGCCGCATGGAAGAGATGCGGCAATCGGTCGGCATCATCAAACAGGCCATCGGCAAGCTGCGCGATTGCCCGGGCGACATCCTGGCGCGTGGCAAGATCACACCGCCCTCGCGCACCGACATGAAAACGTCGATGGAGTCGCTGATCCACCACTTCAAACTCTACACCGAAGGGTTCCACGTGCCCGAGGGCGAGGTGTATTGCGCCGTCGAAGCCCCCAAGGGCGAGTTCGGCGTGTACCTTGTCGCGGACGGGACCAACAAACCCTACCGCGCCAAGCTGCGCGCACCGGGGTTCCTGCACCTGCAGGCGATGGACTACATCTCGAAAGGGCACCAATTGGCCGACGTCGCCGCGATCATTGGCACGATGGACGTGGTGTTCGGGGAAATCGACCGCTGATCCGCTTTCACTTTGCCAAATAAACTCCCGCCGGAGGCTCCCATGGTCTCCACCCACACCAAGGGAAAGACCTAAATGCTCCGCCGCCTACACTCAGAACAACCCGACAGCTTTGCCTTCACGCCCGCCAACCAGGCCTGGGCCGAGGCGCAGATCACCAAGTATCCCGAAGGCCGTCAGGCCAGCGCCATCATCCCGTTGCTCTGGCGCGCGCAAGAGCAGGAAGGGTGGTTGACCCGCCCCGCGATCGAGCACGTGTCCGACATGCTGGGCATGGCTTACATCCGGGGGCTCGAGGTTGCGTCGTTCTACTTTATGTTCCAGCTGCAGCCCGTTGGATCTGTGGCACATATTCAGGTCTGCGGGACAACGTCCTGCATGATCTGCGGGGCCGAAGACCTTGTGGCCGTATGCAAGGACAAGATCGCGCCCAAGGCGCACCAGCTTTCTGCCGATGGCAAGTTCTCGTGGGAAGAGGTTGAGTGCCTCGGGTCCTGCGCCAACGCACCAATGGCCCAGATCGGCAAGGACTATTACGAGGACCTGACCGCTGCGCGCATGGGCGAGATCATCGACGAACTCGCCGCCGGTAACGTCCCAACGCCCGGCCCCCAGAACGGGCGCTACGCCGCCGAACCCTTGGCCGGTCTGACCAGCCTCAAGAATTTTGACAGCGGCCACACCAAGTACAACGCTTCGGTTCAACTGGCGACTGACATTGGCGACACGGTCAAGCGGATCGACGGGACCGAAGTGCCGCTGATCACGCCGTGGCAGGGCAAGGCGGCCAATGCATCCGCCAAACCAAAGGCCAGCAAGGCGAAGACGCCCAAATCCGAAGCGGCGACGTCCGTTCCAAAGGCCCGCAAGCCCGAGAATACGGCCAAGCCGAAAACCCCGCCCGCCAAGGCGGCAAAGGCAGAGACATCGGACGCAGATGCCGGGACCAAGCCCGCAACCCTGACCGCTGCGCGCGGCGGGACAGCGGACGATCTGAAGATGATCAAAGGTGTCGGGCCCAAGCTCGAGAGCCTGCTGCATTCCCTGGGCTTTTACCATTTCGACCAGATCGCGGCATGGAAAGCCGACGAAGTCGCCTGGGTCGATCAGAACCTTCAGGGCTTCAAAGGGCGCGTGAGCCGTGACAATTGGGTCACGCAGGCCAAGGCACTGGCCAGCGGGTCCGAGACAGAATTCTCCCAACGTGCAAAAAAAGACGGTATCTATAAAGAGTAAAGCGAACCTCAGAATGGGAGAGGGATAAAAATGAACAACAAACAGGGAAACATCAGCTGTGCACTCGGCTGTTGGCTGGTGGCAGCGCTTGGGGGGCTGCTGGCGGCGGTGCTGTTGTGGGTGATCGGCGGTTGGTCGTTCATGCAGGGCGCGTTTGCGGGGATCGTTGTGGCCGTGGTTGCCGGTCTGTTGCTCAGCTGGATCATGTGCAAACCGCTGCCCGCCATAGGCGAAGCGACCGTTGGTGCGAAAGACGAGGATGCTGCGGCCAAGCCGACAGCGCCACCCGCCAAGGCCGAAGAACCTGCGCCACAGGCGGCTGCAGCCGCTGCGCCTGCCGCATCGGCGGCCAGCAAGCCAGAGATCAAACCCTCTGCACCGCTCGCGGGTCAGGAAGAGTTGGCCGCGCGCAAAGGGGAATGGAAATACGAGGGTGACGCACCTGCCGAGGCAAAGAAGAAGCCTGCGGCAAAGGCCAAGGCCAAACCAAAAGCCAAGGCGGCCCCAAAAGCAGAGGCCACCGCCGAAGCAGCAGGGCCCGGCAAGAAGCCGGAGACACTGTCCGCGGCGCGCGATGGCGGTCCCGACAACCTCAAGCAGATCAAGGGCGTTGGCCCGAAACTCGAAGCGCTGTTGCACTCGATGGGCTTTTACCACTTCGATCAGGTCGCCTCGTGGGGCGCGGACGAGGTGGCTTGGGTCGATCAGAACCTCGAAGGGTTCAAGGGCCGGGTGACCCGCGATGAATGGGTCAGCCAGGCCAAGATCCTCGCCGAAGGCGGCACGACCGAATTTTCGAGCAAAGTGAAGAAAGGTGGCGTTTACTAACGCATGTCCGATCAGCTTGATCCAAAATTGGCCCGTCAGGGCCGGATTGCGGCCCTCGTCATCGCGGGGGCCGCTTTGCTGTCTATATTTGCGCCCGTGATTGTGGGCGTGCTGGGTCTGCCTGCGCGGTTTGAGGTGCTTTTGCTGCTTTTCGCGCTGGCTGCGTTCATTTGGGCACTGGTGGTGGCCATCAGGATTTGGCAAAACAGCCGCGACACGTGAACGGCCCATGCGCGGGGCCGCTACAAAGGATGTGACTATGCTCGCTGACAAGGATCGTATCTTTACCAACCTCTACGGGATGCACGACCGCACGCTCAAGGGTGCGCAGTCACGCGGCCACTGGGACGGCACGGACAAGCTGATCCAGAAGGGGCGCGACTGGGTTGTGCAGGAGATGAAGGATTCCGGCCTGCGCGGTCGCGGCGGTGCGGGCTTTCCCACCGGCCTCAAATGGTCCTTCATGCCCAAGGAAAGCGATGGACGTCCGGCCTATCTGGTTGTGAATGCTGATGAATCCGAGCCGGGCACCTGCAAGGACCGCGAGATCATGCGCCATGATCCGCACACCCTGATCGAAGGGTGCCTGATCGCGTCCTTCGCAATGAATGCGCATGCCTGCTACATCTACATCCGCGGCGAATACATCCGCGAGAAGGAAGCGCTGCAAGCCGCCATTGACGAGGCCTATGACGCCGGTCTGGTCGGCCCAAACGCCGCCGGCTCGGGCTGGGATTTCGACATTTATCTGCACCACGGGGCAGGGGCCTATATCTGCGGCGAAGAAACCGCGCTGCTCGAGTCGCTTGAGGGCAAGAAGGGCATGCCACGCATGAAGCCGCCATTCCCCGCCGGTGCGGGCCTCTATGGTTGCCCGACCACGGTGAACAACGTCGAATCCATCGCGGTGGTGCCGACGATCCTGCGCCGGGGCGCGTCCTGGTTCTCTGGCTTTGGCCGTCCGAACAATGCAGGTACCAAGCTGTTCGCCATTTCGGGCCACGTGAATAACCCGTGCGTGGTCGAGGAGGCGATGAGCATCTCTTTCGAAGAGCTGATCGACAAGCATTGCGGCGGCATTCGCGGCGGTTGGGACAACCTCAAGGCCGTGATCCCCGGTGGGTCCTCTGTGCCTTGTGTGCGCGGTGAGAACATGCGCGATGCGATCATGGATTTTGATGCGCTCAAGGAAAAGGGGTCGTCCCTTGGCACCGCCGCTGTGATCGTGATGGATCAGAGCACCGATATCATCAAGGCGATCTGGCGCTTGTCGAAGTTCTACAAGCACGAAAGCTGTGGTCAGTGCACGCCCTGCCGTGAAGGCACCGGCTGGATGATGCGCGTGATGGATCGTCTGGTGCGCGGCGAGGCGGAGGTTGAGGAAATCGACATGCTGCTTGACGTGACCAAACAGGTTGAAGGGCACACGATCTGTGCTCTTGGTGACGCGGCGGCCTGGCCGATCCAGGGGCTGATCAAGAATTTCCGCGATGAGATCGAAGATCGGATCGCAGGCAAACGGATCGCGGCGGAGTGACTGGAGTGAAACTGGCAAATCAGTTTTTTGTCGCCGGTTTGGTTCTACTTGCAGGTTGCTCGGAACCTACCGGGCAATCGTCAACTTCATCGACAGTTGACCCTGTAGTACTTGAGCAACTTTATCTGAAGGCTCAACCTTTTTCATATGCCTCCGAAGTAGCCAAGAGATGCCGAACCATCGAATTGGACCCCGAAGAAAGTGTTCGTCTAAAAAACGAGTTCGCGAAACTGCAACGCGAGCTAGCGGTATCGGAAAATGCTGCGGTACGTGCACTAAAGAACAATTACAAGCAACGCACTCAAGATGATCTCTTTGCCTTTATCGAAGAAAATCAAATAGTTGTCGCAGACCAGAATTCGTGGTGCGCGGCTGGCCGCAGGATGATCGCACAGAACGACCAATATGGCGTGTTCCTTCGCAATCGTGGATAACTCGTGTGCCTCTCGCTGAGTTCAACATAGGCACCCTGAAATACGACTGGGAAGATCCGCGGGTCGCGGACTTCCTCAACAACCTTGATCGTGTCTATGACATTGCGCGGCGCAGCCCCGGCTATGTCTGGCATATGGAAAACGAGGATATGGAGACCGCGCAGCTGGATGCAGGTGGTCCGCTGGGCGGCAATCCCCGCACAGCCTCTACGCTTTCGGTCTGGCAGGACGTCGACAGCTTTCGCCACTTTGTGTTCCAGACCGTGCACAAACAGTTCTATGACCGAAAGGCCGAGTGGTACGATCTGGAGAGCCAAGGCACGCGCCTCGTGATGTGGTGGGTGCCAGAGGGGCACATCCCCACGATCACAGAGGCGATGGAACGCTTTCATCATCTTGAAAAGCATGGCAATAGTGATCACGCCTTTGGCTGGAGCCATTTGAAGGATGCGCACCAGCGTTCGGAGACAACATGATGACCAAGACCAAATCCCTGACCCTGACCGATCTGCGCCCGGCCTTGCTGACCGGTGCGTTGTTGATCGCGGTTCTGGCCCTGTCGGCCTGTGCCGAACGCCGCGCCGACCGGATCGCGTTTGACGGGGTGTTCTTCCGCTCGACCGCCAGCAAGGTCGAAAAGGACCGCAGCGAATTTGAAATCGGCGTCAGCCCGGTCTCGGCCTCACTTGAAGGGGCGCGCGAGGCGGGGCGGTACGAGGCCACGCGCTATTGTATCGACAACTTCGGCACCTCCGACATCAACTGGGTCGAAGGCCCCGATGCCGAGGACGGCACTTTGCGGATTTCCGGTGACAAGCTGGTGTTACGCGGCGCCTGCATCGACATTTGACTTTGACGCGCGCAGATGGCGACATTTTGCGCGCTAACGGGTTGTGTAGCCCCGTGTTATTGCATAGCACGAACCTGCTTTCCCATCTTGCGTCGATGTGACGTGACAAGTGGAGAGAAACGATGCGCGCAATGACCATGGCCCTGATCCTTAGCCTGACTGCCGGAGCCTTACCGGCCAAACCGCATCTGCGGGATGTGCCTGAAATTGATGGTACAATTCTGGCTGTCGGTATCGCTGACGAAATTCGCAAGAACTGCCCGGATATTTCGGCCCGCATGCTGCAAGCCTACCTGGTTGTGAACAGCCTCAAGTCGCGGGCGCGTGATTTGGGCTATTCAGATGCCGAGATTGATGCCTACCGTAAATCCGACGCGGAAAAGGCACGTCTCAAGGGCGCGCGGCAAGCCTATCTGTCGAGCCGTGGCGTCAGTGCAGGACAGCCTGCCAGCTACTGCGCCCTCGGGCGTGCAGAGATTGAAAAAGGCGGCCAGATCGGCGCCCTATTGAGGATGAACTGACGTATGAGCAACCTCCGCAAGATCATCATCGACGGTAACGAGGTCGAGGTCGACGGGGCCATGACCCTGATCCAGGCCTGTGAAGAGGCTGGGATCGAAATCCCGCGCTTCTGTTATCACGAGCGTCTGTCGATCGCGGGGAATTGCCGGATGTGTCTGGTCGAGGTTGTCGGCGGCCCGCCCAAACCCGCCGCGTCCTGCGCCATGCAGGTCAAGGATTTGCGCCCCGGCCCCGAGGGCCAGCCGCCTGTGGTCAAGACAAACTCGCCCATGGTCAAGAAGGCCCGCGAGGGCGTCATGGAGTTCCTGCTGATCAACCACCCCCTCGATTGCCCGATCTGCGATCAGGGCGGCGAATGCGATTTGCAGGATCAGGCGATGGCGTATGGCGTGGATTTCTCCCGCTTCCGCGAGCCCAAGCGGGCGGTGGACGATCTGGACCTTGGTCCGCTGGTCGAGACTCACATGACCCGCTGTATCTCCTGCACCCGCTGCGTGCGTTTCACCACCGAGGTGGCGGGCATCGCGCAGATGGGGCAGACGGGCCGCGGCGAGGATAGCGAGATCACGTCTTACCTCGGCGAAACGCTGGATTCGAACCTGCAGGGCAACATCATCGATCTGTGCCCCGTGGGCGCGCTGGTGTCCAAGCCCTATGCCTTCACCGCCCGTCCTTGGGAACTGACCAAGACTGAAAGCATCGATGTGATGGACGCCCTTGGTTCCTCCATCCGCGTGGACACGAAGGGGCGCGAAGTTATGCGGTTCTTGCCGCTGAACCACGACGGCACGAATGAGGAGTGGATTTCCGACAAGACCCGTTTTGTCTGGGACGGCCTGCGCCGCCAACGTCTGGACAAGCCCTATATCCGCGAAAACGGCAAGCTGCGCCCCGCGACCTGGCCCGAAGCACTGGGCAAAGCGGCCGAGGCGATCAAGGGCGCATCCAACCTTGCCGGCCTTGTGGGTGACCTGGCCCCGGTCGAGGCCGCCTATGCGCTGAAAGATCTCGTCGAGGGGCAGGGCGGTATCGTCGAGTGCCGTACCGATGGCGCCAAACTGCCCAGCGGCAACCGGGCCGCTTATGTCGGCACAGCCTGCATTGAAGATATCGAAGACGCCGAAGCGATCATGTTGATCGGGTCCAATCCCCGCCTTGAAGCGCCCGTGCTCAATGCCCGCATCCGCAAGGCGTGGACGCGTGGCGCGAATGTCGGCGTGATCGGTGAGGCTGTGGACCTGACCTATGACTACAACCACATCGGCACGGGCACCGACACGATCACCGAACTGCTGGGCCGCGATCATTCGGCCGTCGCGGAAAAGCCATCGCTGATCATCGTGGGGCAGGGGGCATTGACGCGCGGCGACGGTGCTGCGGTGCTGGCGGCGGCGCAAGCGCTTGCCGAAAGCACGAAGTCGGGGCTGCTGATCCTGCACACCGCCGCTTCGCGTGTGGGTGCGATGGATGTGGGGGCGACAAACCCCGACGCCATGGCCGCGGTCGACAAGGCGGACGTGATCTACAACCTCGGCGCGGACGAGATCGAAATCGCCGACGGTGCCTTTGTGATCTACCAGGGCAGCCACGGGGATCGCGGTGCGCACCGCGCCGACGTGATCCTGCCGGGTGCGGCCTATACCGAAGAGGGCGGCCTGTTCGTGAACACCGAAGGACGGCCGCAACTGGCCGCACGCGCCAGCTTTGCCCCCGGCGAGGCCAAGGAAAACTGGGCCATCCTGCGCGCCCTGTCGGGCGAGATGGGTGCCGCGCTGCCCTATGACAGCCTCGCTGCATTGCGTCAGGCCATCGTCAAGGCACACCCGCATCTCGGCGACATCGACGTTGTGGCCGAAAACAGCGGCGATACGCTGGAACAGGGCAAGATGGAGGGCGGCACGCTGACCTCGACCATCACCGATTTCTACCTGACCAACCCGATCGCGCGGGCCAGCCAGTTGATGGCCGAACTCAGCGCGAACGCAAAGGCACGCAAAACGGAAGCCATGGCCGCCGAATGAAGGCTGCGTGGTTCATAACCTGCATGCCTTTGGCCGCCTGTGATACCGTGCCGACGGCCGAGCAGTTCATCCCGGACTATCGCGGGGTGGAAACGACCTTGCTGGCCGACGATCTGGTGCAGTTCAATGTGTCGATGACAAACGCGCTGAGCGCGCAGGATGTCAGCAACTATGCCGAATGCGCCGCCGCCGGATACACTTTGATCCGGGGCTGGGGATTTGCGCGTCATTTGCGCACAAATGTTGACGAAGAGGCTGGCGTGTGGACGGCGGATGCTGTTTACACCATCTCGCCAGCTCTGCCGCGAGGGATCAAGACAATCGACGCAGAAGTCGTGTCTGCATCCTGTGCGGAGAAGGGAATACCGACGGTGTGAGGACTGATGGCTGATTTCTTTACCACTCCGGGCGGCATCGCCGTCCTTATCCTGGCCCAGGTGCTTGCTGTCGTGGCGTTCGTCATGATTTCGCTGCTGTTTCTGGTCTATGGCGACCGCAAGATCTGGGCGGCTGTCCAGATGCGGCGCGGACCCAACGTTGTGGGGGTCTATGGCCTGCTGCAAACCGTGGCGGACGCCCTGAAATACGTGGTCAAAGAGGTCGTTGTGCCTGCGGGCGCCGACAAGACCCTGTTCATGCTCGCCCCGTTGACCAGCTTCGTGCTGGCCATGGTCGCCTGGGCCGTGATCCCGTTCAACGAAGGCTGGGTGCTATCTGATATCAACGTCGCCATCCTTTATGTCTTCGCCATCTCCTCGCTCGAGGTTTATGGTGTGATCATCGGTGGATGGGCCTCGAACTCGAAGTACCCGTTTCTTGGGTCGCTGCGCTCGGCCGCACAGATGATCTCTTACGAGGTCAGCATCGGCCTCATCATCATCGGTGTGATCCTGTCCACAGGATCGCTCAACTTCGGCTCGATTGTCACTGCGCAAGACACGTCCTACGGCTTCTTTGGTTGGTACTGGTTGCCGCACCTGCCCATGGTGTTCCTGTTCTTTATTAGCGCACTGGCTGAAACGAACCGCCCGCCCTTCGATCTGCCCGAGGCGGAATCGGAACTGGTTGCGGGGTATCAGGTCGAATACTCGTCGACACCCTTCCTGCTGTTCATGGCGGGCGAGTACATCGCTATCTTCCTGATGTGCGCGCTGATGTCGCTGCTGTTCTTTGGCGGCTGGCTGTCGCCGATCCCCGGCCTGCCGGATGGCGTGCTGTGGATGGTGGGCAAGATGGCGTTCTTCTTCTTCCTGTTTGCGATGATCAAGGCGATCACGCCCCGCTACCGCTATGACCAGCTGATGCGGATCGGTTGGAAAGTCTTCCTTCCGTTCTCGCTGTTCTGGGTCGTCTTTGTCGCCTTCGCAGCCAAGTTCGAATGGTTCTGGGGCATCTATGCCCGCTGGCCCATGGGAGGCTGATGAATGAGCGCACTCGCCAATGCCATCCAGACCACATCGCGCCATGATCTCGAGGATCTGACGGCCTTTGTGGTGGCTGAATGCGAGATGTGTACTCAGGATGCGGACGGCAAGATGATTGATATCGAGAACGCAAATGTAATCGCGGCCCTCAAGGCCTGGGCCTACATGCACCTCAACGATGGATCGCAGGGGGAATAACGATGACACAGATGGACTACGGACGCGCCGCCAAATACTTCCTGTTGCAGGATTTCTGGGTCGGCATGCGCCTTGGCCTGAAATACTTTTTTGCGCCCAAGGCAACGGTAAACTACCCGCACGAAAAGGGGCCCTTGTCCCCACGTTTCCGTGGCGAACACGCGCTGCGCCGCTATCCCAATGGGGAAGAGCGTTGCATCGCATGCAAGCTGTGCGAAGCGATCTGCCCCGCGCAGGCCATCACCATTGATGCCGAACCGCGCGAAGACGGCAGCCGCCGCACCACGCGCTATGACATCGACATGACCAAGTGCATCTATTGCGGGTTCTGCCAGGAGGCATGCCCGGTGGATGCCATTGTCGAGGGTCCAAATTTCGAATTCAGCACCGAGACGCGGGAAGAGCTGTACTACGACAAGGACAAGCTTCTGGCCAACGGCGAACGCTGGGAAGCCGAGATTGCGCGCAACCTCGAACTGGATGCGCCCTACAGATGAGCCTAGACGAGCCCATATATGCACGCGGCAAAGAGCTGTCAGAGCAGGTGAACCCCGGCATGGAGGAGGCGCTTGCAGCCCGCTATGACGCGCTGGTGCCGGGCCTATCCCGCATGGTGGTCGAAGTGCCTTATGGCACGTTCTATGCGCGCGGCGTTGTGGATGAAAAGACACGGTTGCTGGCCACGGTGGCTGCGCTGACAGCGCAGGGCGGTCAGACCAAGCCGCAACTCAAGGTCAATATTGCCAGTGCGCGCGCCGTCGGTGCCAGCCGCGAGGAAGTCTGCGAGATCATCTACCAGATGACCCTCTATGGCGGCTTTCCGGCGATGATCAACGGGCTGAACGCAGCCATCGAAGTGTTCGAGGCCGAAGATGACTGAGACCCCGAACCCCTTTGCCGCGATGATGGCGCAGGTGCAGGAGATGACAAAGTCGTTTCCCCAGATGAGCGCGTTTGACCCCAAGGCGATGGAGGCGATGTGGCCCACCATGCCCAAAGAGGTGATGGAGACATGGTTTGGCAACGCGCTCAATGAAAACGGGCTGGATGCCAAGACGCGGCTGCTGATCACCCTAGCGGGCCTGACCATGCAGGGTGCGCAGGCCGACACCGCCGTGCGCCAGACCGTACGCCACGCGCGCGAGGCCGGGGCGACCGACCAACAGATTTCCGAGACCCTGGGCATGATGGCGATGTTCGCCGGTGTGCCCGCCATGACCCGCGCCATGGAACTGGCGCAAGAGGTCATGGGCGACGACGAGGACAAGACATGAGCGTATTTGCCTTTTACCTCTTTGCGATCTGCGTGATCGCGGGCGGCCTCTTTACCGTGATCAGCCGGAACCCGGTCCATTCGGTGCTGTGGCTGATCCTGGCCTTCCTGTCCTCGGCCGGTCTGTTCGTGCTGCTGGGGGCCGAGTTCGTGGCGATGCTGCTGATCATCGTCTATGTGGGTGCGGTTGCGGTGTTGTTCCTGTTCGTCGTGATGATGCTGGACGTCGATTTTGCCGAGCTCAAGGCCGAGATGGCCAAGTACATGCCGCTCGCACTGCTGATTGCCCTCGTGATCCTGATGCAGTTCGTGCTGGCCTTTGGCGCATGGGAAAGCAACGCCGCCGCCGAAGGGCTGCGTGCGCAGGTAACCCCTGTCGATCGCCACAATACCGAGGCTTTGGGCCTGATCCTCTATGACCAGTACTTCCTGTTGTTCCAGCTGTCGGGTCTGATCCTGCTGGTCGCCATGGTTGGCGCCATCGTGCTCACACTGCGCCACCGCGAAGACGTCAAGCGCCAGAACGTGCTGGAGCAAATGTACCGCGACCCGGCCACCGCGATGGAGCTGAAAGACGTCAAACCGGGGCAGGGGCTGTAAGCTTGATCCAGCGGTGCGCATATCTGACGGCAGCGATTGCGCTGATCGGGGGTGAGGCTTTGGCCTTGTCCCTGACAGATTGTGATCGCACCACGCATATCTCTCATGGTGGCGAAACGGCGCATATGGACCTGGGCGAAGGCCGCGTGATGTGGCGCGACTGGTGGAGCCAGGAGGGGACGGCGACGTCCTTTTCTGTGGTCGACTGCGCGCCCGGCATGGCGCTTACCTTTCGCACGGCCGAGGACAACATGGGCACCCGCCTGCCGTTTGACCGGACCGACAAGGCGCTGGCCGTGATCGACCATCACGAGAGCGGCGCGCGCGCCTTCGCCACGTTCGAGAGAATGGCAGCGGACCTCGACGGCATCGCACGCGACATCGACATCATCACACTGGATGCAGAGCCCTGTGCCTGCGCCGCGCTCTACCCCGATGCCCGGGGTAACAAGACAGAATTCATCGCGAAGAAAGTGGCGCAATGAGATTTGTTCTATCCACTGCGATGTTGCTTTCCGTACTTTTCACAAGTGCTACAAACGCCACGGACTTCGACGTCTGCCATGAGGCAGAAGAAACATCGAGCACGATCACGCGAGACCATGCGGATCTGGGTGGCGGGGTAGTGACCTATGTTACTGGAAGTTTTGGATGGGGTATCGGCGCGAGCACTCTCACCGTAGAAGCCTGCGCCAATGGGGACACGGTGCACGCGACGTACCGCTTGGACCAAATAGACACTGTGACCGGAAAACAGGTCCGAGCGTTCGATGTCAGCGAGGCGTTTGATGCAGTTTGGAACGAAGCTGTCACAAGTGATGCGAACGTCACTTTTGAAATGCTTGAAACTCGTTTTTCGGGAGTCGGTGCCGAAGTGACGCGCTCTGTGAACGAATGGGAAAGCTGTGCGTGCCATCTCGCGTACCCTACGCTGCGCGGCACAAAAGAAGAATTTGATCGGATAAGATGATGATAGGACTTGAGCATTACCTGACCGTCGCGGCGACACTGTTCGTCATCGGCATCTTCGGGCTTTTCCTGAACCGCAAGAACGTGATCATCCTGCTGATGAGCATCGAATTGATGCTGCTCGCGGTGAACATCAATCTTGTGGCGTTCTCGTCCTTCCTCGGCGATCTGGTGGGGCAGGTGTTTACGCTGTTCGTCCTCACTGTCGCCGCTGCCGAGGCCGCGATTGGCCTTGCCATCCTTGTTTGTTTCTTCCGCAACCGCGGGACCATCGCCGTCGAAGACGTCAACGTGATGAAGGGCTGACAAGATGAGCCTCGCAATGTGGATCGCGATTTTAGTTTCCGGTGTCGGGGGCGCGGCGGCAGTGCTGTATTTCGCCTGGCCTGACGTGGCCGGCACAGAAGAAGACAAGGGTTAGCGCACAATGGAAACCATCATCCTCTTTGCCCCGCTGGTTGGCGCGCTCTTGTGTGGGTTCGGCTGGCGCATCTTTGGCGAGACGGCCGCGCAGTGGATCGCCACGGGCCTCTTGTTCCTGAGCGCAATCCTGTCCTGGATCGTCTTCATTACGTTCGATGGCACAACCGAAAGCATTCAGATCCTGCGCTGGATCGAGTCCGGCAGCCTGAGCACCGATTGGGCCATCCGCATGGACCGCCTGACGGCGATCATGCTGATCGTGATCACCACCGTCTCCAGCCTCGTGCACCTCTACAGCTTTGGCTACATGGCGCATGATCCGCAGTGGAAAGACGGCGAAAGCTACAAGCCGCGCTTTTTTGCCTACCTGTCCTTCTTTACCTTTGCGATGTTGATGCTGGTGACAGCCGACAACCTCGTGCAGATGTTCTTTGGCTGGGAAGGCGTGGGCGTCGCCTCCTACCTGCTGATCGGGTTCTACTATCGCAAACCCTCTGCCAATGCCGCGGCGATCAAGGCCTTCGTGGTCAACCGTGTGGGTGATTTCGGCTTTGCCCTTGGTATCTTTGGCCTCTTCTTCCTTGTCGATTCAATCAAGTTCGACGACGTGTTCGCGGCCGCACCGACGCTGGCTGAGACACAACTGACCTTCCTGTGGACCGAGTGGAACGCGGCCAACCTGATCGCATTCCTGCTGTTCGTTGGCGCGATGGGCAAATCGGCGCAACTGTTCCTGCACACATGGCTGCCAGACGCGATGGAAGGCCCGACGCCGGTGTCGGCCCTGATCCACGCCGCGACCATGGTGACGGCGGGTGTGTTCCTTGTCTGCCGCATGTCGCCGGTGATGGAATTCGCACCCGAGGCGATGGCTTTCGTCACATTCCTGGGGGCTGCCACGGCCTTCTTTGCAGCGACCGTGGGGCTGGTGCAGACCGACATCAAGCGCGTGATCGCCTATTCGACCTGTTCGCAGCTGGGCTACATGTTCGTCGCCGCAGGTGTCGGCATGTACTCGGCGGCCATGTTCCACCTGCTCACGCACGCCTTTTTCAAGGCGATGCTGTTCCTTGGTGCCGGGTCAGTCATCCATGCGATGCACCACGAGCAGGACATGATGAACTATGGCGGCTTGCGTAAAAAGATCCCCTATACCTTTGCGGCCATGATGATCGGCACGCTGGCCATCACCGGTGTCGGTATTCCCGTCTGGATCTTCACACTCGGAGACATCCCCATCGGCTTTGCGGGTTTCCAATCCAAGGACGCGATTGTGGAAAGCGCCTTTGCTGCGGGCACGGGCTTCAGCTTCTGGGCGCTGGTCATCGCAGCCCTGTTCACCAGCTTCTATTCGTGGCGCCTGATGTTCCTCACCTTCTACGGCGAGGCGCGGGGTGACAAACATGCCCATGATCACGCCCATGAAAGCCCCAAGACGATGCTGGTGCCACTGGCCGTGTTGGCCATCGGTGCCGTGTTGGCAGGCATGGTGTTCTACAAACCCTTCTTTGGGCACGTCGATCAGGTCGCCAAATTCTACGGCATTCCCTATGCCGAAGAAGGCGAGGACCACGCCGTAATTGTGACACCGCGCGACAAGGCCGCCACCAAGAAAGACGGCGAACACCACTATGTCTTTGCGGGCAAACCGGGTGAGGGTGCCCTCTATATCGGCGAGGACAACACCGTTCTTGATGACGCGCACAAGGTGCCGTACTGGGTGAAAACCTCGCCCTTTGCGGCGATGCTGATCGGGTTCCTGTTCGCCTATTGGTTCTACATCAAGAACCCGGAGCTGCCCAAGCGTCTGGCCGAGAACCAGCGCCCGCTCTACCTGTTCCTCAAGAACAAGTGGTATTTTGACGAGCTCTACGCCTTCATCTTCATCCAGCCCGCGCTGTGGATCGGCAAACAGCTGTGGAAGAAGGGCGATGGCGACGTCATCGACGGGACAATCAATGGCGTGTCCATGGGCATCGTGCCCTTCATCACACGCCTCGCGGGCCGTGCGCAGTCCGGCTACATCTTTACCTATGCCTTCGCCATGGTGATCGGGATTGCGGTCCTCGTCACCTGGATGACGCTCAGCGGAGGAGCGAACTGATGGACAACCTTCTTTCCATCGTCACCTTCATGCCTGCGTTGGCGGCCCTGATCCTGGCCGTGTTCCTGCGCGGCGAAGACGAGGCAGCGCAGCGCAATGCCAAATGGGTGGCGCTGGCCACCACCGGCATCACCTTTGTGGCGTCCCTGTTCATCCTGTTCGAGTTTGACCCCAACGACACCGGCTTCCAGTTCGTGGAAGAGGGCGAGTGGATCATGGGCCTCAGCTACAAGATGGGGGTGGACGGTATCTCGGTGCTGTTCGTGATGCTGACCACCTTCATCATGCCGCTGGTCATTGCCGCGTCCTGGTCTGTGACGGACCGCGTCAAGGAATACATGATCGCCTTCCTGCTGCTGGAAACGCTGATGCTCGGCGTGTTCATGGCGCTGGATCTGGTGCTGTTCTACCTGTTCTTCGAGGCTGGGCTGATCCCGATGTTCCTCATTATCGGCATCTGGGGCGGTGCGAACCGCATCTATGCGAGCTTCAAGTTCTTCCTCTACACCTTCCTCGGCTCGGTCCTGATGCTGGTGGCAATGGTCGGCATGTATGCCGATGCGGGCACCACGGATATCGAGGCGCTGCTAAACCACAATTTCGCGACCGAAACGTTCAGCCTGCTGGGCATGCAGGTCATTGGCGGGATGCAGACCATCCTGTTCCTCGCCTTCTTTGCCAGCTTTGCCGTCAAAATGCCGATGTGGCCTGTGCACACGTGGCTGCCTGACGCGCACGTGCAGGCCCCGACGGCAGGTTCTGTCGTGCTGGCGGCCATCCTGCTGAAGCTGGGCGGCTATGGGTTCATCCGCTTTTCCATCGGCATGTTCCCTGTCGGGTCTGACGTGATGGCGCCGCTGGTGCTGTGGATGTCGGCCATTGCCATTGTCTACACCTCGCTTGTGGCGCTGGTGCAGGAAGACATGAAAAAGCTGATCGCCTATTCCTCGGTCGCCCACATGGGCTTTGTGACCATGGGCATCTTTGCGGCGAACCAGCAAGGGCTGGACGGGGCAATCTTCCAGATGCTGAGCCACGGCTTCATCTCCGGCGCGCTGTTCTTGTGTGTCGGCGTGATCTATGACCGGATGCACACGCGCGAGATCGACGCCTATGGCGGCCTCGTGAACCGGATGCCGGCCTATGCGCTGATCTTCATGCTGTTCACCATGGCAAATGTGGGCCTGCCAGGTACCTCGGGCTTTGTCGGTGAATTCCTGACGCTGATGGCAGTGTTCCAGGTCAACACCTGGGTGGCTGCAGTTGCGACCACCGGTGTGATCTTCTCTGCCGCCTATGCGCTCTGGCTCTATCGCCGGGTGGTGATGGGTGATCTGATCAAGGAAAGCCTGAAATCCATCACGGATATGAGCAGCCGCGAACGCGCGATCTTTGCGCCGCTGGTGGTTATGACGATCCTGCTGGGGGTTTATCCGGCGCTGATCCTCGACATCATCGGGCCGTCTGTGGCCGCCCTTGTGACCCAATACGACACGGCACTGGCCGCGGCCGAGGCCGCGACGCAGTTTGCCGAGAATTAAGGAACGGAGGATTTATGTCCTACCGCTTCGCTACTTGAGGACGACGATATGTCTGCTGATCTGACCATTATCCTGCCCGAAATCCTGCTGGCCGTGTTCGCCATGCTGGGCCTCGTCGGCGCGGTCTATACTTCCAAGGATGGGCTGGCCTCGCCGCTGCTCTGGGCCACGGCAGCGGTGTTCCTGGCTGTTGCCGCGTGGATCGGCGTGACGGGCGAGGGCACCAACATCGCCTTCAACGGCATGTTCGTCGATGACGGGTTTTCCCGCTTTGCCAAGGTCACGATCCTGATTTCTGCGGCTGCCGTGCTGCTGATGAGCGAAGGATACATGTCGGCCAAAGGCCTGTTGCGCTTTGAATACCCGATGCTAGTCGCGCTGGCTGCTGTGGGCATGATGATGATGGTGTCCGCAGGCGACCTGATGGCGCTCTACATGGGCCTCGAGTTGCAATCGCTCGCGCTCTACGTCGTGGCTTCCCTGCGCCGCGACAGTGTAAAATCGACCGAGGCGGGCCTAAAGTATTTTGTGCTCGGCGCGCTGTCTTCCGGCCTGCTGCTTTACGGTGCTTCGCTGGTCTATGGCTATGCGGGCACCACGCTGTTCTCGGGCATCGTACAGGTTGCGCAGGATGATGTGTCCATTGGCCTGCTCTTTGGTCTTGTCTTCCTGATGGCAGGCTTTGCCTTCAAGGTCTCTGCCGTGCCGTTCCACATGTGGACACCGGACGTCTACGAAGGCTCGCCCACACCGGTCACAGCCTTCTTTGCCACCGCCCCCAAGGTCGCGGCGATGGCGCTATTTGCCCGCGTGATGCACGACGCCTTTGGCGGCGCGGTGGCGGACTGGCAGCAGATCATGGCGCTGCTGTCGGTGCTGTCCATGTTCCTCGGCGCCTTTGCCGCGATCGGGCAGACCAACATCAAACGTCTGATGGCATTCTCGTCCATCGCCCATATGGGCTATGCGCTGATGGGGCTGGCCGCGGGCACCGTGCTGGGTGTGCAGGCGATGCTGGTCTACATGGCGATCTATGTGACGATGAACGTGGGCACTTTCGCCTTTATCCTGATGATGGAAAAAGACGGGCAGCCCGTCGTCGAGATTTCGGCGCTGAACATGTATGCCAAACGGGAACCGGGCAAGGCGCTGGCGATGCTGATCCTGCTCTTCTCTCTTGCGGGTGTGCCGCCCATGCTGGGCTTTTTCGGCAAGTTCTACGTGCTGCGCGCCGCTTACGAGGGCGGCTTGGCCTGGCTGGCGATTGCCGGTGTGATCGCTTCGGTCATCGGGGCCTATTACTACCTGCGCATCGTCTTCTTCATGTATTTCGGCGAAGCGTCCGAAGACCGCCTGAACGGGGGCAAGTCTCCGGTTCTGTGGGCGATGTTGATGGGCTCGGCCTTTGTCATGATCTTCGGCATCATCAACATGTTTGGTGTCGATGGCGCGGCAGCAGCCGCAGCGGCGACATTGGTGAACTGAGCGGGCGTGGCCGAGCAACCTGTTGAGGTGGACGGTTTGAAAGCGCAGGCGACATGACCGTCTGGCCAACGGGCTATGGGCGGCGCGTGCTTGAAACCGTCGATTCCACCCTGAGCGAAGCGGCGCGGATCGCGCCGGGATTGGCGGGGCCCGAGTGGATCCTCGCCTTGTCCCAAACCGCAGCACGCGGACGACGCGGGCGCGCTTGGGAAATGCCAAAGGGCAACTTTGCTGGCACACTGGTGATGCCCATGGGCGAGGCGCCCGGACAGGCGGCCCTGCGATCTTTCGTCATCTCGCTGGCCCTGCGTGACGCCTTTGTCGCCGCAACGGGGCGCGAGGATGCCTTTGCGCTCAAATGGCCTAACGATGTCTTGCTGCGCGGCGGCAAGGTCGCAGGAATATTGCTGGAAAGCATCGGGGCAGGGGCGCAGGTCAGCCATCTGGCCATCGGGGTCGGTGTGAACCTCGCCGCCGCACCGGGCGCGGATCAGGTCGAGGCAGGGGCGCTGCGCCCTGCCGCGTTGAAATCCGAACTCGGCGTGGTGATCACACCCGAGGATTTCCTGGATCTGCTGGCCGCAGCATATGCCCGGCATGAGGATCAGTTTCGCACCTACGGCTTTGCCCCGATCCGCACTGCTTGGCTGGCCCATGCCGCGCGGCTGGGCGAAACCATCACCGCCCGCACCACCCGCGATACCCATGTCGGCACCTTCAGGGATGTGGACGGCGATGGGCAACTTGTTCTAGAGACCGCCAAGGGCCGGATCACCATCCCGGCCGGAGACGTCTATTTCTGAAGGGGGCGACCCATGCTCTTGGCCATCGATTGCGGCAACACCAACACCGTGTTTTCCATTTGGGACGGCGAGGCATTCATCGGTACCTGGCGCACCTCGACCGAGTGGCAGCGCACGGCGGACCAGTACTATGTCTGGCTGTCCACGCTGATGAAATTCCAGAACATTGACGTCACGATCACCGACATGATCATCTCGTCCACCGTGCCGCGTGTGGTGTTCAACCTGCGTGTGCTGGCGGATCGCTATTTCAACACACGCCCCATCGTGGTGGGCAAGCCCGATTGCCTGCTGCCCGTGGGCGTGCGGGTGGATGAGGGGACACAAGTTGGCCCCGACCGCCTTGTAAACACGGTGGCGGGTCACGATCTATACGGCGGTGATCTGATCATGGTGGATTTCGGCACCGCCACCACCTTTGATGTGGTCGACACCGATGGCGCCTATGTGGGTGGTGTGATCGCCCCGGGCGTGAACCTCAGCCTCGAGGCGCTGCACAGTGCCGCCGCCGCCCTGCCGCATGTGGACATCACCAAACCGCAGGCCGTTGTGGGCACCAATACGGTGGCCTGCATGCAGTCTGGCGTGTTTTGGGGTTACGTCGGATTGGTGCGTGAGATATGTGCCCGAATTAAGGCGGAGCGCGCCCGCGACATGCGCGTCATTTCAACCGGGGGGCTGGCACCGCTGTTTCAGCAGTCCGAAGCCCTCTTTGACGATTATCAAGACGATTTGACGATGCATGGCCTGACGGTCATCCATCGCTATAACAAGGAAAATAACTGACAAAATGAGCAGTGAACGTTTGATCTACCTGCCCCTTGGGGGGCGGGCGAAATTGGCATGAATGCCTATGTGTACGGCTATGGCAAACCCGATCAGGAACGCCTGATCGTGGTCGACCTTGGCGTGACCTTTCCCGATATGGACAGCAGCCCCGGCGTGGATCTGATCCTGCCCGACATCACCTGGCTGGCCGAGCGCAAGGACCGCATCGACGGCATCTTTGTCACCCACGCGCACGAAGACCATGTGGGCGCCATCGCCCACACCTATGAACAGTTGCGCGCCCCGATCTATGCGCGCCCCTTCACCGCCAATATCGCGCGCCGCAAGATGGGCGAGCATGGGCACGATGAAGAGGCTGTGCGCATCGTGGCCGGATGGCCCGATCAGGTGCAGGCGGGGCCGTTCAAGGTTGGCTTTCTGCCCATGTCCCACTCGATCCCCGAAAGTGCGGCGCTGATCATCGACAGCCCCGAGGGCCGTCTGATCCACTCCGGTGACTTCAAACTGGATGAAACGCCGGTTGTGGGCGAACCCTTTGATCCCGACCTCTGGGCTGAGGTCAGCAAGGACGGGGTCAAAGCGCTGATCTGTGACAGCACCAACATCTTTTCCCCCACCCGGGCCGATCCGAAGAAAGCGTAGGCCCCGAGATCGAAAAGCTGGTGCGCGGTCATACGGACGGGATCGTGGTTGCGACCACCTTCGCCTCCAACGTGGCGCGGGTCAAAACGCTGGCAGAGGCGGGTGCGCGGGCAGGGCGCTCTATCGTGCTGCTGGGCCGGGCCATGCGCCGCATGATCGAGGCGTCGATTGAAACCGGCGTTCTCAAGGACTTCCCGAGCGTGGTCAGCCCCGAAGACGCCCGCAACATACCCCGTGAAAACCTGATGCTGCTGGTGACGGGATCGCAGGGCGAACGGCGTGCCGCCTCGGCACAACTGGCCAATGGCAAGTATATGGGGCTGGAGCTGAAAGAGGGCGACCTGTTCCTGTTCTCCTCCAAAACCATCCCCGGGAATGAGCGCGGCGTGATCCGTATCATGAACCAGCTGAGCGAGAAGGGCGTGGATGTGGTCGATGATTCCTCTGGCCTTTATCACGTGTCTGGCCACGCGAACCGGCCTGATCTGGAACGCTTGCAGGACATCGTGAACCCGCAAATCGTGGTGCCCATGCACGGCGAACACCGGCACCTGCGCGAGCATGTGAAACTGACCGAGGGCAAGGGGCGTCGCGGCGTTCTGGCCGTGAACGGGATGATGATCGATCTGTCGGGCAATGCGCCCAAGGTGGCCGAATACATCGAAACCGGGCGGACCTACCTTGATGGTTCGGTGCAGATCGGGGCGCTGGACGGCGTTGTGCGCGATCGGATCCGCATGGCGCTGAACGGGCATGTGCTGGTGACGCTGATCCTGGATGAAGAGGACGAGCCCCTGGGCGAGCCATGGTGCGAGACCATGGGCCTGCCGGAAACGGGCCGTTCGCGTGCCGCGCTGGTCGAGGTGTTGGAAGAGGACCTGAGCCAGTTCCTGGGCCGGGCCGATGCCAAGACGCTGCGCGACGATGACAGCCTGACTGAGGCTTTGCGGCGCATCGTGCGCAAGTCCGGACAGGACGAGATCGGGAAAAAGCCGGAAGTCACGGTGGTGATCAGCCGAATGCACTGACAAAAAAGGCGGGCACAAAGGCCCGCCTTTTTCTTTTTATGCGTAGGGGTTTAGCCCGCGCGGCGTTCCTCGAAACTCAGTTCGATAAAGCTGGGGGTGTGATCGCCCAGGCCCACGACCTTGTTGCCACCGCGATCATCGCTGCGGCTGCGCGAGGAAGACGAAGACCGGCTCCGGCTCGAACTCGTCGACTTGGTGCTTGCGGGTTTTGGCTCGGGGGCGGTTTCCACGGGTGTGTCTGCCGGCGCTGCCTCTGCCTTTTTCGCCGTCGTCGATTTGCGCGGGGCGCGTGTCGATTTCGGCTTTTCCTCTGCCTCTGCCTCGGCTGGCGTGGACGATTTCAGCGGGTTGTCGATCCGGGGGATTTCCTTCTGGATCAGCTTTTCGATGGCGTCGAAGTTCTTTTCGTCGCGCGGCACACAGATCATCATGGCCTTGCCTTCACGGCCCGCACGGCCCGTGCGCCCGATGCGGTGCACGTAGTCTTCGGCATGGCTGGGCACGTCGAAGTTGAACACGTGGCTGACCGAGGGCACATCCAGCCCGCGCGCGGCCACATCGGAGGCGACGAGGAAGCGCAGTTCGCCATTGCGGAACCCTTCAAGCGTGCGGGTCCGTTGCGACTGGTCCAGATCACCGTGGATTGGGGCGGCGTCATATTTGTATTTCTTCAAGGACTTGGCGACGATATCCACATCCGTCTTGCGGTTGCAGAAGATGATCGCGTTGGTGCACTTTTCGCCCTCGGCGTCGATCAGCATCCGCAGCACCTTGCGCTTTTCGGATGCCTCGCGGTCTTTGCGCGATCCCTTGAACATGACCACGGCCTGCTCGATCGTCTCGGAAGCAGTGGCCTGACGGGCGACCTCTATCCGCTCGGGGTTGGACAGGAAGGTGTTGGTGATCCGCTCGATCTCTGGCGCCATTGTGGCGGAGAAGAACAGCGTTTGCCGGGTGAAGGGTGTGAGGCCGAAAATGCGTTCGATGTCAGGGATAAAGCCCATGTCGAGCATGCGGTCAGCCTCGTCCACGACCATGACCTTCACGTCATTCAGGATCAGCTTGCCACGTTCGAAATGGTCCAGCAGTCGACCCGGTGTGGCGATCAGAACGTCCACACCCTTGTCGATCAGGATGTCCTGTTCCTTGAAGCTCACCCCACCGATCAGCAGCGCCTTGGTCAGCTTGACGTGCTTGGCATAGGTGTCGAAATTCTCGGCCACCTGGGCGGCCAATTCGCGCGTGGGGCACAGCACCAGGCTGCGCGGCATGCGCGCACGGGCGCGGCCACGGGCGAGCTGGGTGATCAGGGGCAGGGTAAAGCTGGCGGTTTTGCCGGTGCCGGTCTGGGCGATGCCCAGCACGTCGCGCCCTTCGAGCGCGGGGGGAATCGCACCTGCCTGAATGGGGGTCGGGCTTTCATAGCCGGCCTCTTCAATGGCTTTCAGCACCTTTGGATTCAGGTTCAGATCAGAGAATTTTGTCATGTATGTCCGTAAGTTGCGGACACTGACTTGGCCCGCGGCGTATCGTGCTGTCGGCCCGCATGGCCCAAGAGGGGGCGCCTCGCCCCGACATGCTGCGCGTCCATAGCAAAGGTGCCGCGTGGCGTCAAACAGGGGCGTCGGGGAAGTGTCGCGCCAAAGCCGCATCCAGACCCAGATCGATGGTGCGCAAAAGACCATGCGCATTCAGCCGTGCGCGCAAGTCCGGGCTGTCGCCGATCACCTCGTCGTAAAAGGCGCGCAAGCCATCCTCGCCCTGATCGGCCTCGAGCCAGCGGAACAGATCATGGAGCGACATGCCGCCATGTTCGGGCTTGATCGCGGCCTTCAATTCGGCCCGGTACGAGCCTTGCGCGACGCGGTAAGCATAGGCTGCGCGCCAGCCGTCCCAGGATTTCGCATGGGCATGGGCGAGATCGATTTGCACCAGTTCGGCGGCATCGGGCAGCATTTCCTCGGCCTGGTAGGCGTTGTGGATGCGGATGTACATGTCGTCCAAGCCTGTGCGGACAAACAGTTTTCCCGCTACGTGGCTCAGGAACCCGCCCTTCAGGTGTTGCCCGAAGGTGGGGTAGATGTCGTTGACAATGGCGCGGCGTGCACCGTTGGCGGGGATGAAGGCCTTGAAGGCCGTTGCACTGCCGCCCAGCAGCTCCATGGGCCGGACGCGAGCGGAGGTCACATCGTCGGTAAGGCGGCCAAGTACGTCCGATACGGGGCTTTGCGGCACAAGGAATTCGTCCACATCCATGTGGATCAGCCAGTCGACTTCGGCGCGGCGATTATAGGCATGGGTCGCATTCAGGGTCTGGCGCACCTGATGTTTCGCGGGGCGTTTGCCCACCAGCCGTTTCCAATGGGCCGTGTCGCAGACCTGCACCCGCACCTTGGGATGGGCCTTGAGCGGGGCGTAGGCGTCCGGATTGTCATCGTCGAGATAGATGTAGAGCCGGTGCGCGCCCAGTTCGAGATGGTAGGCGGCAAAGCGCAGGATCTCGGGCGCGGGCGCGAGGATGGTGGCGGTCAGACCCCATGTGGTCAAGGTTCAGCCCTCCAGCTTGCCGAACAGCCGCGCAACCTTGGCATCAAGGTCCAGATGGGCTGTGATCAGCATGTCATGGGCCGCGAGGAGGTCAAGCCGTTCGGGGCTGGCCACGCACATTTCCGTATGGAAGGCACGCAGGGCGTTCGGGTCGGGGTCGTCCATCAGCACGCGGATCAAATGGCCCAAAGGGTTCAGGGTGCCCTGGCGGTCATGATAGCTGCCCATTTCGAGGCGGTAAGCCATATGCTTTTGAAACGTCTCGAAATCCGGCGCATGTGCGTGGCCCAGTTCCAGCCCTTGCACCGTCGCGCCACCGCGCACGATTTTGCCCTGATGGCGCAGCGCGTGGATTCCAAGGCGGATGTTGTGCAGACCTGTGCGGGCGATGATCTTGGGGCTGCGGGTGCTGATGAAGCCACCTGGCACGTGCTCACCAAAGGTCGGGTAGATGGCCCGCTTGACCGCCCCCGAAGCAGGACGTTTGAAGTAGTGAGGATCGCCGGGGCTGTCCATCATCTCGCAGGGATAGATCGTCACGTGGGTGGCGTGCGGATCGATGGCGGCGAGCAGATCTGGCATGGGGGCGGGCGGCATCAGGTACTCGTCCACGTCAATATGGGCGAGCCAATTGAGCTGCGTCATCTTGTAGGCGCGTGTGGCGTTGAAGGCCTGGCGCATCTGGTGCGTCTCGCGCGCGCGGTTCGGTTTGCCCTGCCAGTAGGCGTCGTCGCATTGGGTGAAGCGGACGCGCGGGTGGGCGAGCCTGTCGGCCAATGCCGCGTCGGGCTGGTCAAGGTGGACGTGGATGCGGTGCACGCCCAGGTCGAGGTGATGGGCGAGGAAACGGGCGAGTTGACGCAGCGGTGCCTTGACCGTAGTGACAATGCCCCACCGCAGGTTTTTTGGATTTTTTTCAACCGGTTGCGGGACGGGCAGAGTGTAGGGAGTCACCGGATCAGACCATCATTTCCTTGGTCGCAGTCAGGGTCACATCCGGGTAGTCGCGGGCCACGCGGTCGATATCCCATTGCAGACGGGTGAGGTAGACGATGTCACCGTCATGGTCGTGCGCGATATGCTGTTTGTTGGCGTCCATGAACTTGTCCACGGCCTGTTTTTCCCCGCTAACCCAGCGTGCGGAGATGAATTGCGAGCCTTCGAACCGCACGGGCAGGCCGTACTCCAGCTCGATCCGGCTGGCCAGCACCTCAAATTGCAGCGCGCCGACGACGCCCACGATAAAGCCCGAGCCGATGGACGGCTTGAACACTTTTGCAGCCCCTTCCTCGGCAAATTGCATCAGGGCCTTTTCCAGATGTTTCGCCTTGAGCGGATCACCGGCCCGCACCGTTTGCAGCAATTCCGGCGCAAAGGACGGGATGCCCGTCACTCGCAAGGCTTCCCCTTCGGTCAAGGTGTCGCCAATGCGCAACTGCCCGTGGTTCGGGATGCCGATGATGTCGCCCGCCCAGGCCTCTTCGGCCAACTCGCGATCGGAGGCGAGGAACATGACCGGATTGGAAATTGCCATGGGTTTCTTGGTGCGCACATGGGTCAGTTTCATGCCGCGTTTGAAGTGGCCTGAGGCCATGCGCAGAAAGGCGACGCGGTCGCGGTGCTTGGGGTCCATGTTGGCCTGCACTTTGAAGACAAAGCCTGAAACCTTTGATTCCTCTGGAGAAATCTGGCGCGGTTCTGCCTTTTGCACCTGCGGTTCGGGGCCGTAGGTGGCGATGCCGTCCATCAGTTCCTTGACCCCGAATGAGTTGATGGCCGAGCCGAACCAGATCGGGGTCAGCGTGCCTTGCAGCATTGCCACGGGGTCAAGCGGCGGCAGCAATTCGCGTGCCATTTCAAGCTCTTCTCGCAACTGGTTCAACTGCGCCTCGGGCACATGTTCAGCCAGTTTCGGATCGTCCAGCCCGTTGATCTCGATGCTTTCGGCGACCTTGTTGCGGTCGGCGCGGTCCATCAGCTCGAGCCGGTCGCGCAGGATGTCATAGCACCCGATAAAGTCACGCCCCATGCCGATGGGCCAGGAGGCTGGGGTCACGTCAATGGCCAGGTTTTCCTGAATTTCATCAATGATCTCAAAGATATCCCGGCTCTCGCGGTCCATCTTGTTACAGAAAGTCAGGATCGGCAGATCGCGTAGGCGGCAGACCTCAAACAGTTTCTGTGTCTGGCTTTCCACACCTTTGGCGCCGTCGATCACCATGACGGCCGCATCCACGGCCGTGAGCGTGCGATAGGTGTCTTCGGAGAAGTCCGAGTGGCCGGGCGTGTCCACAAGATTAAAGCGGAACGTATTGTTTTTATTCTCGAAATCAAAGGACATGGCCGAGGCGGAAACGGATATCCCACGATCCTTCTCCATCGCCATAAAGTCGGAGCGCGTGCGCCGCGCCTCGCCCTTGGCGCGGACCTGTCCGGCCATCTGAATGGCCCCGCCAAAAAGCAGGAATTTCTCGGTCAGCGTCGTCTTGCCCGCGTCCGGATGCGAGATGATCGCAAAGGTGCGGCGGCGGGCGATTTCGGGGGGCAGTTTGGGGCGATTATCCAACATGACAGCCCTATATCCGGGGTGCCGGGACGGGGCAAGCGGCGCTGACACAACCCCTGTTCATCAACATCATCGGCGAGAGAGGCGCAGTCCGCGATTGCGAAGACGCGATACAGCGCCAACCCCCGCGTACTGAGAGGGCAGCAAGGCATCCTGACAGAAACTGACAGTGGGTGCGCGTAGTGTCGCGGCACACTAACCCCCGAAGGAGAACCCTTATGTCACTGATGGATGTTGCGAACGAATTGGTCGCTGGCTGCCGCGAAAACCGCACGACGGAAAATCTGGAAAAGCTGTACGCCGCTGATGCAGTGTCGGTCGAGGCCATGGACAATGGCATGGGCCGCGAGGTGCAGGGACTGGAGGCGATCCGGGGCAAGCATGATTGGTGGGATTCCACCTTCGAGGTGCTGGATGCGAATGTGTCCGACCCGATGCCCAATGGCGACGACCGCTTTGCCGTGATTTTTGAGTTGAAGGCCAAGCACAACGAAAGCGGCGAGGTCAGCGATATGAAAGAGGTCGCGCTCTATACCGTCGCGAATGGCAAGATCTCACGCGAGGAGTTTTTCTACGGGATGTGACACCGTGCCAGCGTTGCCTGCTCCTTAAAGTTCAGGAGAGGTCGAACTTCAGCCGCATACTGAAGCGATCACTTCTGCATGAAAGGCGCGGCAGCGCCGCCAGGGTTTGGTCACCTTTTGCATAGGTGCCACCAAGTGCATAGGACGCAGCACCCAACCGCGTCGAATGATCGCCTGAATCTGCACAGTTTGAAGCTGTCGAAATGCGTAGCCTGTGTTGACCGCAGTCAGGATGCACCCGGTATCCTGCAGCGAAAGTCCGAGGAAAGCTGAACCCTCCCCATCATTTGTGCGACGAACGGTGGTGCCGATCTCGGAGGGAGGGACTTGGAACGTGTAGAACGCAACAAGCGGTTTGTCTGTTGAAAGCTCGAATGGAATGCCTTCGGGCCAGGCGCTCTGACTTTTGACATATCCAGCGCGCAGCAATGCGGCATCACTGATACCAGTGGGGCTAAGCGCCGTCAGGCACGCAGCGGTTGCCGCATCGATTGCGCCAGCGATGCGCGCGGACGAAGTGCCGGGTGTGGTCGCATTGGCACTTGGGCTGGTTGTTTCAGGATTGCACGCAGACAGCGCGAAAACGGAAAGGGCTGCAATAACATGGATTTTCATGGTGTTGGACAATAGTCGGCACGTCCTACGGACACAACCTTTGCGTGTGTGTCTACCGCGTGCTGGCCCTGCGCAAAATCTCTGCGGCATCGGGCCGGTCGAGCAGGGTTTCGGTCACGTCCAGGCCCGACAGCCCCGCATCGGTGTGCTGGGTCAGCCTGGCGCTGACCTCGTCCGGGACAACGGGTTTCGTGCGCGTGTCGATCAGCATCGATTCGGCGGCGATCCCTTCGGCATAGATGATCTGATGCGTGTCAAAGAGCAGTTCGAAATAGTCGACAAAGCCGCCATCCTGCACCGTTACGCTGTCTCCGTTCACCAGGTGACGCGCCTTGACCAGCAGTTCAGAGCGGCCTGCGCCAAGGCGATCCTTGCGCTGGTAGATGAACAGCCGGTGATCTGGCGAGACGATAAGATCGCGGTCGTTGTTGAGCGTACCCGCCCGGATGCAGATGGGAGCGAAATCGCCCACCGCGCGGACGGTGGACTGGCCGATCCAGCGTACTTCCTGCGCGCCATCGTTGCGGGTCAGCACCCGGTCACCGACGGCCAGTGCCTCGATCGGGCGTTGCGCGCCCGAGGCAAGCGTGATGTGCGTGCCGCGCGTGAACCGTGCGCATGTCAGGTGGGCGAGTTTGGCGCGCACCTGCTCTGTGTCGATGCCGACCAGTGCGTAGGGCGTGCGTGGGGCCAGACGGACCGTGGGCAGCAGGTAGATTTCTGCGATGTCACCGGCGCTGTCGACCTCGACAAGCACGATGGCGTCGGTGATCTGCCCGTCGGGCGACATCAGCGTCAACGCGCAGTCAAGGTGAATGGCCGAGCCCGGCGCGCCCAGGGTACTGCCATCGGCCACCGTCAGATGCGTATCGTCCGTGGCATGCAGCGACAGGCGCTGCGGATTGGCAAGACCCGAGAGCGAATAGACATCGTCCAGCATCAGATCGCCCTCGCACGACAGCGGGTCGCCCAGATTGGCCCCTTGGCTCACCACAAAGTCTGCCGCCCGGAATACGGGCAGGCTTTGGGCGGGAAGGGGGCGCTGGTCGGTCATGGTGGGATATTCAACTGCCTGTTTAGACACCGACCTAACCTAGAATTGTGGCAGGCTTCGGTCAACGGTTCGGTCTTTTGCTGGCGCAGCCGTGCAGAGGCCGTTACCTCTGGGCCGACAAGACAAGGGAGAGACGAGATGGATCTGGGAATTGCGGGCAAGCGGGCGGTTGTATGTGCGTCGTCCAAGGGCTTGGGCCTCGGCTGTGCCGAGGCGTTGGCGGATGCGGGTGTGCATCTGGTGATGAACGGGCGTGGTGTGGATGCGCTGGAGGCCGCAGCAGAGGCCATTCGCGCTGCCTACGGCGTTGAAGTGGTGACCGTCGCGGCGGATGTGACCACAGAGAACGGGCAGGCCGCCCTGATCGAGGCGGCAGGCGATGCTGACATTTTGGTCAACAACGCAGGCGGCCCGCCCCCCGGCATGTGGCACGATTGGGACCGCGCCGATTTCATTGCAGCCCTTGATGCCAACATGCTGACCCCCATCGCCCTGATCAAGGCATTGGTGCCGGGCATGATGGACCGCGGCTGGGGCCGGGTGGTCAACATCACTTCGCAATCGGTCAAGGCGCCGATCCCCGTGCTGGGCCTGTCCAATTCGGCCCGTGCGGGTCTGACGGGCTATGTGGCCGGCACCTCGCGCCAGGTGGCGAACAAGGGTGTGACGATCAACAACCTGCTGCCGGGTATCCACGCCACCGACCGCGCCGATGCCTTGGATGGCGGTGTGGTCGCGGCCCAGGGGATCACGCTGGAAGAGGCCCGCGCGCAACGTGCCGCCACCATTCCGGCGGGGCGCTATGGCACGCGAGAAGAGTTCGGAGCGGCCTGCGCCTTCCTGTGTTCGCAGCATGCAGGCTTCATCGTGGGTCAAAACCTGTTGCTGGATGGTGGCGCGACGGTGGCGACGATCTGATGGCCAAGGCGGCGCCGACTTTTTCGTTGAAGGATCAGCTGTTTAACGAAGGGTCTTTAGGTGATCTGGCAGATGAATTTGCCGGGGCCGTGCCCGGCTTTGACCGGGATGGATTTCACGCGACGGCCCTTGGGGGCGTGGCAGAACGGTCGCTGCTGGAGTGTCTCGACTGGTTTGCCGATTGTCTGGAACCCTATCTGGCGGACGATTTTCCGGCCATGGCCGATCAGCTGGAGGCAGCAATGCCTGCCCGTCTTGACCCGTCTTTGCGCGACGATGATTTCGGGCGGTTCATCCACGCGGTGCCGGGGGTTCTGGCCGTGCGCCACGGGCTGGAGGATCATCGCGAGCGGGCGCTGGACCTATTGCATGCCGCCACGCAGCGGTTTTCGATGGAATTCTACGTCCGCGCGTTCCTGAACCGCTGGCCCGAAGAGACATTGGCGCGGCTGGATCAATGGGTCGCGGATGAGAACTACCATGTGCGCCGTTTGGTGAGCGAGGGGACGCGGCCCAAACTGCCTTGGGCGCGCAAGGTGGAGCTGACTTTGGATCAGACCTTGCCATTGCTGGACCGCTTGCAGGGTGATGGGACGCGCTTTGTGACCCGCTCGGTCGCCAATCACCTCAATGACGTGGCCAAGTCCGAACCCGATGCGGTGTTGGGACGTTTGGAGGCTTGGGAGGCGGCGGGCACACAAGCGGCAAAGGAGCGCGACTGGATGCGCCGCCACGCCTTGCGCACACTGGTCAAGGATGGGCATCCGGGCGCTATGGCGATGCTGGGATACAGGGGCGATGCGCCCGTCGCGGTGTCTGTTGACGTGGCCACACCACGTGTGGCGCTCGGGCAGGCCCTCGACTTTGCCGTGACTTTGGAGGCGGCGGAGGCGCTGCCCGTGCTGGTGGACTACCGCATCCGCTTTGCCCGGCCCGGTGGGAAGACAGGCGAGAAAGTGTTCAAGTTGAAGGTGGCGGAGGTCAAACCCGGTAAGCCACTGGTGCTGAAGAAGACACACAAGCTGAAGGCCAATGCGACCACCTTCGAGCTGCATCCCGGGGCCCACGGGCTGGTGGTGCAGGTCAACGGGGTGGACCGCGCCGAAGCCACGTTCGAGATTGTGTGAGGTCGGCGGGTGGCTCTGTTTGCTGACGCAAAGGCGCCCACCCACCGACCCCGGGTGCGCTGATCTCGGACGCTGCGCATTGGGTCTGCTCTGCCCCATGCACAGTCCGGCATGGTTGTTTTGGTGACTGGCTGTGTCGCAGTGCTTGCGGGCGCGCGGTGGGCCTGATACCTCCCGACTGTTTTGATCGGGAATGGAATTGGTGACCGCACCACGGCTGGAGATACGGAACCTAATGCGCAGCTTTGGCGGGCGCCGTGTGGTGGATGGTGTCAGCCTGAGCATCCAGCCGGGGCAGGTGACTTGCCTGCTGGGGCCGTCGGGCTGTGGCAAGTCCACCACGCTGCGCATGATCGCCGGGGTCGAAATGCAGGATTCGGGCGAAATCTACGTGGATGGGGCCCTGATCTGCGATACGAAGTTTCGCGTGCCGCCCGAGAGGCGCGAGATCGGGTTGATGTTCCAGGACTTTGCCCTGTTCCCGCATCTGAGCGTTGCGGGCAATGTGGCTTATGGGCTGACCGGGTCGCGCACGGAAAAACGCGCGCGGGTCGAGGAGATGCTGGAGCGGGTCCGTATGGGCCGCTTCATCGACATGTATCCCCACCAACTGTCGGGGGGCGAACAGCAGCGCATCGCGCTGGCCCGCGCCCTTGCGCCGCGCCCGCGCATCATGCTGATGGATGAGCCTTTTTCGGGGCTGGATAACCGGTTGCGGGACGGCATCCGTGATGAGACGCTGGCGATTTTGAAAGAGGAAGACACGGGCGTCTTGCTGGTCACGCACGAGCCGGACGAGGCGATGCGCATGGCCGACGAGATCGCGCTGATGCGCGACGGGGTGATTGTGCAACGCGGCGCGCCCTACAACGTCTACACCCGGCCTGTAGACCGGGCCTCGGTTGCTTTTTTCAGTGATGCCAATCGGTTGCGGTCCACAGTTGAAGGGGCGCTGGCGATGACGCCCTTTGGCCGGTTCCTCGCGCCGGGTGTACCGGACGGGACGGATGTGGACATCGTATTCCGCCCCCAGCACGTGAAGATCGACTTTGACCGCGCAGGTGTTGGCCCCGGACCGACGGCGACCGAAGGCACAGCCGCGCGGGCCCATGTGGTGCGTGCGCGATTCATGGGCAATGAGAGCCTTGTGGAGTTTCGTCTGGACCACGATGGTGCCATCATCAAGGTGACGGTGCCGGGTGTTTTCCTGCCGCAGCCCGAAACGGTGATGTGGCTGCGCATCCGGCGCGACAAGTGTTTTGTTTTTCCAAATGAGGGTGGCGCATGAGCGGACCGATGATTGTGGAATTTGGCCTTGGCACATCCTTGCGCCGGGGCAGCTATACAGAGGCGGCGGCGCGGGCGGTGCGCGCGGCCTTGTGGCGCAATTCGATCAACCTGGCCGAATACATGGGGGTCGCCAAGGAAGATATGGTGATCGAGGTGCGCATCGGTTGTGCGCAGCCCGAAGCAGTCGATGTATCTGTTCTGGCTGAGGTTTTTCCCTATGGCGCGACCAGTTTTGTCGTTGAGAAGGGCGGGTTGGACGTGGCGCGCCCCGAAGGTGTCGGCAATCCGACGGTGATGGCGCAGGCGGCGCTGATCGTGTCGGTGGAGGGCGCGGCATGAGCGAGCAGAGGTTGATCATCGAGATGGCGCAGGGCGTCGATCTGCATGGCCGTGATGACACAAAGGCGGCGCGCCGGGCGGTGGAGCAGGCCTTGCAGGGGGCATCCTTGCCCATCTTTGGCACGTTGGGTGTGGATCGTGAGACGATGAGCGTGGTGGTGCATATTGGCGTGCCCCGGCCCGAGGCGGTGGATGTGGATGTGATTGCGGGGCTGTTGCCCTATGGGTCGGTCGAGGTTGTGCCTGAAAAGGGCGGTTTGGACGTGCCGGTGGCAGGCGATGTGGCTGTGATGGCGGTGGCGGCCATCGAGGTGTTTTTGCCGGTGCGCTAGTCGTCGGGTGGCTCTGTTTGCATTCGCAAAGACGCCCACCCGCCGACCCGTGGTTGCGCTAGAGATTGGGGTCGTAATCGCTGAGCCGTTTGCCGGGTTCGTCCACGAACATTTCCGGCAGCGCCTCGGCTGATTGTATAAGGTCGACGCGGAAAACACGGAAATCATTGCGTAATTCGCACCATGACGTGAGCGTCCAGACGCGCGCCCAATATTCCATATGTAAGGGCCGGATGGTGCGGGTCGTGATCCTGTCGCCCTTGGAATGATAGGTCAGCCGCAATTTCTGGCGTGCTCGGATCGCGGCGCGCAAGGTCGGCATCTGGGCAAAGCCGCGCACGGCGTCCGAGAACGGGTAGACCGCGAATTTCCACTTGTCCGCATCTGCAACGGTGCGTTCGGGCAGGACCGCGTCGATCTTGTCCGCAAGGCTGCGCGCGGAGGCCTTGAGCGTGTCATCTGCGGCCTCGGCCACGATGGCCATGCCCAGATTGAGCGCTTCGAGTTCCTCGACCGTTAAGGTGAGGGGCGGCAGGCTGATCGCTTCGGTGATCATGTAGCCGACGCCGCGTTCGCCCTGCACGGGCACGCCGGAGGTCACCAGCGTGTCCATGTCGCGGTAGATGGTGCGCACCGACACCTCGAGCGTTTCGGCCATGTCCTGCGCGCGGTGCAACTGCCCGTCGCGCAGGATCTGGATGATGTCAAAGAGGCGGTCGGTGCGGCGCATGCTACTCCGGTGTGAGGTGAATGGTGGCGTGGCGCATGTCCATCCCTTCGGGATCGATCAGGGCCATGAAAGGCGCGGCCTCGGGGCGGGCAAACATGGCCTTGGCGGCGGTATCTGCGGCGGTGCGGTTGGTCCAGGTGATGTGATCGGTCCAAAGGCCATTTTCGTCGCAGCTGAGCGTGCGCGCGATCATGTCGCCGGTGCCGTGCAGAAACGGCATCATGTTTTCAGCCGCCTCGGCAAAGGCGGCAGGGTCTGTCCCGGGCTTGAGGCGGAAGGTGACGATTTCAGCGGTTTTTGTCATGTTGTCTCTCCTATCTTGATGACAGGACGGATATGGCAGGGTGCAACTGACACTAACCTGTCAGTTGGATACAGGCCAGCCGGTTTTTCTGCGAAAATGCCGGTGCGCACGGCGATGTTAGGGGGCGCCGCCTTTTCTGAGACGCGCGGCCTCCATAGAACATCTACCAACGGGCGGCATCCGCGCCGCCACAGACAGGAGAGTGATCATGGGACTTGGAAATATCGGCCTGCCGGGCCTGCTGCTGATTGCGGTTGTGGTGCTGGTGCTGTTTGGACGCGGCAAGATTTCGAGCCTGATGGGTGAGGTTGGCAAAGGCATCACCAGCTTCAAGAAGGGCATCAACGAAGGCAAGGAAGAGCTGGAAGCGGCGCAGGCCGAAGAGGCCAAGGACATCACGCCCGAGTCCGATAAAGACAAGGTCTAAGCCATGTTCGACCTCGGGTGGGCCGAGCTGCTGGTCATTGGGATTGTCGCGCTGATCGTGATTGGCCCCAAGGACCTGCCGATGGTGTTTCGCAATGTGGGCCGCTGGGTCGGCAAGGCGCGGGGCATGGCGCGCGAGTTTTCGACCGCCATGAACCAGGCCGCGGACGAAAGCGGCGTGCGGGACCTGCAGCGTACGATCAAGACGGCGGCAAACCCGGTCGGGTCCGCCATGGACGGCGTGAAGGAAGCGGCGCGGGATGTGACATCGTCACTGACCGACCTCGACCCGGACAGCGAGACCGGCAAGATGGCCGCCGAAAAGGCCGAACGCGCCGAAAACGCGCGCAAAATTCAGGCCGCCACCGCGCGCGCCCAGGCCGAGCGCAAGGCCAAGGAAGCTGCCGACGCGCTGAAAAAGGCCGAAGAGTTGGAAGCCGCCGCACCCCCGCCCGCACCTTCGAAAGACAGCTAGATGAGCGATACCGACAACATGGACGACAGCACGGCGCCGCTGATCGAGCATCTGGCCGAGCTGCGCACGCGGCTGATCCGGTCGGTGATTGCGTTCATCATCGCGATCACCGTGTTCTTCATTCCCATCCAGGGCGAATTCATCGCCGTGCATGTGCTGAACTTCCTGATGCAGCCGATTGTCGAGACGCTGCGTGATCTGGGGGATCCGTCGCCAACGTTGCAATACACCAGCCCGCAGGAATATCTGTTCACGCTGTTTCGTATCTCCATGGTGTTTGGCTTTGGGCTCGCCTTTCCAGTGATCGGGTTCCAGATGTGGCGCTTTGTGGCGCCGGGGCTGTACCGGCAGGAAAAGAACGCGTTTCTGCCGTTTCTGATTGCCTCGCCATTGATGTTCATCCTGGGCGCAAGCTTTGCACAGTTCGTGGTCACCCCGCTGGCGATGGCGTTTTTCCTCGGCTTTGCCGATGTGTCATCCGTGCTGGCGATCGTATTTGGCAACGGGGCTGAATCGCTGCCGGATGGGGCGGTGATCACGCCGGAATCGCAAAGCGATGCACCCACCATCACCTTCTTTGGGAAAGTGAACGAAAGCCTTGATATCACGCTGAAATTCATCATGGCCTTCGGCTTGTGCTTCCAACTGCCCGTCCTGCTGACCCTGATGGGCAAGGCCGGGTTGGTAAGTTCCGAAGGGCTGGGCAATGTACGCAAATACGCGATGGTCGGCATTCTGGTGCTGGCAGCACTTGTGACACCGCCGGACGTGATCACCCAAGGCATCCTGTTTACGGTTGTCTACGGCTTGTACGAAATCTCCATCTTCCTCGTGGCCCGTGTCGAAAAGAAACGCGACGCCAAGCTGCGCGAAGAGGGGTATTTTGACGAAGATGAGGACGATCTGGGCGATCTGCCAGAGGAAGACCTGAAGTAATGATCGACGACCCCATGGACCGCATCGCGGCGGCGCTGGAGCGGATGTCGCCCGCGCCGCTCGCTGCCCCTGATTTCGGTGCGGCATCGGCTTTTGTCTGGCAGACCGGGCCGGACCGGCTAGAGCCTGTGACGCAGGTGGCGCGGATGCCGCTGGAGTTGCTTCTGGGTGTGGATCGCTCGCGTGAGACATTGCTGGCCAACACTCGGCAATTTGCCGAAGGGTTACCTGCAAACAACGCCCTGTTGTGGGGTGCGCGCGGCATGGGGAAATCCAGCCTTGTCAAGGCGATACATGGCGCTCTTGAAGCGGATTTCCCGCAGTTGAAGATCGTGGAGTTGCACCGTGAGGACTTGCCCTCGGTGGGTCGTTTGCTCAACGTCCTGCGGCAGGCAGAGGCCGCTCGCTTTGTGCTCTATTGCGACGATCTGAGTTTCAGCCATGACGATCAGCACTACAAATCGCTCAAGGCGGTGCTGGATGGCGGGATCGAGGGGCGGCCCGACAACGTGATCCTTTATGCCACGTCGAACCGGCGCCACCTGATGCCGCGCGATATGATCGAGAACGAGCGGGGGTCAGCCATCAACCCGTCCGAGGCGGTCGAGGAAAAGGTGTCGCTGTCAGACCGCTTTGGCCTTTGGCTGGGTTTCCATGCCTGCGATCAGGATCAGTACCTGGCGATGATCCGGGGCTATTGCGGCGCCTATGGAGTCGAGATTGACGAGGATACGCTCTGGGCCGAGGCCATTGAATGGCAGGCCACGCGCGGGTCGCGGTCGGGCCGCGTGGCCTGGCAATATTTCTGCGATCTGGCCGGGCGGCTCGGGGTCGCGATCTAGGCAGCCAGAAGCTGGGCCTCGAACCCCTTGAGGCAAGGCGCGCACATCGGTCCATACCCGTCGAGGTCGGGAAACAGTTCCTCGATCTCGGCCCGGGCCTCATCGCCGACAGCCCCCATGGCAACTGAGCCGGGGTAGAGCGTTTCGCTCCAGATCCCGTGGGATTGCACGACGTTATGGGCATCCAGAAGGATGTGGTGGTAGGTCACGCGCCCGCCGGTCTTGCGATAGACACCGTCCATGCACAAAAGGTCCTTGGCGCGCACCAAGACCTCGTCTTGGCCAAACAATAGTTCCGCGCGCCAGTCATCCAGAAGGATGGCGTGCTGGGGGGACACCACCAGATCACGATCATTGCCCAGCGTACCTGCCGAAATCACGATAGGGGCCAGATCGGCCGACGCGCTGACAGTTGTGTGGCCCGTCCACAGGATCGGTTGCGGGCCGGTGTCAGCCGTCAGCACAAGATCACCGCTTTCGAGCGTTTCGATGGCACGAGGCCCTTCAGGCGTTTCGATCCAGGTGCCCGAGGCAAAGCACACGACGGTGCCGCCGAGGTCGGTGTGCGGCGTGCTGGCATCGTTTTCGACGATGCCGCCGATGGTCAGGTTGGTGTTGGGCGGCGGCATCCCGTCCGGGAAAACCAGAAAGTACCCGTCTTCGTCGGTGGCCCCGGCATCGGTGCCATCGTTCAGGTCATTGTCGTTGTTGAGATCGACGTCGATGACGCCGATGCGCCATGTGGTCGTCCCGTCTGTGACGGTGAATGTGTAGTCCCAGATGATTTGTCGTTGGACCCCATCGACAAATGCCGTTTGCTGCCACGTTCCGCCAAAACGTTCATCGGGGTCCACGAATTCGTTTGTTTCGCTGTCACCGTTGAAAAGCGCGCCCGCATCATTGCCCTCTTCGACCACAAAATAGGTTGTGTTGCCGGAATAGCTCCACGTGCCGCTGGGCGCGAACGCATAGTTGTTGGCAGAGCCATCGACCGTTGTCTGTGTGCCCCGCAGGGCGAAGGTGTATCCGTAATATGCAGGCATGGGCCTGAACCAATCCAAGTCGTTTCGTTGGATTGTTTCTGATCGCGCAACAGGGCACCCATAGGGCCATACCCGGCCGTTTTAGGAAAATGCGAGGTCATTTTTAGGCAAATGCGGCAGGTTCACCCGTCTGGCGGGCATCCTGCCACAGTTGCCATGGGTCTGCCTTATTCGAGGTAGGGGTTGGGATCGACGCTGTCGAACCCGTCGCGCACTTCGAAATGAACATAGGCGGTGTCGTCGCTGTCGCGCAGGCGGGCGATGGTCTGGCCGCGCCGTACCGTGTCATCCTTGGACACCTGCACCTGATCGACATTGGCATAGACCGTCAGCAGGTTGTTGGGGTGGCGGATCACGATGATCGGCACGCCGTCCGCGCTCTTGGTGATGGCGGCGACGGTGCCGCCCGTGGCAGCCTTGACCGGCGCGCCGGGGGCGGCCTTGATGTCGATGCCTTCGTTGCGCCCCTTCGAATAGGGGCGGATGATGCTGCCCTGCACAGGAAAGGCCATGTCGGCACTGCTTGCAGGGGCTGCGGTTGGTTCGCCCACATCCGCAGTCGGCTTGTCAGGCTCGGGCGAGCCGGGGGGCAGCGTGGCGGTGTCATCCTCGGGCAGGGGCTTGGTCGCGCTGGGGGGCAGCGGGGTCGGAGAGCCTGTGCCGGGCGCGGGCGTGGTTTCGGTTGCGGGCGCAGGCGCTGCGACGCGCGCCACGGGGATCAGCAGGTACTGCCCTTCGCGCACGGCGAAATCCGCGCCCAGACCGTTCCATTCGGCCAGCGACTTGGCAGGCACCTGGTAGAGACGCGCGATGGTAAAGGCGGTTTCACCCCGTTCGACCCGGTGGCGGATCGGCTCTTGCCCGGTCTGGGGAAGTGGCGTGGTCGTGGTGGCGGGCGCGGCCGGTGTGGTCGGGGCCGCGCGCTCGATGGCCGATCCGGCCAGCGTTGTGACATCCACGCCCGATGGCTGGATCGGGCCGGTGCCGACAGCGCCCGTCGCGGGCGAGGGTTCAGCGACGCGGCGGGGCAGGGCGATAACCTCGCCTGCGCGCAGAGGCACGTCCGGCTCGATTCCGTTGAAACGGCCCAATTCCTCGGCGGGCAAGCCCACACGCGTGGCTACATCCCCCAGCGTATCGCCGCGCTGGGCAACGGCCACCTGGTAGTTTGGATAGGAAATGATGCCGCGATCATCGGCCTCCGGGCGCTCGACCGTGGCGTTGCGCGCAGCCTCGCGGGTGTTGAAACCGCCTTCTAGGCCGCGCAGGTCGAAATCCAGCGGCTCGTCACAGGCGGCCAGCACCAGCAGGCCACAGGTTGCAATCATCAACGGCCCACGCCGTGCGGGGAATTTCAGGATCATCTGCATCGTCCTCTGCCGGACCCCTCGTAAGCGGGGGCGTTGCCGGTTTCCGGCGTATATTCGATACACCGGTGACTGGGCTTTTACACCAGTTTCACTCTTTGCCCAAGCCCTCGAGCAAGGGGACAAAGCGCACATCGCGCAATTCGTCATATTCGAGGCCCGTGGCGGTCTTGTGCACACGAATGAGGCTTTGCACCGCATCCGACTGGCCCACGGGCAACACCATGATCCCCCCGACCTTCAGCTGCGCCATCAATGGCCCCGGCGGGTCTTCGGCGGCGGCCGTCACGATGATCTTGTCGAAAGGCGCCTGATCGGGCAGGCCAAAGCTGCCATCGCCCGTGATCGCGGTGATCGTGTGCAGGTCCAGTTCTTCAAAGATGGCACGCGCCTCGCGCACCAATCGGCGGTGGCGGTCGATGGTGTAGACCCGGCGCGCCAGCTTGGCCAGGATCGCCGCCTGATAGCCCGAGCCTGTGCCGATTTCGAGCACCTTGTCGCGCGCCGTGATGTTGAGCGCCTGCGTCATCAGCCCCACGACCGAGGGTTGGCTGATCGTCTGGCCGCAGGCGATGGGCAGCGGCATGTCCTCGTAGGCGCGCATCGAAAACAACCCGCGCACAAAGGGGCCGCGGTCGATCTCTTCCATCGCTTGCAGCACCCGCTTGTCCGTCACCCCCTTGGAACGCAGCGCATAAAGGAACTGCATCTTGCGGGTGGCGAGGTCGTCATCATCATCGCTGCGCTCCGGGCTCATGTGGCAATGGCCTTGAGTGTGTCGAGCATGTCGTGCGCCGTGAGGTCCGCGCGCATCGGCGTGACCGAGATATAGCCATCCAGATTGACGGCGGCATCGGTGCCCGCGGCGGTCTGGACCTGCTGATCGCCGCCCTTGATCCAGAGATAGTCGCGCCCGGTGGGCGAGGTCGTCGCCTGCGTGTGAAAGCCGGTGCCGGGGCGCAGGCCCTGGGGAACAAGCGCCGTGCCCTTGACGTCACCCGCCGCCACCGGGGGCACGTTGACGTTGTAAAACAGCTGATAGCCGGGTTGGTTGGCGGGCGTCGCGGCGATGATCCGCTCGATCACTGCCTTGCCATGTGCAGCAGACGCCTCGAACGGGTCATCGAGGTCGCGGTTGGCGGGCCCGTAATACTGCGACAGCGCGATCGACAGGATGCCCTGCAACGCGCCTTCGATCGCGGCGCCCAGCGTGCCCGAGTACAGCGCGTTTTCAGCCGAATTGTTGCCGCGGTTCACACCCGACAGGATCAGATCGGGGGGGGCATCCAGCACCTGGTGCAGTCCGGCCAGCACGCAATCGGCCGGGCTGCCCTCGACCGCAAAACGGCGTGGGGCGATTTCCTGGATCATGAAGGGGCGGGCATAGCTGATGCAGTGGCCCACGCCCGATTGTTCGAAGGCGGGGGCGACGGTCCAGACCTCGCCCTCGGGTCCGGCAAGGTCATGGGCGATCCGGTCCAGCACGTGTAGCCCGGGGGCCGAGATACCGTCGTCATTTGTGATGAGAATGCGCATGTGCCGCCCTTTTGGTCCTTACTATGGGGGCGGATGCGCTTGGGCAACCGGGGGAGCCTCCGGCGGGGATTTTTTGGAACAGAGAAGGGGACCGTTGCGCACGGGTTACGGGCGCTGTGCGACATAGCCATGCGAGACCCGCGAGGGTGGGCCACTGGTGAAGGGGTGCGCCGCGATATGGGTGAAACCGGCCCGTGCCAGCATCTCCTGGGCGTGGTCCGGTGTGTAGGCGGCATTGCCCCAGCGCCACCGCACCAGCGCCGTGCACCAGTGCGGTTTGGAGATGGCCATGACCAGCGTGCCGCCGGGCACAAGTTGGTCGTGCAGCCAGTCGAGCGCGGCTTGCGGGTCATCGAGATGTTCGATCACATGGGCGCAGAGCACCACGTCTTGCGCCGGGATATCCAGCGCTGTGCCTAAACGGGCGGTGATTGTCCGGGAGGGTGCGAGGCGTTTGCTGGCAGCCTCGAGCATGGCGGGCGAGATATCCGTCAGCGTCAGGCGATTGGGGACACCATGCGCATCGATCCAGGCACCTGCGAATGCGCCTGTTCCGGTGCCCACGTCCAAAACCTGCGGCGCCTTTTGCGGGGGCGGCACCTGCTGCATGAGGTGGCGATACGCCGTGTCAAAGCCGAGTTTCGAAATCCCGTCCTGCCAACCCGCAGCGGCGGCATCATAAACGGCCTGCAACGGCCCTGTTCGGGTTGCGGGCTTGGGCCGGTCAAAACGGGTCAGATGGCGCAGCATGGGCGCAGTGGGCCATGGCTGGCCCGCGATTTCAACCTTTGAGGTCGGCCAGGATACGCGCGGCCTCTGTCATCGGGTCGGCGAGGGGCGCACGGTCTTCGCCCGGATGAAAGCGCGCGCGGGTGGCCGTTGGCATCGGCTGGGGCGTGGCGATGTGGACGCGCGGCCCGGTCTTGGCCGTTTCGGCTTGCCAGCTGCGCGCCAGCGCGATCTGTGCCGCCTTGGTGGCGCCGTAGCTGCCGTAAAACGGCACACCGGCCTGCGGATCATCAAAGAAAATTGCAGTACCCTCAGTACCCAAAAGCGGGGCGAGGTAGGTGATCAGCGTCGATGTGGCGGTGACATTCCCGGCCACGGACTTGGCCATATCCTTGTTGTCGATCATGGATGCCGGGGCCAGCGGGGCGGCATGTACGGCGGCATGTGCCCACAGATCCAGCGTGCCCCAGCGTTCGAAGACCCCACGACACAGCGCCTGCATGGCGGCATCATTGGTGATGTCCATCGGTGCCAGCGTCGCGGCGCCGCCCCGGGCTGTGATCTGGTCGTCCAGCTCTTCCAACGCGCCGGTGGTCTTGGCCACGGCGATGATGTGATGCGTCGGGGCGAGGTGGCGGGCGATGGCCGCGCCAAGGCCGCGCGAGGCACCGGTGATAAGCGCAGTTTTGGTCATGCCCGCGTGATGCCTGCTTGGGCCTGCATCGTCAAGCAGCCGCCCGTACGCCCGGAAGGTCCGGCATGGCAAGCACCCGCTGGCCCGCACTGGTGTGCAGGTAGACCGCACTGTCGGAAATGGCTGTCACGGTGCCCTGGCGCAGCGTGTCGCCGACGCGCACCTGGCGGACCTGCCCGGCGGATGTGCGCAGCAGGGCGCGCCGCGCCTCGGGCGTGCCCATCACCCCGATCAGGTGCAGTTTGCGCAAGGGCAGCGCGCCAACCTGCGTGGCGGCTTGTGCGGTGGTGGCGTTGGTGGTGTCGGACATGATGCCTCTGATGCTGTGCTCGAAAGCGCGCGCTATCACGGCCAGTCAGGGGGAAAAATGCGCGAAATTCCCCTGCGCAAAGGTCCGCCCATTGACGTTTGGGCAGTGGGCAAACTGGCGCTCAGGCGCCGCGTTTGGCGCGGTGATAGGTGAAGGTGAGGTGGGCCAGTTGGCGGATCGCGTCCTCGGGCAGGGGCTGGTCAAGATCAAAGGACAAGGCTCGCCGCCCATCGTTGCCAAACTGCCCGGGAAAGCGCGTGGACATCTGGCTGGCCAGATCCGTCTTGCAATCCACATAAGCCGACAGACGATCCGGCGCATCGGGCGACCAGTTGAGCCGCAAGGTGGTGCCGGTGCGCGCCCTGCGCGGTCGCCAGGCAGGCTGGCCCCATTTCAGGGATTCGTCGAGTGGGCCGATATCGGCGTCCTGCGCGACCTCGTGAAAAAGGGTCCGCACCGCCAGCAGGTGCTGCTGGGCGTCTTCGGGCCAGCGGTCGATCTGGTTCAGAATATCAACGGACATCGTATTCATGCCCATCTGCGTGACAGGTCATGCTGCCACTTTCTGACGGCAGCGGGATTACTCCGCCGCCTTCATCTCGAACCCTTTTTCGATCATGTCGGCGGGTTCGACCGGGTATTCGCCCGAGAAACAGGCATCGCAGTATTGCGGCTGGGACGCATCGCGTCCCTGCGTCTCGCCCACCGCGCGATAGAGACCGTCGAGCGAGATGAATTTGAGGCTGTCCACGCCCAGATGCTCGGTCATCTCTTCTTCGGACATGGTGGCCGCCAGCAGCTTTTCCCGCTGCGGCGTATCCACCCCGTAGAAACAGGGCCAGGCGGTGGGGGGCGAGGCGATGCGGAAATGCACCTCTTTCGCGCCGGCATCCAGGATCATCTCCTTGATCTTGCGCGAGGTGGTGCCGCGCACAACCGAGTCGTCCACAAGGATCACCCGCTTGCCCTTGATCAGGGCGCGGTTCACGTTCAGCTTCAAACGCACACCCATGTTGCGGATGCTTTCCGTCGGCTCGATAAAGGTGCGGCCCATATACTGGTTGCGAATGATGCCCATGGCATAGGGAATGCCCGATTCCAGCGAATAGCCGATGGCCGCCGGGGTGCCGCTGTCGGGTACGGGGCAGACAAGATCCGCCTCGACCGGGGCCTCCTTGGCCAGTTCGCGCCCGATGTTCTCGCGCGTTTCATAGACCGAGCGGCCGCCGAGGATACTGTCGGGCCGGCTGAAATAGACATGTTCAAAGATGCAGAAGCGCGGCTTTTGCGGGCGGAAGGGATGGTGACTTTCGATGCCCTTGTCGGTGATTACGACCATCTCGCCCGGCTCGATCTCGCGCACGAACTCGGCCCCGATGATGTCGAGCGCGCAGGTCTCCGAACTCAGCACATAGCCGGTGTCGAGCTTACCCAGCACCAGTGGGCGCACACCAAGTGCGTCGCGCACGCCGATCAGCTTGGTGCGGGTCATCGCCACGACCGAGAACGCGCCCTCGACCCGGCGCAGCGCGTCTTCCATCCGCTCGGGGATGTTGCGTTGCAGGGACCTGGCCATCAGGTGGATGATGCATTCGCTGTCGGACGAGGACTGGAAGATCGAGCCGCGCTCGATCAACTCGCGCCGCAGCGCATCGGCATTGGTGATGTTGCCGTTATGGGCAATCGCCGCACCTCCCATGGCAAACTCGCCAAAGAAGGGTTGCACGTCGCGGATTGCGGTCTGCCCTTTGGACCCAGCCGTGGAATAACGCACGTGCCCGATCGACAGCGATCCGGGCAGGGTTTCCATCACCTTTTGCGAGGTAAAGTTGTCGCGCACATAGCCAAAGCGGCGGGCCGAGTTGAAGCCGTGGTCGGGATCGTAAGCAACGATGCCGCCCGCCTCCTGCCCGCGATGTTGCAGGGCGTGCAGGCCGAGGGCCACGAAATTGGCTGCGTCCAATGTGCCCAGAACGCCGAATATGCCGCACTCTTCCTTGAGTTTATCATCATCAAAGGGATGGGCGGGGGGCATCAGCGCGTCGGCGTCAAGGTCGGACAAGGGGCAGCTCCGAATCCGTTTCAAGGGGTCAGGCGCGGTGTAGCAAGCCCGGCCCCCCTGTCACGAAAGGATCACATTTCTTGCACCCTTTACGCAGCGACCGTGTCGGGGCGGACCATCTTGCCCTCGATCAGGGCAAGAAGGGCTCGGGTGTCGCCGTAGCCGAGTGTGCGAAAGAAGGTGGGCGCGGCGCTTGCATGGGCGTGGATCAGCAGGCCGGATTGGGCATAGATCATCTCTTCGTCCGCAAAGTGGAGCGTGGCGAGGTCGGGGCCTGCAAACAGGGTGGGTCGGATGCCGCGCCAGCCGCTCAGCGCCTTGAGCGGGGCAGAGACAACCGGGGCCTCGCACCAGCGGGCAGGCGGGGTCAGCGCGATCCGGGTGTCGGCAGGAAGCGCGATATCCGAACAGTTGGACAAGGCGCCGCCCGGCACGTGGACCAGCGGGCTTGTGCGTCGGGGGTGGCTGATGGCCGTGAGCGTGGCAAACCCGCCATCAAGTGTGGCGACCGCGTCCCCGGCGCTCAACTGATCGACAGTGGCCCAGCCGTTGGGTGTCTCGACCCGGGTTCCGGCACAGAGCGTCGCCATATGGTCGGACAATGCGGGCGAAACAGCAGGGGTGAACGTGGTAAATGCGGCGTCGTGGTTCAGGAACATGTCGGGTCCTCCGGTTGCGTTGTGTCTGTTTTGATCTGCGGCCCATGACGCACCACGAATCTGCCGCTTTTTCGTCACAACCGGGGCCAAAGGCGGGCGCTGTTTCGCCACAGTGTTTAGTGGTGGGTCGGGGGCGCGCACTCTCCGCCGCTGGGCCACACGATTAACCGTTGGGTAATCACGTTGGGGCCCATCGGCCTTGAGTCGCGTCTCACGCGGGGTGGATTTACTGGCCCGGTTCGACGCCCGCGCGGGCCAAAAGCCCGTTCATGGCATTAACCAGATAACCGAAGTCATCCGGGGCTTCGGCATCGGGCGGCAGGTTGCGCGCAACGGCGAGATCGGCGGCGATCACGCCCGCGCAGCTTTCGCCGTGCAGGCTGATGACGCGCACAAAGGCTTCGGTATCGGCCATGATGTCCCCGTCGCGCAGCACGTCGCGGCAAAAGGTCAGATGCGCCTGAAACGCCTCGACCTTGCCGCGCTTGACCGTCGAGGTGACAAAGCCGAGGAACAGGGACAGCCCCAACGCCAGCGCACAGATCGACGCGATCAGCCCCTTGCTGCGATCCGCGCCAAACAGATAGGCCGCCGCACCTCCGGCAAGGGCCAGGGCGGCTGGAATGATCTCGCCCACTGCTGCCGTCCGGCTGAGCCCGCCCAGATAGCCCGAAATGCAGCCCAGCATCGCAAGGCCCGCAATCAGGCCCAGCAGCACGCGCCAATTGTCCTTAGGCGACAGCAGCATGGCAAAGATCAGCGTGGCCACACATGTGCCCACAAAGATCAGTGCAAGAGTTGAGATATCTTCGACAATCCAGACCATGACGCCCCCCGTCAAAGGCTAACGGGCAGGGGCGTATGGCTCAAGGCCGCATTACTCGGCGCAGGCGCCCACGAGGCTTTCGTATTGCTGGGTGATCCAGCCGAGGGCCTCTTCGGGGTTCTGCTCCTCGATCTGGCCGGTAAAGCGGCCAAACACGGCAGCCGAGCGGCTTTCGTCCACGATGGTGAATTCCTGGCCCGTGATCACGGTGTCATAGACAAAAAAGGCGATGGCGACGAGCAAGACGCCCCGCGCCACACCAAAGAGGAAGCCAAGCCCCTGATCGAGCCCGCCAAGGGCGGAGCGTTGGACCAGCGACGAAAACAGCGGGGTAAAGAGCGACACGACAATCAGCGCCACGGCAAATACGAGGGCGAAGGCCCCGATGATGCTCAATTCGCAACTGTCCGCGAGGAAGTCGCCCACCACCGGAATTTCGCGCACCAGCGGTTCGACCCGCGGCGCGAACAGAAAGGCAAGGATCGCGGCTGCAATCCAGCCCGCAATCGCCATGGCTTCGCGCACGAACCCACGCCCATAGGCCAACAGGGCCGAGAGGATGATGACCACGGCGACAACGCCGTCAATGATGGTGAACCCTTCCATGGTCCTGCCCCTTTATCTCTGCCCCTGCGACGCTAGCCTGCGCCGAATACCTCGCCCACAAAACCGGTCAGGTCGCTCATACAGTTGAGCGTGATGCCGGTCGTGCCCTGGGCTTTGCCACCCTTTGGCGCGATGGCCGAGGTGAAACCAAGTTTTTGTGCTTCTTTCAACCTGTTTTCGGTCTGCGGTGCCGGTCGAAGGGCGCCGGACAGGCTGATTTCCCCGAAAACCACCGTATCTGCGGGCAGCGCACTATCTTCGCGTGCACTTAACAACGCGGCGGCCACGGCCAGATCGGCGGCGGGTTCGTTGATCTTCATGCCGCCTGCGACGTTCAGGTAGACGTCGAGGCCCGCAAACGGGATGCCGCAGCGCGCCTCGAGCACGGCGAGGATCATGGCCAGCCTGCCGCCATCCCAGCCCACGACAGTGCGCCGTGCCTGGGAATGGGGCGAGGGGGCGACCAGCGCCTGCAATTCGCACAACACGGGACGCGTGCCCTCGATCCCGGCAAAAACGACCGAACCGGGCGAGGGATCGCCACGCTCGGACAGGAACAGGGCAGAGGGGTTGGTGACCTCGGCCAGCCCCGCGCCGGTCATTTCAAAGACGCCGATTTCGTCGGCGGGGCCAAAGCGGTTCTTGACCGCGCGCAGGATGCGGAACTGGTGGCCGCGCTCGCCCTCGAAATAGAGCACGGTGTCGACCATGTGTTCGACGACGCGGGGGCCCGCAATCTGGCCTTCCTTGGTGACGTGGCCCACCAGCACGACGCTGATGCCCTTGCGCTTGGCAAAAGTGGTCAGCTCATGCGCGGCGGCGCGGACCTGGCTGACCGAGCCGGGCGCGCTGTCGACAGTATCGAGCCACATGGTCTGGATCGAATCGATGATGGCAAGGCCAGGGGCCTCGGATTCCAGCGTCGTCAGGATGTTGCGCAGGTTTGTGTCGGCGGCCAATTGTACGGGTGCATCGGCAAGGCCAAGGCGCTGGGCGCGCATGCGCACCTGTGCGCTGGCCTCTTCCCCGCTGACATAGATGGTTTTCAGCCCCGATTTGGCGAAATGGGCGGCCGCCTGCAAGAGCAGGGTGGATTTGCCGATGCCCGGATCGCCGCCCACGAGGATGGCCGAGGCAGGCACGAGGCCCCCGCCCAGCACGCGGTCCAGCTCGGCCATGCGGCTGTGGGTGCGGGGGGCGGTGTTTCTTCGGCGCGCAGATCGGTGAGGGTGATGCCGGTGCCGCGTTTGGCCCCAAGGGCCTTGGCGCCGGGGCCGGTGGACAGGCCCGTATCTTCGGTGATCGTATTCCACTCACCACAGCCATCGCAGCGCCCGGACCATTTGGTAAAGGAGGACCCGCAGGCCGAACAGGAATAGGTCGCGCTGGATTTCGCCATGGGCCCTCACTGCCAGCGGCGACGGGATCGGGCAACCCCTATTCTGGCCCCGGTCTGGCGCTATTCCACACGCATCGGCAGTTGGGTGACCTTGGCCGGAATTGCAGGCTGGTTCAGCTCGGGCAACAGCCGCTCCATCTCGTCCAGCAGCCGTTCCAGATGGGCGCGGGCCACGTTTTCCTCCACGTCAAGGCGGGCGATCCAGGTGGAGAATTCGCCGTGGATGGCCTTGGCCTGCTCAAGCCGGTCGTTGAACTGCTCGATCTCGAACTGGCGTTGCTGCAGGAAGGCGCGGGCGCGTTCGACCTTGTCGTCGGAATAGGCCTGGGCCAGGTCGCGGCTGATATGGGACATCTTGGCCGCCAGCTCCAGCAGTTCGGGTTCGAGCATGCCGAGATCGGGATGGTCGCGCAGATAGGCGAGCCGCTCGCGCGTGCTTTCAAACGCGTCCCCCAGCGCAAAGGTGCCGTCGCGGTCCGCGTGATGGGCCGCGTGATAGGCGCGGGTGATGTCGTTCACGCCCACGCTGAAGGCACGGTGCGAGTTTTCAAGCTGCAGGATGCGGGCGTTTGTGGGCAGGAAAAAGCACAAGGTGATGGCAAAGACGGTCAAGGCGATCTGCGCATACATCCCGGCCTGTGCCAAATGCGCGTCGTTCCACATGACCGGTAGATCGATCCAGGGCCAGACACCAACCAGCGCCATGCCAGTCGCGACGACCAGCATGAGACCGAGACCGGCGAACAAGATGAACGCCAGGTAGCGCATGGTGGCGGCAAAAACCTGCGCCGCGTAGACAAAATACTGCAACAGCCTTCCCCCCAGAAGACAAAATACCTGCGCCATAATACCTGTAAGATGCGGAATATACAGCCAAAAGAACCGGGTTGTGACGCAACAACCTGCGCGATTGTTTCCAGATCCGGATCAATCCTGCCATTCTGGCGGGTTTCTTTCCGTCTGCACGCTGACCCAGATCGAGGCGAGGATGCAGGCGGTAAAGAGGTAGAGGCCCCAGGCGACTTCGAGCCGGCCCACGCCGATGCCTTTGGCCAGCGTGATGTAGAGCGCGATGAGGAAAATATCTGCCATCGCCAGCTTGCCCAGGAGGGCGAGGGCAGGGGTGAGGCGCGGGCTAAGCAGGTTCCAGTGGATCAGCGCGAGGCCGATGGTCTTGACGTAGGGGGCAAAGAGGGCAAAGACCGTGACGACGAGGGCGAGAAAGATGTCCGAGCCCCAGAGCGATTGCAGGCCGGTGAGGACCGAGATTTCCTTGAGGTTGAACAGCGGCAGGAGCCCGGCGCGCATCAGCGGGGCAAACCACGAAAGCGGAAAGAGGACGAGCAGGGCGAGATTGATCCAACGGTGCATGGGGATTGTCGGCGGGTGGCTCTGTTTGGCCCTTTAAGGGGCCAAAGGCGCCCACCCGCCGACCCTTTATCTGACGGCTTCGATGGGGCCGGTGGCGCGGCCGTGAATGAACTGGTCGACATAAGGGTCATGGGCGCCGTCCATGTCGGCGACGGGACCGGTCCAGCGGATCTTGCCCCCGTGCAACATGGCGACGTGATCGGCGATGGTGCGCACCGAGGTCATGTCGTGGGTGATTGTCATGGTGGTTGCCCCCATCTCGGTCACGATTTCGCGGATCAGGTCGTTGATGACCCCGGCCATGATCGGATCGAGCCCGGTGGTGGGTTCGTCGAAGAAAATGATCTCGGGCTCGGCCGCGATGGCGCGGGCAAGGCCCACCCGTTTCTGCATGCCGCCCGAGAGTTCGGCGGGAAAACGATCGGCCACATCCGGTTTGAGGCCGACGCGGCGCAGCTTGTCGATGGCGATCTCGCGCGCCTCTTCGGCCGGTTTGGCAAGGCTGCCGCGCAGCAGGCGGAAGGCCACATTCTGCCAGACGGGCAGAGAGTCAAACAGCGCTCCGCCCTGGAACAGCATGCCAAAGCGCGCAAGGAAGGCGTCGCGGTCGCCTGTCTGGGTGACGTCCTGGCCGTCCACCGTGATGGTGCCCTGATCCGGGGTGACGAGGCCGAGGATCGTCTTGATCGTGATCGACTTGCCCGTGCCCGAGCCGCCGATGATGACCATCGACGTGCCACGATCTACGTGCAGATCGACGCCGCGCAGCACCTGGTTGTCGCCAAAGGCCTTGTGAACGTTGTCGAGTGTGATCATGGCGCAGTGCCCGTGGTGCCGCGCAGGTGCCTCCGGCGGGCATATTTGGAGAACAATGAAAGGGAGGAGCGGTATGTCATACGGAGAAGAACACTCCCGTGAGTACGAAGTTTGCCGCCAGGATCAGCACGGCTGCGGCCTCGACCGAGCTTTTGGTGGCGCGCCCCACGCCCTGGGCACCGCGCCCTGAGTTCATGCCGAAATAGCACCCCATGAGGGCGGCGATAAAGCCGAAGACCGCCCCCTTGGCGAGGCTGGAGGTGATGTCGCGCAATTCGAGGAAGTCGACCGTGTTCTGAATATAGGCCGCCGCATTGAAGCCCAGCGTGCCCGTGGCAACCGCATAGCCGCCGAAGATGCCGATGACATCACCCACCCCCACCAGCAGCGGCACCACCAGCGTGGCGGCCAGCACGCGCGGGGCGGTCAGGTACTTCATCGGGTGGGTCGAGAGGGTGACGAGCGCATCGATCTGCTCGGTCACTTTCATCGTGGCGACCTCGGCCGCGATGGACGAGGTGACGCGGGCGGCGATCATCAGGCCCACAAGCACGGGCCCAAGCTCGCGCACCATGCCGATGGCCACGATCTGGGGCACCACGGCCTCGGCGTTGAAGCGTGCGCCACCTGCATAGATCTGCAAGGCCAGCGCGCCGCCGGTGAAGATCGCCGTCAGACCCACCACCGGCAGCGACAGCCAGCCCACATGCAGCAGGGCAATACCAAACTCGCGCGGATAAAACGGCGGGCGGATTGTGTGGGTCAGGGTCGACCAGCCGAACAGGCTGACCCGCCCGATGGCCGCAAGGATGGCGAGAAAGGTGCGCCCGATGGCGGCCAGAACCCTCATTCGACGTAAGACCGCTGATAGCGCAGACCCAGCGAGGTCAGGATTTCGTAGCCGATCGTGCCTGCGGCCTCGGCCACACTGTCCACCGACTGGTGCCGGCCCATCAGTTGCAGATAGCCCGGGTCACGCTCCACCTCTGTGACATCCGCCGTGATCAGGTCCATCGACACGCGGCCCACCACGGGGCAGGGCACGTCGCCCGCGAACAAGGTCGCCTTTGGACCCATCGCCCGGATCAACCCGTCCGCGTAACCGCCCGACACGGTGGCGATGCGCGCATCGCGCGGCGCAGTCCAGGCATTGCCGTAGCCCACGGTTTCGCCCTTGGCCACATCGCGCACCTGGATCACCGGCAGATCGAGGGTGACCACAGGCACCGCATCGACAAAGGGCAGACCGCCATAAAGGCCCACACCCGGGCGCGTCATGTCAAAGTGATATTCGGGGCCCAGCAGGGTGCCGCCCGTCGCAGCGAGGGACAGGGGCACATCCAGCCCATCGGTCATGGCGCGAAACTCGGCCAGCTGGTGGGCGTTCATCAGATGGTCAGGCTCATCCGCGCAGGCGAGGTGCGACATGATCAGCTGCGGGCGCTGGGCGATGGCGATGTCGCGCACTGCGGACCATTCGCCCGGCTCCATCCCCAGTCGGTTCATCCCGGTATCCAGCTGGATGCCGAAGGGCGCACCAGGCAGCGCCTCCACATGGCGCAGCATCTGATCAACCGAGTTCAAAAGAGGGACAAGGCCCGCCTCGCGCACGGCTTTGGTGTCATTCGCCATGTGACCGGAAAAGACGTAAATCTCGGGGCCTTGACCCACGGCGGCGCGCAGGGTGACGCCCTCTTCGGCGGTGGCCACAAAGAAACTGCGCGCCCCTGCACGGGCCAGCGCCCGGCCCACGACAGGAGCCCCCAGCCCGTAGCCGTTGGCCTTGACCACGGCGCCGGTCTCGCCCTCTGATTTGGCGTCCAGCGCCTGCCAGTTGCGCACCAGCGCGCCAAGATCGATGGAAAGGGTCGCAGAAGTCATGAAGCGCGTTTTGACAGGCAATCCACCAAGGGGAAAGGAAAAAAACGCCTGTGGCCGAGAGGCGCAAGAGCGCAGAGCGCGTGTGCTGCACTGCCAGCACAAATCGGCTCAGGGCAGGGCAAAGAGATCGCGGTTGCGCTCCCAGATCTGCTCGCCAATCAGGCAGTTATAGGAGGCCGGGGCCTGCGCGCGCCACAGACGCGCCGGGCGGGCGGCAATCTCAAGGATCAGTTTGCGGCGCACGGCCTCTTCGAACTCGGCCCAATCGGTGACGGGCAGCACAAACGCACCGGTCCCGCCGATCACGCAAGCGGTGTAATAGGCGTCCAGATCGGGAATGTTCCAACGCGAGGTCAGATCGTCATCCTGCGTCATCAGGGGCAGACCGTTGATGGTGATGCCCTGGGCCAGTACCTGATCGCGCGCGCGGGTCACGGGCGGGCCCATGTTGTTGGGGCCGTCGCCCGATACGTCGATCACCCGGCGCAATCCGTCAAAGGCATTACCCTCGATAGAGGCCGCAGCATAGGCCAGCGCGCCGGAAATCGAAGTGCGGCGCAAGGCTGCGTCGTAGTTGGTGGTGATGCGCGCGGCAATTGCGGCGGCATCCGCCGGGTTTTGCAACAGGGTCCAGGGCACGATCACACGCTGGTCATGGGCCCCGGCCCATTCGACATAAGTGATGGCAATGCGGCCCAACATGCCGCCACCGATGGCGGCCTGGACTTCGGGGCTGGTCAACGCGGCGGCATAGCCGCGTCGCTGTATCTCCAGCTCGAACGGTTGCATGGATCGGCTGACATCAACAGCCAGAAACAGCTCCACGTCCACCTCGACACGCTCTTGTGCCTGCGCGGGGGCGCTCAACATCAGGATCAGGAACAACAGGATGCGCATGGGGCCAAGTGGGCCGCAATTGCGCGCACCTGTCCAGTCACATCTCGGTCACACCGGCGCTGATCCGCGCGTGCTTTCTCTGTTCTGAAAAATCTCAGGCGTCAGAAACCCACGTCGCCGCCACCGCCATTGCCACCCTGTTGCCAGGCCTGCACAAGATTGCCAAAGCGGGTAAACCGCCCTTCAAAGGACAGATCGACAGTGCCGATGGGACCGTGACGCTGCTTGCCAATGATGACCTCGGCGCGGCCATGCAGGCGCTCCATCTCTTCCTGCCACTTGGCCATGGCCTCCAGATCGTGATCGCCGGGTTTTTCACGCTCTTTGTAATACTCTTCGCGGAACACGAACATCACTACGTCCGCATCCTGTTCGATTGATCCCGATTCCCGCAGATCGCTCAGTTGCGGGCGCTTGTCCTCGCGGTTTTCGACCTGACGCGACAGCTGGGACAAGGCGACGACCGGGATGTTCAACTCCTTGGCGATGGCCTTGAGGCCCATGGAAATCTCGGCGATTTCCTGCACCCGGTTCTCGGCCCCGCCGCGCACCAGCTGCAGATAGTCCACGATCAGCACGTCCAGCCCATGGGTCCGTTTCAGGCGGCGGGCGCGGGCGGCCAGTTGGGCAATCGGGATGGCGGGCGTGTCGTCGATGTAAAGCGGGCAGGCCTCGAGCGCCTTGGCCGCATCCACGAAACGGCGGAACTCGGCCTCGGTCATATCGCCGCGACGGATCTGTTCGCTTGGCACTTCGGATGCTTCTGACAGGATCCGCGCGGCGAGCTGCTCGGCACTCATCTCGAGGGAATAGAACCCCACAACGCCGCCCTCGATGGCCCCTTCGGACCCATCGGGTTTCAGGCCGCGTTTGTAGGCCTTGGCGATGTTGAAGGCGATGTTGGTGGCCAGCGACGTCTTGCCCATCGACGGACGTCCGGCAAGGATCAAGAGGTCAGAAGGGTGCAGACCGCCCAGTTTCTTGTCCATGTCGATAAGGCCGGTCGAGATACCGGCCAGCCCGCCCTCACGCTGATAGGCGGCATTGGCGACGTTGACGGCATCGGTGACGGCCTTGAGGAAACTCTGAAACCCGCCTTCGGTGCTGCCCCGTTCGGCGAGTTTGTATAGGGCCTGTTCGGCCTCCACGATCTGTTCCTTGGGCTCGTTGGCCACGTCGACTTTGGCCGCCTTGGCGCTGATGTCGCGGCCCAGAATGATCAGATCGCGGCGCACGGCAAGATCATAGATCATCTGCGCATAGTCGCGCACGGCAAAGGCGCTGATGGCGGCACCGGCAAGACGGGCGAGGTAGGCAGGGCCGCCCAGTTCCTTCAGCCCCTCGTCATCCTCCATGAACGCCTTGAGGGTCACCGGGCTGGCGAGGTTGTTCTTGGCAATGCGCGCGGCCGAAATCTCGAAAATGCGGGCGTGGACGGGGTCGTAGAAATGCTGCGGCGAGATGATGGCCGCCACGCGGTCATAGACATCGTTGTTGGTCAGGATCGCGCCCAGCAGCTGCTGTTCCGCCTCGATCGAGTGCGGCATCGTTTCCGCATCCTGCACCGCGACGCCTGTTGGATTGATTGCCGCAATCTCGTTCATGTCCTGCACCCTGCCTGTTTTTCTTGTCCCCGTGAGAGGGGGCAATGCCACACCGCGCGCGTTCTGGGAACATGGAATAACCCTGTGGATCACTGCAGGGATAACCCGTGCGATCCGTCAGCGCGGCCCAGATGTCGCGGTCGACAGGTCCCAGACTTACCACATGTGGGTGCGCAGGTGCAAAAGAATCAATTCTGTGCACAGCCCGTCCACAGGACGGCCACGCAAGAAACCGCCCGGACATGCCTGTTTTTGCGCAGACGGCTACGTACGGTCAGCCTGCCACTTGCGGGGATCGCTCAGGAACGCCTCGACCCCGCTCAGCGTCGCCTCGTCAAAGGCACCGCTGGCGCGCGCCTCGGCCAGAACATCCCACCAGGTGCACAGGTGATGCAGGGCAACCCCATGATCGCCCAGCGTCTTTTCCGTCTCTGGAAAGATGTCGTAGTAAAAGATCACAGCCGTATGCGCACAGCTTGCCCCGGTCTCGCGGATCGCATCCACAAAGGACAGTTTCGATCCGCCATCGGTCGTCAAGTCCTCGACCAGCAGCACGCGCTGACCTTCGCTCATGTCGCCTTCGATCCGGGCGCCTTTGCCATAACCTTTGGGTTTCTTGCGCACGTAAGTCATCGGCAGCGCCATCCGTTCGGCCACCAGCGCGGCAAAGGGGATGCCCGCCGTCTCGCCACCGGCGATGTTGTCGAAGGCCTCAAAGCCCGCGTTGCGCATCACGGTCACAGTCAGGAAATCCATCAGCGTGGTGCGAATGCGCGGATAACTGATCAGCTTGCGGCAGTCGATATAGGTGGGCGAGGGCAGGCCCGAGGCCAGCGTGTAGGGCTCGGCAGGGTTGAAGTGCACGGCCTTGATTTCCAGCAACATGCGGGCCGTGAGGCGCGCCATTTCTTCGGCTGTGGGATAGCTGGTGGGGATCATGGCGCATTTCCTTTTTGGCGGTGTGCCGGTGGCGCGGGCAGGAGCCTCCGGCGGGGATTTTTTGGAACAGAGAAGTTATTGGACCGACCACGTCAGATCGAAACCGGGGTCAAAGACGGTCACGGGGCCTTCTTCTGTCTCGATATGGGCCGGTAGGTCAGGGGCGGTTTTGGTCAGGGTGATGGTGTCTGTATTCACCGGCAGGCCGTAAAAGGCAGGGCCATGGCGCGAGGTGAACCCTTCGAGCCTGTCCAGTGCGCCGTCTTCCTCGAACACCTGCGCGAGGATCGGCAGCGTGTTGGGCGCGGTAAAGCAGCCCGCACAGCCGCAAGGCAGCAGCTTGTTCGCATCCGTATGCGGCGCGCTGTCGGTGCCGAGGAAGAACCGCGCCTCGCCGGAGGTCGCGGCAGCGCGCAAGGCAAGGCGATGCTCCTCGCGCTTGGCAACGGGCAGGCAGTAGTAATGCGGCTTGATCCCCCCGGCGAGGATGTGATTGCGGTTGATCACCAGGTGATGCGTGGTGATCGTGGCGCCAAGGTCGTCGCCCTGGGCGCGGGCATAATCCACCGCGTCTGCTGTCGTGATATGTTCCATCACCACGCGCAGGCCCGGCGTGGCGCGCCGGATCGGATCCAGCACACGGTCGATGAACACGGCCTCGCGGTCAAAGATGTCGATGTCGTGATCCGTCACCTCGCCGTGCACGCACAGTGGCAGGCCGATCTCGGCCATCTTGTCCAGCACGCTGCGCACATTGTCGAAATTGGCCACACCTGAGGCGGAGTTGGTGGTGGCCCCCGCCGGATACAGCTTGACTGCCTTGACCAGCCCGCTGGCAAAGGCGGCGGCGACGTCGTCCGGGTCAGTGTCCTCGGTCAGATAGAGCGTCATCAACGGCTCGAAGGCCATGCCCTCGGGCAGGGCGGCAAGGATACGGTCGCGATAGGCCGTCGCCTGCGCCCCTGTCACCACGGGCGGGACGAGGTTTGGCATGATGATGGCGCGGGCAAAGTCGCGCGCGGTATGGGGCAGAACGGCGCGCATCATCGCGCCATCGCGCAGATGCAGGTGCCAGTCGTCGGGGCGGGCCAGGGTCAGGGATGTCATGGCCTGCGCGTTAGCACGGGCGCACGGGGCGTTTCTAGCCCTCCTCGGCGGGGTTTTCGCCACTCTCGCCACTGGCCATGCTGCGCTGCGCCTCGATTTCGGCCAGACGGCGCTGGAACCGGGGGCTTTCATCCGCGATGTCACGTTGCGCGCCATCATATAGGTCAGATCGGTGCGGCCAGCCGAATCCAGGGCCGCCATCACCCGGCGCAGGTAGCCGGGATAGGTGCGGCGCTGGCGATAAATTCTGGCAAAGGACAGATCGTCCAGCGTGCCCGCCGCGGCCTGTTCGAGCAGGCCGGGCAGCGCCTTCATCTGCATCAGATCGCTTTGTAGCGCATCGCCCATATTGCGCATGCGGAACTGGGTCACACCGGCGCGGGTGAACAGGGCTGCATGCATCGCATCCAGCGTCTCGACAGGATCATATAGGATATAGGCCTTGTCACAGGCATCCAGCATGTCGGGCGCATAGCCATAGCGCGAAGTGAAATCTGTGCGTCGCTTTTCGAAAAACCGGTCGTCCCATTCGGTGACGCGGGGATCAAGCGTGGCCTGGGGTTGGATCGCCAGCACCCGCGCGCCGGGGGCTGCAACCGAGAAGGCAGCGGCGGCATACCCACAAGGGCCCGCGCCGTAGAACAGGATGGTTTCGAAGTCGTCAAAAAACCCGTCATCGATCATGCGGTCGAACAGACCGATCACGTTGCGGTCGCGGAACCAGGTGTCGCCATCCGATGCGATGCACAGGTGCGACCAGTTGTGATCGCGCACCATCGACCAGCCCAGCGGCTCTGCCGAGTCGGTGAGGGCACGCATGCCCTGAATGGTCTCAAACGTGACCACCAGTGTGTCGCCACGCCGGATATGGGCCGCAAAATGCTTGCGCCCCAAGGGTTGGAAAAACCCGAAATCTTCTGCAATCCCCGCCAATTGGGTCAGCCATTCGCCTTTTGGCAAATCGGCCAGATCGGGGTCGAAACTCACACTTGCGTCCTGCATCGCACTATCCTCATGGCCTGAAACACTGGCCGTTGGTCCCACGGTTTTTCTGCGGGTTGAGGACGGAGGTAGGGGGGCAATGCGGCAGAAATAAGAAAAATTTGAGCGGCCTTTGTGCCAAAACCGCATGGTTTACTGGGCTTTGGCGCGGGCCTTGTTGGCGTAGCGGATCATGAATTGCGCCGCTTTGGGTGGAACGGGCCGCGTGGGCGGCGTCATCAGCAGGCGGCCGAACAGGGCGCGAAACGGCTCATCCTCCATCAGCGCGTCAAACCGTGTCTTGCGCCAGGCCACGGCAGCGTCGTGCAGGTCAGTCAGGATCGCATCGTCGCGCATTTCGGCCAGATAGGCATCGCGCGGTGCGTCATAGCGGCGGATCGTCGTGTCGCTGTCGGTGTTGAAATTCCGCTCGACCCAGTAGTCGAGGCCCAAAAGGTCGTCAGAGTGCACCGCGCGCCCGCGATCAGCCTTGAGCACATAGCTCTCCATCGCGCCGAGCGGGTAGTGGTTGAGCTGCGCCAGCCCATAATTGGGGCGGCCAAAGTTGGAAAAGATGCGCCGCGTCTTGAACTGATCGTCCAGCGCGCGCCCGTGGCCGTCAAACCAGCGCGCCTGCGCAAGGCGGTCATGATCGGGGCTGCGCGGGCGGTGCACGCCGGGTTTCCTGTAGGCGCCGTCATTGCGGTAAAGCGTCTTGAACATCGACGCGCGCCACGGCCAATGCAGGATTTCGGGGGCGGCGTGGGTAAACGTCTCGGTCACCGGCTCGTCGACATAGCGGACCTGCCCACCATTGCCGAACAGACGCCAGGTGAGGGTGATGGCGGTGGCGTCGGGCAGGGCGGCGTGCAGATCGCCGATTGTGCCGCCGCCGGTGTGGATGTTGACGAACTCATCGACGTCCAGCGGCAGGATCCACTCGGCCCGTTTGACCAGGTCCATCTTGGCCGCCTGTTTCAGGGCCGTGAACTGGATACCGCCCTGATCATAGGGGCCATCATTGCGCACATGGGTCAGCCAGCCTGTGGTTGCCAGCTGGTCCAGCATCGTGTCGGTGCCGTCTGCGCAATCATTCGAAAAGACGAGAAAATGATCGAAACCTATCGCCCTGTGATGGGCCAGCCATTCCAGCAGAAACGCGCCTTCGTTGCGCACGCACAGGATGGCAAGATGGCTCACGCGGCGTCGGTCTGCGCGACAAAGCCCACGACGCGGCCTGTGCTGAGGCGCGGATCATAGGCCAGACCGGCCTTGCCCATCGCGTCGAAAACGCCCCGCACACCGTCATGGCCAATATGGGTCGGGTGCAGTTTCACCACCACTTGCCGCACATCCTTGAGGGCGATGCCGTCCAGCAGTTCCGCCTCACCGCCCTCGATATCGCAGATGATGACGGTGGGTTTGACGGCGCTCAGCACCGTCTTGACGTTGTGCATGTCGACCTTGACCTCTTCGGCCTCTTCGCCCTCGACCGGCAGAAGGGACGAGGCGGCAAAGGGCGTGCGCACATAAAAGGGCACGCTCGACTTGCGCTTGCCCAGCACGCCTGCCGTCAGGGTCACGTTGTTGATGCCGTTGGTGGCCAGCATCGCCTCGGCATAGGTCAGCAGGGTCGCGTTGCCGTCATAGCCGTGTATCTCCTTGATATTGCGCCGTTTCGCAATCATGCCCGCAACAAAGCCAAGGCCACAGCCCAAATCCAGCACCACGTCATCCGCCCGCGTCGCCTTGAGCGCGGCTGCCACCAGCTCACGCTCGTAATCGCCGGTGCGCAACAGCCCGCGCACCTTACCGGTGAGATAAGTGCCGTCCTTGGGAAACTTCAGGCTGCGAGACTTGATAAAGCCCGTGGGATCGATTGTACCCGTACCATCCATGTCAACTCTCCATGTCTAGAGCGAGGGCATACGCCACCCGCTCGGTCTCGGTCAGTTTGACCTTCAGGGCCTGGTCGTACAGGTCCTGGAACTCCGGATTGGCGTGAAGTTCGTCCGCCTTTGCACGGTGCCATTCCAGGCCTTTCTCGTGCCAACCGCGCAGGGTGTCATCCTGCATCAGTTTTTCGTACTCAGCTTTCAACCGGGGCAGATTGCGCTTGATCGTAATGTCGCGGAAATCGGACCAGTCCATGCGGATCCAGTAGTTGATCCCGATGGAGCGATCGACATGCAGCGCGCGGCCCCTCTGGCGCTTGATCAAAAACGACTCGGCACTGCGCAAGGCATAGTGATTAAGCTGAAGCAGGTCATAGCCAATTGACTTTTTCGAACTTCTCCACCCGTTCTCGGCCACTTCCTTGGTCATATCCTTGCCGGATCCATTCACCCAGCGCACTTTGTTGGAAAATTTCGGGTCCAGCTTGTTGGGGCGGTGGCAGCTGATCTTTTCATAGGCACCGATGTTCTTGAACATGGTCTTGAACCCCCAGACCGTGTGCGGTTTGGGGCAGAATTTCGGGGCGCAGTGGTCAAACTGGTCGATCACGAAATCATCGGCCAGATCGGTCACACCGTTGTGCCCGAACAGCCGCCAGGTCATCGCCACATTGGTCGCATCCGGCACCGCGTCAAAGAAATCCTGAAGCGTACCATTGCCGGTGCGCACGTTCATGAACTCGTCCACGTCGATATGGATGATCCAGTCGGCATTCTTGATCAGCGGTTCCTTGAGCGACTGGTTCAACGCGTATTGCTGGGGTGAATTGCCCTTCCATTCGTCATTGTTGCGGTGCTGCAGCACGCCCATTTCCTGCAAACGGTCCAGGATTTCGCTGGTCCCGTCCTCGCAGCCATTGGTGTAGATCAGGAAATTGTCGACACCCATGGCCCGGTGATAGGCGACCCATTCGACGATATAGGGGGCCTCGTTCTTCATGCAGCCGACAATCACGTTGCCCGACGACCCCTTGGGCAGGTCGCGCGGCGCAATCGGGGTGTAGGCGGCGGCCAGTTCTTCCTCGTTCACCGCGCCCAGCTTGTTGTGCGGAGCAAAGGAGGATGTGCGCAGCTTTTCGAAATTCTGCACGGCCAGCGGCGGCATCAGGGCGCGCGCGCTGTCGGTCAGCCCATCGGCCGGCGTTGCGGTCGGGGCAGGGGCCGGCATTGTGACGGCACCGTTCACGCGGGCCAGATCGGCGGCCTTGGTCTTGCGCTCTTCCTGCGTGGCCTTGTCGATGCGCCACATGAACCCCAGCAGATATTGCGAGGCGCGAAAGCCCCGTGTCGGGTCGGCCTCTGCCCAGGCGGCCTTGGCACGCGGGGCCTTGAACAGCGCGGCGGGCAGGGTGTGGGCCTTGGCCAGTGCCTTGTTCTGATCGGCAAAGGTCTTGGAAATGGTGGACAGTGATGCGGGGTCGATCGCATCGCCATCCACCTTGATTTCATTGACGAAAGAACGCCACAACTGACGTGGCAAGATGCGCTTTTCCGCCTTGAGGACTTGCAGGATTAGGTCGTTCAACTGCCGCCCGCGCGCCAGCCACGCCGCCGACGGCGTCGCAGGCACCTGCGTGGCAGTGGCCTTGCCAATGGCGCTCTTGATCTCGAAGGCGGCGCGAATTTCATCCGTCACCGTCTCTGCGGCAAAGGCCTCGGCATCATAGGCGCGAAAGCGCAGCGCGCCGTCGCCAAACACCGCATTCCAATGCCGTTCAAGCGCCGCGTAATCCAGCCAGAAGGGCGCGCCCTGGTTCTCGATGAACACCCCGGCCTGCGGGTTCACCTTGGGCGCTTCGGCCAGGGCGTCGGCCCACCACGTGTCCGTGCCCGCCAGCCCCAATTCCTGGTCCAGCGTGATCCCGCGCCCTTCCATGATCTGTTCGCTGTAATGGCGCGTCAGCAGGCGCGCAGGCTCGTCCACATGGGCGATGATGCGAATGTCATCCGACAAAGTCGTCAACAGCGCCTTCAGCGTCTCCAGTTCCGAGCGCGCAATCAGGCTCACCCCCAGTTGCGAGGCGGACAGGATCAGGTGATCGGGGGAATGCTGTGCCACTTCCTTGGCCAGATCGCCCGCCAATGCGTCGCGCAGCACTTTTTGTTTGTCCCCGGTGATATAGCCGCGATTGTAACGCAGCGGGTCGATATGGGCGGGGTCGGTCACGGCCATGTAAAGGCGCGTGTGGTTCTTGTTGCCGGGGCTGCGGGCGTAGAGAACGCCCTTGGTGATCAGCTGATCCCGCTTGGTCGCCAAAACCGATTGCAGGCGATCCGCCCCCACCTGTTCCAGTCCGATATGTAGGTGGATCCGCATCACGCAACCTCGTTTAACTTGTTCACATTGGTCTTGCCCCACCAGTGCACCGGCATCTCGAGAAAGCCGCTGATAAGGTCACGCGCCGCTGGATCGGCCACGTCATATTCCAGAAAGTCGTCATCGTCTTTGAAGATGGCGCGCAGATGGTCGTAATGCGCCCTGATCCACTGCATCCGCTCGATGCTCGTCTCTCCATACCCCTCGGGCATGCCCGGGATGTTCGAGGCGGGCAGGCGCGACGTGCCCAGATCGGACCAGGCCAGCATGCTTTGGGACATGGTAAAAGGATCGCGGGAGGAGGCGAGGAACTTGACGCCGGGGTTGTGCTCGCGGATCGCCATGATCAGCCCGAAATCCATCTGCGGCCACAGCGACCGGCCCTCGCGCAGCACGCTCATCTCGGAAATCGCGTCGAAATCGGTGAAATAGATGCCCGGGTCGCCCGTCTCGAAATACCCGCGATAAAGCAGGTCAGCGACAAAGGTGTTGTGCAGTTCCGTATTCTTGGTCTGGCGTGGGCGGATGCGGTGGTCGGCCACATGGCACCCCGCCCGGCGCAGCGCGCGCGCCAGCGTCGTCGTTCCCGTCTTGGGCAAGCCCAGATTGACGACGCGCAATGTCATGCGGCGGGCTCCATCAGCCCCAACTCGATCAGCATCGCCTCTTCCTGCGGCGGCAGGGTAGAGGCCGCGCGCAATTGCGCCTGCATCTCGCGGTATTCAGAGCGGGCCAGCAACTCATCGCGCTTGGCAATGTGCAGCTTGACCGCTTCGTCATGCAGCGCCTTGATCTCCTTGTCTTTCTTCAACTCCGCCAGCGCCTTTTTCAGGTCGGGCAGATAGCGCTGAATGCTCAGGTCTTCCCAGGCCGGATCGTTCCTCTCGCGCCAATAGGTGTCGTCAAAGGCGCGGTTTTCGCGGTTCACATCGCCCCGGTCATTCTTGACCAGATAGCTGTCGAGGCTGCGCAGCGCATAGTGATTGAGCGTCGCCATCTCACGCGCGCCCGCAGCGGGAAAACGGCGGATGCGGCGCGGATTGGCCGCCACGAGGAACTTATGAGGCACCTTGCGTCCCGACCCGTCGGTCCATGTGGGACGCGCCTTGCCCTTCTGAAAGGGGCGGTGAGCACCGTAATACTGCAAGGGAAAATCGTGACGGACGAGGGATTTAACCTCAATCGCCGCCTCGCCACACCACAGATCGGGGTTGTGGGAACGGGTGAACTGGCCAATCACCGGCGCATCCTCGAACGTCTCAACACCGCCCGAGGCAAAGAACTGGAAATTCACCGAAATCGCCTGCGGATCGCCGCAGGCCTCGATCAGGGCAGGGATCGTGTGATCGCCCACATGGATGTTCAGAAACTCGTCCACATCGGCCACCCAGACCCAATCGGCCTGCATCACGATGTCCTGACGGCGCGCATCCTTCAGCGCCTCCATCTGGTAATTGCGCCCCTCGGCAGGGTTGGGCAGATGCTGACACAAGCCGCGATCCGCCAGCGCATCCAGCAAGCGATCCGTCCCATCCGTACAGTCATTGGAATAAAACAGATGATCCGTGACGCCGATCAACCGATTGAACGCAATCCACTCCAACAGGAACGGGCCTTCGTTCTTTACGCAAGTCACAGCCGTTACGCGCATGCGCCGTCCGCCTTTTTGATGGGGTCCATTGCCCGCCGCCTCGATACCGGGTTCGCGGTACTTTTGCCCCAAACCTCTTGTTATGTGGTGAACGCGTGCCGCGCTTCCTTTGCGCGCACCATGCCATTTTGCGCGAATCACGTCAACGATTAGGACTTTCGCCGCCCTTGACGGCGCAGGCTGGCAATGCACGTTGGAACGGACAGGAATAAGGACAACACATGCCCGACCACTCTTCGATCGACGCCGTACAACAGATGCTTGCCGAGCAGGGCTATGTCTGCGACCGCGCCCTTGGCACCGTTGTCTTCCTCAGCCTGTCGTTGGGCCGCCCCCTGTTCCTCGAGGGCGAGGCGGGCGTGGGCAAGACCGAGATCGCCAAGGCCCTCGCCGCCGCCATGGGCCGCCGCCTGATCCGGCTGCAATGCTACGAGGGGCTCGATGCCTCCTCCGCCGTCTACGAATGGAACTTCCCGGCCCAGATGGTCGCCATCCGCACCGCCGAGGCGGCCGGGGGTGCCGACCGCAAGGCGCTGCAAACCGAGCTTTTCTCCGACGACTACCTGATCGAACGGCCTCTGTTGGACGCGATGCGCCCCGACGAACACGGCGCGCCCGTGCTGCTGATCGACGAACTTGACCGCACGGATGAGCCGTTCGAGGCCTTCCTGCTCGAAGCGCTCAGCGACTTCCAGGTCACCATCCCCGAACTCGGCACGATCAAGGCGCCAGAGCCACCCATCGTGATCCTCACGTCCAACCGCACGCGCGAGGTGCATGACGCGTTGAAACGGCGCTGTCTCTATCACTGGGTCGACTACCCGGATTTCGACCGCGAAATGGACATCCTGACCGCCCGCGCGCCCGAGGCGGCCGAGACACTCAGCCGCGAGGTCGTGGCCTTTGTCCAGCGCCTGCGCACCGAGGATCTGTTCAAGAAACCGGGCGTGGCGGAAACCATCGACTGGGCCAAGTGCCTGCTCGCGCTCGACGTTCTCACGCTGTCCCCCGAAGTGATCGCGGACACGCTGGGCGCGATCCTCAAATACCAGGACGACATCCAGAAACTGCAAGGCTCCGAGGCCAAGCGCCTGTTGGACGAGGCAAAAGCCAGCCTTGAGCCGGCCTAAGTCCCTTTCTCTGTTTTAAAAAATCCCGGGGGTCCGGGGGCTGGCCCCCGGAACAACAGATGCCAGAATACGCACCGCTTGAATTGCCGGACGATCCGAAACTCGCAGGCAATATCACCCACTTCGCACGCGCCTTGCGCCGGGCGGGCCTGCCCATCGGGCCGGGCCGCGTGCTGGATGCGATCAACGCGGTGGCCGCGGCGGGCTTCACGGAAAAGCGCGATTTCTACTGGACGCTGCACGCCTGTTTCGTGTCCCGGCCCGAGCATCGCACGGTCTTTGCCCAGATTTTCCGGCTCTACTGGCGCGATCCGCGCTACCTCGAACACATGATGGCCGCGATGCTGCCTGCTGTGCGCGGCGTGCAGGAAGACCGGGGCGCGCAAGCGGCCGAAAAACGGGCGGCCGAGGCGTTGCTTGACGGCGCAGGCGCGCCCGATATCGACCTGCCCGATGAAGAAGAGGGCACAGAGGTCGAGATCGACGCCTCCCTCACCATGTCTGCCGAGGAAAAGCTGAAAACCCTCGATTTCGAACAGATGAGCACGGCGGAAATGGCGCAGGCCAAGGCCATGCTGGCGCGTATGTCCTTACCGGTCGATCCCACGCCCTCGCGCCGCAATCGTGCGGCTGCCACGGGCAAGATTGACGCGGCCCGGACCTTGCGCGCCGCGATGCGACAGGGCGGCGAGATGCATGCGCTGAAATGGCAGACCCCCAAGGTGCGTTACCCGAACCTTGTCGTGCTCTGCGATATATCGGGCTCGATGAGCCAGTATTCCCGCGCCGTGCTGCACTTTCTGCATGCGGTGTCCAATGCCAAGGGGGCGGGCTGGGCGCGGGTGCATGCCTTCACCTTCGGCACGCGGCTGACCAACATCACCCGGCACCTGAACCAACGCGACGTGGATGCCGCACTCAAGGCGGCAGGGGCCGAGGCGCAGGATTGGGAAGGCGGTACGCGGATTGGCGAGTGCATCGAAGCGTTCAACCGCGACTGGTCACGTCGCGTGCTGGGGCAGGGCGCGGTGGTGCTGTTGATCACCGACGGACTCGACCGCGACGACCCGGATGCATTGGGGCGCCAGATGCAGCGCCTGCACCTGTCCGCCCGCCGTCTGATCTGGATCAACCCCTTGTTACGATGGGATGAATTCGCCCCAAAGGCACGCGGGATCATGGCCATGCTGCCCCATGTAGACAGCTTTCGCGCCGGTCACTCCATCGCCTCGCTCGAAGACCTGGCAGGCGTCATTTCGAAACGTGACGATGTGGGCGACCGGGATCGCCTTTTGCGCATGATGGGCCGCTGAGCGGGTCTGTTTTGCGCTGACGCGCAAAAGGCGCCCGCCCACCGACCCCGGTCAGGCGAAAGTGTCAGGGAATGTCGTGCGGAAGGTCGCGCTCAACTCGGCCAGCGGGGCCGAGGACTGGCCGAGCCACACGGTTTCTCCGGTGAATTTGCCCACCGACTGGATCGGTACGCCTGCCTGGCCTGCCGCGATCATCAGCGCCTCGGCCTTGTCGAAGTTGCACGCCACCAGATAGCGCCCCTGATCCTCGCCAAAGAGGAAAGGCGTGTCGCCACTGTCGATCCAGACACCGACCTCTGCCGCCTCGGCCATCTCGAAGGCGGCCAGTGCCAGCCCGCCATCGCTGAGATCGGTGCAGGCGGTGATCAGGTGGCGGTTGTCGCGGATGAATTCGCCGTTGCGCTTTTCTACGTCCAGATCGACGGCGGGCGCGTCGCCATCCGCGCGGCCAAAGACCTCGGCCAAGAGGGCGGATTGACCCAGATGGCCGGTGGTTTCCCCGATCAGCAGGGCCACATGCCCGTCGCGCACATCGCAGCCGATGATGTCGTCCGCGTGCTCGATCAGACCCACCGCGCCTATGGTGGGCGTGGGCAGGATCGCGGTGCCGTCGGTCTCGTTATAAAGCGAGACATTGCCCGACACGATGGGCATGTCCAGAGCATCAACTGCGGCGCCTATCCCTTTGATTGCACAGACAAACTGCCCCATGATCTCCGGCTTTTCAGGATTGCCGAAGTTGAGGTTGTCGGTGGTCGCCAGCGGCTTGGCCCCAGTGGCGCAGAGGTTGCGATAGGCTTCTGCCACCGCCTGCTTGCCACCCTCGACCGGGTTGGCCTTGACGTAGCGCGGTGTCACGTCCGAGGTGAAGGCCAGCGCCTTGTCAGTGCCGTGCACGCGGATGATGCCCGCGCCGAGGCCCGGCGTGCGGGCGCTGTCGGCCATGACCATGGTGTCATATTGCTCGAACACCCAGGATTTGGAGGCATAGTTGGGGCTGGCGAGCAGCGCCTTGAGCCCGTCGATGGGATCGATGCCCGGCACGTCCCCGAGGGGCTCGGCGGCGGGAGTTTCGACCCAGGGGCGGTCATATTCAGGGGCGGTGGAGGCGAGTTTGGAGAGCGGCAGGTCGGCCTTGATTTCTCCGTTCAGCTGGATCAGGAACCGGTCCTCGGCGATGGTTTCGCCGACGATGGCAAAGTCGAGATCCCATTTGTCAAACACGGCCTTGGCCTCCGCCTCCAACTCGGGGCGCAGCACCATCAGCATGCGTTCCTGGGACTCCGAGAGCATCATTTCGTAGGCCGTCATCGCCTCTTCGCGCACGGGCACTTTTTCGAGATCGAGGCGGACGCCGAGGCCGCCCTTGTCGCCCATCTCGACGGCGGAGCAGGTGAGGCCCGCGGCCCCCATGTCCTGGATCGAGATCACAGCGCCGGTGGCCATCAACTCCAGCGTGGCCTCCATCAGGCGTTTCTCGGTGAAAGGGTCGCCGACCTGGACGGTTGGGCGTTTCTCTTCGATGGTGTCGTCGAACTCGGCGGAGGCCATGGTGGCGCCGCCCACGCCGTCACGGCCCGTCTTGGCGCCAAGGTAGACGACCGGCATGCCGATGCCGGAGGCGGCGGAGTAGAAGATCTTGTCCGCATCCGCGAGACCAGCGGCAAAGGCATTCACGAGGCAGTTGCCGTTATAGGCAGGGTCAAAGCGCACTTCGCCCCCGACGGTTGGCACGCCGAACGCGTTGCCATAGCCGCCCACACCTTCGACGACGCCGTGGACCAGCTGGCGGGTTTTTGGGTGGCCGGGTTCGCCAAAGGACAGGGCGTTCATCGCGGCGATAGGGCGTGCGCCCATGGTGAAGACGTCGCGCAGGATGCCGCCCACACCGGTGGCCGCACCCTGATAGGGTTCGATGTAGGAGGGGTGGTTGTGCGACTCCATCTTGAAGACCACGGCCTGACCGTCACCGATATCAACAACGCCCGCGTTCTCGCCGGGGCCGCAAATCACCTGGGGCCCGGAGGTAGGCAGGGTGCGCAGCCACTTTTTGGAGGACTTGTAGGAGCAATGCTCGTTCCACATGGCCGAGAAGATGCCAAGCTCGGTAAAGGTCGGAGCCCGCCCGATGATCTCGAGGATGCTGGCATATTCATCTGGGCTGAGACCGTGACTGGCGATCAGCTCATCGGTGATGTGTGGTTCTTGCATGCGTGTCCCCCGGATTTTGGCGCTGTTTAGAACAGGCGAGGCGGAGGGGGAAGGGGCAAGAGGGCAAGGTGTCCCCGCGGGGACAGGCTGTTCGGTGCATTCGCCTGATTTTAAGCAGTTTGAAGAACACCCGCGCCTTCAAGCGCTTGGATCAACGGGCGGTGGCTTTGCCAAATCTTAGGGAAATGTCGGCAAGCTGACGCGTGATCGGGTTTGGTCGCCACTTTGGCATGCCAAAGCCGGGATTTCATTGAAACCTGTGCAGCTTGTGTGCTTCGCTGCCCGCGTGGGCGGGAGGACGTGTATGCGGGTTGCCTTGACAGGTGGCGCCACGGGGATCGGCGCCGGGGTGGTCGACAGATTGCTGGCGCGGGATCACCACGTGACAGTTTTCGATATTCAGGCGCCGGACAGCGCCGTGCAGCGCTGGATCAAGACGGATTTGGGCGACAGCGCTGCGATCCGCGCAGCCATCGAGGAGGTGGATGGCCCGTTTGATGCGCTGATCAACAATGCCGGCATCCCGCCGCGCGCCGGTGAAGCCGAACGGGTGCTGCGCATCAACTATTTTGGCCTCGCCACCTTTCTCGAGGGCATGCGCGACAGGCTTTCCCCCGGTGCATCCATCGTGAACACGGCGTCACGGGCAGGCGCGCATTGGCGTGCCAATCTGGGCGAGGTGCGGGCGCTGATGGCCCTGGATGTGGCGGACCTGCCCGGGTTTATCGCAGAGCGCGGGATTGATGCGACCCGAGCCTATTGCTTGTCCAAAGAGGCGGTGATCGCAATGACGCTGGCCGCGACCCAATCCACGCTGGCGCGCGGCGTGCGCATGAATTCGGTCAGCCCGGCGGCGGTCAGCACGGGCATTCTGCCCGAGTTTGCCGAAGCCTTTGGCGACAGGATGGCCCGCAATCTGGCGCGCTCTGGCCGGGCGGGCACGGCGGAGGAGATTGCGGATGTGATCGTGTTTCTTGCCAGCCCCGAAAGCGGCTGGATCAAGGGGCAGGACATTGTCGTGGATGGCGGCATGAGCGCGATTAGCCTGGCCGAAGAGTTGGGATTGTAGCGCGGCCCGCCCTCCCGTGCCGTTGAGAGGAGGGCGCACATGCCCAATGAACAGCTGATCCACCACAACGCCACGCAGTGTCGCAAGGCCGTGGTCGCGCTTGCGCCCGGAATGTGGAGCGCCGTGGGATTTGCCGCCTCGACGCAGCACATGATCGAGGGGGCGGATACGCTGACCATCGTGGACACATCCGAAAGCACGGGCGCGGCGCGCAATGTTCTGGCCGCATTTCGTGACCTGTCGGACAAGCCCGTGGGGCGCATCATCTATACGCATGGGCACCGCGATCACATCTCTGGCGCGTCCGTCTTTGCCGAAGGGCGCGACATTCCGATCCTGGCGAGTGCCGGGTTTTCAAGCGACCTTGTGGAGCAGGACGCGGATGCCATCGCCCCGCATGCCGCGCTGAACCGTCGGACGGTGGCGCAATTCGGCATCGGGCTGAGCGCGGCGCAGCGCATCTCGATCGGGTGCGGTCCGGGGGATCGACCCATGGAGGGCCTGGGCGCCGGGCATATCCCGCCGACGGAGTTGATTGCCAGTGACACGGATATCGATCTGGACGGGGTTGCCGCCCGTCTGATCATGGTGCCCGGAGAGACCGACGATCACATGGCCGTCTGGTTGCCCGCGGCCAAGGTGCTGTTGCCCGGCGACACCTGGTATCATGCCTTTCCCAACCTTTATGCGATCCGGGGTACGCCCTATCGCGACTTTGCCGTTTGGGCGGACAGTCTGGCGCTGTTGGCGGATCTGGGGGCCGAGGTTCTGGCACCGGGTCATACGATGCCGGTGTTCGGGGCGGACAATGTGCGGGAGGTGCTGACAAGCACGCGCGCGGCGATCCTGCACGTGATGCGCCACACCGCTGCGGGCATGGATGCGGGCCTGTCGATGGATGATATTGCCGCCACGATCACCTTGCCGCCGGAGTTGGCGGAGAAGCCGTGGCTGGGCGCGTTTTACGGCAAGGCCAGTTGGGCGGCGCAGGCCTATGCCACGGGCACGCTGGGCTGGTATGACGGGAACCCGACCCACCTGGGCAGCTTGTCGGATGCCGCCCGTGCGGCGCATGTGGCGGAGCTGGCGGGCGGTGTCACCGCGCTGGAGGCCGCGGCCCGCGCGACGGATGATCTGCAATGGCGCCTTGAGCTGTGCGACCATCTGATGGCGCTGGGTGCCTCTGCCGCTGTGCTGAAGGCCGAGACGATGGAGGCATTGGCGGAGGCCGAGATTAACGCGACCGCGCGCAACACCTATCTGTGGGAGGCCACACGGCTACGTGCGCAGGCTGGGCAGGGTTAGCCGCTGGTGTCGGTCACGCGCGACACGCTCACGCGCGACACGCTCACGCGTTGATCAATCGGGTCGGCCTGGTTTTCCGTTTCCATGAAGGCGACATCGCCCGCATCGCGCCCCGAAGCGATGATGATCAAGTTGTCGGGCGCGCCCATGCCGGTGGCATCCACGAGGTGCCATGCACCATTCAGCCAGACCTCGGCAACCGCGTGAAAGTCCGCGGGCATTACATCGGGGCCGTAGACCGAGGTGTAACGCGCCGGGATGCCTGCGGCGCGGGACAGGGCGCAAACGAGGTGGGCGTAGTCGCGGCAGACCCCCTGAAGGTTCTGGAACGTCTCTATCGCCGTTGTGGCCCCGTGCGACGCGCCAGGGGCGTAGGTGAGTTCGGTTGTGACCCAGTCGCGGATGGCTGCGACCTTTGCCCCGCCACTCACGGTGCCGAATGTTGACTGGGCAAAATCGGTGAAAAGGTCGGACTGGCAGAAACGCGAGGGACGCAGGTAGGTCAGCACGTCCCCCGTGAGCGCGTGCATCGGTTGGGCGGTCAGGCTGGCCAGTGGTGTCTGCGTGCGTGTGATGTCGACGGTCGCCCGGTAGCGCAGGTCGAGCCGTGCGCCTGCGTCCAGCGCCCAGAGCCGCGCGCTGTCGATGCGGTGCAGTGTGGCGGACCCGGCTTTGAGCGTGCTGTGCCGGATGTGCTGCCCCTCTGCCGCGCCTGCCTCGAGCGTCAGCAGCACCGCGTCACCTTCGGTGAGCGTGTAGGCAAGGGAGACGTCAACCGAGAGGCGCATGGGCTTACCCTGTCTATGGTCGGGCGGGGGCGTCAATCCCCCGGTTTTTCGGCCACGGGCCCGGCCTCGACCATCTCTTGTGCGGCTTGGGTTGCGGCGGCGGCGACGGCTGTCTTTTCATCTTCGGTCAGCTTGTGATGGTCGTCCATGCCGGGGATCGCGACACGCACCTCGCGGCGGGCGAATTCGAGGCCGTTTTCCTCGAACGCCTTGTTGACCCGGTTGTAGATTTCCTTGCGCAGGGTGAATTGGGTGCCCGGCTTGGCCATGAACTTGCCCCGGATCACGATGCCCACGTCGTCGAATTCGAACACGCCCTGGGATTTGAACGGTTGCAGGAAATCGTCCTTGTAGAGCTCATGCTGCATCATGTCCTGCCCGATTTTCTTGAACAGTTTGCGCACCTTTTCCGGGTCGGTGCCGAAGGGCACGGTAAAGCGCAGTTTCATGATCACCCAATCGCGCGAGAAGTTGGTGATCTTGGGGATTTCACCATAGGGCAGGGTGTGGACCGGCCCCTTGTGGTGGCGCAGCTGCATGGAGCGGATCGAGATTTTCTCGACCGTGCCCATGGTGCCGTCGACCTCGACATATTCGCCGGTGCGGAAGGCGTCGTCGATCAGGAAGAAGATGCCCGACACCACATCGGTCACCAGCTTTTGTGCGCCGAAACCGATGGCCAGGCCGACGATACCGGCACCGGCGAGGAGGGGGGTCGTGTCCACTCCGATATTGCCGAGGGCCAGCAGCAGGAACACCACCACGATGGTGGCCCGCGCCACGCCGAGGATCAGGGGCAGCACGGTGGACAGGCGCGACCCGCCCGCGCCGCCGCCATCACCGGTGTCTTCGGTGTCGGGGTCATAGCCTGCCGAGGTCTGTTCGGCCGCCAGCTTGCGGTTGATGATAAGCGAGACGACCTCGTAGACCAGATAGCCGATGGACATGATCATCAGGAACTCGATGACCTTGCTGGCAAAGCGTTCGCCCACACCGGCCGAGGCGATGCTGGACGGGGTCATGCCCCAGAAGCCCGCGATGCTGATCAGGACGAGGCCAAAGACGATGACACGCCCGATCCGGATATAGGAGCGTTTGGTCGAGGCGTAGGCGCGCTCTGCCACCGGGCCCTCGCCAGTCATGGGGGGGCGAGGTGGCGCACAAGGCCACGGATCAGGGTGTCCATCGCGGGGGCGAACAGCAGGATGCCCATGGTCTTGTAATGCGGGGAACTGGCCAGCAGGGCCAGGTTGCCGGTGCTGGCCACGATGTTCACGATCCACCACGTGCCGATGGCCACGATCACGCCAAAGATGGGAAAGGCGCGCGCTATGCGCTCTTCGATCGGGCTGACATCCGGGTCAGCGCCGCGCATCATCATCACGGAGGCCTCGCGGTAGCGCCAGATCACGATGGCTGCATAAAGGTGAATGCCGAGGTTCAGCCAGAACCCCAGCCGCGTCTCACCCATCGGCACCCCGTTGGCCGCGTTGAACCGGATGATGAAGGTGGAAAAGCCGATCAGGAAGACGAACCAGAACATATGGAATACCATCCGCCGCGCCGTCCTGTCGGTGGCGTGCACGATCCGGTAGGCGGGGTTGTTCGGTGCCATCAGGAACCGCGCCACCGCCACGGAGAGCCGTGGCAAACCGATCAGCAAAGGCCCAACCGCACCGATGAACGGGCGGTAGAACGGCGGCACCAGGTAATAGGTGATCAGGTAGGCCGCGAGGACAAAAACACCGACGGCCACGATTTCGCTGGTCAGACGTTTGGAGAGCAGAACAACCGTTTGTGTCAGCGTTGCGTTTTCGGGCAATTGCGGCGGCAATGTCAGCCAGGCGCGCGTCACGCGGCGAAAGATCAACTCGGCCACAACGCCACCGGCGATGGCCAGCAGCAGAAAGCCGAATGTCCGTGCCAGCCCGTCCAGCCCGAGGAAACTGCCAAAATTGGAAAACGCCCTGGCCTGGGCAGTAAACAGGTTCGGCAACCGTTCGATAGCCACAACAATCGCGCCAAACGCCCCGCTGGTGGCGTGATAGAACAGCTGCGAGACGTCGGCCTCTTCGTCCTCGGCCGTGGTCTGGGCGTTCAACTGGTCCAGAAGCAGGTCGCGCACCTGCGTGTCGCTGAGCCGGGAAATCAGTGCATTTGCAGCCTCGGGTGTGAGCGGGTCGGGCAGCACAGGAGTCTCGGACGTATCCGTCGTGCCGCTGGTGGGCATCAAGGATTGAGCGGTTGCGAGTGGCGCGGCTAAAATCGCACTTACCAATATGAGCATGCGCAAGAGCATGTTGATATGGTTCATTTGGCGTCCCCCTGGTCTTTTGAGGACACCCTGCGTCTGTAGTGGGAGACGGCGCAAGGGCTTTCCTTGCGCGCCTCTGCCGGGCTGAGTGCAAAAAAAGGCCGAGCGCGAAGCTCGGCCAAGTCCAACAGGGAGGTGAAGATGACGCATACGCGCCATGTCTCTTCATCAGGCGAGGTAGGCGCGCGATTGCACCCGATCAAGGCACTTTTTAAACTTTGATTGGCATGGCGGCTATGCAATTACTGCATGGCTTACAGGTTTTCTTTTTGTCTCAACATCTTGCGGTATGCGATGATCTCTTCCTGCACGAAATCGCGGAAGGCGGCGATCCGCTTGGACTGCCGCAATTCTTCTGGATATGCCAAAAAAACGGGCACATCGGCAGATTCAATTTCGGGCAGGACCCGGATGAGTCGTGGATCATCCAGCGCGACATAGTCGGGCAGGATGCCAAGCCCGAGGTCTTGCAACACGCCCTGCAGCACCCCGAAGTAATTGTTGACCGTCAGCAGTGAGCGCACGTCATAAGTTAAAAGGTGCTGCACAAGGCTGGACCCCGCCCCGACCTGGGCGGCATTCACGCTTTGGCAGATCAGGCGGTGATCAACGAGGTCGTCGAGATCCTCGGGCACCCCGTTGGCGTCGAGATAGGCCTGCGTGGCAAAGACCTGCATCTTGACCGTCATCAGCCGCTTGCGGATCAGATCGGCCTGGCTGGGTTCTTTCATGCGGATGGCGACATCGGCCTCTCGCATGGGCAGATCGAGCACGCGTTCCTCGAGCATCAGGTCCACGCGCAGGTCGGGATACTGTTCATAGAGCTTGGACAGGCGCGGGGCGAGCCAGAGCGTGCCGAACCCGATGGTGGTGGTCACGCGCAGGTCGCCGAACACTTCCTCTTCGCTGTCGCGGATGCGGGCGCTGGCGGTGTCGAGACGCTTGTTCATTGCGCTGGTGGCGTCAAACAGCAATTCGCCCTGTTCGGTCAGGATCAGGCCGCGCGCATGGCGGTGAAACAGGGTGGCGTTCAGCGATTCTTCTAAGCCGCGAATCTGGCGGGACACGGCGGATTGGCTGAGATTCAGCTTGTCCCCCGCATGCGTGAGGCTGCCCGCGTCGGCAACCGCGTGAAAGATACGTAACTTGTCCCAGTCCATTTGCATCACATCCGTAACGTTTGCCTGACCCTATCCGAAATGATCATATTTCACAGCAGCGGGACGGCTGGAACATGAAGATTACAAAAATATTTGTAGGCGGGTCAGCATTTGTGACCTAATATTAAGCGAAAGCTATGCAACACTGAGTTGAGCCAATCGGGGCAGGGAGGCCGCTGATGAGCACGCAGAAGATTTCGCTAAACGACCGATATGATCTGGAAAAGAGCCCGGTGCTTTTGAACGGCACGCAGGCGCTGGTGCGGTTGATGCTGATGCAGAAGGCGCGCGATGTTGCCGCAGGGTTGAACACCGCCGGTTTGGTGACGGGCTATCGCGGATCGCCGCTGGGGGCGGTCGATATGCAGATGACCCGGGCATTAAAGCAGTTGGCCGCGGCCGATGTGACCTTTCAGGCGGGGTTGAACGAGGATCTGGCCGCAACTGCCCTGTGGGGCGCGCAGCAGGCCGAGGTGCGGGGCGAGGGCAAATACGACGGTGTGTTTGGCCTGTGGTACGGCAAGGGGCCGGGCGTCGACCGGTCGGGCGACGTGATGCGCCATGCCAACATGGCAGGGTCGTCGCGCCACGGTGGTGTGCTGATGGCGATGGGGGATGACCACACGGGCGAATCCTCGACCGTGCTGCACCAGTCCGAATTCGCGATGGTCGATGCCTATATGCCCGTGGTGTCGCCTGCCGGTGTGCAGGAGATCATGGATTACGGCCTTTATGGCATTGCGCTGAGCCGGTTTGCGGGCGTTTGGGTCGGCCTCAAGACCATGAAGGATACGGTGGAGGCGACATCGGTGGTGGACGGCGATCCCTACCGCTTGTCCTTTGTCACGCCGGATTACGAGATGCCCGAGGGTGGGTTGAACATCCGTCTGGTCGATGACCGGATCGAGCAGGAGGCCCGCCTGATCGATCACAAACGCTATGCGGCCGAGGCGTTCTCCTATGCCAACAAGATGGACAAGCGGGTCTGGGGTAAGCCGGGCGCCAAGATCGGTTTTGTCGCGGCTGGCAAGAACTGGCTGGACTTGGTGCATGCGCTGTCGCTGCTGAACATCGATGCAGAGGAGGCGGAGCGTCTTGGCCTGACCACCTACAAGGTGGGGCAGACATGGCCGCTGGACATGAAGGGCTTTAACGAGTGGGCCGAGGGCCTCGACCTGATCGTCGTGGTCGAGGAAAAGCGCAAACTGCTTGAGGTACAGATCAAGGAAGCCATTTTCGACAACCGTCAGGGTCGCCGTGTGTACGGAGGCATGAAGGATGGCGAGGTGTTTTTCAGTGCCAAGTGGGCGCTGGACCCGGTCGAGATTGCCATGAAGCTGGGCCAGGTGCTGATCGACGAGGGGCGCAACACGGATGGCATCCAGGCGGGTATGCTGACGCTGGACGAGGCGCGCCGGTCCGACAATGCCGAGGAGATCGCGGCGCGCCTTCCTTATTTCTGCTCGGGCTGTCCGCACAATTCATCGACCAAGGTGCCTGACGGGTCGCGCGCCTATGCCGGGATCGGCTGTCACTTCATGGCGCAGTGGATGGACCGCGAGACGCTGGGCTATACCCATATGGGGGCCGAAGGGGCGAACTGGATCGGTGAGGCGCCGTTTTCGACGCGCGAACATGTGTTTCAGAACCTTGGGGACGGGACCTATAACCACTCGGGCGTGCAGGCCGTTCGCGCGGCTTTGGCTGCGGGGACGAACATCACTTACAAGATCCTCTACAATGATGCCGTTGCCATGACTGGTGGGCAGAGCAATGAGGGGGGCTGGACCCCTACCGCATCGTGGATGAGGTGCGCGCGATGGGCTGTACCCATGTGGCTGTGGTCTTTGATGACAAGGAAGACGTGGATGTGGGCCGCTTTCCCGCCGGTGTCGATGTGCACGAGCGGGCAGAGTTGCAGACGGTGCAGGAACGGCTCGCCAAGGTCGAAGGGGTCAGCGTCATTGTCTATGTGCAGACCTGTGCGGCGGAAAAGCGGCGGCGGCGCAAGCGCGGGACCTTCCCCGACATCGACAAGCGCGTGTTCATCAATACGGATGTCTGCGAAGGGTGCGGCGATTGTGGGGTGCAGTCCAACTGTGTGTCCATCGTACCGGCGGAGACCGAGCTGGGGCGCAAGCGGGCGATTGATCAGTCGAGCTGCAACAAGGATTTTTCCTGCGTCAAAGGGTTCTGCCCGTCATTCGTGACGCTGGAAGGCGCGCAGGTGAAGAAGGCGGCGACAACCGAGTTGCACTTGCCCGACCTGCCGCAGCCTGAATTGCCGACGATCAAGGGCACGTGGAACGTGGTCATCACCGGGGTGGGCGGCACGGGCGTTGTCACCATCGGCGCGGTCATGGCCCAAGCCGCCCATATCGACGGCAAAGGCGCGGGCATGATGGAGATGGCGGGCCTCGCCCAGAAGGGCGGCGCGGTGCATATCCACTGCCGTCTGGCCAATGACCCGCATGACATCAGCGCCATTCGCGTGGCCACGGGCGAAGCGGATGCACTGATCGGCGGCGATCTGGTGGTGAGTGCGGGGGCCAAGACGCTGGGGCTGATGAGCGCGGGGCGCACCGGCGCGGTTGTGAACAGCCACGAGATCATCACCGGCGATTTCACCCGCGATACTGAATTTGCACTGCCGACGGATCGCTTGTCCCTCGCGCTTGAGGCGCGGCTGCGGGACCGCGTGGATATGTTCGATGCCTCGGACCTCGCCAAGGCCACGATGGGCGACAGCATCTTTTCCAACATGATGATCTTTGGCGGGGCCTGGCAGCGCGGGCTGGTGCCTCTGAGCTATGACGCGATCATGCAGGCCATCGATCTGAACGGGGCGGCGGTGGACAAGAACTGCCGCGCCTTTGACATCGGGCGCTGGGCGGTGCTGCACGCGGAGGAGGCCGCGCGGATTGCAGAGCCGAAGGTGATCCAACTGCCGAAATCGCTGGACGAAAAGATCGCATTTCGCGCGGATCATCTGGTGAAGTATCAGGGCAAGCGGCTGGCCAAGCGCTATCGCAAGCTGGTGGACGGGATCGCGGACCAGGACGTGAAGGAAGCGGTGGCCAAGGGCTATCACAAGCTGCTGGCCTACAAGGACGAATATGAGGTGGCCCGCCTGCATCTCGAGACCGAAGCCAAGGCGCGCGAACAGTTCGATGGCGATTTCACCATGAAATTCCACCTTGCCCCGCCACTGCTGTCCAAGGAGGGACCGGACGGGCGACCGGTGAAAAAGGAGTATGGCCCCGGCATGATGCGCAATTTCCGTCTGCTCGCGAAACTGAAGCGCCTGCGGGGCACGCCGCTGGACGTGTTCGGCCGCACCGAGGAACGCCGTATGGAGCGGGCGCTGATCAAGCAATATGAGGCAGATATGAAGGATGTGCTGCCCCAACTGATCAACCGCACCCGTGATGCCATCATTGCATTGGCCGCGCTGCCGCTGGATATCCGCGGCTTTGGCCCGGTCAAACAGGGCAACGAGGCCAAGGCGGCCAAACGGCGCGAGGAATTGCTGGCGGTGATCCGGACGGGCGGGCCCGAACAGGCGCAGGCGGCGGAGTGATGGCGTCACGCCTCTGTCATAGAGGCTAGCCAGAATAGGCTCTCACCACTAAATAGAAGCGGATTGACGCCTAGAAAGAGCATTCGAGTCGTTTATGCCCAAGCCGGACCGCCAGATCACCCGCGAGATTTCCTATGCCCATTCGGCAGAGACCAAGGGTGGGCGGGCGCTGATCCGTATCCTCGAAAATACGACCGGACGGTTGCGGCTGATCAAGCGGGCCCAAGGCTATGAGCACGAAGTGGCGGCGGGCCGCGATTTCTGGGCCGTTATGGTCGAACGCTATGGCCTGACGCTGGACGTTGTGGGCGGATCGCTGGACAACATTCCGACCGACAAGCCGCTGATCCTGATCGCCAATCACCCTTACGGTATCCTCGATGGTCTGATGATGGGGCACATCCTGTCGATGGTGCGGGGCGATTTCCGTATCATGGCAAATTCGGTGTTCAAGAAGGCCGAAGAGCTGAACCGCGTGCTGCTGCCCATCAGTTTCGATGAGACGCGCGAAGCGATGGCGTTGAACATCGAGACCCGCAAGGAGGCGCTGCGCTACCTCGGCGCGGGCGGGGCCATCGGCGTCTTTCCCGGTGGCACGGTCAGCACGGCGGCCAAGCCGTTTTCCAAGCCGATGGATCCGGGCTGGCGCAGCTTTACCGCCCGTATGGTGGCTAAATCGGATGCGACTGTCGTGCCGCTGTATTTTGACGGGCACACCAGCCGCCTGTTCCAGATTGCCAGCCACATGCACAACACGCTGCGCCTTGGGCTGCTGATCAAGGAGTTCAAGAAACGTGTCGATACGCCTGTGCAGGTCGTTGTCGGGGATCCGATTGATCGGCAGGTTCTGGATCCCATGGCGCGCGACTCCAAACAGATGATGGAATTCCTTCGAAAAGCCACGTATGAGCTGAATCCGAACCCGGTCAAGATGTTTGATCTGGGCTATGAGTTTGAAGAGCGGCACCGCACCTGAGCCGCAGCAGGGCATGTGATGGCAGTTGGTATTTTCGATTCCGGTCTGGGCGGGCTGACCGTGCTAGACGCCGCGCAAAAGCGGCTGCCGGATGTGGAGTTCGTATACCTCGCCGACAGTGCCAACGCGCCTTATGGCGTGCGTACGGCGGATGATATTTTCAACCTGACCTGTGCGGCAGTGCAGCGCCTGTTTGATGCGGGCTGCGATCTGGTGATCCTGGCGTGCAACACGGCCTCTGCCGCTGCGCTGCGGCGGATGCAGGAGTCCTGGGTGCCCGAAGATAAGCGGGTGCTGGGTGTGTTTGTGCCCATGATCGAGGCGCTGACCGAGCGGCAATGGGGCGACAATTCGCCCCCGCGTGAAGTGGCCGTGCAGCATGTGGCCCTGTTTGCGACGCCTGCGACTGTGGCGTCCCGCGCGTTTCAGCGCGAGCTGGCCTTCCGCGCCATCGGTGTGGATGTGGAGGCGCAGGCCTGCGGTGGCGTGGTTGATGCGATCGAGGACGGAGACATGATCCTGGCGGATGCGCTGGTGCGTTCTCACGTCGACGCGCTGAAGCGCAAGATGCCGGACCCGCAGGCGGCCATTTTGGGCTGTACACACTATCCGCTGATGCAGGACGAGTTTCAGGAGGCGCTGGGCGAGGGCGTTGCCGTCTATTCGCAAGCAAGCCTCGTCGGGGAGAGCCTTGCCGACTACCTTGACCGGCACCCGGACAAGATGGGCACGGGCACCAGCGCCTACATCACCACGGGCGATCCCAAGACGGTCAGCACCCGTGCCACGCAGTTTTTGCGACGACAGATCACGTTTGATTCCGCTTGATCTGAAACTTTGCATGGACGTGAAAACATGACCTACAACATCGCTATTCTGGGCGCTTCCGGCTATACGGGCGCTGAACTGATCCGGCTGATTGCCGGGCATTCCTCTATCAATATCAAGGCCTTGGGCGCCTTTTCCAAGGCGGGCCAGACCGTTGCGCAAGTCTATCCGCATCTGCGCCATCTGGATTTGCCGCCTATGGTGGCCTTTGACCAGATTAACTGGAGCGGCATTGATCTGTGTTTCTGCGCGCTGCCGCACAAGACCAGCCAGGAGGTGATTTCGGGCCTGCCGCGCGATTTGCGGATCGTGGATTTGTCGGCTGATTTCCGGCTGCGCGATCCCGAAGCCTATGCCAAGTGGTATGGCAACCCGCATTCGGCGGTCGAGATGCAGGGTGAGGCGGTTTACGGGCTGACCGAATTTTACCGGGACGAGATTGCGGGCGCGCGTCTGGTGGCGGGCACCGGGTGCAATGCGGCGACGGGGCAGTTTGCGTTGCGCCCGCTGATCGCGGCGGGTGTGATTGATCTGGATGAGATCATTCTGGATCTGAAAGCCGCCGTGTCGGGCGCGGGCCGGGCATTGAAGGAAAACCTGCTGCATGCGGAACTGTCCGAGGGCTATCACGCCTATGCGACGGGCGGCGCGCACCGGCATCTTGGGGAGTTCGATCAGGAATTCAGCAAAGTGGCGGGCCGGGACGTGCATATCCAGTTCCAGCCGCATCTGATCCCTGCGAACCGGGGTATCCTCGGCACGGCCTATGTGAAGGGCGAAGCGCAGGCGATTTATGACGCGCTTGGTGCGGCTTACGCGGACGAGTCCTTTATCGAGGTGCTGCCGCTGGGCGAGGTGCCGAGCACCCGGCATGTGCGTGGATCGAACTTTTGTCACATCGGCGTGGCGGCGGATCGGTTGCCGGGCCGGACGGTGGTGGTTGCCGCCCTCGACAATCTGACGAAAGGGTCATCGGGGCAGGCGTTGCAAAACGCCAACCTGATGTTAGATATTGAAGAGACCGAGGGGCTGATGATGGCCCCGCTATTCCCGTGAGCACATGAAGAGCCTCAAGAAACAGCGCCGTATTCAGATCATCGCCTTGGCCGCCGTCGCCCTGACGGTGTCCACGGCGCTGATCGGCTATGCGATGCGGGACGGGATCAATTTCTTCCGTGCGCCCAGCCAGATCATGGCCGAACCGCCGGGCCCGACGGAGGTGTTTCGCATCGGCGGGCTGGTGGCCGAGGGTTCGTTGATCCGGGGACAGGGCGAATCGATCCGCTTTGAGGTGACGGATGGCGGTGCGGCTGTTCCGGTGGTCTTTACAGGGGTGTTGCCGGATCTGTTTGAGGAAAACCAGGGCATGGTCGGCACCGGGCGTTACATCAACGGTGTCTTCGAAGCCTCTGAAATCCTTGCCAAACACGACGAGACTTATATGCCTGCCGAAGTCGTGGACGCCCTGAAAGAACAAGGCGTTTATCAGGATCCCAACGGGTAGCGCACGGTCTGGTTAAGGGCCGTTAACCAACATTACAGCAGTCTTGCCCCACGGAACGGACATGAGCCGACGGGGTCAGATATGCAGACTGTACGTGAGATTGCCAAAGAGATCGTTGCCCGCGAGGGTGGCTATGTGAATGATCCGGACGATCCGGGTGGGGCAACGAAATACGGTGTGACGATCCACACCATGCAGCGCCTTGGCATCGATTTGGACCGCGATGGTGATGTGGATGTTGCAGACGTCAAACAACTGACGCGCAAACACGCGACGGACATCTTTATCAAACACTACTTCGAGGGGCCGCTGATCGCGGAATTGCCCGCGCCGCTGCATGCGACGGTGTTTGACATGTATGTCAACGCGGGCGGCAATGCGATCAAGATCCTCCAGCGTCTGTTGACCGAGATGGGACATCCTTGTGTGATAGACGGTGCCCTGGGGCCGCAGTCCATTGGGGCCGCGCGCGCCGCCTATGCGCAAGCACCGGATCATATGGTTGATGCCTACGGGATCGCCCGGCGCAACTATTACTTCCGCATCGCAGACCGCCGCCCGGCCAGCCGCAAATATGCGCGCACACGGGCGGGGGGCAAAGGCGGCTGGATCAAGCGGGCCGAAGAGTTCATTGCGCCCCGCTTTCATCTGAGCAATGCACAATTTCAACAGAGGGTGGCGACATGGGGTTGATGGAACGGATGTTTGGCCTGCTGTTTGGTGGGGGAGCCAATGTCGTGAAGGACACCGTTGAAGTGTTCCGCGAAAACGCCGAAGCCGGGTCGGCACGTGCCCATGCGGTGCAGGTGCAGGCGATGAAGGAGTTTGGCCAGGAATTCATGGTGCCGCGCCAGGGGGTATTTGACCGCATCATGGATGGGGTGAACCGGCTGCCGCGCCCTATGCTTGCCTTGGGCACGCTGGGGCTGTTCGTGTCGGCGATGGTGGAACCGTTGTGGTTTGCCGAGCGGATGCAGGGCATTGCGCTGGTGCCCGAGCCGCTGTGGTGGCTGCTGGGTGTGATCGTATCCTTCTATTTCGGGGCGCGCCATCAGGTGAAGGCCCAGCAGTTCCAGCGTGAGATCGTGGAGACGATGCACCGCGTGCCGCAGGTGATCGAAAACGTGGCCGCCTTGCGCGCGTTGCGGGCCGACAGTGTTGGCGTGGCTGCCACCGGGGATGATGCGCGCCTGACGGCTGCGTCGCTCTTGCCGGATGCGAATCCGGCGCTGGAGGAGTGGCGCCGGGTGGCATGAGGCCTGAGCGGTCGCCAGAAAGTGGGCGGTGTTTTTCATGGGGGCTCTGCCCCCAGACCCCCGGGTTTTTTTGAACAGAGAAGAAGGGTGGGCTGGCGATGTCGTGATCTATCGCCCGCCTTTGTCGCATTGGCGGCGTTGACCTCGTCACGTATAGTGACGTCATGATTACAGAGCTTGGTCACTTCGCCCTTATTCTCGCATTCCTGGTGGCAATCGTGCAGGCCACTGTGCCCTTGATCGGGGCGTGGCGGCGCAACCCGCGCTGGATGGCGGTTGCCGAACCTGCGGCCTCAGCCCAGTGCCTTTTGATCGCCTTTTCCTTTGCGGCGCTGATGTATGCCTTTATCGTTTCGGACTTTTCCCTGCGCCTTGTCGTGCTGAACAGCCATTCGGCCAAGCCGATGCTCTACAAGATTTCCGGCACATGGGGGAACCACGAGGGGTCCATGCTGTTGTGGGTGCTGATCGTGGCGCTGTTTGGTGCGATGGCGGCATGGTTCGGGGGAATTTGCCGCCCTCTTTGCGCGCCCGTGTTCTGGCCGTGCAGGGGGCGATTGGCGTCGCATTCCTTGCCTTTATCCTGTTCACATCGAATCCATTCCTGCGCCTTGCCGTGCCGCCCTTTGACGGGCAGGACCTGAACCCGCTGTTGCAGGACCCCGGCTTGGCCTTCCATCCGCCGTTTCTCTATCTCGGCTATGTGGGTCTGAGCATGGCGTTTTCCTTTGCCGTGGCGGCCCTGATCGAAGGGCGCGTCGATGCCGCCTGGGGACGCTGGGTGCGGCCCTGGACGCTGGCGGCCTGGGTGTTTCTGACCATCGGCATCGCGCTTGGGTCCTGGTGGGCCTATTACGAGTTGGGTTGGGGCGGTTTCTGGTTCTGGGACCCGGTTGAAAACGCATCCTTCATGCCGTGGCTGCTGGCCGCAGCGCTGGTGCATTCCGCCATCGTTGTGGAAAAGCGCGAGAGCCTGAAGGCCTGGACGATCCTGCTGGCCATCCTTGCCTTTGGCTTTTCGCTGATCGGGACGTTCATCGTGCGCTCTGGCCTGCTGACATCGGTGCATGCCTTTGCCAACGACCCCGAACGCGGTGTGTTCATCCTGATGATCATGGGCTTTTTCATGGGCGGTGCGCTGATCCTGTTTGCCCTGCGCGCGGGTGCGATGGAGGCGCGCGGTGTGTTCGGCATGGTCAGCCGCGAAAGTGCGCTGGTGGCCAACAATGTGCTGCTGGCGGTGAGTTGTTTCGTGGTGTTCGTGGGGACGATGTGGCCGCTGGTGGCCGAGATGTTCTTTGACCGCAAGCTGAGCGTGGGGCCGCCATTCTTCAACATGGCCTTCACGCCCTTCATGGTGATCCTGGGCCTCATCTTGCCTGTGGGTGCGATGATGCCGTGGAAACGCGGTAGTCTGGCCAAGGCCGCGTGGCCGCTGCGCTATGTCCTTGTGCTGGCCATTGCCTTTGGCGGGCTGGCCTGGGCCTTGCAGACCGGGCGCAGCCTGATCGGGCCGATGGGTGCGTTTCTGGGCGCGTGGTTGGTGATGGGCGCGGCTGTCGATCTGGCAAGCCGGACGGGCCAAAAGTTCAACGCGGGCCGCTTGTGGCGGTTGCCCCGTGCCGATTGGGGCAAGGCGGTGGCCCATGCGGGTCTTGGCATCACGATGCTTGGGGTCGCGGGCCTGACCTCTTGGCAGTCGGAAGACATTCGCGTCGCGCAGATCGGTGAATCCTTTGAAGTGGGGGGGTATACACTCACCCTCGATAAGGTCGAGGATGTGGAGGGGCCGAATTACCTGTCCACGATGGGGTTCCTGACCCTGTCGCGCGACGGCAAGGAAATTTCGCAGCTGCGCCCGGAAAAGCGGATTTACCCGGTGGCGCAGATGCCCACCACAGAGGCGGGCATCGACTATAACCTGGCGCGCGACGTCTATGTGGTGATCGGGGATCCGCAAGCCAACGGAGGCTGGGCAGTGCGGACCTATATCAAGCCGCTGACCAACTGGATCTGGATCGGCTGTGCGCTGATGTCCTTGGGCGGGTTCCTCTCCTTGAGCGACCGGCGGTTCCGTGTGGCCGTGGGTGCGCGCAAGTCGCAAAAGGCGCAAGCGGTGGCAGCAGAATGATACGGCTGGCCGCCTTGTTCTGGCTGGTATGGGCCACGGCCCTGATGGCGCTTGATCCGTCCGAAATGTTGGAAGACCCGGCACTCGAGGCGCGGGCGCGGGGCCTTGATCACGCCTTGCGCTGTGTCGTGTGCCAGTCGGAATCCGTCGCATCATCCAATGCGCAATGGGCGGTGGATACACGCCGGGTGATCCGCGAGCAGGTGGCCTCGGGGCAGACGGATGCGCAGATCGTCGACTTCTTTGTCGAGCGCTATGGCGAGTTCGTGTTGATGAACCCGCGCGCATCTGGATCGAACTGGCTGCTTTGGGCTGCAGGGCCGTTGATGTTCCTCTTGGCTGCGGGCATCGGCTATGGCTATTTGCGGGGGCGCAGTGCGACCCCGGCCGCCCCGGATGCCGGGCTCAGCTCGGATGAGGCCAAGCGCCTGCGCGAGATTTTGGACGAGTAACGGCGCGTCGGGGCTTTTCTAAACTGATCGGTTTGATATGCAGGTCCGGAACCTCCAAGGGAGAGACGGGCATGAAATACGAGACCCTGACTTATGCGCTGGATGACGGCGTCGCACTGATCACGCTGAACCGGCCGGACAAGATGAACGCGCTAACCACGCAGATGCGGGCCGAGATCGACGTGGCGGTGACCCATGCGGGCAAACAGGCGCGTGTCGTGGTGCTGACCGGGGCTGGCCGTGCCTTCTGCTCGGGGCAGGATCTGGGCGATCGGGCCAATGCCGCGAACCTTGATCTGGAACGTACGTTGCGGGACGAATACACGCCCATGCTGACCGCGATCATCGACTGCCCGGTGCCTACGATTGCCGCCGTCAACGGCGCGGCTGCCGGGGCAGGGGCCAACCTGGCGCTGGCCTGCGATGTGGTGATCGCATCCGAAAGCGCCTATTTCCTGCAGGCCTTTACCCGGATCGGTTTGATCCCGGATGCGGGGGGCACCTATGTGATGCCGCGCACCATGGGCATGGCCAAGGCGATGGGCGCGGCCCTGTTTGCGGACAAGATCAGCGCGAGACAGGCAGACGCCTGGGGGTTGATCTGGGAAGCGGTGGCAGATGACGATTTCGACACCCAGTGGCGCGCGCGCGCCGCGCATCTGGCCCATGGGCCGACACAGGCCTTTGCCGCTGCCAAGCGCGTGATCCGTGCGAGCTGGGCCAACGACCTTGAGAAACAGTTGGAAACCGAGGCGTCCGAGCAGGGGGCCTGTGGCCAAAGCCGGGATTTCCGGGAGGGTGTTCTGGCCTTTGTCGAAAAGCGCAAACCGGATTTCGAAGGGCGCTGAACGTTAAAAAAACGCAAGCGCCTGTGCGGGCGCTTGCGTCTTGTTTTGCAGATAGGTTGATCCGGATCAGGCGTTCGGATCAAAGACCGAGGTGGACACACCTGTTGTCAGAGCGATCTGGGCCGCAGTGACCACACCGGCCCCGCCTGTCACGCGGGCCAGAACCTCACCACCAAGCGAGATCACCGCGTCCGCACCATCGTCGACAACTGTCACGACAGGCGCTGCGGCTGCGCCGAGATCATCAAGGACGATGAAAAGCTCATCTTCGCCAGCGGTATAGTCGGTGATCAGCGCCTCGCCCAGGCCGTTGCCCGCGCTGTCTGCAATGATGCCGAAGTCATCTGGTCCGTTGCCACCGGTTGCCGTGTCACCGGCGCCAAAGAACAGCACGTCAGAGGCGTTGCCGCCATCCAGCGTGTCGGCTGCGCCGTCATCGTCAAGGAACACCGTGTCCCCCAGCGCGATGCCAGTGGCCTCGGCCAGTGTTTCGCCGTCACGGATGTTGTCCAGCTCGCCCGTGGTGAGCGGATCAGCCAGCAACTCGCCGCTGACCAGCACGTCCTGCGCCTCGCCACCGCTGAGCACGTCAGAGCCCAGGCCGCCGACAACCGTATCGTTCTGCGTGCCGCCATTGACGCTGTCGTCGCCGTCATTGCCATCGACCCAGTCCGCGCCAGCGTTGCCCGACAGGGTGTCATCGCCGCCACGGCCCTGGATCAGGTCGTCGTCGGCGTTGCCGGTGATGCGGTCAAACCCGCCCTGACCCTGGATCACGTCGGCACCCGCGCCGCCTGTGATCGTGTCGGCACCGTTGCCGCCCAGGAGATCGTCGTCACCGCCGGCACCGTTGATCTGTTCGTCTTCGCCGCCACCGGTCAGGGTGTCTGCGTCGTCAGTACCGTTGATTTCGGTGACATCCGGTGTCTCGATGGGCTGGACGACTTCAATCTGGTCGGCGGTCAGTTGGCCAGCGGCCCCTGTCACGCGGCCCAGTTCCTCGCCATCGAGGCTGATCACGGCGTCGTCGCCATCGTCGGCCACGGTGATTTCGGAATCGGCTGGCACGTCATCGGACTGGAAGTAGACAAAGATCGTGTCGTCTTCGGCTGTGTAGTCCTGGATCACGGCAGGGCCGGACTCTCCGCCAGCGGACTCTGCCAAAATGGCAAAGCCATCCTCGCCGTTGCCGCCCCGTGCCGTGTCGCCTTCACCAAAGATCATCAGGTCGTCGCCGCCACCGCCAACGACCGTGTCCGCGTCGCCGTCGTCCTCCAGATCAAAGCTGGAGATCAGATCGCCGCTCAGCACGTCTTCGAGGGACACGCCGTCGCGCAGCTGGTCCAGTTGTGCGTTCGAGAGGGGGGTGCCGGGAACTTCGCCCGCGATGATCAGGTCGTCATCCGCCCGTCCAAAGATCGCGTCCGCACCGTCGCCGCCAATCACCACGTCATTGCCCGCACCGCCGCGTACAAAGTCGTCGCCGTCATTGCCGTCAACCCAGTCATTGCCCGAGAAGCCCTGTACGGTGTCGTCCTGTCCGCGGCCCTGCATGGCATCGTTGCCTTCGTTGCCGATCAGGACGTCTTCGCCGCCCTGGCCCTGGATCAGGTCATTGCCTGCGCCGCCTTCGATAGTGTCGGCCCCCAGACCGCCCAGAAGGTCATCGTCGCCATCGCCACCAACAAGGGAGTCGGCACCGTCTGTTCCCGTCAGTGCAACATCATCAGCGTCGGAATCGGATTCAGTAGAAAGTGAGCCTGCGAGCAATGCAGGAAATAATGACAACAAGAATAGCATTTTAGACACCTCGGCGAGCTGGTTAACGGATGATTAATTGACCCATAATTTTGTGAGCGTACGGTGCCGGTCTGTCAAGAATTCAGGGCCATGAAGGTTAACTTGTCACCAATCTTTGGAAATTGCGGGCATTGTTCCAGATTGGAAACAATCAAGTTTTTCGCTAATTCATTGTTTTAACGTTGAAAAGGCCCGCAGCGCGAGGCGTGCGGGCCTTTTTGTTTGTATACTATTCTGGGTTGTTATTCCCAGGTCAATTCCGTGCAACGAATTGCACTGGGAATCGGTTAACGGCGTTCGATGTCCACGTAATCGCGTTGCGTTTCGCCCAAATACAACTGACGCGGGCGGCCAATCTTGTTTTGTGGATCGGCAATCATTTCTTTCCACTGGCTGATCCAGCCGACCGTACGGCTGAGCGCAAAGATGGGGGTGAACATCGAGGTCGGGAAACCCATCGCCTCGAGGATGACGCCGGAATAGAAATCCACGTTCGGGAACAGTTTCTTTTCGGCGAAATAGGGATCGGCAAGGGCGGCCTGTTCCAGTTCCTTGGCAACAGCCAGCACCGGATTGTTTTCCACACCGAGCAGTTCCAGCACCTCGTCCGCCGACTGCTTCATCACCGTCGCGCGGGGATCGAAGTTCTTGTAGACGCGGTGGCCAAAGCCCATCAGGCGGAACGGATCGTTCTTGTCCTTGGCGCGGGCGATGAATTCGGGGATGCGCTCGACGCTGCCGATTTCCTTGAGCATCTCGAGGCAGGCCTGGTTTGCGCCCCCATGCGCAGGCCCCCAGAGGCAGGCGATACCGGCCGCGATACAGGCAAACGGGTTCGCCCCCGAGGACGAGGCCAGACGCACGGTCGAGGTCGAGGCGTTCTGTTCGTGATCGGCGTGCAGCGTAAAGATACGGTCCATCGCGCGGGACAGGATCGGGTTCACTTCGTAATCTTCCGCAGGCACGGCAAAGCACATGCGCAGGAAGTTCGAGGCATAGTCCAGATCGTTGCGCGGATAGATGAAGGGCTGGCCGATCGAGAACTTGTAGGCCCAGGCCGCAATCGTCGGCATCTTGGCGATCAGGCGGATCGAGGCGACCTCGCGCTGGTGCGCATCATGGATGTCGGTGGAATCGTGGTAGAAGGCCGACATCGCCCCAACCACACCGGTCATGATCGCCATCGGGTGCGCGTCGCGGCGGAACCCGCGATAGAAATAGACCATCTGTTCGTGCAGCATGGTGTGGTTGGTCACCAGGTTTTCGAACTCTTCCAACTGTTTGGCCGAAGGCAGATCACCGTAAAGCAGCAGGTAACAGACCTCGAGATAGTGGGATTTCTCGGCCAGCTGGTCGATGGGGTAGCCACGGTGCAGCAGCACGCCCTTGTCCCCGTCGATGAACGTGATCGTGCTGTCGCAGCTCGCCGTCGAGGTGTATCCGGGATCGTAGGTGAACACGCCCGCCTGGCCATAGAGCTTGCGGATATCAAGCACATCTGGCCCCGCAGTGGGCGAGTGCATGGGCAGGTCGTATGTATCGTCACCAATTGAAAGTTTTGCGGATTTGGGTGCGTCAGCCATCAGGGTCGTTCCTTTCGTCGCAGGGCGAGTGAGCCCCGCCTTGGGCCACAGATCGTGGCCCCATCGTTAGACTGCGCACCTTGAACGAATTATGAACCCCGTCAGGCGGCAGCTTCCTCGAGCCTGGCAAGGGTTTCTTCGCGACCCAGAACCAGCATCATGTCAAAGACTGAAGGCGTTACGGCCCGTCCTGCCAAGGCGGCTCGAAGAGGCCCTGCAAGCTTGCCGAATTTGGTGTCCTGTGCCGCAGCAAAATCGTTCAGGACCGCCTCCAAAGCGTCACGCTCCCACCTAACGGTTCGCAGGTGCGGCGTCAATTGGCTCAGTATACCACGGGATACCGGATCAAGCGCTTTCGCGGCCTTGTCATCGGGTGCTATCGGGCGTTCTGTCAGGATAAAATGCGCTTTATCAAGGAGTTCTGGGAATGTCTTGGACCGCTCTTTGACATAGGGCAGCGCGGCGCGCAAACCGTCTTGCCGGGAAATTGTGATCGCTGGCAGCCCGGCAGCCGCCAAAAAAGCGATAATTTCATGCTGCAACGCAGCGTCATCCGCCTGCGCCATGTGCTGACCACACAGATTTTCGAGTTTCTTGACATCAAACCGCGCCGGACTTTTGCCAATTCCGCCCAGATCGAACCACTCTTTCGCCTGCGCGTCCGTGAAAAATTCGTCGTCCCCGTGGCTCCACCCCAGACGGGCCAGATAGTTGCGCATGCCGGCGGCCGGATAGCCCATCGCCTGGTATTCCTGCGCCCCCAGCGCGCCGTGGCGTTTGGACAGTTTCTTGCCATCCGCCCCGTGGATCAGCGGGATGTGCGCCCAGGTCGGCACGTCCCATCCCATCGCGTCATAGATCATCATCTGGCGCGCCGCGTTGTTAAGGTGATCATCCCCCCGGATCACGTGGGTCACGCCCATGTCGTGATCGTCCACCACCACGGCCAGCATGTAGACGGGCGTGCCGTCGGCGCGCAGCATGACCATATCGTCCAACTGGTCGTTGCGTATGGTCACGTCGCCCTGCACCTGATCGCGGATCACGGTTTCGCCGTCCTGCGGTGCCTTGATGCGCACGACATAGGGCAGATCGGGGAATGTCACCGGATCGGCATCGCGCCAGGGCGAGTGGAACAGGGTCGACCGCCCCTCGGCCCGCGCCGCATCCCGGAAGGCGGCGATTTCGTCCTGGGTCGAGAAACACTTGTACGCCTTGCCCTCGGCCAGCAACTGGTTGGCGACCTCGGCATGGCGGTCTGCGCGCGCGAACTGGCTGATCGGCTCGCCGTCATGGTCCAGGCCCAGCCAGGCCAAACCGTCCAGAATGGCCTGCGTCGCCTCGGGGGTCGATCGGGCGCGGTCCGTGTCTTCGATCCGCAGCAGGAACTTGCCGCCGCGCCCCCGGGCATAGAGCCAGTTGAACAGCGCCGTACGCGCGCCGCCGATGTGCAGAAAGCCCGTGGGCGAAGGGGCAAAGCGGGTGACGAGGTCTTGGGCCATGGGGGTGTGTTTACCTTTGCTTAACCAAGGAGGTTCTACGGTTTGGCCTCCTGATACTCACCATGAGCGACAGGGGCAAGCATGGGCCTATGGTGGTATTTCTCGGATGCGATGTTGCATCAGCGGGGCAGTCTGTTTGGCTGGTTGCCCGTCGGCATGGCTGTGGGGATTGCGGTGTTCTTTGGGCTGCGGTTCGAGCCGTCGATTGCGCTGATTGCCGGTGTCGCCGTCGCAGGTTTGGCGCTGGTGGCCTTGGCCCGCTCGACGCATGAAAGCCTGTCGCCGATCCCCGTTTTCATCGCCATGATCGCGCTTGGCTTTGTGCTCGCCGCGTGGCGGGCGCATTCGGTTGCGGGCCCGGTGCTTGACTGGCGCTATTATGGACCTGTCGAGGGGCGCATCGTGGGCATGGACCGCAGCGGGACAGATGCGGTGCGCCTGACCCTCGATCACGTCAAGCTGGACCGCGTCTCGCCCGCTGACACACCGACGCGCGTGCGGATTTCGCTGCACGGCGATGCGGGCCTTGGTGTGACACCCCAACCGGGCCTGCGGGTGATGACCACCGCACATCTTAGCCCACCCGGAGGGCCTGTCGAACCGGGTGGGTTCGATTTTCAGCGCCATGCCTGGTTCGCCGAATTGGGCGCTGTGGGCTATGCCCGCGTGCCTTTGGTCGCCATATCCGAGGCGGAGTTCGATTTGCGCCAGACGATTTTTCGCATCCGCATGACCGCCTCTGCCCGCGTGCGGGAGGTGCTGCCGGGAGACGTTGGTGGGTTTGCCGCCGCCGTCACAACGGGGGATCGCAGCGGCATCAGTCAGGATGCATTGCTGGATCTGCGGGCCTCGAATACGGCGCATCTGCTGGCCATTTCGGGGCTGCATATGGGCCTGCTCAGCGGCTTTGTGTTCGGATTGCTACGTTTGATCTTTGCGCTGATCCCTTTCGTGGCCCTTCACTGGCCTGCGCGCAAACTGGCTGCGGGCGGGGCGCTGATCGCGGCGTCGGTCTACCTTGCGCTGTCGGGGGGCAATGTCGCGACCGAACGTGCTTTTGTCATGGTCGCGGTGGCCTTGTGCGCCGTGATGGTGAACCGCCGCGCGCTGAGCCTGCGCGCTGTGGCCATGGCGGCGCTGATCGTGCTGACCCTGCGGCCAGAAGCGTTGATGGGGCCGGGGTTCCAGATGTCCTTTGCTGCAACCACGGCGCTTGTGGCCGTTTTTGGCTGGATGCGCGATGCGCAGTGGTCTATCGGGCCGAAATGGATACAACCCGCCGTGGCCGTTGTCATTTCCTCGGCCGTCGCGGGGCTGGCCACCGCACCGATTGGGGCGGCGCATTTCAACGCAGTGTCGCATTATGGGCTGATCGCGAACCTAGCCAGCGTGCCGTTGATGGGCGCGCTGGTGATCCCGGCAGCGGTTCTGGCGCTTGCGCTGGCCCCGGTCGGGGGTGAGGCGATTGGCCTGTGGCTGATGGGCCTCGGCTTGCAGTGGATTCTCTGGGTGGCCGATTGGGTGGCCAACCTGGATGGCGCGCGCGGGTTCGTGGCGGGGCCGGGGCCTTGGGTTCTGCCGATGATGGCGCTTGGGGCCTTGTTCGTTATCTTGTGGCAGGGGCGCAGCCGCTTTGCCGGGATCGCGGCTGTGATCGGGGCGCTTGCGCTGTGGCAGGTGGGCGAACGCCCGTCCATCCTGATCGCCGACACCGGGGGCCTTGTCGGGGTGATGACACCCGAGGGCCGTGCCCTCAGCCGTCCCAAAGGGGCCGGGTTTGTTGCGCGCAACTGGCTTGAGAACGATGGCGACGGGGTGGATCAGGACCGCGCGGCGGCGCGGTGGGACGCGGGGGCGCCCGGTATTGTGCACCTCAGCGGCAAGCGCGCCATCGGCAGTTTTGCCGGATGCGCGCCGGGGCAGATTGTGGTCGCGAATGCCGAAGTGGATGGGAACGGGGCGCAGGCCTGCCTGATCCTCGCACCGAAATTGCTGCGCCGGACGGGCGCTGTTGCCGTGCTGGGGCAGGGGAACAAGGCGCGCCTTGTCACAGCGCGGGATTGGACGGGCGATAGAATGTGGTCTGGCTGGGCAAAATACGCGGTTCCGGACATAGCATTGCCCTCGGGGCTGGAACGCATTGTCAGCAAAACGGAGTAAGGCGGACTTTCCAGTCCGCCTTTCATAGCCGCTCAGCGCGCGGTCTCGTCACCACCCGTAAGGCGCACCTGTGGTGCGCTATCGGTCAATATGTGCGGATCAATCCCACCAGCTTGCCCTGTACCTTCACATGGCCCACCGGAAAGACACGCGTTTCGTAAGCTGGGTTGGCCGCCTCAAGCGCGATGGTGTCACCGCGCCGCATATAGCGTTTCAGCGTCGCCTCGTGATCCTCGACCAGGGCCACAACGATGTCGCCATTGTCAGCCGCTGCCGTTTCGCGGATCACCACGACATCGCCATCGTTGATCCCGGCCTCGATCATCGAATCGCCTTTGACTTCAAGCGCATAGTGATCGCCCTGACCCGACAGCATCTGCCCCGGCACAGCGACCGAATGGGACACTTCGGAGATTGCGGAAATCGGAACACCCGCCGCGATCCGGCCCATGACGGGCAGTTCGACCGCATGCATGGCGCTGACGGGCAGCGAGGATGCAGGCGGGGGCACGTCGGGTTTGTCGCCGTCGATCACCTTGGGGGTAAAGCCGGTGGGCGCACCCCCAGGCTCTCGGGCAGTTTCACCACTTCGATTGCGCGGGCACGGTGGGCAAGACGGCGGATGAATCCGCGTTCTTCTAGCGCCGTGATCAGCCGGTGGATGCCGGATTTCGAGCGCAAATCCAGCGCCTCTTTCATTTCGTCAAAGCTGGGCGGTACGCCGTCGCGTTGCACCCGTTTGTGGATGAATTCCAGCAGATCAAGCTGCTTTTTCGTCAACATGCCCCGTCCTCCGAGTTGGGATCACCAAACCGCGTTGGTTTCCGTTTGTTCTACGGACGTTCCTGTTTTGTGTCAACACTTAGCCAAGAAGGATGGTATCCACCGGCGCGCCAACCGGGCGGGGCGGGTCATTCGGGGGGCGTACGATCAGTGCATTCGCGCGCGCCAGCACGGACAAGAGCGAGCTGTCCTGAAGCCCTGCATCGCGCACGTTCCCCGCTTCGACGATGGCCCGCATATAGTGTTCGCGCGGTCCGTTCGCGTCCAGCGGGGCCGACAGGGGCAGGGACACGCGCGGTGCCGTCCTTTGCCCCAGACCCAGCATCGCGTTCAGCATCGGGGTCAGGAAAACGGTGCCGCACACCATGGCAGACACCGGATTGCCGGGCAGGCCGACCATGGGCACACCGTTCAGCCGCCCGGCCATCAGTGGTTTCCCGGGCCGCATGGCGACTTTGTAAAACGCCTGCTCCATCCCCAGACCGGCTGCAACACCGGCCACCAGATCGTGATCGCCCACAGATGCCCCGCCGATTGTGACAATCAGATCGGCCCCCTCAGTCAGGCCAAGGACCGTGCGCAGAGACGCTTCGGTGTCGCGTGCGATGGGCAGGATGCGGGGTACGGCACCAAGCTGTTCCAGCATTGCCGACAGGCCGAAGGTGTTCGACGCGATGATCTGATCCGGGCCGGGTGTTTCGCCCGGCACAACCAGTTCATCGCCGGTCGAGATAAGCGCGACCACGGGTTTGCGCCGCACCGGTACTTCGGCAATGTTCATCGCAGCCAACAGCGCGACATCGCCGGGGCTGAGGCGGCGCGGCGCCTCCAGTTCCATCCCTTCGGCGAAATCGACGCCAGCGGGGCGGATGTTGTCCTTGGGGCCGGGATCGTCGGTGATGGTGATCAAATCACCACTGCGCGTGACATCTTCCTGGATCACGATCTTGTCTGCGCCCTCGGGCACTGGCGCGCCGGTAAAGATGCGCACCGCCTGACCGGCGCCGAGTGTACCTTGCCACCGATGGCCCGCTGCCGCCTCGCCTACGACCTTGAACTGAGCGTGCAGGTCGGCCTCGACCCCCTTGATCGCATAGCCGTCCATGGAAGAGGCGGCAAAGGGCGGCTGGGTGCGGCGGGCTGTGACCGGTTCGGCGAGGATACGGCCGCCCGCAGCGCGCAGGGGCACGGTTTCGACTGCAACCGGATCAGCAAGCGCAAAGAGATGATCCAGAGCCTGCGCAACGGTGATCATGTCGCCGTGTACCGCCCTGATTTTCCACCATCTTTCAAGACGACGCGGATGCCGCCAATCTCCATGCCCTTGTCCACGGCCTTGGTCATGTCATAGACTGTCAGCGCACAGGTGGAGGCAGCAGTGAGCGCTTCCATCTCGACCCCTGTCTGGCCCGTTGTCTTGACCGTTGCGGTGATGCGCAGGCCGGGCAGGTCGGTGTCGGGTTCCAGATCGACGGACACTTTGGTGATGGGCAGCGGGTGACAGAGTGGGATGAGGTCGGCAGTACGTTTGGCGGCCATGATCCCGGCCAGTCGGGCCACGCCCATGACGTCGCCCTTCTTGGCGCGGCCTTGCGTAATGATATCAAGGGTTTCCGGCAGCATCTTAATGTGCCCCTTGGCCACGGCGATGCGATCCGTGATGTCCTTGTCGGACACGTCGACCATATGCGCGGCCCCGTCTCGGTCAAAATGCGTCAGGGCCATCTACATACCCCCGCCGGAGACAAGCGGATTTGCGAGCAGCGCGCGGGTGGCGGCCGATACATCGTCCTGGCGCATCAGGCTTTCCCCGATCAGGAAGGTGCGCGCGCCGTACATCGCCAGATCGGCGAGGTCTTCGGGCGTGTTCAACCCGCTTTCGGCTACGATGGTACGATCCGCTGGCACCCGTTTGGACAGCTGCCGCGTGGTGTCGAGCGTTGTCTCGAAGGTTTTGAGATTGCGGTTGTTGATCCCCATCAGCGGGCTTTTGAGCGCGGTTGCGCGGTCCAGTTCTTCGGCATCATGCACTTCGATCAGAACGTCCATGCCCCAGTCCTGTGCGGCATGTTCCAGTTCCAGCGCCTGCGCGTCGCTGACCGAGGCCATGATGATCAGGATGCAGTCTGCCCCCAGCGCGCGCGCCTCGGCGACCTGATAGGTGTCGTACATGAAGTCCTTGCGCAAGGCAGGCAGTTCGCAGGCCGCGCGGGCCTGTGTCAGGAAGTCCTTGGCACCTTGAAAGCTGGGGGTGTCCGTCAGCACCGACAGGCAGGTCGCCCCACCTTCCTCATAAGCCTGGGCCAGTGCGGCCGGGTCGAAATCGGCCCGGATCAGGCCCTTGGAGGGGCTGGCTTTCTTGATCTCGGCAATCAGGCCGTAGCCTTCGCGGTTGGCGCGTTGCAGCGCGTCCGTGAACGGACGCACCGGCCCGGCATCGCGCGCTTCGGCCTCGACCGCTTCAAGCGGTTTGGCCTCCTTGTCGGCGGCGACCTCTTCGAGCTTGTAGGCTTTGATCTTGTCGAGAATCGTGTCTGTCATGGGTTCGGTTCTTTGTGGTTGGGGCGGGACCGAGGGGCCAGCCCCTCGGGCTCCCCGCGATTTTTGGAACAGAGAAGGGTCAGGCGGCCTCTTGCGTGATCTCTGCGACCGCCTTGATCTTAGCTTTTGCGGCTCCGCTGTCGATGCTTGTCTGGGCCTGGGCGACCCCTTCCTTGAGGTCGGTGGCATGCCCGGCGACTTTCAGGGCGGCCGCAGCGTTCAGCAGCACCGCATCGCGGTAGGCGCCGGGCGCCCCATCGAGCAGGGCGCGGAAGGCAGCGGCGTTGTCTTCGGGTGTGCCGCCGACGATGTCCTCGAACGGGTGGGTTGGCAGGCCCGCCTCTTCGGGGTGCAGTTCGAAATCGGTGATGGCCCCGTTTTCGAGGGCCGAGACCCATGAGATGCCGGTGATCGTCAGCTCATCCGTGCCGTCCGATCCGTGCACAAGCCACGCCGCGTCTGATCCCAGTTGGCCAAGTGTTTCGGCCATTGGGCGGATCAGGTCGCGCGAAAACGCGCCCGTCAGCTGCCGTTTGACCCCGGCGGGGTTGGTCAGGGGGCCGAGGATGTTGAAGATTGTCCGCGTGCCCAACTCGGCCCGCGTGGGCATGACGTGGGCGATCGCCGGGTGATGCATGGGCGCCATCATGAACCCGATGCCTGCGTTTTGCAGCGCCTTTTCAACAGTTTGCGGGCCGACCATCACGTTGATGCCCATCTGGCCCAAAGCATCTGCCGCGCCGGATTTCGAACTGAGATTGCGGTTGCCGTGTTTGGCGACCGTCACGCCCGCACCGGCTACGACAAAGGCCGTGGCGGTCGAGATGTTGAGCGTGCCCTTGCCATCGCCGCCCGTGCCCACGATGTCCATCGCGCCCTTGGGCGCCGCAACCGCGTTGCACTTGGCGCGCATCACGGCGGCAGCGGCGGCATACTCATTCACCGTTTCACCACGTGTGCGCAGGGCCATCAGCAGCCCGCCAATCTGGCTGGGCGTTGCTTCGCCCTCAAAGAGAATTTCGAAGGCCGCCCGTGCCTGGCCGGGCGTTAGCGGGCCGTTTGCGGCCGCATCAATCAGGGGCTTGAGTGCGTCACTCATGCCGCCACCGGCATCAGGTCGACAAAGTTCTTGAGCAGCGCGTGCCCATGTTCGGAACGGATCGATTCCGGGTGAAACTGCACGCCGTGCATGGGCAATTCGCGGTGGGACAGGCCCATGATCGTGCCGTCGTCGATCTCTGCCGTGATCTCGAGGCAGTCGGGTAGGCTTTCCCGTTCGACTGTCAGGGAGTGATAGCGCGTGGCCTCGAACGGGGTGGGCAGGCCCGCGAATACGCCCGTGCCCGTGTGATGCATCGTCCCCAGCTTGCCATGCACAATGTCGGGCGCGCGCACCACCTTACCGCCAAAGGTCTGGCCGATGGTCTGGTGGCCCAGGCACACGCCCATCAGCGGCGTGCGGGTTTCAGCCGCCGCCGCCGTCAGGGCAAGGCAGATGCCAGCCTGGTCGGGATCGCAGGGGCCGGGTGAGAGCAAGATGCCATTGGGGCGCATGCCCATCGCCTCTTGCACATCCAGCGCATCGTTGCGGCGCACAACCACATCCGTGCCCAATTCGCCCAGATAATGCACCAGGTTATATGTGAAACTGTCGTAATTATCGATCAGCAGCAGCATCGCAAAATCTCATGTTCCAAGGGGGGCCAATGGCCCTTATAGTTGCGGCCATACATGCTCAGGCTTGCCCGCCAGCGTCAAGGGGATGGCAGCCGGTACAGCAGTCAGGTGGGGCACATCGCAAAGCGGGGCCGCGCCAATACAGGCGGAGAAGATGATATGGCACGTGGTTTTTTGAGCGGCATGATCTGGGGCGGCGTTGTCAGCGTCTTGGGCGCGGGCATGGCGTCGATTGTAGCCGACGGCCCGATGCGCCCGGATGCCGGGGTCACGGCCCCTCTCGGCGCGGATGCGCCAGCGACGGGTGAAGGCAGCACAGCCGAGGCCGTGACGGACGCCGATCTGGTGCGGGACGGGGATGCGCCGCAAGTCACCTCGCCCGAGGCTGATGACGTGGCTGCAGCGACGGCTGCGGGCTCTGATACGCCCACCGTTCCCGAAACGGGCAGCGCCGATGATCTGGCAGGGCCTGCCGAAACGTCGGAGGCCGGGTCGGTGGCTGTGGGCGATGTGGCGCCCGTGCAACCCGGCGCGCCTGCCACGGCCCCCTCTGCGCCCGGCTCCGAAACGGAGTTGTCGATTTCGACCGAACCCGCACAGCCCACCGCACCGTCTGTGCCTGACACCTCTGGTGCCTTTGCCCCGGAGGTCGGTGACGCGCCCGAGGCGCCGGGCGCCGAAACCCCCGGGCCTGACACCGCAGAGGCGGCGGCCCCGCCAGAGCCCAACGTGGCCGTGGCGCCTGCCGAGGTGGAACAGGACGCCCCAGGCAACGACGTGATCGCCGCCGTACCCGCGCCGGACACGACAGGGCGCCCCACCATTGGCCGCCCGGCCGGATCGCTTGTCGATCGCACGCCGGATGTGCCGACTGTCCCGCAAGAGGCTGACGGAACGGACACTGGCGCACCGCCTATCGTCGCCTTTGCCGCGCCATTCGAAAACCCCGAGAGCAAGCCGCTCATGTCCATCGTCCTGATCGATGCGGGCATTGATCTAACGGGCGGCCCAGTCGGCCTTGCCGCATTGCAAAGCTTTCCCTATCCGCTGAGTTTTGCCGTTGATGCCAGCCTGTCGGATGCGGCCAAGCGCATGAGCGACTACCGCGCGCAGGGTTTCGAAGTGCTGGCGCTGGTTGATCTGCCACAGGGCGCAACCGCTGCAGATGCCGAAATCGCGTTGTCTGCCGCAATCGACGCGGTGCCCGAAGCCGTGGGGGTCATGGAAGGGCCCGGCACCGGCATTCAAGGCACGCGCGATGCGTCCGACCAGGTGGCCGAGGCGGTGCTGGCCACGGGCCACGGTCTTGTGCTGCAATCCAAGGGGTTGAACACGGCCCAAAAGCTGGCCGCGCGCTCTGGCGTGCCCACGGGTCTTGTGTTCCGCGACTTTGACAGCGCGGATCAAACGCCGACCGTCATCCGCCGCTTTCTGGATCAGGCGGCGTTTCGCGCCGGGCAGGAAGGGGGCGTGATCATGGTGGGACGGGTGCGGCCTGACACGATCTCGGCCCTGTTGCTATGGGGGTTGCAAGACCGCGCAGAACGGGTGGCACTCGCCCCGGTCTCTGCGGTTCTGACCACGCTGACGGAAGAGCAGTAGGGCCAGTTGCCTCAGATAATCTCGTCTTCGTCAAAGAGCGGATCGGCCTCGAGCTGCGCGCTGAGCGCGTCAACCGTGTCTTCATCCGCCGTCGGGCCAAGCGTGGCGAGGTGAAAGACCGCGTCGCCCTCGTTCACCACCGGCAGGACGGCGCGCCCGATCAGAATACCGGGGCCGGGGGCCAGCAATTCGGTCTCGACCTCACCCGCCGGGTCCGACACGGCGGCCAGCACATCGCCTTCTTCGACAATGTCCCCTTCGGCGCGGAAGGTGCGCAGCAGGCCGCCCGAGGGCGCGCGCAGCCAGCTGGATCCCGTGCAGATCAGCGAAGGCGCGCGGGCCTTCGAGATCCCTTTGGAGGCCAGCATGCCCTGATCGCGCATCACCCGCAGAATGCCCGCAACGCCCGCGCGCACGGCAAATTCGTCAAAGCGCAGCCCTTCGCCCGCCTCGTACAGCAACACGGGCGTGCCCCGGTCCGCCGCCTCACCCCGCAGGCTGCCCTCGCGCAGGGGTGATGTCAGGATCACGGGCGCGCCAAAGGCGCGGGCCATGCGGGCGGTTGTCTTGTCGCCCGGGGTGACACGGATCTGGGGCAGGTTGGTGCGGTGCTCGGCGGCCGAGTGCAGATCGATGCCAAAGTCGCAGCGCAGCACCACATCGTGCAGAAAGATATGCGCCAGGCGCGAGCCGAGCGAGCCTTGCGAGGTGCCCGGAAAGCAGCGGTTGAGGTCGCGCCGGTCTGGCAGATAGCGCGAGCGCGCGAGAAAGCCGAAACTGTTGACCACGGGCACGACAAGCACGGTGCCGCGCACATGCGCCATTTGCGGGGTGCGCAGCAGACGGCGCACGATCTCGACCCCGATCACCTCGTCACCGTGAACAGCGGCGCTGACGAACATGGTGGGGCCAGGCCGCTTGCCATGAATGACCTCGACCCGCAGGTTGACGGGGGTGTGGTCGGGCAGGGCCGAAACGGGCAGGGGCACCGAGGCGCGGGTGCCGGGGGCCACGCTCACGCTGTCCAGAACAAAGGGCTTTACCGGCATAGGCCTGCCACGCCCTTCTCTGTTCTCAAAAAATCCCCCCGGAGGGCCGATCAGCCATCCGCGCCGACATGGCTGATACAGGGCTCAACTGTTGCCCCCACCAAAGCGCGCGGCATCTTCTGCGGCGCGCCGTATGGCACCGGATTTGTGAACGGTTTCCATGAACTCGGCCTCGGGGTCGCTGTCATAGACAACGCCGCCCCCGGCCTGGATATAGAGTTTCTGGTCCTGCACCACGGCGGTGCGCAGGGCGATGCACATGTCCATGTCGCCGCCCGCGCTGAAATAGCCCACGCCGCCGCCATAGACGCCGCGCTTTTCGGGCTCCAACTCGTCGATGATCTCCATGGCGCGCACCTTGGGCGCACCGGACACTGTGCCCGCTGGCATCCCAGCAAAGAAGGCATCGAGCGCATCCTTGCCTTCGGCCAATTCACCGACAACGTTGCTGACGATGTGCATGACGTGGCTGTAGCGCTCGACGATGAACTCTTCGGTTGGGCGCACGGTTCCGATGCGCGCCACGCGGCCCACGTCGTTGCGCCCGAGGTCCAGCAGCATCAGGTGCTCGGCCAGTTCTTTCTTGTCAGCCAGAAGGTCGGCCTCGAGCGCGCGGTCTTCCTCCGGCGTGGCCCCGCGGGGTCTTGTGCCTGCAATAGGACGGATCGTGACTTCGCTGCCGAACACGCGCACCAGGATTTCGGGGCTGGCGCCCACAACCTGAAAGCCGCCGAAGTTGAAATAGAACATGAAGGGCGAGGGGTTGGTGCGCCGCAACGACCGATAAAGCGCAAAGGGCGGGTCGCGGAACTCTTGCGTCCAGCGCTGTGCAGGCACCACCTGAAAGATGTCGCCCGCCTTGATATAGTCGCGCGCCTTTTCGACCGCTTGCATGTAGCCCGACTTGGTAAAGTTCGACACGGGCGCGCTGGCCTCGCCCGCATCGCCCAGATCGCGCGTTTCGGTCGGCATGGCGCGTTCCAGATCGCGCACCGCATCCATCACCCGTTCGGCAGCTTGCGCATAGGCGGCGCGTGCCGATTGGCCATCGCTGACCCAGGCGGGGGACACCACGGTGACCTCGCCCTTGACCCCGTCGAGCACCGCAATGACGGACGGGCGCAGCATGATGGCATCCGGCAGGCCCAGCGGGTCCGGATTCACGTCCGGCAGATGTTCGACCAGTCGGATCATGTCGTAGCCGAGATAACCGAACAGGCCCGCTGCCGCCTGGGGCAGGGCATCGGGCAGATCAATGCGGCTTTCCTCGATGAGAGAGCGCAGCGTGTCGAGCGGGTTGCCTGCCACATCCTCGAACGCATCCGCATCATAGCGCGCCATGCGGTTGATGGCCGACGCCTCACCGTGGCAGCGCCAGATCAGGTCAGGCTTCATCCCGATGATCGAATAGCGCCCGCGCACCTCGCCGCCTGTGACGGACTCGAGCACGAACGCATCCTTTTGTGCGCCCGTGAGCTTCAGCATCAGGGACACGGGCGTGTCGAGGTCGGCGGCCAGCCGGGTATAGACCACCTGGTTCTTGCCCGCCGCGTAGTCGGCGGCAAAGCTGTCAAAGTCCGGGATCAGGGCCATCAGGGAAAGTTCACGTGCACGGCGTCAAGCGCCTGCTGGTTGATCTGGGGGCCTGCGCGCAGCACGACATCTTCGCTGAACAGGTTGAACAGTTCGGTCGCAACCAATTGACCGATCTCACCGCTCAGCCCTTCGGTTTCGGCCTGCAATTCTTCGTTGTTTTCGGCTGGGTTGATCGCATCGAGGCGCACAATCAGGATCGCGCCAAAACTGGGCACGATCCGCACGTTGCCCGGCTCCATCTCGAACACGGCTTCCATGAAGGCCGGGGGCGTGCCTTGTACGAATGCGCCGCGATCCAGATCCTCTTCGACAATGGAATCCAGCGCCTGGCTGGCAAAGCTTTCGCCTGCTTCCAGCGCGGGCAGTGCGGCCTCGGCCTGCGTCATCAGGCGGGCTTCGGTTTGTTCTGCGTCCCAGTTGGCGCGCACATTCAGCCGGGCCTCTTCGAAGGGGGCGGGGCGCGGTGCCAGCGTTTCCTCGAGGCGCATGGCAAAGATGCCGCCATCGTCCAACTGTATGATCTCGGGAAAATCATCCTCTGTCAGCTCGAGCGCGGCGTCGCGGAACCCGTCATAGCCGGCGATGTCTTCGCCCAGGGCGGGATACCAGTCGATCTTGCCCAGCTGCATGTCGGTCTCTTCGGCCAGCTCTTCCAGTGTGGCGCCCCCGGCGAGAAGGTTGTCCAGTTCTTCCGCCTGAAATTCGACCTGCCGACGCGCTGCATCCAGTGCAAGGCGTTGACGAAGCAGCGGCTCGGCCTCCTCAAAAGGCGTGTTCTGGGCGGGCAGGATGGCATTCACGCGAAACAGGGCTGGGCCCAGATTTGACGGGATCGGGCCAACGACATCGCCCACTTCGGCGGCGAACACCGCTTCGCCTGCGGCATCGAGTTCGAGGCGGGTCACATCGCCCAGATCGACATCTGCAAGGTTCAGGCCACGTTCCTGCACCAGCGCTTCGAACGTGGTGCCGTCGACTTCAAGCTGCGCGGCGGCGCGGTCTGCGGCGGCGGCGTCGAGGTAGACCAGCCGTTCGACCAGGCGACGTTCGGGGCGGTTGTATTCCGCTTCGCTCGCCTCGTATTCGGCGCGCAATGTGGCCTCTTCGATCGCGACGGAGTCGAGGATCATGTCGGGCAGCAGCACGGCGTAGGTGATACGCTTGGTTTCGGGCAGTTCGTAGTCGCCCAGATTTGCCTCGTAATAGGCGCGCAGCTCATCTTCGCTGGGTTCTGGCACCGGGTCGGTCAGGTCGGACTGGCCCAGGCGCACCCATGTGAAATTGCGGGTCTCGCCCAGAAAGGACACCAGCGTGCGGGCATAGGTGTCGGGCATCGTCACGCCGGACATGATGGCACCCTGCAAGAGTGAGCGCGCGACTTCCTCGCGCAGCTGGGTTTCAAACGCGCCTTCGCTGCTGCCGGATTGTTCCAGCGCAAAGCGGTAGGCGTCGCGGTCAAAGGTGCCGTCAAGACCACGGAAGCTGGGGATGTTCAGGATTTCGTCGCGCAGGGTTTCGTCGCCCACGCTCAGGCCCATCTGCTCGGCCTCGTGGTCAAGCGCGCGGGCCCGGACGATGCGCGACAGCACAGCCTGATCAAGGCCGATGGCCTGGGCGCGCGCAAAGGTGAGCTGGCTGCCGGTCTGCTGGCTGACGGCCTGGATTTCCTGTTGCAGCGTCCGCGCATAATCCTGAACGTCGATATGCTTGTCACCCACCTTGCCCACGGTGCGGATCGTGCCGCTGAGGTTAGTGGCGCCAAAGCCGCCCAGTGCAAGGATCAGCAAGCCCAGAAGGACCCAGACTGCGGTTTTCGACAGGTTGTTTGAGCCCTTGGCCATGCGTGCCCTCTTGTTGGGTTTGGTGGGGTTTGGCGATGTCTATCCGCGCACGCACCGGCGGGCAAGTGCGCATGGGCTCAGAGATCGAGCGCTGACAGCCTTGTGTAGAGTTCACCGATGCCTGCCGCGTCCAGATTGGCAAAGGCGATGCGCACTTGCTGGCGTCCTTCGGCTGCGTCGTCGGGCCAGAACATGGTGCCCGGCAGGCACAGGATACCGGCCTCTTTCACCAGCAGGGGCGCGAGATCGGCAGAGGACATCGCAAACGGGTGGGTCATGTAGGCGAAATAGGCGCCAAGGCCCAACAGGTTCCAGCCCTTGGCGGCCAGTTGCGAGAATCCATCGGCAATGGCGGCGCGGCGCGCGAGGATTTCATCACGCTCGCCTGCGACCCAGCCCCCGAGGTTTTCCAGCCCCCAAAGGGCTGCATATTGCCCGATCTGACCGGGACAGATGGCAACGGTGTCGAGGAATTTTTCGGCTTCGGCCAGACGCGCAGGCGAAGATACCAGCGCGCCAACCCGGTGGCCCGTCAAGCGGTAGGCCTTGGAGAAGGAATAGAGGTGGATAAACGTCTCTTCCCATCCGTCCTGCTGAAACAGGGTGTGCGGCGGGCCGGAGCGGCTGTCGAAGTCGCGATAGGTTTCATCCACCAGCAGCGCGATGCCCTTGGCGTGGGCAAGATCGTAAAAGGCGCGCACCAGATCTGCGGGGTATTCGACGCCAGCCGGGTTGTTCGGCGTGACCAGCGCGATGGCGCGGGTGCGGGGTGTGATCGACGCCCCTGCCACGGCGATATCGGGCAACATGCCGTTGCCGACAGCCAGGGGCACCGCCGCGACACCGGCCATGTCCAACCACATTTTGTGGTTGAAATACCAGGGGGTTGGCAGGATAACTTCATCCCCCTCGTCGCACAGGCTGGCAATCGCCGCAGCAAAGGCCTGGTTGCAGCCCGACGTGATTGAGACGTTATCGGCCGTCGTTGTCCCGCGATAATGCGTGTTGATCTGCGCGCTGAGACCCGCGCGCAAGGCGGGCATACCGAGCACGGGGCCATAAAGATGTGCATCGTCCTGCAGCAAGGCGGCGTCCGCCATGGCCTGTCGCAAGGCCTGGGGTGGCGGATCGACCGGGGCGGCCTGGCTGACGTTGATCAGCGGACGCTCGGGCGGAAAGGTCACGCCTTCGATCCATCGGCGCGCCTCCATCACCGGGGGGGCAAAGGTGGCGGCGGTGCGCGAAATGCTCATGGGTCAGCTCCGTTGGCGGGGGCCGGAGCCTCCGGCGGGGATTTTTTGGAACAGAGAAGGCGCGTGTTCACTCGGTGCCGCGATAGGGTTCGACATATTGCAGGGCCATGTCCCATGGAAAGAAGATCCACGTGTCCTGACTGACGCCAGTGATGAATGTATCCACCATCGGCTCACCCTTGGGTTTGGCATAGACGGTCGCAAAATGCGCGCGCGGATAAAGATCGCGCACCACTTCGAGGGTTTTGCCGGAATCGACCAGATCGTCGATGATCAGGATGCCTGTGCCATCGCCCATCAGGGCCTTGTCCGGGGATTTGAGGACAAGGGCGTCGCCTTGTGTTTGGTGGTCGTAGGACTTGACCGAGATCGTGTCGACCGTGCGCACATCCAGTTCGCGCGCGATGATCATCGCCGGGGCCATGCCACCGCGTGTGATCGCAACGATGCCGCGCCATGCGCCATCTTCGGGGCCTTGCCCGTCCAGCCGCCACGCCAGGGCGCGGCTGTCACGGTGGATCTGGTCCCAGCTGATGTGGAAGCCTTTTTCATGGGGCAGGCGGCTTGGGTCTTTGGGGGACATGTTACTTCTCCAGGATCAGGCGCAGGCCAAGCGCACCCAAGAGGGTGGCGGCAATGCGGTCAAGCAGGGGTTTGAGGCTGATATAGCCGCGCCGGGCGGGCGCGGAGCTGAGCAGAACAGCGAAGGTGCCGTAGACTGCGATTTCAAGCAGCCAGTGGTTCAGCACGATGATGGCGATGTCGGTCGGGGCGAGTCCCTGGGGAAAGACCACGACGATCACGGCGGCCGCAAAAAGCATGGATTTCGGGTTGCCCAGGTTCAGCAGAATGCCCGACAGAACGGCGCGCCTGTTGGGCGTCGGTGCATCGCTGAGCGGGTCGCGGGCGTGCCGCCAGGTCTGGATCGCGATCCATATGAGATATAATGCACCACCGATCTTGAGCGCCGTATAGGCCCAGGGAAAGACGGCGAAGACGGCCTCGAGCCCCAAGAGGGCGGCGAGGGTCCAAAGGGCTGCCGCCGTGCCAAGGCCCAGACCGGTGGCCATGCCCGCCGCGCGGCCAGAGGCCACGGTCGTTTTGATGAAGTAGAGCAGGGCCGCACCGGGGGCCGCAAGGGCTGCTAGCAGCACTGCGTTGAAGGCAATCAGATCGGCAAATGTCAGGCTCATCCGCTACCCCAATGCGATCTTGATGCCGAAGAGGCTGAGAATGCCACCGAAGGCGCGTTCGAACAGGCCCTTGATGCGGGCATAAACCGCACGGGGCGCGGACCGGGAAAACAGGGCGGCCACCGCAGCATACCACAGACATTCCACAACAAAGACAGTGACGAGGATCATTGCCGCGTCCGTCCAGGATGTGTCTGTGGGCAAGATGCCGGTAAAGACGGCGGCGAAATAGGCCAGCGCCTTTGGGTTGGCGAGGTTGGTAAACACGCCGGTGCGGACCAGACCACCAACATGGTAGGGGGCGGCGGCACCATCATCGGGCATAGGCGTGCGGGCGCCACGCCACAGGCCGATACCGACCCAGATCAGGAACAGGCCGCCGATGATCCGCAAGCCGGTCTGCAGCCATGGCGCGACCTCGAACAGCACCGAAAGTCCAGTCAGTGCCGCACTGGCCCAGACAAGGATGGCGAGTGCCAGCCCGACCGCCAGGGCCATCCCGGCCCCGATCCCGTGTGCCGCCGCCGTGCGGATGGTAAGCACCGTCGCGGGCCCCGGGCTCATCGCGATGAGCAGTTGCAAGAGCGCAAGAGAGGCGAGGGCGGCCAGCGTCATGATCTAGCCCTTGCTGATGTCCGGGGCGTCGACCGCTTTCATGCCGACGACGTGATAGCCCGCATCCACGTGCAGGTTTTCGCCGGTGGTGCCCGACCCGAGATCGCTGAGCAGGAACAGCGCAGACTTGCCGACATCTTCGATCGTGACATTGCGGCGCAGGGGCGAGTTGTACTCATTCCACTTCATGATGTAGCGGAAATCGCCGATGCCGCTGGCGGCCAGCGTCTTGATGGGGCCGGCGCTGATCGCGTTGACGCGGATGCCGTCCTTGCCCAGATCCTCGGCCAGATACTTGACCGACGCCTCGAGCGCGGCCTTGGCCACGCCCATGACGTTGTAATGGGGCATGACCTGCTCGGCCCCGTAATAGGTGAGGGTGACGGCGCTGCCGCCGTCCTTCATCATCTTTTCAGCGCGTTGCATCACGGCTGTGAAGGAGTAGACCGAGATATCCATGGTCAGGGCAAAGTTGCCCCGGCTGGTGTCCACATACCGACCGCGCAATTCGTTTTTGTCCGAAAAACCAATGGCATGGACAAGGAAATCCAACTGGCCCCAGCGCTCCTTCAGGCTGTCGAACAGCGCGTCAATCGAGGTTTCGTCGCCCACGTCGCAGGGCAGCACGATGTCGCTGTCCAGTTGCGCGGCGAGCGGATCGACACGTTTCTTGAGCGCCTCGCCCTGATAGGAGAACGCCAGTTCGGCCCCTGCCTCGTGCAGGGTGCGCGCAATCCCCCATGCAATGGATTTGTCATTGGCGAGCCCCATGATAAGGCCCCGCTTGCCTGCCATCAGCTTAGTCGCCATGTTTTCGCCCACCCGATCCCGTGTTTCTGGCGCTCAGCTTTAGGCCATTGGCATAAGCGCATCAAGGGAGCGCGGAGTGCTTGAACACTCCCCCAGGCAGGGCTAGCTGGGACATAACGGATGAAGGAGAGGCAGATGGCAGATCGCGACGGAAAATTTGCAGGTGACGACCCGTTCGAAATCGTGCGGGCCTGGATGGCCGAAGCCGAACAGAGTGAGGTCAACGATCCCAACGCAATCGCGCTGAGTACGGTGGATGCGGATGGCATGCCGAATGCCCGTATGGTACTGCTCAAGGATGTGGAGGACGGGGCCTTTGTCTTTTACACCAACTACGGCAGTGCCAAGGCGGCAGAACTGGATCACGCCGAAAAGGCGGCCTTTGTCATGCACTGGAAATCTCTGCGCCGTCAGGTGCGTGTGCGCGGTCACGTGGAAAAGGAAGAGGGTCCGCAGGCGGACGAATACTACGCATCGCGTTCGCTGAAATCGCGCCTTGGCGCCTGGGCCTCTGATCAGAGCCAACCGCTGGAAGGGCGCGCGCATCTGATGGCCAAAGTGGCCAAGGTGACGGCACAGCATGGTACCGATCCCAAGCGTCCACCGTTCTGGGGCGGCTACCGGATTACGCCGGTCGAGATCGAATTTTGGGCCGATGGCGCCTTCCGTCTGCATGACAGGTTTCGCTGGAGCCGTGAAAATCCGGGGCAACCCTGGCAGATCGCCCGGCTCAATCCCTGAATTTCATGTGACGTGAAATGCAATATTCTGAAAACAAAGACTTTTAAACCGCTTGAAAATGGTGTGCAAAATAGCGCAAGTCTTGTGGTACGACACAAAACACTCACAGAAAGACGCGTCGTGTCAGAACACTCAGAAGATACGGGCCTGGTCACGGGGACTGTGAAATGGTTCGACCCTGTGAAAGGGTTTGGTTTCATCCTGGCCGAAACGGGCGGCCCGGATATTTTGCTGCACGTCAATGTGCTGCGCAACTTTGGCCAGTCATCGGTTGCCGATGGCGCGGCCATACACGTGCGCGTGCAGCAAACCGACCGTGGCGTACAGGCCGTCGAAGTGGTGCAGATCGTGCCACCGCAGCAGGAAGAAACCTCGAATCTCACCGACATCGCCGACCTGGATTCCGCGGCGGTTGCGCGGGCGCCGTTGCAGCCCGGTCGCGTCAAATGGTTCGACAAGGGCAAAGGCTTTGGCTTTGCCAATGCATTTGGTTCTTCCGAGGATGTGTTCCTGCATGTAGAAGTGTTGCGGCGGTCGGGTCTGTCGGATCTGGCCCCGGGCGAGGCATTGGCGATGCGGGTGATTGATGGAAAACGTGGGCGAATGGCGGCCGAGGTTCTGGCTTGGGAAGCAGCGCTGCCGCGCGCGGATGACTAAAGCGGTTACACGCGTATTTGCGTCGTCGCGACGATTTGGCGTGGCTGTCTTTTTGACCTGCGCCATGCCCGTTGTCGCATTCGCGCAATGCAGCGACGATACAGTCTGGATTCGCGGTGAGTTCGGGCAGGCCAGATTCTCCGTCGAAATTGCGGATGATGAAGCGGAACGCGCGACCGGCCTGATGCATCGCCCGTCAATGGCGGCGTCGGCGGGCATGCTATTTATCTACCCGCGACCGCGCCGCTTGTCCTTCTGGATGCGCAACACGTTGATCGAACTGGATATGCTCTTTGTCGATCCCACTGGGGTTGTGCGCAACATCCATCACCGCGCGATACCTTTGGACGAGACATCGATCTTTGGCGGCAATGGTTTGACCCATGTGCTCGAAATCAATGGCGGCCTTGCCAAGATGCTCGGGATTTCCGTGGGCGATCAGTTGCGCCACCCCAGCTTTCCGCAGTCTGATGCGGCTTGGCCCTGTTAGGTCTTTTCAATCGCGCAAACCATGTCTAAGAGGGGCGCACGGTCGGAGCGTGGCGCAGCCTGGTAGCGCACCTGTTTTGGGTACAGGGGGTCGGAGGTTCGAATCCTCTCGCTCCGACCAGTTCACCAAATCATGTATTTGCGGCGATCCCGCCTGTGGCTGACAGCAGGCGATCCATCAGGGCATCCAGTTCGCGCTGCTTGAAATAGATGCGGCGCGGATTGCCGGATTTCTGCACGACTTCGGCAAAATATGACAGTTCCACGACAAACGACCCGTTGTCGGGGTTTGTCCGTTTCTGCACGACAAGCATCGGCGCCTCGAGCGCACCATCATATTGCAACAGCAAGAACGCAGCCACGTCCGGCGGTGGCAGGATGCGGCATTGCACCGTCGAGCGTGACACCTGGCGCAATTCATCACCGGGCGAGTCGCAGGAGGATCGGAATGCCGCGTCCAGCGGAACGGGCGCCGTTTCAAAAAGCGCCCGGCGAACGGGCAAATCTTGTTCCGATGTGGCGATCGTCTCTACATATTGTGGTGCGCACGCGCCGAGGGCGACCAGCAAAAAGGGCAATATAGGTCGCATCTGGGGCCTCATTTCAGGGATAATCGTAGATGACCACATTTTCCGCAGCGCGGCAAAAGCTTTCTACTTTTAAGTGTGTTAACTGTGGATAACTTCAAGTGAAGCATCCACAGGCGGGCCTAAGTCGCCCGCTTTTATCACAAATTGTGAGGTCACCCTCGGGATAAGAATTTCCTGCACCAGCGGCCTGTTAACCATTTGAATCAGGGGAGAGACCCGCGGCGCAGGCTGGTCGGAGGGTCAAGAAAAAAGATGTCAAAAAAGATTTAAAATATCGTTGACGGCACCCGGCCTCATACGTCAGTTTGTGTGGGCCGGGCGCTTCACCACAACATTTAGTGGGTAACACTAGGGGTGATCGCCAGTCACGAGGGACAGAACACACACAGCCAGTCACGGCATTCCCAGCAGGCCTGCACACTCAGCGCGCTTGCACGGGACGTCTTTGCCCTCGTGTTGGCACCGAATTCGGGCCCCCGCAACGCCGGGGCAACCCGGTAAAGATACATGCTGGAAACGAGGCAGCGCGATGAAAATTGAAAGACAGTTCACCAAGGCCGGTCAGGACGCTTACGCTGACCTAGATTTCGTGACCACGGTGTCCGAAATCCGTAATCCCGACGGCACAATCGTGTTCCGCCTGGACGAGGTCGAAGTGCCTGCCAAATGGTCACAAGTGGCCAGCGACGTCATCGCGCAGAAATACTTTCGCAAGGCGGGCGTCCCCTCCAAGCTGCAGAAGGTCGAAGAAGCGGACGTGCCCGAGTTCCTGTGGCGCTCCGAAGCGGCTGAGGGCGCTGAGATGGGTGGTGAGACGTCGTCCAAGCAGGTGTTTGACCGTCTGGCTGGCGCCTGGGCCTATTGGGGTTGGAAAGGTGGCTATTTCACCACCGAATCCGATGCTCGCGCCTACTATGACGAGATGCGCCACATGCTGGCGACCCAACGCGCCGCGCCGAATAGCCCGCAGTGGTTCAACACCGGTCTGCACTGGGCCTATGGCATCGACGGCCCTGCGCAAGGTCACCACTATGTCGACTACAAGACCGGCAAACTGACCAAGTCCAAATCGTCCTATGAGCACCCGCAGCCCCACGCCTGCTTTATCCAGTCTGTGTCGGACGATCTGGTCAATGACGGCGGTATCATGGACCTCTGGGTGCGGGAGGCGCGCCTGTTCAAGTACGGTTCGGGCACCGGCACCAACTTTTCGTCCTTGCGCGGCGAGGGTGAGAAACTGTCGGGCGGCGGCAAGTCGTCGGGCCTCATGGGCTTCCTCAAGATCGGTGACCGCGCAGCTGGTGCGATCAAGTCGGGCGGCACCACGCGCCGTGCGGCCAAGATGGTCATCGTCGATGCCGACCACCCCGACATCGAGGATTTCATCAATTGGAAGGTGATCGAAGAGCAGAAAGTGGCGTCCATCGTCGCAGGCTCCAAGATGCACGAAGAAAAGCTGAACGGCTTGTTCGCAGCCATCAAGGCCTGGGACGGCGCGGTCGAAGATGCTTACGATCCCAAGAAGAACGATGCGCTGAAAGAGGCGGTCAAGGCGGCCAAAAAGGTCGCGATCCCCGAGACTTACGTCAAGCGCGTGCTGGACTATGCACGCCAAGGCCACACCTCGATCGAATTCCCGACATACGACACCGACTGGGATAGCGAAGCCTACAACTCGGTCTCGGGCCAGAACTCCAACAACTCGATCCGCGTCACCAACGCCTTTTTGACTGCCGTCGAAAAAGACGCCGATTGGGAACTGATCAACCGCGTCGACGGCTCGGTCACCAAGACGGTCAAGGCGCGCGATCTGTGGGCCCAAGTTGGTCACGCGGCCTGGGCTTGCGCCGATCCCGGCATCCAGTACCACGACACCGTCAACGACTGGCACACATGCCCCGAAGATGGCGCGATCCGCGGTTCGAACCCGTGTTCGGAATACATGTTCCTCGACGACACGGCTTGTAACCTTGCGTCGATGAACCTGCTGACCTTCCTCAAGGATGGCCAGTTCCAGGTCGAGGATTACATGCATGCCTCGCGTCTCTGGACCGTGACGCTGGAAATCTCGGTCATGATGGCACAGTTCCCGTCCAAGGAGATCGCGCAGCGCTCTTACGACTTCCGCACTCTGGGCCTTGGCTATGCCAATATCGGTGGTCTGCTGATGAACATGGGCCACGGATATGACAGCGACGAGGGCCGTGCGCTCTGCGGTGCGCTGACGGCGATCATGACGGGCGTGGCCTATGCCACATCCGCCGAGATGGCGGGCGAGTTGGGGCCATTCCCTGGCTACAAGAGAAACGCCGACCACATGTTGCGGGTCATGCGCAACCACCGCACGGCAGCGTACGGATCGACCGAGGGCTACGAGAAGCTGGCGGTCAAACCCGTCGCGCTCGACCACGCCAACTGCCCTGATGCCCGCCTGATCGATGTTGCCATGTCCACATGGGACGAGGCGCTGAAACTGGGCGAGGCCAACGGCTACCGGAATGCGCAATCCACCGTGATCGCACCTACCGGCACCATCGGTCTGGTCATGGATTGCGACACCACGGGGATCGAACCTGACTTTGCGTTGGTGAAGTTCAAGAAGCTTGCCGGTGGCGGTTACTTCAAGATCATCAACCGCTCGGTGCCTGCGGCGCTGGAAAATCTTGGCTACGGCTCTGCCCAGATCGAGGAAATCGTCAGCTACGCGGTGGGCCACGGCTCCATCGGCAACGCCCCGGCGATCAACCACACGACGCTGGCGGGCCACGGCTTTGGCGCCAATGAGCTGGCCAAGGTGGATGCCGCACTGGAAAGCGCGTTCGACATCCGGTTCGTGTTCAACCAGTGGACGCTGGGCGAAGAGTTCTGCACTGGCGTGCTGGGCATCCCGGCGGACAAGCTGAACGACCCGACCTTCGATCTGCTGAAGTCGCTCGGTTTCTCCAAGGCCGACATCGACGCCGCTAACGACCATGTCTGCGGAACGATGACGCTGGAAGGGGCGCCGCACCTCAAGGAAGAGCACTACCACATCTTTGACTGCGCCAACCCGTGCGGCAAGAAAGGCAAGCGTTTCCTGAGTGTTGACAGCCACATCACCATGATGGCCGCGGCACAGTCCTTCATCTCGGGTGCGATCTCGAAGACGATCAACATGCCCAACGATGCGACTATCGAGGATTGCCAGAAGGCTTACGAACTCAGCTGGTCGCTGGGGGTGAAGGCCAACGCGCTTTACCGCGACGGCTCGAAACTCTCGCAACCTCTGGCTGCCTCGCTGGTCGAGGATGATGAGGACGCGCAAGAGGTTCTGGAAAGCGGATCGCCGGTTGAGAAGGCCACAGTCCTGGCCGAGAAGATCGTCGAAAAGGTCGTGGTGAAAGAGATCATCAAATCGCACCGCGAAAAGATGCCTCAGCGCCGCAAGGGCTATACTCAGAAAGCCATCGTGGGGGGCCACAAGGTCTATCTGCGCACGGGTGAGTATGAGGACGGCAACCTCGGTGAGATTTTCATCGACATGCACAAGGAAGGCGCTGGCTTCCGGGCGATGATGAACAACTTTGCCATCGCCGTGTCCGTGGGCCTGCAATACGGTGTGCCGCTGGAAGAGTTCGTGGACGCCTTCACATTCACCAAGTTCGAGCCAGCAGGCATGGTTCAGGGCAATGACAGCATCAAGAACGCGACATCGATCCTCGACTACGTGTTCCGCGAACTGGCTGTCAGCTACCTCGACCGCACCGATCTGGCGCATGTAAAGCCGGAAGGCGCAAGCTTTGACGACCTCGGTATGGGTGTCGAAGAGGGCGTGTCCAACGTATCCGAGTTGAGTGAAACAGCGGCGTCCAAGTCCTTGGAAGTGCTGAAACAAATCAGCTCGACAGGCTATCTGCGCAAGCGTCTGCCACAGGATCTCGTGGTGTTGCAGGGCGGCATGGCCGAGACCGGTGAGATGCTGGCGGATCCGTCTGCTGCGCTGCAAACGCTGGTGCCCGAAGTCGCCGTCGGCGGCGGGGTTGCGGTCAGCACAACCACGACAGCCGTGTCTTCGGGCTCGGTCAGCATGGATGCGCGCACCAAGGCCAAGATGCAGGGCTACGAGGGCGAGGCCTGCGGCGAGTGCGGCAACTACACACTGGTGCGCAACGGCACCTGCATGAAGTGCAACACCTGCGGCGGAACGTCCGGGTGTAGCTAAAAGAGATACGCGGCCCGGGGAAGGGGCGCGAGGGGGCTGGGCCGGTTTGGCCGGTCTGGCTCCCGACGAGACAGGGTGGGGCGCGACTTTAGTCCTTCCCATCCTTTTACAGGGGCAGAGAAATCTGCCTCTGGCACACGGGGCGGGTGCGCTCGCCCCCGACGACGTTCAGGCCGCAGGCAGAAAAGTACCGGGCGGTTAACATATTGAGCCTGAACGGCGAAACTAAAGGGGAGCGTTCGCGCTCCCCTCTTTTGTTTCAAGGACAGGGCGGCCTATCTCGCCACCGGCTCTTCATCCGCCAAGGTCAAGCGCAGGCGCGCCCGCGCACGTGCCAGGCGCGACATGACCGTGCCCAGCGGCAGCCCCGTGGCCGAGGCGAGCGCACGCGGAGAGCTTTCGCCCGCGACCACCAGATCCAGCAACTCGCGTTGGGGAGGCGGCAGTGTCGCGATGGCCGCCAGCGTGTCCGCGCAATCCAGACGGATCAGCGCGTCTGGCTCCGTCAGTGCGTGGGTCTCGTCCAATTCGTCCGTGGGCAGTTGCCGCCAGCCCCGGCGCGCACGGTTCGACAGGGTGCGCATCGCATAGGCGGGCAGATCTTCGATCTGTTTGCCCTCCCTCAGACGTTGGCACAGGCTCAGCAGGGTGTCCTGCACAATGTCTTCCGCCTCGCTTTGGCTGCGGGCCAGACGCCGCGCGCGACGGGTCAGCATGGGGATGAGAGGAACAAGGCGGCGTACGGGTACTGGATGTGTCATGCACCGAAAGGTGCGCCGTTCCTGCAGGCCTGAACAGCCCGGGGGTTTTTGCCTATTCCCAAACTGCCCCCTTTTTGGGCGACGGCTCGCCCATGCCGATCCCGCACATCGGCAGGGCATCGCGCGATTGTGCGGGTCAGGCGACGGATGCGGATGCTGGGCCGATTTTTGTGCTCATACTTGGTGAGGGCGCCACTCACGGACCCTCACAACGAAAACGAATAGGAGTTTCCCCTATGACCAAAATTGCCACTCTGACATTTATGGCTGCACTGGCCATCCCGGCACTCGCGATGGGTCAGGGCGCAGCCGATCTCGATACAAACCAGGACGGCGTGCTCACCATCGATGAAGTCCAGGCCAGCTTCCCCGAGATCACATCGGATGCGTTCTCGGCGATGGACCTGAATGCTGATGGGGCATTGGACGCTGACGAGATTGCTGCCGCACAGGAAGCGGGGCTGATGCCCGCCACGGACGGCTAAAGCGTCACCCGCTATTTCGCGCAACGCGTAGCCCATAAGGCGCGTGGTGACGTGAAAGGGTGGGGGTGTGAGGCCCGGTCTCCCCCCAGGGGCCGGGCCTCACTGTATTTACAATGCGGTTGCGTCCGCGGATGCGATGCTGCGCACAGATCTGACGACCGACAAGACGGCTCCATATGTGGGGCCGTCTTTCTTTGTGTCCTGTGGCCAGTGATGGGCGCATGGCGCGCATATCGGTTGCGTGCGGAACGACGAGGGCGTCTGCGCGTCTGGTCTGCTGAGGCTGTGTGGGGGAAGGGGTGCGGCCGGGGCCTGCGAGCGCCCGGGCAAAGGATCTGTCCCTTGCCCGGGCGGGTCGTATCAGAAGCGGATCGAACCGCGCAGGGTCAGGGTCGTTGCGTCAGCTTCGACACCGGTTCCGCCGATGTCATCAAAGCTGTGCTCAAGCAGTTCTGCCCCGATCGTGTAGCGATCTGTCACCTGGTAGGCGACGCCGAGGCCGTAGAACTCGCCCGTCTCCGAGCCAAGCGAGGTGTCCAGATCGGCGACACCTGCCGTGAAGTAGCCAAGCGTGCGGCCAAAGTCGTAGCCAGCGCGCAGTTTCAGGCGCGCCACGCTGTCAACCGAGGCGGCCCCGTTCAGGTCGATATCGGCAAAGTCATAGTCCAACTCGCCACCCAGAACGAAGGTGCCAAAGTCGTAGTCATAGCCGAGGTGCACACCGCCGAGGATATCGTCCCCGTCTGCGGTTCCGGACCCGTCAACATCGGCATAGCCGAGTTGCACACCGGCGTAACCGCCTGTCCAGTCACCGCCTGTGTCGATCACGGGTGCGGGCGGCGGGGGCGCTGGCGCGATGGGATCGGCAACCGGGGTGGTCGGCCCGGCGGCCAGTACTGGCCCACCCGCCAGCCCGATCAGGCCCGCCGTCAGGCCGGCGTAGATGCTGCGCGTCTTCATTATTCTGCTCCTTTTGCGACGATTTGAGTGTGACGGCATGCCGCCAGTGCCATTAGGTGGGGGGTTTTGTCCGCCGCTTCCAGATGCGGTGCCCTTGGGACCCACCTATCGGCAGTGGGTTGCACAAATGGGCCAAACCGATGCGCGGGGCGTCGCCAGAACGGCGTCGCAAACAGAACAGACAGGCGGTGTTTTGCGCAGCAGTGTGGCCAGAACACGGGTGGTGCGACGCGTCCACCCCGGGCTGGACAATGCGAGGGAGGCTTGTCGTGCAGGGATGCCGCTGCAAAATAGCGCTCGTGTCGCGCACCATCGGTGCCGAGCGTGGGCGCGCACCCCGGGGACGTCCGCAACCTCTTTGATGTGATCGCATTTATCGCACTCAAAAACGTGGACAGACCAAAACATGAATGACCAAACCCCAACGCGTTCCGGGGGCCGTGCTGCGCGCCGCGCCGCCCGTGCCGCCCCGCTTGCCGACCATTTGCGCCCAATCCGGGCCGGGCTGGAAGGGGGCACTTATACCCCGCTGACCCAGGCCGAGATCGAACGTATCCACCGCGCGGCCCTGGATGCGCTCGAGCAGATCGGCCTAGCCGACGCGCCCCCGTCGGGCATCGCATATCTGACAGCCGCTGGCGCCATTCTGGGCGAGGACGGCCGCATCCGCTTTCCCCGTGCCTTGGTCGAGGACACGTTGGCGCGCGCCAACCGCTCGATCACATTGATGGGCCGTGACCCGGCACATGACATGAACCTGTCCGGCACCCGTGTTCATTACGGCACGGCAGGCGCTGCGGTGCATCTGGTCGAGGTCAATGGGCGCGAATACCGAGAAAGCGGTGTGCAAGACCTGCACGATGCCGCGCGGATCGCGGATCAGCTTGATAACATTCACTTTCTTCAGCGGCCCATGATCTGCCGCGATATCTCTGACACGATCGAGATGGAGTATAATTCTGTCTTTGCCTGCGTGTCGGGCACGACCAAACATGTCGGCACCAGCTTTACCGGCCCCGAATGCGTCGGACCCGCGATGGAGATGTTGCACATGATCGCGGGTGGCGAGGACAAGTGGCGCGAACGCCCCTTCGTGACCAATTCCAACTGCTTCGTGGTGCCACCGATGAAGTTCGCCTCGGAAAGCTGCGAGGTGATGGAGGCGTGCATCAAGGCAGGCATGCCCGTGCTTTTGTTGTCGGCGGGCATGTCCGGTGCGACGGCGCCGCCCACGATTGCGGGCGCCATCGTCCAAGCTGTGGCCGAATGCCTTGCCGGTCTCGTCTATGTCAACGCGGTGAAACCGGGCGCACCGGCGGTGTTTGGCACCTGGCCCTTTGGCCTTGATCTGCGCACGGGCGCGATGAGCATCGGGTCGGGCGAGCAGGCCTTGCTGACGGCGGGTTGTGCGCAGATGCATCAGTTCTACGACTTGCCCGGCGGGGCCGCCGCTGGTGCGTCTGACAGCAACATGCCGGACATGCAGGCCGGGTGGGAGCAGATGTGTTCCAACGTGATGGCCGGACTGTCGGGGCTGAACATGGTTTATGAGGCCGCGGGCATGCACGCGTCGCTTTTGGGCTTTTGCCACGAGTCGCTGATCCTGGGGGATGACATCATCGGGCAGGCGTTGCGCTGTGTGCGTGGCATCGAAGTGACCGATGAGACGCTTGCGGTGGACCAGATTGCCGATGTGTGCCTGTCGGGCCCCGGACATTACCTGGGGACCGAACAGACCCTGAGTGGGATGCAGACCAATTGCGTCTATCCCTCCATGGGCAGTCGGACGTCTCCCAAGGAATGGCTGGAACTGGGCAAGCCGGACCTGATTGCCAAGGCCACCGCGCGCAAGGAAGAGATTCTGGCGATGCGCCCCAAGGCTGCGTTGGATCCAGAGCTGGATGCGGCGGTTCGAGCAAGGTTCAACATCCACTTGCCTGCGTTCGGATAGGGCGGGGCGGAGGACACCTCCGCCTTACTTGAAGAAGTCCGGCGAGTTGCTGCAATGGTGCGGGGCGGAGGGTCACCTCCGCCTTACGCGGCACTGGCGCGCTGTTCGGCAAAGGCGCAGAGCTGCTGCAGCGCTGCCTCGAACGCTGCGTCCTCGATCGTCATCGCAACGCGGATATGGCCCGCAGCTGCCGCGCCAAAGCTTTCGCCCGGCATGACCGCGATGTGATGCGTGTCCAGAAGTGCGTTGGCAAATTCGTCCCCGCTCATCCCCGTGGCGCGGATGTCGAGCATCAGGTACATTGCCCCCTGCGCCGGGATCAGCCCGACAGTGTTCTGCCCCGCCAGCACACGTTGTGCGATGGCGCGGCGGCGGCGGAAGGGGGCGGCGATGTCTTCTTCGAATTCTGGACCTTGGGTCAGCGCAAAGACGCTTGCGTCCTGGATGAAACCGGGCACGCCGTAGGTGGTGTGAGTGGCAAAGGTGATGAGATGCGCAATCACCTCTTGTGGCCCGATCAGCCAGCCGCAGCGAGATCCCGTCATCGCGTGGCTTTTCGACATGGAGCCGACGACCAGCGTGCGTTCGGCCATGCCGGGCAGGGCACGCGGAGACAAGTGATCGCCCTCCCACACTTGCGTGTCATAGACCTCGTCCGAGATCAGCCACAGATCATGGCGCTGGCAGACATCTGCAATCCCCTCAAGCGTGGCGCGCGAATAGACGGTGCCAGTGGGGTTGTTGGGCGAGTTGATCAGCAGGCTATGCGCACCTTCTGCGGCGGCCTCGATATCGCTGGCGCGCGGTTGAAAGGCATCCTCGGCCCGCGTCTGGACCGCGCGCGGGATGGCCGACACACCGCGCAGCGTGCCGGGATAGGTGGCATAGTAGGGATCAAGGTACAGGGCCACATCCCCGGGATCACAGGCGGCGGCGTGGGCGGCAAACAGCGCCGATTGTCCACCGGGTGTGATCAGGACATTGTCGCGTGTGGTCGCCACGCCCGTGCGGTCCTGGGTGCGTTGCGCAACGGTATCGCGCAGCGTGTCCGTGCCGGGGACCATCGCGTAGCCGGTGTGACTGCCAAGGGCGCTGTCATGCATCTGCTGCAGGATTGGCGCGGCGGTGCGGATGTCATGTTCGCCGATCGTGAGTTCGGTGACGCGCGTGCCTGCTGCGATCATGCGCCGGGCCTTGATGAACACATCCCAGCCGTCCGAACCGCCGCCGGTCAGGGTTTGCATACGTTGCGAGAGGTTCATGGGCGGCTCCTTGGCGGGGTTTGCGCCAAGGGGTCAGAGGGCGAGGGCGATGTCAACACGCGGACTGGGGCGCAGCCCCAGACCCCGGGATTTTTTCGAACAGAGAAGGGGGTGGGCGGCGCGTTCAGGTGTCATCCTGCCATGTGGCAAGGGCGGCTTGTGCCTTTTTCGGCAGGCTTTTCCGGATCAGGCCGTAGGAGAGATGAATGCGGTCCTGCAACGCTGCGGCGCCGGGGTGATCGAAGGGGATACGCACCCAGGACCGGTGAAAATACTTCGCTTTGATGGCGGCCTCGATCTCGATCAGGAACTGTGCGCTTTCAGGATCGGCAGTCTTGACCGAGACACCGTCCAGCGCATGGCCGTAGCAGGCGAACATCTTGTCGCCGACTTTCCACGCTTCGAGCCCGCCATCGGCGTTGGAGTGATACCAGGCGCCGGGCAAAGCGGCGCAGATGCGGTTTGCGTTGTCGAGGGTCATGGGGGCACTGTGCCGGGGGCAATGGCGGGAAACAAGGGTTGACCGCTGCTGCGCATGCGCGCTACTGACAGTTTATGACCCGGACCCTTTGCATCATTTGCTGCATTATCTGCTGATCACCTCAGCGGGCCGGTTCTTTGTTTCCATGACAGTTCAGAATTGCTAGGCCCGCGCCACCCTCTTGCGCGAGTTTTCCCATGTCGATCACCCTCTACAACACAGCCACACGCCGCAAAGAGCCCTTTGCGCCCCTCGATCCCGAGAATGTGCGGATGTATGTCTGTGGCCCTACGGTCTATGACCGCGCCCATCTGGGCAACGCGCGGCCTGTGCTTGTGTTTGACGTGCTTTATCGTCTGCTGCGCCATGAATATGGTGCGGACGCAGTGACTTACGTGCGCAACTTTACGGATGTGGATGACAAGATCAACGCGACCGCGCTGGCGCGCAAAGAGGCCGGGGCAGATGGTACGCTCGAGGAACTGGTTGCGCAGCGGTCGGATGAGACTATCGGCTGGTATCATGCGGACATGGATGCGTTGGGCGCCTTGCGCCCGAACCACGAGCCCCGCGCGACGCAGTTCATCCCCCAGATGGTGGCGATGATCGAGGATCTGATCGGCAAGGGTTTTGCGTATGCCAGGGACGGTCACGTCCTGTTCCGGGTGCGCGCCTATGACGACTATGGCAAACTCTCGGGCCGGTCGGTTGACGACATGATCGCCGGTGCGCGGGTCGAGGTTGCGCCCTACAAGGAAGACCCGATGGATTTCGTGCTGTGGAAACCCTCCACCGACGATCTGCCCGGTTGGGACAGCCCGTGGGGGCGGGGGCGGCCCGGCTGGCATATCGAATGCTCAGCCATGGCCTATGATCTGCTGGGCAGATTCGATCCAGAAGGCAAAGGGCAGTTCGACATTCACGGGGGCGGCAACGATCTGCAGTTTCCCCACCACGAGAACGAGATTGCGCAGAGCAAATGCGCAGGCCACGGCTTTGCCAATCTGTGGATGCACAACGAGATGTTGCAGGTCGAGGGCAAGAAGATGTCCAAGTCGCTTGGCAACTTCTTTACCGTGCGGGATTTGCTGGATCAGGGCGTGCCGGGCGAGGTGATCCGGTTTGTGATGTTGTCTACGCACTACCGCAAGCCGATGGATTGGACGGAGAAGAAGCGGGCGGAGGCGGAGGCGACGTTGCGAAAAATCGCTGAAGTACTCGGACGGGATCTATTGCAAAAATCTTGGACAGTTTCGGGCACGTTCAAACCGCCCAAGGAGTTTGTGGAGGCTCTCTCTGATGACCTGAACACGTCTCTTGCGTTAACTCTTGTTAGAAAATATCTCAAATCCGAGGACGAACTGAAACTGCATAGTTCGCTGGAGTTGCTGGGCTTTTGCCCGCACGCGATAACTAACAAGTTTTTCGCATTCGAAGCTCATGCGCGCGTGTCGGACGTGGGCTATGGTCAAGGTGTTCGAAGTTTTGGCGATGACGCTGCCGTAGAGTCCAAAGGTTTGGATTCATTGGCCGCTCGACTTCAGACGCTCCGAGAGCTGGCAATCGAATCCAAAGACTTTAGTGAAGTCGATGCATTGAAAGCAGCGCTGCAAGACTCCGGGCTAGAGGTTCGAATGGACAAGAATGGAGTCCAATTGCTTCGGGGCCCGAACTTTGACGCGACAAAGCTGGAGGGGCTGTCGTGACAAAAGAACGCCTCTCTCTCTTTGACACCACGCTCCGTGACGGCCAGCAAACTCAAGGTGTGCAATTCTCGCCTGCGGAAAAGCACCAGATTGCGCAGGCCCTCGACACGCTCGGCGTCGACTACATCGAAGGCGGGTGGCCCGGGGCGAACCCCACCGACAGCGCGTTTTTCGAAGATGCGCCCAAGACCCGCGCCACCTTCACCGCCTTTGGCATGACCAAACGGGCGGGTATCAGCGCGGAAAACGACGATGTGCTGGCGGCTGTCCTCAACGCCAACACGCCCGCCGTTTGCCTTGTCGGCAAAACGCATGATTTTCACGTGGACAAGGCGCTTGGCATTTCGCTGGCCGAAAACACCGCCAACATCGCCGCCAGTTTCGAACATCTGGTCGGGCAGGGGCGCGAGGCGATCTTTGACGCCGAACACTTCTTTGACGGCTACAAATCCAACCCCGACTACGCGCTCGAGGCGATCCATGCCGCCTATGACGCTGGCGCGCGCTGGATTGCCCTGTGCGACACCAATGGCGGCACGCTGCCCCACGACATTCATACCATCACCACGGCCGTCATCGCCTCGGGCATCGACGGTGCGCGGCTGGGCATCCACACGCACAATGACACCGAAAACGCGGTGGCCGGATCGCTGGCCGCAGTGGACGCAGGCGCGCGCCAGATACAGGGCACGCTGAACGGGCTGGGCGAGCGCTGCGGCAATGCGAACATCACTGCGCTGATCCCGATCCTGCTGCTGAAAGAACCCTATGCCAGCCGGTTTGACACCGGGATCACACTCGACGCGCTTGCCGGGCTGACCCGCACCTCGCGCATGCTGGATGACATCCTGAACCGGGTGCCGCAGAAACAGGCGGCGTTTGTCGGTGCCTCGGCCTTTGCGCACAAGGCCGGGCTGCACGCCAGCGCGATCCTCAAGGACCCGACCACATACGAACATATCGACCCTGCCGCCGTTGGGAACGCGCGCATCATCCCGATGTCGAACCAGGCGGGCCAGTCCAACCTGCGCAAGCGTCTGGGCGATATGGGGCTTGAGGTCGCGCCCAAGGATCCGGCCCTCTCTGCCATCCTCGAGCGGATCAAGGAGCGGGAGGCACAAGGGTACAGCTATGACACCGCGCAAGCCTCGTTCGAACTGCTCGCGCGCGAGGAACTGGGCCTGTTGCCAGAGTTTTTCGAGGTCAAACGCTACCGCGTGACCATCGAGCGCAGAAAGAACAAGCGTAACCGTATGGTCTCACTCTCCGAAGCGGTCGTGGTGGTCAAGGTCGATGGGAAAAAGATGCTGTCGGTCAGCGAATCCATGGACGAACACGGCACCGATCGCGGCCCCGTCAACGCGCTGTCCAAGGCACTGGCCAAGGATCTGGGCCGGTATCAGCGATATGTCGAAGACATCAAGCTGGTCGATTTCAAGGTGCGCATCACACAAGGCGGAACCGAGGCCGTGACCCGCGTCATCATCGACAGCGAGGACGGGCAGGGGCGGCGCTGGTCGACCGTGGGGGTGTCGGCCAACATAGTCGACGCCTCGTTCGAGGCGCTGCTGGATGCGATCCGCTGGAAGCTGGTGCAGGACGATGTGACATGACGCCCGAGGAACGTGACGCCTTTTTCACCGTGCATCGCGACTTGCCCCGCGAAGGGCCGGGGGAAGTCGCGGATGTTGCTTGGGTGATTGCACAGACGGGCATCTCCGGCGCGGTTGATGTGTTCGATGCGGCATGCGGGCCGGGGGCGGATCTTGAAACCCTTGCGGACTCCCTGCCAGAGGCGCGCCTGTTGGGTGTCGAGCAAGTCAGCCACTTTGTCGAAGCGGCCGCAGCACGGGTCGCACGGTTTGGTCCCCGCGTGCGTGTCGAACTGGCGGATATGGCTGCCCCCGAGGGGCGCTATGACCTGATTTGGTGCGCCGGTGCGCTTTACTTTCTTGGCATTGCGGAGGGTTTGCGCGGATGGCGTGACGCCCTGAAACCGGGCGGCAAGGTCGCGTTTTCCGAACCTGTTCTGCTTGAAACCCCTGCCTCTGACGCGGTGACGGCGTTTTGGGAAGAATACCCGCAGATTACCGATCTCGACGGGATCAAGGCGCAGGTGGCGGATGCTGGATATCGCACGCTTGGTCATCGCATGATCGTTGGCACCCCTTGGAGGGATTACTACGACCCCATGCAGGCGCGCATCGATGCGCTGCGCAAGACGCATCCCGATGCCGCGCTCAGCGCCGCGCTGGATGAAAATCAGCAAGAGATCGACCGCTGGAAGGCGGCACAGGATCAGATCGCATACGCGCTTTTGATCGTGGAACCGGCATGAGCCTGCCCGAGGCCATTGTGCCCTGCGCACGGCTGGTGGAACAGGGTGACCCGGACAGGTTTCGCACGGTCATGGCAGCCCCCGTCGCTACCCGTGCCGCGCTGTTTCCTCTCTATGCTTTCAACGTCGAAGTGTCCCGCGCGCCCTGGCTGACCCAGGAGGCGATGATTGCCGAGATGCGCCTGCAATGGTGGCGCGACGCACTGGAAGAGATTGCAGACGGGACAGGCGTGCGCAAACACGAAGTGACGACGCCTCTTGGCGACCTGCTGACCCCTGCACAGGCCAAACGGCTGGATGAAAGCGTGGCGGCGCGGCGCTGGGATATCTACCGCGACCCGTTTGAGGATCAGGCGCATATGGACGCCTATATCGACCAGACGGCAGGGCACCTGATGTGGACGGCGTGCGAACTGCTGGGCGCACCGCCAGCGGTGGAACAAGACGTGCGCAGCCTCGCCATGGCGGCAGGATACGCGGCGTTCCTGCGCGCGGTACCAGCGCTGGCCGAGGCCAAGCGCATCCCGCTGCTTGATGGTACACATGACGGTTTGCGCGCACTTGCCCAGGGGGCGAAGGCCCAGGTTGCCCGCCCCAAGCTGCCCGGAACAGCCAAGCCCGCGCTGTGGCCTGCAATCGGGGCAGTCAAGACATTGACCCAGGTTGTCCGCGATCCAGGTGCGGTGGCCGACGGTGCGCTGAGCTCCGGCATCACGTCATTTCGATTGGCGCGTACAGCCCTCACCGGGCGCGTCGCGCTTTAGGCCGTCGCCACCCGCTGGCGCATCACCAGCCAGATCAGCGAGCCACCGGCCAGCACGAGGAAGGGCACCATGGCGATGTTCACCGCCGCCCAACCCTCGACCGGATCACCGCCGATACAGTTCATCAATCCGCCCGAGGCGAGCGAGGCAAGGGTGACGCCGCCAAACACGATCAGGTCATTCATACCCTGCATGCGCCCGCGTTCCTGCGGCGTGTGCGCCCCGGCGAGCATGGTGGTTGCGCCGATAAAGCCAAAGTTCCAGCCGAGCCCCAGCAGGAACAGCGCGCCGTAAAAGTTGGCCAACTCGACCCCTTGCAGCGCGACGACCCCCGCCACAGCAAGGATGGCAAGGCCCAGCCCCATGATCTTTTCCACGCCAAAGCGGGCGATCAGGTGACCGGTAAAGAAGGACGGGGCGAACATTGCCAACACGTGGACAGTGACCACATTGGCCGCGTCAGGTTCGCCAAAGCCGCAGCCGACGACCGCCAGCGGGGTCGAGGTCATCACGAGGTTCATCAGCGCATAGGACACGGCCGCACAGATCACGGCGACCATGATGCGGGGGCTGGCCAGCAATTCACGCCGCGACCGCCCGGGCCCGTCAGTGGCCGAGGCGGGGGCAGGTTTGGGGATGTCGAGCAGCAGGAACAGCGCCATGCCCATGACGTTGAAGCCCATCGCGACCCAGTAGATCGGGATATAGCGTGCAACCGTGGCATCCGCAGATGCGCCCGTGACATAGGCCACGACCTGCGGTCCGATGATGGCTGACAGCAAACCACCCGCCATGACATAGGAAATCGCCTTTGGCTGGAACGCCTCTGACGCTGTGTCGGCGGCGGCAAAACGGTAAAAACCCTGCGCAGACATATAGATACCGGTCATGTAGCTGCCGACCAGGAACAGCCAGAAGCTGCCGACGCTGAGGGCCCAAACCCCGATGGCGGCGCCGATCAGGCCGCCAAAGGCGCCCAGAATGAAGCCGGTCTTGCGCCCGTAGCGTTGCATCACATTGGACAGCCAAGGTGCGGTTGTCATCGACCCGAACACGATCAGCGAGATCGGGAGCGTGGCAAGGCAGGCAAAGGGGCTCAGCTGTTGTCCGGCAAGGCCAGCGACCACGAACATCATGGTGATCTGGCTGCCAAGAAAGGCCTGTGCAGCCACCAGAACGGCCACATTGCGCTTGGCGCGGGTGTCATCGATTTGGGTCATGCGGATTGACTATCCCCGTTGACAGACGGCGGCAAGCGCCCGCATGTCGCAACCCGCGCACAGGTGGTTGCGCAAGGCGACATGCGGGGTAGGGTGGCGCCATGAACGATGGGCCGATGATCCTCTTGCTGGCAGGCGCGCGCGAAACGCAACAGGCGGCCACTGCTCTGAAACAGTGCGGCGTACCCTGCTGTGCGGTCTGGGCGCGGGGGGCGGATAGGGACGCATTGTGCGTGCCGGTGGTGTCCGACATTCCGGACCAAGTGGTCGGCATCCTGGACGCAACACATGCCTTTGACACCGACACGCGCAGCTCAATTGTCGCTGATCTGCCCGGTGTCTCCTATGCCCGCTTCGGCCGTGATCCGTGGTCTGCACAGGCTGCGGACACCTGGACCGAAGTCGATGGCATCGACGCGGCAGTTGCCGCCCTTCCACCCGGCGCGCGGGTCTTTGCCGCGACGGGCCGGGGCAGCCTGCCGGCGCTCGCGCGCCATGATGGGCCGGTGTTCCTGCGGCAATTGTCCCGGCACGATGCGGAGACGGGCCACGAAAACTGCTCTTATGTCTTTGGAACTGCGCCGTTCGATCCGGAGGGTGAGGCCGCGCTGTTCAAGGAACTGGCGATAGACGTTGTGCTGGCGCGCAATATCGGGGGGCAGGGCAGCTTTCCCAAACTGATGGCAGCGCGGATGCTGGGCCTGCCGGTCGTGCTCTTGCGTCCTCCCGCCTTACCGCAAGGCCCGCATCTGCGTGATCCAGATGATGTAGTGCGTTGGGCACACAGCCTATGACGGGGCGCATCATCGAAACCGACGCCGATGTGGCCGAAGGGGCCGTATGGCTCGCCGCCAAGAACGCGGCATTGGCACGGGCCATAGACATTGCCGGGCCACTGCCCTTGCGGCGCAGACCGGACGGGTTTGCCGCGCTGTTCAACGCCATCATCGGGCAACAGGTCAGCACCGCATCGGCCAGTGCCATATGGGCACGGCTTGAAGCGGGCGGGCTGACGGCCCCCGCGCCTGTCATCGCGGCAGGAGAGGACGGGCTGCGTGCCGCGGGCCTCAGCCGCCAGAAAATCGCCTATGCGCTGGCGTTGGCCGAGGCCGGGATCGACTATGACGCCCTGCGTCGCGCACCCGACTCCGAGGTCATCGCGACCCTGACAGCCGTCAAGGGCATCGGAGTCTGGACGGCGGAGATATACGCCATGTTCGCCTTGGGCCGCGCGGATGTCTTTGCGCCTGGCGATCTGGCCCTGCAAGAGGCGGCCAAGTTGATCTTTGATCTGCCCGAACGCCCTAAGGAACGCGCCCTGCGGGCCATGGCAGAGGACTGGAGCCCGTGGCGGGCGGTTGCCGCGCGGCTGTTCTTCACCTACTACCGCGTGGCCAAGGGCCGGGAAGGGATCACATGACACGGGTGTTGCAAGCAGGGCGGGTCGAACCGCAATCGGGCGAATTGCGCTCGATCGTCGTATTTCTGCACGGGTACGGAGCCAATGGCGCCGACCTGCTGGGGCTGGCCGATCCGCTGGCCGAGCATCTGCCCGATACGCTGTTTGTGGCCCCCGACGCGCCCGAGGCGATCCCCGGATTTCCCGGCGGCTATCAGTGGTTCCCGATCCCCTGGATAGATGGATCGAGCGAGGAAGAGGCCGAGCGTGGGCTGAACGCTGCCAGCGAAGACCTCAATGCGTTTCTTGATGCGCTGATGGTGGACGAAGATGTTCTGCCCGAACAGGTTGTGCTGTTCGGCTTTTCCCAAGGGACAATGATGTCGCTGCATGTGGCGCCCCGGCGTGAAGACCCGGTGGCGGGGATCGTGGCGTTCTCGGGCCGCTTGCTGAACCCGGAACTGCTGGCCGACGAGGTGGTCAGCCGCCCGCCGATCCTGCTGGTGCACGGGGATCAGGACGATATGGTGCCGCCGCAATCACTGCCGCAGGCCGCAGAAGCGCTGCAAGAGGCGGGGTTCAAGGATGTCTTTGCCCATGTGATGAAGGGCACCGCACATGGCATTGCGCCGGACGGGCTGAGCGTGGCACTGGCATTCATGCGCGACAAGCTAGGGCTGTAGGGTCAGAAACGCCCTCAGCAGATCCCCTCATACCCGTTGGCTGACCGATCCTTGGCGCCGTGTTTGCGCACCGGGCCCGCACTCCAGCTATAGGCGCTGTCGGGGTTGGGGCCGTCGATGGCCGCGCGGGTAAAGGCGGCGATGGTGCGGATCAGCGAAATGGCTGCCGTCCTGATGAGAAAAGTCATTGTGGTCTCCGTTTGCGACGCGCGCCTGACCTGACATCCGGTCTGGTTGCGCGTGCGAAACTGATTGTAATGGCGCCCTTGTGCCCGGCGGGAAGGGCGGGGTCCAGTGTGGAAAACCTGACCCTGTCGCCGCCAATACAGGCTGTGGTCAGCTTGTGGATAACCGTCACATGGCTGTCACGGAACTGTCCTATCCGACATGCGACATCTCGTGGTGATCTGGGCACTTGCAGATCAGTTTCCACAAGATATAGTCACCCTATAAGACCGGGGCGGGATCCCTGCTCTGGTGCCGAATTGGGCAGACCGGGCAAGGATGGAGTCACTCTTTATGGACGGCGATTTCAGGACGGAATTTGTGCGCAGTCCCACTGCGCTGAAGCACCACCCGGCGCTGGTGCTGAATGCGGACTATCGCCCGCTCAGTTACTACCCGCTGTCGCTCTGGCCCTGGCAGGAGGCGATCAAGGCGGCCTGGCTCGATAGGGTGGACATTGTCGCCGAATATGACGAGGTCGTGCGAAGCCCGAGTACCGAGATCAGGATACCCTCGGTCGTTGTCCTGAAAGATTATGTGAAACCTCAAAAGCGCGTGGCCTTCACGCGCTTTAATTTGTTTTTGAGAGATGAGTTTCGGTGTCAATACTGCGGTGCCAAGGGCGATCTGACCTTTGATCATGTGGTGCCGCGTGCCTCTGGGGGCGTGACCAGCTGGCAGAACGTGGTAGCAGCGTGCAGCCCCTGCAATCTCAAGAAAGGGTCGAAAGCGCTGCATCGCACCGGCATGGCCCTGCGCAAACCGCCCCGCCAGCCAGGCGCCGAAGAGTTGCGCAACATGGGCCGGAAATTTCCGCCCAATCACCTGCACGACAGCTGGATCGACTTCCTTTATTGGGACGCTGAATTGGAAGCGTGAGGTCGGCGGGTGGCTCTGTTTGCTGACGCAAAGGCGCCCACCCACCGACCCCGGCGTGCCCTCACGGGGACGTGATCGCACTGGCCATCATCCGTCGGTACACCTGAGGTGCACAGATACTGGGGGATGGTATGCGGGTTTTCATGATGGCGGTCGCACTTTGTCTGGCGACACAGCCCGCCACTGCCCTTGTCGTTGGTGGAGAGATTGTGCGCCAGACCGGGGCAGGACAGTTTGTGGTGCTTGATCCGGCCTGCGCCTTTGCAGTTGGAGCGGACACGTTTGACGACGACAACCTCTATGCGTTTGACGAAGACCAGAACATCAAACTCAGCGCCCCCATCCGTGTCGACATCGGCGGGGTGGACGGCCGGATTGCAGCAGGCACAGTGGTTGCAAGCCACTATGTGTTCTTTGACAGCCTGTCGGGGGTACATGCGGGATATGTGGATTTTGACGCACCTATCCTGGGCATCGCGGCCTTTCAGGACACGATGGGGGCGACCGACTTTCTCGCCAACACGGACGTAAACTATATCAGCACCGAATTGCGGGGGCTGGAACAGGGTGACTATGTCTGGATTGATGAGGACAATCCCAACCGATTGTGGGTCTATTGGGCTGGATCCTCGCCCGGCGACTACATCCGCGTCTTTACCGAGGAATCCGGCACCGCACCAATGATGTGAAGTTTCAGGCCGCGAGATACACCCAGACTGGCACGTGATCCGATGGCTTATCCTCGGCCCGGACTTGTTTGTCGATCTGGCAGTCCACCATCATGTCCGCACAGGCCGGGGACATCAGGAAATGGTCGATGCGGATGCCGTCATCGCGGTTCCATGCGCCTGCCTGATAGTCCCAGAACGAATAGTGGCCCGGCCCGTGGGTGCGGGCGCGGAACGCTTCGGTGAGGCCCAGGTTCAGCAGGCGGCGATAGGCGGTGCGCGACTCGAGGCGAAACAGTGCGTCCTCGCGCCAGGCATCGGGGCGTTTGGCATCTTCGGCCTGCGGGATGATATTGTAGTCGCCCGCCATGAGGAACGGGGTTTCCTCGGCCAGCAAGGCCACTGCGCGTGCGCGCAACCGTTCCATCCAGGCGAGTTTGTAGTCGTATTTCGGACCCGGCACCGGATTGCCATTGGGCAGGTACAGACCGCACAGGCGCACGGCCTGCGCATCCCCCACCACGGTCGCCTCGATATAGCGGGCCTGTTCATCCGTCTCATCACCGGGCAGACCGCGCGTCACATCCTCGAGCGGCAGCTTGGACAGGATGCCGACGCCGTTAAAGGATTTCTGGCCGTGGGTTTCGACGTTGTAGCCACGCTCTTCAAACATCTCGCGAGGGAAGTTTTCGTCGACCGACTTGATCTCTTGCAGCAGCACGACATCGGGTTGGGCCGCATCCAGCCAGCGTGGCAACGCTTCTGCGCGCGCCTTGATCCCGTTGATGTTGAATGTCGCGATTTTCATGGCCTGCCCCTTGTCGTCCGTAGCGTCAGACTTGACCGATTGAGAGAACGATCGCAAGAGGTGTGCTGCGTACGGTGAATTAACCAATTCTTAACCGTTTGATTCGCCCTAAAATTGCAAGCCCCGGCCTGATTTCCCAAAAAATCCCGCAAAATCAGGGCTGTGGATAAGTTTTTTTGTTCTCGAATGTTCCAAGGGGAAGCTGGGTCACCTCAAGCTCTTCTGTTGCTTTCCTTATGTGGACAACTTGTGCGCTGATCATCCTTAGCGGGAATTTCTATTTTCAGACACACTTTTAGCGGGCAAGGCTAAAGGCGTCACAACCTCAAGATGAAAGGGACTTCACAATGACGGCTCAACGCAAAATCTCCGCAGCTTTCTCCGCAGAAAATATCAGCGCAACACACGCTGGTGAAGCGGTCGAAATGTTCTCCTCCGGCAGCGCGCCCACTGCGTCCGACACCTTGCTCGGGGATGCCACGGCCCTGTTCTCTTCCGGTTCCAGCCCGATGATGTCGGCCAATGGCGCAATCGGTGATGCGGTCGAAATGTTCTCGTCCGGTTCTGCCCCGGTTTCGGGTGACGCATCGACGGGCGATGCTGTGCAGATGTTCTCGTCCGGTTCGGCACCGACACGCAGCGAAACCAGCGCAGGCGACGCGGTCGAGATGTTCTCCTCCGGCTCGGCCCCCACAGCGTCCGACGCAACGGCTGGCGACGCGATCCAGATGTTTTCGTCGGGCTCCGCACCCACAACAAGCGAGGCCAGCACGGGTGACGCGACCGAGATGTTCTCGTCCGGCTCGGCGCCCACGACCGGCACATTGACAGACGGTGCCGTCACCGGCCTGTTCTCCTCCGGCTCCTAAGCCCGCTGCGGCGGGACGTTCAGATCACATAGCCTTGAAAGGACAAGAAAAATGTCAAACATCATCGCCCTGAACGCCCCGCCGCGCCGCCAGCGCCTGTCCGAACGGACAGCGGCATTGCTGGAATGTTTCGCCCGTCACCGCCGGATCCAGGATGATGTGTTCTGGCTCAAGGAAAACGCGGAACTCCTGAACATTCTGGAATGCACCGGCCTGGCCGTGACCGAAAACGCGCTGATCCCGCATGCCGGGTTCTACGCCGCTCTTCCCGAACGGTTGGGCTTTTTCCCACAATATTATCGCTTCCTGCTGTCCATCGGCCTCGACCTCGAAGACCTGGGCCTGCCGGGGGCTCAGATGGAACGGCTGTGTCACTGGGTTGCCGATCAGGGTCTGCCCGAAGCGGAACTCAGCGATTTGCAACGCGCCGAGGCCCGCCGCCTGCTTGCCCGTCGCGGGGTTGCGACCAAGGCGGCCGATCCCGGCCTCGATGACCGTTTGCGCGCCTTTTTCGGACGGCCCGCGACCTTCGCGCTGCCCAACAAGAAGGCCGCTTACGAGCTGACGCATATCGTTTTCTACCTTTCGGAATATGGTCGCCGCGCGCCGCATCTGGACGCCGCAGGGCGCACCAGCCTCGAATATGCGGGCATCCTGGCGCATCTTGATCAGAACATGGATCTGTTGGCCGAAATCTGTGTTGCCTTGCGCCAGGCAGGTCAACAGCCAAGCCCTGTCTGGGATGCTGCCGTGCGCTACAACCTAAGCCGTTTTGCGGTGCGCGAGGATGACGCGGTGCCCTTGTCAGATGATTACCACGAATATCTCGTCTCGTCCTGGGCGATGGCGACGCTTGGCCATGATGACAGCGGTCAGGCCGTGCAGGCCAGCCGCCAAGTCTTTCATCGCCGCGCAGAGGGGGAGGGGCGCTGCGCCAAATCTCTGCAGCACTGCTCAGCCTCGAGGATGCGCGCAGCGGCGATTGGGGTGCGATGCAGGCCACGTTGTATGATATGCTGGACGAAGACGCCGCACGCATTCTGCACGAAACAGCGTCTTCAAGCCCGGATTTCGATGCCTTCTTTGAAGGGTTCGCGCGCGCCAGTGCGGGCCTGCGCTAGGTCACATCGAAAAGGATGTGCCGCAACCGCAGGAACTGGTGGCGTTGGGGTTCTCGATCACGAACCGGGCGCCAATCAGTTCCTCGGAAAAGTCGATGACCGCGTTGGACAGGAACGGCAGGCTGATGGAATCGACCACCACTTTCTGGCCAGCGCCTTCCAGCACCAGATCGTCTTCCTTGGGGTGGTCCAGCGCGATTTCGTACTGAAACCCGGAACATCCACCGCCTTCGACGGCCACACGCAGGGCCTGACCTTGGGTGGCGGCCCCGATCTCGGCCAGACGCTCAAAGGCGCGGGGGTCACTGTGGGCGGCAATTGCATCGATCTCTCCGAAAAAGGCGCGTTTCATGTTCGCTGCATCTGCAATATATGGGCACAAGGAACAGGCGACAAGGATCAGCAGATATGTCCGCGCCCTATGCCTCCGATCCTGCCCGCGCCCGGGGACGGCGCTGGCCGGAAGAGGAGATGTCATTTCGCTCGTGCTTTCAGCGCGACCGGGATAGGATTATTCACGCCTCGGCCTTTCGGCGGCTCAAGCACAAGACGCAGGTTTTTGTGGAGCATGAGGGCGATTACTATCGCACCCGCCTGACCCATTCGATCGAAGTGGCGCAGGTGGCGCGCACCATTGCCGGTGCCTTGGGCCTCAACGACTGCCTGACCGAGGCCATCGCCCTCGCGCATGATCTGGGCCATCCCCCCTTTGGCCACACGGGCGAGGATGCGTTGCAGTCGCTCATGGCACCCTATGGTGGTTTTGATCACAATGCGCAGGCGATCAAGATCGTGACGCGCCTTGAATGTCACTATGCCGATTTCGACGGGCTGAACCTGACATGGGAATGTCTTGAGGGGATCGCCAAGCACAATGGGCCGGTTACGGGCGATTTGCCCTTTGCTCTGGCTGACTACAACGCCGAACACGACCTCGAACTTGCCACCCATGCCAGCGCCGAGGCGCAAGTGGCCGCGCTGTCCGATGACATTGCCTATAACAATCACGACCTGCATGACGGTCTGCGGGCGGGCCTTTTTGACGAAACCGATATCGCGCATCTGCCGCTGATCGCCCCGGCCTATGCCGAGGTAGACGCAAGTTACCCCGGACTTGACCCGATCCGCCGTCGTCACGAGGCGCTGCGCCGCGTGTTCGGCGCGATGGTCAGCGATGTGGTTGCCACATCAAAGCGGCTGCTGGCTGACAGCGGTGCTGAAGCTGTCGAAGACATCCGGCATCTCGGGCGACCCGTGATCCGCTTTTCCGACCAGATGTGGGCGGATTTGACCGAAATCCGCAGCTTCCTGTTCCAGAACATGTATCGCGCGCCATCAGTGATGGAGAAACGCGAGGAAGTGACGCTGATCGTCACCGATCTGTTCCCGCTGTTCCTGCATCAACCCGATCTGTTGCCCGACCGCTGGGCGGCGGATGTGGACCGCGCCGAAGGCGATGCAACCGCGCTGGCCCGCGTCGTGGCGGACTATATCGCGGGTATGACCGACCGTTTTGCCCTGCAAGAGCACGCGCGTTTGATCGGATAGCACCGATTGACGCGGCACCCAGCCGTGATACACCGCCCCGACCCTCAAAAAACCAAGACCGAGCCACAATGAACCTCTTTGCCGACATCCGCGCCCTCGTGCTTTCTGACCTCGCCGCAATGGCCGAGGCCGGTGACCTGCCCGAAGGCCTCGCCACCGACAACGTCACGGTCGAACCGCCCCGCGACGCCGCACATGGCGATATGGCGACAAATGCGGCCATGGTGCTGGCCAAGCCCGCCGGCATGAAACCCCGCGACATCGCCGAGGCGCTGGCCGCGCGTCTTGCAAGTGATCCGCGCATTACCAGTGCTGAGGTCGCTGGCCCCGGCTTCCTGAACCTGCGTCTGGCACCCTCTGTCTGGCAGGACGTCGTTGGCGCTGTGCTGGCGGGGGGGACCGACTATGGGCGGTCGACCATGGGGCAGGGGAAAAAGGTCAACGTCGAATACGTCTCGGCCAACCCCACCGGTCCACTGCATGTGGGCCACACGCGGGGCGCGGTCTTTGGCGACGCCCTGGCCTCGTTGCTGGATTTCGCGGGCCATGATGTGACGCGTGAATACTATATCAATGATGGCGGCGCGCAGGTCGATGTGCTCGCGCGGTCTGTTTACCTGCGCTACCTCGAAGCGCATGGGCAAGAGGTGGCGTTCCCCGATGGCACCTATCCCGGTGACTACCTTGTCGAGGTGGGGCAGGCGCTGAAGGCCAAGGTGGGCGATGCCTTTGTGGACAAGGGCGAACAGTTCTGGCTGGAAGAGATCCGCGAATTTGCGACCGAAGCGATGATGGACCTGATCCGCGCCGACCTCAAAGCACTGGGTGTGGAGATGGATCGGTTCTTCTCCGAAAAGTCGCTCTATGGCACGGGCCTGATCGAGGCGGCGATTGACGATCTGCGTGGCAAAGGCCTGATCTACGAGGGCGTGCTGGAGCCGCCCAAGGGCAAGAAGCCCGAAGATTGGGAACCGCGCGAACAGACCCTGTTCAAATCCACAGATCACGGCGACGATGTGGACCGGCCCGTGATGAAATCGGACGGGTCCTGGACCTATTTCGCGCCCGACATCGCCTATCACTATGACAAGGTTCAGCGTGGCTATGACGCGCTGATCGACGTCTTTGGCGCCGATCACGGTGGCTATGTCAAACGGATGAAGGCGGCTGTGTCCGCGCTATCCGGTGGCACGGTCCCGCTGGATATCAAGCTGACGCAGTTGGTGAAACTGTTCAAGAATGGCGAGCCGTTCAAGATGTCCAAGCGGGCAGGGACGTTCGTGACCCTGCGCGATGTGGTCGATCAGGTCGGCCCCGGGGTCACACGGTTCCACATGCTGACCCGCAAAAACGACGCGCCGCTCGATTTCGATTTCGACAAGGTGCTGGAACAGTCGCGGGAAAACCCCGTCTTCTATGTACAGTACGCTCATGCGCGCGTCACATCCGTGCTGCGCAAGGCAGCCGAGGCAAAGGTCGCAGTGGATGACGCCACATTGGGTGCCGCAGACCTTTCCAAACTCGACCACGAGGCGGAACTGGCGCTGGCGGCGAAGCTGGCAGAATGGCCGCGTCTTGTGGAAACGGCGGCGCGCAGCAATGAGCCACACCGCATCGCCTTTTACCTCTATGACCTTGCGGGCACTTTCCACGGGCTCTGGAACCGGGGCAACGATGTGCCTTCTTTGCGCTTCCTTCAGGACGATGCAGCCACGTCACAGGCAAAAATCGCACTCGCACGCGCCTGCGCCGTTGTAATTGCATCCGGTCTTGGTATTCTTGGCGTCGAACCAGCCGAAGAGCTGCGTTAAGCCCCGCCAAAAAGGGGCAACACAGGCAACGTTTTCCCTTTGCGCCCCGTGCGGGTGCACCCACAATCAGATGATCTGCGCGGGCACGTATCTGCGCGGACAACGAGGCAGAGATGGCAGATATGCAGTTCACCCATAGTATGGGTCACGTGGGGTATTCTACCCCCGAAACAACTTCAACACCGCCCTCCAACCCGCTGAAGAACATCACGAACCTTGCAGGCGCTGCCGTGTCGTTGGCGCTGATCGCAGGCGTGTCGGTCTGGGGCTACAAGCTGGTGATGCGCGATGTGTCGGGCATTCCGGTCGTGCGCGCCGCCGAAGGCGAGATGCGGGTGCGCCCCGCCGATCCGGGCGGGCAACTGGCGCAGAACACAGGGCTCGCCGTGAACGAGGTCGCCGCCGCAGGTGAAGCCTCTGGCCCGGTTGATCGGCTGGTCCTTGCGCCCAAGCCGATGGACCTGAGCGAGGAAGATCAGCCAATGACCGCTCAAACGGTGGCACCTGTGCAACAGCCCGAACCGCTGGACCTGACCGCCAGCTTTGATGCTGCGCCCAAGGATGTGCCTAAGGACGTCGACGTGGCCGAGGCGCTGAACAATGGCGCGGTCGAGGATCTGGTGAACCAGCTGACCGCAGGGGTCGATGCGATCGAGGCGGAAGAGGGTGAAACCAAACCCGTGCTCGCCAGTGTCAGCACGGCTGATGTGCCGATACCTGCTCCGGTTGCGACCGTCACAGGGCCGGGCCCCAAACTGTCCAAACGTCCGCAATTGCGCCCCGTGTCCGCTCCGGCCGTGGTCGTGCCGGTTGCGGCCATTGCCGCGGCCCAGGAAATCAAGGAACTCGACGGCAGCGCGATTCCCGCAGGCACCCGCCTCGTTCAACTTGGCGCATTCGACAGCCCTGAAGTGGCCCGCGCTCAATGGGACAAGATGCAGGGGCGCTTTGGCGACTACCTGCAGGGCAAGGACCGCATCGTTCAAAAAGCGCAAAGCGGCGGGCGCACCTTCTATCGCCTGCGCGCGCACGGCTTTGCTGATCTCAGCGATGCACGCCGCTTCTGCTCGGCCCTTGTGGCCGAAGGGGCGGACTGCATTCCGGTTGTGACGCGGTGACCAATTTCGGCGCAACCATCCTCGATGCAGATGGCCTGACGCTCAGCAAGGATGAAAAGGCGTTCTTTCGCGACGCCGATCCATTCGGCTTTATCCTTTTTGCCCGCAACATCGACACGCCCGATCAGGTCTATGGCCTGTGCAGCGAGTTCCGCGATGCCGTGGGCCGCGATGCCCCTATCACCATCGATCAGGAAGGTGGGCGGGTGCAGCGCCTGCGTGGTCCCACGTGGACCGAATGGCTGCCGCCGCTCGATTTCGTGCGGGCTGCCGGGGACGATGCCGAACGCGCAATGTATTTGCGCCACAGGTACATAGCCCACGAACTTAAAGCACTCACCATCGACAGCAACTGCGCGCCCATGGTCGATATCGTCGTCAAGGGAACACATGAGTTCCTGCGTAACCGCTGTTACGGCACCTCCCCCAATGACATTTCTCTCTTGGGTCGCGCGGCGGCGGACGGCATGCTCGATGGTGGTGTCTTGCCCGTGCTCAAACACATTCCCGGCCACGGTCGCACAGACCTGGACAGCCATTTTGACCTGCCGCGCGTGGATGTCAGCCTCGACACCCTGCGCGAAACCGATTTTGCACCGTTCCGCGCGCTCAACGACCTGCCCTTGGGGATGACGGCCCATGTGGTCTACGAGGCCGTGGACGAGGCGCCCGCCACCCTGTCGCGCGACATGATGGACCTGATCCGCAGCGATATCGGCTTTGACGGGCTGATCATGACAGATGACATCGGGATGAAGGCGCTGAGCGGCAGCGTGCCCGACATCGCGCGGGGTGCTCTTGCTGCGGGTTGTGACGTGATCCTGCACTGCAACGCGCCGCTGGCTGATCGCATCGCTTCTGCCACTGCCGCTGGACAGATGAGCGACGCCGCTCAGGCCCGCGCCGACGCCGCGCTTGCCGCCCGGCATACGCCTGACGACATTGACATTGCCGACCTGAACGCCGAACTTGAAGCGCTTTTGGCCTAGGTCAGTAAATCGGGCGCGTGCATGGCTGACGACACCTTTGAGGAAGACAAGATATCCGTCGCCGACCGCCTCGCCGCCGAGGCGTTGATCATTGACGTCGACGGGTACGAGGGGCCGCTTGATTTGCTGCTAACCCTCAGTCGCACGCAAAAGGTCGATCTGCGCCAAATCTCGATCCTGCAGCTGGCGCACCAATACCTTGCCTTTGTGGAAAAGGCGAAACAGCTGCGGCTGGAACTTGCCGCCGACTATCTCGTCATGGCGGCCTGGCTTGCTTTCCTCAAATCCCGCCTGCTCTTGCCCCCCGACCCTAGCGAAGAAGGGCCGTCAGGCGAGGAACTTGCCGCCCATCTTGCCTTCCAACTCGAACGGTTGCAGGCCATGCGCGATGCGGCTGCGCGGCTGATGGCGCGCGACCAGTTGGGGCGCGATTTCTTTGCGCGGGGGCAGTCGGAAATGGTCACGCGGGTGCGCAAGGTGACCTATACGGCCACTCTGCTGGACCTCATGCAGGGCTATGCCCGCATCCGCACCCGCGACGAATTCCGCCCCTTCGTGATGGACCGCGAGGCTGTGTTCACCATGGAACAGGCGCTCGACCGGATGCGGGGCCTCATCGGCTATGCGGGCGACTGGACCGACATCCTGTCCTACCTGCCCGAAGGCTGGGAAATGGACCCGGTCAAGCGCCGCTCGGCCACGGCCTCGACCTTTGCGGCCAGCCTTGAACTGGTCAAGGAAGGGCACCTCGAAATCCGCCAGACCGAGACATTCGCGCCGATCCAGCTGCGCAAACGAGATGAAGCACGTGACAGAAGCACCTGAAGAAAAAGAAGAAAGCCTGTTTGAAGCGCCGCCCATGGCCGAACAGGAACGCATGGTCGAGGCGATCCTTTTTGCCACTGCCGAACCTGTCACCGTGCGCGAGCTTGAGGCGCGGATGCCCCATGGCTGTGATCCGGCCGAGGCGCTGGTCTACCTGCGCAAACGCTATGAAGGGCGCGGTGTGCAAGTGATGAAGATCGGCGATGCCTGGGCGGTCCGCACCGCCGCCGACCTCGGGTTCCTGATGCAAAAGGAAACGATCGAGACGCGCAAATTGTCCCGCGCGGCCATCGAAACGCTGGCCATCATCGCCTATCACCAGCCCGTCACCCGCGCCGAAATCGAAGAAATTCGCGGCGTTTCCGTCAGCCGCGGCACCGTGGACCAGCTGCTCGAACTCGAGTGGATCCGGTTCGGGCGGCGCAAGATGACGCCGGGGCGGCCCGTGACCTTTGTGGTCACGCAGTCCTTTCTCGACCACTTCGGCCTCGAAAACGCCCGCGATTTGCCCGGTCTCAAGGAATTGCGCGCCGCCGGCCTGCTCGAAAACCGACCTCCGCCGGGCACGCTGCCGGGGCCCGAAACGGAAGAGGACGAGGAAAGCGCCGAGGGCCAATCCGAGCTGTTCGAGGATTAATCGGCTAAAAAGTCTGAAATTCGCCGCATTCCACGCTATATTGCGCACAAGCCACGCAAACAGGGCCAAGCAACAGGGCGGAGCAGTCCCATGAATGCAAATCAGATTATCAACATGATCATGCGCATCATCATGCGCAAAGCCATCAACAAGGGCATTGATGCCGGCGTGAACAAGGTGTCGCGCGGACGCAAACAGCCGCGCCAGCAGCAGATGGACTATGACGAGGCGATGGATGACGGCCCCACACAGGCCGAGATTCGTCAGCAGCGTCAGGCCAAGCGCGCCGCCCGTCAGGCGCGCCAGGCGGCCAAAGCAGGCAATAAAATCAATCGGATGTAGTCCGGGTCAGGAAATCCTCCGTTGATCCGTTGGCGCGTGTGCCGTAGCGTAACCTCCATTATTTGACTGGGGGATTGTGCAATGGCCGATTTGAACGCAGGCGCACGGGTGGGCTCGGTCTCGCTCGGGATAACCGTGATCGCGCTATATGGTCTGTTCGTGGCCCTCGTCACATTCGGCTTTGGCAGCTACATCTACCGCACCGCGTGGCAGGCCGATCCCATCAGGGCCGTCGCCCCGCAGAGCGACGCAGAAACCTCGCACGACATCGACAACCTTCTCTTCATTCTCAAACGCGAACAGGATCTCGAGCGGGCCAAGGATCTGCTGACGCGTGACATGCAGATGCTGGACAAGCAGGTGTCGAGCTTTGATGCCAAGGTGAACCAGTCGTTTGCGGTGATTGCGCGCGCCAACGCGGCGCTGACTGCCGAAATCGATTCCACCATGGCCGACCTGAACGAGTTCCAGTTCGATCTGCCCGGCGCCGGGCGCAGCAAGTTCGAGTCGGTGCTTGTGCGCATGGAAACCGAGGCTGTGTTTGCGGTCGGTGCGCGCGAGAACCTCGCCCCCGATCACGAAGTGCGTGCCCTGTTGGACGTCGCGGCCGAAGGGTTTGAAGGATCGGGCGCCGACCTTGATACCAAGGATCGATTTAACGCCATGCGCACCCGCGCGATTGCCCGGCTGGACGAGTTGTCGGCCAATGTGTCCGCCGCCAATGCTGCGTCACATGGGGTTCAGGCCGAACGCAAGGCAGTTCAGAACGAAATCGCCGGCCTGCAGGACAAGTGGGACGGGCATCAGGCCAGTATCGAGGCGCTGCAAGTGACGCTTCCCGTCGGCTCGCCCGCGCGCGCGCGGCTGTCTGCGCTGTCCCTCAACATCCCGCTGATGCCGGACGTGCTGATGCGCCTTGTCAGTTTTCCAACCATCTTTCTGACCCTGATCGTGACCATCGCCGCTGGCGGGCTTGGCACGGTTGTGGCGTTTTCCCGGCGGTATTATTCGTCCAAGAAGGCCTCGACCCTCACGCTGTCGCGCCTGTTCGTGAATGTGGGCGAGGGGATTGCCGCGGCGATCGCGATCTTCCTGTTCTCCGGTGCAGGTATGTTGGCGCTGACCCAGGGCGGCGGCATGGGCAATGAGGTCGAACTCAGCCCTTACACGGTGGCCTTTATCGCGTTCCTGTCCGGGTTCATGGCCGAAGACGCCTTTGCCTCGATCCAGTCTGCGGGCAAACGCATCTTCAAACGGGACGTGCCGGAGGAAAATGGCACCGTCAAAGCGCCCGAGGACGATATCGCCCTGCCAGCCCCCTAGTCGGGCGTGGCGAAGTGTTTGGACAGTTTCAGACCCTGGCCTTGATAGTTCGAAGCGATATCGGCGCCGTATAGCTGCGCAGGCTGCGCGGCCATCCGTTCATAGATCAGACGGCCCACGATCTGCCCATGCTCCAGCACAAACGGGGCTTCGTGACAGCGGACTTCCAGCACCCCGCGTGACCCGGTGCCGCCCGCGGCGTCGTGGCCAAAGCCGGGATCGAAGAAACCCGCATAATGCACGCGGAATTCTCCGACCATGGCGAGGTAAGGGGCCATCTCTGCGGCGTAGTCGGGTGGGATATGCACCGCCTCGCGGCTTACGAGGATATAGAACGCACCGGGATCAAGGATGATGTGCCCATCAGTGCTGTGCACCTCTTCCCAGAATTCGGCGGGGTCGTAGTGCCCGATCAGGTCCAGATCGATCACCCCGGTATGGGGCTTGGCGCGGTAGCCCACCAATGTCGTGCCGGGCAGGCATAGATCGACGGAAAACCCCAGGCCCTCGTCAATTACGGCATCGCCATCGACCAGAGGCATCTCGGCGTGCAGCGCGCCCAGTTCCGCATCGCTCAACACTGCCTGACCGGCGCGGAACCTGATCTGGTTCAACCGCATCCCCGGACGCACAAGGACTGAGAATGAGCGTGGACAAATCTCTGCATAAAGCGGGCCTGCGTAACCGGGCGCAATCCGGTCGAATTCGGTGCCACCATCGCAGATGGTGCGGGTCAGAAGATCCAGTCGCCCGGTCGAGCTCTTGGCATTGGCCACGGCCTGCACGCCTTCGGGCAGGGCGAGCCGTTCCATCAACGGCACGACGTAGACACAGCCCTTTTCCAGCACCGCCCCATCGCTCAGGTCAACGCGGTGCATTTCAAACTCGCTCAGGCGGTCAGCGACGCTGCGCCCGTGGCCTGCCAGAAAAGAGGCGCGCACGCGGTACGCTACAGTACCAAGGCGCAGATCAAGGCTCGCAGGCTGCACCTGTGCATCCGTCACGGCAGGCTCTGCGGTGATCTCGCCGCGTGCCATCATTTCGATCAACTGGGTGTCTGCAAGAACGCCGGTCATCCCATCCCTCCAATGCGTTTGGTGGTCAGGGACGCGGCGATCGAAGGCCCCGTAGCGCTGGGGCAGAAGTAAATGGTCGGGCTAGCAGGACTCGAACCTGCGACCTTCCGTCCCCCAGACGGACGCGCTACCAGGCTGCGCCATAGCCCGACGTGAGGGGTGTCATACCCGATTTCTGGCCGGGGGCAAGGGGGAATTGGCACGTAATGCGGTCTCTTTAACGCGGATCGCGGCGGGCACTTGCCATCTGGTCCCTGAGCGCGGTCAGCTGCGCGAGCAGGGGGCGCAGGGCGCTGCGCTGGTCCGGTGTCAGATGCGTGACCTCGCCGACTTTCGTGAGCGCAGAGGGGGTTGCATCCAGGTTGTCGGTGTCCGGATCGTCGGGCACTTCTACCACGCGCGGCACTGGCGCCGGTTGGTCTGCCGAGGCCGTCTCGGGGTCCGGCGCTGCCTCGACCGTTGGGGTCGCCTGCGCCGGTTCCGGGGTTGAGGACAGGAAGGATGGCAGGAGGGTTTGCGCCACGGGCGCTTCTTCCTCTTGCGGTGTCGAAGCTGCCAACGTGTCTTCTTCTGGCGCGGGGGGCTGCAGATCGGGCTCTGCCTGCTCTGGCATTGACTCAGCAGTTAGTGCGTCTTCGACCGTTTCGCGTGCGGGCGGCGTCACGTCTGTTGGTACGTTCCCTTTGGGCGGGGCAGGGGCCGGGGTTGCTGCTTCCGCTGCGGGCGCATCTTCTGCAGCCGGTGCAGAAGGCGACGGCTCTGGCGCCTGTGCAGCCTGTGCGTTTTCGGGTGTCTCAGGCGCTTCGGCTTCGGCGCGTGTTTCTGGAGGCGGACTTACACTGGTCTCAGGCGTCGGTGCCGCGCTTTGCGGCGGATCAACATGCGCCACGGATGGTGCAGGTGCCGGTGTGCCCGCTTCGGGTGCCGCCGGTTTGAAGTCCGATGTCAGCGTCGGTATACCCTGTGCGGGTGTGCCGGGCACGGGTGTCTCGGTGCGCATGAACGCGGGCAGGCCCGCCGGTTCCGATTTCGGCGCGGTTTCCGTGGCGGTGTCCGAGCTGGCTTCGCTTGGTTGTTCCTCGGCTGGCGGCGCGGGCGGCGGTGGCGCTTCTTTCAAGACCTCCATCGGGGGAGGAAGCGGGGCAGATGCGGGCGTTTGCGACGTCTGCACATCGTCACCAACGCGCGCGACCAGATCACTGTCCAATTGCGCTTCGGTTTCGTCATCCAGCGGCCGGGACATGTCGGCCACATGGGCCATCCCTTCCTCGCGCAGGATTTTCTGAACACCCTTGATGGTCAGACCGTCGTCATGCAGCAGCTTTCGGATGCCGCCCAGCAACAACATGTCGGCCGGGCGGTAATAGCGCCGACCACCCGCGCGCTTGACGGGTTTGACTTGGGTAAACTTGCTCTCCCAAAACCGCAGCACATGGGTCTGAACGCCCAGCCAGTCGGCCACTTCAGAGATGGTACGAAAGGCGTCTGCGGATTTGGTCATGTGCTCACGATTTGTTGCCCGAGGCCACGCGCTCTTTCATCAGATGCGAGGGGCGGAAGGTCAGAACCCGGCGGGGATTGATCGGCACTTCCTCACCGGTTTTTGGGTTGCGGCCAACACGGGCCGACTTGTCGCGCACCGAAAATGTCCCGAAGGATGAGATTTTAACCTGCTCGCCGCGCACCAGCGCATCCGACATGTGATCCAGCACGCTTTCCACCAGTTGCGCACTTTCGTTCCGCGACAATCCAACCTCACGAAACACCGCTTCGCTGAGGTCCATGCGCGTCAAAGTCTTGTCCGTCATATGCACTCCCCTTTGGCAAAGCATAAGTTGAGGGGAAATTCCGAGTCAATATCAATGACTTGGGCAAATGGCCTAAAGCGCAGTCATTTTGCGGGTTTAAACGGCAATTACCAGCGCAGAACCACCGAGCCCCAGGCCAGACCGCCGCCGATGGCTTCGGTGACGATCAAGTCGCCATCCTTGATCTGGCCGCGCGCGCGACCAACCGACAAGGCCAGCGGGATCGAGGCCGCCGAGGTGTTGCCGTGGTCCTGTACGGTCACAACCACGCGCTCCATCGGTACGTTCATCTTCTTGGCGGTGCCCTGAATGATACGAATGTTGGCCTGATGGGGCACAACCCAGGTCACGTCCTCTGCCGTCACGCCAGCGCGATCCATTGCCGTATGGGCCGTCGCCGCCAGCTTTTCGACGGCATGGCGAAAGACCTGGTTGCCTTGCATGCGCAAGTGACCACTGGTGCCCGTGCTCACGCCGCCATCAACATAAAGAAGATCGCGGTAGCGCCCGTCCGAATGCAAATCCGTGGCCAGAATGCCCTTGTCCTGCTTGGTGCCTGAGCCGTCCTGCGCCTCAAGCACCAGCGCGCCCGCACCGTCCCCGAACAGCACGCAGGTGCTACGGTCGGTCCAGTCCATGATCCTGGAAAATGTCTCGGCCCCGATCACGATGACCCGGTTGGCCTGGCCCGACACGATCAGCGCATTCGCATTCGCGAGCGCATAGACAAACCCGGCACAGACGGCCTGAACGTCAAAGGCGAACCCCCGGGTCATGCCCAATTGGCTTTGCACCATTGTCGCGGCAGAGGGGAATGTCAGGTCGGCGGTGGAGGTGGCCAGCACGATGGCATCGACATCGTCAACAGCGAGCCCGGCATCGGCCAGCGCGGCCTGGGCCGCAGCCGTCGCCATGGACGAGGTTGTGTCCCCTTCGGTGGCGAAATGACGCCGCTCGATCCCCGAGCGTGAGCGAGATCCACGCATCCGACGTGTCCAGCGTGGCCTCGAATTCCGAATTTTCAACGATGCGCGCAGGCAGATAGTGCCCAACACCGCGCACAACGGCACGCAGAGTCATGTCTTGCTCTCCTCCGCCGGCGCGGTGGCCCCGGCAACCCGGGCGGCCAGCTTATCGTTAAAGCCAAGTTCGGCCAATTGGGCGGCCAGTTTGATGGCCGCCGAAACACCTGTAGCATCTGCCCCGCCGTGCGATTTGACAACAGTGCCGTTCAATCCCAGGAAAACGCCCCCGTTCACGCGCCGCGGATCAATCCGCTTTTTCAGGCGGCGCATCGACGTGAATGCCAGAATCGAGGCCAAGCGGGACAGCGGTGTATAGCGGAATGCCTCGCGCAGCAGTTCGCCAATCAGATTGGCGGTGCCTTCGCCCGTCTTGATCGCGACATTGCCGGTAAACCCGTCCGTCACGATCACATCAGCCACGTCGCCCGGAATATCGCCGCCCTCGACAAAGCCGACAAAATCGAACTCCGCCGCCTCGGCGTTCTGCCCGATCAGCTCATAGGCCTCTTTCAACTCGCTGCGGCCCTTGTGCTCTTCGGTGCCGACATTGAGCAGGCCAATGCGAGGGCGGCGCAGGTCCATCCCGTTGCGCGCATAAGAGGCGCCCATCAGGGCAAAGCGCAGCAGATCATCCGCGTCGGCGCGCACATCCGCACCCACGTCGAGCATCACGTTGAAACCCTGGGGATTGCGGCTGGGCCACAGAACGGCAATGGCGGGGCGGTTCACGCCAGGCAACTTGCGCAGGCGGATCATCGATAGGGCCATCAGGGCGCCGGTGTTGCCGCAACTGACAGCGACGGTCGCTTCGCCTGCGCGCACGGATTCGACGCATGACCACATCGACGTGCTCTTGCCGTTGCGCACAACCTGGCTGGGTTTGTCATCCATGGTGACCACGTCCGCCGCGTCGCGAGATCTCGACCCGGCCGCGCAGGTTCTTGCGGCGGGCGACAAGCCGTTCCAACTCGTCCTTGGGACCGTGCAGGATAAATCCGATGCGGGGATTCTTTTTGGCGGATGTCGAACAGCCGGACACGACAACGGCGGGGCCAAAATCCCCGCCCATTGCGTCAACAGAAAGAATTATGGGAAAAGCGAGGGCGGCGCTCGTGTCGGCCTGGTCTGATGTCTGGGCCGTCATGGTGTGCTGTCGCGCTGCCCCGCCTTCAATTTGCTTATGCCGCGTCGTCTTCCAGATCGACTTCTTCGATCAGAGCGACAATCTCGTTGTCGTCATAGTGACCGCAGGCCGCGCAGATGTGGTGGGGGCGCTTCAGCTCACCACAGTTGGGGCATTCGTTGGGGTTCGCGGCGGTCAAGCTGTCGTGGGCGCGGCGGTTGTTGCGGCGCGATTTCGACACTTTATTCTGTTGCACAGCCATTGGAATGGGCCTTTGGATTTCGGGCAGAGCCGCGCGGATGCGGATGCGTGTTTCGTTTCGCCCGGCAATGGGCGTGCATTCGGTCGTCCTGATATCGGGCGTGACGTGCGTGTAGGCAAAGCCCTGCGCCATGTCCAACCCAAAATGACGTGAGGGCGGCAAAATACGCATCTCTACGTTATGCGCAAGGGCAAATCAGCGCCAGTCACGGCTGTTTTAGGTGTCGTCCTTGCCTTCCATTTTCGACTTCAGATCGGCCAGCCCGGCAAAGGGGCGCAAGTCGTCATCGGTAAGGGCGACGACACCGGGGCCAGCCAGCACTGTTTCGCCCAAGGCAACACCTTCGGCGCGGGGATAATCGGGCACCGCAAGGCTGAGGGCTTCGATCATGACGGCCTCGGGATCGATCCAGTTGCCCAAGGGTTCGATCGTGTCATCCTCGGGCATTTCGACCTCGCCCTCTTCGGCCTCGACCCAGTCGGTCACGAATTGACGGCGCACGGGCACGTCGATGCGGGTTGTGACCGGGGCAAGGGTTACCGCGCAGGGCTGCGTGACCGTGGCCCCGAGTGAGGCCGTCAACACCCAGTCCGACCGCCCTTGCGCCGAGACTTCGCCAACAAAGCGCAGCTTGCGCAGGCCGCTCAGATCCAGCACCTCCGCAATCGCGGCCATCTGGGCCGCATCGGGCACGATTTCAAAGGCTGTGCCTGCGTTTTGCGCCAGATCAGCCACCCGCAAAGCGGCTGAAGAAGGGGGTGTCTTGGGCATGTGCAGAACTTTCGTTTCTTGAACCGAGGCCAAACCTTGAGTAAGTCGAGATAAAAGCACCACGCCTCCTGAGCAAGGGGCGGCGCACGAAAGGGGGCCGTTATGCGGACCAGAACAGTTATTTTGGCCGGTACGGTTGCCCTCGCGCTGGCTGCGTGCACGCCCACGTTCCGCAATCACGGTTACATCCCCGCCGAGGAAGACCTGCAGGAACTGGCTGTCGGGATCGACACACGGTCCTCAGTCGAGGATCTGGTGGGGCCACCCACCGCAGGCGGCGTGCTGGAAGGGGGCGACTATTTCTATGTGCGCAGCAAGGTCCGCACCTTCGGGCCGCGCAAACCACAAGTGGTTGAGCGCCAGGTGCTTGCCATCAGCTTTGACGGCGAAGGCGTGTTGCAGAACATCGAACGGTTCGGGCTTGAGGATGGGCGCGTTGTGTCCCTGTCGCGCCGCGTCACGGAAAGCGGTGTGACCGATACCAGCTTCCTGCGGCAGCTGCTGGGCAATATCGGGCGGATTGGTCCGGATGGAGTGTTTGGCGGCGGGTGATGCGTCACGCCGCTGTCACAGGCCGCATGCTAGCTCACCGCAACAGTGACGGTCGGAGGCCCTGGGCATGATCGGTTTGAAAAAAGGGCGCTACAGCGCACGCGAGGCAAGCAGCCCCGCCGATATACGCGCCGCACAGGATTTGCGGGCAAGGTGCTTTGGCCTTGATCGCGACACCGATACGTTCGACGACCACTGCGCCCATATCCTGATCACCCGCACAAGTGACGGCGCTCTTGTGTGCTGCTTTCGGATGATGCCCCTGTGTGGCCGTGACATCTCGCGTAGCTATTCGGCGCAGTACTACGAGTTGAGTGCGCTCGAGGCCTATGGCGGCAAGATGGTCGAGATGGGCCGCTTTTGCGTCGACCCGGATGTGAGCGACCCCGACATCCTGCGCGTCGCCTGGGGCGCGATGACGGCCTATGTGGATGAAAACGGGGTTGAATTGCTCTTTGGCTGCTCGTCCTTTGCGGGCACGGAAACGGCCGACTATCTGGACGCCTTCGCGATGCTCAAGGCCCGCCATCTGGCGCCCAAGCGCTGGCTGCCACGGGTCAAGGCACCCAAGGTGTTCAAATACGCCGCGCGTCTGCGCCGCAAACCGGATGCGAAAAAGGCGATGTTGCGGATGCCACCGCTGTTGCGCACCTACCTGATGATGGGTGGTTGGGTCAGCGATCACGCGGTGGTGGACGATCAGATGAACACCCTGCACGTCTTTACCGGGGTCGAGATCGGGTCGATCCCGCCTGCGCGCAAGCGGCTCTTGCGGGCTGTGATCGGATAGGATCGGATGGGGGCCAGCCCCCAAACCCCCGGGATTTTTCTGGAACAGAGAAAGGGGCGGGCGCATCCGGTGTGACGGATCAAGCGCAGTGTGCGTGTGTTGGGCGCGCACGGGCGTGACACCCTGACACCGGGCCCTGTTGACGCCGCCGATGTGACCCACTAGCTGCCCGATATGGCCCGTGTACCTTTGCTCCAACTCTCCGATATCTCCCTCACGTTTGGGGGCGATCCCGTCTTTGACGGTCTGTCCCTTGTGATCCAGCCGGGTGATCGCGTTGCCCTTGTGGGGCGCAACGGGTCGGGCAAATCGACCCTCATGAAAGTGATGGGTGGCCTGGTAGAACCGGACCGCGGCGACATCGTGGCCGGGCCCGGCGTTTCCGTCGGCTACATGGAGCAAGACCCTGATATGTCCGGTTTTTCCACCCTCGGAGATTTTGCGATACATGGGCTGGAGCCATCCGATCTGTACAAGGTGGAACGCGCAGGCGAAGGGTTGAAGTTTGACCCTGCACGCCCAGTGTCGACTGCGTCAGGGGGCGAGCGCCGCCGCGCAGCGCTGGCCCGCCTGATGGCCGAAGCGCCTGACCTGATGTTGCTGGACGAGCCGACCAACCACCTCGATATCGAGGCTATCGGCTGGCTGGAATCCGAGCTGAAGGCGACCCGCGCAGGCTTTGTCCTGATCAGCCACGACCGCGCCTTTTTGCGTGAACTCTCCCGTGCAACTCTCTGGATTGACAGGGGAATCGTGCGCCGTCAGGAAAAGGGGTTTGACGCCTTCGAGGCCTGGCGTGACACCACCTGGGAGGAAGAGGATACCCAGCGTCACAAGCTGAACCGCAAGATCAAGGCCGAGGCCCGCTGGGCCGTTGAGGGTATCAGCGCCCGACGCAAGCGCAACCAGGGCCGAGTGCGCGCCCTTCAGGACTTGCGCGCCGAGCGCGCCAGCCAGATCGCGCGTCAGGGCACCGCCGCGATGGCATTCGAGGCGGGTCCCAAATCAGGCCGCAAGGTCATAGAGGTTAAAGACATATCAAAGGCTTACGGTGACAAGACGATCATCGAACCGTTCTCTCTGACCGTCCAGCGCGGTGATCGCATCGCCTTTGTCGGCCCAAACGGTGTGGGCAAGACGACGCTGCTGAACGTGCTGATTGGCAAGACGGAACCGGATGCGGGCACCGTGACGCTGGGCACCAATCTTGAACTGGCGGTATTCGATCAGTCCCGTGCCCAGCTTGATCCCGACATGAGCCTTTGGGACAGCCTGACGGGCGATCCCGACATGCGCGTGAGCGGCAAGGCCGATCAGGTCATGGTGCGCGGCGCGCCCAAGCATGTGGTCGGCTACCTCAAGGAATTCCTGTTTGACGAGGCGCAGGCACGCGCGCCGGTTCGCTCGCTGTCGGGCGGGGAAAAGGCGCGTCTTCTGCTGGCCAAGATCATGGCCCGGCCCAGCAACCTGCTGGTGCTGGACGAACCCACCAACGATCTGGACGTGGAAACGCTGGATCTCTTGCAGGACCTGATCGACGGCTATGACGGCACCGTGCTGCTGGTCAGCCACGACCGTGACTTTCTGGACCGTGTGGCCGTCACCACAATCGCGATGGAGGGGGATGGCAAGGCAGTCGTCTATGCCGGCGGGTGGAGCGACTACCAGTCTCAGCGTCATCCGACGACGACAAAAGACGTCGCGAAAACAAAATCTTCCGAGGCAAAGCCTAAGCAGAAGACTGCGCAGAAATCCGGCCTCAGCTTTACCGAAAAGCACCGCCTCGAAGCACTGCCTGCCGAGATCGAGCGGTTGGAAGCAGAGATTGCCAAGGTGCAGGAGTTGATGAGTGATCCGGACCTGTTCACCGCAAACCCGGTGAAGTTTCAAAAGGCCACGGATGCGCTGATCGAACGGCAGGCCCTGCTTGATGCGGCGGAAGAAGAGTGGCTGACACTCGAGGAAAAGGCGGGCGCGTGATTGCGCTGTTACACGGGCGTGCTACCTTTGCATCATGATATGGCCAACGCTTGAGTACGCCGCCTGGAAAGAGACGGGGCAGTCGCTGCATATGTGGGCGCAGATCGTGGGCAAGTTTCGCCTCGCTCAGACGCCGTGGCTGAACCATTCCTGGCACGCGACGCTTTATCCCCATGTGCGCGGTCTGACGACCGGGCTCATTCCTGGCGGTTGGGAGGTGCGGTTCGATTTGGTCGACCATCGGCTGATTGTCAGTTCCGCCTCTGGTGAGAGTGCAGGCTTTGATCTGGCGCCGATGTCTGTGTCCGCCTTCAACGCGTCCTTCAAGGATCGACTGCGCGCAGTTGGCGCGCCAGACGTCTATCACGGCAGCCCGAACGAGGTGCCGGACCCTGTCCCATTTGCCCTGCAAACCGACCCCGGCGCGTATGATCGCGCAGCGGTGCGCGACTGGTGGCATGCCATAGTCGCCATGACGCCTATATTGCAGGAGTTCCGCACCGGTTTCCTGGGCAAATCCAGCCCGGTTCACCTGTTCTGGGGATCCTTCGACATGGCGGTGACGCGATTCTCGGGTCGGACAGCGCCACTCCACCCCGGTGGCTTTCCGGCCTTGCCGGATGCTGTCACGCAAGAGGCCTACAGCCACGAAGTGTCTTCTGCCGGGTTCTGGGCAGGGGGCAACGGTGCGGATGAGGCCATGTTTTACAGCTATGCCTATCCCGTTCCGGACGGGTTTGCGGATCAGCCCGCCGGACCTGATGGCGCGTTCTTTGACACAGGTCTGGGCGAATTCCTGTTGCCTTACCGCGTGGTTGCGAAGGCATCTGACCCGCGCGCCGTGTTGCTTGAGTTTCTGTCGGCCACCTACGAGGCTGCGGCGCAGACCGGGCAGTGGGACCGCAACGCATTGGATTGCGCGTTGGGACGTCCGGGTATTCCGCGCGTGCTCTGACGCATCACCTCATCCTCAGCGCGCCGTCAAGGCGAATGACCTCGCCATTGAGATAGCCCATCTCGACAATGAAGCCGGCAAGCCGTGCATATTCCTGCGGATCGCCAAGGCGCGCCGGGTTTGGCACATCGGCGGCCAGCGCGGCCTGCACATCGTCCGGCAATCCGGCCAGCATCGGTGTCTTGAAGATCCCCGGTGCGATGGTCATCACCCGCACGCCGGTTGATGCCAGATCGCGCGCCATGGGCAGGGTCATGCCCACTACACCGCCCTTTGACGCGGCATAGGCGGCCTGCCCCTTTTGTCCGTCAAAGGCTGCGATGGAGGCAGTGTTGATGATGACGCCGCGCGCCCCGTCAGGTTCGGGCGTGTTTGATGCCATCGCCGCTGCGGCCAGTCGCGCGACGTTGAAACTGCCGACAAGGTTGATGTCGATCGTCTTTTGAAAGGCGGGCAGGGGGTGCGGCCCGTCCCGTCCCACCGTCTTGATCCCCACCGCGATGCCTGCGCAGTTCACGGCCGCGTTCAGCCCGCCCATCCTGTCCAGCGCCAGATCGATGGCCGCCTGGACGGAGCTTTCGTCGGTCACATCGGTTTTGGCAAAATGTCCGCCGATCTCTTCGGCCACGGCAGGCCCACGATTCGCGTCGCGATCCAGCAGTGTCACCTGCGCCCCTTGGGATGCAAAATAGCGCGCGGTGGCCTCGCCAAGGCCGGACGCGCCTCCGGTTACTACCGCTTGGGTTGTATTGAGTTGCATCGCGTGACGCTCCCGCAAGATATGAACATGTGTTCAGTTAAGCGGAAGCGTCTGGCTCTGGCAAGAGCGGTTCGCGGGGGTACTCAGCCCTTGTGAATCCAACCGCCGCCATAGATGCGGCTGCTGTCCCGGTCGTAAAACACGCACGCCTGGCCCGGGGATACCCCGGCCTCTGCCGCGACCAGTTCTACCGTTGCCTCGGTCGGGCTGATGGGGCGAATCACCGCGTCTGTCGGGGGGCGGGTCGAGCGGACTTTGACGGCGACATGCCATTCTTTCTGGCTGTCAAAGGGGGCATCGCCCAGCCAATTCACCTCGCGCACGGGTACGGTCCGGGTCGCCAACATCTCTTTGGGGCCGACGATCACCTGCCGCGCATCCGCGTCCAGTTTCACGACGTATAGAGGGTCAGCCAGCCCTCCGATGCCCAGCCCGCGCCGTTGTCCGATGGTATAATTGATCACCCCGTCATGGTGCGCCAGCACGCGGCCGCGCGTATCCACGATGTCTCCGGGTGCGGCCGCTTCGGGACGCAGTTTGCGGATGACGGCGGCGTAATCGCCATTGGGTACGAAACAGATATCCTGGCTGTCGGGCTTGTCCGCAACGCTCAGCCCGTACTTGGCCGCAAGCGCGCGCGTGTCGTCCTTGGACGGCAGATGGCCCAGCGGAAAGCGCAGGTAATCCAGTTGGTCAGGTGTGGTCGAAAACAGGAAATAGCTTTGGTCACGGTTGGCATCTGCCGCACTGTGCAGCTCTGGCCCCACATCGCCCATCTTGCGCTGGATATAGTGGCCTGTGGCCATGCAATCGGCCTCGAGATCCTTGGCCGTCTCGAGCAGATCCTTGAATTTCACGCGCTCATTGCAGCGGATGCAGGGCACAGGTGTGGCCCCGCCTAGATAGCTGTCGGCAAATTCGTCGATCACCGCATCGCGAAAAACGTTTTCGTAATCAAGCACGTAGTGGGGAAAGCCCATGTCTTCGGCCACCCGCCGCGCATCGTGAATGTCGCGGCCCGCACAGCACGCGCCCTTTTTGGCCAGCGCCGCACCGTGGTCGTATAGCTGCAGCGTCACGCCCACCACGTCATAGCCTTGCGACTTCAGTTCGGCCGCCACGACAGAACTGTCGACGCCGCCGGACATGGCAACGACAACGCGGGTATCGGCAGGGGCCTTGGCAAAGCCCAGTGAATTGAGCGGACCGGATTGGTCAAGCATGGCGGATCTCCGGGAGGGGTTCGGCGCATATATATGAAAATGCGAAATAGTCTCAAGGGGCGGTTTAACGCGCCATTAAACGCGTAACGCGATGTTCACCGAAAGAAGTGAGAGAGCGGTGCGATGTATTTGAAGAAAGTTGATGGCCCACGTGCGATCACCTTGCCCGATGGCACAGTCCTGACGCAGGCCGATTTGCCACCCGCCAACACGCGGCGTTGGGTGGCGTCGCGCAAGGCGGCGGTCGTGCGGGGTGTGCTTTATGGTCTCATCACGCAGGAGGTGGCCCTGGACAGGTACGGGCTGAGCGAAGACGAATTCCACGAATGGGTGCGCGCTGTGTCAACGCACGGCGAAGAGGCGTTGAAAGCAACAGCCTTGCAAAAATATAGACAACCTTAAGTTGTTAACATATAAGTACATCAAGGGTAACGTGTGGTTAACCTTTTCAGTTCACGTTTAGTTCGACCCCTGACACCCCAAGTGTGGAGACCAGAGAATGCGTGTGCTGCTTGTTGAAGACGATCCGACTACCTCCAAAAGCATCGAGTTGATGCTGACCCATGCCAACCTGAACGTCTATGCGACGGACCTGGGTGAAGAAGGGATCGATCTGGCCAAGCTGTATGATTACGATCTGATCCTGCTTGACCTCGATCTGCCCGACATGAACGGCCACGAAGTGCTGCGCCAATTGCGCCTTGCGCGGGTCGAAACGCCGATCCTTATTCTGTCGGGTGCGGACGACACCGAAAACAAGATCAAAGGGTTCGGGTTCGGGGCGGATGACTACCTGACCAAGCCGTTCCATCGCGAGGAACTGGTGGCGCGCATCCATGCGATCATCCGCCGGTCCAAGGGGCATTCTCAATCGGTGATTAATACAGGTGCTGTCTCTGTCAACCTCGACGCCAAAACGGTGAGCGTGGACAACAAGACGGTGCATCTGACCGGCAAGGAATACCAGATGCTCGAGTTGCTGTCCCTGCGCAAGGGCACAACGCTGACCAAGGAGATGTTCCTGAACCATCTCTACGGTGGCATGGACGAACCGGAATTGAAGATCATCGACGTGTTCATCTGCAAGCTGAGAAAGAAGCTGAGCACGGCCACAGGCGGCAACAACTACATCGAGACAGTGTGGGGTCGCGGCTATGTCCTGCGTGATCCCGAGCCGGTGCAGGAAACCGAAGACGAGCGGTTGGCCATTGGCGCCTGATCCAGGATACCTCTAAAAAAGGGCTGGCGCATACACGACATGCGCCAGCCCTTTTTCGTGCTGTCATTCCACGTCACGAGCAGAAGACTTTCAGCAAGCTCAGTGCCATTCGCGCAATGAATGATCTGGACCCTGCGCGCGCACGCTTTTATCTCTTGCCTTGAACAGCCCGAGGGATGCCGTGACCGCAACCACCCCAATCCAAGACCTGTCACCGTCCGACGCCAAGGTGGAGCTTGCCCGGCTGGCAGATTTGTTGGCGCAGGCAAACGCCGCCTATCACACCGCAGATGCGCCCGACATCAGCGATGCCGACTACGACGCGCTCAAACGGCGCAACGCAGAGATCGAGGCGCAGTTTCCCGATTTGAAACGCGCGGACAGCCCCTCTGAACAGGTCGGTGCCGCACCGGCGGAGGGGTTTTCCAAGGTTGCGCACGCCGTCGCGATGCTGTCACTGGCCAATGCATTCGACGACGCCGATATTGCTGAGTTCGACCAACGCATTCGGAAATATCTGGGCTTGGGGGTGGATGCCCCGCTTAACTACACGGCGGAGCCAAAGATCGACGGCCTGTCCCTGTCCTTGCGCTATGAACAGGGTGAACTGGTGCAGGCGGCCACGCGTGGGGATGGTGCCATTGGCGAAAACGTCACCGCCAATGCCCGCACCATCGACGACATTCCCCAAAGGTTGAGTGGGGCGCCCGATATCCTCGAGGTGCGCGGCGAGGTTTACATGTCGCATCCGGATTTCGAGCAACTGAATGTGCGGCAGGGCGAGGCCGGGCAAAAAACCTTTGCCAACCCCCGGAACGCAGCCGCCGGATCATTGCGCCAACTGGATGCCAGCATCACCCGCGCGCGTCCTCTGAGGTTCTTTGCCTATGCCTGGGGCGCACTGTCCGATCCGCTATCTGATACCCAATCCGGTGCGATTGCCCAGCTCAAATCGCTGGGCTTTCAAACCAATCCGCTGACCGCGTTGTGCAACGGCACGGACGAGATGATCGCGCATTACCGCGAGATCGAACAGCGGCGCGCCAGTTTGGGCTACGACATCGACGGCGTGGTCTACAAAGTCGATGATCTGGCGTTGCAGGGCCGGTTGGGCTTTCGATCGACCACGCCGCGATGGGCCATCGCGCACAAGTTCCCGGCCGAACTGGCCTGGACGCGCCTCGAAGCAATCGACATCCAGGTCGGGCGCACCGGCGCCCTGAGCCCGGTCGCGCGCCTGACCCCGGTGACGGTCGGCGGTGTCGTCGTCTCAAACGCGACCCTGCACAACGAGGATTACATCGCAGGCCGCGACAACAAGGGCGAGGCGATCCGGGACGGCAAAGACATTCGCGTCGGCGATTGGGTGCAGGTCTACCGCGCGGGCGATGTCATTCCCAAGGTCGCGGACGTGGATATGTCCAAACGCCCTGAAGACGCGGTGCCCTTCCAGATGCCGACCCACTGCCCGCAATGCGGCAGCGACGCGGTGCGCGAACCCGGTGATGCAGTGCGCCGCTGCACCGGCGGTTTGATATGCCCAGCCCAAGCCGTTGAAAAGCTGAAGCATTTCGTGGGCCGCGCTGCCTTCGACATTGACGGGCTGGGTGCAAAACAGGTCGAGCAATTCCACGCAGATGGCTGGATCAAGGAACCTGCCGACATCTTCACCCTGCGCGAACGCTACGGCACCGGCATGCAGCAGTTGAAAAACCGAGAGGGGTGGGGCGAAAAATCGGCCTCCAACCTCTTTGACGCGATTGACGTAAGCCGCCAGGTCGCCCTCGGGCGCGTGATCTTTGCGCTGGGCATCCGGCATGTGGGCGACGCGGCTGCGAACCTGCTGGCGATCCATTACGGCACATGGGAGGTGTTCAGCACCGCCATGCGCCGCGCAGAAGAGGGCAATGACGCGTGGGAGGATTTGCTGAGCATCGATGGCGTCGGCGGTGTCATGGCCAAATCGCTTGCGACCACGTTCAATCAGGACGCCGAGATCGCGAGCATCGACCGCCTTGTCGCCCATCTGGACATCGAAGACGCCAAGCGCCCTGACGCGGATGGCAGCCCGGTGGCGGGCAAAACGGTTGTCTTTACCGGAACGCTGGAAAAAATGACCCGCGCCGAAGCCAAGGCGCGTGCCGAAGCGCTTGGTGCCAAAGTGTCGGGCTCGGTCAGTGCCAAGACGGATTTGCTGGTGGCGGGCCCCGGCGCAGGATCCAAGGCGAAAAAGGCGGCCGATCTGGGGATCGAAACACTGGACGAAGACGGCTGGCTGGACCTGATCGGCGCATCATGAGCCGCCCCGAGGTTCTGTTCCCCCTGTTTGCCGAGCTTGAAACGCTGGACGGCGTCGGCCCGAAAACCGCGCAGAATCTGGCCCATATGGGGATCAGCGCCCCGCGCGATCTGTTGTTCACGTTGCCCCATACCGGTGTCGACAGGGCACTGCGCGACACGGTCGACGGGGCGGTGTTGCCCGCCACGCTGACGGTCAAGGTCACCGTTGGGGCGCATCATCCGGCGCGCAATCGCGGTGGCGCATACCGTATCCATGTCGAGGATTCACAAACGAGCTTTCAACTCGTCTTTTTCCATGGGCGCAGCGATTACCTGAACAAGGTGTTGCCAACGGGAAGTGAGCGTGTCGTTTCCGGCAAGGTCGAATTGTTCGACGGTATCGCAAACATGGTGCACCCCGAACACATCCTCCCGGTCGAAGAGGTCGCGGATATCCCGGCCTTCGAACCAGTCTATCCGCTTACGGGTGGCGTCACGCAAAAGACGATGTTCAAGGCGTCGCGTGCGGCACTTGCGCGGGTCCCCACACTTGCCGAGTGGATCGATCCGGGCCAAATCGCGGAGGCCGGTTGGCCCGATTTCGCGACGGCCATGGCGCAGGCACATGCCCCGCAAACGCAGGCGGACCTCGTGTCGACCAGCGCCGCGCGCACGCGTTTGGCCTATGACGAATTGATGGCGCATCAGGTGACACTGGCGCTTGCGCGCGCGTCCGAGCGGCAGATCGCGGGTGCGTCCTCGCTCGGCACGGGCGTTTTGCAAGCGAAGGTGCGTGCGGATTTACCCTATGCCCCGACCGGCGCGCAGGAACGTGCGATTGCCGAGATCGCGACAGACATGGCCGCCACCACACGCATGAATCGCCTGCTGCAAGGAGATGTCGGGGCGGGCAAGACGTTGGTCGCCTTCATGGCCCTTTTGATTGCCGTCGAGGCGGGCGGACAGGGTGTGATGATGGCCCCAACTGAAATCCTCGCGCGCCAGCATCTCGAAGGGCTGCAACCGCTGGCGGAAAGTGCGGGCGTGGTCCTCGAAATCCTGACCGGGCGCGACAAGGGGGGCGAGCGGCGGGCCAAGCTGGCCGCCCTCGCGCGCGGTGACATCCAGATTTTGGTGGGCACCCACGCGGTGTTTCAGGATGATGTGCACTTTGGCGATTTGCGGCTTGCGATTGTGGATGAGCAACACCGATTTGGTGTGCGCCAGCGGCTTGCGCTGGGCAAAAAGGGCGGTGCGGCGGATGTGCTGGTGATGACAGCCACGCCGATCCCGCGGTCGCTCGCCCTTGCGCAATATGGCGACATGGATGTGTCAGTGCTGGATGAAAAGCCGCCCGGGCGCAAACCGATAAAGACGGCGCTGGTCAGCACGGGCCGGATTGATGAGGTTGTGGCGCGTCTGCGCGCAGTGATGGAAGAAGGGCGGCAGTGTTATTGGGTCTGTCCGCTGGTCGAAGAAAGCGAAGCGGTGGACCTGACGGCAGCCGAGCAGCGGTTCAAACAACTGCGCGCAGTGCTGGGCGAGGGGCGTGTTGGCATTGTGCATGGCCAGATGCCACCGGCGGACAAGGACGCGGCGATGGCCAAGTTCCAGGCCGGTGAAACGGGCGTGCTGGTTGCGACAACGGTGATCGAGGTCGGGGTGAATGTACCGAATGCGACGATCATGGTGATCGAGCGGGCCGAAACCTTTGGCCTCGCCCAATTGCACCAGCTGCGGGGCAGGGTCGGGCGGGGTGATGCGGCATCAATCTGTCTGCTGATGTATCAGGCACCGCTGTCGGATGCGGGGCAAAAACGTCTGGAAGTGCTGCGCGAGACCGAGGACGGGTTCCGTATCTCTGAGACGGACTTGCAGATGCGCGGCTATGGCGATCTGATTGGGACGGCGCAATCAGGCGTGCCGCGATTCCGCATTGCAGACCTCGATCGCCAGGCGGCCCTGATGGCCATCGCGCAAAGCGATGCGCGCAAACTGCTGGCGGACGATCCCGCGCTGGAAACCCCGCGGGGGCAGGCGGCACGCGTTTTACTTTGGTTAATGCGGCAGGACGAAGCGATCCGTTTGATTTCAGTGGGTTAGTCAGGATGTTCCAAAAAGTTCGCAAATGTTCTTAAAAAGTTCTTTACCCTTCGTTAAGAATATGAGAACAAAGAGGCAACTTAAGGAACGGAGACGCTGACATGACTACGCTGCGCCACATCAAACAGATTGCCAACCGCGCCGAAGCGACATTGCTTCAGGATGCGCTGGGGGCCGCCGCGTTGATGGTGATGCTGGTGGTGGGCTTGCACCTTCCGTCCTTGATCTGAGTTCTGCCTGCGACCTTGCGATGATCCCATCCCAGCGCCCGTCCCATTTGGCGCCCTCGTGACCGGCTCTGCCTGCCGCTTCACGCCCCCGTTTGCCGCGGGGTCCCGGATCTGTCCCACGCAAGAGACGCTTTCCTCGCGCCGCCATCCGCCCGGATGTGCGGCGCTTTTTTTGGGGGGCTGAGCAGGCGCTTAGAACGTATAGGCCAGCCTCAAACCACCCCAGTGCCGATCCCGCACCATGATCGGAGCTGACAAATCCTTCATCATCTTGAATGCGCCGCCGCCCATGTCCCTGCGATAGACCTGCAAGAGAAACGGCGCCGTGCTGCGTCCGGCCTTGAGGCCAACGCGATCATCGAAAATGCGCCTGTTGCGGCAATGCGCGGTGTTCCAGACGACGTCATCGCGGGGCGTTTGCGAAAACGTGCGGTTGTGGGTCGGGAGATATCCGTTCACGTCGACGGCCGCGCAGAATACGACTTTGGGGTCAAAGTCCAAGGCCGGTTCCTGTAGCGGCGGCAGAATCTGATCCAGTAGATCGACATAGGCGGTGCGCACCTGCTGCGGCACGGTGCCCGGGATCGGCACATATGTCTGATCGAACAGCCCCATTTCGCTGATCCGGCCCTCGCTGATTGCCTGATCCATGGCCGCGCCAATGGCAGCAGCGCGGTCACGCGCATAGGCGATGAAAGGCGCATCATCGGTCATGCCACCCAGGGCTGCGCTCGACTGCACAATGGTTTCGGACTGGTCGATCAGGCGCTGCACGCGGCCATGGGCCTGTTCAATGCCGGAAGTTGTCGTCGCGATGCTGCTCCCGATCCCGCGCAAGTCCGGCGCGAATGCCTCGATCACCGCGCGCACCTTGTCCGTCTGCGCCCCGATCCGTCCGGCCTGTTCCTTGGTGTCGCTGACGGATTGTTCCATGCGGGTCAGACTGCTGTCGGTGCCGTTGCTGTGTTCGATGAGCGTTGCAGCCGTCTGTGCAACGCCCTCGGCTTCAATGCGCAACTGGGCAATCCATTCGGTCAGTGTCTCGATATTGGTGGTGATCTGGGCCGCTGCGGCCTTCGTCTTTTGAGACAGCTCATTAATTGCTTCGGCCACAACGGCAAAACCGCGCCCCGCATCGCCCGCGCGCGCGGCCTCGATCTTGGCATTGATGGCCAGCGTGTTCACCTGCATCGAAATCGCGGCGATCTGCGCGTTGTTGGTCTTGACCGCTTTCAGTGTCTCGCCAACTGTCCCGCTGCGCTCTGACAGGTCCTGCACCCAGGCGGCGACGTCGCGCGATTGCGTGCCGAATGCGCGCATCAAATGGGCAGAGTGCTCTACATCCTCGGCCGTGCGCGCGACGCTTGTACCCAAATCGGTTGCCACGGATTGCACTGCCGAATTGGTCATCTCGATGTCATCTGCCCCCCGCTCCAACGCGGACAGGGCGGCGCGTTGTTCGCGGGCCTGCACCTCGACCAGGTCCAGAAACCCCGCAATGTCCACAATTTCATAGCCCAGCTCGGATGCTGCACGGGCCAGCGCGTTCAGTTGCGGCATCTCGGGAAAGTTCGGTTGTGCCGTCATCCGGACACCTTTGCAGCTACGGGGTCACAAACCCGTAGCCGTGAAACGTTCAAAATTGGCTAACTTTGACGTCTCAGGCGCAATCCGATTGCAGGGCCTGTTCCATCGCCTCTGCGGTCGCTTCAATGCTCAACAGGATCGACGCATGGCGGTTCTTGTAGTCGCGCGCCGGTTCCAGCACTTCGAACCCGTCAAAAGGGGCGGCGGGCACCGGGCCGCCTGATTTCAGCATCGCGCGCAAGGCGTCGCGGCCTGCGTGGATTTCGTCGAGCGTGCGCCCGATCATGGCGCCCCCAGTCACAGCCGCCGCCGCTTGACCCAGAGCGCAGGCCTTCACGTCTTGTCCAAATCCCACAACCTTGCCGTCCTTCACCTGCACATCGACCGTGACAGTCGAGCCACACAAGGGCGAGCGTTTCTTGACCGTTGCATCCGGAGCGTTCAGGCGCGTGTGATGCGGAATGTCGGCGGCCAGCGCCAGTATCCGGGTCGAGTAGAGTTTGATCAGGTCTGTGTCGGCGGGCATGGGCCCCTCCGGGTCTGGTGTCGCTGTGTCTGTTCCCCTACATAAGCGGCTCTGATCCAGATGCAAAAAGGTTTTGCCATGGCCACGACGTTCGACCCCGCCAGCTTGCAGTTTGATGCAAAGGGGCTGGTGCCCGCGATTGCGCAGGATGCCGGTACGGGTGAGGTGCTGATGATGGCCTGGATGAATGCCGAGGCCGTCGCGCGCACCCTTGAAACGGGCCGTGTGACCTATTGGTCGCGCTCGCGCCAGTCCTTCTGGGTCAAGGGTGAGACGTCGGGCCATGTGCAGGAGCTCGTGTCGTTGCGCGTTGATTGTGATCGGGACTGCTTGTTGATGCAGGTGCGCCAGACCGGGCCAGCGTGTCACACCGGGCGGCGCACCTGTTTTTACACGGACGTGACCGAGGGGACCGAGGTCGAGATCATGGAACCGATGACCTAGGCAGGCTTCACCGGCAAGCCGACCATGGCCCGAATGTCATCGGGGCTTGCCCCGTCGCCCCGATACTTCGAGATCGCGCGCGCATCGTCACGTTTGGCAAGGCGCTTGCCCGTGTCGTCCCGGATCAGGCGGTGGTGATGATAGATGGGGGTGGGCAGGCCCAGCAGGTGTTGCAGGATCACGTGGATGTCGGTGGCGTCGGACAGGTCTTTGCCCCGTACCACGTCGGTGATGTGCTGTGCGGCATCGTCCACCACCACGGACAGATGATAGGACGTGCCCATGTCTCGCCGGGCAAGGACCACATCACCGATATGGGTGATGGCGGTCTGCGGTTGCACGATGCGGATGCGCGGTTGGTCGGCATTATCCCTGAATGTCATGTCCTTGTGGGTCGTATCCAAGGCCGCCGACATGTCCAGGCGCAGCGCCGCGCCACGGGGCCGCGGGCCGATGCGCGGGTGTTTTCTGCGGCACGTGCCGGGATAGACCAACCCATCCGGGCCGATCAGCGGTGCGCCTTCCTGCGGGGCGGTGGCGGCGGCCTCGATATCGCGCCGGTTGCAGTCGCATCTGTAGAGCAGCCCGCGGGCCCAAAGGGTGTCGAGGGCGGCATCATAGGCCGCAAGGTTGTCCGATTGCCGCAACACCGGTTCGGGCCATGTCAGGCCCAGCCAGTGCAGATCGTCATAGATCTGCTGCTCCCATTCAGCGCGTGCGCGGGATTGATCGATATCCTCGATCCGCAGCAGGAACACGCCATCGACCGCCATCGCGAGGTCATACGCAAGCATGGCAGAGAAAGCGTGCCCAAGGTGTAGCGGACCGGTCGGGGACGGAGCAAATCGTGTTGTGAATGTCACGCTTTTTCAAGCATATATACGGTGGACTTCAAGTCGATTCCGGGCAGGTGGGCCCCGTGTTCCTTGAACAGAAGGCGCGCAGCGCCGCAATCCGTCCATTCGGCAACGCCGCCTTCGTTCCTGGGGTCCTCCAGCGCGTGATCATTGAAGGAAAACACCAGTTTGCCATTGCGTGGCAGCGCACGCATCAGGGTGTGCAAGACAGAAATCGGTGCCGCACCGGCCCCGATGACCCCGATGGCGGACATCGCTGTATAGTCGCTGCGGGGCAAGGGCGCACCTGCCTCGATCTGATCCAGATGGCGGTAGACGGATTTCGAACGCGCGCCCTCCAGCATCTCGGAAGACAGATCAACGCCGTCGATCGTGTCAAACCCGGCAAGTTTAAGGGCCAAACCGGACAGGCCGGTACCACAGCCAAAGTCGAGGATGGGGGCCGACATATCGCTGGTCTGGGATTTCAGCGCCTCTGCGCAGCGGGCCGGGGTCGCATAGCCGTTCTCGCCAACTTCGGCCTCGTAGCTCGCGGCCCAATCGTCATAAAGCGCGCGGGTCGAGGCCGCGTCGCGCGCCTTGTAGGCCTTGTCGAGGAATTTCGTCATATCAACAGTCTAGCCGGGCGGGGTCGTATGCGTCCAGTGCGTTGCATCCCTGGGCTTTGGAACGAATGTGCTCAGGCGGCCACGGCTTGCGGTGCCAGCCAAGCGGTCCAATCCGCCTTGGCGCGGTCGGTATAGGCTTTGTAGCGGTCCTTGCGACCGCGGCGCCCGCCCTTCAGCCCTTCGACAGGAGGGAAGAGGCCAAAGTTCACGTTCATCGGCTGAAACGTCTTGGCCTCGGCCCCGCCGGTGATGTGGGTGATGAGGGCGCCCATGGCAGTCGTGGGCGGCGGCGTGTCGAGGTGCCCGCCCAGGATTTCGCTTGCCGCCATACGGCCCGAGAGCAGGCCCATGGCAGCGGACTCCACATAGCCCTCGACCCCGGTGATCTGTCCGGCAAAGCGGATATTGGGGCGCGATTTCAACCGCATGTCCGCTGTCAGCAATGTCGGTGAATTCAGAAACGTATTGCGGTGGATGCCGCCAAGGCGGGCAAAGGTGGCATTCTCCAGCCCTGGAATACGTTTGAAAACATCTGTTTGCGCACCATACTTCATCTTGGTCTGGAAGCCGACGATGTTGTAGAGCGTGCCCAGCGTGTTGTCGCGGCGCAGCTGCACCACGGCGTAGGGTTTGACGTCTGGCTGGTGCGGATTGGTCAGGCCCACAGGCTTCATCGGGCCAAAGCGCAAGGTCTCGCGCCCGCGCTCGGCCATCACCTCGATGGGCAGGCAACCGTCAAAGTACCCGGCTGTTTCGCCCTCGTGAAACTCGGTCTTGTCGGCGGCCAGCAGCGCGTCGATGAACCCCTCGTATTGGTCGCGGTCCATGGGGCAGTTGAGGTAGGCGGTGCGCTCTTCCTCGGTCTCGCCCTTGTCATAGCGCGACTGCATCCAGGCCTTGGACATGTCGATGCTGTCGAAATAGACAATCGGCGCGATGGCGTCGAAAAAGGCGAGCGCCTCGGCCCCGGTTTCGGCAGCAATGGCCTGGCCCAGGGCAGAGGATGTCAGCGGGCCCGTGGCAAAGATCCAATGACCATCATCGGGCAGGGCGGTGATTTCGCCATATTCCACGCTGATATTCGGGTGCGCCATCAGCGCGTCGGTCACGGATTGCGCGAAGGGGTCGCGGTCGACGGCCAGCGCGCCACCAGCGGGCAGGCGGTGCTTGTCTGCCGTCTGCATGATCAGCCCGTTGGCTGCGCGCATCTCCCAATGCAGCAATCCGACGGCATTCTGTTCACTGTCATCGGACCGGAACGAATTTGAACACACCATTTCACCCAGCAGCCCGGTCTGATGTGCAAAGGTGCCGACATGGGGCCGCATTTCATGGATGACGACGTTCACGCCCATGTTGGCCGCCTGCCAGGCCGCTTCCGATCCGGCCATGCCGCCGCCAACGATATGTAATGTCTGTGCCATGGCGGGGATGTAGGGCAATCCCCCCTCTGCGCAATCTGTCGCAAAGCGTTTGCGCGATTGATCCCTGTCAATCGACCGGCCAGCGCGCGCGTTTAACTGCGCACAGGATCACAACCGGAGAAGACCATGACCATTGCCAGACTATCGGCCATATTCCTCGCCCTGCTTGTCCTGCAAGGATGCGACAACCCCGAACAATATCCCATTTCAGGCGAGGCGTGCGCGCCCGATGATCCTGTGCAGGAACTGAGCATCGAAAACTGCCTGCCGCCGGTTTGACAGGCCATAGCGACGCCGATCATCAAAGCTCTGCGGATTTGGGGGAGTTTTGGGGTCGCCGCTGCGGGAATGGTCGGTCAGTGAGAGGCTGACCTGGAGGGACCTTCCGCCGGCGGCGACCCAAAAGTGTCACGGTGTTCGTTAACCGTGTCCTATTTGTGCCTCATTTGCGCCCAAATTGCCAGACGTGATTTGGAAATAGTCCGGTCGCGATTTGGAAACAACCACAGGTCGTCTTCACTCCGACCCCATATGCCCGCCTATTGCGGCCAGTCCGGTGTGCGCTTGTCGATAAAGGCTGAAATGCCTTCTTCTGTGTCTGATCTGAGCATATTCTTGACCATGACCTCGCCTGTGTAGGCATAAGCGTCGGCCACCGGCATCTGCAACTGTGCGTAAAATGCCTCTTTCCCAATTTTGACGGCGCTTCCCAGCTTGGCCGCGAGGCGGTCGGCAAGGGCCGCGGTTTCCGTCTCCAGCGCATCTGGCGCCACAGTATGGTTAATCAGGCCAAGGGCGGCAGCGCGCTCTGCCTCGATGAAGTCGCCTGTTGTCAGCATCTCGAACGCCTGCTTGCGCGGGATGTTGCGGCTGAGGGCCACCATCGGAGTCGAGCAGAACAGACCGATGTTGACGCCGTTCACGCCGAACCGCGTGCCTTGTGCCGCAACTGCCAGATCGCAGGTGGCCACCAACTGACACCCCGCGGCCGTCGCAATGCCGTGGACTTGCGCGATCACCGGCTGGGGCAGGGACTGCACCCGCGCCATCATCGCCGCGCAGCGGTCAAACAGGTCCTTGAAATAGGCGGCGCCGCCATCCTCGGCCTGCCGACCGGCGGTCATCTGCTTGAGGTCATGGCCCGCACAAAACGCCTTGCCCGCGCCCGAGATCACCACGGCGCGCACCGTGTTGTCCTCGGCAATCTCGTCCAGCGCGCCGTGCAATGCGGCGATCATCTCGTCCGACAGCGCATTCAGCCGCTCGGGCGCGTTCATTTGCAGATGCGTCACCGCACCCGTCACCTTACGTTCCAGAATTGCCATCTTGCCCTCCGCCTCGATTGCGGCAAACCCTAGGGTATTGAAGGGGAGAGGAAAAGTATGGGCGTGGTGATGAACGCGGCAGAGATGAATGCGTTTCTGCAAAAGGTCTTTCTGGAAGTCGCAGGCGAGTTGCACGTCGAAGAGGTCAGCGAGACCGGCGTGGTCCTGCGCCTCTTGGTACAAGATCGCCATTTGCGCCCGGGGGGTACAATCTCGGGGCCGGCCATGTTCGGGCTGGCGGATGTCACGGCCTACATGGTTACGCTTGCCCGGATTGGCCCACGCGCTCTGGCGGTGACGACGAACTGTTCGATTGATTTCATGCGCAAGCCTGCCGCCGGGGTCGACCTGATCGCACATGGACGGATGTTGAAGCTGGGCAAGCAATTGTCGGTGTCAGATGTGCTGATCTACTCCGAAGGCATGGATCAGCCCGTCGCGCGGGCCAGTCTGACCTACGCCATCCCACCCCAAGGGGTTGATCTGGAATGAAAAGGCGGCCGGGACGAACCCGGCCGCAAGGGAAGAGGTCTGGCGGGTGCCACGGGGATGTCACGCCCGCCAGAACACGCGCCGGGCCTCGAAATCGGCGTCGGCGGGTGTCAGACCCACATCGCGCAGCTGGTGGGCGCTGAGCTGTTTCAGCGCGAGCCGTGAGCGGCGGCGTGTGGCCCATTTCGACAGCACCACCGCGATGCGCACAGCCAGGACCGACGCCGCTGGCATGCGGGTTTGCGCCGTGAGATAGGCGAGGTTCTGTTCTGCGGACTGCGTATGGTGTGTCATGGGAATCTCCTATAATTGTATTGACACAATATGACTCATTTGCCATGAAGTAACGGTACAATGGGTGTGCGTACTAATCCATGGAAACATTGTAATGAATACAATTTGGCAGCCTGATCTGCTCAATGCCCCGGGGCCCAAGTACAAGGCCGTCATGCAGGCCATTCGCGATGGCATCGCTGCGCACAACCTGCAGCCCGGGGAAAAGCTGCCGCCCGTGCGTGATCTTGCGTGGAAGTTGGGGATTACCCCGGGCACCGTGGCGCGTGCCTATACCATCCTGACAGATGACGGCACGCTCAGCGCGGTGGTGGGGCGTGGCACCTTTGTTTCGCATCCCGACGATCACGGACCCCTCTCGGGCGACATGCCGATCGAAGTCGATTCCGCCCCGCACAATGTCGAAGTGCACGCGTACCAGGTGAACCTGTTCTCGCCCCATTTGCCAAATCTCGGTCAGGCAGAGCTGGTGCGCAGGATTCTGGCAGACGTTGCGCAGGATCCCCCTCCGGCGTCATGCACTACCCGTCTCGCACAGGTGGGCGCGCCGCGCGCGAAGCGGCAGCGGGGTGGTTGTCATCCGTTTCGTTGGGCGTGATCAGGGCAGAAGACGTTGTGCTGGGGCACGGCGGCCAGAATGCCATCATGCTGATCTTTCAGACCCTGTTGCGGGGGCGTCGCCCTGCCGTTCTGGTCGAGGAACTGGCCTATCCCGGCTTTCGACGGGCCGCAGAACTGTTGCGCACCGATGTGATTCCGGTGGCCATGGACGAACATGGGGTCATCCCCGAGGCACTGGAGGCAGCGGCCAAGGCCCATGATGCGCAGATTTTCTGCACGTCCCCCGAAGTGCACAATCCCACCTGCGGCTTTACCGGGCTTGAGCGGCGCAAAGCGCTTGCAGAGACAGCCCGGCGTCTGGATCTGCAAATCCTTGAGGATGATTGTTACCGTCTTGGCGCGGCGCAGGCGCCAAGCTACCGGATGCTAGCGCCAGAGCGATGTTGGTATGTCTCATCCATTTCGAAATCCATCACACCCGCCTTGCGCATTGGAATCGCGATTGCGCCAAAGGGACAGACATCCGCGTTGCGGCGCACGGCGGAGTATTCCTTTTTCGGGCTCGCCACGCCGATGACAGATCTGTGCGCCAAACTGCTCAGCCACCCTGAACTGCCAAAGGTCACCTCGGCCGCGCGCAATCGCATCACGGAGTACGTGGAACGCGCCGTCAACATCCTTGGCGGTTATGACATTGCGTGGCGCAAGGATGTGCCCTTTCTCTGGCTGCGCTTGCCCAATGGGTGGCGGGCCGGGGCGTTCTGTCAGGCGGCAGAGGCGCAGGGCGTGCGCATTCGCGCGGCCGAGGAATACGCCTGTCGCGATGCCCGCGTGCCCCATGCGGTGCGCTTTGCAGTGAATGCCGGGATTGGCCTGTCGAGTTTTGAAAACGCGATCCTGCGCTTGCGCGACCTGCTCGACAATCCGCCTGAATCCATCGGCGTCTAAAGCAGCCCGCTCGCGCCCCAAATCAGACCCAACCCAACGGAAATGGCCGACAGCAGTGCGGCATAGCCCGCCAGCTTCCACGCTGAAAACGGGCGTTCCCCAAAGGTGCGGCCCTGCATGCCGCACACCACGACTTTCATCGCTTGGTCCTTGTAGCGATAGTGCAGTATCCAGACTGGCAGCAGAATGCGGCGGTAATGGATGCCGGTCGTGTCGGTGTGGTAGCCGATATTGTGCACGCCCTGTTTGCCGATGTGCCGCTTGATCCGGTTGCGCATCAGCAGCGCCTTGTCATCCTCGTTGGCGCTCAGCCCTTCCGGCACCGTCTGGTGGTGCTGTTCGGCGGCGAAACCGGCCAGATACGCGGCGCTGTAGGGGCGCAAACGCGCCGGGTAGAAATCATGCAGGATGCCGTCGCGGATCAGTGGGGTCACGTGGGGCGAGGCGGGGACCAGCAGGTCGTCGAACTGGATGTTCATGCTGCCCTTCACCTTCTTGGTATAGCTGCGCTTGTTTCGGCGCACGGTGTACATGGCCCAGTAATCCACCGCCTCTTGGCTGTCGAAGGTCCAGAACGGGACGTAGATGCCTGCCACGCGGCCCTGAGCGACGACGGCCTTGAGATCATTGGGGGCCGCAAGCCGCTTCTTGACCCAATCCTGGGCGAATACCTGTGCGTCGCGCTCGGGCACCCGGAACGGGATCAGAGCCATGGGGGCGTAACCGCGATCCGCGCGCTTGAGCACAACGGGGCCGTCGCAATAGGAACAGGCCGTGCTGAGTGACCGGGCAACAAAGGTGACGGTGCCGCCGCAGGTCTGGCAGGATTCCACCTGTCCTTCAAAGACGGTCGGGGCCTCAAGGGCCGGGGCGTCGGGGTCGAACGGAAACTCCCGTGACGCCTCATCATCGTTGTCCGAAGCGATCCGGTGCACGTTACCGCAACTGCTGCACGCCAGTGCCTGTTGCGCAGGATCATAAAGGCATTGCCCCGCACAGGTCTCGCATTGCAGCTCTGACTGGATGGCGACCGTCTCGCTCAACTGTCGGACTCCATAATGGCGATCGCGATCTCAAGCAGCACCCGCAGGCGCAGCCACGACCTGTCAATCGCGCCCGCAAGATCACCCGTTGCGCCCCAGTCGCCGATGATGGTGGCCATGAACCACGTGGTCATCAGCCAGAATGCGATGATCGACCAGCCCCCGATGCTGCGCAGCCACCCGGTCGAGCCGCGTTTCAGCTCGTGTTTGGCCTCGTAGACCGCGATCAGCTTGCGTACCGATGACATGCCCGCAGCGGTGGCACAGGCAAGCAGTGCAAATGTGGCCAGGATCGGCCCTGCGAGAAAGAAATCCATGAACCCGGTGTCGTCCGTGCCTGTCTGTTTGCCCCGATCTCACATCTGTTCGAGGGCAGGGGGTTTTGCAAGCATGGAATTCCTTGCCTGAGTTGGGGTATTATGATACCTTAATTTTAAGCTATTGAAATACAATAATTTAAACAGGTTTCGCGCCATTGACGCGCATTTGTACCCGCCCTATAACCGCGCAATCCGAAATTCGAGCCCCCCAAGGGATGCGACACATGAAAACCTTTACCGCAACACCTGCGGACATCGAGAAAAAATGGATCATCATCGACGCCGAAGGCGTGGTGCTGGGCCGTCTCGCCTCGATCGTCGCCATGCGCCTGCGTGGCAAGCACAAGCCGTCCTTCACGCCCCACATGGACTGTGGTGACAACGTGATCATCATCAACGCCGAGAAAGTGCAACTGACGGGCAACAAGCGTCAAGAGCACCACTATTGGCACACCGGCCACCCCGGCGGGATCAAGAGCCGCACCAAAGAGCAGATGCTTGAGGGCAAATACCCCGAGCGCGTCGTGACCCTCGCGGTCAAGCGCATGCTACCCGGCAACCGCCTGAGCCGTCAGATCATGACAAACCTGCGCGTTTATGCAGGTGCCGAACACCCCCACGAGGCCCAAAGCCCCGAAGTTCTGGATGTTGCATCCATGAACTCCAAAAACACGCGGAGCGCATGAGCATGTCCGACGAAATCAACACACTCGAAGACCTGCAAGCCGTGGCCGGCGACGCCGCCCCCGAAGCAGTTGAAGTTGTTCACCGCGAGCCCGTTCGTGATGAGCTTGGTCGCGCCTATGCCACCGGCAAGCGTAAGGATGCGGTTGCCCGCGTCTGGATCAAGCCCGGTTCCGGCAAGGTCACCGTGAATGGCAAAGAGATGAACGTCTACTTCGCCCGTCCCGTGCTGCAGATGATCCTCGCACAGCCCTTCACCGTTGCCGGTGTCGAAGGCCAGTTCGATGTGGTTGCAACCGTCAAGGGCGGTGGCCTCTCTGGTCAGGCCGGTGCGGTCAAGCACGGCGTGTCCAAGGCGCTGCAACTCTACGATCCCTCCTTGCGTGGCGCTTTGAAAGCCGCAGGCTTCCTGACCCGCGACAGCCGTGTGGTCGAGCGTAAGAAATACGGTAAGGCCAAGGCCCGTAAGAGCTTCCAGTTCTCCAAGCGTTAAGACTTGGGTTTATCCAACTGCAAAGGCCGCCCTGTCCGGGGCGGCCTTTTTTCGTTTTGGGCGTGCATATCCCACTTGCGAAGTGTTTGCAGAGCGCGCGGGTCATGTCGGTTTGTTCAAAGCACCATACGTGTGTGACCGACAGCACAGCCCACCCCGTCGATTGACGGTTCCGTACGGGCAAAACAGTGTACAAACCGCATAAAACACAGCAGTCTTGTCCGTGCTCCGGTCAGCAATGCGCCGGTGCACATGTAAGGACAGTCACTTGAAGAAACTCGCAAAACGCCTTTGGTCCAAACCCGAAAAGGGTGGAGCATCGCAAGACCTCTCCGAAGGGGGCCATTCCATCGACCAATACGCCTTTGAAGGGCCTGATATCCGGCAGGACATCATGGAGCGGTACGGGTTCGACGGTGACATTCTGGAGATTTATGCCGAAGGCGCAGAGCAACTGGTGCACAAGTGGCATCATTATCTGCCCATCTACGATCGCTATTTTGGCCCGTGGCGTGGCAAGCCGTTGCGGTTTCTCGAGATCGGAGTGTCCAAGGGCGGATCGTTGGCCATGTGGCGCAAGTATTTCGGGCCGGATGCCACGATTTTCGGGATCGATATCGATCCGACCTGCGCGGCCTATGACGGCATTCATGGACAGGTGCGCATCGGATCGCAGGATGACCCGGCCTTTCTGAACCGTGTGATCGCAGAGATGGGCGGCGTGGACATCGTGTTGGATGATGGCAGCCACATCATGCAACACATCAAGGCGTCACTGGACGTGCTGTTGCCGCAGGTCAGCGCCGGTGGCCTTTACATGATCGAAGATCTGCACACCGCATATTGGCCGTCCTGGGAAGGGGGCGTTGCGGCGAAGGCTAATTTTTTCAACCATATCAGAGATATGGTAGACGACATGCATCGCTGGTATCACAGCGCGGAACCCCACCATCCTCAGTTGGTCGAGCATTTCACCTCGATCCACATCCATGATTCGATCTGCGTGCTGGAACGCAATCAACCGCAGCGGCCTACGCATTCAAAGACGCAGCGCGTCTAAGGGTGGCGGCCAGCCGGACTTACTTGTCCGCCGGGATCAGTCCAAGGCCGCGCAAATAAATCCCGATACCGCTTTCCAGCAAATCCTCGGGCGGGAAGGGCGAGGCGCGCCCAGGTGAATTGCGCGCGAACAATTCGACCACGCCGTGGCTCATCGCCCAGATATGGGCCGAAAACATGGAGGCAGGCGGGCGTTTGTCTGCGGGAATGTGCTGGCTCAGGTCACCGGCCGCCTTTTCCAGAACTTCGTTGGCGCGCTGTGCCACATCTGCCAATTCCGGTGTGCGATTGACCGAGATACCGCTTTCGAACATCGCGATGTAGTGGCCGGGAAACCGGCGCGCAAAGGCCAGATAGGCGCGTCCTGTCGCCTCGAACGCGGCCAGGGCAGAGGGTTGGCCGGACTGGTAGGCGTGTTCCATCAGGTCGGCAAAGATGCCGTAACCTTGCTTGGCGCATTCCGCGATCAGGTCCTCGCGCCCCTCATAGTGGCGATAGACAGCCGCCGGGGTCACGCCCGCGTGCTTGGCCGCTTCGGACAGGGTGAAACCCGTCGGGCCCTTGTCCTTGATCAGCACAAGGGCTGCATCAATCAGGGCTTGGCGCAAGTTACCATGGTGGTAGCCGCGTTTAGGCATCCCAGATATCCGGTCCGCCACAGATGCTTTTGTCAATCCTACCAATGGCTTGTGGATCTTTGTTCGCGTAATCCAACCCGTGCAGGACGGTGCGGATCGCATTCAGGCGCGCGCGTTTCTTGTCATCCGAACGCACGATGGTCCAGGGCGCATGCGCGCTGTGCGAACGTTCAAGGGTCTCGCGGATCGCATCGGTGTAGCCATCCCATTTGGCAAGGCCTTTGACGTCGATCCAGCTCAGCTTCCATTGCTTCAACGGGTCCTGCTCGCGCGCGATGATCCGGCGCAACTGCTCGGCGCGGCAGACGTTCAGCCAGAACTTGAAAACGTGAATGCCGTCATTGACCAACATTTCTTCGAACGGATTGACCTGCTTGAAAAAATGCTCGCGCTCGTGGGGTTCGCAAAAGCCGAACACATGCTCGACAACACCGCGATTGTACCAGCTGCGATCAAAGAGGGCGATTTCTCCACCGGTCGGCAAGCGCCTGATATAGCGCTGAAAATACCATTCGGATGCTTCCGAATCGGTCGGTTTGGACAGGGCGACGACCTTGGCGCCACGTGGGTTCAGATGTTCGGTGAACCGCTTGATCGTGCCGCCCTTGCCGGCGGCATCGCGTCCTTCGAACACGCAGGCGATGCGCGCGCCCGTGTCGGTGGCCCAGGCCTGCATCTTCACCAACTCGATCTGCAGCGCCTCCATTTCCTTGTCGTAGGCCTTGCGCTTCATGCGCTCGGCATGCGGATAGGTCGGCGCCAGGATGTCACCCTTTTCCGCTGCGCGGATCTTGTCACGAATGTCATTTGGCGCACCGGATTCGTAGAATTCGGTGATCGCGCCGTCAAAGGGAAGGCTCATGGGCTACGCCTCAAGTTACTGCTCTTAACATCCAATATGGGGGAGAGGGGCGTCTAACGCAAACCCGCACGCGCCGCGACCCGGTCAATCGCCGCAATTACAGCCTCGGGGTTGGTGTGCTGTGGCATGTGGCCAACACCTTTGAGGACAGTCACATTGGCCCCCTCGATCTGACCCGGCAGTTTGGCGGAATGCACCTCAAGCGGGACAATGGTGTCGGCATCGCCGTGCACCACCTCGACGGGCACCGTGATGGAACCGTATTGCGCCGACATTTCAACCACATGCGGCCGCGACCAGTTCACCTGCCGCGCATTGGCGCGCATGGAATCGCGGCGCAGGGACAGGGCAGGGCCGACATGTTTCAAATAGCCTTCGGGGGCGGCCTGCGGCTCAAAAATGCTGGCCAGCGTATCGTCGAGGTATGACTGCGGCACAAAGGCGGACAGCACCGGCACCACAAGCGCGCCGCCGGGGGCAGAGCCGTTGACCGTGTAGGTCCAGCCCAACTCGCCCGGCCATGGGTTGGCAACGCCCGCCACCGACACGATGCCCGCGATGTCGTCAAATTCGAGCGCCCAGGCAAGGGTCACGATCCCGCCAAAGGAGTGGCCCAGCACGATGGGGCGCTCGACACCCAACTGATCCGCAGCCGCCTTGAGCAGACGCGCCTGTTCGCGCGGGCTGGCATGCCCTGTTGACCAGGCGCGTTTGTGATCGGGTGAAATCTGTTCAGTCCAACCCAGGCCGGGACGGTCCAGCAAGGTGATGCGATAACGATCCTTGATCATGTCGGCAAAGGCAAAGGTGAAGTCGCGCGTGTTTCCTGAGGCACCGTGCAGCAGGACAAGGTCGGGCCCGCTGCCCATCTGCACCGCGTGCACGCGCACGCCGTTCACCTCGATGATCTGCCCGGCAGGCCCGTGGGTGCGTGCGGCATCGCGTTCGCGTTTCAGGGCAAACAGCTGCACCACCGCAAACCCCAGGACGATCACGCCCAGCACAAACAAAACTCCTGTTTTCATCGCCTTACCCCCGCAGATCAGTGCGATCCTGCCCGATCCGTTCCATATCGTATGGGGTAGTGAGATAAATCTCGCTCAGCCAATTGCCATAAAGAAGATGCGCGTGGCTGCGCCAGCGGTTCGTGGGGGTTTGCGAGGGGTCGTTTTCGGGGAAGTACCCGACAGGCAGGGCGATCTCGGCCCCTTCGACCTGCACACTGGCAAGGTCACGTTCGTATTCCTGTTTGAGCGTGTCACTGTCGTATTCAAGGTGATTGAGGATGTAGAGCGCGCGGTGCTCGGGATCCTCGATCAGACAGGGCCCGGTCACGTTGCTGCCAAGGAGGATCGGCAGGCCCGCCGCCTCGACTTCGGGCGCGCGCACCTCTGTCCAGCGGCTGACGGGCACAACGCAGTCATCCGAGAAGCCCCGCAGATAGGGCGAGGATGGTGCGAGGTTGGTGTGCCGATACGTGCCAAACAGTTTGGACCCCAACAGATGCTTGGGCACCTTGTGGAAGTGATGCAGCATCGCCATCCCGCCCCAGCACACGCCAAAGGTGGAATGCACATTGGTCTGGGTCCACGCCATGACCTCTTCGAGTTCGGCCCAGTAATCGACATCCTCATATTCAAGATGTTCGATCGGGGCACCCGTGATGATGAGGCCGTCGAACTTCTGGTCCTTCACCTCCTGAAAGGGGCGATAGAAGCTTTCCATATGCGCGGCGGCCGTGTTCTTGGCCTCGTGATCGGACATGCGCACAAGCGTCAACTCGATCTGCAGGGGCGTGGCCCCGATCAGACGGGCAAACTGCGTCTCTGTCTGGATCTTCTTGGGCATCAGGTTCAGTAGCGCGATTTTCAGCGGGCGGATATCCTGATGGGCCGCCAGCTCTTCGTCCATCACCATCACGCCCTCGTTCGTCAGAACGGAGTAGGCGGGCAGGGTGGAGGGGAGCTTGATCGGCATTTCGTCTTTCCTGACAGGGGGTTGGCCAAGGGGCTGGTTAGGTTCTTTGCATATTTGAAGAACAATGAAGGGCGTAGATAGCCCCGCTAGGTGCGGCGCTCAAGGGCGGTGGCGACAAGGTCGTTGAAATCCGCTTCACCTTTGAGCGAGGCGACCTCGTCGGCGGTCACCGTGACACCCCAGCGCGCCATGGACTCATAGCGGGGCTGGCGGTGCGCGAGGGCGCGGGCATAGGTCCAGCGCACGAAGGTGTCGGGGTTCACCTTGTCCTCGGCCAGACCGGTTTCGGACAGGTAGGCCTGCCAACACGTCAGCAGGAATTCAGGCTGGTAGGCCATCGGCTTGGGCGCCTTGTCAAAGCGGGCGATCAGCGCCTGCGTGTGCGCCTCATCCCCCTTGATCCAGATCGGCAGGCAGGTCGCACTGAGCGTTGTCATCAGCGGGTCGTCGTCATTGGCCGGATCGACCCATTCGCAGATCGACCCGCCGGTGTCGCAGATGAAATGCGGATAGCCATAGAGCGTCTGCGCGCGTTCGGCGAAATGCAGCGTGTCGTTCAGCGCCGAGAGTTCCGAGCGGCGGAACTGTTCCTGGCGGCGGCGATATTCGGCGATGGGCAGCCCGCCCATGGCCGGATCGCCCGGTTTGCCCAGATAGGTCGACACGGGGCTCAGATTGTCAAAGGTGATGTTCGAGCCGATGTAGATGCTGTCGCTCAGCAGCAGCTCGCGCAGGAACGGTACTTTCATCGCCTCCGCCTTGGCGTTGTCGGCGATCAGCTCGCCCATATAGCGCGTGCCGATGCGGTAATCGATCGAGTAGTGGAACCAGTTGCCGCTGGCGCGCACGGTCGCGGACATATGCGTCTTGCCAAGGCCCGACATCCCGTAAACCAACACGCGTTTCTGCGTGGCGGTGCGCCAGTGGTCCGCATCGCGGTAAAGCATCTTGATCTGTCCCCGTGCCCGATATTGCAGGCTGTCCTAGCCGTGGGGAAGGGTCTGGTCAACGCCGCGCCGCCTGATCCGTGTCCAGATGCGACCGTCAAGGATGATGAGGCCAAGCGCCAGCAACGCAAAGCCTGCAAGGGCATTGGGGCTCAACGCTTCGCCCCGGACCACGGCGCCCAGCGTGATGGCAACGGGCGCGACCAGCAGCGTGACCAGCATCAGGTTGCCGGACCCGGCCATGGCCAGAACGCGGTAGTAAAGCAGGTAGGCCCCGGCGGTGGCGACCACGGCATAATAGGCGATGGCAAGCAGGGTGTCGGTTTGCAGCGCCAGCGTGATTGGCCCCTCAACCATCCACGCCAGCGGCAGGGTGATCAGGGTCGATCCGGTCAGCATGCCCGCCGCCGCCACCTGCGCGGGCAGTCCGCCCAGGAACCGACGCGCCCAGACACCGGCCAGCGCATAGCTGATCGTGCCTGCGATGATGGCAAGCTGCGCAAGACTGCGCAGATCAAAGTTGCGGAAATTGTCGAGGCCAATGGCTGTGGCCACCCCGAAAAAGCCCAAGGCCACACCAAGCCCCTTGCGTGCGGTCATACGTTCATCTGCAAAGAACAGCGCGGCGGCAATGACCCCGAAAATGGCCGTCGCCGCATTGAGGATCGAGGTAAGGCCCGTTTCGATGTAAAGCTGCCCCCAGGCCATCAACCCGAACGGGATCACGTTGTTGAGCAGGCCCATCACCAGAAAACCGAGCCAGATGCGGGGATCGCGCGGGATGGGCAGGCGCATCGCCAGTACCACGCCCCACAGAACCAGCATGGCCCAACCGGTGCGGTGCGCAACCGAGGTGAGGGGGTCAATCTCGTCCAGCGCAATGCGGATCGACAGGAACGACCCGCCCCAGATCACCGCCAGCAGGATCAGTTCGGCCCAGGCCCGGCCCGTCAGTGTCTTTTGCAATGTCATGCGCCATCAATGGCAGAGCTGCGCGCGCGCCGACACCCGTTTCCTGCGCAAAGAAAAACCCCGCCCGAAAGGGGCGGGGTTCCAAAACTCATTTCTCTGATGGCTCAGAAGGTGAAGTCGACCTTGAACCCAACCGCCAGCGAGGAGTTGTCGGTGAAGGAGGCTACCGGCTGACCACCCACTTCGGGGCGCGCATCGCCGAGCCACGAGTAGTTGATGCCACCCGAGACAACCATGTTGTCCTTGGTATAGCGGCCACCCAGCGAGATACCGAACAGACCATCGGTTGGCCCCAGCGGCGAGACGAGATCGTCGTCGCCTTCGGGCTCATAGGACAGGGTCAGGGACCCGGAGAACGCATCGCTGAACCGGCGACCCACACCCAGCGTGTAGCGGTGGCCGTCGTCGAGGTTCACAAGGTCAGAGCCAAGCCCGACAGGGATCAGATCAACCGATTCAAACTCGGTCCAGCGGTAGCTGGCCAGCAACAGCGTGTCCTTGGCGATACCGGTCTGGAAGTCGATGTTGAAGGCTTCGGGCGTGACGTAGTCGACTGTGCCGAACACGGTGTTGCCAAGAATTTGTTCGGTCGTGTTGGCCGTGTATTCGATCTCGGAGTGATATGTGACGGCAAGACGCAGGGCGATATCCGGAATTTCGTAAGCCGCACCGATCAGCCAGCCATATTCAGTCTGGCTGTCCTGGCTGTAGGAATAGCCGTTGTCGGCATCGAAAGCACTTTGAAGGCCCACGACTTGACCGCCAAGTGCGGCTGTGGTGCCTGCACCATATGTCGTCTCGATGGCTGTCACCGCTGCGACGTTACCAGTCAGGGCTGCACCCAGTGTTGCCGAGGACAATTCAGGTACGCCTGCGGGCAAGCCTGCGTTAAATCCGCGTGTGACGCCTGCCACCGGGATCGCGTTGCGGTACGCTTGGCCGTTCAGGTTCACGCTTGCGCGCACGGTTTGTGCCTGAAGGCCGCCGAAGACGCTGAAGCGCGGTGTGAACTGGTACTTGCCGACGATCTTGTAGGCTTCGCTCGACAGGTCGGCAGCGGTGCCGCCCAGCGTGCTTGTGGCTGGATCGTCGTTGTAAAAGACATCCGCGCCATAGGGCTGGTCGGTGATGAACGCGAGCGTGAAGTTGTCGCTGACCTGCTTGGTAAAGCTCAGCGATGTCTGCTCGTAGCTGCGGCCGACATCATAGCTGCCGCCAAGCGCGTCGGTGCCGGTGACGCTGGGGCTGACATGGGCAAAGCTCAGGCTTGCTGTGTTGTCGTCAGCAAAGATGGCAGAGACGCCCTGGAACGAGCGGTCAAGCCCGGCAGCGTAAGCGGATGTGGTCGACAGCAACACCGCTGTCGCCGCGAGAACGCGGGTTTTCATGGTACTTCCTCCCAAAAGCGCGCTTAACATAACGTTGAGTGGGTGCGCGTTGGGCAGTAATAAGCGATTTTCAAGGGTGCTGCGTCAATAATGACCCTAGGGCAGTACAGCCCATATGACGGAGCGTCATATTTTTGTGACTTTCGGGTCACAGCGCTTTGGAACCCCGTGTCTCAACCCAGATGTTGATGTAATTGCCTGTGAAAATGACCAGAGCGCCGACAAATACCCAGATATCAATCACTTCTCCGTATACGAGCATGCCGATGACGGCGATGGTCGGCAGCCGGATGAAATCGATGGGCACCACGACTGTGGCGGGGGCAATCGACAGGGCATTCGTCAGGCAATAATGCGCCAACAGGCCCGCACAGCCGATCAGGAACACCCAAGGGCCGGTCTGGGCGTCGGGCAAGGCGATGTCTCCGTCATAGCCTGCCATAACGACCCCCATCACCAATTGCATCGCGGTGAGCCAGAAGAGGATGGATGTGATCCCTTCGTGTCGCGTCAGCCGTTTGGTTAACATGATCGTCAGCGCAAAGAAGATGGCCGAGGAGGCGGCGGTGATGACGCCCGCATTGATTCCTTCCATGTCCGGGCGCGCTACGATCAGGATGCCGACAAAACCCATGATGGCCGCCAGCGCGCGCACCGGCGTCAGCCGTTCCCCCAGGATCAGGGGGCTGAGGACGATGACCCAGATGGGCGAGGTGAATTCCAGTGCAAAGACCTGGGCAAGCGGGATGACCGTGACGGCGTAGAACCAGAGGTTCTGGCCGGTGAAATGGGCGACGTTGCGCAACAGGTGTGTCTTGATCCGCGCGGTTTGAACGCTGCGCCACGTGCCCGTCATGGCCATGAGCACGCAGACGACAACCACACCAACCACGCTGCGATACATCATGATCTCGAACGTATCGAGGCTGTGCGACACCTCGCGCCCGGCCACGGCCATGACAGAGAAAGACGCGATAGATCCGCTCATCCAGAGCGCGGCCTTGAGGACCGGGCTCACGGCATGCCCGTCACAGTATAGTCGCGCGCAATGCCGCGGGTCTGCTGCGCCCAAGGTGATGCGCCAGCGCGCGCCTGATGCGACTCGAATGCAGCGGGGTCCGTGAACTCTTCGGCCACGGCCCAGATCAGTGGATCGTCGGTGGGCGTCACCTCGAATGAGATACAGCCCGGTTCCGCACGCGTCAGTGCGATATGCTCGGGCAATGCGGCGACGACGCGCTCCGCCTCGTCGGGGGTTGCACAGCGCAGGGTGCCTGTCAGCGTTACCGTCATGTCCGTATCACTCCGTGGCTGTCAAAGAACTGGTCGAGCGGTATGGCCCCGTTGAAGTAGTCGATCAACATGCGGCCCAATATGCCGCGCTCCTTCAAGGCCAGCGCCACGTTGTGGGTCTCGCCCAGCAACTCGTGCACTTCGACCGTGTCGCTGCGATGGGCATTGAAGAACTGCGTGTGCAGTTGTTCCTTGGGGTGGTCGCCGCAGATGACGGCGTAGTGACAGTCATCGGCGAAAGCCTCTGACAGGTCGGGGTAGTGGAAATGGGCGATGTGCCGGGTGAACTCGGCCCAGCGGGTTTCGTCCGGGACAATGTCGGGGCTGACGGACCATTGCGGGGAAAAGGCGAGCACACGGCGCGCGCCGATCAGGCGCGACATGAGGATGGCCAGAAAACCGCCCATAGAGTTGCCGATGGCAAAGACGGTTTTGCCGCATGTCGCCTCGGCAATGGTGCTCACCATCTGGTCGATGTCGATCCCGTTGCCCCAGGTCCGCTTCTTGTCCGTCACCCACAACACCTTGCCCAAAGAGCAGAGGCTGAGAAACTCGGGCCTTTGCACGGCCAGCCCGCCCAGCGAATGGCCAATGCCGGTAAAGGCCACCAGCGCGTAATCCCCAGCGGCTTCGACCATCTGGATGCGCATGCTGTCATCATCCATCAACTGGATCATGGGCCGTTTCATGGTCAGGCACTTGCTGTGGGTGTCGGGATGCGGATCGCTTGTGCCCCGTTGGTATCCATCCTCACTCCCATTCGATGGTGCCCGGAGGTTTGGAGGTGATGTCGTAGGTGACACGGTTGATGCCTGGCACCTCGTTGATGATGCGCGTGGCTGTCTCGCCCAGGAAATCATGGGTGAACGGGTAATAGTCCGCCGTCATGCCATCCACAGACGTCACGGCGCGCAGGGCGCAGGCGTAGTCATAGGTGCGTCCGTCGCCCATCACGCCAACCGTGCGCACCGGCAGGATCGCCACAAAGGCTTGCCAGATGTCATCATAAAGCCCGTGTTTGCGGATCTGGTCGATATAGACGGCGTCGGCCTCGCGCAAAATCTCCAGCTTGGGGCGCGTGATCTCGCCCGGGCACCGGATGGCTAGGCCGGGGCCGGGGAAGGGGTGGCGACCAATGAAGGATGTGGGCAGGCCAAGTTCGCGACCCAATGCGCGTACTTCGTCCTTGAACAACTCGCGCAGGGGTTCGACCAGCTTGAGGCCCATCTTTTCCGGCAGGCCGCCGACATTGTGGTGCGATTTGATGGTGACCGAAGGCCCGCCGCTGAACGACACCGATTCGATGACGTCGGGGTAAAGCGTGCCCTGGGCCAGAAACTCTGCCCCCTCGACCTGATCGGCGTATTTCTGGAACACGTCGATGAAGAGGCGGCCAATGATCTTGCGCTTGGTCTCGGGGTCGGCAACGCCGTCAAGCTCGCCCAGGAACAGATCGCTTTCATCCGCGTGGATCAGCTTGAGGTTATAGTTGTCGCGGAACATGCCCACGACTTCCTCGGCCTCGTTCTTGCGCAGCAAGCCGTGATCGACAAAGACGCACGTCAGGTTCTCGCCAATCGCCTCATGGATCAGGATCGCAGCGACCGAGCTGTCGACACCGCCGGACAGGGCACAGATCACCTTTTTGTCGCCCACCTGATCGCGGATATTGGCGATCATCTCTTCGCGGTAGGCGCCCATGGTCCAGTCGCCTTTGAACCCGGCCAGCTTGATGAAATTCTCGTACAGTTTCGCGCCCTTGGGGGTGTGGTGCACTTCGGGGTGGAACTGGACGGCGTAGAAATTGCGGGACGTGTCGGCCGTAACGGCAAAGGGTGCATTGGGGGAGGTTCCGAAAACCTCGAAACCCGGTGCGAGTTTGGAGACGTGATCGCCGTGGCTCATCCAGACCTGCTCATCCCCGGCCTCGAACCAGCCATCGAGCAATGCGAGGTTCGCCTTTGGCGTGACAAAGGCGCGCCCGAACTCGGCTGTGCCGCCACCGCCGGAAATCTTGCCGCCTTCGACCAGACCGCCCAGTTGCTGCATCATCACCTGCTGGCCATAGCAGATGCCCAGCACGGGTAGGCCCATCTCGAACAACCCTTCGGGCGCACGGGGCGAGCCGGGGCGCACAACACTGTCAGGCCCGCCCGACAGGATCACGGCCCGGGGTGCCATCTGCGTCACGAATTCCGGCGTGACATTCTGATAAGGGTGGATTTCGCAGTAGACGTTCAGCTCGCGCAGGCGGCGCGCGATCAGCTGCGTCACCTGGCTGCCAAAGTCGATGATCAAGAGGCGGTCATGGGTCTGGTCTGTCATAGGTGTGCAATAGGCGGCACCTGTGCCGGTGGCAAGCGCAGGAGCGGGGGCCAGCCCCCACACCCCCGGGATTTTTTTGGAACAGAGAAGGAGGCAAACGCCCGAATGTCGCTTTTTTCCCTCTTATGGCGCTAACTGCGCGTTTGTATGTGGGGGATGGGGTAATCACCACTCCACCAGTCGAGATGGATGAGGGGATCAGCGATGGCCGAGGCAGCAGCACGCAGACGGAGCCGTGGTGGTGGTGGCGCGGCGCGCCGGGCCGAGCGCAGCGCGGTGTCGTTCGAGACCGCCAAGTTCATCGAGCGCAACATCCCAAATTTCGAAGTGCTGACCGAAGAGGCGCTGCAGATCATCGAGCACAACGCCGAAACGGTACTGGAAGAGATCGGCGTGAACTTTCCCGACAATCCGCCCGCTCTCAAGCGCTGGGCCGATGCGGGTGCGGATATTGATGGCGAGCGGGTGCGCATTCCGCGCCGGCTGGCGCGGAAGCTATGTGCCACAGCGCCGGGCAGCTTTACCCAGCATGCGCGCAATCCGGAGCGTTCCGTTGTGATCGGCGGCAACAATCTCGTGCTGGCCCCGGTCTACGGACCACCCTTTGTGCGGGATGCCGAAGGCGGGCGGCGTTATGCGACGATGGAGGATTTCCGCAACTTCGTGAAGCTGGGCTACATGTCCAAATGGCTGCACCATTCGGGCGGCACGGTATGCGAACCCACGGACGTGGCAGTGAACAAGCGCCACCTCGACATGCTGCTTGCCCACATGACCCTGTCGGACAAGCCGTTCATGGGCTCGGTCACCGAACCGAGCCGCGCACGCGATTCTGTCGAGATGGCGCAAATCCTGTTCGGCAAGGACTTTGTCGCCGACAACACGGTGATGACGTCGCTGATCAACATCAACTCGCCCATGACCTTTGACGATGTGATGATGGGCGCGCTTGAGGTCTATGCCCAGGCCAACCAGGCCTGCATCATCTCGCCCTTTATCGTGGGCGGGGCCATGGCACCGGTGTCGGTGGCCGGCACCCTGACACAGGTCATGGCCGAGGTTCTGGCCGGTATCGCCTATTCGCAACTCTGCCGCGCAGGGGCGCCGGTGATCATGGGGGCCTTTGTGACGTCGATCGACATGAACTCGGGCGCGCCGACCTTTGGCACACCCGAAGCGGCGCATATCACCTATGGCGCTGGGCAATTGGCGCGGCGCATGGGGCTGCCCTATCGCTCGGCCGGGTCGTTCTGCGGCTCAAAACTGCCTGACGCGCAGGCGGCCTACGAAACGGCCAATTCGCTGAACATGGGGCTGCTCGCAGGCGTGAACTTCATGCTGCATTCCTGCGGCTGGCTGGAAGGCGGGCTCGTCAGCTCTTACGAGAAATTCGTGATGGACGCGGATCAGTTAGGCACGTTGCACCACCTGGCGGCGGGCGTGCAGATGGACGAAAACGCCCAAGCCATGGGCGCCATCCGCGAGGTGGGCCCCGGTGGGCACTACCTGGGCTGCGAACACACGCAGGCGAATTTCAAATCGTCATTCTGGAAGTCCGATCTGCTGGACTACAAACCGTTCGAAACCTGGGAAGACGAGGGCGCGCGCGACACCCAGGCCCTGGCCAGCGCGCGGGTCAAGAAGATGTTGGGCGACTACCAGCAGCCCGCGCTCGATCCGGCCATCAACGACGCGCTCAACGCCTATGTGGCCGAGAAGAAGGCGGCCGAGCCAGACAGCTTCATGTAGGCTCAGCCCACGGGATCAAGCTGGGCGGCGCGCAGAATGCGGGCCTCGCCCACGATGGCGATCAGCACGTCGATATGGCGCAGCAGGCTGTAAGACGAATCGTCCCCAAGGCGCATCGCGTTCAATTCGCCCTCGATTTCCATCAGACGCATCAGTGCGGCACCGTGGCGCGGCAGGCTGCCATATCCCAAAAGTCGGGGCAGATGCGCGCTGCGACGGTAGTCTTCGGCCCCGATTCGGGCCGCCCGCATCAACAGGCGGGGGCGGCGCAAAGCGTTCAACATCGACAAAATATCTTTCATTTCCGGTGCTCCTTTGGCGTTTGCAAGGTCGATCCCCATCGATCTCGCAAGATCACCATGGCACAACCTGAACGGGTGTTGCGCGGCCTGCGGCGCTGCCGTTCGTTGGTTTAGCAACTGTTTATCTTTTAGAAACAATGCTGCTCATATCGACGAATATTAACGAACGAGTAACCAATGCACTTCTAGGTTGTGTGGAAAACCTGTGGACAACCGTGGCGCTACGACCCCGGGGCCTGACATGAAGAGGACGGATACGACACCATGCATCAGATCAATCGATCAGACCCGGTGCTTGCGGGATTGCCGGCTTGGGTGCCGGATGCTGCGCTGCACTATCTGGCCCATACCGAGGCCGGTTTGCCGATCCGTGAACTGGCGCGCAAATCCGGGTGTCATGCCTCGACCGTCTTGCGTCAGATCCGCAGATTTGAAACCCGCCGTGACGATCCACTGATCGACGCGATCCTGCGGAAACTGGGTGCGCACGTGGTTCAAAAGGATCTCGTCGGACGCATTTTCGCAACACAAGGAACGCTCTCCGATGCAAGCCGCCGCACAGGAACAAAGCCCCGACACCCCCACACTGACGCGTGATGCCCGCCGCATCTTGCGCAGGCTCTGCGAAACAGGCGCGGTTCTGGCCGTCGCCGTGGATATGGAAAAGGCCGTCGTGATACGCGATGGCGCCAGCGGGGCCAGCACGCGCACCGCCGTGGTTGACCGCAAGGTGGCCGAGGCCATGGCGCTTCAGGACTGGATCAGCGCCGAACGCGCGGGCCGCATCACACGCTACAAGATCACGCCTGCCGGGCGCGCGGCCCTCGCCGAAATGATGGACGGTGAAGAGGCGGCGACCCCCGCGGGCATGGCAGAGGCCCCGGCCGAGTTTGCCGACCAGCACCGCGTGTGGGGCGAACGAACAGTGCGCGACAACGAAACGGGCCAGCCGCGCAAGGTGCGCTACAACCTCGCCGAATCCCCTCTCACCGCCCTTGCGCGTCGCCGCGACAAGGATGGCAGCACCTTCCTCAGCGACGATCTGGTGACTGCGGGTGAGCGGTTGCGCGAAGATTTCGAACTGGCCCAGATGGGCCCGCGGGTCGCCCAGAACTGGGATCGGTTCCTGACCGGGGGCGGGCGCGGCGGCTTTGCCCAGGACAGCGGTGTGGGCAACGGCCCTGAACATGCGCGTGCACGGGTCGCCAACGCGCTTAAGGATTTGGGCCCCGGCCTGTCGGACGTGGTGCTGCGTTGCTGTTGCTACCTCGAAGGGCTCGAAAGCGCGGAAAAGCGGCTCGGCTGGTCGGCGCGCTCGGGCAAGATCGTGCTGCGCATCGCCCTCATGCGCCTCAAGCAGCATTATGACGAGACGACGGGACCAGGGGGCGGCCTGATCGGCTGACACCCCCCGATCCTCGGAAAATGGCGCTGCGATCCCTCCCTCGCAGCGCCATTTTTTATGTGCCGACGAATTCTGCGCCCCCCTTGCGCTGGGTCAAACCCGTGATGCAGCATTGCCGATAGGACGACAGGCAAGGGGCATCATCGGGCAAGGAACGGAGGACAAGGCATGGCACGACAATTGGGCGCGATGCTGTGCTGCATCGCTGTGATCCTGGGAACCACCACACCGTCCACCACGTCGGCGCGCGAAAGCGGCAACTGGGCTGTCTCCGCCCTCGCAGGCACCTTGACCACGGGCAGTTGGCACGAGGCGATCAACCCCGGAAAGCTCGACTTTGCAGACAGTTACATGCTGGGTGGCGCGCTGTCCTGGGAACGTCCCATTGGCGCCAGCCGCTTCCAATTCGGCGTCGAGGCGCAGCTTTTGGCGCATGTCGGTCGGCAGGATCACTTTGAACTGAACGTGCCCGTCGTACTGCGCTACGTGCCCGAAACGACGCGCGGGATCAGTTCCGTGGCCGCAGGGCTTGGCCTGTCCTATGCCAGCAAAATCCCGCAGGTCGAGATCGACCGCAACGGCGCGTCCCAACGCCTGTTTGTCTATTGGATGGCCGAGGTCGAATTCCCCCTCGCGCACCCCGATCGCAGCGCCCTGATCCGCTTGCACCACCGCTCTGACGGTTACGGCATTTTCGACGTGGATGCAGGCTCGACCGGCTTTGTCTTTGGCCTGCGTCACCGGTTCTAGGTGCGACCTTGCGCTGATTGGACATTGGCACGGGCGATCACTAGATAAGGCATCAGGCTTGGATATTGCCAAAAGGAACAGCAGATGAGTCCGCGCGATCTGAAAATCCCCGAACAGCGCCACCCTGAAAAGGCGCGCCGCCCGGACAATCCGCAGCCCAAGAAACCCGACTGGATCAGGGTCAAGGCCCCCGGCGGCGACGGGTACACCGAAACCGCCCGGATCATGCGCGAGAACAAGCTGGTGACCGTCTGCGAAGAGGCCGGATGCCCAAATGTGGGCGAATGCTGGAGCCAGGGCCACGCCACCATGATGATCATGGGCGAGGTCTGTACACGTGCCTGCACCTTCTGCAACATCGCCACCGGCAAACCGCCCGAAGATCTGGATGCGTTCGAGCCGGGGCGCGTGGCGCATGCCGTTGAAAAGCTGGGGCTGAACCACGTCGTCATCACCTCGGTGGACCGTGACGATATCGAGGATGGCGGCGCCGATCACTTTGCCCAGACCATTCGCGCGATCCGTCACCGCAGCCCGGGCACCACGATTGAAATCCTGACACCAGACTTTATTCGCTGTGATCCCAAGGTGTTGGAGGTCGTTGTTGAAGCGCGCCCGGACGTGTTCAACCACAACCTCGAAACCGTGCCTGGCCTCTATCCCGAGGTGCGCCCCGGCGCCCGCTATTTCCATTCGCTGCGCCTGCTGCAACGGGTCAAGGAACTTGATCCCAGCATGTTCACCAAGTCAGGAATCATGGTCGGCCTCGGCGAAGACCGCCAATCCGTCATTCAGGTGATGGAAGACATGCGCGCCGCCGATATCGATTTCCTGACCATCGGCCAGTACCTGCAGCCCACGCCGAAACACCACCGCGTGGACCGGTTCGTGACGCCCGAGGAATTCGCGTCTTACGAAAAGGCCGCCTATGGCAAAGGGTTCCTGATGGTCTCCGCGACGCCGCTCACGCGCTCGTCCTACCATGCGGGCGACGATTTTGCCCGTCTGCGCGCCGCACGTCAGGCCAAGCTGGGCCGCGCCTAGGGGCTGGCGACTGGCGGCAGCGCCTTGACGTAAGCGGCCAGTGCCTCGCGGTCTGCGCGGGGCAATTGGCTCAGGTTTTCAACGACTTCGGCCATTTCGCCACCCGCGCTGTCATAGTCCGGCGTGAACCCGGACGTGAAGTACTCGACCAGATCGGTCGCGCTCCAATCCAGTGCGGCGGGGGTGATGTTGGGGATCGTGCCTTTGCCCGACGGGTTCGGCGCGCCCCCCATCCATGCTGTGCGGTCCAGACCGCCCACCGCATTGCGCGGTGTGTGACACTCGGCGCAATGGGCCAATCCTTCGGCGAGGTAGCGGCCACGCTCCAGCACCGGATCGCTCGCCTCCATCACGAACCCATCGGGGACAAAGGCCAGTTTCCACAGGCCCAGCCCGCGCCGGATGTTGAACGGAAAGCCGACATCATGCGGGATATTGGCCACCTCGCTCGGCGGTAAGGTCTGCATATAGGCAAACAGGTCGGCGACATCCGCTTCGGTCATGTGCTGATAGGCGCCATAGGGAAAGGCCGGATAGTAATGCGCGCCATCCGGCGACACGCCCACGGTGACGGCGCGCGCGAACGTGTCCTGATCCCAACTGCCGATCCCGACCTCGGGATGTGGAGAAATGTTGGGCGCATAAAACGTGCCGAAGTCACTTGGAAAGGACAGGCCGCCGGACAGCACGGGTGGCCCTTCGCCCTCAGCCTGCGGGCTGACATGGCATGACGCGCAGCTCCCGGCGGCAAAGACCAGGGCACCGGCGGTCGGGTCGGGCACGTGGCCCTGCGCAAAGTCAGCAGGCAGTTGTGCGGGGCGGGTCAGCAACAGGCCAACCGCGCCCCCGACAATCGCCATGATGATCAGGGATCGGGCCAGACGGCGCATCGCCTAGTTTTTGGGGCCGCGATAGGTTTCGTGGCATCCTTTGCAACTGCCGCCGACACCGCCCATGGCCGCACGCAGCGCCTCCAGATCCGTGCCCGCCGCTGTCACCATCGCAGCTGCCGCCGTCTCAAGGGCGACGGCCTTTTCCTCGAAACCTGCAGGATCGCTCCAGATCTCCGCCTTGGCGCGCGAGCCGTCAACGGCGCCCTGTTCGCTGCCTTCGATCCAGAGGGTTGCGCGTTTCATCGCGGCGGCAGCGGCCAGGTTTTCCGCAGCGGCTGTGGCAAGGGCGGCGTCATAGGGCACATCGCCCTTCGCCATATTGCCGAGCATGCCGGTGTGATAGGAAATCATCGTCATCTGCGCGCCACGCGCCTTCACCGCGCCATCGAGGGCAGGGTTGGCGTGGCTGGCTGCAAATGCAGTGGCTGCGATCGCAACAGTGGCCGCGGTAAGACCAAAAAGACGCGTCATGGGAAACTCCTCTGTCAATGATGACCAAAGCGTAGCGCGGATTTGCGCATCGCCAAAGTCACAAGTTCAGGATGGCAGATATCGCGCATGGCTCAACGCAGGTCTGCAGGCGCAAGCGCAAACCGGCGAACAGTGGCGCAAGGCACCGCATCGGGCCGGGCAGTGCGCTCAAAATCCGGGCATGGCGCCCGCGGTCAGGTAAAGCGGACCTTGCCGATATAGGGCAGGTTGCGGTTGCGCTGTGCAAAGTCGATGCCATAGCCCACGACAAATTCATCCGGGATTTCAAACCCGGTCCAGTCGGCCTTGACCTCGACCTCGCGCTTGGTCGGTTTGTCGAGCAGGGCAATGGTGCGCAGCTTGGCCGGATTGCGCCCCTTCAGCAGGCGGATCACGTGGTGCATCGTGTAACCGGTGTCGACGATATCCTCGACAACCAGCACGTCGCGCCCTTCAATAGTGCCACGCAAGTCCTTGAGAATGCGCACTTCCCGACTGCTCTCCATGCCATCGCCATAGGAAGACGCCTCGAGGAAATCGACCTCGATGGGCAAGTCCAGCTCGCGCACCAGATCGGCGATGAACACGAAGGATCCGCGCAACAGACCCACCACAACCAGCTTGTCCGTGTCTGTAAACTCGGCCTTGATTTCGCCGCACAGGTCCTCGATCCGGGCGGCAATCGCCTTGGCCGAGATCATCTTGTCTATGACATATGGCCGCTGCGGCATAGGCATCCCCTTGATTTCACCCCCGTTCGCGACACATCCGTGCGCAACAGTTCCCACGAGGTCCTTCCTAACCCAATGCCCACCCATTCCGAAACCCGCTTCCTGCCGTACACGGCCCAGCAAATGTATGACCTCGTGGCCGATGTGTCCGCCTATCCGCAGTTTCTGCCGTGGTGTGCGGCGGCGCGGGTGCGCAAGGTCACGCCCAAAGGTGATCACGACGTGATGGAGGCGGACCTCGTGATCAGCTTCAAGGTGTTCCGCGAACGCTTTGGCAGCCTGGTCGTGCTGTGGCCCGAGGCGCACAAGATCGACACCGAATACCTCGACGGGCCCTTTCGCTACATGAAATCCAACTGGGCCTTCACGGATGCGCCGGGCGGGTGCGAGGTGTCGTTCTTCGTGGATTTCGAATTCAAGAACGCGATCCTTCAGGGCATCATCGGCGTGGTCTTCAACGAGGCGATGCAGCGCATCGTGCGCGCCTTTGAACGCCGCGCGGCGGCGCTGTATTCCCAAGCCTGACTGTGCCAGTCTGCCGCCCAAAGGCTTGGAGGCAGGAATGACAGTCACCCCCATACTCGCCCGCATGTCCGCGGATGTGTTCAGCAGTGCGGTGACGGACGCCGCGCTCGACGTGATGCGCTTGTCGGTTGTGGATTGGGCGGCTGTGGCCATTGCCGGGCGGCTCGAACCCGTGACGCAGGCCGTCAACCATGTCGAGATGGAGAATGGCGGCCACCCGACCGCTTCTGTCGTCGGGCGTGCCACGCGTTTGCCCATGCGCGGCGCGGCGATGGTCAACGGCACTGCCGCCCATGCGCTTGATTTCGACGACACGCATTTTGCCCATATCGGCCACCCGAGCGCGGTGATCGTCTCGGCAGCACTTGCCATGGCCGAACACCAGGGCGAGGGGGATGGCGACATGTTCCTGCGCGCGGCCCTTGTGGGGGCCGAGACGTCCATTCGCACCGGCCTCTGGCTGGGGCGCGCGCATTACGAAGTCGGCTTTCACCAGACGGCCACGTCCGGCATCATCGGCGCAGCGGTGGCCGGGACCGCGATCTTCGATCTCGACATGCAAGAGGCGTGCAGCGCCATCGGTCTGGCCGCCACGCGCGCCGCTGGCCTCAAGGTGCAGTTCGGAACCATGGGCAAACCCTATCACGCCGGCATGGCGGCTGCGGGCGCTGTCGAGGCCGTGCAGGCCGCCGTTGTCGGTGTGGAGGGCGCGCAAGAAGTGCTCGGCGGCCCGTTTGGCTTTGGCGCGACCCATCACGGGACAGGGGACATGTCCGCATTTGAGCATGCCGACTACCTCTTTCCCAATGTCAGCCACAAGTATCACGCCTGCTGCCACGGCACCCACGCCGCGATCGAGGCGGTGCTGGCCTTGCGCGACCAGATCTCACCAGCCGCCGTCGAGCGGATCGAGATTGCCGTTCACCCCCGTTGGCTCGACGTGTGCGCGATCCCCGCACCCCAGACCCGGCTCGAGGCCAAGTTCAGCCTGTCCGCGACAGCGGCGCTGGCGCTGCTGGGCCGTCCGCTCAACACGGATCTGGCGTTTGAACCGGATGTGATCCTCGCCCCCGATGTTGTCGCCCTGCGGGACGCTGTCCAGGTCAGGGGCGATGCCACACTCAGCGATACACAAGCCTCCGTGCGCATCGAGGCGGGTCGGGACAGCCACGCAACGACGCACGATCTGGCGCAGGCCGCACCCCTGGCCGAGCGGCAATCGCGCATCCGGGCCAAGGCCACGGCCCTGATCGGTGCGGATCAGACGGACGTCCTGTGGCGCGCCGTCCATGCCCAAGGTGGCGTTGACCTCGACGCGCTTGGCACGGTGTTGCGCGGCGACTGACGCAAACGGGCCCCACACTGGGGGCCCGCGCAAAAACTTGGTCTTGGTCTGGGTCAGCTGCTGATATCGTATCCGCGCTCGCCATGGACGATCAGGTCCAGACCCTGTTCTTCGGTGTCCTGATCCACGCGCAGTGGCGTGATCGCACGCACGACCAAGACCAGCACGACACTGACAACCAATGTGTAGACCCCCACGATCACCAGCGATCCCAGCTGTGCCGCCCATGCGCCGGCGCCAAAGACCGCGATCATGATGGTGCCGAAAATGCCGCCCACACCGTGGACCGCGAACACATCCAGCGTGTCGTCGATCTTGAGCGTGTTGCGGATCACGTTGACCGCCTCCTGACAAAGCACACCTGCGACCGCGCCGATAATCAGTGCCTCGACAGGGCCGACAAATCCGCTGGCAGGCGTGATCGAGGCGAGACCCGCAATCGTGCCGGTGACCATGCCGACCAGTGAGGCCTTGCCGAACTTGATCCGCTCCCAAAGTGCCCAGGTGAGCGAGGCGGTCGCGGCAGAGATATGCGTGACGGTCAGTGCCATCGCCGCGCCGCCATCAGCCGCCAGTTGCGAGCCGCCGTTAAAGCCGAACCAACCGACCCACAGCAGGGCCGCACCCATCATCACCATGCCCGGGTTGTGCGGTGGCACGTTCTGGTTCTTGCGCGCGCCCAGGAATACGGCCAGCACCAGCGCCGCAATTCCGGCCGTTTCGTGCACCACGATACCGCCCGCAAAATCGCGCACGCCTGTCTCGCCAAAAATGCCACCATCGGCCAGCATCCCGCCGCCCCAGACCCAATGCACCACCGGCGCATAGCACAACAGCATCCAAAGGGCCGAGAAGAGCAGAACAAAGCCAAAGCCGATCCGCTCCACATAGGCCCCGACGATCAGCGCGGGCGTGATGATGGCAAATGTCATCTGAAAGGCAAAGAACAGGATTTCGGGCAATGTGCCCGACAGGCTGTCCGCCGTCACACCGCTCAGCAGCAATTTGTCGAGGCCGCCCCAAAATCCGCTGCCCCCGCCGCCAAATGCGATGGAATAGCCCGCGACGAACCACAAGATGCTCATCAAACAGGCAATCGCATAGCAGTGCATGAAAACGCTCAGCACGTTGCGGGCGCGCACAAGGCCCCCGTAGAAAAGTGCAAGCCCTGGCAGTGTCATCAGCAGCACCAGTGCAGTTGCCACGATGATCCAGGCTGTATCGGCTCCGTTCATTGTCCCCTCCGGTTTTTGTTTGGAGGTGGCAGTGGCGGAGTGCGCCTGCGGAAAAAAGAGGCAATGGCGTATAGGGACGCCAATTAATCAGTCAAAACCAAAAGAGGTTAAGAAGTGGGCGGTTTTGTGCGTCTGTTGATTAATTTATGAGCGACTTGAGAAGTTGTGTGCTCAACGACCCAGCAGACGATCCCGCAACAGTGTCAGCGCATGATCGCGCGCGGCGACGCGCACGGCGTCGCGGCCTTGGGCCCCGAACTCCACGGTTTCCACATGCGTTTGCACCGCGTCCGCAACCCCAAAACAAACGCGGCCCTCGGGTTTGAACTCGGACCCGCCGGGGCCCGCAATCCCGGTGATCGACACGGCCAGTTGCACCGGCGCGTGGGCCAGCGCACCCGCGGCCATCTCCGCCGCGACTTCTTCGCTGACCGCGCCGTGGGCGTCCAATGTGGCGGGCGACACGCCCAACATCTCGATCTTGGCTATGTTGGTGTAGGTCACGAACCCGCGTTCGACCACGGCGGACGAGCCGGGGATATCGGTTAGGGCCGCCGCGACCATGCCGCCTGTACAGCTCTCTGCTGTGGCGATCATGATCCCGCGTTCCTTCGCCAGATCAAGGACTTCCACGGCGACGCTCATCTTGCCAGTACCCCGTGATACAGCCCGGCTAACAGGATCACGCCGATGGCAGCAAACACGCCTGCAATCACGTCATCCAGCATCACACCCAGCGCATCACCACGCCGGTCCGCCCAGCCAACAAGCCAGGGCTTCCAGATGTCAAACAGGCGAAACAGGACAAAGGCGGCAATCCAACCGGGCCACATCACCAAACCATCAAGGCCCGGCGACCACCCCACATAGAGGATCGGGGCGAGCGCAATCCACTGGCCAACCACTTCGTCCACAACGATTTCCGAGGGATCATGATCACTTTGCCCCGCCGTCATCTGCGCCGTGGCCCACCACCCGGCGGCAAACAGCGCAAGGCACAGTATGGCCAGCGCTGGAAACCCGGCGACAACATGCACTGCCCATGCCAGTGGCAGCGCAGCGGCCGATCCCCAGGTCCCGGGGGCAGGGCGCAGATAGCCGACCCCGCCCACTGTGCCGATCATGCGCGCGATCATGGGCGCACCAGCGCGGCGGTCGCAATGCAGGCGATGCCTTCGCCCCGACCGGTAAAGCCCAGACGTTCCGATGTCGTCGCCTTTACCGATACGCGGTCTTCGTCCAGTTCCATGATCTCTGCCATGACGGTGCGCATTTGCGCCGCATGGGGCCCGACCTTTGGGAACTCGCAAATCAGCGTGCAATCCACATTGGAAATCTCGAACCCCATCTCGCGGGCCAGGGCGCAGGCATGGCGCAGGAAAATGTGGCTTTCCGCCCCCTTCCATTGCGGGTCAGAGGGCGGAAAGTGCTGGCCAATGTCACCGCGCGCCAGGGCACCATAGATGGCGTCCGTCACCGTGTGCATGCCCACATCCGCATCCGAATGGCCGACCAGCCCGGCATCGTGAGGCACCTTTACACCGCACAGGGTCACATGATCGCCCGGCCCAAACGCATGCACGTCAAACCCATTGCCCAGCCTAATGTCCATCTCGCCCCCGCAGGATTCGCTCCGCGCGCGCAAAGTCGCCCGGCAGTGTGATTTTCAGATTGTCTTCGTCGCCCGGCACGATGGCGACGTCCAGACCGAATGCGCGCGCCACCTCGACATCATCCGCCGCACCGCCCGGATGGGCGGCATGCGCGTCCCGGATCGCGCCGAGATGAAAGCCCTGCGGCGTCTGCGCACGGTAAAGGCCGGTGCGGTCCTGCGTGCCGGTGACCCGGCCATTATTCCCGGTCCACAGGGCATCCGTCACCGCCAATGCAGGGGCCGCGCCCTGGTGCGACTCGAGCGCCTCCAGCACGTCCGAGATCGTCTGCGCGCTGACAAGCGGACGGGCGACGTCGTGGATCAGCACCCTGTCCATGCCCTGCACCGCCTCCAGCCCGCTGCGCACCGAGGCTGCGCGATCCGCGCCGCCCCACGCAATCACCGTCCGCGCATCGACAAAGGGCCCGGCCCGGTCTGCGTCATCGCGGTGCAGCACCAGCACGATCTGACCAATGCCGGGATGGACGCGAAAGGCGGCAAGAGTGTGCGCAAGGATGGGCGTATCGGCCAGCATCTGCCACTGCTTGGGCAACTCGCCACCAGCGCGCTGGCCACGCCCGGCAGCAACGATTACGGCTGCGGCAGTTGTCATGTCGGCTGTGCCCATATCATGGCGAAACCTCTAGGCCTTCGTGTCCTGCCTGTCCATGGCGGGTCCGGTGTGCACAAAAAACAGGCATATACCCTAAGCCATGGCAGTGAATGCATTTGCATTGATTGAGAAAGGTCAAACACTGCTATAGCTCAAATGAAACGCACAAGGATTAGGCACGCATCCATGGCCACTGGCCCCCTCGATATGACGGCCCCCGTGATGCTGGCCCCCATGGCCGGAATCACCGATCTGCCGTTTCGCACCCTCGTTGCGCGCTTTGGCGCGGGTATGGTGGTGTCCGAGATGGTGGCGAGCCACGACATGCTGAACGCGCGCCCCGGCAGCCGGGAAAAGGCGGAGCTGGGCCTTGGCGCTGCGGGCACTGCTGTCCAGTTGGCCGGACGCGAGGCCGCCCCGATGGCCGAGGCGGCCAGAATGGTCGCAGGGCAGGGCGCGCAGGTGATCGACATCAACATGGGCTGCCCGGCCAAGAAGGTGACGCAGGGCTATTCCGGCTCGGCCCTGATGCGCGACCCCGACCACGCACTGACGTTGATCGAGGCGGTAGTGAACGCGGTCGATATCCCCGTGACGCTGAAAACCCGGCTGGGCTGGGATGACGCCATGATGAACGCGCCCCAGATCGCGGCGCGGGCCGAAGCCGCAGGCATCCGTCAGATCGTCATCCACGGGCGCACACGCTGCCAGTTTTACAAGGGCCGCGCCGACTGGGCCGCCATCCGCGCAGTCAAGGATGCGGTGCGCATCCCCGTCATCGCCAATGGCGACATCGTTGACGCCAGCACTGCCCGCACAGCCCTGCACCTGTCCGGCGCGGATGGTGTGATGATCGGGCGCGGCGCGCAAGGCAAGCCCTGGCTGCTGGCCGAGGTGGCGCATGCGCTTTACGGCACGCCCGCACCACAGATCCCGACGGGGCAGGACCTGATCGACCTTGTGATGGAACACTATACCGAAATGCTGCGGTTCTACGGTGATGTGTTGGGGCTGCGGGTCGCGCGCAAGCATCTGGGCTGGTTCATGGACACGGCGCAAACCGGCCCTGACATGCGCCGCGCCGTGCTGACGGCCAAGACGCCCAAGGCGACGCTGGATCTGTTGCCGCGCGCCCTGACGCCTCAATCCGGCATGGCAGCTGCATGACCGGGGTCGGGGATCTTTGGGCCTCGTTGCCGGTGCCGACCATCGTGATCGGGCCAGGTGACGATATCGTGGATATCAACTCGGCGGCCGAGGGGTTCTTCAACTCGTCGGTCAAAACGATGCGCGGCATGCCGCTCTGGGATCAACTCGCCGTAGATGCCCCGCTTGAGGACAGCCTCGCACGGGCGCGCAAGAACGGCACGCCGCTGTTCGTGAACGATGTGGACGTGGGCAATGGCCAGCGCGCGCCGCTGCAATGCGCGTTGCAGATCGCCCCACTTGTGGGCGCGCCGGAGCATATGGTGCTGATGATCTCGCCGCGCGAACTGGCGGGGCGGATGACGCAGAACCATTCGGTCAAGTCCGCAGCCAAATCCGCCATCGGCATGGCCGAAATGCTCGCACACGAGATCAAGAACCCGCTCGCCGGGATCACGGGTGCGGCACAGCTTCTCAGCATGAACCTCGCTCCAGAAGACCTTGAACTCACAGACCTAATCGTTGAAGAAAGCCGCCGTATCGTCAAACTGCTCGAGCAGGTGGAGCAGTTTGGCAACCTGTCGCCGCCCGACCTGCGGCCCGTCAACATCCACGATGTGCTTGACCGCGCGCGCCGCTCGGCGCTGCTGGGCTTTGGCGCGCAGATGAACATCATCGAAGATTACGATCCCTCGCTGCCGCTGTCCTACGGCGATCCCGACCAATTGCTGCAAGTGGTGCTGAACCTGCTCAAGAACGCCTCCGAAGCCGCCGGTGACACGGGCGGCACGATCCGGTTGCACAGCTATTTCGAACACTCCTTCCGCCTGCGCCGTGCGGATGGGTCGGGCCAGTCACTGCCCCTCCAAATCGAAATCATCGACGACGGTCCGGGCCTGCCCAATGGCATTGCCGCCGACATCTTTGACCCTTTCGTGTCGGGCAAGGAAAACGGCACCGGCCTTGGCCTCGCGCTGGTTTCCAAGATCATCTCGGATCACGACGGCTGGATTTCGGTCACGTCCGTCCCCGGCAAGACCGTGTTCCGCTTGTCGCTTCCCCGCGCCCCGAAATCCGCCCTGATCGCCGCTCAAAAAGAGGATTAACACATGGATGGCACCGTACTCGTCGCTGATGACGACCGCACGATCCGCACTGTTCTGACCCAGGCCCTCACGCGGGCGGGGTGCAAGGTGCACGCGACGTCCAGCCTGACCACGCTGATGCGCTGGGTGGGCGAGGGCAAAGGCGATGTGGTGATCTCGGATGTGATGATGCCCGATGGCAACGGGCTCGAGATGTTGCCCAAGATCAGCCAGGACCGTCCCGGCCTGCCGGTGATCGTGATCTCGGCGCAGAACACGATCATGACGGCGATCCAGGCCGCCGAGGCCGAGGCCTATGACTACCTCCCCAAGCCCTTCGATCTGCCGGACCTGATGAAACGCACTGCCAAAGCGCTCGAGGCCAAGGCCCACAGCCCCGTGCGTGTCGAGGAAGACGACCGGCCCGACGAGTTGCCGCTGGTGGGGCGCACCGCGATCATGCAGGCGCTTTACCGCGTCGTGGCGCGTGTGATGAACACCGATCTGCCTGTGCTGATCTGGGGCGAAAGCGGGACAGGCAAATCCCTGATTGCCCGCGCGATCCACGACTTTTCCGACCGCCGCACGCTGCCCTTCGTGACCGTGACGGCGGCAGAGCTGCAAGACCTCGAAGGGCCTGCGCGCGTGCTGGCGCGGGTCAAGGGGGGCACGCTGCTGATCGACGAAATCGGCGATATCCCCGAAGAAATCCAGGCCCGTATCGTGCGCATGATGGACACGCCGGGCGAATATGTGCCGCGCTTTCTGGCGACCTCGCAGACCGACCTCACGGCGGCGATGGAGGCGGGACAGGTCCGCAAGGATCTCTATTACCGCCTGTCCGGGGCCACGCTGAATGTGCCCGCCTTGCGCGAACGGGTCGATGACATCCCGCTGCTGGCCGAACACTTCCTTGTGCGCGTGGAAAAGACGGGGCAGGCGCGCCGCGTACTGTCCGAAGCGGCCGCGGAAATCTTCCGCACCTACAGCTGGCCGGGCAACGTGCGCCAACTTGAAAATGCGGTGCGCCGGCTTGGGCTGACCAGCCGCGCCATGGAAATCTCGGCGGGTGAAGTCGAACAGGTGCTGGGCAGCCAACCCGAACTCGAACCGATCCGCAGTGCCGGCGATACGGAAAAGCTGGGTGCCTCCGTCGCGCGCCATCTCAAGCGCTACTTCGATTTGCATGGCAATATGTTGCCACCCCCCGGCCTCTACCAGCGCATCCTGCGCGAGGTCGAAGCGCCCCTGATCGAGATCGCATTGGACGCAACAGGCGGAAATCAGGCCAAATGCGCCGATCTGCTCGGCATCAACCGAAATACGTTGCGCAAGAAAATTACCGATTTGGATATTGAGGTGACACGCCGTCGCAAATTGATGTAATACTGCCACACAACCCGTGGCTTCCGCGCCGCATGGCGCAGTCGACCACTGGATATGGCGGTAATGGTACGCAAGTGCCACATCATCGAGGACGTGCCACGTGGCATCTGGGACACGCACCAGCTGGTGGATGACCTTTTCGCGACTGCGTCGGCGCAAGCGTTTGCGCAATGCCGCCACGCTTGGGCTGGTTGTGCTTGGCCCGGTCCTGGCGCTGATCACCTTCCTTGTGCTTGGCCCGCTCGATCTCGGGGCAAGCGCGCTGTCGCTGCGCCTCGTGCTGCTGACCGACCTTGTCTATGTGCTGGTTGTGGCCGCGCTGGTCCTGTCCCAGATCGGGCGGCTGATCGCGGCGCGGCGGGCCAAATCCGCAGGCTCGCGGCTGCACCTGCGCCTGACGGGGGTCTTTGCCCTGCTGGCCCTGATTCCGACGGTCACGGTCGCCGTTTTTGCCGGGCTCACCATCAATATCGGGCTCGAGGGGTGGTTTTCGGATCGTGTCAGCCGCGTTGTGGGGGCCTCTCTGGCCGCGGCAGAGGCCTACGAATCCGAACAGCGCGAGGACCTGATCACCGACGCCCGCGCGCTGGCCCGTTACATCGACGACGTGCGCGCCGCACAGCCCGTGGGCGACCGCACGGTGTTGACCGACGGACAGGTGCAGGTGCAGCGCGGCCTGCGCGAGGCCTACCTGATCGACGGCACGGGCGAATTGCGCGCGCGCGGTGCCCGCTCTTACCTCTTTGATTTCGAACGCCCCTCGACCGATCTGATCGAACAGGCCGTCGAAACGGGCGGGCTGGTTATCCAGGACTGGCCCAACAACGAATTCCGCGCGCTGGTGCCGCTGGCCAGCTACGTGGATCGGTTCCTCTATGTCAGCCGCGATGTGGATGGCGAAATCCTGTCGCTGCTTGATGAAACGCAAGAGACGATCCGGCTCTACCAGCAATTGGAGAGCGAGCGCGGCAGGGTGCTGTTCCAATACGGTGTGCTTTATCTCGGCTTTGCCGTGATCCTGATCCTGGCCGCCGTCTGGCTGGGCCTGTGGTTTGCCGAACGCCTGTCAGGCCCCGTGGGGCGTCTGACCGGGGCGGCGCAGCGTGTTGGGGCAGGTGACCTCGACGTGCAGGTGCGCGAGGAAGAGGGCGACGACGAAATCGCCATGCTCGGGCGCTACTTCAACCAGATGACCAAACAGCTCAAGGGGCAACGCCAGACCCTGCTGGACAACACCCAACAGATCGAACGCCGCCGCAGGCTGTTTGACTCGGTGCTCAGCTCGGTCACATCCGGCGTGGTGGGTGTGGACCCATCGGGCAAGGTGACCTTCGTGAACCGCGCGGGCGCGCGCCTGCTCGATTGGCAAGAGGATCGCGAATCCGTGCCGCTCTCGGTCGCCGTGCCCGAATTTGCAGCCCTGTTCGCGCTTTTGCGCGCCAGCCCGCAGCAGGTCGCGCAGGGCGAGGTCAAGGTCACCCGCAACGGGCGGCTGGAAAACCTGCTGGTGCGCATGGCGACACGGCGCAACGAGGATGGGCGGCTGGAGGGCTATGTGCTGGCCTTTGATGATGTCACCGATCTGGTCAGCGCGCAGCGCATGGCCGCCTGGGGCGACGTGGCGCGCCGCATCGCACACGAGATCAAGAACCCGCTGACCCCGATTCAGCTGTCCGCGGAACGGATCAAACGCAAATTCGCCCCCAAGCTGGGCGAGGACAGCGACAGCCTCGAACAGATGACGGACGTGATCGTGCGCCAGACAGGTGACTTGCGGCGCATCGTCGATGAATTCTCCAAATTTGCGCGCATGCCCGAACCCGACAGGCAAAGCCATGATCTGGTGTCCATCGTGCGCGACGCGGTGGTCCTGCAACGCTCTGGCCAGCCGGATGTGTATATTGCGGATGCGCTGCCCGACCAGCCCGTTCTGGGCGATGTTGATGCGACCATGCTGTCTCAGGCGCTCACGAACCTTGTGAAGAACGCGGGCGAAGCAATTGAATCCTTGTATAAAAAGGGCATGGTTCCTGACGGACACACCCCCAGGATCGAAGTGGCGATGCAGACCGGGCCCACAGGGGCCGTCATCACCATTTCAGACAACGGCGTCGGCCTGCCTGAAGACCGGGCGCGCCTGTTCGAACCCTATGTCACCACACGCGACGAAGGCACGGGCCTCGGCCTGCCCATCGTCAAGAAGATCATCGAAGAACACGGGGGCACCTTGACCCTCGATGACGCGGCCCCCTTTGCGGGCCAAACCCATTTCGGCGCCAAGGCAGTGATCACGCTGCCCCTGGCCCCGGTCTCAGTTGAGCAGGAGCAAGCGGTATGAGCGATATCTTGATCGTAGATGATGAACGCGACATTCGGGAACTGATCTCGGATATTCTGGAAGACGAAGGCTATGCCACCCGGCTGGCAGGCAATTCAGACGACGCGATGAACGCCATCAACACGGCGGAACCGGCGCTGATGATCCTCGACATCTGGCTCAAGGACAGCCGGATGGACGGCATCGATATCCTCAAGGCGGTGAAACGCGACAACCCGGATGTGCCGGTCGTCATCATCTCGGGGCACGGCAACATCGAAATCGCGGTGGCGGCGATCAAGCAGGGGGCCTATGACTTCATTGAAAAGCCCTTCAACATCGACCAGCTGCTCGTGGTGATCCGGCGCGCCATGGAAACCTCGCGCCTGCGCCGCGAGAACCAGAGCCTGCGCCGCCCCGAGGCCGCGCAATCCAAGATGGTGGGTGGCTCGGCCAGCTTCCGCGCGCTGATCTCGCAGCTCGACAAGGTCACCAAGTCCAATGGGCGCGTGATGCTGACGGGCCCGGCCGGGTCGGGCAAAGAGGTCGCGGCCCGCTACATCCACGCCAAATCCAACCGGGCCGATGCCCCCTTTGTCACCGTGAACTGCGCCAGCGTCGCCCCTGAAAGCATGGAAGAGGTCCTGTTTGGCCGCGAGACCCCCGAACGTGGGGTAGAGCCGGGGCTGTTGGAACAGGCCCATGGCGGCGTGATCTATTTTGACGAAGTGGCGGACATGCCGGTGGGCACCCAATCCAAGATCCTGCGCGTGCTGGTGGACCAGCAATTCCAGCGGGTCGGGGGCAGCGACAAGGTGCGCGTGGATCTGCGCGTGATCTCGTCCACCAACCGCGATCTGGAAGAGGCGATTGCCGCCGAAACCTTCCGCCAGGAGCTTTACCACCGGCTGAACGTGGTGCCGATTGCGGTGCCGAGCCTCGAAGAGCGGCGCGAGGACATCCCGGTGCTGGCAAGCCACTTTGTCGAGGAATTCAACAGCGCCCAGGGTCTGCCCATGCGCGCGTTGAGCGAGGATGCGGCCGCATTGCTGCAAACCATGGTCTGGCCGGGAAACGTGCGCCAGCTCAAGAACATGGTCGAACGCGTGCTGATCCTTGGCGATGGCACAGGGCCTATCGAGGCGCGCGAACTGCCCAGCTCGGAAGAGCCCAGCGATGAAGAAGGGCGCGTGGTGCTCTCTGGCGCGCTGGCGACGCTGCCCCTGCGCGAGGCCCGCGAGGCGTTCGAGCGTGAATACCTGCTGACCCAGATCAACCGCTTTGGCGGCAATATCAGCCGCACGGCGAATTTTGTCGGGATGGAACGCTCGGCGCTGCATCGCAAGCTGAAGTCGCTCGGGGTGGTGACATCGTCGAAGGCGGGGGCGCGCGTCGCTCATCTGGACGAGGCAGAGGCAGAAGCCAGCTAGTCGGAAACTGGCGCAGTTTCCGGCTCTTTTTCCGACGCGGAAAAAGGGCGCTGCCCAGGCCGCGCGCCCGGAAAACGCGTCGTTTTCCAACCGTTTTCCGTGTCGGAAAACGGCCCTAGCGCGCCCGTACCGCCAATTGCGCCAGCACATCCAGCCCCTGCATGTTCAGGAAATGCAGCATGTCGATGAAAATCCAGTTTTCGGCCAGCTTGTCGCCCTCACGCCGATAGATATCGACCACCCGCATGTCCGCCACGCGCCCCGATGGCGGCAGGCCGAGGTAAGGCCCGCTGCATTCCATCGACAGGTTCGGCCAGCCAAAGAAGCCACCATAGGTGCCTTCCGCCATCCGGCAGATATGCCCGTTGAAGGTGCGCGCGCCCAGTTGCGTGCGAAACGGGCGCTGGTGCTGTTCGATATAGCGCTCAATCGTGTAGGTCGCGCCGATCCCGGTCGGCCCCCACCACACCATGTCGTCATGCCAGTTGCGCGCCAGTTCTTCCTGCGAGGTGGGCGGATTGTCCGCTGTGTTCGCCTCGTCAATCGAGCCGATCATGCGCTCGATCAGATCCAGCGTCTTGCGCCCTTCATCGACATCCTGTGCGTCAAACAGCAGCCCGTCATGGGTGGCTGGCCCGGGCTGCACCAGTTGTGCGCCCGTCATCTCGGACAGGGGGTACTGACCCGCCTGCGCCATCAGATGCAACAGATCGACAAACAGGGCCTGTTCTGTGATCTGTTCACCCTCCACCCGTGAAAACTCCGCATAGCGGATCATCACGATCTTGCCGGTGGGCTGAATGCCCAGGAATGGCGCATCGAACAACGCCATGAAGTGGCCCATCGAGGCGACCCAGGTGCCACCCGCCTCCAGATCGTTTTCGCCTGCAAAGAACACATCCTGACGGCGCTGCACGTTGCGCATGGCCTGCAACAAGGGCGTCCAGAACACTTCGGCCACGGCACCTGCACCGGTCTGCACATGAAACGGGTGCATCCCGCGCCACGTGGCTTGCGGGCTCAAATGCTCCGCCAAGGCATCGGCCACAGTCTCGGGGGTGGCGCGCGCAAGCGCTGCGTGATGGGCCTGCACGCAGGCCTTGGCACGGGAAAGATCGGTCATGGTTATCCTTGGGTGACGATACGCAGGCCGCCATCGGTGCGAATGGCGCAGCTGTTGGCGTTGAGGCGGGGCAGGACGGGCGAGGGGCCGGGTGGGGCGGCCTGGGCCACCCCTTGTGGGCAGGCAGGCAGTTCGACCGGGCGATACCCCCGATCACCCATGCACAAGGCCTTGACGCGGCTGCGCAAATCCTTGTTCACGTCCACGGTATAGATCTCTCCGGGCACCCAGTATCCGCCGCGATTATAGCATTGCCCGGACGCATCGCAGACGCGGCGCGGCACAAAGCGCGAGGGGTACTGGCGCGTCTGGTTGGCGACGGGCGCATCGCGCAGGGCAACGACATCGCATTGGGTGTTGTCCCGGTCCAGCCGGGCCGCGCTGACCCCTTCGGCATAGTAGGTCGAGACCGGCAGACAGCCGCACAACAACAGGGGAAGGATCCAGATCGCACGCATGGCCGGACATTGACCCAAGCCCGCCGCTTTGACAATTGCGATTCAGTCCCGCACGCGCCATGGGCTTGCCGTTGCGCAGACGTTGACCCTGTGCGCGCTGTCTGTCATGCAAAGAGGCTGAGACGGGCGCCCCGTGACGCGCCCCAATACGGGGACAAAGATGAAGGTCATCATCTGCGGAGCAGGCCAGGTGGGCTGGCAGATCGCCCGCCACCTGTCGGGTGAGCGCAACGATGTCACTGTGGTCGACAGCGACCCCGACCTCGTGCGGCGCGCCACCGATACGCTGGACGTGCAGGGGGTCGCAGGCTTTGCCAGCTATCCCGACATCCTCGACCGGGCCGGGGCGCGCGATGCGGACATGATCATCGCGGCGACACACTCGGACGAGGTCAACATGGTCACCTGCCAGGTGGCCCACTCGGTCTTTGGCATCAACCGCAAGATCGCGCGGCTGCGCAGCCAGTCCTACCTCACGGCGATCTATTCCGACCTCTACCGGCGCGATCACATGCCCATCGACGTGGTGATCAGCCCCGAACGCGAGGTCGCCACCGCCGCCCTGCAGCGGCTCAGCGCGCCCGCGGCCTTTGACACCGAACTGTTCATCGACGGGCAGGCGCAACTCCTGGGCATCGCGCTTGATGCCGATTGCCCCGTGCTCAACACGCCCTTGCGCCAGCTCACCGATCTGTTCTCGACCTTGCGCGTTGTCGTCGTCGGCGTGCGGCGCGAGGGGACGCTTTTTGCGCCCGAGGCGAGCGACCAGCTGTTCGCAGGGGACGAGGCCTATGTCTTTGCCCATGTCGACGATGTGCCGCGCACCATGGAAGTTTTCGGCAAGACGATGTCGAAACAGGAACGCGTCGTGCTCGTGGGCGGGGGCAATGTCGGCCTCGCCGTGGCCCGCGCCCTGGAAAAACGCACGAACCGCGTGCGCACCAAGGTGATCGAACGCAACCGCAAATGCGCCGAACTGGCCGCCGAGGCGCTGGAGCGCACCATTGTGCTCAATGGCGACGGGCTCGACGTGACGCTGCTGGCCGAGGCGGGGGTCAGCCGCGCCGATGCCATGCTGGCCGTGACGGATGACGACAAGACCAACATGCTGGCCGCAGTGCGCGCCAAGTCCGAAGGGTGCCCCTACGCCATCGCCCTGATCAACGACCCCACGCTTGTCCCGATGATGAGCGCGCTGGGGATCGATGCCTATATCAACCCGCGCGCCACCACCGTGTCCTCGATCCTGCGCCATATCCGGCACGGGCGTGTGCGCTCGGTCTATTCCATCGGCGATGCCGATGCCGAGGTGATCGAAGCCGAAGTGCTGTCGACCTCACCCATGGCCGGGAAAAAGATCAACGAGATCGACTTTCCCGAGGGCGTGCTTGTCGGCTCGGTCCGCAAGGGCGACAAGGTCATGCGGCCCGTCGGCAACACCCGCATCGACGACGGGGATGTGATCGCACTCTTTGCATTGGCCAAGGACGTGCCAGAGGTGGAGCGCCTGATGCAGGTGTCCATCGACTTCTTCTGATGCGCAGCCGACCCAAACGCAGCATTTGGGCCACGGTGCTGCATTTGCCGCTGTTTCTGTTGCTTGTAGGGGCGTTTTCGGCGGCCATGCTGGTGCCTGCCGTCTATGGCGGCGTGGTGCGGGATTTGGTGGCGGCGCGGGCCTTTCTCTATAGCGGGTTGCTGGGGCTGACGGTGTTTTTCCTGATCGCACTGGCCCATGCGGGGCGCGATCCGCGCCACGGCACACTTGGCCCGCTCATGTCGCTGCTCTGCGTGTTCGTGTTCCTGCCGGTGATGTTGGCTGTGCCCTTTTTCGAGGGGCTGCGCACGACCACGTTTCTGAATGCCTATGTGGAAATGGTCAGCGCGATCACCACGACGGGGGCGACGATCTTTGACAATCCCGACCGGCTGAACGGCACGCTGCATCTGTGGCGTGCGCAGGTAGGGTGGATGGGCGGATTGCTGATGTGGGTGGCCGCCTCTGCCATCCTCGCACCGCTCAACCTGGGTGGGTTCGAAGTCACGGCGCGGGCCGAACCGGGGCGCAGTGCGTCGCGCGACATCGGCATGTCCGCACCCGAAGTCCGCGTGCGCATCGCCAAGGTCGGGGCCGTGCTGTTGCCGATCTACGTGGCGCTCACACTCCTGTTGTGGATCCTGCTGACCGTGGGGGGCGACACCTCGCTCACCGCGCTCTGCCATGCGATGTCGATCATGGCCACGTCGGGCATCTCGCCTGTTGGGGGGCTCACGGGCGAGGGGTCGGGCATGGCGGGCGAGGCGGTCATGTTGCTCTTCATGCTGTTTGCGCTGTCGCGGCTGACCTTCTCGACCGATACCGTCACATCCGAAGCCGGCGGGCTGATCCGCGACCCCGAATTCCGCATCGGCATCGCGCTGGTTATTGCCGTGCCGGTCGTGCTGTTCGTGCGCCACTTCCTCGGGGCGGTCGATGTGAATGCGCAGGACAACCTTGCCGATGCGGGCCGCGCGCTCTGGGGCAGCGCCTTTACGGTGCTCTCCTTCCTGACGACAACGGGCTTTGCCTCGGCGAACTGGGCGGATGCGCAGGCCTGGTCCGGGCTGGAAACGCCGGGCCTGTTGCTGATGGGGCTGGCGCTGGTCGGTGGCGGGGTCGCCACCACGGCGGGGGGCGTGAAACTGCTGCGCGTTTTTGCACTATATCTCAATGGCCTGCGCGAGATGGAGCGGCTGGTCCACCCATCCTCTGTCAGCGGGGCCAGCACGATGGGGCGGCGCCTGCAAAAGGACGGGGCGTTCATCGCCTGGATCTTTTTCATGCTCTTTGCCATCACGCTTGCGCTGATCAGCATCCTGCTGTCGGCAGCGGGCGTGCCCTTTGACACCGCTTTGGTCATTGCGGTGTCGGGCCTGTCGACCACGGGCCCACTGCTGGATGTAGCCGCAAGCGAACCGATCCGCCTGATCGAACTCAGCGGGGCGGCCAAGGCGATTTTCGTCGCCGCCATGGTGCTTGGGCGGCTCGAGACACTGGCCATCATCGCGCTTTTCACACCGGATTTGTGGCGCGGTTAGGCAAGGCTTCGCGGTAGGTCCGTAACGGACTGTTTTTTGGGCTGGAATCTTCGCAAACCCCAAGACATACTCCGCGCGGAGGGACGGTCTGATCCGCAGGCCAAAGCAAGAACAAAAGGGTTAACCGACATGGCTTCGGACAGACAGAATTTACAAGACGCGTTTTTGAATCACGTGCGCAAGACCAAGGTGCCTGTGACGATTTTCCTGATTAATGGTGTGAAATTGCAAGGCGTTATCACGTGGTTTGACAACTTCTGCGTGCTGCTGCGCCGTGACGGTCAAAGCCAGTTGGTGTACAAACACGCCATCTCGACCATCATGCCCAGCCAGCCGATTTCGCTATATGAGGGCGAAGACGCCTCTTGATGGGGGAGATGCCGGAGTTTACCCGCGCCTGGGTGCTCCATCCCGATATCAAAGCCGATCAGACCCGGCGCGATGCCACGCTCGCGCTGGCCGAAGCCGTGTCTCTGGCCCACGCGCTGCCTGAATTGCAGGTGGTCGGGCAGGAAATCGTGCCACTGCCCAAAGTTCGGGCAGGTCTGTTGTTTGGCTCGGGCAAGATCGAGGAATTGGGGCGGCGTTTGCATGACGCCGAAGTCGAACTGGTCCTCATCGACGGCCCCGTCACGCCCGTACAACAGCGCAATCTGGAAAAGGCGTGGAAGGTCAAACTGCTCGACCGCACCAGCCTGATCCTCGAAATCTTCTCGGACCGCGCCGCCACCCGCGAGGGCGTATTGCAGGTCGAGATGGCGGCACTCACCTATCAGCGCACCCGCCTTGTGCGCGCCTGGACCCACCTGGAACGCCAGCGGGGCGGTCTGGGGTTTGTGGGCGGGCCGGGTGAGACCCAGATCGAGGCGGACCGCCGTGCCATCGACACACAACTAGTACGGTTGCGCCGCCAGCTTGAAAAGGTGGTCAAGACCCGCACGCTGCACCGCGCAGCGCGGGCCAAGGTGCCTTATCCCATCGTCGCGCTTGTCGGCTATACGAACGCCGGAAAATCCACACTTTTCAACCGCTTGACCGGCGCGGACGTGATGGCCAAGGACATGCTTTTTGCCACGCTGGACCCGACCATGCGCCGGGTCGAACTGGAAGACGGCCCCGAGGTGATCCTGTCGGACACGGTGGGCTTCATCTCTGATCTGCCCACCGAACTGGTCGCCGCCTTCCGCGCCACGCTCGAAGAGGTTCTGGCCGCCGACATCGTTGTCCACGTGCGCGACATTTCCCACCCCGAGACCGAGGCGCAGGCCGAAGACGTGCGCACCATCTTGACCGATCTCGGCATCGACGACACGCGCACGCAACTCGAAGTCTGGAACAAGATCGACCTGCTGGACGGGGACGCCGCCGATGCCATCCGCGCCCGCGCTGAACGCGAAGACAGCATCTTTGCCCTGTCCGCCATCACGGGCGAGGGGATCGAGGCGCTGCTGGCCCAGGTGGCCGAAACGCTGCAAGGGGCGGTCACGACCGAAACGCTGGTGCTGCCCTATTCGCAGGGGCGCAAACGGGCCTGGCTGTTTGAACAGGACGTGGTCGAGGCTGAGCGCCAGGGCGAAGACGGATTCGAGTTCGACGTGCGCTGGACAGCCATCCAGAAGGCCCGGTTCGAGGGTTTGTAACGGAGCGGTCTTTGGCGCAAAGACCGGCTGGAAACCGACACGGTTTCCGCGAGGCGCGGCGCGGTTTTCGCGTCGAAAACCTGCCGGAGACTGCGTCAGTCTCCGTCTACACCTGCCGCCACAGACCCGGTGCCAGCCCGTCAAGCGACCAGTCCCCAATCTGCGCCCGGATCAGGCGCAGGGTTGGAAACCCTACCTCCGCCGTCATGCGCCGCACCTGCCGGTTGCGCCCCTCGGTGATGGTCAAGGCCAGCCAGCTGTCGGGCACAGACTTGCGCACCCGGATCGGCGGGTCACGCTCCCACAGCCCGTCAGGCGCTGGGATGGCACGCGCCTTGGCCGGGCGCGTCACACCGTCTTTCAGCGTCACTCCGCGCGCGAGCGCTTCCAACGCCTGCTGCGAAATCTCGCCCTCCACCTGCACCCAATAGGTCTTGGGCGCCTTGTATTTGGGGTGCGCAATTCGCGCCTGCAATGCGCCATCGCTGGTCAGCACCATCAGCCCCTCGCTGTCGCGGTCCAACCGCCCCGCGGGGTAGACGCCTGGCAGGTCGATATAGGCGGACAAGGTGGGGCGAGACGATCCTGCCGTGCCCTTGTCGGTGAATTGGGACAGCACGCCAAAGGGTTTGTTGAACAGGATCGTGGTCATCCGTGGCGGCCGTGGCTGCATATTTGGGGAACAATGAAGGGCAGGGGAAGAGGCCGCCCCGACCGGTGCACCCTCATTGCAACGGTTCCAGGCGCGTCACGCCCACCGCGGCGGCACGCGCCAGGCCCTCGTCCAGTGACATCGGGATGTATTCGCCCCGCCGCCACAGTTGCGCGAGATCGTCATAGTGGCGCGACAGGAAATGGCCCGACTGCCCGGTGGAAATCACGAAGACCGAAGAGTTCGGATCGGCAAAGTCATAGACTCCGCGATAACCCGCCCCGTGTACGTTTTCGAACGGGTCAGGCCCAGTGCCACGCGTCAGCCCGCGTTGCAGGGTATTGTCCCCACCACTGGTCGATTGGCGGATGTTCACGAAGTAGCGCAGGATGGGCACGTCCCCCAGCACCTGATGGTCGTGGGTGGCCTGATGCGCATCGCCCCAGCGCAGGGATTCAAGCTGCGTGCCCCAGTTCTCGGCGATCCAGATCAGCGCATCATCAAGGGCCAGACGCGCCATGTCGGGGCAGGTCTCGACCGGGGCCGAGCGTTGCACGTCGCACCAGATGGCGGCCCCGTCCACATCACGAAAGGCGCGTTCGATGAACAACGGCTCCACATGGGTCAGCGCGTCGGCCATCGGCCCCAATTCATCACGCACCATACGGTCCTGCAGGGCGCGCAGCCACGCGGCATAGATCAGCGGCTCGGGCCAATGCTCGTTCATCTCACCGTTCCACTCGGCGAGCAGGGCAAGAGCGCGCTGGCGTTGTCGCTCCGGTGTCCCCGCGGGGGCAGCCTCGCCCGTGAACCACAACTCGGCCCCGATCAGCGGCAAGAGCGAGCGGGCGGTGAAGGACACGGTGTCAAGCTGCGCCTCGATGAAACTGTCGCGCGTGTGCACCTCGCGCGTTTGCATCAACCGCTGCCAGCGCTGCACGCGCTGCGTGTCCCCCCAGTGAAAACTCACGTGATTGGGAAAGGGGCGATCGACCGTCTTGTTGTTGGTGTTGCCCAGAATACCGCCGATGGGAGAGACAAAGCCCGGGTTCGAGGCATAGGGCATACGGCCCTGCCAGCGGTTTTCGGGCCGCCAGCCGAGCGCGGGCATGCGCCCCTGGCTCTGGTGGCTTTCGTCGCGGCGCGGGATGGCCCCGATCGTCTTCATCGCGATGCTGCCGCGATCGGCCAGCGTGATGTTCTGGGCCGGGGCGATGTAGTCTTCGGAGGCGATGATCGCCTCGGCCACCGTCTGCGCCTTCATCACGCCCAAGGCCGCCGAAAGCGAAGTGTCGCGGGGGCTGAGTACGGTCCAGCTGAGCGCGGCGACATGGCCGGGCGGTGTGATGCTGCCGAGGTTGCGAAAGCTGCCGGGCAGGACGGGGCCATTGTCCGTCCAGCGCAGGGTGAGGGTGATGGGATCGGTGTCCTTGATCTCGATAATCGAATCGCGCTGTTCGAACGGTTTGAACCCGTCGGGCGTGCGGTATTCCTCGGGGTTGTCGGGGTTCAGCTCTTCGATCAGCACATCCTGATCGTCCACATAGGCGGTGGTGAGACCCCAGCCCAGCCGATCCGACCGGCCCGTCAACACGACGGGCATGCCCGGAATAGTGCCGCCGATCACACCGCCCGAGCCCAGCTCGAGCCGGGCAAGATACCAGATTGCGGGGGCCGTGAACCCAAGGTGGGGGTCATTGGCCAAGAGCGTCCCCCCGGAGGCAGACCGGGACGCCGCCGCCGCCCATGCGTTCGAGGCCCCGGCCAAGCCGCGCGGGCGGAAGGGCGACAGGGGGTGCGGTGCCGCGTTGGTCGCGGCATAGGTCGGCTGCGCGCCGGGCACGAGGCTGGCATATTCGGGCAGGCTGGCGATGCCTTCGCCGGGCACGTCGGGCAGGATATCGGCAAGGCGCGCCGGGTCGTCGAGTGCCAGCGACATGCGCGCGCGCAACACCTCTTCGCTCAGGTGGCCGGACAGTTGCAGGCCCATCAGCTTGGCGATGGCGATGCTGTCGGCGGGCCGCCAAGGGGCGAGGGGGTGTTGAACAGGAACATCTCGGGCGCGCCGCGCCCCAGCGCCTCGACATTGATCTGGTCGAGGCGCGCGTTGACCCCGGCGGCATAGGCGTTCAGGGCGGCCAGGGTCGCCTCGTCCTGCGCCTCGACCGACTGGACGGACAGGCGGTAGAGGTCGAGGCGGCGCACGAAGCTGTCGATGTCGAGGGTGGTTGTGCCGAACATCTCGCTCAGCCGACCCTGGGCCGTACGGCGCAGCATCATCATCTGCCACAGGCGGTCTTGCGCGTGGGCAAAGCCGAGACCGTGAAACACGTCCGCATCCTGACTGCCGAAGATATGGGGCACATTCGCATTGTCGCGCACGATCTCGACCGGGGCGGAGATGGCGGGCACGCGCACGATGGCATCGTAATTCGGCAGCGAGCGCGCGGCGAGGTAGTAGACCATGCCCACACCCAGCACGGCCAGCAGGATCAGCGCGGCACACAGGCGCACAAGCCACTGAAAGACAATTGCCATAGCTTATTCCGTGCCTTTTGCTAACGTTGACCCTTGGCACATGACTGTTAGGTAGGCAGAGAAAGAAGCGCAAGCCAAGGGCGGCGCAAATCAGATCAAATGGGCGAGGGATCACATGGCGAAACTGGCATTTCTGGGCATGGGCGTGATGGGCGCACCGATGGCGGGGCATTTGCAGAAGGCGGGGCACGATGTGACCGTCTACAACCGCACCGCGTCGCGGGCGCAGGACTGGGTGAACGCCCATGGCGGGGCCATGGCGACCACGCCGCAGGCGGCGGCCGAGGGCGCCGATTTCGTGATGGCCTGCGTGGGCAATGATGACGATTTGCGCGCGGTCTGTGTGGGCGAGAACGGGGCCTTTGCCGGGATGACTGCGGGCACGGTCTTTGTCGATCACACCACGGTGTCGGCGGCGGTGACGGCCGAGTTGTATGCGGTGGCGGATGCAGCGCAGATCAGTTTTGTCGATGCCCCGATCTCAGGTGGACAGGCGGGGGCCGAGAATGGTGCGCTGTCGATCATGTGCGGCGGGGACGAGGGCGCCTATGCACGGGCCGAGCCGGTGATGAATGTCTATGCCAAGCTGTGCCGCCGCATTGGCGAGAGCGGTGCGGGCCAGCGCACCAAGATGTGCAACCAGATTGCCATTGCGGGCCTGGTGCAGGGCCTGTCTGAGGCGCTGCACTTTGCTGAAAAGGCGGGACTGGATGGGCGCGCGGTGGTCGAGGTGATCTCGCAAGGGGCCGCCGGGTCGTGGCAGATGGACAACCGCTACGAGACCATGCTGGATGATCATTTCGAGCACGGCTTTGCCGTGGACTGGATGCGCAAGGATCTGGGTATTTGCCTGGATGCGGCGGACGAGACCGGGGCGAGCCTGCCGGTCACGGCGCTGGTCGATCAATTCTACAAGGACGTGCAGAAGATGGGCGGCGGACGTTGGGACACGTCGAGCCTGTTCAAGCGCCTGCGCGCGATGGGCTAGGTGATTTCGGTGGGTGGCTCTGTTTGCTGACGCAAAGGCGCCCACCCACCGACCCCGGTCAGGTCACGGAATGATCCGTGTGTACTTGGTGCCTTCCAGTGTTGCGCCAATGCGCAGGCCCGCGCGGGCAAAGACCGCTGCGAGGACAGGGGCCAGCACGGTTGTCGTGTCTGCCGCCACGCTGTCACCCTGATCGGAGACCACGTATTCGAGGTCTGCGCCCGCGGCCCAGCCCGGCGAGCGGCGGAATTCGGTCAGCGACTCTTGCGTCATGAAGAACAGCACGTGGGCGAATTGCTGTGCGCCGATCTGCAAGCCACCTGACCCCTTGATCACCGAGTAATAGTCGACCGTCACGTTGTCGACGAGCAGGGCACCGCGCCCGTAAGCGCCGCCAAAGCCAAGACCGGCCTCGGTCACCAGCGGCATGACCAGCATGCCGTTTGATTTTTCCGCAAGCGAGACCGTGTTGGGATAGCTGCGATACATCTCGTCCAGCGTCGCTGCGACGCGCGCGTCGATTGTCGCTGATCCGCGGCTGCCGACCCCGTTTCCGCACGCTGCCAACACACCTGTGCCGGCCAGCGCCCCTGCGGCGAAAGCGCGCCGCGAGATACCGTTCTTTTTCATGTTGAACCGCCTGTATAGCTCATGTTGCTGCGTGGTTTGCCCACGCTTATGCGCAAGTATACGCCGATTGGGGTGCAGTGTCACCACTTTGAAGGGCTTTGGCAGGTTTCTGCCGGGACATCCGTTACTGTCCCCGCGGGGACAAGGGGTGCGCCGGGGTGACGGGATATTTACCGGTTTCGAATTGCGTCGGGCCATCAGGCGCTTGGCGCGCCGTACGGTGCGGTAGCTGGTTTTAACGGGTGTTAATGCATGCTGGTGCCCGAAGGCGCGCGGTCGTCAATCGTGGACGATATCGCGGCCCGGAATGTGGTGCGTGGGCAGGCCTGAGACGTCGAAATCATCGAGGCAGCGCAGGTTGATCGCCCAGCCGTCGAACTCCGGCACGCCCTTGGCCCGCTCGGCGCGGGTCGGGGCGCTGGGGCGGCGGAAGGGGAGGATACCGCAGCGCGGGCAAAAGTAGTCGCGCGCCGTGTGCGAGCCCCATTGATAAAGCGTCATCTGCGACAGCGGTGTGTGCAGCACCAGCGCCTCATCGGGCACGCGAAAGATCAGCGCGCCGCGTTTGTGACAGATCGAGCAGTTGCAGATGCGTTTGTGATCGATCTCGGCCTCGACCACGAACCGGACAAAGCCGCAATGACACCTGCCCGAATAGCGCGTCATGTGCCGTTCAGAAGGCGGGCGGCGGCAGGCGCGAAATAGGTCAGGATGCCGTCGCAGCCCGCGCGTTTGAACGCCATCAGGCTTTCCATCATCACCCGGTCATGATCGACCCAGCCGTTGGCGCTGGCGGCCTTGATCATCGCGTATTCACCCGACACTTGGTAGGCATACGTGGGCGCGCCAAAGGCGTCTTTGACCCGCCGGCAGATGTCGAGATAGGGCAGGCCTGGCTTGACCATGACCATGTCGGCGCCTTCCGTGAGGTCGCGTTCGATGAGCCGCAGTGCCTCGTCCGAATTGCCCGGGTCCATCTGGTAGGTTTTCTTGTCGCCTGTCAGCGCGCCGGATGCGCCCACCGCGTCGCGAAACGGGCCATAGAAGGCCGAGGCGTATTTGGCGGCGTAGCTGAGGATCATGACGTTCTGGTGGCCTGATTTTTCCAAGGCCGTGCGTATTGCGCCGATGCGTCCGTCCATCATGTCGGAGGGGCCGATGATATCTGCCCCCGCCTCGGCTTGGCTGAGCGCCATTTTCACCAGCGCCTCGACCGTGCGGTCATTCACGATTTCGCCGTCTTCGACAAAGCCGTCATGGCCGTTGATGTTGTACGTATCCAGCGCAACGTCGGTCATGATCGCGATCTGGGGCACCGCCGCCTTGATCGCGCGGATGGCGCGGTTGGCGTGGTTGTCGGCATCCCACGCGCCTGCGCAATCCTCGGTCCGTTCTTCCAGACCGGTATAGGGAAAGATGCAGATGGCCGGGATGCCCAGATCGGCAGCTTCTTGCGCGGCCTCGACCACCTTGTCGACCGAGCGGCGCATGACGCCGGGCATGGAGGGGATGGGCTCTTCGATCCCTTCGCCGGAACGCACGAAGACGGGCCAGATAAAGTCCTCGACCGTCAGTGTATGTTGGCGCACGAGGCCGCGGATGGCCGGGCTTTGGCGGGTGCGGCGCAGGCGGGTGGCGGGGTATGGGGCTTGGGTCGGGCGCATCTGAATTGTCCAGTTTGGTTGACAGGCCATGGGTGGCACGGATTTTTGCGCTTGCCAAGTCTAGGCACCGCCGCAAAGCACAGGTAAGAGGGGCCAAACAAGACACGCATAACACGCATTGGGCACGAAACGAGCCGTGGACTGGCACGAAACCATCTTTGAACTGATCGACATGCGCTCGTTCTCGAACCTGTGGTTCTGGATCGCGCTGGCGGTTGTGTGGTCGACGGCCAGCCACTGGGTGTTGGGGGTGCCTTATGACATGGTGGCGCGCGCGCGTCGCCATGGCGGGCAGTCTGCGCAGGACCTTGAGGATCTTGTGCGCATCAACGTCAACCGCCTGCTTTATATCGGCAATATCTCTGGCCTCTGGGTGCTGGGCATCACGTGTTTCGTGCTGACGGGCCTTGCCTTGTTGGGCTTTGTCTACCGGGTCGAGTTTGCGCAAGCCTTGTTTCTGCTGGGCTTTCCCATGTCTCTGGTGGGGGCGTTGAACCTGTCCACCGCCCGTCTGATCCAGGCCGAGGCGGCGCAGGGCGAGCAGTTGTGGCGCCGCCTGACGCGCCATCGCACCTATGTGCAGGCCATCGGGATGGTGGCGATTTTCGTGACCGCCCTGTGGGGGATGTACCAAAACATGTCCGTCGGCCCCTTCGGCGGTTGACAGTGCGCGCGTTAGCGCCAATTGAAGGCTCCTGTTTTCCAATACGTCTGACGAGATGAGCCAGCCCACCCATATCACCGTCTCGGGTGCGCCCGAGGGTTTTGACGCCCGCCTGATCCTGGACGAAGTCGCGGCGCGTGGCCCTGTTGTGCATGTGGCGCGCGATGACAAGCGGCTGGCGGCGATGCAGGCGGCCTTGCGGTTTTTTGCGCCCGACATGCCGGTGCTTGTCTTTCCCGGCTGGGATTGTCTGCCTTATGACCGGGTGTCGCCCAATGCGGATATTTCGGCGCGTCGGATGGCGACGCTGGCGGCGTTGGTGCATGGGATGCCCGCGCAGTTTGTGCTGCTGACCACCCTCAACGCGGCGACCCAGCGGGTGCCCTCGCGCGATTTGCTGCGCGAGGCGGCGTTCAGCGCGACCGTGGGCAACCGGGTGGACGAGGGCGCCTTGCGCAACTTTCTGGTGCGCATGGGGTTCGTGCAAAGCCCGACGGTGATGGAGCCGGGGGATTACGCCATTCGCGGCGGCATCATCGACATCTATCCGCCGGGCGATTTGGGGCCTGTGCGGCTGGATCTGTTTGGTGATGTGCTGGACGGTGCGCGCCGGTTCGACCCCGTCACACAGCGCACCACGGAAAAGCTGGATGTGATCGAGCTGGCCCCGGTATCGGAGGTGATCCTGGACGAGGCGGCGGTGACGCGGTTTCGCCAGAACTATCGCCTTGAGTTCGGCGCAGCGGGCACGGACGATCCGCTATACGAGGCGATCAGTGCGGGGCGCAAGCATCAGGGGGCCGAGCATTGGCTGGCCTTTTTCCATGATCAGATGGACACGCTGTTTGACTATGTGCCGGGCGCCACGATCACGCTGGATGAGCAGGTGACGCCGTCCCGTCTGGCGCGGTGGGAGAGCATCGAGGATCAGTACGAGACGCGCCGTTTGGCGATGGCCAACCGGTCGAAGATGGATTCGGTCTATAAGCCCGCACCGCCCGGTGGCCTTTATCTGGACGATGCGGCGTGGGAGGCGGCGGTGGCCGGGTTCCGCGTGTTGCAGTTTGGCGCGTTGCCGCAGGCGACGGGCCCCGGTGTGACGGATGCGGGCGGGCGGATCGGGCGCAATTTCTCGCCCGAGCGCCAGCAGGAAACCATCAGCCTTTTCGGGGCTTTGGCGGCGCATATTAAGGCAAAGCTTGAAGCTGGTCCTGTGGTTGTCGCCAGCTATTCGGACGGTGCGCGCGAGCGTCTGACCGGGCTGATCGAGGATGAGGGCGTGGCCGAGGCGATCCCGATCACGGACGCCACCCGCATCGGCAAGCGTGGACTGCATCTGGCGGTATGGGCGCTGGAACACGGGTTCGAGGCCCCCGGCCTGACGGTCATTTCCGAACAGGATGTGCTGGGCGACCGGCTGATCCGCCAGCCCAAGAAGAAGCGGCGGGCCGAGAACTTCCTGACCGAGACGCAATCGCTTTCACCCGGCGATCTGGTGGTTCATGTGGATCACGGGATTGGCCGCTATCAGGGGATGGAGGTGGTGACGGCCGCAGGCGCTGCGCACGAATGCCTGCTGCTGGAATATGCCGAACGCTCCAAGCTGTACCTGCCGGTCGAGAACATCGAACTGTTGTCCAAATACGGGCACGAGGAAGGCTTGCTCGACAAGTTGGGCGGGGGCGCGTGGCAGTCCAAGAAGGCCAAGCTGAAAGAGCGCATTCGCGAGATGGCGGACCGGTTGATCCGCATCGCGGCCGAACGCGCCTTGCGCAAGGCGCCGATCCTCGAACCGCCCCCCGGCATGTGGGACGCGTTTTCGGCGCGGTTCCCTTACGAGGAAACGGACGATCAGTTGACGGCCATTGGTGCGGTGATCGACGATCTGACCAGTGGTGCGCCGATGGATCGGCTGATCTGCGGCGATGTCGGCTTTGGCAAGACCGAGGTGGCGATGCGCGCGGCCTTTGTCGCGGCGATGTCGGGCGTGCAGGTGGCGGTGATTGCGCCCACGACGCTGCTGGCGCGCCAGCACTACAAGAGTTTTGCCGAGCGGTTCCGGGGCTTTCCGGTCGATGTGCGGCAGCTGTCGCGCTTTGTCTCGACCAAGGACGCGAATGCCGCGCGCGAGGCGATGGCGCGGGGCACGGCGGATATTGTCGTGGGCACTCATGCACTGCTGGCCAAGGGTGTGCGGTTCCAGAACCTGGGCCTGCTGGTCATTGACGAGGAACAGAAATTCGGCGTGACGCATAAGGAGCGGCTGAAGCAGATGCGCAGCGACGTGCATGTGTTGACGCTGACGGCCACGCCCATTCCCCGCACTTTGCAACTGTCGCTGACCGGCGTGCGCGACTTGTCGATCATCGGCACGCCGCCTGTCGACCGGCTGGCGATCCGCACCTATGTGAGCGAGTTCGACACGGTCACTATTCGCGAGGCGCTGCTGCGTGAGCACTATCGCGGCGGGCAGTCATTCTATGTGGTGCCGCGCATCAGCGATCTGCGCGAGATCGAGGAGTTTCTGAAGGAACAACTGCCCGAGCTGACTTATGTGGTGGCGCATGGGCAGATGGCAGCAGGCGAGTTGGACGACCGCATGAACGCCTTTTACGACGGCAAATACGATGTGCTGTTGGCGACGACGATTGTGGAGTCGGGCCTCGATATCCCAACAGCGAACACAATGGTGGTGCACCGGGCGGATATGTTCGGGCTGGCGCAACTCTACCAGATCCGGGGCAGAGTGGGGCGGTCCAAAACCCGCGCTTACGCCTATCTGACGACAAAACCGCGTGCAAAGTTGACTGCCACCGCCGAAAAGCGTCTGCGGGTGCTTGGTTCGCTCGATACGCTCGGGGCCGGGTTCACGCTGGCGAGCCAGGACCTTGATATTCGCGGGGCCGGGAACCTCTTGGGCGAGGAACAGTCGGGCCAGATGCGCGATGTGGGCTTTGAGCTGTACCAATCCATGCTGGAAGAGGCGATTGCCAAGATCAAGTCCGGCCAGATGGAGGGGCTACTGGAAGACGACGGGCAATGGGCACCGCAGATCAACCTGGGTGTGCCGGTGCTGATCCCCGAGGACTACGTGCCTGATCTGGACGTGCGCCTGGGCCTTTACCGTCGCCTGTCGGGCCTCAGCACCAAGGTGGAATTGGAAGGCTTTGCCGCCGAGTTGATCGACCGGTTCGGCAAGCTGCCACGCGAAGTGAACACGCTGATGCTGGTCGTGCGCATCAAGGCGATGTGCAAACGTGCAGGGATTGCCAAGCTGGACGGGGGGCCGAAAGGGGCGACGATCCAGTTCCACAATGACAAGTTTGCCTCGCCCCAAGGCTTGGTCGAATTCATCGACGCGCAGCGCGGGCTGGCCAAGGTGAAGGACAACAAGATCGTCGTGCGCCGAGACTGGAAAAACGATGCGGACAAGATCAAGGGCGCGTTCGCCATTGCCCGCGATCTGGCGGAAAAGGTGATTGCGCAAAAGAAGAAGGCGAAAGCCTAGGCGGTTGCCGCCTCTTCCGCGCGGCGCATCATCTGCATCAGCACGGACGCGATCACGCAGAGCACCAGCACGATCGAGACGAGCGGCAGGGGCGTGCCGTCAAAAAGCGGGCCGAGGAGCGAGGCAAGGCCCGCCGCGACCACGGTCGAGATTGCGCCGATCACCGAGGCCGCCATGCCCGCGATATGGCCCATCGGCTCCATCGCGATGGCGTTGAGGTTGGCGACGGTCAGCCCGCCCTGGAACATCACGCCCCATTGCCACAGCAGATACATCGGAAAGATCCACGCCGCGTCGCTGACCAGCAGGGCCACGAATGCGGCCGAGGCGATCATTTGCGCGATCAGCGCCCATGTCACCAGCTTGCGCATCCCGAACCGCCCCACGATGGCAGCGTTCAGCAGGCTGGAAATGCCCGAGGCAAAGGCGATGCCGCCAAACCAATAGGGAAAGCTGTCGGCCCGATCAAAGGTGATGTCAAAGATCGGCTGCACCATGATGAGGACGGAAAACAGGATCGTCATCATCAGCGTCTGCACCATGATCGACAGGCGCACGGTGCGGTGTTGCACCATCTGGCGCACCGCATCGATCATCAGCGGCCAGCGCAGGGGTCGGCGGTCGGCCACGGGCAGGCTTTCGGTGATGCGGGTGCCGAACCAGACCAGCAGGATGAGGCCAAAGAGCAGGAAGGCCCCGAAGATGCTGCGCCAGCCAAGAGCGTCCGTGATCAGCGCCCCGATCATGGGCGCAACGGCCGGAACCAGCAGGAACACCATCATGGTCAGCGACAGGATGCTGGCCATGGTGCGCCCGGCATAGAGGTCGCGGATGATGGCCGCCGACACGACACGGGGGCCGGACGCGCCAAGCCCTTGCAGCACACGCGCCGCCAGCATCAATTCGAGCGTTGGCGCGATCCAGCTGAGCACGGCCCCAAGCGCATAGACCGCCAGCCCAAGGTAAACGATTGGCTTGCGCCCGTAGGCATCCGACAGCGGCCCGGTCACAAACGTGCCCGCTCCCATGCCGATGAGAAAGAACATCATCACCAGCGCGGCCCGTTCGGTGCCACCACCCGGTGCAATGTCTGCCGCGATGTCGGGCAGGGCGGGCATCATTGCGTCGATGGAAAAGGCAATCGTGGCAAACATCATCGCCATGAGGGCGATGAATTCCGGTTTGCTGACGATCTGTCCTTCGGGCCTGGTCATTGCCTAGGCGCTCCTGAGTGTAGTGACGCGCATTGGCGCCACTAACGCAATATGCCCTGCAAATGGCAACGACCCAAGGTTGAAATTTTGGTGTTTGCCAAAATTTGTAGACTTTACGTCCCGTCAGTCGGCGGTGGCGCTCAGCTCGTCAATGACCTTTGCCCAAAGTTCGGGCGGCTGGGCGCCGGGAACCGCGTGTTTGCCACCCACGATGAAGGTGGGAACCGAGTTCACGCCCATTTGTCGGCTGTGGGCATCGCGTGCGGCGATATCGTCGCGGTCGGCATCTGATTCGAGCAGGCGGCGCACCACGGCGGCGTCCATCTCGATCCCGTCGGCAATGTCGGCCAGCACGTCGGTATCCCCGATATCGCGTGCCTCGACGAAGTAAGCCTTGAACAGGGCCGAGACGGCGGCGGTCTGTTTGCCCTCGATCCCGGCCCAGTGGATCAGGCGGTGCGCGTTCATCGTGTTGGGCGTGCGTTTCATCCCCTCGAAGTCGATCTTGAGCCCGGCCTTTTCTGCGTTTTCCACCACCGGGGCATAGGCGCGCACGGCACCGTCTTTGCCGCCGAACTTGCCCTCGAGGTATTCGCGCCGCCCCATGCCCTCTGGCGGCATGTCGGGGTTCAGCTGGAAGGGGTGCCATTCGATCACGAACGGGTGGTCGGGATGCGCGGCCAACGCGCGGTCCAGATGCGCCTTGCCGATATAGCACCAGGGGCAGATCGGATCGGACATGATGTCGAGTTTGATGGGATCGGGCATGAAAAGGTGCTTTCGTGTCAGTGTGTTGGGCGTCGCGGCCAAAAGAGAGGCAGGCGTCGCCGCAGGAGTTTGCCGTTCGCCCCTGTGGGCAGTTCGGCGATGTGGACATAGGCGCGGGGGTGTTTGTAGCGCGCCAGCTTTGGCTCGACATAAGCACGCAAGCCGTCCTCGTCCAGAGCGGCCTCACTGGTGTAGAAGGCGGCGATGATGCGGGTGCCTGCCTTGACTTCGATCTGGGTCACGCCTGCGCCGGTCACGCCGGGCGCCCCGGCCAGCGCCGCCTCGACCTCGAGCGGGGAGACACGGTAGCCGCCTGCGTTCATCATGTCGTCATTGCGGCCCAGATAGGTGATTTGACCGTCTTGCGCCATCTGGCCCAGATCGCCCGTGAGGAACCAGTCGCCCTGGAAGCGGGCGGCTGTCTCGTCCTCCTGAAACAGGTAGCCGCGCATGAGGCCCGGATCCGAGCGGTGCACGGCGATCACGCCGGGGTGCCCGATCTCGACCGGTCCGTCATCGCCCAGGATCGCGACGCGCCGCCCCGGTTGGGGCCGCCCGAGAGTGCGCACGTCGCAGGGGCTTGTGGGACTGGAGGAAATGAAGGTCGAGCATTCGGACATGCCGTAGGCCTCGAAAATCGGGGTGGCGGTGATCGCCATCCAGTCGGTCATCGTGCTGGCGGGCATCTTTTCCCCCGCACTCAGGCCGTGACGCAGGTGCGGCGTGGGCGGCAATGCGCTGCGCCCCAGCATCTGGCGGTAGACGCCGGGCGCGGCGGCAAAAATCGTTGCCTTGTGCTTGTGCAGCAGCCCGCCCAGCTCGCTCACCGGGGTGCCCGCGACGGGGATGAGGGCTGTGGCCCCGACCGTCCACGGGTCCATCAGCCCGGTGCCCAGCGTATAGGTCCAGTTGAAGGCCCCCGCATGCATCAGCCGGTCGTGGTCCTTTAGCCCGTACCAGCCGTCATGCATCATGCGCCGCGCCCAGATCGCGCGGTGCGCATGGGCCACGGCGCGGGGCAGGCCCGACGTGCCGGAGGTGTAGATCACGTAACCAAGGCGGTCGGGATCGCCCATATGCCAGTCGGCGGGCGGCAGGTCGCGCATGGCGCGCAAGGTGGCAAGGCCGATTTCGGGCGCACCGGGGGCAGAGGACACAGACGGGTCGCGCAGGATGATGCGGGGCTGCAACTCGGCCACGATATGCGCCACCTCGGGCGTGGTGAGCGCGGCAGAGGTGGGCACGGGCACCAGACCGACCGCAAGCGCACCCAGATAGGCGATGGGAAAGTCGATCGTATTGCCAAGGCGCATCAGGATCATGTCGCCGGGCACGCAGCCCGCCAGCAGCAGGCCAGCGCCGGTGCCAAGCACTGCGTCGCGCAGCGCGCCATATGTCCAGTCTTCGGTGCTGTCGGATGACAGGATGGAGACCGCGCAGGCCTCGGCCTCGCTCTCGGCCTTGTTCAGAACATAGGCGGCCATGTTGAAAGGGTTGGGGCAGGGGTCGCTGGGGCCGGTGTCGAAAACGCTTTGCATATCTGATCGCTAGTCCGCACGGCGCGGCGTTGCAAGCCTGCCAGCCGCGACATATAGAGGTGTTCATGCAAGGCAAAGACCCGAAATCGCTGATCCAGATCGCCCGCTCGACGGGCAATGACGAGACGGCAGAGCCGCTGGACCTGGGCGCACGTGTGCGCGAGTTGCGCAAGGCGCGCGACTGGACGCTGGAACAGGCCGCCGGACAGGCCGGTTTGGCCCGTTCGACCCTGTCCAAGATCGAAAACGGTCAGATGTCGCCCACCTATGAGGCGCTGAAAAAGCTGGCTGTGGGTCTCGAGATTTCTGTGCCCCAGCTGTTCACCCCGCCGGAAAAGGGGCAGATCAACGGGCGGATGGTTGTGACCAAATCAGGCGACGGCAATGCGCAGGCCACGGTCACCTACGAGCACGAGTTGCTGGCCGAGACCCTGACCAAGAAGACGATGCTGCCCTACCGCGCCCGCGTGCGCGCCCGCTCGATGGACGAGTTCGACGGCTGGGTGCGCCATGACGGCGAAGAGTTTCTGTACGTGCTGACGGGTGTAGTGCGCCTGTATACCGAGTTCTACGAACCGGTCGAGATGCGCCGCGGCGACAGCGCCTATTATGACGCCACGATGGGGCACAACGTTGTGTCCGTCAGTGACGAAGATGCATTGATCCTGTGGGTGACGTCACTGGCCTGACCGGATGGGTTCAGGCGGTGTGCAGCGCCTTGGCCTGCCGTGCCAGATAGGCGTCAAAGGCGTTTTGCGCCTCTTTCAGCGACATGTCGTGGGTCGCGGCCAGGTAACTTTCAAAGCGGTCCTGATCTGCCTTGAGGAAGGGCATCGCGCTGGGTTCGAGCCCGGGAAATTCGATGCACAGCGCACGATAACTTTCAGCCCAGTTCTGGGTTAGGTCATTCCAGGTCATGCGTACCCCCGTCAGGTTTTCGTACTGGCCCCGGCAGGGGGCACATTGTTGACGCAGCGATCCAGCGCACGTCGGACATCCACCACGGGGCACAGGATATTGCAAAATGGTGACGGTTCAACTGTTTATGTGAAAAGTTTCCGCAGTGCAGCATGGGCAAGCCCGACCGCGACCAGTTGTGCTGCCACAAACCCGGCGATGTGACCGGGGTAAATACCTGCAAACGTGTCGGAAAATCCGCGCGCGATGGTGACGGCCGGATTGGCGAAACTGGTGGAGGATGTGAACCAGTATGCCCCCGTAATGTAGAGGGCCACGAGGGTGGGTACAACCTCTGGTCGAGACTTGAGGCCACCGAAGATGACAAAGAGCAATCCGAAGGTCGCGACGATCTCGGACCACCATTGCGCCAGCCCGGTGCGGTGAAGCGTTTGGGACGCCTGAAGGATCGGTAGATCGAACATGGCGTGCGTGGCCCAGACCCCCAGGATGCCGCCCGCGATCTGCACGGGGATGTAGGCCAGCGCGTCCCCCGCCTTCACATCCCCCCGCAGCCAGAAGGCCAGTGTCACGGCCGGGTTGAAATGCGCCCCCGAGACGGGGCCCAGCACCGTGATGATGACATAGAGCATGCAGCCCGTGGCGATGGCATTGGCCAGCAGCGCGATGGCCACGTTGCCGCCCGCCAGTGTCTCGCCCATGATGCCCGATCCGACAACGCCGACCAGCAGCATAGCCGTGCCCAGCCCCTCGGCCGCCAGTATCCGGATCATGTCGTTACTCTTCGTACCACCAGAATTGCGGCATCCAGTCCGGGCCATCGCCATAGATCGGGATCACGTCGGGATGCTTCATTTCCTTGATATGCGCGATGCGCCCCGTGGTGAACTGCCAGAACGGCACCACGTAGCGCCCGGCGATCAACAACCGGTCGAGGGCGCGGGTGGCGGCAATGCTTTCCTCGCGGGTGCGTGCCGTCAGCATGGCGGTGATCATGGCATCAATCGCCGGATCCTTGGCCCCCATCAGGTTTTGCGAACCTTCCTGATCAGCGGCGTCCGAGCCCCAGTAGAAATACTGTTCGTTCCCGGGGCTGAGCGACATGGCGCGGCGGTGGTAGGTCATGTCAAAGTCGAACGCGCCCGTGCGGGCGGTGAATTGTGCGCCATCCACCAGGTCGATATTCACGTCGATTCCCATGCGGCCAAGCGCCTGGGTGTAGAGGTCGGCAATTGCGCGATCCTCGGTGCGTTGCTGATCAAGCAGGATGGTAAACGTCATCGCCTGACCGTCCGCATTGCGCAACTTGCCGTCCTGGGTGGTCCACCCGGCCTCTTCCATCAGCGACAGCGCGCGGCGCAGGCCCGCGCGGTTGCGCAGGGTGCCATCGCTTTGGGGCAGGGTGTAGCCCTCCATCACGCCGGGCAGCAGCTTGCCGTTGAAGGGGGCCAGCAGGGCGGCCACGTCGCCCTTGGCAGGGCCGGGCAGCATCGCCAGCGGGGAGTTCGAGAAATAGGAGGTGATGCGCGGCTGCGCGCCCCCTGTCAGCGCGTCGTTGATGTATTCGAAGTTGAAGGCCGTGATGAGCGCCTCGCGCACGCGCCAGTCGTCAAAGGGCGCGCGGCGTGTGTTCATCACGAAACCGGTGATGCCCGACGGTTTCTGGTGCTTGATCTCGGTCTTGATCACGTCGCCGGACTGCGCGCGGGGAAAGCTGTACTGGCTGGCCCAGGTTTCTGCGTTGAATTCGCGGATGGCCGAGATGTTGCCCGCCTTGAACGCCTCGAACACCACGTCGGCGTCGCCGTAAAAGTCGATGGTGATCCGGTCGAAATTGTAGGTGCCGCGGCGAAAGTTCAGATCGTTGCCCCAATAGTCGGGATTGCGGGTCAGGATCACGTTCCGCGCGGCCTCGTAATCGGTGACCACGTAAGGCCCGGAGCCGATGGGCACGTCCGCGATGCTGGCGGCGGCGAAATCCTTGCCCTCCCACTGGGCCTTTTGCAGGATCGGGCGCATGCCGGTCAGCAGAGCCAGTTCGCGATTTTCGGAGTCGAAGGTGAATTTGACGCTGCGCGGCCCGGTCTGTTCCATGCTTTCGATCTGGGCCCACAGGCTGCGGTAGCGGCCGTGGCCTTGCGTGCCGAGGGTTTCATAAGACCACAGCACATCCTCGATGGTGACCGGGCTGCCATCAGAGAATCGGGCCTCTTCCCGCAGGGTGAATTCAGCCCAGGACCGGTCGTCCGGCACCTCAATCGATTCGGCCAGCAGACCGTAAAGGGCGAAGGGTTCGTTGCGCGACCGACCCATCAGGCTTTCGTGAGTGAGAAAGCGCAACTGCCAGGGCACGTTGCCCTTCTGGATGTAGGGGTTGAGCGAGATCAAAGCTGCCGGTGTTGTCCAGCGTGATGGCACCACCTTTGGGTGCATCGGGATTCGCGTGCGGAAGGGATACAAAATCCGGTGGTAGCTGGGGCGCGCCATACATAGCTATGCCATGGCTTGGCTCTGCTTGTGGTTGCGAGATTGCTGAAACCGAGCCGCAAAGAATCACCGCGAGTGCTGTAAATTTTGCCCGTCCAAGTTGGAAATAATCCCGCCCCATTTTGTAAACAATCCTCAATAGCCCTTGTTTTGTTAACAATAGCTGGCTGCGGACATTTACGCATTATCAAACTTTTAGCTTGGACTCTGTGAGCGGCATTGCGTATAACAAGGGCACTGCTCGATAGGTTTCTTGCCTGTATGAAACCTGCCTCAATAACTTAACGCCAGCTTCGTGCTGGCGTTTTTTTTGGCTCAGCCGGGCATGAGCGGGACGCAGCCCGTTCCGTTTGCAGATGCAGCATGACATGCTGCGTCATACACGGAACAAGGGAGCCCCTCCATGGCATTCGAAATCTCGCTGGCTGGCAAAACGGCTGTCATCACAGGATCAAATTCCGGCATCGGTCTGGGCATGGCATGGGAGCTCGCGCGGGCGGGCGCGGATGTGGTGCTCAATTCGTTCACCGACGCAGCAGACGATCACGCTCTGGCCAAAGAGATCGCGGAGGAGACCGGCACCAACACCCGCTACATCCAGGGCGACATGTCCAAGGGCGACCAGTGCCGCACGCTGATCGAACAGGCGGGGGCCTGCGATATCCTGATCAACAATGCGGGCATCCAGCATGTTGCCGCGATCCCCGATTTCCCTGTCGACAAGTGGGATGCGATCATCGCGATCAACCTGTCATCCGCCTTTCACACAACCGCTGCCGCCTTGCCGATGATGCGCGCCGCCGGGTGGGGCCGCGTCATCAACATCTCCTCCGCGCACGGGCTGACGGCCTCCCCCTACAAGGCGGCCTATATCGCGGCCAAGCATGGGGTGGTGGGCCTGACCAAGACCACTGCGCTGGAAACCGCCGAGGAACCGATCACCGCCAACGCGATCTGCCCAGGCTACGTGCTGACCCCCATCGTGGAAAAGCAGATCCCAGACACGATGAAGGAATATGACATGAGCCGCGAGGAGGTGATCCAGAACGTCATGCTCAAGCGCCAGCCGTCCAAGGAATTCGCAACGACCGAACAGTTGGGTGGCACAGCCGTGTTCCTGTGCTCGCCCGCAGCCGATCAGATCACCGGCACCACGATCAGCGTGGACGGAGGCTGGACCGCGCTCTGATCCTTCATTGTTCTGAAAATATGCAAAAATTCCCGGCCAAAGCCCGCGCCTAGGCCGGTGGTTTGCTTGGGTCCTTGCCGTTGGGATAGACCAGCCCGGCAGAGATCACGAGCTTGGCCGCATCCTCGACACTCATGTCGAGTTCCATCACGTCTTCGGCCGGGAAAAACAGCAGAAAGCCGGACGTGGGGTTCGGGGTGGTCGGCACAAAGATCGACAGCAGCGTGCCGGTGTTGCCGGCGCGTTGGCTGACCTCGCCCTTGGCCGTGGTCGAGATAAAGCCGATGGCCCAGATGCCTTTGCGCGGGTACTCGATCAGGCAGGCCTTTTCAAAGGACCGCTCGGACTGGGCAAAGACGGTTTCCGAGATTTGCTTGATCCCGGAATAGATCGAGCGCACGACGGGCGTGCGTTCCACCAGGCTTTCCGCATAGCGGATCATGGAGCGCCCGATATAGCCCTTGGCGACCCAACCGACGAAGATCGTGAACAGCAGGAAGACGATCACGCCCACGCCGCGCACGTTCACCCGCACCCATTCCGGGTTCGGCACGATGTTGCCGTTCACATCGACAAAGCGCGGGTTGTTCAGCCAGTAGTTGACGAGGGCATCGGGTTGCCAGGCGGTGGGCACAAGCGGCCAGACAAAGCCGTCGATCCACCCGATCACCGTCCAGATCAGCCAGATCGTCAGGCCAACAGGTGCGATCACGACCAGTCCGGTCAGAAAGGACGCGCGCAGCCGTGCGAACAAACCGGGGCGGCGGGGTGTTTCTGGATCGAAAGGGGTGTTCATGTTGGTCCCGGCGCAGGTTTCACGCTTAGTTAGGTCAACGCGTTAGGCACTACAATGGTTTCCGCCCGCTTAACGGGCATCGCCCATCATTACGCTCAATTCAGTGGCAATTTCGGCGGCAAGCCGAGCATTGTTGCGGACAAGCGCGATATTGGCCGTCAGCGAACGCCCTTCGGTCAATTCAAAGATCCGTTGCAGCAGGTAGGGTGTGACGCCCTTGCCGGTGATCCCGTGGGCGGTGGCGTCGCCGGTCGCCTGCGCGATGATGGGGGCGAGGGTGGCGCGGTCGATCTCGGCCTCCGCCGGGATCGGGTTGGCGACCAGTTGCCCGCCGGGAATGCCCATGGCAGCGCGCTGTGCGTGCGCGGCGGCGATGGTCTTGGCATCATCCATGCGCAGGGGCGCCTTGAGCCCGACGCTGCGCGACCAGAAGGCGGGCATGTCGTCTTGCCCATAGGCGATCACCGGCACGCCCTGGGTTTCCAGCACTTCCAGCGTCTTGGGGATGTCGAGGATGGCCTTGGCCCCGGCGGCCACGACCGTGACCGGGGTCTGGCCCAGTTCCATCAGGTCGGCGGAAATGTCGAACGTGCCTTCGGCCCCTTTGTGGACCCCGCCGATGCCCCCGGTGGCAAAGACGGCGATCCCGGCCATTCGCGCCGCGATCATCGTGGCGGCCACGGTCGTGGCCCCTGTGCCACCGCGCGCGATGCAGGCCGCCATGTCGGCGCGGCTGAGCTTGGCCACATCACGCGCCTGCGCCAGCAATTCCAGTTGGGCGTCGGTCAGCCCCACATGCAGCGTGCCCGCGATCACCGCCATGGTCGCCGGTTCCGCGCCGTGGCTGCGCACATCCGCCTCGACCTGCCGGGCAACCTCGAGGTTTTGGGGATAGGGCATGCCATGCGTGATAATCGTGCTTTCAAGCGCGACAACGGGTTTGCCTTTGGCAAGGGCGTCTGCGACGGCGGGCGAGGGGGTAAAGAGGCTCATCCTGGGGTCTTTCCTGAAACATAGATTGCAGCCGCCTCAAGCGCCTGGGACAGCGCGTCCACGCGCGTAGAACCGCGGGTTTCGGCGGCGATATGGGCGGCCATGAACGTGTCACCAGCACCTGTAACGCGGGTCACAAGGACCTGGGGCGGCGTCTGGCTGATCAACCCTTCTGCCGTGCCTTCGGTGGCGGTTTTGCCGCCATCGGTGACCAGTACGCGGGCAGCCCCCCGATCAATCAGCCCTTGCGCGGCCTCGGCAGACCCTTCGAAATGGCGCTGGCACAGCAGCCCGGCCTCTTCGAGGTTCACATAAAGCGTGCCGCGCTGGTTGGTAAGGAAGGGCGCGAGCCGTTCGGCCTTGCCCGGAGAGGCGGGGGCGACGCGCAGATCGGCCCTGGACAGAACGGGGCTGGTTGCGATCTCGCTTAGCAGATCAATCGTCAGGTTGCCGTCAAGCGCCGCGAGCCCGGTATAGGGCGCGTGTTCGGTGGCGATTGTGCCGTCGATCAGGGGCCGCAGGATCTTGGCCCCCGCGCTTTCCAGCGAATGGGCATCGGCGATGGCGGCGATCAGCCCGTTGGCGCCTTCGACGGCCATGTAGCGGTCTGTCGGCAGGTCTTCGGAGCGATAGACCGTGTCTGTCACCATGCCGCGCGCAGCACAGGCGGTGATCAGCTCGTCCCCTTCGGCATCGCGGCCAATGGCGGTCAGCAGCGCTGGCGTCAGGCCAAAGCGGGCGAGGGTCATCGCGATGTTCATGGCCACGCCGCCAGGCAGGCGCGTGATCCGCCCCGGCACGTCCGAGCCCTGCCGCATCGCAAGCGGTGCGCGCCCGATCACATCCCACAGGACGGACCCGATGCAGAGAATGTCAGCTGGTTTGCTCATATGCGCCTTGTGACGCCGCTGCGCGCCAGAGGCAAGGGGATGCGGTTATCTGGCCGGAACGCCAAAGGTGAGCGCTGCCCAGAATGTATCCCACACGGCGGTGTCGTCGCCCTTGATTGGCTCGATCACCACTGCGTCGAACAGGTAGTCATGCCCCGGCGTGACCGGAATGCGCGCGAGGCCGCTCGCATCGGTGCGGTGCAGCGTGATGGTCACGTCCCCGGTGGCGATACGGTCAAACACCTCGACCTGCGCGTCGGCGCGCGGTTGGCCGTGGTAGAGCACCTGCACCTGCATGGTGCCGTCGAAATCCGCATCATAAGGATTGGTCAGCGCGACGAATTCGGTTTTCATACCCAGCGCGCGATCCTCACCCGCACCATCACCAACCCCGATCAGGGCCTTGGCGTGGCGGGTATAGCGCTCCTTGAACGGCGGGTCGGGAAAGCCGTTGGCGGCATGGCGGGCGGCCATGTCCGGGAAATCCTTGTGATCGGCGAACTTCTGGAACTTGGCCCAGTCCTTGTAATTCACGAAGGAGGGCGTGGTTTCGTGGACCACGATGGCCAGCCCCTCGGACGGGGCAGGGGCGTCAAGTGCGGGCCGGTCCCCCATCCGCCCTGCGACCGGCTGCACGTTTTCGCCCATGACCACGTCAAAACGCGCGATGTTACGGTCGAAAAAGGACAGCGTGGTGCCTGCGAACTCTTCCCCGTTCTTGAGATTGACCACGATGTTGGCATCTGCGGGCACTTGATAGGCATCCGCCTCGAGCCAGAACTCGTGGGCGGTTGCAACCCCCGCGCAAATCGCGCACCAAAGCGTCAGAACAAGACGGGACAGGGTCATGGGAAAAACCTTTCTAAACGTGGGTGGCAAGCTGCGGCTTTGGGCGGTGATGTCAAGCATATGGCTGGGTTTGACGACGGGGATGGCCCTATCTCACGAAAACGTGCCCGCGATTGCCGATCTGACGGTAAGCGAGGGGCGCGTGCTGATCGAGATGCGCGTAAATATCGAGGCGCAACTGTCCGGCATTGATCTGGACGTTGTCGAGGACACCGACGATGCGGAGAATGCCGCCGATTACGACGTGCTGCGGGCGTTGGAGAACGCCGCCGTCGCGGCGCGGGCGGGTGATCTGGTCACGACCTGGAATGCGGCCCCCCTGGTCAGTGCAGGCGATACGCCCATTGCCCTGACGCTCGAGTCTGTGACCGTTCCAGAGGTGCCCAATGACGAGTTGCCGCGCATTTCCGATGTGATCCTGTCTGGCCTGTTGCCCGAGGGTGCAAATACGGTGGAGGTGGCCTGGCCCGCTGGTGCAGGGAACCTAGTTTTGCGCCAGCAAGGGGTGGAAGAACCCTATACCGGCCTCATCTCTGGCGGAGAGTCCACCGGACCGATTGCGGTGGCCGGGGGGGATCAGGCGACGGGCTGGCAGACATTTGTCGACTATATCCCCGTCGGGTTTGACCACATCCTGCCCAAGGGCCTTGATCACATCCTGTTCGTGCTGGGCCTGTTTTTCCTGTCCACGCGGCTGGGTCCGCTGTTGTGGCAGATCAGTGCGTTCACGCTGGCGCATACGGTGACATTGGCCTTGGGCGCATTGGGGCTGGTCAACATCCCCGGCAGCATCGTGGAGCCGCTGATTGCGGCCTCTATCGTTTACGTGGCGGTCGAGAACATCTTTGCCCGGGGCTTGAACCCTTGGCGCCCGGTGATCGTCTTTGGCTTTGGCCTGCTGCACGGGCTTGGCTTTGCCTCGGTCCTTGGTGACTTTGGTCTGCCCGAGGCGCAGTTCGTGCCCGCGCTGATCGGGTTCAATGTCGGGGTCGAGCTGGGGCAGTTGGCGGTGATCGCCATGGCGGCGATTGCGCTGTTCTTCGGGTGCCGGGCCGCTATGGCCGCCCGTCTTGAGGGGGTCGAGGAGTTGGTCGCCGAATACCCGGTCATGTTCCGCGCCTGGTCGATGACCGGATCGCTGATCATTGCCGGTATTGCGGTCTACTGGGTGATCGAGCGGACGCTACTTTAGCGCCGCCGTCAGGGATGCCAGCGCGTCGCCTGGGGCATCCGTGCGCCAGATTTCCTCGCCAATGCCGAAGAAATCGGTGACCGGGGCGAGGCGCGCAATGGCCTCCGGCGTCAGCCCGCCTTCGGCGACGCAGGGCACTTCGATCATTTCGGACCACCACTGGAACAGATCGTCCGCTGCCGTTGCCTCGTCGCCAAGGCCTGTGATGGGGCCGAAAGAGATATAGTCGGCCCCCGCTTCGCCCGCCGACATGCCCGCGTGGCGCGAGGTGCCGCAATTGCTGCCAACGATGGCGTCGGGTCCCAGCGCCTTGCGCGCATCGCGCACCGATTTGGCCGCATCCATCAGGTGCACACCGTCCAGCCCCAGCCGCTCTGCCAGCCCGACATGGTCTGTCACGACGATGGCCACGTCGCGCGCATGTGTCACCTCGCGGCAGGCATCGGCGGCGCGTGCAATCGTGTCCTCGTCTCGGGTGGCGAGGGCAAGGCGGACGCAGGCCACGTCATGCGCGTCCAGCACGCTGGCCAGAAGGGTGGGAAAGGTCGACAGCTCGATCACCGGGGGCGAGAGCAGGTAGAGTTGGGGCTGCTCCGGGGCTTGCTCGATATCGCTCATGCGGGTCGTCCTTTTGTTTTGACGATGCTCTAGCGGATGTGACGGGGAAAGAAAACTTTTATGCCTGCGGCATACAAGTGAGTTTGTAAGATATTGAAAACATGAAGGAAATTTAGACTTGTTTTTGCTTCCCCATGTTTTTCCCCATGTGAATAGGTGTTGCGGGCCTGCTACACCAGTAATGAGGCGATTCCAGCGAACACCACCACCACCCAAAACACGCCCGACTCAGCCATCACACGCCCGCCGATAGATACCATAGCCATGCGCAAGCCCTTCGCTCAAACGGATGTACCAAACGCCGTCAATCTCGACGGACTGAGAGTCGCGATCAGGAATCCCAAAGCCTTCGGCGCGATCAAAAAGATCGGGGCCGGGAACTCGATACCAAGTCCAAGCCTCAAGGTTTTCCAGCCAAAAAACATCATAGATCGGCTCACCAGCGCCGTGTTCATTGTTGAGCATTTTCGCAAGCGCGCCGCTCATTCCCAGTCCACCAACCGCAAGGCCTGTTCTATATCCACACCCGACTCCTTGGCCTGTGCCATGGCCTGCACCAGCGCCGTCACAGTGCGCGCGCGTCCGCCACTGTCGAAGGCTTGCAAGCTACGCATTATGCCTATCGACACCGGCGACTCCAGCTTGATCGAACATTCGTGGGCAATGACCTTGCACAACGGTTGCAACGTCCATTGGCCAAGGTGGCGCTGCGCCTCTCTGACCACCGGGCCAGTCGCTGCGCGGTTCTGCAATGCGGGCAACACACCGAACGCAGACTCAATCGCATTCCGCGCATCCCGCAACGCGTCGCCAGACTCCAACCGCGCCATGTTCGGCGTCAAATCCGCAGGCATTTTGTGCATGTCAGGATAGGCACCAGCCGCCGTTGCTTGGGCCACGCCCTCAACCACCAGCACGGACCCACGCCGCCCTTTGAACCCCTCGCGCAAGGCGTCCAGATCATCCACTTGGGCTTCGGGCATGGGGACAATCTGAGTGCCGATTGGCGCTGTCTGGTAAACGTCGCTTAGGGCCGACTCCACTGCGTTCAACAGACCGGATGACAACGCGGCGCGCTTCAAGGGTGCGGTGCCGACATATGGTGTCGTCGTCGTGGCACCTGTCACGAAATGCAGAACCTCAGTCGCCAGCGCCGTGACCGAGCGTCCGCCGCCGGTATCTGCCACGGACAGGCGATAGGCCGTTGGTTTGCCGTTTCGGGTGCTGACGTCCCATTCGTGTGCGATCGCCAACCCATCCTCACGCATTAAGGCGACAAATTCACCCCGCAAGGCCAGTGAACGGCCAATGAGTGCCAGCATGGGCGGGGTCAAAATATCCGTGCCGTCAACGTCTGCCAGCGATAGACCGCCTTCCCACAAGCTGACGCAGGATTGCGCGGCGCTGGTCAATTCCGCAACACCCTCGCGCCCTGTGATCAGGGCCGCACGCGCCGCCATGAGGCTTGCCGTGTATCCGGTATTGCTGGCCCGCGTTTCGGGCGTTTTGCGTTTGAAAGGCCAAATCATGCGCGCCACCGTGACAAGACGTGCACAGATCGCGCGGACGGCTCAGGCGACCAGTTGCGGGCCTGTATCTGACCATATGGATAGGCGGCGCGGGTGACTGCGCTCAGTTCGATCAACTCAGCCCGTTTAATGGTACGTAGGACATTGCCCTTGCCGTCACGCGTCACCGTCTGATCCTTTGCCGACGCCACACGGAACCCCGGCGACAAGCCTTTGACCAAGTTGGTTTGCATGGCCGCCACGGCGTCGGCAATAAACCCGATTTTCATATGATCCGCAGAAACCCGCGCTTCAAAGCGCAATGCGTTGCCGGCATCGTTCAAAGTGAGGGAACCGCCGGCACGCGAGGCCAGCGGTTTACCCATGTCGTGTTGCCAAAGAAGATGAATGTCTGCCGTCCCGTCTTGAACGGACTCGGCAAATGCACCTTCGGCAAATGTCTCGAAGCGATCCGAGCCAAAAGAGGCCCGTTCGTTATAAGGGAATATGCCCTCGATAATCGCGCTGCCATCGAAAGCAAAACGCGTTTCAATTTCGCCAGCGGCGCGACCCTCAAGCATGTTACTGGATGCCCTCAACAATGCGCAGTTGCGCGCCACGGGCAACGGTCTGGTCCATTGTCGTGATTGCAGTCAGGCGCAGTTGGCCGGACGCGGCGTCGGTAAAAGGATCACGAATCAAATCGACCGCGCCCCAAGCCCCGATATGAATTGGCGGCAATCCACCTGCGCTTGTGGCCAGTATGGCGGACGTTTCGCCGCCCGCCGGGGCTTCAAGGGCATTGGTGGTCATCACAACGCCCATCATGGCCTCAGTCATCAAACGCCATTCGGTAACCGCCGTGCCAGCAATGTACGAACCGTCCATCCTGTCCCAAATCTCAGGACGCGCCAGCATCCGAACCGAACCGGGGCCGCTTGCAGCATTACCCACCATGAACGCCAATACTTCGGTGCGGAACGCGCCCCACGTGGCAGGTGCGCCAAGGCTCTGCACGTTGATCCCGTATCCAGCCGCACCCGGAATGATCCCCATTGGCTGACCCGCCGCACCAGTGCCAAGAATAAGACTGCGATCCAGTTCCATCTGCATCGCGCCAGCCATGTCGCGGCGAATTGCGCTTTCCAGACCCTCGCCCGATTGTTTCAGCGCCTTGCGCGTGATTTTCATTCGCACGCCAAGGTTATGATCAGGCGACAGTTTTGCGTCACTGGTGGTGAACGGCACGGGGTCTGGCAGGTCCGTTACTTCGTCAGTCTGCCACGCGGCCACAGTGCTGGCCGTGGAAACAGGATATTCCAGCGACCCACTGCCGACTTGCACGAGACTCGCGCCAAGTTGCGCCGCAACGGACGTTGGGAAAAGGCGGTCAACAAGCGGCATGGTGCGGACAGGGTCAGGCGTGGTTGCGGACGTTGTTTCGCCTACGCGACGTTCAAGAGCGCCCCATGGTACGGGAATACCCTGATACCCGCCTGCGCCGCGCAGTTCCGTGATTACTTCGGCTGTTTGGCCGCTGATAGCCGCGCCCTCGTCCAGATTGGCAACGACTTGGCGCAATTCGAATGCGTCAATAAGGCCCTGCCATTCATCTGCGCTGCGATTTTCCATTTCTGCGGACGCCGCATCGCGTTCGGACGCCTCGACAATCAGCGCGCCGCGATACTTCGTTTCATTGGCGCGAAATTCCGCGTCCAGAGTCTCGATTTGGCGCGTTTCGTCGTCGGTTGTTTCCTTGCCGACCAGTTCCGACAATTGCGAGCGAATTTCGCTCTGACGCCGTTGGATTTTGACAGATTCAAGCATTTTGTGCCTCACTTTTCAGTAGTTGCCGCCAGTTTTGGCGATCTTGGGAAATGGGCCGGAATCCGACCTCTACGCGGGTTTTTTCCGCGTGGCAGACACGGCAAAGCGTCTGTAGATTTGCGGGATCAAAGGACAAGTCAGGATGCGTCCGCACGGGTTCAACGTGATCCACCTCAAGGCGGCGAAAGTCGCCACATTTCACGCAGCGCCATTCATCGCGTTCCATGATGCGCAGTCGCAGAATGGCCCATCGCTTAGTGCGGGTGACCTTGGCCGAGTGGCGCTTATGTTCGTCACGACGCGTTGTCATGCCCACACCACGCGCGATTTCTTGGCCTTTACGGCAACACGGCGGCGACCTTCGGCAACGGCCAAAATGGTGGCGGCGGCCGCGTCAATTCGGGCGCGTGAACGGCCTTTTGCCAGTTTGCAGTTTTGCGCCGGATCAACGACGACAACGGCACCGCCAAAAGCATGCCGCAACAGCAATGACGGCGCGGTCTGCACATGGCCGTCATATGCCGCAGAGCGGAACCGTTCCACGTCCTCAGAGCCGTCTTTGAACCCCATGCCACGCGAAATGAACGGCAGGCGGCAATCAGCGTTCGCCATCGCCTCTTGAAACTCACTCAGGCGGAATCGGTCCCCGATGATGGACTGAATCTGTGCATCTGGACGCAGGGCCAGCACTTGCCGCAACCACTTGGCCGCAGGCACAACCTTGCCGCCCAGCGTGTTCAATTCGCCTGCGCGCGCCATCTCGACATATGCGCTCTTGACGCCATCGGACTGGCCACGATCTGCAAGCGATGGTTCACTTGGCAATGTGGCAACACACTCAAGACGGCCCGTTTCAGGCCAGTAAAAGGCGGCGGCGGACATAGACACAGACCCGCCCAAATCAACGCCCAAGACGCACGGTCCATCCGCAGGTGGCAAACTTTCACTTTCGCATGTAAGCCATTGATCTACAGTCAAAACCACAGACCGCGACTCGATGCTGACGCGCTCGTTTCTATTGAGATTGCGGAAACTGGACAAGGCCGACCCACCACGGGCGATGGCCCGGCGGGCTTGGGCCTGCAACCATTCAAGCGAGGGGCCAATACCTTCGGACGCACCCGGATTCGCCTCTAGCAGCGATGGGGCGTCATCAGCGGGCAAGCCTTGTTCACTTGGTTCGTGGACCTGCCGATATGTGCCGTCTAGGTCTTCGTCACACCACCGCGAAAAGCTGTTTGCGTCATTGTCGCCAGCGGTGGACAGAATGAGGCACTTACCATTCCGTTTGCCCAAACCGGACAGGATCGCATTTTCTAGGTCATCGCCTTTTTCGGCAGGCCACGCGGCCCGTTCGTCCAGCAGCGCCAATGTGGGCGAGGTGCCAAGAATGGACGCGCCATCCGCAGGAATACACCGCGCCTCACCGCCCCCGCGCCCCTTAAAATCCAGTTCCAGCTTGTACCCATGACGCGTCGTGATTTGATCGCGCTCAGACTTCGGCAATGACTGCGAAAGCCCCACCAGATAGCGAAAGGCAACCTTAGCCTGATCCCGGTTTTTTGCGGCAAGCAGGATCTCGCGTTGCGGCGTCGGCATCCATTTTCCGCACAGATGCGCAAGGGCCAAAGCAGCGCCAAGGCATGTCTTTGCATTGCCCCGCGCGATGCTCAAAACACCAATCATATTGGCCGGATCAGAACACCCCCGGATAAACCGTTTCTGATATTCAGCCAGCACAATTTTTTGCCCCGCCAAAGGCCCGGTTGGCACCTTCAACGATTCCACAAAGGCAATCAGTTTTTCCGCATCCTTCATCAGAAATATCCCTCAATGTGAGAGAAAAGAGGGAGGTTGGGCGGGCGGTCACCCCCACGGAATGAACGGTGGCCATTGGGACCAGAGAGGGGGTGCATGGGTGTGGAATCCCTCAAATGCTGACGCGTTTGCTTGTATTGAGGGCTGACGCGTAGGCAGGCGCGTAGCGGCGTGATTGCGTGTCGATGTCCTGATCATCCACCATGTGCATCACTTGTATGGCCAGTGCAGCGCGCACGTGGTGAGGGGCAGCGGGCAGGCCTGCGGTGTAGGTGACGGCCAGCGGGCCTTGTGGTGACACGTTGATGGTTACGGTGGGCCGGTCACCATGACGCGTAGTCGTGTCAATCGCCTCAATCGCCGTAATCGTCCCGGTGGCCGTCGTCATGGTTGCCGTGAGCGTGGCAGCGTTGGCCTCTGATAGCGGGCCAATGGGCAAGCGCAGGGGCGTGCCACATGCCCACGTGTCGTAAGTCGCGGTGATTGTCTCAGGCAATAGCGCGGTGTTGGTGCGCATGCAGTATTCAGCCGTGACAGCCGACGCGAGCATGGCCAGTTGCAGGTCGCTTTCGTCATGCTCAACCACGCCAACCTCTTTGATATCAGCCAGCGTGACTGCGGTTTGAATGTCGCCGCGTGTGAAGTGCATATGTCAAAACCGTGTAAAAGAATTAACAAACATGGTATCAAATGTATGTAAACGTGTAACCCATTAAAATTACTATCAAAGTGAGTAAGAAATGGCTGATGAAATTATAAAGTTTACAGCAGACAGCACGGCATATGTGCCATTGGGTGCCGGTAGTACTGGTGTGGCCGTGCAGAACGAGCATGCTTATGCTCATTTACGTCTTGCAATTGCTGACAGCCAGCCGGACGCTAACCACGGCGCTTACATGATCCTAAGGCAACGGAACTTTGTGCAGCACCTTGAGATACCCGACACGTTCACGGTGTGGGCGCGTTCAGACACGGACGGCGTGACAGTGACGGGGCACTATCGAAAGTTTCTTTGAATAGCGGCCCTGTCCCGTGCCCGTTCAGAGCAAAGACAGGCGGTATAGACGGTTAGTCACGTCAGAACTCCGTCAGGATCGGCCCCTTTTTTTGATTTGGGGCGCGGATCAGGCCCGCTCGGTAAACGCACCGGCGGGCCGAACGCGCAGGGAGCGGACTTTGCAAAGTACCGTAAAATCAGTGGAACCTAGAGCTTAGGAGTGCCTTGAATGTCGGTGCGCCCCTGCCAGTATGTAGCCAGAAAAGACTTGATCGGAAACTAACATGACAATGGCACAACAACCTAGACCGCGCGCAGTGACCGCCCAATATGAAGTGCTGCCTTGGGAGTTCGCGCGTTTGAAGGCAGATCGGCCTTTAGACAGCGTTAGCCCAACCGTGAACGTTTGCCTTTCGATGCTCACGACAATGACGATTGAGGGAGCATTTGAGATGTTGTTTCGGCAGGAAATCTGGAAAGCGTCAGGTTTGCCGAACCACGAAATTCCAAACGACACCCTAAACAATCGGCTTCTCAGGAAGGCCGAAGACGATATCCGTCGGATATCGGGTTGGGGTGGTTACAAGGCGATGTTTGAGATAATTTTTGGCCGAAAGATTTCAGAAATTGTTGAAAATCAGGGCATTCTGGAGGCGGTCGATGTTTTGTTCACATTGCGCGGAGCTGTTTTTGCACACGCTAGATCTTTCAGTTTTTACTACAACCCACTGGCAAATTCGCCTGCGAACATTGATGTTGAGTGGGAATCCAAAAGTTTCTCAAAGATCCATAGCTACATCGAAAAAAACGACCTGTCGAAGACAGGGTGGCAATCAAACGAGGTCACAGATCACTTCTTTGAACGAGTTCTCGAACTGTTGGTTGAGATTGATGTCAAACTTGGGAAACAGTTGCTTGGCCTGACTTATCATGGCAACGTTGCGACCGATTTTGACCGTGAATTGAAATACGTTAGAACTGTCATCGACAGACAAATTGCTGACCGCCAGAATCCTTACGAGTGAATGTGGCAATTGATGCGGGACGAAGGCTGTCCGCAAACGGGTTGAGAATTCCTATCCAATGCCTACTTCGGGCTGGACTAAGACCTAAGGCGAGAGAGTTCGCTTGATCTTGCTTCCAACGCATTTTGAAGCAACTGCCGGGGCGTATCCCAACCTGGGCCGGGGTTTTTTCGAGATTCCTCATCCACAAACTTAATTGTTGCCAAAATACGTTCTATTTCTTTTTCAAGAACGAAGATGCGATCCACTTGATCCAAGATAGTTACTCCAGAGGCTGTTTTGGTTCGATCAATATGGCCATTACAGCCGACAAGGCAACATACTCTTGATGTTTATCTGCACACGGAACTGACCATTAGGGGTCGCGACTATGTAGAACTCATAGACGATGTATCCAACGTCCGCTTCGGGCTGAGGTGGCCTGCTCAGCGGCCCATAGAAGGGCACCTTGGGTGCGTAGCAGGTCTTCCCACGCGGGAAGCTCGTTTCGGGCCATGCAGCCCCACTTGTAGCGCGCGTCTGGCCATTTTTACGTCCCTCGGTAGCTGTAACTCGAAAATACACCGGGCGTGGCCATTTGTGCATGCAAAATGCCCTTTTATGTAATTCTCTCAAAGTGATAGTGGGGGACATTAGATCGTTTTGAGAGTGCGGCGTCGGGGCTGTTGAACACCCCGACACCAATGCCGTCAGCGCGACAAAATTTGGCTGTATGTCTTGCTCATGGCTAGCGTGTCACTGAACACTTGGCCGACTTCAAAGCCAACCGCCTGCGCTGACTCTGGAAAATCGCTGATGTGCTGTGCGGTGATTTGATCAAGCTGTTCTAAGCAATAGTCGCTAGCCGCCGACGACCGAGAGTCAGCCACAACGTCGCACAATTGGGCAATTGCCTTAAAGCGATCATCGCACGACTCCGACGCAAGCAACGCCGCGATTTTGGCGCGCTCAGGTAGTCGGACGGTCATAAGCAAGTGGTAGAACCGCTCAGAGGGACGGGTCACGTCATCGCTGGTTGTGTCTCGTTTGAGATCATCAAACGTGCCCTCGCCAAGTTCAGCGTCCGTTGCGATTTTTAACTGTTGCAGATCGCGCAACAAGCGGTCCTTCTGCATGGCTGCGCAGTAAGCAAATTCGTCTTTCTTCATGGCAATTTTCCTTCTTGTTGCCGGGTGGTGGTGGTTTCAAGGTGGTCTGCAAACGCAGGCCAGATTCCGACCAGTCGCAACAGGTCATCATGTGCCAACGCGTCACACGGCACCGCGCTCGGTGGACCGGACAGGTAGCGGAGCAGATCGGCGGGGATCATTGGTCGTCAACCGCCGGTGACAGCCGTACTGTGCCAGCATCGACAAAAAGGCTATCGACCGGCACAAACTTCACCGTTCGAATGTCAGCGTTACGGAGTCTTGCGGCGTTCATCCGCTCTAGTTCTTGCGCTTCTTTTACCGCCCATTCCTGATCCAAATGCGCTTTGCGTCTTTCGGCGGAACCGGCGGACAGTTTGCGGGTCATTTTGTCGACTCCTTTTTGCAGGCCGTTTGGGGCCAAATTTTTTTTGGTGATTTGAAAGGGGTAAAGACAAGCGTTTCGCTTGCTTCAAAGGTTGCTCAGCGCTCCATACAACGGTTGCACCAAGCACCTTTTCGAGGGTGTCAGAGGGTGTTGCATGAGAGAGAGAGCTTGAGCAAAAGGCATAGGTCGATCTAGCCCCGGCATTGCCGAAGCCAGACCCTATGCCCATCACGATCTTGCGTTGCCGTCGGTCGGTCGCCGTCGCTATAGGCCCTTGCCGTGGTTCACCTACCCGGCAAAGTCGCACGCTACTTTTCAGCCTTTGGTGTGGCCTATTCCCTGCCTTCGTACTTTCGGTCTGGCATTGCGCTTTGGGAAGCCCCGTGGTAACGCTTAAGACGAAAGGGCCACTGTCTCGACAACCGTCCCCTTTCGAATAATTTGGCCCGCTGTGTCCACCACATGGCGGGCCTTTTCTTTCTCCACTACAAAAAATTGTCGCCTTGTACTTTACAGTGTCGGCAGTTTGCCCGTGAACCACCTCGCAAATCCTGTAGCGAATTGAAAAATCGGCATTTTCAAAAAACTCATTTTGATAGACGTCATTTTTTCACCTTCGGCTTGCGATATCCGGCAGGTACGATTGCGGTGCGCTTGTACTGTTCCCACACGTCAGCCGGTAGCTGTCTTCGGCCTGCAACGTTTGGAAAATAGGGCGCTTTTCCTTCGTTGATTTTGCGGTAGAGCGTGTTGACGTGGACGCCAGCGTCGGCGGCAGCTTCGGTTGGCGTAAGCCAGCGTGGCGGGTCGTTTGAGGGCATTTTTTCGTCCTTTCGAGTAATTGCCTGCAAAGCATTCACCGCAAAAACGAACGTTTCTACACAAAAATCGTATTTGTCTTAGACGACTAAATAAGTGCATGTATTTCCAAATAAAAAACGCGCCGACTAGTAATCGGCGCGAATATTATCCGCAAATTAATGTGAAATAATGTCTCGATAACTCTAAGCGGCCCGGTTTATTACCGCGACATTATTTCCACTTAATACGAATTTCGACCATTCTTGCATGATTGATTCGCGTGACTCCGCGTCGTCATACAGGTGGTTTGGGTCGGTGCTGTCCGGGTTGTCGTAGGCGTGCTGGACGCTGCCGCCAAACTTGTGGTGCAGGACGCGTTCGGCTGTCTCATAGCTTTGCTTGTTTGCCTTTGCCCACGCCTTGAATGACGACCGCAGGCCGTGCGTGTGAAAGTCATAAGGCAACTCTGACACCATCTCGTGAAACTTGCTGTAGTAGATTGGCGTTCGTTGCCGAACGGCAGGGAATAGCCACTCTGTCCCGTAGTCTCGTGCGCACCGCTGTTCTAGGTCGATCAGGGCTGGCGTTTTCGGGACGTAGAACGGCAAGCCGCGTTTGGTCCGCTCGGGTGGCACGTGCCAGTGTCGGCCATGAAATTCGTCGTGGCGTGCGCCTAGTGCGCTGTCTACCCGTACCAGCGTCAACAGGATTAGGCGCAAGCAATCGTGGTGGATCGTGTGGGGCAGGTCAGCGTAGAGGTATGGAACGTCTCGCCAGTACAGCGATTTCCGGTGCTTTGGCTTATGGCTGGACTTACCCAATAGCTTACGGGCCGTGTCCACTAGTCCGACATTCACTGTCATGTCCCTTTTCGCGTACCACGCGAGCAACAAATTCAGCTTGCCCAATGCGTCGCTGATTGGTCCATGCCGCTTGCCGTTCCAATGTGGCTCAAAGTGAAGTGCCAATTCCTGCGGGGTGATGTCGTGCAAAGGGCGATTGCCAAATGGCGCGACAATGACCTTGTGAAACGACCGACGATAGTGCGCGGGTCCGCTCTTGTTTTTGATGTTGGTCGTGTGGAAGTCTAGCCACTCGTCCGCGATATCCGACAACGTGACGCCCGCAGATGGCGCTTTGACCTTGGCGGGCATCTTGGCCGCTCTGGCCTCTGCTGCACGCGTGCGGGCCTCTGACAGTCCCACTTGCGGATACGATCCTAAGCCCGTCTCAAATGGCGTGCCCTTAACCGAAAATCGGACTGTCCACGATCCTTTGCCGTTCCCTGTGGTCGTGTATCGCAGGCCGTTGCCGTCCGTATGTTTGCCCTTTGGTAGTTTCGCAATGTCGGTCGCTTTGAGCTTCCCCATCTCTTCCCCACTTTCCCCATGTCGCTCGTTTTTAGCGTGTTTACAGATGTTGGGAGTTGTTGTGGGGGAGGTCCGTTTCCGTCAAGAAAAGAAGGCGTTTTCGTTGATTTTTGTTGAGAAGCGTTTAGCGAGATTTACTCAAATTTAGGCGCAACTTTGTGCCTGCGGCGCGCATATTTTGGGAACAATGAAGGGATTGTAGTGCGTTGTGGCGATGGGGTAGATGGCGGCCATGACACCGACATTTGTGCTGACACGGCCCCAGATGGGCGAAAACATCGGGGCGGCGGCCCGTGCGATGCTGAACTTTGGCGTGGACCGGATGCGCATCGTCGCGCCCCGCGATGGCTGGCCCAACCCGGCTGCTGTCGCGCTGGCCAGCGGGGCGGGTCGGGTGCTGGACGGGGCCAGCGTGCATGACGATCTGGCAGGCGCACTGGTGGATTGCACTTATGTCTATGCCACGACGGCGCGCCAGCGAGACCTGACCAAAGAGGTGCTGAGCCCCGAGGCCGCGATGCGCGATGCCGCTGCGCGGATGGCGGCGGGCGGGCATGTGGCCGTGCTGTTCGGTCCGGAGCGTGCGGGGCTGGAGAATGACGATATCGCGCAGGCCAATGCCCTCATCTCGGTGCCGGTGAACCCGGAGTTCCCGTCGCTGAACCTGGCGCAATGCGTTTTGCTGGTGGGGTATGAGTGGATGCGCGCCTCGGCCCAGGTCACGGACCGCATGGTCGAGATGGCGGGCACCCAATGGGCGACGGGCGACGAAGTCGAGCATCTGGCCCGCCATTTCGAAGAGCGGCTGGACGCGGCGGGCTTCTTCTTTCCCGAGCACAAGGCGGCCAGCATGCGCACCAACCTGCGCAACATGTGGAGCCGGATGCCCCTCACCCGCGCCGATGTGCAGACCCTGCACGGCATGCTGCGTCAGATGGTCCGCTGGGCCAGGCGAGGCTGACGCTGGACCTCTGGTGCAGCCGGCCCTAGGTTGCGCGCTGACAAGAGGCACGAGGCTGGCATGGCAAAGAACCGCTCCATTTTCGAAGAGGTCGCAACCACCGAGAAACAGGTGGTCGAGGCGGGTGTGATCGACAAGGGGCGCGGCGGGGCGCGCGGGGCCATCCGCGTCTGGCTGATGATGCTGTTCACCCTTGTGGTCGTGATGATTGCCGTTGGCGGTTTGACGCGCCTGACCGATAGCGGACTGTCGATCACCGAGTGGCGCCCGTTCACCGGGGCGATCCCGCCGATGAACGCCGCCGATTGGGACAGTGAGTTTGCCAAGTACCAGGCCATTGACGAGTTCCGCATTCAGAACCAGTGGATGGAACTGTCTGATTTCAAGGTGATTTACTGGTGGGAATGGGGACATCGCCAGCTGGGCCGCGTGATTGGCGTGGTCTGGGCCATCGGCTTTTTCTGGTTCCTGTTGCGCCGCCAGATTCCGACCGGTTGGACGCCGAAACTGCTGGGCCTTGGCGTGCTGGGCGGACTTCAGGGCGCGATTGGCTGGTGGATGGTGGCCAGCGGTGTGACCAGCGGCGAAGGCATGGTGGATGTGGCGAGCTATCGTCTGGCCACGCATCTGGGCCTTGCCTTTGTCATCCTCGGATTCATCGGCTGGTACATCTACCATATGGGCCGGTCCGAGCGGGACCTGATGCAGGCGCGGCGCAGCAAGGAGTCCAAGCTGTTTTCGATGTCCACGGGCCTCATGCACTTTGCCTTTCTCCAGATCCTGATCGGGGCACTGGTGGCGGGCATTGATGCCGGACGCAGCTATACCGACTGGCCGCTGATGGGCGGGCAGGTGTTTCCGGCCAGCGCCTTTATCCTCGAGCCGTGGTGGCGCAACCTGTTTGAAAGCCCGGGGCTGGTGCAATTCGTGCACCGGGTGACGGGCTATCTGCTGTTTGCCTTTGCCGTGGTGGTCTGGTTGCGCGGGCGCAGATCGGCCCATGCCAACACGCGCTTTGCCTTTAACGCGGTGATGGCGGCGATGGCCTTGCAGATCGTGTTGGGCATCGTGACCGTCCTGTACGGTGCCCCGTGGCAGGTCGCGATCCTGCACCAATTCCTGGCCGTGGTCCTGTGGGCGCTGATCCTGCGCGCCCGGTTCCTGTCTGCCTATCCCATTGCAACATCCATCCGAGGAAGCGCCTGACATGACCGCCTATGAAGAGTTGATGGCCTATGATCACGACACGCAGGCGCTGAGCCAGGTGGCCGGGCGTCTGGGCTGGGATCAGGAAACGATCATGCCGCGTGGTGCGGCCCCCCAGCGTGCCGAAGAGATGGCGGCGATGGAAGGTGTGCTGCACGCCCGGCGCACCGACCCGCGTGTGGGCGCGTGGCTGGCCGCGCTGAACGGCGCATCCCTTGACCCCGTGGCCGCCGCCAATGTGCGCGAGATCACCCGCAGCTATGAACGCGCCAGCAAGGTGCCCGCAGACCTGGCGGCCACGCTGGCGCGCGTCACATCGACTGCGCAAGGAAAATGGGCCGAGGCACGTGCCGAGGATGACTATGCCGCCTTTGCCCCGGTTCTGGCCGAGGTGATCGACCTCAAGCGGGAAGAGGGGGCGGCACTGGCCGCAGGCGGTGACATCTACGACGCGATGCTGGCGGATTATGAGCCGGGCACGACCGCTGCCGACCTCGAGGGCATGTTCGGGGCCTTGCGCCCGGCACTGACAGAGTTGCGCGCCGCCATCCTGGAAAAGCCGATGCCGCAAGGGGTCAGCGGCAGTTTTGACGAGACCGCGCAATTGCGGCTGAGCGCGCTGCTGGCGCAGGCCTTTGGCTATGACATGACGCATGGGCGCATCGACAAGGCGGTGCATCCGTTCTCTTCCGGCTCGGGCCTTGATGTGCGCATCACCACGCGCACCAATGCGCATGATCCGTTCAACTGTTTCTACTCGACCATTCACGAGGTCGGGCATGCCTGTTACGAGCAGAATATCGACGCCGCCTACCTGTTGACGCCGCTGGGGCGGGGCGTGTCGATGGGCGTGCACGAAAGCCAAAGTCGCATCTATGAGAACCAGATCGGGCGCAGCCGCGCCTTTACCGGCTGGCTTTTTGGTCAGATGCGGGATGCGTTTGGCGATTTCGGGATCGCGGATGAAGAGGCGTTTTACGCCGCCGTCAACAGCGTCTCGAACGGCTACATCCGCACGGAGGCGGATGAGGTACAGTACAACCTGCATGTGCTGCTGCGCTTTGATCTGGAACGCGCGTTGATGGCGGGCGATTTGCAGGTGGGCGATCTGGAGGCTGCGTGGAACGACCGTTTTGCCGCTGATTTCGGATACCCGGTCGACAAGGCGTCGAATGGCGTGTTGCAGGATGTGCACTGGTCGGTCGGGCTCTTTGGCTACTTCCCGACCTATTCACTGGGCAATGTCTATGCGGGCTGCCTGCACGAGGCGTTGCGGGCGGCGGTTCCGGGGCTGGACGACCAACTGGCGCAAGGCGACACGTCGGCGGCGACCACATGGCTGCGCGACAATTTGCAACGCCACGGCGGGCTGTTCGAGCCACGCGAGGTGATTGCCAAGGCCAGCGGACAGGCTCCGGGGCCCGAGCCATTGCTGGCCTATCTCAAGGCCAAGTTCAGTGACATATACGCGCTCTAGCCTGTCGTAACCTGATGCAAGTTCTGCGTTATTCCCCTTTTGGGGTGTCGCGCGCTGCTGTCTGCTTGGTTCACTTTTGTGAACGAGTGGAGTGTTACGATGAAACAACTGACTTTGGCCGCTGTGGCCGTATCCCTGATGGCCGCCCCCTTGGCCGCGCAGGAAACCACCCAGGCATCGGTGAACGGCCCGTCCGGCGATCCGACCTATAGTGTGCAGATCACCGGCGCGAATGGGGAAATCTACAACTGTCGTCCCGATATCCAGACTTTGGGTGGGCAATTGGTGCGGCGGTGCCAACGCCTGAGCGGTGTGGTGAACGGCCAGTTGCTGGGTGGGTCTTTGTCTGCGGGCGGTGCCCTGGCGGCGGGTGCGGTGCTGGTTCTGTTGGCGGCTGGATCGTCCTCGACCACCACGACCAACTAACAATGCGTGGCACGGCGTGTTGCGCGCCGTGCCACCTGTATAGTCAGGGTGATGCAGCGGTTAGGCCTCTGCGCCACCCTCAACGATGTCGTCCTCGCCCTGATCCGCGATCCAGGCGACGCTCACGACTTCCTCGTTCTTGCCGGTGTTGAACACCCGCACGCCGCCTGCGCTGCGCGAACGGAAGCTGATGCCGTCCACAGGCACGCGGATCGACTGACCCTTGGAGGTGGCGAGCATGATCTGGTCGTCCATCTCGACCGGGAAAGAGGCAACGATATCACCGGTTTGCATCCGCTTATCCCACGCCGTGACCCCCATGCCGCCGCGCCCCCGCAGGGGGTAATCGTGCGACGAGCTGAGCTTGCCTGAGCCGCCTGCCGTGATGGTCAGAATGAGGTTTTCGGCGGCGGACATGGCAGGGTAGTCGATCTCGACATTGGTGTTTGCGCCAACTTCTTCCTCGTCCACGGTGTCGGGATCATCCGCGATGCCTGCCATAGCACGCCGCATCTTGAGGTAGGCGGCGCGTTCGTCGGAACTTGCGTCGAAATGGCGGATCACGGACATCGAGACGACGCGGTTGTCGCCGGACAGCTTGATCCCGCGCACGCCAGTCGATGCACGCGAGTTGAACACCCGCACATCATCGGCGCGGAAGCGGATGGCGCGGCCCGCATTTGTCACCAGCATCACGTCGTCATCGTTGGAGGCGATGCGCGCATTGATCAGCTTCCAGCCTTCGCTGTCGCCCTCGAACTTCATGGCGATCTTGCCGTTCGCCTTCACGTTGGTGAAATCGGACAGCTTGTTGCGGCGCACTGTGCCGTGATCGGTGGCAAAGACGACCTGAAGGTCATCCCACTCCTTTTCATCGCGATCCACGGGCATGATGGCGGCGATGCTGACGCCCGCAGGGATCGGCAGGATGTTGACGATCGCCTTGCCCTTGGAGGTGCGGCCCCCTTGCGGCAGGCGCCAGGTCTTGAGCTTGTAGACCATGCCGTCGGTGGTGAAGAACAATAGCTGGGTGTGGGTGTTGGCGACGAAGAGGGTGGTGATCACGTCCTCTTCCTTGGTCTGCATGCCGCTGACGCCCTTGCCGCCGCGTTTCTGGCTGCGGAAATCGGCGAGCGGTGTGCGCTTGATGTAGCCGCCAGAGGTGACGGTCACGACCATATCCTCGCGCTCGATCAGGTCCTCGTCTTCCATGTCGCCGGACCAGTCGACGATCTCGGTGCGGCGCGGCACGGCGAACAGCTCGCGCGTCTCGCTCAGCTCGGCGGCGATGATGCCCATAATCCGCTCGCGCGAGCCGAGAATTTCGAGGTATTCCTTGATCTTACCTGCCAATTCTTCAAGTTCGTCGGTGACTTCCTTGACCCCGATCTGGGTCAGGCGCTGGAGGCGCAATTCGAGGATCGCGCGGGCCTGGGTTTCGGACAGGTTGTAGGTGCCGTCGTCATTCGCAGTATGGGTTGGATCGTCGATCAGGGCGATGTATTGCAGGATGTCCTCGGCAGGCCAGCGGCGCGTCATCAGCTTTTCGCGCGCCTCGGCGGCGTCGGCGGATTGGCGGATCGTGGCGACCACCTCGTCGATATTGGTGACGGCGACGGCGAGACCGCACAGGATGTGGCTGCGTTCGCGAGCCTTGCGGAGTTCGAAGGCGGTGCGACGCGCGACGACCTCTTCGCGGAAATCGATGAAGGAGGTGAGGAAGCGGCGCAGCGTCAACTGTTCGGGGCGACCGCCGTTCAGGGCCAGCATGTTGCAGCCGAACGACGTTTGCATGGGTGTAAAGCGAAAGAGTTGATTAAGTACGACCTCAGCGGTCGCATCCCGTTTCAGCTCGACCACGACGCGCACACCGTTGCGGTCGGATTCGTCTTGTACGTGGGAAATGCCTTCGATCTTTTTGTCGCGGGCAGCCTCGGCGATCCGCTCGATCATCGTGGCCTTGTTCACTTGATAGGGAATCTCATCAATAACAATGGCGTAGCGGTCTTTCCTGATCTCCTCGACCCGCGTTTTCGAACGCACGATCACGCTGCCGCGCCCTTCGAGATAGGCCTTTCGCGCGCCAGAGCGGCCCAGCATGATGCCGCCCGTGGGAAAGTCGGGGCCCGGCACGTAGTCGATCAGCTGTTCTGAGGTCAGATCCGGGTCTTCGATCAGGGCCAGGCAGGCATCGACCACTTCGCCCAGGTTGTGGGGCGGGATGTTGGTGGCCATGCCGACCGCGATGCCGCCGGCGCCGTTGACGAGCATGTTGGGGAAGCGGGCGGGCAGGACGGTTGGCTCGCGGTCCTTGCCGTCGTAATTGTCCTGAAAATCGACCGTGTCCTTGTCGATATCGGCGAGGATAAAGGACGCGGGTTTGTCCATCCGCACCTCGGTATAGCGCATGGCGGCGGGGTTATCGCCGTCCATGGAGCCGAAGTTGCCCTGACCGTCAAGTAGCGGTAAAGACATGGAAAAATCCTGCGCCATGCGCACGAGGGCGTCATAGATCGCAGAGTCACCATGGGGGTGATATTTCCCCATCACGTCGCCGACGGGGCGGGCGGACTTGCGGTAGGATTTGTCGTGCGTGTTGCCCGTTTCGTGCATCGCGTAAAGGATGCGCCGGTGCACAGGTTTTAGGCCGTCACGCAAATCGGGAATGGCGCGGCTGACGATGACCGACATGGCGTAGTCCAGGTAGGACGTGCGCATTTCTTGTTCGATCGACACCGTGGGCCCATCATAGGCCGGCCGTTCCGGTGGCGTCATTTCATCATCGTTTTCAGGGGGTTGTGGCGTGTCGTTCACGTGGCTCTGCCCGTTCTTTGCGTGGCTCTATATGTTGCGTTTCAGTCTATCAGAAACCGCAGATAAGGTGCAATGCCTCAGCGGCCCCGCTGTTAGCAGCCGCGTGGATTCGGTGCTAATGCTCTGTTTTTATTGATTATTAATCTGTGTCAGGTTCTGATGGGGCAAGAGCAACAAAAAGAGGTGCAAAATGGCACACACCGAGACCGAGCTGATGTTGAAAGGGTATGGGCTGACCACGGCGGAAATGTTCTATCGATTGCCGGACTATACCCATGTGTTGAACACCTTTGTCTGGCAGGATTACGACATCGCGCCAGACCATCCGCGCCTGTTCAAATTCATCGATTTCTGGAAGGCGGAAATCGAGGGCGCGCTGCATTCCGTGCGCTTTACCCATCGCAAAATGATGGCGAGTGGGGAGTGGCGCAATGTGACCGGAGAGTTCACGCTGCATTGAAATGTGAACGCGGCGTGCGGTGCGGGTTGGGGCGTGCCCGACAGCCAGATTGTGCAGTTTGGCGTGGAAACTGTACGTTTTCGCGGGGGTGACATGGGCGCGATTTGGGCCTGTTTTCGCAGAACTGCGCAGATTGGGCGCGAAACTGTACGTTTTCACCTGTCCTGGCGCGTTAACCGGCCGTTCACCTTTGTGCGGTGTTAACCTGTTGCCGCCAACATTAACGATGCGTTCAGAAACGTGCCCGCTCAGGCCGAGCAGGAGGCCCCGCCCAGCACGCAGAACTTGGCGCAGTGCGGGTGGTTGAGCGACACGTCACGCTCGGCCTCGGCCAGGGTCGTGCCCAGTTCGAATTGCGGATCGTAAGGCAGGAGGGTGCAGGCGAGCACCGCCGGTGTCTCGGCCCCTTTGCGTTTCACCACCATGCGGGACGACGAACACATCACCGCCTCGGGGTGCTTGTTCAGGATGCCCCAGCAGGCTGTCGTGATTTCCGGCACTTCCACGCGCGTGTCCATCTCGGGGAAAAGGACGGTGGCGCCGGGATTGTGCGCGTCGATGTCCCAACCATGGGCCGCAAACAGCGCAGCGTAGCCATTGCGCGCCTCTGCCTCGCTCTCGGCCATCTCGATCCGGCCTGCCACCGCAAGCCGTGCGCCGATGGAGGACAGCCAGTTGATCCCGCGCACTGTCTTTTCAAAGGTGCCGACCCCACGTTCGGTGTCATGGATGTGGGCGGCGTGGTGATCGAGGCTGATCCGCAAGGTCAGCTTGGCCCCGTAGGTCTCGACCAGTTCGATCAGCCCGGCCTTGATGGCGGGGCGCATCATCGGCGCCATTGCGTTGGTCAGGACCAGCACGTCATAACCGCGCACGAGGCTGCGGCCCAGCATGTCGAGGAAGTCGGGGTTCATGAACGGCTCGCCACCTGTGAACGCAATCTCGCGCACGTTCCATTTGCGCGCCTCGAGCTGGTCGAGGTAGTCCGACACCTCGTTCGCGGTCATGTAGACCAGCGCATCATTGGTGGGCGAGCTTTCGATGTAGCAGTTGGTGCAGGCGATGTTGCACAGCGTCCCGGTATTGAACCACAGCGTTTCGGGCTTGCTCAGCGCCACCTTGGCGCGCGCCTCACCTTTGGCTGTCACGTCGGGGTCTTGAAACTTGCCCAGATTGGCGAGGTCTTTCATAGGGTCGTCCAGTTCATTGGTCGCGTGGTGCGACCCTAGACCTACGCAAGAGGGCTGCAAGTGGAAAGCGGGTCAATGACGGCCTGACAGCTTTGTGATAGGCATATGGTCGCAAGGGCGGCCGCACCCCATTCCTGCGTTGAGTACCGTTTTGATTCTGCTTATGTTTGCGCAAACATTTACTAAGGAGCACATACCATGGTGTCGCGCGTCATTCCGGTCGAGCCCTTTGATCTGGTCATCTTTGGGGGCACCGGTGATCTGGCCCGTCGCAAGATTTTGCCGGGTCTGTTTCGTCGCTTTTGCGCAGGCCAGATGCCGCCGGAGGCGCGTGTGATCGGTGCTGCCCGCGCTGAAATGGACACAAGCGCGTATCGTACCTTTGTCAGCGAGGCCATTCAGGAATTCGCCGGAGTGCTCACTTGCGAGGATGGCACGCTCGACGGGTTTCTGGAGCGTATGCACTATGTGCCCATTGATGCGCGCGGTGAAAACGGCTGGTCCGAACTGGCCGACCTGATGCGCGACGATGTTGTGCGGGCCTATTACTTTTCAGTTGCGCCAGGGCTGTTTGGCGATCTTGCCGAGCGCCTGAACCTGCATGGTCTGACGGATGAGGCGACGCGCATTGTGGTCGAAAAGCCCTTTGGCCGCGATCTGGAAACCGCCCGCGCGCTGAACCGCGATCTGGCGGCCTATTTCGACGAGAGCCAGATTTACCGGATCGATCATTATCTGGGCAAGGAGACGGTGCAGAACCTGATGGCCGTGCGCTTTGGCAACATGCTGTTCGAGCCGCTCTGGAACAGCCAGTATGTCGATCACATCCAGATCACCGTGGCCGAGACTGTCGGCGTTGGTGGGCGCGGCGAGTATTATGACAAGTCCGGTGCCATGCGCGACATGGTGCAGAACCACCTGATGCAGCTTTTGTGCCTGATTGCGATGGAGCCGCCCAGCAAGTTCGATCCGGACGCCGTGCGCGATGAAAAGCTCAAGGTCATCCGCGCCCTTGACCCGGTGGAGCCGCACCATATCGTGCGGGGGCAATACGAGGCGGAAGAGGGCGCGCCAGGCTACCGTGAGGAGGTCAATGACCCACGCTCGCGCACAGAAAGCTATATCGCGATGAAAGTCGGCGTGTCGAACTGGCGGTGGGCGGGCACGCCGTTCTATCTGCGCACGGGCAAGCGCCTGAAGGCGCGCTGCAGCGAGATTACAGTGGTGTTCAAGGCGCTGAACCATTCGATCTTTGGCGAGCAGGAGGATCACCGCAACGTGCTGTCGATCCGCCTGCAACCCAATGAGGGGATCACGCTGGGCGTGACGATCAAGGAGCCGGGGCCGGGGGGCATGCGCCTTGTGGATGTGCCGCTGGACATGTCTTTTGCAGATGCGTTGGGTGATCATGCAAGTGATCCGCCCGATGCCTACGAGCGGCTGATCATGGACGTCATCCGGGGCAACCAGACCCTGTTCATGCGCGGCGACGAGGTCGAGGCCGCCTGGGCCTGGACCGATCCGATCATTGACGGGTGGGAGACACGTGGCGACGTGCCCAAGACCTATGACAGCGGCAGCGAAGGCCCCGTGGATGCGGTGCAGATGCTGGCGCGCGACACACGCGTTTGGCGCAAGGTGGCTTCATGAACATCATCGACTATCCCGATCGAGAAATGCTGGCCATGGGTCTGGCCGACATGTTGGCCAGCGAGTTGAAAAACTGCCTGTTGGTCCATGAACATGCGTCTTTCGTGGTGCCCGGAGGCACGACGCCGGGGCCGATTTTCGACAGCCTGTGCGCTGCCGATCTGGATTGGGCGCGGGTGCATGTGATGCTGAGTGATGAGCGGTGGGTGCCCGAAGATCATGAACGCTCGAACGCGAAACTGCTCAAGGAGCATCTGTTTGTGAACCGTGCGGCGGCGGCCCAGTTCCTGCCCTTTCACCAGCCGGGTGAAACGCCGCAAAGCGCAGCACCCATCCTGTCGGAACGGCTGGCGGGCGAAATGCCGATCTCTCTGCTGCTGTTGGGCATGGGGGCGGACATGCACACCGCATCGCTGTTTCCCGGCGCCGAGGGGCTGGCAGAGATGCTGGCGGATGATGCGCCGTTGGTCGTGCCGGTCACGGTCGCGGGGCAAGAGCCGCGCATATCTTTCTCGGGGCCTGCGCTGGGTGGTGCAATGGCCAAACATCTGGTCATCTATGGCGATGAAAAGCGTGCAGCCTTGGAACAGGCGCGCGGGATGGACGTCACAGAAGCGCCAATTAGGGCCGTTATGGACAGCCTGACAGTACACTGGGCGGAGTAAGACACCATGTGGGATACATTGAAGGCGCGCGCGGCTGAGGTCGCGGATCGCGCAATCCTCGATCTGTTTGATGCAGACCGGGCAGACGATTTTGCCGTGCAGACGCAGTTCATGCGCTTTGACTATGCCAAGACGAATATCGATGCGGGCACGCGCGAGACGCTGTTGGCGCTGGCGGATCGGGCAGGGGTCGCCCAGCGGCGCGATGCGATGTTTGCAGGCGCCCAGATCAACGAGACCGAAGGGCGCGCCGTGCTGCACACGGCCTTGCGCAATCTGGATGGCGGTCCCGTCATGGTCGACGGGGTCGATGTGATGCCCGAGGTGCTGGCCACGCTGGATCGGATGGAGGCCTATGCACGCGAGGTGCGCGCCAGCGCCATAACGGACGTGGTCAATATCGGCATTGGCGGCTCTGATCTGGGTCCGGCCATGGCGGTGCAGGCGCTGTCGCCCTATCGCGACGGGCCGCGGTGCCATTTCGTATCCAACGTGGACGGCGCGCATATCGCGGATGTGCTGCGCGACCTGGATGCAAAGACCACACTTGTCATCGTTGCCTCCAAGACCTTTACCACCATCGAGACCATGACCAATGCCCGCACCGCGCGGGCGTGGATGGCCGATCACGGCGGCGATCCTGCGGCGCAATTTGCCGCCCTGTCCACGAGCGAGGAAAAGACGGCCGCGTTTGGTATCCCGCCTGAACGCGTCTTTGGGTTCGAGGATTGGGTCGGCGGGCGTTATTCGATGTGGGGGCCCATCGGGCTGAGCCTGATGCTCGCCATTGGTCCGGACGGATTTCGCGCCTTTCTCCGCGGCGGGCAGGAGATGGATCGCCATTTCTGCGCGGCCGAAGGGGCAGAGAACATGCCGCTGATGCTGGCCCTTGTGGGCATGTGGCATCGGCAGGTCTGTGGCTATGCCACCCGCGCGGTGCTGCCCTATGACCAGCGGCTGGGCCAATTGCCTGCCTATCTGCAACAGCTTGAAATGGAATCAAACGGCAAATCCGTGGGCATGGATGGCCAGCCCCTGAGCGTGGACAGCGGCCCCGTTGTCTGGGGTGCGCCGGGCACCAACGGGCAGCACGCGTTCTATCAGCTGATCCATCAGGGCACGTCCGTCATCCCGTGTGAATTCATGGTGGCCTGCGAGGGGCACGAGGCCGATCTGCGCCATCATCACGACCTGCTGATCGCCAACTGTTTTGCCCAGTCCGAGGCGCTGTTGCGGGGCCGGTCGCTGGACGAGGCGCGCAGCAAGGTCGCGGACAAGTTCGAGGGTGCGGAACTGGAGCGGCAGGCGGCGCACCGCGTCTTTGCCGGTAATCGCCCGTCGACCACGCTGATCTATCCCAAGCTCGATCCGTTCACGCTGGGCCAGATCATCGCGTTGTATGAACACCGCGTCTTTGTCGAGGGGGTGATCCTGGGCATCAATTCCTACGATCAGTGGGGGGTTGAGCTGGGCAAGGAACTGGCCACGGCCTTGCAGCCGGTGGTCGAGGGCACAGCGCCCGCCACGGGCAAGGATGGGTCGACCCAAGCGCTGGTCGACTATCTGCACCGTCATCGCGGGTGACAGACCGACCTGATTGAGCGCCTGTCGGCGCACGCTATTTGGTAGTGGAATGAGGGACGCCGTCCCTCAAACGCCCTGCGGTTAACCTCGCGAAATGAAGATGTGGAGGCGCGCAGGCTTGCATGGCGCGCGCCCCCTTGGCAGGGTTGCTGTCAAGGGAGGACGTGTGCGCACCAAAGGGGTGCGCGCGGGCACGGCGATCCTCTGACATATCAAGGGAGGCGCCCGATGTTTGGCCAAATGATGAACTTTCCTCTGACCATCTCGTCGCTGGTGGATCATGCCGCACGGTTTCATGGCGAGACCGAGGTGACCTCGGTCAACACGGGCGGTGGTGTGGAGGCGACCAGCTGGAGCGAGATCGGCGCCAACGCGCATCGTCTGGGCGATGCGCTGACCAAGCTGGGGCTGGAGCCGCAGGCGCGCTGTGCGACGATTGCATGGAACAACCGCCGCCATCTGGAGATCTATTTTGGCGTGTCGGGCGCGGGGTTTGTCTGCCACACCATCAACCCGCGCCTGTTTCCCGAGCAGTTGGTCTATATCATCAACCACGCCGAAGACCGGGTGCTGTTCATCGACCGCACCTTTATCCCGCTGGTCAAGGCGATCCGCGACAAGCTGCCCGGTGTCGAACATATCGTGCTGATGGAGGGGCGGGACGAGGCCGCCGCCGAGGAGATTGCGGGGCTTGTGTTCTATGACGAGTTGCTGGCCACTGGCGCGCCTGACTTCGACTGGCCGGACTTTGATGAAAACACCGCCTCGTCCCTGTGTTATACGTCCGGCACGACGGGCAATCCCAAGGGTGTGCTTTATTCCCACCGCTCGACCGTGTTGCATGCCTTTGCCTCGAACACGCGCGATTGCATCGGCTTTTCCGCGCGGGATGTGGTGTTGCCGGTGGTTCCGATGTTTCACGTCAATGCGTGGGGGACACCCTATGCCTGCGCGCAGGTGGGCGCGCAGATGGTGCTGCCGGGGCCGGGTCTGGACGGGCCATCGCTGGTCAAGCTGATCGACACCCACCGCGTCAGCATTGCCCTTGGCGTGCCCACCATCTGGCTGGGTCTGCTGGGTGAGGCGGCCAAGTCCGGGTCCTCCCTCGACAGCCTTGAGCGCACGGTGGTGGGCGGCTCTGCCTGCCCGCCCTCGATGATCACGGCCTTCCGCGAGCAATATGGTGTCGAGTTGATCCACGCCTGGGGGATGACCGAAATGTCGCCTCTTGGGTCGAGCAACCAGCCGCTGGCCAAGCATCTGGACCTGCCCCTCGAAGACCAGCACCGGCTGCGCGAAAACCAGGGGCGGCCACCCTGGGGGGTCGATCTGAAGATCGTGGACCCGGATGGGGGCGAGTTGCCGCGTGACGGGGTGACCCAGGGCGACCTGATGGTGCGGGGGCACTGGATCCTCGACGCCTACTTCCTGACATCGCGCGAAGAGACATTGACCGATGGCTGGTTCCACACGGGCGATGTGGCGACGCTGGATGCGGACGGGTATCTGTCGATCAAGGACCGGTCCAAGGACATCATCAAATCGGGGGGCGAGTGGATTTCGTCGGTGGATCTGGAGAACATCGCCATTGCCCATCCCGCGCTGGCTGATGCTGCCGTGATCGGGGCGCGCCATCTGAAATGGGATGAACGGCCCGTGCTGGTCGCTGTGGCGGCCGAGGGGCAAAGCCCATCCGAGGCTGACGTGCTGTCCATCTTTGACGACAAGATCGCCAAGTGGCAGGTGCCCGACAAGGTGGTGTTCACCGACGCGCTGCCGCGCAATGCGACTGGCAAAGTGCTCAAGCGGAACTTGCGCGATCAGTTCGGGGATGTGCTGGTGGGCTAGGCGCGCCTTGGGGGTGTGCGAACGAAAGGATCCTGTTCCATGAAGCTGGACGTCTGGTTCGAGTTTGCCAGCAGCTATTCCTACCTCACGGTGGCACGTGTGGAGCCTCTTGCGCAGGCTGCGGGGGTTGAGGTTGTGTGGCGCCCCTTTCTGCTTGGCCCGATTTTCCGCGACAGGGGCATGGACACCTCGCCCTTTGTGCTCGACCCGCTCAGGGGCCAGTACATGTGGCGCGACATGGAGCGGCGGGCGGCGCGATTGGATCTGCCGTTCACGCGCCCGGACATCTTTCCGATGAACGGTCTGCACGCGGCGCGGATCATGACGGCGGGTTTGGGCGAGGGGTGGTGCGGCGCTTTTGCGAGGTCCGTCTTTGCGGCGCAGTTCGGGCGTGGTGCTGACATTTCCGATCCCGAGGTGCTGAAGGCGGTTCTGACCGAGTGTGGCCTCGACCCCGACCACTGGCTGCGCCGCGCGCAAGACGACGACACAAAGGCCGCGTTGCGCGCCTTGACCGAGCAGGCGCGCAGCCTTGGCATCTTTGGCGCGCCGAGTTTCGTGGTCGGGCAGGAGATGTTCTGGGGGGATGATCGCCTGGAAGATGCGATCGAGTGGGCTGTCGCTGCTGACAGGTAGCGCGCGCACTGCGACAAGGAACGGGCGCGAGGAAACCCCGCGCCCGCGTGTTTGCGTTCCGGTCTAGCCGACCTTGGCGTTGTCCGTGCGTTTGACCGCCACGATGGACGAGCGGGGCAGGGCGCCTTCGCCATCCGGGAACGGGGCGCTGGGGTGCTGGATGCCGACGAACATGGTGCGTTTGTCGCTGGACCAGGTCAGGCCCGTCACCTCGGACCCGTTGGGCCCCGTAAGGAAGCGGCGGATTTCACCGGTCACGGGGTCGCCTGCCAGCATCTGGTTGTTGCCCATGCCTTCGAATTCGCCCTCATTGTCGTCATTGCCGTCCGTCTGGATCCACATGATGCCGGTCGTGTCAAACATCATCCCGTCGGGCGAGTTGAACATGTTGCCCTCGTTGATGTTGGACGACCCGGCATAAGGGCCGGTTTCGGTCTTGGGGTTGCCCGCCATGACGTAGAGGTCCCACTCGAACGTGTTGGAGGCGTGGTTGTCACCCGAGGGGCGCCAGCGCACGATCTGGCCAAAGTTGTTGGCGGCACGCGGATTGGGGCCGTTGGGAGAGGTGTCGTCGCCACCGGCGTTCGGTTTCACGCCCCGGTTCTTGTTGTTGGTCAGGCAGCAATAGCCTTCGACCGCCGTGGGGTTGACCGCGATCCACTCGGGGCGGTCCATGGTGGTGGCCCCGACTTTTGAGGCGGCCATGCGGCTGAAGATGGCGATTTCGGCCTCGGACATGCCCGTGGCCGCAGGCGTCAGGGCCATCCATTCGCCCGACATGTCGTCGTTGAACTTGGCCACGAACAACTGGCCCTCGCTGAGCAGGGTCGAGGTGTCGCCGCCCGGCACGTAGACATCGTTGGACAGCCACTTGTACATGAATTCGCCACGCTCATCATCGCCCATATAGACGATAACGCGCCCATCGGGGGCGAGCGCATAGGCAGCGTTTTCATGTTTGAAGCGGCCAAGGGCCGTGTGCTTGACCGGGGTGCTGTCGGGGTTCGCGGGGTCGATTTCCACGATGTAGCCAGCGCGGTGCGGTTCGTTCGGGTTTTTCGAGATGTCGAACCGTGCATCAAAGCCGTGGTAGTTGTAGCGGCCCGGATCAACCTCGGTCGACACGCCATAGCGCTGGAAACCGGCGGCGGTGGCCTCGTCCAGCGTGGCCTCTTCGGTTGCGCCGAAATAGCCGTTGAAGTTTTCCTCGCAGGTCAGATAGGTGCCCCAGGGCGTGCGGCCCGATCCACAGTTGTTGAACGTGCCCAGCGACGCGGTGCCGGTTGGATCGGCCTCGGTTTTCAGCAGGTCGTGACCGGCGGCGGGGCCGTCGATTGTCATCGCTGTGTTGTGGTGAATGCGGCGGTTGTAGGGGCTGTCGACGACGACCTCCCAGCCGTTGTCACCTTCGGTGATTTCCATGACCGACACGCCCTGGAAGTTCTGAAGGCGCAGCACATCGCCTGCCGAGGCAGGCTTGCCCCCATCGTTCTCGGGCAGGTTGGTTTTCGTGTTCACATATTCGCTGTTTACCACCAGCAACTCTGTGCCGCCGACGTTGAACAATTCCATCCCGTCGGTGTTTTCGCCGAACACGCGGTCAGACCCTTCGGTGGGGATGCCTGTGGCGGGATCAAAGGCGGGCGCGTCCGAAAACAGCGGATCGCCCCAACGCACCAGTACTTTCCATTCGTAGCCTTCTGGCACGTGAACGGTGCCGTCTGTCTGGATCGGCAGTTGTTCAAAGGCAAAGCGGTCGGATTGGCTGGCCATGGCCGTCGTTCCCTTGAGCATGGACGTGCCCATCACGGCGGCACCGGATCCAAAGGCGACAACGCCGCTCATGAACCCGCGGCGCGAGATTGCGGCCTCGACCACGTGGTCAAAACCCTGCACATCCGGGCGGGGAAAATTCATTTCGTCCCAATCGTCCGGGGACATTGCAGCTTGGTCGATATCTTTCATTCCTTGCTCCCAATTTTTTGGATTTTTCACGCAGCAGATGCGTCGCGATACGGGGTAATGTCCCATCGCAAAACATTTGTGACATGCGCAGGCGTGTTGACCGAAATTATTCCTGTTAAGCGGGAAGTTCCGGCGGGTTTTTGCCGCTTGGCCGACAGGGGGGACGCGCTCAGGTCTTGAGGTGGTTCTGGCGGGCCGGTCCGCGGTACTTTTCCGTCAGGCGGGCGTCGACCTCGGTTCCGTCCTTGAGGTAGATCAGCACGCCCTTGCCGGTCGAGGCGCCCCGCATGTCCCTGATCTGATCCTCGGACCGGGTGGTGCGCTGCGACATGCGCAAGCCCCATTGGTGCAGGTGATCGAGCAGCCTGGCTTCAATGTCGCGGTACGCATCCGTCTTGGCCAGATCGACCAATTCGTCGGGATCGGTGTCCAGGTCGAACAGCATGTTGCGCAAGGACGGGGCGGCGCAGTGCATCAGCTTGTAACGCCCGTCAAACACCATGAAAAGGCGGCAGTCGCGCGGGTCCAGCCCCAGCTTTTCGCCCACGGGCTGCGCCGAAAAGTCGTATTCCGAGATCACGTAGTCGCGCCAATCCGGTGTCTCGCCACGCAGCCACGGCAAGAGGCTGCGCCCCTCGATCACGTGATCGGGCACTGTCCCACCTGCCGCCTCGATGAACGTGGCTGCCAGATCGATCGATTCCACCAGCGCGTCACATACCGTGCCGCGAGTCGCGTCGGCAGATGGGCGCGGATCGTAGAGGATCATCGGCACCTTGACGGAGGGGTCGTGAAACAGGTTCTTTTCGCCCAGCCAGTGATCGCCCAGATAATCGCCATGGTCCGAGGTCAGCACGATCATCGTGCTGCCCATCTGGCCCGTGGCCTCGAGGTGGTCGAGCAGGCGGCCCAACTGGTCGTCGCATTGCTTGATCAGGCCCATATAGGCCGGGATCACCTTGGCGCGGACCTCTTCATCCTGAAAGGATTTGCCGACGGGGCCGTTCATGAAGGTGGCAAAGACAGGGTGCGCATCCGCGCGCTCGCCCTCGGCCCGGTTGGCGGCGGGCACGTGGTTGGGCCCGTACATGTCGTTGTAGGGGGCGGGCACGATATAGGGCCAGTGCGGCTTGATATAGCTGAGATGCGCGCACCAAGGCCCTTCGGCCTGATCGAGAAAGCGGATCGCCTCGGATGTCAGCCAGGGTGTTTCGCTGTCTTCTTCGCGGATGTTGGCGGGCAGGTCGGTGTTGTCAAAGAACCAGCCCGATGCGATCTGCCCGTCCTTGACGCCCGCATTGGCGTAGTCGGCCCATGGGTTGGTGCCGTCATAGCCTTGCGACTTGAGGTATTCGTTGTAAGGGCTTCTTCTTTCGTCATAAAACCCGTCTGGCCCTTCGGCCCACAGCCCATCGTCGCGCACCCAGGGATCGAACCCGCATTCCGATGTGCGCACGCCGATGACGCTGTCGGGATCGAGCCCCAGCCGTTCCATCCCTTCGGCATCGACGGTCATATGCGTTTTGCCGATCAGGTGGCAGGACATGCCGATCTTGCGCAGATGATCGCCCAGTGTCATCTCGCCCACGCGCAGCGGAAACCCGTTCCAGTGCGCCCCGTGGCTGGCCGCATAGCGCCCGGTGTAGTAGCACATGCGCGACCCGCCGCAGATCGGGGATTGCACATAGGCGTTGGAAAACCGCACGCCCATGGCCGCCACGCGATCAAAGTTGGGTGTGTGCAGATGCGGGTGACCTGCGCAGCTGAGGTAGTCGAACCGCAACTGGTCATACATCACGAACAGGATGTTCACGTCTTAGTCGTCCCCAAGCTTCTGCAGCCTGTCGCGGACTGCCATGACCGAGGAATACGTTGAGACCGCATAGGGCACAAGGAAGGTGAGCACGCACTTGAGCCAGGCGGTGGCGTCCATCTGCCCGGTTACCATGCGATCCCCGTGGTTGATCAGCGCGATGACCACGCCGACGATCAGCGCGATCTTGGCGGCGCGCAGAACGACGCTGCGGTCCGTGGCGATCTGCCAGGGGGTGGGAGGAGCCGGTGTGCGCATGGTGGTTCGGGTGTGACCGGTGATCGCAATCTGTGCAAGGGCGTTGATCCGTGTGCACGCAGCTGTGACGCGGCGTGCATAGATACCGCGCCCCGCGCCAGCATGTCTTTGCGATCTAGAGGATGAAATCGACGTTTGTGTCGACCGCGCCGTTGCCGATCGGATCCACGATGTAGATCTGGCTGTCAGCCCGTCCGTCCCCATCGATGTCCATCGACGCGATGGCAACGGAGTCATTGTTTGCATTCACGACATACTTGATCGTCATTTCCCCAGCAGTGCCTGTAAAGTCGCTCACGTGCACGAAGGCTTGATCGCCCGCCAGGCCCGTGTTGGCGTCGATCCCGGACACATCGATCTTGTCACCATCCACCGTGTTGAAATCGTGGACTTCGTCGCGGTTGAACCTGCCGACACCCGTATGTGCGGCCCGTGCAAAGACGAACGTATCGGCCCCGGCGCCGCCTGTCAGGAAGTCGGTGCCCATGCCGCCAATCAGCATGTCGTCGCCTGCGTCCCCGAACAGGCTGTCGTTGCCCGTTCCGCCGTAAAGGGTATCGTTGTCTGCCCCGCCCATGAGCGTGTCATTGCCCTGCAGTCCAAAGATGCGGTCGTTCCCTGTCGACCCTTGCAGAATGTTGCCATGCCCGTGCGTGCCGTAGATCATGTCGTTCTGCGCCGACCCGACCCCGTGTTCGACGTTGAGAATAATGTCATTGCCTGAAAAGGCCCGGGCCAGTTCGTTTTCGAGGTTGAGGTACACGCGCCCGGTCTGGGCTGTGTAGATGACCGTGTCGTAACCTTTGCCGCCGTCGATCAAATCGTTTCCGGCATCGCCGCGCAGCACATCCGAACCCACTTCGCCGAGCAGGGTGTCATTGCCACCTCCGCCCAACAAGCGGTCGTTCCCACTATCGCCCTCAAGCTTGTTGTCCTTGTAGTCGCCGGAAACAGTATCATCGCCCCATCCGGCGACGACATTTTCAAAAGATGAAAACGTGTCGTCGACCGCAGGACCACCCGTCGCGAGGCTTGTGCGCAAGTCAATGTTCAGATTTGAATAGGTGGTGAAGGCGATTGTATCGTTGCCTTCCCCGCCGACAAGCATATCCGCTCCGCGGCCCCCTTCCACATAATCATCGCCACTCCCTGCAAAGATCGTGTCGTCGCCGTCGCCGCCCCGCAAGACATCATCGTCGCTGCCGCCATCCAGAAAATCAGCCCCATGCCCGCCAGTCAGGCTGTCGTTTCCACCGCGTCCTTCGGCGCGATTGATCGCTGAACTGCTGGAACTCCATGTGCGGTAAGAGTCCGCGTTTGTGTCATGGCCGATAAATGTCATATCGTCGCCATTTACAACAATGGTTGCAACATCCGTGAGGTTGAAGATCTGACCATTGACCGACAGCCCATAGTCCTGAGCGTAGAAAACCGTTCCCGGTGCGTAATCGCGGAAGATGACATCTTCGTATCTGCCGTCTCCGAAGATGTTGACCGTGCCCGTCCAGCCATCGTCAAAGACCTCGGCGTCTGTCCTGTGTGAAAGATAGATCGTATCTGGTCTGTAGTTGCCTTTCAGCTCGACGTTATCGGTCCAATACCACCATCGGGGTTCGTAGAAATAGTGTGTGTCTATAATGGTTTCCAGCGACTCTTGCAGCTGGGTCTGGGCGGTTTCATCGCCAAGTATTATCAAGTTCATCGTATCGAGGAGCGTCTCGGCCGACATGTTGAGCCCGGTGATCTCGGAATAGAACCTGTCAATCGTTCCGTAGAGGCGTATCGTCTCGACTGTTCCGGTCAGCACGCCATCTACGAATTGAAGCGATTGGCCTTCGATCTCCATGCGGCCCGAGACACGAACCTGCCCGCCTGAGATAAATGTTTCCTGAAAAAAGTAGGTGTCGCCATCCCAACCTTGTGTGTGTGCCGAGGATCCACCTGTGTCTTCGAAATAGGTGATGAACTCCTCAATGTAGTTCGTGCCTCTCAATACAGCCATTTCTCAATTCCATTTGCGCGTGCGGGCCGAATTCTGCCCAGTTGATCAAACCTATTGATTTTTGCCCATCTTACGGGCGCGTTGCGTCGTTCTCATGTCATTGACGACCCGGACGCTTAGGTCTGGGGAAATGGGGCACGACTTTTACGAATACAGGCGTTCAATGACAGGCCTTGGCTCATCATACTACGCGTGCGTGCGTTTTACCATGGTTTGGCATGCGCACCGCAGCGCCGTTGCCCGGCTGTGTCGTCCGAAATGAGATGAAGAATGGAGCGGGTAACGAGAATCGAACTCGTAACTAAAGCTTGGGAAGCTGCCGTGATACCTTTTCACCATACCCGCCGCTGGACCCTTGAGATAGGCAAGCCCGCCAACAGGGTCAAGCGGATTTGCGGGCCTCGTACACATTGATGCTGGCCGGGATGCGCAGGCCCTGCGCCCCGTCATAGACCGCAAAACGCTGTGCAATCGCATCCGCGAGGGCGCGGCGCTGCCGGTCGTCCGCATCAAAGAATTGCAGCGCGCGGTCGGCGGGCCCGATCCGGCAACACAGATCCGCCGCGTTGCGCAGGGTGCCCGCGGGCGTCAGTGACATATCGATATTGCGTGCCCTGATATCGCTCAGGCGTGCGGCCTCCATCATGGCGGTGACGCGCGGGATCTGTTCAAAGGCAAATGGCCCGGGCTGCGTGCGATCCACCTTGGGCATCGGGCCCAACACGTCGGCAGCTGCGGCGGCAGGCGCCATGAACCACGGATTGTCCGGGGCCGGGCCCCACGCCGCAAAGGTCATCGTGCCCCCCGGTGTCACCGCGCGGGCCATGTTGGCGAAGGCCGCGACGCTGTCCTCGAAAAACATCACGCCAAAGCGCGAGATGACACTGTCAAAACTGTCGGGTTCGAACGGATGTGTCTGCGCATCGGCTTTGAGCAGCGCGGTGTTGGGCAGCGCCTGCACCCGCGTCCGGGCAAGGGTCAGCATGATGTCGGCGATATCGAGGCCGGTCACGTGCCCCGCATCGCCCACACGCGCAGCGGCGGCCAGAACGCTGGCGCCCGTGCCGCACCCTATGTCCAGCACCCGGTCGCCGGGCCGCAAGGCGGCCGTGTCCAGCAGCAGATCGAGCACCGGCTGCATCAGCGCGTCCATCTGCGCCTGCAGATACACCCAGGCCGGGCCTGCGGAACCGTTCCAGAACTCTTCCTGATCCGCGTTGGTCATGCGCGCCTGCGTCTGCGCCGCCCGCCTTCCGTGTCGCCGTTCGTGTTGAAACTGACAGCGGGCAGGTCCACCACACTGTTCAGTATGGGAAACGGGTCGACCGAATTCGGGATGGCCGAGGCATTGACGAAATGCTCCTGAAAGCGCGGCTCGATCGCGGTTTCGACCTTGTGGATGCGGCGCACGGTGTCTTCGATCTCTCCGCGCGCGTCGCGGTTCAGCAGCGCGATGCGCGCGCCCGTGCCCGCTGCGTTGCCGGCGGAGGTGACCTTGTCGAGGGGGGCGTCCGGGATCATGCCAAGCACCATAGCATGTTTGGGCGAGATGTGAGCGCCAAACGCCCCCGCCAGCACCACGCGGTCCACCTGATCGACGTCGAACTTGTCCATCAACAGCCGCGCGCCTGAATACAGGGCGGCCTTGGCCATTTGAATGGCGCGGATGTCAGGGTTGGTGACCGTGATCAGCGGCCCACCTGTGGCGCTGCCGTCATGCAGCACATAGGAGTGCGTGCGCCCATCCGCGATGCAACGGGTCGAACCCGTCTGGTCCGCGCTGCCGATCAGACCGGAGGGGTCGAGCAGCCCGGCGAGGCGCATTTCTGCAATCGCCTCGATAATGCCGGAGCCGCAGATCCCGGTGATGCCGCTGCCCGCCGCAGCCTCGGCGAACCCGTCCTCGTCCGACCACAGATCGACGCCGATGATGCGGAACCTCGGTTCCTTGGTCGCGGGGTCAATTTCGACCCGTTCAATGGCCCCGGGTGCAGCGCGCTGGCCGGAGGTGATCTGTGCCCCCTCGAAGGCGGGGCCGGTGGGGGAGGAACAGGCCAGCACCTTGGTCTTGTTGCCCAGCAGGATTTCCGCATTCGTGCCCACATCGACCACCAGCACCAGGTCGTCGGATTTGTCGGGCGCTTCGCTCAGGGCCACGGCGGCGGCATCTGCCCCCACATGGCCCGCGATACAGGGCAGCAGGTAGACGCGCGCGGACGGGTGGATATTGAGGTCGAGATCATCGGCTCGCAGCCGCATGGAATCCGAGGTGGCCAGCGCGAATGGCGCCTGTCCCAGCTCGAACGGATCAATGCCGAGGAACAGGTGATGCATGACCGGGTTGCAGACAAAGACCGCGTCCACGATCAGCCCCTTGTCGATGGCGGCCTCGGTTGCGATTTGGGTGAACAGGGCGTTCATCCCTTCGCGCACGGCCAAGGTCATTTCGCCTGCGCCGCCGGTGTTCATCATGCCGTAGCTCACGCGGCTCATCAGGTCTTCGCCAAAGCGGATCTGGGGGTTCATGATGCCCGAGGATGCCACGACCTCGCCCGAGATCAGATCGCACAGGTGGGCCGCAATGGTGGTGGAGCCGAGATCGACCGCCAGCCCGTACACCGTGCCGTCGTAGTAGCCGGGCCAGATGTGCATGATGCGCGGTGCGTTTTCGTTGTCGCCGAGGTGGATGGCTGCGGTGACCTTCCAGCTGCCTTTGCGCAGCACCGGTTGCAGGGTTTGCAGGATATGCAGATCGGCGTGGATATTCGTGATGCCCCAATCGCGCTCGATCGCGCGCACCAGCCGTTCCAGATCGCCGGAGGGTTCGTGCATGTCGGGTTCTTCTACCTCGACATAATAGAGCTTGGTCGAGGGGTTCATGACGATATCGCGCGCCTCGGCCCGTTTGCGCACGACCTGTTTGTGCACCTGGCTTTCGGGGGGCACGTCGATCACGATGTCGCCCTGCACGGTGGCCTGGCAGCCAAGGCGGCGGCCGTCGATGAGCCCGCGCTTGGATTTGTAGCGTTCCTCGACCTTGTTCCATTCCGACAGCGCATCCTGCGCCACCGTCACCCCGTGCTTGGGGAATTCACCGTAGCTGGGCGTGATCTGGCATTTGGAGCAGATGCCGCGCCCGCCGCAGACGGAATCGAGGTCGACCCCAAGCTGCCGCGCCGCCGTCAGGATGGGGGTGCCGACGGCAAAATGGCCGCGCTTGCCGGAGGGGGTGAAAACAACAAGAGGTTCGGTGCTCATGAATGTGCCCTGGCTACAGTTTCACGCGACCATATGGAAATTGCAGCCAAGGGAAAGGCAAAGAGCGGCAAAATCCAACGCCGCCGCGTCAAAATCGGCGGCGTTGGTGGCGGTCAATCGCCGGGGCAGGGGCCCTATGGCTTGGTTTTTGGCTTGGTGGCAGCTTTGGCGGCGGGTTTTTTCGCGTCGCCCCCCTTGGTCGCCCCGATCAACCCCCCGAGCACTGTGGCGGCTTCGCCCTCGGGCATCATTGCGGCAAAGCCGGCCTTGACGATGTCGCTGTCCAGCAGGGCCTTGCCAAAGGCCTGATTTGCCTTGAGCGTTTCGACGGACAGATCGCCTGCCTTGGCCGCGCCTTCCTTGGCGGCGGTGATCTGCGCCACGGTCTGCGCGCTGAGCCCTGCCTGGCCCGACATATCGCGCACATTCTCGGTGATCTTGGATACGATGCCGGACAGGTCCGCCCCTTCGGCCAGCGCAGGTTTCAGCAGTTCGGTGATCGTCTTTTCCATCTCGACACGGTCGAAGCTGGCGCCGCGCGCGCGGGTCGCCAGGCTGACCGGGTCCATGTCGGGCGGCAGGATCGGGATCGGCGAGTCCTTCCAGTTCCAGAAGCGGGTGAGGTCGATCTTCTCTGCCGACACGGCCTGACCCAACACGGCCTCGCCAAACACGCCACCCGAGGGCAGCACGACCTGGGCCGTCGGGGCGCCGTCGCCATCCATCTCGTAGGATTTGGCATAGGCCGTATCGCCCTTGGGATCGGCATGGGGCAGGCGGAAGGCGACGTAATTGCCGTGCACGCCCAGCGGCCGCGGGTCCATCAACTGTTCGAGACCTTCGCCCTTGAAGGTCTTGTCCTTGACCAGCCGTTGAATCAGCGAGGCGTCAAGCTGGGCATAGATCGCAGCGCTCGCCTGGCTGCGCAAACCTTCCAATCGGTCAACCACGCGGGTCATGCGCTGGCGGCGCATGCGGAATTCCTTGAACTCGGAAAAGGCACCGCCGACATCCTTCAGGAATTCCTCGCATGTCTTGATATTGTATGTGACTTCGTTGCTGTTGTCCCCTGCGGCCAATTTGGCTTGGTAGTTGGCGAGTGTTTCTTCGTACCGCCACAGGATCCACGGCAAGCCCGCATATTCCGGATAAACAAACCTGTCGCCATCCGGAATTGGGTATCCTTTGCCTTTGATCGCGTTTTCGAGGATTGCTTTTTGGGTCTGCTCTTTTTCGTCGAGCAGTTGCAGGTTGGCGCCAAGAAAATCGTTCATCATGTCGCGCGCGTCGGTCACGCCCGCATTTTGCAGAACGGGCGTCAGGACGCCCTCGTACTTGCGCACGAGGTCTTGGGAAAAGTCCAACGGCACCATCGGCAGAAACACGACCCGTTCGGCATGAACGACGCGGGTTTTCAACTGATAGACTTGCAGCACTTCAAAGAACATCATCGTCAGCGCGTGCATGTGGTTGTAGTTGGCAATGACACGCGTTGCGGCTGACTGCGCCTCATTCTCGGACGCCTCGCGGACCTGCGCGGCCCTGCGCCCGCGAACGGCGTGGCTGGCGGCCACGGTGCGTTGGCTGAGGTTCTTGGACCCTTGTGCGGCGATGTCGGACGCAGCGGCCGAAGACGACATGCCCACCCCCATGCTGGTGCTGAGCGCGGTGGAGCCGGAGCCGCTGACGAACAGTCCGCCACCTGACACCGAGGCCTGCGATTGCGAGGCCGCGCCGAATTGCATCGATTGTCCGGACTGGGTGTCATGGCTGACGGCTGTCTGGGTTTCGTGCACGGCCGATGTCTGATCGTTGCTTGCATCCACGCTGTCGCTTTGCGTCGCCGCCTCTTGCGACTGCGCCCGAGAGGCGCGATGGAAGGATGTGATCGCGATCTTGGTCACTTCGCCCGGTGCAAGGCAGGTGGAGTGCAAGAGCCGCCCCAGTGCGAGCCCTTTTTCGAACCATCCCTGTTCATATGTCAGCAGCGCACCCTCGACCGGCGTGTTCGGCTGGGTTTTGGCTGGCAATTCGGCAAACGGGTCCAGCGCTTGCTTTACCTCGTTCTTGGCAATCTTGGCTGCGTCGGGGTCGCGCATGACAAGCTGATTGAAGAACATTGGCGTGGACACGGCATCATGGTCCATCTTGGGCACCAGATACTCGGGTGTCTCATCACGCACCGCATCTATGTCCCAGGTGTCCTCGTAGTGGCTGAGCGTATCGACCTCGGTTTCCACCTCGGGTTTATCTGTCGCGGTGGAGGTCGTTTTGGGTTTGGTTGTTGTGCGGGTTGGACGGCGCGCCATGGAAATTACCTTCTTTCAAATACCTGGATCGCGTTACACGCCGGAAATAACAGGTGGATACGAACCATTGCACACCACTAGACGCCACAAGTTGTCACGTTCCAAGTCTTATGACACGTTACGCGCGAAAAAAATGAAGCCCAGTAGGTTCATAAGCACTTGCGCGGCCAGGATCGCGGTGCTGCCCGACGGGTCGTAATCCGGGGCCACTTCGACCAGATCAATGCCCACGATCTCGTGCCGTTTGGCGGCTGCCTGCAACATCTCGAGCACGTCGTAATAGAGAAAGCCGCCATGGCTGGGCGTGCCCGTGCCTGCCGCGATAGAGGGGCAGAACGCGTCGATGTCGATGGTGATGTAAAGGCGCGCACCAGCCGGGATGCGCTCAATCACGCCCTGCGGCCCAAGCGTGCGGGCCTGACGGACGGACAGGATATCAGACCCCATGGCGCGGGCGTCCTCGTACCCCTCCTTTGCGGTCGAACTGACATTGCGGATGCCGACCTGCGTCAGCCCGGTGACGTAAGCCTGCTCAGCCGCGCGGCGCATCGGGTTGCCGTGCCCGTGCCGCACCCCGTGGCGTTCATCGACAAAGTCGAGATGGGCGTCGATCTGCAGGATGTGGATGTCGCCCTGATCCTCAAAGGCGCGGATGCAGGGGATGTTGACCGAATGATCGCCGCCAATGGTCACGGGCAGCGCGCCTGCCGCGAGGGCTGCGCGTACGCCCGCCTCGATGTTGCGGTGTGACCCTTCGGTATCGGTGTGGATGATATCGGCGTCGCCCATATCCACGATCCGCACTGTCTCCGGCAGGTAGGTTGCATCGTCTTCGTGATCATATGCGCCCGCATGGCCAAAGCTGAACAGGGTGGACGCCTCGCGCACCGCGCGCGGCCCGAACCGCGCACCCGACCGCCATTGCGTGCCTGCATCGAAGGGCGCGCCGAGGATGGCGACATCCGCCTCCAACGCCGTCCAATCCTCGACGTAAGCGCGTTTGCCAAAGGTCGCGATGCCCACAAAGGGCAGGTTCAGCCGACCGCTCTCGTATCCATGTGTCATGCGCGCCACCTTGGGGCGCACTGCGCGGTGGTGCAAGGGACGCATTTGGCCCTTTCCATTTTGGCGGTTGCGTGAAATAGGGACGTGCCAACTGAAACTCCCTGGCTTGAGGTGTGTGATGGAGATTCGTGAGGCCCTTACCTTTGATGATGTACTGCTGGTTCCGGCCGCATCGAACGTGTTGCCCAGCACCGCGGACACCCGCACGCGGGTCACCCAGCGCATTGATCTGAACATACCGCTTCTCAGCTCTGCCATGGACACGGTGACCGAAGCGCGCATGGCCATCGCCATGGCACAGGCAGGGGGCATGGGGGTTGTGCACCGCAACCTCGATATCGAGGCGCAGGCCCGCGAAATCCGCCGCGTCAAACGGTTCGAAAGCGGTATCGTCTACAACCCCATCACATTGCGCGCCGACCAGACCCTGGCCGATGCCAAGGCGCTGCAAGATCGTTACCGCGTCACCGGCTTTCCGGTGGTGGACGATGCGGGCCGCGTCGTGGGCATCGTGACCAACCGCGACATGCGCTTTGCCAGCGATGATGCGACGCCCGTGTCGGTGATGATGTCCTCGGACAACCTTGCCATCCTGACCGAACCGGCCGACCGCGACGAGGCGATCAGCCTGATGAAGGCGCGTCGCATTGAAAAGCTGCTGGTCACGGATCAGGCGGGCAAGCTGACGGGGCTGTTGACGTTGAAAGACACCGAACAGGCCGTGCTGAACCCAACCGCCTGCAAGGACGATCTGGGCCGTCTGCGTGTGGCCGCCGCCTCGACCGTCGGCGATGCGGGGTTCGAGCGGGCCGAGGCGCTGGTGGATGCAGGCGTCGACATGATCGTGATCGACACCGCCCACGGGCATTCCGAGGGTGTGGCCGAGGCGGTGCGCCGGGCCAAGAGCCTGTCGAACGAGGTTCAGATCGTGGCCGGCAACGTAGCGACCGGTGCCGCCACCCGCGCGCTGATTGATGCAGGCGCTGACGCGATCAAGGTCGGCATCGGCCCCGGGTCCATCTGCACCACGCGCATGGTCGCGGGTGTGGGTGTGCCGCAGCTTACGGCCATCATGGATTGCGCATCGGCGGCGGGCGACGTGCCGGTGATCGCGGATGGCGGCATCAAGTTTTCGGGCGATTTTGCCAAGGCGATCGCGGCGGGCGCATCCTGCGCCATGGTCGGCAGCATGATCGCGGGCACCGACGAGATCCCCGGGCGAGGTGATCCTGTACCAGGGCCGCAGCTTTAAATCCTATCGCGGCATGGGCTCGCTTGGCGCGATGGCGCGCGGGTCGGCAGATCGCTATTTCCAGAAGGACGCCGCCAGTGACAAGCTGGTGCCCGAAGGTATCGAGGGGCAGGTGCCCTACAAAGGCTCTGCCGGGGCCGTCGTGCACCAATTGGTCGGCGGTTTGCGCGCGGCCATGGGCTATACCGGCTGCGCGACCGTGGACGAGATGCGCCAGAACTGTCAGTTCGTCAAAATCACCGGCGCGGGCCTCAAGGAAAGTCATGTGCATGACGTACAGATCACGCGTGAGTCTCCTAACTATCGAATTATGTGATATAACATGGCGTTGTCAGTCATACTTGATGTGAATCCCAGGCCATGACACCCGGCGCGCGCGTGGCGGCGGCCATTGAAATTCTGGATGGGATCGCCGCTGGTAAACCTGCCGAGGTGGCGCTGTCCCGCTGGGCGCGCGCCAGCCGTTATGCGGGCTCCAAGGACCGCGCTGCCGTGCGCGATCACGTGTTTGACGTGCTGCGTCACTGGCGCAGCGATGCCGCGCGCGGTGGCGGAGACACAGGGCGCGCCCGCATGATCGGCCGTTTGCGCGGGCAGGGCGTGGACCCGGCAACGCTTTTTGACGGCGTTGGGCATGCCCCTGCGCCGTTGGAGGATGGCGAACACGCGGCTGGCGGTGATCCGGTTGGCGATGGAGTTCTGTGGGATCTGCCCGATTGGCTGGTGCCCGTATTCAGGGACAGTTTGGGGGACAAGGCGGCCGATACCGCGCGGGCACTCACCCATCGCGCGCCCGTGACGGTTCGCGTCAATACGGCGCGCACCGATGTTGAAACGGCCCGAACACAGCTGTCCGAGGCGGGGATCGCGGCGACCCCAAACCCGCGGGCCAGCACCGCGCTGACCATCACCGAAGGTGCGCGGCGGCTGCGCAACTCTGCCTGTTATCTTGAGGGTCTGGTCGAAATCCAGGACGCGGCAAGCCAGGCCGCCATGCTCACGATATCAGGGCAGGGCACAGCGCTTGATTTCTGCGCGGGCGGCGGTGGCAAGGCGCTGGCCCTTGCCGCGCTGGGGTGGCGCGTGACGGCCCACGACATTGATGCAAAGCGGATGCGTGATTTGCCGGCCCGTGCCGCCCGTGGGGGGCACCAGATCACGCTATGTGCGCCGGATGACATTGCCGAGGCAGGCCAGTTTGATCTGGTGCTATGTGATGCGCCCTGTTCCGGGTCGGGTACCTGGCGGCGAACGCCCGAGGCCAAATGGGCCCTGACGCCAGCGCGCCTAACAACATTGCAGGAAATGCAGGTGGATGTGCTCGAGGCTGCGCTGTGCCATGTGGCCCCGGATGGGCGGTTGGTCTATGCCACCTGCTCTGTCCTGCGCGCTGAAAATCAGGCGCAGATTGATGCATTCCTGGCGCGTCACGATGACTGGCAACTGGCTGCGTCACAGCACTGGGGCGTCGATGAATGGGGCGACGGGTTTTACATCGCCCATTTGTCGCGGTCGCGCAGCACAACCTAAAGTATATCCACTTTCGTCAAAGTTGTGCTACAGAGGGTGAGCCTTCGATGTCGTGCGGCATGGATTAAGGGCCAATTAACCGTTTTCAGCGCAAAACGGTGCCAACGAATCGACTAGGACGAGGTGACGGGTGACCGACAGCGCGCTTTCCCCCAGCAGGCTATCCCGATTTTCCGCAGGTGGCGCGCGGCGCGCATCCAGCCTTTTGGGGGCGTCTGTCTTGTTGGGCGTCATGGCAGCGCTTGCGCCCGAGCCGCTGATCCAACTGGGGCTCGCGGTTGGTGCAACCGTGCTCATGGGCCTTGGCTTTGCCGTCACGCTGTCGACGCGGCAGATGCGCAATAAACAGGCCTCGACGATGACGGCCATCGGCGACTTTATCGAAAAGGATGCTTCGCCCAGTTTCGTCTGCACTCCGGATGGTGAAGTGCTGCGCGCCAATGCGGCCGCACGCTCGACCTACGCGACGCGACGGGGCGAGACCCTGGCAGGCACGTTGCGCAATACGTTCGCCAATCCCGGCGGCATCCTGTTCCGCCTCAAGGCGTCGGCAGAGGTCGAAGGTGCGGCCCGCGAAGACATCGTGACCCGTCGCGGCCACATGCGCCTTGCCGTGCATGAAATGGATGCAGACCACCTGTTGTGGCGGCTGGAGGCTGTGCCGGACACAGGGCAGGGGCGCGGAACGGACGGGCCGGGCCTGCCCATGATCATGGTTGGGCGGACCGGCGCGGTTCTGTACATGAACGAGGCCGCGCGCACCCTTTTGGGGGGCCGGGTCAAGGGGCTCGACGCGGTATTTGACGCGTTGCCGGTGCGATATGGGCAGGTCAATCAGATCGCGACCGCAGAAGGCCCGGTGGATGTCTTGGCCACGCAAGTGGATGCAGGTGCCGGGCGCAATGCGATTTATCTGCTGCCACCCCCGGTCGATGTGCAGAACACGGGCACATGGTCCTCGTTCGAGGATTTGCCGGTTCCGCTTGTGCGCTTTTCGCCCGAGGGCAAAGTGCGCAGTTTCAACCGCAAGGGCGCGGATTTGATCGGCCCGGGCCTTGGCGAAGATATCCATATCTCGGAGCTGATGGAGGGGTTGGGGCGCCCGATCGCCGATTGGCTGGAAGAAACGGTATCAGGGCGCGCCGTTCAGCAATCCGAGTTTCTGCGCCTGAAGCGCGCTGACAAGGAAATGTTCGTGCAGGTTGCGCTGAACCGGATGAGCGATCAGGGCGAAACCTCCATCGTTGCCGTGCTGGCGGATGCGACGGAACTCAAGACGCTTGAGGCGCAATTTGTGCAAAGCCAGAAGATGCAGGCCATCGGGCAGCTGGCGGGTGGCGTTGCCCATGACTTCAACAACCTGCTGACGGCCATCTCAGGGCATTGCGACCTCTTGTTGTTGCGCCACGATCAAGGCGATTCCGACTATAGCGACTTGGTGCAGATCAACCAGAACGCCAACCGCGCTGCCGCCCTTGTGGGTCAGCTGCTGGCCTTTTCGCGCAAACAGACATTGCGCCCAGAAGAGTTGGATTTGCGCGACACGATGGCGGATCTGACCCATTTGCTGAACCGTCTGGTCGGTGAAAAAGTGCGATTGAGCCTGACACATGATCCAGTGTTGAAACCGATCCGCGCTGACAAGCGCCAGCTGGAACAGGTTCTGATGAACCTGGTCGTGAATGCGCGTGATGCCATGCCGGAAGGCGGTGAAATCGAAATCGAAACCGAGTGCGTCACCCTGGAAGAACCACTGGAACGTGACCGTGTCACCGTGCCTGTCGGGGAATATGTATGCCTGCGCGTGATCGATGCCGGCGTCGGCATTCCGGCGGACAAGCTGCAAAAAGTGTTCGAGCCGTTTTACACCACCAAGAAGACGGGCGAGGGGACTGGGCTGGGTCTGTCCACAGCTTACGGTATTGTGAAACAGACAGGTGGGTTCATTTTTGTCGACAGCACGCTGGGTCGTGGAACCTGCTTTTCCATCATGTTCCCGGTCATTGAAAACGTCGCGCCTCGGCCAGCACCTGCGCCCAAGCCGGTGCAGGCATCCGAACCCAAGCACGGCGATGGCGTCATACTGCTGGTCGAAGACGAAGCGCCCGTGCGCGCCTTTGCGAGCCGCGCTTTGAGGTTGCGAGGGTACACCGTGCTCGAAGCCGATTCTGCCGAAGCCGCGTTGAAGACGCTCGAGGACGAGACGTTGAGTGTTGATCTGTTCGTGACCGATGTGGTGATGCCGGGCAAGGACGGGCCAAGCTGGGTGCGCGAAGCGCTCAAGGAACGGCCCGAAGTGCGGGTTGTTTTTGTCTCGGGCTATGCTGAGGATCGCCTGAACAACCAGCAGGACAGCATTCCGAATTCGGTTTTCTTGCCAAAGCCGTTTTCACTGAATGATCTTGCCGAGACAGTTCACAAGCAATTGCACTGAATGGGGTCTGCGCCGGGGCGCGATTGAGAGCCGCCCCTAGTCGGCGATACTGTCATAAAGCGTGAATTCTTCTGCAAACTTGCGCCGGAACCGCGCTTCGACCTCTTCGGATAACTCCAGCGGGACCGAGGGTGACACGTTGGCCTGCTCCAACTCGAATTCCACACCCAGCCGTTCGGTCAGGAAGGTTTGCAGGCGCGGCTGGTCTTCGTATTTGAACAGGTGCGTGACGCCAGTGCCATTCGGCTGCGTTTCCAGGAATTTGAACTGGCTGCCCACGTCGGCAAAGCTGGGTTTCTGACCTTTCATATAGGCCAGTACGAACTCGTCAAAACTGATGCCATGTGTGGCATTCGGCTTGCCCTTCATGAAGTCGCGCTGGCGATACCGCCACCAACTGCCCAACCAGCTGATCGGCTCGCGCATCACGGCCATCACCTCCAGTTCGACATCGCACAGTTTGAGGAACATCGGCCGCACAAAGCGATTGTAACGATAGACGGGGGCGTGTTTCAGCATCGGCGGTTGAGAAATCACGAGGTCAGCATGCGGGCGCAATGCGGCCTCATACGCCGTCGTCCCGGTTTTCGGAACGGACAAAAACGCCAATTTCGCCTTGTAAAACACTAACATCTGCTGCGCCCCATAGTTTTTTTGACGTTATGCCGCGAGGCGTAAACTACTCCTTAACATCTCGCGGCAAAAGGTGGGTTCAGAGAATTTTATTGAAATGTTCCCGATTTGATCTCATAAGGAACGCAAGGGGAACATCGACGCAGACGCGGCAGTGATTGCCGCCCCCCAGCGGGTATGACACAAAGGACCAAATCAATGGCAACGGCAGACCTTTTGACCATGACAGACAAGAAATCGGCAGACAAACAAAAGGCGCTCGACAGCGCGCTGGCCCAGATCGAACGTCAGTTCGGCAAGGGATCGATCATGAAGCTTGGCTCGGAAGGGGCGGTGCAGGATATCGTCGCCAGTTCGACCGGCTCGCTTGGCCTCGACATCGCGCTTGGCATAGGCGGCTTGCCGATGGGGCGGATCGTCGAGATCTATGGCCCTGAATCTTCGGGTAAAACCACGCTGACCCTGCATTGCGTGGCCGAACAGCAAAAGGCTGGCGGTGTCTGTGCGTTCGTGGATGCCGAGCATGCTCTTGACCCCCAATACGCCCGCAAACTGGGTGTCGACATTGATGAGCTGCTGATTTCGCAGCCCGACACCGGCGAACAGGCGCTCGAGATCACGGACACGCTGGTCCGGTCCGGCGCCGTGAACATGGTCATCGTCGATTCGGTTGCGGCCCTGACGCCGAAATCTGAGCTGGAAGGCGACATGGGCGACAGCAGCGTCGGCGTGCAGGCCCGCCTGATGAGCCAGGCGATGCGCAAGCTGACCGGTTCGATCAGCCGCAGCAATTGCATGGTCATCTTCATCAACCAGATCCGGATGAAAATCGGCGTCATGTTCGGCTCGCCCGAAACGACGACGGGCGGCAACGCACTGAAATTCTACTCCTCCGTCCGCCTCGATATCCGCCGCATCGGCGCGCTCAAGGACCGTGACGAGGTCGTCGGCAATGCGACCCGCGTCAAAGTCGTCAAGAACAAGGTGGCACCGCCCTTCAAGCAGGTGGAATTCGACATCATGTATGGCGAAGGCATCTCGAAAATGGGTGAACTGCTGGACCTTGGCGTCAAGGCGGGCGTGGTCGAAAAGTCGGGCTCGTGGTTCAGCTACGGGGATGAGCGTATCGGGCAGGGCCGCGAGAACGCCAAGACTTTCCTCAAGGAAAACAGCCACATCGCCCTTGCGATCGAAGACAAGATCCGCGCCGCGCATGGCCTCGATTTCGAGATGCCAGAGAGCGAAAAGACCGAGGATGACGATATCCTCGAGGCGTGAACCGTCGGGTCAGGGGATGCCCGAAAATCCCCGGTGCACCTGACGGGGTGCGGACAATACCACGGACGGGGCGTTGCGACGGCAGCGCCCCGTTTCGTTTGTGGACACCACCGCGCCACGGGGCTATGTCAAGGCGATCACTCAGACGCCGGGAACCGCACCCATGCCATCGCTCAACGACATCCGCTCGACCTTCTTGAATTACTTTGAAAAACAAGGGCATGCGGTCGTGCCATCCAGCCCGCTGGTGCCGCGCAACGACCCGACGCTGATGTTTGTGAACTCAGGCATGGTCCAGTTCAAGAACCTGTTCACGGGCCTTGAGAAACGCGAGTACACCCGCGCAACATCGGCCCAGAAATGCGTGCGCGCCGGGGGTAAGCACAACGATCTCGACAATGTCGGCTATACTGCGCGTCACCACACGTTCTTTGAGATGCTGGGCAATTTCAGCTTTGGCGACTACTTCAAGCATGAGGCGATCCCCTTTGCCTGGAACCTGATCACGGGTGAGTTCGGCATCCCCAAGGATCGGCTTTATGTCACCGTCTATCACACCGATGACGAGGCGTTCGAGATCTGGAAAAAGGTCGGCGTGCCCGAAGACCGGATCATTCGCATCGCAACCTCGGACAACTTCTGGCAGATGGGCCCGACCGGTCCTTGCGGCCCCTGTACCGAGATTTTCTATGATCATGGTGATCACATCTGGGGCGGTCCTCCGGGCAGTCCGGAGGAAGATGGCGACCGGTTTATCGAGATCTGGAACATCGTGTTCATGCAGAATGAGCAGTTCGAAGATGGCTCGATGATTGATCTGGACATGCAGTCGATCGACACGGGCATGGGGCTCGAGCGGATTGGCGCATTGCTGCAAGGCAGCCACGACAACTATGACACCGATCTGTTCAAGTCCCTGATCGAGGCGTCCTCGGATGCGACGGGTGTTGACCCTTACGGTGATCAGAACGTGCATCACCGGGTGATCGCGGATCACCTGCGCTCGACCTCTTTCCTGATTGCGGATGGCGTGATGCCCTCCAATGACGGCCGCGGTTATGTGTTGCGCCGCATCATGCGCCGCGCGATGCGCCATGCACATTTGCTGGGCGCCAAGGATCCGGTGATGTACCAGCTGGTGCCGACGCTGGTGCGCCAGATGGGGGCGGCCTATCCCGAATTGGGGCAGGCGCAATCGCTGATCACCGAGACGTTGCAGGCCGAGGAAACCCGGTTCAAGCAGACGCTTGAGCGCGGTTTGAAGCTGCTGGATGACGAGGTGAGCGGGCTGGATGAGGGTGCGGACCTGCCCGGGGCCGCAGCGTTCAAGTTGTATGACACTTATGGTTTTCCCCTTGATCTGACGCAGGATGCCCTGCGCGAGAAGGGGCGCGGCGTTGATACGGACGGGTTTGATGCCGCCATGGCCGAACAAAAGGCCAAGGCGCGTGCGGCCTGGTCCGGTTCGGGTGAGGCGGCGGATGCGACCGTTTGGTTCGACGTGGCCGAAACCGGGGGCACGACAGATTTCCTTGGCTATGATACAGAGACAGCCGAAGGGCAGATCGTGGGCCTCGTCGTTGACGGGAAACTGTCGGACGAGGTGTCTGGTGGGCCCGTGCATATCGCCCTGAACCAGACCCCGTTTTATGCCGAAAGCGGCGGGCAGGTGGGCGACGCTGGCATCATTCGCACCGAAAGCGGCGAGGCGCGCGTGACGGACACGCGCAAGACGGCGGACGTGTTCATCCACATCGCAGAAGTGGTAAAAGGCAGCATTTCCAATGGTCAAGCGGCTGTTCTTGAAGTCGACCATGCACGCCGGACGACGATCCGTGCCAACCACTCGGCAACGCATTTGTTGCACGAGGCGCTGCGCGGTGCCTTGGGTGATCATGTGGCGCAACGCGGATCGCTCAACGCGCCGGATCGGCTGCGTTTCGATTTCAGTCATGGCAAGGCCCTGACCCTTGCCGAGCTTGAAAAGGTCGAGGCCGAGGTGAACACGTATATTCGGCAGAATGACACAGTCGAAACCCGGATCATGACGCCGGATGATGCGCGTGCCCTTGGGGCGCAGGCGCTGTTTGGCGAGAAATATGGTGACGAGGTGCGCGTTGTCTCGATGGGCCGTCAGGACGGGTCGGGCAAGGGCACGGGCGGCGACACCTATTCGCTCGAGCTGTGTGGTGGCACCCATGTGCGTCAAACCGGCGATATCGGCGCGTTTGTGACCCTGGGTGACAGTGCATCGAGCGCGGGTGTGCGCCGGATCGAGGCGCTGACCGGGCAGGCGGCGATGGACTACCTGCGCGCGCAGGATCACCTGCTGGTGCAGGCCGCAACAGAGTTGAAGGCACAGGCGCAAGACGTGCCAGCCCGCGTCAAGGCGTTGCTGGATGAACGCAAGGCTCTGGTCGGCGAAGTGGCGCAGTTGCGCCGTGACCTCGCTATGTCGGGGGGCGCGCAAGCCAACCCGGAGGCTGAGGCAGTGAACGGAACGTCCTTCCTTGCCCAGGTGCTGAATGGCGTGACGGGCAAGGACCTGCCCGCGCTGATTGATGAGCATAAACAACGCCTTGGATCGGGTGCCATACTGCTGATCGCTGATGCGGACGGCAAGGTCGCCGTGGCGGCGGGTGTGACCCAGGACAAGACCGACACGGTCAGCGCCGTCGATCTGGTCAAGGCGGCGGTGGTCGAACTGGGCGGCAAGGGCGGCGGTGGTCGCCCTGACATGGCCCAGGGCGGGGCCAAGGATGCAAGCAATGCGGAGGCCGCCATCGCGGCAGCCAAAGCGGTTATGGGAGGGTAAGATGCCAGCACTCTGGATAGCGCATGTGACAGTGACGGACGAAGAGGCCTACAAGAAGTATGCGGCCGGTGCGACAGTCGCCATTGCCGAACATGGTGGCACGTTCATTGCGCGGGGCGGGCGATACGTCCAGCTTGAGGGCAGGGACCGCCCGCGCAATGTTGTGGCGAAGTTCCCGGACGTGGAAACGGCTGAAAAGTGTTACCACTCAACGGCTTATCAAGCAGCGCTAAAACACGCACGTTGTGCGTCCGAGCGCGAGTTGCTGATCGTCGAAACAACCGAATAGGCCGACCCGTTGGGACAGGCAATCGAGGCATTGCTGACCGCAATCGCCCAAGCCCTTGGTATTGAAGCTGCCAAGTTTGCCCTTGGCGACCTGTTTCCCTTCATCGTCGTGACGGGCGTTGTCTGGTTTGGCGCCATCCTGTCCGTTTTCTGGATCGTTGGATTGATACTGCCGAAACGGGAATGGCACGAAGACACGCCGATGTGGGAACAGGCGGTCGGCCTGATCGCGTTCGCCGCCACGACGATTGTCGTCATTGGCGGCGGCCTTTATCTGTTCCTGACCGGCTTTTAGCTCGCGCGCGCCATGCGCTTGCGCTCATGCGGGTCCAGATAGCGCTTGCGCAACCGGATCGCATTGGGCGTGACCTCGACCAACTCGTCGTCGTCGATATAGGCAATCGCCTCTTCCAGCGACATCGTGATCGGGGTGGTCAGGCGCACGGCCTCGTCCGTACCGCTTGCGCGCACGTTGGTCAGCTTTTTGCCCTTCAGAGGGTTCACTTCAAGGTCGTTGTTGCGGCTGTGTTCGCCAATGATCATGCCGGTATAGACGTCTGCCTGCGAGCCGATGAACATGCGCCCACGCTCTTCGAGGTTCCAGAGGGCAAAGGCGACGGATTGGCCGTTTTCCATCGAAATCAGCACACCTGCGCGGCGGCCCGGGATGGGCCCCTTGTGCGGCGCCCATTCGTGGAACACGCGGTTTAGCACGCCGGTGCCGCGCGTGTCGGTCAGGAATTCACCGTGATAGCCGATCAGCCCGCGCGAGGGCACGTGGGCCACAATGCGGGTCTTGCCTGCGCCTGCGGGCTTCATCTCGACCAACTCGCCCTTGCGCACGCCGGTCAGTTTCTCGATCACGGCGCCGGAATACTCATCATCGACGTCAATCGTGGCCTCCTCGATCGGCTCGCAGCGCACGCCGTCGATTTCCTGGAACAGCACTTGCGGGCGTGAGATCGACAGCTCGAACCCCTCGCGACGCATGTTTTCGATCAGCACGCCCATCTGCAATTCGCCGCGCCCCGCGACCTCAAATGCGTCGCCGCCAGCGGTGTCGCTGATCTTGATCGCGACGTTGGATTCGGCCTCTTTCATCAGGCGGTCGCGGATCACACGGCTTTGCACCTTTTTGCCGTCACGGCCCGCAAGGGGCGAGTCGTTGATGCCGAAGGTCACGGTGATGGTGGGCGGGTCGATGGGTTGTGCGGGCAGCGCCTCGGACACGGATGTCGCGACAATCGAATCTGCCACGGTTGCCTTGGACATGCCCGCGAGGGAGACGATGTCGCCCGCTTCGGCCAGGTCGATGGGCTGTTGGCCGAGCCCGCGGAAGGCGAGGATCTTGGTGCAGCGGAAATTCTCGATCAGGGTGCCGTCGCGCGACAGCGCCTTGACGGTTTCGCCTGCTTTCAAAGTGCCGGATTCGACACGGCCGGTCAGGATGCGCCCGATGAAGGGGTCCGCGCCAAGCGTGGTGGCGAGCATGCGGAAGGGTTCGTCCTTGGCCGCGACCTGTTTGGGGGCAGGCACGTGGTCGACGATCAGATCGAACAGGGCAGAGAGATCCTTGCGGGGTCCGTCGAGTTCCATATCGGCCCAGCCGTTGCGGCCCGAGGCATACATGGCCGGGAAATCCAACTGGTCGTCATCCGCGCCCAGATTGGCAAAGAGGTCAAAGCATTCATCCAGCGCGCGGTCAGGTTCACCATCAGGCTTGTCGACCTTGTTCAGCACCACGATAGGGCGCAGGCCAAGCGCGAGCGCCTTGGAGGTCACGAATTTGGTTTGCGGCATCGGCCCCTCGGCGGCATCGACCAGCAGCACAACGCCGTCGACCATGGACAGGATCCGCTCGACCTCGCCCCCGAAATCGGCGTGGCCGGGGGTGTCCACGATGTTGATCTCGCGTGCCTTTCCACTCGACCGACGTCGCCTTGGCCAGGATGGTGATCCCGCGCTCGCGCTCGAGGTCATTGCTGTCCATCGCGCGTTCGGTCGTGGCCTGGTTTTCGCGGTAAGTGCCCGATTGCTTCAGCAACTCGTCCACAAGCGTGGTCTTGCCGTGGTCGACGTGGGCGATGATGGCGATATTGCGCAGATCCATTTCGGGCCTCTTTATACGGATACGGCCCGACAGAGCGGGCGTTTGAGCGGCCCATATCGCGCCGCGCCGCAGAAAGAAAGGTCTAGTGTGTCGCGGTGTTCGAGAACATCTGGATCACCACGATACCGGCAATGATCATTGCAAGGCCCAGGATAGCCGCCAGATCCAGCACCTGGCCGAAGACGGCGAACCCGATCACTGCGATCAGCACGATGCCAAGGCCGGACCAAAGCGCATAGGCGATGCCCACGGGGATGTGTTTGAGCGCAATGCCCAGGAAGTAGAACGCAAACCCGTAGGCGAAGACGACCAGCACCGTGGGCCACAGCCGGGTGAACTGGTCACTGGCCTGCAGCGCCGTCGTGCCGATGGTTTCGGCGGCCACGGCGACGATCAGGTAGATATAGTGCAGGGGCATGGGGCGTCCTTTCAAAGGGGCAGGGCGGTGCTGTCCTTGATCTCTTCCATCACGAAACTGGCGGCCACATCGGCCACCGGTACAAGGTGGATCAATTGCTGATAAAGAGCGTCATAGCCAGCCATATCGCGCACACGGGCGCGGATCAGGTAATCGAGGTCGCCCGTCATGCGGTAGACGCTGAGGATGCCGGGGATCGTGCGCGTGGCGCTGTTGAACCGCGCCTGCCAGTCCGGATCGTGGCTGTGCGTGCGGATCTGCATGAACACCATCAGCCCCAGTTCAGCCGCCTGTGGATCGACAAGGGCGACCCGCCCCCGGATCACGCCGCTGTCTTCCAGTGCCTTCACCCTGCGCCAGCAGGCATTGCGGCTGAGGCCCACGGCGTCGCCGAGTGTTTCCAGGGATTGGCCTGCGTCGCGTTGCAGTTCGTTGAGAATGCGGGCGTCGGTTGTGTTTATTTTCGCCATTTTTCACCAATACTCGGGAAAATTTCTCACTTCAACCGCGGTGCCGTGCATATTTTGGGAACAATGAAGACAGGGCGCATCCCATACTTAGCATGAACCACTCAACGGAGCCCGATATGATCCAGCGCCTTTTTCTGACCCATCCTCGCAGCGTCGATGAAACCTATGCCGAACATGCCGTTTTTGCGGGTGGTTTTGCGCTGCGCCTGTTTCTGGCGGGCGGGGCGGCGCTGGTGCATGCGCTGATCCCGGGCCTGTTTGAAAAGACGGCCAGCCGCATGATTGCCGAGATGTACGCCAAGACGCACAATCGCGGATCCTAAGTCGCGATGTAGCGGTCGCGGCGGTGGTTGAAGGTGATGATCAGGTTGAGCACCACGGCCCCCAGCAGGGACCAACCCACAACGCTGAGCGGGAACAGGAGTGCGGCGATGGCGAAGATCACGGCGTCCGAGATCAGCTGCACATAGCCCGCCTTGAACCCGTATCTGTCCTGGATCAACAGCGCCACGACGCCAAGGCCCCCAAGCGAGCCGTTGTGGCGGAACATGGCCAAGAGGCCGATGCCCACGGTTGTGCCGAAGATCACGGCGCCGAGGCCGGGGTGCAGCGTCTGGATCGTGAACCCAAGCGGCAGCAGTTCGGTCACGACCGACAATAGCGTGACTGACACCAGCGATTTGACTGTGAACTCCAGCCCCAGCCGCTGGTAGGCCAGCGCGTAGAAGGGCAGGTTCACGACGAAAAAGACCGCGCCGAAAGACCAGCCCGACAGGTAGCTGATGATGACGGCAATGCCCGCCGTCTGCCCGGTGATCAGCCCCACATGGGTCAGCACATGCATGCCCAGCCCGCACAGGAAGACGCCAAGCCCGAGGCCCTGTGCGTCATCCAGCGCGCTATGCGCCACCTTGGTTTCGTCGATTGTCACCATGGCCGACAATTAGGGCAGCACTGCTGTCATTCCCAGCGTGGTGCCCAAAGAAAAGGGCCCGCGCATGGCAGGCCCGTTCCACTTGCATAGCGAATGGGCGGTTTAGCCCGCCAAAGCGGCGTTCAGGTTCTCGTCGATCTTTTCGAGGAAGCCCATCGTGGTCAGCCAGCCCTGATCGGGGCCGACCAGCAGGGCGAGGTCCTTGGTCATGTGCCCGGCTTCGACCGTGTCGACGATCACCTTTTCCAGCGTTGTGGCGAATGTCATCAGGGCGGTATTGTTGTCCAGCTTGGCCCGGTGTTTCAGCCCGCCGGTCCAGGCATAGATCGACGCGATGGAGTTGGTCGAGGTCGACTGCCCCTCCTGGTGCTGGCGGTAGTGGCGGGTGACGGTGCCGTGTGCGGCCTCGGCCTCCACGATCTTGCCGTCGGGTGTCATCAGTTGCGAGGTCATCATGCCGAGCGAGCCGAACCCTTGCGCCACCACATCCGACTGCACGTCGCCGTCGTAGTTCTTGCAGGCCCAGACGAATTTGCCGTCCCACTTGATCGCGCAGGCCACCATGTCGTCGATCAGGCGGTGTTCGTACCAGATCTTCTTGGCCTCGAACTGCTCTTTGAACTCGGCGTCATAGACTTCCTGGAAGATCTCGAGGAAGCGGCCGTCATATTGCTTGAGGATCGTGTTCTTGGTGGACAGATAGACCGGCCAGCCGAGGTTGAGGCCGTAGTTGAACGAGGCGCGGGCGAAGTCGTAGATCGACTTGTCGATATTGTACATCGACATGAACACGCCGGGCCCGTCGGCCTTGTAGACCTCGTGTTCGACCTCGGTCCCGTCTTCGCCGACGAATTTCATCGTCAGCGTGCCGGCACCGGGGAACTTCATGTCCGTTGCTTTGTACTGATCACCAAAGGCGTGGCGCCCGACCACGATGGGTTGGGTCCAGCCGGGCACGAGGCGGGGCACGTTCTTGCAGATGATCGGCTGGCGAAAGATTACGCCGCCAAGGATGTTGCGGATCGTGCCGTTGGGGCTGCGCCACATCTTCTTGAGGCCAAATTCCTCGACGCGTGCCTCGTCCGGGGTGATGGTGGCGCATTTCACGGCCACGCCGACTTCTTTCGTCTTTTCGGCGGCGTCGATGGTGATCTGGTCTTCGGTCTCGTCGCGCGCCTCGATGCCCAGATCGTAATAGAGCAGGTCGATGTCGAGATAAGGCAGGATCAGCTTGTCCTTGATGAATTGCCACATGATACGGGTCATCTCGTCGCCGTCCATTTCGACGATGGGGTTCTCAACCTTGATTTTGGTCATCTGCCTTGGGCCTTTCCTTGCGCGCCTTTGCGATGCTCATAGCCGATTCCCCGGGGATGCGTCATACTCAAGGTTCTGATCGAGGTGGAGCTATTCGCCGCAGTTTGTATACGGTGGTATGCATTGACTTGAAATAGCAGCTTCGGTAGGGCCGGGCGCAACAAGGCGTCCGGTGCTCGCGATGCCCGAAATCTCAGCGCAAGAGGCCCCCATATGTCACAGACCCCCGATATCATTTACACCAAAGTGGACGAAGCACCGGAGCTGGCCAGCGCGTCATTCCTGCCGATCATCCGCAGCTTTGCCAGCGCCGCCGGGGTCAATGTGGGGGTCAAGGACATCTCGCTTGCGGGCCGCATCATCGCGACCTTCCCCGAAGCGCTGAGTGCAGAGCAGCGCCAGTCCGACGATCTGGCCGAGCTGGGCCAGCTGGTCAAGACGCCCGGCGCCAACGTGATCAAGCTGCCCAATATCTCGGCCTCTGTCCCCCAACTGGTTGCCGCTGTCGAAGAGTTGCAGGCCAAGGGTTACGCGCTGCCGGACTATCCCGAAGATCCGCAGACGGACGCGGAAAAGGACGTGCGCGCCCGCTACGACGCGATCAAAGGCTCTGCCGTGAACCCGGTTCTGCGCGAGGGAAATTCCGACCGCCGTTCGGCCCGTGCGGTCAAGAATTACGCGCAGGCCCATCCCCATTCGATGGGCGCGTGGGACGCGTCGAGCAAGACCAAAGTGTCCTCCATGCCAGGCAATGATTTTTATGCCAACGAAGTGTCGGCCACCATTACCGCCGCGCAGGCGGGCGATGCGCGCATTGAATTTGAGGCGGCGGATGGCACCATCACCGTGCTCAAGGATGTTTGGCCGCTTGAGGAAGGCACTGTTGCGGATGCGACCTTCATGTCTGCCGCTGCCCTCAGCACGTTCCTGGCCGAGGCCATCGAAGACACCAAGGCTGACGGCACCATGTTCTCGTTGCACCTGAAGGCGACGATGATGAAAGTGTCGGACCCGATCATCTTTGGCCACGCGGTCAAGGCGTGGCTGGGCCCGGTCTGGGACGCCCATGGCGACGCGATCAAGGCAGCCGGTGGTACACCGAATGCGGGCCTTGGCGATGTGCTGGCTGCCATCGATACGATGCCGAATGCAGAGGCGATCAAGGCCGAGATTGCGGCGCTCGACCGCCCGTCCATGTACATGGTCGACAGCGACAAGGGCATCACCAACCTGCACGTGCCGTCGGATGTGATCATCGACGCCTCGATGCCTGCCGTGATCCGCGCGGGCGGCAAGGGTTGGGACGAAACCGGGGCCAAGGGGGACGCCAACTGCGTCATCCCTGACAACTGCTATGCGTCGATCTATGACGAGACCATCAATTTCTTCAAAGCCAATGGCGCGCTGGATGTCAGCACCGCCGGGTCGGTCGCCAATGTCGGTCTGATGGCGCAGAAGGCCGAGGAATACGGCAGCCATCCCACCACGTTCGAGGCACCGGGCGCAGGCACCATGCGCATCGTGCTGGCCAATGGTGACACACTGCATGCGCATAGCGTCGCGGCAGGCGACATCTGGCGCTCTTGCACCGTCAAGAAAGCGCCGATTGAAAACTGGATCCAACTTGCGCTGGACCGTCAGCGGCTGACGGGGTCCGAGGCGATCTTTTGGCTGGATAAAAATCGCGCCCATGACGCGCAGCTGATCGCCTATGTCAAACCCGCGCTGGAGGCGGCGGGCGTGGCTGACAAGTTCATGATCATGGCCCCGCGCGAGGCGACACGCCAGTCGTTGGAGACCATCACGGCGGGCAAGGACAGCATCGCGATTACCGGAAACGTGTTGCGTGACTACCTGACCGACCTGTTCCCGATCCTTGAACTGGGCACGTCTGCCAAGATGCTGTCGATCGTCAAGCTGATGCAGGGTGGCGGGCTGTTTGAAACCGGGGCCGGGGGTTCTGCGCCCAAGCACGTGCAGCAGTTGCACGGCGAAAACCACCTGCGCTGGGATTCGATGGGTGAATTCTGTGCCTTGGGTGAATCGCTGAACTTCCTAGCGGATGCGCAGGGCAATACCAAGGCGGGTGTGCTGGGCCGCGCGGCCGAGGCGGCGACGCAGGGCATTCTGGATGACGACCGCTCGCCCGGTCGCAAGGTGGGTCAGCCCGACAACCGCGCCTCGCATTACTGGTTCGCCCGCTACTGGGCCGAAGCGTTGGCGGCGCAAGGTGACGACGCCGAACTGGCCGCGCATTTTGCACCTATCGCATCGGCGCTGGCCGAGGGTGAGGCGGCTATTCTGGCCGAGCTGGCAGCTGCGGCAGGATCTGCTGCGGATACAGGCGGGTATTTCCGCAATGACGACGCCAAGACCGCAACCGTGATGCGCCCCAGTGCCACGCTGAACGCGATCATCGGCTGATCTTTGGGTGGACTGACAGAACCAAAAAGCCGCCCTTTTGGGCGGCTTTTTTTGTGTCACTCTTTCGGGGCTGCGGCGCGATGCGACTTGAGCTGTTGGGCGAGAAACCTGCGCCCCGCATCATTGGCCATGCGCGTTCGGATCGCTGTCAAAAACGCCTCTTCCAGCGTTTGGGACGAGGCGCCGAGCACATCACCGACCTGCATGAACAGCCGGTCATCGCCAACCTCGTTCTGCACGGCGAGGCATTCCTCGGCCAGCTTGTTGGCCATTTCGGTGACGACCGGATCGGCCATCAGCGCGTTGTCTCGGTCAGGCGGCGTTTGACGTAGTCGGTGGTGTGCCCGATCAGCGTGTCCATATGCGGCTCTTCAAAGAAGTGTCCGGCCCCTTCGATCTGCGTATGCGTGATCGTGATGCCCTTCTGCTCGTGCAGCTTGTTCACCAGCGATTCCGTGTCTGCGGGCGGGGCTACGCGGTCGGCGGTGCCGTTGATGATCAACCCCGACGACGGGCAGGGCGCGAGGAAGGAAAAGTCATACATGTTCGCCGGGGGCGAGACCGAGATGAAGCCGGTGATCTCTGGGCGGCGCATCAACAGCTGCATCCCGATCCACGCACCAAAGCTGAAGCCGGCGACCCAACAATGCTTGGAATTGTTGTTCATCGACTGGAGGTAGTCGAGCGCGGATGCCGCATCGGACAATTCGCCAATGCCCTGATCGTATTCGCCCTGACTGCGCCCGACACCGCGGAAATTGAACCGCAGCACTGTAAAGCCCATGTTGAAAAACGCGTAGTGCAGCGAATGCACGACCTTGTGGTTCATGGTGCCACCAAATTGCGGGTGCGGATGCAGCACAATCGCAATCGGGGCGTCACGTTCTTTCTGGGGGTGGTAGCGGCCTTCGAGGCGGCCTTCGGGTCCGGGAAAAATGACCTCGGGCATATGCGTGTCTGTCCTCGCGCGTCTTTAACGGTGCCGATTTCTTGACGAAACTGATCGGGTACCTTAGAACGTTTCTAAATTGATCGACAGGATACATATCCTGCGGTGGAAAAGCATGTATGGCGTCTGGGCTTGGACGTCAATTGGGGGCGTTTGCCAATGAAACTGTCGACCAAGGGGCGTTATGCAATGGTGGCGCTGACGGATATCGCGATGCAGCCCGGCGATCAGCTTGTCAGCCTTGGCGATATCTCGGTCCGGCAGGACATTTCACTGCCCTATCTTGAACAGCTGTTCGTCAAGCTGCGCCGCGCGGATCTTGTGACATCCGTGCGCGGCCCCGGCGGGGGATATCGCCTGGCGCGCTCGGCCTCGGACATTCGTGTGGCCGACATCCTTGCGGCCGTGGATGAGACGGTCGATGCCATGCATAAGGGGGCAGGGGCGTCAGGTGCCGCTTCGGGGTCGAAGGCGCAATCGCTGACCAACCGCTTGTGGGAAGGGTTGTCGGCCCATGTCTATGTGTTCCTGCACCAGACGCGGCTTTCGGACGTTGTCGGCAATGAACTCGCCCCGTGTCCGGCTGTGCCCAACCTGTTTGCGGTGGTCGATGATGGCTGATGTCGGATGGGGACCAGCCCGTCGCTGTTGGTCGCCTGGACCAATGGCGCAGATTAATAACGACCCTTCGTGGTGTTTCTGGTCAGAAGAAACATGAGCCGGGTCTATCTGGATCATAACGCAACCACGCCGCTGAGGCCTGAGGCCCGCGCGGCGATGCTGGCCGCCATGGACGTGGTGGGCAATCCGTCATCCGTTCATGCCGAAGGGCGCGACGCCAAGATGCTGGTGGAACGTGCCCGCGCGCACGTATCCACCGCCCTTGGCGCGGACGGGGCCGACATCGTCTTTGTCTCGAGCGCGACTGAGGCGGCGGCGCTGGCCTGCGCGGGGCGTGGTCTGCACGGTGCAGCCGTCGAGCATGATGCGGTCGCGGCCTGGACGGACGACACATTGCCAGTCGACAGTGCAGGCCGGGTGCGTGTCGATGCGCCGGACCAGTCCGTGCTGCAAGCCGCCAATTCCGAAACCGGCGTTCTGCAAACCTTGCCAAACGGGATTGCGGTGTCAGACATGACCCAGGCCTTTGGCAAGTTGCCCATAAACTTCGATGCGTCGGGCGCATCCATGGCCCTGATTTCAGCGCATAAACTGGGTGGGCCCAAAGGCGTGGGCGCCTTGGTGCTGCGCCGGGGCCTCGATGTCGTGGCGCGCATTCGCGGTGGCGGGCAGGAGATGGGCCGTAGGTCGGGTACGGAAAACGTGATCGGCATCGCAGGTTTCGGCGCCGCAGCCGAGGCTGCACAGCGCGATGTGGACGCCGGAAAATGGGCCCGGATCGAGAAACTTAGAAATATTCTAGAAAGTGCTCTTGCTGACGCGTCAAATGCAACTATTTTTGTCGGGAATGAGTCTCAACGTCTGCCCAACACGACCTGTTTCGCCACGCCCGGCTGGAAGGGCGAGACGCAGGTGATGCAGATGGACCTCGCCGGATTTGCCATTTCCGCAGGCTCGGCCTGTTCGTCAGGCAAGGTCAAGGCCAGCAAAGTGCTGACGGCCATGGGCTTGGGCAATGTGGCGGCGAATGCGGTCCGCGTGTCGCTGGGCCTTGAGACGACAGAAGAAGATGTGATGCGCTTTGCCGAAGTTTGGGCGCAAAAGTTGAAGAAACACGAGGCACGCGCCGCCTGAGGCGCGCAGCACGAGGAGAAATGTCTGATATGGACAATGTTGTGGACGAAGTTGTGGTCAAGGAAGGCGTCGATCAGGAAACGGTCGATGCGGTGCGCGAAGTCGGTGGAGCCTACAAATACGGCTGGGAAACTGACATCGAGATGGAATACGCCCCCAAGGGCCTCTCACCCGATATCGTCAAACTGATCTCTGAAAAGAATGAAGAGCCGGAATGGATGCTCGAATGGCGTCTGGCGGCTTATGAGCGCTGGTTGCAAAAGGAAGAGCCCAAGTGGGCGATGGTCGATTACCCCGAGATCGACTTTCAGGATCAGTATTACTACGCCCGGCCCAAGAGTATGGAAGTCAAACCCAAGTCCCTGGACGAGGTCGACCCCAAACTGCTGGAAACCTACGCCAAACTCGGCATCCCGCTGAAGGAACAGATGATCCTTGCCGGCGTTGAAGGGGCCGAGGACATGCCCGCCGAAGGGCGCAAGGTTGCAGTGGACGCGGTGTTCGACAGCGTGAGTGTCGGCACCACGTTCCAGGCAGAACTGGCCAAGGCTGGTGTGATCTTTTGTTCCATCTCCGAAGCGATCAAGGAACACCCCGAACTGGTGAAGAAATACCTTGGTTCGGTCGTGCCCGTCTCTGACAACTACTATGCAACGCTCAACAGTGCGGTGTTCTCGGACGGCTCGTTCGTTTACGTGCCGCCGGGTGTGCGCTGCCCGATGGAGCTGTCGACCTATTTCCGCATCAACGCCGAAAACACTGGCCAGTTCGAACGTACGCTGATCATCGCCGACAAGGGCTCTTACGTGTCCTATCTGGAAGGGTGCACCGCGCCGCAGCGCGACATCGCGCAGCTGCATGCCGCCGTGGTCGAGATCATCGTCGAGGAAGACGCCGAGGTGAAATATTCGACCGTTCAGAACTGGTATCCGGGCGATGAGAACGGCAAGGGCGGTATCTATAACTTCGTGACCAAGCGCGCCGATTGCCGGGGCGACCGGGCCAAGGTGATGTGGACGCAGGTCGAAACCGGGTCGGCGGTGACGTGGAAGTACCCGTCCTGCATCCTGCGCGGCGACGACACGCAGGGCGAGTTCTACTCCATCGCCATCGCCAACAACATGCAGCAGGCCGACACCGGCACCAAGATGATTCACCTTGGCAAGAACACCAAGTCGCGCATCGTCTCCAAGGGGATCAGCGCGGGCAAGGCGCAGAACACCTATCGCGGCCTTGTGTCCATGCACCCCAAGGCCAAGGAGTCGCGCAACTACACGCAATGTGACAGCTTGCTGATTGGCGACAAATGCGGCGCCCACACGGTCCCGTATATCGAGGTCAAGAACAACTCGAGCCGCGTCGAGCACGAGGCGACGACATCCAAGGTGGACGACGATCAACTGTTCTACTGCCGGTCGCGCGGCATGGACGAGGAAGAGGCGGTGGCCTTGGTCGTCAACGGGTTCTGCAAGGACGTGCTGCAGGCGCTGCCGATGGAATTTGCCATGGAAGCGCAACAGCTTGTGGCGATCTCGCTTGAAGGATCGGTGGGGTAAATGTCGGACGGCGGCCATCAGGACGACACGCTGGTCGGAAAGGTGTTTCCGCATCACAAGGCGGCGCTGGCGGACAGACCTGCGGTGTCGCAAGGCGGAGGCGTGAGCGGCCCCATGTTTCTGGCCGTAGTCCTCGGCGGTTTGTTTGGGTTGTTGTTCAGCGTCATTGTGGCCCCGGGCTTTGCCATTGCCTTTGTTATCGGCGGTTCTCTGACCTTTGCGGCAATTGCAGTGGCATACTTCCTGATGATCGCGGACACCGCCGACGAGTATTCAGAAGGCAAGTCCCGCACCGAAGAGGAGGTGCATGCAGCCCTTGCAGAGATGAAAGCGGGCGAGAAATGAGCGAAGAATCAAGCATCCGTCGTCACGCCAGGATCGGGCCACGAGACAGGTGGGCGCAGAAATCTGCAAATTCGCTGTATGCGTTTCTTATCGTTGGATTTCTTGGTGCGCTTTTGTTCGGCTACTTGGTTCATCAGGTTTGGCCCGATGGGCTCGCTGCAGGCGGTATGGTTGGTTTCATTGTCGCTGTCACTTTGCGCGGCATTTGGACGGCTCGGCGCGACAGAGGTAGCGCCGACGAATATGCAAACGGCAAGTCCCGCACCGAAGAGGAGGTGCGCGCTGCACTTGCCGAATTAAAGGCACGGCAGAAATGACCCACACGCTGTTCCCCGATAACGAACCCAGCGCACACCGCAAGATCAAGCGGCCCGTCATGTCGGACAGTGACGGGATGCGCGAAGGGGCGTTGGCGCTGCCGATCGTGTTCATCCTCGGTTTTGTCGGCGCATCCATTGCGCACCCCGCCGCCCTGATGTCGTTCTGGGTCTGGTTTGCGTTGCTGATGATGAGCGTGGCCGTCGCACGAGGCGTTCAACGGGCGGCTGCATGGCTTTACGGCCATCAGGCGGAGGATGCGGAATGATCCTGACCACCACCCACTCGGTCGAAGGGTACAAGATCACCGACTACCGCGGCATCGTCGTGGGCGAGGCGATCATGGGCGCCAATGTGGTGCGCGATTTCTTTGCCGGGGTCACGGACATCATCGGGGGCCGCTCGGGCGCTTACGAATCCAAATTGCAGGATGCCCGCGACACGGCCATGCAGGAGCTGGAACAGCGCGCCGCGCAAATGGGCGCGAACGCGGTTTTGGGTGTCGATCTGGATTACGAAGTGGTGGGCGACAGCATGTTGATGGTGTCCGTATCCGGCACCGCCGTGGTGCTGGTTTAGACCCGATGGCCGATCCGCTCTTCTCTCACCGGCTCGCCGCATTGGCGCAGGCCCTGTTGCCGACACGGCGCATGGCCGTTGTTGATGTGGGCGCCAATCCCTTGGGCGACCCACCTTACGCGCCGCTCGCCGAGGCAGGGCTGGCCGAGTTGATCGGGTTCGAGCCGCAGCCAGACGCCTACAAGGCACTGTCAGCAACAACGCCCGCGCATGCGCGCTTTATCAACGCCGCTGTTGGTCCTGCGGGCACGGCATCGCTGAACATTTACCCCCAGCAATCGGGTCTCGCCTCCCTGTTCAAGCTGCGTGAACAAACGCTGTCTTACCTGCGCCGTTTTCAGGCGCAGCCCGGCAATGCCAGCCAGGTGCCTGTGACGCTCGACAGCCTGGATGCGTTGGGCGAGGTGCCCGCCATCGACCTGCTGAAACTGGACGTTCAGGGCGCAGAACTGAGTGTCTTGCAAGGTGGGCGCACCAAGCTTGCCCAGGCCGAGGCCGTGATTGTCGAGTTGCGGTTCTTCCCTCTGTATGAGGACGAACCGACCCTTGCCGACGTACACACCGAACTCACCGACCAAGGGTTCGGGATGCACAAGCTGCTCGATCAGAACCGCTTTGCCGTTGGGTCGCGCCACATCGACAAGCTGAACCGCCGCCGCGCCCGTTCGCAACTGATTGACGGCGATGCGGTCTATATCCGCGACCTCGACCGGATCGACACCAAAACCGACGATGCCCTGATCACGCTGGCCCTGTTCAGCGCAGGCGTCTGGCGCTCGCATGATCTTGTGCTGCGCTGCCTTGAAACCCTCGAAGATCGCGGCCGCGCACATAGCCAAGCCGCAAGCGATTACATTGCCGCCCTCCCGTCCGATTTGCGACGGGCGGTTCCGGCCTGACGACATGACAAAGGAAGAAAACCGATGCTGACCATCAAGAACCTGCACGTGAAACTGGAAGAAGAGGACAAGCAGATCCTCAAGGGCGTCGACCTGACCGTCGAGGCGGGCAAGGTCCATGCCATCATGGGCCCCAACGGGTCCGGCAAATCCACGCTGTCCTATGTGCTTTCGGGCAAGGACGGGTATGAGGTCACGGATGGTGAGGCGCATCTGGACGACACCGATCTGCTCGACCTCGAGCCGGAAGAACGCGCCGCCGCTGGCCTGTTTCTGGCGTTTCAGTACCCGGTCGAAATCCCCGGTGTGGGCAACATGACCTTTCTGCGCACCGCCGTGAACGCACAGCGCAAGGCGCGCGGCGAGGACGAGATGAGTGCCGCCGATTTCCTCAAGGTGATCCGTGCACGTGCCAAGGAGTTGAAGATCGACGCCGACATGCTCAAGCGTCCGGTCAACGTGGGTTTCTCGGGCGGTGAGAAAAAGCGCAATGAAATCCTGCAGATGGCGATGCTGGAACCCAAGATGTGCATTCTGGATGAGACCGACTCGGGCCTTGATGTGGACGCCATGAAGCTGGTGGCGGATGGCGTGAACGCGCTGCGCAGCGAGGGGCGGGGTTTCCTGGTCATCACGCACTACCAGCGCCTGCTTGATCACATCAAACCCGACGTCGTGCACATCATGGCAGACGGGCGCATCGTCAAATCCGGTGGTCCGGAACTGGCGCTTGAGGTTGAAAACAACGGCTATGCCGACATTCTGGCCGAGGTGGCGTAATGGCGGCCCTCGCAGAAAAACCGAACCTGACCGAGGCGCGGATTGCCGAATTGTGCCTGCCCAAGGGCGGCTGGTCCGAGGCGGCGCGCACCGATGCGCTTGCGCGCTTGCGCGCCATGGGCCTGCCGAACCGGCGCGACGAGTATTGGAAGTTCACGCGGCCCGATGCGCTGACCCAAGTCGGCGCGCAGGCGGCCGTGTTCCACAATGACGAGGCCCCGATTTTCGCCGACACCGTTGCACTGCGCATCGTCTTTGATGACGGGGTGTTCAACGCAGAGGCGTCCGACGATCTTGCGCTGGAGCATGTGCGCATCGAACGTTTGGCTGAAGTAAAAGCCGATATCCATTGGGCACAGGGCGTCTACGGTGTGCTGGAAACCGCCGGGCAGGACCCGGTGCAGCGCCCGCTGGCCGCGCTCAACACTGCCTTTGCGACAGACGGTGTGCTGATCCATGTGACCGGCAAGGCCGCGCGACCGATCAATTTCGTCTACAACCATGCGGATGAAAACTCGGATGCGATCCTGCACCATGTGATCAAGCTGGATGCCGGGGCGGAACTGACCGTGCTGGAAAACGGCCCAGCCGCTGCGCGGTTCAACAAGGTGATGGAGGTCGAAGTGGCCGACAACGCCACGTTCCATCACATCCGCGCGCAAGGGCGCGACCATGAACGCCTCGCCGCGACGCATATCTTCACCCGTTTGGGCACGGAATCCGTGTTCAAATCCTTTACCCTGACCGTGAACGGGCGTCTGACGCGCAATGACTGCGTGATCGAGCTGACGGGCGATGATGCGATTGCGCATGTGGCTGGTGCCTGCGTGGGCGACGGTGATTTCCACCACGACGACACCGTGTTCATCACCCATGACGCCGAACGCTGCGAAAGCCGCCAGGTGTTCAAAAAGGTGCTGCGCAACGGCGCTGTGGGCGTGTTTCAGGGCAAGATCCTGGTCAAGGCGGGCGCACAGAAAACCGACGGCTACCAGATCAGCCAGTCCCTGCTGCTGGACGGCGACAGCCAGTTCCTGGCCAAGCCCGAGCTGGAAATCTACGCCGACGATGTGGCCTGTTCGCATGGTTCGACCTCGGGTGCGATTGACGAAGAGGCGCTGTTTTACCTGCGCTCGCGCGGGGTGCCTGCCGAGATTGCAACCGATCTGCTCACGCTTGCCTTTCTTGCCGAAGCGGTCGAGGAAATCGAGGACGAAGCCCTGCGCGATGTGCTGGTCGAACGGCTCGAGGGTTGGTTGGAGCGGCACCGGGGCTGAACCATGGCCATCACACGCAATATCGCAGCCACCTATCGCGGGCCGGGCAGGGTGGTGCAACGCCTGCTGTCGCTGGGCGAGCGGGAAGATCGCGCGCTGGCCTACCTCATGGGGGCGTGCGTGCTGATCTTTATCGCGCAATTGCCGCGCCTTGCGCGCGAGGCGCATCTGACGGGGCAAGAGCTGAACATGCTGATGGGGGCGACGCTGATGGCGTGGGTCTTTATCGCACCGCTCTTGTTCTACGTGATCGCGTTTCTGGCGCGGATGGTGGCGCAGGTTCTGGGCGGCAAGGGCACAGCCTATGGCGCGCGGCTGGTCCTGTTCTGGGCTCTGTTGGCGACGACGCCGCTGATCCTGCTGCACGGCCTGATTGCCGGGTTCATCGGACCGGGGGTGCAATTGCAACTGGTTGGTCTTGTGTGGTGCGCAATGTTTCTGTGGTTCTGGATCGGCGGAACCCTTGTGCAGGAAAAACGCGCATGACCGCCTGGCCGCAACTCGCTGTTGATACGCTGCGTGATCCGCAAGGCACCGCACAGCGCATCATGGATTGGAACCTCTCGCCCGCGACGCTTTACATGGCGCTGTGCGCTGTGGCCGCGTGCAATGCGTTGCTGGCCTCTGGCCCCGTGGTTCTGGTGCCGGGATCTGTTGACGCAGTTGCGCGTGAGGCCTTGCCAGTGCTGGCCCTGCTGGAACGCCCCATCATGCTGTTCGTGCTGGTGGCTGGTGGTCTGATCGTCATGGTCCACGCCCTGTTCTGGGCCGGGCGCGCCATGGGCGGGCAGGGTGAGATGGTGGATATGTTGGCCCTTCTGGTCTGGCTGCAGGCCCTGCGTGCCGTGGCGCAGGCGGGCGTGTTGCTGCTGAGCCTTGCCGTGCCCGCGCTTGCAGGTCTGGTGGCACTGGCCGTGGTGATCGTCGCGTTCTGGCTGCTGTTGCATTTCATCAGCGCCGCTTTGCGCTTTCAGTCGCTGTTTCGCGCCTTGGGCCTGCTCGTGGCTGTGATCACCGGGCTGTTTATTGGATTGATGCTGATACTGACCCTCATGGGTGTATCGGCAGGAGGATTGAGCAATGTATGACGTGGACCGCATCCGGGCCGACTTTCCCATCCTGAGCCGCGAGGTGAACGGCAAGCCACTTGTCTATCTCGACAACGGTGCGTCGGCACAAAAGCCGCAAGTGGTGATTGATGCTGTGACCCGGGCCTATGCCGAGGAATATGCCAACGTTCACCGCGGCTTGCACTATCTGTCCAACCTCGCGACCGAGAAATACGAGGCGGTGCGCGGCAAGATTGCGACCTTCCTCAATGCCGCGTCCGAGGACGAGATCATCTTTAACTCCGGCACCACCGAAGGCATCAACATGGTGGCCTATGGCTGGGCCATGCCTCGACTTGAGGCAGGCGACGAGATCGTGCTGTCGGTCATGGAACACCACGCAAACATCGTGCCCTGGCATTTCCTGCGCGAGCGGCAAGGCGTGGTGCTGAAATGGGTTGATGTGGACAGCACCGGCGCGCTTGATCCGCAGGCCGTCATTGACGCTATTAGTCCGCGCACAAAACTGGTCGCCGTCACCCATATGTCGAACGTTCTTGGCACCAAGGTTGATGTGAAGGCGATCTGCGAAGGGGCCCATGCCAAGGGCGTCGCGGTTCTGGTCGATGGATCACAGGCAGCGGTGCACATGCCCGTGGATGTGCAGGACATTGGCGCGGATTTCTACGCCATCACGGGGCACAAGCTCTATGGCCCCTCAAGCTCTGGCGCGATCCACGTCAAGGCCGAGCGCATGGCAGAGATGCGCCCCTTTATCGGCGGGGGCGACATGATCAAGGAAGTCGCCAAGGACGGGATCATCTACAATGACGGCCCGATGAAGTTCGAGGCGGGCACACCCGGCATCGTGCAGATGATCGGCATGGGGGTCGCGCTGGATTACATGACAGGGATCGGGATCGAAGCGATCCAGGCCCATGAAGACTCCTTGCGCGACTACACGGTCAAGCGGCTGGGCGGGCTGAACTGGCTGCAGGTGCAGGGCACCACAGCGGACAAGGGCGCGATCTTTTCCTTCACGCTGGATGGGGCGGGGCATGCGCATGACATCTCGACCATCCTCGACAAGAAAGGCGTGGCCGTGCGTGCCGGGCAGCACTGTGTGGGGCCGTTGATGGAGCATATGGGGCTGAATGCCACCTGCCGCGCCTCGTTCGGGATGTACAATACCAAGGCTGAGGTGGACGTGTTGGTCGAGGCGCTGGAACTGGCGCACGATCTGTTCGCGTGATTTCGCCTCGGGGCGGCGCACCAAGGTGACGCCTTACAAACCGTAAGGCGCAGGTGTCCTGCGCCATCCATGTGTTTGGAAAATGGCGGACCCTAGAGGATTCGAACCTCTGGCCTCTGCCTTCGGAGGGCAGCGCTCTATCCAGCTGAGCTAAGGGTCCACTGGGGCGCGGTATAGCCGCGCCACCCGCGCCCTGCAATTGCAAATCGCGTGTAAGGCGCAGCCAGCTGCGCCTTACCTTGGCCGAGGTCAGAGGGCGATGCGGAACTGCGCGAGATCCGTCTGCCGCTTCGCCTGCGGGTTCAATCGTGACCCCTTTGACATCATCGATGTAGTCGGCAGCTTTGGGGCCGGTTTCGAACAGCACCGTCGTGCCGGGCAGGGGGGCGAAGGACCAGTTGGCATCCGCACGCGGGCTGATCGTGCCTTGATCGACGATGTAGCGCACGATCACGTCGCGGTTGGTGTCCGGTGCCTCGAACACGATGGTGTCGCCCTTGGCGCCGGGGAAGTTGCCACCCCCGCCTGCGCGGTAGTTGTTCGTTGCAATGATGAACTGCGCCTCCGGGTCCACGGGTTGTCCATCATACATCAGGTTGACGATGCGGTTGGCATCCGCGTTCAGCACCTCGCCTTTGGGCCCGAACTTGGAGGGTTGGCTGAGATCGATCTGGTAGGTGACCCCGTCCATCACATCAAAGTTGTAAGAGGGGAAGTCGGGGTTGAGCAGGGGCTGATCGGACCCGCCCGGTGTCACCTGGTTGAACATGCCGGCCGAGCGTTCCAGCCAATCCTTGACCTCGGCCCCCGTGACCAGAACCGCCCGCGCCGTGTTGGGATAGAGATAGAGGTCGGAGACGTTCTTGATCGCTACATCGCCCTGGGGCACGTCGGTGAAATACTCCGGGCCACCGCGCCCGCCTGCCTTGAAGGGCGCAGCAGCGGAGAGGATAGGAAGCCCTTCATATTCAGTGCCTTGCATCATGTCCCTGATGTACCAGCTTTGTGCAATGGATACGATCTGAACGGATGGATCATCAGCCACCAGTGCGAAATAGCTGTGCAGCGGTGCGTCCGTCTTGCCCACAGCGCGGCGGACGTAAGCCAGTGTTGCGTCGTGGTCGGCCTGCACGCTGTCGAGTACGGGCTGGTGGCTGTCGACCAGCGCGGTGATCGAACGGTCTTCGTTGCGTTTGGAAATGGGCCGTGCTTCGGAGCCGAAGCTGGTGATGCGCCAGTTGCTGCCATCGCGTTCCAGCATTAGATCGACCAGCCCGAGATGCGAGCCCCAGAACCCGCCCATGGCAGCCGGTTTGCCGTGGATGGTCCCAGCCGCCACATCGACGGCAGGCATGTCGGCATAGCTGGGCGAGGGGAAGACCTGGTGGTGGTGGCCTGTCAGGATTGCGTCGATCCCGTCAATTGCCGCCAGCGGGACAGAGGCGTTTTCCATACCATCCGCGTGGTCGGCAGCTCCGATGCCGGAGTGGCTGAGCGCGATGATGATGTCGGCGCCCTGTTCCTTCATCAGTGGCACCAGTGCTTTAGCGGTGTCCACGATATCGCGCGCCTGCACATTGCCCTCAAGATGACGGCGATCCCAGTTCATGATCTGGGGCGGGACAAAGCCGATAAGGCCGACTTTGATCGGATGGCTTTCGCCCGCGCCATCCGTCACCGTTCGGTCGAGGATCACGAATGGCGGCACCAGCGTCGTGTCGGCAGCGGCATTGGTGCCCTGTTCCTTGGACACGTTGGCACAGACCACGGGGAAATCGGCGCCAGCGAGCGACTTCATGAGGAAGTCGAGCCCGTAGTTGAATTCGTGGTTGCCCAGCGTGGCGGCGTCAAACCCGACCGTGTTCATGGCGGTGATGATGGGGTGCGCGTCGCCTTCCTTCATGCCCCGTTCGTAAGCGATGTAGTCGCCCATCGGGTTGCCCTGCAGAAAGTCGCCATTGTCGATCAGCATGGAATTTGTCGCCTCGGCCCGGATGCTTTCGATGATCGAGGCGGTGCGCGCGAGGCCGACGGTGTCACGCGGCTTGTCCGCATAGTAGTCGTAGGGGAAGACGTGGACGTGCAGGTCGGTGGTTTCCATGATCCGCAAATGTGCCTGATTGCTGGCAGCGCGCAAAGAGAACGGGTGCAAGGCGGCGAATGTGGCCGTCGTGGCCAGGAAGGTCCGGCGCGAAATCAGATGTGTCATGGTGTCCCCCGAGGTGGTGATTAAAGCCCCAGATTACGCCGTTAACGGGAATCTGTCACAGGAACATGTCGGTGGCGGCGAAAATGTGCATGTTTTTGTCGAAGGCGCGGAACCAATATGCAAGTCGCGGCGTTGAGCTTGCGTTGTGACACACAACACTCCTGTTGGGCGGCGTGGCCTTTTACCTCGTACACGTCGCCCGACACGAAAAAGGGCACCAGAGGCGCCCTTGGAAGAAACCGGGATGAAGGAGTTGCGGGTTAGCCGCCCCAGCTTCGCACGACGCCACAGTCCATGTGGACGAAATTGGAGCCGGAATATTTGCCGACGCCGCCACCGCGGCAGGCCTGTGCGGCGCGCGCCATCTGGCTGACGGAACGTGTGGACAGGCGCAGATCGGCGGCCTGACCTTTCATGTGCAGGGAATTCTTGGCAACGCCGCGGCTGCGCGAGCGCAACATGGCGTTGGTTTTTGGGCTGCGATAGCCCGAAAGCAACATATAAGGCTCTTCGACATCCAGAAGGTTGTGCGCTGCAGCCATGATGTCGACGGTGCGCAGATCCATGGATTTGACGTCATCGGTACGCCAATCACGCATGAAGTGGTTCACTTCCTTGACCGCGTCCTTGATGTAATGCCCTTCGATCCAGTAGATCATGTCGATCCGCTCGCCCGTACGGCCCGAATACATACGCAAGCGTCGGATGTCACCCGAACCGCGAAGAAAGCCAGCTGCGTTGGAGTAGGTTGGTGCGGCAACGACTGCTGTTGCTGCGAATGCGCCAAGCAATGCCCGGCGCGTCATGCCCGTAGTTTCATTCATCATTTCACTGCGCCGTCCCGTACGCCTGCCTGACCCATGATGTTACACGGGTCCATTCATCTCATCCCCAGATGCAACACGTCTATGGCATAGCTCGATTCGTTTACCAAGTGCTGAATCCGGTACGTGAAGGGTCGCAAGGGTTTTAGGCAATTTTTTGCGCAAAATTTGTTGAATGTGGCTCTGGCGCTTGTCAGCGATGCATGCGCGCATCACGCAAGCGCTAGTTGGGCACCTGATGCCGATGTGAATAGACAGCTCTGCGGGGGCTTTGGGATAACCGTGCAACGCTAGGCAAAACAAGACTTAACGAGGTGTGATTATGACGGTGGCCGTTTCCAGATTTTGGCTGACAATAGTAAGTGCGGCCTTTGCCGTTTTGTTGATGGGCTTGCCCCAATCTGCATCGGCGCAGGTGACTGCGTTCAAACAGGCTGTGGCCGAGGCCGCCGCGCGCGATGCAGACATGGCCGCATTCTACAAAGCCAACGGCTATTCAAGCCTCTGGACCGGACGCACAGGTCGCGAGCGTCAACGCCGCTCGGCCCTGTTCCAGGCCCTGTCGCAGGCCGGCAATCACGGTCTGCCTGCCGGACGCTATGATGCCGCGGGCCTTCAGGCCAAGATGAAGGCGGCCAAGTCCGCCCGCGATCGGGGCCTCGTCGAAGTCGAGATGAGCCGCACCTTCCTGCAATACTCGCGCGATCTGCAAACCGGCGTGCTGGTGCCCAGCCGCATCGACCGTGCCATCGTGCGTCAGGTGCCATACCGCGACCGCACGTCCTACCTTGTCAACTTCTCCAAATCCTCGCCCAACGGCTTCTTCAAGGCGCTGGCGCCAAAGACCATGGAATACACGGCTCTCATGAAGGAAAAGCTGCGGATGGAGCGGTTGCTGGCAAAAGGTGGCTGGGGGCCGAAAGTGCCTGCCAAGGCGCTCAAGGCCGGTCAATCGGGCGAGGCTGTGGTGGCGCTGCGCAATCGCCTGATCGCCATGGGCTTCCTCAAGCGCACCAACAGCCAGACCTATGACGCAGCGATGCAATCCGCTGTCCAGCAGTTCCAGCTGGCACATGGCCTGACGGCGGATGGGGCTGCCGGACCAGCCACGATGGACGAGATCAACAAGAGCGTTCAGACACGCCTGCAATCCATCATCGTCGCGATGGAGCGGGAACGCTGGGTCAACCAGGAGCGCGGCCAGCGCCACATCCTGGTGAACATTCCTGACTTCACCGCCAAGGTCGTGGACAACGGCAAGGTCACATTCTCGACCCGCTCGGTTGTCGGTGCCAACAAGGATGATCGCCCGACACCGGAATTCTCGGATGTGATGGAGTTCATGGTGGTAAACCCAAGCTGGTATGTACCACGGTCCATCGTGACCAAGGAATACCTGCCCGCGCTCAAGCGCAACCGCAACGCCGTGCGTCACATCGAGATCACGGACAGCAAGGGGCGCAAGGTCAACCGGGGTGCCGTGAACTTCAGCCAGTACACGGCCAAGACGTTCCCCTTTGCCATGCGCCAGCCGCCCAGCAAGGGCAACGCGCTGGGTCTCGTCAAGTTCATGTTCCCGAACGTGCACAACATCTACCTGCACGATACACCCGCCAAGAACCTGTTCGGTCGTGAAGTCCGCGCCTACAGCCACGGCTGCGTGCGTCTGGCCGATCCGTTCGATTTTGCCTATGCGCTGCTGGCCAAACAGCAATCCAACCCGGAAAGCTACTTCCAGTCGGTACTGGCCACGGGGCGCGAAACGCGGGTCGATCTGAAATCGCCAGTGCCTGTGCACATCATCTATCGCACGGCCTTCACAACGCCCAAGGGGCACACCCAGTACCGCCGCGACATCTATGGCCGCGACGCAAAGGTGTGGAATGCGTTGAGCAATGCAGGGGTGGCTCTGCGCGCAGTTCAGGGGTAAGTGCATCCCCTGAACGCGTGAGGGGATCCGATGCAGTATACCATCAGCGAGCTTGCCAAGGCGCTTGAGGCGCGGGCGGTCGGAGACACCAGCCTGACCATCCGCCGCCTGAGCGAGCCGGGCGATGCAGGGCCGGGTGATCTGGCCCTGGCCAGCACCCGCAAATATGCGGAGGCCCTGGCCGATGGCGGGGCCGAGGCCGCGATGCTGTGGCCCGATGCGGATTGGCAAGCGCTGGGGCTCAAGGCGGCGATCCTGCCCGAACGCCCGCGCTATGCCATGTCGCACCTGACCAGCATGATGGACGAGGGGCAGGGCTTTGCCCCCGGCATACACCCGTCGGCAGTTATCGACCCCTCAGCCGTGGTCGGCGAGAATGTGAGCATCGGCCCCGGCGCCATTATTGCGGCCAAGGCCCAGATCGGTGCAGGGTCCGTGATCGGGCCGCTCTGCTTTGTCGGTTGGCGCGCGGTTCTGGGCACACAGACCTATTTGCGGGAACATGTCAGCATCGGTGCCAAGGTGCGCATCGGTGATCGGTTCCACGCCCATCCCGGCGTGCGCATCGGCGGCGACGGGTTTTCCTTTGTCACGCCCGAGAAAAGCGGGGCGGAGTCCGTGCGCGAAACCCTGGGCGATCAGGGGCACACCAAGGATCAGCACTGGTCGCGCATCGCCAGCCTTGGCGGGGTCGAGATCGGCGATGATGTCGAGGTCGGCGCGAACTCGGTCATCGACAACGGCACGATCCGCGCCACGCGCGTCGGCGACCGGACCAAGATCGATGGGCTATGCCAGTTGGGCCACAACGTGGTTGTCGGACGGGATACGCTGATCTGCGGGCAGGTGGGCGTTGCAGGCTCGGCCACAGTGGGCGATTTCGTGGTTCTGGCGGGGCAGTCCGGCGTGGCCGACAACATAAGCGTGGGCGACCGGGTCGTGATCACCGCCGCGACCAAGGTGCTGAGTTCGGTGCGCGACGGCAAAGTCATGATGGGCTATCCGGCGGTCGAAATGAAAACCCATCTCGAAGGATACAAGGCCGCGCGCCGCTTGCCCCGGTTCCTGCGCGACGTCTCGGAACTCAAGAAAGCGGTTTTCAAGTCGGACGCCAGTGACTAAATCATGCCCAAGTCAGGCAAGAGGGCGGATGTCATGAGCGTGAAAGACAAGGTCATCGAGATCATTGCGGAACAGGCCGTACTTGAACCGGGGGATGTGACCCTGACCAGCACGTTGGAAGATCTCGGGATCGACAGCCTGGGACTGGTCGAAAGCATTTTCGCCATCGAGGAAGAATTCGATATCCAGGTGCCGTTCAACGCAAACGAACCCACCGCCAGCGACTTTGACATCTCGAACGTCCAGTCGATCATTGCCGGCATTGACACGCTGATTGCAGAACAGAAAACCTGATGCACCGCGTTGTCATTACGGGCGCGGGCACGGTCAATGCGCTTGGCCATGACGTGCCCGACACGCTTGAGGCCATGCGCGAGGGGCGCTGTGGCATCGGGCAGTTGGATTTTCAGGATGTTGAGCGTTTGTCGATCCAGATCGGCGGGCAAGTGCGCGGCTTTGAGGCCGAGGGGCGCTATAATCGCCAGCAGATGAGCCTTTATGACCGCTTTACCCAGTTCACGCTGGCGGCTGCAAAGGAAGCGATTGAACAGTCGGGCCTGTCCTTTACCGGGGACACGGCGGCCAAATCCGGCGTGGTGCTGGGCACAGCCGGGGGCGGGGTGAGCACGTGGGACGCCAATTACCGCTCGGTCTATGAAGAGGGCAAGAACCGCGTTCATCCCTTTGTCGTGCCCAAGCTGATGAACAACGCCGCCGCCAGCCATGTGAGCATGGAGCACAACCTCAAAGGTCCGTCGTTTACCGTATCGACGGCCTGTGCCTCGTCCAACCACGCGATGGCGCAGGCCTTCCAGATGGTGCGCAGCGGCATGGCCCCCGCCATGATCACGGGCGGGTCGGAATCCATGCTGTGCTTTGGCGGGGTCAAGGCGTGGGAGGGCTTGCGCGTCATGTCCAAGGACGCCTGCCGCCCGTTTTCGGCCAACCGCAACGGCATGGTGCAGGGCGAAGGCGCGGGCATTTTCGTCTTCGAGGAATACGAGCATGCGCGCGCGCGCGGGGCTGACATTCTGTGCGAGGTCGTGGGCTTTGCCATGTCCTCGGACGCCGCCGACATCGTGATGCCGTCCAAGAACGGCGCGTCGCGGGCCATGGCCGGGGCCTTGGCTGATGCCGGGATCGCGGCGGATCAGGTCGGTTACATCAACGCGCATGGCACCGGCACGGCAGCCAATGACAAGACGGAATGCGCGGCCGTTGCAGATGTGTTCGGCCCCCACGCGGACAAGTTGATGATCTCGTCGACCAAGTCGATGCATGGCCATCTGATCGGTGGCACAGGCGCTGTGGAATTGCTGGCCTGCATCATGGCGCTGCGGGACGGCGTGATTGCCCCCACAATCGGATATGAAGAACCGGACCCCGAATGCGCCCTCGATGTGGTGCCTAACGAGGCGCGCGAGGCCCATGTGGATGTGGCGCTGTCCAATGCCTTTGCCTTTGGGGGCATGAACGCGGTCATAGCCCTGCGCGGCATGTAAAACGACAAAAGCCGCCCCGGCGAGGGACGGCTTTGCCATTTTTCCTGGCGATGCGGACCGGATCAGTTCTGTGCGATAGTCGTTTTGTCAAACGAGGCTGTGAAGCCGGACAGAGACATCGTCAGGTTGACCTTTTGGTCAGGTGCCAGTGCCGGTACGATCGTCACGGTTGCCTTGTTGCCACGGCGGAAGGACGCGACCTCGTCCGCCACAAGACCGACGCGCGAATAACACCCGATCTGGTTGCAGAACGCGAAAGGATAGCGGCGGGCCTGGCCACTGTCGACGACCATGGTCAGTTGTTGGGGCAGGGAGGTTTCAAGCGGCACGATGATAGTGGCACCGGCCACCGCGCGACCTCCCTCGGGCAGGCGGAAGATCGACACTTCGGCCACGGGTGTGCCGTCGCTGTCGGAGAGCAACTGATACATCTGGCAGGGGTCTTCGCCCTCTTCGGTCTTGATGCAGCGCAAATCCCAGTCGCCATTGGTCTCGGCGGTATAGGTCTGGCCCACCTGGGGCAGGCTTGCATCCTCGCCAAGGCTCAGTTGGTTTTCGATCGGCAGTCCGCCGGTCTCGCCTTCGGACGTTTCGGCAGCAGGCGCTTCAGCCGCTGGCGCTTCGGTTTCTGTCTCGGTGGACTGCGCCATCACAGTGGCGGGCATCAGGACTGCGAGGGACAGGGCAAGCAATGAGGTGCGCATATCGGTTCCGGAATTGTTGCGTTTCGAATGGTTGCTAGCATGCCCATGCGGCGCTGTCAGGGGCTTAGCACAAAGTTTTGAGCGTGCAGCCGCCAACGCACCTGAAACTGGGCCCGAAACGCAAAAAAGGGGACCCCAAAGCCCCCTTTTCCAGGTGTTTTTTCTCCCCGTCGGACTGGCCGACTGTTATGGAGCGGAGGTTACGGAACGCACCACTGGCGGTCAACAGCTATTATCCACAAACTCTTCACATAATCCGGAATTGCGGCCCGAAGCGAAAAAAAGGCCGCGCACAAGGCGCGGCCAGTCTGACAGGGAGGAATGTTCCGCGCCAGGAGGACAAATTAGGCGGGAACAAAAACACTATGGCACCCAATCGTTAACTTTGTATGGTCGCTCCGATAGTGCCCGTGGACAAAAGGTTAACGACAATGCCCGACAGTATTTTCATTGGTGGCGGCGGTGTGGATTACGCTGAAAAGCAAGGTCTTACACTGAAGTACGCCAACCGCCACGGGCTGATCGCCGGTGCGACGGGCACGGGCAAGACCGTGACGCTCCAGATCCTGGCCGAGGGGTTTTCGAATGCAGGCGTGCCGGTGTTCCTGTCGGACGTCAAAGGCGACCTTTCCGGCCTCGCCAAGTCGGGCACGCCCGACCACAAGCTGCATGAACCCTTCACCAGCCGTGCGACCAAGATCGGGTTTGACGACTATACCTACCACGCCTGCCCGGTGACATTCTGGGATCTGTTCGGTGATCAGGGCCACCCGGTGCGCACAACCGTGTCCGAGATGGGTCCGCTGTTGCTCGCCCGCCTGCTGGAACTGTCCGAAGCGCAAGAAGGTATCCTGAACATCGCCTTCCGGCTTGCGGATGAAGAAGGCATGCCGCTGCTCGACCTCAAGGATCTGCAGGCGCTGCTGGTCTGGATTGGAGAAAACGCCAAATCCTTGTCCTTGCGCTATGGCAACGTGTCGTCCCAATCCATCGGGGCGATCCAGCGTCGGTTGCTGGTGCTGGAAAACCAGGGCGGCGCGGGGCTGTTTGGTGAACCCGCACTGGAACTGGCGGACCTGATGCGCACCGATGCGGATGGCAAGGGCATGGTGAACATCCTTGCTGCCGATCAGCTTATGGGCGCGCCCGGCCTTTATGCGACGTTCCTGTTGTGGCTGCTCAGCGAGTTGTTCGAGGAACTGCCCGAGGTCGGCGACCCGGACAAACCCAAGCTCGTGTTCTTTTTCGACGAGGCGCATTTGTTGTTCGAGGATGCGCCCAAGGCGCTGGTCGACAAAGTCGAACAGGTGGCGCGTCTTATCCGGTCCAAAGGGGTGGGGGTGTATTTCATCACCCAGAACCCGGCGGATGTGCCGGAGGATATCCTTGGTCAGCTTGGCAACCGGTTCCAGCACGCGCTGCGCGCCTTTACGGCCAAGGACCGCAAGGAATTGCGGATGGCGGCAGAGACCTACCGCGAGAACCCCCGTTTTTCGACCGAAGAAGCGATCCGCGAGGTGGGCGTGGGTGAGGCCGTGACCTCGATGCTGATGAAGAAGGGGGTGCCCGGGATTGTCGAGCGGACCCTGATCCGCCCGCCATCCTCGCAACTGGGTCCCATCACCAAGGCCGAACGCGCCGCCCACATGGCCGCTGGCGACATGGCGGGCAAGTATGACGAGCGGCTTGACCGCAAATCCGCCTTTGAAATCCTGAAGGCGCGTGCCGACAAGGCGGCAGCGGAGGCAGCCGCATCCGAAGAGAAGGCAGAAGAGTTGGAGCCTGTGCTGCGCGAATTCAACGCCGGGCGCCGCTATTCCGGCACGCGCGTCACACGCTCCACCTCTCGCTCTACGCGTTCTTCCACCAGCTTTGGCGAGGCGATGACCAAGATGGTGGTCAAAGAGCTGACCGGCACGACAGGGCGGCGCATGGTGCGCGGCATTCTGGGTGGATTGTTCAAGGGGCGCTGACGTGCCCGCAGCTCAATACATCGACGTCTTGTACCCGGCCTCGAGTGCCTCATCCAACTGGCGCATCTCTCGTTCATCGCTGGGCGCACCATCTGTCTGATCGAGCATGATCTTCATCAGTGACGGCATCTCGCTGCGATCTCGCTGATGGTCTGAATCCCATAGATGTGAGCGCCGAAAGGCCTTGGCGCAATGCATGAACACCTCGCTCACGCGCACAACGATAGCCACCCGCGGCGCGCGGTCGTTTACCCGCATGGAATCCAGCAGGCCCGGATCGGTGACAAGGCTTGCTTCGCCATTCACCCGCAACGTGTCGTCAAAGCCGGGGATGATGAACAAGAGACCCACGCTTGGGTTGGTCACGATGTTGGCCAATGTGTCGAGCCTGTTGTTGCCCGGGCGGTCCGGGATCGCCAGAGTCTTCGGGTCGAGCACCTTTACAAACCCGGCAGGATCGCCGCGCGGGCTGACATCTGCTGTGCCGTCGGCGTTCTGCGTACCGACACACAGGAAAGGCGAAAGTTCGATGAAGCGCCGTGCATGTTTGTCGAGCATCGGCAGCGCCTTTCTGCCCGCCAGATCATGGGTCGGGGGGAACAGGTCGCGCAGCGCCTGTTCGCTCGTGATCTTGTGTGCGGGGTCGAGTTTGAAGTCTTGCATGTGCGTGCCTTTTCCAATCGACCCCGTACTTATTTCTCCGGGATCAGTCCCCGCGGACTGAAGCGCAGGACCAACAGCAACACAAGCCCCATCGTCAGCAGCCGCATGTGTGCTGCGGAGTCCAGAAGGTGGTCACGCAGCCAGTAGCCTTCGGCCATGCCAGCGGTGATCAATTGCATGAGGCCCAAGCCAATCGGTTCGACCATGACCCACAGCCACCAGATCAGAAAGCCGCCCAACACGGCGCCCAGGTTGTTGCCCGACCCGCCCACGATCACCATCACCCAGACAAGGAAGGTAAAGCGCAGCGGTTGGTAGGTGCCCGGCGTCAACTGCCCGTCAAGCGTCGTCATCATCGCCCCGGCGATGCCGCAGATCGCGGAGCCCAGCACAAAGACCTGCAAGTGGCGCGCCGTCACGTCCTTGCCCATGGCTTCGGCGGCGACCTCATTGTCGCGGATCGCGCGCATCATACGACCCCAGGGGGAATGCAGCGCGCGCTGCGCCAGGAGGAACAGGACGATCAGGACCACGGCAAATAGGCCCGCATAGATCAGCTTGACCCAGAGCGTTGAGGCGGTGACCGGGTCCAGCCCAAGGTTGGTGACCCGTTCGACAAAACCGGGATCGTTCTGCAGGTTGATCTCGTACGGGGCAGGGCGGGGCAGGCCCACCACGTTCTTGACCCCGCGCGCCAGCCAGTCCTCGTTCTTCAGCACGGCAATGATGATTTCCGCGATGCCCAGCGTGGCGATGGCCAGATAATCCGAGCGCAGGCCGAGGGCCGTCTTGCCAATGATCCACGCGGCACCTGCCGCCAACAGCCCACCGACAGGCCAGGCCAGCAGGACGGGCAGGCCAAGACCACCAAGGTAGCCCGCATTGGCCGGGTTCACCGCCTCGACCGCCGCGACGCCACTGTCAAACACCGCGCGATACACGAAAAAGCCGATGACAAGGATTGCGATCATGCCAATGGCCCGCACACGCCCTTTGGGCAGTGCGTTATAGGCCAGGATCGCGCCGACAATGGTGGCCGCACCCAGGATAAGCGCGAGGATCACGCGGATACCCCCAGCGGCCCAGGCCTCACCCACAGGCGGCATTGAAATCAGCACGGTGGCCAGACCACCAAGAGCGACAAAGCCCATGATGCCCACATTGAACAGCCCCGCGAACCCCCATTGCAGGTTCACCCCCAGCGCCATGATGGCCGAGATGAGGCCGAAGTTCAGGACAAACAGCGCCGAGTTCCAGCTTTGCACGATGCCGGTGCCAATGATGAGCGCAGCGATGAAGGCGAAATAGAGAATGTTGAGTGTTGTATCGCTCATACCGATTTCCCCGCAAACAGACCGGTGGGCCGGAACAATAGGACGATCAGCAGGATCACAAAGCTGACGGCGAATTTGTAGTCAGTGGACAAAAGTTGCGCCAAACCATCGGGTGCCAGTGCATCCGGCAGCGCGTAGTTTGCCACTTTTTTCCAGGCATAGGTGATCATTACCTCGGAAAACGCGATGGTGAACCCGCCTGCAATCGCGCCGATGGGCGATCCAAGCCCCCCGACGATCGCGGCGGCAAAGATGGGCAGCAGCAGTTGGAAATAGACAAAGGGTTTGAACGATTTGTCGAGGCCGTAAAGGACACCCGCAATGGTCGCCAGTGCGGCGACGATCAGCCAGGTCACCATGACCACACGCTCCGGGTTGATCCCCGAGAGCAGCGCCAGATCCTCATTGTCCGAATAGGCCCGCATCGACTTGCCCGTCCGCGTGCGGTTGAGGAAGTAGAACAGCAGCGCCACGACAATCACGGCCGTGATGACGGTGAGGCCTTGGGTTGTCTTGATCGCGAGGCCTTCCTTGAGGCCTGTAAGCGCCTTGAATTCGCGCACCGAGATGATGAAACGTTCGCCATCCGAAAACCGCTGGTCATTGGGGCCTATGACAAAGCGGACAAGCCCGTTCATGATGAACATCACGCCAAGCGAGACGATCACAAAGATCACCGGCTTGGCCTTTTGCGTGCGGTAAAAGTGATAGACGGTGCGGTCGGTGAACAGGATCAGCGCCGCACAGCCCGCAATGCCAAAGGGCAGGGCCAGAAGGGCTGTGGGCAGGGGGCCTGCGCTGATGCCCATGCTCTGGAACCACCACGTGAACAGGATGGTGACCATGGTGCCAAAGGCCATCGTGTCGCCATGGGCGAAGTTGGAGAACCTCAGGATGCCGTAGATCAGCGTGACCCCCAGCGCGCCGAGGGCAAGCTGCGAGCCATAGGCGATGGCCGGGATCAGGACGAAGTTGGAGAGCGCCACAATGGCGTTGAGGAGGTCCATTACGCTTGCTCCATCTCTACAATGCACGTGTCTTGAGCTGCCAAAACCGAACGGTCTGTCATGAAACTGTTTACATGCACGCTTAGCTTGCCTTGCGCTTCAAAGGATGGCGCTTCATCTGTTTTTGGTACAGCGACACTTAACATCCACGCTCCATGCAGATCGCCGGCCGTAAAGAACGACCAAACGCGTGAACCGAAAGACGCGTCGATAAAAATCGCGGGCCAAGGAAGAGATTCCGGTGATCCAGGTGTCCAGAACTCTGCGATCTCCGTGCTTTCCTGCAAGCGCACTTTTACCGTTATGGGGCCGTCGTCTTGCACATTGCCGCAATCCGAAAAAGCGGGACACGCAAGAACAAACGCGCAGGTTATTAGATAGATCATCCTATCCTCCCAAAAAGCTCTTGCGCACTTCAGGATCGGCCAGCAATTCCTTGCCCGTCCCCGTAAACGCATTGCGGCCCTGCACCAGCACATAACCTTTGTCAGCGATCTCAAGCGCCTGGCGGGCATTCTGTTCGACCATCAGGATCGGGATGCCCGTGCGCGCCACCTCGATGATGCGATCGAACAACTCGTCCATGACGATGGGGCTGACGCCCGCGGTCGGCTCATCCAGCATCAACACCTTGGGTTGGGTCATCAGCGCACGGCCCACGGCGACCTGTTGGCGCTGACCGCCTGACAATTCACCTGCAGGCTGGCGGCGCTTTTCTTTCAGAATGGGGAACAGGTCATAAACCTGCGCCATCGTGTCCGAAAAATCGTCACGCCGGATAAAGGCGCCCATTTCCAGGTTCTCCTCCACCGTCATGGAGGTAAAGATGTTCGAGGTCTGCGGCACAAACCCCATGCCCTTGCCCACACGGTCCTGCGGGGACAGGGCGGTGATGTCCTCACCGTCGAGCCGCACAGACCCCTGACGCACATCCAGCATGCCAAACACGGCCTTCATTGCCGTCGACTTGCCCGCACCGTTGGGGCCGACAATCACGGCAATCTCACCCGGCTCGACCGCAACAGTACAGTCATGCAGAATATCCGGACCCGCACCATACCCACCGGTCATCGTGTCGCCGATCAGAAAGGGGTCAGCCATCGAATGCCTCCAACACTACAGCGCTGATCAGATCTTGATGCGCCGTCTGGTGATCTTTGTGAAACAGGGTGAAACCACTTCTTTGGCTTTGAAAAAACAAAATGCGCCCATTTTGATCAAATATGCTGAACGCTACGACCTGATTTCCGTGCGCGTATACAATTTGCTGACCCTGAAGTTCGCCCAATCGCGCACTTTTCTTTTGAAGCACCGTCGGGGCTTCACCGTCAAAGTCGGCCAAATCGGTCAAGGTCCTGTTCACTGCTTCAGTTTCGACGGGTCTGTCGACAGGCGTTAAAGAGGTCACAAAACCCTCGAACGCTTCACGGACAAATCGCGGGCGGAGGGCCTTTGTGTCAGTCTGCGGAAAGGGCGCCCACGAAGATGGCAAAGCACATAATTCACCAACGAAAGCGACCTCCGTGCAGCGTTCGCCACCACTGTCACTGAACCGCCAGAAGCCATCGTCAAAGATCAACACCTTTTGGTCTTCAACTGTGCCTTGGAGCATGAGCTCTCTGGCTTGTGTCGTTGCACCTGTGAAAAGCAGGGACAATGAGAGCAGTATCCGGACGCTCAAGAATGAGACGACATTCGCTTCGCGACGGATCATGCGCCCACCTTGTCCTTGTTCTTGAGGCCGGTGCCCAGATAGGCCTCGATCACCTGCTCGTTGGCCTTGATCTCGTCCAGCGTTCCCTCGGCCAGCACACGCCCCTCGGCCATGCAGATGACGGGGTCGCAGATCTTGCCGATGAAATCCATGTCATGCTCGATCACGACAAAGGTGTAGTTGCGCTCAGAGTTCAGGCGCAGGATCGCATCGCCAATGGTGTTGAGCAGGGTGCGGTTCACGCCTGCGCCGACCTCGTCCAGAAACACGATCTTGGCGTCCACCATCATGGTGCGCCCCAGTTCCAGCAGCTTTTTCTGCCCGCCAGAGACTTGGCCCGCCTTGTGATCAGCCAGATGTTCGATTGTGAGGAACTCCAGCACCTCGTCGGCCTTGGCGGCCAATGCACGTTCCTCATCCGCAATGCGCTTGCGGCCAAACCAGGTGTTCCACAGCGTCTCGCCCGATTGGGCACCGGGAACCATCATCAGGTTCTCGCGGCACGACATCGAACTGAATTCATGCGCGATCTGGAAGGTCCGCAGCAGGCCCTTGTGAAACAATGTATGCGGTGGCAGGCCAGTAATGTCTTCACCGTCCATGGTCACACGGCCGGATGTTGGTGGAAGAACGCCTGCGATCACGTTGAAAAGAGTGGTTTTTCCCGCACCGTTCGGCCCAATCAGGCCGGTGATTGACCCCTGCGCAATAGACAGCGATGCACCGTCCACGGCATGGAAACCGCCGAAGTGTTTGTGAATGTCGTCAACGACGATCATATATGTCCCCGCGTCACTTTAAGAGTGATCTTCAAGATATTGAAACAGCCCGGGGATTGCGCCCCGGGCTGTCTGATCAAGTCGCGTTAATCTTAGCGGTACTTGGCCGTAGTGATTTCGCCACCTTCGATTACGATCTGGCGATAGTTGCCTGCCGATTCACCGGGGCCGATCAGCTCGACCGCCGTCGCGCCGACATAGTCGATGTCGCCACCGTCCTTGAGGATCTGCAGTGCCTTGGCCAGCTCACCCGGGAAGATCTGTTCGCCCGGTGCGTTGGCCACGTCCATCACGTGCTCTTTGTAGTCGTTGCTGTCCTTGGAATTTGCCGCCTGCATGGCCAGCATGATCAGGGCAGCCGCATCATAGGACTCAGGTGTGAAGGGCGATGTGGCATCGAATGCACCTGCCACCATGTCTGTGAACATCGCGGCCCCTTCGGAGTTGGTGCCGGGGTGCTGGCCGGTCGAGCCTTCGATCTCGTCACCGAAGTTTTCCTGCAGCTTGGCGCCGATCATCCCGTCGGGGAAGTGGAACGTATCGAACGCGCCGGAATCCAGCGCAGCGCGCACGATGCCCGATCCACCCTGGTCGACATAGCCTGCCACAACCAGACGGTCGCCACCGGCCGAGGCCAGCGCGCCGACTTCAGCCGAATAGTCGGCCTTGCCGTCTTCGTGGGCGGCATTGATGGTGACTGTGCCGCCCGCTGCCTCGAACGCAGCTTGGAAGCTGTCCGCCAGACCCTTGCCATAGTCGTTGTTGGTGTAGGTCACGGCAACTTCGTTGATGCCTTCTTCCATCAGGACTTGTGTCATCACGACACCCTGACGTGCATCCGAAGGTGCGGTGCGGAAGAACAGGCCGTTGTCTTCGTTGTCATTGTGGCTGAGGCCCGGCGAAGTGGCCGACGGAGAAACCATGACGACACCGTTGGCCACGGCTACGTTGTTCAGGATCGCGCCGGTCACACCGGAGCAGTCCGCGCCCATGATGCCATCGACCTGGTCGGATGTGACCAGGCGTTCGGCTGCAGCTGTCGCAGCACCCGCGTCGACACATGTCGAATCCGCGCGCACGGACGAGACCGTCGCGCTGTCCAGCAGCAGGCCGGAATCGGTGACTTCTTTCATCGCCAGTTCGGCGCCGTCCGCCATCGAGGGCGTCAACGATTCAATGGGGCCGGTAAAGCCCAGGATGATGCCGATCCTGACTTCCTTGGCGTGGCCGTCCGCAAAGGCAGTGCCTGCCATCAAAGCGGTTGCAGCAGACGCCATAAGCAGTTTTTTCATGTTTTTACTCCCGTTGGATTTTTTATCCTGCCGCAAAGCCTAAGCGGGGCAATTGGAAAAGAAAAGACGAATAGTCCTGCCGCGAACACGTGAATGTGGGTGGATGTACCGGCGCGGCTGCCTACCTGTGGATGGATTGATCAGAGGAGAGAATGTGATGCGTGCCTGGCTTGGTCTTTGCCTGATGTGGATGCCTGTTGCGGCAAGTGCGCTCGATACGGATCGCGGCCCGGTTACTGTCACGCCCGTGGCCACGGGGCTGGATGAGCCATGGGGTGTGGCGCCGCTGCCGGATGGCAGCCTTCTGGTGACAGAACGGGACGGCGCGCTGCGGCGTATCGTTGATGGGCAGGCCAGCGATGTCAGCGGGTCACCGCGCGTCGAGGCGCAGGGGCAGGGTGGTCTGCTGGACATCACAGCCGCTCGAGATTTCGCCCAGAGCCGCACGATTTTCCTGACCTATTCCAAACCCCAGCGCGGCGGCTCTGGTACGGCTCTTGCCGCAGCCGAGCTGAGCGCGGATGGCACACGCCTCGAAAACATGCGTGACCTGTTTGAAAGCGCTGTGGGCGGGCGCACGGGCCGCCACTTTGGCAGTCGCGTGGTCGAGGCGCCGGATGGCACCTTGTATGTCACGATCGGGGATCGCGGTGACCGCCCGTCGGCCCAGGACCGCAGCCTGCACAATGGCTCCATCGTGCGCGTGAACCGCGACGGATCGGTTCCTGCCGACAATCCCTTTGTCGGCACCCAGGGCGTGTTGCCTGAAATCTGGTCCTACGGACATCGCAACCCGCAGGGCGCTGGTCTGGATGCGAGCGGCACGTTGTGGACGGCCGAACACGGCGCGCGTGGCGGGGATGAGGTGAACCGCATCCAGAAGGGCGCAAACTATGGCTGGCCGGTGATCTCTTACGGTGTGCATTATTCCGGCAGATCGATTGGCGAGGGCACGGCGGCGCAGGGCATGGAGCAGCCCGCCCACTACTGGGACCCCTCGATGGCCCCATCCGGGTTGATGGTCTACCAGGGCGACATGTTCCCCGAGTGGAAGGGCGAGATGTTCGTGGGATCGCTGAAGTTCAGCTACATCTCTCGGCTCGCGATTTCCGGGACCGACGTGCGCGAGGTCGAACAGATCGAGGGGGACGAAACCCTGCGCGTGCGTGACATTGTCGAGGCGCCCGATGGCAGCATCCTCTTCATCTCTGTCGGCAACGGTGCGGTCTATCGTATGTCGCGCTGACAGCGCCGCCGTATCGTCGCATTTCCCGCCGACATTCTCATGGCATTGCATCTAGTGGGTCGCGTAACTTGGGGCCACACCCCCTTTTTGCGCCGCGATTTTGACTAGCCAACATCGAAGAAAACTCTATTGTTGCAGCCAATTAAAACTGGATTGGCAATTCTGAGAAAGGCCCAATTAAGACCGGAACAAGAATTGATTTTGTTCTATATTGTTCCTGTTACGTTGAGTGGCCCGTTTGACTAAATCTTTTTTTACAACGACTTGGAGCTTCGAGTTAAAAAGCTTGGAGGCTACCACAACGCCCATCTTCATCTTGACCGCTCCCATACTTTGGACAGGGCCACCGCAGGTTCGTGCGGGAACACTGCGCATGCAACACTCAGCCACAAACACAGCCTTATCTCTGGCTTTCATCAAGGGCCTTGGTATGCGCCTGAAAACCTGTCCCGTCGGCTGAACAAGAGCCTGGATGACATGGTCGCTTGCAACACCAGGCGCGCTGACAGTGTCATCGACGTGACGGCAGATGGTCTCGGCCTGCGCGCCTTGGAAACTGCGCTGTCGATTGGCCGGAGACGGGCCCATGAAATCGACTTTCGCGCAGCGGTCTATTCACCGCTTGGCTTTCGGGATGACGCCCCGGAACGGTGGGAGTTGATTGAGGAGGGCGCGAAGATTGCAGATTTCGTGGGCTGTCTGCCTGAACGCGACGACAGGACGGACTATCCGGATCACATTGGGTACGAAAACACATGTAGCCGCATGCTGGACCTCGCAATGCGCCACGATCTGGACCTGCAAATTCATACGGATCAGGCCAATCACCCAAATGAGAGCGGGACCGAGCGATTGCTGGATGTCATCGACGCGGATGGCGTTGTCTTTGGCACAGAAAACGCGCCGAGGATTTGGGTCGTGCACATGATTTCCCCGTCGCTTTATCCGGACGCACGCTGGAGCGATCTGGTGACACGCCTGCGGCGCGCGAATATCGGTGTGATCTGCTGCCCGTCGGCGGCGATTGGGATGCGCCAGTTGAGAGGCGTGATGACACCGACCACCAACTCCATCGCGCGGGTGCTGGAACTGTGTGCCGCAGGGATTCAGGTGCGCCTTGGCAGTGACAATCTGGCGGACATGCTGTCACCCTCATCCACCGCGGATTTGACCGACGAGGTGTTCATGCTGTCGGCTGCATTGCGGTATTATGACATCGACGTGTTGGCGAAACTGGCTTGCGGTCAGCCGCTGGGCCAAGATGACGTCCGTTCCATTGAGATGCACCTGGAGGCAAACGATGTTGAAATGGCTAAAGCAATGCGTCGGTGGGGCACCATCGCGTAAGCACGCCAATGCGCCTTTGCATCAGGACGCACTGAACCTGACAGACCCGCGCACCATCGCTGCATTCAAGGAGACGGCCAAGGCGCTGCGAGAGCACAGGCCGGTTTGTCCCGTGACCTCCGGGGGTGTTTTGTTGCTGCGCCCGGACGACGTAAAGGCCGCGTTTTCGAACAAGCTGCTGTCAAACCAGCCGTCGCGGTTTTCGGCCTTGGCGCCCAGGAACACCGACAAATACGTCGCGGCCTCTGTCGCGGCGAACATTCCGCCCTTTCTGGACGCGCCACGGCACGTCGATATCCGCAAGTGGTTGAGCCGATGTTTCTTTGAACGCATGCGCACGTTCGAACCTCAGATCGCGGGTATTGCCCAAACACATATCGATGCTATCGCCCCGGCGACTCGGCTCCTTTTGGTCGAGCACATCGCCCGCGATTTTGTCGTCGACACGATTGGCAAGTTTGTCGGGGTGGAGGTTGCGCCCGCAGACATGAAGCAATTCACCGGTGCGCTCTTTCGGTTGTTTGCCCCGGCGTCAGATGCCGAGACGTTCGCGCAGACCAATACCGATCTGGCGGCTGCGCGGCAGCAGTTGGTCCACGCGTTGCACGAACGACGCAAAGACCAATCAGCCTGCCTTCTCAACTTGCTTGATCAGGACGGTCAGTCAGATGTGAGCGGCGCGGACAAAGACCTCATGATCGCCGACAACGCGCTGTTGATCCTGGCGGATGGCGTGGAAAACGTGGAGGCGGCCATCGCTTACGTGATGATGCGGTCGCAATCGCAGAACGCGGATATCACCCCGGACTTCGTGCGCGACACGATCGCGGCAGATACGCCCGGGCAAACCATCGCGCGCATCGCCTCGCAGGATTTTCTGATCGGCGGCGAAAGAGTATCTGCCGGAACCCCTGTGTTTTTGTCGCTTGCCAGTGCAAATGATGCGGCCGCGCCGAGCGAAGATTTCAGTTTCGGAATGGGGCGCCACAGATGCATTGGAGAGTCGCTGGCGATTGCCATGATCTCGACCTTTTGCGCAATCCTGTCCGAGCGGGGGCCGCAAATTGACACATCGGACCTGCACTATGCAGCGATGTTCGGGCACAAATGGCCCAGAGGTGTCACGCTCAGGCTGACCCGCTAGGCTGGCACACGAAGACTGGGCAAAACATTTGGCATGACCAACACCTTGCGCGCGCCGCTGGATTTCGACGTGAACCGCATCACGCCCTGGCTAACCAGACAGCAGGATATCCAAAGCGGCAGACGCTTGTCAGGAAACGAAAGCTCAAAGCTGAGTTCGACCACTTCGGACGGCGCGATCTTTCGATCAAACGAAGCATAGCCAGCACATGCAGTGCGCAGATGGTTGTCCAGGTTCAGCAGATCGACTTGCACCGACAGGCCGCTTGTGGCCGTCGGTTCCCACACCTGTTGGGACGTGTTCTGAACGGCAATCCTGACCGTACGGCGCGCGCCCCTTTCATAGACCAACGGAAAGTCCAGTATCTTGATCTTTGCGCCAGGCGGCTGCATCCGCCTTGCCAAATCCCATCCCGTGGCGGGGGTTGGCCCCGCTTCGACCGCCGGGGCGGCGCCATCAATCGCACCATTCAAAACAGCCACATGGGGCGCAAGATCGATTGCTGCAAAGCGATGATCGGAATCGACATTGAGGATCTGTGCGCCAATCGGATGAACAAGATCTAACGCCAGATCATAATGCGCAAAGTTATTGCGCGCGGAGTTCTTCTTGCACTTCGACATGCAATGGATCGTGGGGAAGTTCACTTGGCGGTCAGGCCAGAAATCAAAGCTGATGAACACCCGAATGTCGCGCCCCATGTCCCTGAGCTGATCTGCCGTATGCAACATGACTGATGCGCCGCCGCAAAACCCTCCGAGGGAAATCGAACCGCTGGGCTGGATCGTATCAATTTCACGGGCCAATTGACGGGCCAACGCGTCAAAATCGGATACATCCCGCTTTTTGAACCGGTACAGCGAGCCTGAAAAATACACCGGACGCTTTTGCCCGAGCGTGTCCACAACCGGTTGGATTTCGCCTGCACCCTGACTGGCCCAGAACAGCGGGGCGCCGGATTTCAGGCTCCCAACGCCGTGCATCAACCCGCCCGCGATTGTTGCCCGCCCGGGCCAGCCCGCCATGTTCTGTCGGACATACCGGATGGCCCGGCTTTCCTCTTCAACCGTTGTCGGCTTGGCGTCGGACAACGAGGCCACGAGGCCCGAAAAGGTCGGGTTTTCAAACAACTGGTTGGACGAAATACTTCGCTTCAGCTTGGTCTCAAGGCTCAGCAACAGCTGCGTCGCACTCAGACTGTCGCCGCCCATGTCAAAGAAATCATCATCCCCAGCAGGAACGCGGCATTTCAGAATACGCGCCCACTGGGTCGCCACGGCTTTCGCCTCGGGCGACAGCGATACGTCAGACGCAGCGTGCCCCCCGGTACGCTCAAGCCAGGCGCGGGTGCCTTCGCGCTTCAAAAGAACCCGGTCGACCTTGGCGTTTGCCAGTCGCGGCAATTGATCCACAACCGAAACTGCATTGGGACATTTGAAATCAGCAAGGCGCGTCGCCAAAAACTGCTTTACTTGCGCGACCTCATGCGGCGCGCGTGTCGCAACAGTAAGGCCCACCTGTTCACCCAAGCTTGGATGCGGCAATGCATAGGCCGCAGCCTCGATAATGTCCGGCATCAACAATGCTGCGGTTTCAATTTCATGGGGCGACACCTTTTCGCCGCCCACGTTGATCATCTCTTTCAAGCGGCCGCGCAGAAAGAGATAGCCATCATCGTCCACCACGCCCAGATCGCCAGTGCGAAACAATGCGTCAAAGAACACCTCTTCCCTGGCCATGCCTTCATATCCGTCAAACACAGTTGGGCCCGTGACGCAGACTTCTCCGACCTTGCCGGCCTCAACAGGGTTTCCGAACCCGTCCATGATGGCGACCGAAACACCGACGGGTTTTCCGACGCTGCCAGGCTTGGCTGATTTTGGATCACGCCCGTTTGTTGCAATTTGACCGGCGGTTTCCGTCATTCCGTACATCTCGACGACGGGACAGCCGAACAGGTCTTCGGCTGATTGCCGCAGGTCTGCGGGCACAGGGGCTGCGATGCTGCGAATGAATGTCAGGGACGTGGCTGCGTCGCGGATCACATCCGGATCAAGGTCTTCGACCATCCGGCGCAGGATGGTCGGCACGATCTGGATCCAGGTCGGCCGCTTTGCAATGATTTCATGCGCCAGCTGTTCCGGAGCCCGCTTGTCAGTGATCGACACAGCACCCCCGACGCTGAGCGGGGCAAGCAATACATCAACCAAAGCACCGATATGAAAAGTGGGCAGCGCATTGAGCGCATGATCCTGCGAGGACAGCTGGTGGCCTGCCGCGATGTTCCTGGCGGATGCATTGATCGCGTCGATGCGGATCGGAACCCGTTTGGGCAGACCAGTCGAGCCGGAGGTATGGAGGATCAAGCGCCCGGAATGCGCGGAAAGCGCATCACGTGGTGGAACGGCACCTGATGTCATGCCCTGCCAGGCGGACGTGACAAGCGCATCCCAGTCCACAACCCTCGGAACCTGAAAGAGGTGCCCTTTGTTGGCCAAAAACTCCGACGACAGGATGGCGCAGTCCGCGCCAGAGCTGTCGACCACATGCGCGATCTCTGAATCCGTCAAGTTCGGATTGATTGGCATGTAGTCAAACAGTTCGGTGATGAACAAAAGCGCGAACAGCGATGTTTCATCGTCTCGCAGACAGCCGACAACGCGCACGGGAGGGTTTTCAATCTGCCCGGCAAATTCCTGTCTGATCCAGTTTCGCAGTCTGTGAAGATCATCGAAGCTGAGTGACCAGTCGTTGCTGATGAGAGCCGTCTGGGACCCGAAAGGAAAGTCCATCTTCATAGTCGTGACTGCCACCAACACACTTCAATCGATCATTACTGCCTGTTCACTTTGTTTGACTTGGTGCTTCGCCGCAACTGCCTTGTGGCGCGTCAGTGTTGCGCAGACGACGGCGCGACTGCTGTCGCCGCGCTATGTCAAACGGAAAACCGATACCAAAGATGGAGTAAATGGCGGAGAGGCAGTCCGTATAATCCTTGTTTTTTAAGGTTCGACTGAATTCGCACATTCTCACAATAATCATTTAATTACAGGTATATAAATTCATGGCCTCTCATTGACGTTCGCACTCGTTCACCTTAAATCGAGGGAAAGTGTGGGAACAAATGTGGGAACAATATGCCCTTGAGCGTACAGAAAGTAAAAACAGCACGGCCCGGACGCCATGGCGACGGGCGCGGGCTGTTTCTTTATGTCAAACCATCCGGGGCGCGGTCTTGGGTTCTGCGCTATCAGGTGCAAGGGAGGCGGCGTGATTTGGGCCTTGGGTCATTTCCCGATGTTTCACTCGCAATGGCTCGTGACCGCGCATTGGAAGCACATCGCCTCATTGCCGAGGGCGAAGACCCCATAGCCAAAAAGCAGCAAGCCAAGTCCAAGACCTTCAAGGACGCCGCGCGGGAACTGATCGAAAGCAAAAAGCCCGGTTGGAAAAATGCCAAGCACTCCGCGCAATGGACTTCAACGCTGGAAGCATATGCCTTTCCCAAGATCGGGCAGGTTCAAATCGCAAGGATAGAAACTGCGGACGTAATCGCTGCGCTCACCCCGATATGGTCTGCGAAACCCGAGACCGCGAACCGCGTTCGGCAACGGATCGAAGCAGTGCTTGACTATGCATCTGCGCTTGGCATTCGCACAGGGGACAATCCAGCGCGTTGGCGCGGCCATCTCGACCACCTCTTGCCGAAGCCCAAGAAAGTCCGCGCTGTGAAGCACCACGCGGCGTTGCCTCATTCGGAGATTGCCGGGTTCATGGCGGATTTATCCACGCGTCAGGGCGTTGCGGCGCGGGCGCTCGCCTTTACCATCTTGACCGCCGCGCGGTCGGGCGAGACGCGCGGCATGACATGGGCTGAGGTCGATCTGGACGCAAAGGTCTGGACGATCCAGGCAGAGCGCATGAAGGCGGGCAAGGAACACCGCGTGCCTCTTACGGATGCAGCAATAGCCTTGCTCGGCGCAAAGGGCGAAGAGGCCGCGCTCGTCTTTGGCAGCGAAACGAAGGCAGGCAAGCCGATTTCCGATATGAGTATGACCGCTGTTCTGCGCCGGATGGAGCGTAACGTGATCACCGTCCACGGTTTCCGTTCCACTTTCCGCGATTGGGCGGGAGAGACCACAGCCTTTCCTCGCGAAGTCATCGAGGCGGCGCTTGCCCATGGCATCAAGGACAAGGCCGAAGCTGCCTACGCCCGTTCTGATCTGTTCGACAAACGCCGCGAGTTAATGAGGGCATGGGCCACCAAAACAATCAGTCACAACTTCGGGCAAAAAATCATCTCAATTTCAGCAAATCAGGGTCGGGGCCCATAAACCGGCTCTAACTACAACGGCAGCGTCCATACCAGCACCGGACGTTCGCCGATATCGCCGCTATGACTGAGTTGCGGACAATCCCGCCAAACAGTTTTCGCGCTTCGCCGACGCAGCATCCGTTCGCGCGTGCGGCACATTTTTTGCTGCGACGCAATGCATGTCGTCAGACCGGTTGTTGGCTTTGAGGCGCCGCCCGCTGTCGGCGGGCAGGACCCCATGTGAGGCAGGCATCTGAAGCGGCGCGTTCGAACTGTGCCTGGCACATCGTGCAGCCCCGAGGGCCGTCGGCATGGTCCGCAGCATGACATAACCGTGGACGCGCGGTGAATCCCCGGCTAGGGTCCATGCGTACTATTGTGTTGTTTTTCGTTGTTTTTCAATAATTCACGGAGCTTGGCCGTGCATCAGCCTGTCCTTGTGGCAATTGTCGCCGCAGTCCTATCTGCATATCTTCCTGTAGCCGCCAGCGGGCAACAGTCGGACCGCGGGGTGTCGGTCCTGTCCAACTTCATGGGCTGTCGCAACGGTGAACGTGTGCCCGCAGGGTCGAACCCGACCCGTGGTGGGACCCCGACAGAGGACGGTGCCAGGACGTATGACTGGGCAGTCGCAGACGGGACCGCCGATCCGACCATTGCAACGGCGACGCCCTGTTTCGCCCGCGCGGATGGAGTCTGGCGCCCGGACATCGAGGTCTCGCTGCGCAGGGACGTGGATGTCAGCATGTGGAGCGGCGATGCCAATCTGTCTTCGCTGGCACATGGAATGTATACGCAACCGGGGCTTGTCGTTCTCAGCATAAGCCCGGACGGCAACACGGTCACGGTACGTGACACCGCCAACACCCTGCGCAGCACAGTCTATGAGGCGGAGGACAACACGCCGCTGACAGAAGTGATGTCGAACCGAAGGCAGTCCAAGTTCTATACGGCGCGCGGGGCTGCCGGGCACGGCGATCGGCTGGAGTTGGGGACAACACGGTCGGGACGATCAGAGCTCCGCCTGGGGGCGGACACCTATGTCCGGCCTGCGGCCCAGCCGCGGTTCGGTCATTGCCTGCGTGGCGCGGACGACGGCGGCGACTCAATCGCTGCGGCCTTCCTGACCATCGAGAACCTGCGCGCCATCCAGCGCGGCTATGATGTCGTGTTCCAGAACCCCTTTTTCCTGCTGGACAACAACAAATCCGCCGTCTTTGCCCTGTCTGACCGGAAGTGCCTTGTGGAGCGGCTGGAGGTGCCCGAGGGCTGGACCATGATTGTCGAAGGGACGCAGGGGGCCATGAGCCACCAGTCGATCGTCACCAGCCAGAGCGAACACCAGACCATCACCGGAGCAAACTTCGGCTTCGGTGTCGAGATCGGCGGAGGGGAGGACGAGGATGCCGGGTCTCTCCGGCCCGGGGTGGGCTACAGCTATGAACACTCGAAGAACGAAGTGAAGGGGATGCAGGACAGCGATACGGTCGGGTCCGTGATCGCTTATTCCCGGCAGAAAATCATGGCGCTGGTGTTCAACGAGGGCGAGGTTGCGCTGTCCGACCGGTTTGTCGACCTGGTCTACCGGATCCAGAGGCAGGGCGCGGACGACACTCAGGTACTGGACGAAATGATCCGCAGCTTCGGGACCCACTATCCCTATGCCATCACCTTCGGCGCAAATGCGCGGCTGACACGCTCGATTGAACGTGCCGCTTACACGGAGTCCCTAAAAAACGACGAATCCTTCAAACACTCTGCAAGTGCACAGGGTTTGGGGGTGTCGTTGAATGCGACATACGGTGAATTGAGCGGCACCGCCTCGTCGACCTCCGACAGCTATGAGACCGAGGATTCGACCTTTGTCGCCGTGAACGGGAACGGGTCCTGGAACGAGAACGGATATTCCGCCGGGTCCAGCCCGGCTCCGATCCTTCTGGATCTCAGGCACCTCGATACGTTGCTGACCCCGGTCTATTTCCCGGACGAGCCAGAGATCTACACCCGCGTCCGGGCCCGGGTCGCAGACCACATTGACGCCTACCTGCGCGGATACCAGGACCTGATCAGCCGGGACTCGCTTGCGCCGCGACATCCGCTGCCGCACAAACACATGTTCCATTTCCGGCCTGCAGGCGGTGAGACGTTGAGCCTGATGGTCTGCGAGACGACGGAACACGGTTTCAGCGGCTATTATGTGCTGGGCGGCGACTTGCGTGATCTTCAGGAGGGTGAGAACCCGCTGACACGCTACAGCGCATACCGGATGAAACGGGAAACGCTGGCGGACGGCAGGCTCAGCTGGACCGGGTTCGAACGCGACGGAACCTTCCTGCCTACACAGATCGAGGTTATCGAGGGCAGCGCGATCCGCGTCGGCGTGTATGAAAACTTCTTTCAGGCACTCGACCCGAACAAGGGCCGGGTCAGCGCCGCATCCGACAGGCTCGCCTTGACGCTGGACATGGAAGCGGTCGGCAAACCCTGCTGGGACGTCGCGGCGTTGAAGGACGAAGTCCTGACGGAAGAAGCAAAGGCATTGGAGGATACGGAATGAGCCATGTGATGGCGGCGCTGGCCGTCCTTCTGGCAGTAGCGCTCACGCTGCCTGCCACCCCGGCCCAGGCCTGTTTCGGCTGCTGTTTCGGCAAGAAATGCGGCAAGACCAAAAGCGCGGCGAAGCCGCCGGTGCAGCAGTCGCAGGCTGCGACCCGGTCCAACTCCACATCCTCGAAGGGGCGCGGAAAACAAAGCGCAGCGGCTGCCGGTGTTCTGAAACGGCAAACGACAACCGCCCGCGCGTCTTCGACCACCAGGGGGCGGGCGCGGACAGCGTCCCAGAACGCGCCACGCAAGTCGCAGCAGGGCGCTGCGCGGACCGCCAACTCCCGCAGCTCAGCCGGAACGCGCGGTTCCAGATCCAGAGCGTCCACATCCGCCGGGACGGGCAATGCGCGCAAATCGGCGTCCGGTTCCCGGGTCGCGCCCCAGGTACAGGCGCAGAACGGTCAGTCCAGCCAGGGGCGCGGCACTGCCGCCCGCACACGGACCAACTCGCTGACGGACACATCGTCGGTGAACACGCTCGCCAGCCCGGTCACCCCTCGGCTGACCAGGGATGATGCCGGCAATCCCATCGATCAGGCCCAGTCGGAGCAGCAGACGGCCCAGCAGGCGGAAATCAACCGGCAGACCCAGACCCGGCTGGCCGGACGGCGGGCCGCAGCGGAGCGCCGTCGCAGCCTTGGCCGCAAGCGCCAGCCGGGGAACGGACAGGAACAAGAAGGACAGGGACAATGACCACAGACGGAACCACGCGGGCAGAGCTTGTAGTCGGGAGCCTCATGACGTCGCTGCGCATGGCGTTGGGAACACTGGCCTGCACACTGGCGCTCAGCAGCCCTGCCGCAGCCCAGGACTACCAGCCCGACGTGCTCGAAATGCCGGACGGGCTCGGGTATTTCTTCGACTGGGACCCGGCCTACGACATGGCGGGCGGCGGAACAATCGAGTTCTGGACCATGCCGTTTTTCGAAGAGGCCCCGGGCTATGAACCGTTCATCGTGTCCAGCGCAGGTGAACTTGGCGCGTCCTATGCCGTGGCAATGACCGAGGCCCGCGATGGGCTGGTCCTTCTGGCCGGGGATGAAGAGGGTGTGATCGGGTACGATTTCACCGTGGGCCGGCCCCATCACGTCGCCATCAATATCTACGAGGACGGCACGGTCGTTTACGTCAACGGGGAGCCGCGGGCCGACTTCGACTTTGTCGTTCCGGCCCTGCCTGCGACGGCGTTGTTCCTTGGCACTGCCAACGGCGAGGATGCGGGGTATCAGGGTATGATCGCCCAGCTTCGGTTCTGGGGAACGCCCGTGGATCCCGACTATCTGGACGAGTTCAAGCTCAAGCCGCCCTTGTCGCCGGAAGGGGATCACCCCGATGTCGAGTTCCTGCGCGCGATGAGCGATTTCTCCGCGGAATCGATCGACATCATCGAAGCTGTGACCCCGCGCTGATCCGGCCAGCGGTAAAAGCGGTCGCCCATCTCAGCACCGGGCGTGCAGCGGTTCGCCGCGGTGCTGCCCAGTGCGCAAAGGCCGGGATACACCGCGCCCGTTGAACCAGTCCGGGCCGGTGTGGACCCCGTTCCTGTGTTCCTGATGGGACCGCCTGCGGGGTGGAGCCTTTACGGACCCCGCTCAGCCACCAGCCGCGTTCCAGGTTGAGAACGCCACAATCGCCGGCAAAGGACCAGCATTCTTTGCCTATGGCGAACAATCTGCGTGAACCGGCGGTTCTACTGACAGATCTCAGCTATGATGCTGATCGCATTCGTAAAACCGTTGGCCAGCGCGATATCCTGCCACAGATCCCGATGCGGCAATCACGCACAATTCGGGTCGGGGTGGATCACAAGCTCTACTGGCTTCGCAACATGGTCGAGCGGTGTTTCAACAAGCTGAAAAATGCCCGTCGCGTTGCGACACGTTACGACAAAACCGCAGAAAGCTTTCTTGGCTTTTTAGAAGTCACATCAATCCGTTTGTGGCTCCACCATTTGTCGACATGACCCGAAAATCCTCGCTGCGCGGTAAACGAATGGCACCGGCTTCCGCCGCCGCGCAGCATCGAGGGCCGAGCATCTGTGGCAAATTTCGTGCTGCGAGTGCGCGCAGCGAGAAATGTGCATGGCCGGGTCGGGCTCGATGCTGACCTTGGCTTCACATCGTGCGAACGTCGGTCGCAGCCCAAAGGAGACATTGGATTGTTGCTCACAGGTGGCCGCGGCACGGACAAATTGAGCCTTTGCCGCAATGGCGGCGACGCAAAGCCCATTTGCAGTGTCAGATTATAGGCAAAATGTTCTTTAAATCAGCTGTAGGCAGTTTTGATACTCATCTTTGGAGAAACATAGCCTCCTTCAATGCTCAAAATTCCGGCTGTTTTCAGTCTGTTCGTTATTACTCTCAAATCCGTTAGATTGACTTCAGAACGATTATGGCTTCGCAAGTATTTGTTTGTTGTAGTAAGAATATCATCTTCAAAAACTGGGCGTTTTCGATTTTCTAGATGCAATTCCCACAACGCCAAAAAATAACTCCCTTCAGCAAAAGACAGACTTTTTCGAGGTGCTGAAGAGTAGTTGACAATTAGGCCGAGTATCCCTGCAACCAGTACAATACCCTTACTCACGAAAACTGCGGGAAGCGCGAGCACAAATCCAGCAAGCGACTTAAAGTCTACAAGTACATAGGACCTTATAGTAAATCTCTGTTCCGTTGGATCGTGCAAAACAGGAAACTGGAAAACCGGGCCTTCAGGGTCGTCTGGGCCGGATAACCACGGTTCCTCATGTTGGGTTTCGCGTCGAAAAGTGTCGGTGAATGCGTCTTCAGATATTGCATGATCTTCAACGTTGTTCTTCAACTCGTTGAGGTGTTCGCTTACAACCTGCATGAAAAAATCTACGTGATCGCTAGACACTTCCAATAATCCTCCACAACTCAAGAAGAAGCTCAATGGTAACTTAAACCAGAATACCGTTACCACGGCTTTTGTCCAAGGGCATCAGTCGCATTTGTTCACCTAGTTAGTCTAAGTTAGTGAATGGCAGCTCATGAACTTGAAGGTAAAACACTTTGATGCAGAAATTGCAGCGGTGGATAAGAGACGTTCCCGCAGCGTGCAGCTTAGATAAATTTTGGGCTCTCTGCGGACCTCAGGCGCGCACCGCGCCAAAGTCAGCGCGCAGCCCAAAGCGGCAGTTGCAGGAGCTGCCCGATAGATTACGCAGTGCAGAGCTTTGGGACGATTCGGGTTTTCACCGCTTGCAGTTCATAAGATTGCCATTACGACCGACGACTTCTTGCCAGTGCCACACACTCTGCTGGACGTGCACCAAAACAGCCGATGGGCCACGCTGGCATCGGAAAAGGTCTATCCCAATAAAGTGGTGCACGGCATCGCAATAAACTCTTTGATCCCAAAATAAACTTCAGAGTCAATTGCGACCGCCCACACAAATGGATCTCGAAAGTCCTTTTGAAAGGCCATTTTTGACATGAAGTTTCCCGGCTTTTGGTCAAACGTAGCTATGACAGAACCCTCTTCGTCATAGAAATGAATCGAAGTGCGGTTTCTCCGATGAGCATGGACTTGGTGTGGGTTGAAGACGCCGCTTTGCGCATAAAGTACACCGACGGCGCACACAGGTTCGTCGAAGGATATCAAAATAGGATCCTTTCCCATTCCGAGCTTTTTATTGTATCCGGAAAGCGAGAAATTGGTTAGCCAGAGAAAGTCGGCAGGAAGGACCCGCAAAAGATAGGCGTTTGCCCAACTGGTGTCCCGTACACGGCCTCGCACAACATGTACGCGAGATAGTGGAAATGGACTGATGGTAACTGACGAGAATGGCCAATAGCCGAATTTGAACTTGCCGAGACTGTCGCCCATCTCAAAGGAGCCGGTGACTGAGAACACGAGCTCGTCTTTTTCCTCGGGGTGAAGGCTATCGTATTTAATTTCCTCCATCGCAACTGCCTGCGACACACCGTGCAAGAATACGCACACTACAAAACTGAGTATCAACGCTCGCGCAACCATCCATTCAAATTTCAGCAAGGTTAGCTCTCCACTATTGAGATCAGTTAGTAGCCCACAGCATAAAGACGATGCTATCGGCCACGTCGAACAGTATGCCTCCAATGAAGACCCCTACAACGGTTTTCCAAGCCCCCAAAAAATTGACTCCTCAAAAAAACTGCATAGGCTCAGACTGGCCGCTTTCTGCGCAACGCGGACCTTCGCACGCCGCCTACGGCGCACCAATGGTGAATGGATCCGAGCCATCAATTGGTCTGCATTGAGTGTTGGAATCTTGCAGCAAACCCTAGCGCACAATAGAAATGGTGTATCTATTGACACCAAGGCACGAAATATACGGCATCATACACAGGGTTTTTACGCAAAGCGCCCAGCGGGAGATTGAAAGCATTTCTTGAGGCAAAGGGTGTCGAGATGCCCGCGGATTTCAATTGGAACAGAGCGGGGCAGGGCGGGGCGCTTGTCTCTAGCCTCATCGAGGTGCTGCATAACCTGCCTGCGGTTAAACAGGACAGTATCAAGGCCGAACTGGATCATCTGGCCAGCCTGACGAATGACGCGGTGATGGTCAGCGCAGAACAGGTCTGCCCGATGATGGGAATTGATCTGGAAGGCTTTGAAGGCGTGCAAGACGTGCTCTTAATGCTGGCGCTGGATCATCCGCAAGCGTTTGAGCGGGTGGCCGTGCAAGCCTCGCTCAATCGGCGCACCGGTGGCAGGCATTGGTCTGCTTTCCAGTTCGATGACGATGGAAAGACTTGGGCCTTGGAGGATGAGGCAGCCCGCGCTGCCTTCGTAGGAGCAGCGATAAAGATTCTGAACCTGCTTGCGCATCGCAAGCGCGAGGCCGATTGGTACCGGGCTGTGCGTGTCCACCCCATTACCGGCCAGGAAGCTGAGATCGTCCAGGCCACGATCTACGTCGAAGACCATGCCGCAATCGAATTGACCTTTGGGGCGTCGGAGGGCTTGGAGCGACATGTGTTTCAGCGGGTCTTGGAGGTGGGCATTGCATGCAATCCAGCCGAACAGATCGTCGAGATATGCGCCGCTGGAGGAAAGAAGGTCCGCGATGAATATGCGCGAGCCTTCTCAAGGCACTTTGCGCCGGGATCAGAGCTACCCGTCGAAGCACCACGCCGCGACGTGTTGTTGGACACGCTGCGTTCCAACCCGGAGTTTCCTGTTGAACCAGCAGATGGTGTTGAGCGCGTCGAGGTGTCTTCGCTCGACTTTTTCTCAACTGGCGGGGGCTTCGCGCGCTTCGAAAAGCGCGGCGATGAAGAAACCGTATACCAATTTCTCGACCGACGGTTCGGGCCAGTCTCCCCGATCAAGGTTGGTGGATGGCGCATCGTCTCTGCCACGTTGCGGATTGTGTTGACCGCTCAAGATGGAAAGCGCCGCCGGACGCTGACCGTGACATTACGCACCCCCAACACAACGACCATCCCAAACAAGACAGAGGCGGACCGCGAATTGGTGTTGAACCTTTTGGAGCGATGGAACCTGATTGCGCTCCCGGTGCCTGAAACTGAAGTTGTCGAGGATGGTTGATTGAACGCGGTTTCGTTGCTTAGCGAGATCATCGAGCAGGTTGGGAAAGTGGGGGCTCGGGCTTATCGTAACGACGCGCAATTTGGGGCTTTGCTGGACGCAGGGCTGCTCCAATGCGATGGCATGGTGCAATCGGTGGTTTGTGCGAACTGCGACGAATCACACGACGCCGAAATCATCTTCGAGGGTGGTTCATATGGCCACTACTGCCCCGACCTAGGCTTTGTTACCATTGAGCGCGCGGATCTTGTTTCCATGCGCCCCAACCTAGTTGGGCTGGTTGAACAACTACATGTCGCATTTGGTTGTGAGCTGGGAAGCACGTCACAACTCGGGCCGCACACATGGCGTATCGGACTAGTGGAGACCCCCGGCGGGCGGGCGGTCGCCTACTTTCATCCGCGTCTTTTGAACAGCGATGATCTGGACGACTTAAACACAGCCCTGCGCGCTGAAATCCGGCGCGACTATTCGCTCGTCGTCACCGCCGCTGGGCTGTTGCCTTATCGGGATGCCGCCACGCGCAACCTTGCCCAGCTAGTGCAGCTGGACTTGCGGGTGTCACGGTTACGGAAGGATGTGACTGTCGCCGAAGCTGTGGGCGCGCCCAACAAGCCAACCGGCGGGCGGCCAAGTCTTCACCGTGAGCACCTGCATGAGCTACTGGCCGAACGTGCCACGCAAGGCTCGGCTGAGAAAGGGCGCAACGCAGAGGCAGAGGCAGTTCGTGCCGCATACATCGCGCGGTTCCCGAACGTACAACCTCCCAGACTGTCAACAGTAAAAGCTTATGTTTTAAAGTTTCGACGCGGATGAAAACTGGATGAAAACTTAAGCCCTGTTTTGATCCACCCTACGTCCGCGATGGTTCACCCATCTTCTCACGATGGAGTTTGAACCATGACAGACCTGAACGAAGCGAACCCGAAACACACACCCATTGCAGTTTCCCCGGACGAGGCGGCACGGCTTGCAGGCATTGGGCGCACTACGCTTTATGCGGCGCTAGCCAAAGGTGATTTGCCGAGCATTAAGATCGGCACGCGGCGGCTTGTGCGGGTGGACGCCATTCGCGAATGGCTGGCCCGGAATGAAACCGGCCCGAAAGCGTAAGGGCAGGTTATGCCTAGGTCTGCACGCATCAACGCAATCAAGCTTTTGCATTGTTACACGATCCGTGAAGCGGTGGACGTGACCAACGTTTCGGCGCGCACTATCAGCACTTGGATCAAGGAAGGTTTGCCGGTGATGAAGCACCAGCGGCCTTTCCTCATTCGCGGCGATGATCTGAAGGACTTCATCCGGAACAGGCGCAAATCCCGAAAAAACAAAACGGCCCTGCACCAATTCTATTGCCTCGGCTGTCGAGATACGCGCGATGCAGCGGGCGGTTTTGCCGAAATACTGGTCAACGGCAAACGCATGACGCTCAAGGCGATCTGTGACGCATGCGGCAACATGGTCAACAAACCGATTGCCAAATCATGCCTGCCAAACCTCACGGGCAAGCTGGAATTGCTGCAACAGGTGGAAGGGGAGCTGCCAAAGTCTGCGGTTTGCGGCACTGAAACAGGTATGAACCCGGCAGCGAAACGCAAACACCGGAATCGACATTAAGGTTGCGGACTCTGCCCCCCTGAACTTCCACTTTCAGCCCCCATCCATGACGTAGCTTTTTGACGCCAAAAAATGGCGCAGGAAAGGACACAAAGTGGCGAAGAGACGCAACGAGAAAAACGAGCGGATCAAACGAGATTATCTCTATTATAGAAAGCACGCAAAGCAGTGTTCAGCAAAGACACTGGACCGTGAAATCGCAACACTCGAACGCTTCGACGTTTGGAACGGGCGCAAAGACTTCGCGAGGTTTCACATCAAATGGGCTATGCAATTTCGCACGTATCTTGAGCAAGCGAAGTCCGCACACGGCAAGCCTTTTTCTAAGTCTACGCAGCGCGCAATCATGGCCACCCTGCGCGACTTCACGATCTGGCTTTCTCAGCAAGACGGCTTCCGCCGACGCATCAGGTTGGAACATGCAGAGTACTTCCGTCTATCTTTGCGCGACGAGGCCGAAGCGCGCGCCGCTCCGGAAACTCCAGCTCCTAGCGTCAGACAGGCAAAGCGGGCGCTTGAACTAATGCCTGAAACAACGCCGCGCGAAATGCGCGACAAAGCCCTGGTATCGCTTCTGTGCCTGTGCGGCCCGCGCGTTGCCGCGATTGCTACACTGCGCATAAAACACGTCGATCTTGATGAGAAATGCGTGAAACAGAACCCGCGCGAAGTTGCCACGAAGTTCGGCAAGCCGATTGACAGCTTTTTCCACAAAGGCTTTTCCGAGGCGGCTTTGGCGAGGTGGATGATTTATCTCGACGAGGTCGCGCTCTACGGTCCGGATGATCCGCTCTTCCCGGCTACGGCGATTTCAGCGAAGGGAACCGAGGGTTTCAAGGCAACGGGGTTCGAGCGTCGCCACTGGTCTACGACCGTACCGATCCGCAAAATAGTCAACGCCGCCTTCAAGGCTGCTGGGCTTGAGCCATATGGACCACATTCTTTCCGGCACATGCATTCGCGGCACATCTCTCGTCACTGTAAAAATATTCCGGAGTTGGTCGCGGCGTCGCAGAACCTTGGCCATAGCGACGTGTTGATGACACTTAAGCATTACGGCCAAATCAGCCGCGAAGAACAGCGCCGCTTGATTACCGGCCAAGAACGAGAGGAAAGCGATGATTGAAGCAGGGCCTCAATGCACCACTCCGCGCGTGGGAACAAGTGTGGGAGCGATTTGCGACTATGCTAAAAATTTTCAAAAAATACAAGAACATACGGAGTCGATGTGGCGGAGAGACAGTCAGTCCGCTTTAGCGTGGAGGTATGATAAGTAGCTGTTTTTATGATATTATATCTGCGGTAAAACAGCGACTTGTATAGCGATATGTATAGCAAATTTATAGTTCAAGCACCGCAAATGATGTCAAAAACGGCGCACGAACCAGTCATTTGATATTTGCTCGATGTTTCTAACCAGCGGTCGCTTTTCTTGATCGTTCATACGGCTAAAGTTTTTGACAGAAAATGCAATCGCACGCTGGATCGGTGGTGATACCGTTGGAAAGACTTCCATAGCCAGACGCCTTATGGTGTGCCGTTCCAACTGTTGAAATCCAAGCAGGATCGCCTCCCTAAAGAAGTGTTGGTTGTCCAGATTTCGTTGACGATTGATGACTGCGTTCGCGAGTGTGTTGTCCTCGTAACCGTTTGCAGCGCATAGCCTTATAAGCGGCATCTGAAATGGGTAGGGGCAGCTCTCAACACCCATCTCACTCAGAAGAACGTCCCGAACCATTTCCTTTACGTTGGGATGAATACGTTCCTCGTCTTTTACCAATGCGTCAACAATGTAAAAAACCGATGTGATCTTTGCGCGCAAAACTGCTTCTAGGATTTCTACATCTTGGCGAACGTAAACGAAGTACTTTGTGGCGGTTCTGATCGCCTCTTCTTGCTCCGCACCCTGTGTGTTTTGAACAGCCGCAACTACAGCTCCGACCTGAAGCGTTCTCAACCTCCTCAGAGCTTCCGCACCAGGATATCTATAGAAGCGTGAAATTGACGTGCGACCACTGACTTGCACACGGCGTTGAACTAGTTCGCGAGCGCTTTCGTCTATGCGTTCGTGTTCATCGCCCACGTTCAACGCCGTGGTATCAGGCAACTCCGCAATCGATTGAATCTGAAAAATCCTGGTCTTGCGATTGTTCAGCGTCAATCCTTCCTGTGCGAGCAGTTCGCTAAGCAGCCTTACCGCGTCATATGCTTCCGCACGGGTCTCAGCAAAAAGCCGATAATCGTCAACGTAACGTACATAGGTCACGCTGTTTCGTTGCAGTTCGCGGTCAACTGCGATCAACGCTGCTTCTGAAAGAATTCGGCTTGCATCTGATCCAACTGGCACACCGAAACTGCGTCTATCCCCAGACCACTGAAAGAGTATTTCGCGTGCAAGGTCAGCAATCTCTCTATCGCAGCCACAGTCCCCAAGATGGTTCTCAAGAGGGTGGTTTCCAATTCGGTCAAAGAAATTGGAAATGTCGGTTACTACCTTCCATTCGCCGATTCGTGCGCGGGAGAGTTCGCCAGACGCTTGCCTAAAGGAGTCGTAACCGAAGTCTCCATCAAAGACTGTGCCTGGGGTGTCTGGCCGTCGATGCGAATGAACGACGTTATCCTGTTTCGACGGCCGCTGGGTCTCGATTTGAGGCGCGAGCAGCAATGCCACCGAAAGATACTTCACCACGTCAAATGGGTCTATCCACGCGACGCGGCGCAGAGTGTGTTCGTCCTTTGGAACCATGTAGTAGTAAGGGTTGCCGATTGGCGAGTTTGTTAGGTTCCGTGTACGCAGAAAACTGAGCGTTGTTCGATACGCTTCCGTTCGAAAACTTTCGGCATTGGCCTCGATGACTTGATGCTCGATTGAGCGCATAAAGATTGGTGGCTTGGCTATGTCGTCCAAGCCATGCTCAATCACATGATCAATGGCTTGATTAACTGCAGCAGCAATTTCTTGAAAATTTGGCACTCAAAATCTCACTGCACTTTCTTACCCGTAATGCAGCGATAGCATTTGGCGACGACAATGACCACTGAATGAAACGGGCGTGTAAAGTACCGATCTATCAACACCATTGGCGCTCTCTTTGCGCATTCTGAAAAAGTGTGATATAAATGCAACATATATAATTTCAAGATGTGTATTTCATGGCTCTTTTTCAAATCAAAAAAGCCCTCGGCTTTAGGCCGAGGCAACTTCAACAGGACTCCAAATCAGTCACACTGACAGACAGTGAGGCCCTTTCGCTCTTTGGTGCCATCCCCACGTCGTCCGGCATTCAAGTATCACCGAACTCCGCACTTAAAGTTCCTGCGGTTGCGTGTGCGGTCGGTCTAATCTCAGAAACGATGGGTGGTCTTCCCGCGAAGCTGCACGACGCAGAGAACAAAGACATCCTTGCAGATCATCCGGCTCACAAGCTGATCCATCGCGAAGCGAACCCTTGGACATCTGCGGCACAACTACGCGAACAACTGACACTGGATGCGCTTATGCACGGTGCAGGACACGCGCTGGTGATCCGCAACGCCAACGGTGATCCGATTGAGCTACATCGACTTGAACACGGTCGCTGCCAGCACTGTCTAGAACTTGACGGAACACCCTACTACCTCGTCACACCAGAAGGCGCAGGCCAAGTCCGTATGTCATATGCGGACGTGTTGCGTGTTGAAGCGTTCGGAGCCGTATCACCAATCACGCTTGGTCGCGAAGCTATCGGCCTCGCGATGCAATTCGAAAACCACATGAGCGGTGTTTTCAGCAACGGTGGCCGCCCAAGCGGTGTCATTACATCTACGAAGGTGTTGGACGTAGAAACCAAGAAGAAATTGGCAGCTTCATGGTTCGCAACACACGGCGGCAAGAATGCTGGTGCAACTGCGCTTCTAGACGAGGGTATGAGCTACAACCAGATCGCAATGACGATGGTGGATACGCAGTTTGCGGAAAACCGCCTCGAACAGATACGTGAAATCGCGCGCGTGTTCCGGGTTCCACCGACACTCATATTCGAACTGACACGCGGCACATGGTCGAACACCGAACAGATGATGCGCCAATTTTTGACGCTCACTTTGAAGCCTTGGATCGAAACATGGGAATGGGGTTATGCGCGTTGTCTACTGACTGATCAGGAGCGCGACGAACTGTCCGTAAGTTTTGACGTCGATAATCTCCTTTCGGCAGATCACGCAGCCAAAGCGACCGCGTTTAGTCAGTATCGCGCTGCGGGTGTGATGACAGCGAATGACGTTCGCGAAAATCTCAATCTTCCACCACGCGAAGACGGCAACGAACTCTCGAACCCGTTCACGACTTCAAACACCACACCGCCAGCAAACAACGAAAACGCTGATCCGGCCAACTCTGATCAAGAGGAGGCCGCGTAATGGATGTCACCAAGTTCTTCGGCGATGCGGATTACACATTCGCACTGACCGATGACATGATTCTGGAGGTAGAGCGCAAAACCGAAATGGGGATCGGTGCGCTTTATCTTCGGATGATCAACACAGCTTTCGCGCTCAGAGACTTAACCGAGATTATCCGTCTTGGACTGATCGGCGGTGGAACATCACCCGAGCAAGCCAAGGCACTCACGACAACCTACGCAACCAACCGTCCAATAGCGGAGCTTCTACCGCTGGCTTTGGACATCCTGGATGCGCGTTTCAACGGACCTGAACAAGAACAAAAAGAAGAGGTGGATAGTGACCCAATTTCTTGAAATCAAAGCTGACCTGCAGGTCAAAGATACAGGCGAAATCACCGGACTAGCATGGCCTTGGGGTATCCCGGATCGTGTTGGTGACGTGATGACAAAGGGCGCACTGTCTGCGCCCAATCAACTGCCGATGCTTTGGAGCCATGATCAGTCCGAAGTCATTGGTGTCTGGTCTGAAATTACAGACACGGGCGCAGGCGTGGAAGTCAAAGGCCAATTGCTGGTCGATGACATTCCCAAAGCCAAAGAGGTTCACGCGCTTATCAAATCCAAGGCCGTGAACGGTCTGTCCATCGGTTTCGAAACCAAAGACAGCAAGCGGAACCCGAAGGGCCGCACCATTACCCAAGCAAACCTTTTGGAAATCTCAATTGTCGCGGTTCCGTGCCACCCGGACGCGCAAATCACATCACTCAAAGCTGGTGGCACAGAACCCATTGAAAAGAAGGAAATATCTAAAATGGAAAAAGAAGAAATCGAAGCCCTGATCGCTGAACAGATCGCACAACTAACACCGGCCAATGACGCACCCGATGCCGATACCAAAGCGTTTGATGCAGTCCAAAAGCGTCTCGACCAACTGGAAGCTAAGGCGGCCCGTCCGCAAGGAGTTCACGTTGTTCAAAACAAGGACAAAGAGCTTGAACAAAAAGCTTTCGGTAACTTCCTGCGTCGTGGCGTCGAGCGCATGGATGCGGATGAAGTCAAAGCACTGACGGTAGGTACAGATGCAGACGGTGGATACCTTGTACCCGAAGAAAACGGTAACGAGCTTATCAAACTGCTGAACGAGTTTAGTCCGATCAGACAGTATGCGCGCGTTATCAATACCTCGGCCTCTGAGATTGTTTATCCGCGCCGTGTAAGCGGAACATCCGCAACTTGGACGGCTGAAACTGCAACTCGCACTGGTTCGGGTATGGAGTTTGAACAGGTCAAACTGCCGGTGCATGAACTGGCAACTTTCACCGACGTTTCCAACAAACTGCTAGAAGACAACGCTTACGGTCTGGAAGGTGAATTGCTGCAAGACTTCGCAGAAAGTTTTGCAAAGAAAGAAGGGCAAGCATTCATCAGCGGTGACGGCACAATTATGCCAAAAGGCATTATGGCTGCCGGTAACGGTATCGCTGAAATCAAGTCCGGTCATGCTTCGACACTTGGTGTAAGTGCTGCGGACACTCTGATCGCAACATTCCACAAAATCGCAAGTGTGTACGCACAAAACGGTGTGTGGATGATGAACCGCAACACGCTGTCGGCAATTCGTCAACTGGCCGATACGACAGGTCGTTTCATGGTCATTGATCCGATCAGCGAAGCCGCACCTTCTACGCTGCTAGGTCGTCCGGTTGTTGAAATGCCAGATATGGACGATATCGGAGCAGGCAAATTCCCGATCTTGTTCGGTGACATGAGCGGTTATCGCATTGTAGATCGTATCGGTCTGACAACGCTGCGTGACCCTTACAGCCTTGCGACAGCGGGACAGGTACGCTTCCACGCACGTAAGCGCGTTGGTGGTGATCTGACCCACCCGGATCGTTTCATTAAGCTGAAAATCGCAGCCTAATATGAACGCGCAGCCCGCATATGACGTGATCCTGACGCACGGTGGAAACATCGTGCGGCTGATCCCTTCTTTGCGCGCTGCGGTCATTCTCGAACAAAGGGACGGCGGTTTTGTCGCCGTCCTATCTGATCTATCCAATTTCAAACTCGGAACAGTCTACGCAATCATCCGCGCATCTGCATCAAGCACCAGAGACGCAGAGAGCTTCATACAGTCGCTTGGCCCTGTTTCACTGCGCAGAGTGCAGGAAATCACTCTAGAGCCACTGGTGACGCTGATGTCGCGTCTTATGAGCTTTGGTGACGATACAGACAGTGACACACCGAAAAAGAAAACGAACAGCAAACCCGTAGCTTGGTCCGACCTTCACAAAGACCTGTTCAAGATGGCTACTGGTTGGCTGCACTGGACACCCGAAACTGTCTGGAATTCGACACTACCAGACCTGCTACTCGCCATCGAAGGTTACTTCGATCAGCTTCAATCCACACACGGCACAAACGACGACAACGAACTGTCAGAGGAACAACGCCAAGCCAACATTGAAGCTGGTCTTGATCCTGACTTTGATCGCGCTGGACTAGCATCTCTACGCGGTTTGGGGAGTGTCACATGACGACGTTCCCGAGACTAAGAACATGCTGCAACACTGTCGTTCCTGCCGGTGAACTGTGCGCATGTCAGAAGCGTAACAATCAACAGCGCAAAGCACGTCACGACCGCAATAGACCAACCGCACACCAACGCGGCTACACGCATCAATGGCGCAAAGCATCGAAGCAATTTCTACAGATGCACACACACTGCGGATGCGGACAACGCGCTACGCTGGTGGATCACATCACACCGCACAAAGGCGATACAAATCTGTTCTGGGATCGCACCAACTGGCAACCGCTCTGCATCACCTGTCACTCCAAATTCAAACAGAGATTGGAGCGCAAACAATGAAAATTGACCAAAGCGAAAGAGCATTATGGTGCGCGGTTCTTCACAGAGCAATCGTTGACGCTACCGAAGGTGCCGGAGGCACAGGACTATCAGAAGTACACAAGCTAAGAGCAATCGAACGCGCACGTAATCTATTCGCAAGACCAAATCTCGATCTTGAAGTAATCTGCACATTAGCTGGCTACGATGACGATGCGGTCATAGAGAAAGCACAAGCAAAAATCGCAGAAGCACCATCAGCGGAAGAACTTGCTAAGTCTAAAGCAAAATCCGGTGCTGGCCGCGAAGCCACGCCGATCACATACAACGGCAAGACACACACCGTCGCAGAATGGTCAGACGTTACCGGTGTCAAAGAGACCAGTATCAGAAACAGACTTAAAAAGAATCTGCCTTTGGAACAGGTGTTCACAAACGGTTACCTGACTTCAAAAACAAAAATCGCAGCTAGCAAAAGCACAGATGACAGCAAGGGCCGGGTACGTCTGGACTTTGTAGACAGTTTAGAGACCGGCGCGTGAACAAACGCACAAGAGATTTGAATAATTAATATTTGAAAAGAACACTTTAGAGGCAATCAACAATGGCACAGACATCGCTAACGCAGCTTAAAAACCAACTGAATATTCAACACGATCTGGACGACGCTTTGTTGACGCAAAAGCTGTCCGTTGCCGAGAGCTGGATCACCCGAAACATTGGCTCAGCCTTCGACGTGAACGAGCCTATCCATGTCGAAGTGGCACTTATGCTTGCGGCTTACTGGTACGAACAACGCGAGGCTGCATCTTTCGGTATGACGACAGCACCGGTTCCCTTCGGTGTTCACGCTCTTTTGCAGAGCTACAGAGAAAGCGTGGTGGGTCATGTCGCTTAACGCTCAATCACTACGTCTGCAAAAACAGCTTAAAGCCATTCCGCCGGAGATTGTGGAACAGCTTGAGCCAGCTTTGATCAAAGGTGCCGAAGAAGTCGCGGACACCATGCGTCTACTCGTTCCGGTAAAAGAAGGTGATCTTAAAGCTTCGATCACAGTCACACCACCAGGACAGACAACACCAGCTTATGCGGTCGGTGGCGGAAAGCGCACGGCACAGACAAACCAAGCCTTAGTGACAATTGGAAATGAGGATGTTCGCACCGGTCATATGGTGGAGTTTGGAACGGTCAAATCGGCGGCACAGCCATTCATGCGACCGGCAGAACGTCTAGCGAAGCCAAAGGCACTACGTCGCATAAGTCGCGCTATCGGTAAGGCCATCCGCAATGTTGTTGGAGGTCCAAAATGATTGATCCGGTAGAGACCCTTCAAACCACAATTCGAGGTACATTGATCAGTGATCCGGGTGTTACTGGTCTGATTGATGCGGAAAGCATTCGCAGCGGCTCAAGTATTCCGCCTACGTTTCCATGTGTGATCATGTCTGATCCACAGACCGTCAATCTCGGTCGAACTGCTGGCGGACAGCTTCTTACACGCGTGTATCTCGACCTGCACATTTGGTGCTTGGACCAAGCTGCAAACACCGCAACGCATATCGGTGCCGCTTTGACGAATGCACTTTGGGACATGCCAGAGGGATCAACGTTGATGATCCAAGAATGGGTGCGTCCAGACTTTCGCTACATGCGCGATCCAGATCCCGACAAAGCTTATCGTCACGGTGTTGGAACCGTTGAAGCTGTCATTATGTGGAGGCCATAAAATGAAAATTAGAAGCGGTAAACTAGACCGACAAATCACTATCACGCGGCCATCTGAGACGGTTAGTCCGAGTGGTCGAGTGACCAAGACATGGACGCCAATTCAAACGGTGCGCGCCGAGAAAGTTGTGCAAACCGTAGCAGAGGAATTGGCAGGTTTCGGCAACGCAGCCGCAGGCGACATCACACTGCGCATTCGGTTCTTGGATGATCTGAAAACCGCTGATCGGATCACACTGGACGGCGCAGACTATGACCTCGAACAGATCACAGAACTTGGCCGCAGACACGGGCAGGAATTGCGCGGGGTGTTGGTACAATGAACGCTTCTGGACAAGGTAGAAAATTCATTCCGAAACCAGACGAAAACGCACTCACACGCGCACCCGTTGCACCTTCGCATCTCGACCAGTTTGCCAAGGAAGAATGGAAGCGCGTCATGCCGTATCTGGTCAAAAACAAGATTGCCACAAAGATCGATCTGACCGGACTAGAACTCTATTGCGAGATGATATCCACCATCCGCAAGACCAGAATTCTCATGCACAAAGCGCTGGCGAAAACAGTAAAAGACGAGGATGACGGCAAGTCCGTTGAGTATCAGAAACTATTCGGTGTCGTGAACCGCGCGACCATGACAGCACGCTCACTAGCGAGTGAATACGGTCTTACACCGGTTAGTCGCGCAAGAATGGCCGAGCTTACAGAAGACGATGACGACAGCGACAATCCGTTGGCGGTTCGGTGATCAGTGGATGGCTCAAGCATCATAATCCCAGACTCGGAATCCGTTTCCGAAGGCTCAAGCTATCCAGAATGGATATATGACGGTTCGGTAATTCCCGATCCGCTGGGTTGTGGTGAGCGCGCGGTAAAGTTTCTTAGACTTCTTAGACATCCTAACAGCACAGCCGATGGCAAAGCTTTTCAGCTACATCCGTTTCAGGAACGCATTGTCAGACGCATCTACGGTCCGCGACATGACGACGGTCGCAGGATCGTACAGAACGTCTTTCTGCTGGTCCCCCGTGGTAACAGAAAGACCAGTTTAGCCGCTGCACTTGCACTACTGCATACCATCGGTCCAGAGCGTGTTCCGAGCGGTCAAGTCATCTTTGCAGCCGCCGACCGAGAACAAGCGTCAATCGGATTCACAGAGGCCGCAAACATCATCCGCGAAGACAAGCGCTTGGTGAAAGCAACCAAGATTTACGACGCATTCAACAGCGCCAAACAGATCGTATTCAAGCAAGATAACGTAACGCTGCGGGCCATCTCTAGCGACGGTAAAGCTGCGCACGGTATGACGCCCAACTTCACACTGATTGACGAGCTACACGTGTGGAAAGGACGCGACCTATGGGAAGCGCTAAGTTCCGGCTCCAGTAAGGTCGATGACAGCTTAACAATAATTGCGACAACCGCCGGACGCGGCGCAGAGACACTATCGGGTGAGCAATTCAACTACGCTACAGAGGTCGCTAAAGGCGAGATACAGAACCCCGCATATCTGCCAATTCTGTTCGGTGCGGCTGCTACCGACCACTGGCAGGACGAGGAACTTTGGCATCGTGTAAACCCCGGTTTGCAGCACGGTTTTCCGAGCTTGAACGGTCTGCGCACACTCGCGAAAGAGGCCGAGCATAGACCTTCTGACAAGTACGCCTTTCTGCAATTCAATCTGAATATCTGGCAGGCCAACAGTCGTGATCCGCTATTCAGTATGCAGACCTATGACAGCCGCAAATTCGATGATGATCCAGAAACACTGGAAGACTTTCCGTGCTGGTTAGGTGTCGATCTATCGGTGAACGGTGACACGTCATGCGTCGTGGCTGCGTGGTTGCATGATGATGGACAGATCACCATCAAACCGACCTTCTTTATTCCTGGTGATGGTATTCAAGAGCGCGCAGAGACAGACGGTGTTCCTTATGAATTGTGGCGCGATCAAAGGCACGTCATTGCTACACCGGGACCGATTATTGATCCTGATTTTGTAGAGGATCACATACGTGAACACTGCGCCACACATGACGTACAAGAAATCGCTTTCGACCCCTACTTGGCGCGCAAGATGATGCAAACCTTGTATGACGAGGGATTGCCAGTAGTCGAATTCAGACAAGCACCGCTGTCTATGAGTGTCGCAATCGGTGATCTTGAAAAGGCCGTGAACGGTAAGTTCATCCGACACGATGGTCATCCGGTACTGCGGCATCATTTCGATTGTGTGGTTGCGTCACGCAATGAAACATCGGGTTTGGTCAGAATGCACAAAGGCAAAAAGACCGACCGGATTGACGGCGCGGTTGCCGCTGCGATGGCCGTTCACAGAGCCAGCCAAGGTGAGACAAATCGTTCCCAATATTCCGGGGAAGATGCAGAAATTTTCGTATTTTAGGAGATTACAAAATGAATGAATTACAAGGACTTATAGTTCCAGTTGAGGCACGTATCGACAAACTTGAGAAGGGTTTGGCACGTGCCAACAAGAAACAGCGTCAAGCTGCTACTCAGATGGAACGTAGAGCAAAGCAAAGTGCCAATCGTCTAACCGCTACCTACGGACGTGCTGGTTACAACATCGCGGCCAGCTTTGGCAAACTTGGACCCGCACTGTTAGCTGGTATCTCGGTTGGTGCTGTCAGTACCGCGACCGGACGTATCAGACGTGTTGTCGGTGAGGTCGCGCGTATCGGTGATGCAGCCAAAACGGCAGGCTTGGACATCGAGGCATTTCAAGAATTGCGGTATGTCTCGGATCAAAATCGCATCGACGTAGATGCGATGGTGGACGGTCTGAAAGAGCTTAGCTTACGTGCGGACGAATTTGTCGTAACCGGTGGTGGACCCGCTGCGGAGGCTTTCGCAAGACTTGGTTTCACCGCAACGCAGCTTGCCGAAGGTTTGAAACAGCCGGATAAACTGTTCGAAGACATCATCGAGAAAATGCAGGACTTGGACGACGCAGCGCGTATCCGCATCTCGGATGAAATCTTTGGTGGTACGGCGGCAGAACAATTCACTGCACTGATCGACAAAGGCGCGGACGCACTGCGCGAAACCAGACAGGCCGCGCGTGATGCTGGTGCTGTTCTGGATGCAGAGGTGATCCGCAAGGCCGAAGAGCTTGACCGCAAGTTTGCAGCGCTCACCACAAGAATGTCGAATTTCGGGAAAGCACTGGCGGTTGGTATTGCAGACGCATCCGTAAAGCTGGTGACACTGCGCACTGATCTGGAAGACCTCACCACTACGGTAGAGCGCGCAGAGAGCTTGCTGGGTGAAGGCACGACCGTCGAATTATCCACGGATCAAGGTGCGCTGGATCAACATAAGAACACGGTTGAGAGCATCGTCAGCGAATACCACAGACTTGCAGAAGCTGCGGATCAACTTACCGGACCGCTGTTTCAATCTGCATCCACACTGGCGATGTTTGGTGAGACAGATGCTTCCGGTGAAATGAACCGGATCGCGACCGAGATAAACACACTGGTCGGTGATCTGAATGACGGTTCTATCAGCGCCGAAACCTTCGAGAAACGCATCCAAGAACTCGCCACACAGGCTCAGACTGCGCTCGCCGAAGTATCAGCGATTGACGGTGTTCAATTTGGCAACGTGACATCCGCACTTGGCGGTTTCGTCACGATAATGAATGCAGCAATCGCACGTGCCAGAGAACTACGCGCGTCACTTCCAGGTGCCAATCCAGACGGTACTGCTGATCCAAGCGCAGTTAATCCAGACGCCGGTGATCCACGCGGTAATCAGCTTAATCCGCCAGCACGTGTTGTGCCACCGACCGGACCAACAACATCGCTTAGACCGCAATTGCCGGGTGTTGACGCATCTTTTGGCTTTCCAGACAAACCTACGGGTGGTGGTTCTTCCGGTGGTAGTAGATCGCAAAGCGACTATGACCGCGAATTGCAGTCTATCGCAGAGGAAACCGCTGCACTCAATCTTGAGGCACAAGCACTTGCGGAAGTCGCTGGCAAGCGCATCGAACACGGTGACGCACTGGAATACGCTAGGACGCGGGCCGAGCTTCTAAGCGCAGCACAGCGCAGCGGTGTAGCAGATACACCGGCACTGCGCGCACAGATCGAACAGCTTGCAACTGAATATGTTAAGGCAGCTAACTCGGCTGATCTGGCGGCAGAACGTATCCAAGAGGTTCAGGAAGCATCCGCGCAGGGTGCCAACAGCATCGCCAATGTCTTCGAACAAATGGCGACAGGTGCTTTGACCGCAGAGCAAGCGGTCGGACAGCTAATCCTTCAAATTCTGAAACTGAGCTTGAAAAAACGCTTGCTTGAAAGTGCATCCGGTGCCGGTGGTTCTGTCTTTGGTAGTTTTCTCACATTGCTAGGTGGTGGTTTCGCAAACGGTGGTTTCACTGGACGTGGCGGTAAATATGAACCCGCCGGAATCGTCCACAAAGGTGAGTACGTCATGTCGAAAGCCGCAACATCTGCCATCGGTGTTGGTACACTCGACCAACTACACAGGAGTGCCCAGAGAGGCTACGCAGACGGTGGCCTAGTCGGACGTGCTGCGAACGTCTCAAGCGCACCTAACACGTCTTCTAGCGGTTCTGGTGAAGCATCGCAGGCGATCACGATCAATGCACCTGTGACGGTGAATGGATCGGCAGGGACGCCGGAGCAAAACGCTGATCTGGCTAAGCACATGGGTAGGCAAATGGAGGCGACTATGCGCGGTGTTGTTGTCCAAGAAATTACCGCACAGATGCGTCCTGGAAATATGCTCAATCGAGCTGGGACTAGAAGGTAAAGGTTAGGGCTTCGTTAGACATTATTCTAACGATACCAATATTTTACGCCGTCAGTTCGATTTGACAGACAAGAATAAATAAAGTAAGCTTTATGTGCTACTTGTTAGCGAGCATCAGCCTAAGCAGCCGTGAGGCTTGACCCGATACTTTCTATGACGGTCGCCTACAACCGCACACTAGAATTGATAGTGTCATATCGTTCTAGCCACGTCACCGACCTTGCTAAAGAACCCTCAGAAAGCCGGACACTTGACGGCGCGAGGAGTCATCCAGTCGGTGGGATGCAAGTTGGATCGCTTGCGGCCACACCCGGTAGAAATATCGGACGGATCGTAGGGGTTGCTACTCATAGCATCCAGAAAGAAGACGGCTCTGGCCTAGGAGTGTCACCCGTCTAACGTAAGGTAATTGGAGGAAAGTTGCCTGCGTTGCTCAATCTTCGGATTGTAACCGTATTGGCTGAAAGGCCAGGGATCATCGAATATCGCTAGGACAATGGATACCGCCTAGCTCAGCTGACAACTGAGGTTCGGTTCACCACTTCGACGGAAAGAAATGAAATCCCCCTGTAGGTAAGAACTAATGGGACCGTTGTGTCGTGTGATTGGTTTTTACCTACAGGGGGGAAGTCTCTCTGGAAAGGATACATATTCATTATACAAAAATCATCATAAGTTACTAATTTTAGGAGAAAAAATGAGAGAAACAGATCATGCGCGCGAAGCTTTGGATCGTAAATACAGTGAGTTGTCACGGCTTAGTTTGAGCCGCATCGAAGCCGCAAATTTGAAACTTTTGGCAGATCGTTTTGACGCGGTGGATAGGGCGCTTTTACGTCTTCGAGAAAAGCATCTTTCGGCACCAAAATAAGTCAATTAAGTACCACATCGGACTAGACAATCACATCCTGTATGGGGTATATAAATACCACTGCACAGCAAGGCGGTAGAGCCGCGCCCAGACTTCTCAATTCACCATTGCGAGTTTCTCTGGGTGCGGTGTTTTACTGCCACGGCAGATTTAAGTTCAGAAAAAGTCCACCAGGGGCGCGCTGCATGGACCATACGGTGGCAGTTAGCGCACAACAAAACCAGATCGCGCAACTTAGTGGTTTCACCGGGTTCCATCTCTGAAATCGGCTTTGTGTGATGGCACTCGATGAAGTCTGCGCCGCGCTCGCCATAGACTTTCGCGTAGTCGAAACCACAAGCCTCACACGCTAGGTTGCCATGCTTTTCGCGATACTGCCTTTTCTTTCTAGTCACTATACTGCGGTCGCGCTCACGGTAGCGATGAAGCCTTGTAAGTAGGCGACCTTCTTTTGCCTCGGGTTCGTCATCGTCCTGTGACGAAACAGGCATGTCGAATCCGATTGCGGCCATGATCAACTTTGCGGTCGTCGTTAGCTTGTCAGGTTGATCTGCAAACTCGCTCCACAAAATGGCTTCTAGCTTGTTGCCTCGATCCAGGCCTTTGCTCGGCCAATCAGGATCGTGTGCCCTGAAATTCAGAAGCTTCATGGACACGCCAGCAGGGTTTCGAAACGTTTCCGATCCAGAAACGCCAAGCAATAGCGCAAGTGCATGGATGTTGCGCGTAAGTTGTTGAACACCATCACTCTGTGGGTCGAAGTAATCGCTACGGTTTTGGAGGTAGTAGTCTAGCGCAAGGATATGTTCGTCACGGCTCCAAGGTGGATTCCGCTTGCTCTTTTTGGCCATTAACTGGATCACTCAGTCGGTTGTCACTCGTTCGAACCATACATGCTGTTCGCCACCAGGCCAGACGGTATCATCAGGCAATGGGTACAGGTTCGCGTCTGCGGTTTGTATTGCGGTTAGAGCGTCTTCGACGGCGTATGCTCTCACCATGCCTAGTGAGTTTGTGCCATGTACGTGTTCGGTTTCAAATGCCCAGATCATAAGAAATCGATACCTTAAGCTTGGTTAAACATGTGTTAATCCAACACGGTTGCAAATGAGTCTTACACGCTGTAAGACTCAAGATTAAACAACGCTGGAAACCCGATGAGCTTCCCAAGCCTTTCGCAGAAAGAATATGTGATCCTGGACCTGTTGCGTTCCGGTTCTGAGATGTTTGGCCTTGAGATGGTTAAAGCCAGTGACGGTGCACTTAAGCGCGGCACGATTTACGTAACGCTGCAACGTATGGCCGAGAAGGGTTATGTGAAGTCGCGGCAAGAGAAGAATCCTACGGACCCAGGAATGCCCAAGCGCGTCTACAAAATTAGCGGTGAAGGTTCTGCCGTTCTACGTGCGACAGACATGGCACTAAACCAGATGGGTGATCTCGGGCATGCGTAAGCGGGATTTAGCGCAAATAAGTGAGCGGCTGAAAGGTTGGCAGAAGATTCCGCTTGAAACCATGCCTTATCCAGGCAGAAAAGTACATTCGACGGAAACCGTTTCGGAGACAACGACCGAAGGAACATCTAAGGCTGTGCCCATCTTAGCAATGGAAATTGCTCGAGAGCTTGCCATAAGAGACGGCAGTGATGAAACAAGCTCCGATACCATCGAATTTGTCGATACTGCTTCGGGCCACAAGACAGCCGTGCGGAAAACAAACATTAATCGGTTTTTCGGGTATTCAGGCGTGTTGTCTGATAAACAGCGAACCAATCTGATCCGGGGGCTATGGTTGCACCGTTCCACTGTAAGCATGCCGCCCGCCACCAGTCTTCGAACAGTTTTAAAGTTCGTCTTTTCCAAAAAAGCGTTTGACGAAGTTTTCTCACAGGCGATTTCCGACATCCATGAAGAGTACTTTCAGGCGTTAAATGAACAACGCACAAGAAAAGCACAGTTTATCGCCATGCGCGGTCGCTTGAGCCTGCTGCTGACAGTGGCTTGCTACCTCTCAGCCACTGTGTTGAAAAAAGTAGTGAATATCTGGAAGTTGATACCCTGACCGATCACTCAGAAACTTTCTTTTTAAGTAAATCAATAGCTTACCAACCAAAAAGTCAACTTCTAGCATAGCGGGAGTTCCCCCGAGAAAAACTTTCTATAGCGTATTCATGTCGTATGATTTGGAAACGCTTAGACGCACAGAGCGCAGGCTTGCCGCCCTTGTGGTGGCAAACCCCGTCTACGTTCCATTGTTCGTGCGTATCCAGAAAGAAATCGAGCTAATGACCGCTCAAGATGACGCCATAGCGAAGGCCAAAGCTATTGCAGACAGTTACAATGTTACAATGCTGTCGCTTGAACGATGCCCTGCAGGTGCGCCAAGCTAGCACCTTTGCCGTAGCGTTCACGGTTCAATGAATGTCCCATCAAATCGCGGCGGATGCGCTCGTCTACACCTGCGGCCAGCTGTCGATCTTCGAACGAGTGCCGCAGCCCATAAAGCGAATGACCGACTGTCTCTAGTAGACCATTGTTTCGCAGATACTTGTTCACGACCGCGCTCAGCCCTGCCGAACTACCGCGATAGCGTTCAAAGCCATATGGGAACTTTTTCATCGCTTCCAGTGACACACCACAAAGCGGGATCACACGCTTTGCATTCGAACTCTTCAGCTGCCGTCCTACAGCTTCAATCGAGATGTGCGGCACCTCCGCGTCCAAGTGGATACAGCCAGCAGTCAGGGCGGCAAGTTCGCTCGGTCGTGCACCTGTATTAACCATCACAAGCACGATAGCCGCAGCTTGATCGTTCAAGCCGTCCAGTGCGCCTTCGACCATGATCTTTTCTTTGATCCACGAATCGGAAAACGAAGGACGTTGCTTAGCTTCACTTTCCTTGAATGCGAGGCCAGTGAGCGGTAGTACCAGCCCCAGACGCTTCATCATGTTCACAGTCTTCAGCACATCGCCTAGATGTGTGAAGTCTTTGTTTGCTGATGTGTTCGCCAAATCATCTTGTTCGATCTTTTCAAGCCACCATTGCCGATAATCCAGCATGTCATCTGGGGTGATTTTGCTTATCGGCTTGTCACCGCACACCGAGATGAAATTGTTCACTGCGCGGATGCGTGGGTTCTTCCATCTGCGTATCTGGTCTTCGGACTTGCCTTGAATGCGATCACGCGCAAGCTGCCAATACAGGTCTAAACACTCGGAGACTTTCAGCGCTGGCGGTTCTGCGCCACCGAGCAAAGCTTCGGCCTCTAACAGATCAGGCGCATCCTCGGGGCCGCCTATCGCAGCCACACGTTCGACAATTTGCTTTGGATCATCAGCCAAGCGGCTGACAGGCATGTACCTAAACCCACGCGCAGCTGCTAACTCTCTCGCTGCGTCGAAGCGCTGGTTCGCGTCCGTGGTGTCACCTTTCAGTTTGGCTTCCCATCCGTCCAACATTTGCGACCAAACGAGAGGCGCCTTGTCTTGTGCCTCACTCTCACTGTCGGTGCCTAGCGCGCACCAAACAAACTTGCGAGGTTCAACCCCTGCGTATCGTTTCGGGACGCGCTTGTAGAGCGAGAACTTTTTACCACGCTTCTTGATCGACACGCCGCTTCCACCTCCGGATTGAGACCCGTTTGTATAGCAACTTGTACAGCGAAATGTATAGCAAAAACGGCTGAAAAGATGCGTCCTGGCTTGCGGAATCAACTCAACATATTGTTTTCAATTGAAAAATGCTTCTGGCGACGCAGTTTTTTGGCGGAGAGACAGGGATTCGAACCCTGGGTGGGCTTGCACCCACAACGGTTTTCGAGACCGCCCCGTTCGACCACTCCGGCACCTCTCCGCGGGGGTCTGGTGCGCCCAATTAGAGGCAAGGGCCGCCAAGGGCAAGGCACATTTCGCCATATCTTGCGCACACGGGAAATTTGATGGACGCGCGCGGCAATTTGCATACCCTTGGGGTGACCACATGAAATGGGCCCGTGGATCAAACGGGTCGTGTTGAAAGGAACGGCATGCGCGCTCTTCGTCTTTGTATAACGAGCTTTGTTTTTTGTCTGGCGTTGCCCGGCCTCGTGCTGGCGGCGGATCGGGCAAAATTGCAGGACTTCCTCGAAGTGACGGGGTTTGACGTCGCCCTGGAAAGCATCCGACTGTCCGCCAGTTCCGCGCCCGAGATGCTGGGCCTGCAAGCGCAGGACTTCGGCACGGAGTGGACGCGCCTGACCGAAGACGTGTTTGCCACGGACAAGATGCACGACATGGCCCTCGATATCCTCGAGCGCACGTTGGACGACGACATGCTGACACACGCGGCTGACTTTTACGCCTCTGATCTGGGGCAACGGCTGGTCGTGGCCGAAAATGCATCGCACATGTCCGAAGAGGATGCGCTGAAATCGGAAAGCGGCGAAGCGATCGTGGCGGGGCTTGAGCGGTTTGATAGCCCACGCCTCGAGTATATCCGCCGCATGAACAAGGCCTCTGACAGTGCAGGCACCGCCGTGCGCGCCATTCAGGAGGTGCAGGTGCGGTTCCTGATGGCCGCCTCTGCCGCCGGTGTGATCGAGATGCAGTTGGACGAACCGGCCCTGCGCAACCTGTTGTCGGGCGACGAAGAAGAGATGAAGGCCGACATCGAGGCGGGCGCGCTGACCGGGGCGGCCTATACCTACCAATCCTTTTCAGATGCCGAAGTGCTGGCCTATGCCGAAGCGCTGGAACACCCGAAGATGCGCAAGGTCTATGACCTTATGAACGCGGTGCAATACGAGATCATGGCCAACCGTTTCGAAGCATTGGCGCTCGCGATGCAGAACCTGCAACCCAGTCAGGAACTTTAGATGCGCCTGATCGCGGTCTGTCTGACCTTCTTCTTTTCCGTACACGCCGCGCTGGCGAATGACGATGCAGATCGGTTGGTCGACGCGCTTGGTGTGCCCGCGCTGATCCAGGCCTTTTCGGCAGAGGGCGAACAAGCCGGGCAATCCATTGATGATGGGTTTCTCGACGGGCAGGGCGGGGATGTCTGGGCCGAGACTGTGCGCCGCCTCTATGACCCTGCGCGGATGGAGGCCGAGATTCGCGCGACCATGACCGAGGTGATGGATCCGGACATGGCAGCGCAAGCCCTGCTGTTTTTCGAAAGTGACCTTGGGCGCAAGATCATCGATCTGGAGGTAAAGGCGCGGCAGGCCATTATCGACCCGCAGGTCGAGGCAGCAGCCAAGGCGGCCCCGTCGGCTCAAGGCGCATCCGTGACCGATTTCCTGGCGGCCCGCGATCTGATCGACCGCAACACCGATGTGGCCGTAGAGGCGCGCACAGCGTTTTTTGACGGGCTGATCCTGGCCTCTGGTCATGCTGATGCGCCCGATGTCGAGGCCCTGCGCCCCGGCATTGCCGAAGAAACCGAAAGCTGGCTGCGTGGGTATTACGCTGTGATCCAGTCGGCGCTCAGCGCGGATGACATAGCGATCTACACGGCCTTTTGGGAAACCGAGGTCGGCGTGGCTGTCGATGACGCGCTGTTCGCGGCATTTGGCCAAAGCTATACAACCTTGTCCTATGCCCTTGGGCAGGCGGCGGGGCGCATGATGCCGCAAAGCGAGTTGTGAGCCCGATAGCGCTTGACTTGCGCGGGTGATGTGCACATAAGCCCGCATCTCTGGCCAGCACTCCGCTGGCCGGTTTCGTTTAAATGACGCCTGCAAGACAGGCGCGCTGTTCGAGGCGGACCCCGGATCAGGGGCCACAAACACCGGGAACCCGGGGCCACAGGACGCGGTAGACAAAGGAATGAACGCTATGTTCGCGGTTATGAAAACCGGCGGCAAACAGTACAAGGTTCAATCGGGCGACACGCTCCGCGTTGAAAAACTGGCCGCAAATGCAGGTGACAAAGTCCAATTCAACGAAGTTCTGATGATCGGTGGCGACGCCCCCGTTGTCGGTTCGCCCGTTGTGGCAGATGCAGGCGTCCAAGCCGAAGTCATCGAACAGATCAAAGGCCCCAAGACGATCAACTTCGTCAAGCGTCGCCGGAAGCACTCTTCCAAGCGCACCAAGGGCCACCGCCAGCAACTGACGCTGGTGCGTGTGACAGACATCCTGGCATCGGGCGCTGCGGCCTCCGGCATCATGGCGGCTGAAAACGGCGCGGGCTTCGGCTTTGCCGCCGCTGCGACCGAAGCGGCCAAGCCTGCCGCGAAGAAAGCCAAGGCACCCAAGGCTGCCGCGCCTGCTGCCAAGGCAGATGCACCCAAGGCCGAAGCCAAGAAAGCCGCACCCAAGAAGGCCGCCGCTGCCGACGCCGGCGCGGATGACCTCAAGGAGCTGTCGGGTGTTGGTCCCGCACTTGAGAAGAAGCTGCACGCCAACGGTGTGACCACGTTCGCGCAAATCGCGGCATGGACCCCCGAGGACGTAGCTGATATGGACGAGAAACTGTCTTTCAAAGGCCGGATCGAGCGTGAAGGCTGGATCGCTCAGGCCCAGGAAAAGACAAAAGGCTAAGGAGAGAGACGCATGGCACATAAAAAAGCAGGCGGTTCATCCCGTAACGGTCGCGACTCCGCAGGGCGTCGTCTTGGCGTGAAGAAATATGGCGGCGAAGCTGTCATTCCCGGCAACATCATCGTGCGTCAGCGCGGCACCAAGTTTTGGCCTGCCGAAGGCGTTGGCATGGGCAAGGATCACACGATCTTTGCGACCGTTGATGGCGCGGTGACCTTCCACAAGGGGCTGAAAAACCGCACGTTTATCTCGGTCCTGCCAGTCGCGGAGGCCGCGGAGTAAGCCGTACCCAAAAGGTTTTGACAAAATCAGGGATCGGCGGAAACGCCGGTCCCTTTTTCTTTTTCGATCTCGATTTACGCAAGGAACGGTTTCATGCCGGACCATATCACGACAGACCGTTTGATCCTGCGCCGCCCCCTTATGACGGATGCAGACGTGATTGTGCCGCTGATCGGTGATCTCGAGGTGGCGCGGTGGCTGACGCGCGTGCCGCATCCTTATGGTCTGGATGATGCAAAAGGGTTCCTGAGTGCGGTGATTGACAAGGGGGCGGACGTTCATTTGATCGAACATGACGGTCATCTGGTCGGTTGCATCGGCACCGTGAACGAATTGGGCTATTGGCTGGGGCGCCAGTATTGGGGGCAGGGCATCATCAGCGAGGCCTGCACAGCGGTCATCGCCGGGTACTTTGCCGATGGGCACACGGATTTGGACAGCGGATACTTCCTCGGCAACGCGGCCTCGCGGCGCGTGCTGGAAAAACAGGGCTTTGTGCCCACATCCCTGTGCCAGAAGAAATCGAAGGCGACAGGCGAGACACACACGCTGCAACGCATGCTGCTGACCCGCAGTGCGTGGGAGGCGCGGACATGAGCATTGCGGTCACGTCCTTCGCCATATTCGCGGCCAGCCAGGTGGGCACACCCGGGCCTGCAAACATGGCGCTTCTTGCCACCGGCGCGCGCTACGGCTTTCGGGCCGCCTTGCCCTTTGTCGCCGGTGTGGCGCTCGGCAAGCAGTTGGTGATCTGGCCAGTGGGCTTCGGTCTGATGACGCTCGCCGATCAGGCGCCTTGGGTCTTTGAGGTGCTCAAATGGGTCTCGGCGGCTTACATCATGTGGCTGGCATGGAAGGTGGCAAACCTGCGTCTGGGGCAGGCCGACCCGGCCTCATCCGCGCCGGGATTTGCGGCTGGTTTGATCGTGCACCCGCTTAACCCCAAGGCATGGGCAATGATTGTCGCAGGATTTACCGGATTCGTAAGCCCCGGCACAGATCCTGTTATCGCGACGGCAACCATTGGCGGCATATTGCTGGCCACACAGGTGCTATTGCACCCGCTTTGGACACTCGCGGGCGATCGTATCGCGCGCACCCTCGCAGGCACGCCTGCGGAACCCTATCTGATGTATACCCTCGCTGGCCTCACGGTCGCGTCGGTGCTGTTTGTTCTGTTCGGAGGAGGGACATGACGATGGAGATGGAGAAAATCGTGACACAACCCGTGATCGAGACGGAACGCTTTGTTCTGCGCCCCTTGCGCAAGTCTGACATGGGCCTGATCGAGATGTATGCAGGCGACGTGCGTGTCGCGCGCATGACCACGTCCATTCCGCATCCCGTCCCGCCGGGCATGACCGAAGCTTTCGTGACCCGCGCCATGTCGGATGATCGCGAGGAAGACGTGTGGGCCATGGACGGCCACAAATCCGGCGGTGCCGAAGTGATGGGCCTGATCTCGCTCGAGCGGATGGACCGTAACCAGTCCGAAGTGGGCTATTGGGTGGCGCCGCCGTTCTGGAATACCGGTCTTGCCTCGGACGCCGTGCAGGCACTTGTCGCGGCGAACCCAATGGGCAACGCGAACATGTATGCCAGCGTCTTTCAGGACAATCCGGCCTCGGCCCGCGTGCTGACCCATTGCGGGTTCGAATACCTTGGCGATGCGGAATCCTTCTCGGTTGCGCGGGACGCCACGGTGCCCACGTGGACCTATAGCCACAAACTGTGATTGCGGGGCCGCGCGCCCCGCTATAGGACGCAGATATGAAGTTTCTTGATCTGGCCAAGGTTTACATCCGCTCGGGCAGCGGCGGCAACGGGTGCATCTCGTTCCGGCGCGAGAAGTATATCGAGTATGGCGGCCCCGATGGCGGCGACGGCGGCACGGGCGGTTCGGTCTGGGCCGAGGCTGTGGACGGGCTGAACACGCTGATCGATTTTCGCTATCAGCAGCACTTCTTTGCCAAGAACGGTGTGCCCGGCATGGGCCGCCAGCGCACCGGCAAAGATGGTGATGACATCGTGTTGCGTGTGCCCGTGGGCACCGAAATTCTGGACGAGGATCAGGAAACGCTGATTGCCGACCTGACCGAGTTGGGACAGCGCGTGGAACTGGCCCGCGGCGGCAATGGCGGTTGGGGCAATCTGCATTTCAAATCCGCCACCAACCAGGCCCCGCGCCGGTCAAATCCCGGGCAGGAAGGGGTGGAGCGTACGCTGTGGCTGCGCCTCAAGCTGATTGCGGATGTGGGTCTGCTGGGCCTGCCCAATGCGGGCAAATCGACATTTCTTGCGACCACCTCAAATGCGCGTCCCAAGATTGCGGATTATCCCTTTACCACGCTGCATCCAAACCTTGGGGTTGTGGGCGTGGACAACACCGAATTTGTCGTGGCTGATATCCCGGGCTTGATCGAAGGGGCCTCCGAAGGGCGCGGCCTGGGGGATCTGTTCCTCGGCCATGTGGAACGCTGCGCGGTCCTGTTGCACTTGATCGACGGAACGTCCGAGACGGTGGCCGAAGACTACCAAACCATCATTGGTGAGTTGGAGGCCTATGGCGGTGATCTGGCGGAAAAGCCGCGCATCACAGTGTTGAACAAGGTCGATGCGCTGGATGAGGAAGAGCGCGCAAGCGCACGGAAAGATTTGGAAAAAGCGTCCGGTGGCCCTGTCATGCTGATGTCGAGTGTCGCACGTGAAGGCGTGACAGATGTATTGCGGGCCCTGCGTGGTCAGATCGACGACGACCGCCTGCGCCATCTCCCGCAGGAAGAGGTCGCGCCATGGCGTCCCTGACCACTGCCAAGCGGCTCGTGGTAAAGATCGGGTCGGCCCTGTTGGTCGACCGTGACACGGGTGATTTGCGCAAGGACTGGCTGGAAGGGCTGGCGCAGGACGTGGCCTGGCTGAAAGGGCACGGTGTGCAGGTCGTGCTTGTGTCCTCGGGTTCGATTGCGCTTGGGCGTCAGGCGCTTGGGTTGTCGGCGTCCGACTTGGCGCTTGAACAGTCGCAAGCCTCTGCTGCAGTGGGCCAGATCCGCCTCGCGCGCGCATACGAAGAGGCGCTTGCCCCGCACGGTATCACCACCGCGCAAGTGCTGATGACGCTTGAGGACAGCCGCGACCGCCGCCGCTACCTTAACTCTCGCGCGACGCTGGAACAGCTGATCACCCTTGGCGCGCTGCCCATCGTCAACGAGAATGACACGGTCGCTACGGACGAAATCCGCTTTGGCGACAACGACCGGCTGGCTGCGCAGATCGCCGCGACCATCGGGGCGGATCAGTTGGTGCTGTTGTCGGATGTGGACGGGTTCTATTCCGCCAATCCAGCCGATGATGCATCGGCCACGCGGTACAGCGTGATCGACACGATCACACCCGAGATCGAGGCGCAGGCGGGCGATGCGGGGTCCGGCCTGTCCAAGGGCGGCATGAAAACCAAACTGATGGCGGCCAAGACGGCGACGGCAGCGGGCTGCGCCATGGCGATCTGTCACGGGGCGGCGATGCACCCGCTCCGCGCGTTGGAAGACGGTGCGAACGCCACGTGGTTCACCGCCACCCTTGACCCGCAAGCTGCCCGCAAACGCTGGATTGCCGCGATGAAACCACGCGGGGTCATCACGCTCGATGCTGGTGCGGCGCGCGCTTTATGCAATGGAAACAGTCTTTTGCCTGCTGGGGTTCATGCAGTTTCCGGCGCGTTTGGACGGGGCGAACCTGTCGCCATCCACGGGCCGGACGGTCATCAACTTGGCCTTGGACTCAGCCGTTATACAGCCGATGAAGCGCAAAAGATCAAAGGGCACCGCAGTGCTGAGATCGAGGCGCTGCTGGGCTATCCGGGCCGCGCCGCGCTGATCCATCGCGATGACATGGCGCTGTGATCTTCTTCTGACTGGAAACACTACCGCCGGATGCATTAATGTCGATAGCGCACCGCCTGCAAAGGACGCCACATATGAAAGACCTCGCTGACATCCCCGCCGTCATGGCCGACATCGGCGCGCGCGCCAAGGCGGCCGCAGCCACGCTCGCCTTTGCCAGCGCCGAACGCAAACATGCCGCGCTGATCTCTGCTGCCGAGAACGTCTGGAACGCCCGCGATGTGATCATCGCTGCCAACGCACTTGATCTGGATTTCGGGCGCGAGAAGGGTCTGACAGACGCCATGATGGACCGCCTGCGTTTGGACGAGGGCCGCATTCAAGGCATTGTCGATGGCCTGCGCGCCGTTGCCGAACAGGCTGATCCGGTGGGCGAAGTGCTGGCCGAGTGGACCCAACCCACGGGCCTGAATATCCAGCGTGTGCGCACGCCTTTGGGGGTGGTCGGTGTCATCTACGAAAGCCGTCCCAACGTCACGGCAGATGCGGGCGCGCTGTGCCTGAAAGCTGGCAACGCGGTGATCCTGCGTGGCGGATCCGAGAGTTTTCATTCCTCCGGTGCCATTCACGCCGCCCTTGTGCAGGGTCTGCGCGACGCAGGGCTGCCAGATGACGCGATCCAGCTGGTGCCCACCCGTGACCGCGCCGCCGTCAGCGAGATGCTGACGATGACCGATACGATTGACGTGATCGTGCCCCGTGGCGGCAAAGGGCTTGTCGGGCTGGTCCAGCGCGAGGCGCGCGTGCCTGTCTTTGCCCATCTCGAAGGGATCGTGCACATCTACATTGACAGGGAAGCGGACCCTGAAAAGGTGCTGAAGGTCGTTTTGAACGCCAAGACTCGGCGGACCGGGATTTGCGGGGCTGCGGAGTGTCTGTTGATCCACGAGGACTTAGCAGACACGATCGGGCAGGGGGTGGTCCGGGCGCTGATGGATGCAGGTGTGCGAGTGCATGCGGACGTGACGCTGCAAACGCTCGACGGGGTTCTGGCCGCAACGCAGGCCGATTGGGGCAAGGAATACCTCGATATGGACATCGCCGCGCGCGTTGTGCCAGACCTTGATGCCGCCATGGATCACATCCGCACTTATGGATCAAACCACACTGATTGCATCCTGACTGAGGATGACACAGCAGCTACGCGCTTCCTCAGTGAACTCGACAGCGCGATCCTCATGCACAACGCGTCGACCCAGTTCGCGGACGGGGGGAATTCGGCATGGGGGCCGAGATCGGGATCGCAACGGGCAAGATGCATGCGCGCGGGCCCGTTGGTGCCGCGCAGCTGACCAGCTTCAAATACCTTGTGCGTGGTGACGGAACGGTGCGCGCCTAGAAAGTGATGCGCAACGTTGCGTTGCTGACCTCGGCGCGAACGGTGCGCGATGCATCGCCTGCAACGGCGTGCAGTAGCGCAAATTGGACATGGGCGGGCGCCAGATCCACCGGGTCGGCGCCTGTCATCACGTCCCACAAGGCCTGATCCACATTGGTCTTTTCCGAAAAGCCCGTCACCGCCCACTTGCCTGCATCGCAGCTGATTTCGATACGGCCCCCATAAGGCATGCTGGTTTCGAGGCACTGGATGGCCAGAAATGCCATGCGCACGGCCCATCGGGGCTGTTCATCCAGCGGGCCATAGGCCACCTTCAGACGTCCACCGCCGAGAATGTCATTGAGGATCGACACGACCTCGGCCCGGCCCATGGGCTGGTCGCTGGCCGCGCCATAGGCAATGCGGAAAAAGCGGATGCGCGCGCTGGCGTTCCCCACACTTTCCGAAATCAGGTCGATCTCGGGGCCGTCGCGGTCATCGGACATCCCCAGCAACTCGAGCCCGTTGTTGATCGCACCGATGGGCGATATCAGGTCGTGACAGATACGGCTACCAATCAGGGCAGCCAAGCTTACATTAGACTGGCCCATCGACGGCCCCCAAACGATGCCCACACGAAAGGTAGGTCATGGAAGATCTGAACGCCATTCTGGCCCCCGGCATGTTGGTGCGCCATCCCACGCAAGCGGAATGGGGCGTCGGTCAGGTTCAAAGCAACGTGGGCGCGCGCGTCACGGTGAACTTTCCCGATGCGGGCAAGGTCGTGATTGACGGTACGCGCATTGCTTTGGTGCCCGTATTTGATACAGGCCCTTGATGCCTCAACATCCTTTCTGAAACATTAACGCAATGCAACCTCGGGTCGTAAGGTGTTCGCCCCCTTTACCTTAGACGGTTGTCCCCGATACACCCCCGCGCAATGACACTGACCCACGACCCTGAGTTTCGCGTTGCCCTTGCACGTGGTGACGCCGATCTGCGCGCGGCGCAGGCGCTGCGCTATGACGTGTTCGTGCGCGAGTTGGGCGGGGGCGGTGCGCTGGTGGATCACGATCAGGGGTTGGAGCAGGATCGGTTCGATCCGTTCTTTGATCATCTGCTGCTTTATGATGATGCCGCGGGGCAGGTGGTAGGTGTCTACCGGATGCTGCGCGCGGAACAGGCCACAGCGGTCGGGCAATTCTATTCCGAGGATGAATACGACCTGACCCCTTTGCGCGCCACGGGGCGGCGGCTGTTGGAACTGGGGCGGTCCTGCCTTCTGCCTGCCTATCGCGGCGGGGCGGCGATGTATCATCTGTGGAACGGCCTTGCAGACTATGTCGCCCGCCACGAGATCGAGATCATGTTTGGCGTCGCCTCCTTTCACGGCACCGATGTGCAGGCGCTGGCGCAACCGCTGTCCCTGTTGCATCACCGCCACCTTGCCCCTGAACACTTGCGCGTCACGGCGCGCACACCTCACGGGGCCGACATGAACCTGATGGCCGCAGACCAGATCGACCGACGGGCCGCGATGGTGCAGATTCCGGCGCTGATCAAGGCCTATCTGCGCCTGGGGGGCGTTGTGGGTGCGGGGGCCTATGTGGATCATGCCTTCAACACCACCGATGTCTGCTTGATCATGGACACAGACGCGATGTCCGGGCGCCAGAAACGTATCTATGGGGCTGCATAATGACGATGACATGGGACGGGGGCGAGCCGCCGGAACCGTTGAAAATCAGTGCCTTGGGATGGGTGCGTGTCATCGCGCGGGGCGTGATGATCGTGCTGACGATCCTGTTGGGGCTGGCCTTGCTGCTGCCCCTGCGCCTGATCGAACGGCCACTGTTCGGCATGGCCCGGCCGTGGACGCCGTGGATCACGCAAGCTGTCTGCCGGATATCGCTGTTCTGGATGGGCATGGGGTTCGCGCGCAAGGGCGCGCCGATGCGGGGCCAGGGGGCGGTTGTGGCCAATCACTCCAGCTGGCTCGATATCTTTGTGCTCAACGCATCGGATCGCGTGTGTTTCGTATCGAAATCCGAAGTGTCGGGCTGGCCCGGCATCGGGTTTCTGGCCCGCGCTGTCGGCACCGTGTTCATCGCGCGTGACCGGCGCGAGGCACAGGCCCAGACTGCTCTGTTCGAGGATCGTTTGCAGGCCGGGCATCGCCTCTTGTTCTTTCCCGAAGGCACCAGCACGGACGGTCTGCGGGTGCTGCCATTCAAATCGACGCTCTTTGCGGCCTTCTTTCGCCACGAGTTGCGGGCGACACTTTCGGTGCAGCCGGTTTCGGTCACCTATCACGCGCCCGCAGGCCAGGATCCGCGTGCCTATGGTTGGTGGGGCGATATGGATTTCGGCGCGCACTTGCTGAGCACGCTGGCGCTGCCCCGGCAAGGCCGGGTCGAAGTGGTCTATCACCCTGCGCTGTCTGTGGCACAAGCGTCCGATCGCAAGGCCCTGGCCGCAGAGGCTGAGGCCCTTGTGCGTGCGGGTCACGGGCTGGCAACGGCGCGTGTGGGCGCATCCGAACAGGTCTGAAAGCAGTCTCCTCAAATGGCGAAACGTGGTTAAGAAAACTGCACGTGTTGCGCATCCTGCCAAACCGGCGTGCGCCGTCCATCAGGGCTGACGTTGACATTCCTTAGCTGTGCACGTGCCTTACCCAAAAGAATCTGCACAGCGCACGACCGCAAAGCAGACTTGGCCCTTGCCATTGCCCGCATAACCCCCTAAAGCGCGCCCATTCAATCCGCAGTTCGGGGCGGGCGCATGGGGGAGACATCCCCATATCGTCCACCGGTTGGTGCATCCGCACTGATACCCCGGGCAAGGCGAAAACCGGAAAAGGAAAACGCACATGGCTCTTCCCGAGTTCTCCATGCGCCAGCTGCTCGAGGCAGGCGTACACTTTGGTCACCAGACACAACGCTGGAATCCCCGTATGGGCCCATTCATCTACGGCGCGCGTAACGGCATCCACATCATGGATCTGACCCAAACCGTTCCCATGCTGGATCAGGCCCTGCAGGCCATCCGCGACACCGTTGCCAAGGGCGGTCGCGTGCTGTTCGTGGGCACCAAGCGCCAGGCGGCACAGCCGATTGCGGACGCGGCAGAAAACTGCGCCCAGTACTACATGAACCACCGCTGGCTGGGCGGCACGCTGACCAACTGGCAGACAGTGTCCAAGTCGATCCAGCGCCTGAAATCCATCGACGAGCAGGCCGAGATCGGGTTCGAAGGCCTGACGAAGAAAGAGCGTCTGGGCATGGAACGTGACCAGGGCAAACTGCAAGCCTCGCTGGGCGGTATCCGCGAAATGGGCGGTCGTCCCGACTTGCTGTTCGTAATCGACGTGAAAAAAGAAGCGCTGGCGGTTGCCGAAGCCAACAAGCTGGGTATCCCGGTTGTGGCCGTGGTTGACACCAACTGCTCGCCCGATGGTGTGGATTACATCATCCCCGGCAACGATGACGCGGCACGCGCCATCGCGCTGTACTGCGATCTGGCGGCCCGTGCGGCGCTGGACGGCATGAGCGCCCAACTGGGTGCGGCTGGTGTTGACCTCGGTGCCATGGAAGAGGCCCCCGTCGAGGAGGCCGTAGCCGAAGAGGCACCTGCCGCCGAAGCGGCAGCCGAAGAGGCCCCCGCAGCGGACGCGCCGACCGCAGGCTGAGCCCTGTCACGAACCTGATACATGCGGCGGTCATAGGCACCGCCGCACACCACTCGTATTTTGAGGAGAGCCAAGATGGCAATCACAGCAGCATTGGTCAAAGAACTGCGCGACTCGACAGGCGCGGGCATGATGGACGCAAAGAAAGCGCTGACAGAAACCGACGGCGACATGGAAGCCGCCGTAGACTGGCTGCGCACCAAGGGCCTGGCCAAGGCCGCCAAGAAATCGGGCCGTACCGCTGCCGAAGGCCTCGTCGCCGTTGTTGTGGACGGTGGCACCGGTGTCGCGGTCGAAGTGAACTCGGAAACCGATTTCGTCGGCAAGAACGCCGAATTCCAGGAGATGGTCGCCGGTATCGCCAAGGCCGCACTGGGTGTTGACGATGTCGAGGCGCTGGTCGCTGTCGACATGGGCGGCAAAACTGTCGGCGACGTGGTCACTGACAAGATCGCCACAATTGGCGAGAACATGAGCGTGCGCCGCATGGCCAAGCTGTCGGGCGGCACCGTCGTGTCCTATGTCCACAACGCGGCAACCGCAGGCATGGGCAAGATCGGCGTGCTGGTCGCGATGGACGGCGGTGACGAAGCGTTCGGCAAGCAGGTTGCGATGCACATCGCGGCTGTGAACCCGGCCTCCCTGTCCGAAGACGATCTGGACGCGGCTGTCGTCGAAAAGGAAAAGCAGGTCCAGATGGACATCGCCCGCGAAAGCGGCAAGCCCGAAGCGGTCATCGAGAAGATGATCGTGGGCCGCATGAAGAAGTTCATGGCGGAAATCACCCTGCTGAACCAATCCTTCGTGGTGAACCCCGACCTGACCGTGGCCAAGGCTGCGGAAGAGGCTGGCGCGACCATCACAGGCTTTGCCCGCCTCGAAGTGGGCGAAGGCATCGAAGTCGAAAAGGAAGACTTTGCCGCCGAGGTTGCCAAAGTCGGCCAAAGCTAAGCAAACCGCTTGCATCTGAAATGAAACGGCGTGCCCATAGGGTGCGCCGTTTTGCTTTTGGAGGGTCTTTCATGTTCGACGTCGGGAATGGTCATCGTATCCACGTCGAACAAGCCGGGCAGGGGATGGATGCCCTTGTCCTGCATGGCGGGCCGGGATCGGGGTGCCAGCCGGGACACTACGATCTGTTCGACCTGGGCTGTTACCGCGTGACATTGATGGATCAGCGCGGCTGTGGGCGCAGTCTGCCCCACGCTGGTCACGACCTCTCGGCCCTGGATCATAACACCACCGCGCATCTGATCAGTGATATCGAGGCTGTGCGCGTGGCCTATGGGATCGAGGCCTGGGTGCTTTTTGGCGGCTCGTGGGGATCAACGCTGGCCATGGCATATGCTCAGGCGCATCCGACCCGCGTGCGTGCCATGGTGTTGGCGGGTGTGGCGACAACGGCGGCGCGGGACCTGCAGTGGCTCTATGGGGACGTCGGCAATATGTTCCCCGAGGCCCATGCCGCGTTCTGCGCGCATGTGGCAGAGGTTGGCACGTTGCCTAGCGACACGCCTGCGCGCATCGCGGCCTATGCCGCGCGGCTGCGCAACCCGGAACAGGCACAGGCGGCAGCGGACGCATGGTGTCAGTGGGAGACAGCGATTTTCGGTGGTGATATCCACGACCCCGGTTCGCGCTATGCTGACCCTGCATTCCGGCTGGGGTTTGCCCGGATCGTCACGCACTACTTTGCGCACAATGCATGGTTCAGCGACGATCAACTGCTGCGACAGGCCGCGCGCATGGCGCACATCCCGTGCACAATGATTCATAGCCGTTTTGATCCGTCCTGCCCCTTGCGCGGGCCGTGGGAACTGGCGCAGGTCTGGCCCGCCGCGACGTTACAGGTGCTCGGAGGCACAACACATTCGGCCCTCGATACAGACATGCGCGCCGCCATACGCGCGGCCACGGATGCCTTGCCGGTTTAAAAAAGATCTCTGCAAACGAAAACGGACGGGATCGCGTTTGGGGTCGCGATCCCGTCCTTTTTGTCGGCGTCCTTGGCCACGGGGATGAGACACGTGGACGCTTTCAAAGTCCGACCCGCCTGTGGATGAATACACAGACGAGCCGGGTCCGGTTAGACCGGTCAGGACAGCCTGCCTTTGAAATCACAAAGGGTCTGCCCCGCTGTTCCCTGGCTAAAGCCACCACTCACGGAACATGGCTAGATTGCCAAATTTACCTTACGTTAAGAAAGTGGGGGATTCCTTACCTCTCGGTCAAAAAATTTCTAATGACGTTGGGTAAAGGGTTCTTTTCTGTCGTGCGGCGACAGTCTGACGGGTCAGAAATCTCTTACACGATTGCCGAGTTTTCCGGGATCAGTGTTTCGATTTCAAGCCACATGCTCAGTGGTTTAAGTGATTGTCGGTAAAAGGAAAAATAGTTGCCTCCACCACCAGAACCCTGGTCGAATTCGCGGCTGATCGGCTGGCCAGAGAAGGCACAATAGAGCAGTGTTCCGACCGCCCCATGCCCTACGATCAAGATGTCTCCGGTCGGTGCAATTTTAGTGATTTTAGTCACACTTTGAACGATGCGTTCTTGTGCATTTTCCGCCTTTTCCCAACCATGGATTGAAATCTTCGGCTGCGCAAAAAACGAATCTGCTGTGGTTTCGAACGTTTCTGGCGGCAAATACCCGGTTGCGGAACGGTCGTTTTCATAGCTGTCTTCGGCAATCTGCACAGGACAGCCGAGAGCCCGCGCCAAAGGTGCCGCCGCATCGCGTGCTTTTCGTTCGGGACTGGTAAAAACGCTCGTGGTCCCGGCAAGGGCCTGTTTGGCCACAGCGCTCAGTGCGTCGATGCGTGCAGTCCCGACATCGCTCAACGCCCATTCCGTAATCGGCACATTCGGATCTACCACGACCTGCGGATGGCTGAGGTAACGCACAAGGGCAGGACGCGACATCGCCTAGGCCTCGAGGATGAACATCTGGTTGGCGAACGCGGCCTTGAGCACAGCCTGCGCGGTTGTTTCAACGGCGAGGGCCTCACGCGCAAGGCGCAGATGTTTTTCGACCGTGGCCGAGGTCAAACCCATCAGAACTGCAATATCCTGCATTGTTTTGCCATCGCCGACCCATTCAAGCGCCTCGCGCTGCCGCTTGGTGAGCGACCGATTTGGCGCGGTGTAGGGCAGGGTGAGAATCTTGAGATGGGCGACATTGTTCATAAGGTGAATGTCACGGCCATGTTCGGCCCAGATCGCATCCACCTCGTCCTGGGTCATGCCCTTGCGCGCCGTCAGCGCGATGGCGCCTTTTGAGCGGGCCGAGACCGATTTGAAGCTGATCGTGTACCCGGCTGTCACATCCATCGAGTAGTTGAACTCGAGCACGCGCTGTTCGGCGGGTGTCAGCGTCTTGGTCGACTGCATCTGGGCCAGGATACCCCAACTGCACGCGCCTTCGTTGTTGAGCGCCCAATTGACCATGGGCGCATGGACATAGTGCTGCTCGCCCATGAACACGTTCGAATAGGATTTGTCATGGTTGGTCAGGATGATGAAGTCTTCGGGATCACCCAGCGAGTTGCCGGAACGGTAGCGGGTAAAGCCGTATATTAGTCGATCGAAGCCATACTGGTTCATCTTGCGCGTGTGGGCTTCCCAAAGCTCTTCTATAGTTTGGCAATTTGAAAGCCTGTGCAGATAGCTTTTCACGTGGTCCTCCCCAAATGGCCCAGCAATGCGTCAAGCGCCAGAGTATAGCCAGCGGCACCAAATCCGCAGATCATGCCCACTGCCACAGGAGCAATAAAGCTTTTGTGCCGGAATGTCTCGCGCGCGTGTATGTTTGACAGGTGCAATTCAACAACCGGCAATTGTGTGCCGACGATGGCGTCGTGCAACGCAATGGAGGTGTGAGTGTAGGCACCTGCATTCAGCACAATGCCGTCATGTTTACCCTTGGCCGCATGAATGGCGTCCACCAACGCGCCCTCATGGTTGGATTGCAGGCAGGTCACGGCAAACCCGTGCGTTTCGGCGTGGGCCGCGCACATGTCCTCGACATCCGCGAGCGTGGTGTGCCCATAGATTTCGGGCTGCCGCGTGCCAAGCAGGTTCAGGTTTGGTCCATTGAGAACAAGGACGGAAGTCATTGGAAAATACCCTTGATTTGCAACGGTGTTAGCGAGTTATCGCATGGTCTGTCCAGTGCCGCATTCAGCCGGGTTGGTCAAAGATTGCCAAACCGAGCCATTCTGCCACAAGTGCGGGGGTGTCTTGGCCGTCGATCTCGATCGTCAGGGTGGTCTCGCGCATCAATTCCGTGGCCGCGCGCATGTGGACGCCAGTCAGCGTGAACCGCCCCCGCAGACGGCTGCCTGCCCGCACCGGTGACAGAAATCGCAGGCGGTTGAAGCCGTAGTTGATGCCCATGGTTTGCCCCGGCAGCACTGGAAAGCAGTCATAGGCAAAGCGGCTGGCAAGGCTGAGCGTCAGGAACCCATGCGCGATCGCGCCGCCAAAGGGCGTTTCGCGCGCGGCGCGGTCCGGGTCTGTGTGAATCCATTGCGTGTCATGGGTGATGGTGGCGAACTGGTCGATCATGGGCTGATCGACAGTGATCCAGTTCGAGACACCGACCTCTTGCCCGATCTGTGCGCTCAGCGCTGCGTGGGCGTCTTTGATGCTCATGTCGGATCTGCCCCGACCCGTACCATGCGTTTGCCGCGATTGTCGCCGCTCAGCAGGCCGATCAGGGCGGCGGGTGCGTTTTCGAGCCCGTCGACGATGTCCTCTGTCACCTTGATCTGACCGGAGGCCACCCAGCGTTGCAGCGCGCGTGTGGCCTTGGCGTCGTTATGGGCGAAATCCATCACGATGAACCCTTCCATCCGCAGCCGTTTCACGACGATCACGCCGGGCAGGTTGCGCGGACCTGTCGGGGTGGTCGTGTCGTACTGGCTGATCGCACCGCAGCAGACCACGCGTCCGCGTTCATTCATCAAGGCCAGCGTGGTTTCCAGGATGTCGCCGCCCACATTGTCGAAATAGACATCGACGCCGTCGGGGCAGGCGGCGCGCAGTGGTTTGAAGATGTTGCCCGCGCGGTAGTCGACACAGGCGTCAAAGCCGAGTTCGTCCGTCACGTAGGCGCATTTCTCTGGCCCCCCTGCGATGCCCACGACACGGCACCCCAGCGCCTTGCCGATTTGACCCACATAACCGCCCACGGATCCGGCTGCGGCGCTCACCACGATGGTTTCGCCGGCCAGCGGTTGGCCGACACTCAACAGCCCGTGGAACGCGGTCTTGCCCGCAATACCATAGACGCTGAGCAGATGGCTGAGCGGTTGCACCTTGGGCAGTTTCTGCACCTTGTGTGCGGGCCGCGTGACGTGGTCGGCCCAGACGCTTTCGGCGGCCACGATGTCGCCGGGCGACAGGCGGGGCGAGCGGCTGTTGATGACTTCGCAAATCGCATAGGTGGGCATGGGATCACCCGCCTTGACCGCATCGCGATAGGTCGCCCCCTGCATCCACGAGCGGTTGGCGGCATCAATGCTCATCAGGATGGTGCGCAGCAGAACCTCGCCGTCCTTCGGCTCGGGCCTGGGCGCGTCCTGCATCTCAAAGTGCTCGGGCCCCAGCGCGCCTTGCGGCAAGGCGGCGACAGTGATCTGGCGGTTGGTCATCTCGAGGCTCCTGTGTATGAGGGGATATGACGCAGGAATACCGCCAACCCGTTTATGCGCCACCCAAAGGGGCGGCTGAACTCTATCTGATCCGACATGGGGAAAGCGCGCCTGCACGGGCCGGAGAAAGTTTTGCGATGCGCGATGGGCACGGCGACCCGCGCCTGCATCCGCAGGGCGAGCGGCAGGCCATCGCCGTTGGTTTGCAATTGCAAAAGACAAGCTTTGCAAGGCTCTACGTGACGAAGTTGATCCGAACTCATCAGACGGCGGCCCCATTGGCAGCGCATCTGGGGATGGAGCCGGTTGAAAACCCGGACTTGCACGAGGTGCATCTGGGCGACTGGGATGGCGGCCTCTACCGGATCAAGGCGGCAGAGGGTGACCCCGTCTACCGCAAGGTGTTTGAAGCGCAGGACTGGTCGCCCATACCGGGGGCCGAAACGCGAGACGCGTTCTTTGGCCGGGTGCGGCGCGGGCTGATGGAGATTGCCGCCAACCACGCGGATGAACGTGTTGCGGTGTTTGTGCATGGTGGTGTGATCGGCGCGGCGATGGCGATGGCCACGGGGTCCGAACCCTTTGCCTTTCTGGGTGCGGCCAACGGCTCGATCAGCCGCCTTGTGATCCACGGCGAGCGGATGATCGTGCGCGGGTTCAACGAGACGCAGCACCTCGACCACCTCTAAGGGGCCGTAAGAACGACTTTGCCCAGCACCTTGCGCTCTGCAATCAGGTTCAGGGCCTCGGCTGCATCTGTCATGGGAAAGCTGGCCGAGATGCGCGGCTTTACCAGACCTTTTCCATACATCTCAAACAGTTCCGACATGTTCTGCATGTGGCCTGCCGGGTCGCGATAGATGGAGGCACCCCAGAACACACCGACAATCTGGCAGGACTTGAGGAGGGTCAGGTTCAGCGGGATGGCCGGGATGCCCGCCGGGAACCCCACGACTAGGAACCGCCCGCCCCAGGCCATCGAGCGGATCACCGGTTCTGCATAATCCCCACCCACCGCGTCATAGGCGACGTGGACGCCATCGGGCCCGGCCACTTTCTTGATCTCTGCCGAAAATGCCTTTTGCGCAGAGCGATCCATATCGCGCGGGTAGATGATCGTCTCATCCGCGCCGAGGTCCTTGCAAAACGCCGCCTTGTCCTCTGAACTGACACCGGCAATCACGCGCGCCCCCGCGGCCTTGCCCAATTCGATGGCGGCCGCCCCGACACCGCCAGCCGCACCAAGGATCAGAAGTGTTTCACCCGATTGCAATTCCGCCCGATTTTTCAATGCGTAATGCGACGTTCCGTATGTAAAGACAAAGCAGGCAGCCTCGTCAAACGGCATGCCATCGGGGATGGGCAAGCACGCGGTCGCAGGCGCACAGATATGCGTGGTGAAGCCGCCAAAGCCGGTCATGGCGATCACGCGGTCGCCCTCGGCCAATCCGGTCACACCCTCGCCAATGGCGTCCACGACGCCTGCCACCTCTCCGCCCGGCGCGAAGGGGCGCGGCGGCTTGATCTGGTAGAGGTCGCGGATGATCAATGTGTCGGGAAAGTTCACGCCCGCCGCCTTCACGGCAATCCGTACCTCGCCCTTTTTCGGCGTCGGGTCGGGCTGTTCGGTCCATTCCAGCGTCTCCGATCCGCCGGGTGCCGTGCTGAGCATTGCGTGCATTTTCAGTGATCCCCCTCGTGACGTAACGGCAGGGGTGCAATACACCTACCCATGCGGGCATCGTGGCCTTGAGCGGCGTGCCTGTAAAGCGGCGCAGGCGGCGACGTTGCGACAACGCGCCCAAGGGAGGAGACGATCATGGACCCCAACACATTGTTTTCATTGGAAGGAAAAGTTGCCCTTGTGACCGGCGGCGCAACCGGCATCGGGCGGATGGCCGCCACTGGCCTGATGATGGCGGGTGCGCGGGTCCTGATTGCGAGCCGCAAGGGCGATGCCTGCGAGGCAGTCGCGGCAGAGCTGAACGCCATGGGCGGTGCGGGCTCAGTCGAGGGGTTTGCGGGCGATGTCGGCTCGGAAGAAGGGATCGCGGCGCTGGTCAAGGAAGTCACAGACCGCACCGATAGCCTGCACATCCTGATGAACAATTCCGGCGTCACCTGGGGCGCGCCCATGGGACAGTTCCCCCATGCGGCCTGGGAAAAGGTGATGAACGTGAACGTGGCGGGTCTGTTTCACCTGACGCAATCCCTGCTGCCTGTCCTGATCAAGACGGCAACGCCAGACGACCCCGCGCGCGTGGTCAATGTCGGGTCTGTCATGGGCGAGGTGGCCTTGGGCGACGGTGCATATTCCTACGCGGCCTCCAAGGCGGCGGTGCTGCACATGACCAAGATCATGGCCAAGGAGCTTGCACCCTATCAGGTCACCGTCAATGCCCTCGCGCCGGGCCCCTTTGTCAGCAAGATGACCGCCTTCGCCACCGCCGATGAGGGGATGCGCGAAAAGGTGGGCGCGGATGTGCCTTTGGGACGTGTAGGCCGGGACGAGGATATCGCGGGCTGCATGCAGTTCCTGTGCGGCAAGGGCGGGTCCTACCTGACCGGGGCTGTGCTGCCAGTCTCGGGCGGTGTGCAGGTGATGAGCGGGCCGAACCTGTTTCGCGCAGCGCTAGAGGGCTGAGTGATGATCCGTTTCGACAACCGCGTCGCGATCGTTACGGGGGCTGGGGCCGGTCTTGGGCGCTGTCACGCTTTGGGTCTCGCGGCGCGCGGTGCGCATGTGGTGGTGAACGACATGGGCGCGGGGGCCAATGCAGTCGTTGCCGAGATTGAGGCCGCAGGTGGCACCGCTATGGCATATCATGCCGACGTGTCGGATGAGACCGCCGTTGCGGCTATGGTTTCACAGGTCATGAACCGTTTTGGGCGCATCGACATCCTGATCAACAATGCGGGCATCCTGCGGGACAAGACATTCGCCAAGATGGAGATGGCTGATTTCCGCAAGGTGATCGACGTGCATTTGATCGGCAGCGCCAATTGCTGTCACGCAGTCTGGCCGATCATGCGCGAACAGGGATTCGGGCGCATCGTGCTAACGGCCTCCGGCTCGGGCCTTTACGGCAATTTCGGCCAGTCGAATTACGGGGCGGCCAAGGCGGCCATGGTCGGGCTGATGAAGGTGCTGCACCTCGAGGGCGCGCGTGACGATATCCGGGTGAACACGCTGGCCCCCACTGCGGCGACGGCGATGACCGAAGGATTGCTGCCAGAGGTTGCACTGGCCCTGCTCCGGCCCGAAACGATCACGCCCGGTGTGCTCTACCTCGTCAGCGATGACGCGCCCAGTCGCACGATCCTGTCGGCAGGCGCTGGCACATTCGCCGTGACACGCATCACCGAAACGCAAGGTGCGCTGATCGAAGGCGATATCACGCCCGAGGCCATCGCCGACCACTGGGATCAGATCACCGATCCGAAAGATGCCGAAGACCTCGAAAACGCTTTTGCCCAGACGCGCAAGTACGCCTTGCGTGCTGCCCGAGCGCAGGGCGTGACACTTGACTGGTAGGACAGGGTGCTCCTTCATCTTGCCAGATAAACTCCGGGGAGTGTGAGGGGCTGGCCCCTCACGCCCAACCTTGAAAACACAGAAAAGAAGGATGCCAGATATGCGCGACGCCGTCATCGTCTCCACCGCCCGCACCCCCATCGGTAAGGCCTATCGCGGCGCGTTCAACGCCACCACGCCCCAGGCACTGGCGGCACATGCCATTGAACATGCCGTGTCGCGGGCGGGTGTAGAGGGGGGCGAGGTGCAGGACGTGATCCTCGGCGCCGCGCTCCAGCAGGGGCACACGTCCAGCAACATCGCACGGCAAGCGGCGATCCGCGCCGGGCTGCCGGTGACAGTCGCGGGCATGAGCGTCGATCGCCAATGCGCCAGCGGCATGATGGCAATTGCCGCAGCCTCCAAACAGGTGGTGCAGGACGGCATGGACGTGGTCATCGGCGGCGGCGTCGAAAGTGTGTCCATGGTCCAAACACCCGAGATGCGCGCCCATGGCGATCCCTGGCTCAAGGCGCACAAGCCCGAGATCTACATGACCATGCTGGAAACGGCCGAGACGGTGGCCGTACGCTATGGCGTAAACCGTGAAGAACAGGACCGCTATGCCGTTCAGTCCCAGGCCCGTACGGCCGCTGCGCAAGAGGCGGGCAAGTTCGATGACGAGATTGTGCCGCTAGGCACCGTGATGAAGTTTCAGGATCGCGAGACCAAGGCGATCTCGGAACATGAGGTCACGCTGGACAAGGACGAAGGCAACCGGCCAGGCACGACATATGAGAACGTCGCGGGCCTCAAACCAGTCTTCTCGAACGGAATCCACATCGACCAAGGCGCGTTCATCACGGCTGGAAACGCGTCGCAGCTCAGCGATGGCGCCTCGGCCGCCGTGGTGATGGAGGCGACGCTTGCCGAGAAAAAGGCCTCACCCCCCTGGGGCGGTGCGTCGGAGTGATGGCGGCGGGGTGCGAGCCGGACGAGATGGGCATCGGGCCGGTCTTTGCCGTGCCCAAACTTCTTGAGGCGCATGGGCTGACGATGGACGATATCGGCTTGTGGGAGTTGAACGAGGCCTTTGCGGTGCAGGTGCTTTACTGTCGCGACACGCTGGGTATCCCGGACGACTTGCTGAACGTGAATGGCGGTGCGATTTCCATCGGTCACCCTTACGGCATGTCCGGCGCGCGCATGGTTGGGCATGCGCTGATCGAAGGAAAACGGCGCGGCGCGCGCCATGTCGTGTGCACCATGTGTGTGGGTGGCGGCATGGGGGCGGCTGGCCTGTTCGAGGTGCTTTGATCGTGGCGCCGCTGTCCGATGTCGGAGCCTCCGGCGGGGATTTTTTGGGAACAGAGACTGTAGGACCGATATGCGAGATATGACGTCTGTGCCCGCTTTGCCGATGGCTTTGCAGGGGTTGCGCATTCCGATGATTGCGGCGCCTTTGTTCATCATCTCGGTGCCTGAACTGGTGATTGCGCAATGCAAGGCGGGCATCGTCGGGTCGTTTCCGGCTTTGAATGCGCGCGAGGCGGACGGCGAGCCACCGCTGCTGGATTCATGGCTGACCCAGATCAGCGAAGAGCTGGACCGCCACAATCAGGCCAACCCGGACCATCCCGCAGCACCCTTTGCGGTGAACCAGATCGTGCATCGATCGAATGCCCGGCTGGACCGCGATCTCGAGATTTGTGTGCGCCACAAGGTGCCGATCTGGATCACATCGCTGGGCGCGCGGGTCGAGGTGAACGAGGCCGCCCATTCCTGTGGCGGTGTGGTTCTGCACGACATCATCAACAACACATTCGCGCGCAAGGCGATTTCCAAAGGCGCCGACGGTCTGGTGGCCGTGGCCGCGGGGGCAGGTGGGCATGCGGGCCAGCAATCCCCCTTTGCGCTGATCGGCGAAATCCGCGAATGGTTCGATGGCCCACTGGCCCTGTCTGGCGCCATCGCGACCGGTGAGGCGCTGCTGGCCGCCCGCGCTATGGGGGCTGATTTCGGCTATACCGGCTCGCCCTTCATCGCCACGGACGAGGCCAATGCCCAGGCCGACTACAAGCGCATGATCGTCGACAGCGGGGCCGAGGACATCGTGTACTCCTCGCTTTTCACCGGGGTTTGGGGCAACTACCTGCGCGGCTCTGTCGAAAATGCGGGCATGGACCCCGACAACCTGCCACAAGCGGATGCGTCTTCGATGAACTTCTCCTCCGGGTCCTCCAAACCCAAGGCGTGGAAGACGATCTGGGGATCGGGGCAGGGCATCGGGGCCGTCAAATCCGTAGGCCCGGCAGGCGACATTGTGGATCGCATGGCGCAGGAATACCGCGCGGCTGGCCGCGCATTGGCGCAGGAGTTCAGGGACTGATATGAGCGACACACAATCACTCGATACGCGTGCGGTTGCCGCCTTTCTCAAGAATCGCTTGCCGGGGTTTGACGGCCCCGTAGAGGCGGTGAAGTTCGAAGGGGGCCAGTCGAACCCGACGTTCCTGCTGAAGACTGGGGCGGGCAATTATGTGTTGCGGCGCAAGCCGCCAGGGCAGTTGCTCAAATCCGCGCATGCGGTTGATCGCGAGTTTCGCGTGCAAAGCGCGCTTTACGGCTCTGACGTACCGGTCGCGCGCATGCATGTGCTTTGCGAAGACCCGGATGTGATCGGGTCGGATTTCTACGTGATGGACCACGTGGCGGGCCGTAACTTTAACGAACCGACCATGGATGGCATGACGCCAGAGGGGCGTGGCGCCGTCATTGATGACATGAACCGTGTTCTTGCGGCGTTGCACGAGGTGGATATCGACGCGGTTGGCCTCACGGATTATGGCCCGCCCGGTCACTACCTTGCGCGGCAAGTGGGACGCTGGAGCAAGCAATACCGTGCCTCGCAAACCCAGGATATCCCGGCCATGAACACCCTGATGGACCGGCTGGCTGCCGAGATGCCTGCAGATGATGGGCAGCGCACCCTGGTGCATGGCGACTACCGGATCGACAACATGATCTTTGAGGCCGAGGGCACCAAATGCCTCGCCGTTCTGGATTGGGAGCTGAGCACGATCGGCCACCCCTACGCCGATCTCGCCAGTGTCATCATGCAGTGGCAACTGCCTGCGGGCGCGCAGGGCCGAGGGTTGATGGGCGTGGACCGCGCCGCCCTTGGCCTGCCTTCGGATGAGGCCTTCATCGCCGCCTATTGCGGACGCCGGGGCCTGAGCGGGATTGACGATTTCGGCTACTATCTCGGCTTTTGCTTTTTCCGCATGGCGGCGATCATTCAAGGCGTGCTCAAGCGCGCGCTGGATGGAAACGCCTCCAACCCGGAGCGGGCGATGCAAGTCGGCGCTTTTGTGCCGGTCTTTGCACAGAATGGCTTGAAAGCGCTAGATAGTGATTAAAAACAATAGGTAGGAGGCTGTAGCTAAAGTCGGTTTTCTGCTGCCGATTATGCTCGTAAAGATTGAATTTCCGTAAGCCAGAACGCTTGACATATCCCGTACGTGTGCAACGCTAGCACCATCCCGAACTTGAATTGCGCGATCAACAGCGCACCCGCTTCGGGACCATGTTCTAGGGAGGAACTCATGCGTACATCCATCACGCTTGGCGTGGCCACGGCCCTGACACTGTCTGTCAGCGCATTTGCGGCGACCGCTGACACCGTCAAAATCGCCTTTATCGATCCACTGAGCGGCCCCTTTGCGGGCACCGGTGTGAACGGCCTGCACCAGTATGAATTCGCTGCCGAAGAACTCGTGAACAAGAAAGGTGGCGTGCTGGATGGCGACATGTTCGAAATCGTCGCCTTCGACAACAAGATCAGCCCCAAGGAATCGCTGATCCAGCTTCAGGTCGCCATCGATCAGGGCATTCGCTACATCGCGCAGGGCAACAGTTCTGGCGTGGCCAACGCCCTGACCGAGGCCATCAACAAGCACAATCGCCGCAACCCGGAGGATCGGGTGCTGTTCTTGAACTATTCCGCCGTCGATCCGGCCCTGACCAATGACAAGTGCAACTTCTGGCACTTCCGCTTTGACGCCAATGCCGACATCAAGATGGACGCGCTGACGGATGTGATCGCCAAGGATGACGCGATCAAGAAGGTCTATATCATCGGGCAGGACTATTCCTTTGGTAAGGCCGTTGCCTCGGCTGCGGTGCGTTTCCTGGGCGAAAAGCGACCCGATATCGAGATTGTCGGGAACGAGCTGCATCCCATCGGCAAGGTCAAGGATTTCACGCCCTACAGCCGCAAGATCGTGGCATCGCAAGCGGATGCGATCATCACGGGAAACTGGGGCGCTGATATGCTGGGTCTGGGCAAGTCGGTGTTGGAAAACGGCTATCAGGGTCCGATCTTTACCTACTATGCCGCCGCTGATGGCATCACGGCCGCCTTTGGCGAGACGGGCGATGGATCATTGCGTCTTGTAGCCGAGGGGCAGATCAACCCGCCTGCCAATGATGCCGCTGCCGCCTATTACGAGGCGTTCAAGGCCAAATATCCCGATGGCAATATCAGCCAGGCGCGGATCACCAACGTGATCGAAATGCTGGCCAAGGCCATCAACGAGGCGGGCACGGCCACCGACGTCGTGCCGGTCGCCTACGCGCTGGCGGGGATGGAGCATGAAAACATCTGGGGCGGCACCGTGAAGATGCGCGAGATCGATCATCAGTTGATCCAGGATGTCCATATCCACGCCCATACCGATGACGGCATCACCTTCGACTATGACAATTCCGGCTACGGCGTGAAAGTCGAGGAAACGGTGACGATGGCGGCCATGGACAGCGAAACCAGCTGCAAGATGCGGCGCCCGTAAATGCTTGGGTGCGGCGCGCAACACGGGCCGCACCTTACTTCTTCTGACCCGAAATACCACGGGGGAGCCCGCAAGGGCGGGGGCAGAGCCCCCTGAAAAATCGCGTGGCGCAGCCTCAATTGGATCAAGCAGAGAAGGCCCTAGATGGATCTCATCCTTGTTAACCTGATCGACGGCCTTGTGACGGGCTTGCTCTTGTTCATGCTGTCGGCGGGGCTGACGCTGATCTTCTCCATGATGGGCGTGCTCAACTTTGCCCATGCCAGTTTCTACATGCTGGGGGCCTATTTCGCCTTTCAGATCAGTCTGGCCCTCGGCTTCTGGATGGGGCTGCTGCTTGCGCCGCTGATCGTCGGGGTCATGGGCGCCGGGGTCGAACGGTATGGCCTCAGGCGCGTGCATCAATATGGCCATGTGCCCGAGCTGATCTTTACCTTTGGCCTTGCCCTGCTGATCGAGGAACTGGTGCAATTCATCTGGGGCAAGAACCAGATGCCCTATGCCGCGCCCGAGATCCTGCAATTCACTGCCTTCTCCATCGCGGGCAATTCGATCCCGGCCTACAAGATTTTCATGATCTTCATCTCGGTGGCGATCTTTATCGGCCTTTTGTGGGTACTGACCCGCACGCGCGTTGGCATGATCATCCAGGCGGCCCTGACCTATCCCAAGACGGTCGAGGCACTGGGCCACAACGTGCCCCTGATCTTCATGGGCGTCTTTGGCGTCGGCACGGCCTTGGCCGGTGTGGCGGGGGTAATCGCGGGGCCTGTTCTGGGCACATTCCCGGGCATGGCCTTCGTCCTCGGCTCCATCGTCTTTGTCACCATCGTGATCGGGGGCTTGGGCAGCCTTTGGGGCGCGCTGGTCGCCTCGCTGCTGATCGGCTGGATCACCACCTTTTCCAAGGCCTACAACCTGCGGATGGAGGATGTGCTGACCACGCTGGGTTTCACCAAGCCCGAGAACATCTGGGACAGCCCGTGGCGCGATTTGTGGAGCATCACCAGCCCCCAGATCGCTGACATCCTGCCTTACATCCTGATGGTGTTGATCCTGATTTTCCGCCCCTACGGCCTGTTCGGAAAGCGTGACGCATGAGTGATCAGCTGACTACGGACCCGACCAAACCCGCACAGCGCATGCGGGCCGGATCGCTGAGCATTCCGCTCATCCCCTGGGTCATTGCCGCACTGCTGTTGTGTGTGATGCCTTTCATCTTCACCAACAATTCCGCCATCACGATCATGAACCAGATGGCGATCACCATCATCTTTGCGCTGGCCTACAACATGCTGCTGGGGCAGGGGGGCATGCTGTCCTTCGGCCATGCGGTCTATGCCGGGGTGGGTGGCTTTGCCTGTATGCACATCATCAATTCGGATGATTTCTTTTCCTCCCTACCACTGCCCGTGTTGCCGATCTTTGGCGGTCTGTTCGGCATGGGGCTTGCGATGATTGTGGGCTCATTCTCGACCCGCAAGGCGGGCACGGTATTTGCCATGATCAGCCTTGGCGTGGGTGAGTTGATCGCGGCCTGTTCGGTCATCATCGTTGCGTTCTTCGGGGGTGAGGAAGGCATATCAGGGGATCGCACCTATGGCCTGCCCTTCTTGGGCGTCGAGTTCCTGCAGCAGATCGAGGTCTATTACCTGATCGTGTTCTGGCTGATGCTGTCAGCCGCGCTGATGTACCTCTACTCTCGCACGCCCATGGGGCGCATGGCCAATGCTGTGCGCGACAATCCCGAACGGGCCGAGTTCCTGGGCTATTCCGCGCGCTGGGTGCGGTTTTACAGCTTTGTCGCCTCCGGCTTTTTCGCAGGGATCGCGGGCGCGCTTTTTGCCATCAACTACGAAATCCTGACCGAGGAGAACCTGAACACGACCCAATCCGGTATCATCCTGTTGGTGACGTTCCTGGGGGGTGTCGGTTTCTTCTTTGGCCCGATCCTCGGGGCCATCGTTTTCACGCTGGTGCAGACCGTGCTCAGCCTTCAGACGGAATTGTGGGCCTTCTATCTCGGCATCATTTTCGTGGCGACGGTCATGTTCTTTCCCGGCGGGTTGGCCGGTCTGATCATGATGCACGTACCCGCAATGCGGCTGGGCAAGTTGGGGCGCTTGTGGCTGCCCTATCTCAAGACGCTGGGCGGCGGGGCCATCGGGGCATTTGGGGCGGCCGCACTGATCGAGATGACCTTTCATGTGCGCCATGCCTCGACCGGCGATCACGAGATGACGCTGTTCTGGACCAGCTTTGACAGCCACACGGTACTGCCCTGGATCGTTGCTGGCGCGGTCACGGTTGCAGGCTTTGCCCTTGCCAAAGTCACGGCCCCCGGGCTGGTCGAAGCCTGGAATGAGGCCAACACACCTGACGGGGCCACGCGATGACGGCGGCGCTGGAACTGGACGGGCTCAAGAAGTCCTTTGGCAAGACAGAGATCATTCGCGGTGTCGACCTCTCCATTGCCAAAGGGGAACGCCACGCGGTGATCGGCCCCAATGGCGCGGGCAAGTCGACGCTGTTCAACCTGATCACGGGCCGGTTTCCCCAGACCGAGGGCGCGATCCGCCTGCATGGGCAGGATCTGGCGGGCAAGGCCCCGTTCGAGATCAACCGCATGGGCCTGTCGCGCAGTTTCCAGATCACCAACATCTTTCCCAAAATGAGCGTGTTCGAAAACGTGCGCTGTTCGCTGCTCTGGTCGATGGGCTACCGCTATAACTTCTGGTCGATGGTTGGGCGCAGTCGCGCGCTGACCGACGGGGCCGAAGAGATCCTCGAACAGATCAACCTGACCGCCCGGCGCGATCTGCCCGCCGGTGTGCTCAGCTACGCCGAACAACGCGCGCTCGAGATCGGGATCACCATCGCAGGCGGCGCGGATGTGATCATGCTGGACGAGCCGACGGCGGGGATGAGCCATTCCGAAACTGACTACATCGTCGAGTTGATCCGCACGGTGACAATGGGCAAAACGCTGGTGATGGTCGAACATGATATGGGCGTCGTCTTTGGCCTGGCCGATCAGATCTCGGTGCTGGTCTACGGCGAAATCATCGCCTCGGGCACGCCCGAAGCGGTGCGCGCCGATCCGCGTGTGCAAGAGGCCTATCTTGGCGCCGCGTTGGAGGATCACTGATGCTGGATGTGACGGACCTGCACGCCTATTACGGCAAATCCCATATCCTGCAGGGTGTGAACCTGCGGATCGGCGAGGGGGAAATCGTGGCCCTTCTGGGCCGCAACGGCGTAGGCCGCTCGACCACCTGCAAGGCGGTGATGGGAGAGGTGGAACCGCACGGATCGGTCATGTTCAAGGGGCAGGAGATTGCTGGGCGCAAAGCCTTCGAGGTGGCCAATCTGGGCATCGGGTATGTGCCGGAAAACCGCGACATCTTTCCCGGGCTGACCACACGGCAAAACCTGATCCTGGGGCTGAAGCCGGGGCAAAAGGATGGGGCCGGGCGCTGGTCGATGCAGGACATGTTCGAGATGTTCGAAAACCTCCAGACCCGCGCGGATGTCGAGGCCTCGGTGCTGTCGGGGGGCGAGCAGCAGATGCTGACCATGTGCCGCACGCTTATGGGCGACCCGGATCTGGTGATGATCGACGAACCCACCGAAGGTCTCAGCCCGCAGATGGTGCAGCGTGTGGCGCAACTGCTGCAAGAGATCGCGCGGCGCGGGATTGCAACCCTGCTCGTGGAGCAGAAGCTGTCCATCGCGCTGGATATCGCGCACCGCGTCTATGTGATGGGCCATGGGCAGGTCGTGTTCGAGGGCACGCCGGCCGAGTTGAAAGCGCGCGAGGATGTGCGCAAGGAATGGCTGGAAGTCTGAGGTGCGCGGAGACCGACACGGTCTCCGGCTGTTTTCCGAAGCGGAAAACCGCTCGTGGAAAGCGTGTCGCTTTCCAGCCGGTCTTTGTGTCAAAGACCGCCTTCGTTACAGCGCTGCCGCCTTTTGATAGGCGGGTCGTGCCTCCAGCCGTTCGATGTAGGCGCGCAAGGATGGCAGGTCGGAAAAGTCCAAACCGATGGTGCGCGCGCTCATGACCGCTGATCCGGTCATGATATCGGCCGCGGAAAAGTCTCCCGCCAGATAGTCCCGCCCCTCCAGCGCGTCCTCCACCGCACCCAACATGTGTCCCAACAGCTTCTTGGCCCGCTTGGCATGTACCTCCGACTGCCGTTCAGGCGGCAGGAAGAACGTCTCGACCATGTAGGAATTCACTGGCGGCATCAGCATGCCTTCGGCGTAGTGCAGCCATTGCAGGTAGGCCGGATAGTCAGCGCTGTCCGCGGCGGGGCGAAACCGACCATCGCCATGGCGCGTAATCAGGTATTCGAGGATGGCGCCGCTTTCCATGACCCGCACATCGCCATCCTCAAGCACGGGCACGCGGCCCATCGGGTGGATCGCGCGGAATTCAGGCCCGCGCATGGCCGGATCACCCAAGGCATAGCTGATCAGCTCGTACTCCAACCCCAACTCTTCCAGCATCCACGCTGCGCGCACCGCGCGGCTTTTGGGGGCGAAGTAAAGTTTGAGCATGGGGAACCCTCCTGTTCGCGCCCACGCTATCGCCCCAGGTTTTGCCTTGGCAAGCGGTAGTGGCGCGGTATCGTGCAGGCAGACAACTCACGAGGCGCGCATGGCACTGACACTTGATCCCACCCGGCTGGCGCGTATCCCCACCTGGGCCCAACGATATGTGGACGCGCGCAAATATGCGGGCCTGTCGGTGCTGATCCGGCAAGGGGGAGAAGAGGTGTTTTTCGACGCACAAGGCCTGCGCGATATCAGCGCCGAAACCCCGTTTGCGCGCGGCACGGTGGCCCGCATTTATTCCATGACCAAGCCTGTGACATCGCTGGTGCTGATGATGCTGGTCGAGGAGGGGCGCTTGCATCTGGATGCGCCATTGTCCCGTTTCTTGCCTGAATTCGCGACCCCCCGCGCGCTGGTTCCTGGCGCAACGACATTGTCGGAGACACAGCCCTGCGCGGTGCCCACGCTGCACCAGCTTCTGACCCACCAATCCGGTCTCAGCTATGCGTTCAATCCAGGCCTCGTGCCCGAGGCCATGGATGCGGAAAAGGTGTTCTTTTCGCCCGGTTCACCCGCTTCGGCCGATCAATGCGCTGCATTGGCTCAATTGCCGCTGGCCTTTGCGCCGGGCGCGCGGTGGGAGTACTCGGTCGGGATCGACGTCATTGGCCGCGTGATCGAAGTGGTGACGGGACAGAGCCTGTCAGAGGTGTTTCAGTCCCGCGTGTTTGATCCGTTGGGGATGCGCGAAACGGCCTTCGCCGTCCCCACTCATGCACGCGACCGGTTTGCAGCGCTCTATACGCCATTGGCTGGCAACGCGATGGCCTTGGGCAGTGCCGAAACGGGTGCCGATCCTTTGCGTGAAGTGGATGGTGCGACCCAATCCCCTTTCTGAACCCGACCTGCCTGAGCGGCGGCGGCGGGTTGGTCGGCACCATTGACGACTACATGACCTTCACCGAATGCCTGCGCGCGGGTGGCAAGGGCCTCGTGTCACCCTCCGTCGCCGATTTCATGATGTCCAATCACCTGTCGGGCGACATTGCCAGCCGCGGCCCCTCCAGCTTTGCCGAGCAGCCCATGGAAGGCATGGGCTTTGGCATCGGCGGGGCTGTGGTGATTGATCCGGCGCGCAGCCGCACGCCCAGTTCGGTGGGGGATTTCAGTTGGGGCGGGATGGCGTCCACGTTTTTCTGGATCGACCGGGTGCATGACATCTCTGCTGTGATGTTCACCCAACTCAGCCCCTCGTCGAGCTATCCTGCGCGCGCGGAACTCAAGGCGCTGGTGCATGGCGCGTTGATGTGACAGGCAAGGCCAGCAACAGACGGAGCCTGCAATGACCGACGCACACCAGACATTGATGGACCTGTTGGCTGTGGAGCGGCTTGAGGTGGATTTGTTTCGCGGCACGGGGCAGGGCGGCGAGACGCCCACGCGTATTTTTGGCGGGCAGGTGATCGGGCAGGCGCTGGCGGCGGCCTATCGCACGGTCGAGGACCGGTTGTGCCACAGCCTGCACGCCTATTTCATCCGGCCCGGTGATCCGGCCATTCCCGTGGTCTACCAAGTGGACCGCGCCCGCGATGGTGGCAGTTTCACCACGCGGCGGGTCGTGGCGATCCAGCATGGGCGGCAGATTCTGAACATGTCGGCCTCGTTCCACGTGGCCGAAGAGGGCTGGCACCACCAGCACCCGATGCCCGAGGTCGAGGGCCCGGACGATCTGGCGGACCGCAACACGCTGCGCCAGGGCGTTGTTGATCGCATCCCCGAAAAGTATCACGAGGAATTCCTGCGTCCGCGCCCCATCGACATCCGCGAGGTCGCGCCGCGCGATTTCTTTACGCCCGATCCAGTGGAGGATCGTAGCCACCTGTGGTTCCGCATGGCCGCCGCGCGCGGCATCAGTCCGCAATTGCAGCATTGCCTGCTGGCCTATGCCTCAGACCTGAACCTGCTCGGCACGGCCCTGCGCCCGCATGGGCAGACGTGGTTCACGGGGCGGGTGATGGCCGCCAGCCTTGATCACGCCATGTGGTTTCATGCCCCGGCCGAGTTCTGCGATTGGCACCTCTACACGATGGACAGTCCATGGTCGGGCGGCGGGCGCGGGTTCAATCGCGGGATGATCTATGACCGCAACGGCACCTTGGTGGCGTCGGTGGCGCAGGAGGGGCTGATCCGACCCATCACGCCAAAAAGCTAGCGGTTGCCGTAGATGCGGTTGAGTTTGCGCATACCGCCGATCCAGCGGTCATAGTCGGCCGTCTTGTGGCGCATGTACTCGCGCACATTGGGGTGGGGCAGGACAAGGAACGTCTCCTCGCGGATCGCATCCACACAGGCCTGTGCTGCGTCATCCGGTTCTAACATACCGTCGATGGCGGCCACATGTTCTTCGAACCCATCGGTCATGGCGGTGCGCACAGCCTGTGGGCACAGCACGGACACCTTGATCCCGTCATCGCCGTGGGTCATCGCCAACCATTCGGCCAGTCCAACAGCAGCGTGCTTGGTGACGCCGTAAGGGGCTGACCCGATCTGGTTCAGCAGCCCGGCGGCAGAGGCGGTGTTGAGCAGGTATCCACCGCCGCGCGCAATCATGCGCGGGACAACGTGGCGCGCCGCCCAGACATGGGCCATCACGTTGATCTCCCACAGCTTTTGCCATTCGCCATTCGGAACCTCCATACCGCCTTCGGTCAGGACGCCCGCGTTTGAACAGAACAGGTCAATCGGGCCAAGCGTTTCTTCGACTTGCTCGATCATCGCGGCAATCTGTTCTTCATGTGATACATCCACTGCGAATGCCAAGCCTCTGATTTCGCTGGAGATAGACTGAGCGCCGGCCAAGTCACGATCCACGCAGGCGATAGCTTTGGCGCCTTCAGTCGCGAACGCGGAACACAACGCGCGCCCGATCCCGCTGGCCGCGCCCGTCACGACGATGATCTTGTCCTTGATCTCCATAACGCCACCTGTGGTTCTGCGGTTTGTGCCGCTTTCAGTAAGGGTTACAATTCGATTTGGCGCAAGCCTGACCCTGCGACGAATCCCATTGCGCCGCGCCTGTGGATTCCCGACAGTGCGCAGATGTGATCCATCCAGCGACGGGGGCAAAGATGAGTGGTTCGGCATATGACCCCGGTACGGATGGGGCCAAGATGCAGTTCAAGGATGCGATGTCCTATGGGGACTATCTGCACCTTGATGGTCTGCTGACCAAACAGCATCCGATCAGCGCCGCCCATGACGAGTTGCTGTTCATCATCCAGCACCAGACCAGCGAGTTGTGGATGAAGCTGGCCATTCACGAGATGAATGCCGCCCGCGATGCGCTGATTTCCGGAGATATGAGCCACATGTTCAAGATGCTGGCGCGGGTCAGCCGCATCTTTGAGCAACTCAACAGCGCATGGGACGTTCTGCGCACGATGACGCCCGCCGATTACACGGCCTTTCGCGAGACGCTTGGCCCGTCCTCGGGCTTTCAATCGCACCAGTACCGCCTGATCGAATACATCCTGGGCAATCGGAACCCGAACATGCTCAAGCCACACGCCCATGTGCCCGACCTGCAAGCGGGTCTTGAGGCGGAACTGGCGCGTCCGAGCCTTTATGACGAGGCTGTTGTGTTCCTGTTTGCCGCAACGGGTGGTGGCGCGCCGCCCGCACCGCAACTGCGCACGCCACATGCTGCTGACCCTGCGATCCAGTCCAGGTGGAAACTGGTCTATGAGGATGTGGACACGTATTGGACCCTTTACGAGTTGGGAGAGAAGCTGGTGGACCTTGAGGACTACTTTCGCCGCTGGCGCTTCAACCACGTCACAACGGTCGAACGGATCATCGGGTTCAAGCGCGGCACGGGCGGTACGTCTGGCGTGAGCTATCTGCGCCGCATGCTCGAGGTCGAACTGTTTCCCGAACTCTGGCACCTGCGAGGAGAGCTGTGAGCATGGCACAATACCTGCCCAAGACCGAGATGTTCGATATCCCCGATGGGATCATCTACCTCGACGGCAATTCGCTGGGGCCGCTGCCCAAGGGGGCAGGGGCGCGGGCTACCGAGGTGATCGCACAGGAGTGGGGCCAGCAGCTGATCAAGGCGTGGAACACGGCCGGTTGGATGGCGCTGCCCGCCAAGGTCGGCGATCAGATCGCCGGTCTGATCGGCGCCCCGGCGGGGTCGGTCGCCACGGGTGACACGCTGTCGATCAAGGTCTACCAGGCGCTGGCGGCTGCACTGAAGATGCGTCCGGAGAGGCGCGTGATCCTGTCGGACGACGGCAACTTCCCCAGCGATCTCTACATGGCCGAAGGGCTGATTGGTACTATCGACAAGGGCTATGCCCTGCGCACCCCTGCGCCCGAGGACGTGTTGGGCGCGATCACGGATGAGGTCGCGGTTGTCATGCTGACCCAGGTCGATTACCGCACCGGGCGCATGCACGACATGAATGCGATCACCAAGGCCGCACATGCCGCCGGGGCCGTAATGATCTGGGATCTGGCACATAGTGCGGGTGCGGTGCCGGTGGACCTGACAGCCAGCAATGCCGAATTCGCGGTCGGGTGCAGCTACAAGTATCTCAACGGTGGCCCAGGCGCGCCGGCCTTTATCTATGCGCGTCCCGATATCACGCTTGATCTCGAACCCGCGCTGTCAGGCTGGTTGGGGCATGACGCACCCTTTGCGATGGAGCGTCATTACCGTCCTGCCATGTCGACCGAGCGTTTGCGGGTCGGGACGCCGTCCATCGTGCAACTGGCCATTCTGGAAGAGGCGCTCAAGATCTGGGAAGGCGTGGACATGGCCGAGCTGCGCGCCGCCTCTATCGAGCTGTCCGAACTGTTCATCGCCGAGGTCGAGGCCCGGTGCCCCGCGCTGACGCTTGCCTCACCCCGGGATGCACCCGTGCGCGGCTCGCAAGTCTCGTTCGGGTTCGAGCATGGTTATGCCGCGATGCAGGCGATCATTGACCGCGGCGTCATCGGCGACTTTCGCCAGCCCAATATCATGCGCTTTGGCTTTACGCCGCTCTATCTCGAAAAGGCGCAGATCGTGCGTGCGGCGGAAATCATCGAAGAGGTGATTGGCCAGGAACTCTGGCATGATCCCAAGTACCAGGTTGTGTCACGCGTGACCTGATCCTTTGGCGTCGGGCTGCGCCAATCCCCGTCGCATTTGCACGTCAGCAACTGGTTCCGAGTGGCTTTTGTGCGATTCGAAGTGATTGCTAGACCGTCCTCCTTCCGTTCTCGGATTGGGATGGGCCATGCCTTGGCTCTTCTCTGAGGAAAGGGTCAGAATATTTAAAAGCAACGCCTTAGGGCACGTATTTGAAGTGATTTTCGGCGCGGGGTAACTTTGACTTGCGATTTGTGGAACGTTCCAGTAGTTATTTGTGGAACGTTCCAGTTCCGAGCGAACGTGCGGGGGCAACCATGAACAAAATCGTTCCAGTCGATGAGGCAGTGCGCCGTATTCCGGACGATGCCGTCTTGTCTGTGTCCTCGTCCTCGACCCTTGGATGTCCTGACGCGGTCCTCAAGGCGATAGGCGCGCGGTTTGACGGCGAAGGGCACCCGCGCAACATCACGTCACTGCATCCGATCGCGGCGGGCGATGTCTATGGCGTCAAGGGCATGGACCATATCGCGAAAGACGGCCTGCTGACACGCGTTCTGGCCGGGTCTTATCCTTCAGGTCCGTCGAGTGTGGAGATGCCGGAGATCTGGAAAATGATCGTTGAGAACCGCGTTGCGGCCTACAACGTCCCGTCCGGCATCATGTTCGACATGCACCGCGAGGCGGCAGCGCATCGCCCGGGCGTGTTGACCAAGGTTGGTCTCGACACATTCGTGGACCCGATCCGGCAGGGATGTGCGATGAACGACCTCGGCGCCTACACGCCCATCGTGTCGCGTACCGAATTTGCGGGCGACACCTGGCTGCACTTTCCCAACATCGTGCCCGATGTCGCCATCATTCGCGCCACGACGGCGGATGAACGGGGCAACCTGACATACGAACACGAAGGGGCCTATCTGGGCGGCCTCGAACAGGCGATTTGCGTGCGCAACAATGGCGGCCTCGTCATCGCGCAGGTCAAGCGCGTGACGGCCAAGGGCAGCCTACGGCCCCATGACGTGCGCGTGCCCGGCCATCTGGTCGATTGCGTGGTGATCGACCCGGATCAGAAACAGACGACCGAGACCCTCTATGACCCTGCGATTTCGGGTGAGATCATGCGCCCATGGGACAGTTTCACGGCTGCCGAGATGGGGGTCGAGAAGGTCATCGCGCGCCGTGCGGCGCAAGAGCTGCGCCGCGGCATGACGGCCAACCTCGGCTTTGGGATCAGCGCGATGGTGCCGCGCATCCTGCTGGAAGAAGGGCACCCGGACGCGGTGACCTGGGCCATTGAGCAGGGTGCCGTTGGCGGCGTGCCCCTGACCGGGTTCGCCTTTGGCTGTGCCTCGAATGCGGATGCGTTCATGCCCTCGCCACAACAATTCATCTATTTTCAGGGGGCCGGGTTCGACATGTCCTTCCTGTCCTTTCTCGAGGTCGACACCGAAGGCAATGTGAACGTCTCGAAACTGGGCAAGAAACCCTATCTGACCGCTGGCTGCGGCGGGTTTGTCGATATCACGTCGCGCGCCAGAAACATCGTGTTTTCGGGCTGGTTCGAAGCCGGGGCCAAGATCAACCTGACCGAGGATGGCATCGACATCGCCGCGCCGGGCAAGTTCACCAAGATGGTGGACGAGGTCGAGCATGTCACCTTTTCAGGCCGTCGCGCGCGCGCGCAGGGGCAGAACGTGATCTATGTGACGGAGCGCTGCGTTATCCGTCTGACGGGCAACGGGTTGCTGGCCACCGAGATCATGCCCGGCATCGACCCGCAGGCCCACATTGTCGGCCCGTCACAGGGCCGTGTGCAAGTGGCAGAAAACGCCACGGTCATGCCCAAATCACTGTTGGCCGACAAACCGATGGGGTTGCAGCTGTGAGCGAGGTAACCTGCACATATGTCGGCAACGTGGCGGTTCTGACCCTCAGCAACCCGGCCAAGTTGAACGCGCTGACCACCCAAATGCTGCGCGCGCTCGAGGCTCATCTGATCGACCTTGAACGCAATGACGACGTGCGCGCCGTGATCGTGACCGGTGCGGGCCCCAAGGCGTTTTGCTGTGGTGCGGACATTGCCGAATGGGGTGCGCTTGGCCCTGCGGAGTTTGCCCGCCACTGGGTGCGCGAAGGCCACCGCGTGTTTGATCGTCTGGCGCGGTTTTCCAAACCGACCATTGGCGCCCTCAACGGCCACGCCTTTGGCGGTGGCCTGGAACTCGCCGCCTGTTGCGACATCCGCGTGATCGCACCCCGTGCGACGCTGGCCCTGCCAGAAGCAAAGGTTGGTATCGTTCCGGGCTGGTCTGGTACGCAGCGCCTGACGCGCCTGTTGCCCGAACCAGTGGTCAAGGAACTGGCGCTCTTTGGTTGTCGCATTCCGGCGGACCGCGCCGTTGCATTGGGCTTTGCCGCTGAGGTGGCGGACGACACCTTGGGCGCCGCCAAGGAGATCGCGGGATCCCTGGCCGAGACCTCTCCGCGCGCCAATGAATTGGCCAAGGCGATGATCCATGCCGCTGTTGGCGAAGATCCCGGCGCCGCCATCGAAACGCTGGGCAGCGCGGCCGCCGCGGCCAGTGCAGATCGCGACGAAGGCGTGCAGGCCTTTCTCGAAAAACGCGCCCCCAAATTCAACGGACAGTGACCCATGAAAGACCTCACCATAAATGACGCCATCGCGTTCGACCTGCCGGCGGTCTTTGAGGGCAGGCACCTGATCGCAGGGGAATGGGTCGACAGCGCAGAGACGTTCGAGCGCCGGTCGCCCTCCCACGACATGGTGGTCAGCGTCTCCGTCAAGGGAGACGCGGCTGTGACCGAGCGGGCAATCCGCGCCGCACGCCATGCGTTCGATACCGGGGAATGGAGCCGCCTGTCCGGCAAGGACCGGGCCACGGTTCTGCTCAAGGTCGCGGACCTGATCGAGGCGAATGTGGATCGCATCGCCCTGCAGGAAACACTGGAAAGCGGCAAGCCGATATCGCAATCGCGCGCTGAAGTTGGCGGGGCCGCCGATCTGTGGCGCTATGCTGCGGCGCTGGCGCGCACCATGCACGGCGACAGTCACAACACGCTGGGCGACGATATGCTGGGCGTTGTGCTCAAGGACCCCATCGGCGTTGTGTCCATCATCACGCCGTGGAACTTTCCGTTCTGGATTTTGTCGCAAAAGCTGCCCTTTGCGCTGGCGGCGGGCTGCACCGTGGTTGTGAAACCGTCTGAGATGACGCCGTCTTCGACCGTGATGCTGGGCGAGTTGCTGATCGAGGCGGGCCTGCCGGCCGGTGTGTGCAACATCGTACTGGGATATGGCGCGCCTGTTGGCAGTCTGATGTCAACGCATGATGCCGTGGACATGGTGACGTTCACCGGCTCGACCGCCGTTGGCAAGCTGATCACCCAAGCCGCGTCCCATACACTCAAGAAGGTTGCGCTGGAACTCGGCGGCAAGAACCCGCAAGTGATCTGCCCCGATGCCGATCTGGACAGCGCGGCGGATGCCGTGACCTTCGGTGTCTATTTCAACGTTGGCCAGTGCTGCAACTCGTCCAGCCGGATCATCGTGCACGAGGACATCGCCGAGGCGTTTGTCAAACGCGTGGTCGACCTGTCCCGCCACGTCAAATTCGGCGATCCGCTGAACCCTGACACGCAAGTCGGGGCCATCGTCACGCCAGAGCATACCGCCAAAATCGACGCTTACGTCAAGGCGGCGGTCGCCGACGGGGCCACGCTTGAACTGGGAGGCGGTGCGCTGCCGGTCGGCGGGTTGGGCGCACAATTCTATCAGCCGACCGTCATCAGCAATGTCACACCCGACATGGCCATCGCGCGCGAAGAGGTGTTTGGCCCGGTTCTGGCGGTGCTGACATATCGCACGCTGGACGAGGCTATCGCCCTGACGAATGACAGCGAATACGGGCTTTCCGCAGGTATCTGGAGCGAAAACGTCCACACCTGCCTCGCATTCGCGCGCCGCGCGCAGGCTGGCACGGTTTGGACGAACACCTGGATGGACGGCTACCCCGAGCTTGCCTTTGGCGGGGTCAAGCAATCCGGGCAGGGCCGCGAGATCGGCCGCTACGGTTTCGAAGAATTCCTCGAGGTCAAATCACTGGTCATGCGCGTCGGGCGCAGCCGGACACCTTGGGTACAACATGGCGGCTGACACAGGCGTCAAAACCAGGACACGCAAAATGGGAGGATACCATGCGTTCATTCTTGAAGACGAAGACGGCAATTGCACTTGCACTGTCCGTGACAGCGGGCACTGCGTCTGCTGATGGTCATGGCGGCGTCGAGGTGCTGCACTGGTGGACATCCGGTGGTGAAGCGGCTGCGCTGAATGTGCTGAAGGAAGACCTCGAAGGGCAGGGGATCGGCTGGACCGACATGCCCGTGGCCGGTGGCGGGGGCGAGCAGGCGATGACCGTTCTGCGCGCCCGCGTGACGGCCGGAAATGCGCCTACAGCTGTGCAGGGCCTCGGCTTTGACATCCTCGACTGGGCGAACCAGGGCGCCCTGGCGAACCTGAACGACGTGGCTGCTGCCGAAGGGTGGGACGAGGTCATTCCCGCCGCCCTGCAAGGCTTTGCCAAGGTCGACGGCCAATGGGTGTCCGCACCCGTCAACGTGCATTCGACAAACTGGGTCTGGGCCAACAAGGCCGTGCTGGACGCCAATGGCATCGCGCAGCCCACCACATGGGACGAATTCGTTGCCGCACTCGCCACGTTGGAGGCGGCAGGCATCACGCCGATCGCCCATGGTGGTCAGGCCTGGCAAGAGGCCACTGTGTTCGACAGCATCGCAATGTCGGTGCTGGGGCCGGACGGCTACAAGGCCGCGTTCATCGATCTCGATTCCGAAACCCTTGGCGGCGACGGTATGAAAGAAGCGTTCGAGCGCATGGAAGTGATCCGCGCGAATGTCGACGATAACTTTTCCGGGCGCGACTGGAACCTCGCAACATCCATGGTCATCAACGGTGAGGCCGGTTTCCAGATGATGGGCGACTGGGCCAAGGGTGAATTCATCAATGCGGGCAAAGTCCCGGGCGAGGACTTCCTGTGCTTCCGCTTCCCCGGCACATCCGAACAGGTGACGTTCAACGCCGACCAGTTCATGATGTTTGACCAGGGTGGGGCCGTGTCGCCCGAGCAGGCCGCATTGGCCACGGCAATCCTGTCGCCCTCGTTCCAGTCTGCGTTCAACGTGGTCAAGGGCTCGGTGCCTGCGCGCACAGACGTCTCGGACGAAGCGTTCGATGCCTGCGGCAAGAAAGGCATGGCCGATCTGGCAGCCGCTGCATCCTCGGGCAACCTGTTCGGGTCCATGGCGCATGGTCACGCGAACCCCGCGTCGATCAAGAACGCGATCTACGACGTGGTGACCGCGCATTTCAACGGCGAATACGACAGCGAAACGGCTGTCGCGGAACTCGTCGATGCGGTTGAAATCGCCAAGTAAGCGCTGCGGGGTGGGGCGGCACCTGCCGCTCCACCCCGCGTACCTGCCCCTGTCCAATCAGCCCAAGGAGGGTGCGTGATGGCCATGTCTGCCAACGCGGATTTCAAAACACGGCTGCAGTCATGGCTGCCCAAGCTGGTGCTGTCGCCGTCCTTGGCCATGGTGCTGGTCTTCGTCTACGGCTTCATCCTCTTTTCGGTGTACCTGTCATTCACTGACAGCCGCCTGCTGCCTTCATTCGGCTGGGTGGGATGGGAGAACTACTCAAAACTCTGGCGTCTCAGCCATTGGGAAATCTCGCTGATGAACATGGGCGTCTTTGCCGCGCTCTACATTGGCATCTGCACGATCCTGGGCCTCGGCCTCGCCATCTTCCTCGATCAAAAGATCCGGGGCGAGGGGATGATCCGCACGATCTACCTCTACCCGATGGCACTGAGTTTCATCGTGACGGGCACCGCTTGGAAATGGTTCCTTGACCCCGGAATCGGCCTTGAAAACGTTATGCAAAGCTGGGGGTGGACCAGTTTCGAGTTCGACTGGATCAAGAACCGGGACTATGCGATCTACACCGTCGTTCTGGCCGCCGTCTGGCAAACCAGTGGGTTTGTCATGGCGATGTTCCTGGCCGGACTGCGCGGCATCGACAACGAAATCCTTAAGGCCGCGCAAATGGACGGGGCCTCGAACTTCAGCTTGTACCGGCGCATCATCATCCCGCAACTGCGCCCTGCATTCCTGTCGGCCTTCGTGATCCTGAGCCATCTCGCCATCAAGACATTCGATCTGGTGATCGCCCTGACAGGGGGCGGGCCGGGACGGGCGACGGAACTGCCCGCGACGTTCATGTATTCCTACACGTTCTCACGCAACCAGATGGGGATCGGGGCCGCCTCGGCAACGATCATGCTGATGACGATTGCCGCCATCATGATCCCCTACCTCTATGCCGAACTGCGGGAGAAGAAGTGATGTCAGTTGCATCCCAGGATACCGCCATTCGCACAGGCCGCGTCATGCGCACGCTGATCTACCTTGTGCTGCTGCTGTTTGCACTGTTCTACATGCTGCCGCTTTACGTGATGCTGGTGAATTCGGTCAAACCGCTGGATGAGATCACGGGCGGGGGCATGATGAACCTGCCGCAGGTCTTCACGCTCGAACCATGGGCCAAGGCCTGGTCATCGGCGCAGATCGGGGTAGAGCCGACAGGCCTTGAGCCCTATTTCTGGAATTCGATCAAGATGGTTGTGCCAGCGGTTGCCATCTCCACCGTTCTGGGTGCGCTCAACGGTTATGTGCTGACCAAATGGCGGTTCAAATACGACACGATCCTGTTTGGACTGCTGCTGTTTGCCTGCTTCATTCCATTCCAGATCGTTCTGATCCCCATGGCCAAGATGCTCGGGCTGATGGGGGTGGCGGGAACGACCTGGGGTCTGGTGCTTGTGCACGTGGTCTATGGGATCGGGTTCACGACGCTGTATTTCCGCAACTACTACGCTGTCTTCCCAACCGAACTGGTGCGTGCCGCGCAAATTGACGGGGCCGGGTTCTTCCAGATTTTCTGGCGCATCCTGCTGCCGTCTTCGGGGCCTATCGCGGTTGTGTCGATCATCTGGCAGTTCACCAATATCTGGAACGACTTTCTGTTCGGGGCGTCCTTTGCGGATGCCAACAGCCAGCCGATGACAGTGGCGCTCAACAACCTGGTGCAGGCCAGCCACGGCGTGAAGGAATACAATGTTCATTTCGCCGGCGCGATCCTGGCCGCACTGCCAACTCTCCTCGTTTACATCGTCGCGGGTCGCTATTTCGTGCGCGGTCTGATGGCGGGCTCAGTCAAAGGATAAGACCCATGGGCTTTCTCGAAATAGACAACACCACCAAGTCCTATGGCGCGGTCGAAGTTTTGCACAAGGTCGACATCTCGATTGAGGAAGGGGAGTTCCTTGTCCTCGTCGGCCCCTCGGGATGCGGCAAGTCCACGCTGCTCAACATGATTGCGGGGCTCGAGGAAATCTCGAGCGGGGAAATCCGGATCAAGGGCGATGTGATGAACGGGGTGCATCCCTCGCGGCGCAACATCGCGATGGTGTTCCAATCCTACGCGCTCTACCCGAACATGACGGTCGGGCAGAACATCACCTTTGGTCTCGAGATGCACGGCACGCCCAAACCCGAACGGGAAAGGGCGATGAAAGAGGTGGCGCAACTGCTCCAGATCGAGCCGTTGTTGGGGCGCAAGCCCGGCGCCCTGTCAGGCGGTCAGCGTCAGCGGGTGGCAATGGGGCGCGCATTGGTACGCAACCCGGATGTGTTCCTGTTTGACGAGCCGCTGTCGAACCTTGACGCCAAGCTGCGCGTCGACATGCGCACCGAGATCAAGAAGCTGCACCAGAAACTGGGCACGACCATCGTCTACGTCACCCACGACCAGATCGAGGCGATGACCCTCTCGACCCGGATCGCGGTGATGAACGGCGGCTATGTGCAACAACTGGGCACGCCTCAGGACATCTACGACGCGCCTGCCAACATCTTCGTGGCCACCTTCATGGGCTCACCCGCCATGAACGTCGTCTCCGCCATGGTCGCGATCGAGAACGGCCGCCCCGTGGCGCAGGTGAGCCTGCACGATGGCGTCATCGCAACCTTGCCGTTCAGCCAGGACAACATGGCCGAGTGGGCGGGGCAGGACATCCTGCTCGGCATTCGGCCCGAGACGATCACGGACGAGGACGCGGCGGATCGCAAATCCTCGAACATCGCCCATATGACCAACCGGATTGTCGTCACCGAACCCGCCGGGTCCGACACGTTTGTGACAATGACGCTCGGCGGCAAGGACGTGATTGCCCGCATGCGTTCGGATGCGGATGTGCGCCCGGGGGCCGATTTCACCTTTGCTGTGAACATGGAAAAGGCCGTCGCCTTTGATCCCGCAACCGAGGCGCGGATTGCCCCCTGATGCAACCGGATGTCATCATAATCGGCTCTGGCATGGGGGGCGCATCCCTGGCCGCCGCACTGGCCCCCTCGGGGCGGCGCATCCTGATCCTTGAGCGGGGTGTGCATTTGCAGGCCTCTGCCCAAGACCGGGATACGCGCGCGATTTTCGCGGATGGCGTCTTTCGCCCGGATGAACAATGGCTGGATGGCACAGATACCCCCTTCAATCCCGGCAATTACTACAATGTGGGCGGCAATTCGAAGTTCTACGGTGCGGCCCTGATCCGCTATCGCGCGAGCGATTTCGCACCGGTGCAACACATGGGTGGAACGACGCCCGGTTGGTCAATCGCTTACGATGATCTTGAGCGTGACTATCAGGCGGCCGAGCAGCTTTATGCCGTTCGCGGAGCCGTTGCAGGCGACCCGACAGAGCCGCAACATTCCGAAAGCTACCCCCATGGCCCCATCCCTGATGAGCCTGACATTGCAGCCTTGCGCACGCGCTTGAAGGCGGTCGGTCTGCATCCGTCCTCGATCCCTTTGGGCGTGGACCTTGATCGCTGGCTCGCGGCGGGGCGGACCACGTGGGATGCCTATCCCGACACCTGCGGCGGCAAGATGGATGCGGAAAGCTGCGGGCTGGAGGCCGCGCTTGCGCATCCCAATGTCGAACTGCGAACAGGCTGCCACGTGACAGCGCTCAAGGCGGCATCTGACAGCCGCATCACCGGGGTTGTGGTCGCGCAGGGTGGCCGGTTGCAGACCATGACCGCTCCGATCATCGTGGTTGCCGCAGGCGCCGTGCAAAGCGCAGCGCTGTTGCTCGCCTCGGCCAACGACAATTGCCCAACGGGCCTTGCGAACCGCTCGGACCAGCTTGGGCGCAATTTCATGAACCACAACTGTTCTGCCGTCTTGGCGATGCATCCCTTCAGGCGCAACCGGGCAATCTATCAAAAGACGCTGATGGTAAACGACTTTTACCTCCGCGCGGGTGATGAACCGCCCTTGGGCAATGTGCAGATGCTGGGCAAGATCACCGGGCCGATCCTGGCCGCCAACTCGAACCTTCCGGGATGGCTGGCCCACATGGTCGCCGCGCGCAGCTTTGATTTCTATGCCATGTCCGAAGACCTGCCTGACCCGAACAGCAGGGTCACCTTGCAAAACGGGCAAATCAAGCTCGATTGGCAGCGTTCAAACTGGGACACGCATTTGCGTCTCGTCGCCAGGCTGAAGCAGTCGCTGCGCAAGGCGGGATTTCCGATAGTCATGTCCCAACCCTTTGACCGGCGCACCCCGTCGCATCAATGCGGCACTGCGCGCATGGGGATCGACCCGGCGTCCAGCGTCGTCGACACCTTCTGCCGCAGCCACGATCACAAGAACCTGTTCATTGTTGATGCGTCCGTGCTGCCGACATCGGCGGCGGTGAACCCCGCACTCACCATCGCCGCCCTCGCGCTGCGCACTGGTCGGCATATCCTTCAGACGGAGTTTGCCGCATGACCGGGACGGGATACGACTTTATCGTGATTGGCGGCGGTTCTGCCGGGTCCGTTGTCGCGGCCCGTCTGTCCGAGATGCCAGAGGCGCGTGTCCTGTTGCTGGAAGCGGGGGGCAGTGACCGGCACCCGTTTTTCCACCTGCCCGCGGGCTTTGCCAAGATGACCAAGGGGATCGGCTCTTGGGGATGGTCCACGACACCGCAGCGCGCGATGCAGAACAAGGTGTTCAACTACACCCAGGCCAAGGTGATCGGGGGCGGCTCGGCCATCAATGCACAAATCTACACCCGTGGCGCCGCGCAGGATTATGACGAATGGCTGCAGATGGGCTGCGTCGGGTGGAGCTTTGAGGATGTGCTGCCCTATTTCAAAAAGTCCGAGGACAATGACGTTTATGCCGGAAAGTATCACGGCACAGGTGGCCCTTTGGGCGTGTCGATGCCTGCGGCCCCTCTGCCCATTTGCGATGCTTTCATCGCGGCGGCGGGGCAGGTGGGCATCCCCACAACCACGGATGTGAACGGCGCCCAGCAGGACGGGGCAGGGTATTACCAATTGACCCAGCGCAATGCGCGCCGATCCTCGGCCGCCATGGCATTTCTCGCACCGGCCAGATCACGCCCGAACCTCACCATCCAGATGAACGCACAAGTGCGGCGGATCACGGTCGAACATGGCCGGGCCACGGGCGTCGAAATGGCGGATGGCAGCAGGATCACGGCGGATCGCGAGGTGATCTTGTCCTCGGGTGCGATCGGGTCGCCCCGTTTGCTGCAACTCTCGGGCATCGGTCCTGCCGATGATTTGAAAGCGCTCGGCATCAATGCAGTGTTGGACCAACCCGAGGTTGGGGCCAATCTGCAGGACCATCTGGATCTCTACGCGATTTGCGAGGTCACGGGCCCGCACACCTATGATCGCTTTGCCAAGCTGCACCTGTCTGGGCTGGCCGGGCTGCAATACCTCTTCACCCGCAAGGGGCCCGTGGCCTCCAGCCTCTTTGAGACGGGTGGCTTCTGGTATGCCGACGAAAATGCGCGCTCTCCCGATATCCAGATGCATCTGGGCCTCGGTACGGGCATCGAGGCGGGGGTCGAAGCCATGCCCAATGGCGGTGTGACGCTGAACGCATGCCACCTGCGCCCGCGTTCCCGAGGCACCGTGCGCCTGCGCAGCGACAACCCCGCCGACATGCCATTGATCGACCCGAACTACCTGTCGGACCCCTATGACCGCGAAATGTCGATCCGGGGGCTGAAACTGGTGCAAGACATCCTCTCTCAGGACGCGCTGAAACCTTACATCGTGGCCGAGCGTCTGCCGGGGCCGGATGTGAAAACGGATGAGGACTACTTCAACTTCATCTGCGTGCACTCCAAGACGTCGCACCATTGCGCCGGAACCTGCCGTATGGGGGCCGATGCAAAGGCCGTTTTGGACCCGCGCCTGCGCTTTAACGGGATCGACGGGCTTCGGGTGGTTGATGCCTCGGTCATGCCGACCGTCAATTCATCCAACACCAACGCCCCCTCGATCATGATCGGGGAAAAGGCCGCAGACATGATCAAACAAGACCAGGGACTGACACCATGATCCGCCACATCGTTCTGACCCGGTTCAAACCGGACACGCCCGAAAACAAGATCGCGGACATCTATGCGGGCCTCTCTGCACTGGCCGACAGGTTGCCGGGCGCGCAGAACTTTACCGGGGGCGTTCAGAAAGCCCCGAACAGATCGAACGCGGTTACATGCACGGCTTTGTCATTGATTTCGACAGTTGGGACGCGTTGCAGACCTATGCGGACAACGCAGAGCACAAGGCCTTGGGTGGCCAGCTTGTCGCGAATGCCGTGGGCGGGATCGACGGAATCCTCGTGCTTGATCTGGACGTTTGAAGGCAATCTCGCTTAGCAAGGTCGGTGCAGGATGAGTGCAATCAAAAGGCGGCGGAATGAAGGCTCGACCCACGATCTTGGATGTTGCAAAACAGGCTGGGGTGTCAAAATCGACCGTCAGTCTGGTTCTCCAGGGCAACTCCGCCGTCAAGGAAACAACGCGCGTGGCCGTGCGTCAGGCAATGGCGGATATCGGCTATGTCTACAACCGCTCGGCCGCTACGCTGCGATCTTCATCCTCGGGCCTCATTGGTCTGGTGATCAACGATCTGCGCAACCCGTTCTTTACGGAATTCGCCGCGCTGTTTCAGATGGAGCTTGCCCGCAACGGGTTTGCGACCGTCCTGGCCAATACGGATGAGGATCCCGATTTGCAGACCCGCATGATCTCTTCCCTGGTTGAACACGGCGTGTCCGGCTTCATCATTTCGCCCAGCTATGGCGGTGAGGCGGATACGCTGAGCGTGCTGAACACGGCGAATACGCCGACGCTTCAGGTGTTCCGCTCGATCAAACCGGACGATCCCAAGTTTCCGTTCATCGCACCGGATTACCTGCGTGGTGGGCGCCTCGCGGCGGAACATCTGCTCGAGATGGGGTGCAAACGGATCGCCTTTCTTGGCGGGCTCGACGGGCGCCCCGTGACCGAAGAGCGCATGAACGGATACTTGTCCGTGCTGGCCGAGATCGGGGCAGAGCCCATAGTGCTGACCGGGCAGGCGACGCGGTCCTTTGGCAAGGTCATGGCGGCAAAGCTGCAAACCGACTATCCGGATGTGGACGGTGTGATCTGCTTCAACGATCTGGTCGCCCTCGGTGTCTTGTCAGCCTGCCCCGAACTAGGGGTGCAGGTGGGCCGCGACCTGCGTGTCGTGGGCTTTGACGATATCGAGGATTGCCAGGACAGCTATCCGCCCTTGACCTCGGTCAGCTGCAACATCCCCGATTTCGCAAAGTCGACGGCGGCGCAGATATTGGCGTGGATCAAGGATGGCAAAGCCCCGCAAATGGCAGCGCGCAGCCCCGTGGAACTGATAAAGCGCGCCTCAAGCGGGGCCTGAGGGAACACGTGAAACACCAAGGTTTTTCACAGCTGAATTATGGAACGTTCCACACAGGAACATGACAAAAGGAACAGGGATATGACAGAGGTAAGAGTTGCTGTTTTGGGCGCATCCGGATGGATGGGCAAGGTGCACACGATGGCTTATCAGGCCTTTCCCCATTTCTTTGGTGACGGGGGTGGTACAGCCCGCGTGGTCGCGCTGGTCGAGGCGAATGCGGATGCGGCCCAGGGTCTCGCATTCCGCGCACCGGGCGCGAAGATACTGACCAACTGGCAAGAGGCCGTCGCGGACCCGGACGTTGATCTGATCGACATCTGCCTGCCGGACCTTCTGCACTATGACGTGGCCAAGGCGGCGTTGCTGGCGGGAAAACACGTCTTTTGTGAAAAGCCGCTGGCCGACACCGCGGCACAGGCGCGCGAACTGGCCGACATCGCGCGCGAGAAAGGGGTGATCACGCGCGTCGGGCACGCCTTTCCCCGCAATCCCATCCACGACGTCGCCAAGGATATCATCGAGGCGGGCGAGATCGGCGAGATCAAGATGTTCAAGGCCTGCCAGCACGTCGACATCTTTGCCGATCCGCTGGCCCCCTACATGTGGCGCGCCAATGGCGATCTTGCCCCGACCGGCATTGTTGGTGACACGGGCAGCCATGTCTTCAGCTTTATGGAGTTTCTGGTCGGCAAGGTCAGCGCGCTGATTGCCGACAACTTCATCGTCACCCCCAGGCGCCCTGTTGTGGAGGGTGTCGATTTTGGCGGCTCAGCCGAGTTGACGGGCGACGAGACGTGGTCCGAGGTCACCAATCCCGATGGTTCGAACATCCTGTGCAGTTTTGCCAATGGCGCGCGCGGGCTGGTCGATTTCAGCCGGGTCGCCACCGGGCGCAAGTTCATGCAGACCTACGAGGTCTATGGCACGAGGGGCAGCCTTGCCTACACGTTCGACGAGGTGAACCGCCTGCGGTTCTACTCCAACGACGACGAGGTCGGGCGCCGCGGGTATCGCGAGATTGATGTTGGCACCGAACATCCGACCTACCGCGCGTTCCTGCCACTGCCCAACTTTGCGCTGGGTTACAACGAAAGCAAGATCATCGAAGTGGCGGAGGTCGTGCGCTCCATCGTCTCGAACCAGCCGATGTGGCCCACTTTCGAAACAGGCCATCACATTTGCCAGATCGTGGACGCCTGTATGGAATCCTCGCGCCTCAAGCGTTGGGTTGAGATTGATTGAGCCGTAGCGCGCATAACAAGGAGGCTGCGGTATGAGCCTGTCCGTTCCCCAACATATCCTCGATGCGCTGACCGATGTGGTCATGCCGCGCCTTGGCCCCGAACCGGGGGCCGTGGGCCATGTCGCGGTGGCGGGCCATGACATTCCGGTGTTCCAGTGCGGCAGCCTCGTGATCGGCAGCGGCGCGGCCGGACTGCGCGCGGCTGTCGAGATGAAGCGGCGCGCGGTGGATGTAACAATCATCAGCCAAAGCGCCTGGGGTGGCACCTCTGCCTGTTCGGGGTCGGACAAACAGACCCTGCACACCGCCAATACCAAGGATCAGGGCGACAATTTCCAGGCCATGGCCCAGTCCATCCGGGCCGGTGGCGCGATGGACGAGGATACGGCCTATATCGAGGCGGTGGGATCCATCCGCGCCATGGCGTCGCTGCAATATCTGGGCCTGCCGCTGCCGCAGGATCACTTGGGCGGCACGTTGCGTTATCAGACAGACCATGACGAGGTGGGGCGCGCCACCTCCTGCGGGCCGCGTACCTCGCGCCTGATGGTCAAGGTTCTGGCCGAAGAGGCGTTGCGGCTGCACATTCCGTTTTACAACCACACCACGGCCGTGAAGGTGCTGACCGACGGGCAGGGGGATCAGAGCCGCGTTGCGGGTGTGCTCACCATCCGGCCCAAGACTGCGACTGACACCAACCCGCTGGGGCTGGCGCTGTTCACATGTGCGGCACTCGTCTTTGCCGCTGGTGGCCCGGGCGAGTTGTACCGCGACAGCGTGTTTCCCAATGGCTGCTTTGGCACGCTTGGCCTTGCGCTGGAAACCGGGCTGGAACTGGCGAACATCACCGAAAGCCAGTTCGGCATTGGCACCCGCCGCGAGGGGTTCCCCTGGAACCTGTCGGGCACCTATGTGCAGGTGATCCCGCACATCTATTCGCGCGATGCGGACGGAAAAGAACATCACTTCCTCGCAGACTATTACCGCAGCACGCAAGAGATGGCGTCGAACATATTTCGCAAAGGGTATCAGTGGCCCTTCCACGCCAGCCGGATGCTGGACTTTCAATCGAGCCTCGTCGATCTGGCGATTTTCCGGGAAGGCCAGAAGGGGCGGCGAGTCTTCATGGATTTCAACCGGAACCTGCTGCCTGTGCCCTGCGATCAGGACTTCAGCCTCGATCGGCTCGACGACGACGTCCGCAGCTACTTGATGAACGCAGGTGCAAAGCACGCTCTGCCTATCGACAGGTTGCGCCACATGAACCCGCTCGCGATCGAACTCTACAAGCGTTACAAGGTCGATATCACCACCGACCCCCTCGAATTTGCGGTGAACAATCAGCACATGAACGGTGGCATCGCGGTCGACACATGGGGGCGCACGAATGTCGCGGGCATCTATGCGGTGGGCGAGGCTGCTGGCACGCATGGCGTGACCCGTCCGGGTGGATCGGCCCTGAATGCCGGTCAGGTCTTTGGCACGCGCGTGGCCGAACATGTCGCTGCCAGCGGCCGGGCGCATGTGCGCTCCACGCAGGATCTGACGCGCCAGACCGGCAAGGCCCTCGCTGAAATAGATGCAGTCCTCAAGGCCGACAGCCCGCACAGCACCCGCGACGTGCGCGCCGACATTCAGGCCCGGATGAGCGATCATGCAGGCATCTTGTGCACCCCGCAAAACGTGGCGCAGGCGCGGGCAGAGGCGGCACAGCTGAACAGCGCCATCCGGCAGCACGGCATTTCACATACGCGCCCAAACGAGGTCGCGCGTGTCGTGCAATGGCAGCAGATGGCGTTGGCATCCGAGGCCGTATTGGCAGCCCTCGACCACTACATCGCGAACGGCGGCGGAAGCCGGGGCGCACGCGCAATCTGCGATCCCGACGGCAGCGCCTTGCCACAGGCCCGCACTGGCCCGCTGCCCGATGCGCGGTTCCGGCCCGAGCGCACAGAGGACATGCAGGCACAAATCATCGTCCGTCTGGACAAGGACGAGATGGTGATCACCACCCGTCCCAACCGCGCCTTCGATGCGACCGCAAAGTCGTTCTTTGAGCGCGATTGGCCCGCATGGTTGACCGGCGCCATCTACGACTGCGACGCAGACCAGTCCGGTTAGTCGCGAGGCGGCACGCTCACGCCTTGGCATAGTCCTCCATCGGTGGGCATGTGCAGGACAGGTTCCTATCGCCCCAGACGTTGTCCACGCGGTTGACGGGTGGCCAGTACTTGTCGACCCGGAAGGACCCGGCAGGGAAACATGCGCTTTCCCGGCAGTAGGGGCGATCCCAGTCCCGGACCAGATCCTCCATCGTGTGGGGGGCGTTCTTGAGCGGGTTGTTTTCGGGGTCCATCGTACCGTCCTCGATCGCGCGAATTTCCGCGCGGATGCCCAGCATCGCGTCGCAGAAGCGGTCCAGCTCGGCCTTGGTTTCGGACTCGGTGGGTTCGATCATCAGCGTACCCGCGACAGGCCATGACATGGTCGGCGCGTGAAATCCGCAATCAGCGAGCCGCTTGGCGATATCATCCACCGAGATATGAGCGCTGTCGGCAAAGGGGCGCGTGTCGATGATGCACTCATGCGCGACCCGCCCTGTCGGACCCTTGTACAGCACGTCGAACGCACCCTCGAGGCGCTTGGCGATGTAGTTGGCATTCAGGATCGCAACCCGCGTCGCCTGTGTCAGCCCCTCGCCGCCCATCATCAGGCAATAGGCCCATGAGATCGGCAATAGGGACGGGGAGCCAAAGGCCGCCGCACTGACAGCGCCTTCACCACCGTTTGGGTCGCCCGGCAGATGCGGGGTCAGGTGCGCCTTGACCCCGATGGGGCCCATGCCGGGGCCACCGCCGCCATGCGGAATGCAGAAGGTCTTGTGCAGGTTGAGGTGGCTGACATCGCCGCCCAGGTCGCCCGGACGGCTCAGACCCACCATGGCATTCATGTTGGCTCCGTCGATATAGACCTGCCCGCCCGCGTCATGGGTGATCCTGCACACCTCGATCACCGTTTCCTCGAACACACCGTGGGTCGAGGGGTAGGTGATCATGCACGCGGCAAGGGTGTCCTTGTGCTCTGCAACCTTGGCCTTGAAGTCATCTACGTCGATGTCCCCGTTCGGGGCTGATTTCACCGGCACAACCTTCCAGCCGACCATCTGGGCCGAGGCCGGGTTGGTGCCATGTGCGCTCATCGGGATGAGGCAGATATTGCGATGGCCCTGCCCATTGGCCCGGTGCCAGCTTGCGATGCTCAAAAGGCCGGCATATTCGCCCTGCGCGCCCGAATTGGGCTGCATCGAGATGGCGTCATAGCCGGTGATATCGCACAGCTTGGCCGACAGATCGTCGATCATTTCGATGTACCCGGCGGCCTGATCCTTGGGGCAATATGGATGCAACAGTGAAAACTCGCGCCAACTGACCGGCATCATCTCGGCCGCCGAATTCAGCTTCATCGTGCAGGATCCCAGCGGGATCATCGCGCGGTCCAGCGCCAGGTCGCGGTCCGCCAGCCGCCGCATGTAGCGCATCATTTCCGTCTCTGCCCGGTTCATGTGAAAGATCGGGTGCGTCATGAAATCCGACGTGCGGATCAGCTTGTCGGGCATGTTGTAATGCGGGGTGTAATCCTTGTCCTGCCGCTCGACCCCGAAGGCGCGCCAGACCTTTTCAATGGTTGCGGGCCGGGTGCGCTCGTCCAGCGTGATCCCGATAGAGGTCTTGCCGACGGCCCGCAGATTGATCCCTTCATCAACCGCAGACTTGATCACCGCCGATTGCAGCGGCCCCACATCCACCGTGATCGTGTCAAAGAAGGTCGCGGGGCGCACATCGAACCCGGCCTGCTTCAGCCCCTCGGCCAGCCGCGCGGTCTTGCGGTGGATGCGTTGGGCAATTGCCTTGAGGCCGTCGGGGCCATGAAAGACGGCGTAAAAACCCGCCATGACGGCCAGCAACGCTTGTGCTGTACAAACGTTGGATGTCGCCTTTTCCCGGCGGATGTGTTGTTCGCGCGTTTGCAGCGACAGGCGATAGGCGCGGTTGCCAAGGCTGTCGACAGACACGCCCACGATGCGGCCGGGCATGCTGCGCGCATAGTTCGCTCGCGTCGCCATATAGGCCGCGTGCGGGCCGCCATATCCCAAGGGCACTCCGAAGCGTTGTGTCGTGCCCACAGCAATATCCGCGCCCATCGCGCCCGGCTCTTTCAACAGGGTCAGCGACAGGGGATCGGCAGAGATGATGCCGATGGCTTTATGCGCATGCAGCCCCTCGATCTGGGTCGTGAAATCCCGAATGTGGCCATACGTGCCGGGATATTGGAAGATCGCGCCAAACACTGTGCTCGGGTCCAGATCGTCGGGACTGGCAACCGTGATCTCGATGCCGAGCGGCTGGGCCCGCGTCTTCATTACCGCGATGTTCTGCGGGTGGCAATTTTCGTCGATGAAAAAGCCGTTCACTTTCGATTTGCTGATCCGCTGCGCCATGGTCATCGCCTCGGCACAGGCGGTGGCCTCGTCCAGCAGGGACGCATTGGCGATCTCCAGCCCCGTCAAGTCAGACACCATGGTTTGGAAGTTCAGCAGCGCCTCAAGCCGCCCTTGGCTGATTTCGGGCTGATAGGGCGTGTAGGCGGTGTACCATGCCGGGTTTTCAAGAATATTGCGCTGGATGGCAGGGGGCGTGACCGTCCCGTGATACCCTTGCCCGATCAGCGAGGTCAGCACCTTGTTCTTCGATGCCGTCACGCGCATGTGGTGCAGCAATTCGCGTTCCGACTTGGCCTTGCCGAAATCCAGCGGCTCTTTCTGCCGGATATCCGCGGGAATCGTGTCGTCGATCAACGCGTCGAGGTCTTTCGCCCCCACCACTGTCAGCATCTCGTCCATTTCTGCGGGGGATGGCCCGATATGGCGGCGGTTCGCGAAATCATAGGGCAGGTAGTCGGTGGGTTTGAAAGTCATCGGGCGCGTTCCTCAGCCGATCATTGCGGTATAGGCGTCTTCGTCCATCAGGCCGTCGACCTGGGATGCGTCGGACGGTTTGATCTTGAAAAACCAGCCCTCTCCCAACGGGTCGCTGTTGGCGAGGCTGGGGTCTTCTGCCAGCGCCTCATTCACCGCGGTGATGACGCCATCTACCGGCGCCATGATGTCCGAGGCAGCCTTCACGCTTTCGATCACGACGATTTCGTCGTCCTTGCTGACCTCTGTGCCAACCTCTGGCAGCTCGACAAAGACCAGATCGCCCAGCTGTGATGTCGCATGTTCGGTGATGCCGACCACATAGGCGTCTCCATCGGCGCGCAGCCATTCATGCTCTTCAGTGTATTTCATCGGTTTTCCTTTCCCTTATCTTTTGAAATTGGCAGGTGTGAAGGGCAGTTGCGCCACCGTCAGGGGGTGCCGTTTGCCGCGCAATTCACCGAATAGCGGTGTGCCGAGGCGCGCGTGATCCACGCCGACATAGCCCATGGCCACCGGCCCGCCGATTGTCGGCCCAAAGCCACCAGACGTGATTGCGCCGATGGTATCGGTCGCATCCTCGCTTGCAAACAGGGCCACGCCTTCGCGCATGGGGGCGCGGCCCGTAGGGCGCAGCCCAACGCGCTTGCGCGCTGCACCGTGCGCCATTTGCTCAAGGGTGCGCGCGGCCCCGGGAAATCCGCCCGCCCGCGCACCGTCTGCACGCCGCACCTTCTGGATGGCCCATGTCAGCCCGGCCTCGACCGGCGTGGTGGTGGCATCAATGTCGTGCCCATAGAGGCACAGGCCCGCCTCGAGCCGCAGGGAGTCGCGTGCACCAAGGCCAATGGGCGCGACATCCGGGTGATCCAGCAATGTCTTGGCGATGGCCTCGGCAGCATCGGCCGGTACCGAAATCTCGTACCCGTCTTCGCCCGTGTAGCCCGAACGCGAAATCCACGCCTCGACACCCTGCACATCAACCGATGCCACATCCATGAACGCCATGTCCGCCACCCGCGCATTCAAGGTGGACAGCACCTGTTCGGCGGCAGGGCCCTGCAAGGCCAACAAGGCGCGGTTGGTGATCTCTGTCACCGTCACGTCCGGTTCCAGGGCGTCCTTCATGCGGGCAATGTCTGCGGCTTTGCAGGCAGCATTCACCACGGCGAAAACGTGATCGCCCCGGTTCGCCAGCATCAGATCATCCTCGATGCCCCCATCGGCATTTGTGAAAACCCCATACCGTTGCCGGTTGTCGGCGAGGCCCAGAACATCGACCGGGATCAACGTCTCGAGCCCTCGTGCCGCCGCCTCGTAGGTCCGGCCTTGGATGATGACCTGGCCCATATGGCTCACATCGAACAGACCGGCCTTCGCCCGGGTGTGAAGATGTTCCTTCATCACGCCCAATGCATATTGCACCGGCATGTCATACCCGGCAAAGGGCACCATCTTGGCCCCAAGTGCCAGGTGCAATGCGTGCAACGGGGTCTGTTTGAGATCGGACATATCGCACCGCCTTTTTCAAGCCGACGTGATTTGTGTCAAATCAGGCGGCACCAGATCGTGCGCGGACCATCGCCCGCGCGTCGGTGCCTCCTCTGTCCGGGGTGCCTGAGATCATTATCCCTTCGGCGGATGCGCGCGGCATCACTCTCCAGAGTACTCTGCGAAACGTTGGTCCTTTGGCCTGAGAGTTTCCGAGGCAGTTGCTCCTTCGGCACCAGTGATCTGGTTCTCCCAACGTCCGGCTTTGTAAGTTTCGTATAGGAAACTTCAGCAATCTGGCAAGTGGAATCTGTGACCTGTTCGCGCAGCCGCACGCCCTACGCGATGCGCCGCCCACGTTCACAGGCCCTTGCGATACCCCAAACCTGCCTAGGCAAAATCCCGGCTAAAGCGCGTCCACATCCATCTCCGCCGGTCGCAACCTGATCGCAAACAGCACCGCCACAAGCCCTGCGGCGGACGCGGCCAGCATCAGGATCAACAGCATTCGCGCCGGGTCGTCGGGCGGCAGCACAGCCCCCGTGAGCGTGGTCAGAATGGCCCCGCCTGACACGACCAGGGCACCGTTCAAACCCGCCGCGCTGCCTGCAAGGTTGGGGCGCACCGACATGGCCGCGGCATTGCTGCTCGGCATCGTGATGCCGTTGCCAAGGCCCACGAAGATCGTGCTGCCAAAGAAGACAAGCGGTGACAGGACTCCCGCGAGGATGGCCAGAACACCCAGCGAGAGACCGGCGCACGCGACCAGCCGCCCGGCCATCATCATGGTCGTCGGCGCATACCGCGCCGCAACGCGCCCCGCTATGAAACTGCCCGTTACGAAACCGCCCGTAATGGTCCCGATGTAGAAACCCAGCTCCGCCGTCGACACGCCAAATTGCGACTGTGCGACCAGCGGCGCGCCCGTTAGAAAGATGTAAAACGCCCCGGTCGAGAATGCGCTGCACAGGGAATAGGCCCAGAACAGGGGGGCAGTGAGCAGATCAGCCACGCGCTCGGGGTGGGCGCCATCGGCTTTGCCGCCCGCCTGCCGTGTCTCTCCCAGATCCACCCAGCACAGCGCAAACAGCGCAACACCCACAAGCGCATAGAAACAGAAGGTCGCACGCCACCCAAACGCCGTGTCGAGCACGCCGCCCAGCATCGGCCCCAACATCGGCGCGATGGCCATCGCCATGCTGATGTATCCGATCAGCCCGGCCGCCTTCCGCTCGGAATTGGTGTCGCGGACAATCGCCAGCGACAGAGCGTATCCGGCGATCATGCCGCCCTGCAACATCCGAAAAAAGAGAAAGGTCCACACATCCGTCGCAAGGGCGCAGGCAAGCGATGCAACCGCGAAAACGAGCAATGAGGCCAGCAGCACAGGACGACGGCCCACCCGGTCCGACAACGGTCCAACGACCAGCTGGATCACGGCCGTCACCGCGAGGTAACCCGCAACGGCAAGGCTGACCGTAGAGTAACGCGCATCCAGATCCGTCGCGATATTGGCAAGCGAGGGCAGGAACATGTTCAGCGACAGCGTCGACAGCGCGGTCAAAAGGATCAGCGTCAACAGGGTAGGAGGGGTCTTGGCGTTGGTCATTTTCGTCTGGCCTTGGTCCTGAAACAAAAAACCCCCGAACGAGGTTCGGGGGGCGCATGGAAACGAGTATGGAAACCGTTATCGGACCATGCACCTCTCGGATACGACGACAGCGATTGCAGGTTTCATTTCACGTCTCCTTTGGTGGTGAGGCTAGTGATAGTTCGGCGACATGGCAACGCCTGCGTTCCGGACGGGTTAGGTTCGGAAACCAGACATGGTTCATCGTCGTGTTCGAGGTCCGCGCGGCATTGTGGTGGGTCGCGTTAGCGACGGCGCTACCCTCGGCTCCTTTGACCAAAGAGACATTTGAGGTTGCTTAATTTCCTGGCTGAATGAAAGCCAGCGCAGCGAATAAAGCTACTGTTCGGTTCAAAGCTCGCGGTAGCTGATCAGTTCTATGCCAAGCTCTTCAATGCGCGCTCGCAGCACCGCGCTTGTCAGTGTCTCCAGACACGTCACACGATCTTCTGCGACGTCCTCGTAACCATCGTGCCCCGTTGCGCTCAACTCGGGTGAGGCAACGGCCGGATGGTCGATGAAGATGTAGGTGCCAGCGTCAAGCTCATCGAGTTGCTGCGCGAAGGATTTGACCCTCCGCTCAGTGTCCCTCGGGAACTTGGGATAGCCTTCGATCCGGGGAAGGCCGTGGCCAAACGCGTCGTCTTTGAGGCCAAATTCCCTGCAAAGATCAGAAATAACATCACCAAGCCGCGCGTCGAAGTCTTTGAAGTGCTTCAACATGTGGGAGCTGACATGCGACGCATTTCGGAACCTTGCGACTCCAAGCGAGATTTGAGCCCTGAATTCATTGGCAATCTCGTCGAGTGACCAATCCGCATTTGCCAAACACTGCGTTCCGTCACCGTCGCGTGGGGTCAGCATTGGCAGGAAGTTCCCTATGTCGTCGGTGAAACTCTTCGCCTGTGTCAGCGGTCGCCACTTCACCGCGTCCCACTCGCTTGTCAGGGTCAAGTGAATACCGACGTCTATGTCAGGCTGGTTGTTCAGTATCTCCGCGGCATGGAAGGTCCATGCACAGGGCATCATCACCTCCACACTTCGCGCAATACCCTCGGTGCAGGCGCGCAGACACCCGACGTTGGACGACCAACTCGATCCTGCGTCATCTACCCTTACAAGTATCCGAACTTTGCGCATCACCATCCAACCCAATCATTTTCTCAAAGATCAGAATTACACGCGAAGGTCCTGGTTGCACGCAACTCACTTGCCCTGAAATGTCGCGCCGCGCCCACCATTCGGCGAGCGCGCAACTTGCTTGCGCGTTGTTGGGTTTGATTTAACATGGATTTAAATCACACAGGCCATCCCACATGACCCTCGATCTCGACTTTGTGCGGGCACAATTCCCCGCGTTTTCCGAACCCTCGCTGCAAGGGCAGGCGTTTTTCGAGAATGCCGGGGGCAGCTATGCCTGTCGACAGGTCATCGACCGGCTCACCCGGTTTTACACGCAACGCAAGGTGCAGCCCTATTCCGACTACGACGCGTCCCGTCTGGGCGGGGAAGAGATGGATGAGGCGCGCACGCGCATGGCTGCCATCCTGGGTGTTGAGGATGACGAGTTGAGCTTTGGCCCGTCCACCACGCAGAACGCCTATGTGCTGGCGCAGGCCTTTGCCGAGATGATGCAGCCGGGCGAGGCGATTGTGGTCACCAACCAGGATCACGAGGCCAATTCCGGCCCTTGGCGCCGACTTGCGGATCGCGGGATCGAGATACGCGAGTGGCAGATCGACCCGGGCACTGGCCATCTTGACCCCGCAGCGCTTGAGGATCTGCTGGACGAGTCCGTGCGCCTTGTCTGTTTTCCCCACTGCTCGAACGTGGTGGGAGAGATCAACCCGGTGACCGAGATCACGGCATTGGCCCACGCCGCAGGTGCCTTTGTCTGCGTGGACGGGGTGTCCTATGCGCCGCACGGGTTCCCGGATGTGGGCAAACTTGGCCCCGACATCTACCTGTTCTCGGCATACAAGACCTATGGGCCACATCAGGGTCTGATGGTGATCCGGCGCGCCTTGGGGGAACTGCTGCCCAACCAGGGGCACTATTTTAACGCGGGCAGCCTTTACAAACGTTTCACCCCTGCGGGCCCGGATCACGCACAGGTCGCGGCCTGTGCGGGTATGGCAGATTATGTGGACGCCTTGTTTGATCACCATATGGGTGGGGAGGACACACAAGTGTCCCCGCGGGGACAGATCGTGCATGACCTGATGCGCGTCAGAGAGGTGGAGGCCCTCGCGACCCTCATGAGTGCCCTGAGGCAGCGCAACGATTTGCGCGTGATCGGCCCAACGGATGCCGCGACACGCGCGCCCACTGTCGCTCTTGATCTGGGCCGTGACCCGGTTGCGGTGGCCGCAGACCTCGCCGGTCACGGCATCATGGCGGGGGGCGGTGATTTCTATGCTGTGCGCGCCTTGCAGGCGATGGGGGTTGACCCGAACCGAGGTGTTTTGCGGCTGAGTTTCACGCATTACACGAACGACGCGGAAATCGAACAGCTGCTGCATGCGCTTGACGCAGTGTTATGACGTCCTGGCGTTGATCCATACGCGCGCGGGCTACGTAAGTCTTAGCAACAAAAGGGTTACGGGCGTTGAGCAGCACTCCGATTATCATGTGGTTTCGTCGCGATTTGCGGCTAAGCGATCATCCCGCATTGAGCGCGGCCTGCGCCACTGGCCGCCCCGTGATCCCCGTGGTGATCCGCGACGCCCAGGTTGATGCGCTGGGTGCCGCGCCCAAGTGGCGCTGGGGGCTGGGTGTGTCCCATCTGGGCGAAACGCTGAAAGGCGCTGGCAGCCGCTTGATCTGCCGCTCCGGTGACGCGCTGGAGGTGCTTGAAGCATTGATCCGCGACACCGGGGCAGGGGCCGTGTACTGGACACGTCTTTACGATCCGCAGGCCGTGGCGCGCGACACCAAGGTCAAAAGCACGCTCAAGGAGGCAGGCATCGAGGCGCGCAGTTTCGGCGGGCATCTGATGTTCGAGCCCTGGACAACCGAGACGAAGACGGGCGGGTTCTACAAGGTCTACACGCCCTTCTGGCGCTCGGTGAAAGATCGTGATGTGGACGCGCCGCTGATCACGCCGGGCCAGATCGCCACACCGCAAGACTGGCCCGCTTCCGAGGACATTGCCGATTGGGCCCTTGGGGCGGCCATGAACCGCGGCGCGGATATCGTGCGCCCGCATGTGCGTCTGGGCGAAAGCGCGGCGCAGTCCCGGCTGGGGGCGTTCATTGCCCACAGAGTGGCAAGCTATGACACAGGCCGCGACCTGCCCGCCACGGACGGCACATCGAACCTGTCCGAAAACTTGGCCCTGGGCGAGATCAGCCCGCACCAGTGTTGGCATGCCGGGATGCGCGCGATGCACGAAGGCAAGCCGGGTGCCGAAACCTTCCTGAAGGAGTTGGTGTGGCGCGAATTCGCGTACCATCTGATGCACCACACGCCCCACATCCTTGATGGCAACTGGAAGCCGGACTGGGATGCGTTCCCTTGGAACACCGACGACACAAGCGAAGTTATGTCGTGGAAACAAGGGCGTACGGGTATCCAGTTCGTCGATGCCGCCATGCGCGAGATGTATGTGACGGGCCGGATGCACAATCGCGGGCGCATGATCGTGGCCAGCTACCTCACCAAACACCTGCTGACACACTGGAAGGTCGGGCAGTCATGGTTTGACGACTGTCTGATCGACTGGGACCCGGCGGCCAACGCCATGGGCTGGCAGTGGTCGGCGGGGTCGGGGCCTGATGCGACGCCCTATTTCCGTGTGTTCAACCCTGTCACACAGCTCGATAAGTTCGACAAGAACCGCGATTATGTCAGCCGCTGGATTGCCGAGGGACGGCGCAACAAACATGCGGATGCGCAGGCCTATTTCGACGCGATTCCGCGCAGTTGGGGCCTGTCACCGGATGACACATACCCTGACCCGGTGGTGCCTGCGGATCAGGGCCGCAAAATTGCGCTAAGTGCCTATGAAAACCGGGGATTTTAGACCCAAACCCACTCGCACGGTTGCGTGCGGCAATGTGTCAAGCTAGCCTGACAAAAATGCGAACGGGGAGACCGCATGATCAAGACCACAACCGACGGCGAACAGAACTTGCCGCGTTACTTTGCCCGCGCGTTCGGCATGCTGCAAAGCATGAACCGGGGCCGCGTCGACTTCGTACTGCAGGATGGCCGCCGGTTTCGCGCCGAGGGGTCCAATCCCGGCCCGATTGCCGAAGTCTACATCCACAACGACGATCTTTTTGCCCGTCTGATCCGCGAGGGCGATCTGGGATTCTGTGACGCCTATCTTGACGAGTGGTGGAGCACGCCCGATCTGCAAGCCTTCATGGATTGGGTGCATGCGGACAACGACGACATCTACGACGGCTTTCCCGGCATGGGGCTGGTGCGCCGCTTTGAAAAGTTCCGCTTTTGGTTGCAACGCAATCACAAGGAACAGGCGCGCAAGAACATCAGCTATCACTACGATCTGGGCAATGAATTCTACCAACTGTGGCTCGACGACACGATGACCTATTCCAGCGCCTTGTTCGAAACCGGACAGGAAAGCCATGAGGCAGCGCAGATCGCGAAATATGCCAGCATGGTCGATCAGATGGGTGCGCAGCCCGGCGATCACATTCTGGAAATCGGCTGTGGCTGGGGTGGATTCGCAGAATATGCGGCCAAGGAGCGTGGGCTGAAAGTGACAGGGCTGACCATCAGTCAGGAACAGTTCAACTACGCGCAGGAACGTATTGAAAAGGCAGGTCTTTCGGGGCAGGTCGATTTCAAGTTGCAGGACTACCGGGACGAGACGGGCACCTATGACGGCATCGCCTCGATCGAGATGTTCGAGGCGGTGGGCGAGAAATACTGGCCGACTTACTTCGAGACGGTGAAGGAACGTCTGAAGCCGGGCAAGAACGCGACGCTTCAGATCATCACCGTGCAGGATCGGCGTTGGAAGGTCTACAAACGCGGTGTCGATTTCATCCAGAAATACATCTTTCCCGGTGGTATGCTGCCGAGCCCCTCTGTGCTGCGCCAGCAGATCACGAAGGCGGGCCTGGGCATCGAGAGGTCCATCGAATTCGGTCAAAGCTACAACATTTCGCTGCGCCGCTGGCACGAGACATTCAACGAAAAGTGGGACCACATCGCCGAGATGGGTTTTGACGACCGGTTCCGCCGGATGTGGAATTTTTACCTGACCTCTTGCGCGGCGACCTTTGAAAGTGCCAACTGCGACGTAACGCAGATCACGATCAAACGACCCGGATAGGATATGAAGGAAGACGCCCATGCCTGACGCAGCCAAACTGGTGGCGGCCCTCGGCATGGCTGTTCTTGCCTTTATCGTGTCCGGCATGATCATGCCCCTGTTCGAGGAAGACACGAATTTCGGCTGGTTCACCGAGGTGAACGTGGTTGTCGCGATCATCGTTGGTTGGCTGGTGATCGGTCGCCGCGCCGGGCGCGGTGTGATTTCCGCAGTCAACGTGGGTCTGACGGCCCCGGTTGTTCTGGTGTTCTGGGCCATCTTTATCCAGTCCTGCAACGAGATGACGCGCATCGCCATGAAGAACCGCTATGACGGCGCGTTCGAAGCTTTGGTTGCCATCTTCGAGATCGGGGCGGAATGGGCGTTGTTGATGAGCACGATACCGGTATGGGCCGTGTTGTTTGCTGGTGGCATGTTGGTCGGTCTGCTGACTGAATTCGCCTGGCGCACCTGGCGGTAAGCACATGAGAACCCTCTTTTTCTATGGCACGTTGCGCCATATCCGGCTGCTGGAATCCGTTCTGGACCGCGCGGCAGATGATCTGGATTTTGCCGATGCGACCTTGCCCGCCCATGCCGTTCTGGCTGCGCGGGATGGGCCGTTTCCGGTGTTGTTGCCCGACGCGGAGGCGCAAGCCCCCGGCGTCGTCGTGCGCGGCTTGTCAGAGCGCGATATTGCGCGTCTCGACTATTACGAGGCCGGGTTTGACTATGATTTGCAGCGCCTTGCCCTGGCGTCTGGCGAAGTTGCGGATGTCTACGTGCCCACAGGCACGCCCAGCCCGACCGACGGGCCGTGGGATCTGGCGCAATGGGTCGAGATGTGGGGCGCGATGAGCGTTGCGGCCTCGCAGGAGGTGATGGACGGGTTTGGCACCGTAACGGCGCAAGAGGTTGCGCGCCGCTTTCCCCGCATCCGCGCCCGCGCCTGGAGCCGGTTTTTGGCCCAAAACAGCCGCCATGGCAGCGATGTTCTGGCGGGCCGGGTCGAGATCGTGAACCGCACCCGCGCCTATACCGGTTTTTTCGGCTTGGACGAAATTCAACTGCGCCACGAAACCTTTGATGGCGGCATGTCCGAGGTGCTGGAGCGCGGCGTTTTCATTTCCTCGGATGCGGCCATCGTGTTGCCTTACGATCCTGTGCGCGATCGTGTGCTGCTGGTTGAACAGATCCGGCTGGGTGCCATCGGGCGGCATGACCCCGTGATGTGGCAGATGGAGCCTGTGGCCGGGCTGATCGATCCTGGCGAGAGCCCGCAAGACGCAGCGCATCGCGAGGCCCACGAAGAGGCGGGCCTGATCTTTGACCGGCTCGAGGCGGTCGGGGAATGCTATGCCTCGCCTGGTGCGGCGACCGATTTCTTTCACCTTTACGTGGGCCTGTGCGCTTTGCCCGATGGCAGCGCCGGTGTCAGTGGAGAGGTGGAGGAGGGCGAAAACATCCGCTCGCACATCCTGTCCTTTGATGCGCTGATGGAATTGGCCGAGGCGCGGCGCACTGCCAACGCTCCGTTAACTCTGCTCACCTATTGGCTGGCCTATCACCGCGACCGGTTGCGCGGTCCGGTGGGTTGAGGTCACGGTTTGCCCCGGCTACACCTGAACCAATGACATGAAGGAACGCTGCCATGCACTATGCCTCTGATCTGGCTGCCGCCATCGGAAACACCCCTCTGATCAAACTGCGCCAGGCCAGCGAGGAAACCGGCTGTACCATTCTGGGCAAGGCAGAGTTCATGAACCCCGGTCAGTCGGTCAAGGATCGCGCGGCCCTGTCGATCATTCAGGAGGCTGTGGCCTCGGGCGCGCTGCGCCCCGGTGGCACAATCGTCGAAGGCACGGCCGGGAACACAGGCATCGGCCTTGCGCTGGTGGGCGCGTCGATGGGGTTCAAGACGGTGATCGTCATCCCCGAGACTCAAAGCCAGGAAAAGAAGGACATGCTGCGCCTTGCCGGGGCGGAACTGGTGCAGGTGCCTGCGGCCCCCTATCGCAACCCGAACAATTTTGTACGCTATTCCGGGCGCTTGGCAGAGGAACTTGCCAAGACGGAGCCGAATGGCGCGATCTGGGCAAACCAGTTCGACAATGTCGCCAACCGCAAGGCCCATGTCGAAACGACCGGCCCGGAAATCTGGGAACAGACCGAGGGCAAGGTCGACGGCTTTATCTGCGCTGTCGGATCGGGTGGCACGCTCGCCGGAGTGGCCGAGGTGTTGCAGCCCAAGGGGGTCAAGATCGGCCTCGCGGACCCGGACGGCGCGGGCCTGTTCAGCTATTACACAACTGGAGAGATCGCGATGCAGGGCGGTTCTATCGCCGAAGGCATCGGGCAGGTCCGCATCACCAAGAACCTCGAAGGGTTCACGCCCGATTTCAGCTACAATGTGTCGGACGCAGAGGCGTTGCCCATCGTGTTTGATTTGCTGAAGAACGAAGGGCTGTGCCTGGGTGCCTCATCCGGTGTCAACGTGGCAGGCGCGATCCGGCTGGCCCGCGATTTGGGACCAGGCCACACCATCGTGACCATCCTGTGCGATTTCGGCACGCGCTATCAATCCAAACTGTTCAACCCTGACTTCCTCAAGGAAAAGGGGCTGCCGGTGCCTGACTGGCTGGACAAGGCGCCAGCCAGCATTCCCGGCGTGTTCGAGGACGTTTGATGCGTTTGGGCGCGCCCACGCGCGCGTTTGCGGCGTTGTGCCTGATCCTCTGGGCGGGCATGGCGTGGGCGCAGTCCAACGGCCCTGATTATGCGCAGTGGCAAACCGTTGCGAGCCGCGCGGAAGCGGCCGTAGAAGCAGCGCGCGCGTCCGATGCGGCCTTTGACACATTGCGCGGTGAGGTGGTCGAGTGGCGTCAGCAGTTTCAGGCCCAGCTCAACACCAATGACAGCCGCTTGCAGACCCTGCGCGAACAGATCGCCGCCCTGGGTGCCGCGCCTGCGGAGGGAGAAAGCGAAGCCCCCGAAATCGCCGCACGCCGCAGTGAATTGAATGCCCAGCTTGAACGGCTGAGCACACCCCGACGCACCGCCGAGGAGGCGTTCAGCCGGGCCAATGGCGTGATCGCCGAGATTGACGAGATCCTGCGGCAGCGCCAGGCCGATGAATTGCTGAGGATGGGGCCGTGGCCCGTCAATCCGGCAAACTGGGGTGGTGCCTTGCGCCACGTGGGCGAAAGTGTCGTGGCTGTCACCAGCGGCATCCGGCAAGCGTGGCACAACCCGTCGCGCCGGTCCAATGCGCAGGACAACCTGCCGCTTGTCCTTGTGTTGTTCGCGGTCGGCCTTGTTTTGCTCGTGCGCTCACGCCACTGGTCCGAATTGTTGGCCGAACGGATCCAGCGCGGCGATGCGCGTTCGGGGGCTGGTGTTGCCGGTTTCGTGGTGTCCCTTGGTCAAATCCTGTTGCCCATGCTGGGCCTGTTTGCGCTGGTGCGCGCCCTAGGTGCCACGCAAATCTATGGGCCACGTGGTCAACTGCTGCTCGACATCCTCGAGCCGATGGGGCTGTCGCTGTTCTTTTCGCTTTGGTTGGCAAGCCGGTTCTTTCCGCGCAGCGATGCGTTGCACCCCCTTGGACCTGCCGCCTGAGCGGCGCACTGAGGGGCGGATTTACACGCTGATCCTTGGTCTGGTTGTCGCGGTCTATATGCTGATCGACTCCTTTGCCGAGTTTGATCGCTATGACGCTGCTGCGGTTGCGGTTCTGCTCTTCCCCCTGATTGTTCTGGCAGCGCTGTTGTTGATCCGCATGGGGTGGTTGTTGCGGCGCACGGTGCGCGAGCGAGCAGAGGATGCGGGCCAAGAGCGGTTTTATTCCAACAGGTTCGTGGGGCTGCTGGGGCAGGGCGTGATCGCGGTGGGCCTTCTGGCGCCATTGCTGGCGGCCCTTGGTTACGGAGCGGCCGCGAATTTCCTGATTTTTCCGACGGTTCTGACCCTTGCCTTATGTGGTACGGTGGCGCTGCTGCAAGCGCTGCTGCGTGACATCTACGCTGCACTGCGCCCCGGTGATGGGGCGCGGGACAGCCTGATCCCGACGCTTGGCAGCTTTGTTCTGGTTCTTTTGTCTTTGCCCGTGCTTGCCCTGATCTGGGGCGCGCGCGTCACCGATCTGACCGAAGTCTGGGCGCAGGTGCGGGTTGGGCTGACCATCGGTGACATGACCATTTCACCGGGCAGTTTCTTTACGCTGATCATTGTCTTTGTCCTGGGCTATGTGATCACCCGCGCCGTGCAGGGGGCGCTGAAGACCTCGGTCCTGCCCAAGACCAAGATCGAGCCTGGCGGCCAGGTCGCCATCGTGTCGGGCCTTGGCTATGTTGGCATCTTCCTGGCGGCACTTGTGTCGATCACGGCGGCGGGTATCGACCTGTCCAGCCTCGCCATCGTGGCCGGTGCCCTATCCGTTGGCATCGGGTTTGGCCTGCAGACCATCGTGTCGAACTTTGTCTCGGGCATCATCCTGCTGATTGAACGCCCGATTGCCGAGGGCGACTGGATCGAGGTGGGCGGGCAGATGGGCTATGTGCGCTCGATCTCGGTCCGCTCGACCCGGATCGAGACCTTTGACCGCACCGATGTGATCGTGCCCAATGCCGATCTGATTTCGGGCACCGTGACCAACTATACCCGTGGCAACACGGTGGGCCGTGTGATCATACCCGTGGGCGTAGCCTATGGCACCGACACGCGTCGGGTCGAAAGTATCCTCAAGGAAATTGCCGACGCTCATCCCATGGCTCTCGCAAACCCCGCGCCGATGATCCTGTTTGCGGGTTTTGGCGCGGACAGCCTCGATTTCGAGGTACGCATGATCCTGCGTGATGTGAACTGGTCGCTGGCTGTGCGCAACGAAGTCAACCACCAGATTGCCGCGCGCTTTATCGAAGAGGGGATCGAGATACCCTTTGCCCAGCGGGATATCTGGCTGCGCAACCCCGAAGCGTTGCATCCCCAACCGGCGGCGGCCCCGCAGGCGGTGGATCCCGGTACGGCGCATATTCAACCCGAAGATCTGGGCGCGCGCCAGGACGGCGAAGATGGAGACGGGCGATGACCGAGATGATGTTCCGCGACGATGCCTATCTGCGCGATGCCCAAGCGGTGGTGCAGGCCCACACGCCCGAAGGTGGCATCGTGCTGGATCAGACCCTGTTTTATCCAACCGGGGGCGGGCAACCCGGTGACAGTGGCACGCTGAGTTGGGGCAGCACCAGCATGGCCATTGCCACGGCGGTGAAAGGCGAGGGGGACTGCATCGTACTTGTCCCTGCCGAGCCGCGCGCGTTGCCAACTGTGGGCAGCACGGTCACGCAAAGCCTCGATTGGGACCGGCGCTATGGCCACATGCGTGTCCACACTGCGCTGCATCTTTTGTCGGTGGTCATGCCCTTTGGTGTGACGGGCGGGTCGATTGGTGCGGCACGCGGGCGGCTTGATTTCGACATGGCCGATGCGCCCGAGGATCGCGACGCGCTCGAGGCGGCCTTGAACGCGCATGTGGCGTCCGACTTGCGGGTGAGCGAGGAGTGGATCACCCAAGCCGATCTGGACGCAAACCCCGGCATGGTCAAAACCCTGTCCGTGCAGCCCCCGCGCTCTGCGGGGCGGATACGGCTTGTGCGGATCGGGGACGGGGATCAGGTGATTGATCTGCAGCCCTGTGGCGGCACCCACGTGGCCCGCACGGGTGAAATCGGCGCGCTGCGCATCGGCAAGATCGAAAAGAAGGGGCGGATGAATCGCCGCGTCTATCTGCATCTGGACGGGTAGGGGCGGCGCGACGGCACAGTTTTGGGTTTGTGCCTAGAGGTGCGCCTTCCAGCGGTCAGCTGTACCCACCCGGTCAAGAAATCCGATAGGCAGAAAGCCGTTAGAGATGGCCGTGACCTTGGCTGCGCCGACGTAATGGGATTGCACGACGGGCCATACGGTCACGTGCTCAGAACACCTTGGGGCCGGCGTCAGTCACGACATCGCGGTCATGGGGTGGTCGGAGCATGGCGGTAAAATCGGAGAACGAACATTCTTTTTGCAACCGGCTTGCCATTGGGTGCCAGAATTGGGTAGACCGCGCGCACGGACAGGTGGCCGAGTGGTCGAAGGCGCACGCCTGGAAAGTGTGTAGGCGGGAGACCGTCTCCAGGGTTCGAATCCCTGTCTGTCCGCCACTCTCCCTCTTAGCTGGTTTCTGCGACGTTTCTGGTGCGCGCGCAGTGGGTTGATTCCGACCGGTTTGAAAGCGCAACGTCTCCACAACCCTTGGTCACATCACAGCGTTTGGGTTGCTCAATTTCTGAGACAACTGTATGTGCCGCCCATCTCATATTTGATTTTTCAACATATAGAGGCGCATGTTTTGGAAGGCATCCAAGGCTCCGCCATCCTGACTTGTGCGGTGAGCAACAGCGCTGATAACTAACGCTGACCGCGCGTGCTGGCCTGTATGCGCACCCGTCAAGATAGGGATCCCCACCACTCATGGCACGTGAATACCTCAAGAAAGCCACGCTGACCGCCCAATCCGGCGCGTCTGATGTGAGCGAAATCGTCACCAGCATTCTTTCGGATATCGAAAAGGGCGGCGATCAGGCTGCACTCGACTACGCGGCGAAATTCGACAAGTACGAAGGTTCGGTTCTGCTCAATGATGCGGAAATCGAAGCCGCCTGCGCATTGGTGCCGGAAAAGCTGAAGGCCGACATTCGCTTTGCCCATGAAAATGTGCGCAGCTTTGCCGAGGCGCAAAAGGGCACGGTGGCCAATTTCGAGGTTGAGGTCGTGCCGGGCCTGATCGCTGGTCAAAAGGCGATTCCGGTGGATGCTGCGGGCTGTTACGTGCCCGGCGGGCGCTATAGCCACATTGCGAGCGCCATCATGACGGTGACAACAGCCAAAGTTGCCGGCTGCAAGCATATCACCGCGTGCTCTCCTCCGCGCCCCGATGTGGGCGTTGCCCCGGCCATCATCTATGCGGCCCACATCTGCGGTGCAGACAAGATCATGGCCATGGGCGGTGTGCAGGGCGTGGCCGCCATGACATTCGGCCTGTTTGGTCTGCCCAAGGCCAACATCCTCGTCGGCCCCGGCAACCAGTTCGTGGCCGAGGCCAAGCGCATCCTGTTCGGCCGCGTCGGCATCGACATGATCGCGGGCCCGACCGACAGCCTGATCCTGGCCGATGGCCAGGCGGATGCGCATATCGTGGCCACCGATTTGGTCAGCCAGGCCGAACATGGATACAACTCGCCCGTCTGGCTGGTCACGGATGACCGCGAACTGGCCGTCAAGGTGATGGACATGGTGCCCGACCTGATCGACGATTTGCCCGAGGTGAACCGCGACAATGCCTTTGCCGCCTGGCGCGACTATGCCGAGGTGATAGTCTGTGCCGATCGTGAAGAGATGGCTGCGACCTCGGACGACTACGCGCCCGAGCACCTGACCGTGCAGGCCGAGGATCTGGATTGGTGGCTGAACCGCCTGACCTGCTATGGCTCGCTGTTCCTGGGCGAAGAGACCACCGTGTCTTACGGCGACAAGGCCTCGGGCACCAATCACGTGCTGCCCACATCCGGTGCGGCCGGGTATACGGGCGGACTGTCGGTCCACAAGTACATGAAGATTGTGACCTGGCAGCGCGCCACGCGCGAAGGGTCCAAGCCTGTGGCCGAGGCCACCGCGCGCATTTCTCGCCTCGAAGGCATGGAAGGGCACGCGCGTGCGGCGGATGTGCGTCTGGCCAAGTATTTCCCGGGTGAGAATTTCGATCTGTCCGCCGATGGCTGATCTGTCCGCAATAGGTGATAGACTGTCCCCGGAGCACGGGGGGCGCAGATGAAAGCACTTGTTTATGACGGCGTCGAAACGCTTGGCTACCGCGAGGTGGCCGATGCGCGAGCTGGCACCGGGCAAGAGCTGGTCCGTGTTGCAGCCTCGGGCATTTGCGGGTCGGACATGCATGCCTATTTGGGACACGATGAACGCCGCCCTGCACCGCTGATCCTCGGGCACGAGGCGGCAGGCACGATTGAAGGTGGCGCGCGCCATGGTGAGCGCGTGACAATCAACCCGCTGGTCAATTGCGGTAAATGCCCCGCCTGCCTGTCTGGCCGAGAGAACCTGTGCCCGGAGCGGTTGATCATTTCGATGCCCCCGCGCGAGGGGGCGTTCGCGCAATACGTGGCAATGCGCCCCGAGAACCTCGTGACGGTGCCCGAGGGCGTGTCGCTCGACAAGGCCGCGCTGGCCGAGCCCTTGGCTGTGAGCTGGCATGCTGCGCGCTTGGGTCTTGAGGCCTTGCATCCGGGCGCGTCCCGCACCGCGCTGGTGCTGGGGGGCGGTGCCATTGGTCTTGCGGCTGCGCTGGCGCTCAAGGCGCTTGGTCTGGATGACGTGACCATCGCCGAACCCAACGACATGCGCCGCGCCTTCCTGATCGAGCGTTGTGGCCAAAGGGCCGTGGCGGCGGGCGAGGGGGCCTATGGCCTCGTCGTGGATGCGGTGGGCTATGCGGTGACGCGCGGTGCGGCCTCGACCCTTGCAGAGCCGGGCGGTGTGATCCTGCATATCGGGCTGGGCGAGGACCTTGGCGGCCTCGATATCCGCCGTATGACCCTTCAGGAGATAACCTTTATCGGCACTTACACCTACACGGCGCAGGATTTCCGCGATACGGCGGCCGCGATCTTTGACGGGCGGCTTGGCCCGCTCGACTGGATCGAAACCCGCCCGCTGGCTGACGGTGCGGCCGCGTTTGCCGATCTGAGGGCCGGTCATGTGGCTGCCCCCAAGATCGTATTGCACCCCTGGGCCTGACCAGGCACCCATTTTGAAACCGGAGATGTCCAACAGATGAACATAGACAAGAAGATCACGGATGATCTGGTCGCCAACGACATTTCGTTCGTGACCACCGTGCCCTGCAAACAGCTTGCCGGGGTCATTGACGAGATCGACGCGCGTGACGAGATTTTTCACATTCCTTCCAACAAGGAAGACGAAGGCATGGGCCTGTGTGCGGGCGCCCATATGGGCGGCAAACGCCCCGCCATCATCATGCAGAACACGGCCATTGGCGTTACCATCAACACGCTGGCCACGTTGATCCAGTATTACCGGATGCCGCTGCCCATGCTGATTTCCTACCGTGGAGAGTTGCGTGAACCCGTGGCCTGTCAGGTGGAAATGGCGGTGCACACCAAGGCGCTGCTGAACCAGATGAACATTCCCACCTACCACTTCCACAAACAGTCGGATGTGGAAGAGCTGGATATGATCCTGAAATACACCTTCATGTGCAACAAACCGGTCGCGATCCTGACCGATGCCAACTTTTGGGGAGGCTACGGCGACCAATGATCCGTTCTGAAATCCTGAGAGACATTGCACCGATCCTGCGGGATCAACTGGTTGTCTGTAACATCGGTCTGCCCAGCCAAGAGCTGCACATGATCGACGACCAGCCCACGAACTTCTACATGCTGGGCACGATGGGCCTGTCGTCTTCCATCGGCCTCGGTCTGGCGCTGGCGCAGGACAAGACTGTGATCTCCATTGATGGCGATGGGTCGGTTCTGACCAATCTCGGCACCTTGCCGACCATCGCCAACAACGTGGCCGACAACTACATCCTGATGATCATCGACAACGGATCGTACGGGTCGACCGGCGATCAGCCGACCTATGCGGGCAAGAAAACCGCGCTGGAAAAGGTCGCAGCGGCCTGTGGCTGCGAGAATGTTGTGACCTGCCAGGACGTCGACACCGGCAAGGTGCTGCAGGCGGCCATCGACAGCAAGCAGATGACGATCATCGTGGTGAAATGCGACAGCGGCAACATCAAGTTGCCGGTCATCACCATGGATCCGGTTGTGATCAAGGACAGGTTCATGAAAGCCGTTCAGGCCTGAAAACGCGCGCGCCGACCTGTCATGGGTCGGCGCCGCTTTCCATTAATCTGCCCTTCATCCCTATGACTCTATGTTGCCCTGACACCATCGCAGGGGCGCGCACGCATCGGTATGAACTGGCCAGTTTCACTTCGTATTTCGCAAAAGCTTCCGCTGCTGATGTGCGCCATGGCGGCTGTGGCCATGTTGGTCACGGGTTTCTTTACCTACCGCGTCGCCAAAACTGCGCTGATTGCGCAAGGTCAGGCCCGTCTTGAGGCGACCACACATGCGCGCGTGGTCGAGATCGAGGAATGGATCGACTGGACGTTGCAAGACATTGCATTTCAGGCGGAAAACCCAAGTGTGATCAATGCGTTGCGCTCTTTTGATGGCGCTTGGGCAGCCCTCAAGGACAATCCGACGGACTATCTGCGCGACGTCTATGTCACGCAGAACCCAAATGGCGATGACGCGCGGGATGCCTTGGTCTATCCCGATGACAGATCGGCCTATTCTCGCAATCACCGCAAGTATCACGGCTTTTTTCAGTCGATCACACGCAAGCGTGCCTATCACGATGTGTTGCTGATCGGACGGGACGGTGCGGTTTACTATTCGGTCTTCAAGGGCCCCGAATTCGCCGCGTCTGAGCCATCTGATGCGGTGAAACGTGCATTTGACGCAGCGCTTGCTGCGCCGGAAGGGCAGGCTGCGCTGGTCGATTTTGCACCTGCTTATGAAAGGGCACCTGCAACGATGCAATTTGCCGCCGTGATCCGGGATGGTGGGGGTGATCCGATGGGCGCCTTGATCTACCGTTTGAGGGGCGACGCACTTGCCAAGATCCTCGCGCATTCCGTAACCGCCGGCGCGGATGGATCGAGTTATGTTTTGACCCGCGATGGTCAGTTTGTAGCAGTCAACGGGTCCCCGCCCATGCCGGAGGCGGCGTGGTCAAACGCGATGGGGCAGGCCAACGACACCGATGTTGTGTCTGCCGAGACAGTATCGGCCAAAGGTATCGAATGGCATGTGGTCACACAGGAACCCAAGACCCGGTTGATCGAACCGGCCATACAGCTGTTGCGCAACATGATCGACGAGGGCGTCATCGTTTTGGCTGTCATGACCCTGGCCGGGGTGTGGATGGCGCGCGGGATTACCCAAGCCCTGGAAAAAGTGCGCACCGCGATGCACAGCATAAGCAAAGGGCAGTACGAGACACAGGTGCCTGCCGTATCGCGACGGGATGAGATCGGTGACATTGCCATGACGCTCGATCAGTTTCGCGGTGCGCTACGCAGTGCGGATGCCGCCATTCAGGACAACCAACGCAAGAGCGCTGCGATGGACTCAAGCTCTGCCGCGGTGATGATCCTGTCGCCGATGGGCGGTGTCGACTACGCGAACCACGCAGCGCACACATTGCTGGGCAAGTTGGGTATCGATATTGAGGATGCCGCCAGTGATACGACACCGGATTGGCTTCCCGCTCCGATTATTGCGGCCTTAAATGATCCGTCAAAGGATCATGTCACATGTGACATCGTGCGCGGTGCTGCCTCGCTGACGCTGACCTTGAACGTGATCCGCATGCGCGCTGGCGATGTCATTGGATGGGTGCTGGAATGGGCCGATGTCACAGAGGTTCAGCGCGAAAAGGCTGTTCTGGAAACGCTCGACACGCACCAGATGCGGCTTGATTTTTGCCCGGAGGGTAAGGTTTTACGAGCAAATGCGTCGTGCAGGGAGGCGCTTGGCCTGGTCACCGATAGAGCGCATTGGGACGATCTGATCACCCCGGGCGCCGGGCCGGACTGGAACCGCGTCGTGGCGGGTGGCCATTGGTCGGGAAAGGCCGTGTTAAAGTCTGAAAGAGGCGATGTCATTTTGCAGGGCAGCCTGTCGGCTGTGCGGGATGCAAGCGGTGCGTTGCAACAAATGGTATTGCTGGGCACAGACGTCACGGACGCGGAAAACGCCCTGGAAAGAGCGGCGACTGCGCGAACGGACATGCAAGAGACCCAAGCCATGGTGGTCAACACATTGCGCGGCGGGCTTGCCGCGTTGTCTGCTGGTGATTTGACCGCCACGTTCGGCACGCCGTTCCCGAGCGATTACGAACAAGTGCGCCTTGATTTCAATTCTGCCACTCAAACACTGGAACATACGTTGATTGAGGTCGCGGACAGCAGCGCAACAATCCGCACGCAAAGTGACGAAATACACGCCAGCGCAAACCGACTGGCGCGTCAAAGCGAGACACAAGCGGCAGCGCTCCAACAGACCGCTCAGACGCTGGATGCGCTGACGCAAGGGGTCCAGGACGCAGCAGCCAAGGCAAAGACGTCCAATCAGATGGTAAGTGCGGCCAGTGCCCGCGCACAGGAACACAATGCCATGTTGCAAGACGCAGAAACAGCGATGCAGGCGATCCTCGACAGCTCTGACAGGATATCGCGGATCATTTCGGTCATTGATGACATAGCCTTCCAAACCAATCTGCTTGCCCTAAACGCAGGCGTCGAAGCGGCCCGCGCCGGTGATGCCGGGCGCGGCTTTGCCGTTGTCGCCTCCGAGGTGCGCGCGCTCGCCATGCGCAGCGCCGACGCAGCGTCGCAGATCGCGGCTTTGATCGATACCAGCGGTACGCATGTGCGGCGTGGCGTCGAGTTGTTTCGCGAGACCGGCGGGGCGCTCAGTGACATCGCGACTTCCGTGTCAACGCTCAGCTCTCACATGTCCGACATCGCGGCAGCAGGCGAGGCGCAATCGCGCTCCATTGCAGAAGTGAACCTGTCAGTAGCAGAGATCGATCGCGCCACTCAATTGCACGCCACAATGTTCGAGCAGACCTCGGCCGCCGGGCAGATCCTGATTGCACAGTCCCAATCTCTGACCGCGACACTTGAGAAGTTCACCCTGGGCCTCAGGCACGATGGTGTTGCCGCCTTGAAAGCGGCGAGTTGAAGCCGTGGGATATCGGCACTCTCCATCGGGGCGGTCCAACGCTTTCAAAACCGTGGTGGTCGATGACTCGATCACCATGCGCCGGTGGCTGAGCAGCGTAATCGCAAAGGACAAGCGCCTCGATCTGGTCGGCATGGCCGGGTCGGCCCAGGAAGCGCGCGAAGTCATCAAGGCGACCAATCCTGATGTTCTGACCCTGGATGTCGAAATGCCCGGCATGAATGGCCTAGAGTTCCTAGCACATTTGATGCGCTTGCGACCGATGCCTGTGGTCATGCTTGCCGCATCAATCAGCAGCGATAGCCTGTATGCCCGACACGCCATGGAAATCGGCGCTGCGTGCTGCGTTGCCAAGCCAAGTCTACCAACCCCCGATGCGATGCAAGCGCTTTGTGACACCATCGTCGCCGCTGCCAGTGGGGAAAACGTGGCGGGCGCCAAGGAGGAAGAAAAAAGCAGCAGCTTTTATGGAAAGATCCTGCTGATCGGTGCCTCGACGGGTGGCGTAGCCGCGATTGAAACTGTTTTGAAACAAATGCCGGCCGACTGTCCACCAATTGTGATTGCCCAACACATGCCGCAAAGCTTCCTTGAAAGTTTCGTCAAACGGCTCGACCGGCAGGGGCCACACAACGTTGGTTTTTCAAGTAACGGCCTGCGGCTGTCGACGGGAGATATCAGACTCGCCCCATCCCGGGACAGCCAAACATGCGTGACGTGGCACAGCAATGCCTGGCACATCCAAGATGTCCCGCGGCGATATGATCACGCATTCTGCCCGTCGGTCGATGTGCTTTTTGCGTCCGCCACCCCGTGGGCCAGACAGGTCGGGGCACTGCTCCTCACAGGTTTGGGCAGTGACGGTGCCAAGGGTATGCTGGCCTTGCGTCAAAATGGAGGGCGCACGATCGGGCAATCGGAATCCAGCTGCGTGGTCTATGGCATGCCCGGCGCGGCCCTTGCGATGAACGCGTCGGAAGAAGAAGCGGACATTGATCAGATTGGTAAAATTGCGCTTTCGCGGATGGCAGAACCAACCATTGGGCAGGTTGCAGGATGACAGAGCATAGATTGCACATAACGCAAGGTGAATATGCGACGGGCCAGGACCCGGACGTCGTAATTTCCACCCTGTTGGGGTCGTGTGTTTCCTGTTGTCTCTGGGATCCATTGGCTGGAGTTGGCGGGATGAACCATATGCTGCTGACCAAGCCGTCGGCGGGCGAGACTGCGCGGACGCTGTCAGGGATCAATGCGATGGAAATCCTGATCAACACCTTGATCAAGCTGGGCGCGAAGCGCAGTCGCTTGCAAGCCAAGGCTTTTGGAGGCGCCAGAATGGTGACGGGGCTGTCTGACATCGGCGCGCAAAATGCCGAATTCACTGTCTCGTTTTTGCGGCAAGAGGGCATATCGCTCGTGACCCAATCGTTGGGAGGGAGCAGGGCACGCAATGTACGGTTCTGGCCGGCAACAGGGCGCGTGATGCAAAAGCTGACAGATGTGACGGTGCGCGAAGTTGAGATCGAAGCACCCATGAAGCGCGATAACGGGATCGAGTTCTTCTAGTCTACGTGTTGCGAGAGCGCACTCACGGGCAGGTCAGAACCAGTCAACGCTCCCTGTGACAGTCTGTTCGGACGGCGGCACGCCGTCCAGCAATCCACGCGTCGTTTCCATTTTCAGCTGCTTGAGCACTGCCAGCCGATTTGTGCCGCTGGTGGCTAAAGCATCGCTCAAACGGGCCAAATCCTGCAGCGACTGATGCAAGTGATCGATTTTCTGAAGTTGCGTTATGTGCTCCGGCGACAGACAAGCGGTTTTATCTGCCTGCACCACCACAGACACAGCATTGCCAAGGCCTGAAAATTCATCGGCCATCCTTCTGAGATGCGCGGCAATGTTTTCCAAAACGACACTGTCGTCACTGCGCGCACTGCTCTCTGGCATCAAAGTGGTCCGACGACAGTCTCGATGCATTTGCGCAAATCAGTCGCTTCAAAGGGTTTTTTCAGATAGTTGTTCATTCCGAGTTTGCGCCCGTAATCAATAATCTGCTGCTCTGCGCGCCCTGTGATGAGAATGAAACCAATGCCTTTCGTCTTCGGTGCACTGCGCAAATTGTGGAGCAGCTTGAGCCCGTCCATGTTTGGCATGTTGTAGTCTGAAATTACCAGGTGCACGGGTGCTTTCGCCAGTATCTGCAGCGCATTTGCGCCATCTTCCGCAGTGGAGACATGGCGTATGCCGAAGCTGTCCAGGCTCTGGCTGATGATGCCGCGGCTGGTCGACATGTCATCCACCACCATGATGCGGATTTGATCACGAAGTGCCATGAATGTCCCCTTTCTCGCCTGCTGGCATGTATGTTTGTTTCGAAACCTTCGTGTAGGCCGTTGGCCCGATCGATCGGAACCCGCGAGACGCAGGTTCGGCGATGCGTTCGGAATGCCCCAGGAAGAACATCCCATCTTCTTTCAGGGCGTTATGAAATCGTGGCCACAGGCGGTTTTGGGTCGAGGAATCGAAGTAAATGACAACGTTTCGGCAAAAAATCGCATCAAATTGTGACCGCATTGGCCATTCCGACAGCAAGTTCAGCTCTCGGAATGTCACGCAGGCCTTGACCTGCTCTGAGATTGCAACGCAATTCGAGTCTTGGTCAGGTTGTGTGAATTCGTCGATGTGCGCCTCGCGTAAACTCGACGCTTGCTGTGCCGTATATACACCCCTCTGTGCGTACGCGACGACGCGTGGGTCAATGTCTGTTGCCAGAATCCGAAAATCTACTCCTGCCAGATCAGGCTCCGCTCGCAACAAGTGCATCGCGATGGAATACGGCTCCTGCCCATTTGAACATCCTGCAGACCAGATCCGGATTCGTTGCCCAGATCGTACGCGGTCTTGCAAAACAGGCTGCAGAGCCTGCTGCAACAGGTCAAAGTGATGTCGCTCGCGGAAGAAGTGGGACACGTTGGTGGTCAATGCGGAAATCAGGTATCGACGTTCCGAAAACCCGTCGGAAGAACAGACAAACTCTGCATAGGTCTCAAAATCCGAAAGGGTCAGGGCGCGCAACCTGTGGCGCAGACGTGACTGGACCATCAGCATCTTTTCCGGCGCCAGCTTTAGTCCGCTTTCGCGGTAAGCCAGTGCAGCCAGCGCATCGAATTCGCGCTTGTGCAAGATCGCCTGGGCGCCGCCGTTGATCATCAGGCAGCATCACTTTGTGAAAAAACGACAATATTGGGCAAGTCCAGAACCCGGATCATGCGCTCGTCGATCAAGGTCAGCGACTTGATAACGCTCAGCGCCCCTTGCGTTGCGCCGTCAGGCGGGGGCTGCATGTCGGAAACATTCAGGGCGATGATGTCGGAGACCGCATCGACAAGCAGACCGGTCATCACCTCGTCATGCTTTACCACGATGATCACGTTGCGATCGGAATGTGCGCGTGGTGGCAGGCCCAGACGCTCGGCCAGATCCATGACGGGGAGGACCGTGCCGCGCAGGTTGATCACCCCGCGCATGAAACTGGGCGCATGTGGCAACGGTGTTGCCTTGGTCCAGCCGCGAATTTCCCGCACGGACATGATGTCCAGGGCGTATTCCTGATCGCTCAGCTGGAATGTCAGCAGTTCTACCGGGTCCATGTCTTGGTTTTCGGCCATTTCAAGCCTCCGCTTTCAGGGGAGCCGCAGCGCTGATAGTGGGGTCTGCGCTTTGGGCAATGATGTCGGATGGGTCGAGAATCAGGGCGATTTGACCGTCACCGAGAATGGTGGCCGCGGCGATGCCCGGCGCGCGGTAGAACGTATCGTCGAGCCCCTTGATAACGACCTGCCTTTGGTCCTGGATTTCGTCAACGATCAACGCGGCGAGCCGCCCGTCTTCGTGAGAAATCAAAAGTGCGACGGCGTCCACAAGTGAGTCGAGCTTGTCCCGATAGCCAAGATGAAACCCAAGATCAAAGAGCGGGACAAACCCGTCGCGTACCCGCACAACATCTACACCGGGTTGGATCGCGTTGAGGTTGGCATCCGTCAGGGTGAGAGTTTCGGCAACCATGTTCAGAGGAAGGACCAGGGTTTCCTGCGCAACCTCCACCACCATACCGTCAAGCACGGCCAGTGTCAGGGGCAGAGAAATCGAGAATGTCGTGCCGACACCTTGTTCGGATGTTATGGAAATCCGCCCTCCCAGCGCCTGGATGGCCGTCCGCACAACGTCCATACCGACCCCGCGCCCGGACAGGTCAGACACCGTGCTGGCCGTCGAAAATCCGGGCAGGAACAAGAGATTGTCGATTTCAGTGTCACTTAGCGGGGCATCTGCCGGCACCAACCCTTTGTCGATCGCAATTTGCAGGACCCGCGCGCGATCAATCCCGCCACCGTCATCGGCCACTTCGATAATAACCCGCCCCGACCGATGCGCTGCACTCAGCCTTACCTGACCCTCAGTCGATTTACCTGCGGCCAGCCGGTTTTCGGTCGTTTCAAGCCCGTGATCGACGGCGTTGCGGATCATATGCGTCAGCGGGTCGGCGAGCCGCTCAATGACGGTCTTGTCGACTTCGGTTGTTTCGCCGTCGGTTATCAAGCGCACGTCCTTGTCAACGGCGGCAGAGGATTCGCGGACGATCCGCGACATCCTCTGGAAGAGCGATTTCACGGGCTGGGCGCGGATCATCATGACACTGTCCTGAATGTCGCGGGTGAGGCGCTGAAACTCTTCCAGACCGTTCATGGCATCGGAGTGAGGCGAGAGGCCTGCGCTTTGCAGACTTTGCGCGAGCATGGCCTGATTGATCACCAACTCCCCCACAAGATTAACGAGCCGTTCGATCCGATCCAGATCGACGCGTACGACGGATTGTGCCGGGTTCGGCAGTGATGTTGTAGGGCGCGCTGCGTCCTTTGGGGGCTCCGCTTGCGCAGGCGCAGGCTGCGGACTGTCCGGCATCTGTGCAGTTTCGCCCGCTTCCAAGTCCGGCAGCGTGGCCACGGCTGTTGTGACATCGTCTTTGGGCGCCGCCTCTGATCTTGAGATCGTGTAGATACATAGCCCTTCCACAAACTCGAAGATCGACGCGATTTCCGCCTCATCTACATCCGTGGTGAGGTGAATTGTCCAGCTGAGGTAGCATGTTTCCGGTGCAAGTTTGCCTAAGTCGGGCAGCTTCGATGCGTCGCATGAGACCTCGCAGTCCCCCAGGTTCGCCAGGGCGCGCAGGATTGAGGGCGCGTCGTTGCCATTCTCGAACATCTCTGTGTCTGGGGCAAAGTATATCTCGAAACACGGAGATTGTGGGGCATCATCCTCATCCGCGTCTTCAAAATCCAGGCTCAAATCCAGCCGCAAGGGCTGAAAGTCGATCTCAACCTCCTCATCCGCCTGCGCTGCATCAGCTTCGGTGTAGGTATCCAGCGCAACCACCAGCGCTTCGCCCTGTGCAACAGGGATTTCGGTGCTGTCACGGGATGCGCGCACCAGATCGGCAAGGTGATCGCTGGCGCGAAAGAACAGCTTTACCAGTTCAGGGTCGACCGAGATCCTTTCGGCGCGCACGGCGTCAAGCACGGTCTCGTAGCGGTGCGCGAAGCGCACGATTGCTTCCAGACCAAAAGCGCCAGCGCCGCCCTTGATCGAATGTACGGCCCGAAACACGGTATTCACCATGTCGGCGTCGGCAGTGCCGTCTTCCATCATCTGCAGGCCGTCCTGCATCGCTTCCAACAGCTCTTCGCACTCAATGAAGAAGGAGGCGCGGATTTCGGTCATGGGATCAACTGGCGCCACGAATGCCGTCCTATCCCGCAACCATCTGCAATGCCTTGACCAGTTTGACAGGGTCAAACGGCTTGACGATCCAACCTGTCGCGCCAGCAGCACGCGCACGCATCTTGAGTTCCGGCGCCGCCTCGGTTGTGAGCACGAGAATGGGGGTCGTACGGTAATCGGTTTTGTGGCGCACAGCGTCGATAAAGCCGAACCCGTCCATGCGCGGCATGTTGATATCCGTGATGATCACGTCCGGTGCAATTTCACCCAACACTTCGGTTCCATGGACGCCATCATCGGCGGTATGCACGGTGAACCCGGCAGGTTCGAGGGCGAGGCGGATCATGTCACGCATCGTGCGGCTGTCGTCGACGGCCAGAATTTCGAGGCTCATGTTGCACCCTCCGAAAGCATGGTTGGGGTCAGGCCCATTGCGGCCAGTTGGTTGGTGGCGCGATCACTGATGGCGACAAAGCTGACGCTTCCTCCTGCGGAACGCGCAGTGCGCGACGCGCACAGGATAAGCTGTGTGCCGAGCGCACCCATGTGAGAGACGTTGGAGGCATCAAGTTCGATCTGCCCTCCGTCGGATGCAACCGAAAGCTGACGCGCCAGATCAGTCACGACGGACACGTCCAGCCGGGGGGAAGTGAAATATGCTCAGGCATCCGAGCCCCGCACAATCGCCAGTTTTTGTTTCCGCATCGCGCATCTCCGCATCCAACCCAATCGCGGGTTGGTGTAGCGGACGCTCTGTTAAGACGGCGTTACTGAATTTTCAGTGCTGACGATTTTTCGAAGTGCGGCGCGCATAGAAAACCCCGCTGCCGTATTCGGCGCGGGGTTTCCGTCACGGTATGGGAATTGCGTCAGGCGCGGCGGCGCCCACCGGTGCGCCCGGCGCGACCGCGGCCTTCGTGGCCCGCTTTCGGGGCGACGCGGTTGAACTTGATCCACTCACCGCCCCCCTCGTCATTGTTGGTGAGGAAGTTGGCCGCCCGGATCGCTTCCATCTCTTTGCCCGCGCGCGGCTTGGTCGATCCAAGGCCAAAGAGCTGCACAAGCGTTTCGTCATCCATGCCCGCGGGCAGAACAACGCCGGCGGCTTCGATTTCGGCCCGCTTTTCCGCGATCTTGGTCGGGCCGACGGGCAGGGCGACGGGGTTCATGATGGCCGACGTCATGCCAGCCCCCATGGCCATTGGCAGAAACGCGTTGTTGATGCCGTGCCGGTTGGGCAGCCCAAAGGAGATGTTCGAGGCACCACAGGTCGTGTTCACGCCCAGTTCCTCGCGCAAGCGGCGCACAAGGGTAAAGACCTGCAAACCTGCGGTGCCCATCGCGCCGATGGGCATCACCAGCGGGTCAACCACGATGTCATGGGCCGGAATGCCGAAATCGGCGGCGCGTTCCACGATTTTCTTGGCAACAGCAAAGCGCACATCGGGGTCTTCGGAAATGCCGGTGTCATCGTTTGAAATCGCCACCACGGGCACGTTGTACTTCTTGACCAGGGGCAGAACCAGTTCCAGCCGCTCTTCCTCGCCGGTGACCGAGTTCAGAAGCGGGCGCCCCTCGGCAGCGGCCAGCCCGTTTTCCAGCGCGCCGGGGACCGAGCTGTCGATGCAGAGCGGGCAATCGGTGACCGCCTGTACACGCTCAACCAGTTCCTTCATCAGCGTTGGTTCGACAAAGTTGTTGTCGGCATAACGCGGATCTTCGGCCATCTTGTTGGAAAACACAGCGCCGGAGTTGATGTCGAGAATGGTGGCACCGGCGGCGACCTGTGCCACGGCATCCGCCTCGACGCGGGAAAAGTCGCCGCGCTCCAGCTCTTCGTTCAGGACCTTGCGGCCTGTGGGATTGATGCGTTCGCCAATCACGCAAAAGGGCTGGTCAAAGCCGATTAGGGCAGTCTTGGTCTTGGATTCGACGACAGTGCGTACCATTTCAGGGTCCTTTTAGGCGTTGGCTGGAACGGCGGACGCGCCACCATTCTCGATGGCCCAATTGGCATTGGTCTTGATCCCGCCCAGCGGGAAAAAGTGCACTTGGGTGATGTTGAAGTCGGGGTTTGCGGCCTTGTGGGCGGCCAGTTGGCTGATCACATCCGTAGGCTCGAAGGGTAGCAGCAGCTTGGTCACATCCTTGGCGCGCTTTTGCAGCACTTTGAACGAGGCGCCGACACCGCAGGCAATCGCGAACTTGATCATGGTCTGCAGCTTGGCCGGGCCGGCAATGCCGATGTGGATCGGCAGGTCGATGCCTGCGGCCTTGAGGCCATCGGCCCAGGCGATGATCGGCGCGGCCTCGAACGCGAATTGGGTGGCCAGCGCCATCTGCGCGTCAGTGCGGTTGGAAAAGTCCTGTTTCCAGCGCAACGCCTCATCGACATTTTTCATGCTGCCATCGGGGTCGATGTCCTTGTTGCCCTCGGGGTGGCCCGCGACATGCAGGTGCTTGAAGCCTGCCGCGTCGAAGGCTCCGGTTTCGAGCAGCTGCATCGAGCTGTGAAAATCACCGTGGGGCTTGTCGACACCACCGGCGAGCAGCAATGCCTGATCCACATTCGCCTCGCCCTGGTAGCGCGCGATCCAGTCGGCAAGGGTCGCTGCATCCTTGATGATGCGCGCGGGAAAGTGTGGCATGACCGGAAAACCCTCGGCATTCAGCCGCTTGGCCGTGGCAACCATGTCCTCGATTGGCGTGCCTTCGATATGGGCGATGTAGACACGGGTGCCTGCCGGCAGGATGTCACCGAAGTTTTCGACCTTTTGCGCGGTGCGCGGCATGACCTCTATCGAGTAGCCTTGCAGGAAGGCTTCGACTTCGGGGCTGAGTGTGCCGGCCACGGGCCCGGTGTCTTTCTTGAAGTTCAGCAATGCCATAACGGCACCTCCGTGTTCAGGATGCGGGCGCTATGCCCAGCCTTCGTTGTCGATCAGCGCCTTGATGCGCGCGGTGTCATATTCCGTCTCCAGGCGCACCGCTTCGGCCTCGGCCACGGCATCGGGATCACCGTCCATGGGGTAGGGGGCGGCCTTGCGCCACTCTGCCAGATAGGCGTCGGCATCCTTGGCGTTCACCTTCATCGCGGCGCGGTCGATAGCCTGTTCAAAGCGTTCGGCCAATTGCCGTTTAGAGCCACGACGCCCTTTGCCCACAATCACTTGGGCGGGGATGTCGCGCCAGTAGACGATGGTGACGTCAGGCATGTGATTCCTCCATGGCAGTTGGCCCTGAATACGGCACGCGACCGGATTGCCGCGGCTTGTTTTCGACAAATGCAGCGACTGTTGCGACGCGCACAGACAACGTGAGTCGCATCTGCAACAGGCGCGTAAAATCATCCCCTGAACCCTTCGCGGAAATGAGCGATGCGGTAAACTTCAAAAAATTCATAAAAAACATCGAGCAGGTTGAAATGGTTATTCGGGTCGATCCCCTCACACTGGCATACATGGCCGTTCCAAAGGCGGCGTGTTCCTCGGTCAAGGCGGCGCTGGCGTCGGTTGATCCAGCGGTTGACATATGGGATGCCGCAGCCTTCGGGCAAAAAGAAGTGCATGGCATTTATCCGACGCAGCGCTTTCGCATGCATCGCTGGGCGCGGGCGCAGGGGTATTTCCGATTTACGGTTGTGCGCGACCCGGTGAAACGGTTGCTGGCGGTCTACACAAACAGGGTGCAGGGCCTTAACGAGCTGCATAACTGTCGCAATATCAGGCAGGAGCGCGTGGCGCTGCCAGCCGATCCGGACGCTGATTTTTTCTTTCAGAACCTGTCCAGCTACACCTCTGCCTCGTCGGTGATCAAGCATCACGCGCTGCCTCAACTGGTGTTCACGGGCCACGATCTGAGCCGGTACAGCAAGGTTTACCGCACCTCGGACTTGCCGCATCTCGGTGCCGATCTGAGTGCGCATATCGGACAACAGGTCGACATCCCGCATTTCAACTCGAGCCAGGCGCCTTTGACATTGAGTGACCTTGCGCCGGAAACGCACCGGGTGCTCAGGGCACATCTTGCCGATGAGTACGAGCATCTTGGCGCGTTGTTCTCTAACCCGTTCGAAAGAAAGTCCTTTGCGGTGGCGGCCTGACCCGCGCCACCCCCTTGCGCGATAGCGCTGCAGGTCATATCGTTCGGGTAACTCGATATGAAAGGCGCGAAAGATGGCGCCAAAGCGTCCCCAAGGTGCGGGCGCGTTAAACAAACGGGGCCCGGGACAGGGGCCTCAGCCCGTGCCGCGTGCCCCAGGATCGCCCGAGCTTTATGCCGCGCTGGATCTGGGCACGAACAGTTGTCGTATGTTGATCGCCGAGCCGCGAGGCGCGGGGTTTCACGTTATCGACAGTTTCTCGAAATCCGTGCAGCTTGGGCTGGGGCTTGAGCGGTCCGGGCGTTTGTCGCGTGGTTCAATGACGCGCACGGTACAGGCGCTGCGGATTTGCCAGCAAAAGCTGAAGCGTCACAAGGTGCGCCGCATGCGTCTGGTGGCAACAGAGGCCTGTCGTCGTGCCGTGAATGCCAAGGAGTTCATCGAGCGGGTGCACCGCGAAACCGGCCTGCGCCTCGACATCATCGAACCAGAGGAAGAGGCACGCCTTGCCGTGATCTCTTGTGCGCCCTTGGTCAGCCCCAAGACGGAAAACCTGCTGGTGGTCGATATCGGCGGCGGGTCGACTGAACTGGTCTGGCTGGATCTGTCTGCCGTGCCGCAGCGCGACCGGCCACAGGCGATCATGCGCCTGCATTCGGGCTTTATCAAATCGGTCGGTGACGTGCCCGAAGCGCGGGTGGTCGACTGGATCAGCGTGCCCCTTGGGGTCGCCACGCTGCGCGAGCAATTCAACGATGTCGAAGATGACGCTGCGCGTTTTGCCCTGATGAGCTGGTATTTCGAAGAGAACCTCGCCGATTTTTCGCCCTATCACGCGACCGAACCGACCGAGCGGTTTCAGATCGTGGGCACCTCTGGCACCGTCACGACGGTTGCGGCCTCGCATCTGGGGCTGAAACGCTATGACCGGACCAAGGTGGACGGGCTGCGCATGACCTCCGAACAGATCGACACGGTGATCCGCACCTACCTCACCATGGGCCCCGGCGGGCGTCGGGCCGATCCTCGCATCGGGTCGGATCGGCACGCGCTGATCATGTCGGGCGCGGCCATTCTACAAGCGATGATGCGCTGCTGGCCGACGGACCGTCTGTCGGTGGCGGATCGCGGCCTGCGCGAGGGGCTGCTATATGCGCAGATGAGCGCGGATGGTGTGCTGGACGAACAATCTGTCTGACGCAGGGCATGTAATGGCGCGGGTGGTATCCTAGATAGGGTGTCTTGATGTGGGCATGCGCGGCCTGTATCGGGACGGATCAAACGAAAGGTGGCGACGTGGCCAAGACACCCACAGGCAAGAACACATCCGGGCGCGGACAGCGTGACCTCAAGGTCAAGGTCAAGTCGGCGCGTGGTCGGAAACTGTCGTCCACCCGGTGGTTACAGCGGCAGTTGAACGACCCTTATGTCAAACGCGCCCAGGCCGAGGGGTATCGCGGACGCGCGGCCTACAAGATCCTCGAGTTGGACGACAAGTTCCGCTTTCTCGTGCCGGGTGCGCGGGTCGTGGACCTCGGGGCCGCCCCCGGTGGCTGGTGCCAGGTCGCGGTCAAGCGGGTCAATGCGCTCAACGAACGCTCGGGCAAGGCCGTGGGCACGATCCTTGGGATCGACCTGCAAGAGATGGAGCCCATCGCGGGCTGTGAGCTGCATCAGCTTGATTTTATGGAAGATGACGCCGATGTGCAGGTCAAGGAATGGCTGGGTGGCAAGGCGGACGTGGTGATGTCGGATATGGCGGCCTCATCCTCGGGTCACAAGCAGACCGACCACCTGCGCATCATTTCCCTGTGCGAGGCAGCCGCCTATTTCGCATTCGACGTTCTGGATGATGGCGGCACCTTTGTGGCCAAGGTTCTGGCGGGCGGGGCCGAGGGCAGCCTGCAAAAGCTGCTGAAACAGCGTTTCACCAAGGTGGCCAACGTCAAGCCGCCCGCATCGCGATCCGACAGTTCAGAAAAGTTTGTTGTTGCGACCGGGTTTCGCGCCGACCAGGCCGACGTCTGAGCGCACAAGCGACTTCAGCGCCACGCGCTTGAGCGTATCCACATCCGCGACACTCAGGGGCCGTACCGGATGCGCCTTGATCTGTTCGGACGTGTCGATGGCCGCATCGTTCTGGCGCAGCAGCTCGAAAATACGGGTATGACGCGGGTTCTTGAGGTGGTGCAGGGACATGGGCAGCAGATACCGACAAACGGCTTAATGTTTGGCTAAAGCTGGCAGGCAAAAGCATATGGCAGACCCTGTAATTTTGCCCTTTTCACTGCGAGGCTGCAAGGCAGTTAATACGCATTCGTATGGTTTATCTGCCTGCCTGCCACCCATATGGGCAAACGCTTCCCGCAGGGATTGAGCGCTCCACACTCACCGCTTGAGTGAGGCCAGCGCCCGCTGCCTGACGCCCTCTGTACGTTCGGCGCTGCAAGACTCCGAATGCCAGCCTTGCGCATGTCGGCACAATTCCTGCTGACGGATCAGTTCAAACAGGCGCATGTGTCGTGGAGTGTTTTCATCAAATAGCCACATGACCGCGAAGCATATCGCGCAAAAACGGCAGGTGAATGGAACCTCGATGGCATCTTTTCGGCCAAGGCCTAAACGCTTCACAACCGCAAGTACGCCCGCTACCCTTCCTGAACCTGTTTGAGAAGGATGATTTTCGATGCGCCGTTTTCTGATTGCCTGCCTGTTTCTCTGGCCCGGAGTGCTTGCCGCGCAGGACTCCCTGTTCACGTCCTATGAAGACTACGAAACCTATGTGAACAAACACATGATGTCGCGCGACTTCATACCCCTTATCCTGCGGATGGGTGGGCGAGATGAACACACCCAAGAACAATTGGCAGGCTTTCAGCGCCAGTTTGACGGGATTTATCGCCGTGATTTAGAAAACACGGCCTTTTTCAAGAAGGTCAAGCTTTCAGACCAGTTTGAGCAGGAAGCCAGGGTATTCTGGGTGAACTCAACGACTTACATCTACTACTACGCCCTGCTGCACCATCGTGGGACGGAGGTTGTCGTGATGGAGTTCCTGATCAACTCCTCACCCAAACCCATTCTTGATCGGTTCTAGGTCTCAGATCGACAAGCGGGCCGCATGTGTGCCGCGCTCGCGGTAGGGTGTTGTGTCGTAATGCGCGCGGTAGCATTTGGAAAAATGCGAAGGTGAGGCAAAACCACAGGCAAGCGCCACGTTGATCACGCTCATATCCGTCTGCATCAGCAGGTTGCGCGCCTTTTGCAGGCGCAACTCCATGTAGTAGCGCTTGGGACTGCGGTTGAGATAACGGCGGAACAGGCGTTCAAGCTGGCGGGTGGACATCCCCACATCCTTGGCCAGGATCGAGGGGCTGATCGGCTCTTCGATGTTCTGTTCCATGATCTGGATGACCTGGCTGAGCTTGGGGTGGCGCACACCGATGCGGGTGGGCACCGACAGGCGCTGCGTGTCCTGATCCGTCCGGATCGAGGAATAGATCAGCTGGTCGGCAACCGCGTTTGCCAATTGCTCATCATGGTCGTCGGCAATCAGTTTCAACATCAGATCAATGGACGAGGTGCCGCCCGCCGTGGTGAGACGCTTGTCATCCACCACAAAGACGGATTTGGTCAGCTCAACATCCTGGAATTCCTCGGAAAAGCTGTCCTGATTTTCCCAGTGGATCGTGGCGCGCTTGCCATCCAGCAACCCGGCCTTGGCCAATGTGTAGGCGGCCGTGCACAGGCCGGCGACGGGCACGCCCTTGCGCGCCTCGCGGCGCAACCAGCCCAACAACCGCTTTGTCGTGGCCGCCTGCACGTCGATCCCGCCGCAGATCATCACCACATCGTCGCGGGTCACTTCGTCCAGATCGCCATCCAGCTTGAACCCGGTTCCGGCCGAGCAATAGGCGATGTCGCCGCCATCCCCGATGATGCGCCAGCTATACAACTCTTTTTCGGCCATACGGTTGGCGATGCGCAGACTTTCAAGTGCCGCGGAGAAGCAAAGCAAGGTAAAATTGTCGAGCAGTACAAACACAAATCGTTTGGGTTTGTCGACCTCTTGGCGGGTCTGTATGGCCGGGCGCGTGGTGGACATCGCGGCAGTGTTCCTGATCTGGCGGGCAGCCCCATCGGACCATCCATGTTTTCAGCCTGACGCGGAGCATGACCATGCGGCAAACGCCACGTCAAGAGGGCGCATTTGTGATATGGTCACTGCCAAGCTGCTTTTGTATAGAGGGTCCGCGATCATGGGATCGCTAACATATTTTGCGGAGAGACAAGATGAGCGATTGGACGAAATCTGACTGGCGCGCCAAGCCCCGGATCCAGATGCCCGATTATACCGACACTGCGGCACTGAACGCGGTCGAGGCGCAACTCTCCAAATATCCACCGTTGGTATTTGCAGGCGAGGCGCGGCGGCTCAAGGCACATCTCGCCGATGCATCCCGTGGTGACGCGTTCCTGCTGCAAGGCGGGGACTGCGCCGAGGCGTTTGACCAGTTCAGCGCGGACAGCATCCGCGACACGTTCAAGGTGATGCTGCAAATGGCCATCGTGCTTACCTACGGCGCCAAGGTGCCGGTGATCAAGGTTGGCCGCATGGCGGGCCAGTTTGCCAAGCCGCGTTCGGCCCCGACTGAAACGGTCGATGGCATGGAACTGCCAAGCTACCGCGGTGATATCATCAACGATCTGGCCTTTACCCCGGAATCCCGCATTCCGAACCCGCAAAAGATGTTGCAGGCCTACACGCAGGCGGCGGCCACGCTGAACCTGTTGCGCGCGTTTTCGACGGGTGGTTATGCCGACGTGCACCAGGTGCATGGCTGGACTCTTGGCTTTACCGAGGGCGAAAAGGCCGAGCGTTACCGCGAGATGGCGGGCCGCATCAGCGACACGCTCGATTTCATCAAGGCGGCTGGCGTGACCAATGAACAGGCGCACACACTGGAAAGCGTCGAGTTCTACACCAGCCACGAGTCTCTGCTGCTCGAGTATGAAGAGGCCCTGACGCGGATCGACTCGACCTCGGGCAAATGGCTGGCCGGGTCCGGCCACATGATCTGGATCGGCGACCGCACCCGTCAGCCTGACGGCGCCCATGTGGAATTCGCACGGGGCGTGCAGAACCCCATCGGTCTGAAATGCGGCCCCAGCATGACATCCGAAGACCTCAAGCTTTTGATGGCCAAGCTGAACCCCGAAAACGAAGCGGGCCGCCTGACCTTGATCGCGCGCTTTGGCGCCGGATCGGTGGGTGAGCATCTGCCGCGTCTCATCAACACGGTGCGCGAAGAGGGTGCCGACGTGGTCTGGGTCTGCGACGCGATGCATGGCAACACGATCAAATCGTCGACGGGCTACAAGACGCGCCCCTTCGATTCCGTGCTGCGTGAAGTGCGCGAATTCTTCGGGGTGCATGCGGCAGAAGGGACAACGCCGGGTGGTGTGCATTTCGAGATGACCGGCCAGGACGTGACCGAATGCACCGGTGGCGTGCGCGCCGTCACCGAAGAAGATCTGAGCGACCGTTACCACACGGCCTGCGATCCACGGCTGAATGCGTCGCAATCGCTGGAACTGGCATTCCTAGTTGCGGAAGAGTTGTCGAACCTGCGCAATACCCGCGCCAAGGCACGCGCCGCGGGCTAAGGCGCAAGAAACAAACGCAAAAAGGGCGCTTGGCTGGTCTGGCCAAGCGCCCTTTTTCTTTGGTGTTCAGACTTTAGTCGTCCGACGACACAACCCTGAGATAGGGGACATCGGGGCGCGGGGTGCGGCTTTTGAACGTTGCTGCGGGTTCTGCAAATCCGGCCTTGAAGGCTTCGGCACGTGCCGATGCGGGCGTTGGTTTCGGCGGGGCAGGGAGCGTCGAGGGCGCAGTGATGGCCCGGATCTTGGCCCCGACCACGTCAAAGCGGCGCGGGGTGTGGCCGATCTCGCCTTGCGCGATCATGCAGCCTAGGATGCGGCTGACGTCGCCCAGATCGCTCTTGAGCGGCAACAGCATAAGTCGCGCGTCCAGGTGCGGCTTGGTCGCGGAAATCTCGGCGCTCATGCGCAGCTCGCACACGGCGGGGCGCTGGCACACGTCTTCCAGCACATCATTGATCTGGCGACGGCACGGTGGTGTGATCAGCGACGTCAACGGCATGCCGCGCACTTCCATGCCCATCAGATCGCTCAGATGGCTGCCCGCAATGCGGATGCGTGCCATGCCGGGCGCGATGCGTTCCAGCACAAAAGTGTATTCCAAAGCCGACTCGATCCCGCGCGGATCAATCTCGGAGCGCTTGGGCATCAGCCGCGCGCCGCGCAGCCCGTCCCAGTAGGCTTCGACCTGGGAAAGGGCGGAATATCCGATGTCTGCGCTAAACTCTGTCATGGCTATTATATTCTGCGTGTTCAGGTCTGATTTGTCCATCGCTTGCGTCTTTCACTCACTCTTTAGACGGGACCCGGCGAAACTGTGCCTAGGCTTGGCACGATATGTATCAAATTCGCCCGGCCTTTTGTGCGATATCCTAACGATTGGTTAACCTCGCGCCGTGCAGGTGAGCGGGCACTGTCGCGGGCAGGCTTTGGCTTGCTTGGGTCTGCTGGAGGCCCTAAACGCAGTTTCATGACCAAAACTTCCAAAGCGACCCCATTGCGCTCGATGACCGGCTTTGCCGCCGGAACCGGTGCAATGGACCCGTTCCGCTGGTCGTGGGACATCCGCTGCGTGAACGGCAAGGGGCTTGATCTGCGCTTGCGTGTGCCCGACTGGATCGATGGGCTCGAGGCGGCGGTCCGCCCGTTGGTGAGCGCCCACGCGCACAGGGGCAACCTGACCTTGTCCCTGCGTGTCTCACGCGATGACGCGGTCGCGGCCGTCACCCTCAACACCGCCCAGATGAAGGCGATGATCGCGGGCCTGCTCGAGATCGAGGCCGAGGCGATGGAGCAGGGCCTGTCGCTTGCCCCCTCGCGCGCCAGTGACATTGCAGCGATGCGCGGCGTGATGGAACAGGGCGTCACACAGGACGACCCTGTGCCGCTGCGCGCGGCGCTGCTGGCGGAATTGCCGGACCTCCTCGCCGCTTTTGACGCCATGCGCCGAAGCGAAGGAACGGCCCTGCTCGAAGTGTTGCAAGCGCAATTGAGCGACGTGGCAGCACTGACCGAAGAGGCGGCGGTACTGGCCGAAGCGCGCAAGGCCGAAGTGGCCGACGCCCTGAAACGCAACCTTGCCCGTGTTCTGGACAATGCCGACGGCGCTGACCCGGACCGCGTGGCGCAGGAACTGGCGCTGCTGGCCGTAAAGGCTGATGTGACCGAGGAAATCGACCGCCTGCATGCCCATGTGAAGGCCGCGCGCGATTTGTTGGGGGATGGCGGGCCGGTCGGGCGCAAGCTCGACTTCCTGATGCAGGAATTCAACCGCGAGGCAAACACGCTGTGTTCCAAGGCGCAGAACGCGGACCTCACCCGTGTCGGCCTCGCGCTCAAGGCGTTGATCGACCAGATGCGCGAGCAAGTACAGAACGTGGAATAGGCTCATGACGACCGACCAAATCAAACGCCGTGGCCTGCTGATCATCCTCAGTTCACCATCTGGCGCAGGCAAAAGCACATTGGCGACCCGTTTGCGCGCCTGGGACAACGACATCGCCTTTTCCGTTTCGGGCACGACACGCAAGGCCCGCCCAGGGGAAGTCGACGGGCAGCACTATCACTTTACATCCGAGGCGGATTTCAAAGGCATGGTCGCGCGCGGCGAGATGCTGGAGCATGCTCATGTCTTCGGACACTTCTATGGCTCGCCCCAACGCCCCGTCGAGGACGCCATCAATGCCGGGCGCGACGTGTTGTTCGACATCGACTGGCAGGGCGCGCAGCAGATCCGCAACTCTGCCCTTGGCGCACACACATTGTCGATCTTTCTGCTGCCGCCTTCGATCACCGAATTGCACCGCCGTCTGGTCAGCCGGGGACAGGACAGCGACGAGGTCATCGAAAAGCGGATGCGCAAAAGCTGGGACGAGATCAGCCGCTGGGACAGCTATGATTTCGTTCTGGTCAATGACGATCTGGACCACACCGAGGATCAGCTTAAAACCATCATCAAGGCCACGCGCCTGCGCCGTTTGCAGCAGCCCGACCTGACCGATCATGTCCGCCTGCTGCAAACCCAATTCGAGGAGCTGGAATGACCCTATACGCATTGGGCGACAAGCGCCCCAACATCTATTCCGACACGTGGGTTGCACCGGATGCCAACCTGATCGGCCAGGTTGTTTTGGAAGAGGGGGCCAGCGTCTGGTTCGGCTGCACCATTCGGGCCGATCACGAGGAAATCCGGATCGGGGCAGGCACGAATGTGCAGGAAAACTGCGTGATGCATATCGATGCAGGCTTTCCCCTGACCATCGGGGTGGGGTGCACCATCGGCCACAAGGTCATGCTGCACGGCTGCACGATTGGTGAGAATTCCCTTATCGGGATGGGGGCCACGGTGTTGAACGGCGCCAGGATCGGCAAGAACTGCCTGATCGGGGCAGGGGCGCTGATCACCGAAGGCAAGGAGATACCGGATGGATCGCTTGTGATGGGCGTGCCGGGCAAGGTTGTCCGCGACCTTGATGACGCTGCCATTCAGGGCCTGCGCGCCTCAGCCCTTCATTACCAGGACAACATGCGCCGCTTTCGTGACACGATGACCGAGGTGGTGGGCTGATGCCGCATTGCGAACTGAGCTATTCGTCCGACCTCGACATAGACGTCCACACCATTCTGGCCGAGATCGAGGCCTGTATCCTGCGCCACGATGATGGGTCTGGAGAGACGAAGGGGCGGGCCTATCCTGCGCCCACGTTCCACCACACCCATCTCAAGGCGTCTGTGTCGCTGCTGCCCAAGCCGCATCGCGGTGCCGTGTTTGTTGCCGCCTTGCAGCAGGACATCGTCGCGCTGATCGCTGCCCATTTGCCGCGCCCCTGCTGGCTGAGTGTCGATATCGGGTTCAGCGGGCCGGGCTATCACACGGAATTCCTGACATGACCAAGAATACCACAGGATCGCTGATGCGCCCCACGCCGCTGCCAGAGAGTGCGTCGCACCCGGTTGTGACCCCGCTCAGCCCCTCGGTCGTCTACGCCTCGGACACGCCCGACATGCTGGATGCGCAATACGAGGGCGATCTGCACGGCTACACCTATAGCCGCGAGGGGCATCCCAATGCCGATGTGGTCGCACAGGCCATCGACCGGATGGAGGGGGCACCGCATATGGGCGTCGTGACCGCCAGCGGGATGGCAGCGGTCTCGGCCGTTCTGCTGGGCCTCACGCAAGCGGGCGATCACGTGATCGGGGGCAATCAACTCTATGGTCGTTCCTTGCGCATGATGTCCGAAGACCTGCCGCGTCTTGGCATCGAAACCTCGATGGTCGATCCCGGCGATGTGGAGGCCGTGCGCGCCGCCATCCGGCCCGAGACCAAGCTGATCCTGGTCGAGGTCGTGTCGAACCCGACCTTGCGGGTTGCCGACATTCTCGGGCTCTCGGCGCTGGCCAAGGAAACGGGTGTTCTGCTGGTGGTCGATAACACGTTCACCACGCCGCGCGCCTTCCGTGCTTTCGATCACGGGGCGGATATCGTGATCCACTCGATCACCAAGCTGTTGGCGGGGCATTCGGATGTCATGCTTGGCTATGTGGCGGCCCGCGATCAGGCGCTGAATGACCGGCTGCGCGTCTTTACGGTGACGGCGGGCATGACCCCCAGCCCCTTTGACTGCTGGCTGGCCGAGCGTGGTATGCTGAGTTTCGAGTTGCGCTTTGATCGGGCGCAATCCACGGCCATGCAGTTGGCCGACCACCTGGCGGGTCTCGCAGGGGTCAAGCGGGTGATCTACCCAGCGCGCCACGACCATCCCGATCACCACCGCGCTGAAGCCTTGCTGAAGGGCCATTACTGCAACATGGTCAGCTTCGAGATCGAAGGGGATCGGGCCGCCGCCAATGCACTGGCGCGCGGTGCCGAAGGGTTGCGCTTTGCGCCGACACTGGGCGATGTGGGCACCACGATTTCGCATCCTGCGTCCTCTTCGCATCGCGCATTGACCGCCGAGAAACGGGCTGAACTGGGCATGTCCGAAGGGTTCTTCCGAGTCTCGGTCGGTTTGGAGGACCCAAGCGCCCTGTGCGATGTGTTCACAGCCGCCATTCAGGCGGCGACGGAGTAGGACACGCGCAATGGGCGATGACGTGCTTGAGGCGATCCTGTCGGCCATTCCTTTGCCCGCGCTGTCTATCGACGCCTCTGAACGGATCGCCGCGGCCAACGCAGAGGCCCTGACCCTGATCGGGCAACAGGCCATCGGGCGCAACTATGTGACCATGCTGCGCCAGCCCGCGCTGCTGGATGCAATCGAGGCGACGCTGACAGATGGGCGGCCCCGCACAACCCGCTATCTGGGCAACGACGGCGCACAGGACACGACGTTTCGCGTCAGTTGCCGGGCTGTGCAAGGCATCGGGGCCGGGACTGCGATCCTGACCTTCGAGGATGTAACCCATGTCGAACAGGCCAGCCAGATGCGTCGCGATTTCGTGGCCAATGTCAGCCACGAGCTGCGCACACCCCTGACCGCCCTCATGGGGTTTATCGAGACCTTGCGCGGACCGGCCCGGAACGACCCCAAGGCGGCCGAGCGGTTTCTGGATATCATGCAGGACGAGGCCGAGCGCATGAACCGTCTGGTCGGTGACCTCATGTCACTGAACCGGGTCGAGGGGGACGAGCGGGTGCGGCCGACCGAAACCGTGGTCTTGAATGATGTGCTCGATTCGACACTTCGCACCCTGCGGTCGCTTGCCACCGAGGCCGGTGTTGTGATCGAGCCGGAGTTTGGCGACGCTCCGGTGCAGTTGAACGGGGATGCCGACCAGCTCAAGCAGGTGTTCACGAACCTGATCGAGAATGCGATCAAATATGGCGGGGCAGGCGGGCGCGTGACCGTGCGCATGATGACCAGCCCGCGAGAGCCTGGGCTGCGCGCCCCCGGCGTGCGGATTCAAGTAGTGGATTACGGCCCCGGCATCGATCCCGTGCATTTGCCGCGCATCACGGAGCGTTTTTATCGCGCCGACGACCACCGCAGTCGCGCGCTTGGCGGCACCGGGCTTGGGCTGGCCATCGTCAAGCACATCATCAACCGCCACCGTGGGCGAATGCGGGTCGAGAGCGTGCTGGGCGAGGGGGCGACCTTTACCGTGATCCTGCCAATGCAGGAAAACTTTCAGGTGACGCAGGGGTAAGTCAGCCCTTGTCATAAAACTGTTACGAACTTGTCACAAAAGCATTGCGCGGACTGCCTAGACGGGCGGCAAGATCCTCATGGGGGGGATCACGATACTTTCTCAGACAGGAGACATTCATGTCCTTTGTGAAACTCACCACATCGGCGCTGGCCATTTCGGCTGTTGCTGCAACCGCCGCTGTGGCGCGTGACCAGGTTCAAGTCGCTGGTTCGTCCACCGTTCTGCCCTACGCTTCGATCGTGGCCGAAGCCTTTGGCGAAAACTTCGACTTCCCGACACCGGTTGTGGAATCGGGTGGTTCATCCTCGGGCCTCAAGCGGTTCTGCGAAGGTGTTGGCGAAAACACCATCGACGTGGCCAACGCCTCGCGCAAAATTCGCGACAAAGAGATCAAGGCCTGTGCCGAAGCGGGTGTGACCGACATCATCGAAGTGCGCATCGGCTATGACGGCATCGTGTTTGCCTCGCAAATCAACGGCCCGGCCTACAACGCATTCGAACCCTCGGACATCTTCAACGCCCTGGGCTCCAAGGTCCTCGTTGACGGCGCCATCGTCGACAACCCGCACGAGCAATGGGCCGACTTCAACAGCGAGCTGCCTGCCGCTGACATCGTCGCCTTCATCCCCGGCACCAAGCACGGCACACGTGAAGTGTTCGAAGACAAGGTGCTGCTGGAAGGCTGCGAAGCCACAGGCGCCATGGAAGCGATGATCGCGGGTGGCATGTCCGAAGATGACGCGGAAGATGCCTGCATCGACGTGCGCCAGGACGGCAAGTCGGTCGACATCGACGGTGACTACACCGAGACGCTGGCACGTATCGACGCCAACCCCAACGGCATCGGCATCTTCGGTCTGGCGTTCTACGAGAACAACACAGACAAGCTGAAAGTGGCCACAATGGGCGGTGTTGCACCGTCGACCGAGACCATTTCGACCGGTGAATACCCCGTGTCGCGCCCGCTGTTCTTCTACGTGAAGAAAGCGCATATCGGCGTTATCCCCGGCCTGAAAGAGTACGCGTCGTTCTTTGTCGCGGACGAGATTGCCGGCCCCGATGGCCCGCTGTCGGCCTACGGTCTGGTTGCTGACCCTGAACTGTCTGCCACCCAGGCAGCAGTCGATGCCGAAGCCACAATGGGCGGCGGCAGCTGATCGCGCCACGCTTTCCGGGGGTGGCGTCCGCGCCGCCCCCACACACCACTCTGCTCTCTTGCCCTCTGCCAGGGCATCCCTATTTTTCGCGCATATCGGAGCCGTCATGACTCTCTCCTGGCTCGTCCTCAGCATTCTTGCGGTTTCAGCGATCGGTTATGTTCTTGGGCGCCAGCGCGCGTTGAACAGCGCCGGTGGTGACAGCCGCGGCCTGCATTCCCTCCCCAGCTATTACGGCGCGAACGTCGCGATGTGGACGATTGTCCCGGCCTTTGCCGTGCTGATCGTCTGGCTGCTGGCGCAACCGATCTACGTCAATTCCCGCGTTCTTGACCTGCTGCCCGACAGTGCTGTTGCCGAAGGTGGTTCGCTGGGCCTCGTGATGAGCGACGTGCGTCGCGTGGCGGACGGCCTTGACGTTGCGGTGAGCCAAGGTGCCATGACGCGCGAAGAGGCTCGTTTGATCAGCAACGAAGCCACCGATGTGCGCGAACGGCTTGGCGAAGTGGGCGTGGCACTGGGTTCGACTGTCAGCGATGACGTTTTGGTGGGTGCGCAGCAGTACCGATCCCTGAACGCCACCGGCTACACGATCATGAGCATCGTGGTTGTGCTGATCGCCTTTGGCGGTGCCGCCTATTCCTTCATGCGCTCGAATGCGGCGTTTCGCGCACGCAACGTGGTGGAGAAGGGCATTCTGGCCCTGCTGATGTTTGCCGCATCGGTCGCGATCCTGACCACCATCGGCATTCTCTTTGCTCTACTGTTCAACACGATCGAATTCTTCCGCCTTTATCCTGCGTCCGAGTTCTTTTTCGGCACCCGCTGGGCGCCGAGCTTTTCGGGACGGGGCGGGGCCTCTGACCTCGGCGTGCTGCCGCTGTTGTGGGGCACATTCTACATCTCGATCATCGCCTTGTTGGTGGCGGTGCCTGTCGGTCTGTTTTCCGCCATTTACCTGTCGGAATATGCCAGCCCGCGTGTGCGCAGCATCGCCAAACCGCTAATCGAGATCCTCGCCGGGATCCCCACCATCGTTTACGGCCTCTTTGCCCTGTTGACGGTCGGCCCGTTGCTGGTGTCCATGTTCGGCAAGGACACGCTGGGCTGGATGTCGGGCGGAACGGCCGTGATGACGGCAGGCCTTGTCATGGGCATCATGTTGATCCCCTTTGTCAGCTCACTGTCCGATGACATTATCAACGCGGTGCCACAGGCGATGCGCGACGGCTCTTACGGCCTTGGCGCGACCCAGTCTGAAACCATCCGCCAGGTGATCCTGCCCGCCGCCTTGCCCGGTATTGTGGGTGCCATCCTGCTGGCAGCCAGCCGCGCGATTGGTGAGACCATGATCGTTGTGCTTGGGGCAGGGGCCGCGGCACGGCTCAGCCTGAACCCGTTCGAGGCCATGACAACCATTACCGCCAAGATCGTGAGCCAGCTGACGGGGGATGCCGACTTTGCCTCGCCCGAGGCCCTCGTCGCCTTTGCCTTGGGCATGACACTGTTTGTGCTGACCCTCGGCCTCAACGTCTTTGCCCTCTACATCGTGCGCAAATATCGGGAGCAGTACGACTAATGACCGACGCAAGCATGGATAACGCCGCCGCACCCAAAAGCGGACTGACGGTCACCGACGCCCGCACGCGCAAGCGCAACGCAGCCGAAAAACGGTTCCGCGCCTACGGCATTGCCGCGATCAGCGTGGGCCTGTTGTTCCTTCTGTTCCTGTTCGGATCGATCCTCCGGTCGGGCATTCCTGCCTTTACGCAAACCGTTCTGGATATCGAATTCACACTGACGCAAGAGCAGTTTGACGAGGCCGAGAGCAAGATGCTCAAGACCAAGGCCTATGAGAACATCTTTATCGCCGCCCTGCAGGGCCAGTTGCAGGAGAGCGGGTTCGAAGTTGCTTTCGACGCCAAGGCGATCGAGCGGATCGTGGGTAAGCCCGGTGGAACAATCCGGTCCCATTTCCAGGAAAACCCTGACGATGTGGGCACACCCGTCAGCTTTGAACTGGCAGCCTCCTCGCGCGTGGATGGTTATTTCAACGGGCGTGTGACCCGCGAAACGCTGGTGGACAGCCGGTTCCTGCAACTGAGCGACCTTGATCTGGTCGATGCGCTGCATGATGCGGGCATCATCCACGGCGCGTTCAACTGGAACTTTATCACCGGCACTGATTCCGGCGTGGACAACCCCGGTGGCGCGGGCCTTGGCGCGTCTGTGATCGGGTCGTTCTTCATGATGCTGGTGGTGTTGTTCCTGTCGCTGCCCATTGGGGTCGCCGCGTCGATCTACCTTGAGGAGTTTGCCCCCAAGAACCGCTGGACCGACCTGATCGAGGTGAACATCTCGAACCTCGCCGCTGTCCCGTCCATCGTGTTCGGCATCCTGGGCCTTGCCGTGTTCATCCAGTTTGCGGGCCTGCCGCAATCGGCGCCGCTGGTAGGTGGCCTTGTGCTGACGCTGATGACGCTGCCGACGATCATCATTTCGACCCGCGCTTCGCTTGCGGCTGTGCCACCGTCGATCCGGGACGCGGCGCTGGGGGTAGGGGCCTCCAAGATGCAATCGGTGTTCCACCACGTGTTGCCACTGGCCATGCCGGGCATCCTGACGGGCACCATCATCGGACTGGCACAGGCCCTAGGTGAGACTGCACCGCTGCTGTTGATCGGCATGGTCGGCTTTGTCGCCCGCGAGTATCCCGAGGGGTTCATCGCCGGCTTCACGGATGCGAACTCCGCCATGCCCGCACAAATCTACACTTGGGCCAGCCGCGCCGATCCGGGCTTTTACGAAAAGGCCTGGGGTGGCATCATCATCCTGCTGCTGTTCCTGATCACTATGAACACCATTGCCGTGATCCTGCGGCGCCGCTTTGAACGCCGCTGGTAGGGGGCCGCCATGAACGACATGAGAATTGTGGAGAGAGACGTGGAAACAAACGACGTCAAGATCGCGGCCAAGGACGTGCAGGTCTATTATGGCGACACGCATGCCATCAAGGATGTCAGCGTCGATATCGAGGACAAGACCGTGACCGCGTTCATCGGCCCGTCGGGCTGTGGCAAGTCGACTTTCTTGCGTTGTATCAACAGGATGAACGACACAATTGATGTGTGTCGGGTCGAGGGCGATATTCGCATCGACTCTCAGGACATCTATGACTCCAAGGTGGATCCCGTGCAGTTGCGCGCCAAGGTCGGCATGGTGTTTCAGAAACCCAACCCGTTCCCGAAATCGATCTATGACAATGTCGCTTACGGCCCCCGCATCCATGGGCTGGCGAAGAACAAGTCGGAACTTGATGAAATCGTTGAAAAATCCTTGCGCCGGGGCGCGATCTGGGATGAGGTCAAGGACCGGCTGCACGCCCCGGGCACAGGCCTGTCAGGTGGTCAGCAACAGCGTCTGTGCATTGCGCGCGCTGTGGCGACCGAGCCCGAAGTGCTGCTGATGGACGAACCCTGTTCGGCGCTTGACCCGATTGCTACCGCCCAGGTCGAGGAACTGATCGACGAATTGCGCACCAACTACTCGGTTGTCATCGTGACACACTCGATGCAGCAGGCCGCGCGCGTCAGCCAAAAGACCGCCTTTTTCCACCTCGGCAATCTGGTGGAATACGGCGAGACGGGCCAGATCTTTACCAATCCCGTCGATCCCCGCACTGAAAGCTACATCACTGGCCGCATCGGCTAAGGAGCAGACCCATGCAAGACCAACACATCGCCTCGGCCTTTGACCGGGACCTAGAAGCGATCCAGGCGCAGATCATGAAGATGGGCGGGCTGGTCGAAAACGCAATCCTCGAGGCCGCGATCAGCCTTGAAAGCCGCGACGAGGAACGGGCCGAGCAGGTGCGCAAGGCCGACAAGGCCATCGACGCGCTCGAAGAGACGATCAACGAGGAAGCCGCGCGCGTCATCGCGCTGCGGGCGCCAACGGCCATCGACCTGCGCCTAGTGCTGTCCGTGATGAAGGTGAGCGCCAACCTGGAACGCATTGGAGACTATGCGAAAAACATGGCCAAGCGCACAAGCGTTCTGTCGCAGATGGCGCCGGTCAATGACAGTGCAGGGGCCTTGCGGCGCATGGCCAAGGAGGTCGAGCGGATGCTCAAGGACGCGCTGGACGCTTATGTCGCGCGTGACGCTGAACTGGCGCAGGACGTGATCGACCGCGACACGGATGTGGACCAGATGTACAACGCGCTGTTCCGCGAGTTCCTCACCTTTATGATGGAAGATCCGCGCAACATCACGGCCTGCATGCACCTGCATTTCATCGCAAAAAACGTGGAGCGCATGGGCGACCATGTCACGTCGATTGCCGAACAGGTTGTCTATCTCGTGACTGGCGCTGTGCCAGACGAGTCACGCGAAAAAGCCGACAAGACTTCACTTCAAGTCTAGGAGACACGCATCATGTCCGTCGACCAACCCCGCGTTCTGGTTGTCGAAGATGAGCCCGCACAGCGCGAAGTGCTGGCCTACAACCTGGAAGCCGAAGGATTTGCCGTGAGCCGCGCGCAAAACGGCGAAGAAGCCTTGCTGCTTGTGGATGAAGACCTGCCGGACATCATTGTGCTGGACTGGATGATGCCGAACCTCAGCGGGATCGAAGTGTGCCGACGGCTCAAGATCAGACCAGAGACGCGCAGCATACCGGTTATCATGCTGTCTGCGCGCTCTGAAGAGGTCGACAAGGTGCGTGGCCTTGAAACAGGTGCGGATGACTATGTTGTCAAACCGTATTCGGTGATCGAGCTGATGGCACGCGTGCGCAGCCAGTTGCGGCGTGTGCGTCCGTCAACGGTCGGGCAGCGGCTCGAATTCGATGACATCATGCTGGACGCTGAAAGCCATAAGGTGACCCGCGGGCCTGACGAGTTGAAACTGGGGCCGACAGAGTTCCGGTTGCTGAGCACGTTCATGGAAAAGCCGGGCCGTGTCTGGAGCCGCGAGCAGTTGCTCGACCGTGTCTGGGGGCGCGATATCTATGTCGACACACGTACCGTCGACGTTCACATCGGACGGCTGCGCAAGGCGTTGACGCAACACGGTGGCGGCGATCCAGTGCGGACAGTGCGAGGCGCGGGTTACGCATTAGGGTGATCTTACTGGATCAGGTGTTGACCGCAGATCATTGATTTATTGATGATTTCTGGATTTTCGGTCATATCAATACATTACATAATGTGGATTATAAGCTTTATATATGCTGGTCTGGAAAATCGCTTCCAGACTTGTGCGAGCAAACAAATGCCTCCCCTTTGGGACATCAACCCCAAATGAAAAAAGCCCCGACGCATCTGCATCGGGGCTTCTCTTACTTCGCGATCAACCGAGTTTACTCGGCTGGTGACAGACCATTCCCGGTTGCACCCGGAATTTCCGAATGAACAGCCGGCACGCCTGCCGCCTCACGACGACCGTCATTGTAGATCGCCTTGATCAGTGCGATGCACATCAGCGCCATCACGATCGAGAACGGCAACGCCCCGATCACCATGGCCGTCTGAATGGCCCCGGTCCCGCCCGAAATCAGCAGACCCGCCACAACAAGACCGAGGGCCGAACCCCAGAACAGGATGTGGGGACGCGCCTTGGGACCTTCGTCGCCCGCAGCGTTGATCGTGTTCACGATCAGGACCGCGGAGTCAGCGGATGTCACGAGGAACGTCATCAGCAGCACAACGATCACAACTGCCATGGCCCAGGCCAGGAATTGTGCAATCGGCGCCAGCATGAACTCGGTCATGGCAAAGATCTTGTCGCCATTGGCCGCGTCCAGAATGACACCACCCGCATCACCATTCAGTTCCAGGTCAATCGCTGTGCCACCGGCCCAGGAGAACCAGACAAAGCACATCAGCGATGGCACGATCATGGCACCCAGCACGAACTCGCGGATCGTCCGACCGCGCGAGATGCGCGCCAGGAACAGGCCCACGAAGGGTGCAAAGGCAATCCACCAGGCCCAGTAGAACACAGGCCACCAGCCCTGCCACTGTGCCAGCAGGAACGCTTCGGACCCGTCGACACCGTCAGAGGCATAGACGTTGAAGCTGAGCCATGGCAGCGCGATCAGGTAATCCCAGATGCCGACGAAGAATGCCGCGGCCCCAAAGAAGGTCGCCCCGAACAGGATGAAGAAGCTCAAAAGGAAGATCGACAGCACCATGTTGATGTTCGACAGCCATTTGATGCCCTTGCCCACACCGGACAGTGCCGACAGGGTCGATGCGCCCATGATGACAAGCAAGGCGATGACAATCCCGAGTGTCGTTGCAGACCCATCATCAAGCACCAGACCACCGATCCCGATCCGGGTCAGACCAGCCACGAACTGTTCCACGCCAAAGCCGAGCGTTTGCGCCACCCCAAGGATGGTCGCAACCACAGCGACGATATCGATCAGGTTGCCGAGGAAACCCGACAGTTTCGCGCCAAAAAGCGGTGTCAGCGACGACCGGATCGTCAGCGGCAAACCACGGCGATAGCTGAAGAACGCCAGCGCAAGTCCTGCAATCGCGTAGCAGGCCCAGGCGCCAAGGCCCCAGTGCAAGAAGGACCAGACATAGGCCTCGCGCACGTTGTCTTCACCCAGTGCCGTAGTGGCGCCCTGGATGACCGACGGGTTGTTCTTGAAATGCGCGACCGGTTCGGCCACGGCCCAGGTCAGCATGCCGACGCCGATCCCGGCACCGAACATCATCGAGAACCACGAGAAGTTGGTGAATTCGGGCTTTTCGCCCGGCTGGCCCAGGTTCATGCGCCCTGCCGTTGGCCAAAGAGCAAGTCCAAGACAGACCAGGACAAAGAACGTAACAACCCAGATGTACCAGGCGGCGAAGTTTTCCAGGATCACGCTGTTCCAGTCGCCCAGAATGGTGCCGGCCTCGGTCGGCCAGACGATACACCAGACGACGAGCATACTGATGATGATCTTACTGATCACCGCAACGTTGACACTGAAGCCACGATAAAACCCCGAATCGGCGGTCTTGATCGGTAGCTCCGTTAATGGAGGTTGGATGGACATGTATAGCGTTCCCTGTTGTCGTTTTTATGACAGCAGCAGAACACGACATGCGTCATTTGCGAAACGTTAATTGCGCGTTTTCCGGGCGAAAATGTCTGGCAGATGTCGTTTTTTGGCGGATCGTGAAAAAATCAAGAAAATTTTCGGGACAGGCGGCGTTTTGTTGCAGATCGGAAACCGCCGCACCCCTGCCCTTTGCGACTATAGAGCCGCTGAAATCTTCTTTGCATGCGCCTTGATCGCATCCATGTCGCCCATTTGTCCGGCCGGGCGCATGCGCACGCCCTCGTGCCGGGGATGGATGTGGAAGTGCAGGTGGAACACCTCCTGCCCGCCTGCCGTTTCGTTGAACTGCTGCAGCGTTATGCCGTCAGCGTCAAAGGCGACCTTGGCGGCGTTCGATACCTTTTTGACTGTCGATATGACCGCGGCCAGCTGTGCATCGGATGCGTCCAGCACGTTGCGGCACGGCGTTTTGGGGATCACCAGGCAGTGCCCGTCCGTGCGTGGCATGATGTCCATGAAACACAGCGTTTCATCGTCTTCATACACCTTGAATGACGGGATTTCGCCGCGCAGGATTTGGGCAAAGATGTTTGTGTCGTCATAGGCGGGCGTGGTCATGTGGGTCTCCGATCTGGCTCGAAGACCCACATAGAATGCTTAGGCGTTGACGTCTACGACGACGCGCCCCTTCACCTGACCGTTCAGGATGTCCGCGCCCAGTTGCGGCAGGTCAGACAGGGTCGCGGGCTGCACCATCGCTTCGAGCTTGTCCATCGGCAGGTCCTTGGCAATGCGGGCCCAGGCGCGGACGCGGTTGTCATAAGGCTGCATGACGGAATCGATGCCCAAGAGGTTCACACCGCGCAGCAGGAACGGGATGACGGTCGCAGGCAGCGCCGCACCGCCAGCAAGGCCAACAGCGGCGACGCTTGCCCCGTACTCCATCTGCCCCAGCACGCGGGCCAGCATCGCACCGCCTACGGCGTCAACGCAGCCGCCCCAGGTTTCGCCCTCAAGCGGGCGCTTGGTGGTTTCGTTGATCTCTTCGCGCGCGACGATCTGTGTCGCCCCAAGCGATGTCAGATAATCCGCGGTTTCGGGGCGCCCAGTGACACCCGCGACCTTGTGGCCAAGGTTGGCCAGGATGGCCGTCGCGACCGAGCCGACACCGCCAGCGGCCCCTGTTACCAGAACCGGCCCTGCCTTGATCCCGTGATCTTCCAGCGCCATCACCGCCAGCATCGCCGTGAATCCGGCCGTGCCCACCGCCATCGCCTGGCGGGTGTCGAGGCCGTCGGGCAGTGGCACCAGCCAATCCGCCTTGACCCGCGCCTTCTGAGAGTACCCGCCCCAATGCGCCTCGCCCACGCGCCAGCCGGTCAGCACGACCTTGTCGCCGGGTTTGTAGCGGTCATCGTCAGACGCCTCGACCGTTCCGGCAAAGTCGATGCCGGGCACATGTGGATATTTGCGCACCAGACCACCGCCGGGGCCGATACACAGGCCGTCCTTGTAGTTCACGGTCGAGTATTCGACGGCAACAGTCACATCACCGGCGGGCAGATCGTCCAGCGACAGCTGCGCCACCGCCGCAGAGGTCTTGCCGCTGTCTTCATCCTTGTTCACCACCAGTGCATCAAACATATTGCTCTCCATTCCGGGGGATGTCCCCTTGCTTCATTTCGCCAGATAAACCGCGGGGTCCGGGGCAGCGCCCCGGTCCAGTGCTTTAAATCCAGAACGCGTTTTGCACAGTTGCGCTGCGCATACCATCGGGCGTATCGACCTCCAACACCGTGCCGGGGTCCCAATGAGTCATTTTGACCATGCCGATGGCCACATTCGTCTCAAAGTCCGGCGACCACGCGGCCGACGTGACCTGCCCCACCCGTTTGCCGCCGCCAAAGATCGGCCAGGGCCGATCGCTTGACGGCACTGCGTCGCCATCAATCGCGATGGGTCGCACCTGCTGTACCGGGCCTTCCTTGGACACGCGCAACAGCGCATCGCGCCCGATACAGCCGATCGCCGTCTGGGTATCACAGAACCGACCCAGGCCGCATTCATGGGGCGTGTTGTCGTCGGTCATGTCATTGCCGTAGGACAAAAGCCCCCCCTCGATCCGTTCGATCGCGTTGGGGCACCCTGCCCGCACGTTCAGATCCGCGCCTTCTGCAAACAGTTCGTTCCACAGCGGCATGCCGATGTCTGACCCATCAACGTAAATCTCGAACCCGCCCTGTTTGGAATAACCCGACCGCGCAATCGCCAGATCGCGTCCCGCATATTGGAACATGTCAAAGCGGAAAAACCGGATGTCGCGGATACGGTCCCCAAAGACGCGCGACATGAGGTCTTCGGATTTGGGCCCTTGCACAGCCAGCGGCGAGATGTCGGGCTCGTCCACCAGCACGTCCAGACGGTACCCATTGGCGATGCCCTTGACCCACAACAGCAGGTCAGAATCTGCAATGGAAATCCACCAACGGTCTTCGCTCAGCTTCACGGCCACGGGGTCGTTCAGCATGCCGCCCGTTTCGTCCACGATAGGCACGTAATAGCACTGGCCCGGCAGCATCGAGCGCAGGTCGCGCGGTGTCAGCATCTGCATCAGACGGCCCGCGTCGGGCCCGCGCAGCTCGACCTGGCGTTCGACCGAGACATCCCAGATCTGCACGTGGTCCTTGAGGTGGCGATAGTCGGCCTCGACGCTTTCGAACACTGTCGGCAGCAGCATGCGGTTGTAGACGGTGTAGGCTTTGACACCCGCCGCTTCGACACCATCGGAAAAGGGCGTGCGGCGCAGCCGACGCGAGGGGGAAATCACGGCCATCAATCGTCCTCGGGCATGAATACCAGGTCTGTCACAGGGGCCTCGAGCCCTGCTGCGGTCATCATTGCGTGCACCTGCCCGCGGTGATGTGTCTGGTGGTTGAAGAGTTGCACAACGCACTTGTCCAAAGCCATCTGCATGTCGCGTTGCGTCATGCCGGAATACCAGGACAGTTGCCCCTTGAGGTCGAGCCCGCGCAGCGTATCGGCCCACATGCGTATCGCGCCGTCCATACGAAAGCGCTCCGCGCTCCAGACGGCAAATGTCGGTGTGAATGTCGCATGTTCGCTGGGGGGCACGCCGGGTGGTGCCATGGTCCGGTCAAACCGGCTCATCCAGAGGGTATCACCCCACAGGATGTGGTTCAGCGTCGCCATGATCGAGCCAAAGAAGGCACCGCGGTCAGCCCGCAACACGTCCTCTGCCACCCCCGTCAGCGCTTGCGTGATCTGACGGTTTTGCCAGGCGTTGTAACGGGCCATGGTGCGGACATAACCCGGCTCGATCAAGGCTTGGGGCCTTTCCAGTCGATCGGGCAGATCTCGGCCGACTTGCCGCCGAAATCCCAGATGCGGCCATAGTCGCGCACTTTGGACTTCACACCGCGCGCGGCGATGATGTCGGGGCCCATCCAGTATTTGGAGTTGGTGATCATCACCGGGTGATCTTCGGACTTGCCGGTGATCATCTCGATCTCGCCCTGGATCTTGCGCCCGATGTAGAGGCCGCGTTTTTTGCCCTCGCGCACGATCTCGACCTTTTCCCGTTCAGCGCCCACGATGTCACTGACCAGCATCGTGAACAGGCCCGTCGTGCCGCCCGCAGCGCCCGAGAAGATTTGCAGGATACCGTTATAGGCCTTGCCGCTTGCGCGTTCGTCCACATAAGCCGCGACGCGCCAACCGCCCTCGCCCATCCGGCCAGGGATGTCGACCATCAGGCCGACGTTCAGGCCCGACAGGTCCTCGCCCTCGAAATGCCCCTCGTCAATCGCGATGGCCATCCAGGCGTGGCAGTGCCCTTCGGTGGGAGGATGCGCGCCTAGGCTGACAACGCAGGGACAGAACAGCTCGCACGAGCAGTTCAGGAACAACTCGCCCTTGATCGCCCATTCGGTGGGCGTCATCTGGCGGCGGCCCGGATTGGGCATGCGGCTGTCGATGCGCTGACTGATCGGCAGCTTGTCTGCGTCGGGGCGTCGTTTCACGGCCATCTCATAGTCCTCCGAAATTGGGTGCGATATACGGTTGGGCCAACACGGCCAGACCAGCGGCGACCAGGATCACCCCCATGGGTTTGGTCACAACATGCCCGATCTGCGGCAGCTTTTCGAGCACCATGAACAGCGTCGCAAGGCCCATCCACAACAGGCTCATCACCCCGCCGACAAAGCCAAGCGCCATGAAACCCCAGCAGCAGCCCACGCAGAACGCGCCAAGGCCGAGGCCCATGCGCAGCCCGCCTGCCGCGCCGGTTTTCCAGTGGCCAAGAAAATAGGTCATAGGGCTATGGCAGACGCCATGGCAGATTTCCTTTGCTCGGGTGAATTGAAACAGACCGACGGCCAGCAACAGCAGGCCCGCAAATGTGGTGGTCTTGGATATGCCCAGCATGTCGATAATACCGCCATAAAGCAAGGCCAGTTGTACGCCAGTGATCAGCGCCGCAAAGGCGACCCACACGATGAAGTATCCCAGCAAGACACCCAGCCACCCTGCCCGCGTGCCGTCCGCCGACACCATCAAGTCCTCATAGCTGCGTAATGTGGGCACCAGCGTCGGCAGCATCATCGCCGCCATCATGATCGCCCACATCGCAAAGAGCGGGCCAAAGTTGGCCATGGGCATATACATCGGCATGCGCGGGTCCATCGCGGCCATGCGCGCACCCATCTCTCCGGGTCGCCCGATCAGATCGACATCCATGTCGATGCTCATCGAATACATGACCCACCACGCCGCAAGGATCAGGCCAAAGAACCCGAGCCAAAGCATAGATCGAACCAGATGCGGCATATGTCCTCCCTGACAGTGCTGCGACTCAATGCTTGCCAGATTAAATGTCAGACATTAAAATGCCAGACAATTGAAAAAAGTGCTCAAATGAAAATTGATCCGGACAGCAGCGCAGATTTTTCGGCCCAGATCGCCAAGGCGATCCGCGATGCCATCATAGCGGGTGACCTGATCGTGGATCAGCGCCTGCCGTCGGAGGCGGAACTGGCCGAACAGTTCGATGTGTCCCGCCCCACGGTGCGCGAAGCGCTCAAGCGTCTGGCCGCGCAATCGCTGATCCGCACACAGCGCGGCGCAACAGGCGGCGCATTCGTCAACAGGCTGAAATTCGAAGATGCCTATGCCCAGCAGGTCACCACCTCGACCCTGCTGCTGTCCATGAACGCCGTCAGTTTCGATGTCGCCTGCGAGGCCCGCTATGCGCTGGAACGCGCCTGTGCGCCGCTATCTGCGCAGCGCCGCACACCGGACCAGTTGGCCACCATGCGTGCCGAAATCCACCGCCAGTCCCAGCCCGGTCTCACGGACGAAGCGTTCTGCGCCTCCGACGTCACCTTTCACCGCGCGCTGGTGGACGGAGCGGGCAACAAGGTGCTCAGCTATCAACTCGCCAGCGCGGTCGAGGCGATGCAGCCCTTGATGAACATGATCACCTTCACCGCCCGATCGCGCGAGGCGATCGTGGCACTACACACCGATATCGCGGATGCGGTCGAGGCGCAGGATGCCGTCACCGCCGATGCGACCCTCATCAAACTAGAAGCCTACACACGGGAACTGGCGCACAGCGTCGTCACCGCCCGTGCAGAAAGGGCCGCCAAAAAGGAGACCAAGCCCGCCTGATCCCTCCCAACGACGTCAACTAACGACCGCTGAGGGGCCGGGCACCGACAGTCAACCATACGTCAGGGAGGACGCTATGAATTTAAGACCAGACCCAACATTTCACCCCTCGCCCAAGATGGCCATGGAAGCCCCGGTTGAGACGCTCGCATTTACGCTGATGCTCAGCCCCGATGGCACCAAACCCGACGGGCTGGCCGTGGTCGATGTCGACCCCGCCAGCGACACCTACGGACAGATCGTGCATTCGCTGTTCGTGCCGAACCTGGGCGATGAATTCCATCACTTTGGCTGGAACGCCTGTTCGTCTTCGCTTTCGCCCCTCACCGGTCATGCGTTCCTCGAGCGCCGCTACCTGATCATCCCCGGCATTCGGTCTTCCCGCATCTACATCATCGACGTCAAGGACCCACTGGATGCCAAGATTCACAAGATCATCGAACCCGAAGAGTTGATGGCGAAGACGGGCTATTCCCGCCCCCACACCATCCATTGCGGTCCCGAGGGCATCTATGTCTCGACCCTTGGCGGTGGTGGCGAGGATGGCACAGACGGTCCTCCTGGCATCTTCATCATGGATTGCCAGACCTTCGAAATTCAGGGCCGGTACGAGATGGACCGCGGCATTCAGGACAAGCACTATGACTTCTGGTGGAACCTGCCGCGCGACTACATGGTCAGTTCCGAATGGGGCCTGCCGCCGCAGTTCGAGAACGGCGTCGTGCCAGAGGATCTCCTGAGCAACAAATACGGCCACACGATCCACTTCTGGGACTTGCGCGCGCGCAAGGTCGTCAAGTCGCTGGACCTTGGTGAAAACCACCAGATGGCGCTGGAAATCCGGCCCGCCCACGACCCGGTCAAGGAATACGGGTTCTGCGGCGTGGTGGTCGACACCACCAACCTGCAAGGCGCGATCTTTACCTGGTGGCGGGATGACAATGGCGAATGGCAGGCGAAAAAGACGATCACGATTGATCCCGTGCCCGCCGATGCCGACGACCTGCCTGACCTCTTGAAAGGGTTCGGCGCGGTGCCGCCACTGGTCACCGACATCGACCTGAGCCTTGATGACAAGTACCTTTACGTCGCCTGCTGGGGCCTGGGCGAGATGCACCAATACGATGTGTCCGACCCGATGAACCCCGTTCTTGCGGGCAAGGTCGAGCTGGGCGGCATCGTGGCCAAGCACAAGCACCCCAATGGCGAAGCCTTTGGCTACGGCCCCCAGATGGTCGAGATCAGCCGCGACGGCAAGCGCGTCTATTGGACCAACTCGCTGTATTCCACCTGGGATGACCAGTTCTATCCCGGAGATCGCGGGGCTGCGATGGTCATGGCCAATGTCGGTGAAAACGGCGGTCTGACGCTGGATGAGAAGTTCTGGACCAAGTTCCCGGAAGGCTATCGCAGCCACCAGATCCGGCTGGAGGGCGGTGACTGTTCCACAGACAGTTTCTGCTACCCCTCGGTCTAGATGGACCTGACGACCGCGGCGGGCCTATGGCTCGCCGTGATCCTTTCGGGCCTTTATCACGGGCTGAACCCGGGCATGGGCTGGCCGCTGGCCGTCTCGTCAGCGCTGTTCGAACGGCGCCGCTCGGCCCTTTGGCCCGCGCTCGGCGCGCTCAGCCTGGGCCACTTTGCTGCGATGCTCGGCATCCTGCTGCCCTTTTCGATGATGACGCTGCTGATTGACTATCAGCGCGAAATCCGTATCGGAGCCGGGCTGATCGTGATCGCCATGGGCCTCTACCTCGCCATCACGCGCCGCCATCCCCGCTTTCTGGCGCGCATCCCGCCGCATCGGCTGGCGCTCTGGTCCTTCCTCGTCGCACTCGCCCATGGTGCCGCACTGATGCTGGTGCCCATTTACCTCGGCCTCTGCGCGATCGAGGAGCTGGATGCAGGCCACCGCGCCGCATCGGCCCTGATGGCCACCACCGCCCTTGCCCTCGGTGTCGCCATCCTGCACACCATCGCCATGATCGGATCGGGCGGTGCGCTGGCCTATGCGGTCCACCGCTGGCTCGGGCTGCAATTCCTCAGCCGCAGTTGGTTCGACCTCGAACTCGTCTGGGCGCTCAGCCTGGTCGTGGTTGGTGTCGTGGGGCTTTGGACGGCGCTCTGACAATTGCCATTGACCTTGCGGCACCTGCCCGCAACTGTCGGCGCAAGAAAGAACAAGTTCAGGTTCCCAAGGCATGGTGCGGTTTATCGACAATACGCTGGGCAAATGGCTGCGCCATTTCTTCTTTGCCATCGTGCGCAGCTATTTCTCTCTGTTTTACAATGTCAGCTGCTCCGGCAAGCACCTGTTGCAGGATTCGGCAGGTACGCTGATTCTGGCGAGCCACGTGAGCCGCTTTGACGGCCCACTGATCGCCGCCATCCTCTACACCACGCAGCGCATAAGGCCCGTGGTGCACTACAATGAATACCACAACTGGATGCAATGGTTTCCGATGTTCGTGGCCCGAGCGATCCCGGTCAGTTCGCCCAAGTCATGGCCCGCGGAAAAACGCCAGGCGCAGAAAGTGGCGAGCATGACGCGCATCTTTGCGGCACTCGATCGCGGAGAAAGCATTCTCTTGTTTCCGGCGGGCCATACCCGGCAGCAGGAACCTGAGGTGATTGCCCCGCACCTGTCGGGGGCCCGCGACATCCTGGAAAGGAAACCCGACCGCACTGTGCTTGTCCTGCGGATCGAAGGGTTGGGCCGGTTTCAGTCGGCACGTTACGACTACTTCTGGAGCTTCATCGGGCGCACCAAGGGGCGGCGCCATATCTCGGTCGATATCAAGCGGGCAGATGACCTTGACCCAACCACGGACCTTGCCGCCTTCAATCAGACGCTTGAAGAAAAGCTGAACACGCCCATAAGCGATCACTTCTGATCTTGCCTCCCCCTGCGGCGGGCCCTACGTGCAAGCCATGATCGACGTCCTGAACATCATCGCCGCCCTGCTGACCATCGCCTTCGGGCTCTTTGGGTTTGTTGCACCGCGCTACACGGCCTCGGCGCTCGACCTCGCCCCGACGACCAGCACCATGGGACTGAGCGAAATGCGCGCCAGCGTCGGGGGCTTGTTCGTCGTCGCAGGTCTGGCCGCAATCTGGCTTGGCCACCCACTGGCCTATGCGATGATCGGTTTTGCCTTCATGGGCGCGGCCATGGGGCGCGTGCTGTCACTGATCTTTGACAAACCACCCCTGCGCAAGGTGCTGATCTTTGGCGGGATCGAGGCAGTGCTTGCGGCGTGGTTCCTCGCGGCCAATCTCTGAACATGTCGCGCGCGACGGTCGGCAAGATTTGATTTTATATGTTTTTCAGAACCCTAAGCGCATGAGTTAAAGTGCGGCACACACGTTCTCTGTTCCAAAAAAATCCCCGCCGGAGGCTCCCTCCGATTGCAACGCGTCCCGCACTCGCCTATATATGGCTCGTCCTTCGGGACTATGGACATAAACGCGCTCGTAATAAGCGGATCGGACCCGGGGGCGGTACCCGGCGACTCCACCAAACATCCTTCATTTGGGGATCATGGGGTCGAAATAGGATCGACGGACGTCTAAAGGGGTTAGCTTTGTCTCGGCTGTCTGCCACCGTTACCGGCGAAACTTGTACAATTGCAAATGACAATCGTGCTCCGATGGCAGTAGCGGCGTAAGCCGTTCCTAATATCGAAAATTAAGTCCTTGCGCCTAGCCGCGTAAGGCGGGGTTCGCAGGCACCTGGCAACAGAAGCCTGCATTTTCCTTTTCACTTCAATCTTTGTTAATGCGCGGTTGGTACGACTGCTCAACCCCAGCGCGATTGGCGGAGAGCCGTGGAATGCCACATAAGGTCAAGACCTTGCAGACCTATTTCACTGAAATCTGGGTCAATGGAAATCTGGAAATCTTGCCTGAAATCCTCGCGCCCGATGCCCGCACGCGGGGTATCATGGGCGAAATGCCCTTTGACGCGGATGAGTTTTCCGAACTGGTCACGATGGTGCGCGAGTTGCTGGGCAGTATCGAGGTGTCCTATCCCATCCTCGTGGAACAGGGGAACTGGCTGTCCGCCGTCGTAGAAATCAAGAGCCATGCGGCCCTGACCGGCGATCCGATCCACGTATTCAACCACTTCACCGCGCGTTTTGAGGGACACCGGATGCAGGAAATCTACAGCGGCGTGGATTCCATGGTCCTGTTCGAACAGCTGGGCCTGCTCCCCGAAAACGCGATGGCGGTGATGCTGGGCGGAACGCGGCTGCGCTGACGCACGCGCAAGGACGAATGACACATCTGCACCGATGGGAGAGATATGGAACCGACATCGCACATCCTGCGCCGCTTTTACACGGAGGTGTGGGAACAGGGCAGACTGGATGCGATCTCGGGCTATTTTCAGCCGGACACATCCAGCCCCATTCTGATCGAAGACCGGGCAGTTGAACCTTATGAGGTGCGCGAATGGATGGAGATTTTGCGGGGCCTCGTCTCGCATCTCAAGGTCACGTTCATCCACACCATCGACAAGGACGACTGGACCGCTGCCTTTCTCAAGATTACCTGCAATTGCCGCCGCACCAACAAGCCGGTGGCGGTCTACCAACAGATTATGTGTCGCCAGAACAACGGCTTACTGGTGGAAAGTTATCCACTGTTTGATCTGTTGCGCTTCTTCGAGCAACTCGATCAACTGCCCGAGGATGCCTATGCCCTGTTGATGGCCGGTACACGGCTGCGGTGAAGGGTTGACGCAAACCGACCCCGTCCGTTACCACACTTGCATGGGGTACCCGCGAACACCCCGTGAGGCGCCAGCCCAACGTTCGCATGTTTCCAGATCAAAGGATGCATGCATATGGCTGCCCCGAACGAAATCACACCCGCCCAACTGTTGCGCCTGATCGGCACGCCTGAAGCGCCCGTTATCGTTGATATTTCCATCGATCCCGACTTTGCTGACGACCCTTACCTGATCCCCGGTGCGTTCAGGCACCCGCACACGGACCTGCCCGGCCTCAAGGACAGGCTGCAAGACCGATCCTGTGTCGTGACCTGTCAGCGGGGGATCAAGCTGAGCCAAGGTCTGGTCGCACGGTTGCGCGCCGATGGGCACCACGCCGAATACCTGTCGGGCGGCATGTATGGCTGGCGCGATATGGCAGGCATGATCCGCGTGCCCGCTGCCAACGTGCCGCCGCCTGTAGACGGCGCGACACTCTGGGTCACACGCCACCGCCCCAAGATCGACCGTATCGCCTGCCCCTGGCTGATCCGCCGCTTTGTCGATCCGGGGGCGCGGTTCCTGTTTGTGTCACCGGGCGAAGTCATGGGCGTGGCCGACCGCTATGGTGCCACCCCGTTTGATGTCGAAGACGTGCTCTGGACCCACCGCGACGACCGTTGCACGTTTGACACCATGTTGGACGAGTTCGCCCTGCACACCCCTGCCCTGAATCGTCTGGCCCGCGTCATCCGTGCCGCTGACACCAACAAACACGACCTCGCGCCACAAGCCGCGGGGCTGCTTGCCCTGTCGGTCGGCTTGTCACGTCAGTACCGTGATGATCAGGCACAGCTCGATGCAGGTATGGCGATCTATGACGCGCTGTATCGCTGGGCCCGGGATGGCGCAGGTGAAGGACATGACTGGCCGACAGGGCGCGGCAAATGACCCAATTGCCACTTTCTGACCTGTTCAAGGTCTTTGGCCGCATCGGCCTTTTGTCCTTTGGCGGGCCTGCCGCGCAGATCGCGCTGATGCATGACGCGCTTGTCAGCCGCCACAAATGGCTGAGCGAGGATCAGTACCTGCGCGCCCTGTCCCTGTGCATGCTGTTGCCGGGACCCGAGGCGATGCAATTGGCCACCTATGCCGGGTGGCGCTTGCGCGGCACGTTGGGCGGGCTGCTGGCAGGTTTGTTGTTCGTGGTGCCCGGCGCGCTCGTGATCCTCGCGCTGGCCATCGGTTACGTCCAGTTTGGCGATGTGCCTCTGGTGCAGGCGGCCTTTCTTGGCGTCAAGGCGACGGTCATCGTTGTGGTGCTGCAAGCCCTTTTACGCCTCGGCAAAAAGGCACTGAGCGGGCGCGCGGCTTGGGGTTTGGCCGGGGCCGCCTTTGTCGCGCTCTTTGTCTTTGGCCTGCCCTTCCCGCTGATCGTGATCGCCGCGGGTGTGTATGGATACATCACCGCCGATGCCGCTGACACTTCACATACCGCCACGCCAGTGCGCACCAACACGTGGCGCACTGTGGCGATCTGGGGTGGCTTGTGGGCTGCGCCGCTCATCACGCTCTGGGCTACCGCGCAGGACTTTCTGCTGCAAATCGGGCTGTTCTTTTCCAAGCTGGCGATTGTCACCTTTGGCGGGGCCTATGCAGTCCTCGCCTACATGACGCAGCAGGTTGTGCAGGATTATGGCTGGATCACGACCGGGCAGATGATCGACGCGCTGGGGCTTGCCGAAACCACGCCGGGGCCGCTGATCCTTGTCACTGAATTCGTGGCCCTGTTGGCGGGGTTCGCTCAAGGGGGACTGAGCCTTGCGCTTGCTGCGGGTGCGCTGACCCTCTGGGTCACGTTCACGCCGTGTTTTCTGTGGATTTTCGCCGCCGGTCCCTACCTCGATCAGATTGCAGCCCGCCCGCGCCTGTCCGCCGCTTTACAAAGCATCACGGCCGCCGTGGTGGGCGTGATCCTGAACCTGTCTGTCTGGTTTGCGTTGCATGTGCTTTTTGGCACGATCAAAAGCGTTCCCGGCGTCGCCCTGCCCTTGCCCGATTTCCCATCACTCGACATCTGGGCGATAGTTCTGACGCTGGCTGCGATGGTACTGATGCTGCACTTGCGACTTGGTCTGTTGGTCACATTGGCGTTGATGGCGATGGCGGGGTGCGCAATATCCTTGCTTGGACTCACATAAACCCGCACCAAAGTGTCAGGCCCTCTTTTCACCGCCTGAAATTGGGATATGGTGAGGTCGAACCGCACGAGGACTGCCATGAGCCGGAGCATTGATTACGGCAACCTGATGCATGAAGCCATGCGTGGCCTCATCCGCAAAGTGCTGACAGACGTGGCCGCCAACGGCCTGCCGGGCGCGCACCACTTTTTCATCACGTTTGACACCAGCCATCCGGACGCCGAATTGGCGGACTGGCTAAGCGACCGGTATCCGGGCGAAATGACCGTGGTGATGCAGCACTGGTATGACAAGCTGGATGTGGGCAGCGAAGGGTTTGCGGTCACGCTCAATTTCGGGGATGCGCCCGAGCCGCTTTACATCCCCTATGACGCGATCAAGACCTTTGTCGATCCATCGGTCGAGTTCGGTCTGCGCTTTGAAACGCAAGGTGAGGACGAGGACGAGGCTACGCACACCGCCCCGCCTGAAATTCTGCCCAGCCCGGCGGCGGCAACGCCGAAACCTGTGGACGAAGACATCGAGGAAAAAGATGGCAAGGATGCGGAAATCGTGTCTTTGGACAGCTTCCGCAAGTAAGGTGGCGCGCTACTTGCGTTCCAGAAACGTCTCGACGGCCCGCTGGATTTGACCGTCGCGTATGGTCTGGAACCGCAGGTCAAGCCCTCCATCGGCCAATGTGCGATCGTATTGCTGCAGGCTGTAGCCGCCGTCGACATCCACGAACAGCGAATAGACGGTCAAGGTCTTGTCGATGATGCGCGCCCAGACATAGGGCTCGCCCTTCATCGGGTCGAGCTGCACCTCGTGGCCAAACACGTTGCGCCGCTGTGCGGCTGCGTATACCGCGTCACGGTCACTGCCGACGAAGTCGATGGCATAGGATTTCTCCTTGCTGCGCCCATCCTTGCGATAGCTGACGGATGTCCACTTGACCTGGAACCCTTCCTTGGTCTCGGACACTTCGACGCTCATATCCCGCGGAATCTTGCTACCATCCAGCGCCGTCACTTCCGCAGATCCGACATATGTCCCAAGGAACGGTGCCACATCCGCACGTACCTGTGTCGCCATCAGAACCAGCGCAGCAGACAAGGCGATCAGGGCGCCGTGCAGGTATTGGAACGTCGGCCTTGTGGCGGTGCGGGTGGCGATCATCTGCATTCTTCCTTCACTGCGCGCATATACTGACATCAATATAGGATGGCGCGCTGTGACTTGCACCTGTCTTGCAATGATTTGATCGCGTCAATGGTTCGCGTATGAGCCGTGCTGCGTGCTTGTCTGTCGGATGCGTGCCCGGTACATGCTGGAGGGGACCAACAGACCATCTAAGGAGCCACCCCATGGCCGACACCCGCACCGAATCCGACAGCTTTGGACCGCTTGAGGTTCCGGCCGACAAGTACTGGGGCGCGCAGACCCAACGTTCGATCATGAATTTCCCCATTGGGTGGGAGAAACAGCCTGTCGCCGTGGTGCGCGCGCTGGGTGTGATCAAGAAGGCCTGTGCCATGCAGAACAAGGCGCAAGGCACGCTGGACGCCCGTTTGGCCGACGCGATCATCGAAGCGGCGGGTGAAGTGGTCGATGGCAAGCTCGACGACAACTTCCCCCTCGTCGTGTGGCAGACCGGCTCCGGCACGCAATCCAACATGAACGCCAACGAAGTGATCGCGAACCGCGCGATTGAGCTGCTGGGCGGCGTGATAGGCTCCAAAGACCCCGTACACCCCAACGATCACTGCAACATGGGCCAGTCGTCCAACGACACATTCCCGACAGCCATGCACATCTCGACCGCGATGACGGCGCGTGATGTGCTGTTGCCGGGCCTCGAGAAGCTGCATGGCGCGCTGGAGGCCAAGGTCGCTGCGTTCGACGGCATCATCAAGATCGGGCGCACCCACACACAGGACGCCACGCCGCTCACGCTGAGCCAGGAGTTTTCCGGCTATGCCCACCAGGTCGCCATGGGCATCCAGCGGGTGAAGGACGCGTTGGGGCGTATCTATGAATTGGCGCAAGGCGGCACCGCCGTCGGCACTGGTCTGAACACGCAAAAAGGCTGGGCCGAAGCCGTGGCTGCCCATATGGCCGACATCACCGCCCTGCCCTTTGTCACCGCCCCCAATAAGTTCGAGGCCCTGGCCGCCCATGACGCCATGGTCGAGATGTCGGGCGCGCTCAAAACCGTCTCTGCCTCGCTGTTCAAGATCGCCAACGACATCCGCCTGCTGGGTTCCGGCCCACGCTGCGGTCTGGGTGAGTTGGTGCTGCCAGAGAACGAGCCGGGTTCCTCTATCATGCCGGGCAAGGTGAACCCGACCCAATGCGAGGCGCTGACGCAGGTCTGCGCGCATGTGATGGGCAATGATGCCGCTGTCGGCTTTGCCGGATCGCAGGGCCATTTCGAGCTGAACGTCTACAAGCCCATGATGGCCTACAATGTGCTGCAATCCATGCAGTTGCTGGGCGATGCGGCCTCGGCCTTTACCGACAACCTCGTCGAGGGATTGCAGGCAGATGAGGTGCGCATCGACAAGCTGATGCGCGAGTCACTGATGCTGGTCACGGCGCTGGCCCCCGAAATCGGGTACGACAACGCCACCAAGGTCGCCAAGACGGCGCACAAGAATGGTACGACCCTGCTGGAAGAGGCGATTGCCCTCGGCTTTGTCGATGAAGAAACGTTCAACCGTGTCGTGCGCCCCGAAAACATGATTGGACCCAAGTGAGCACGCCCATAAACCTCAACAAAGTCCGCAAGGCCCGCGCCCGTGCAGACAGCAAAGCGCGGGCCGATGCCAATGCGGTGGCGTTTGGGCGCAGCAAGGCCGAGAAAGACAAAACGCGGCAAGAGAGTTCCCGCGCGGCGCGAGAACTGGACGGGAAGGCCCTTGAAACGCCCCCGTATGGTGCGGATAGCGACGACAAAAAGCCATAAAACCAAGGCAAAGTGTTCGATGTTAAGAGGTATAGGTGTTTCATGACCCAGGAAACCGACATCGACAAGGAAGCGCGCAACCGCATTCGTGCACTGCGCCGGGCACGTCGTTACATTCGTGCGAACGAAGGTACGCTTGCGCGCCTTTTGAACACATATGCGCGCATTGCCGATCTTGATCCCGCGCGGCGGTTCTGGGCCGAGCATTGAGCACGGGCCCGCAAAAGCATTCCCTGACCCTGAAGGGTCACCGCACCAGCGTCACACTGGAGCCCGAGTTCTGGGACGCCTTTCGCGAGATTGCCGCGTCGCGCGGCACCCCCATCAACGCACTGGCGAGTGAAATTGACGCCGCGCGGGATCCGGACACCGGGCTGGCCTCGGCCATTCGCGTATTTGTCCTGCGCCACTTCAGACATCGTTAACCACGCTTTGGCATGCTGGCTGCATGACGCAGTTTGCACATCACCTGCCTCTCAGTCCCGAAGGATACATGCTGGATCTGTTCAGCTCCAAAGCTGCGCGGGATGGCGCGGTGATACGGCGCAAATCCCGCGACATTGAGCGATTGATCGGACGGGATGTGTTTCTGCGCGAGTTGGAGCAACGCGGATACCGCGCCGTGGAAAACGCAGGTCAGATCATCGTGTTCTGCAATTCAGAACCAGTGCGCCCGCTGCTTTAGTCGGAAACTGACCCAGTTTCCGGCTGTTTTCCGACGCAGAAAACGGCGCAACGTTACGGAAATCGCGTCGATTTCCAGCCGGTCTCTGCGTCAGAGACCGTTCAGGTTACAGACGCCTGGTAGATCGTGTTGATGTTGGACCCCAGTGCCGCCTCGAACCCCTCATCGCTCATGTCGCGCTGCAATCCTTCGGTCAGGGCGCGGCTGAAACTTGCGATCATCTTGTGGTTCCGGGCCAGGCGCGCGCTGGCATCCGTTGTCGAATAGCCGCCCGACAAGGCCACCACGCGCAGCACCCGGGGATGATCGGCAAGCGCGTCATAAACACCCGGCTGCTCTGGCAAGGTAAGCTTCAGCATGATGTCCTGCCCGTCGCCCAATGTCTCGACATGTGACATCAGTGTTTCTGCCAGCAGCGCTTCGGCTTCGGCCTTGGTGGCAGAGTGGATGTTCACCTCGGGCTCGATGATCGGGACCATGCCTGCGTCGATCACCTCATGTGCGACGGCAAACTGGTTCTCGACAATCGCCGATATGCCCTTGGCATTGGCCGCGTTCACGACCGAACGCTCCTTCGTACCGTAGACGCCCATGGCCTTGGCCTCTGCCAGTGTGTCCGCCAGACCCGGGATGGGTTTCAGCAGTTGCACGTCATCTGCCTCGTCCTGCAGACCCTTGTCGATCTTCAGGAACGGCACCACGCCGCGCACACCCCAAAGGTAGGATGGCACCGCCTGCCCCTCGATGCTTTCGCGCAATGTCTTTTCGAACAGGATCGCGCCAATCACCTTCTTGCTGGTGAAGTCGGGGGCCAGGATGATGCGTGCGCGCATGCGCTGGATTTCGGCAAACATTGCCTCTTCGCCATCATAGTCGTTCGCATCGACACCGTAGAGCGCGAGCGCCTTGGGGGTGGACCCGCCCGACTGGTCGAGTGCTGCGATAAACCCCGCCCCGTGTTCCATCTGATCGCGCATTTTGGCAAAGTCGGGCATAGGGTTCTCCAAGGTCATGATTCCAATCGGCTCAGACCTAACTCATTCAACGGCCCCGGTTAATCCCACCGGAGCCATGTTAACGCTACCGTTTGCGCAAATTCAGCCAGATGCCATTTTTGGCGCGCACGGTCAGGTGCGCAACAGGCACAGGATCACGGCCCGGCACGCGCGCGACCTCGAAATCACGCAATAGACGCGCCAGAATCAGCGGCCCCTCCACCATGGCAAAGCCTGCGCCGGTGCACACGCGCGGCCCGGCCGAAAACGGGATATAGGCCTCGCGCGCGCACTGTTTGCCGTTTTCAGTGTGCCAGCGGGCGGGGTCAAACTCGTCGGGCCGCTCCCACAACCGGGTGTGCCTGTGCAGATGCCACGGGCTCAGCACCAACTGGCTGCCTGTGGCGATGTTGCGGTCGCGGAACTGTTCGGGGCACGTGGCCTCGCGCACCATCATCGGCACCGGGGGATACAGGCGCAGCGTTTCGCGAAACACATCGCGCGTCACCGGCAGCTTGGACATCACGGCAAAATCACAGTGCTCCAACGCTTGCGCTTCGGCGGCAACCTTTGCCTGCCAGTCGGGATACAGCGCCATCAGGTAAAGCGCCCAGGCCAGGGCCGACGCACTTGTCTCGTGCCCCGCCAGAAAGAAGATGGCAACCTGGTCGACCATCTCTTCGGGGTCGAACCGCTCTCCTGTCTCAGGATCGGCGGTGGTCATGATCTTGGTCGCCAGATCATCCGGCGCAGTGCCGTCGGCAATCTCGACTGCCCGTTTGTCCACCAGTTGCTTGATCAGCGCGCGGATCCGCGCCGCACTGGCGCGGGTGTCGCGACGAAACAGGCGCGGCATCCAGGCAGGCAGCGGTACAAAGGCGGCCAGGTTCAGGATCGGCTGGCTGCGCTGGTAGGCGCGGAATTCGTGGAACACCGCCGAGGCCAGATCATTCTCGATCGGTATCGAAAACAGGGTGCGAAAGATCACATCGGCCGCGGCATGGCTTGTCTGCTCTTCGATCTCGACTTCGCCCATCGGCAGACGCGCCGCCGCCGCTTCGGACGCGTCCCACATCGCCGGAAAAGTCTCGCGCAGACGCCCGCCCTCGAAGGCAGGATCGATGATGCGGCGCTGGCGTTTCCACGTCTCGCCGTTGGTCAGAAAGACCGAGTTGCCAAGCAAAGGGCGCAACCCCTCGCCGATCCGGTCGGATTTGGGGAAGGCGTCAGGGCGTTCCTTCAGCACTGTTTTCACCAGCTCTGGCTGGTTCATCAGGTAGCTGCGAAAGAACGGCGTGCGAAACTCGGCCATCCACGCGCGGTACAGCCGTGCAGGCTGCGCCGAAAGGATATCCTCGCGAAACAGTTTCATATAACGCCACAGCGACACGCGGTCGGGGCGGCTCGGGGGTTTTGGGGGGATCATGCGGCCACGGAGGTGTATTTCGACACGGCGTGATCGATGCGGGATTTCGACGGCGGCCGGTCGGCATAGCGCGCGCCCAGTGTGAGCGGGCCCGCCGTGATCTGGAAGTAGTCGTAGTCGAGCGGGCGATCAAAGGCGCACATGTACTGGAAGTGCAGGCGAAAGAACTTCCAGCGCAGCGCGGCCCAGCGTTCCGGGCTGAGCGATTGTGTGAATTGCGCCGAAAACACCAGTGGCCAGCGCTTGCCATCCGGGGCGACACCGGACACCGACACCGGATCGCACAGGGCAAAGGCGCATCCATCACCTGGTGCGGTCACGTCCACCCACGTGAGTTCGTCGCGCGTGCAGAGGTATTGCAGATCTGCGCGCAAACGGTGCGCATCGGGCAGGAACGACACCATCGGCACCACCTGCCCCAGTGACAGAAAGGCCAGCGCCGGGCCATCCGCAGGCACGCGGCCCGCTCGGATCAGATCGGCCAGTATCGACACGCCCAGATGCGCACCAGAGGAATGGCCCACCACCAGCACCTCGTCCACGTCATCCTGCAAGGCCCCGGCTATGCTGTCCTGAAACTGGGCCATGCGCGCTTCGAGCGGTGCAGGATTTGCCCCGCGCGAGGCCGCGGAATAGGCGTAGTCGTGCATGAGGTAATAGGCGAAAAACTTGCCGTCCTTGGATTTGAACCAGCGCAAGAGCGCGACAAAGGCCACCGCCCCCATCGCGGCGCCAATCCAAGCACCAAGGCTGTCCAGCATCCAGCGCCCGACAGCCCAGAAAGCGGCCCAAACGGCCAGCGCCACGAGCAGTTGCACCAGCAACATGCCAACGGGATAAAGCGCGGCAATCACGGGCCCCTTGCGCAACCGCATCAACCGGCGCAGCGCGCCCGAGGCGATGTAGGTCCAGGCCGTGCGCACCAGTTGCGCATAGGTGCCGGGGATCGAGGCATCCATGCTGTCGCGCACGATGTCCGACCAGACCAGCACCTCGACATCCGCATGGACCGGGGCGTCGTCGATGACAGCATCAACCTGCCAGCCGTAGTGGCCCCCGCCTGTCTTGGGTTTGAGCGTCAGATCGTAGCCTGAGATCCCGGCCTGCGCCGCGCCCTCTTTGCGGTAGAGTTCGCGGTAGCGACGCGGGTGAATCGGATCGTAGCCGGGGATGTAGAACACCCGGCGACGGCGCACTGTTTGTGGATGCGAACTGCTCATGATTGCACCTGTTGTTCGGCGCACTCTAGCGGTTTTCTTTGACCAAAGTAAGGCGGAGACCGGCCCGGTTTCCAACCCGTCCCTGCGTCAGAGTTCGATCAGCCCAAGGTGGCCAGCGCGGGAAATTGTTCGAGCAGCCAGAAGGAAAACCGCGTGAACAGCCCCAGCAGCATGGCCGCGCCGACAAAGACCAGCATCGCGCCCATGACCTTTTCGATCAGGCCCATATGGCGTTTGATGCGGTTCATGAACCCCATCGCGCGGCTCATGAACATGGCCGCCAGTAGGAACGGAATACCAAGGCCCGCGGCATAGACCCCCAAGAGGAAGGTGCCGCGTGTCACGGATGCTTCGGACGCCGCCAAGGTGAGGATCGCGCCAAGTTGCGGGCCGATGCACGGGGTCCAGCCAAAGGCAAAGGCCAAGCCCAGGACGTAGGCCCCAAAGGATGAGCCGCCCTGATCGCCAGCATCCATCCGCGCCTCGCGGTCGAGGAAGGAGATGCGGAACACGCCAAGAAAGTGCAGGCCAAAGACCATGATCACCGCGCCCGATATCTGTGCAAACAGCACCTGGTTGGACAGGAAAAACGCCCCAAAGGCCGAGGCGGCAAAGCCGAGGATCAGAAAGACCGTGCTCAGGCCGAGCACAAAGAACAGCGCCGTGATCGTCGCCTTGTTGCGCCCCGAGCGACCCTGGGACATCTCGTGCACGCTCATCCCCGACATATAGGCCAGGTAGGGCGGAACAATCGGCAGCACACAAGGGCTGAGAAAGCTGATGATGCCGGCGAGCAGCGCCACGCTCATGGCAGGCACGAGGCTTGCATCGATGATATCTATTCCAAACATGTACTTCCCCTACCGCGCGGCGGCGCGCGCGTCACTGCCCTTGCGGTCACATGTCTGTGGACAGTCTGAAACATCGCGCCTAAATCTCGGTGATGGATGACCAAATGACATTGGATGCCGTGGGGCTTCTTTGCCCCCTGCCCGTGCTGAAAGCGCGCAAACGGCTGCAATCCCTCGCCACGGGGCAGACGTTGACCCTGCTGGCCGACGATCCGGCCGCGATTGTGGATGTGCCGCATTTCTGCGCCGAAGCGGGCCACACATTGCTGTCCAGCGATCTTGATGGGCCTGTGCAAACCTACGTGATCCGCAAAAAGTAAGGGCGCGCCGCTTGGCACGCCCTTTTTCTGAATTCCACTGGCCTTTACTTGCCCAAGGACCACCAGCCGCGCTTTTTGGGCTTTGGCGGTTCTTCCGGCGCGGGTGCCGCTGCCGCTACTGGCTCCGCCACGGGATCTGGCTCCGCCGCGACAGGCGCGGGTTCGGGCGCGGGCGCCTCTGCCACGGGTTCCGGGGCGGCTGCCTCTGCAGGCTCAGGCGCCGGGGCCGGTGTTTTGGCCTTGGTTGTGCGCGACCGCGTCGTCTTTGGCTTGGGCGCAGGCGCGGCGTCTTCTGTCGCAGGTGCTTCGGCCTCTGCCGCAGGGGCTTCATCCGCCGGGGCCTCTTCCACCTTCGCTTTGGTGCTGCGCGTAGACGTGCTCGAGCGCGAAGAGCTGCGCGTGCGTGTCGGCGTTTTCTTCGCGACGGGCGCCTCTTCCTTGACGTCCTCGGCGACAGGTTGCGCGGCCTCTGTGGCTACGTCCGAACTTTCTTCGGTCGAAACGGCATCGGTGGTTGTCTCACCCTCGCTGTCCTCACGCGTCTCGCCCTCGCCATTTGTCTCGTAGGTGGACGACTTCGACCGGCTGCGCCGACGCCGACGACGGCGGCGTTTGGGCTTAGGTTCGCCGTCTTCGCCGACGGTCGCGGGTGCGCCAGACGTGCTGGCGGCAGGCGCCTCGCTTTCGTCGACCTCGATATCGGCCTCATCCTCGTCCACCTGATCCATGATCGAGGTGTCGACAGACACCACATGGGCCGCAGGTTTGACCACACGGGTCGCGGTCTTGAATTTCTCAAGGCTAAAGTCCGGGCTGACCAGATGCGGCTCGCCCTCGACACGGACCGACAGGCCATAGCGGGCCTCGATCTGTGCGATATGCTCGCGTTTCTGGTTCATCAGGAAATTTGCGATGCCCACGGGGCACTTGATCAGCACCTCGCGCGACCGGCGGCGGGTGCCTTCCTCTTCGATCTGACGCAGGATCGACAGCGCCAGGTTGTCATCCGAGCGGATGAGACCGGTGCCGTGGCAGGCCGTACAAGGCTGTGTTGTCGCCTCGATCATGCCGGGGCGCAGACGCTGGCGGCTCATCTCCATCAGGCCAAAGCCCGAGATGCGGCCAACCTGAATGCGGGCGCGGTCGGTCTTGAGCTTGTCCTTCATCCGCTTTTCGACGGCGGCGTTGTTCTTGCGCTCGTCCATGTCGATGAAGTCGATGACGATCAGGCCCGCAAGGTCGCGCAAACGCAGCTGGCGCGCCACTTCTTCGGCGGCCTCCAGGTTGGTCTTGGTCGCGGTTTCCTCGATCGACCCTTCCTTGGTCGCGCGGCCCGAGTTCACGTCGATGGCCACAAGCGCCTCGGTCACGCCGATCACGATGTAGCCGCCCGATTTCAACTGAACGGTCGGGTTGAACATGCCACCCAGATAGGTTTCGACCTGGTAGCGCGCGAACAGCGGCAGGGTGTCCTGATACTGTTTCACGTTCTTGGCGTGGGACGGCATGATCATCTTCATGAAGTCCTTGGCGGTGCGGTAGCCGCGTTCGCCTTCGACAAACACCTCGTCAATCTCGCGGTTATAGAGATCGCGGATCGAGCGTTTGATCAGGTCGCCCTCTTCGTAGATCTTGGCGGGCGCGATGGATTTCAGCGTCAGCTCGCGGATCTGTTCCCAGAGGCGTTGCAGGTACTCGTAGTCGCGCTTGATCTCGGCCTTGGTGCGTTGTGCACCCGCAGTGCGCACGATCAGGCCCGCGCCGGTAGGCACGTCGATTTCGTTGGCGATCTCTTTCAGTTTCTTGCGGTCAGCAGCGTTGGTGATCTTGCGGCTGATGCCGCCGCCACGGGCAGTGTTGGGCATCAGGACGCAGTAGCGACCGGGCAGCGACAGATAGGTGGTCAGGGCCGCGCCTTTGTTGCCGCGTTCTTCCTTGACGACCTGCACCAGCAGGATCTGACGGACCTTGATGACTTCCTGGATCTTGTAGCGGCGTGGGCGCGGTTTGCGCACGGGGCGGATGTCTTCGCTGTCATCCTCATCGGCCACGGATTCGATGCTGTCATCCTTGGATGTTGCATCGGATGCCTTGGCCTCATCGCTATCATCTTCGCTGTTGTCGTCGTCGGTGGCGACGTCGTCTGCAGGTGTTTCTTCGGCGGCATCGGTCTCGACAACCTCATCCGCAGCCGGTGTTTCAACCGGCGTTTCGGCCACGGTTTCCATGGGCGATGCGGCTTCTCCCTCGGGCACTTCCGTCTCGAGGTCGATGGTCTCCATGCCTTCGATCTCTGACGTTGCCTTGGGATCGGTATCGGCGGCCTTTGCGGCCTTTGAGCGGGAGGACGAGCGGCTGCGCGTCGATTTCTTGGGCTTCTTCTCTTCGGCCTCGTCGCGCGCCTTCTGGGCTTCGACATAGGCGCGCTCTTCCTCCATCAGCGCCTCGCGGTCGGCGACGGGGATCTGGTAGTAATCCGGGTGGATTTCCGAAAAGGCGAGGAACCCATGGCGATTGCCGCCATAGTCAACAAATGCCGCCTGAAGCGACGGTTCGACCCGAGTTACCTTTGCAAGATAGATGTTGCCAGCAAGCTGGCGTTTGTTTTCGGATTCAAAGTCAAACTCCTCGACCTTGTTTCCGTCAACCACCACAACGCGGGTCTCTTCCGCGTGGGTGGCATCGATAAGCATTTTCTTTGGCATGAAAGTCCATTGCACGGCTCAACGCGTCTTGAACCTGGCGGCGCAAGAGGACGAGAGAGGTGTCTTGTCTGGGCGAATTGTGACGTGCGGCAGGCCTGACCCTGAGGGCCTTCTGCTGGGCGTATTGCTGTCCTCGCGCGCGTCATCGCGGTTCTTCTCCGACACGCGCACCCCTCGGGGTGGCGTATCCGTTCATAAGCTGCGCCAGGCCTCGGCCTGCGTCAGCATCTCGTGGCCCCTTTCGGGGCCCAATCGGTCTGTCAATCACGGCGGGAACGTCCACACATCGCGATGTGACAGCGAAACTCATATCCGGGTCTGCGCGGTGTCGCGTCGAAAACCCGTTCCCTTAGATAAGGCGTTCGCGGGGGAAATGACAATGGTCAATCGTGCCTACAACTTCAACCATGGCGCGAAGTGGTGGATTGCTGTGCATCAGAGGGTCAATATCAGCGGGCGGTGGTCAGATACCTCCGGCCCGGCGGGCACATCGAACAGCGCGTCGATCAGATCTGGCGACACCAGCATGTAATCGGCAAAGCGCTGATCCTTGGTGTAGAGCGCGGTGCGCGTGTCGGTGATCCCGTGATGGGCGATCAGGTCGTGCAGCCCTGCCCCGGCCAGCACATCAAAGCATTCACTGTCCGGCAACAGATTGAAATCCCCGGCCAAAACACCCGATACACCCGAGGTCCAAACCTGCGTAAAAACCTCGACGATCCTTTGCGTTTGCGCCGCGCGCGCCGGGGTATCGCCCTTGCCATCCGGGTCACGCAGCCCGTGCAGGTGACCGATGCACACCGACCTCCCCGTAGCCGTATCCTCGACCCGCACGGCCTGCATGGTGCGCGGCACAGGTTCTGCCCCCCACCCGCCGGATCGGTAAGTGCCGTGAATGAAATCCTGCACGCTGTGCGTCACGGCCAGATCACGCCGCACCCACAGCCCCAGCCCGTGTTCCGAGGCGACCTCGCCACCTTCTGCATCAAACAACGTTCCGCGCGTGGCTGGGGCAAAACGCGCCTGATGCTGGGGCAGCAGGCGCGAGATGTCCGAGAACAGGTCCGCCCGCTGCTCCAGATGACGATAGGCGTCTTTGTAGGCCAGCCATTCGGGGCTTGGGCTCGGGGCGCGCGTGACCTCTTGCAGGCACAACACATCGGGTTTCAGCGCCGAGACCCAAGGCCCAAGCGCATCCCAAACCTGTCCGCCCCAGGCATTCAGACTGACAATTTTCATAAGGCCTTATAGGTAGTCGGACCGCTGCAACCCATACTTGGCCATCTTTTCGTTCAACGTGCGGCGCGGCAGGCACAGCTCTTCCATCACGGAGGCGATGGAGCCCTTGTGGCGCCGCATCGTATTGTCGATCAGCATCCGCTCGAACGCTTCGACGTATTCTTTCAACGGCTTGCCCTCGGTGGTCATGACGGGCTGCATTTCCTCGTGATCGTTCATCAGCAGCGACGCGATAGAGCCTGTGCCCCGACGTGCCTGCAAAACGGCGCGTTCCGCGATGTTGATCAACTGGCGCACATTGCCCGGCCACGGGGCCTGCAACAGTTGTGCGGCCTCTTGCGCAGACACCTTTGGTGCCTCGCAGCCATACTCATCTGCGAACTGATCGCTGAGACGGGTGAACAGGGTCAGGATGTCCTCGCCCCGCTGGCGCAGCGGCGGCACGGTGATCTTGAGCGCAGCCAATCGGTAGAACAGATCGGGGCGCAGCGCGTCCTCGCAGGTGCGCCCGGCCTCTTGCATGTTGCAGATGCCGACGATGCGGGTTTCGGCCGGCGTGCCCTGTTCGTTGATCACAGAAAGCAGCCGGGCCTGTAGCCCCTCGCTCAGCGCCTCGATGTCTTCCAGCACCAGTGTGCCGCCGCGCGCCTCTTCGATGGCCGGCAGTTGGGCGTCCTCGGGCAGCATGGGGCCGAACAGGCGCTTGGCCAGTGCGTCCTCTTCCCAGGCCGAACAGCTGACAAGCACGAACTTCTTGCCCGCGCGGCTGCCAACAGCGTGGAGCGCGTGGGCCACCAGTGTCTTGCCAGTGCCGGTTTCGCCGTCGATCAGCACGTGACCATCGGCCTGACCGAGGTCAAGGATATCCTCGCGCAGCCGCTCCATGACCGGCGACTGGCCAATCAGTTTCTTCATCAACTGACCGCCATCGCTCAGCTCGCGGCGCAGCAGGCGGTTGTCCATGGTCAGACGGCGTGCGCCGGTGGCGCGCTTGGCCAACTCGCTCATGCGGTCCGGGTTGAACGGTTTTTCAAGGAAGTCGAAGGCGCCAACGCGCATCGCTTCGACCGCCATGGGCACATCCCCGTGGCCAGTGATCATGATGACAGGCAGTGCAGAGTCGTTGCCCATCAGCTTTTTCAGAAACTGCATCCCGTCCATGCCGGGCATCTTGATGTCGGAAATGACGATACCTGGGTACTCAGGCCCCAGCACTTTCAGCGCGTCCTCGGCGCTCGCAAATGTCTCGGTGTCGTAGCCCGACAGGGCCAGCCACTGGCTGATGGATTGACGCATGTCCTGTTCGTCATCGACGATGGCGATCTTCATGGCTTGGGTCATTGTAGGCTCACTCCGCCGCTGCAATCTTGTTGTCCTTGCCCTCATCCTCATCGAGGATTGGCAACTGCATTTCAAATACGGCCCCGCCTGCCTGTCCGTTCCGCGCGGTCAGCCGTCCCCCCAAATCGTTCACAATGCCGGAGGAGATGGCAAGGCCCAAGCCAACGCCGTCTCCGGGCTGCTTGGTGGTATAAAACGGCTCAAACAGCGCATCGAGATCCACAATGCCGGGGCCGTTGTCGCGCACCGTGAGGGTGGCTGTTTCGCCCGCTGACAGGATGATATCGACCTGCGGTTCCTGTTCAGACTTGGTGGCGTCGATGGCATTGCGCAAGAGGTTGACCATCACCTGTTCGATCCGCATCCGGTCGCCCAGCACCTCGATGGGTTCAGGTGGAACCACGCGGTTGATCAGCACACGGCGCTGACGCAGCTGGGGTTCCATCATCGACAGGCTAGACGCCAGCGCATCGCCCATATTTACAGGGCTGAACGCGTCCTGGCCCTTGCGCGCATAGGATTTCAGCTGACGCGTGATCGCCCCCATCCGTTCGATCAGATCGTCGATCCGGCCAAAGCTGACCAGCGCCTCGTCCGGGCGGTTGCGACGCAGCAAGAGACGCGCACCGGCAAGGTAGGTTTTCATGGCAGCAAGCGGCTGGTTCAACTCGTGACTGACGGCGGCCGACATCTCGCCCAACGCGGCGAGTTTGGACGACTGTTCAAGGGTTTGTTCCGCCACGGCGAGGTCTTCCTGCACCCGTTTTCGCTCGGCAATTTCCCGCTGTAGCTGGGCGTTCAGATGGCGAAGCTCTGCCGACTCGCGCGCAAACAGCGCAAGGCGCAGGGCCGAACGACGACTGAGTGCATAAAACGCAAGCGCCAGCAAAATGGCGAATCCCATGATCTCAAGCGCCAGAACGCCATTCACCCGCTCGCGCACGGAGGCGTATGTGGTGAAAGAGGTCATGCGCCAGCCGCGAAATGCGATCCGCGTCTCCAACCGCATCACCCCTTCGCCTTGTAGATAGGCATCCGCCGGCAAGGCGGTCCAATCCGCTGTCGCGCGGATCGCGCGTTCAATCGCGCTTTGCGGTGTCTGGCGGGCCAGTGCGTCTTCCTCTGTGCGCCCCCGCCAGCGCGGCTCAGTCGCAAGAATGATCTGACCTGCGCTGTCAGTGACCAGAACGGCCGCCGAAATACCGGCCCAGGCCCGTTCGAACTTTTGCAGATCGACCTCGACGGCGATCACACCCAGCACATCGCCCCCCGCCATCACGCGGCGCGAATAGGTAAAGGCAAAGCCGCCCGCATCGCGCGAAGCGACGGTGAAAATCGTGTCTGTGGCGCGCAAAGCGTCGATAAAATAAGGCTCGGTCCGGTGGCTGGAGCCCAACCTGCTGCGATCCGTGGCCGCCACCGCACGCCCGTCACTGTCCAGCAGGATCAGGTTCGCCGCACCGATTTCCTCCACGAACGAGATCAGGCGTTGGGTCGATTGCTGATAATCCGCCGAGTTCAATGCACCGATCAAGGTCGGGTCACGCGCCAGCAATTGCGGCACAATCGCGTTCTGACGCAGTTCGCTCAGCAGGTTGCCGGAATACAGGGCCAGACGCAGTTCGGCCCGGTTGCGCGTGGTTTCGGTAAATCGGTCTGTCAGGAGGCGATTGGTAAAGTAGACGGTCGACACAGCCACGACCGTCAACAGCCCCAGTGCCAACCGTACGCGCCAGCTTGTCGTGCGCGGGCGCGTCTTGGTGCCTTGGGATGAGGTTTCACTTGCCATGGCGGTCAGCTTACGGCGCAGTGCTCATCCGCTCAAGTCACGCGGTTGCCAGTTGACCCGCTACTGCGCGAAACAGCGCCTGCCCATCCGTGCCGCCATGGCCCGAATCCGCCGCCCGCTCCGGATGGGGCATCATTCCAAGGACGCGCCTGTTGCCTGACAGGATACCGGCAATGTCGCCCAGAGAGCCGTTGGGGTTGTCTGTGTAGGAAAAGGCGATGCGATCCTCGCCGCGCAGGGCGTCGAGTGTCGCGTCATCGGCAAAGTAGTTGCCGTCGTGGTGGGCAATGGGAATATCGACCACATCGCCTGCATTGTAGCCCTCGGTATAGATCGATTGGGATGTCTCGACCTTCAGAGCAACCGTCTTGCAGATGTATTTGAGGCCCGCATTGCGCAGCAGTGCGCCAGGCAGAATGCCGGTCTCGGTCAGCACCTGGAACCCGTTGCAGATGCCAAGAACATAACCGCCGCGATCCGCATGCGTCTTGACGGCCTTGCAGATGGGCGAGTTGGCGGCAATCGCGCCGCAGCGCAGATAGTCTCCGAACGAAAAGCCCCCGGGCACCCCGACGATATCTACACCGCTGGGCAGGTCCGTGTCCTTGTGCCAGACCATTTCGACATCCGCGCCCGCTGCCTTGAATGCAACCGCCAGATCCCGATCACAGTTCGATCCGGGGAAAACGACAACGGCCGCCTTCATGACAGATCGACCCGGTAGCTTTCGATGACCGTGTTGGCGAGCAGTTTCTCACACATCGCCGTCACATCCGCCTCGCTGGTGCCATCGGCGAGGTCCAGTTCGATCACCTTGCCCTGGCGCACGCCGTTCACACCATCAAATCCCAGTGCCCCAAGCGCGTGGCGCACAGCCTCGCCCTGCGGGTCCAGCACACCGGTCTTCAGCATCACATGCACAGTCGCTTTCATGTCCTGCCCTTCATTGTTCGTCAAATATGCAAAATCCCGACACGTCAGTTGATGAGCGTCGGTTTGGTGATGGGCGCGGCGTTCTTGGGCATCACCCCCAGGCGGCGCGCCACTTCGGTATAGGCATCGGCCAGATCGCCCAGATCGCGGCGGAACACGTCCTTGTCCAGCTTGCGGCCCGTTTCGATGTCCCACAGGCGGCAACTGTCCGGGCTGATCTCATCCGCCACGATGAGGCGCATGAAGTCGCCATCATAGACGCGGCCAATCTCGATCTTGAAGTCCACGAGGCGAATGCCGACGGCCAGCATCACGCCGGACAGGAAATCGTTCACGCGCAGCGCAAGGCTCAGGATGTCGTCCATGTCCTGCTGGCTGGCCCAGCCGAAGGCGGCGATATGTTCTTCGGTCACCAGCGGATCGCCCAGGGAATCGTCCTTGTAGCAATACTCGACAATGGGCCGCGGCAGTTGCGTGCCCTCTTCGATGCCCAAACGCTGGCTCATTGTCCCGGCGGCATAGTTGCGCACGATCACTTCCAGCGGAACAATCTCGCAAGAGCGCACCAGTTGCTCGCGCATGTTCAGACGCTTGAGGAAATGGGTCGGCACGCCAATCTGGGCGAGGCCGGTCATGAAAAACTCGCTCAGGCGGTTGTTCAGCACGCCCTTGCCTTCGATCACGTCTTTTTTCTGCGCGTTAAAGGCCGTGGCATCATCCTTGAAATACTGCACAATCGTGCCGGGCTCGGGGCCTTCATAAAGGATTTTGGCTTTGCCTTCGTAAATCTTTTTGCGTCGCGCCATGGGCGTCCTTTCGCTTCTGGGGCTGCATGAGTCTGCGCCGCCTCGCGCCCTCATAAGCAATCGGGTGAATTGCCGCAAGCAAAGGGGTTGCGCACGCGCGTGCTGCTCCGCATATCTTGTGCAACGAATATCTATTGGAGTTGGCCCATGAGCACCTTTGACGACCGCGAGAACGCCTTTGAAAACAAATTCGCCCATGACGCAGAGATGCAGTTCAAGGCCGACGCGCGCCGTAACAAGCTGTTGGGCCTCTGGGCGGCCGGGTTGTTGGGCAAATCGGGCGACGCGGCGGCGGACTATGCGCGCGAGGTCGTCAAATCCGACTTTGAAGAGGCCGGTCACGAGGACGTCTATCGCAAGGTGTCTGGCGATCTCGGCGATCTGGCGGACGAGGCGACCATCCGCGCCAAGATGAGCGAATTCATGGCCGAAGCTAAAGCGCAGCTGATGGAAGAAATTTGATTTTCTAGCATTTTACGCAACAAAGTTGATGTAAACTGGAACGCGCAGCCCAATCCGGGTCTGCGCGTTTTTAGTGGTTTTGTCCGCAAGCCGCGGGGTGGTGTTAACACCTTGCTCACCCAACGCCCCTACCCCTGTTCCCGGGTCGGACAGGTAAAGGGAGTGCGGGGTGATGCGTGCAGTTTTGGCGTCGTCATGTATCAGGGTGATGGCACGGTTCGGGATGCCCATGCTCATCCTGAGCGCATGCGTTTTGTTGCTGGGGCAGAAGCTGTCACACGACGTGCTGATCGCCTTGCCCGACCAGCTGCGCGATATCACATTCGCCCAATGGGCTCTTGCAGCCCTTTTGACGGCGGGCAGTTTCTGGGCCGTCGGACAATATGATCGGCTGGCTCACAAGGCGCTCGACACATCTATCCGCTCAAGTCACGCAGTGGCCTCGGGCGCGGCCAGCATCGCACTGGGTCAAACACTGGGCTTTGGCGTGGTCACGAGTGCGCTGGCCCGCTGGCGCCTGTTGCCCGACCTCAACTTGGGCGGCGCGGCACGTCTGTCTGGCTTCGTCTCGATCACCTTCGTTGTCGCCTGGGCGCTGGTGACAGCGTTGGCCTGCCTGATTTTGCCCGCTCCGGGATGGAGCTTTTGGCCCTCTCTTTTTGGCGTGGCCGCCCTGCCATGTCTCCTTGCCGCCCTGTTCCTGTGGCCCGACGTCAAGCTGGCCGGGCGCCGCGTGCCACTGCCCAGCCTGCCACTGGCGTTTGCGATTCTCGGCTGGACGGTCGCCGACACCTTTCTGGCGGCAGGCACGCTCTTTGTTCTGCTCCCTCCCGACACACTCGACTTTGCAACTCTGCTGCCTTTGTTCCTGATCGCGCTTGGCTCGGGCCTCATCTCGAACACACCGGGCGGCGTTGGGCCGTTCGAACTTGTGCTGCTCTCTGCCCTGCCATGGGCAGAGCCTGCGCCCCTGCTGGCCGCCATTTTGGCCTATCGGGTGATCTACTACGCCTTGCCGGCGACACTGGCGGGGCTCGCGCTGCTGCGCCCCTTGCCCAAACGCGGCCTGGGCGCCTTGCCCGCCGCAGTGCACGCAGACAGCGCGCCTCGGAGCGAAGTGGCCGTGGTCCACCAAAACGGCGGACACTACGCGCAACGGGGCAACAGCACCTTCGCGCTTTGGCCAACGGGGCAGACCATGACACTGTTCACGGATCCGATCGCTGGCCGCCCCAATCAGGCCATCGCCCACCTGCGCGATGTGGCGGGCCAGACAGGTCGCATTCCTGCGGTCTACAAGTGTCGCGCGCGCCTTGGTGCATCCGCCCGCGAACGCGGATGGCGTGTGATCCATATGGCGGACGAGGCGCATATCGACCTTGCGGAGTACACCTTGGACACACCGGACCGCCGCACCCTGCGGCGCAAGCTGCGCGCCGCAGACAAGGCCCGCGTGCTGATCCGCACCGGCCCGCCTTTGCCCCCAGCAGCCATGGCACGTGTCGATCGCGCATGGCAGGCGCTCCACGGACGGGCGAAGGGCGGCAGCATGGGGCGCTACTGCCCTGATTACGTGAAAAACCAGTGGGTTGGCTGCGCTTACGTCGACGGGCACCTCGTGGCTTTTGCAACGGCGCACCGGGGGCAAGATGAATGGTGCCTCGACATCATGCGCCATGACCGCAACGTTCCGGACGGAACGATGCATGCACTGGTGCATGCCGGTGTCATGGCCGCGAGAAACGCAGGTGCGACAACCTTCAGCCTCGCCGCCACACCCGCCTGCCCGGACCCTGCATCGCGGTTCTGGCGATGGGCGGCGGTCAAGGTCTCGGCCCATAGCGGCAGCCTAGGCCTGCGCCAATTCAAATCCAGCTTCGCCCCGCGCTGGGTGCCGCTCTATTCTGCTGCGCGCAGTTGGGGTGCCCTCGCCTTGACCCTTGCCGACATTGCCCGTGCGATCCACGCCCCGCGCCCGCTGCCGCGCGCGAATGCAAATGCACCTCATGATATTGTTGAAAATTATGAAGTGGCCTCACAAGACGCAGCGTGACAAAAGTCACAATCCCACGCGCGCGAGGCCCTAGCGATGACCAATCCATTCACTACCCTTCTTGCCGAAAAAGGCACGTTGCTGGCGGACGGTGCCACCGGCACCAATCTGTTCAACATGGGCCTCATGTCCGGTGACGCACCCGAGTTGTGGAACGAAGACGAGCCGCAGAAAATCACTGCGCTCTATCAAGGTGCGGTGGATGCAGGCAGCGACGTGTTCCTTACCAACTCCTTCGGCGCCAATGCGTCTCGGTTGAAACTGCATGATGCAGGCCACCGCGCCTTCGAACTTAGCAAGATCGCTGCCGAGTTGGGGCGCAACGTCGCCGACAAGGCCGGGCGCACCGTGATCGTGGCAGGCTCGGTCGGGCCGACGGGCGAGATCATGGAGCCGGTGGGTGCGTTGACCCATGCAGATGCGGTCGAAATGTTCCACGAAACTGCGGCAGGGCTAAAAGCGGGTGGCGCGGATATCGGCTGGCTCGAAACCATCTCGGCCCCCGAAGAATACACGGCCGCCGCCGAAGGGTTCGCGCGCGCAGGGCTGCCATGGGTCGGCACGATGAGCTTTGATACCGCCGGGCGCACCATGATGGGGGTGACCAGCACCGATATGGCCGCGCTTGTTGCAGGCCTTCCAAACCCGCCGCTGGCCTTTGGGGCCAATTGCGGAACGGGTGCATCTGACCTGTTGCGCACGATCCTCGGCTTTGCCGCCACGGGCACCGATGTGCCCCTGATCGCCAAGGGCAACGCGGGTATCCCGAAGTATCATGATGGCCACATCCATTATGATGGCACACCCGCGCTGATGGCCGATTATGCGGCACTGGCGCGCGACTGCGGGGCCTCCATCATCGGCGGCTGTTGTGGCACCGCCCCCGAGCACTTGTGCGAGATGCGCGCAGCACTCGACACCCGCCCGCGCAAATCGGCCCCCACATTGGATGAGATTGTCGCGGCCCTTGGCCCGTTTTCCTCTGCCAATGACGGCACGGGCGATGGTGACAAACCCACCCGAAAGCGGCGCGGGCGACGTGCGGCCTAGAAAAGGCTCAATTGATCACTGTCCTTGCGCGGCGGCTGAAACAGGTCGGTGCGCATGGGTGGCGCTTTTTCCTTCAGTCCCAGACGTTTGATCGCAACAGCAAACCGATGCGCAACCATCTCTGCATAAGGCCCCTCGCCTCGCATCCTGTGCCCCCAACGGGCATCGTACTCCTTGCCCCCGTGCATTTCACGCAGGCGGGCCATGATGCGGCCCGCGCGGTCCGGATAATGCGCGGCCAGCCATTCCTGCCACAGGGGCGACACCTCGCGCGGCAGGCGCAGCATGATCCAGCTTGCGGTGCGCGCACCCGCTTCCTTGCCCGCGGCCAGGATCGCCTCCATCTCGGGATCGCTGAGCGCGGGCACCATGGGCGAGGCCATGATGCGCACTGGCACCCCCGCGCCGCTCAGGCGCCGGATCATCGCCAGCCGCCGCTTGGGGCTGGGCGCACGTGGTTCCATCAGGCGCGACAACCGCGCATCCAGCGTGGTGACCGATATGCCGACCCGCACAAGGCCGCGCTGCGCCATGGGCCCCAGAATGTCCAGATCACGCTCGATCAGCGCCCCCTTGGTCACAATAGCGACCGGATGGCCGCAGTCGGCCAGCACCTCAAGGCAGCGGCGCATGATTTCATGTTCTTTTTCGATGGGCTGGTAGGGGTCGGTATTGGTGCCGATGGCCATCGGCGCAACCTTGTAGCTTTTGCGTCCCAACTCTGCCCGCAACACCTCAGGCGCCTCGGGACGGGCCACCAGCCGCGTTTCGAAATCAAGGCCAGGGGACAGGCCCAGATAGGCGTGGCTGGGCCGGGCAAAACAGTAAACACAGCCATGCTCGCATCCGCGATAGGGGTTGATCGCACGATCAAACGGCAGATCGGGCGAGCGGTTGTAGCTGATGATGCTGCGGGGCCGCTCAAGACTGACCTCGGTGCGCAACACCGGCAGCGGCTCGTCAATCTCCCAGCCGTCCGGTTCGGCATGACGGCTCAGCCGGTCATAGCGACTAACCACATTGGTCACCGCCCCCCGTCCCTTGGCCTGCGCGCTTTGCAAATCGGGTTTCATGGCGCCAACATAGAACGTAACAGGAACATACGCCAGAAAAGAGTTGCAAAACAGCCCCACCGACCAAGCGAAAGTGACCGGGCGCGTCGCGCAAGGTGCGGCCCATGTCGCAATTCGGACAGTCCGGGTGCGACATTCTGAACGATAAGCGAAAAGAGGCACCAGGTGCACACACCTGTTTTTAGAGGAACGCCCATGTCAGACGAAGACGAAATCATCCTGTCCGAACTCGACGATGACGAACTTGTTCAACAGATGTTCGACGACCTCTATGACGGTCTCAAGGAAGAGATCGAAGAGGGTGTGAACATTCTGCTGGAACGCAACTGGCAGCCTTACGACATCCTGACCAAGGCGCTTGTGGGCGGCATGACCATCGTTGGCGCGGATTTCCGCGACGGCATCCTGTTCGTGCCCGAGGTGCTGCTGGCGGCCAATGCGATGAAGGGCGGTATGGCGATTCTCAAGCCACTTCTGGCCGAAACCGGCGCCCCGCGCGTGGGCAAGATGGTGATCGGCACGGTCAAGGGTGACATCCATGACATCGGCAAGAACCTCGTCGGCATGATGATGGAAGGTGCGGGTTTCGAGGTCGTCGATCTGGGCATCAACAACCCGGTCGAAAACTACCTTGGTGCGATTGAATCCGAAGGGCCCGACATCCTTGGCATGTCTGCCCTGCTGACCACCACCATGCCCTATATGAAGGTCGTGATCGACACGATGGTCGAACAGGGCATCCGCGACGACTATATCGTGCTGGTGGGCGGCGCGCCTTTGAACGAAGAATTCGGCAAGGCCATCGGCGCGGACGCCTATTGCCGCGATGCCGCCGTTGCGGTCGAAACGGCCAAGGAATTCATGGCGCGCAAGCACAACCAGATGAATGCGTGACGCGTTCCCGGGATTTGATCCTCAACCCGTTCTGAAAGGGCGTGGCCTCGTGCTGCGCCCTTTGGCGTCAGGGGATCGCGAGGCGCTTTATGCAGCTGCATCCGACCCGTTGATCTGGGTACAACACCCTGCATCGACACGGCACGAACGGGCGGTCTTTGATCCCTATTTCGACGGGCTGTTGGCCCGGGGCACAGCCCTTGCCATTCGCGAAGAAGGCACCGAACGTATCATCGGCACCTCCAGCTACTATGTGGCGCAAGATGACAGCCCGGCCCTGTCCATCGGATTTACCTTTCTGGAACGCGCACATTGGGGCGGCACAACCAATGCCGCGCTCAAGGCGCTGATGATCAACCACCTGTTCCAAGCAACAGACGCCGCCTGGTTCCACATTGGTCCCGACAACAAGAGATCGCGCTATGCGACGGAAAAGCTGGGCGCGCGGTTTGTTCATCAGCGCCATCTGGATTTGGGCAATGGAGAAGGCCTATATGATTGCCTGCGACTGGATCGCGATGCATGGAAAGGCCGGAGCGTGTGAGCGACACCCTCTCTGACGCTGAACTTACGGATCATGGGCTGCGTGCCACGGGCGCAGGGCGCATCCTGCTGATCGCTTGCGGAGCGCTTGCGCGCGAAATCCTCGACCTCAAGGCGACAAACGGGTGGGACCACATGGACCTGACCTGCCTGCCTGCCAAGCTGCACCTCTATCCCGATCAGATCACGGAGGCGGTGCGTGCGGCGGTCGTCAAACACCGCGACGCCTATGATACAATCTTTGTCGTTTATGCCGATTGCGGCACGGGTGGTCTGTTGCAAACAGCATGTGACGAGATGGGTGTCGAGATGGTAGCGGGACCACACTGCTACAGCTTTTTTGAAGGAAATGAGAAGTTTGCACGGCAAAGTGAAAGTGAGTTCACAGCCTTCTATCTTACCGATTTTCTCGTGCGGCAGTTCGAGGCATTCATCCTCAAGCCCATGGGTCTCGACCGTCATCCCGAATTGCGCGACATGTACTTTGGCAATTACGAAAAACTGGTCTACCAGGCCCAGACCGACGATCCCGTTCTGACGGAAAAGGCCAAGGCCGCTGCCGAGACGCTTGGCCTCGCTTTCGAGCGGCGCTTGACGGGCTACGGCGATCTGGAAACGACGCTCAAGAAACTCTAGCGCGCGTTCTGTTCACTCACATACCGGCCCTATTTACCCGGCAGCGATGAGGCGAATACGCTCGATCATGGCGCGCAACCCGTTGGACCGCTGCGCCGACAGGTGATCGTTGAGGCCAAGGCGCGTCATCTCGGCCCTCGCATCCACGGCCAGCACTTCGGTTGGACTCAACCCGTTGTAAAGACGACGTAAAACCGCAATCAGCCCCTTCACGATCATCGCGTCACTGTCGCCATCAAAGCGGAACGCACCATCCTCGATCACGGGATGCAGCCAGACCTGGCTTGCGCAGCCATCCACCTTGGTCGCAGGCACCTTGAGCGCATCCGGGAACGGGTCCAGCGCCTTGCCCTGCTCGATCACATAGCGATAGCGGTCTTCCCAGTCCTCGAGGAATTCAAAGTCTTCGACGATCTCTTCAAATGCGGCAGTTGCCATGTCGGCCTCGCGTCTTGCTCTGCCCCGTGACCTAGGGGCGTTGCCGCCAAAGGTCCAGCCCGGCAATGGATGCTTTTCAACCGCCCGCACTTCCGCTACCACATGGCCTTAACTGACGATACGAGTGACCATGCGCCTAACCACTACAACCCTTATTGTCGCAACACTGACCCTGTCGGCCTGCGGCGCGATCCGTGACAGCCGGGTCAATCCGTTCAACTGGTTCGGCAACAGCCGGTCCGCCCCGATCGAGGCGGATAGCCAGGCCGAGGTCAATCCGTTGATCCCCGAGCGTCGGCGCGCGGGCCTGTTTTCCAGCCTGCGGGCACAAGAGCAGGTGTACATTGGCACGCCTATCGATCAGGTCAGCGATCTGGTGATCGAGCGTGTGCCCGGCGGCGCCATCGTGCGGGCCACTGGCATCACTGCCGTCGATAACGTCTATGACGTGCGGCTGACCACCGTGGACGACGACGAGGTGCAGGCGGATGAAAATGGTGTCCTGACGCTGCGCCTGCGCGGCGTCAAACCGGAACGGCGTTCGCGCACAACAAGCCAGCGGGTGCGCACCGTGACTGCGGGCATGCGTCTGTCGGACAAGGAATTGTCGCGGATCCGCGCGATCCGGGTCGAGGGCCGGCGCAACGTGCAGACCAGCAGCCGCCTTTGACCGCGCCTTAGTCCAGTGAAATGATCTGAATGTTGGCCCCTTTGGCGGTCAGCGCGACGCGCCCATCACACAGGCGCAACGCATCTTCGCCAAAGACTTCGGCGCGCCAGCCACTAAGCGCGGGCACATCGCGCATACCTGCCGCCAGTGCGTCCAGATCGGCCGCCGATGCGATCAACTTGGCCGCCACGCCTGCGCTTTCGGTCTTGGCCTTTAGCAGCACCCGCAGCAGATCGGCCAGCGCCGGGTTCACCTGCAGTTTCTCGCGCGAACGGTCCGGTTTTGGCATCGCGTCGCCATCCATGTTCACACCGCGCGCGACAGCCGCCAGAATGCCGTCGGCAATGTCGCCCTTGCGCGCCTCGCGCAGCAACAGGCGCGAGCGGCCCAGATCTTCGGGTGTGCGGGGCTTGTTGCTGGCCAGTTCGACCAGCGCATCGTCCTTGTAGACCCGGTTGCGCGGGATGTTCCGCGCTTGCGCGTGGGATTCCCGAAAGGCCGCAAGCTCTTGCACAATGGCCAGAAAACGCGAAGACGTCGTGCGTGTCTTGACCCGTTTCCAGGCCTCTTCGGGCTTGATGATGTAGGTTTCGGGCGTCAGCAGGATCTGCAGCTCTTCGGACACCCATCGGGCGCGCCCGCTGGCGTCCAGTTGGTCGCGCAGGAACTCGTAGATCTGGCGCAGATGGGTGACATCCGCGATCGCATAGGTTTTTTGCGCATCCGTCAGCGGACGGCGCGACCAGTCGGTAAAGCGCGAGGTCTTGTCGAGCGGCTGCTTGGCGATCTTGCGCACCAACGTCTCGTATCCCACCTGTTCGCCAAAGCCGCAGACCATCGCCGCCACCTGCGTGTCAAACAGCGGCTCGGGAAAGACCTGCGCATCGACGTAGAAAATCTCGAGGTCCTGACGCGCAGCATGGAAGACCTTGACCACCGAGGTGTCGCGGAACAGATCGTAAAGCGGCTCAAGCGACAGGCCACTGGCCAGCGGATCGACCAGCACGGCGTTGCTGTCATCGGTGCCTGGCATCGCCAGTTGGATCAGGCACAGTTTCGAATAGTAGGTCCGTTCCCGCAGGAACTCGGTATCGACCGTGACATAGGGGTGGGCGGCAGCCTCTTTGCAGTAGGCAGCCAGGTCATCGGTCGTTGTAATGGTTTTCATCAGCGGCTTCTTGTTACGTGGTCTGGTCCGTCTTGGTTTAGGCGGTCTACACCAAACCCGGCCCAGTGGCTAGAGCGTGACCATGCGGCTGTCGCCTGCCGCAAAACGGCGTAGAACGGCAGGATAGAGGCGATGTTCCTGCACCAGCACACGGGCCGCCAGCGTGTCTGGGGTGTCATCGTCCAGCACTGGCACTGTCGCCTGCCCGAGGATCGGGCCGTCATCCAGCGCCGCCGTGACCAGATGCACGCTGCACCCGTGTACGCTGTCCCCAGCTTCGAGCACGCGCGCGTGCGTGTGCAACCCCTTGTACTTGGGCAGCAGTGAGGGGTGGATGTTCAGCATCCGCCCCTGCCACGGGGCCACGAACCCAGCCGTCAGCACACGCATGAACCCGGCAAGGCAGATGATGTCGAGATTGTAGGGCGCAAGAGCCGCGTCAATGGCTGCCTCGAACGCGGGGCGGTCCCCTTTGAAGGGGCGATGATCGACAACTTCGGTAGCGATGCCCTGATCACGTGCCCAGGCAATGCCGCCTGCATCCGCATTGTTGGACAGCACAACGGTGGCACGCGCCGCGTGATCGCCGGTCATATCCTCGACCAGCGCCCGCATGTTCGAACCACCACCCGAAACAAAGATGCCGACCCGTTTGGTCAAAGAAGGGAACCGGAATAGGACACGCCCTGCCCTTCGGTGACAGTGCCGATCCGCGTTACGTCCTGCCCCTCGGCCTCTAGTGCTGCGGTCACAGCCGCGACCGCGTTGGCCTCGACCACGACCACCATGCCGATCCCGGCATTGAAGGTCTTGAGCATCTCGGCTGCGTCCATGCCACCCTGCGCAGCCAGCCATTTGAACACGGGCGGCAAAACCCAGCTGTCCAGATCAACCTCGACACCCAAACCGTCAGGCAAGACGCGCGGCAGGTTCTCGGTCAGACCGCCACCGGTGATATGGGCAAACCCATGCAGGCCGCCCGCCTTGATCGCTGCAAGCGCCGCCTTGACGTAGAGGCGCGTGGGTGTCAGCAGCGCCTCACCCAATGTGCCATCTGCCCAAGGGCAGGCATCACCCCAGCCGAGGCCCGACGCCTCGACAATGCGGCGCACCAGCGAATAGCCGTTCGAATGCACTCCGTCCGAGGCGAGACCCAGCAGCACGTCGCCCGCAACAACACCGGCAGGCAGGGCCGTGCCCCGCTCCATCGCGCCGACGGAAAAGCCTGCCAGATCGAAATCGCCAGCCGGATACATCCCCGGCATCTCGGCGGTTTCGCCACCGATCAGGGCGCAGCCTGATGCGGCACACCCCTTGGCAATGCCTTCGATGATGCGGGCGGCCTGATCCAGCTCCAGCTTGCCCGTTGCGAAATAGTCGAGGAAAAACAGAGGCTCAGCGCCTTGGCACACCAGATCGTTCACGCACATCGCCACAAGGTCGATGCCGACGCCGTCCACGTTGCCCGTGTCGATGGCTATGCGCAGCTTGGTGCCCACACCGTCCGTGGCCGCCACCAGAACCGGATCGACAAATCCTGCCGCCTTGAGGTCGAACAACCCACCAAACCCGCCGAGACCCGAGGCGACTCCCGCCCGCTTGGTCGCGGCCGCTGCAGGCTTGATGCGTTCCACCAGCGCGTTGCCGGCGTCGATATCCACGCCCGCTTCGGCGTAGGTCATTCCGTTTTTTCCAGTGGTCATGCCGGTCATCCCCCGTGTCGCCTGCCCCTTAACGTGAACACAGCCGGAGTTGCAAAAGGAAATGCAGGATTTACTCGGAAAACGGGCGCGTGAACACAGCGCAGGCGGAAATCTATCCGTCGGGTCCTTGGGATTTTGCAGGCCGTACATACCTTATGCAGTACGACCAAGACGTCCAAACACACTTCCCCAAACCCATCTTTGTCCACGCGAAAAAGGAAACGCGATATGCGCACGACCCTTGTTCCCGTTTTGAGCGCCCTGGCGCTCAGCCCTCTTGCCGTTCTTCCCGCCCACGCCCAGGTGGTCGATATCGAAGACGGCGGCTTTACCTTCACCTTCGGTGGCCAGATCAACCGCGGCCTACTGCGCACCGATGACGGTGTGGAAAGCAACGACTTCTTCGTCGACAACGACAACTCCTCAACCCGGCTGCGGGCACGCGGCGCCTATGATTTCGGCAATTTCGTCGTCGGAGCGCAGATCGAATACGAGTTCGAATTCAGCTCATCCAACTCGGTCAGCCAGCTGAATTCCGACATCAGTTCTTCGGTGTCGAACGAACGCAAATTCGAGGTATTCGCCGAAACCCGCTTTGGTGACTTCGCCTATGGTCAGGGCGACACCGCCTCCAACGGCGTGTCCGAGGTTGACCTGTCCGGCACGGGCCTTGGCAACAACTCGGATGTGGGCCTGATTGCGGGTAGCCATCTGTTGCGCGACGCAGCGGGCAACCTGACCGACGCGGAAATCGGCGACTTCTTTTCCAACTTCGATGGCAACAGCCGGTTGGAACGCTTCCGCTATGACACCCCCGAATTCTTCGGCGGCTTTGTCGCCTCGGCCTCGATCGGCGAGGATGACAGCAATGACATCGCGCTGCGCTATTCCGGCACGTTCGGGGATTTCCAGGTGCGCGCGGCGACCGCCTTTGCCGAAACCGAAACTCGCGACCGGCTCAGCGGCTCGGTGTCGGCCCTGCATGAACCCACCGGGTTCAACGTGACTTTTGCCACAGGCACGGACGATCTGGATGCCAGCACACGCGAGCCTGGGTTCAACTATGTAAAGGTCGGCTATCAGACCGATGCCATCATGCAGGCGGGCACCACGTCGTTTTCCATCGACTACTATGACGGTCAGGATCAAAGCGAAGTGGGCAGCAATTCAGAATCCGTCAGCCTGTTCGCGGTGCAAGAGGTGGATCGCTGGAATACCGAATTCTATGCCGGGTACCGCACCTATGAGGTCAGCACGACCTCGACCGAGTACCAGGACCTCGACGCCGTCCTGATCGGGGCGCGTTACCAGTTCTGATCGACCGACCTCATGGGCTGGCTTGACACACCCGGCGCGGGTGATATGCCAGCCCATGGCGGGCCTGTAGCTCAATTGGTTAGAGCAGAGCGCTCATAACGCTTTGGTTGCGGGTTCAAGTCCTGCCGGGCCTACCAAACCCTGCCCTTTCCCGCATAACATGTGTATTGTGACCGCAGATGCGACGCTGGTCGATCTGCGCACAGATGCACCGCGCGCCACCCCCGCCCAGTCAAAAGGACAAGACCCATGAAGATGACCCGCCTTGGGGCCAATGGCCCCGCCGTTTCGCAATTCGGTATCGGGGCGATGTCCTTTGCCGGGATCTACGGCGATGCCAGCATCGAGGACAGCCACGCCGTGCTTGATGCCTGCCGCACTGCCGGTGTCAGCCATATCGACACCGCCAATGTCTATGGAAAAGGGCGGTCCGAAGAGATCATCGGCGCGTGGTTCAAGGCCAATCCCACAGCGCGGGACGACGTCGTGCTGGCGACCAAGGCAGGGATTACCGGAGAAGCGCAGCGACGGTTCAACAACGACGCCGATCACCTCGAGGCTGCACTTGATGCCAGCCTGGCCCGGCTTGGTGTCGATCATGTCGATCTGTTCTATGTTCACCGCTATGACCGCGTGCACAGTCCCGAAGATGTGGCAGGCACGCTCAAAGGGTTGATCGACAGCGGCAAAACCCGTGCGGTCGGGTTCTCGGAAATCGCGCCCAGCACATTGCGCCGCGCCTGTGCGGAATGCCCCATTGCGGCGGTGCAGTCAGAGTATTCCCTGTCCACGCGCGCGCCCGAACTGGGCATGATCCAGACTTGCGCGGATCTTGGGGTAACGCTGGTGGCCTTCTCGCCCGTGGGGCGCGGTTTCCTGACGGACGTGCCGTTCACCTATGATCAGGGGCAGTCCATGGCTTTCACCCGTCACAACCCACGCTTTGTCGCCCCCAACTACAGCGCCAACATCGCGGCAACGGACCGGTTTCGCACCCTGGCTGCCGATATGGGCGAACCTACTGCTGCCCTGGCGATCGCGTGGCTGATCGCCCAAGGCGACCATGTGCTGCCGATTCCGGGTACGAAGAACCCCGCGCATCTGGCGGAACTCGTGCGGGGCACCGAGCTTGACCTGAGCACTGAAGACATTCAGCGGATCGAGGCCGTTCTGCCCGTCGGCTGGGCGCATGGCGACCGCTATTCAGCCGCGCAATGGGAAGGCCCCGAGCGTTATTGTTGAGCGCGCGCCCTCAAGCCTGTTTCACATGCCAACTGACCGTCATGGTCACGACCGTATCACCCTCTGCGTCCCGGATATCGACGCTGACGTCAAAGGCAACTTTGCCCTCATCCTTGAGGGTCGCGAGCAACTCTGCCCCCGGCCGGCTAGTCTGGGCACTGGCCGTCAAACGCCCGCGCGCAATCTTGACGTAGGAAATCTGCGCACCTGCGGCCACGGGGCGCGATTGCAGAATGACAGGGGCCAGTGCACCGGCAAGGGCTGCGCCCGAGGCCGCCTCTCCCAGCGTGAACATCGCGCCCGCGTGCTGCGTTTCGATATGATTGCTGGTCTCGCGGCGCTGGTCGAGCGCGGCAGTGGCCGTCCCATCCCCGATCTCCAGTAACTCGACCCCGACATGGGTGGCAAAGGGGATGGCGGTGCCCAGATGGGCCTTGATCATGTCATAGGGGGTCATGCGCGCGCTCCTGCTACTGTGTTGCGGTGCAGCTAAAGGCTTCGTGCGCGTGCGGGCAAGCCTGCCGCTGCGGCACGTTCAGCGCGCAATCACGATATCCGCGCGCAATCCACCCAACCGTTCGCTTTGCCCCAGACGCAGAACGCCGCCATGGGCGCGGGCAATGTCAGTGGCGATGGCCAGACCCAGCCCCACGCCCGATCCGTGATCCTGATTGCGCGAGGGATCAAGCCGGGTAAAGGGGCGCTGCGCCTCGGCACGTTGCTCTGACGGGATGCCGGGGCCGTCATCCTCTACGCGAAAGCGCAAGGACTTGTCACTCAGGCGGACCGACACCTCGGCCCTGCCGCCATAGCGCACCGCATTACTGACCAGATTGTCGAGGGCCCGGCGCATCGCCATCTTGCGCAGCATCACAGTGCCCTCCCCATCCGCCTTGCGTAACGTGACCGGCTGACCGGCGCGCTGTGCGTCATCGACAATCGACTGGGTGAGCGCGATGGGGTCCACATCCTCGGGCTCTCCCTCGCTCTCGCCCTTGGAAAAACTCAGGAAGGCATCGATCATGCGCTGCATGTCATCGACATCCTGTTCCAGCGCCCGGCGATCCTCATCCTCCAGCATGGACAGCGCCAGCCGCATCCGCGTGAGCGGCGTGCGCAGATCGTGACTGACCCCCGACAACATCAGCGTGCGCGTCTCGATCTGCCGTTCGATCCGGTTGCGCATGTCGACAAAGGCGGTGCCGGCCGCGCGCACCTCCATCGCCCCGGCGGGGGAATAGGGCAGGATGCGGCCCCGGCCAAAGGCCTCTGCCGCATTGGCCAGACGTTTGATCGGGCGCAACTGATTGCGCATGTAGATAAAGGCGATGATGGTGACGAGGATGCTGAAAAACAGCATGTTCACGAACAGCTGATGCGGGGCCGCCGCCGACACGCGGCGCCGATCAAAGGTCACCTCGACCGCGCCCAGACGGGTCTCGAGCACGAGGCGCACGCGCCGGTCATCAGACAGGTCCACCACGGCGATCTCGGGCACCGCAAGGCCAAGCCGATCAATGATGACGATGCCGGAAAAGTCATACCACGCCCGCCGGTTCGGCTCGTCCAGGGCCTGATCGGCAACGGGCGTCACGGTGATGGCAAGCGGTCGGGCCATGTCTTGCGTGACCTCCGCAATGTCGGATCGGGTGTCGGCCTGATCCACCAGCATCAGCACCAGCCTGATCTCGCGCGCGGCCGCATTCGACATCTGCTGTGTGACATCCTCGAAATGGCGCTGTACAAACACGACCGATACCACCAGCTGCACCACGATCACCGGCAGCAACAGGATCAGGGCCGCGCGGGCGTAGATGCCTCGGGGCATATAGCGTTTGAGCCATTGGAACGACATGCGCGCGACCCTAGCGAGCCGCAGGACAAGACGAAAGACCAAGCCGCCCATGCAATTCGACGATTTTGACCCCGCGATCGGCGTCGCCGAGATGCTTGAACCGGGGGTGCGCCGCATCGTGGCGCCAAATCCCTCGCCCATGACCTATCGGGGCACCAACACCTATATCGTGGGCACCACGGACCTGGCTGTAATTGACCCTGGCCCAGACAGCGAACCGCATCTGGCCGCGATCCTTGCGGCCTGCTCGGGCGGCGCACAGCGCATCACACATATCGTGGTGACACACAGCCACCTCGATCACTCCCCCTCGCCCGTCCCCTCGCCGATGCCACCGGCGCGCCGGTGTTGGCCTTTGGCGATGCGCAGGCCGGGCGCAGCGCGGTCATGGCCGAACTGGCTGCAAGCGGTCTGTCCGGTGGCGGTGAAGGCATCGATACGGGCTTTGCCCCCGATTTGACCCTCGCCGATGGAGACAAGATTGAAGGCCCCGATTGGCAACTCGACGTGATTCACACGCCTGGACATCTGGGCAACCACATCTGCCTCGGGCTTGGGGATGCGTGCCTTACGGCCGATCACGTGATGGGCTGGGCCAGCTCTCTGGTGTCGCCACCCGATGGCGATCTCTCTGATTTCATGGCCTCCTGCCACCGCCTCGCCACACGCCCTTGGCGCGTGTTCTACCCTGGCCACGGCGCACCGATCCCTGACCCTGCTGCCCGCCTCGAATGGCTGATCACCCACCGTGAGGCCCGCGAAACCGCCATCCTCGACGCACTTGGCGCCGGCCCCGCCACGGCCGCTCAGATTGCGCAAAACGTCTACACGGACACACCCGCAGCCCTCCTGCCCGCCGCGGCCCGCAACGTGCTGGCCCATCTCATTGACCTCATGGGCAAATCCCGCGTGACCCCGCAGGGCCCACTCAACGGCGACACCCTCTTTGCCCGACACCCCCGGGGCTGAAATTTTTTGCAAAAGAGAGGTGCAAACCCACTGGACGCCCGGAATCCGCCTTGCTATACGGCGCGAACCGTTCCGGCGTAGCTCAGCGGTAGAGCAGTTGACTGTTAATCAATTGGTCGTAGGTTCGATCCCTACCGCCGGAGCCATTATCCCACCCGATCCGCCCCGATCAGCCGTTTATATGCGGCGCGCAGCCTTGTGAAGACCGGCCCGGCCACACCGCCGCCGATCACGCGGCCATCAATCTCGAACACAGGTGTCTGCGCCCCGAACGTGCCTGTCAGAAACGCTTCATCCGCAGAATAGGTGTCTACAAGCGAGTAATTGCGCTCGAAGACCGGGATGTCCTCGCCCCGGCACAGGTCGATCACCTTCTGGCGCGTGATGCCGTTCATGCAGTAGTCCCCGGTCGAGGTCCAAACCGCCCCCTTCTTCACCACAAAGAAGTTGCAGGCATTGGTGGTGTTCACGAATCCGAACGGGTCCAGCATCAGGGCCTCATCCGCACCCGCCCGCACCGCGTGGTTCAGCGCGATGATGCAATTCAGCTTGGAATGGGAGTTCAGCTTGGCATCCTGGGTCAGTGGCAGGCCCCGGTGATGGGGCACCGTGTGCAGGCGAATGCCGCGCTGCACCACCGTTTCGTCCGGGCGCGAATGCTCGGCAATGATGACGATGGTTGACCCCCAGAGGCTCAGATGCGGATGCTGGAAGGGTTTCGCCTTGCGCCCGCGCGTCACCATCAGGCGGATATGCACATCCGTCTCCATCCCGTTGGCGCGCAGCACCTCCCACACAGCGGCCTTCAACCCGTCGCGGTCCAGGCCGATCTCGATCTCCGTATAGGCAGAGGCCTCGAACAAACGGTCCAGGTGATCGTCAAAAAACGGGATATGCCCGTGATAGAGGCGCAAGCCCTCCCAAATCCCGTCACCCAGCATGAAGCCACTGTCATAGACCGACACAACCGCCTCGGCCCGAGGCACGATGCGGCCATCGATGTAGATAAGAATGTCGTCATTTCGATCATCCGCAGCGGCGTCATGGGTGGAAAGGGGCGTGTCTGGCATCGGGTGGCTCCTGTTGACCTGGCAATGAATTGCACAATGCCCGCGCCTTTGCCATGGTCGCGCAATGCACGATCAGATCACGCTCCGCTCTGGCGACCTTTACGCCTCTGTCTCACCTTTCGGCGCGCGGCTGAATGCGCTGCGCTACCAAGGCACCAGCGTCATTCTCGAGGCGGATCCGGCCACACATCCGACCTGGCATGATGTCTATCCCGGCGCGATCGTAGGGCCTGTCGCCAACCGGGTGCGCGGCGGTCAATTGACGTTAAGCGACACGAGCTACCAGATGCCGTGTAATGAAAACGGCATGACCGCGCTGCACAGCGGGCCAGAGGGGCTGGACAGGCGGCACTGGGCGATCATGGCGCAATCTGACAGCCACCTGCACCTACAGTGCCGCCTTGCAGACGGGGATGGAGGGCTGCCCGGAAATCGGGTGATAAACGTCTCTTATGTCATAGAAAACGCAACACTAACGCTGGATATCACGGCCACGACGGACGCTCCAACCCCGATCTCGATTGCGCACCATCCCTATTGGCGGCTGGGGGATGCAGCCGATCACCGCCTGCTGGTGAGGGCCACGCACTATCTGCCCGTGGACGACACGAACCTGCCTACGGGGCAAATCGCCCCGGTGGATAGCACTGCGCTCGATCACCGTACCTCGCACCCGTTGGACAGCGCTACCGATCACAACCTCTGTGTCGCAAACGCACCCCGGCGCACCCCCGAACACGTGGCCACGCTGACCGGCACTGACGAGCTGTGCCTTACCCTGCACAGCACGGAACCGGGGCTTCAAATCTATTCCGGGGCCTACCTGCCCACCCTACCCGGCACCGATATCGCGCCCCTTGCCGGTATCGCACTCGAGCCGCAGGGTTGGCCCGATGCAGTGAACTACGCGGCCTTTCCAAGCGTCATTTGCACACCCGACCGTCCCTATCATCAGATCACCCGCTACACGTTGAATCGCGCGCCCTCCGCCACATAATTGCCACAATTGCGCCCCGCTCTCGGCATGGTGACGTGCTGGGGTGATGCCAGCGCCGCACCAGACCGGCACATGGCAGCAAAAAAGGCAAAACCCATGTCCAAACAAACACGCACACAGGTTCCGGCACCACAGCCCAAGCCCAAACCGAAACCAACCCCCATCTTTACCGACTACGCGAGCATCTGAACCGGGTGACAGCCCGCGCGTGCACAGCTAGTTTACGCTTATGGGCACCCCCGTTTCATCCATCCGCAACCTCGGCCCTGCCATGGACGCCGCCTGCGCCAAGGCCGGTATCCCCGACGCAGAAACCCTGCGCGACCTCGGGCCCGACGAAACCTACCGCCGCCTGCTGCGCACAGGCACCCGCCCCCATTTCATCGGCTACTACGTGCTGGTCATGGGATTGCAGGGTCGCCCCTGGAACGACTGCAAGGGCGAAGAAAAAAAGGCGCTGCGCAAACGGTTCGATGCGATCAAGGCCGACTCGTTCGACACCGACCTGTCCGAGTTTGAGCGCACATTGAACGAAATCGGCGTGATCGCCAAATCTTGAGCAAAATCCTGAGGACGGAACCAATGCTGCATTTGCAGTGTTACTCCATCGACACCACCTCAAACCAAAGGATTTTGAAATGGATCTGCTGCGTATCATTCTTTCCGTCATCCTCCCGCCTCTTGGCGTGTTCCTTCAGGTGGGCTTTGGCAAACACTTCTGGCTCAACATCCTGCTGACGCTGCTGGGCTATATCCCCGGCATCGTACACGCCGTCTGGATCATTGCACGCACGCCCGAACATGCTTGATCACAGTGACAAGATCGCACATCTCGACCGTGTCGCGCGGACAATGGATCGCGCCGTGCGCCTGCCTGTCGTGGGTGTGCATGTTGGCTGGGACAGTATCCTGGGCCTGATCCCCGGTGTCGGCGATGCGCTGACACTGGGGCCTGCGGGCTACATCGTATTTCAGGCGCACCGCATGGGCGTTCCGACAAGTCTCAAGGCGCGGATGTTGGGCAATGTCGGCATCGACGCCTTGATCGGAGCTATTCCCCTGGTCGGCGATCTCTTTGACATCGGGTGGAAGGCGAACACGCGCAACGTCGCACTGCTGCGCACGCATTTCAAAGCAGTGCAGACCGACGAACCTGCGCTTAGATCACCAGATCTCAACACCTCTTCCGCATCGTAGCGGGCGCACCCAAATGCGGGGGTACTCCGCCTCATAACGGAAGGGACCTGTACGCAAAGCACATGAAATGCGCCAGCGTTCAGGTCGCATATAGGCAATATTTTACAATGCTTTACGTTAATCAGTTAAAGTGATCCGCAAGCCAAACCCTCACACTGCTGCGTCGACATTGCCCGCAAAAAAACCGGCGCGCCGAGGACACGCCGGTCTCTTTCATCTGCACGGAATGTGCGGGTGGCTTAACCCACCAGTTCCAGACCCGAGAAGAAATATGCGATCTCGATCGCGGCCGTTTCTGGCGCATCAGACCCGTGCACCGAATTCTCACCAACGCTTTCGGCAAATTCGGCGCGGATGGTGCCGGGGGCTGCGTCGGCTGGGTTGGTTGCACCCATCACTTCGCGGTTCTTGGCAATGGCGCCTTCGCCTTCAAGGACCTGGCAGACGATTGGGGCCGAGGCCATGAATTCGCACAGCTCGTCATAGAACGGACGTTCAGCATGCACGGCATAGAACACGCCGGCCTGCGCTTTGGTCAGGTGGATGCGCTTTTGCGCCACGATGCGCAGACCGGCTTCTTCGAACTTGGCGTTGATCGCACCGGTCAGGTTGCGGCGTGTCGCGTCGGGCTTGATGATGGAAAAGGTGCGCTCGAGGGCCATGAGAATTCTCCTGTCTGGCAAGGGCCAAACCGGCCCCGGATGTGATTTCGCGCAGCCCCTAGCATGCAGATCGGCGCTTGGAAAGGCGCGATTGACCGCGCCCCCCATCTGCGGCAAGAGCATCCTCATGTTGCGCATCTCAGATATCACCTACGCCGTTGCGGGCCGCCCCCTGTTCGAGGGCGCCAGCGCCGTCATTCCCGAAGGCCACAAGGTCGGCCTTGTCGGGCGCAATGGCACGGGCAAAACCACCCTGTTCCGTCTGATCCGGGGCGAATTGGCGCTTGAGGGGGGCGATATCTCCCTGCCCTCCGGTGCGCGCATCGGTGGCGTGGCCCAAGAGGTTCCGGCCTCTCAGACCTCCCTGCTCGACACCGTGCTTGCCGCCGACACCGAACGCGCCGCGCTGCTGGCCGATGACAGCCAGGACCCTGATCGCATTGCCGAAATCCAGACGCGCCTCGCCGATATCGACGCCTGGTCGGCTGAGGCGCGGGCGGCCACCATCCTTAAGGGCCTCGGCTTTGACGATGATGAACAACTCAAACCCTGCGCCGATTTCTCGGGCGGCTGGCGGATGCGCGTGGCCCTAGCCGCCGTCCTGTTCGCCCAGCCCGACCTGCTGCTGCTGGACGAACCCACCAACTACCTCGACCTCGAGGGGGCGCTCTGGCTCGAAAACTACCTCGCCAAGTATCCGCACACGGTCGTCATCATCAGCCACGACCGCGGCCTGCTGAACCGCGCTGTCGGCGCGATCCTGCATCTGGAAGACCGCAAGCTGACCTTCTACCAGGGCCCCTACGACCAGTTCGCCCGCCAGCGCGCCGAAAAACTGGCCGTTGCCGCCGCAATGGCCAAGAAACAGGACGCCCGCCGCGCCCACCTGCAATCCTATGTGGACCGGTTCCGCTACAAAGCGGACAAGGCGCGCCAGGCGCAGTCCCGGCTCAAGGCGCTCGCCAAGATGCAGCCCATCACCACCCCGCAAGAGGCAGGTCTGAAGCGTATCGACTTTCCCAACCCCGAAGAGCTGTCGCCGCCCATCATCCATCTGGACGGCGCGAGCACCGGCTATGGCGACACCACGGTCCTCTCCAAACTGTCGCTGCGCATCGATCAGGACGACCGCATCGCGCTTTTGGGCAAGAACGGTCAGGGCAAATCCACCCTGTCCAAGTTCCTGAGCGACCGCCTGCCCGCCCTCTCGGGCAAAATCACCAAATCCAGCAAGTTGCGCATCGGCTACTTCGCCCAGCATCAGGTGGATGAGTTGTTCATCGACGAAACCCCGCTGGACCATCTGCGCCGCGAACGCCCGACCGAAGGGCCCGCCCGCTGGCGTGCCCGGCTGTCGGGTTTCGGCCTCATGGCCGATCAGGCCGACACAGTTGTGGGCAAGCTGTCGGGTGGGCAAAAGGCGCGGCTGTCGCTGCTGCTCGCCACGCTCGATGCGCCCCACATGCTGATCCTGGACGAGCCCACCAACCACCTCGACATTGAAAGCCGTGAGGCGCTGGTGACGGCACTGACCAACTACACCGGCGCCGTGATCCTCGTCAGCCACGACATGCACCTGCTCGAACTGGTCGCTGACCGGCTCTGGCTGGTCTCAAACGGCACTGTCAAACCGTTCGAGGACGATCTCGAAGCTTACCGCAAGATGCTGCTGGCCGACAGCAAACCAGCCAAGCCGCAGGTGGAAAAACCCAAACCCAAGCGGCCCTCCCGCGACGCCATGCTCGCCCTCAAGGCCGAAGCGCGCAAATCCGAGGCGCGCGTGGAAAAGCTGAACGACATGCGCGACAAGCTGGCGAAAAAGCTCGCCGATCCAGAGCTGTACGAGGACACGAAGATCGGGGAAATGGAAGTCTGGCAAAAGAAATATGCCGAGGTCATGACTGCCCTGGAACGCGCCGAAACGCTGTGGATGCAGGACCTCGAAAAACTCGAAACGGCAGAACGGCTCTGATGTTTCTTCTGACCTCAAATACCACGGGGAGGCCGAAGGCCGGGGGCAGAGCCCCCTGAACATAGTGTGCGCCGCATGGCGCTCAATGGGATCACGATGATCGACACGGCTTTCCTCATCACCGCCTTTGTGACCATGTTCGTGGTGATTGACCCGATCGGCCTTGCTCCGCTGTTCGTGGCCCTCACCCAAGGCGTGCCCGAACGCCAGCGCCGCAACATCGCGCTGCGCGCCTGCGGGCTGGGCATGGCCATCCTGATCATGTTCGCGCTCTTTGGCGAGGCGGTGCTGGGCTTCATCGGCATCTCCATGCCTGCCTTCCGTGTGGCAGGCGGTATCCTGTTGTTCCTCACCGCGCTCGACATGCTCTTTGAGCGGCGCACCAAGCGGCGCGAGGACCACACCGATGAGGATAACCAAGACGATCCATCCGTGTTCCCCCTGGCCATTCCGTTGATCGCCGGTCCGGGCGCCATCGCCTCGGTCATCCTGCTGACGGGACAGAAACCGGGGGTCGAGGGACTGGCGCTTGTACTGGCCATCACCGCCCTTGTGCTGGGTGTCTGCCTTGGCTTCTTTCTTGCCTCGGGCCTGATCGAACGCGCCCTTGGCAAAACGGGGATCACCGTCGTCACCCGTCTGCTTGGCATGCTGCTCGCCGCGCTGTCGGTGCAATTCGTTCTGGACGGTCTGCGCAACTTCGCCGTCCTGCCGGGCTGACACCTGTCACGAAGCGCCTATATTGACCCCATGAGCCCCGACAACATTGCCCAACTCGTTTATCTCGGCAGCTTTGCACTGGTGCTGGGTGCAGGATTCCTGCTGACCAGCAAACTCAAGCTGGGCCAGACCCTGCAAATGGCGGCCATCTGGGCGCTGATCTTTATCGGGGCCATTGGGGCCGTGGGGCTCTGGGGCGACATTCAGGACGATCTGTTCCCCCACCAGACCCGCTTTGACGAGGATGGCGCTGTCAGCGTGCCGCGCAGCTCTGACGGGCATTACTACCTGACGCTCGACATCAACGGGGCCGCAACGGACTTCATCGTGGACACCGGGGCGACCGACATTGTTTTGAACCGCGCGGATGCTGCCGCTGCCGGGCTAGAACCCACAACGCTCAACTATTTCGGGCGCGCCCTGACCGCCAATGGCGAGGTGCGCACCGCACCTGTCCGCCTCGATACCGTGGCCATCGGGCCGTACGAGGACACGAATGTGCCTGCGGTTGTGAATGATGGCGCGATGGATCAGTCCCTACTTGGCATGGGCTACCTGCAACGCTGGGGCAAGATCGAGATTTCGGGCGGCGCGCTGACGCTGTCGCGCTAGGTCTCGGCCTTCTTCTCCCAACGCCCGCTTTCTTCTGACCAGTACTGCGCCGACGCACCGGCGTCTTTCAGCGCCTTCCACTGTCCACGCGCCACGTTCAGCGCGTCGGGGTCATTGCCGTCAAACAGGACACAGACGCGGTCCAGCGCTGTCACTTCCTCCGCGCTGACCTCCGCTCCGTCGATGCTCATCACGCAGGTCGCGCCATTGGCGGCAGGGCCTGTGGTCAGCAGCACAGGCTGATCTGCATCATGCGCGCCGCCCGCCAGCCCATGGGGCAGAAATCCGTCCTCTGCCCCCAGCCACAGCTTTTCATCGAGCCACGCGAGGCGCCCCGCATCCGGCCCACGCACGGCGACACGCCACTCGGCACCCTGTGCCTTGCCCAACAGCATCGCCAGCGTCACCTCAAGCGGGTGACGGGTCAGATGATAGAAATAGGCCGCCCCCATCTCACTCCGTCTCGTAATTGTCCGCCACAAGGCGGTTCAGCGCCATGACACCCCAGCCCGTCGCACCGGCAGGCGCAAGCTTGGTCGCGGATTTGACTGAGGCCACGCCAGCAATATCGAGGTGGATCCAGGGCGTCTCTGGCTTGACAAAGCGTTGCAGGAACTGCGCCGCGGTGACCGAACCGGCGGGGCGTCCGCCAATGTTCTTCATGTCCGCAATGCGGGATTTTAGCAGATCGTCATAGGCCTTACCCAAGGGCATGCGCCACGCGCCTTCGCCCTCTTTCTCGGCAGCTTTCAGGAAGGCGTCACAAAAGTCGTCATTGTTGGAAAACACGCCCGCGTTCTCGTGGCCGAGGCCGATGATGATCGCCCCGGTCAGCGTCGCCAGATCGACCATGCCAGCCGGGGTGAACCGTTCCTGCGCGTACCACATGACGTCGCACAGCACGAGGCGCCCCTCGGCGTCGGTGTTGATGATCTCGACCGTGTCGCCTTTCATCGACGTCACAACGTCACCGGGGCGTGTCGCATTGCCCGACGGCATGTTTTCAACAAGGCCGACAAGGCCGACCACATTGGCCTTGGCCTTGCGCAGGGCCAGCGCGCGCATGGTGCCCGCCACAACGCCTGCGCCGCCCATATCCATGGTCATGTCTTCCATGCCTGCCGCAGGCTTCAGGCTGATACCACCGGTGTCAAACACCACGCCCTTGCCCACCAGCGCCAGCGGGGCCGCATTCTCTTCGCCGCCCTTCCACTGCATGACCACCACCTTGGACGGGCTGTCAGAGCCCTGACCGACACTCAGCAGCGTGCGCATGCCCAGCTCTTCCAATGCCGCCTCGTCCAGCACCTCGACCTCGAGGCCAAGCTGTTGCATCTCGACCAGCCGGTTCGCGAATTCGGTTGTGGTCAGCACATTGGCCGGTTCGTTGATCAGGTCGCGCGTCATGAACGCCCCCTCGGCCACCGCCATCAACGGGGCCGTCGCGGCCTGCATCTCGTGCGGTTTGGAGCACATGACGGTGATTTCTGCATCACTGCCTTCCGCATCCGTCTTGTGCGCAGAAAAGTCGTAGTCGCGCAGCACGATGCCCATCGCGATCTCGGCCACGCGGCGCGCATTGTCGGCCGCCACCAGCAGCGCCTTGCCGCCACGGGCCTTGCCAAGGGCAGCGCCCGCCTTGCGCGCCTCATCCACGCTGTGATTGCGCGCAAGGCAAATCACATCTACCGCCTCGGCGGCCATGCCCACGGGCCAGGCCATCGTCGTCACCTGCCCCGGCTTCACCTTTTCAAAGCCCGCACTGTCCACGAACCGCTGCACCGCCCCCTTGGTCAGGCGGTTCACCCGGCGTGCGGACTGCTCCAGCTTGCCCTCGGGCGTCACGATCACCGCCACGCGCCCCTCATGTCCGGCGATGGCATCAAGGTCCGTGGCAACGATGGAAAGAGGCGTCAGGTTGGTCATTGCAGTCTCCGCTGGGGTGAAGTTCGCCACAGAGGTAACGCGCCCGACGGGCGCTGACCAGCGCTTGGCGCGCGATTTGGAGTTTTCCCCGCACGCCCCATCGGTTAGTTTCGCGCCAACGCTGCCGCGTTCACAACAAAAACAGGCAATAAAACGGGGGGCCTCGTGGTCAGAATAGACCGCTACATGCTGTCGCAACTGCTTTGGTTGTTTGGCTTTTTCGCCCTTGTGCTGGTGGCTGTGTTCTGGATCAACCGGGCGGTGCAGCTGTTTGATCGTTTGATCGGGGATGGGCAAACGGCCCTCGTCTTTCTCGAATTTTCCGCGCTGGGGCTGCCCAGGCTGATCGTGACGGTGCTGCCGATTGCGACCTTTGCCGCCGCCATCTACGTGACGAACCGGCTGAACAACGAAAGTGAGCTGACGGTGATGATGTCCACGGGCACCTCGCCCTGGCGTCTGGCGCGCCCTGTGGCCATCTTTGGGCTGATCGCGGCGGTCATGGTCTCGGCGCTGTCCCACATCCTTGTGCCTGCCGCCACGGAACGGCTGACAGAGCGTGAGGCCGAAATCTCGCGTAACATCACCTCGCGGCTGCTGACCGAAGGCGAGTTCCTGAGTCCCGCGCGTGGCGTGACGTTCTATACCCGGGCGATTGGCGATGACGGGCAGTTGATGGACGTGTTCTTGTCGGACCGCCGGATGCCGCAAGAACGGATGATCTACACCGCCGCGCGCGCCTATCTGGTGCGCAACAACGAAGGCACATCGCTGATCATGGTCGACGGGTTGGCGCAGCGTCTGGCCACGGCAGAACAGCGGCTGTCCACGGCCAAATTCCAGGACTTTTCTTTCGATATCACCACGCTGATGCGCTCGGACGCGCAAATCGGCGCGTCGCTGCAATATCTGCACAGCGGCGCCTTGCTGTCTGGCTGGGCACAGGTCGCCGAACAAACGGGCACCACGGTCGGTGCGGTGGCCGAGGAAATTCACAGCCGATTTGCCCGGGGCATGTTCTGCTTTGTCACGGCGCTGATCGGATTCGCCACCCTTCTTGTGGGCGGCTATTCCCGCTTTGGCGTGTGGCGCGAGATCGTGATCGCCTTTCTGGTCCTGGTCGCGCTGGACGGTATGCGCAGCAGCCTGTCGGCGCCGGTCATTGATGATGCACGCTTCTGGCCCATCCTCTACCTGCCCTCGGCGCTTGGCGGGCTGATCGTGCTGGGCCTGCTCTGGACCGCATCGGGCGGTCACGGACAATTGCGCCGACTACGCAGGAGCATGGCATGATCCTGCACTTCTATTTTGCCCGCCGTTTTGCCCTGTCACTGGCCGTGATTGGTGCTGTTCTGGCCACGCTGGTGATGCTGATTGACCTGATCGACCAGACGCGGAAGTTTTCTGATGTGGGCATCGGGTTCTCGCAACGGCTCGGGCTGACGCTGCTCAACATTCCCGAAACGCTGAACCAGATTCTGCCGCTGATCATGATCCTGGGCACGGTGTCGCTGTTCATCTCGCTTGCGCGGTCTTCCGAACTGGTTGTGACACGGGCGGCGGGACGCTCGGCGCTGCGTGCGCTGATCGCGCCTGTCTGCGTTGCGCTGATCATCGGGATCATTGCGACGACGATGCTGGGGCCCATTGTGGCCGCGACCTCCAAACGCTACGCAGTTCTCTCTGACAGTTACCGCGCGGGCGGTATTTCCGCCTTGTCGGTGTCCGAAGAAGGGCTGTGGCTGCGCCAGGGCAGCGAAACGGGGCAAACCGTGATCCGGGCGGGGCGATCGAATGCGGATGCCTCGGTGCTCTATGATGTCAGCTTCGTCGACTACTCTGCCAATGGCGGACCCTTGCGCCGGATCGAAGCGGCCAGCGCGTCGCTGCGCAACGGCGCGTGGAACCTGCGCAACGCCAAGGTCTGGCCCCTGACCGTCGGGCTGAACCCCGAGGCGAATTCCGTCACCCACGAGTTACTGGCCGTGCCCTCGACACTGACACTGGACCGCATCCGCGAAAGCCTTGGCACACCGACAGGCGTGTCCATCTGGGACATGCCCGCCTTTATCGAACAACTTGAACAGGCCGGGTTTTCCGCCCGCCAGCATCAGGTCTGGCTACAGGCGCAACTGGCCCGCCCGCTGTTCCTGATGGGGCTTGTTCTGGTTGCCGCAGCCTTCACGATGCGCCATACCCGGTTTGGGGGGACCGGCACGGCAGTGCTGGCCGCAGTGCTACTGGGGTTCGGTTTGTATTTCATTCGAAGTTTTGCGCAGATCCTGGGCGAGAATGGCCAGATCCCCGTGATGCTGTCGGCATGGGCAGCACCATTCGCCTCGATCCTTTTGGGCCTCGGGCTCTTGCTGCGCGCCGAAGATGGCTAGGGGCGTGCGGGCATGGGGATGCGCCGCCCTGCTGATCCTCGCGCTCAGCACGATGGCAACGCTTGCGCCCGCACAAGAGGCACCCGCCCCCGCCGTCCTGGTCGCTGACGAGATTGAAGTGACCCGGGACCGCCGCCTGATTGCCCGCGGCAATGTCGAGGCGTTTCAGGGCAACACCCGCGTGACGGCGCAAGCCATCGAATACAATCCGGACACGGGCGGGCTGACGATCACCGGGCCCATCATTCTGGATGACGGCGCAGGCACCCGCATCCTCGCCAGCCAGGCCGAACTGTCCAACGATCTCCAGGACGGGTTGTTGTCGGGCGCGCGCCTGGTGCTGAACGAGCAATTGCAACTCTCTTCGGTCCAGATGAACCGGGTCGGAGGGCGCTACACGCAGCTTTACAAGTCCGCCGTCACCTCCTGCCATATCTGCGAGGGGGACACGCGCCCGCCGCTCTGGCAGATCCGGGCCCGCAGGGTCGTGCACGATCAGGAGGAAGGGCAGCTGTATTTCGATGACGCACAGCTGCGCATCCGCAACATCCCCGTCTTCTACCTGCCCCGGCTGCGCCTGCCCGACCCGACGCAGGAACGGACAACCGGGTTCCTGTTCCCCGAAATCCGCTCCAACTCGCTTTTGGGCACCGGCTTTGCCGTGCCCTATTTCATCACGCTTGGCGATCATCGCGATCTGACGCTGACGCCCTATCTCGCCAACAACACCAAAACGCTCGAGTTCCGGTATCGTCAGGCCTTCCAGCGCGGGCGCATCATCCTGCAGGGCGCGTTTTCAGACGACCAACTGCAACCCAACGACTCGCGCGGTTACTTCTTTGGCGCAGGTGAATTCGAGCTGAACCGCGATTTTGTCCTGCAATTCGATTTCGAGGCAGTGTCGGACGACGCCTATCTCAGCGACTACAGCTATGCGGGCAAGGACCGGCTCGACAGCCAGATCCAGATCAACCGCACCCGGCGCGATGAGTTCATCCGGCTGTCCTATATCAACTTCAAATCCCTGCGCGATGACGAGGACGAGGACGTGCTGCCCTCGGACGTGATCGAGGCGCTCTATGAACGCCGTTTCTTTCCCAGCCTGATCGGGGGCGAGTTGCGCCTGACGGCGGCTGCGCATGCGCATGAACGCCCTTCTTCGGTGGATACGGACGCCAACGGGGACGGCGTGGTCGATGGGCGTGACCTTGTGCGGTTCAACGTCGATGCGGAATGGCTGCGCACCTACCAGATGGGTGGGCTGCAGATGCAAACCCAACTGGGACTGGCAGGGGATGTGATCCGGGTGTCCGACGACAGCGTCTTTGACGATGGGGACAGCGGGCTGGCGCCCATGGCAGGCCTCACACTGCGCTATCCCATGGTCAGGGCAAGCGCAGGCGGCGTGCGCCAGTTCATCGAACCCATCGCCCAGATCGGCTGGATCGGCGGCGATGGCCTGTCGGTGCCGAACGAGGAAAGCACACGGGTCGAATTCGACGAGGGCAACCTGTTGTCCCTGTCCCGCTTTCCGGCCACCGACCGGCGCGAACGCGGCTGGGCCGTGGCCTTTGGCGGCACGTGGGCGCGGCTCGACCCGGACGGTTGGTCGGCCAGCCTGACACTGGGTCAGATCGTGCGCCAAGAGGAACAGATCGACTTCAGTGACACCACCGGCCTGTCGGGCACCACATCCGATTTCCTGCTGGCAGGCCAGCTCGAATTCGACGCAGGGCTCGCCGTTTCGGGGCGGACCCTGTTCAACGAAAGCTTTGACGTCTCAAAGGCCGAGGTGCGCGGCGACTGGAGTAATGACCGCCTGAATGTGGGCGGCAGCTATATCTGGATCAATGAGGACACCGATATCGATCTCGACTCGCCCATTGGCGAGCTGACCTTTGATGGCGGCATCAAGATCGACCGGTTCTGGAGCGCGAACGTAGACTGGCGCTATGATCTTGAACTGGGGCGCGCGGCCACGGCTGCGGCAGGGCTGACCTATACCAATGAATGTGTGCGTGTCGGTCTGTCCATCAACCGCAGCTTTGCGGACTCGACAACTATTGAGCCCTCCACCAGTCTAGGGTTAACAGTGTCCTTGCGCGGCTTTGCAGCCGACACAGGCGAACAGGTAGTCACACGATCATGCGGAAAGCAGGCGAAATGAGCGGTAAATCACCAATGCAGCGGATAACAACAGTCCTTGCCGCAGGCGCACTGGCGCTGGGTGCATGGACAGGCGCAGCCCCGGCACAGAACCTTTTTGCCGCGGTGGCCGAAGTGGACGGTATCTCGATCACCGAATTCGAGGTGCAACAGCGCGCGCGTTTCCTGCAACTGCTGGGTGGGCCCGGCAGCGCGCGCAAGGACGTGATCGACGAACTGATCCTCGACCGCTTGCGCCAGATCGAAACCCGCCAGGCGGGCTTTGACGTCAGCGAAGGCGACCTGCAGCAAGGCCTCACCGACTTTGCCGCCCGTGCCAACCTCTCGGCCGAGGAATTCATCGCTGGCCTTGAAAGCGAAGGCGTGGCGCGCGAAACCTTCCGCGATTTCGTCAGCGTCTCGCTCACATGGCGGGACTATATCCGCGCGCGCTTTGGCAACCGCGTCCAGATCACTGACCGCGAGATCGAACGCGCCATTGCCTCTGTCCAGGGTGGCAGCGGGATCGAGGTGCTGTTGTCCGAAATCATCATTCCGGCCCCGCCACCGCGCGCCGCACAGGTGCAGGCACAGGCCGAAGAGATTGCCCAATCCACGACAGAAGCCGAATTCTCAAGCTACGCACGCCGCTTTTCCGCCACTGCAACGCGGGGTCGTGGCGGGCGACTGGACTGGACACCGATCACGCAATTGCCCCCGGTGCTGCGCCCGCTCCTGCTGGCCCTCGCCCCAGGCGAGGTCACTTCTCCACTGAATATCCCGAACGCCGTCGCCCTGTTCCAACTGCGCGATATCCGCGAGACCGAAGCACCGACACGCAGCTTTGCCGCGATTGAGTATGCCGCGTACTACATCCCCGGCGGACGCACCCCCGAGGCACTGGGCCGGGCCCGCGCCATTTCAGCCAGCATCGACCGCTGCGATGACCTGTACGGTGTCGCCCAGGGCCAGCCCGAAAACGTGCTGGAACGCGGCAGCCTGCCGCCGGGCGAAATTCCCGACGACATTGCCATCGAACTGGCCAAGCTTGATCCCGGTGAAACCTCGACCGCGCTGACGCGGGCAAATGGCCAGACCCTGGTGCTGTTGATGCTGTGCGGGCGCACGCCGGAATTGCCCGAGGATCAGGAAATCGACCGCAACTCGATCTCGAACCAGCTGCGTAACCAGCGCCTGAGCGCCTTCTCGGACAACCTGCTGGAACAGTTGCGGGCCGAAACCGACATCCGCATCTTCGAATGACCCACGCACCCATCGCCATCACCTGTGGCGAACCGGCGGGCATCGGACCCGAGGTGGCGGCCAAGGCCTGGGCCGCGCTGCGCCGTGACGTGCCCATGGTCTGGATCGGGAACCCAAGGCACCTGCCCCCCGGTACGGCCCATCAGGTGGTGCGCCATGCAAGCGATGCGCCCGCCATTTGCAGTGATGCCCTGCCCGTTCTGGCCCATGACTTTGCCAGTGCCGCCACGCCCGGGACAGCCACACCGACAAATGCCAAGGGGGTGATCGAGGTGATCGCACGTGGGGTCGCTTTGGTGCAGGAAGGTGCGGCCTCGGCCCTCTGCACCGCGCCGATCCACAAGAAAGTGCTGATGGATGGCGCGGATTTCGCCTATCCCGGCCACACGGAATACCTTGAGGCGCTGACACAGGCACCGCGCGCCGTGATGATGCTGGCCAGTGACGCGCTGCGCGTGGTGCCCACAACCATCCACATCGCGCTCGAGGACGTCGCCAGCGCCCTCACGCCCGACCTGTTGCGCGATACCATCGCGATCACGGCCAAGGGGCTGCGCGACCAGTTTGGCATCGCCAAGCCTCGCGTCGCCGTCGCAGGCCTGAACCCGCATGCGGGCGAAGGTGGCGCCATGGGCACACAGGAATGCGACTGGATCGCGGATCTGGTCAAGGAGATCGCGGCGAGTGGCATCGACGTCACCGGCCCCTGGCCCGCCGACACGCTGTTTCACGCCGCCGCCCGCGCGCACTATGACGCCGCCGTTTGCATGTATCACGATCAGGCTCTGATCCCGATCAAGACGCTGGATTTCGATCTGGGCGTCAATGTCACTCTGGGCCTGCCGATCATCCGCACATCGCCCGATCACGGCACCGCCTTTGACATTGCCGGACGCGGCATCGCCAATCCCACCAGCATGATCGAAGCGATCAAGCTGGCGCACAGAATGGCATCCACATGAGTGCGATTGACGACCTGCCCCCGCTGCGCCAGGTGATTGCGGATCACGGGCTGAGCGCGCGCAAATCGCTGGGGCAGAACTTTCTCCTCGATCTCAACCTCACGGCCAAGATCGCGCGCCAGGCGGGCGACCTTACAGGCGTGGACGTGCTGGAAATCGGCCCCGGCCCCGGTGGGTTGACGCGCGGGTTGCTCTCTGAAGGGGCGCGCAAGGTGCTGGCGATCGAGAAGGATGCCCGCTGCCTACCCGCACTGGCCGAGATTGCCGCACGCTATCCGGGCCAATTGCAGGTGATCGAGGGCGACGCGCTCGAGGTTGATCCACTGGCTCATCTGACGCCGCCCATCCGCGTCGCGGCCAACCTGCCCTACAATGTCGGTACCGAGTTGCTGGTGCGCTGGCTCACGCCGCCCACATGGCCGCCGTTCTGGCAATCTCTCACGCTCATGTTCCAACGCGAAGTGGCCGAACGGATCGTGGCGCAGCCGGGGTCCAAGGCCTACGGGCGGCTTGCCGTGCTGGCCCAGTGGCGCGCGGATGCGCGGATCGCGATGTCTCTGCCGCCCGAGGCGTTCACGCCGCCGCCAAAGGTCTCGAGCGCGGTGGTGCACCTGACAGCCCTGTCCACGCCCCGGTTCGAGGCGGATGCAAACACGTTGTCGCGCGTGGTGGCGATGGCCTTCAATCAACGCCGCAAGATGCTGCGCGCCGCCCTCAAAGGGCTCACACCGGACATCGAGGATCGACTGCACAGCGCCGGGATCAAACCCACCGAACGCGCCGAGCAAGTCCCGATCGAGGCGTTCTGCGCGCTGGCGCGTGCCGTGCAGGCAGGCTGAACGTTACTCGGCCGCTTCCGGTGCTGGTCCGCTGTCGGCAGGTGGCTCGCTTGGGGCCTCTGCGGCGGGCGCGGGTTTGGGTTTGCGCGACCGGCTGCGGGTGCTCTTGGGTTTGGGCTGGCTCTCGGGGGTTTCCACCAGATTGCTGTCACCCTGCGCCTCGACGACGTCGGGCTGAGGCGCTTGCGCCGGATCGGACCCTGCGGCTTCCTGTTCCTGACGCTGGGCGCGCTCGCGGTCCCGCTCGGCCTGGCGTTCGCGGTTCTGGCGCTCCTGCTCTTCGCGGCGGGCGTCGATTTCGCGTTGCGCCTCGCTCAGCATGCGCAGGTAGTGTTCGGCGTGTTGCTGAAAGTTTTCGGTTGCGACGCGGTCGCCCGCCAATTGGGCATCACGCGCCAACTGGTTGTACTTGTCGATGATCTGCTGCGGCGTGCCGCGTACCTTGCCCTCTGGGCCCGAGCTGTCAAAGACGCGATTGACGACGTTGCCGCCACCACCGCCTGAATTGCGATTGCGACTGCTCTTGGACCGGGACCGGGATCTCGAAGATTTCATGAATGTATATTCCGCTCTTGGCGTGTCTTTTTTGATCGTCCGGGGCGCAACAAAAGCACCAGTTCACAGTATCTCGGCGATCTTGTGGATGGGACGCCGTCGCACAGCAAAGGCTTGAGCCGCAGCGTCTGGTAAATGAATAAGCACGACAGGGGCACTACGACAAGGGCTAATGGTGGTTTTTCCACATTTTTGAGCCGTTCACGCCGGATTCCGTGCAACCAGAACGCGATCCCGCCCATCCAGATCGGGCAGGATGTGCAAATCGCCCCACCCTTCCCCGTCAAAGATCGCGCGGACATCTGCGCCTTGCATCCAACCGATCTCGCACATCACACGGCCGCGTGGTGTAAGGTAACTGCCCGCCATCGCCGCAATCTCGCGATACGCCGACAGCCCGTCCCCTTCATCCGTCAGCGCCATGCGCGGTTCGTGATCGCGCAACTCTGGCGCGACCTCGTCCATTTCGAATGCAGCAAGGTAGGGCGGATTGGCGACGATCAGATCAAAGCGGCCCTCGACAGGCTCGAACCAGTCCCCCTGCACGATCTGCGCCCGGTCCGCCACCTTGTTCAACACCGCATTGGCGCTGGCCTGCAGGCAGGCCTCCTCGCTCAGGTCGACGCCGATACCGGTGGCATCGGGCCGTTCCGCCAACAGCGTGACCAGCAGACAGCCAGATCCGGTGCCAAGGTCCAGCACCCGGGTGAAATCCTCGGCCAACGCCGCCTCGATCACGGTTTCGGATTCGGGCCGCGGGTCCAGCACATCAGCGCTGATCTTGAACGGGCGCCCGTAAAAGGCGCGCTCACCGATCAGATGGCTGACCGGCACACGCACTGCGCGCAAGGCGATCAGGTGGTCGTAGCGGTCTGCGATTTCGGGGGCGATGTCTTCGGGCGCGATCAGGGTCACACGTGCTGCATCCACTTGCGCAGCATGAGCCAGCAATACGCGCGCGTCACGGGCAGGATCAGGCACACCCGCCGCCCGCAACCGCGCAGTGGCGGCCACCATCGCCTCGGCTGCCGTGGTCATGTGCCCATCTCGGCCATCAGGCGCGCCTGTGCATCCGCTGTCAGCGCGTCGATCACCTCATCCAGATCGCCCTGCATGACCTGATCCAGCTTGTAAAGCGTCAGATTGATCCGGTGATCCGTCATCCGCCCCTGAGGGAAGTTATAGGTTCGGATGCGCTCGGACCGATCGCCCGAGCCCACCTGCGCTGCCCGGTCGGCAGAGCGTTCGCTGTCCACGCGACTGCGTTCCAGATCATAGAGCCGGGCGCGCAGCACCTGCATGGCCTTGTCGCGGTTCCGGTGCTGGGATTTCTCGCTGCTGGTGACCACGATGCCCGTAGGCAGGTGCGTGATGCGCACTGCCGAATCCGTTGTGTTCACGTGCTGACCACCGGCGCCAGAAGACCGCATCGTATCGATCTCGAATATCCTGCTGGTTGATCTCGATATCGACATCCTCAGCCTCTGGCAGCACGGCGACGGTCGCGGCAGAGGTGTGGATGCGCCCGCCGCTTTCTGTCGTCGGCACGCGCTGTACGCGGTGCACACCGGATTCGTACTTCATCCGGGCAAAGACGTTGTCGCCGGTGATATGGGCCACGACCTCCTTGATCCCGCCCAGCTCGGTCGCCTGCTCTTCGATGATGTCCAGCTTCCAGCCATGGGCCTCGGCATAGCGGGCATACATGCGCAGCAGATCACCGGCAAACAATGCGGCCTCGTCACCCCCCGTACCGGGACGGATTTCCAGCATCGCGGGGCGTGCATCGGCGGCATCCTTGGGCAACAGCGCAAGTTGCAGCGCCGCTTCGGCCTCTGGCAGTGCGGCCTTGAGGCGCGGCAGCTCTTCCTGTGCCAGCTCCGCCATGTCGGGATCGTCCAGCATCGCCTCGGCCTCGGCCATGTCGTCAACGATGCGGGTATAGGCGGCGATCTGGTCCACCACAGGCTTCAGATCGGAATACTCCTTGGCCAGCGCCGCAATATCTGCGGAGCCATCGGCCATCGCCGCTTCAAGGTACTGAAAGCGCTGCGTGATCTGTAAAAGTCGGTCCTGGGGGATCATGTGCGACGGTTTGGTCCAAGGCGGGGCTTTGGTCAAGGGGCACACTGTGATAGGATGCCCGAATGATACGCGCGCTGCTTGTTTCTTTCATGATCGCCAGCCCTGTCCTGGCCGACGTCACCTCACCCTCCGGCAAGACGGTGGAATGCTACTGTACGGACAAGGCCGGCAGCCGCATCGAACTGGGCCAGACCGTCTGTTTGCAGGTCGATGGGCGCATGTTCATGGCGCAGTGCCAGATGTCGCTGAATTCGCCCATGTGGCGCGAGGTGCAGGAGGGATGCCTGAGCTCATCCCTGGGCGGCGACCAGCAACCGCTCCAGTCGTTCGCGGTTGACGCCGAAATCTGAGCGGCCGAAGCGCAGGCGCGCGTGCATCCTCAGCAATCCATCGCTGTATTCGAGTGTTGTGTAGTCCGGGAACCCGATCACGGCTGAGCGTGTGACATAGGTGATCCGCCCCTCCTCGACCGATCCTGCCACAACCTGCGTGCGCGGCAAGGCACGCGCCGCCGCGTCGACACGGGCCAGCGCCTCGGGGCCGACTTGCGTCACGCGGATGGCGCCGCCTATCCGGTCCGCGCTTGCAGTCGCGGTGACCGGCACATGCCATCGCGCGGCATCCGTAGGCGCCAGTCGCACATAGATCAACAAGCACATCACCAGGATCGTAATTAAAACAATCAGATACATCACGATCTTCATCTTGCCCTTCATTGTTCCTCAAATATGCAAAACATAACGCGTCAGCGATAGGCGACCCCCGGCAGGATGCACAACAGCTCATACAGCAGGTTCGCCCCGGTCAGCGCCGTGTTGCCGGAGGTGTCGTAAGGCGGAGAGACCTCCACCAGATCACAGCCAATCACATTGACACCCCGCAGCGCCCGGATCAGCTGCATCGCCTGCGGCGTGGTCAGCCCGCCGATTTCCGGCGTGCCCGTGCCCGGCGCAAAGGCCGGATCGAGGCTGTCGATATCATATGTGATATAGGTCGGTGCATCCCCGATGTCGCGCCTGATCTCGGCGCCAAGCGCGCTCAGGTCGCGACCCCACAGTTCGGGCGCGAGGAACTGCTGAAACCCCCAGCCCTGCGCCTCGGTAAAGTCTTCGGCGGAATAGCCCGTACCACGCAGCCCGATCTGGTAGGTCTTGGCCGGTTGGATCAACCCCTCCTCATAGGCGCGGCGAAACACGGTGCCGTGGGTCTCGCGCTCGCCAAACATCTCGTCATTCACATCCGCATGAGCATCCACATGCACCAGCGCCACGGGCCCGTGCCGCTTGGCCATCGCGCGCAGGATGGGCAGCGTGATCGAGTGGTCCCCACCAATGGCCATGGGCACAGCATCATAATCGAGGATTGCCGCGTAACTCTCTGCAATGATGCGCAAACTGTCGGCCAGCGAGAACGTGTTGATCGCCAGATCACCGATATCGGCGACCTGCAGGCTGTCAAAGGGCGCAGCCCCGGTTTGCAGGTTGTAGGGGCGGATCATCGCGGATTCGGCGCGCACCTGTTTCGGGCCAAACCGGGTGCCCGATCGCCAGGAGGTGCCGATATCCATAGGCACCCCCAACACGGCCACATCCAGCTTGTGCAGCTCGTTGCTGAATGGCAGCCGCATGAAGGTGTTCGGCCCCGAAAACCGAGCGAGGTCATTGCCGCTGATCGGCTGGTTCTTAGGCGCCACTGCGCATCCTCCACCCCAGAAGCTGGCAAATCTCGGTCGCAACATGCGCGCCTGCAATGGCCGTTGCGCCCGTGGTGTCGAAGGGGGCGACACCTCGACCACATCGCCGCCGCGAATGTTGATGCCCGCCAGCCCACGCAGCAGCGCCGCCGCCTGCGCCGAACTGAGGCCGCCCCAAACCGGCGTGCCGGTGCCGGGGGCAAAGGCCGGGTCAAGCCCGTCGATATCAAAGCTGAGGTAACAGGGCCGGTCGCCGACAATCTCGCGCGCCCGCGCCGCCGCCGCCTCCGGCCCGATGCGGTGAAATTCGGGGGCGTCGATGATGTTGACGCCCAGCGTGTCCTCATTCGTGGTGCGGATGCCGATCTGCACAGAAGTGGCGGCGTCCACGATCCCCGACTTCACCGCCTTGTAGAACATCGTCCCGTGATCAACGCGGCCCATATCGTCATCGGCCCAAGTGTCCGTATGCGCATCGACTTGTATCAGCGAGATTGGCCCGAACTTCTCCGCATAAGCCTTGAGAATCGGGAAGGAAATGTAGTGATCGCCCCCCAGCACCACGCTTGCGGCACCAGCCTCCAGAATGCCCGCGATATGCGCGGTGACACGGCCGGGAAAGGACGGGATGTCGGCATAGTCAAAGGCCACATCGCCGTAATCGACAATCACCCGCTCGCTCAGCACATCAAAGGGCCACCCATAAGGCGCGTCTGGCGCTTGCAAGCTCGACGCCTCGCGGATCGCGCGTGGCCCCAGACGCGTGCCAGGGCGGTTGGTCACCGCCTGATCAAAGGGCACGCCTGTTACGGCAATGTCCACGCCCGTCAGGTCCTTGGTGTAACGCCGCCGCAGGAACGACGTCGCCCCGGCAAAGGTCAATTCGAACGATGGCCCCTTTGGATCGTCGCGAGTGAACGCGTGATCGATCTGCGTCTTGGCGTCTTCCAATGCCATCAGCGGGCCACCGGTTGTGCGGTTTCGACCAGTCGCGCGAAGAAGGATGCGCCAATCGGGGCAATGTCATCGTTGAAGTTGTACTTCGGGTGGTGCACGCCCGCCCCGTCACCTTGCCCCAGCATCAGATAGGCGCCGGGCCGCGCCTCGAGCATATACGAGAAATCCTCGGCCCCCATAACGGGTGTGATGGCCGTATCAACGCCGTCTTCGCCTGCAACATCCGCCGCCACCTTGGCTGCGAACGCTGCTTTGTCCGCATCATTGACCGTGGGCGGATAGCCAAAATCAAACTCCAGCTTGGCCTCGCACCCATAGGCCGCCGCCTGCCCGGCCACCACCTCTTCCATGCGGCGCACGACCATGGCCTGCACTTCCTTGTCAAAGGTGCGCACGGTTCCGTTGATATAGGCCGTCTCGGGGATCACGTTGTCCGTGGTGCCCGTGTGGATCTGCGTGGTCGAGATCACCAGCGACCCGGCCGTGTTGTGATTGCGGCTGACGATGGTTTGCAGGGCCGTGACAATGCCACAAGCAGCCACAACCGGGTCAACACAGTCGTAGGGCCGTGCGCCATGCCCGCCCTTGCCCGTAACATGGATGTGGAACGTGTCCGCGGCGGCCATGATCGGGCCTGCCGTGGTATGGAACTTGCCAAAATCCTTCCCGGGCGCGTTGTGGATGGCGTAGACCTCGCCAATTCCGAAGGTCTCCATGATGCCTTCCTGCACCATGACCTCTCCGCCACCGCCCGCCTCTTCGGCGGGTTGAAAGATCAGCGCGACACGGCCTGCAAAATTGCGCGTCTCGGTCAGGTACTTGGCCGCGCCCAGCAGCATCGCGGTATGCCCATCATGGCCACAAGCATGCATCTGGCCGGGATGGGTCGAGGCATAGTCGACGCCGGTTTCTTCGGTGATCGGCAACGCATCGAAATCCGCGCGCAGGCCAATGGTCGGCCCCTCACCCTGCCCTTCGATGATCGCGACGATGCCCGTCTGGGCAATGCCGTCATGGATCGCATCCACGCCGATCTCTTCCAGCCGTTCCTTGATAAAGGCGGACGTCTTGGGGCAATCAAAGGACAATTCGGGGATTGTGTGCAGATGCTGGCGCCACGCGGTCATTTCCGGCCCCAGATCGCCGATACGGTTGATGATTGCCATGGCTGGACTCCTGCTGATGGGATGCGTCACATGTCACCAAACCTGAAACGGCAAGAGGCTGCAATGGCAGACGAGTTGATCCACGACCGAACGGCGGGCATTGAGCGGTTGCTTGAGATCATGCGCCGCCTGCGTGACCCTGAAACGGGCTGTCCCTGGGACATCGAACAGACCTTTCAGACCATCGCGCCCTACACGATCGAAGAGGCCTACGAGGTTGCAGATGCGATCGAACGGCAGGATTGGGGCGAGTTGGAGGGCGAGCTGGGCGATCTGCTGCTGCAATCGGTCTATCACACCGCCATCGGCGAAGAGGCCGGCCATTTTTCGTTTCAGACGGTCGTCACCAACATCTCGGACAAGATGGTGGCACGTCACCCGCACGTGTTCGGGGACGAATCCCGTGACAAATCCGCGGAACAGCAGACCCGCGATTGGGAAGCGATCAAGGCGGCCGAGCGTGCAGGCAAGGCGCAGCGCGGCACGCTGGACGGTGTTGCAATGAACCTGCCTGCATTGCTGCGGGCCGTGAAATTGCAAAAGCGCGCGGCGCGCGTTGGGTTCGACTGGCCGGACACGGGCCAGGTTCTGGACAAGATCAAAGAGGAAGCGGCCGAACTGGTCGAAGCCCGCGACACAATGGGCCGCGCCGAGATGATGGACGAGATGGGCGATCTGCTGTTCGTCGTGGCCAACCTGGCCCGCCATCTCGACATCGACCCCGAAGAGGCGCTGCGCAGCACAAACGCAAAGTTCACGCGCCGCTTTGCCGCCATCGAAACGGCACTGGCCGCGCAGGGCAAGCGCCCCCAAGACAGCGATCTGGAAGAGATGGACGCGTTATGGGATGCGGTGAAGGCGGCGGAGAAAGCTAGGCAAAGCTGACGCCGGACATCCACTCGATCTGCTTGAGGTCGGACGCGTAACGCTCTGATAGTTCTGTGACTTCTTCGGGCGAAAATGCGGCGAATCCGCGGGGGGCGCGGTCCTCGGCATATTGCCCGATCACCGACTTCCACTTGGCCCGGGGCAGTTTCTTTCCCCCTTGGTATTCGTCTTGCAGCACTTCCAGCGCAGCATCCGTCGCGCTGAGGTTGACCACCCGCCCCGGCTCGATCAGCGCGCCACCCGGCACACCGGGCACCAGCCGCTGCACAAGGTCTGTGCTGGTGCCGCGTCGGGCATAAGGAATAACAGTCAACTGTTCGGGACGCAGCACATCGCGCAGAATTTCGACAATGGCGGGCCAGCCGCGATCCATGGCCATGTAGGTGGGGCGCAGCGTGTCGAACGCAGGCACCGCGTTGTCCTCGGCCCGTTTGCGATAGCCCGACACGAACAACTCGTCATAGGGGCGCACCACCAGCAGCACATGGGCAATCGGCCCGGCCCACGCAGCGCGCAGCACCTCGCAACGCGCCTTGGCCAGCGGATAGAACATACCTCGCATGAAATGGAACATGCGCCCGGGAATGTTCTCTTCGGACAGGATCAGCGGACGCCCCTTGGCATGATCACTCAGCGTCACGGCGGCACGGGGCACCGCATCGGCATCCACATTGCCAATCGTGCCCGGCAGGCGCAGCGCGAGCGTTCCCGACGGGATACCGTCACGCCCGGGATAGGCCAGCGACAGACCTGCCCCATCCAGCAACGCGCGGTTCTCGTGCAGGCACATCTGGAACGACGAAGTGCCGGTTCGATGCGCACCTGCATGGATAAAGAGAGGGGCCGTGGTCATGCCCGCCCTTATGCCAGCCCGCGCCGCCCACGCAAGGTTTTGCGCAAACCGGGGCGGCGGTTCTGGACAAGGGGTGCCAAAGGGGCCACGGTGCGCCCTCAATGAACAGGAAGACCCATGGCACCGCGCAAGACCATTATCGACACCGATCCGGGCCAGGACGACGCGGTTGCGATCCTGCTGGCGCTGGCCAGCCCCGACGAGATCGAAGTGCTGGGAATCACGGCTGTGGCAGGCAACGTCCCGCTGGACCTGACAGCCAAAAATGCGCGCATTGTCTGTGAGTTGGCGGGCAAAGCTGAAGTGCCTGTCTATGCTGGATGTGACCGCCCGTTGGGGCGCGATCTGGTCACGGCAGAGCATGTGCATGGCAAGACGGGGCTGGACGGCCCTGACCTGCCCGACCCCACCATTCCGCTGCAACCGGGCCATGCGGTCGACTTCATCATCGACACGTTGCGGGCTGAACCTGCAGGCACAGTAACGCTGTGCCCGCTCGGCCCCCTGACCAACATTGCGACAGCGCTGCAACGCGCGCCGGACATTGCGGAACGCGTGCAGCAGATCGTGCTGATGGGCGGCGCCTATTTCGAAGTGGGCAACATCACCCCGACGGCTGAATTCAACATTTATGTCGATCCGGAAGCTGCTGATATCGTGTTCAAAAGTGGCATCGACATCGTAGTCATGCCGCTGGACGTCACGCACAAGGCGCTTGTCACCAAACCGCGCAACGATGCGTTTCGCGCCCTCGCCACACCCGTGGGGATCGCCGTGGCCGAAATGACCGATTTCTTTGAACGGTTCGACAAGGAAAAGTACGGCTCCGCAGGGGCGCCTTTGCATGACCCTTGCGTGACGGCCTACCTGATCGACCCTGAGCTGTTTTCCGGACGCCACGTGAATGTCGAGATCGAGACATCCTCCGAACTGACCATGGGCATGACCGTTGCGGATTGGTGGCGTGTCACCGACCGCCCGGCCAATGCCACCTTCGTCGGCGATCTGGATGCGGATGGCTTCTTTGCCCTTCTGACTGAACGTCTGGCGCGGCTGTGAGCGCGGCGCTGACCCTCGCGACGGTGGAGCATGCCGACAAGCTTTTGCAGCTTGTCGCGGCCTTTCACGTCGAAGAAGGCATCGACCTCAGCGACGAGGACCGCGCCGCGGGCATCATGCCGCTGCTCGAGGGGATCCCCCACGGCGCTGCCTATCTGATCGGCCCGCCCCGCGCGCCCATCGGCTATATCGTGGTCACCTTTGGCTGGTCGGTGGAATTCGGCGGCATGGACGGGTTCGTGGACGAACTCTATGTGCGCCCCGGCGTGCGCAAACGTGGGATCGCCTCCGAAGTGCTGCTGGCTCTTCCCCGCGCCTTGTCGGATGCAGGCCTCAAGGCACTGCACCTCGAAGTAGACACAGGCAATGCAACGGCGCAGAGGCTCTACACTCGCGCAGGCTTTCGCTTGCGGGACGGATACCACCTGATGACCCGCACCTTCTAGCCAATCCAGCCCGCGCTGCTTATGTGTGAGGCATGAGCATGCACATCCCCTTCGACAACTCCTATGCCACCTTGCCAGACGGGTTTTTCACCCGTCTTGACCCGACCCCGGTCAAGGGCGCGCGCATGCTGGCGTGGAACACGGACCTGGCACAGCAACTGGGCATCGACGGCCAGGATGCAAACGTCTTTGCGGGCAATACCGTGCCTGATGGTGCGGCTCCGCTCGCGCAGCTTTATGCCGGCCACCAGTTCGGCAATTACAACCCGCAACTGGGTGACGGGCGCGCGATTCTGCTGGGCGAGGTGATCGACCAGGACGGCACGCGGCGCGACATCCAGCTCAAAGGGTCTGGCCCAACGCCCTATTCCCGCATGGGCGACGGGCGCGCCTGGCTTGGGCCTGTCCTGCGTGAATACGTGGTGAGCGAGGCGATGCATGCGCTCGGCATCCCGACCACCCGCGCGCTGGCCGCCGTGGCAACGGACGAACCGGTCTACCGCGAACAGGGCGCGTTGCCGGGCGCTGTGCTGACCCGCATCGCGGCGAGCCATCTGCGCGTCGGCACGTTCCAGATCTTTGCCCATCGGGGCGAGATCGACGCGCTGCGCACCCTCACCGACTATGCCATCGCGCGCCATCACCCGCAGGCAGATGGACCGTTGGGCCTCTTGTCCGCTGTCTGTGTCGCGCAGGCCGAGCTGGTGGCCGCATGGATGTCCGTCGGTTTTATCCACGGCGTGATGAACACCGACAATTGCACCATTTCGGGCGAAACGATCGACTATGGCCCCTGCGCCTTCATGGATGCCTATCACGAGGGGCGCGTGTTCTCCTCTATCGACCAGATGGGACGCTATGCGTTCGGCAATCAGCCCCGCATCGCCGTGTGGAACATGGCGCAACTGGCCACTGCACTGATCCAGTTGTTTGACGACAAGGAACGGGCCGTCGAAGAGGCGACAGCGATTGTTCATGCGATGCCCGGACAGTTGCAAACCGCGTGGTTGCGCCGGTTCGGGGCCAAGATCGGGCTGGCAGAGGCAACGCCCGAGGACCAGCCGCTAATCGAGGATTTACTGGCGATGATGCAGGCGCAAAGCGCGGATTTCACCAACGGCTTTGCCGCTCTGGGCACCGAGACTGCGCGCGATCAGTTCACGGATCGCGCCGCATTTGATGCGTGGGAAGTGCGGTGGAAGGCACGCCTGCCCGACACGGCACTCATGGCGCGCACCAATCCCCAGATCATCCCGCGCAATCATCGGATCGAGGCGATGATTGACGCGGCGGTGGCGGGTGACATGGCCCCGTTCACCCGGTTGATGGACGCACTGGCCGCGCCTTACAACCTGCCTGACACCTATGACGACTTGCGCAGACCACCCACCGAAGATGAGATCGTGCCCGCCACTTTCTGCGGCACCTAGCGGCGGTTGATCAGGATCAGGCCCGCCGCAACAAGGCCAAGCGCCAGCCAGATGCCCAGGCCGATCTCTTCCCCCAGGATGAGCCAGCCCAGAAGTACGGCAAATACCGGCGACAGAAAGCTGAACGAGGCCACACCCGAAGCCGGATACATCTTCATCAGCCAGAACCACGCCAGGAACCCAAAGCTGGCGATGGCGAGGATCTGGTAGATCAGCCCGGCCAAATGGATCGGTTGCAGATCACGGATCAGATCGCCAAAGAACAGCGATGCCACCAACAGAACCGGCGTCGAGATCAGCAATTGCCACAGCAACTGCTGCTCGGCAGGCACATCGCTGAGCGGCGTGACGCGCACGCATAGCGCAATGCCCGCCCAGCACATAGCGGCCATCAGCGACATCAGATCGCCCCACAGATTGCCCTGTGCACCACTGCGATCCGCCACGGCCAGCGCGACCCCGGCCATTGCCAGCCCCAAGCCCAGCAATCGCTTGCCGGACAACCGTTCACCCGGCAGCAGGAAATGCGCCGCCAGTGCTAGCCAGATCGGCATGGAGTAAAACAGGATGGACGAGCGTGACACGGTCGTCAGATCAAGCGCATTGAACAGCAGGATGAACTCGCCCGCAAAAAACAGACCCGCCAGCACGCCGCCCAGCATACTGGCGCGCGGCAGATGCAGCGAAATGCCCCGCGCGCGCATCCACATCAGCAGGATCACCCCCGCCCCGATGGAGCGCAACGCGGCCATGAACACCGGCTGAAAGCCCCCGTTGGACACTTTGACCACGACCTGGTTCAGGCCAAAATTCAGGGCAAAGCCGGTGAGCGCGAGCGCACCGACTAGATCGATGTGGGATTTGCGGACCATGGGCGCACTTGGGCCGTGTTGCCCGCGCAATGTCAATTCCCGGAAAACATTCCCCGCCGTTGGGTGCGCAATCTGTGCCAAGGTCGTCAGGTATGATTCCCGGGACGATGGAGGGCGACCCTATGAGCTTGATGAAAACACTGGCCAAAGTGGCCGTGGGCGTGGCTGTGGCCAAAGGCGCAAGCGCGATGATGAAGAACCGCAGCGGTGGCGGCACGGCGGCTGGCGGCGGTCTTGGCGGGCTGCTGGGTGGCCTTGCGGGCGGCACACAGGGCGGCACATCCTCGGGTGGTGCGGGCCTGCAAGACATGTTGGGCGGCCTGATGGGCGGCACGCAAGGCGGCGGCAGTGCCGCAGGGTTGCAGGACATGCTGGGTGGTTTGTTGGGCGGCGCGCAGGGCGCAGGTTCTGCCGGCGGTGGCGCGGCGGGTCTGGGCGGTCTGCTCGAAAGCCTCGGCGGAGGCGGCGGCAGTCAATCCGGCGGCTTGCAGGGCATGCTGGGCGGTCTGGCAGGCAGCGCGGGTGCGGGCGGCTTGCTGGGCGCGCTTGGCGGTGCTGCGGCCCGTCGCCCGGCTGACAATGGGGCGAGTTTTGGTCAGGTCCTGAACTCGAACTTCGACCAGACGCCAGAGGAACCTATCGAGCCAACGGCCGATCAGGAGGCTGCCGCCGCGCTGATGTTGCGCGCGATGATCCAGGCGGCGAAATCGGATGGTCAGTTGGATGACGCCGAGCAGGAAAAGCTGATGGGCCAGTTGGGCGGTGACATCGATGCGGAAGAGGCCGCGTTCCTGCGCAGTGAAATGTCCGCGCCGGTGGACGTGAACGCCCTTGCCAACGAGGTGCCGCGCGGCATGGGGCCACAGGTCTACGCCATGTCACTGCTGGCCATCGACCTCGACAGCCAGGCCGAGGCGCAATACCTGCACCAACTGGCCCAGGCCCTCGGATTGGATGCGGCATCGGTCAATGACGTGCACGCCCAGCTTGGCGTGCCATCGCTTTACACCTGATCCCGACGGATCACAGGGGCCGTCGTTACGACTGTGGCCCCTTCGACTTTGGCTTGCGCCGCCGCCGGTTCGACGGTTTTGCCCCGCCCGGTGCACCACCGGGCCGTCCCCCGCCATGCGATGCCCCACCGGGGCGGCCACGGCCCCTGCCCCGGCCACCGCCGGGTTTCTTGGCCGTGGGATCATCGACAGGTTCCCAGGCGCGCCCGGAGGCGACGGGAATCGACAGCTTCATGACTTTCTGTATGTCTTTCAGCAGCCCCATCTCGTCCGGCGCGCAAAAGGCGATGGCCGCGCCATCCTTGCCCGCCCGCGCGGTGCGTCCGATGCGGTGCACATAGGCCTCGGGCACATTGGGCAGGTCGTAGTTGTAGACGTGTTTCACGTCCGGGATATCAAGGCCACGCGCCGCCACGTCCGTGGCCACCAGCACCTTGATCTCGCTCGCCTTGAATGCCGCCAGTGCGCGGTCCCGCTGGCCCTGACGCTTGTCACCATGGATCGCAGCAACAGTGAACCCGGCCCGGTCCACGGCCTTGGCCAGCCGGTCGGCACCATGTTTGGTGCGGGTGAACACCAACGCGCGCTCATCCTTGTGATCGGCCATCAACTCGATCAGCAGGGCGGATTTTTCCGCCTTGGCGATGAAGTGCACGGCTTGGGTCACCTTGTCAGCGGCCTTGCCCGGCGGCGATACCTCGACCCGGATCGGGGATTTCAGGTAGGACCCGGCGATTTCAGCCATCTGCTTGGGCATGGTCGCCGAAAACAGCATCGTCTGGCGATCCTCGCCCATCATCGCCGCAATCTTGCGCAAGTCGTGGACAAAGCCGAGGTCGAGCATCTGGTCTGCCTCGTCCAGCACCAGAAAGCCGGTCTGATCCAGGCGCACCGCGCGCCGGTCCACAAGGTCGAGCAGACGGCCCGGTGTGGCGACAAGAATGTCGACCCCCTTGGACAAACGCTGGATCTGTGGGTTGATCGAGACACCCCCGACAACGATCTGCACTTTCATCGACGTCAAGGCACGCAGCACCTGCGCAATCTGTCCCGCCAACTCGCGGGTCGGGGCCAGCACCAGCCCGCGCGCCGTCTTGGGCGCAGCCTTGCCGCCCTCTTCCAGCAGCCGCGCCACCAGCGGGATGCCAAAGGCCGCCGTCTTGCCCGTGCCGGTCTGGGCCAGGCCCATCACATCGCGGCCGTTTATCGCATGGGGAATCGCCTGCGCCTGAATCGGCGTCGGCTGTGCCAAACCCATCTCTGCCACACGAGCGCGCAGGGCGTCGGGCAGGTCCATCATGTCAAAATCACTCATGCGCCCGCAGTGGACCCATCCCCAACCCGCGTCAACCGCAATTGCCGCGAGCGAATTGTGCAACTGGCAATCCTTCGCTAAACGAGGGGCCATGACCGCCAAGCGCCCCACCATCACCAGCCGCAGCGAGGCCAAGGGCCTGCGCATGACCCACCCGCGTCGCGTGATCGCGCAAGTGCTGGAAGAGTCCGACGACCACCCGGACGTCGAAGAGCTGTACAACCGCGCCAGCGCCGTGGACTCGGGCATCTCGATCGCCACCGTCTACCGCACAGTGAAACTGTTCGAAGAGGCGGGGATTCTCGACAAACTCGAATTCGGTGACGGGCGCGCCCGCTATGAGGATGCCGAGCGGGAACACCATGACCACCTCATCGACATGAACTCGGGCGAGGTGATCGAGTTCGTGGATGAAGAGATCGAGGCGCTGCAGGAAAAGATCGCGGAAAAGCTGGGCTATGAGTTGCGCGGTCATCGGCTCGAGCTTTATGGCGTGCCGCGCAAGACCTGATCATGCGCCCTGACCGGGCCTTACCCAAAGGATATGCCATTGGCTGACCGCGACCGCCCCCTGCTTGCCGTTCTGATCGACGCTGACAATGTTCCGGCCAAATTTGCCGACGCAATCCTGCGCGAGGTCACGGCCATCGGCGAACCTGCGCTGCGTCGTGTCTATGGCGACTGGTCCTCGACCCGGATGAAAGCCTGGGCCAGCCGTATCCTCGAACTGGGGTTGGTGGCCCATCAGGACACGTCCAACACGACCGGCAAGAATGCCAGCGACATCGGCCTTGTGATCGACGCAATGGACATCCTGCATGGCGGGCGTTTTGACGGCTTTGTCATCGTTTCGTCCGACAGCGATTTCACCGCCCTTGCCAACCGCCTGCGCGAAGAAGGGCTGACTGTCATCGGCATCGGCGAATCCAAGGCACCCGAAGCGCTGCGCAATGTGTGCAACCGGTTCATTCTGATTGAAAACCTGCTGGATGATGGCGGCAAGACCGCAGGCCGCGGTGCGGCCAAGGACGCCCTGCCCCTGATCGAGGCGGCGATGGACAAGATCGAACAGGACGACGATTGGTACACGCTGGGCCAGATCGGCCAGGCCATCCAAAGCGCGCATCCCGATTTCGACACCCGCACCTATGGCCACCGCAAGCTGTCGGTCCTTGTGGAATCCCTCAAGGGTGTAGAAACGCAAAAGCGTGGCAATCAGCTGGTGATCCGGCTGAAACGGTAAGGATACCGCCTTGGACAACCTACGCGGCGCTGCGATCATGGTTCTGGCTATGCTCGGCTTTGCCTTTGAGGATGCGCTGATCAAACTGCTGGCGGGCGCGCTGCCGCTGGGCCAGATCATCGGCCTGTTGGGGATGGGCGGAGCACTGGTGTTTGCGATCCTATGCAAGGTCCAGCGGCAAAGCCTGTGGGATCCTGCCTTTCTCGCGCCCTCGATACTGCTGCGCAATCTGGCGGAACTTGTCGGTGCCCTCGGCTTTGTGACGGCCATCGCGCTCATTCCACTGTCCACCGCGTCGGCCATCCTGCAGGCGGCACCGCTGCTGGTGACTTTGGGGGCGGCTCTGTTCCTCAATGAACCCGTGGGCTGGCGGCGCTGGGCCGCGATCCTTGTCGGCTTTTTTGGTGTCTTGCTGATCATCCGCCCTGGCACGGAGGGGTTCAGTTGGTTGTCGCTGTTCGCTGTGCAGGGCGTTGTCGGGCTGGCTGTCCGCGACCTTGCCACGCGGCGGGTCAAGGCGGCCGTCACCTCGATGCAACTGTCCTATCTCGCGTTCCTGATGATGATCCCGGCTTCCGTGATCCTGCTGATTGCGGGCGGTGTCGCACCGGTCAGCCTGACCTGGGGCCAATCCGGCGTTTTGGCCGGTGCCGTCCTCATTGGTGCGCTCAGCTACTACGGCATCACTTACGCGATGCGCGTGGGTGAAATCGGCTTTGTCACCCCGTTCCGCTATTCGCGCATGATCTTTGCGCTGATCCTTGGCATGGCATTTTTCAACGAAAACCCCGATGCGCTGACCCTTATCGGGGCCGGCATCATCATCCTCTCCGGTCTTTACACCCTGTGGCGCGAACAGAACGTGAAAAGCCACGCTGCGGCATGAAGACCCTTGTTGTTAGCGCCAACAGCGCGCTAAACGCTGCTTAACTTAAGGTCAAAGGAGCCCTTTCCCATGAGCACGATCATCGACATCCACGCCCGCGAAATCCTCGACAGCCGGGGCAACCCCACCGTCGAAGTCGACGTGACACTGGAAGACGGCACCATGGGCCGCGCGGCGGTTCCCTCGGGCGCCTCGACCGGCGCGCATGAAGCGGTGGAAAAGCGCGACGGCGACAAGGCGCGCTACAAGGGCAAGGGTGTGCTTGAGGCCGTGTCCGCCGTGAACGGCGAGATTGCGGAAACGCTGGTGGGGATCGACGCCACCGAACAGGTCGAACTCGACATGGCGATGATCGAACTCGACGGCACGCCGAACAAGGCACGTCTGGGGGCAAACGCCATCCTCGGCGTGTCACTCGCTGCGGCCAAGGCTGCGGCCGAGTGGACCCAGCAACCGCTCTATCGCTATGTCGGCGGCACGTCGGCGCGGATGCTGCCCGTCCCGATGATGAACATCATCAATGGCGGCGAACATGCCGACAACCCCATCGACATCCAGGAATTCATGATCATGCCCGTGGCCGCCGCGAACATCGCCGAAGCGGTGCGCATGGGCTCCGAAGTCTTCCACACGCTGAAGAAAGAATTGACGGATGCGGGCCTGTCGACCGGCATTGGCGATGAAGGTGGCTTTGCCCCCGACATCAGCTCCACCCGCGACGCGCTTGATTTCATTCTGAAATCTATTGAAAAGGCTGGGTACAAACCGGGCGAGGATATCTATCTGGCGCTCGACTGCGCCGCCACCGAATACTTTAAGGACGGCAAGTATGTCCTTGCAGGTGAAGGCAAAACGCTCTCCTCCGAAGAAAACGCCGCCTATCTCGCCGCACTGGTCAACGACTATCCCATCATCTCGATCGAAGACGGCATGGACGAAGACGACTGGGACGGCTGGAAGGCTCTGACAGACGCCATCGGTGACAAGGTGCAGTTGGTCGGCGACGATCTGTTCGTGACGAACCCTGCGCGTCTGGCCGAAGGGATCGAACGCGGCTGCGCAAACTCAATGCTGGTAAAAGTCAACCAAATCGGTAGCTTGACAGAGACTCTTCAAGCGGTCGATATGGCCCATCGCGCACGCTATACCAACGTGATGTCCCACCGCTCGGGCGAGACTGAGGATGCCACAATTGCCGATCTGGCCGTAGCCACCAATTGCGGACAGATCAAGACAGGCTCGCTGGCCCGTTCGGACCGGCTGGCCAAGTACAACCAACTGATCCGTATCGAAGAGATGCTGGGCGCGAGCGCGGAATTTGCGGGCCGCTCGATCCTGAAATGATGCGAGGCTGCGCCCTTGCCGTGGGTCTGGCCATTCTTGCCGGACCCGCCCTTGCCCAGACCGGCGCGCAAACCTGTGCCAAGATGCAGGCTGAAGACCGTCTTGGGCCCGTCAGCTCTGCGCAATGTCAGTGCCACTACTCCGTCGCAGAACAGGTGTTGGACGATGACATTCGCGCGCTGCTGTTTGACGCCTGGTACAACGGCAATGACAACATGGCCAAGATGGAACAGATCAAACCCCAAACCCGCGTGCGCAGGCAATTGAAGTCCATGGCCGACGCGCTGCGCAAGTACTGCTCGTGACGATAACGATCCGGCGCGCGACAGACGCGGATCAGCCTGACCTCGCGCGCCTGTGCTGGGCCTACCGTGATGTGCTGGTGGAACGTTCGGCCGGACTGCCGCCGCTTGTCGAAGTCTATTACGGCGTCGAAAGCTACGGCAAGCTGATCGATGATCTGCCTCGCATTCACGCACGTCCCACGGGCGACATTCTGGTGGCCATCATGGACGACGCAGTTGTGGGCTGCGCCATGTACTACCCCCTGGCCGAAGCGGGCACGACAGAGATCAAGCGCGTCTTTGTCGATCCCGTGGCACGCGGCACAGGGGCAGGCCGCATGCTGGTGAGCGACGCGATGACCCGCGCGCGCGCGGACGGGTACAAGCGCATGGTGCTTGACACGATTGCGCCCTTGACCGAGGCCATCGCGCTTTACACCCGGCTCGGATTTGAACCCTGCGCGCCGTTCTATGAACCGGAGCCAGATTTCGTGCCGTATTTACGGTTTTTCGATCACCCGCTCTGAAATCGCTTGGGTGTGTAGGGTGCGACCAAGGCGGCTTGCGCATTGCTCAGCGGGCGGTCCAGCACCTCAGCACTCAGCAGTTCAGCCGTGATTGCAGCCAGCGTGATTCCGGAATGCATCACCGCAACAAACAGACCGTCCGGCCCGCACGGCCCGATCACCGGTAACCCGTCCTGCGGCACCGGGCGCTCGGCCAGCATGACGCGATCCCATTCCAGATCAGCGCTGGGCAGCAGATCGCGCAGCCGTGCAATGGCAGCATCGGCCAAGGTGTCCAGAGGGGTTTCTATCGACGTCGTATCATCGCTCTGGTGTTGCGCAGCGACCGGGGCCCAGATGTGCCCTGCCCGGTCCTGGCGCAACTCTTGCCCCGGTGCGACAAGGATGTGATCGAACATGCGCCGCACGGGTTTGGTGCGCATCATTACGCCGGGGCGCTGGAGCATGGGCAGCGCCACACCCACGGGTGCAAGCAGAGCCGGACTGCCCTTGCCTGCCGCGACCACCACGCGGTTGGCTGCGATGTGGCCCTGGGCAGTGGCAAGGCCGATCACTTTCCCGGCCCTGGTCGCGATTCCCTCCACATGAACGCCGCTGATGCATTTCACGCCCGCTAACAGCGCCGCAGCCGTCGCAGATGGCTCGGCAATGCCTTCCTGCATGAACCGCAGCGCACGGGCGGGCGGGGCGATATTGGGCTCGAGTCCCGCGAACTGCACGGCGTCCAAAACGTCTACACTGTACCCCAACGCGTCGAGGGCTGCGTGTTGGGCGTCAAAGGCGGCGCCCTCCTCCTCCCAACAGAGGCACCCTGTCCAGTCCACCTGCCCACCCAGACGCTGCCACGCAGCGATACCCTCTGCCCGCAGGCGAAAGTGATCTTCATTCAGGTAAAAGCTCGCATTGACCCACCCGAAAGACGCAGGCGTCGCCCCACTGCCAGCGCCGACAACCGTTACGCCCGCCCCCGTGCGCGCAAGAGTCCGCGTAAGTGCTGCGCCAATGATCCCGCTCCCCACAATCACGATTTTCATGCGCTTGTCCTCACCATCTGCCCACCCTACCTTGACCCCATGAACGCACAAGAGATCATCGAGCGGCTCGATTTACAGCCCCATCCCGAAGGCGGTCATTATCGCCAGACCTGGGTTGCAAAGAATGCGGGACGCCCCACAGGCACCTGCATCTACTTCCTGCTGGCCGAGGGTGAATCCAGCCACTGGCACAAGGTCGATGCGACTGAAATCTGGCTGTTTCATGCGGGTGCCCCGTTGGTTCTGTCGATCAGCGAAACCAATCAAGGTCCGGCAAGCGATCACCTGCTCAGCCCGGATCTGACCAAAGGCGCCCCACAACTGATCGTGCCCGAAGGCCACTGGCAGGCCGCGCGCAGCACAGGCGAATGGACATTGGTCAGTTGCACCGTTTCGCCCGGCTTTGTGTTCGACGGGTTCACGCTTGCCCCACCGGGGTTTGACATCCCCCGGTGATTGCTGCCCTGGGGGCTGTTACCGACCTGTCGGAACACTCACCGTACCGCCGCCCACAGCCGCCCGGACACCCGTTGTCCCCGGGCAAGACGTGGGCATCCCGCGCGCGACGCGGACCGCCAGATAGGCAAAGGCCTGCGCCTCGAGCATGTCGCCGTCAAGCCCCACCTCTTCCACCGCCCGCACGGGGCAGTCCAGTGACACCGCCAGCATCTGCATCAGGACCGGGTTGTGCCGCCCGCCCCCCGTCACGAGGACCGTCGAGGGCGGCGTCGGACAATGCTGCATCGCCTCGGCCACTCCGGCGGCGCACATCGCCGTGAGGGTCGCGGCCGCGTCGGCATCGCTCAACTCGTTCACCAGCTTTACCATTTCCGCAAAGTCGTTTCGGTCCAGTGACTTGGGCGGCATACGCGCAAAATACGGCTCGGCCAGAAACAACTCCAGCGCGCCAGTCTCAACCTCGCCCTGCGCCGCGATCCGCCCACCCTCGTCAAAGGGGATACCCAATCGCGCCTGCACCAGATCGTTCACCGGTGCATTGGCCGGACCTGTGTCAAAGGCGAGCAACGCGCCCGCATCTTCGGGGCGGTCCTGCGTGGGGTCGACCCAGGTGATGTTGCCCACGCCGCCGAGGTTCAGAAAGGCGACAGGGCGGTCCGCGCCCATCCACTTGGCGCAGGCAAAGTGGAAGAACGGCGCAAGCGGCGCGCCCTCGCCACCCAGTTCGACATCTGCCGAACGAAAATCCCAGACGACGGGCGTGCCAATGTCATCTGCCAAGGCTGCCCCATCGCCCAATTGCAATGTGCCCTGCTGGCGCGGAGCATGAGCCACGGTCTGACCATGAAACCCAACCAGATCGACACCCTCAAAGCCGCGCAGCAGGTCGGCATGCGCCGACATCACCACTTGCGTTGCAGGGGGCAAGGTCGGGCCATGCCACTGCCCGAGGGCGGCGCGTAAAATGCCCTGTTCGTCGGCGGAATAGGCGCGGTATCCGTGTGGACCAAAGCCATGGATGCCTACCCCGTCCGTGTCGAGCACTGCGGCATCGACGCCGTCCAGCGACGTGCCCGACATTGCCCCCAGTGCCCGCACAACCACGCCTTTTTGCCTGACCTTATCCATGGCCTTTTCCTTTGCCCCGCCGCAGCTTATAGACTGCGCCGGAGCCGCCCCAAGGACAAGCCCAATGACCTACACACCCCGATCCGATTTCCTGCACGTGATGCAAAGCCGCGGGTTCCTCGCTGATTGCACCGACATGCAAGGCCTCGACGAGATCCTGCTGACGCCGGGCCAGTCCGCCTATATCGGGTTCGATGCGACGGCCAAGTCGTTGCATGTGGGCTCACTCATCCAGATCATGATGCTGCGCTGGTTCCAGAAAACCGGTCACAAGCCGATCACCCTGATGGGCGGCGGTACAACCAAGGTGGGCGATCCCTCGTTCCGCGCCGATGAACGCCCCCTGCTTGATGCCGCCGCCATCGACGCCAATATCGCGGGCATCAAACAGGTGTTTTCGGCCTATATCGACTACGATGGCGGCGCGCAGATGCTCAACAACGCCGAATGGCTGGACGATCTGAACTACCTCGATTTCCTGCGTGATATCGGGCGGCACTTTTCGATCAACCGGATGCTTTCCTTCGAGTCGGTCAAATCCCGGCTCGACCGGGAACAGTCGCTGTCCTTCCTCGAATTCAACTACATGATCCTGCAAGCCTATGATTTCATGGAGCTTCACCGCCGCTATGGCTGCATCCTGCAAATGGGCGGGTCGGATCAATGGGGCAATATCGTCAACGGCATCGACCTGACGCGCCGGGTGATCCAGCAGGAAGTGTTTGGCCTGACCTCGCCGCTGCTTGAGACGTCGGACGGCAAGAAGATGGGCAAGTCGCAATCGGGCGCCGTCTGGTTGAACGCCGAGATGCTCAGCCCTTACGAGTTCTGGCAGTTCTGGCGCAACACGACCGATGCAGATGTGGGTCGGTTCCTGAAGCTGTACACCGAATTGCCGCTGGATGAATGCGACCGGCTCGGCGCGCTGGAAGGGTCCGAGATCAACGAGGCCAAGGCCCGCCTCGCCACCGAGATCACGACGCTGCTGCATGGTGCTGATGCTGCGGCAGCGGCGGCGGACACGGCGCGCGAAGTCTTTGAAAAGGGCGGCGTCGGGGATGATCTGCCAACGCTGACACTGTCGGCAGAGGAGTTGGGCGATGGGATTTCCATTGTGCAACTGATCGTCAAATCCGGCCTCGCCGCCTCTGGCAAAGAGGCCAAGCGCCTGATCGGCGAAGGTGGTGCGCGCATGAATGACGCCCCCCTCAGCGAGGCTGGCCTGATGGTGGACAGCGCCGCCCTCGCCCAGCCCATCAAGCTCTCGGCAGGCAAGAAGCGCCACGCGCTCGTGCAACTCGGCTAGGCCTGCCGCACGCGCCGAATCAGGAATGGTGTGCGCCGTAAGGCGCGCCTTTGGATCAGAGCCGGTCGAGGACCGCGCGGGCGGCACGCAGACCGGGATCTTCCCCGCCGCGTCCCAAACGATCCATCGTCAATTCCATCGCCTCTGACTGTTTGGACGGGTCGGCCAGCAGGTGTTCGAGTGCTGCGACCACGTTCGGGACATTGAAATCCTTGCCCACGACCTCTGGCACCACGCGCGTGTCCGTGACGTGATTGATCAGGCTGCCCGAATCCGTTGTGACCATACGGCTGATGATGGCCCGGCTGAACCAGTGAAAATCATAGGCGCTGACCATCGGCGTCCCTGCCGCCGCCAGTTCCAGCGCAACGGTGCCGGATGTAGCCAGCGCCACATCGGCGGCGGCAAAGGCCGCGCGCTTTTGTGACAGGGCGTCCTCTGGCGACAACCCACGCGGGTCAAGCACAAGGGGTTGCACAGGCCATGTAGCAACTTCGGCGCGCACAAGATCGGCAACCGCACCCGCAGCGGGCAGCACCAACCCCATGTCGGGCCGCGTCTGCGCCACCTGCGCGAGGGCCACACCGAACACGGGCGCCATGCGCCCCACTTCCCCCGGCGCGACCCGGGCAAGACCAGCACAAGCGGGTTTGTTTGTGCCAGCCCATGCGCTTTGCGGAACTGCGCGATCTCGTCGCGCGTGGCCCGTGGCACCGTGGACGCGGGGTGCCCCACGAAATCGCAGGCCATGCCCTCGGCCTCCATATAGGGCGGCTCGAACGGAAACAGGGCGAGCACATGATCGATCATCCGGGCCATTTTCCTGGCCCGGCCCGGGCGCCACGCCCACACGGTCGGGGCGACATAGTGCACCGTGCGGATGGTCGATGCGGCCTTGACCAGCTTGGCCACACGCAGGCTGAAATCCGGGCTGTCGATGGTGATCAGGACGTCGGGCCGGGTGTCGATCACGGCCTGCGCCGTCTGCGCGATCCGGCGCTTGAGGTGGCGATACTTGGGCAGCACTTCGGCGATGCCCATGACGGACAGCTCCGACATGTCGAAACGGCTGTCGAGGCCTTGCGCCTGCATCAGCGGCCCGCCTACCCCGTCATATTGCACATCCGGCGCCAGCTGGTTCAGCCCCGCCATCAATGCGCCCCCCAGCGCATCGCCCGACGGCTCACCCGCCACGACAAAGACCTTCAGCGCACCCACAAAAACATCCCCATCGCGTCCAGGATGGCCCGCACACGGGGTTGGTCCAGCACCATCACACCCTTATGGGCAATCACGATGCCATCCAGCCCCGCCTCGGCCGCGCGCATCGCGGTGTTGGGGCCAATGGTGGGCAGATCAACGCGCCGGTCCTGCGCGGGCTTGGGGGCCTTGAACAGCGTGCCACCCTTGGCATCTGCCCGCGCTTCGGCGACGGGGCCCGACAGCCAGTCGGCTGCGGCATCAAGTGCATCGCCGACCACATCCATGGCAAAGGAAAACGGATCGCCCCCCGACATATCCGGCGCCGCATAGGGCGCTGCCAGATCGGCCAGCATCGCATCCGTGCCCCGCGCATCCTCGCGTGCCACAACAGTGCCGTTGCGGATCACGCAGGCCTGCCCCAGATCGCGCGCCGCCTGTTCCGCAAGCGTCTGATCCGCCAGCGCCGCTTGTGCCAAGATATCGTCGGGCAGCCCGGACGTGCTCAGCACGCCGGCCTCGGGCAGCAGGTCGGGCGCAAGCGCATCCGCACCGCGCACCACAAACCCGGTCTCTTCGAAGATGCCCACGATGGCGCGCAATGCGCTGTCCTCGCCTCCTGCCGCCACACCGGCAAGGGTTGGCACCAGCGGGGCCGTGCGCGCGTCGATCATGACAGGGTCAATCACAGGGCGCTCAACCCCGCCGCAAAAGCAGACCTCGCGCACACCGCGCGCCGACAACGTATCAAGGAAACTGCCCAACTGTTCAAAACGGAACGGGATGTCGATGGACAAACCGTCCGGATCATTGCCCATCAGGCTGCAAATCAGGGGTGTGTCATCCTGCGCTTGGGCAACAGCAGCGGGCAGTGCCCCTCGGCCCGCGATCAGCGCCAGCATCAGCGCGGGGTCAGGAACGACCGATCCGAGTCGCCCATCACAAAATCCACGATTTCGCGCACATAGTCGCTGTCGGTTTCCTTGCCCAAACGCTCGGCCCGGTCATGGAACGTGCCCTCACCCTGCGCCAGCATCTGAAAGGCGGCGCGCAAGGCGGTGATGTCAGCACGGCTGACGCCCCGCCGCTTGAGGCCAACAAGGTTCAGACCATCCAATTCACCGCGCGGCGCCTGGACAAGACCAAATGGGATAACGTCGTTCGTGACCATGGTGACTGCACCGATGATGGCGCCGCGCCCGATGCGCACGAACTGATGGATACCGGCAAGGCCCCCGACAATCACGTCATCCTCCAGCACGCAGTGCCCCGCGACAGCGGCCGAATTGACCACGATCACACGGTCCCCGATATGGGCGTCATGGGCCACATGGCAGCCCGCCATGAACAGGCCGTCATCGCCGATCCGGGTGACGCCGCCACCTCCTTCGGTTCCGCCGTTCATGGTGACATGTTCGCGGATACGGTTGCGTTTGCCGATCACCAACCGGCTCGCCTCGCCCTTGAATTTGAGGTCTTGGGGCACCTCGCCAATCACCGAAAAGGAAAACACCACCGTGTCATCGCCAATCTCGGTGTGGCCGGTGACCACCACGTGGCTTTTGAGGATCACACCGGGGCCAATCTGCACATCCGGACCGATCACGCAGAACGGCCCGACCTGTGCGGTTGGATCAATCCGTGCGCCCGGCTCGATGACAGCCGAAGGGTGGATCAGCGGATCGCTCATGCGCTGGGTAGATCCATCATCGCGGTGAACTCTGCTTCACAGGCCAATTCGCCCCCCACTTCGGCAACGCCGAGGAACTTCCACACCTTGCCACCCGGTTTGCCGCGCGTCGTCGAAAGCTTGAGCTCGAGTACGTCGCCGGGCACAACCATGCGGCGGAACTTGCATTTGTCGATGGCCATAAAATAGACCAACATGTCCTTGTCTGCCATGTCCAATGCCGTCCCGACCATGACGGCAGCTGTCTGCGCCATCGCCTCGACGATGGTCACGCCCGGCATGATCGGCTTGCCCGGGAAATGGCCCTGAAAATGCGGCTCGTTCATCGTGACGTTCTTGATACCCGTGGCGGCAGCATAGCCGTCGATATCAATCACCTTGTCGATCAGAAGGAATGGGTAGCGATGTGGCAGTATTCGTTGAATGAGCCCGATATCGGCGGTTTTCAGGTCGTTGGACATAGAGTGCACGGGCCTTTTCCTGGCGTATCTTGTGGTTCTGCCTACCAAGACGCGCCGCCCCCCGCAAGCGCGGGCCTAGTCCTGTGTTACAGTCCCGTCACCAAGGGCTGCATCAATCCGTTCAATGGCGGTTTCGGTGATATCAATGGCATTTGCGCTGATGAAAACCTCGCGCCGCTCGATGATGATGGCCGCATTCGCCTCGCGCATGATCATCTCCAGAACGGGTGCTGCGGCCACCAGAAACTGATCGCGATTGTCCTCCAGCTGTGCCGCGATCTGGCGGCTCTGGGCATCGCGTTCGCGGCGGATGGCCTGCACACGGGTATCAAAGGCGTCCGCAAGGATGCGGAACTCAGAGGGCGACATGCTCTGGCGTTGAACGGTCAGTTCCTGTTCCTCGGCCTCGAGCTTTTCTTCGAGAATCCTGTTTTCTTCGGCCAGCGCTGACGTCTGCGCCTCGATCTCGCGCAGCACGCGCTGTCCGAAGGCGCTGTCCTGGTACAGGCGTTCACTGTCGATGGTCAGAATGGGGCTGCGCACGTCTTGCGCTGGCGCTGCGCAGGCCCACACAAGGGCCAACGCGACACACAGCCAGCGCGCGCACCACACCATCCGATCAGAACGTAGTCGAGATGGTCAAATCGAACGTCTGCTCTTCGTCAAAGTCTTCTTTCTTCAACGCGTTGCTGAAGTTCAGGCGCAGCGGGCCAATGGCCGTGTCCCAGAAGACGGAGAACCCGATGACATGACGGAACGATCCGCCCTCGCCCACGATGTTGCCACCGGACAGGTCGACATCATCCAGGTTCCACAAGTTGCCGACGTCATAGAATACGCCACCCCGGATCCCGAGTTCCTCAGGCAGACCCAGCGGAAATTCGGCTTCGAACCGCGCTGCGAGAAACAGGTTGCCGCCCAGCGGATCGGGATCTTCGGGCGCGGACAAATCGCGCGGTCCGATGCCGCCGGGTTCAAACCCGCGCAGAATGCTTGGCCCAATCGTAAAGCGGTCGATGGTTCGGTTTGTCCCCCCCGACCAGGACAGCAAACCGCCTTCGAGTGTCGCGCGCAGAACGACCTCTTCGTTGAAGGCCAACCGCTGTCCGACGACTTTCGCGCGGGTCCGAATGTATTCGGAATCTCCGCCGAGGCCCGCGAAATCCTGCCCGAATTCAAACAGGAAACCCGCGTTCGGGTTCAACCCGCTTGTCCGAGAGTCGTAGGTGTACGTGTAGCCCAGGGCCGACGCGACTTGAGAACCTGCATCGATCTCGTTTTGAACGACGTTCCCGTTTTCAATCGGGTCACGCTGGATTTGCTCGGCATCCTGATAGATATACCGCAGGCTCAGCCGGCCATTTTCACTGATCGGGAAAGTCAGGCTGGGCTGGAAAGTCAGAGTTTCGGTATCGTAGTTGGTAAAGCTCGAGTCACTTTCGCTGTAGTTCAGGTTCAGGCCAAAAGCGACATCCCGCCCAAGCAGTGCAGGTTCGACAAAACGGATGCCATATCGTGCGGATTCTTCGGCGGAGGAGAAATCCAGACCCAGCGTCTGACCACGACCAAGGAAGTTGCGCTCGGAAAAGCTGACCACAAGGCCAAACCCGTCATCGGCCGAAAACGCACCACCAAAATTCAAGGAACCGGTGTTTTGCTCTTCCACGTCGACATCGATCACAACCTGATCGGGGCGCGATCCCTCGCGGGCGTTCACATCCGCCACGCTGAAATAGTTCAGCGATCTGATCCGTTCGGCCGCATCGCGGATTTCGCGCGGGTTGAAGGGGTCACCTTCGGCGATCTTGAACTGGCGCCGCACGACGCGATCAAGGGTCGTTGTGTTCCCCTCGATGTCGATACGCTCCACGAACACACGTGGGCCACGGCTGATTACCAGCTCGACATCCAGCGTCAGGTCGCGGTCGTTGCGGATCACACGCGGCTCGACCCGCAGAAAGTCGATGCCTTCGCGCTGACCCTGCCGTTCAAGGCGCGAAATCTCCGCCTCGACGAGAGTTGGCGAGTAGACAACGCCCGGGCGCGCCTTGACCAGCGACTGGTAGGCCACTTCGTCGACTTCGGGCAGTTCGCTGACGACGGTGACTTCACCGAACCTGAACTGCTGACCCTCCTGGACATTGAACACGAGGAAGAAACCATCGCGTTCTTCGGTCAGTTGGGCATTTGTGCTGAGCGTGCGGAAATCCACATAACCGCGCGAGTTGTAGAAGTCGCTCAGAACCTGCTTGTCGAATTCGATGCGGTCTTCGACCAGCGTGTCGGACTTGATCAGCGCGCGGAACAGGCCCGCCTGCTTGGTTTCAAGCACACGGCGCAGACGACGGTCCGAATAGACGCGGTTGCCGACAAAACTGATGCGCTCGACTTCGACCACATCGCCTTCGAAGATTTCAAAGACCAGATCGACGCGGTTGTCGCTGCGTCGGATGACGCGCGGACTAACTCGCGCGGCGATCTCGTCCTTCAGTGCTATAGGCTTCAGCAATCGCACTGGCATCCCGCTCTGCTTGCGACGGGTTGAACACCCGGCGCTCCTGGCTCTGGATGGTGGCGCTCAGCGCTTCGTCATCGACGCGCCGGTTCCCTTCAAAGCTGATGCGGTTGATTGTCGGATATTCGACAACCGAAATGACCAATGTGCCGCCGCGCGGTTCAACCGAAACGGTTTCAAACAGGCCACTGGCTTGCAGGTTCTGGACAGCGGCATTGACCTGCCCTGCGGTCACCGTCTGGCCCGGAGCGATTCCGGCACGTGTGAGGATGGCCGCATCCCCGATCCGGTTGTTTCCGTCCACGACGATGGAATTGAATCTGAAGTTCTGGGCGAAAGACGGTGCCACTTGCACGATCCAAGCCACTGAAATCAGTGTTAAAACAATAAATGCTCGAGTGACGCCCTGTTGGCATGACAGTGCCAACGCCGCTGCGCCCCGTTTCCCCAGTCTCATGGTTTTGCCCCACGTATTCAGACATTCTATGGGTCATGAAGTAACGGCATTGCGAGGGGTTGTCAAAAGCACAAAAACCCGCGCGAATGCGCAGGTTGCCTCGGTGCATCTGTGGATAACTTGACGGTGTTACAGGCTGCCCAGCCACGCGCCCGCAGCCAGCGCGGTTGCAATCGTCGCACCATAAAGCGCACGGTCCCAGTTCAGCATCATCAGCAGGCTCAGGCCACGGTATCCACTTTGTATCGTCTGCATGTCACTTATCCTTTGGATCATGCATTGGATACGGGCGGATTGCGGCACCATGTTGAGCCAAATGTGGCAACAATGGGGCAAGCGGCCAATAGCGCGGCCCTACGGGCAGAACAGATCGTTCCCAAGCGCGAATATCATCAGGGACAACACAAGGGTCAGGCCAACTGCCATAAGCACCCGCAGCGCTCCGTCACTCGGTGGTTTGCCGGTCACGGCCTCGTAGGCATAGAACACCAGGTGACCCCCATCCAGCGCGGGGATGGGAAACAGGTTCAGCAACCCGACGGCGGTGGACAGAACCGCAATGAACCAGACAAAACTTTGCACGCCCTGGCTCGCCATGGTGCCCGAGACTTGCGCGATGCCGATAGGGCCCGACAGGTTGCAGGTGCTGATCGCGCCGGTGATCATGTGACCCAGCCCCGAAATCGAGCCCGTGATGATCCGCCATGTCTGCGCGACACCGCCTGTTACGGCGGCGCCAAGACCGGGCGACTCGCTCGCTGGCTCAAAGGCGTTGGCGCTAGAGACGCCAATCCGCCACTGGGTGGCAAAACCGCCTTCGGGCTGGGGTTCGTCGACACGTTTCGGTGTCAGTTGTTTTTGCAGCGTCTCGCCGTCGCGCCAGACGGTCAGGTCCAGCGCCGCACCGTCAGAGCCCTCGACCGCCACCACCAACTGGCCAAAGGCAAAGACGGGTGCGTCGTTGACGGCTGTAATCACATCGCCCGTCTCCAACCCTGCGGCCAGCGCTGCGCTGCGCGGGGCAACCGTGTTGATCAGCGGCGGACGCAGGTAAGGCCCCTGCACCACGCGGCGGCTGCCATCGCGTTCGACGGTATAGTCGAGGATCGGCTCGGCTGGCAGGTTGTCCATCAATTCACGGTAACCTTCGTCCGCGATGCTGGGCACCGGTGCGCCATTGATCTCGAGAACGACATCGCCCGTCTGCAATTCCTGCACGGCCGCAGGCAATGGCCGGATTTCTCCAACTGTCAGCGGATCGCGCGGCACACCGACCGTAAAGCCGACGGCGGCAAAGACGAGGATCGACAGCGCGAAATTGAACACCGGGCCCGCGGCAACCGTAGCGGCGCGCGCCCACAGAGGGGCACCGTGCATGGTGCGGCGCAGGGCGGCCGGGTCAGACTGCACATCGGCCATCGCCGCTTCGTCCTTGCCCGAGGCCGCATTGGCATCACCTGCGAATTTGACGTAACCGCCAAAGGGCAATGCGGCGATCTGCCAGCGCGTGCCGCGCTTGTCCATCCGGCTCCAGATCACGGGGCCGAACCCGATGGAAAACACATCGGCCTGAATGCCAGACCAGCGGCCGACGATGTAGTGGCCGTATTCATGGATCGCGACGATCACGCTCAGCGCGACGACGAAAAAGAAAATGGTCCAGGCAAAGCCGCCAAAGGCGGGGATGAGGGCCGAAATATCCAAAATATGTTATCCTGTTTTCTGCTCGATCAAGCCGCGCGCAGCCTGTCTGGCCATGTGGTCCGCAACGGCCACGTTATCAAGGGTCATTGGGGCATCAATATGGCCTGGGTCCACCGCATTCAGCACTTCGTCAACGACGTCCGCCATCTGGGGAAAGCGCAACTCGCCCGCAATAAATCCATCCAGTGCCGTTTCCTTGGCGGCGTTAAAGACAGCGCCAGCCAGCCCGCGCCGCTCCATCACTTCGCGGGCGAGGCGCAGGGCGGGCCAGCGCACCTCGTCCGGCGCGCGAAAGGTGAGCGCGCCAATGGCGGCAAGGTCCAAACGTTCGACCGGCAGATGTTTGCGGTCGGGCCAGTGCAGGGCGAACCCGATGGCGTGGCGCATATCCGGCGGGCCCACATGGGCCATCAACGCGCCATCGTTGAAACCAACCATGGCGTGGATCAGGGATTCGGGATGCACCAACACTTCGATCTGGGCAGGTGAGACGCCGAAATATTCCCGCGTTTCAATGAGTTCGAGCGCCTTGTTGAACATGGACGCACTGTCGATGGTGATCCGTTGGCCCATGTCCCAATTGGGATGCGAGGACGCCTCGGCCAGTGTCGCATCGGCCAACTCTTCCAACGGCCAGTCGCGAAAGGCCCCACCGCTCGCGGTGATCACGATACGCTCGACCGCGCCCATGTCTTCCCCGATCAACGCCTGAAACACTGCCGAATGCTCGCTGTCCACGGGCAACAGGCGCGCGTCATGGGCCTTGGCCGTTTCGAGCATCAAGGCGCCAGCACAGACCAGCGACTCCTTGTTGGCCAGCGCCAGGGTCGCGCCCTGCTGCAAGGCACAGATGCCGGGGGCCAGGCCCGCCGCACCAACGATCGCTGACATGACCCAATCGGCCGGGCGACAGGCCGCTTCGGTCAACGCCGCCTGCCCCGCTGCCGCTGCAATGCCGGTTCCGTCAAGCGCGCGCTTCAATTCGCCGAGCCGCGCCTCATCCGCCGTGACCGCAATGTCCGCGCTCAGCCGTATGGCGTCACTGGCCAGTTGCGCGATGTTGGATGCGCCCGTCAGCGCGACAACGTCATAGGCCTCGGGATCGCGGGCGATCAGATCGATGGTGTTTTGCCCCACCGATCCCGTCGCACCAAAGATCGACACACGCCGCGTCACAAGACGCCCCCGGGAAAGCCGGACACTTGCCCCAGCATCAGAAGAAACACGGATGCGCCCAACATTCCGTCAAACCGGTCCAGCACACCGCCATGCCCGGGAATCAGGGCCGAGCTGTCCTTGACCCCCATCCGGCGTTTGATCGCGCTTTCGCCGATATCGCCCATCTGGCTGGCCATGGACAGGGCGACGGACACGCCTATCAACTGCATCGTGGCCTCTGTGTTGATGGCAAACACGGCGCCGACAACGCCCGCGCCAATCCAGCCCGCAACGGTTCCGGCCCACGTCTTCTTGGGGCTCACGCGTGGCCAGAACTTGGGCCCGCCGATCAGGCGACCGGCAAAATAACCCACCACATCCGTGACCACGACCACCATCACCAGCCAGACCATCCAGCCAAAGCCGAGATCGTCGCGCACATTCATCATGCCAAACCCGGCCATCAGAACCAGAACGCAAAAGATCATGTAGGTGACGCGGTGCTTGTCGATCTGGCCGAACCCCACCATCGCAGGCGCGAGCAACAAGGGCAGCGCAAATCCGGTCGGCAGGTAGACGGCCAACAAGACGGCAAACGCAGACACGCCGCCCAGTTGGGTCGCCAGCGCGGCCTGGTCGGGTGCGATCATACGCACCAGTTCCCAGATCATCAGCCCGCAGATCACGGCCACCAGCACATGAAAGACGTCGCCGCCCATCCATATGCCCCACACGCCGATCAGCACCATCAGCAGGCCAGAGCCCATGCGCACCGCCAGGTCTGACCACTTCTCGGTCATCGCTTGACCCCGCCAAAGCGGCGCTCGCGCCCACCATAGCCCGCGCATAGGGAGGTGAATTCGTCCCGGCCAAAGTCGGGCCAGAGCGTGTCGATGAACTCGTACTCGGCATAGGCCGATTGCCAGAGCAGGAAGTTGGAAATGCGCGCCTCGCCGCTGGTGCGGATCACGAGGTCCGGATCCGGAAGAACGTATGTATCAAGGTACTTTGGCAGGGTTTCTTCATCCACCTGATTGGGATCAAGCTGCCCGGCCGCCACATCCTGCGCCAGACGCTTTGTGGCGCGCGCCACCTCGTCCCGTCCGCCATAGTTCAGCGCGATGGTCAGGTTGACGGCGGTGTTGTGCTGGGTCAGCGCCTCCAGCTCGTCCATCAGGTCGATCAGTTTTTTGTCCAGCCGCACCCGGTCGCCGATAAACCGCACACGCGCCCCGAATTCATCAAGCGCGCGGGCCTCCTTGGTGATGTAGCGACGAAACAGGCTCATCAATCCGGCTACTTCGACCTGGGTGCGCTTCCAGTTTTCCGTCGAGAAGGCAAAGATCGTCAGATATTCGACACCGATGTCGGGGCATGTCTCGACCACCTCGCGGACGCGGCGGGCCCCGGCATGGTGCCCAAACAAACGGGGGCGTCCCCGCTGCGTCGCCCAACGGCCATTGCCGTCCATGATGATGGCGACGTGGCGGGGGCCGGTATGTGAGGCGTCTGCGATGATGCTGTCCTTGGATGTGGTCTGGCCAACCCCGTCAGCGGGGCTCAGACCTTTCAAGACCCAAACGCTCCGCCGGGGCATCTGCCCCGGCCATGGGCCAGGGTCCGGTCGTCAAACCTGCATGATTTCCGCTTGCTTGGTCTCAAGCGCGGCATCGACCGCCTTGATGAACCTGTCGGTCATCTCCTGCACTTCGTCTTCCCACAGCTTCTGGTCGTCTTCTGACATCCCATCGCCCTTGGCTTTCTTGATCTGGTCCATCCCGTCGCGGCGAACGTTGCGCACGGATACGCGGGCGTTTTCAGCGTAACTGCCGGCCACCTTGGTCAACTCGCGGCGGCGCTCTTCGTTCAGTTCGGGGATGGGCAGCATGATGATCGTGCCGTTCAGCTGTGGGTTGATCCCCAGCCCGCTTTCGCGGATCGCCTTTTCGACCTTGCCGACCAGCCCCTTGTCCCAAACGTTGATGGTGACCATGCGCGGCTCGGGCACATTCACCGTGCCCACCTGGTTGATCGGCGTCATCGAGCCGTAGGCATCCACCATCACAGGTTCCAGCATCGAGGCCGACGCGCGGCCCGTGCGCAGCGATGCAAATTCGGTTTTCAGGTTGGACATTGCGCCGTCCATCCGGCGCTCAAGATCGTCTGTGTCGAGCATGAAGTCGTCTGACATCGTGTTCCCCGTGTTGTCTTATGGCCGTTTGGCCCGCTTTCGTTTGGGTATAGATCATGCCGTATGCAGAATGCCAGAGGGGTTTCGTGCAGCCCATGTGCAGGCAGCGCCACACGGCGTCAAAGACGTCCCATCACAGGCAGAATCTGGCCACAACCGAAGGTCACGACAAACAATACGGGCAGCCAGTACCCTTCGAAGTTGCGCTGTGGCAGCTATCCCTGAACGCGCGTGAACGTGCCCTTGCCTTCCAGGATGCTTTTGAAGCCGCCGGGCGTGTCCAGCGGGAACACGATCAGCGGCAGGTTGTTGTCACGCGCCAGCGCGATGGCGCTCGCATCCATCACGCCAAGGCGCTTGGCCAGCACCTCGTCATAGGTCACGGTGTCATAGCGCACCGCGTCGTCGTGCTTGGCCGGGTCCTTGTCATAGACCCCGTCGACACCGTTCTTGCCCATAAAGATCGCCTCGCAGGACATCTCATTGGCGCGCAGGGTCGCGGCGGTGTCGGTGGTAAAGTACGGGTTGCCCGTTCCGGCGGCAAAGATGCAGACCCGCTTTTTCTCGAGGTGGCGCACGGCGCGGCGGCGGATATAGGGCTCGGCCACTTCGTTCATGGTGATGGCCGAAATCACCCGGGTAAAAACGCCCAACCCTTCGAGGGAGGACTGCATCGCCAGCGCGTTCATGACGGTGGCGAGCATGCCCATGTAGTCGGCGGTTGTCCGCTCCATCCCCTGGGCCGAGCCTTGCAGGCCGCGGAACACGTTGCCGCCCCCGATCACCATGCAAATCTCGACGCCCATGTCGTGCACCGACTTGATCTCGGCGGCGATCCGTTCGACCGTCGGCGGGTGCAGGCCATAGCCCTGATCCCCCATCAGCGCCTCCCCCGAAATCTTCAACATCACCCGTTTGAATGTGGCTTTTGTCTCGGTCTCGGTCATGGTGCGCCCCCGCTCTTTCAATTTGCGCGCAACCTGTCCTAAAAGTGGCGGGTTTTCAATGGACGTTCCGCCATGATCCGCGACCTCATTGCCACATTGCCGCCTGACCTGCCTGTGTTGATCGCCGGGCCGACAGCATCCGGCAAATCCGCGCTTGCGATCGAGATTGCGCGCGCGTGTCACGGGGTGGTGGTCAACGCGGATGCCAGCCAGGTTTATGACTGCTGGCGCATCCTGACGGCACGCCCCTCGGCAGAGGAAGAGGCCCAAGCCCCCCACCATCTCTATGGGCACGTGGCCTATGATGCGCCCTACTCGACCGGGCACTGGTTGCGCGAGGTGACGGCGCTGCTCGGCGGGCCGCGCCCCGTCATCGTTGGCGGCACGGGCCTCTACTTTGCCGCGCTGACCGAGGGGTTGGCGGATATCCCCAAAACACCCCCCGTATTGCGCGCCGAGGCTGATACGCTTCCCATGGCTGACCTGATCCGCGCGCTGGATCCGGACACACTCTCCCGCATCGACCCTGCCAACCGGGCGCGTGTGCAGCGGGCGTGGGAAGTGCAACGTGCCACGGGGCGTGGACTGGCAGACTGGCAAGACGACACCGCACCGCCCATCCTTGGAGCGGACGCATTCACTGGCATCGTCATGGACAGCCCCAAAGACTGGCTGACGCCGCGCATCGAGGCCCGATTTGACAGCATGTTGCGCGGCGGCGCGCTGGACGAGGCACGCGCGATGCAGGCGCGCTTTGACCCCGGCCTACCATCCTGCCGCGCTATCGGCGTGGCCGAGGCGATGGGGGTGATCGAAGGGCGGCTCAGCCACCAAGAGGCCGTCACAAGCGCTACGATCGCCACCCGACAATATGCCAAGCGGCAGCGCACCTGGTTTCGCGCCCGCATGGCGGATTGGCGCTGGATCGCGTCCGAGGCACTGGCCACCGCTTGACTTTTTTCGCTTTGTTTTGCGAGAATGCTGTGCAATCCACGCTGTGAGTTTACAGTTTCGAACAAAAGCAGGCCGCCATGTCACTGCCTCCGGTTCAGATTTCGACCCTTGCGCAACTGGCGGGCGGGCAGGATTGGCGGCTGTCGCTGGCGCATGACCGCCCCGCGCATCTGGTGATCTGGATCACGCGGGGCCAGGGACGGATGCTGTTGAATGGCACGCGGCGCGGCGTGGGCACGCATAACGCGATGTCCATTCCGCCAAACACCCTGTTTTCGCTCGAGCTGGGGCGTCAGGCCATGGGCCTTGTCGCAGTCATACCGGATGGGACCGAGGTGCGCCTACCCGAGGGTCCGCGCCAATTGCGCCTGCGCGATGTCGATGCCATTTCCGACCTGACGGGCCTGTTCGAGGCAGCACAACGCGAGGCCAATACCGCGCGGGAACTGTCGCAGGACGCGCTGGATGCGCATATAGCGCTGATGTCGGTCTGGTTGCGCCGCCAGATCGCCCTGCCCGAGAACCTGCCCCAAACGATGAATGCCGCCGCGCGCCTGAGTGCGGCGTTTTGCACGCGTGTCGTCAATTATCATGCGCAGGGCCTGACAATGGCCGAACATGCGAGTGCTCTGAACGTGACGCCAACGCATCTGACTCGCGCCTGCAAGGCGGCGACCGGGCGCACGGCGGCCGATCTGCTGACCGAACGGGTGCTTTACGCCGCGCGCATTGCCTTGGCGAGCACGGATGTGCCCATTCAGGATGTGGCACGGCATCTCGGCTTTGGCTCGGCCGCATATTTCACGCGATTCATCCAGCAGCACACCGCACAGACTCCATCGGGCTTGCGCAAACTTGCGCGCCAGTAATCGGCGCTCGCATCGGCTGATGTCGCTGATGGAATAGTCATATGTCGCAAACAGGCGACGATTCCATCATACGCACCGTTGACCTAGCTGCGGTTCTGTTGCCTCATGAGGCTCAGGGAACAACAAAAGTCACCGCGACACCCAAGGACCCACGCAAGATGGGGCTAAGAGCCGCCATGCAATTTTTGCGGCGCCGCGCGTAGACCGGGGAGCATACGTGTAAAAAGCGACACCAATCACCGACTTCAATATAGCCCGGCACAGGGCAGAACGGCGAGGCGCAGGTAAATGCCGCCCGCATCAAATCACCGGCAGCAAAAGACTGCCCAAAGCCACCCAACAGGGGCGATATATGGGACTTTTTATCCTCAGACGACTGGGCGTGATGTTGTTGACGGCGCTTTGCCTGACCTTCATCGTCTTTTTCCTGACCAACCTTTATCCAAACCTCGAAAAACTCGCCAAGACCCAGGGCAACTTCCGCATGACGGACGAAGCCGTGGCCAGTTGGCTCGGGGATCGCGGGTACATCGACAACACCTTTGTGAAGTACGGCCGTTGGCTCGGTGTTGCGCCCGGTTGGGTGACCGAGAAGGAAGACGGCACAGTCACGGGCCAATGTTTCTCCGAAAACACGCCGGAAGAAGACCGCCCGACGCGCTGCGGTGTCCTGCAGGGCGATTGGGGCTTTTCCCTGGTCTTCAAGGATGAGGTCGGCAGCCTCGTTGCCACGAGGTTGGCCGCGACGGGCAAGTTGATGGGCTTTGTGCTGCTGGTCATGGTGCCCATGGCGCTGATTGTCGGGGTTCTGGCCGGGATGCGCGAGGGGTCGGGACTGGATCGATCGCTGTCGACCTTCTCGATCGCGACGACGGCGACGCCGGAATATGTGTCGGGGGTGATCTTTATCGCGGTATTTGCCTCATCGGCCTTTGGGCTCAAATGGTTCAAGGGGTCGGCCACGCAGGCCATCGAAAACGCGACGTTTGAAAACTTCGCCCTGCCCGTGATCACCATCGCGCTTTATGGCATGGGCTACATCGCGCGGATGACACGGGCCTCGATGACCGAGGTGATGACCGCGCAATACATCCGAACCGCGCGGCTCAAAGGGGTCAGTTTCGGCAACATTGTCCTGAAACACGCGTCGCGCAACGCGCTGATCGCGCCCTTTACGGTCATCATGCTGCAAATCCCGTGGCTGCTGAACGGCGTCGTCATTGTCGAGACCCTGTTCAACTACAAGGGCTTTGGCTGGCTGCTGGTGCAGGCGGCAGGCAACAATGACATCGAACTTTTGTTGGCCGTTTCGGTCGTCTCTGTGGTCGTGGTGCTGATCACGCAGCTGATATCCGACATCGGCTACGTGTTCCTCAACCCACGCATCCGCATTTCTTAAGGGGGCCGATCAAATGGAACCTTTGACTTGGACCGGCCCGCTTGGCGCATTTCTTGACCCGGTACTTTATGCACTGTCCGCAATTTTTCTGGTCATTCTGCTCGCGCAGATTGTCCTCGGGATCGCCACGGGCGGCGCGCGGGTTGTGACCAACCCCGACGGCACGCTCAGCTCGGCCGGTGGACCCTATGATCTGGCATCGACCGGAACACGGTGGGCCGGCATGGGCCTTCTGGCGGTTGTCGTCCTCTACATCGTCATCGGCGCATTTGGGGGTGCAAGCACCGCCGGCATCATGGGCGGGATGAGCCAGCAGTTGATCCCGGTGTGGATCGCGCTGGTGGTCACCTTCGCCCTGTCGATCCGCTACAAGCGCAAGCTGGGTCTTTACGGCAAACTCTTTGACTCGACCGTTGGCATGATCGGCTTTGCACTGGTGATGTTCTGGGTGTTTGCGGGCGTCATGGCGGGTCTGTTCGACTGGATCACCACCCATGAAAGCCTGAGCCAGGTATCGGGGATGAAGAACAAGGTGCCCGGCACGCCGCTGCGCGGTGCCGAAGAGGGCGAATATGCCTGGTATCTGCTGGGCGGCGACAACCTGGCGCGCGACGTCTTCAGCCGCCTGTTCAAAGGGGCCTGGGTCGTGGTGCAGATCGCTCCCATGGCGACGCTCTTTGCCTTCATGGTCGGCATCACACTGGGCCTGCCCGCGGGGTATTATGGCGGACGTCTGGATACGATCCTGTCCTTCATGGCCAACCTGATCCTCGCCTTCCCGGTCATCCTGCTGTTCTACCTGCTGGTGACACCAGAGATCGTGGCGACGGGCATTCCGAACTACATGGCGACGGTTCTGTTCATCTTTCCGCTGATCTTTGTCGCGGTGCTGCTGAATTCGCGCTTTTACACGCAGCCCTCGTTCCGCACACCTCTGCTGATTGTCGTGCTGGGGGTGCTGGCGTGGATCTACCTGTCGCTGATCTCGACCAACGGATCGATCGTGTCCACGGCGACCTACCGAATTCCCGGCCTGCCCAACGCTGTTGATCTGTTCAACATCGATCCCGGCATTCTGGTGGTGTTCGTCTCGGTCGTGTTCGTAAACGCGCCCACCGTGTTCCGGATCGTCCGGGGCCTCGCCCTCGACATCAAGACGCGGGACTATGTGGCCGCCGCACAGACGCGTGGCGAGGGGCCGTGGTACATCATGCTGTGGGAAATCCTGCCCAACGCACGGGGGCCTCTGATCGTCGATTTCTGTCTGCGCATCGGCTACACCACCATCCTGCTGGGCACCTTGGGCTTCTTTGGTCTGGGTCTGGAAAGCGAGAGCCCGGATTGGGGGACAACCATCAACGCCGGACGCCGGTTGCTGTCGGTCTATCCGCATGCGGCCATTGCCCCTGCCCTGTCGCTGTTGACGCTGGTGCTGGGCCTGAACCTGCTGGCGGACGGTCTGCGCGAGGAAAGCCTCAAGGACTGAGTTGAAACCGAGGGACTGGGGCTCTGCCCCAGACCCCGGAGTTTATTTGGCAAGATGAAGAGAGCAATCTTCACGGCCACACGGGAGATTTGAAGATGGCGAAACTGGACTATGACGGCCCGATCCTCGAGATCGACAAGCTGAGCATTTCATTCTTTACCCGGCTGCGCGAAATCCCCGCGGTCATGGATTTTTCCGTAACGGTGCAACCGGGCGAGGCGGTTGGCCTTGTAGGGGAGTCGGGATGCGGGAAATCCACCGTGGCGTTGGGGGTCATGCAGGACCTTGGCAAGAACGGGCGCATCGTCGGCGGGTCGATCAAGTTCAAGGGGCGCGATCTGCAAGAGATGAGCGCGGAGGAGCTGCGCGACATTCGCGGCAGCGAAATCGCGATGATCTATCAGGAACCGATGGCCTCGCTGAACCCGGCAATGAAGATCGGCAAGCAATTGATGGAAGTGCCGATGATCCACGCGGGCATGTCGGAAAAGGACGCCTATGACCGCGCGCTTCAGGTGGTGACGGACGTCAAACTGCCCGACCCCAAGCGCATTCTGAACTCCTTTCCCCACCAGCTGTCCGGTGGCCAGCAACAGCGCATCGTGATTGCGATGGCACTGATGTCGGAACCCTCCCTGCTGATCCTCGATGAACCCACGACCGCGCTGGATGTGACGGTCGAGGCGGCGGTGGTCGAACTGGTCAAGGACCTCGGCAAGAAATACGGCACCTCGATGCTGTTCATCAGCCACAATCTCGGCCTCGTGCTGGAAACCTGCGACCGCATCTGCGTGATGTATTCCGGTGAAGCGGTCGAGCGTGGATCCATCGAGCAGGTGTTCGACCACATGCAGCACCCCTATACCCAGGCGCTGTTCCGCTCGATCCCCCTGCCCGGTGCAGACAAGAACGCGCGCCCCCTCGTGGCCATTCCCGGCAACTTCCCCCTGCCCCATGAACGCCCGCCGGGCTGCAACTTTGGCCCACGCTGCGACTATTTCGAGGCCGGGCGCTGTGATGCAGAGAAAAGCATCGCTATGGCGCCAGCCAATGCAGATGCGAGCCACGAGACACGCTGTCTGAAGTTCAAGGAAATCGACTGGGATGCGCCGCTGGAACTGGCCGATGTCAAACAGAAGGGCGAAGTCGGCGACGTGGTCCTCAAGATGGACAACCTCAAGAAATACTACGAGGTGGCGGCCTCGGCCCTGTTCTCATCCGGCGAGAGGAAGGTGGTCAAGGCGAACGAGACGCTGAGTTTCGAGGCGCGCGAATCCGAAACGCTCGCCATTGTGGGCGAGTCCGGATGCGGCAAGTCGACCTTTGCCAAGGTGCTCATGGGACTTGAGACAGCGACCGAAGGCACGATCACCCTGGGCAACAAGGCGATCCAGGACATCCCGATCGAAAACCGCGACACGCAGACCGTCGCGGATGTGCAGATGGTGTTCCAGAACCCGTTTGATACGCTGAACCCGTCCATGACGGTCGGGCGCCAGATCATCCGGGCGCTCGAGATTTTCAAGATCGGCAAGAACGAGGGCGAGCGCCACCAGCGCATGCTGGAACTGCTCGACCTCGTGAAACTGCCCCGCGCCTTTGCCGACCGCATGCCGCGCCAGTTGTCGGGCGGACAAAAGCAGCGCGTGGGCATTGCCCGCGCCTTTGCCGGGGATGCCCGCATCGTCGTCGCGGACGAGCCTGTGTCGGCTTTGGACGTGTCCGTGCAGGCGGCGGTCACCGATCTGCTGATGGAGATCCAGCGCGAGCACAAGACAACCCTGCTGTTCATCAGCCACGATTTGTCGATTGTCCGCTATCTCAGCGACCGGGTCATGGTGATGTATCTGGGCCATGTCGTCGAACTGGGATCGACGGATCAGGTGTTCTCGCCCCCTACCACCCCTATACCGAGGCGTTGCTGTCCGCCGTGCCCATCGCGGATACAAGCGTGGAAAAGCAGCACATCGTGCTGGAAGGCGATATCCCGTCGGCCATGAACCCGCCCACGGGCTGCCCGTTCCAGACCCGGTGCCGCTGGAAATCCGAAGTCCCCGGCGGCCTGTGCGAACAAGAGGTGCCGCCCGTACGCACCTTGGCAGAGGGCCATCAGGTCAAATGCCATCTGGCGGACGACATTCTGGCCCGGATGGAGCCTGTGATCAAAATTGCTGCCGAGTAGCGCATGGGGCCGCTGAAACGCGGCCCTTGTCTGCTCAGGCGGCGGGTGTCGTCAGGATGTAATAGAACGTGTGGATGTCGCTGGCATTGGCCGCAACGACTCCGGCCAGATAGCCGATCCAGAACTGCCATCCGCGCGGATTGCGGCGGGCAAAAATCTGGCTCATCACAAAACCGAACGGGGCTGCGGCAACACCTGCCATCAACAGGGCCTGCGTGTAATCGGCCAGCACCAGTTGATAGAGCGTCGTGGCGTCGAGCGCGATCACCAGCAACAACCCGACTTTCATCGCAAACAACGTACCGATGATCCCACCGGCCACACCGCCCACGGCCAGCATGTCCCAATGCAGGCGGCGCTGGCGCTTGGGTTCCTGCACCAGGTTCTCAACTTGATAGGCATCACCGCCACCAAAAGTGGTCTGGCTTTCAATGCGGGCAAGACGCTCGTTGAAGGTGCTTTGTGTTTTCAAGGGTTACGCTCCTTGTTGAATGGCGGGAGAGGTCGCGTCGCGCCGCCGTGTTGCTGCTCGGCCCCTGCGTCACACACCATCTGGGCGGGAATATGGCGCTTGCACGAAAAAACGCGCCGCAAAGGTTTGCGGCGCGCCTTTCTCGGATGCCTGCGATCAGGCTGTGTTAGTACACCGGTGTCGCATCAATGTCTTCAGGCATCATCTCGACCACGCGGTCGGCTGTGCCTGTCACCAGTGCCTTGTAAAAGTCGGACACATCGGGGTCGACAACTTCGAAACCGGCCGGTGCGATGAATGTACCCTCCACCGCGCTCACCACGACGGGATCAATGCGCGCCGGGAACACGTGGTCGGGGTGCGAATACAGCACGTTGAACCAGATGCGGTTGTACTCTTCGCTGTCGGGCTTGGTCGTGTCGCCATCCATGAACAGCTTGACCACCTGCACCTCGATCACGGCGTCGGTGTCACGCCCGGTCGTGGGCAGACGGGCCTCGATGGCGTTCTCGATATCGGTGGCGATGTTGGGGAAAAACTTGTCGGATGCTTCGCCTTCCACGCTGTCGATGCGCGAATTCACGATCACATCACCCAGCGGCACTTCGGCCAGTGCGGTGGTGACGGTTGCAGCGCTCAGGGCTGCGGCAATGGCTGTTGTTTTCATAAAGCGGGTCATAGATTTGATCCTCCTTCGAATGCACCGCGGGATGGGCCTGACTGGTCCAACCTGTTGCGCGGCGGCTTCGACGAGACAACCAAGACGATGGCGTCGGGTTCCGCAGGATCAGAAAATTTTTCGAAAAAGATGCCGATACGGAGGGGCAGAGAGTCTGGAAACCAAATGCAAAAACAGCGACTTACCAGCCCTGCCTAGCTCCCCCAAATAATCTTGACGTAATTGCGGGTTTCCTTGAACGGGGGCACGCCGTTGTACTTTTTCACCGCCCCCGGACCTGCATTGTAGGCGGCAAGCGCCAGCCGCCAGCTGCCAAAGGCGCGGTATTGCTGCATGAGATAGCGCGCGCCACCATCAAGGTTTTCCGCCGGGTCCTTGCGATCAACCCCCAGCGAGCGCGCCGTTGCAGGCATCAACTGGGCCAGACCATACGCACCCTTGTGCGACCGCGCCTTGGCATTCCAGCCCGATTCCTGCTGCACAAGGCGCAGGAACAAATCCTCGGGCACGCCGTGACGGCGCGCGGCATCCTTCGCAAGGCTCAGATATGGCCCTTTGTACTTACCGCGGAATTTCGGGCTTTCCGTGTCCCACTTGGTGGGTGTGACAACCTTGGGCGGCTGCAAACGCACCGAGTTCGAATACTGCTTGGACGCCCGCGTATCCAGCACTTTGGTCTGTGATTTGAAAAGGTTGGTTCTGCTGCGGCTCGACACGCTTTGTGCCCAGCCCGCTTCTGCCACCAGCGCCAGGATAATGGCCCCCGCCCAGACTGCCCTCATCTTGTCCCACATCCCAACTGATGACCCAAACGGTTCTTGCGACACAATATACGGTTTTTTCGCCAATGCGCCAGCAGTGATGCGAATATGACGTTTAAGGTCGCATTAACCACGTGTAGTCTAGCCAGAAGCTGAACAGGCGGCTGGAATCAGCCCGCAAGGACAAGACGAGGGGAAAACCATGGCAGGGTCCGTCAACAAGGTCATTTTGATCGGCAATCTGGGGCGCGACCCAGAGGTGCGCACGTTCCAGAACGGCGGCAAGGTGTGCAACCTGCGCATCGCCACATCCGAGACGTGGAAAGACCGCAACACAGGCGAGCGCAAGGAACGCACCGAATGGCACTCCGTGGCCATCTTTTCCGAACCGCTGGCGCGTGTGGCCGAACAGTATCTGCGCAAAGGGTCCAAAGTGTACATCGAAGGGCAGCTTGAAACCCGCAAATGGCAGGACCAGTCCGGTCAGGATCGCTATTCGACCGAGGTTGTGCTGCGCCCCTACCGGTCCGAGCTGACGATGCTGGATGGTCGCGATGGCGGCGGCGGTGGCGGCAACTTTGGCGGCGGCGGTGGCGGCGGCCAGATGGGCTATGACGACCGTGGTGGTGATTATGGCGGTGGTGGTGGCAGCGCCCCCAGCCCGGCACCTTCACGCGATCTGGACGACGAAATCCCGTTCTAAACCGAACGCATGTTATGAAAATCTGGCCCGGAAACTCTGTCGGTTTTCGGGCCTTTTTGATGGATCAAGGGGCCGTGCCGTCTCAGGCCAGCGCCAGTGCATCCTCAAGAACCGACAACACCGTGTCGCGCGGCACATCAGACGTGACAAAGGCATCGCCGATGCCCCGCGCCAGAACGAAATTCAGCGTGCCTGCGACGACTTTCTTGTCCTGCCCCATCAGGTCGAGCAGTGCTGCCGCCCCCGGCAATTCCCCGGGAATGTCCGCCAGATCGGTTTTCATGCCCATTGCCTTCAGGTGCGCGCGCACCCGGCTCGGGTCCTCCTGACTGCACAGCCCCAGGCGCGCAGACAATTCGAACGCCAGTCCACAGCCGATCGCGACCCCCTCACCGTGCAACAGCCGGTCCGAATAGCCTGTCGCCGCCTCTAGCGCGTGACAGAACGTGTGACCAAGGTTGAGCAGCGCGCGGTCGCCCTGTTCGGTCTCGTCGCGGGTCACAATATCCGCCTTCATCTGGACCGACCGTTTGACGGCCGCCACGCGCAGGGCCATGTCGCCCTCTGCCATCGCGCCGGCATTGTCCTCAAGCCAGGCAAAGAACGCAGCGTCGCCCAAAAGCCCGTATTTCATCACCTCGCCATACCCGGCCAGAAAATCCCGCGTGCTGAGGCTGGAGAGCACATCGGTATCCGCCAGAACAAGGCTCGGTTGGTGAAAGGCGCCCGCAAGGTTCTTGCCCTGCGCCGTGTTGATCCCGGTCTTGCCCCCGACCGAGCTGTCGACCTGCGCCAGCAGTGACGTCGGCACCTGCACGAACCGCACCCCGCGCCGCAGGATCGCACAGGCAAATCCCACCAGATCGCCGATGACGCCGCCGCCCAAGGCCACAACGACATCGCGACGTTCGATCTTCTGATCCAGCAGCCACTCGGTCACTTGGCCGAGATGCGCCCAGCTTTTCGTGGCCTCTCCCGGTGGTAACTCAAGGGCAACCGCATCAATCCCAGCAGTGGCCAACCCCGCGCGCAACGCGTCCAGATGCAACCCCGCCACGCGGGTTTCCGTCACGATCGCCACGCGCGGGCGCGGCAAAAGGGGCAAAACCAGCGCGCCCGCCTCGGCCAACAAACCCGGCCCGATCATCACGTCATAGGCACGCGTATCCAGGGGGACATGGACGATCTCACGCATGTTCAAGCTCCAACACATCAGGGCGGTCCGCGACCAAAGTCGCGATCACGCGGTCCACCATCTGCTCGATCGACAGGTCCGGCAAGGACACGACCGACACGTCCGCCAAGGCATAAAGCGGCACGCGCGCCGCGTAGATTTCGGCCAGCGTCGCGCGGGGATTTGCGGTGCGCAGCAAGGGGCGGGTGTCCTTGTGGCGCACGCGCTGCCACAACAGGTCCAGATCCGCATTCAGCCAGACCGACACACCGCGTGCAGTGATGTTGGCCCGGTTCACTTCGGCCAGAAAGGCGCCACCGCCGGTCGAGAGAACGCCCCGCGCCTCATCCAACAGGCGCGAGATCACTTGCGTCTCCTTGGCCCGGAAAAACGGCTCCCCGTCGCGTTCGAAAATCTCGGGCACCGTCATGTTGGCGGCAGTCTCGATCTCGGCATCGCTGTCGACAAACGGCACAGCGAGGCGCGCCGCCAGCGCGCGGCCCACAGCCGTCTTACCAGCGCCCATCATGCCCACCATCACCACTGTCTTTTTCAAACGGTACCGGGGCCGACTCTGCTGATATTGCTGATTTTCGCTCATTTGGCTGTCAATGACGTGATTTTACGAAAAAGGCCATATATGCTTTGGGCAAAACGAGCAAATCATTGGCACTTCATAGCAGGCAGTTACATTCATGGGCCGACTAATCAAGCTGTTGATCTTCCTTATGATCATCGGGTTCATCGGGCTTGTGGCCTATGCCTATGTGGGCGAATATTTCGGCGCGAATTTCTCGCCGCCGCAAACCGAGACGCGCGTGCCTGTGACCCTTGATGCGGAATAGCCTGCATATCCTCACCCTTCTGGGCAGTTTCGCGGTGCAGCCCGTCTCCGCGCAAGACACTGCGTCGGCACCCCTGAACGTCATCGACTGGCTGGACACGCAGGCCCCGACCCCGGCAGCCCTGCCCGCCCCCACCGAACCCGGCGTGGCCGAAACGGCAACCGTCCCGGATGTAACTGTCGCGCCCCTGGACAGTGCTGCCCCCAAACGCGTCGGGCTTGCGCCGCCGAACGTGACCGGGTTGCCCGACACGTTGTGGTCGGTCACGGACGGCACCACCCTGGTCCAGACGGTCGAAGCGATGCCCGATCTGCGCCTGCCCGCGCTGCAATCCCTCTACTTTACCCTCCTGCTGGCCGAGGCGTTGCCGCCCCAATCGGGCGCGGACGCCTTTGATCTTGCCCGTGTGCAGGCCCTTTATGCCCAAGGCGCACTGGAACCAGCGCTGGCCCTGCTGGATCAAGCGGGACCGGACCGAACGCGCGCCCATTTTGCGCAATACATGGACATGGCCCTGCTGGCCGGGACAGAGGCGACGGCTTGCGCCATTCAGGGCGCGCAGCCCAACCTGTCCCCCGGCAAGGCGTTCGAGGTATTTTGCGCCGCGCGCGCAGGCGACTGGGACACGGCTGTGCTGCAACTGGGCACGGGCCGCGCGCTTGGCCTGATCGATGACGCAACCGTGGCGGCGCTTGAACGGTTCCTCGACCCCGACCTGTTTGAGGGCGAGGCGAACCTGACCCCACCCAAATCCGTCGATCCCCTTGTGTTCCGGCTGTTCCAGGCCATCGGCACACCGATCCCCACACGCGGTTTGCCCGTGGTCTATGCGAATGCGGATTTGGCCGACACCGCCGGGTGGAAGGCGCAGATCGAGGCGGCAGAGCGTTTGGCGCGCACCGGTGCCGTGCCCGACAACCGCCTCCTTGGCCTCTATACCCAGCGGCGTCCGGCGGCCTCGGGCGGTGTCTGGGATCGGGTGGCGGCCCTGCAACGGTTCGAAACCGCCCTCAAAACAGAAAGCCCCGCCGCGATTTCCAAGACACTGCCCGCAGCATGGCGCACGATGCGCAATGCCCGGCTGGCGGTCCCGTTTTCCGCATTGTTTGCCGAGGATCTCAGCAAACTCGTCCTCAGTGGCCGCGCGGCAGACATCGCTTTCGAGATGATCCTGCTGTCACCCCAATATGAAACAGCGCCACAGGTGTTTCCGGCCCGCGCACAGCGCCGCCCCGTGGCGACAGGCGTGGCAACGGGCGATGTGCGCGCGGACACAGCGGCAGACGGCAAGGCAGCGGCAATCGTTGCCGCGTTCTCCGACGCCCCCCGGACACGTCGATCGTGGCAGATGCCCAAGCCGGGGCGCTTGGCCATGCGCTTCTGCGCACGCTCGCGCAGACACATGCGGGCGGTGCGGGCGATGTGGCGCAACTGACAACCGGCCTTGCGACCTTGCGCGCTCTGGGGCTCGAGGATGTGGCCCGGCGCACTGCCTTGCAGGTGCTGCTGCTTGAGGGGGCCACATGACGAGCAGGTGGATATCGACATTCCTCGAGGCACAGGCTGCAGAACTCGGCGCGGCGCGCAACACGTTGCTGGCCTATGGGCGCGACCTCAAGGACGCGCAGCACTGGCTGACCGGCAAGGGCGTCGATTTCGACGGGGCTGCGCAATCCGATATCGAAGGGTACCTGATCCATTGCGACGCGCAGGGGCTCGCCAAATCGACACGGGCGCGGCGTTTGTCGGCCATCAAACAGCTCTATCGCTTTGCGTTCGAAGAAGGCTGGCGCGCCGACAACCCGGCCATCCAGATCGCCAGTCCCGGACAGGACAAACGCCTGCCCAAGACATTGGACGAGGCAGAGGTGGACCGCCTGCTGGCCGCAGCGCGCGCGTTCGGGCGCGGCGTGCATGACAGGCTGCGCGACACCTGCCTGATGGAATTGCTCTATGCCACCGGCATGCGGGTGAGCGAGTTGGTCAGCCTGCCCGTCTCGTCCGCGCGCGGCGACCCGCAGATGCTGCTGATCCTCGGCAAGGGGGGCAAGGAACGCATGGTGCCACTGTCCCCGCCCGCCCGCGACGCGCTGGCGGCATGGATCACCGCACGCGACGAGGTGCAGGCCGCGGCCGAAGCCAAGGGCGCCGCCGCGTCCCGGTTCCTGTTCCCGTCACGCGGGGTCGCAGGCCACCTCACGCGCCACTGGTTCTATGCGCGCATCAAATCCCTCGCCGCCTTCGGCGATGTCGCCCCGGACAAGGTCACACCGCACACGCTGCGCCACGCCTTTGCCACGCATTTGCTGGCAGGCGGTGCCGACCTGCGCGCCATCCAGACGATGCTGGGCCACGCCGATGTCGCCACGACCGAGATCTACACCCATGTGGTCGATGAACGGCTGACGCAGCTGGTGCTGGATCACCACCCGCTTGCGCAGGGTTCCGACAAGTCCGGGGGCACCCCGTCTTCCGACGGCTAGCGGCCAGGCGCACATCCCGCATCCAACACCCAAGCCCGTGCAATCGTGCAGCACCGCGATGGTGCACTTTGTCACGTCCCTTGATTGCGCGGGCGCCGCCCCCCATAACCCAATGAACACCAAAGGATTAGTGACGTATGGACGACCCCGCCTCGACCTTGGATGCCGCATTCTGGATCACCTGTGGCGTGATCCTGCTGTTGCTGGTGATGTCCGGGTTCTTTTCCGGCTCCGAGACGGCGCTGACAGCCGCCTCGCGCGGCAAGCTGCGCGCCCAGGCCGACAAGGGGTCGCGCGGTGCTGCGCGCGCGCTCAAGATCACCGAAGACAACGAACGCCTGATCGGCTCGGTCCTGCTGGGCAACAACCTCGTCAACATCCTCGCAACCTCACTGGCCACAGCCATCTTTACCCGCGCCTTCGGGGAAAGCGGCGTGGCACTGGCCACGCTGGTGATGACGCTCCTCGTTCTGATCTTTGCCGAGGTCTTGCCCAAGACCTACGCCATCACCAACTCCGAAACCGCCGCATCGCTGGTCTCGCGGCCCATTTCGCTGGTGGTGACCGTGTTTTCGCCCGTGGTTGCGGCCGTGCGCGTGCTGGTGCGGGGGGTGCTGCGCGTCTTTGGCGTCCAGATCGACCCCGACAGCCACATCATGGCCGTGCGCGAGGAAATCGCAGGCGCGCTGCAACTCGGCCACTCCGAAGGGGTGGTTGAAAAGGAAGACCGCGACCGCATTCTGGGCGCGCTGGACCTCGGCGACCGCACGGTCGAGGAAATCATGCTGCACCGTTCCGGCATTGAAATGATCAATGCGGCTGACGATCCGCAGGACATCCTGGAACAGTGCCTGAAATCCAACCACACCCGCCTGCCCGTTTTCCACAAGGAACAGGAAAACATCACCGGTGTGATCCACGCCAAGGACCTGTTGCGCGCGATGTACCAGGTGATCGGCGGACCTGATGGCGATGCGGGCGCGCTCAAATCCTTTGACATCAGCCAGGTGGCCATGCCGCCCTACTTTGTGCCCGAAACCACGACGCTGGATGACCAGATGCGGCAGTTTCTGCGAATGCGCACGCATTTTGCCCTCGTGGTTGATGAATACGGATCGTTGCAGGGGCTCATCACACTCGAAGACATCCTGGAAGAGATCGTGGGCGAGATCACAGATGAATTCGACCCCGACGGAGATCATCCCGTAAGCCGGGCCGAGGATGGTCACTACATCGTCGATGGCGCCATGACGATCCGCGACCTCAACCGGGCCACCGAATGGAACCTGCCGGATGACGAGGCCAACACCGTTGCAGGCCTCGTCATTCACGAGGCACAGATGATCCCGACCACGGGCCAGGTGTTCCTGTTTCACGGCTTCCGCTTCGAGGTGACAGGGCGCGAGGGCAATCGCATCACCGCACTGCGCATCAAGGCGCTGGATTGATCAGGCGATTTCCTGAAGCGTGGTTTGCGCGTCTACCCAGTCGCGCACATCGTTAAGCCGCCCGCGCGCCACCGGCACCGTCTCGCCATCGACCAGGCGCAACGTCGTGCCCCTCAGATCCTGGGCGCTGTCTGCGGCCACCCAATGGGATCGGTGGGTCTGTATGCCGTCGCCCGGCTCCAACTGTTCCAGAAACGTCGCCATACGCTCGCGAATGACCTCGACACCTTTGCCGCTGTAGACTTCAAGATAGTGCTCGGCCGCCTTGACGCGTGTGATGTTCGACAACAGAAACCGGCGCCCGGCCAGAGTGACCGTGCGTTGCGTGCAGACCTGTTCCTGGCGCGCGCGTTGCGCGGGCAACAACCACAACAAGGCGACGGTTTCAAAAACATGGGCAACAAGAACGTTCCGCACATTCATCTGCCAGGTCATGCTGTGAAACGGGGACTTGCCCGGCTCGAACATGATCGTCAGCAGCGCCGAGGTGAGATACGTGCACCCCAGAACCAGCGGACAGGACAGCACGATCAACGGGATCGGACCCCCAAACAGCTTGCGCCACATGCGACAGGTCAGGCGGGAATACAGCGTTGATGCGACAAGGTAGAAAAACAGCGCGATCAACCAAAACGCGAGGCGCAATCCGAAACTGTCAAACTGCGGCAAGGTGATGGGATGACCCGTGGCCATGATGAAAAAGCCCACCATAACAAGGACCCACATCTGCCAGGACATGTACAACTGGTGCATTTCACGTATCGTGAAACGCGCCACGCTGCCATTCGAGACATAAACGTGCACTTCGTGCGAGTAGGCCTTTCCCAACATAATTGCTGTCTACCATGTGACGCTAAATAGAGTAAACGTGCCACAACGGCCTGTCAGGGATGCGGTTTGACGGGATTTTCGGTGTCAGTATACAGGCCTGCGTCGATCAGTGCGTCGCAACGAACCGCATCCCGATTGCCCTTCCTGCCTTAGCTCCGCAAGCGCTGCCCGTCCGCATCAAAGGGCGGTGCGTCAAGTATGGTTGCTTTATGCGGGCGCCCCAGCACCATCACATCGACCTCCTCGCCAGCACCGACACCGTTCACATATCCCAGCGCGAGGCTCATCCCGACAGAATATCCATACGCACCCGACGTGACGCGCCCCACGCCATCGCCTTTGAAAAAGATCGGCTCACCCCCTGTCGCATCCGCCTTGGACGCCTCCGTATCGTCAGAATGCAGGTGCAGCAAAACGAGTGATTCGCGCTGGGGTTGGGCCATGACATCCGCCGCTGCCTCCTTGTTAAGAAAATCCTTGTCCATCTTGACCAGCCGGTCGAGGCCCACTTCCTGCGGCCAGTATTCGGGGCTGTATTCCCGGCTCCACGATCCGTATCCCTTTTCCACACGCAGGCTCATCAACGCCCGGCTGCCGACGGGGCCCATGCCCATGTCTTTGCCGGTCGCGATCAACGCGGCGTACAGCCGCTCTTGATCTTCCGTCGCGCAGTGCAGTTCCCACCCCAGATCGCCGGAAAAGGACACCCGCAAGGCCAGCACCTCGATCCCGCCGAGCTCGATCCGCTGCGAGCGCATGAACGGGAAATCTGCATTTGCCAGCGACGCGTTTGTCATCCGTTGCAGCATGGCGCGACTGTCCGGCCCCGCCACATTAAATCCGCACATCGCCTCGGTCCGGCTTTCAAACACTGTCCCCGCAGGCAGCGGCACCTGTTTGAAAAATCTCTGGTGATAACGCTCGGCCATGCCTGACCCGATGATCCAGAATTCATCCGCCGCCAGCCGCGTTACGATAAAATCACCAGCGATGCCCCCGCGCTTGCCGATCAGCGGCGTCAGGCACGACCGCCCGACCGCGCGCGGCATGGTGTTGGCGAACACGGCGTTCAGCCAACCCTCGGCCCCCGGCCCTTTGCAGATGTATTTGGCAAAGTTCGAGATATCGATGATCCCGCCCCGGGCGCGCAGCATCTTGCATTCCTCGCCCACAGGCCCCCACCAGTTCTGCCGCGTGAACCCATCCGTGTCCGCGACCCCCGGCACGTCCGCGAACCACAGGGGATGTTCCCAGCCGTAATTGAGGCCCATGACGGCCCCCATCTCGCGCTGCATGTCGTAGGCAGGGCGCGTCCGCACAGGCCGCCCGGCTCTGCGCTCTTCATTGGGAAAGTGGATCTTGAACCGGTTGGCATATTGATCGCCAACCCGCGCCTTGGTGAAATCCTTGCCCGCCCAGGAACCAAAGCGGGCCACGTCCCAGGGGAACATGTCGTATTTCATCTCGCCCTCGATGATCCACTGCGCCGCCAACAGGCCCATGCCGCCCGATTGCGAGAAGCCGGGGATGATGCCGTTGCAGCAGAAATAGCCGGTCAATTCCGGCACCGGGCCGAACAGCACATTGCTGTCAGGTGACCAGATCATCGGCCCGTTGATCACCCGCTTGATCCCGGCGGTGCCGACAACGGGCACCCGGTCAATGGCGCGCATCATGTTGTCCTCGATCCGCTCCAGATCATCCGCGAACAACTCGTGGCCAAAGCCTTGCGGCGTGCCCTCTTCGGCCCAGAGGCGGTAGTCTTTCTCATAGGCCCCGACCAGCAGGCCCTGCCCTTCCTGGCGCAGGTAGTATTCGCCGTCCCGGTCCGCGACCGACGGCAACCGGCGATCCATGGCCGCGATCTCGGAAATCGTTTCGGTGACGAAATACTGATGCTCGGTCGGTTGCAGCGGCAGTTCGATCCCCGCCAGCGCTGCCACCTCGCGCCCCCAAAGGCCCGCGGCGTTCACGACCCAAGGGGTGGCGATATCGCCCTTCTCCGTGCGCACGATCCACGTACCATCAGGCTGCTGCTCCGTCCCCGTCACGGAACAAAACCGAATGATCTCGGCCCCGTTCTGGCGCGCACCGGTGGCATAGGCGTTGGTGACGCCCGAGGGGTCCACATTGCCGCCGTCAGGTTCCCACATGATGCAGCGGATGCCGTCATAATCGACCAGCGGGTGCAGACGCTCGGCCTCAGCCCGGTCCACCTCGTAAAAGTTCATGCCATAAAGCTTCGCCTTGGCCGCCTGCAGGCGCAGTTGGTGTTCGCGCGCCTCTGTCTGCGCCAGATACAGCGATCCGGGCTGAAACACCCCGCAGCCCTGCCCCGTCTCCTGCTCCAACTCTTTGTACAGACCCATCGTATAGTGCTGGATGCGGCTGATATTGGTGCTGTCATGCAACCCATGAATATTGGCCGCCGCATGCCAGGTCGACCCGGATGTCAGCTCGTCCCGCTCCAGCAGAACAACATCGCTCCAGCCCAGTTTGGTCAGATGATAAAGGATGGAACAGCCGATAACGCCGCCGCCGATTACGACGGCCTTTGCGTGGGTGCGCATGTGAAATAGCCCTGCCTAATGTCTCGCTGCCCCGCACCCTGCGCCCAAGCGCGCCCCGAGGATTGCTTGCCTACGACATCCCGCGTCGTTTCGTGGCCAAAACGCATCCGCGCGCCGTTCACGACACGTTTCGTCGTTTTCACGCGCTCGAACGCGGCATTGGGCCAAATAAACTGGCCCGGACAGGCCCATGGGCCATCACGCAAAAGGTCACGATCATGCAAACCACCACCCGGGTCGCCGTTATCGGCGGCGGCGTCGTTGGCGCCTCAGTCCTCTATCACCTGACGAAACTCGGCTGGTCCGACGTGATGCTGATCGAACGCTCCGAACTCACATCCGGGTCAACCTGGCACGCGGCAGGCGGGTTTCACACGCTCAATGGCGACACCAACATGGCCGCGCTCCAGGGCTACACCATCCGGCTGTATAAAGAGTTGGAGGAGATCACGGGCATGTCCTGCGGCCTGCACCATGTAGGCGGCATCACGCTCGCCGACAATCAGGATCGCTTTGGCATGCTGCTGGCCGAACGCGCCAAGCACCGGTTCATGGGGCTCGAAACCGAGATTGTCGGCCCGGACGAGATCAAACAGATCGCGCCCATCACCAACACCGATGGCGTCATCGGCGCGCTCTATGACCCGCTCGATGGCCACCTTGATCCCTCGGGCACAACCCATGCCTATGCCAAGGCGGCGCGCATGGGCGGCGCCACGATTGAAACCCACACCATGGTGCAGGAAACCAACCAACGCGCGGACGGCACATGGGACGTGGTCACCGACAAGGGCACGATCCACGCCGAACATGTGGTCAATGCCGGTGGGCTCTGGGCGCGCGAGGTCGCGGCGATGGCAGGCGTCTACCTGCCCCTGCACCCGATGGAGCATCAGTACATCGTCACCGACGACATTGCAGAAATCTATGAACGTGACGCCGAACACCCGCATGTGATGGACCCGGCGGGCGAAAGCTATCTCCGGCAGGAAGGGCGCGGCCTCTGCATCGGGTTTTACGAACAGACCTGCCGCCCCTGGGCTGTTGACGGCACACCGTGGAGCTTTGGGCACGAGCTGCTGCCAGACGATTTCGACAAGATCGAAGACAGCATCGCCTTTGCCTACAAACGCTTCCCCGTGCTGGAAACGGCGGGCATCAAATCGGTGATCCACGGCCCCTTCACCTTTGCGCCCGACGGCAATCCGCTGGTGGGGCCGGTGCCGGGGATGCGGAACTACTGGTCGGCCTGCGGCGTGATGGCGGGCTTTTCCCAAGGCGGCGGCGTGGGCCTGATGCTGGCGCAATGGATGATCGAGGGCGCGCCAGAACGTGACGTGATGGCGATGGACATCGCCCGCTTTCCCACCTGGATCACCGCCGACTACACCCGCCCCAAGGTGATCGAGAACTACCAGAAACGCTTCAGCGTCGCCTACCCGAACGAGGAATTGCCCGCCGCGCGCAATTGGCGGCGCACGCCCATGTACGATGTGTTCGACGACATGGGCGCGGTCTGGGGCTTCCAATACGGGCTCGAGGTGGTCAACTACTTTGCCCAAGGGGATGAGGCGCGGTTTGAAACGCCCTCGTTCCGCCGCTCAAACGCATTTGACGCCACCGCACGCGAGGTGACGGGCGTGCGCAACCGCGTTGGCATCAACGAGGTCCACAACTTTGGCAAATACGAGGTCACGGGGCCGCAGGCGCGCGCCTGGCTCGACCACATCATGGCAGGCCGTGTGCCACAGCCGGGACGCCTGAGCCTGACACCGATGCTGTCCGAGGCGGGCAAGCTGATCGGCGATTTCACCATCTCCTGCCTCGCGGACGACCTGTTCCAACTGACCGCCAGCTATGGCGCCCAAGCCTATCACATGCGCTGGTTCGAGGCGCATGCGATGGACGGCGCACGCGTCACCAACATCTCCGATCAGCGCACGGGCTTCCAACTGGCGGGGCCGCGCGCACGGGACGTGCTGGCCGCCTGCACCCGTCACAACCTCGCCGATATGGCCTTTATGGATGTTGCGCGCATGACCATCGGCATGGCCCCCTGCATCGTGCAACGGGTCAGCTATACCGGCGATCTGGGGTTCGAGATTTACACGGACCCGATGCACCAGCGCCATCTCTGGGACGTGTTGTGGGAGGCCGGTCAGGCGCACGGGATTACGCCGTTTGGCATGCGGGCGATGATGTCCCTGCGCCTCGACAAATCATTCGGCTCCTGGATGTCCGAATTCTCGCCCGACTACACGGCGGCAGAAACGGGGCTCGATCGGTTCATCTCGTGGAAGAAAAACGCCGATTTCATCGGGCGTGCTGCTGCCGAGGCCGAGCGTGCAACCGGCGCGGCGCGCAAGCTCTGCACCTTTGTCGTCGAAGCGGCGGATGCCGACGTGCACGGCTACGAGCCCATCTGGCTCGACGGTGCGGTTGTCGGCTTTTGCACCTCGGGCGGCTATTCGCACTATGCACAAGCCTCTGTCGCAATCGGGTTCCTGCCCACAGCGCACATCGCAGATGGGCTTGAGGTCGAGATCGAAATCCTCGGGCAGATGCGCAAGGCGCAGGTCACGTCCACGCCGCTCTTTGATGCGGACGGCGCGCGGATGCGCGGTTAGCCGCGTTGCAGTGCTTGGGGCAGCGGGGCTAAGGTCTGCCACATGATGCCTATCCTGATCCTCGCCGCCGGTGCGTCTTCGCGCATGCGCGGCGCAGACAAGCTGTTGGAGCAGATCGACGGCATCCCGCTGTTGCGCCACCAGACCGAAATCGCCCTCAGGGTCAGCGACGATGTGCGCGTCGCGCTGCCACCGCGCCCGCACGCACGTTACGCCGCACTGGATGATCTGCCCGTGCGCATGGTCGAGGTGACAGATGCCGCCGAGGGCATGAATGCCAGCCTGCGCACGGTTTTCGGCACGCTGGAACCGGATATCCCCCATGCGATGCTGCTGCTCGCCGACCTTCCGGACATCACCCAAGACGATCTGAACCGCATGAAAACCGGCGTGGCCGAACACCCCGACGCCCTGATCTGGCGCGGCACCACCGAGGACGGGCGCGGTGGGCACCCGATGGTGTTCGACGCGGCGCTATTTGCCGAATTCAGCCATCTGACAGGTGATGCTGGCGGGCAATCCGTGGTCAAGGCCGCAGGATCGCGCGTGCACCATGTCCCGTTGCCGGGCAATCGCGCCCGCCGCGATCTCGACACGCCAGAGGACTGGGCCGCATGGCGCGCGGCCCAAACCTGACGCTTACTTCAGCCGATCCACGATGATCTCGGCTTCGTGCCGCTTCAGCGCCAGCCGCGCCGCGCCGTAGCTGTCGAGGCCTGCCAGCGTTTCCAACTCGGGGAACAGCGTCAGAACTTCGCTGCGTTGATCCGCACCGATGCCGCGCAAAGAGTGATCGCCCGGCTGGAAGCTTTCGGACCACGCGCCATCCGCCAACACCACTTCATGCTGATCAAACATGAGGTGCAGGTAGCTGACCGCGCCCGTTTGCACCTGGTCGACACCGTCCAGACCCGTCAGGTGCTTGGCCGCAATCAACACTTCGCGCTCATCAAACATCACTTCGGCGATGTCGGATGTCACCAGCATCCGGTGCTGGGGCGACACCAGCATGTCGCGCTCCGGCAGATCTTTGCCAAGGGCACCTTTGCGGATCAGCACAGGCTGGAACTCGGAATGGGCGCGCATCTCGTCCGGCGTCAGGTCGCGACGACCCACCCAGCGCAGCGCCTGCGCACCGTTGTCCCGCGTGATCACCTTGTCACCGACCTGCAGCCGTTCGACCGCCACTTCGCCCTTTTGCGTGGCGATGCGGGTGCCGGGGGTAAAGCAGATGATGATCTGCTCGATCTCGGAATACGTGACGCGGCGCGCCACGTTGCCGTTGCTGTCCAGCAATTCGACAGTGCCGGATTCCGGCCCGGTCTGGATAACGTTGGCGCGCACGCCCGTAAGGTCGAGAACGTCGATGTCGAGGCCATCGGCGTCTTCACCACCGATGATCGTGTGATTGCCCAGCCCATCAAAGGTAAAGCGGTCCGAATTGTTGCCGCCCTCGGCGCGATCATTGTCGGGGCCCAGTTGCAACACGTCTTCGCCGTCACCGCCCAGCAGCGTGTCATCGCCCTGACCGCCCGCCAGGAAATCAGCGCCCGCGCCGCCCTCGAGGCTGTCCTGACCGGTGCCGCCTTCCAGCGTGTCATCGCCTTCGCCGCCGTCGATGGTGTCATCACCGCCGTCGCCCAACAGGCTGTCATCGCCACCCTGACCAAAGATCAGATCCTGGCCACCGCCCCCTTCGATCGTGTCATCGCCCGCTTCGATCGGCGTCACAACCGGATCGTCAATCAGATCACCCGAGAACGAGAACCCCGAATTCGAGCTTCGCGACTCCAGCGTGAATTCGATGAACTCACGATTTTCGAACGAGGCCGAGAACCATGCTTCCTGATCATCAGGATCGTTGTTACCGCGGCCCTCGGCCGTCACTTGCCCACCGCTCTCGATCACGTTCAGGACCGAGTCGCTGGACGTGGCAAAAGAGGTAAAGCTGCCCGCGTCGATGGTCACGGCCTCCTGATCGCCAACGCTGTTGCGGTCAAGATCGTTGACCGTCGCTGTCGAATTCAGGGCAACCGGTGTGCCGGTTGTCGCGTTCGGGCTGTCGGGGATAAAGAATTCCATGCGGAAATCGGCGGTGTCGCCGGAGCCGCGGCCATTCATCAAAATCTCGAACCCGTCGCCGCCAGACAGATCGACGGTCATGCGCGAGTCCGATTTCGACACCAGGATTAGGCGGGCCGATACCTGCGTGCCGTCCTCCAGCTGCGCGACGTTCTTGTAGACGGCAAAGTCGTCCGGATCATTGTCGCGATCCTGTGGGGTGACCAGATTGGCGATGTCGATGACAAGGGGGGTCGCATCATTGCCGGGCGCTGTGCCATCGCCAACATCGCCGTACAGGGTATCGTTGCCGCCCCCGCCCAGAATGCTGTCGTCACCGCCTTCGCCCGAGACGAGGTCCTGACCGTTGAAGGCATTTATCGTATCATTCTCATTGCCACCCTGCAGGGTGTCATTATTCGACGTTCCGTTAAAAACCGGCATGGCAGCTGCCCTCACATAAGACTTCAACTAGGCGACGCATCTTGCCATCCCCAATGGGTCAACACGCCAGAACCTGAATTATTTCAAATTTTGGCCGAATTCAGGGGGAAAAATTTCTGTTTGGTAAACTTGGGCCGGAATAAGGCATTTTGGTGCTGCATTGCAGCACTATACGGATGCGTTCTGGAAACAATACTTCCGAACCACGCAGATTAAACACGAAAAACGGGTGCAGCCCCCTGCCCCGCTTCCCGCGTCCCCCGCGAATCACGCGGGGGATGCTGCACATATGTCTTGGATGGATTGCGTAAAGCGCTGTGCCTAGGCCAGCAGTTGCGCTTCATGCTTTTTCAGGCTGCGACGTGCGGCCGTGTAGGCCTGGACACCCTGTTCGGTTTCCAGTTCCGGGAACAGCTCAAGGATTTCCGCGCGCTGCTCCTGACCCATCGACGCAAGCGTCTGATCACCAGGCTGGAAGCTTTCGGTCCATGCGCCATCCGACAGGATGACCTCATGTTGATCAAACATCACGTGGATATACGTCGTTTCCGAAACCTCGACCACGTCGATCCCGTCCATGTCGGTCAGGTGCTTGGCCGCGACCAGCACTTCGGTCTCGTCGAAGTACAAGGCTGTCTTGTCGTTGGCCACCAGCACACGGTGCTGGGGCGAGACAAGCATATCGCGCTCCGGCAGGCCGTTGCCCAGGGCGCCCTGCTGGATCAGAACCGGGCGCAGGTGTTCTGCACGGGCCAGTTCCTCGCCCGACATGGCGCGTTGACCCACCCAGCGGATGTGCTGGATGCCGTTGTCGCGGGTGATGACCCGGTCGCCGACACTCAGCTCTTCGACAGGGCGCTCACCCTGCGGCGTCGCGATCAGCGTGCCGGGGGTAAAGCAGGGGATGACATTCTCGATGTTCTGGAAGGTCAGCGAACCCGCAGCGTTGCCGTTGGTGTCAAAGAAGTTGACCACACCGTTTTCAGGGTTGCCCGCATCGTAAACGATGTTCAGCGAACCACCGCCGGGTGCCGAGCCGCGCAGATCAAGGGTGTCGAAGTCGTCGCCGCCCTCGTTGCCGTCGATTTGCTCGCCCGCGTTCACGTTGATGAACGTGTCACGGTCGTCGCCACCGAACATGATGTCCGCGCCGCCGTTGCCGCCGTCGATGGTGTCGTTGCCCGTCCCGCCGTCAATCACGTCATCGCCGGTCGAACCGATGATGCTGTCATTGCCGCCGTCACCGTTCAGCGTGTCGTCACCGGTGCCGCCGTCGATCAGGTCGTCGCCTTCGCCGCCGTTCAGAACATCCGCGCCGTTTTCACCAAAGATGGTGTCGTTGCCATCGCCGCCGTCAACGGTGTCCGCATTGCGGCCTGCGTTGATGAAGTCGTTGCCGATCCCGCCATCGATGGAGTCATTGCCCTGACCACCCAGCAGGCTGTCATTGCCGATCCCACCTTCGATGGTGTCGTCGTCAATCTCACCGTCGATGGTGTCGTTGCCCGACCCACCGATCAGCAGGTCATCGTCATCGGCACCAAAGATCAGGTCGTTGCCCTCACCGCCGTCAACCGTGTCGCGACCATTGTCAGGGCGCAGGTCGGGGCCAAAGGGGTTGGAACCGTCATCTTCGATGTTGAGCGCGTCCAGACCCAGGACCGGATCATTCCCGGCATAGATCGTGTCGTCGCCAACGCCGCCGAGGATGTCGTCGTTGCCTTCACCACCCACGATACGGTCTGCGCCGTCATCGCCCGTGATTTCGTCATCGTCGATGCCGCCGTCGATCACGTCGTCGCCGGTGCCGCCCACAATCGTGTCGCGGTCATCGCCGGTCGAGATCGTGTCGTTGCCCGCGCCGCCGTCAACATAGTCGCGCTCGTTTTCGGCTTCGGGCGTGCCTTCCTCGCCGCTGAACAGACCGGGATAGCCTTTGTCGATCTTGAGGTCGTTGCTCGGATCGCTCGAGGTGATCAGGTCATTGCCGTCGCCCCCTTCGATGCTGTCAGAGCCTGCGCCCCCGGTGATGACGTCATCATTGGCACCACCAAAGATGGTGTCATCGCCCTCTTCACCGTTGATCGTGTCCGCACCCTCTTCGCCGCGCAGGATGTCGTCACCGACCCCGCCGTCGATCGAGTCGTTGCCTGTGCCGCCAAAGACATCGTCGTTGCCTTCCCCGGCCAGAACAGTGTCGTTCCCGCCATTGGCCACGATGATGTCGTCATTGGGGCCTTCACCCGGCAGGATCTCATCGTTGTTGTCGACCCGGTCGCCCTCGGGATCACCCAGGAAATCGACGTCGATCAGGTTGTCGTCATCATTGCCGGTGACGATACCGTCCAGCGGGTTCGGTTCGACCGTCACGATCACCTGTGCGGTGTCAAAGCCGCCGTTGTCATCCGTGATCGTGTAGTTGATGACCGCGTCGCCGTCGAACCCGTCTGTCGGGGTAAAGAGCAGGTTGCCGTCACTGTCGATCACCACCGTGCCGTTGGGCGAAGTCGCCTGGGTCACGCGCAGGGTGTCACCGTCCACATCCGTGTCGTTGTCCAGCACATCAATGGTCACAGCCGTGTTGAACGCCGTGGTCGCGGCGTCATCATTGGCAACCGGATCGTCATTCACAGGGTTCACAGTCACGTTGACGGTCGCAGTGTCGAAACCGCCATTGTCGTCTGTCACTGTGTAGCTGATCGTGGTCGCGCCGTTGAAGTTCTCCGCAGGCTCGAACGTGATCGTGCCGTCACCGTTGATCGTCACGTCACCATCAGGCGATGTCGCCTCGGTCACGCGCAGGGTGTCGCCGTCCACGTCCGTGTCATTGAGCAGCACGGGGATATCGACCGAGCCGTCTTCGTCGACGGTCGCGGTGTCATCATTGGCCACGGGGTCGTCATTCACCGGGTTCACGGTCACATTGACGGTCGCGGTGTCGAAACCGCCGTTGTCGTCCGTGATCGTGTAGGTGATCGTGGTCGCGCCGTTGAAGTTCTCGTCGGGCTCGAAGGTGATCGTGCCATCGGCGTTGATTGTCACGTCACCGTCGGGCGATGTCGCCTCGGTCACGCGCAGGGCGTCGCCGTCGGGATCCGTGTCGTTGCCCAGCACGGCGATGTCGACAGAGCCGTCCTCATCGACAGTGGCCGTGTCATCCATCGCATCAGGGCCGCGGTTGACCTCGTCGCCCACCACTTTTTCGATCTCGGTGAATGTCAGGGTCAGCCCGTTGGGGTTGCCCGCACCATCCACGAACACAACCGTGCCGTTGATGCCGTTGCCGTTGCTGTCAGGCGTCACGTTGTCCAGGTAGAATGGCCCCTGGCCCGTCAGATCCAGAACGTCGAAGTCGGTGTTCTTGGTCGGATCGCTGTCAAAGCCACCCGCGCCACCGTCAACCTCGTCGCCCGCACCGGCAAAGATCACGTCCTTGTCGGCACCGCCGGACAGCGTGTCGTCGCCAGCGCCACCGATCAGGACGTCGTTGCCGTCCTCACCGAACACCATGTCGTCGCCTTCACCACCGTCCAGCGTGTCATCGCCGGTCTGGCCGTGCATCCAGTCGTTGTCGGCGCCGCCATCGGCGGAGTCGTTGCCCGACCCCATCCAGATCTCGTCGTTGCCGGCGCCACCAAAGGCGGTGTCCTCACCGCTGCCACCCAGCAGGATGTCGCGCCCGTCGCCACCGTCAAGAACGTCATTGCCCTTGCCACCTTCCAGGCGGTCATTGCCGTCGCCGCCAACCAGGCTGTCGTCGTCATACTCGCCCTTCAGCGTGTCATTGCCGTCTTCGCCAAAGATGGTGTCGTCGCCGTCTCCGCCCTTGAGAGAGTCGTTGCCAGCAAGACCGTCATCAACCACAGGCGCGTCGAAATACACGTCGGTGATGTTGATACCGCTGTTGTTGCCGCCGTTCTGGTCGTGCTCGATCACGATACGGGACACCGGACCGGCAATGCTGACCAGCAGCGAATATTCCTCGGACGTGTCGTCCAGGTAGCCGCCATTGCTGTCGGCAGTGTCATTGCCAGCAACACCGTCAGTGTCCTTGAGCGTCAGGTTGCTGCCGCCTTCAAGGAAGACAACAATCTGCTGACCGGCTGCGTTATACGCTTTGACGCGGACAACGCCGTCACCGTCGATGTCATTGATACGGAACGACACATCGTCGACAGAGTTCGAGAACTTCAGCTCGTAATCCGCCGAATTTCCATTGCCGTTCAGCACGTTGCTGAGCGAGCTGTCGTCGTCGATGGAATTGCCGTCACCGTCGATGTTCTGGATGTTCTGCTCTTCGTCCGACTGTTCGGTCTCGGATGCCGAAGACTGGCTCAAGATCTTGAAGGACACGTCCACATTGCCGGTGTCCTGGGTGAAGTTGCCCAGATCGTTGCCGTCGCCAAAGCCGGACTTTTCCCACTCGAACACTTCGCGCGTGGTCGTACCAGCGCCCGGGCCCGCATAGTTGCTGTCGCCATAGATGACGTCGTTGCCGTCACCGCCATCGACATTGTCGTTGCCGCTGCCGGCATAGACTTCGTCGTCGCCCTTGCCGGATTTGATGGTGTCGTCCCCGCCCAGGGCGTCAACGATGTCATCATCCTTGCCTTCGCCGGGCAGGATCTGGTCGTCGGCGTCAATGCGGTCGCCTTCGGGATCGCCGGTATAGCCTGAATCGATCACGTTGCCGTCGTTGTCGCCCTCGACCACACCGTCGAGGCCACTGTCGTGGAACACCAGGTTGTCGATGGCGCCCGAACCTTTCAGCTCGACTTCCATCCGGAACACGCCATCCACATCGAAATCGACGATGGATTGGCCGTTATTGTCGGTGTCGTGCACGCTGACTTTCTTGATCAGGTGCCCGTCCTCATCGAAGAAACGCACATAGGCGCCCTCTTCGATATCAAGGAAGGTCAGGCGGTTGATATAGGCCGCGTCGTCAAAGACGAAATTCAGCTTGCCGCCGTCGCCCTCGTCATCGGGATCGTGGCTGTCGCCATCTTCGGAGATGATCAGTGCCTTGCCCAGGTTGGTGGACTTCAGATCCGTGTCACCGCCGGTCGGGTGGGCGGTGTTGAAGATCATCGCCTTGTTCGATCCGCCAACAGCGGAAATCGTCACGCCCTGGCTGGAAAATTCATTGTCGACCACGGTGCCCGTGGCGAGGTTGTTGAAGTCGATAAATTTTGTCATGGCTATGGTCTCCTACGCGCCGTGGCCAGTGGCACGCTCAGCGGCCGGGAAAATTACAGAGTGAATAAAGGACACGGGCGCTTTCAGCCCTTGCATGGCAGCATACTGCTGCTGTTGCTTCAGCGCCTGGTGATGCGGCATCTTGCACATGGGTACGTCTCCATCATTCACTCACTCGTCACCCGAAAAAGAAGCGATGCAAACGGCAACTGGGCGAGCCGCACACACGCCTGAAACCGAAGGGAGACTTGGATGGCACATACCAACCGACGCGTCGGAAAACCCCGACACACACGTGTATCAGCCGTTGCTAAACAACATGGCAGACACACACTCTCCCGCACTCGTTCCAGTGCGTCTTGTGCGGTCGCCCCCGTGACCTACAGACATCGCCCCCCAGTTGGGCAAGACCTGTCATACGGTCAGCTTTGAGGCAAACAAAGTGAAAAATGTCCGAAAAACGGCGGTATTCTGGCGCCATGCGGGATGAAAACGCGAGCGTATGTGGACAATACGCAACCGTAAGTAGCAGTTTTCGGCAGGCGAAAATCGGGCGCATGGGCGGAAATCCGCAGAAGCTACAGAGTTATAAGGGTTTGCGCGGAAATCCGCCCTTGGCGCTACTCAACGTCAGGTTTCCGCACTGGAAACAATGATACGGGAGGGTCTGGCTCGCCTCAGCGCCAAATTTCTCGGCCGACCTGTTCACGATTGCCGAACAATCGGCCGCAAAAGGGCGAACTGCTGAAAATTGTCACCGTCGAACGACACAATTGCGAATCAAACGTGTGCGGATAGCCGCCGATAATTCTATTTCCAGTTGAATCTTTTGAACTAGGCGTCAGGCAAATCCCGCGCGGCAGCCCAATGGGCTCCAAAACGTCCGAATTCATCCGTGTTGAGGCTGGTACCCAAGGCCGGACTCGAACCGGCACGCCCGCGAAGGCGGGGGATTTTGAATCCCCTGCGTCTACCATTCCGCCACTTGGGCCTCCGGGCTTCTCTACACCGTGGTTTTGCCACGGGCAAGCGGCGCCCGCCCCACCCGAACGACATTTTTTGACCCGCTCCTGCGGGGCACTGGCACAGCCACCGATGATTTGATACCCGAGGCCGACAGGATAGGAGATCTCGACATCATGGCCCCAATGGCGCACGACTTGGCGATCTCGGATCGACTCGCGCAACTGGTCTCTGACACGGATGGCGAGACGGTCACGCTCGATTGGATCCTCGCACAGCTGAACGAACGCGCCTTTGGGCTGTTCCTGCTGATCCTGGCGCTGCCCTGCTGCATCCCGTTCCTCTACGGCCTGCCCCAGGTGGTCGCGCTGCCGCTCATGTTCGTGTCTGCCCAGATCCTGATGGGCCGCCGCGTGCCGTGGTTGCCTGCCTCACTCAGCGCGCGGGCGGTGTCGGCCGAAGGGCTCGGCACCCTGTCGCGCCGCTCCGGCCCCTGGCTGAAACGGATCGAGGCTGTCAGCCGCCCGCGGCTCGCCGCCCTGACCCATGCCCCCGCGGACAGACTTGTGGGGCTGGGGCTCGTGCTCTTCAGCGCGTCGATCCTCGTACCGCTGCCCGGCACCAATACCGTGCCCGGCTTTGCCGTTGTTGTGGTGGCCATGGGCCTGCTGCAACGCGACGGTGTGCTGGTTCTTCTGGGCGCCATATTGGGCACGGCCTGGATCGGTACACTCATTCTGGCCGGGGCAACGCTGGTCAGCCTGATCAAGACATGGATGGGACTATGACACTGACACGCAAACGCCTGATCGCCTCTGCGGCCCTTGGATCTGCGCTGCTGCTCGGGGGGGCGTTTGCGTTTCAGGCGCTCGGCTATGCCCCGTGCAAGATGTGCATCTGGCAGCGCTACCCCCATGCGGTCGCCATCGCGCTGGGCGCAGTGGCCCTGTTCGTCCCCCTGCCCGCGCTTATCGCACTCGGTACCCTGGCCGCGCTGGCAACGGCGGGTGTCGGCGGCTACCACGTGGGCGTCGAACAAGGCTGGTGGGAAGGGCCCACATCCTGCAGCGCGGGCGCCATTGGCGGCATCGACGCAGACGCCCTCTTTGATCAGATCATGACCGCCCCTCTGATCCGCTGCGATGAAATCGCCTGGCAGTTTGCGGGCCTCAGCATGGCCGGTTGGAACATGGTGTTCTCTCTTGTTCTGGCCGGGGTCTGGGTGATGGCACTGCGCGCCCGCTAAGCCGACTTGCGCGTCGACAACAGCAGAGACGTCTCACTGGCCACCACGCCGTCCAGCCGACGAATGCGAAACAGCACCGCGTCAAAACTTTCCAGCGTGTCCGTCCCGATCTCGACAATCACATCCCAGCGGCCATTGGTGGAATGCACGGCCCGCAACTCGGTCATGCCCTGAAGCTGGCGAATGATCCGCTCGGTCCCGCGCCCCTCGATGGCGATCATCATCAGGCCGCGCACCGGATCGCGCAGCGCATCTTCGCGCAGCACCACGGTAAAGCCGAGGATATCCCCCCGCGCCTGCAACTTTTCGATCCGCGCGCGCACGGTTGTGCGCGACAGGCCAAGGCGCAGCGACAGGTCCGACAGCGACGCACGCGCATCATGGCGCAGGGCCGAGACCAGTCGATTGTCCGTATCGTCCATATCATATTTCCATTTTGAACAATGCCCTTCCGTTACGATCAATTTGGCGGCTTGTCCACAACACGTTCTGCGCACATCTGTGGGCCAAGACAAAGGAGACGACCATGCCACCCCATCCCATTCACCTGATCGGCGTTCCCATGGACAGCGGCAAGAAACGCCGCGGCTGCCTGATGGGCCCGGATGCCTACCGCACCGCCGGGCTGGCCGAGGCGCTGCGTGATCTGGGGCACGAGGTGCGCGATGATGGCAACGTCTCTCCCGCCCCGTTCACCGACGGCACCGCACAGCACCTGCACGCGCTGAACGAAACGGTCGCCTGGACACAGGCACTTTCGCGCGTCGCACAAACCGCCTGCGCCACGGCCTTGCCGATCTTCATGGGCGGCGATCATGCCCTGGCCCTTGGCACCGTGCACGGCGTCGCGGCCCATGCCGCCGCCGTAGACCGCCCGCTTTTCGTTCTCTGGCTAGATGCCCATACCGATTATCACACGCCCCAATCCACGGCCTCGGGCAATCTGCACGGCACGCCGATGGGTTACCTGACCGGGCGCGCGGGCTTTGACGCCTTCCCGCCCGTCCCTCACCCGATCCCGCATGACCGTATCGCGATGCTGGGCCTGCGCTCGGTCGATCAACACGAACGCGCCGCGCTGGAAAAGACGGATGTCACCTATATCGACATGCGCCACATAGACGAGCACGGGATAGCCAAGCCGCTCTCAGCCTTCCTTGATCGTGTCACAGCCGCCAATGGCCTGCTGCACGTCTCGCTCGATGTCGATTTCCTCGACCCCTCCATCGCACCCGCCGTGGGCACCACCGTGCCCGGCGGCGCCACCATCCGCGAGGGCCATCTGGTGATGGAGATGATCTGCGACAGCGGGCTTCTTACCTCGCTCGACCTCGTTGAACTCAACCCGTTTCTCGATGAACGCGGGCGCACGGCGCAAGCCATGGTGGACCTCACGGCCTCCGCCTTTGGCCGCCGCGTCTTTGACCGCCCCACACGCGCCTACTAAGGAGACAGACAATGCAAGACCCCTCTGACAAGGCCCTCGTGCCCTTCGTCTCCGTCGATCACATGATGCAGCTGATCCACCACATAGGCGTCGACGATATGCTGCGCGGGCTCGCGACTTACATCGAAGACGACTTCAAACGGTGGGAGCTGTTTGACAAAACCCCACGCGTCGCCTCTCACTCCGCCGAGGGCGTGATCGAACTCATGCCCACATCCGACGGCGAAACCTACGGCTTCAAATACGTCAACGGCCACCCCAAGAACACGTCCGAAGGGCTGCAAACCGTCACCGCCTTTGGCCTGCTGGCGGATGTCGACACCGGCTACCCCGTGTTGCTGACCGAAATGACGATGCTGACGGCCCTGCGCACTGCCGCCACCTCGGCCCTTGTCGCCAAAACGCTCGCGCCCAAGGGAGCGACCACCATGGCGATGATCGGCAACGGCGCGCAATCCGAATTCCAAAGCATGGCGATGAAGGCGATTGCCGGCATCACCCATGTGCGCCTCTATGACACCGATCCCGCCGCCACGGCCAAATGTGCGGCCAACCTCGCAGGCACCGGGCTGAACGTCACCGCCTGCACCTCGGCAGAAGAGGCGATTGAGGGCGCGCAGATCCTCACCACCTGCACGGCGGACAAAGCCTATGCCACGATCCTCACCGACAACATGGTCGGCGCAGGCGTGCACATCAACGCCATCGGCGGCGACTGCCCGGGCAAGACCGAAATCGCACCCGCGATCCTCGAGCGCGGCGACATCTTTGTCGAATACCCGCCCCAGACCCGGATCGAAGGCGACATTCAGCAACTCCCCGATGACCACCCGGTCACCGAAATCTGGCAAGTGCTGATGGGTCAGGCCTCCGGGCGCACCTCGGACAAGCAGATCACGATCTTTGACAGCGTCGGCTTCGCGATCGAGGATTTTTCGGCCCTGCGCTATGTGCGCGACAGCATCCGGAACACGGACTATTTCCACCCGCTCGACCTGCTGGCCGACCCCGACGATCCGCGCGACCTGTTCGGGATGCTGAACCGGGCCAAGGCGTAAGGTATGAACCAAAAGTTACCGCGCCCGCAAAAAGGTTAACGCGCCGCGATCCGTGAACGGGGCGTTAATGGGTGCGATCCGCGAAAACGTACAGTTTGCGCGCAAATATGTGCAGATCGTGGGAAAGGGCCCGAAAGGGGCGGTTTTGGCCGGGGGCAAAACGTACAGTTTTCAGGCCAAAGTGGTCAGTTCGGGGCGATGACCGCCCCAAACCCACAGCGTACGCTGCGTTAACGCTTAGTCGTCGCGATGCACTTTTTCGCGGCGCTCGTGACGCTCCTGCGCCTCAAGGCTCATCGTCGCGATGGGACGTGCATCCAGACGTTTCAGCGAAATCGGTTCACCCGTCACGCTGCAATATCCGAACTCGCCCTCTTCGATCCGGCGCAGCGCGCTGTCGATCTTGGACACCAGCTTGCGCTGACGATCCCGGGTGCGCAATTCCAGCGCGCGGTCGGTTTCCTCGCTCGCACGGTCGGCGACATCGGGGATGTTGCGCGTGCCGTCCTGCAGCCCTTCGATCGTGTCGCGGCTGCCTGCCAGCAACTCGGATTTCCAGTTCAGCAGCTTCCGGCGAAAATACTCGACTTGCCGGTCGTTCATGAACGGCTCGTCTTCGGCCGGACGATAATCATCCGGCAGGAACACTTCCTGTTTCATTTGCTTCCCCTCAAATTGACTGACGTTGGCCATCAATGATCCCTAATGGTACCCAGGACTAAACCCGGCCAGCTCCCTGCCGCAGCGTCTAAACGAGGGACCGGGGATTGTCACTACCCATTCCCGCTCCAGATTGGCTAAAAGCGTCTCCATGAACAAAGTTGTGCAACAGGGTGAACCCAAATGAAATTCCAAGGCACCGACGCCTATGTCGCTACCGATGACCTGACCATTGCAGTGAATGCGGCCGTCACGCTTGAGCGGCCCCTGCTGGTCAAGGGCGAGCCCGGCACAGGCAAGACCGAACTGGCCAAACAGGTGTCGCGTTCCTTGGGTTTGCGCCTGATTGAATGGAACATCAAATCAACAACCCGTGCGCAGCAGGGCCTCTATGAATATGACGCGGTATCCCGCCTGCGCGACAGCCAATTGGGCGAGGATCGTGTGCACGATGTTGCCAATTACATCAAAAAGGGCAAGCTTTGGGAGGCCTTCGAGGCCGGCGAAAAGGTCGTGCTGCTGATCGACGAAATCGACAAGGCCGACATCGAGTTTCCCAACGACCTGCTGCAGGAACTCGATAAGATGGAGTTCTTTGTCTACGAGACCGGCGAGACCATCCAGGCGCGCCACCGCCCCGTCGTGATCATCACTTCGAACAA
>NZ_CP180420.1:0-247133 GCF_047715485.1 Tateyamaria algicola
ACAACCCTATAAGCTTTTGGGCTGTGTCAGGTTTCAATGCGATTGGGACGCGGCTCATGGTTTCTACACCACCGACCAACCCGACATGTGTTCCTCCACGGCCGACCATTCCAGCCGCTTGAATGGTCGCCATCATACTCGTTGCGCAGGCCATCTGTGTGGCAAACGATGGAATGGTATTATCGAGACCGGCTTCTAACAGCAACTCTCGACCCAAATTTGAAATCGTCGCGCTTGGGATCACTTGACCCCATGCAAAAAAGTCTGGGCGCGCACGCTCTGCCATGGCCTGTACCACAGGTTTGGACAATTCGATCGCGTCGAGATGGGCGAAAGATGTACCGGCTTTTACGAAGGGCGTTCGCTTGCCGGGAACAATATAGGTGGCGGTCATCTTCTGTCCTTTCAAAACTCAAAAGTGGCTTAGGGGTCTACGATGCAGAAGAAATTCTGCGGAGGGAAAGCGTGACCATGGAAGCTAAAATGGTGTCGGAGGGCGTGCTAGAACCTCCACCGGGCACCTACAAAGGTGACATCCAAGTCTTCAAAGTCGGATCCGACAGCGTCGTACTCAAACGTTCTGTAGCTCGCGAAGATCTCAAGGTTTGCGCGATCTACTTTCTGGACCACCGACACACCAGCAGAGGAGGATGAAGATCCAGCGACACCAAAACTGTCACCGCTGTAGTAATCTACGGACAGATGAGTGCGTCCGAATTTGAACCAATCACGCTGAAGGCCAGCTTTGATATACCCGTAGTTGGCATCGCCCTCCTGCTGACGTCCAGCTGCAACCGACAGGCTCAATCCAGTCGGCTCATGCAAGACCGCCGCTGATCCGAGCAGCAGTTCTTCTGATGACCCCCTGATGGAGTATCCAAGGCGCCCGGCGATTTTGTACGCACCATAATCGCGATCGTAGGTCAGCCCGACGTCGTAGAATTCATTATCATTGCCGCTCGTCAAGACTTCACGGCCTCCGGAGACAGCCAGTCCAAACCCTTTGTATTTCGGGGTATCATAACGAACACGGAACCGCCGCGCGCCATCAAATGCGCTAAACGCGTTGCGCACAGTGACATTTGAAAGCGTGCCGTCACTCAACCGGAACTGCTGCGAGCCCGCCTGATCTTCCACGCTGGAATAGGCGATGAGCGCGGTCCCGGAAAAGTCTGACTGCGCGATGCCATCGGTCGCAATGCTACCCTGGCCGAACGAGAAGGTGCCGATCTTTGGAGTTTGATAGATAATCTCGAACTTACGCAATTCGGTCCGACGATATCTCAAGTCCAGGTCGTTGTCGCCGCCGTTCAGGCTGCTTGATCCAGTCAAGCCGACCGCAGTCTCAAAGTGAAAGCGAAATTCGCCGCCGTTCCTAAGGCCCTGTTTGAATATCAAACCGACGCGGGAGTTGGAGTTGTCATTGTCTGAAAGGCTCGTATTGTTTTCAAAGCCGTCGTCGACGTTTATGATCCCAAGATTGAGATGTCCGTAGAAGTCCCACTCTGGACCGTTGGTCGATTGCGCTGAGGCATGGCTTGGCAAGAGCAATAGGGACACAAGAATGAGCACAGTGGTACTCGTGAGCAACGGCAAGTCACCCATCGATTTCAAGCGCCTTGATCGTTGTATAATGGGCAATTTCATTGCTTATCCTTTCCGCTGCGAGATTGTGCCGAACACCGGCCCTGTCGAAAGACCGGTCGGTTCAACCCATGCGGTTAACCGGTATTTTGAGATAGACCTCTCCGTCGGCTTCTTTGGGCGGCATGCGGCCTGCGCGCATGTTGACCTGAATGGATGGCAAGATCAGTTTTGGCATCGACAGCTGCGCGTCGCGTTCCGTTCGAAACGCCACGAACTCGTCGACTGATTTACCGCCTCCGATATGGACGTTCTCGGCCTTTTGGTCAGCGACCGAAGTGACCCATTGGAACGTATCACGACCGGGTGCCTTGTAGTCGTGACAGAGGTACAACTGGGTCGCGTCTGGCAAGGCCAGCAGCTTTTGGATTGAGTCGAATAACGTATGCGCATCCCCACCGGGAAAGTCGCAGCGCGCTGTGCCAAAGTCGGGCATGAACAAGGTGTCACCCACAAAGGCGGCTTTGCCCGCGACGTAGGTCAGGCAAGCTGGGGTATGTCCCGGCGTGTGGATCACGTTGACGTCGAGTTCGCCGATTTTGAATGTGTCACCGTCGGCAAAAAGGGCGTCGAACTGGCTTCCGTCCATCTCGAAGTCGGTTCCGGCGTTGAAGATCTTGCCAAACACGCGTTGAACTTCATCGATCCGAGACCCGATCCCAATTTTTGCACCGGTTTTTTGTGCGATGTAGGGGGCCGCCGACAGGTGGTCTGCATGGACATGGGTTTCCAGAACCCATTCCACGCGCAATCCCATACGATCTACCTCTGACAGGATGTGATCTGCAAAATCATGTGTGATGCTGCCGGAGGCCGCATCGAAATCCAGAACCGAGTCGATAACAGCGCAGGTATCTGTCGCAGGGTCGCGCAAGATGTAGCAAACGGCGTTTGTGGCCACGTCAAAGTAACCGTGCACATCTGCAGACGACGTCGCCGCTGTGTGATGCTGGTAAAGAACTAGATCGGTCATGGGGTTCTTTCTTCTTTGCATTTGAAAAGTCAGGGTTTGCCGAGGAAATCAAACTTGCCCAAAGTCACGCCCTGAACGCGCAAGATTGAATAGGCGACGGAGAGGTGGAAATAGAAGTTGGGCAAGGCGAGACTATTTACGTAGTCGAGGCCCAGGAAAATCAGGTCCTGACCGGCAAAACGCATCATGATGGGCTTGTGTTGCGCGTCATCAAATGCATTGCGATCGAAGGAGGACAGGAGGTCTCGGGTTCTGGCAATGCGTGCTTGCAAGTCTTCGAACGTCACCTCGGTATCCGCCCATTTTGGCACGTCCTTACCGGCCAACCTGCACGCGCAGCCTTTTGCCGTGTCGGTCGCAATATGTACTTGGCTAGAGAGTGGATACATATCAGGCGTGAGCCGCGACCCGATGATCGATTGCGGCTCAAGACCTTTGTCACCGGCAAATTCTTCTCCGCGCCGCAGCAGCGCAGAAAGATTGCCTAAGGACCTGTCAAGGACCGGTATTGTGACATCGTATAGGTTCATGCGGCATACCCGTCATTTGCAATGTAGCGGATCAGCTCATTTGCGTTCTGTTCAGTGGCCGCGATTTTGTGCTTCACGACATCGCCAATCGAGACGAGGCCAGCTAACGCGCCATCTTCCAACACTGGCAGATGACGGAACCGTCCGTCTGTCATGATCCTGAGGGCGGTATCAACACTCTCTGATCCATCGCTGAAAACGACATCAGATGTCATCCGGCAGGAGACCGGATCATCCAGAGACACCAAACCGCCCTGAGACATATGGCGGATGACATCTCGTTCTGAGACAATGCCGCAAACGGCGTCGTTCCGTGTCAAAACAACTGCTGCGCCCACATTGTGTTCAGTCAAAACGTCGGAAATCTCTTTGAGAGATGCGCCAGCCTGGACGGTGATGACATCACGCCCTTTCTGATCAAGTATTTCTGAAATCTTCATTTTATTGGCCTTTCCTTAGTCTCTTGGACGTTTGGTTGTTTGAGGGGTCGGGGCGTTTAAGCCCCGGGTCCACAATCGATACAGCGCAGGGGCGGGTTGGGACCAAAGCCCAGTTTGCTGTTCACATCGCGCAATGCGGTGCGCAGTCCTTCCTCGATCACCGGGTGATAGAACGGACGCTCAAGCGCTTCGGATACGGTGATGCCCCCGGTGATGCTCCAGGCCAAAAGGTGCGCCAGATGTTCCGCTGCCGGACCGATCAGCTCGGCCCCCAGCAAAAGCCCAGTGTCCTTTTCGGCGTAGACATGAAGGAGGCCCTTGTTCACGCCCATGACGCGGGCGCGCCCTTGGTCTTCGAAGGAGACTTCGCCAATTTCGAACGCGACCTTACTGTCCTTCAGCTCCTTGTAGCTGCGTCCGGCCATTGCGATCTGCGGGTTAGAGAACACGATGCCAAGCGGTACGCGGCGCGCACGTCTGTAAGCTTCGGGATAACGTGCCGCGTTTTCGCCAGCCAGACGGCCTTCGTCGGCAGCCTCATGCAGGATCGGCAGATCAACAGTCGCATCGCCTGCAATAAAGATATGGCTGTCCCCAGCCCTCAACGAAAGCGGATCGTAGATCGGAACACCTTTTGCGTCCAATTCGATAGAGGTGTTTTCCAAGCCGATGCGGTCGACATTAGGCCGACGGCCTGTCGCGGCGAGGAGGTAGTCAAACCGTTCCTTGCGCTTATTGCCACCATCATCCCATTGCACGACGACACTGTCCGCGTCACGTGTCACAGTGGCGTCTGCATGCCAGTGCGCCGGAAACTCTTCTTCAAACGTTTTTGCGGCATAGTCGCGAATTTCCGGGTCGCTGATGGGTCCAATCAGGTTGTCCCTGCCAAAGAGACGCACGCGCACCCCAAGACGGTGAAGGGCCTGTGTCAATTCAAGGCCAATGACACCCGCACCGAAGACCGCCACGGAGGAGGGGAGGTCGTCCCATTCGAACACGTCGTCGTTCACAATCAACCGATCACCGGCAGCTTGCAGCATTGCGGGAATGCTGGGACGTGATCCGGTCGCGATGACGAAGTTGCGTGCAGTAATCTTTCGCCCGCTTGTCAGTTCCAGTGTGTGATCGTCGACGAAATGGGCATACTCTCGAATGATTTCGCCCTTTTCAAATCCTTCAACCGCATCAAGGACAAAACCGACCAGACGGTCACGCTCGCTCCGTACGCGCTGCATGACCGCTTTGCCGTATACTTCGGCCTGTTGCGTGCTGATGCCAAAACAATCGGCGTTGTCTGAGGCATGTTTCGCTTCGGCTGCGGCGATCAGCAGCTTGGAAGGCATACAGCCGACCCGCGCACAGGTTGTCCCCAAAGGACCCCCATCAATCAACGCGACACGGTCTGTGTATTTGCTGGCTTCGCGGTACGCGGTCATACCGGCCGAACCAGCGCCCAATATAGCGACATCAAATTCAAATTCAGACATTGGTTCGTCTCCTTTATTGTTTGTCCGCATCCAAAACCGGCGGCCTCATCCTGTGTGCTCTCGGTGGGGTGGTACGAGAAATTATCTATCGATAGGTAGGTAAAGGAGATGGCAGTATTTACAACTCACGATTTGGTGAGTGCCTTGAAGCAATTTGCGCTACGGATTCATTAGTGGCGCGGGTGCAGTAATAGGGTCAGGCAAGCGACCGAGAGACGTACACGTATTGGTGTTGCGCAATGTCTGCGGACGACTGCGACACCAGATAGCAGCGACTTAACATTGGATGATCTTATGGCACTCGACAGTTTCGTCACCTCCACCATCTCGCAACGTGCAAGTCTGATGCTTTTGCGCATCTCAACCGGATTTCTGCTGATTTGGAGCGGGCTGAATAGTGTGGTCAACGCCCGACCTCCGTTTGGCCTTGGGCGCAGCGTTGAGATATCTGAGACATTGAGCACCACCTTGGGTATTGCTGCAGGTGGCGTTCAGGTCTTTATTGGACTGTTCTGCGTCATCGGGCTTTTTCGAAGTGTGGTTTTGCCTATACAAGCCTTTGTGCACGGCTTCACCGCAGCCAGTGTTTGGTGGGCCATCGTCGATCCGTACCGGTGGTATGTCACGGGTGTGGATCGTATCGTTTTCAATTCACACGTCTTTTATCCGACGATCATCACCTTCGCAGCGTGCATTCTTCTGATCACCTTTCGTCATCAGGACGCTTGGTGTCTGGATCGCCTCAGAAGGTCCCGCCCGCTACACACGTAAGCAGAGACTTAAACCTCAAAACAAGCGGACGGCATACCGCATAGATCGGGGACGCGCGGGATACTGCATAGCGCAATTCTGATATACGCGTTCAGCTGGCACGACCTATACAGTTGACCAGAATTCGACCTGTCGGACCTGTTGACCGGAAATTGTAAGACCCGGCCAGACATGCCCATTTAGATGAGGACCAGCGCTTATGTCGGACACCCATTCAATAGAAGGCCCAGATCGCGATATGCGATCTTCCGTCTTCCGTGGCTTACAACTGAAATGCCCCAATTGCGGCAAAGGTCCTGTCCTCCACAGCTACCTGAAGGTCAGCGACACCTGCGAGGTCTGCCAAGAAGACCTTTCTCACGCCCGTGCGGATGATGGGCCAGCCTATCTGACGATCTTGATTGTCTGCCATGTCGTAGGGTTCGTGCTGCATTTTGTGTACTCAAATTACAGCCCAGAACCGCTGGGTGTGGCCCTTGGGGTTGGTGCGTTGGCAGTGGTGGGCTCTTTGCTCCTTCTGCCGCGAATGAAAGGGCTCATCGTTGCGGTTCAATGGGCCAAACGCATGCATGGTTTTGGAGGCGCGCCGGACCTTCACAAGACCAAGTGAGAGAGTGAAAAGCTGAATTTTCGAATGAAAATACCTTTGGGTCAGAGACGATTTTGATATCGCATTCCACCCGGGCGATCAGGCGACAGCATCAACAAGAGAGGACGATACAATGCGAAAGACACGACTGGGATTAGCAGCCAATATCAGAACGACATCCACCGCTCTGCTGCAGTCCGCTCTGACTGATGCGCTTGATCTGCGGCTTGATGTGAAGCAAGCGCATTGGGCGGTACGCGGTCCACATTTCCAGCAATTGCATACGCTGTTCGACAGTTTTGTTGCACCTCTGGACGCAGAGATCGATCAAATGGCGGAGCGGATCGCGACGCTTGGGGCCATCCCTGACGGACGTTCGGGGTCGGTCGCGGGCAATACCCAGCTTGAGGTCTATCCGGTTGATCTAGACGATGGGCTTGAACATGTTGCAGCGCTCGCAGACAGGTTCGCCGCTTTGGGAGACAAGGTTCGAAAGAGCATAGACGAAAGTGCCGAAGCAGGCGACGCCGACACGTCAGATCTGTTTACAGCGACGTCACGGTTTCTGGATCAAACACTCTGGTTTCTAGAGTCACATCTCGCATAGGGTATTTCTTGTGCAGACGCAGAAAGTATCGCCGCCGAACCGGCAATCACTTAGATCTTACCAATTCCGGAATTGGTGAGGTTGCTATGCTGACGATTTTCGGCTGAGCATAGATACGAACCAGCCAGGCCCGAATATACGGATAGGACGCGAGATCAACGCCACCTTCAGGGACATGCGGAATATAGCCGTACCCGGCTACACCAGCGATAGGGATGGTATCCGTCGCAAGCCATTTGCGGTCGACCAGATGCACCTCCATCAACTTGAACAGATTGCGTGCTTTGTCGAACGCAACTTCCTAGTCCGGCGGCGCTCCAAAGACTTTGACCAAACGGACGTCGCAGGGTCCTGAGTAATTGTTCTCCGCCGCAACCGTCAGCCAGCGCTGTAGATCCAAAGCCGCTTCAGGCTTTTCTGGTATCCATTTAGGGCTCTTCGCATAAGTTTGCACAATATAGATCAGGATCCCACTTGAGTTCGCGAGCGTATATCGTCATCGTCAATGGCGGGGACCAGGCCAACGGACTGATCTCGATATAGTAGGGCGTTTTTTGGCCCCATTGGACATATCCAGATCGAAGGTCCCATAGAGCAATGACCGGATTTCGGTTTTCGGTAGAGTTTAATCGGTGTCCTTGAATCTTTCTGTTCATCCTGAGAGCTAAAGGCCAAGGTCGCTTAGACCTGGGTGATCATCGGGCCGCCGACCTAATGGCCAATGGAACATGCGTTCGTCTTCAGCGATCGGTTTTTCGTTGATGGAGGCATAACGATTTGCCATGAAGCCGTTCTCATCGAATTCCCAATTCTCGTTACCATAAGCTCGGAACCAGTTGCCGCTGTCATCGTGGTATTCGTAGGCGTAGCGGACCGCGATGCGATTGTCGGTATAGGTCCACAGCTCTTTGATCAGCCGATAATCCAATTCCTTGTTCCACTTTCGCGTCAGGAATCCTTCGATCTCGGCACGACCCTGCGGGAACTCTGCACGGTTTCGCCATTGGCTGTCGGGCGTATAGGCTAGCGCGACTTTTGCTGGATTGCGGCCATTCCAGCCGTCCTCTGCGAGCCGAACCTTTTCAATTGCCGTCGCCTTGCTAAACGGAGGCAGAGGATGGCGGGGCGGTTCAGTCAACATTTTCAATTTCTCCTTGTTTCAACATAATTGTAGCTTCGGTATTCATGACTTGCCCCAGCCGTTGATATGGTCTGCTACGCTTTTGAGCTTAACGCCGAACTTGACTTCCAGTCCATCCGTGTCGACGACCATGTCATCTCCATCCAGCTTGGAGATCGCGCCATAAAGATCGGTCAAGGCAAAAGCAGCACCGGGACTGCCCAGAGCATTGCCGACGCGGGTGCCAAACTCAGCGGGGGTCATGGGGTCAAAGGCGACGTTCCGTCCGACCCATTTGCCCATCAGCTTGGCCAATTCAGCGCCGGTCAGGGCATTTGGCGTACCGATCTCAAAAGACTGACCGGCCAGATCGGGGCGCGACATGGCGGCCACGGCGAGGGTTGCCTGGTCCAGATGTGAGGTCCATTGCATCTTCATCGTCTGAGGAATGGGCGGATAATCCAGCTTCCCTTCGGAGCGCAGGCCCGGCAGGAAGATCTCTGGCTGCAGGTTCTCCAGATACACGGCCGATTGTAGGACAATGGACGGAATGCCAGACCCCAACACGGCGGTCATGCCCTGGGTCGTTCCGTCAACGATGGCAGATGAGGGGAAGCGATCACCAGACGGCCCGCCCGTGACGTAGACCAGCAGGGGCAGGTTGACCTTGTGCGCGGCGGCGAAGAACGCAGCGGCCCAGTTCTGGCTGTCATCTGGCCCGCTCGGCATCGGGAAATGCAGGAAGGCTGCATCCACGCCGCGCAGCGCCTCAGCCACAGCATCTTCGTCGGAAAGGTCAGCCGCCACGGCAACGGCGTTTGGATGAAGTACCGCGATCTTGGCGGCATCGCGTGCCACAGCCCGGACAGTGTGCCCTTTGGACAGGGCCTCTTTTACGACAGGGGCACCTTGGGCACCGGTCGCTCCAAAGATGGCAACGGTTTTGGAAGTTGTAGATGTCATGTCACGCTCCTTTCGAGCAGGATTAAAGTGTCGAGAGTTCAGATGGATCGGCAGGGACCGCCTCAGGACGACCGTAGAAGGCCTGGTGGTCGACTTTGGTTACGTGGTCGCCACTGATCTTCAGCACTGTGGGCACACCACGTGATCCGACGGCAGCCATCAGCGATCGTGCGCGCTCGGCAAGGGCCGCGGCTTCTGCCTCGAGTTCAGGGGTTCCAAGGCGTTCGGCCTGTTCTGGCGAGACACCTTCTGCAATCAGGGCATCGACGATGCATTGCCGGTCGGCCGACGACATGCCTTCACCGAAGTGAAGGGTTTCGAGACGATGGCGCAGCGCAAACTCCTTTTCCGGACCCTGATCATGTATCAGGGCTGCTGCTTGTGCTGACAGTCCGGATTCAAGGATTTCAGTCTCGGAGCGCGCGATGTTGTCTTTGAAAGCGTCCGAAAAAAACTGTCCGGTCAGTGCTTCGACATGAGGCGTTGTTTGGAGGATTTGAGCTCCTTTGCCGTCGCTCATCTTCGGCGCGTAGGGCGCTTGGAACAGGTGGCGGTGCAGAACCTCGACCTCTGCGTCTGAATCTATGAGGGCATCGAATACTGGCGCGGCACCATAGCACCAGCCGCAAAATGTGTCATAGATTACAACCAGTTTTTCGTTAGACATGATGTTCTCCAATTTGCTTCGAATAAGAGGTAGCGCCCCTAATCTGTCAGTAAAAGGGAGAAAAGTTGGACGCACTGTATGCTTTTAGCTTACAATATGAGGACACACCGGACTGCCCACGCAACTTGGTACGTTTGCAGAATTCTTGAAGCCAAAGTGCCAGTTGATACCGGTCAGTTTCGGTAACCTGTCAGCCTAAAACAGGACGAACATGGGTAAACGCCTCAACTTCAACCGCTTGGCACACTTCGTTGCAACAGTGGAAGCAGGCACCATCACCGGTGCCGCTACCGCTCTGGGGATCAGCAAGGCAGTTGTCAGCAAGCAATTGCAGCTTCTGGAAGAGGATGTTGGTACGCCGCTCTTGTTGCGCAACACCCGCCACCTTCAGCCGACGGAGGCAGGGCGTGTTTTCTACAGGGACGCAAAATCGGCCCTTACCCAAGCCAACAATGCTTATGAACGGATTCAGGATCGTGACAAGACGCCAAAGGGCGTTTTGCGAATAACTGCACCTGTTGATTTTGGCGTGTCTTATGTCGCGCCATTTGTGGCGCGGTTTCAGGACACCTATCCAGATGTTACGATAGATCTTCATCTGACGGACGGGCTCGTCGACATTATCGAAGATCGATACGATCTTGCGTTCCGCATCGGATGGCTGTCGGATTCAAGTAATCTCGCACGTAAGCTTTTGGACTTCGAGGTGATCGCTGTCTGCTCTCCCAGCACCGAGCGGCGCTTGAACGTGAAGGACCCAGAAGATCTAGCGACAGTTCCATTTGTTCGCAGCGCCGCGTTTCCCGAGAACACAGAATGGGTTTTTGAAAAGAATGGTCGACGGCAAGTTCTATCAACCCATACGGTATCGACGATGAACATCACACTTGCGATGCGCGCCAACGTAGCTGAAGGGTTTTGCTACACGCTCTTACCAGATTTCTTGTTGAAGGAAGACTTGAAACAGGGCTGCTTAAAGCAGCTACTGCCGGATTGGTCATCGCGCGCCGGAGGCGTTTACACGGTCACGCCACCCAGCCGCGTCCGGTCAAACGCGCTGCAGCGGTTTTTGGACATCGCGCACAAGGAAATTAGAAAATAGAAAGAGCGGTGTGCTATCTATTTGCTGAGAACTCTTCCAATTTTTCTCTGTTTATTAAGAACACACCAAATAGTATCTCTTCGAATGTATGAAAGGTTTTCAAGTAGCCAGTGGCGGTAGTCACGCATTTGGCGCGTTCAGAGCCCTTCGAGATACTCATCTCAGACGCCGTTTTATTCTTTGCTGTGGACGCCGGAGAAAGGTAGCCTACTGGGCTCTACTAAAACCCACGGACTTGCGCCGAACTTTGGATGTGGAACGTCAGATGACTTTGACCTCCACGTCTTCAACTGACCTAATACACAGGTACTGCCTACTCAGAGCCCATCTTGAAATTTTTCTGTGCAGTAGCGAACGTTAGCTTACGCGCAAGTGTAGCTGATACCAGAGCTAAGCTGATCCCAACAAATCTCGCGCGATGCGCTCAAAGATGGCACTTCCGATAGAGATCAAGTCGTCGGGAAAATCGTAATCCGGATTGTGCAACGCTGCATAGTCTTCGCCAGGCCCCAAGCACAGCATTGCAGCTTTAGCCTCCCATCCAAACACGCCAAAGTCTTCTGACGCACGCATGGGAACACCAGCATCACCATAAGCGACGTCGATTGCATCCATGGCAGTCGTTGCTACAGTATAGGCGTCTGCATCATTGATTGAGGCTGCAAAATTATCGCAAACCTCAAAATCTGTGCTAAGCCCGAACTTTGCTGCCACCGAACGCGCGCAGTTGCAGGCTAAGGTCTTAAGATGTTCGATGCCTTCGTCACCTGTTGTCCGCAAGGTCGCGAAAATTTCGCCTTCACCCGGTGCAACGCCAAATGAAGGCTCGCCGATATTCACATGGGTAATTGTCAACAATCGAAAATCATCGTCAAGCGACCCACCTTGCCCCAAAGCATCCAGCGCAAGGATCAATTCGGCAACAGCTTGCGTCGGTGAAATTCCATCCTCGGGATCGGCTGCATGTGCAGTTTTACCCCTGAGCTTAATCTTGAGCCCCAATGACGCGCAGTTAATCAATCCAACACAGGTCGAGACATATCCAAACGGCCGTCCGGGTTCGACATGAATGGCAAACGCCCAGTCTGCTTTGATTTCTTGATAAGCAGGATCAGCTACAACCGCTTTCGCCCCGCTGCCGTCCTCTTCTGCGGGTTGGAACATGAGAACGACGCGCCCTTGCGCGACTGGTTGACGCGAAATCATCCGCCCCAACGCGAGCAGCATAGTCATGTGGCCGTCATGACCGCAAACGTGGCTCTTTCCTCTTATCTGCGACGACCAAGCGATGTCGTTACTTTCCTCAATTGGTAGTGCGTCAAGTTCTGCACGGAAAAGAACTGTCGGGCCGCATTTGCCGCTGTCAAAAACCGCGGCTACGCCATGGCCACCCAATCCAGTAAAGATGCGCGTAGGTGAAAGCTGTTTTAAGGCCGCGGCAATTTTGCTGGCCGTTTCTACTTCTTCTCCAGATAACTCTGGATGACGGTGAAGAATACGGCGAAAATTAGTGAGCTCCATCAAGTCAAGATTTGTCAGCATTTGTTGCCCTGCGTTCGAGGTAAGTTCAGGTTCCGGAACCATCCCTAAATCAGAATTAGAAGCATTCGCCAATCACCGTACAATAAGGAAAGGCCTTTTTGTTTCGCATAGCCTTCATAGATATTCGCAATCTAAAGGGGGGCTTCATCTGCACACCAGACAATCCTACGCTTTGAGTGAAAGTCCCCTCTAGGTCAGTACTGCGCGATGCGGTCCGGTAGTAGACTCTGTAAATTCGCCGCGTCGGGTCAAAGGTACCCGGCGTTCCACATTGGACTTCGAGGTGGAAGTTGTGAGGCTCGTTCAGTTGAGTTGCGCAGTGGAAACGCCGCCTATCCGACGAAGCCGAATTTCGAGATTCTCGAAGACGAAGTTTTGATCTGTTGCGCAAATCCAGCAGTGACAGAGGGCCCTTTAGAATTTGGCTTGAAGCGATGGTGATGGCGGGTCGGCCGAGCAGATCGCGTGTAGGCGTGGCTCCACGAGATGATGTCACCACTTACTGAACGTGTGACCCTTCTTTAGCCAGGTCCAGAAATGCGCGAAGGCGACGGGTCATGTGTTTCTTGCTTCGATAGTTGATCGAATATCTAGGGAAGGGGGCCAGGTTCCTTGCAAGAACTTCAACCATATCCTCGTTGGCAAGATAGGGCGCTGCGATTTCCGCGTAAGCATAGGCCAGTCCGAGGCCGTGCGCAGCATAATGCAACAGGGATCGCATATCATTTGCGACCAACCTGGGTTTGGGTTGAATAACAAAACCGCCATCTGGTCCTTTAAAACTCCAGGGCGCAAGTTGGCCGCTGCGACCAAAGACATAACAGATAGTGTCGTGGTTCAAGATATCGCGCGGCTCTTTTGGCATGCCTTTTCGCCCGATGTAGCCGCGTGTCGCGACAATAGACATGTTCAACTCCGGTCCAACTTGAACCGCATGGGTGTCCGGTTCCAGCAGCGTGTTAGAGCGGATCGTCGCGTCAATCCCGGACGTTAACAAATCCACTTTTTGATCATCGTAGATCAGTTCGACATCAACCGCCGGATAGGTCGCGGCAAACCGGGCGATCAATTCATCCAGGAAGAAAGGGCCGGCACTGTAAGGCGCAGATAGGCGTAAGACGCCCGAGACGTCGTCTTTCTGATCATCAATATCGCTGACCGCGCCTTCCAACTCGGTCACTGCTGGCAAGCTGCGTTCATAAAACTGTTCACCAATCGCTGTTAGGGCGACGGACCTTGTAGAGCGTTCGAACAGCCGTACGCCCAAGCGTTCTTCAAAACGTTGTATCGCTTCACTCACGGATGCTGGTGCTTGTTGCAGATGTTCAGCGGCGGCGCGGAAGCCGCCGCGGCGCGCGACTTCAACGAAGACCCTAATATCGCCAAAATGGTTACGATTCACTGTTCGATTTTTCGATCATAGTGTAAGGAAATAGATGTATTATCCTTACGATAGCAGTGCGCTACATTCTAAGCAAGCGAACAATTCATAGGAGCTTACGATGGCGGAAATCACTGAAATCTTCATTCTGAAAATGAAGGAGGGAGCACATGTCGACGCAATCCGCGAGGCGGCACGTGCGGACTACGTTGCTCTGGACGGCGTGACATCCTGGGAAACGCTGGTCACGACAGATCAGTCCCGTCCAACGCTCTATGCGGAGATTTACACCTATCCAGACTATGAAACTGCAAAGCGGGTGACGCCGCAGTTTGCCCAGCTTTCCTCGACCAAGGCTTTCCTCGCCGAGATCGATGAAGCCGTCGTCGGCCAGTTTTTTACAGCCCATCAGCCCAAAACATCGGAGTAAGACCGTGACTTTACGTGAAGAAATCCAAACCGCCATCGACGAATGGAACAATGGTCTTGATAGCGGTGACATCGAGCGGATGGTGGCATCATGCCATCCTAATGTTATGACAATCAATGAACGCCAGCCCGTTACAGTTGGCACGCAAGCAATCCGCGACAAGTACAACCCGCGCATTGCAGCTGCGGAGATCACATCCGGCTATGATATCGAAGAGCTGCAAGACTATGGCGATACGGTCATCGTGTCCGGTCGCTTCTACGGAACTATGAAAATGCGCGACTCCGGCGAAGTTAAAACGCCCGAGGGCCGTTTAGTGCTTGGCTACAAGCGCGATGAAGCTGGGGCGTGGAAGATGTTCCTCGACCTGGACAATAACGGTCCCGCATAAGGCGCCGATTGGCCGCGCTGTTCAAGAGCGACCAATCCTTTCAAATCTAATAGTAAGAGATGAACAATGACCACTTTGGAGATTGTCACGAAGGAGATCGTGGATCTGCATGACTTCTTCACGGAATGGTTCAATGGCACAATAGACCGTGACCAGCTCGAACCATGCTTTCTGTCGCGCCTGCACGAGGACGTGCAATTCATTCCCCCTGAAGGGCAGGTGATGAGTGGCGCATTCCTAAAAGAAGGGATCGCAGGCCGCTACGGCACCAATGCGGACTTTCGGAGTCATATCCGGGACGTGAGCATCCGTTACGAGCGTGGCAATCTGGTGCTTGCGACATTCACCGAGTGGCAGACCGGTTCAAAAGTGTCAGCGGAAGAGAAAAATGCGCGTGTTACCACCGTTCTGGTGGAAATGACCGACCCTCTCACCTGGCTACACATTCAGGAAACTTGGCTGCCTGACTCCGTGCGCGACGCAAGGTCATTCGACTTCTAAGGCGCGAACTCCGCTTCAACAAATCTAAAATCAAGAGGACTCCCAATGACTCAACGTATCGCCCACCAACCTCGTGAAATTGCCAATTGCGTCAGCGCCTATCTGCAAGAAGGTGATCTGGACGGCATTGCCTCCATGTTCCACCCGGATTGTCAGGTTTTCTTTCCGCCAGATCAACCACCTGCCGCCGGGATCGCTGGCGCGCGGGCCGCGTTTGATGAGTTCATCGACCTGCGGCCCGAGATCAAAAGCGATGTTTTTAGCGAGGTGATCAACGGTGACGTCGCTCTCCTGCGTGCCAATTGGAGCGTGGTTGCACCGGACGGCACCGTCATGGCCGAGGGACAGTCCACGGAAGTGGCCAAGAAGCTGGAAAATGGCGGATGGGGCTATCTGATCGACTGCCCGTATGGCCCGCCAAACCTCGCATAGCCGATCGCCGGAGGGAGTCGTCCATGACAACCGAACATTTCCACGAAGGCGAGTTGCGTCTGCAGGAGCAAACCGGCGACCGCGAGAAGATCGCGGTGATGACACGGCACCTGATGCATGACTTCATGCCGGAGCAGCACCGGGCGTTTTTTGAGGGGCTCGAATACATTTTTCTGGGCACGGTGGATGCAAAAGGCTTGCCTCATGCATCCATCGTGACCGGCCCCTTGGGGTTTGCCTTCTCCCCTGATCCCAAAACGCTGGTGATCCAGACGGGTGCCCGCGCGGGGAAACCCGCATTCGAAGCGCTGGCTTTGGGGCAGGCGGTTGGCGTTGTCGGGCTTGATCTGTCCAATCAGCGGCGCAACCGCATGCATGGCAAGGTAACGGCTATAGACGATGGCTCGGTCACGATCACCGTGGTGCAAAGCTACGGCAATTGTCCGAAATATATCAACCTGCGCGAGATATCCGAGCGAGAGCACCCCATCGCCGAGGGCGAAGTCGAAGAGCGTGATGTACTCAACGCCTACGATACATCCCTCATCAAAGCCGCAGACACGTTCCTGATCGCGTCCTACGTGCAGGATGGATCAGGCGCACCTTATGAGGGTGTCGACGTCAATCACCGTGGCGGGCAGCCGGGCTTCGTGTCCGTGGACGGCCCGTCACAGATCACCATACCTGATTACCGGGGCAACAACCTGTTCAACACCTTCGGCAACCTGCTTTTGAACCCGGATGCGGGGCTGCTCTTTATCGACTTTGACACCGGTGACCAGTTGCATCTGCACGGCAAGGCCTCGCTGATTCAGAACGCTGAGGAAGTTGCCCAAACCCCTGGTGCCCTGCGCCTTTTGCGCATCCAGATCAACAGTGTGCGCCGCGTTACAAAGGCCATGTCGTTGCGGTGGAGCTTTGTAGAACACTCTCCCGTAAATCCGGACCTCACACCAGAAAAGGAATAATCCGATGGCTCTTAGAATTCTTGCATATGGCGCTAACGGCGCGCAGATGGCGGCCGGAACACAGGCGTTGGTTGACGCTGGGCATGACGTTCGTGTCTTCACACGATCCGAGGCCGGAGCTGAGCGGTGGAGAGACGCAGGTGTCGAAGCCATTGTTGGTGACATGGCGGATCAAGACGCACTGATTGAAGCGAGTGACAAACGCGATGCGCTGTTCTTGCATGTGCCCCTGATCACTGATCCAGATGATGACCGAAATGCCTATGGCATGAACGCGCTGAGAGCCGCGCGAGCGACAGGCGTCAAGAAAATCGTCTGGAACACGGGCGGTCCGATCATGGACCCTTCTTCCACGACGGATCCGGGAGCGGTCTTGCTACGCGCCTTGCAGGAGGGCGGGTTTTCGTTCCTTGGCCTGACCCCGGTCACTTACATGGAAAACCTACTGGGGCCTTGGACTACCGCTGGTCTGGCGCAAGGCAAATTGCCTTATCCAACGCCGGCAACCTTCAAGATGCAGTGGGGCGCTGCGGCCGATTTCGGGCGGGTGGCTGATAAGGCCCTTCAGGGCGCGTTACCCAACGAAGTGCTCACCCTCGGCGGTCCCGAAGCACTGGATGGCGACGATCTTGCGCAGATCATGGGCGATGTGCTTGGCCAGCATCTGGCGTTTGAAACGATGCCCGCAGCCGAGTTTGAAGCTCATCTGGCCAAGATGGGAAGCCCACATGTCGCCAGTATGATCGCGGGCATGTACGGCGGCATTCAGGCCAATCCCGATCAGTTCCAGCCGGGCTTTGTGACCGACGCCAGCGCCATCGAGGACAGGTTTAACATCAAACTGACATCCTTCTCTCAATGGGTGTCTGATCACTCCACAGCTTTCAAATCCTAAGGACAAAGACATGAAACTATATGATCACCCCGTCTCCGGTCACGCCCATCGGGCGAGCGCCATGCTGTCGCTTCTGGGCTTGGACTATGAAAACGTCATCGTTGATTTGCAAAGCGGGGCGCACAAACGGCCAGAGTATTTGAAACTCAACCCGCTGGGGCAAGTGCCCACCCTTCAGGACGGCGATGTGGTCTTGCGCGATTCAACCGCCATCCTGACCTATCTGGCCCTTCAGTATGATCCTGCCCGGTCCTGGCTGCCCAATGATCCCGAGCTTGCAGGTAAGGTTCAGGAATGGCTGGCGACCAGCGTGAAGGAGGTTTTTGAGGGACCATGCGGTGCTCGGCTCTCCAAGTTCTTGGATGTTCCAATCGACTACGATCAAGCTGTTGAGAATACTCACGCGCTGATGAAAACGCTCTTTGAACCGCATTTGGCAGAAAACGATTGGCTCGTTGGCACAGCTCCGACGATCGCGGACGTTGCCAACTACGGATACATCGCTGCCGTTGAGGAGGCCGGGGTTTCGCTTGCGGACTATCCGAACGTACAGGCCTGGATTGCCCGGCTTGAAGCGTTGAACGGTTTTCCAAAAATCAAGTCCGTAGCCGAAGTCATGGGCGGCAGGGCCTGAGCATTCAAAAACAAGAGGATAGCCTCATGAAAAAGACCAAACTCATCTATGGTCATGACACGCTCTGCGGATGGTGTTTTGGGTTTACCCCGACGCTTGATGCATTTGCCGCAGCTCATCCCGACATAGAGATCGATGTCATCCCGGGCGGTCTGGTCAGAGGCGAACGGGTCGGAAGCTATGCAGACATGGCAGATTACATTGCCGAAGCTGAGGTCAAAATGACAGGGGTGACTGGCCGCGCCATCGGTCAGCCGTTCCGGGAGATGTTGCAACAAGAAGATGCGCCATTGAGCATCTCCGCGCCGCCAAGTCTTGCGATCCTGCAGATGAAAAAACTGGCACCGGATCGGGCGTTGGAGTTTGCCCACATTTTGCAAGACGCACATTTTCTTGAGGGAAAAGACGTCAATCTCGCGGCAACTTACGATGACATCTGCGCCGCCCACGGGTTCCCTGCGCTCGATACTGACGCGATCGCCGGTGCCACGGAGGACACCCCGGATGTCGCCGCCAGTTATGCGCAATCAGCTGAATTGGGGATCCAAGCATATCCGACGATCCTTGTGCTTGATGAAAACGATCGGGTCCTGGGGCAGATTGATTCAATTTACGAGATTGAACCATTTACCGCGCGTTTCAACGAGATCATTAATACGAAGGCATCAGAAGAAATCAGGGCTCTTTTGACGTAGTTCAGCTGCGCGACAAACCGAACACTGGCGTAGTGTCAATTTATAGCGCGATCCAAGCGAAATTATGGAGCCATGCACAACGCGTGACCATTCACATGGAAGCGAGGGCTCTCAAACCTCATGATGTCTACCTAAGCAGCCGTTGGAGTTGTTTCTTCCAAGCACTGCTATGGAATTTGATGGATGAGCCAGGCCTTTCAGGCTGGCTCATCCGATCCATTACTGTTGTGCGTGTTGGTGCCACATGTCGGTGACGATTTCCCAGCCGTCATCCTCTGGTTCCAGGACGAAAAGATACGTACCCGTAGCGTCCATACCCTGGCTTTCGATCACGGCGTCAACCGAGCCGATCATGACCGCCAGCGTTGCATCCTCTGACACGAAAAGGTGGTCAATCGTATGGGTAACGTTTCCCTTGTTCGCAGTAACGAATTCAAAGAGCTGCCTCGGCCCCTCAAGTCCTTGCGTTACAGGTGCGCCTTGTGCAATCCAGAGCGTGTCATCGGCGTAAAGCTCAATCAGACCTTCAGCGTCGTGGGCAGCGGCCGCCTCGTTGAAACGATCATTGACGGCGTTCAGGTTTGAGGTGGCATCTTCATCGGCAAGTGCAATCGATGTGGTCATAGCCAAAAAGGCTAAAGGTAGAAGAGTTTTCATGTGCAATTTCCTATTTACAAAAGTGGAGAATCCGACTCCCTCGTGGACATTTTGAGAGGGGAGGCGGTTAGGCATCATCGTTTCGGGTCATGATGACTTCGCGAATGATCTGCCAGCGGCCATCTTCAAGCACGAAGTCAATGCTCAACGTCACGAGTTGCTTGCGATTTGTGACGTTGTTCTTGCGGCTGATCAGGATATGCCCACGCGTGTCATCAGCCTCAACAAGGTGATATTCCGCCCAGGGGTTCGGGTCTCCCATCTGGGCCATGGCGCTTTTCACGTGCTCCATGAAGCCAAGTTTGTCATTCTGCATCAGAACGCCACCATCCGCTAAGAGGTAGGTGCGCATGTCGCGGTGGTAGATGCGATCCAGCACATCAAATGAATGCCCTGAAACGCCACCGATGAGGTCGTCGAGTGTCGCCTTCACGGCTGCAACATTTGCATGATCAGGTGTCATGGTCATTGAAGGTATCCTTTCGGGGATTGTTGGGACGGCGGTGTTTTAGGCGTATGTACCGTTTGCTGGGAACGCCTCGGTCATCCCACGCATGAAACGGAGGCCGCTGACCACGGATGGCAATTGAGGGCGCAGGAAAGGGGCGTTTGAAACATCGACCATGCGCAACTCGCGGTCCTCGTTCACCACGAACAGACCCGGTTCAGCAAATGGACCCTCCACATTAATGCCATGGCGCGGGCTGGAGATATAAAGGCCAAGCGCCTGCATCTGGTCGATTGTCAGGCCATAGGCGACCGGGTAACTCGGGGAGACTTCGGCAATCTGACTGGTGGCCCGTTCCTTGCTGTCCGCAGAGACCGCAACAACTTCGATACGCAGTTCCTTCAACGATGCAGCGATCTCGTTCACTTCGAGCAAATAGCGTGTGCAGATCGGGCAGTGCTTGCCGCGATAGACGACAATCAATTGCCAATCGTATCCGTCGCTCGCCTCACCCAACTGAATGCTGCCCCCGTCGAGCGAGGGAACTTCGATGATCGGAAATGCTTCACCGGGCGCGGGCTTTATGGATGACATGAATGGGCTCCTTGACTTATCTATCAATCGATACATAAATAAAGCGTAAGAGCAGTCAAGGATTTTTATTTTGAACGATACAAAAAAAATTAGGTAGACCACGTACATTCGACGAGAACGAAGCGCTGATGGCAGCGATGAACGCTTTTTGGACAAAAGGGTATGCCGCAACTTCCATGAAAGACCTGACCGCCGCGATGAAGATCAGCGGGCCAAGCATATACGCGGCATTTGGCGACAAGCGCGAGCTCTACCTCAAGACCATCGACCGCTACGCCGATGTCGATGGCTGTGCACCGATCGTTGCCTTTGAGGGCGCGGCATCGATTGAGGATGCCGTCCGTGGTTTTCTGACATCCGTTGTTTCACATTCCACCCAGCAAGAGGGCGCCCCGCGCGGTTGTTTTTTGGCATCCTGCGTGGCCACAACTGTAGGTGAGGTTGAAGGCGTAGCGGAGCGCATGGAGAAGGCTATTCGGGAAACGGACACCCGGCTTGCCGCAAGGTTCGACAAAGAAAAATCACATGGCAATTTGCCAAAGGACTTTCCATCGCAGGATCGCGCTCGACTGCTCCATGACATGCGCCAGGGGCACGTGCATCGTAGCCGCGCGGGTTGGACCGCGGAACGCCTCCTCGATGATCTTGAAGATCGCGTTCGAATGGTTCTGATGATCTGAAATCACAGCGGCAGTAAACACCAACTCTTAGTGGGCATAAATGCGCCTCACTCAAGCGCCTCGCCTTAGATGGCCGAGTGCAGGGTACGCCCATAGAAAGTGACCATGCTTGGCGCAGCGCTCCTTTCATTTAGTCCACCAGGCAATGATGTGGGGGCGCTCAAACAGCTGCAGAAATCTGGATATGCCGACCGTCCGTGAGCCCTTGCACTTTCTCCACGATAGAGGCGGCATCGATCCCGTGATGTTTATAAAGATCGCCGATTGTCCCGGTTTGACCAAAGTGCTCCACACCCAGTGAAATGGTCTGATGACCCGCCACGCCGCCCAGCCAAGCCAGCGTCGCAGGATGGCCATCAATCGCCGAGACAATCTTGCAGTGAGGGGGCAGGTCTCCCATGAGTGTTTCGATATGTGACTTTGCCCGGTCGTTGCCCCGTGACCGTGCGCGTTGAGCGGCTGTCCAACCCGCGTTCAATCTGTCCGCTGATGTGACAGCCAGCACGCCAATGTCGCGTCGCCCTTCGCCGATCATGCCCGCCGCTTTGATGGCCTCGGAGGCCACAGCTCCCTGATAGGCGATCACAACATCGCAGTTTGGTCCCGGCTTGCGCAGCCAGTAGGCCCCATCGATGGCACCTTGCCGAAAGGCGTCGTCGTGACGTTTGCCAGGCTGCTCAATCGGGTTTGTCGTCAGACGTAGATAGATGCTCCCTCCGGTCTCATCCCTGAGCCATGTACGCTCATCCGGATCGCCTTCACCGTCGCGCTGCATATAGTCAAAGGCCCATTCCATGATCACGGCCAGCTCATCGGCAAAGGCCGGCTCAAAGCTCGCCAATCCATCCTGGCTCATCCCGGTCAGGGGTGTTCCGATGGACTGGTGCGCACCGCCTTCGGGCGCAAGCGTCACACCCGAGGGCGTGCCGACGATCATGAACCGCGCGTCCTGGTAACAGGCATAGTTCAGAGCATCGAGGCCACGATGTACGAAGGGATCGTAGACCGTACCGATCGGCAAAAGACGCTTGCCAAAAAGCGAATGAGACAGACCCGCAGCGCCCAGAAGCAGGAACAGGTTCATCTCAGCAATACCAAGCTCGATATGCTGTCCCTCTGGCGTGAAGGCCCATTTCGCCGTGGAGGGGATGCGGTGCTCGATGAAGGCATCCGCCTGTTCCGCGCGCGCAAAAAGCTTGCGACGATTGACCCAGGATGCCAAGCCCGTCGTTCCCGTCACATCGGGTGAAGTTGTCACGATCCGCGCGGCCAAATCGCTGTCACCTTTGGAGAGATCATCAAGGATCTTGCCGAAGGCAGCCTGAGTGGAGATTTCGCGGTCGCTGCTAAAGTCGATTGCAGGAACGGCAACCTTGGCATCGCTGAAGCGGCGCGGACCGCTGGCGAAAAAGGGAGCCTCCTTGAGGAAGGCCTTTATGGCCGCGATATCCTTTACACCTGCGAGGCGATCCCATTCCTGACCCTCTGCCACACCCATGTGCTTTTGCCATTCCGCGAACTGGGTCTTGTTCATCAAGCCGCCGTGGTTGTCTTTGTGCCCTGCGATGGGCGTGCCCCAGCCCTTGATTGTGTAGGCCAGAAAGCAAGTCGGGCGGTCTTGGTCGATGGCATCGAAGGTGTCGGCCATCGTGGAAACGCAGTTGCCACCAAGATTTTCCATCAGAGCGGCCAGTTCGTTATCGCTGCGCCGGTTGATCAGCGTTGTGACATCGCCCTGATCACCCAAATCGTCCATGAGCCGCTTGCGCCAGACGGCACCGCCCATGAAGGTCAGAGCCGAGTATTCCTGATTGGGGCAAGCATCAATCCAATCGCGCAGCTTATCGCCGCCCGGTTCTTCGAAAGCCGCGCGTTGCAAAGCGCCGTGTTTGACGCGCACCACGTCCCAGCCGAAGGCATCAAAGATCTTCTCGACACGTTCGAACAAGCCTTCACGAACAATCCCGTCCAGCGACTGGCGGTTGTAATCGATGATCCACCACGTGTTGCGCAGGTCGTTCTTCCAACCCTCTTGCAGGGCTTCGTAGATATTGCCCTCGTCCAGCTCAGCATCGCCGACCAAGGCAACCATGCGCCCTATTGGCGCACCTTTGCCCCAATCCTTGGCCGCGATGTAGTCCTGAATGATCGACGCGAAGGATGTGATCGCAACACCCAAACCGACTGAGCCGGTTGAGAAATCCACATCGTCGATATCCTTGGTGCGCGAGGGGTAGCTTTGCACACCACCCAAACCCCGGAAGTCTTCCATTTTCTCGCGGGTCTGGTTGCCCATAAGGTATTGCGCAGCATGAAACACCGGAGAGGCATGCGGTTTGACGGCGATACGGTCTTCCGGGCGCAGGGCCGAGAAATAGAGCGCCGTCATGATCGACACCATGGACGCCGACGAGGCCTGGTGGCCGCCGATCTTGATCCCGTCCACCTTGGGTCGGATATGGTTCGCGTGGTGGATCATCCAATGCGAATGCCACAGCAACAATTGCTCGACGGTTTTCAAATGGGTGCGCGAAACGGTCATGGTGGGGCTCCCGGTAGGATCTTAGTCTTCGATCTGGTTCACAACGATGTCGCCTGACAAAGACACAGGGTTGATGATCGTCTGCGCATTCGGGCTGTGTTTGATGGCCTTCTTATGCAGCTCTTCGAACTGCTCGGGCGTGCCGTCGCCGGTCACATGGATCGTGTAACGGATTTCCGGGAAGCCAACCGGTGCGTTGGTGCCAAGTCCCATGAAACCACGTAAGTCCAGCGTGCCATCGAAGTCGATTTTGACGGATTCAAGTTGGATGCCTTCTGCCGTGGCCCCCGCGACAAAGGCCACCATCATGCACGAGCCAAGACCCGAGAGCAGCAATTCTTGCGGGTTCGGCCCATGGTTGTTGCCCATCAATTGGCGCGGCTCGTCCGCCTTCCAGACAAAGGACCGGCTGACCTTATGGGGGCCGACAAGCATCGGCTTGGTAGACGTGCGTGCACGCGTACCGCTTTCCCAATCGACCTCGATACCATAGCTCATCAGACCTTCTTCGGGATTGCCTGCGACTTCGTTGACGAACTCACTGAGGGCGGCGGTGGGGATGGAGTTGCGCATTATGCGGCCCCTTTCATGGTGGAAATGGCGTTAAGAGCCTGATCGAAGTCAGCGATCAGGTCGGCGGGGTCTTCGATACCAACAGACAGACGGACACAGCCAGGATGAATGCCGATATCAGCACGTTGGCGGCTGGTCATTGTCGCCTGTGACGAGTTGAAGGGCAGGCTGATCAGGCTTTCGATGCCCCCAAGGCTCGTGGCCTGTTTTGGCAGGTGCAGCTTATCCATAAGCGCAAGAGCTGCCTGATCGCCTCCTTTAACAAAGAAGGTCACATTACCCGTGCCCATTTTCATCAACTGCTTGGCGCGCGTGTGATCGGGGTGACTGGGCAGCATGGGATAGAGCACATTTTCTACGGCCGGATGCGTCTCCAGGAATTCGGCCAAGGCGGTTGCTGACGCTTCATGTGCTTTCATGCGGATGTCGAGGGTCTTGAGTCCACGCTCCAGCAGGAAGCAAGCATGCGGATCGAGAGAGCCGCCATAGTTGAGCAGCCGTGGCCAAATCATGTCGACTAATTTGCGGGGGCCGCACACTACACCGGCGATCAAATCGGAGTGGCCGTTGAGGTACTTGGAGGCAGAATGCACGACAAGATCGACGCCCATCTCCAACGGCTTCATCACCGGGGGAGGGGCAAAGGTGCTGTCCACGATCAGGCGCAAGTTGTGCCGTCTTGCGATATCCACCAGTGCGGGGATATCGACCACTTTGAGCACCGGATTGGTGATTACCTCGAAGTATAGGATCTGTGTGTTGGGCTGGATGGCCGCTTCGATTGCTTCGAGGTCATAGCTGTCGACCAGGGTTGCCGACATCCCCAAGGACGGGAATTCCTGATTGAAGAGGTTATAGGTGCCGCCATAAAGATCGCTTGCCGCCACCACATGTGCGCCCTTATCGACCATGGCCATCACGGCTGCGGTGATCGCAGCCATACCGGAACTGAACACAATTGCGCTTTCCGCGCCCTCGAGCATTGCCAGTTTCTCTTGCACGGCCCATTGGGACGGGTTGCCATAGCGTGTGTAAATGAAGCGATCGCGTCCGAACCCCTCTTCGATCGACCCATAGGTCTCCTCGTGCAGAATGAAGGTCGATGTCTGATAGATAGGTGTGCCGACAGCACCGGTGCGCGGATCGTCATGGGTGCCTGCGTGGACAGCCTTGGTCGACATGCCCATCTTACCCATGGGATGTGCGTCCAGGAACGGACCGGATTGGCGGGCACGGTCCAGTTCGTTGATCCAGCGGCCGGATTGGCGTTTCGCAGGTTGGCTCGAAGCGTCGCCGTAAAGTCGTTTCTCGGTCATAGGGTCCTCCGCACGTAAGCGTTATTCGGCAGCAATAGCGTTGTGTTGCGACAATGCCGTCATCAGGTCGTCAATCAGATCGTCCGCAGTTTCGAGACCGACGGAGAGGCGTACTAAACCCTCAGCAATCCTGTGTTCTGCGCGTTCTTCTGGCGTGTAGGTGGAATGTGTCATTGATGCAGGATGCTGGATCAGGCTTTCAGCATCCCCGAGGCTCACAGCGCGTTGGATGAGTTTGAGGCGGTTCATCATCGCGATGCCGCCAGCCTTGCCGCCGATCACTTCAAACGGGATCATGCCGCCGAAATCTGACATCTGCCGACGCGCAAGGTCGGCCTGTGGGAAGCTATCAAGACCGGGGTAGTGCACGCGCTCCACGGCCGGATGCTCTTCCAGCATTTGCGCGATGCGCCTGGCCGATTGGCAGTGCCGCTCGACCCGCAGCTCGAGCGTCTTCAAACCGCGTAGGACCAGCATGGCCGTCAGAGGCGCCATAACCGCGCCGGTCATATCCTTCAGCCCGATGAGCCGGACCTGTTTCATATCTTCGGTAGACCCCACAACGAGGCCTGCCACCAGGTCACCATGGCCGCCAAGGTATTTGGTCGCTGAGTGCAGAACGATGTCCGCGCCATGTTCCAGCGGTCGCGTGAGGACAGGCGTCGCATAGGTGTTGTCGACAACCACCTTCGCACCCTTCTCATGGGCGATCCAGGAAATTGCAGCGATGTCTACAAGGCGGTTGTTGGGATTTGCAGGGGTCTCGAAGTAAACGATTTTAGTGCGGTCTGTGATTGCACTTTCCAGGTTGGCAGGGTCGGTCAGATCAACTGGCGTGACGGTCACACCAAACCTTGGCAGCCCGTGAGTCAGAAACGCGAAGGTACACCCATAGAGCGTCTTATCGATGATGACTTCGTCGCCAGCGGCAACGAACGTCCAGAATACCGAACTTATCGCACCCATACCCGACGCGGTGGCCAGACCTGCCTCTGCACCTTCAAGATTTGCGATACGCTGCTCCAACTGGTCGAGCGTCGGGTTTGAGATGCGGCTGTAAAAGTGCCCTGCCTGCTCCCCTGCGAACATTGCCCCGCCAGCCTCGGCAGTCTCAAACGTGAACGTCGATGTCATATAGACCGGTGGGTTGAGAGATCCTTGATGCGCTGCGGCATCATACCCATGATGGATCGCCCGCGTCGAAAAGCCCGTCCTGTCCGTTTGCATGATCTATCCTCCTGACACGTCAGGCATATTAGGATGGATCAAAAGGCATTAGGTTGTTATATTAGCCCCATAGAATAGTGAGATTAGCATTTTATGCCAAAAGAGCCCAAAATTGACGCTACGGATCGCAAGATCATTCGCGCTCTTCAAAAGAATGGGCGCATCACGAATCTCGATCTTGCCGAGAACGTCAACTTGTCGCCGTCACCTTGCCTGCGAAGGCTACGCAACCTTGAGCAGAATGGTGTCATCAAAGGCTACAGCATCGATGTCGACGCGAAGGCCTACGGGTTTCCAATCATGGTGTTTGTCCGGGTCACATTGAACGCGCACACTGGCGAGACAGTTCAACTTTTCGAGGCAGAAGTCTGTAAGATCCCCGAAGTTCTCGAGTGCTTTGTGATGACCGGGGCGGCTGACTATTTCCTTCGTGTGGTGGTTGAAGATCTCGAGGATTACGAGCGGTTTGTGCGCCAGCGCCTGCACGAGATAGGCTGTATCAATTCAATCGATACAAGCTTTGTCTATGGCGTGGTCAAACAGACTCACGTCTTTCCGGACCTGCAAAGCTAGCTGACCCCGGCGTGGCGGCGGCGCGCGATCCGATCTGCGAGGCTCTCGCGCCGCGGAAATTCAACAAGAGCCGCTTTGATCGCTTCGGGCGTTTCAAGATCACGAAGCCAGGCGTCCCCGGCGATGATTTCGGCGTAGTGGGGGATTTGAAGGAGACGCTTGTCCGGGTCTTCATCAACACGCATCGCATAATAACCAATCTGGTGAAAATACATGGTGCGCGCGCGGACAATGGCAGACATCGGATCATGTCCAAATCCTTCAAATACCCATTGATAAAGCGATATGCGCTTGTGATCGACATATTTCATGGTGCGCGCCGCGAGTTTGGAGGTTTTCCCCCATTCTCGTATGGCAACGTCTAGCGGTGCATCGAATTGTGGGCTCAATACCCAGACGTATGCGAGCGCTAGATACTGTGCCTTGGGGCATTCTGCGGCTTCTTCCAGTGCCTCGATAAACGGATGCACATTTGTGGCCAGCCAGTCTTTGAGCAGTGCGCGATAAAGGGCATCACGGTTCTTGAAGTGCCAATAAAAGCTGCCCGGGGTCACGCCAAGTTTCTTTGCAAGAGGTTCAACCTTGACCGCCGATATCCCACGCTTGATCAAGACGGCGCGCGAAGCATCGATCCAATCCTGAGCCGAGATCGTGCCGGATTTTGGTGCTCTTTTTCTGGCGTTCACCTGAAGTCCCTATCCTTTTCTGTTAACTTGCTTCTTTGCAGGTCAATTTAGCGCCGTCCATGTCCTTTGCCATCTCACCTAAATCTCTTTGATCGGCCCAAATACTGGCCAGGCTATCGATCTGACGCTCCAGCATGTCCCATACGGCCTCAGCAAGCACGGTTCGGACATGCATCCGAAACACGTCCTTCGCTCCGTGCCGATAGAGAAGGACGCCAAAACCATGCCATAACCGGGAAACGGAGGCCGACGCTTGGTCACAATTAAATTCGGTTCCAGTTGCGATCAGCAGTTCGACTCTGGCCCTGGTCATTTCGATTACAGAATAGGCCGACGTCATGTCCGACACCGCAACGTTGTGCTCAGAATGCCAGCCATCGGCAATGTCAGGGCCATTGACCACAACAACACGATCACGTCTTTGACGCAGAGCGTAAGTTTCGCCACTGGCAAAGCCGGTGCCGCCGCCAACAGCTGTTTCAAGTCCACTCAGAGCCAAGCAGTCTTCGAAGTTACCGCTGATGACGGTTTGTCTGGCCGGTGATACATAGCGCATAGAGATCGTGTCACGAACCAGGTTTGGTCGTTCGAATTCTACGGCGACGGGCCATCTGTTGCGATCATCACGCATCAATCCGTGCCCCCTCTGGATCATAGGCGCAGGAGGTCGCGATCTTGGCACTCCGAGCCTGGCCCAAATGCCAAAGATCGACAGGTTCTCCCATTGCGTGTTCGCCGCCTTCCACAAGGGCAAGCGCGATTGGCCGACCCAATGTTGGGCTGTCGTGACTGGTGGTGACATAACCGACAGAGCGGCGTTTGCCGTTTTTGTTGCGCACTATGTGGGCACCGATAGGGAGCATTGGCTCACCATCCTTGACGATAAGGCCAACAAGCTGTTTGCGGGCTTCACTGTTGGCTTTTTCGGAATGTAGGCTCCTGTCGCCGACGAAGGCTGCGGATTTCTTGAGACGGGGTGCTCCAAAGCCCAGATCGTGCGGCATGGTTTCACCATCAGTATCCTTACCTACGAGAATGTAGCCTTTTTCCGCACGAAGAACCGTCAGGGCTTCTGCCCCAACCGGGCCTGCGCCGTGTTTCTTTCCAATTTCCACAGCCTTACGCCAAAGCGTCGCCGCAAAGTCGTTGCGAACCGAGATCTCAAAACTCGTGTCGCCTGTAAAACTGACCCGGGCGACACGGGCTTCCGCACCCTCAAAACGTCCAAACCGGAGCGACATATGTGGAAAATCATCCAGGGTCTCAAGCACCCCGATCTCAGCAACGATGTCTGACGCTTTTGGACCTGCGATTGTCACCGTGGACCAGTTCACTGTTGTGTCATGGATATGTACGCGCTTGGGATCAAAGGAATCCTGCCGCCAATGTTCGAGATGTGCCATGGCCGCGTCTGCGTGCGAAGACGAGCAGGAAATGATGAAGCGCGTATCGTCAACACAGGCCATTACCCCATCGTCAAAGACCAACCCGGATTCGCTCAGCATGAAGCCATATCGGATACGCCCCGGTTTGAGGTTGGACATGGTGTTGTAGTAGATGAAGTTCACAAAATCCCTTGCATCCGGGCCGATCACCTCAATAGCACCCAGTGCCGAGCCGTCCATGATCGCGGCGGCCTCGCGCGCAATTTTGCATTCGCGCGTAACGGCCGTCTTTTCGTCATAACCGCCATACCAGGCCGGCCGCAGCCATCCGCCATATTCCCCCATCGCAGCCTCAAGCGCGCGATGCTCCGGTTCGAGCGCCAGACGTTTCAGCGGGGCCATTTGCCGGTCCCGTTTCGCCCCGCGAAAAGCTTCAAGCGGGACCGGAATAAATGGCGGGCGGAAGGTCGTCGTGCCAACTTCAGGGATGCTCTGCCCTTTCAATTCGGCCATGGCCGAGAGGCCTGCGATATTCGATGTCTTGCCCTGATCCCCGGCCATTCCAAGTGTCGTGTACCGTTTCAGATGCTCGACCGAGACCATGTTTTCGCGGTGTGCCAGCGCCACGTCCTTGAGCGTGACATCGTGTTGGAAATCGATCCACTGCCGACCCTTGCCCGTCAAGTCGGGTTTAAGGGGCGTGACTTTGTAGATTGACCGCGGCGGGGCAGGGGCCTTCAGGGCCACTGTTGTTGCTTCTTGAACGGCAACATCAAAATCAAACGTGCCTGCAGCAGCGCCAATCACGCGCATCCAGTTCGGGCCTTCCGACGGAATAAAAGTTTGCCGGTCCTCGTCCCACGCGAGCTTGCCACCGGCATGGCGCCAAAGATGTATAAGCGGTGTCTGGCCTGCGGAGGCCAGGATTGTGTCGCAACTGATGGTCTTCCCACCGACAACGAGGCCTGTGACGGACTTCGTGCCTTTCGCCTGAATATTTGTAGTAGCGGCGTCCACGATACTGATAGAAGCGCCCGCCGCCTCTAACTGCTCTAGGGTCGCCGCCACATCAGGACGATTGGTCAGAATGGCGATCTCCTCTCCCACCCGAACCCCAAAACGCGCGAGGTATTCGGCGCCCGCATCAACGGACATGATGCCGGGGCGATCATTGTTCACAAAGGTAACGGGACGATCAATGGCACCGGTTGCAATGATAACGTTGTTGGCCCGCATTTTACGTATGATGGGTGCTGTGCCCAACCCGCGATCTGTCATCAGCGACATCATCTGATGATCGTACACACCGATAGCAGTGGTAACGGTGAGGATGCGACCGCCTGCAGTTTGGATGGCAGCGGTTTGTTCCGCGACCCAATCCGAGGCGTTCAAGCCACTTGCGTTGGCCATGCGGTAAAAACTGCCGCCCAGTTTCGCCTGATCATCGACCAGCGTAACTGACTTGCCTGCTTTGGCGGCCATGCGCGCCGCTGTCAGACCGGCAGGCCCCCCTCCGACAACAAGCGTATCGCACTGTTCGTGCAGGATTGCGGCTTGGAACTGGTCCGACACTTCTTTTTCGAGCGTTCCGAGACCGGCCATCTTTCGGATCATTGGCTCAAACAGGTGCCAGTCGGGCCACATGAACATCTTGTAGTAGAACCCGGCCGGCAGGAACCGGTGTGCCAGGTCCAGAACGCCTTTCACGTCGTGCTCTGCCGAGGGCCAGGCATTGATCGAGCGGACCTCCATGCCCTCGGCCAGAGCCGTCGTAGTGGCCTGACAATTGGGATAGGAAATCCCATCCAACGCGATATCGACAATCGCATTGGGATCATCTGACCGGGCCCCCCAAACGCCGCGTGGCCTGTGATATTTGAAACTGCGCGCAAAGACGCGCAGACCAGTAGCCAACAAAGCGGACGCGACCGTATCACCTTCAAATCCACGATAGGTCTTGCTATCAAAGGTGAACTTGATGGGTTTGCTTTGGTCAATCAGACCTGCATCTTTGATCCGCACCCCGCTCATGCCGCATCCTCGTTCAAGGCTTCTGTCGATAGGACTTCCATCGAGACTGTGTCCCGCGTCATGACAAAGTATTCCTGGCAGGTTGTATGCACCCAGATTTCGCGGGATGGACCCTTGGCGTTGGTGCAGTGATACAGATACGCCGTCCAATCGGCGTCGCTGATCTCTTTGGTTGTGTCCGGTCGGGTTTTCCCGGCTTCACCGGCGAAGTGAAATTCTCGCTCGTCGCGCAATCCGCAAAAAGGGCAGGGGAACTGCTGCATTCAATTCTATCCTCAATGTGCAATGCCAGATCCGGCAGCCTCGTCCATAAGGTCTCCGGTGTGAAAACGACCCGGATCAAAGGGCCGGCTGATCTCGTGATGCGTGCCGTTTGCAAGTAGATGGGCAAAAAGATAGCCACCGGCCGGAATGGCTTTGAAGCCTCCCGTTCCCCACCCGCAGTTGATATAGATGCCATCAGTTCCTGACGGTCCAATGAGCGGGGAGCTGTCCGGGGTGACATCCACGATCCCGGCCCAATGGCGTAAGAGCTTCACTTTGGCGAGGGCAGGGGCCATATCAATAATGCCCGCGAGCACTGTTTCCTGCATCGGTGTGTTGCCACGCTGTCCATAGGATGGAACCCGATCAAGCCCGCCACCAATCACCAACCCGCCCTTGTCCGATTGGCTGAAATAGCTTCCAGTCATAGGTGAGAAGGCGACGGTGTTCATGAAGGGTTTGATCGCTTCTGTGACGAAGGCCTGCAACGCATAGGAATGTAGTGGCAACTTGTAGCCGCCCATTTCGGCGAGTACGGATGAGTGACCCGCAGTCGCAACGCCCACGCTGCCCGCCCTGATCAGGCCTTGAGTTGTCTCGACGCCCTTACAGACACCGCCTTCAATAAGAAACCCCGTCACTTCGCAGTTCTGAATGATGTCGACACCAAGTCTGTCCGCCGCGCGCGCATAGCCCCAAGCCACAGCGTCATGGCGTCCGGTGCCGCCCCGTCCCTGGAAAATCGCACCATGGATTGGATAGCGCGCATCGCCCCGGAAATTCAGGACGGGGGCTTTCTTCTGGACCTCTTTGGCGCCCAACAGTTCGGCATCTGCGCCACCCAGTTGCATGGCATTGACCGTACGCGCGGCCATTTCCATTTCTGCATCGGAATGGGCCAGCACCATCATGCCGCGTTGAGAGAACATCACATTGTAATTGATGTCGCGCGACAGGCCTTCATAGAGCCGCACCGAAAGATCATACAGCGCCGTGCTTTCCGGGTAGAAATAGTTGGAGCGGATAACGGTCGTGTTTCGCCCGGTATTGCCCCCGCCAAGCCAGCCTTTCTCGATCACGGCGACATTGGTCACGCCGTGGTTCTTTGCCAGATAATAGGCCGTGGCCAACCCGTGGCCCCCGCCGCCGACTATGACGACATCATAGGTGTCTTTGGGTGCCGGGCTCCGCCAAAGCGGGGCCCAGCCTGTATGTCCTTTGAGACCTTCTCGAAGGAGTGAGAGAGCAGAATAGTGCCGCGTCATCTATGCCGCTCCCTTTCTTATCCGAGCAACAGCTCAGGCAACCAAAGCGCCACGCCGGGCACGAAGGTTGTGAGCGCAAGCGTCGGCAACCAGGCGAAGATGATGAAAATCATCGTTGGCCCAAGCATTTTCTGCACAGGTGCACCCGTTACACGTGCTCCGAGGAACAACAGCGGTGCCGTCGGCGGTGTGATGTTGCCCATGCCAAGGTTCACACCGAGGATCGCCGCGAAATGGATGGGATCCACGCCAACGCTCGTAGCAATCGGCAAGAGCAGAGTAGCACTCAAGATAAGACCGCTGAAGTCATCCATGATCATACCGATGAGGATCATTGTGAGGTTGATCATCAAGAGCACTACAATCGGGTTGTCCGAAATCGAGAAGATCAAGTCCTGCGCCAATCCGGGAATGTCTTCGAAGATCAGGAAACGGCTGACGATCAGCACCATGAAGATCATCACCATGACCACACCAATCGTCACGGAAGACTCCTTGAGCGTGTCCAAAAAGGTCTTCCAGTTCAGACCTTTGTAAACAAAGAACCCGATCGGGATTGCATAGATGACGGCAACACCTGCGGCTTCGGTAGGCGTCATGATGCCACCATAGATACCGCCCAAAATGATGATGGGCATCATCAGCGCCGGGAAAGCCGCAAGGGTTTTCATGCTGAACGCTTTTACGAATTTCTCCTGATGTTCTGGCAGGATAATATCTGTCTGTTTGCGCATCATGATAAGGTTGATGATCACAAGCAACGAAGCCACGATGATGCCTGGTATTACCGTTGCCAGAAAACACTTTAGAACGGATTGCTGTGTCAGCCAGGCGTAGATCAACTGCGCAGAACTTGGCGGAATGAGCAGGCCAAGCGGGCTCGCGGCAACCAGTAGCGCTGCGGAGAAGCCTTCGGGATATTTCGCCCTGCGTAGATGCGGCATCATGACCGCGCCGATGCACGTCAATGTGGCAGCACCGCTGCCAGAGATGGCACCAAACATTGCACTTGCAACAACGGAAGCCCCCGAGAGACCACCGCGGATGCGCCCCAGCAGCATTTCAGCCAAATCAACGATCGGAGCGGCAATCCGGCCGTTCTTCATAATGTCGCCCGCAAGGATGAAGAGCGGGATCACGAGGATGACGACAGTATTCAGCTTCCAGTGTCCGGTCGGCATGAAGCCGGAGACATCATGACCGCCCATATAGGCCAGAAAGATCAGCACGCCGCCAAAGGCCAGTGGAACGGAGATGCCTGCAAAGAGCAGAGCACAAATCAGCAAAACGGAAATTGCGATAATCATTGCTGGGCCTCCCTTTCAATGCGCTTGGCTTCTGCATCAGCCTCAAGTTGTTTGGCAAAAGCATCGACACCGAGTTTCAGAAGGACGTAGAGGTGGAGTGCGCTGTACAGCGCCATGAACACAAGACCCACAAAGATACCCAGACGCGGGACAAAGAAGGGAATGCGCAATGCGATGGTCGTCTGCCATTGCGGATAGGAAGCCAGCTCGTCACGGAGCATGAGAATGGCCCAGTAAACAAGGAAGATTGTTATTAACAGCTCGATAGCAGTCAGGATCACACGACGCATCCAAATGGCGCGGGGATTCTTGAACCATTCCTCGAGAATGTCCGCCTTGATCTGCGTATCGTCGTAGGTGCCGACCGCACTGCCCAGGAAGAAAAGCCAAAAGCACATTGGCAGAAGCCATTCTTCGTAAGCAAACAGGTCGCTTTCGAGGATGTAGCGAAAGACAACGACCATGAAAAAGGTGAGTGCAAGAATGAAGGTCGAAAGGATCAGGAAGAATGACTTGATCTTCAACAATTGTTTTACGGTTGCCCCGACTCTCGGAGGCAATTGATCAGCGAGTTCTATCACGGGGACCGCTCCTGGATTGGCGAAGTGGGCCGGGGAGAGCGACCCACTTCACGAGGCTTCAGTTTGCGGTCAGACGATCAAGAATATCCTGTCCAACAACGTCTGCCACATTTGGCCAAACTGTTGCCTGAATATGCGCCTTGATGGCGTCACGTTCTTCCTGCGAGAACTCGACGATTTCCCAGTCAGCTGCTTTCAACTGGTCCACAAAGCCCTGGCTCCGTTCCCACGCCAACTTACTAATCTCAGCAGCGGCTTCTGCAGATTCCCTTGCAACAACTTCGCGCTGCTCATCGGTCAAACCGTCATAGAAGCGCTTGTTGGCATAGATCATCGTGCTTTCGATGAAGGCATTGTAAGGCACATAGGTGTTGCCAACGCCGCTGGCGGCGAAAGTCGTATAAGCCCATTCGGGCGTACAGCAGATGGCACCATCGATAGTTCCAGCTTGAACAGCTGGGAAGACTTCCGCCCAATTGAGAGTTGTCACATTGTATCCGAGTTCTTCCATCGTTTGCTTGGCAATCTGTGACGACCAGGCGCGGACGTTCATGCCCTGACTGCCGATGTTCGTCGGGTCAGCCGGACGCTCGGTCGCGATCATGCCGATAAGGCCTTCGCCAATTGTCCCTAGTGGCTGAATGCCAAAGGAGGTCAGAATTTCTTCCAGAATTTTGTTATACTCCGAGTCTGGGTCACCATAGACCGCGTCGAGCTCTGCTTTGGTGGTGACCATAAAGGGGAGGCTATTGATCTCCAGGCGTGGGTCCTTTTGCGCATAGACGGTCGCATGAACCATCTGCACTTCACCACGGATGGCACTTTCGAGCAGCTCTTCACCTGAGCCAAGTTGGCCCGCGGGGAAATATTTGACGTCGAGACCTACGCCCGCGTCTTCGATGTCCTTTGCCATCTGTTCAAGAACAGCGTTCCCGAAATGCTCAGCGGGCACTGTTCCGGCGATCCGTAGGCGTGTGTCTGCTGCTGCAGCTGATGCAAGCAGAGCTGCTGCCGCGGTCATCATTGTAAGGCGAGAAGTGAATGACATTTAGTCCTCCTGTCAGTTGATAGAGCTTTTATTTTTTGGCGGCAGCAGTGATGCCGTAGGCTACCCTACGGTCAAGCATAGGGCGATAAACTCCAATGTGGCAAGTTTTTGTTTGCGAAGAGGTATGAGCCTGATGTCTACGAACGTTCTCTTTGGTAACGCCGCGAACGCGCAAAGGTGACCAAGCCACTATGAACAAAGGGGTTTACGGTGGCTTCAAGGTCAGGACGAAGCCGTTGACCAATTCTTGGTCAAGTTGTCAAGAAGACATCCCGATCACCCATCTCGTGTTGGAATCGATACGATGTATGACCAAATCGGGCGAGTGAGTTGGCTCATCTGCCAACATTTATTCGGGCATCAAGCGCGCCTCCACCAGGGCGGCGTGTGTCCAAGAAGCGATTGCACAATTCTCTTCTGAAACTGCTCACCGGTGTTACCGCTAAGTGTTGCAACCGGCGAGGTGAGGCTAATTGCCGACGTGAGTTTTAGGAATAAAAAAGGCTGTGCGGATGGTCACCCGCACAGCTCATATGCTGCAACAGAATTAGGCCTTCTCTCCTGTCGCGAAGAACCGACCCAGTCCTGTTGAAATTACATCACCATGAGCGTGACGTTGCCGGCAACCACAGCGATTGTCAGCGCAATCATGATAGATGCTTCTTTCATGATTTTCAGGGTGTTAGACATTTTCTCGGCTCCAAGGTTAGGTGTGTGTTTCCTGAGCCGCACCTAGGCCTGATTTTAAGCACATAGAAGTGTTTTTTTTGCAGGTCAGATATGCGTCTTTGGGATGGGTCTTTAAGGGCTCGGTTTCACTTGTAAATGATCAGGGTTTGGCTGCAGCGGTAGATCTTGCCCCACGTTTGCGGATAACAGTGTCCGCCTCAAGAATGCTTCGTGCCCTTCCTTCCAACCAATTCGCCAGATCGCCTGAGACGTAACTGGATCCATAGTCATTGAGTAGACGTGGCGTATAGGCCACAAAGCTTGTTCACAACCTGACTTCTGCAATGCCGGACCCAAGGTTTCATCCTCGTCTCAAGTCCGCATGTTTGTGCAGAGCTTCCTAAAAACGGTCCAGCAACTGTAATCGTCGAGGGCCGTCCTGAGGTTGCATGTCGCGGGCTGCGCGTTGGCCCATCAGACCCAGCTGACCGGTTTGTGGAAGCAAAGACATGACAGAGAGCCGGAACTTACCACGCAGGTCAATGCTGCGTCCTATAGCTGCAGAAGCCGCCAAGATCCTCAGCCGACCAATCAGAAGATAAAGGACTCGCGATGTCGTCGTGTTTCTTTGACTTTAAATTCAGTAAGTGCGGCGTCGCTCCAATCCATCAGAGATTCCGGTCCGCACATAAATATCTCGCGATCCTGCAAGTCTTCGACGCCTTGTATGTCGCCAATTTGCAAGCGTCGCTGCTCAAGTGTCAGCTCCTCGTCGGAGAATTCCTGGCGAAGATCATCTAGAGTGGATTGAGATGTTTCGGCATGTTCTCCGACGCTCTGGAATGCAAGAATGCGAAGGTTCAAACCTGCAGTTCTGGATCCGCTCCGCGATAAAAATTGCCTCACGACATTGATGTCGTCATCGCGTCCGGAAAACAGAAGAACGATGTCACTCGATAGGTGGTCGGGGTACGCATCTGCAATTTGTTTGATCCCGTCCCACATTGCCATGAATGGGGTAATGCCAACGCCACCTGCGATCCACAGCATCTTTGATGGAATACCTAGAAGCCCCCCTTCAAGGTCCGGTGAGAAACAAGTGAAGCCTGCACCAGTGCCCTTGAAATCAATCGGTATTTTTTCCTCAGCGAGCTGGTCTGCATTGTCGTGCATGACATTGGACATCAAACCGCCAGGCTTTCTTTTGACGGTAACACTGACCCGATTGCTTGCGCGGAACGAACGACTTTCGGCGTCAAAATCAGGTGCATTCGAAATCGTCCACGTCCGCACATAATCTTCGTTGACTAACTGAGGGTTAGCCTCGTTCATATGGCTGTATCCGGTATCCAAGATCTTTGAGAAATCGAATACTCCGAACCCGCCGGGCAAAGGTGCATCGACCGCGGAGGACAGGTCGAAGTTGAACGTCTTGATACTGTCGGAAAGATCTTGCGTTGACGCGAGCGTTGCCGTGATCGCGGCCAGACCGTCATGGGCGGCGATGGCGTGTCCCATTTGATCCAGTTCCTGCCGCAAGTGCTTGACCGGCGGGTTGTAAGGCGAAAACTGCTCCTCCGATGTTAGCCTCAGGTTGAGACCATTTTTGACCAGAACCGCACCTGTCACCTTGATGCGCGTCAATAGGTTGGTACGCGGCATGAGAGCTTCGGCGTCCGTATCATGCAGGTTTTCAGCTTCGCCGGTCACGTAAAGGACATGGCCATAGGCGAAGTCAGGAAAGACGAGCCCGACTTGTGGATCGGTCTCGATATTACCCAAGGTTTGATAGAAGCGATTGCCGGAATGGTCCGGCAAAACCAGATATGTCGCGACAGCGTCGCCATCTTCTTCTTCGTAGATGCGCGTAAATCCGGGGGCACCGCCGCGGTGATTAACACCCATATCAGTCTGGACGCCCGAGGCCTTGTCCTTGGCAATATGTTTCGTCGCCAGAAAGACAGTGCTTGCGCGACCGACTATGGCTTTGGCTTCGGCAGGCAGGGCCGATGTGCTCGTGTCAAAGCTGTCATGGGAGACTTCGGCAGTGCGCTGCATGTGAGTCAATGTGCGCACTGTTATGTATTTCGGACAATTCCCAAGGTGTTGATTGGACATGAGACGAAGCCGCATCTTTCCTGTATCTTCGACAGAGGCAGCGTCGATTGACCCGGCTATTTTGTTGCGACGACGATTACTAAAATCGATCCCAACGCCAGCAAAAAGCCGTCCTTCCTCGGAAGACGCCGGCTCTTGCTGCAACGCTCGTGCAAATGGGTCATAGGCGGACGTCTCTGCAACAACGTCCGTTATGTTGTCACCCAACACTTTGATACCGACGGACAGGTCATCATCAGACGTCGTGACCAAAAGGCTGACCCAAGGACGCCCTCGGTTATCCAGTGTGGCCAATGGCAAGTAAGACAAGCCAGAAAAAAATCTGCATGCTGCTGTGGCATATTGCGGTCTATATATTGCGGCATTCCGTCGACGATTTCTTGTGGTGTGTTAAGACGCTCTTGCAGCAGCAACTCACCCTTATGCGATTTATGTATCTGCGTCATTGTCGGTTCCTTTCGCTTGTCTTTTAAGGGGCTGCCTTCAAGCCGCTTTTTGCTGCCAACACATGCCGCCCTTACGGGTTAGGATTGTCCTGTCGAAAACCCTGTTCGCCGGTTTTGAACGAGAAATCCAAATCGCTCAGCCCGGATGATCGCCAGAACGCCAACCCAATCGTCGTTGCGCCTGTGTGACGGACGGGATGGGATGGCGCGGGCCCACAGAGCGGTTTTCTGGCCCCCTATTCAGCCACAAGACCAACAGCCGTCGCGGGCATGGCTTCAAATCCGGGCAAGGCTTCAAACCGGGCAATCCATGCGCGCACATTCGGGTAGGGTTCAAGTGAAACGTTTCCTTCCGGCGCGTGAGCGGTATAGGAATACGTCGCAACATCTGCGATCGTTGGCCGGTCACCAACAAGCCAATCGCGACCTTCAAGTCCTTGTTCCAGCTTTTGCATGGCTTTTTCGGCTGTTGCTGCTGCAAAGGCCGGGTCCAAAGGAGCACCGAAAACCGTGATCAATCGCGCAGCACAGGATCCAAATGCGATTTCACCCGCAGCCAGAGTAAGCCATTGCTGGATATTGGCCTCATCGACTGGAGTGTTCGGCATCCAATCAGGCGCGAAAGCCCGAGCAAGGTAGACAAGGATTGCGTTCGAGATCCGCCACAATGACCTCGCCATCCTCCAGAACCGGTACTTGCCCATTTGGATTCATCGCCAAGAATTCGGGCGACTTATGCGCACCAGCGGCTAGATCAACGGGAACTGCTTCATGTGCGATCCCTGCGAGCTTTGCGAAAACCAACGCCCGATGTGCGTGACCTGATTTTGCGAAATGGTGAATACGAACGGCGTTTGACATCTGTGTCTCCAGTCAATTTTCGGTTGCTGCATGAGTAATACGCGTTGCACTATTGGATGATAATTGTCATTCTTGGCGTAAGTTTAAGCCCTGAAAGGGCGCAATAATATGGACAAGATTGATCGCATGCGGGCCTTTGCGCTCGTCGCAAGGCACGCTTCTTTCACCATCGCCGCGCAGCGCATGGGCCGCTCTGCGCGCTTAGTCAGCAAGTATGTGGCAAACCTCGAAAACGCGCTTGGTGTACAGCTGCTCAATCGAACAACGCGCAGTGTTTCATTGACGGATGCAGGCGCGACATACTTGGCAATGTGCGAGCCACTTCTCGATGGTTTTGATGAGCTCGAAGAAAGAGTCAGAAACGAGCAGACATCTCTACGGGGTTCGATCCGCATCACGGCACCGACCGGATTTGGCGCATTGCGGCTTGCGCCATCGCTTGCTCTATTTGCCGCAAAGCACCCAAATGTAGAGCTCGACCTTCAGTTCTCAGACCGCAGGGTGTCGGTTATTGAGGAAGGTTTCGATCTCGCCATCAGAATTGGCCCCATGCGAGACAGCTCACTCAAAGTACGGCAACTTGGTCACATGCATCTGGTCGTCTGTGCATCGCCGGACTACTTAGAACGGATTGGAACGCCGAGCCACCCGCGCGCATTGTCGACGCATGAGTGCATTCTCGACGGCAATACGACGGAACCGACGATTTGGAGATTTCACATCGATGGCCAAGAAGAGGCGGTGCCGGTGAGTGGACGATTTAGGATGAATGCGCCTGCTGGATCTGCTCGCCTGGCTGCATCTGGGGCTGCAGTTGTTCGATGCCCTGCTTATACGGTTGCTGATGCTTTGAATTCCGGAGATTTAGTAGAGCTTTTCCCAGAGCACCGTGTCTCGCCATATGTTGTTGCAGCACTATTCCCTCAGAACCGGCGTCTCACAACAAGAGTCCGGGCGTTGATCGATCACCTTGTCGGTGACACGGCATTGTGTCTCGAAGGCTCATGATTAGCTGGTCCTATTTCTCTGTTACATATACCCGATAGTTCAAAGTGAATGGGCTTTCGCAACAACTATTCTCGAAGCGGCCTAAGGCAGATTTGATCAGCCTAGCCGACGATCAGTCCGTGACGACGAACCGGTCACCTTGAATACTCATTTGTCGCGGCTGCGGTGTACGGCAGCAATCCCGCGTAGCGGCCGTCGCAATCACATCTGGTGATAGTCCGCAGCATCCGGGGTTTCAGGCTGACAACTGACCTTGAATGCAACAGCTGCTTGGCCCCCTTTCCAGAGAAAAGTTGCCGGGTACCAAAAACTTCACTCAAGATTTTGCGCGCAGCAGGCGGCGCAGGATCTTTCCAGACGGAGACTTAGGAATCTCTTCGACAAAGGTTATCGCGTGCAGTTGCTTGTAGCTTGCCAGTGAAGCACGCATATGGGCGTGGACGTCATCTTCGGTCAAGTCAGGTCCTGCGCGTATGATGAAGGCGACTGGCACTTCGCCTGCCTCGTCGTTGGGTTTGCCTATGACTGCTGCGTCTTGCACGCCTTCATGGGCCACGAGCGTGGCCTCGAGCTCTGCGGGCGCGACCTGGAAGCCCTTGAATTTGATCAGCTCTTTCAAGCGATCTACAATGAACATAAAGCCATCTTCGTCGACATAGGCAACATCACCTGTCTTTAGCCAGCCATCCGGTGTCAGCGAGTTCTTGGTGGCTTCGGGGTTGTTGAGGTATTCCTGCATGACCTGAGGGCCGCGTATCCACATTTCGCCTATCTCTCCGGCGGGCAAGTCCGCGCCGCTATCAGGATCGACGATCCGGCATTCCGTGTTGGGCAAAGCCAGCCCGGACGAGCCCGCGCGCGGTTCTGAAACAGGAGTGGCGTGCGACACCGGAGCCAATTCGGTCATCCCAAAACCTTGCAGCATTGCGCAGCCAAGCCGGGACGCAACAGCATCGGATAGCTCTGCGCCCATGGGTGCCGCGCCGGAGAACACCTGATCGACGCTGCTCAGGTCGAACTCATCCACCATGGGGTGTTTTGCCAAGGCCAGCGCTACAGGCGGGACAACCCACATGCGACGGGCCTTATGGTCCTGGCTGATCCGCAAAAACAGCTCTAAATCAAAGCGCGGCATCGTGACAAACGCGCCGCCGCAGGCTAGGTGCAGGTTCATAATCACGTTCATGCCGTAGATATGGAAAAACGGCAGAAAAGCCGCCGCCGTTTCACCAGGTTCAAACTGCGCCCCCGCCGCGGTCTGATCTATGTTCATCACCAGGTTGCGATGGGACAGGCGCACGCCTTTGGGCAGGCCCGTCGTCCCTGAGGAGTAAGGGACGACAACGCTGTGGTTATTCAGATCAACGGGCACCTGCGTCTCAAGCGACGTTCCGTAGAGGTCAGACAGAGGTGTAGCCCCCGCGGCTTCGCCAATCACATAGAGCGAGACATCGGGGAGGTCCGCGACTGCTTCCTGTGCCGTAGGCAGGAAGTCAGCAAAGACTATCAGGACTGAGGCTCCGGAATCCGTGATCTGGTGTTTGATTTCAGACGCCGTATAGGTCGGATTCAGCGTCGTGATCGTGCTGCCCGCCCAGGCCACCCCATGGAAAACGATGCAGTATTCCGGGGAGTTCGGTGCCATGATGGCAATCGTCTTGCCGGTGCTCAGCCCTTGCTCAACCAGCCCACCGGCAAGGCGTTTGATATGATCCATCAGCGCCTGAGCAGTAAAGGCCCGACCATCTGTCCCATCGGTCACAACTGTGTCGGTGAGGCGGGTTTCCAAATTACGGAAAACCCTTTGCGTGACGGTTTCTTGTGTGTCCGGCAGGTCAGGATAACGGCTGCGATAGATTGTCATGGCGCACTTTCAAGTCGGGTTGGACGCAAGGAGTGGAGCGCCGCAGAAACCACAGCGCGCCCGGTTTGCAATATAGGCTATTCGGCAGGCGTATGGACCGCCGCGCCACTGGGCACACGCGCGTCGACATAGCGCCGGATCCCTTCTGCGATCAGGATGCCAAGCGGGGCAGAGCCCCAGATGCACGTCAAGATTGCGGCGGACTCGTACCCACGCAAGGTCGGGTCAAGCACCAGCAGCATCGCCCGGAACAGCCAGAAGCTGCCCCACATGGACCCGGCGAACCGCCACATCCAGATGCGATGGCGCGCCGCGTCTCCCCCTGATCGATACCACGCCCATCAACGCCGTGCCGAACACGAAGGCCCCCATGGAATAAAAGCCAAGCTGCGCCCAAACGCCGCCATATTCGGTGACAGAGCCGTGCTGGGACGCCAGCCAGACCGCGCAGATCACCCCGATCGTCATGAAGCCAAAGGTGATCCGTCCGAGCAGTTTGTGAGAAATCCCTGCAAAAGACTTGCCGGGTCGCACCATTTGCGCATGCAGCAGCACAAACGCCAAAGTGTTGAATGTAAGATGCGTGTAGAGCAACCAGGAGCGGAACTGAGAACCGGACGCGAACCGTTCGTGAAAGGCCACGCCCCAAGAGGAATGCCAAGCGTAACGCTCTCCCCAAACGGTGCAGGCATCGGCCCCGCCCTCGCAGGGTGCCATTCCGCCCGGCATATCCGCGCCGATCAGGATATTGTTGACCACATCATAAATACCGATGAAGAAGGCGATTCCCGCAGGCGCGCCTTCGATCAGGTAGCGGCCATTGAGATAGATCGCGAGTGCCAGCCCAAACAAGATGACCATGCGAAAGGACCGGGTTTGCAGGGCGCGTATAAAAAGCGCTGCCCATATGAGCAGGCTGACGTAGACGGCGACAACGCCTATTGGAAATGCCATAGTGTCCTCCCAAACCTATCAGAGCAATATTAGTGGTCTGTGGCCGTTTTTGGCAATGATGATACCCCATCCTTCAAATTGGACGGTTCGCAAATTGACTGAACTTGAAGTTTGTAGGTTTGGCCAAACAACTGCGACGATGAAGCGGCGTGACGTTCCTCAGAGGCGCTTTACGGATCATTCTCTGGCATCGGAATGGCTTGATGCGATTGTGAAACGATAGGAAATATTAACATTTAATTAACATAAGTATCCTTATATGTATGTCAGATGTGTAGCGGCACACTCTAAACTGGGCTGCGACATATTCCCTATCTTGCTGAAAAGCGAGGAGATCGAACGTGGCCCATACAGAGCTGGATTTGTGCGCGCAAGTCATCGCTCAATTGAAGACTGGCTGAACTAAACGAACAGCTCACATATGTCGGCTATCACTTTCTTGCGGATCGCAGGGACTTCGGAAAACAGATCGTGTTTGGCAGTTTCTATTAACTCCAGCTTTCCTGCAGACCAGTGCGTCATGCGTTCCTGTACTGTCGGAATATCAACAACCTCGTCCTGCTTACCGCAAAAGGTGATACACGGAATGTCGGGGGAAGGCAGTTTGGACAAGCATTTGGTCTCTTTAAGAGTCTGAAAGAGCCAAGTCATACTTGGCCCACCAATCTGGTGATCCGTTAGCGTGCTAGCTTGCTTAAGAAAGTATCCATACATTTCAGGATCGTTCGTCAATCTATTGTCTTCAAATGCAGTGGTCAGAACGTAGCTGCGGCTTTCGGTTCCAGGAGCATAGACTTGTCTCTGTCCAAGTGCTTGAGCCATCCATGATGCGGGCCACGCGGCTAAGCGCTTGAGGATCGGTAAGTTAATGTTCCACATCGGGCCGGTAAATGCGCAGGACGAGACAGGCAGCCCCTCGGCCAAGGCACGCAAGCCAATACAAGCGCCCAAAGAGTGTCCAATGAGGTGCCAAGGTTTTGGTAAATCGAGATCTTTCGCAGCGGCAATCATTGCTGCGACGTCCTTGCGATAGTCTGAAAACTGAACGACATGCCCAAGCATCGGGTCTTTCGCGATCCTGTCTGCAAGACCTTGCCCACGCCAGTCCATCACGAAAGTTGTAAAACCAGACTCTGCGAAGGCAGTGACCGTCCTCCCATATTTTTCGATGTACTCTGTTCTCCCCGGGAACACCAAAATCGTACCTTTCTGTGCGTTCCTTCCTGGCCACAGACCGACACGGAGACGCACTAAGTCATCGGTTTGTATCCAATAGGCTGTTCCAGCCTTTGGTGCTTCCGCGATTTCGCAATTGAGAGGCGCTGTTTGCATATTTTGAACCTACCAAGTTGATATTTGGCGCGCACGTTCGCATCTGACAGAGGGGGCAAAGAGGCTGTAAATTCCGACACCTACGCTAAGGATCAGAAGGACCGAAAAACCCGGAAACAGGCCAATGAGTAGGAAGTTCGCGACGAGCAAGCCAACAACGATCAGCATTTGAACCCACGGAGGGAAGCGTGCAACAACCACCGTTGGCGTCCAATTCGATAGCAAAGTTCGTCGCGTGATCTGACGGACGTGAATGAGGCTGAACAAAAACACAGAACACGTAGCAAACAGAAGAAGAAAACTTGTGAAGTGAGCCAATGCTCGGTGCCCAAGCCAACCACTGTAATCGGTACTGAGGCCCAAAACGAACATTGTATCTCCAAGCAACCAAGAGACGATGTCCTCTGCATCCGAAAGAAGGTACGTCGCTTGGATCTTTATGCACGTCGCGATCCAGATACCCAGCACGGCGCAACAGAAAACACCGGACATTAGCTTTGTACCCGTTTTTACGATCAGGCTGCGTTGATCGTTGTCCAAATCCCAGTCTTGTCCGATACATATCTCGTGGAAGTCTTGTGTGATGGTGTACAGGAAAACCAGGCCGGTTAAGTAAAGGAAGCAGATCGCTGCGGTGTACGCGAAAGCCAGCATGGACAATACCAAAGCTTCCGGAACCGAAATGACCTCGGGTCGCATGATCGCAACCAAGCTCCAGTCCATCATCAGGTTGCCGGAATCGCCTGCTAGTAGTGCGTGCAAATGCACTCCTGACCATTGAAGCAGGAACACAATGAAGAAGCAGATAAAGAACACAGCCCAGTGAGACTGTGAAAATGATTCAACTTGGCTGGCCCAGTCAGTGTCTGTGTTTGTGATCGCAAGTAATGAACGTCTCCGGTCCTTCCAAAAAGCGAGCAGTTTGACAACCGTGACTAGAAAGAGCGGGAGAATCACAAGTTCCAAAAGCGTCCAGTTAGGTGCCCACAAGAACCCTACTTGTTTGTCCAAGCCACTGACCGGACTGTAAGTAACGCTGTGAACACCCATGATGTAGGCAAGGAACCCGAGCGTCACACATCCTGCCCAAACCGAGGCTGGCAAGTTCAGCGTAGATCGGTTGCTAAAGAGAGCTTCGGACAGTCTCGGCAAGTTGAAACGCTTTTTGGGCTCTGCTTCGATAACTGCCCGCGTCAGCTTGTCTGGAAGGTCTGTATTAACGCTGCTCACAACACTTGATTGGGTTTCTATATATGTCTTTCCCACTTGTTTCTGTTGTCTTCTTTTGGCTGCGAGACGTCTTCGCGCAGCAATCAACTCAGCTTGCCACTCTCCTGTTGCATCCGGGTCGTCACATCCAAAGACCTTTGCCAACAGACGGATGTTTCTAATGCTGATGCCCTTTTGATTGTCTTGAAACCAGTGTTGCACAGTTCGAAGTTCGACGCCTGCACCGTTGGGGTCGCTCTGTGCAATTGCATCCGCCAAAAGATCTGCAGTCCAAGGTCCGGGAGGGAACTGGTCGTTCTCTACTGGTCGGCCTGCACCCATCGCAGACAAACGACTGAATAGCTCTTTGAAGTCCTCGCTGGTTTTGGACGGAGCGACGAAAAACTTTCCATTACTTATCAACGGTCTACCGGCCTTCGTTTCGTTTCCTTTCAGTGTTCTTCGTTTCCTATCGTGCCTTCATTTTCAAAAAAAGTACAACTATAGAGGGAAGCGCTTTGAGAAATGAGCGAGCTTTTTCCAACGACACAAGATGGAGACAGTGATGTGCAGTACGTTGCAGAGGAAGGCTGTGGGCAAGGCGCGCACATATGCTTACCCAGTCCGAGAGGGCCTCGTTATCCTCAACGGCAAGGAAACAATTGTTTGGTTTGACTACCTTTGGAATACAGGCGAGGTGACGCGGTCTTGGCGCATCGAGCCAGGCACGATTTGCCGGTCAGAAATCCGGACACGCGACATTTCCAGTGGCAGTACCGGTCAGTAGTTGATCCAGTTCGAATGGTCTAGGTTCGCCTCATAGTCGCTATGCTCCATCATGACGGCCCGGCTATAGAAGGTCCAAAGCCCACCCGACCCGGGTGTCGGGATGTCCTGACCGTTTTCCGACGCGAACGAAGCCGGCCAGGGCGAATGTGAGCCGTAGACGCGCACGATGTAATGACAGTTCTTGTTTTCATGATCGCACGATCTGATGGACCAGTCCCACTGACGTGGTTCATCACGCGGTTCATAGGATCGACCGCGCCACCAAAGCACCCGCGTTCGACGCAGCCATTCGTAGTCCGGTGTCGAAATATCGAGAGCATCCTCTCCCCCCGGTCCGCCCAAAGCAACCGGAACGGCAGCATAGGTGCAGACCCCAAAGGGTGGCCGGCTCGGCCAAGGCGTAATACGCCGGATCATTTCGGCATAGGCGGCTGAACACACAGCACTCAACGGAAACCCCCCGGCCATACACAGCATGATGGCGCAATCCATATCGTAGGCACGGGCTTTCTGGGCATCGACCGTCAGCCCGGCTGCCAAAACCAGTGACGCAAGGCGGGTGTGTCTCATATCGGCCTCCAGGAGTGATTAGGCCAATTCTCGCTCAAAATACGTATTGCGCAATATTGTATATTGCAGAGTGATGGCTTTCTGCGGAATGCTGCCGATTGTAGAAGGACTCCCAGTGGGGGAGTCCGGTGCCGATCGCAAGAGACCAAATCTTGATTACTATTGATGGGGTGAAGGACCTCATCGGGTCGGGAGTCGACTTCCGCTGTCGGTACGAGCTTGTCGAGTTCACGGACGATGGGAAGCCCCGCTATCAGTGTGTCTACCTGCGCGAAGGAGAGCCCGAGGCGATCCTCGTCTCCACACGGTTCGGACCTTACGGACCAGAACCCCGCCTCTTCAACATCTGGCCCGGCCTCTTCAAACATCACCACGAGTTCGGCGATGGTCGCACTCTGTGTTTTGACAGCGACTACTCTATCCCCTTCGACGCTCCCGGCGGAGGGGATGATCTTCGGAGCGGACGGAAGCGTCAGAACAACTGACGGCTGGACGGTTCACGGCCAGGTAGACAAGAACCCCCCGCCCACACACTCTCAGAACTTTGCGACCACGGCCCCGTCGGATGTGCTGGCGGCCATTCATGCGACAGCTTCAAGACATGAACGCAACCGAGCCCTACGAGCACTCGAGATCAGCTCCGATGACTGGCTGGCTCTATTCCGCGCCTTGATCGAAGCTGAAAGCGCTTATCGCCCTGACGCCATCAGTGACAAAGGCGCTTATGGTCTCGGCCAACTCATGGCCGCCACCGCACGCGACCTTGGCGTAGACAGAACCGATATCGCGCAGAACCTCGACGGGTCAGCACGGTACCTTTTGGCGCAGCTAGAATCCTTCAACGATGTCGATCTGGCGCTGGCCGCCTACAACGCCGGGCCGCATCGCGTCGTAGAATACGGGGGCGTGCCACCCTTCACGGAAACACGCGACTACATCGCCCGGGTGCATCGCATCCGCGCGCGCCTTTCCGGCGCAGCCACGCAAGACCTGACCGGACCGACGATGCGCGACGCCACGCGTCCCGTCGTCGTGCTCGACCTGAAGTAAGACCTGAAACGAGGGAAACCGATGCGAAGATTGCCTCCAGGATACCTACCTCCAATCATTGGCCTTCTGGCCTTATGGGCCTCCCCTGCCCTTGCCCAGGACCTCTCGCCCATCCAGACAATGCTCGAGACAATCGAAGCGGCGCTCACCGGCCCAATCGGCATCGCGGTCGCGACGCTCGCCGTCATCGGCACTGGCTTCATGTGCATGATGGGGCGGCTCAACTGGGGATGGTTCGCCTCCGTGGTGATCGGGATCGTCCTGATCTTCTCCGCGGGCACCATCGTTGACGGGTTTACCTGATGGCCATGCGATCCCCTCTCATTTCATCCTCAGGGATACATCAATGCGTGAATCTGCGCAATTTGTCTTTTTGCGCATCGTGTCACTGCGCTAAATGCTGCCGAGTCGTCGAGATCAGTCTAGCACGGCCCGAAGCCCGCACTCACACTGAGCACAAGAGCGAAGCAACCGCACCGAGGCGCCATCGATGCGGGGCCACTGCGGGAAGAAGAAATGCTGGCGACACGCGTCTATTCAGGAAAATGTCCGGCGTGTCGCGCTGATGCTTGGCGGGCCACCCGAGCGGCCTGCAAGACAATGTCAGACCGGTCTTCCCCAGTGGTCAGTGACCACCATCGTGTCGGTCACGCTGACGAAGAGCGGCGTAGCAATATTTTCTCCACCTGCGTCTTCAGGTGCTGTAACGGAGACGATAGCTGATGCCGGCACGCCGTCCACGAAACAGGAGAAGAGCGCGAAATTCTCGAACCGCCGGACGTCAGCGCCTCGAAAGCGCTGACGTGATCTCTGGGGATGATGGTGCTCATGCGACGATCCCTCCGGCTTTGCGGGCGCGCTCGGCATATGCGCTGAGGGTGCCGTCGGCCTTGAAGTGAAGGTCACGTTCGACGGGCAATCCGAGACGACCGCGGACGGCTCGAATTTCGCTGAGGCGGACCGATCCGATTTCGGGAAAGCCAAGCCCGAGGTCGCAGAGGCCGTGCGCGATATCCGGGTCTTCCGGATCGGTTTCAGAAAGCAGCCAGGTCGCTCCGGCATCGGGGGTGAAGAGCTTCACCACGGGTTCAAAGTCGAGGGTGTCTTCGCCTGCTTCGATGCGGTCCTGGTTGGTGCGCCCGTTCGCAGCGAGTTGGTCGAGGATGGCTCTTGGCAGAAGGTCCATGAGGTGTCTCCTTGGATGTCGGTTTGGAAAAGCCGAGACGTCACACGCCGTCCCGGAGCACGGCTCACTCAACGAGGTCCTGGGCATCGCCCTGCCCGTCTGGCTTCGGCTCGAAGAGGACCAACTGGCCGGTCACAGGCGTGGCGAAGAGCTGGATGGTCAGGAAGGGTTTCGCGTCGGGCTTTTGCGGGAAGGCGACACCGATCTTGTGGAAGCGGGTCTTGCCGTCTTTTCCTTCGTCGGGTGTGGTGACTGTGTAGTACTTGGCCATATCGATCTCCTTTCGTTTTCGATGCAAACGAACAGGCGGGACCGTCCGGACCGGATGTCAGGCGGAACTTTGATGGTGTGGACACCCCACGCCCCCAACCTCACACTTGGGGGATAATCCGAAATCAAAGGAGGAAATGATGTCCGAACTGACAATTGGCGTAGATATCGCTAAACGGGTTTTCCAAGTGCATGTGATCGACGAGGTCGACCAGATACTTTTGAACAAGAAACTACGACGAACTGAGTTTCTGGCGTTCTTCGTTGACCTGCCGCCTAGCCTGATTGGCATGGAGTCCTGTGGTACCGCGCACCATTGGGCTCGCGAGTTGATCGCCATGGGCCACCAAGTGAAACTGATGACGCCGAAATATGTGAAGCCCTACGTCAAGCGTGGGAAAAACGACGCCGTCGATGCCGAAGCGATCTGCGAGGCGGTTACACGCCCGACCATGCGTTTCGTTCCGGTGAAGACAGTCGACCAACAATCGGTTTTGATGATCCATCGCACCCGGTCTTTGCTCATCCGGCAACGGACAATGCTTGTAAATGCCCTCCGCGGCCATCTCGCCGAAATTGGGATTGTAGCACCGGTGGGAATTGAGCGGGTCGGTGAGCTGGTCGACCGGGTCCTCGGATACGAAGGCGACGAGCTTGGCGTCCCGTCACTTGTTCGATCCATTGTCGAGTCATACGCCCAGCAGATCATGCGAGTTACAGAAGAGGTCAAGAACCTCGAGACGCAACTCAGAAATTGGCATCGAACAAGTGAGGTCAGCCGTAGGCTGGCGACAATTCCCGGCATCGGACGGATCATAGCCACTGCATTGGCCGCCACTGTCAGCGACCCAGATGCATTCCGGTCGGGCCGATCATTCGCTGCTTGGCTCGGATTGACCCCCAAATCCAACTCTTCGGGTGGAAAGGAAAGAAACGGCCGGATCACCAAAGCCGGCGATCGCCACCTCCGAACGCTATTGGTACTCGGCGCGACGTCTGTGATCCGACGTGTGCGATCTGGCCGGGCTACACCGCTCTATTGTTGGGTGACGAGATTGGTCGACACCGGCAAACCGCCACGTTTGGTCACAGTGGCTCTCGCCAATAAGATAGCGCGCATTGCATGGGCAGTGATGGCTGGAAAGGCAGACTATCAACCAGAGAAAGCGGCGTTGGCCGCATGAACCAGTAACAGAAACTCAGAGATCGGGAGAGCGTGCACTTCGAATGATGAAAACCGGTGCCAGCCGGAGATCGGGAAAACCCGTTCGCGCGACTGCATTCAAATATGCGCAACTTTGATAGGGACCATGATCTGCGGACTCCATCAGGGCCAGCGGCGAACGCCGCACCAAAAGGCCGGACACATGAGCGCACTGAACCGGATTCGCCGTTTGAAGAATTTGCTTGACCGAAGGGGTGTCCACACATGTCTCGCGAGGAATGGGCGCGCCGCGCACAGGGGAAAGTTCTGCTTGAAGTGAGCGGAAGGCGACCGGCAGACGGGCCAGGTCTCGCAGATTGCATCAAGAAGAAAACGAACGGAGATCGATAGGACATCTGTGATCTGAACGGCACCGCGACCCGATAAGGGCAAAGCGCATCGCACGCCTCCACACGGGCTGTTGCGCTCCCGCATGCGCGCGGCATGACGCATCCGACGACCCTCAAGCAAGCGCGTGATATCGAGGGAGCGCACGCCTGAAACTCAGCGATCTCTACTGATCTCTTGAGATCAGGCCGCTACCTGTGATGGCCGTGAGGTTGTCCGGAGTTCGAAGCAAGAGTTCCGTGCCATCAGCGGACATCGCCGCGTCCACAAACTCGGTCTTCTTCAGAATGCCGCCATCTGCCTCGACCCAGGTCGTGCTGCCCCCATCGTCGCGTGTGATGGACCCGTCATAATTGATGCGGATTGAGACGCCGCCAATCTTCACCGAGACCGTGAACGGGTCCACCACCACGCCCTCCCAAGCCTCATTGTGATCTCGTCGCAGGACGATCACATCCGGGCGTAGCTTGATCTGCACATCCTGTGCGGCATCGCCTTCGGCTGATTTGAGAACAACAAAAGCCTCCTGCTCATCCGGGTCTTCGTGGATCGTTGCGCGTCCATTCTTGGGCGGCCAGACATGCGGCTCTTTGCGCGCCCGACCTTCTGGATCATGATGAAACCCGATGTAGAGCTGAGCGGACTTCCAGACCCGGTGCAGCGACTTGGTCAGCGTTGTCATCCTTAGCATCCTTCTCGATCGGCGAACGGCCTCGCAACCGAGGCCGATCCTTTCTCTAGGCGATACGGTTCTGTTGGTCGGATAGGGGCGGTGCAGCACCGCCCCCAGCGACTGCTCAACCAAAGTAGTCTGGCACCCACGTATCGATGTGGGCCTTTTGTGCCTCGGTCACGCCATGCAGCTTCTGCTTGGTCGGGTCCGAGAACAGGTCCTCCAGCGTTTCAGCCTTCTCGCCCTTCTTCAACTTGGCGAAGGCCTTGGCCCGCTCGTCGGTGGGATTGAGGTCCAGAAGCTCGCAATAAATGCCTTCCATCATCGGACCAGACACCCGCTTGAAGAGATTGTCCGCTGTTGGTGTCCAGACCTTCCGGATCGCAGCCCCTGATTTCTGTTCAAGGAAACTCGAGAATTCGGCATCCCCTCCGGTCAGCAGCTTGGCCAGCAGGCGGGTCAGCTCGGCATCGCGGTGCTTCTTGCCCTTCTTCTTGAACGTCGCAAAGACTTTCTTGAGGTCCACGTCCCAGCGATCCGCAGGCGCGGCATCTGGCTTGCTCAACCGCTTGTCCACAGCAAACCCATCGGCGCAGGACGGTGTGTTGCTCGGCTGCCCTGTCGTGATCCCCAGCACATCCCGGAACCCGGTCGCGCCGCTCAACTGGAACGCCAGAAGATCAAGCAGCAGCTCTGGGTGATCCAGCATCGCGTTTTGCAGCGCGGCCAGTTTGATTGCATCCAGATCGTCGCGCAGCTTTTGCGAGTACGGGTTCTTGGGTGCCTTATCGGCAGAGCCATGTTGCGAGGCGGCCAGAATGCCCGCCTCAATCGCGGCTTTCTTGTCTTCGGGCCGGATCATGCCACCAGTAACCTGCGTCCGTCCGTCCTGACCCACATGGACCACACAGCCGGCCAGCGCCTTCTGTTCTTCGACGAAATCGCCGTCGAGGATGGTTTGCAGTTTCTCGAGTTCGGCTTCTCCCCCTCGTTCAGCACATCGCCTTCGGCAAGCTCTGCAAGTTCATCGTAGCGCTCGGTGAGATCGTCGGAGAGCACACCCTCGACCGGATAGACCCGTTCGAACTTGTGCTCCTCCATAAAGTTCCATGACAGATAGGCGTCCTCGTGGGTCATGACCCACGCCCAACCTTCGTTTTGTGCGACCGCCTCTCCAGCAGCGTTCAGGCGTTCGGCAAAAACTTCATCAAGAACGTCCCGATCTTCGAAGAAGACATCATCCGAGAAGAGATCACGCGCGATCTTGCCGCCCGCCGCCTCATAGACCTCTGTCCCGACAAACACGGCGCGGCGATCCGTGGCCTTCAAGGCCTTCGGATGCAGAACCCCATCGATCTGGTTCGCGTGCGTGATCCGACCGTCCGCGATAAGCTGGAGCACCTCGAGGATCAGCTTCTCGTCATCCGCTGTGGTCAGCTTCTGCGCGACCGTCAGGTTGATCGTCTTGGCCTTCAGCGCGTCCAAGGCGGCGTCGGGTAGATGGGCGAGTTTCAAGCGACCTTTGACATGGGCAACCGTGACACCGAAGGCGCTGGCGATGTCATCGGCACTGGCTTGGAACTGAGCCATCCGACCATAGGCCCGGATTTCATCTGCCGGGTCGAGATCGGCACGGGCCGTGTTTTCTGCGTTCGCCCAGACTTCGGCTTGCGCCGCGTCCTTGGCCAGCAAGACAGGGATGGTCTTGGTCGCCTCTTGTGTAGATTCGCTTTCCGCGAGATAGGCCAGCGCGCGAAGACGGCGGCCACCCGCCACGATGCCGATCTTGCCCCTGTCGTCCTGCAATCCGCCGAGGTTCTGCAGCAACCCGCAGGCCTTGATGCTCTCGGCGAGTGCCTCCACGGCCTCCTGCGCCACCTCTTGGCGTGGGTTCAACTCATGCAGGTAGAGTTGATCAAGTGACGCGTAGATGATGGTCGCATCGGTGGCGTGTTTGGATTGGTTGGTCATGGAAGTCATCCTTCTCGGTTAGTTTGGAAAGTGGATTGGTTGGGGTTCGCCGAGACGAGCGCGCATCGCGCAGTCGCACGCATTCCGCCCGCCCCAGCGGCTGCTCGATGGTCAGTATTCGGAGGCGTGCATGATGGTGAGGACGCGGCGGGTCACCTCTGGGTTCGCCGGGTCGTCACTGCCCATGCTGTACTCGGTGTCGTAGAGATCGATCTTCCAGAAAATGCGGTAGCTGTTGCCGCCGATGTCGAACTCGAACGCGCCGAAGCCGTGATCGCCATAAGGATCGTTGTCTTCGGTGAAGACGTCGAAACCTTGGACCCTTTGCATGATGATGGCCTTGGCGGCGGGTGACAGGTCGGCCACGCCGCGTGTCATCACGATCTGACCCGGCACGGTGAAATCCGCACCCCACGTCCGCCGAAACCTGTCATTCTGTTCGGCGATCTTGGCCGCCAACGCGGCCTGAGCCTGAGCCTCATGTGCGGTATCTGTCTCATTCTCCATCAGGTCGATCCTTTGTGGTTGGATGGGGTCGATTGCCCCTTGCTGTCTGGTTTTGAGCCAAGCCCCTTGTGGGGCGTCGTCTCTAAAACCTGACCCACTGGCGAAGTGCCGGAGTGAGCAAACGCCACCAAAATCGATGGGACTGGTGCGGCCCGCAGCGGCCACGCCGCGAGGACACGGGTCCTGTCTATTTTGGTTGCGTGCGCGAGAACCCAGCGGGTTCTAAAGCAACGTCTCCTTGGACCAAGCGCTAAGCGCGACCGACAAGGAGACCAGAAAAACTCAAAGAACGAAGTTCCGCTGCCCCAGGGACCGAAACCCGCAAGGGCGGATCATCTGCCCCAGGCAGACCCATGCGAACGGCCCTGACAGCGGCTCCAAAGGAGACGATGGAAGGTCCAAATGTGAGCAGGGTCTGACCGGGGCGTATGTTCCGGGCGGAGGACGGCTTTGCCGACCGGAGCCTGTGGAGTGCGGTGACGCACCCGCAAGGGTGCGACAGGGGCCATCAGGTCTAAGGGGGCGGAGTAACGATAACCGAGAATTATCTTTGCCTTCATATACCGAAGAACTTGTAGATTTCTTGCGTGAACTAGAGGGTCAGCGCCTAGCCATCGTATACTCCGACAGATTTGAGGGGGAGCCGTCGAGCACTTGGTATCATCGTTGGCGATCGGACGTTGTCGGCTTCTTTTCTGAGGCTGGCGAAGCTCTTGGAATGGAGCTCACCTTCCTGAATGTCGATCAACTCATCGAAATGTCTCGTCTCGGATTTGACCACCTTCCAAGGTTTCTGCTCAATCTAAACGCAGGAAATCGTTTCCTAGGAAACCTAGTGATAGCCCCAGCATTAGCAGGCTGGCGGAAACGCACAATTGCATTTTGCGACGCGCGAACGGCGCTGCTGAGCGAAGACAAACCTGTATCTAAACTGCTTGCAAAAGAAGCAGGATTTGATCTTCCAAAAGGCCCAAACGAGCTGAATATTGGTGATGCAGCCTTGTTCAAACCTACAAATTTGGGCAGCAGTGTTGGCGTTTATCTGGACAAGTTCGACGGTTCTGTTCCGCACGATTACATGGTCGAAGAGTTCATTCGAGGCTACGATGGAACTCTGGTACTTGTCCCGAGTTGTCAAAGCGGTGCTCTAGAGATGATTGCGGCGCAGATTGTCGTACCCGATGTGGAAACACCTCTCGATTGGATCTATTCAGAGGTGGCGAAGGAAGAGACTGATGCCGCGCCGGCGATGGATTTCATAGACATAGATTACGACACCCACGTCGCGAAGGCGGCGGAAGCATTGGCAAGTGAAACCGGGTGCACTTCTGTAGCTCGAGTTGATTTCCGCTATGAGGGTCCGCTCGAGGAAGACCTAATCCTGTCCAAATCGAAGATAAAATTTGTTGAACTGAATGCTCTTCCAACGATGGGCCGCAAAAACAATGTTACGAATTACACACGAGAATACCTTACTGGTCAGCAGGATAACTTGGCCGCATCGTATTTGTTGCAAAGAACCATGGATCATACCCTGGCGGCAGCGATGTACCTACTCGGCTCATCTTTGTTCAAAAATCAGTTCCAGACGAAATGATTGAGTGGAAGCAGTCCGTAGCGGCGGAAAAACTCACCCTTTGGGCCAGAAAAAGAACCGTCTGGGGCCAACATTCTTAGTTTTTTTTCGACGAACGCCAAGACGTCTCCGGCCCTTACCTCGTCATCGCTGTAGTCGAGGAAACGACGAGAAATCAGCTGATCTGCAACTAGATTCTTGCTGTGCTTTGAAGGTGCCAGCGCATGTAAGTTTCCCAACAAGTACGTGTGATGGTAATCGAGTTTTGCTGACATTCGTGATGCTTCGATAGCCTGCGTACAATCTTCGACGTCTCGTTCTGAAACCTTTCCATCTGCAACATATTCGCAGATAAGTTGGTTGACCCGCGCAGTCAGCTGATGAAACCGCAAGCCTGAGGCTTCGGTACCTCGACTAAAGGCCTGCTGAGCTTCCGAGAGATCATTGTTGAGCAGGTGAGCGACGCCTACGGACGAGCAGACCGTACTTAAGCGGTCAGAAAATGGCGTGACTTCAAATGCGAATTCGAGAGTCTTCTCGCACTCTCTACGTGATGTTTGATGACTGAGAAGGTGCGAGTTGGTGACAAGCAAATTGTTGCGGCAATAGAGTTGCCCCACGGGCTCGCCAAGAGATCTGAATAGTTCATCTCCTTCCATCAGTCGTTGGGATGAGAATGGACTGATACCCGCACTGAGGTTGACCATACGGTAGGCATGACCAATCATCTTTTGATTTTCGAGCCGCAGTGCGATCCCTGTGAGTTGTTCAACGCACTTTGGGTCCTCGAGCGTATAAGCTAAATCGATTAGAAAGAAGAACAGCGCTTGAGACTTCCACCGTTCGTCGAGATTTTGCGAATTGTGCATTGCATCGAGTGCGGCTTTAATCGGGCGAATAGCTTCAAACTTGTTCCCAAGGCGTTTCAAAGCTTGCACCTTGAGATACTGTTGTACAATTGCGGTTCGCGCATCTTCCTCTTGCGCGTCACTCATGCCCTCTTCAAAAAGGTCTGCCGCGGCACACGATCCTAAGGCTGATGCTTCATAAAACTTGAGAAAGTTGTCATGAGCAACGTCCTGGTTTCGTAATTCAATCTCTTCGAGGCCGCCTGGTTTGCTTGTAAAAACGCGCACCCTTTCGACGTTGCAAGACAATAATTCGTACGCACTTGTCAGATCGAGTTCAGCGTCGAGAATGATTTTTGGTCGCTGCTTAGGTGGAATCTTTTCGAACAACGCGAACAAGCCGGTCAGATGGTTTGGCTCGAGACCGTCACGTTTGATCAGCATGTACTCAGGAAGGTCCAAGCCTTCTGCGGAGATTCCGTTAAGCAAGGAAATTTCGAAACTACCACTATCGACATTGGGAGGGGTCCAACTGACGGAGACGATCCCGTCGAAGACTTTCCTAAATGAATTCAGAAACCGGCCTTTGGTAACCTTATCCACGGCCTCCGAAACGAAGGAAGCAACTTGAGTATGATCATGCAACTCGAAGACGCGTTTCTTCGGTTCAGTTTTAGCGATTGTACGAGAAACGTCATAAGCGTCTCTTGCGGACACAAGCACATCGATCTGCTCTCTTAACGGCACAAAATTTGAGAACTGAGCGACAGCTTGCATGGATAATTCTCGGTTATCGTTACAGCAGCCGAAATAGTTAGCCGCTTAGGTTAAAATCTCTGGTCAGCCTACAGTTGTAGAGATTGTAAGTCACCATACTTTCGATACCAAATTGGCCATATCTGACTGTTGCCAAAGCAATTTTTGTAGATTCCTGTGCGCTCTGGATGGGGTTGGAAGCTGACGGCAGACGACAGCGGCCCCAAGTCAACGGCGAGGGCACATGACCACAATCAAGATCAAAGAATTCGAAGAGTATTGCCAAGAACAGCTCGGGCTGAGCAAGCATAGCTTAAGAGCTTACCGGCAGGATTTAACCGCATTCGCAAAATTTAGATCTAAGGTCGGTCTAGTAGAGCAACCTTCCGGAGGCGATGTGATTGCATTTCAGAAGGACCTCCGAGAGGAGCAGAATGCCAGCCCATCTACGATCCGAAGGCGTCTGGTGACACTCCGTTCATACTATAAGTGGCGCGAAGATGTTTGCCCCGAAGAGCGTTCACCATTTGAAGGACTGCGACTAGATCTAAAAATCCCGAAGCGTCTCCCGCGGCCTGTAGATCGCCCTACCCTAAGCGCCTTATTTCAGTCGGCTGAGCACATAATTGATCTCGATCTAGTTGCGGGAACCCAGAACCTGAATGAGGTGTCCGCCACCAAAGTGACAGGGCTCATCGCACGGCTTCTAGTGGTGACTGGCCTTAGAATTAGCGAACTGACAGAATTGCGGGTGCAAGACGTGACTGGCGCTGCCTCTCGGATACGGGTTCGCGGCAAAGGTGATAGGGAACGCACCGTTTATGTTGCCAACTACCGGGTGCAGAAGGATTTCAGGCATTATTGGCAATGTAAGTTTGATACACAGGGGTCGCAGGCGTGGCTGTTTGCAAATACCAATGGAGAGCGTCTAAAGGCACAGGCCTATCGAAAACGATTGAAGACGCTGTCACGGTCGCTTCGTATCGAACCGCATCTGACCCCCACCGGTTTCGACACTCTGCAGCGACACTTCTGATCGAAGAAGGTGTCGACATACGTTTGGTTCAAAGGTTGTTAGGACATGCAAGCATCGCGACAACAGAAATCTATACCAAAGTGTCGGACAACTCGTTGAGCTCTGCCATTACCGCGGCTGATACATTGGCAACGGTTGACCGCGCAACAGTACGCTAAATCGCACCACCTTGAGCACGGCGCCCGCGCAACCATCCAAACTGCAGTCGTTCGTGCTCAGTGCGGCAAATGGCGAGAACGAGCCCATACCTCCCAAGTTGCCGCGTGATGGCGAAGGTCCGGTCTTGGTTCGACGGCAAAAAAAACGTGCCAAAAACCAAACGAGGTTCTGCAAAGGGTTTGTGGCACAGAATTCTTAAACGATTACGGCGTCAGCAGCAGCCGTGACAAAAGCGACCGTTTTTGGCGCATTGGTTCTGGCCATAGGTTTTTGGCACAGATTGCGTCTGATCGCGAACTCAATATCCTATTCAAAATGGCGTGGCGCTCTCATGCTATCTACAAGAGAGCTGTGATGCACTTCGGGACATCATTAGGATTAGGATTTGAATATGAACACAAAACTATTGCTTCGCATCCATGATGAGTCCGAGCAACACGCCCAGCGGATTCCTGAGTACATAATTATGGCGCAGAGGATTGCTTGGCTTAGCGAAGGGTTCTGCATGGAGTATCGCAAAAACCCTAAACTTAGCCGACCACCCAATCATAGTGACCATCCCGCAGGGGAACCCGCAGTGTCAACTCTTGAGATGGAGCACATGGGCCGGCTGGAGGCATACCGTCGAAGCTACGATATGTACCGAGATTTCGGGTCTGAAGAGGAGAACTTCAAAGAGAGAAAATCCCGACGGTTTCCACCTGGAATGCACGATGTGACGGTTTCGGTTGACGGCATGCGCGAAGGGTCACTGATCTTAGAAATTGGGATACCTGTTGCCTCGTTCATAGCGGTCTATCTTACTAAGCTGTACGCCAAAGACAGGAACAGAGAACGCGATTTCGAACTTCAGATGCGGACCTTGATGGCTGTGGAAAGCCAAATCGAACGCAACAACATCAGCGGGCGAGCACGAGAACGACTTCTGTCGCAGATGATAGGCACTTTGGGTCGCATCGACTCCGAGAATGTGGAGGAGATGTCATTTGATATCGCAGGGCAAAAGGTGTTGATCAATTCCAGTAGTTCGAGCGCAACTGACAAAGAGCGCGCGGCCAACGACGAGCCAAAACAAATTGCCAAAGATTAGGCCAAAACTCATACGTTTATGGCACTAGCAGAAAGGACCGTTTTTGCCGCAAGGGTTTTGACAGGGGGTCTATAGCTATGGCCTCGGGTGCCACCACTAGCTTACGACCCGTCCCTCAAAGCTGTTCTCCGCCCCCGCACGGATTGAACCGATGGAAGCCCCTGCTCTCTCGAAGACATCGTCGAATTCCTTTAGCAGCTTGTTTTCGAGCTCAAGCTGTTCCAAGAGGCCCATCATCTGGTCGGTATCGTTGTTCCGGCGGTCCACCGACCTCGTTCCGAAAAGCCGATAGAGCAGGCGAATGTATCTGGAAGCTCTTTTAAGTTGAGAAATCTCTTCGGCCTCCTCTTCCAATGCCTCAGTAATAATCTCCTCAAGTCTTTCTCGGATCTTCTCGGATAACGCGTCCTGCCCCTCTTTTGCCGCTCGCTGCCTCAACTCTCCCCATGTCACGGAGAGGTTTTCGCGTCGGAAGTCCCACAAACGCTTGCGGCGAACCTCCAGAAGGAGGGTTGCCTGCCGGAGCGTTTCTTCGACCTGGGTCTCTAGGAGATGTGCATCTGTCACAGCTTGAACAGCGCTTACATGAAGCTTTCGGCGTGCTGTCGAGAGGCTTTCCATTCCTTCTTGGGCGATCTCGAGAGGCGTCTTGTTGTTTGGATCCAGAGGCTTTCCCAGCTCTCGGATTGGTGCTGCGATCGTCTCGAAAGCCAGTGTATCGAGCGCTAACTTGAGCTGCATTGACATAGTCATCACCGACGACGTGACGAGCACGGCGGCATGATCGAAGTTGGCCAGGAGCTCTTCGGTTTCCCGGGCTGCCTTTCTCACCTTCGAGTTCTTCGCGTATTTTTCTTCGAAGAATCCTTCGAGAAGTTCAGTGGTGATCTCTCGACCGTCGCTCTGTACGTCCGCCCGGTACGTATGAGCCTGCCGAAGAAACACATCGGCGGCCTCCTGACGGCGTCTGGCCGCTTCCCTATACTTCGCGAAGAGTCTATCGACGTCGTCCATTTTCGCTCCTAAAGCTTCCGACCTACAGTCTGACAAAAATCTCGGGCTCAAAACAAGCTCACGGCATCCTACAATCAGATGTACATTGCCGGGCGCGGTGTTCTTCGCCAATAACAATCACTTCGCAAGTGCTCTCAAACCGCATATGGGCTTGGATCAGTCCAGAAGACGTATTAAATCCTAAGGAGACCTTCCGCACCAATTCAAGTGCCGGGGTTGGATGTTGGTCGGACGCGACACCTTATCAAAACGTGGCAGTCAGACTTGCGTGATGTGTCAAAGTTCATACGTCTGTGACACTGAGGAAAATGATCGTTTTTGGCACAGCCGAATCCTTCAAAGCGGACCTTTGCGCGCCCGCAGCGAAACAACACTTTTGTCCGCACGCAGCGGTCGCCGGAGCGCCCAAAATGAATGTCCGCATTCGGCTGGGCGCTGACACAAGAGCCGCGCGCGGCGGATGTCAGCAGCGAGCCCGAAGTACCCAGTGCTGCGCGGCGCACATCTGAGGCGTCAAGAGTGGTAAAAAGCCGGAACCACGGTCACGACTGTCTAATTGCTTTGCGGAACGCACCGGGACTTTGGCCGGAAGTTGCTTCGAAAGTGCGACTAAAGGCACTCCGGCTGGAAAACCCAACGGATTCAGCCACTCTTTTCATAGGCAAATCTGTGTTGCGCAGCAGGTCGCCCGCTTTGCGCACCCGCAGATTGCGCAACAACTCCATCGGCCCTGCGCCATAGGCTTCGGCAAATCGCTTCGCAAACGCGGCCCGGCTCATGCCTGCAATGTCCGCGAGGGACTCAACAGAAAACGGCTTGCCCGGGTTGTCCAACATCGCGTTCAACGCTTTCCAGAGCATCGGGTCGCGCAACGCAGCCATCCAGTCCAATGGCCCACCCTGCTCTGTCATTCGCTTGCGCATCATGACGATCAACGCTTGCATCAACAGAACCCGGATCAGGGCGCGGCTGCCCATGCTGGGCTCGCACACTTCGTGCATCAACGTGTCGACCAATGCCATGAGGTCGCTGCCGGGTTCGGCGCGTGTCACCAACGGTTCGCGGATCAGGTTGACCACATCCGTGGCCCCCATCAGCCCGATTTTGACGTGGGCGCACAGTGCTATCAGGCGGCGGGCGCTGCCCGCACTTTCATCCGGCGCCGATTTTAGGACCTGCGCCAAGTTCAGCGCCGCAGGTTTGCACGATGGTCCCGGCACGATCATCGCGCCATCGTTCAATACTTCGTGGCTGTTCAGCGATGGGATCAAAACCAAACTGCCCTTGGATATCCTGATCGGGGCATGCCCGCGCGTTGTGATCTGGCCCTGACCGCCCAGAATGTAGTGCAGGGTCACCGCCGCATCTGGCTTGAGTGCAACATGGCAGGTCCCGTGGATTTCACAGATCGCAAACGGTTCCGTACGGATGTCGAGTTGATCGAAAATGTGGTCGTAGCTCATCTTGTGACCTTGGCCCTAAACACCTTTGCGGTCACGAAAGTTTTTTGCGGTTGGTCCAAATCAAGACGAAAAGGCACGTCGACTGTCGCACTTAAGGCTTCTCGTTATATCCAAAGAAGGAACGACCTTATGTGCAATTGCGATGATCATGATCACGGCGGCAAAAAACTGTCACGTCGCGCGGCGTTAACCACCGGGCTGGCAGGGACTGCGGCGGTCGCAGCCACTGCTCTGGCCGGGACCGCTCAGGCACAGGATACCTCCAATCCCTATGCTGAACCGGCTGAGCCGGCATTGCCGCCCTCTGACATGAAGCTCGACCTGAGCCGCGCAGCCCTCGTGGTGACCGACCCTCAGAACGATTTCCTCAGCCCCGATGGCGTGACCTGGGGCGTGATTGGTGCCTCCGTCACCGAACTGAACACCGTGGAAAACATCGAGACCCTGTTCCGCACGGCCAAAGAACACGACATCACGACTGCCGTATCGCCGCATTACTACTTTCCAACGGACCACGGTTGGAAGTTCGAAGGTGCGTTGGAAAAGCTGATGCACAAGATCGGCATGTTTGACCGCAAAGGCCAGCTGAACGTTGACGGTTTCGAAGGCTCGGGCGCGGACTGGCTGGAGCGGTACAAACCCTACATCAACGACGGCAAGACCATCGTCACCTCGCCCCACAAGATGTACGGCAACGACACCAACGACCTGACGCTGCAACTGCGCAAGCAAGGCGTGGATCAAGTCATTCTGGCAGGTATGTCCGCCAACCTGTGCACGGAATCGCACATGCGCGAATTGATCGAGAACGGTTTCGAAGTGGCCGTGGTGCGGGATGCAACTGCCGCCGCCCAACTGCCCGAAGGTGATGGATACCTCGCCGCCCTTATTAACTTCCGCTTCATCGCCAACGCAGTCTGGAGCACGGAAGAGGCCGTGGCACAAATCAACGCAGCGGCGACCTAAATCAACCCATCCTGAGGGCGCTCTGCCCCAAGACAGTGTTACGCCATGCCCGCCACCGACCTCTCCGGTGGCGGGCATGGTCACGGCCCTGTCCCCGCAACTGGACAGAAAACAAAGGACAAAAGATGGCTTCAAACTCAGTTAAGGAGGACACGATACGGGCGGTCCTCGGCAAGGTCTTTCGCCGCTATGTGCAAACCCACTGTTATCATTGGAACGTGGAAGGTCCGAATTTCCACAGTTTGCACGCCATGTTTGAGACCCAATATCAGACGCTGAACGGGTTCATGGATACGGTCGCAGAGCGGTTGCGCGTGCTGGACGTCAAAGCGCCTGCCTCGTTGGATGAGCTACTTGTTTCGTGCACTGGAACCCAACTGTCAGCCGCCAAGACTGCAGATGAAATGCTTGCGAACCATTGCACCGATTTTTTGAACTTCATCGATGCTCTCCGTAATGCAATTCAGGTTCTCGCTGATGTCCGAGACGACGGTACAGTCGGGGTTATGACCGACATTCTCGAATGGAGCGAAAAGGAGCGTTGGAGGATGTCAGCCGCTGCAAAACAGATGGTGATACTGAATTGAGACGCATCAGTTCCGGCTACTTCAGATTGAGCACCAGACAAGAGAACAGTTCGAAAATTTGGGCATAGCCGACATTGGTGCAACCGCAGCAAAGGCGCACTTTGTCCCGCGCTTTGGTCATCTAATCAGCCCGAACCAATGTCTCCTTCGGGCTGCGACCGACACTTCCTTAACTCCGACTGGCCCAGTCGCAGGGGCCTAGCCGCCTCCTCCGATGCCCTGTTCGTTCTTTGCTAAGACCGTCGTGGATCTGCCCCACATTGCTCAACACAACGGCTCATTCACTCTTTCTTATGTGAACGAGGGGTAAACCAGTTCAACGCAATTCCTTAGAATGAGGACAATTGATGGTAAAAGCCCAGGCGATGACCCTTCGAAGCGAGTATCAAGTCTTGCCAGAAGCTGAGTGTCAGAGAGCACGACAAGCCGAACACCTTGTAAATCTTGCCAAAACTGAACCCCTAGCTGACGGCGGCCTCCGAACGTCAGAGCTTCTATCGGAGGCTTTGGCTATAGACCCTCATCATCACGAAGCGCATGTGCTACTTGAGCGCCTTTACCAGACGTTTGTTCCGCGGTGGCACTTTCCAATGCTTGCAGACGAAATTCGGAACCGCGCCTACGCAAAAGCAATCGCAGCGAAAGTCAGACCTGGTGACGTTGTTCTCGACATCGGCTGCGGCGCTGGGTTAACTGCAATGCTTGCCGCGCGCGCAGGTGCCAAACATGTTTATACCTGCGAACAACAACCTCTAATTGCTCAAGCTGCGGTACAGGTCATCGAACAGAATGGGCTCGCAGATCGCATCACTGTTCTTCCTAAGATGTCGCACAACCTTGTTGTTGGTTTGGATCTTCCCGAACGCGCGGATGTCGTAATTTCCGAGATCGTCGATACCGTTTTGCTGGGCGAAGGCGCTCTCGCAACACTCGCCCACGCGATGAACAAGCTCGCCAAACCCACTGCCCGTGCAATTCCAGAACAAGGCACATTGAAGGCTCAATTGGTCGAAAGCAGCAAGCTTTTGAAGCTTTGGCGACCGCAAAAGGCAGAAGGCTTCAAACTTGATGCGTTTCACCCCTTTGCCAATGTGGCACAGATCACACCAAACGACTTGTTGGCTTGCCCTCTAAGACCGCTGGGTCCGGCAAAAAACCTATTTCGATTTGATTTCACGCAACCAGACTTGATTGCACAGCAAACGACAAAGCCCCTTAACTGTTCCGTAAAGGGCACGGTCCACGCTGTCCTCGTATTCTTTGAAATGGATCTTTCGCACGGCATAAGTGTGTCTAACGGTTTCAATTCTGGAGGGCATTGGGGAAGAACAGCTTTCCTGACGCACCATTCGATGTCCGCCATGCCCGGTGATTTCCTCAGTGTTACCGCGAAACACGATACGTCGCGGTTAAGCTTGGTAGCAGACAGTGCTTTGGCATTCACAGACGATGTCAACCGAGCTCCGAAATGGATTGAGCGTACTTCCGACAGTGTCGGAAGCTACAAAGATCTCAACAGCACTAGGTTCAATCCCATTCCGAGGACTACGTCCTACATTGATGCCAAGAGTAACTCAGCAGACGTGGAGGAGCTTGCGACATAGATCAATCGCACCTGCCATCTCACAAAATGCGAGGTTTCACATGGCTTCGGAACGTCCACTAGCGGCGAGTGGCAGTCATGGCGGCCCGCTGTGCAGCATTAAGGCCTTCCGGCCAACGGCGCCTTCGGGCTGGGCAGGAACTTTGGCACAATGTGAGTCCAAGGCCAGGTAGGCGAACTCTCGCCTGTGTTACTCGACTTTACCACCACGTTAAGAGGTCGTTAACGAACTTGGGAAAAATTTACCCATCATTTATGGAGGTAAACCGAATGCCTACAAATGAATGGTTCGAAACACGTGTCATGATCGCCGCTGAAGAAGCGCGTCGTGCCGGATTTAGCCAAACTTATTTGGCCCTTTTGGATTTGCTGCGCGCGTCGAGATGCAGCGACGAGCGGATGATCGGCAGCCTGTCTACGTCACATCCAACTGTAACTGTACGCTCACAGTTGGACCCAAACGATGGACCATCCTTTCTCGGCTTTACCAACAGTTAACCAAATCATCCTTTGGTTGAGGTGTAGACAAACCAAGGATTCGGAAATGCAAAAACACGACTGGATTATTGAGGTGTGTGAGGATCTGAAAAGATACGCCAAGAAGCACAATCTGGCCCACCTTGACGGTCAGTTGGACACTGCCCTAACTGCAGCTAAACATGATGTTGTATTGGCCCGGGTGAATGCTGTGCATCACGCAACAAGAGACTGTGCTGTGCTCGGCGCAAGCATTGGCGTTTGCAATCATCAAGGTACAGACATCCATGACACCGAGAGATACGACACCGTTCGTTGCCAATGACAATCGACGTCCGAGTTTGCGTCGACGTGTAAGTGCGTGTTTATTCTTGACTCTGGACGAAGTGAGTGTTGCCGACATATTCGACAGAGCAATGATTGATTGGACAGGCTTTCAACAAGAAGAATGTTTTCTTTGGAGAAGCGGCGGCGCCAGACTGGTTGTCAGGATAAATGACTGGCTTGGGCTGCAGGACGATCTTGCCGCCAGACGCGGCGAAGGTCTCAAGTGAGCCCATACTCACCCAGCGATGGCGGCGCAGCGAATGTCTCATATGCTGCGATTGATCGATCAATAGACTCTCGGGAGATTGGTGGTGCAAAGCGACTCTCAAAAACTTGTGGTTGGCGGAACGGGATTCCTTGGCGGTGCGATTGTTGACGCACTCGTTGAACGTGGACATCGGGTCGCTGTGCTTTCGAGGGGTGTTACCTCGCGAACACTTTCGGAAGCTGTCGAAGTCATTGAAGCTGATCGCCATAGAAGCTTGAGCGCGCTAAAGGGGCGACATTTCGAATGGGTCTTTGATACCTGTGCATTCACGCCGGATGCGGTATCAACTTTGTTGGGTGCACTGGACAATGAGCCTGAGCGATACGTTCTGGCTTCATCACTTTCGACGTATGGTCGGTACGATAAGCCCGGTCTGACTGAAGCTGCTGACGTACCAGAGGCTACCCAAGATGATTTTGAACGGGCGGACGCCGTGCCTCTTGAAGACCGTGGCTCTGCTGTTGCTTACGGACGCTCGTATGGCCCACTGAAACGCGCATGCGAAATCATTTCCGAACAGAAACTGGGAGACAGAGCAACTGCGCTGCGAATAGGTTTAATCGTCGGCGCAGGAGACTATACCGACCGACTTACTTGGTGGGTTCGGAGAATTGATGAAGCCGGGCGCTCAAAGAGCCCAACAGTGGTTGCACCGCTGCCAACCGACCGCCCGGTTCAAATCCTTGATGTGCGTGACGCCGCAAGGTTCGCAGTGTTCTGTGCCGAAGACAACCTTGGCGGCATTTGGAATGTGAACGGCGATGTCATGACGATGCAGGATCTACTCAACGAGATCCAGGAAACCACTGCATCAGCAGGTGAAATTCACTGGGTTCCTGCCAGTGTTTTCATGGACGCAGGCGCTGAACCTTGGACAGATGTGCCTCTTATGGCTCCCGACGCGCCAGCTTTCCGTCATTTTCTTGAAGTGGATGCCAGCCGTGCCAAAAATGCTGGTCTTGAAGTCCATCCCATGAGGGAAACGCTCAAAAAACTCTTGAGCTGGGATCGCACAAGGCGTGACAAGGCTCTGATTTGCGGACTAAGCGCCGAGCAAGAAAAACAGATTTTGATTGGAGTATCCTAAGCTGCTGTCTCTAAGTCGCGGTGAGGTTACTTTTGACGCCTAAATGCCTAGAGCCGACGTTTGTTCACCCGCAGCGAAAGTCCGGTTCCCCGCAACAGCAGACATCTGGGACTAGTTTATCCATGTCCGCTTGGGGATGCGGGGGAACCTTCGAGCTGGATGCAACGAAGGTCAGCAGCGAGCCCAACCCGGCCATCGACTTTCTTCGCTGCGTGTGCACGTAGTACGAAAATTGCTGCGGATGCTCGGTCCAGTACGATGCGCAGGGGCGGAGATAGCTGCCATTCGTTCATCGCGTAGCGAAATCTTCAATGGCAATTCACGAGTCACGTACAAACTGAACTTTAATTTTTGAGGCTTCGCTGATGCAGCATTCTTTTGCGGTTGCACCAGGCTTACTGCTGCCCCGCACCGAGTGTCACCGATACCGACCCTCCAACCTTTGACGATACTGTCTTAGTCAATTATTTCCGTCGACAGTTTCTTAAGGATGTGAGTCCAACACGTTCCGCAATGATGCTGACAGTCCGTGTACCTAATTTGAGCACGGCATTTTGATGCTTCCCGCGCTGGTAGAGTCCAGTTGCAATTCAAAGAAACGTTGCCTTTCTTGCAGCTTGTAGCCCGCACAAAAGAAGCCAGATGCCCGAAAAATCGAGTGACGACATAGAGATAAAGCGTCTCATTTTGCTGGAAGAGCGCAATAAAGCCGATGTTGCTGTTCGGATGATTGGGATACCGATCGGTGCCCTAGTCTTTCTTGGTTACACGGGAGACCCAATCTCACTTGTTTGGGCCATCGCTTACGTCTGCATGTATTGGGTTCACCGGATTTACTTGCGGTCCTTGAAAGGAGATGTCTCGGCATTTCAAACTGATGTCATCTATCTCGGTATTGCTCTGCTTACAGTCGTTTTCCTTTGGCTACCAAGTAAAATGCTATTGAGTTCTGATCAGAATTTGAACTTGGCTGGCGCCGCTTTGATCGGTGCTCAACTGGTGCACTTGGTGCATCGCGGTGACACCAACAAGAAGCTCATCGCTGCTTTGACTCTTGCTTTCTTCGGCACAACCACGGCGTTCCTTCTACCCCATTTGCTTGGGCTACGAGATACTACTGCAATCATCGGCATAGGTCTGAGTTGGACGGCGCTTGTGTTCTATCTCTGGCAGTCCCTATTATCGACGCGCCGAAGAATTCTAGAGGAAGAAGCGGCAAAGCAGACCGCTTTCCAGGCCCAAAAGATGGCCGCACTGGGCCAGTTGGCGGGCGGCGTTGCGCATGATTTCAACAACATCTTGACTGCGATCCAAGGCAATCTGGAGATTTATAGGCACTTGGAAAACGAGGACGAAAAACAAGAAGTTATCCTCGAAGCCGAGCAGGCAAGCGTGAAGGCTGCCTCCACCGTTCGCCAGATGCTGCTGTTTGCGCGGAAAGCGCCGCTAAGCAACACGATAGCAGACGCAAATGTTCCGATGATGTCCGCCAGATCGCTCACCAAAAACGCTGTTCCTGCAAGTGTTCAGTTGAACTGGCTGATGTTAGAAGAGCCGGCCAGTATCAGTGCGGACACAGACCACGTTGCTACCGCCCTGATGAACTTGGTTTCCAATGCAATTGATGCTTGCAGCGCCAAGGGCAAGGTAAGCGTTCTTGCAAAGATCAAAGAAGTAGCTGCTGAAACAGGTTTTGTTGGTGACAAGGCGCCGCCAAAAGGTCCGTTCGTTGTGTACGAGGTCAAAGATAACGGCCATGGAATCCCGAGCAAAGTTCTAGAGCGCGTCGCCGAGCCATTCTTTACAACCAAAGCAGTTGGTCAGGGCACAGGGCTCGGTCTCTCCATGGTCCTATCAATTGCAGAGAGCTTTGAGGGCGCGCTGAGGATCGAAACCTCCTCGAACGGGACAACTGTGGAGATGTACTTACCGCTGATTGGCTATGAGAACTGACAGTTTTTGTCTGCATCAGCCAATCGTGCAAAGTTGGCTAACCTTTGAGTGGTATACTGAGCCTTCCAATGTTTCATTTTGAACTTGAAAACGCCCTTGGCACCGTAGAGCGCGTCGAAATCTGAACCGTCCTGGCGAATGGTTATCTAGTCCCCTGTGTCCGGATACTGACTTTCTTTTGAGCGGAATGCAGCTACGACTAGTTCAGTTTGGAATGCGCACGACACTGCCAAATGCGGAACGAAGCGTTCCGTTCTCATCGACCAAAGGAAGAGACAGGCGTTTGAAGTGTGCGTGTCCTCTCCCGAACTGGGAGCTGATGTACTCCGAGTAGTACGGCTCCTTGCGGCGGAAGCAGTTTCGAAATGCATTCTCGGCTTTCTCTAGCAGGAATCTGTCCAAGACATCCGACAGGCATTTCCCAGATACGTCTGCCCCGTTGGGGATGAACGATAGCTCAGTCGCGTCACCGAACTGGAGCTTAAGAGGTTCATCGTCTGTTGAGAGCTGATGTACCAAAAAGCACTCGTGCTGGTCGGATGCCCATTTGCCAACACTAAACTCGGCGCGGCCTGGACTTCGCTCCCTGTCGAGGCTCAACCAGGTGGCCACAAGTTGGACGTGCACTTCGGGTGCATCTTTTGGAAGAAGGTCAGCATTTTCGCTCATCTTGGTTCTTTGCCTGCAAGAGTTTGAAACATTATGTAATAGCGGGCTCGATCGGTTTGTATTTGACATTTAGTGCCATTCTTTTGACAGTTCCATCCATGCGTGAAACCTTGGGACTGCCATCAGCGAGTGTGTTGGCAACCGTCGGGCGGGATTTACCCGATTTTTTGGCACAACACTCCGTTGACATTGATCCGCTCGTTGAACCTTTTGGCTTCAATGTCGATACGTTCACTGATTTGGATGCACGGATTGATTTGGATGTCTTCTGCCGACTGATGGAGGCAGGTGCAGGAATCACGGGGTATGATGATTTTGGAGTGCGATATTCAAACTACTATTCAACCGGTGGTACAGGCGCTTTTGCTCAAGGTCTTTTGGCAGCACCAACACTAAGGCATATGCTGTTGTTCTTCGCCAAGTACATCGACACGGTTGTCGATCACCGCCAGTTCAACCTGACCTTAGATCGCCAATGCGGTGCGATTGAGTGGGAGTACTCACCCGCCGTGCGGTCACCCGAGCAGTTCACAGATTTTTCCGTTAACCAAGTATTGAAGGTTATTTCTTTTTTGACGAGCGGGCGACAAAGATTTCTGCGCTTTGAACTTATGCGTGAGGCACCACCGAACAGGTCACTGCATCAGCATGCGTTTGCGGCTCCGATTGACTTCAACGCTCCTGTCAACCGAATGACCATGTCCGCTACTTTTCTAGACGAGCATAACTCGGCTTCGAACCCTGTTCTTTTTGAGTTGATGAACAGAGAGTGTCAGACGGAACTAGACCGAAAAATTGATCAAAAGTCGCTCTCCGACGTTCTGAGAGAGAATGTCATCCAAGCGTTGCCAAGAGGAGGCTTGACCATTGAGCGAGCAGCTTCCGCTGTAGGAATGAGTAAGAGAACTCTGCAGCGCCGCTTGTCCGATGTAGGTCTAACATATGAGAACTTGGTGGAGGAAACCCGGTTTGCGCTAGTGGAAGCCAAACTGCGCACCAAAGGTATCCCACTTTCCGTTATCGCAGGTGATGTGGGCTATTCTGAACAGTCCGCTTTTACACGCGCCGTCACAAAGTACTTCGGCGAAACGCCGAAGAAACTGAGGCAACGCCTGCTACGTTAGCAGTCCGGAGCGTGACACCACACGCGATGCGTTGGCACGACTCGTCAAATTTCTGGCACGTCCGCTCAATGCAATCCATACGCGAACTGCGTATATGAACCTCAGAAATTGATACAAGCTGTCTCATCTAGACATAGATTTGGGTAGGTCGTTAAAGGCCTATCTTCGCCCACCCTGGGATCAACTCCTCGACTGGGCACCAAAAGTGAGACTGTTGATGAATACCAATCATCTGGCGCGCAGCTATTTGAAGCCGCGCCTCGAACAATGAAGACTCTTGGAGGGCGACATGTCGTCTTTTTCTAACAAGCACCGCATGACAGTGGCGGTATGCGCAAGTGAAGTCGGAAAACGTGCCTTGATAGAGCGTGAGGGCTGCAGATGGGATGTTGTGCCTTATTCGAGCTTTGAGCAACTTGTTGAGTTGATCCGCCTGGGTTCCCTTGATGTTGTGGCACTGCCATTTGATGTGATGGATGAAACATCACCCGAACATTTCCTCGCCTTGTCAAAGGCCCAGCTGGACCAAAGGCCGCTCCTTGTTTCTTACTCAACTTTCAATCCCGGCTGGATCGACAATTTGGTCGCCAGCCTAGGCGTTAGAGTCCATTTGAGAGGAGAATTTGAGTTGGACGCCCTATTGGGGGCCTTGGATGAGTATCTCCAGTGCGCTCTAGGCGGCAACGCCAAAACTGGCGCTCTTGTATAGCAACTGCAACGGGCTGTCGCTTAGGCCACATGATTGCTCACCAATAACCTTCGAAAAGCTGACCACTTTACGTCAGCCGCAGTGATATGGAAAATTCCGGATGCGAGTACTGCTGATTGAAGATGATCCTACCGTTTCTCGTAGCATCGAATTGATACTGACAACCGTCGGCATCAGTGTTTACACGACCGACCTAGGCGAGGACGGCATCGACCTTGCGAAACTCTACGATTTTGATCTCATACTTCTTGATTTGAACCTCCCGGATATGAATGGTCATGATGTCTTAAGGAAGCTCAGGGCTGGCAGCATAAATACTCCAGTCATCATTCTCACAGGTTCCGACAACAGCGTAGACCTGTTGAAGAGTTTTGGGGTCGGCGCAGACGACTATTTGACCAAGCCATTCGAGAGCGAAGAATTGACTGCACGCATCCACGCCATCGTTCGCAGGTCAAGAGGATACTCACAGTCTATAATTGAAATCGGTTCAATTGCAGTGAACCTCGATGCAAAAACTGTGAGTGTTGACGGGATGACAGTACCACTCACAGCTAAAGAATATCAGATGTTAGAACTTCTTTCGCTGCGAAAAGGTACCACATTGACCAAAGAGATGTTTTTGAACCACCTGTACGGCGGCATGGACGAGCCGGAGATCAAAATCATTGACGTATTCATCTGCAAGTTGCGCAAGAAACTCCAAAAAGCGACAGGCGGGGTGAACCCGATCGAAACTGTCTGGGGACAGGGGTACGTGTTACGGGATCTTGCGACAAAGGATGCAAAGTCACGAATGAAGCGAAAGGTCGCCTAGCAGATTGTTTCAAACTTGGTCTCAAACTTTCCACGCGATCTGGCTAGGCTTCCAAAGCTTCTGCCCATTTAATGTCCTCGACCATTAGGCACAGAAGACATTTGGAGTGTTTTTCCAGTGGCTATCGAGCACCGTCTGAACGGCAGCTATGGCCACGTTTGCTATAGTGCGGTGGAAACGGTGCTGCACTTGCGAGCGGATGCTGCGTTAGCGAAGGCTGGAAATCGAATGACGGGACTGAACTGGTCCGGTTTGACAGCATATTTGTGAATGGCTGCAACGATCTAGTGCTGCGGTTCGATAGTCGCCTCTGCGGGCAAAGTACATTTCTGGCATCCGAAGAACTTGATCCCTTGGCTATTTGCCCAAATGCGGCGACATCGCGACTGCTTCAGAAAAGATGCTGCGGAGCCACATGTGTCTGGCAGAGGTTTCATAGCGCCGATGCCAGACAAAGTCGTAGGTCACGGGCGGCAGCGAGAATGGCGCGGAACAATACTCGAATCCTCGAAAAGCATCATTGGCCAACGCCCTGGGAAGAGTTGCTATAAGGTCGGTTCCCATCGCAAGCCGGGCCAGTGCATAAGAGTTGGACGCTGCCAAGTGGATCTTTCTCGATAGGCCTGATGTCTCTAACGCTCTATCGACAATGCTTTTGTTCTCTCCGCCAAAGTCCAACACGGCATGCCTCGCGTCACAGTATTCGATGCAACTGGTTGGCGCTCGTCGGCAACAATTATCATAGAAGCAAACTATAGGGTCTTGATACAGACGCTTTACCGAAAGTTCCAACGGATAGGATCCAACGGATGCAGTCACTGCAAGGTCAGCCCGGTTCTTATCCAAGATTTCGAGCACTCGCCTTCGGTCTCCGAGTTCGATAAACTTCAATTTGGCATTGCTGGGACTTTGCTCAACCATTTGCTTCAGGGCAGACAGTGCGGGCAGAAGTTCTGTTACATTTGTCGCAACTGTGAAAAAGCCTTCGTCCGCCGACGGGTCGTACTCGCTGTGCAGTTCCAAACTCTCCATGTCGCTGACGATCTGTGCTGCTTTTGGAGCAATAAGGTCTGCGGCATTTGTTGGCGCGATGCCGCGTCCCACTTTCCTAAACAATGGGTCATCCAAGCAGTCCCGCAACCTGTTCAGGCTATGACTGACTGAGGATTGACTCACGCCAAGCAACTCAGACGCTCGTGTTACGGACCCGGTTTCATAAACCGCAAGGAACGTTTTCAGCAGACGTCCATCAAGCGCCAACACATCAACTTTCTTCATGCTTTTTTTGTCTCCCCTGCATTGATCCATCGCCATTCCCTATTGTTTTCTCACAGATGCGTGATTTCAGGAAGGTGTAGGCATGAATACTACCGGTACTAGAAGCACTTCAGGAAAGTCGTTCCTGACAGTGATTGATGGAACGGGACATCATCGCAATTGTACGCCACAACCGCACCAACAAATGTCCTGGTCGCTGGACGTGCTTTACGACTTGAAGCTGGCTGCCGAAAGGCAAGGATTTGACGACGTGGCCAACGAGATTGAGGTCGCGTATCAGAGGGTGAAGTTCATATTGACCCGCCACACCGGGTAGTTCGGAAGTGTTTCAAACTAATAGAGTGCCATGCAAAGCGGGCGCAGACGAGGCGGACTTCTCGCAACAGATTCGTCTGCTTCGGAAGTTGGAACCGCCTACGGACACGGAATTCCTTCTCCAAGTTGGTTTGATTTTGGGCGTATGCGCAAGTAGCTATTTTTTGGCCGGATGGTGGGTTTGTGCGATTTGGGGTTTCGCCTACGTTGCAATGCAACTCTCTGAAAAGGCGGTGGTGCGCCTCGTCCCAAGCTCTCCAACAAAACTTCAATACTCTTTAGTCCTTTGTGTACTGTTCGTTGAGGCCTCTGTGTATTGCGCAATGCCAGTGTATCTTTGGTTCCTGGGTTCAGATGTTGCAAAGTTTGCCGCGCTGGCACTTGTCACCGCTTCAAGCATGCACTCGATGCTCAATCGGGCGGCTTTCCCCAGCATCCTGATGTGCTTTTTGGTGCCCGATGCAGCTGTCTTTGTTGTCATCTCAATGCATTCCATCTTCAGGGAGGGGGTGACCGCTGAGGCAACCCTGTTCGCTATCTGCGGTTTGGCTATCTCTGCATTCTTCGTCGTGATGCTGTCGCAATCTTATAGAAAAGAAGCTCAATCGCTGGAGATGCTCGAGCAACTGCAACAGTCACAGAAACTGGACGTTATGGGCAAACTGACTGGCGGGATTGCGCACGACTTCAACAATCTTCTGAGTGTCATTTCGGGCAACCTGCAATTAGTGCCTGGTGCGGCAAGCAGGCAGGAGGCCGAAAGTTTAACTGCCGAAGCATTGAACGCCGCCGAGCGTTGTTCCGACCTCACATCGAAGCTTCTGTCTTTTGGTCAAAAAGCACCACTTCAACCGATTGCGGTTTCTCCGACCAAGGCATTTGAGGAACTCGAAAGATACGTGAGACGACTGTTCCCAGCCCGCATAGCTCTTCAGTTTGACGTTGAGCCAAAGACGGACAACGTATTCGTCGATCCTTCAGCGCTGCAAAGCGCGCTGCTGAATCTCGCGCTCAACTCGGCACAAGCAATTACTGGTAGAGGAAAGATTTCAATTTCCGCAACCCAGGATGTAATAGCTGGTAGAAAGCATGTCCGACTTACCGTAGCAGATGATGGCGTGGGTATTTCTGATTCCAACAAAAATCAAATCTTTGACCCTTTCTTCTCTACGAGCCGCGATGGTGAGGGATCAGGGCTTGGTCTCTCAATGGTCAAAGGGTTTGCGGAACAGTCGCAAGGAAGCGTCGAAGTCGACAGTCAAAGCGGCGTTGGGACAGCTATTAGTATTCTGTTGCCGCCGACGAGCCAGATCCCCCAAGAAGATGATCGGCAAACGGCTGGAAACCTTAACTCTATTCGCGACCCGCAGCGGTACTCCATTGCACTGGTTGACGACAATAGACAGTTGCTGCGCGCGATGGCCATTATGCTCGAACGGGAAGGATACACCGTAACAACTTACGAAAACGGGTCGGACGCGCTGGAAGCCATTGCGTGTAAAGGGGGCTTCCCCGATCTCGTTTTGACTGACGCAGTTATGCCTGGCCCAGTTCAAGGCTGGAATATTGTCCAACATGTCAAGGAGCACGCCCCGAACGTACCGACCATAATGATTTCAGGATATGCCGCTTCTGCTGATGAATACAGTAAGCAGGCTTTGGCTCAGACGGATGCCTTTCTGAGCAAACCAATTGATCTCGTGCAACTTGCAAGCGTTGTGAAAAAGCAGCTTTCGTTGAAAAAGGCAGGCGTCTAGGAGACTATAGGCATCTCAGATCAGGATTCAAAGCTCACTCACGCTGTCGAAAGCCTCGCGGTTCAAAACTTGCCCCAAACACGGACGCTTTCGCACCGAATTCACACTCCGGCCGCCTCTGAGTTGTCAGATCAGGTTGCGGCGAAAGCTGGGTGTCGGTTCGGTCGAAATCGCCCCCGCGAACGACCGCAATGACGACATGCGCCGGGTTGTAATAAAAGACGTGCCGCACGCGCGAACGGATGCTGCGTCGGCGAAGCGCGAAAACTGTTTGGCGGGATTGTCCCGCGTGCCGGTCATCCAGCCTACGCGGCCATGCCGTCTCTTACTGCCCATTCCGGACCTTCCGCCAGTGTCCTGTCGCCGCGACGCAGCTTCCTCGATGCGGGCATTGGCGCAAGATGTAACATCTGGCAATTCGAGCTCATAAGCAGTCGAACGACGCCGATGTGGCAATTGTGGTATCCTGAAGCTCAAGCCGTTTGGGGAGGGGATATGCAAGATAGCGACCACCTTGAGGAAATTGATCTTGTTTTGAATGGCGTGGACACGGGGCGCGACCGCCTTGTCGCCGATAGCTGGCAGCGCTGTATTGAGTCCTATGGCATGGACCCATCCCGACGAGAGCCCGCGCACATACTTCCGCAGACCGAGTATCGTGAACATCGAGAACAGTCCGAAAGGCTGATCGCCACAGCGCGGTCGGGCCTTCAATCTCTTTTTCACCAAGTGGCCGGCCAGAATTACGTGGTGTTGTTGGCTGACGACAAGGGCGTCTGCGTCGATTTTTTTGGTGATCGGAATTTTGAGGACGATCTGCGCGCGGCCGGTTTGTACATGGGCTACAAGTGGACCGAGGATCTGGCAGGCACCAACGGGGTCGGCTCCTGTTTGGTGACGGGCGAGCCGGTCACCATTCATCAGGGTGACCATTTTTCGCTGACACATACGCCTTTGTCCTGCACCGCTGCGCCGATTTTTAACACGCAAGGGTCGCTGGCTGCGGTTCTTGATGTGTCGCTGCTGCGCGGGCCGTCGCCGAAATCCTCACAGAACCTGGCCATGACTCTTGTGACCAATTCAACTCGCCGGGTCGAGATGGCCAATCTTATGGCCGAGACCCGTCGTGACTGGGTTTTGCGGTTCTCGGGAAGTCCGGAATTCCTCGAAGTGGACCCGGAGGCTGCCGTCGCGCTGGACGGATCAGGGCGCATTGTCGGCATGACATCCGGCGCACACCGGACCCTCGATCCCACGGGCAAAAGTAAAGTGATTGGCTCACGGCTTGAAGACTGGCTGGAAATGTCCGTCGATGACCTACCCGATTTCATGCGGGGGCGCCCCTCCGAACAACGGGTCTTGCGCATGACCGACGGTCGCGCGCTTTTTGGCCACGCGATCGCCCCCCAAACTCCTCAATCGACATCCATGTTCCGGCGTCGCCAGCCAGAGTTGCCTGGCCCGCTTGGCAGTTTTGCTGGGCCTGATGCCGCCTTGCAGTCTTTGCTTTTCAAGGCGTCGCGGCTGGCCCCGACCAACTTGCCCTTGCTCATCTCTGGTGAGACGGGAACCGGCAAGGAAAAGCTCGCCCGCGCGATCTATCTGTCGGACCCGCGGGCAGGCGGATTTCAGTCAGTACGCTGTACCGGACTAAGTGCAATCGACAACGTCTTTGAAACGAATGTTGGAACGCTGTACTTGCGTGGTGTCGAGGACCTGTCTTTTCAAGCGCAAGCTGGCCTGCTTTCCTTTCTAGAAAGCCGCCCTGAATTGCGTATCATCGCCTCATGCCGATGCGCGCCTTCCGCTCTTGCCGACGTCTTGCGCGATGACCTTGTGCATCGGCTGGTCGGAGCAACGCTGGACTTGCCTCCGCTACGCAACCGCGCGGATATTGATTGGCTGATCAACCGAATTCTGCGACGGTGTTCAAGCGAGGATATCCTCCTGTCACCTCTGGCGCGCGCGGAATTGAAATCGAGAGCCTGGGCGGGAAACATCAGAGAACTGGAGCATGTGCTGGAATGCGCTGTGACCCTCTGCGAGGGCGTGACACTCGATATCGCGGACCTTCCGCCCCCACCACTGCAACCATCGGTGTTGCATGCAGCGGACACAGCAGATCTTGAGGCTTTGCTGACGGCCTGTAATTGGAACATGTCCGAAGCGGCAAGACGACTTGGGCTCAACCGCTCCACGATCTTGCGCCGAGCGCGCAAAGCTGGGCTGGTAGCCTCTCTTTAAACAGCAAGACTCGTTTGTTGCGTCGCTGTTGCGCGCGCAACAAGAACAGCCGCATTTCTGCCTTGGTTTCGGATTCGCCGCATTTGTCTTTGCCCTGACGATGCGAGAACTGCCTAGTTCATTGGCGGAGGACGATTAACGAAAGGGAGGAACTATGCTCGACACAACAGTAACGGACCAGACCCAGGCGTTTCTGGATCGCTTTGGTGCGGCGCTTGAAAGCAGGGATGTCGCCGCGGCGACCGAGATGTTTGACGATGATTGCTACTGGCGCGACCTGGTCACCTTCACCTGGAACATCAAGACCGTCGAGGGCAAGGACCAGGTGGCCGACATGCTCGCCCACCAGCTGAACACGACCAAGCCCGGCAACTGGAAGGTTGCTGAGGGTGAAGTGCCCACGGAAGATGGCGGCGTTACGACAGCCTGGATCACTTTCGAGACTGCAGTCGCGCGCGGCTACGGGCTGGTGCGGCTGAAGGGTGACAAGATCTGGACCCTGCTGACAACGATGGTCGAGCTGAAAGGCCATGAAGAGCATGCAGGCTTTAATCGGGCCCTTGGCGCCAAACATGGCGCCGGCAAACACCGGGCCACCTGGTCAGAGGAACGCGCCCAGGAGGAGGCCGAACTTGGCTACAAGACCCAGCCCTACTGCGTGATCATTGGTGGTGGGCAAGGCGGTATCGCCATGGGCGCGCGGTTGCGCCAGTTGGGCGTGCCCACCATCATCATCGAGAAGAACGACCGCCCCGGCGACAGCTGGCGCAACCGCTACAAGTCGCTCTGCCTGCATGACCCGGTGTGGTACGACCATCTACCCTACATCAAGTTTCCCGACAACTGGCCTGTCTTTACGCCGAAGGACAAGATCGGCGACTGGCTAGAGATGTATACCAAGGTGATGGAGCTGAATTACTGGTCCAAAACCATCGCCAAATCCGCCAGTTTCGACGAGTCGAGCGGCAAATGGACCATTGTCGTCGATCGCGATGGGCAGACGGTCACGCTGGAACCCACCCAGCTAATCATGGCCACCGGCATGTCCGGGAAGAAGCGGATGCCAGACTTCCCCGGCATGGACAAGTTCAAGGGCGTGCAGCAGCACTCGTCTGAGCATGAGGGCCCCGACGCTTGGAAGGGCAAGAAGGTGGTGGTTGTGGGGTCCAACAACTCCGCCCATGACATCTGTGCAGCCCTTTGGGAAGGCGATGCCGATGTGACCATGGTGCAGCGCTCCTCCACCCACATTGTGCGCTCTGATACGTTGATGGATATCGCGCTTGGCGATCTCTATTCGGAGAAGGCGGTGCAGGCGGGAATGACCACCGAGAAAGCCGACCTGATCTTCGCCTCCCTGCCCTACAAGATCCTGCATGAATTCCAGATCCCCGCCTATCAAGCGATGAAGGAACGCGACAAGGCGTTCTATGACGGGTTGGAAAAGGCCGGCTTCTGGCTGGACTGGGGCGATGATGAGAGCGGGCTTTTCATGAAGTACCTGCGTCGCGGTTCGGGATATTACATTGATGTGGGCGCCAGCCAGCTGATCATCGATGGTGAGATCAAATTGAAGCGCGGCCAGGTGGTGGAGCTGGATGAGACCGGGGTGATCCTTGATGACGGCACCCATCTCGATGCCGATCTGGTGGTCTACGCCACGGGTTACAACTCCATGAACGGGTGGGTGGCTGACCTGATGGGCCAAGAAATGGCCGACCAGCTCGGCAAATGCTGGGGGCTTGGCTCTGACACGACGAAAGACCCGGGGCCGTGGGAAGGCGAACAGCGCAACATGTGGAAGCCGACCAACGTGCCGAACCTGTGGATGCACGGCGGTAACCTGCACCAGTCGCGGCACTACTCGCAATTCCTGTCCCTGCAGATCAAGGCACGGATGGAGGGTATTCCGACGCCGGTCTATGGGCTGCAAGGCGTGCATCACCTCAGCTGATCACAATATTCTTGACGTCGGGCCGTTCTGCCCGACGCACTCAATCTTCAAACGCTGACATGCGCTCTCTAAGGCAAACTTTCGCAAGAATCAGGCGCATCAAGTACCTAGATGGAAGGGTAATCCCCATGGAAGCTACTCTCGAAGGACAAGGCGTAATCGTAACCGGAGCAGGCCGCGGCATTGGTGCGGCAATGGCAAAGGGTCTGGCCAAGAACGGCGCCCAAGTGATGATCGCGGACATAAATAGCGATCTGGCAAAAGAAGCGGCGGACGAGATCAAATCGGGCGGAGGAACGGCTACGGCCTACACCGTGGACGTGCGCGACCGCGCAAATGTCAAAGACATGATTGAAACCGCATGTGCGCATTTTGGCAAACTCGACACTATGTTCAGCAATGCAGGCATTGCACAGGTGCGCCCGTTCCTGAGCATAACCGAAAAAGACTGGCAGGACGTCATGGACGTCAACGCAAAAGGTGTTCTGATCTGCATGCAAGAGGCCGCCCAGAAGATGATTGAACAAGGCATCGGCGGCAGCATCGTCAACACGGCCTCTATTGCGGGCAAACAGGGGTATGAGCCACTCGCTCACTACTCGGCCAGCAAGTTTGCCGTTGTTGCCCTAACGCAAGCTGCGGCCCGCGCCTTTGGAGACCAAAAAATACGAGTGAATGCCATCTGCCCAGGGGTCGTCGCAACTGATATGTGGAAATTGATTGACGAAGGTTTCAAGGATAGCGGTTTGACAGAAAAGGAAAACCAGGCCTTCGATGAGTTCGCCGGGATCGCCGTCCTCGGTCGCGCTTCTGAACCGGACGATATGGCCGGTGTGGCGACATTCCTATCCTCGTCCGGGTCAGAGTTCATGACCGGGCAGACCGTCATCGTGGATGGTGGGTTGGTGTTCGAATAAGCCACCTAGGGAATGCCAAGGCGTCACTTGGTGACCTAACAGACGCGCTTGGATGTGCAACCGCTCCTTTTTGGTGAATCCTACTCTGGTGCCTTAGATGGAACCAGCCCATATGATGCTTTCCAAACCTGTTGCGAGGTTGCGCGGCGGTCATGTACCAGTGCGCGCATGGATGCATAGACGGTATGGCCCGCATCAGCGAGAGCGTAAGCGGTCATCTCGCCAAAACCGCTAGATGCGCCTGTGACGACGATGATTTGTTTTTCTGCTTCCTTTGTCATTTGATTGCTCCTTTGTTTCGAATGGAGGGTTAGCCCGTTCAGACCAACCCGCCGTTTGCGCGCAATGTCTGTCCGTTGACCCAAGCGCCGTCCTGCCCGGCCAGAAACGACACGACATTGGCAATGTCGCGGGGTTCCCCGAGTCTTTCGAGCGGCACCATTTTGGCGAAACGCTCGATCAACTCTGGCGACTTGCCATCAAGGAATAGATCGGTCGCAGTTGGCCCGGGTGCCACGGCATTGACGGTGATGTTGCGGCCACGCAGCTCCTTGGAGAGGATTGCCGTTAGCGTCTCAACGGCCGCCTTGGTCGCTGTGTAGACGCCGTAGTTTTCCAGTTTGGTGCCGACGACGCTGGTGGAGAAGTTGACGATCGTCCCACCACTTTGCAGTCTATTCGCCGCCTCTCGAAGCGTGTTGAATGTGCCTTTGAGGTTGACAGCGATATGCGCGTCAAACAGGGCATCGTCGCTGTCAGAGATCTTCGCCAGCTTCATGATGCCCGCGTTGTTCACGAGCACATCAACACCCCCAAAGGCGGTTTCAGCTGCATCGAACATGCGTCGCACGGCACCCGCATCGGACACATCCGCTTTGGCAGTAATGGCTTTCCCACCCGCAGCCTCAATCTTGTCGACGACGGCCGCCGCCGCGTTTTCGCTGCCGGAATAATTCACGATGACGTTGAAGCCATCCGATGCCAAACATTCGGCAACGGCCGCACCAATTCCGCGTGAAGCGCCCGTCACAATTGCAGTTCTAGGTTTTGTATCGGTCATGAGACTTCCTTTCTATTTGCCAGCACCATGCTGGCGATGACCGACAGATATGCCGTTGATAGAGCGGGATAATGGGGTGTATTCTGACATGACTATTCGCTCTAAACGAATAATGAGGACGCAATGGACCGGCTTGACGCAATGCAGCTTTTTGTGCGGATCGTCGAACGCCGCAGCTTCACCGACGCCGCCCACGATACCGGGACACCGCGATCCACCGTCACCGAAGTGATCCAGCAGATGGAGCAAAGACTTGGGGTGCAATTGCTCCACCGTACGACGCGTGTCGTGCGCCCGACCCTCGACGGGCAAGCCTACTATCAGCGATGCCTTTCGATACTGAATGACGTTGAAGAAGCCGACAGTGCCTTCGTCGGCGCCCCACCGAAAGGCCCCCTGCGGATTGAGGTCCAGGGTACGCTGGCCAGACACTTTCTGATGCCGGGCTTGCCAGATTTCCTGGCCCGATACCCCGAAATTGAGGTCTCCATCAGCGAAAGGGATCGGTGGGTCGATCTGGTCGAGGAAGGTGTCGATTGTGCTGTGCGGTGGGGCGAGCTGCCCGACAGCGATCTGATCGTGCGAACAGTGGGTATGGCAAAACGGATCACTTGTGCTTCACCTGACTATCTGGAGAAATTCGGTGAACCGACCGAGCTAAGCGATCTGGAGACCCACAAAATGGTCGGTATCTGGCCTATGTCTACGGGCGCGGTTCTTCCGCTCGAGTTCCTTGTGAAAGACCAAATCAAGAGTTTGAGACCGTCCAGCCAAGTGTCGGTCAACGGCCCAGAGAGTTATCGATTGTGCACCTTGTTCGGTCTTGGCTTGGCGCAGATGCCGCTATTCCATATTGACGACGATCTCCGGCTTGGACGGCTCAGTCAGGTTCTGGCAAAACATGACGTTCCGTCTGTGCCAGTCTCGCTTCTCTATCCGCGAAGTCGCCAGCTTTCAGCGCGTGTGCGCGTGTTTATCGACTGGGCGGTGAGGTCGTTTCAGGATGACAGATTCATGTAGGGCGTCTTCCTATACCAACGGTGCTCTATCATCTGGCGAAACGTCCGCGATTTGGTCAATCGAGGTATTCCTGTTTCACGCCATTCCCTCTCAGACCATAGTTGGGCGGTATAGACCCGCTTCGATGTCTGCGATCAGAGACGGTTCGGGTGGGCTCCAGTTCAAGATTTTCCGTGTCCATGCGCTAGAGGCCGGGGTGTCGGAGGCGGCCATGAAGTGGAACCAATCGAAGTAGGTCTGGGCCTCTTCGCCGGACTTGCGTGATACCGGCAGATTGAGGCTTTGGCCGAGCGCCTCGGCGATGTCCTTGAACGGCACGGCTTCTTCGGCCACGGCATGGTAGTGGACGCCGCCCTCGCCCCGTTCCAGTGCCAGTCGGTATAGTCGCGCAGCATCCTGCTGGTGCACGGCACACCAGCGGTTTTGCCCTTCATCGATATAGGCAGCCTCGCCATTCTGTACCGCGATGTCTGCCAGCATGCGCACAAAACCGTGGTCTCCGGCGCCGTGAACAGAGGGTGCGAGTCGTACGGCGGCAATCTTGACGCCTTTCCGTGCCATTTCTGCGCCCGCATGTTCTGTCGCCACGCGGGGGTTTGCCATCTCACCTGTGGGAGCGAGGTCAGTCTCGGTCGAGAATGCCCCAGGTGACAGGATTGCAGTGCCCGATGTCACGAGAAAAAGCCGGTCTGATCCAGCCAGTTCCGCACCAATCGCGCGCACAACCTCGGCGTCATGGGCGCAGTTTTCGGCGAACTTCGAGAAATCGTGATTGAAGCCAAGATGGATCACGGCGTCGGCCTTGGCGGCCCCTTCGCGCAGACTGGCCAGATCTTCGAGGCTTCCCCGATGTGGTTCAGCCCCCGCCTTTTTAAGGGCTTCAGCAGAGGCTTCGGACCGTGCAAGCCCAATGGCCGAATGGTTGTTGTCCAGCAACTCGCGAACGGCGGCACAGCCGACATAACCTGTTGCTCCGGTTACGAATACACGCATAGCTATCTCCTTTGTTACACTTAGGTTGGGCGTCAAACCCAAAACTCGTGAGACCAGATATACGAGCATTGGTGATACGCTGAATGTGTGATGATCGCTAAAATCTTCGCAATCGTCCCAATTTGTTGCTTTGCGATAATCGGTTCGGTATTCTCAATCAAAGCTGAACCACTGAGCAAATCAAATGGACCCCCTGTCTGACATTCTTTCGATGCTGAAGCCGCAGAGCCACCTCGCGGGCCTGATCGACCTGGGCCACCAATCCGCAGTCGCCTTTCCGGATCAGGCCGGGGCGCTGAAGTGCAATGCGATGCTAGCGGGGCAGTGTTGGGTGGCCGTTGAGGGAAGCGACACGCCGGTTCTGGTCGAGCAAGGCGACTTCTTTGTTCTTCCAAGTGGTCGACGGTTTTCGATTGCAACAGACCCTTCATGTGTGCCCGAACCGCTAGAGCACCTCCTTTCGGTGCCTTTTTCCAAGCAACCTGCTGTCGTGAATGGTGGAGGTCATGCAACGATCGCAAGCTGTCGTTTTACTGTGTCACAGGTCCAACCGGCGCATTTTGTCTTTATGCTGCCCCCGATCATCGTGATCCCCGCCGAAGAGGCTGCCGCAGCGCAGTTGCAATATTTGGTCGAACGCATTCTGGATGAAGTGGCGGCGGCTCGTGCCGGAGGGTTGCTTATTGCGCAGCATCTGTCCCATGCCCTTTTGGTGCAGATGCTGCGGCACCGACACATCGCAAAGGATGGTTGCTTAGGCTGGCTGGCCGCACTGGCGGATGCACAGCTCTGTCTAGCGTTGGACGCGATCCACGCAGACATCGGACGCAAGTGGACGCTCACAGCTCTAGCGGAACACGCCGGGATGTCCCGGTCCGTATTTGCACGGCGCTTTCATGACGTGTTGGGAGAGACCCCAATGGACTATCTGACAAACTTGCGCATGGCGAAAGCGAGCGATCAGCTTATGACTTCACGCGATACGATTTCAAAGGTTGCCGAGCGCGTCGGGTATCAGTCTGAGAATGCTTTCAACGCTGCGTTCAAACGGGTCGTGGGCAGCCCACCCAGACAGTTCGCAAACCAGTTTCAATCGCCGCCTACTCTATAAGCAACAAGGCTTTGTCTTGAAACGGATGTCCGCTGATTGGCGGATTGCGAACATTCGAGAAAGCTGCAGCACTTGCAGAATTGGGGCTCAATGCCGACCTCGGACCGGAAGCTGAAACTTATCGCCCGTCTGGCTGGCTCCGATGATGACGGCCCATTCCGGACCTTCATTGATGAGTATTCTCTGCGATCCGGATTCAGCAAAGCAGACTTTCGTTTCCCAAAAAATAGGCAAGCTAGCTGATCTTGCCCCCTGTTCTGAAGTTGCGGGCAACTCATGCTACGTGAACGTTCGGCATAGCATAGTAGTACTGTGGGACCGACCGTGTAAGCTGCCATTTGACTTCTGGCAAAGTCCTCAACCCTCGATGGCAAACGCGGAGGATTTTTTTTAGCGCTTCTGCCAAAAGTAATTAGAGTAAGCTAGGAAATCGAATCCTTCTGGCGCAAACCTCCCTGGAGGCTGAAACAATTGCTACGTTTTTTCTTATCACTTTCGATGGCTGTTTTCTTTTCAGCCCAAGCCTCGCATGCGCATGAGCTGACGCCAACAATCTACGATGATGGCCGCTCGTGTCCTGGGGACTGTGATGCTCATGTGGTACTTAATCCAAGGGACAACGGAACAAGACACGCTTACAAGCCGGGAACTAAAGGTGATCCCCAAAAGTGCACTAGTGGCAGAGAATGCAGAATTTGCTTTGGGCACAAACCGGATTCCTGCATGACTGTTTTGTATCGAGGGGGTGGCCCTCCAGCCGGAAAGCTAGATTTCACACCAGCCTTTTACAAACAGTACTGCGGGAAAGACGGGATATCCCAACGACTGACGGAGCAATGCTCCGCGCTTGATCGGGCGGTGTCTCGCCAGGGTTACGACAAGCGAATCAACTGCGTTGCGGATCGAAATAATACCCAATGCACTGCTACCATCTCCAAGGCGCAAGAAGAATACAATGCAGACTTGACGGCCTACCAAGAATGCCAACGCGTCGGCGAGGACAACTACAACGCTGCGCAACCAGATGCGTCAACCAGAAGAATTTACGGCTGCGCCTACTCGAAGTTAAAGACCGGAGGTCCTAATCGCAACGGTCTCCGGTGGCATCAACTACTGCCAGCAGCGTGTCGACCCGGAACATTCGTGGGAAAAGACGGGTTAGACTGCTGCGGTGGCGAACCAAGGGTTGAAGCGGCGCTGCACCCAGAATGCTCAATCTATTACCTAGAACCTTAAGGTATCTCCGACCCAAAGCGGTCATTGGCCTTATGATCTGATTTCTGCACCAGCAGTCTGGATAGCGGACCTTTAGGAAACTGGCCTGTCACTGTGGGAGAAGAGAGGCTTGATATATAGCATTAATACATTCAACCTACACGCGCGACGTTGTCAATTAGGGCGATTTGATGAGAGAATTTCTGCGCAGTTACCGTAAGCACTTCGACTATGACGGGTCTTACCCCCTGACCCGTTTCACATCGCTGCTGAGGGTGGGGGACTATGGGATATTCAAGAACAATAAGTTTGAAAAGCGGGGGCATGTGAGCGAGTGGAGCGAACGGCCCGAGATTTTCAAAACTGAGTTTGGATTGACAGAAGCCGCCTCGGGCTTCGCATCCTTCTACAAAAGCGGTATCAGTGTTAGCGCGAACGGCGATATTGGACCAATTGCCGAGGGCAAAATCAGTTTCGGGTTCGACCGACAAGGCGGATGCCTGCTGCAATTGGATGGAACTCAAAACGAAGTCTTCAAGCATAAGCAAAAGGTGATTGAAGAACTGAAACGGTTCAAAGGTGCTAAAGAGTTTGATGTCATATTCACGGTTAAACGCGCGACATCCGGGGTTCTTCTGGTCTCTGACAGCACTGAATGGAAACTTGAAGCGAGCGGCTCGGATACGGTGCTGAGCCTTGGGCGACTTGCTCATGCGGGCGTGTCGCTGACCCAGACAAATGGCTCTGGCAGTATCACACATGTTCCCGAGCCCAGCGAGGACGGGAGGATGGCAGCTGTCGCCTTTGAGGTCTATGGCACCCGCTGGTTCAAATTGGGCCGGATCGAACGGCTCGGTGTCGATGACCGTGAAACCGACGGTGAGCCGAGATTCGGTCGCGTAGATTTGTTCGAAGAATTGGAAAGCGAGGAACCATAGCCATGGGACTGTCGCTGTTCGGGTCCGAGGACGACGAGGCCTTCCTCAGGAAATACGATCGGGCTTCCCAAAAATGGAAAGTGCCGCTGGAGGGCCCGTTCTGGAAAGCGGTGGCTTGGGCGCACAAGGACGGCTTGAACGGGCAAGGTTCGCGGATTGCCGTCATCGACTCGCATCCCGACACGACCATTCCGGTGCTTTCGGACATCACAACCCATGTCATTGGGTCCGACACTCCCGATGTTCACGGCAGCTTGGTATCACTGCTGTTGAAAACTGTCGCTCCTGCCTGCGAGCTTCACCATTTTTCAATCATGGAAAATGGTGAGGTCAACGCGATCTACGTGCGAAGAGCCCTCAAAATGGCGCTCGACATGGATTTTGACTACATCTGCATGAGCCTTGGTTCCGAGACCGAAATGAGCCGCGCTCTGAACCCGACGATAAAAGATGCCCTGAACGCGTTCGATTTCGTCGACGCGGCGGGACACATGATGTCCGAAGAGCTTGCTCCACCTCATGCCGGTTCATGCCCGCTGGAGCCATGCTTTTGCGACAAGGTTGAGGCGATGTGCCAAGGCAAGAAAACCGTTGTCGTTGCGGCCTGTGGCAACGCGAAAAACATCGGTTCCTGTCCGGCGCGAACGCCGAGCGTGTTGTCCATTGGGTTTCAAACAGAAGATCGCCGTTTCCAGGATGGGCACGAAGAAGCGTATTGGGCGGGACCGAATTTCGCGCAAAGTCCCTTCCTCGACTTTTCTGTGTTGCAACCGGCCGGCGCAATTGGATCAAGCTTTGCAGCGCCACTTTTTGTGGGTGCGTTGGCGCTGCGGGCTGAGCCGCGTCCCGTCCGGGATCTGCTGCGCCCGAACGACGTGGCAGCCGTCGGCAAGCGACTGGAAGAGGTTATCGAAGACGAAAACGAGATAGCTGGAAAGGAAATGCAAGGCCACACGCGCGAAGCATCCGAGGAATTGTGGAAGCCGTTGCAAAGAATTTACAACATGGCATGGGCCAGCGTCGGGGACGTGGGCCGCACCGATTTGACGCCCAGTCAGGCCCTCGAAGCGAGGCTTTTCTTCGCCAATACGGTCTTGAACAGCGCCCTGTTTCTCCATCGGCAGGTTTCCTCTGTCGAAACGCTGGAAAGAGCGATGGACTGGACAGAATGGGCGGCGCACCTGATGCCCTACAGCCGCGAAGCTGCCGTGAACCTGGCAAGCATAACGCTCAGCTACGTGAGGCTGAGGGCGGAAACCGGGCAAGATGGGGCAGACCTGACTGATAAGCTAGATCTTGCGGAGAAGATTTATGCAGAAACGTTACGGATTAACCCCGATGATCCTGTCGCAAAAGAAGGAATGACAAGTGCCTTAGGGTTGCGATTGCGCTATGAGGCAGGCCTTCTTGGGCATTCAACCTGACGCCGAGTCTGTGTGCACAGGTCCGGCCACTACATTCGTTCGAGATACATTTTTTAGGATCATGAAGTAATCCTCGGCCCATTGCGGTCACTCGACTATGGGCCTTGATGCTGCGGTCGCAGCCCGCATTGCGGTCATTCGCTGCAAGGGCAAATTCGGGACCGGACCTAACTCACGGTCTGCGGGACTTTTGTGACATTCGCTGCACTAGCACCAATGACTGGTCTTGAGATAATCCTCAATTACTTGGCTTGCGCAGGGTCCGGATCGTGCGCTGCATGAACTCGATATACTGCAGCCGCTCTTCTTCGGTGAAGTCCTCAAGTGTGTCCGCATTGACCTCCATCGCAGCCGCATAGGCATCGTCGCGGATCGCTCGTGCTTTTTCCGTCAGATAGACGACCCGAGCACGGCCGTCGGACGGGTGCTCGCGACGTTCAACAAGCCCATCCCGCTCCATGCGATTGAGAGTGTTGGCCATCGTCGCTTGTTCGACGTCGAGTTTTTCGACGAGTTCGCGCTGAGTCTGTCCGTCTTGTTGCCACAAAGCGAGGAGTGCTGGAAACTGTCCTGGTACGATCCCAAGTGGCTCAATGCGTACCCGTAGGCGCTCGAAACACATCCGCGCGATGTGATGCACCAAGTACCCGTGCGAAGACATTCGATCAAAACTCATAGTGCCGCGCACAATTGCATAGCACGGTATTTATGAACAGAGGGCAGGCCAGTATTCGACGTACGGTCAGGTCGAACGCTGGCCTGCCTTTAGTCATCCCGGATTTCGATTGTTGCTGTACCACATGCGCCAGAGCAACCCATCTTTCTTGATGAAATGATGATAGAGAGCGGCAACCACATGAAGGACAAGCAGCACAATCATCAAACGCGCCCCGATGCCGTGCGGTACGCGCGGGAGGAAGTCCCCAAAGTCGGGGAGTGGGACATCTGCGCCGCCGAACAAAACACTTCCAGCGCCAGACAGGACCATCATGCCAATCCCGCTCGCTGCCATGCCTAGGATCACGATGTAAAAGAGGACATGCACGGCCTTTGCGCTCAACGTTTGCCACGCCGGATCACCTTCGACATGGGGTGGTTTCTTATCAGCAAAAACCCACCAGGCCAGGCGTATCAATGTGAGCAACAAAATGATGATGCCGAGCGGGACATGTAAGGTCAGGATAGATGCCTTGGCCGCGCTATCCACCAGCGATCCGGCACGAAACCCCGATCCAATCAACGCAAGAATGAAGATTGCGCTGAGCCAGTGTATTGTAACGGCGACAGTGCCGTATCGTGTTGCGGTGCTTTTCATGGCACGTCTCCTCAGTCTGTTGCGACGATTGTGTAAAGGCTTGGGGTAAATGTGACCCCTTCGATCTGCGGAAGCGTGTCGTTCGAGCGCATGGCCGCACTTGCCGCTTGAAAGTCTTCGACACTTTCCCAAATAGCGACATTGATCAGAGCAAATTTCGCATCAGGTGCGATCGACTTGTGAAGCGCTGTGCTGACATAGCCGGGCTGCGTTTGCAGAAAATCGCGACCCCGCGCCCACATGGCAATGGCTTCATCAAGAGCGTCCTGGGGCACTTCAAAAACGTTGATGAGCGTTACATCTGTCTCTGAATTCACAGCATCGTTCATCTCTGCAATGATCCGCAATCCGGATTTGAACGTGTCGAAGTTTATCGCCATGCTGCTGCGGTCCGACGCGATGTAGAAGTCCTTGGATTGAGAGAGCGACTGCTCTGCTTCGTTCAAGACACCATCGCCATTGACGTCCCAGGCGTCGAAGACGCGCCTGCGAGCTTCCCAGTATTCATCTGCGAGGCCGCGCTCCTCCGCGAGTGCCTGCCACCCCTGATCCCACGGCAGATGCTCTTCGAGAGTGATGTTTCCATCTCCATCGTAGTCTTGCGACAACATGACGTCCTGGCGATACAGATCGACCTCGCGCCGCGAAAGCATGCCGTCGCCGTTCCGGTCTACGGATTGAAACACCACGCGGTTCAGCTCTTCCAACTCCCGGTCAAGAGCAAAGACTGGTGTGGTCATTAGGCAAAGGGTTGCGGCTGTCAGCATGAGACTCTTCATTGTGGAACGCTCCATTTCTCTTTCTAACTTCGTTTTGATAGCAGGCTATGATCCCTTATTACATAGCCTGCTATTTACAACAATAGTCCGCTATGTAAATCTGTGCGAGATGGTGAAGCCCACAATGATACCGTAGCACGCAGGAGGCCTGACGTTGAAAATCTTAGTGCTTGGGGCGTCGGGAGGGTGCGGCCAATGGGTCGTCAGGCTCGCAAAGGAACGAGGCCATCAAGTCACCGCAATCGTTAGGCCTAGCTCGTCCTACGTTGCACCTGATGGTGTCTCATTGTTCCGCGAAGACGTCATGGCAAACGGCTTTCTCGAACGCATTCTACCCGGCCATCAGGCAGTCATATCTTGCCTTGGAATGACCCTCAGCAAATCTGGCAACCCGTTTCTGCCGCTCCGCTCTCCGCCTGATTTGATGTCTTCGACCGCCAGACGATTGTGCAGCGCAATGCCAGAGAGTGGTGTTCAACGTGTGATTTCCATCAGCTCAGGAGGTGTCGGTGACAGCGCCGCCCAAACCAATTGGTTGATCCGACTTTTCTTCAATCGCAGCAACATTGCCATTTCCCACGGAGACCTGGCAAAGATGGAAAAGCTCTACGCTAACAGCGGACTCGACTGGCTCGCTGTCCGACCGGTGACACTGAAGGAAGGAGGCCCAACCGGCACAGCTAAGGCCGGGGTCACTTACGGCTTAAGGTCCAAAATCACTAAGGGAGAAGTTGCGCGTTTAGTGGTGGATGCCGCGGAGCAGCGTGCCCCGTTCTCCGATCATACGCCCATGTTCGCTGGCCAATAAATTGCGGATTGCAATGCACATATCTCATTCGGAGAAGTCGCCATGATTACCCGCATTTCTAAGCTTCTCGCACTCTTGTTTTCTAGTGGCTTTAGTGCAGGGTTGTTGGTCACGTCCATCGTCATCGTGGATAGTTGGGGGCAGATGAACCCTGCGGCCGCAGTTGACTGGTTCGCAGTTTATGGACTGACACTCGGCTTCGTCATGGCCCCGTTGGGAGGTCTCGCTGTTCTTTTTTCGTTGGTAGCATTTGTATCGATCCTCATTCGAGGCAAAGACCGAGCCCAGAAGATAGCGTGGCTCTTGGCACTAGCTTGTACCGTTGGGACTATGGCGTTGTTGCCTATCTATTTTGGCGAAGCCAACACACGGTTCTTTGAAAAGACCATTGAATTGCCTCAGGTTGCCGAGGAGATTGAAAGATGGGCGTCTTGGAATTGGGTTCGAACTAATCTTGCGCTTGCTGCAACAGTCGTGATTTTGATTGCGTTGGCAAGAGAACGGGCCGACACCTGAGTTCGACTTAGCTGCCTTTCGCCACATCGCAGCATCTTGGTAGGTAAGGGCTCAGCTGCTGACATCCGCCGCGCGCGGCTCTTGTGTCAGCGCGCAGCCCAAAGGAGACATTGGATTTCCGCACGTCGGGCGTAAAGCGGAAGTTCGCTGCGATTGCAAACAATCCACTTGGTATTGGGTAAAGCGGTCATTGGACGTGACCTGTTTCCCAGAGAGTCCACTAATTTACGTTGGCTCTGTTCGGATATTGGTCTTGCTTTGAGCGGTTAGCATTTGCTGTTGGCGTCATGCCAGCGAGGCTTAAAGTGTGCGGTTGTGGTTGAAGTCGTTGCGCCAAGCCTCCATCAAATTGCGCGCAAGGCGCAGACTGTCTAACAGGATGTTCGCGTTATCGCGGTGTGTCAGGCATCACCAAAAGCGAAAAACTGATCAAGCTGATAATTTTCGCACCAACCCCACACCGCCAAACAATTGAGATTTTCCGCGCTTGTGTCGGTCAGGAGGGACTGGAACAGGTAAGTCCATTCTCCGAAAGAGGGCGGAAAATGGGGAGTTTGAGCCGGGAAGTGGCCGACATGGATTCATTGGCACTGGTTGGTTCGCATGTCTGTGCCGTCGTCTGGAACAGTCTCTTCGAAGGCAACTGTTCACTGGAAATCGAACGGCTTGTAGAGGAAAATCTGAGAACGGTGGCGAGTGGAATTCTGAGGCGTTCCTGACAGAATCGGAATGAACGGTCGGTTCCGAGCCGCCCGCCACGAATTGCATTTTCTGACAGGCCCGGCTCCGGCTTTTCCGATAAACTCCGCGAACAGTTTCGTGAAAAGTCGTCAGAGAATAACGCAAGCTCGACCGAAAATGGTTGTAAAGCGTTGCGTACAAATGGAAAAAGTTTCACAGGCCTCACAGAGTTCGTGACTATTTCCCGAGCTTATACACCGTATTCGGACCAAGAATTTCCAATACACCCACGCATCCGCACTTGGTTGAACAGCGGAGAGGCCACAGTCTCGGTCTGATCTCCGCAGCAACCAAATCTCAAGCGGAGATCACCCATGCTTTCCGAAATACTTGCAAGCCTGCGCGCCAGATTGCTGACGACCTCGTCTCTGGCCCAGGAAACTGTTCGCGACGGACAGACACTGACCAACGGCTTCTTCCAAAGTACCGTTGTCGATAACACCCCTGCTTTCGTCCTGAACAACGACCTTTCCCGGTTTCTGAACTTTGGCGAGGTCGAAACCAATGGCGCACCGTCCGCCGTTTCGGTCGAGGCCGAGGATGTGCAGGTCTTTAACTTCCGCACAGGCAGCATCGAGGCTAATGGCCCAGACGCGACAGGCATCGAAGTGACCGACGGCTCCAGCGCCGACATTCGCAATTTTGGCAGTATTGCGGGCGAGTTGAATGGGGTTGAATTCAGCGGTCCAAACAGCTCGGGCACGCTCGACAACTTCCGCGGCGGTGTTATTTCGTCCGACAGCCGCGCGGTCGAGGTCGAAGGCGAAGGTATCAGCGTTCGCAACTTTGGCGACATTGTCGGCACCGACAACCAGCGCAACGGTACCATCTACACCAACGCGACAGCAGAAGATGTCAGCATCTCGAACTTCACGGGCGGCACCATCGACGCAGGTGAGGGCAATGACGGCGCCGGCATTTCGTTCCAGGTCGGCGACGAAGCAGGCGACGTGGTGTCGAACTCCGTCTTCAACGGCTTTGGTGCCACCATTCAAGGACGCGGCCAAGCGGCCTCGAACACCGGCGGCGCGGGCGACGGCATCCGCATCAACAACGGTGCAGAGGGCACAGTGTCTGAAACGGACATCGTGAACTCGGGCCTGGTCTCATCCGAAAGCAACAACGGCACGGCGGCGGGTATCCGTATCGCTGATGGCGCCGCAGCCGAAGGACGTATCCTGAACACATCCACAGGTGTGATCGAAGGGGTGCGTAATGGGCTGTATATCGGCGACGCCGAGCATGACCTTGACGTTCTGAACTTCGGGACGATCCAATCGGGCAGCCGTGCGGTGAACATCGATGGGACCGGCGTTGATCTGATTAACGCGGGCGACATTCTGGGGACGGGTGACCAACGCAACGGCACTGTCTACGCCGATGGTACGGCGGATGATTTCAGCGTGCGCAACCTCGCAAGCGGAACAATCGATGCCGGTGACGGCAACCAGGGCTCTGGCTTTGGAGCCGAGATTGGTGGTGCTGCGGATGGCGCCAACACCTTCACACTGGACAATGACGGGATCATTCAGGGCCGTGGCAATGCGCCGGCGGGCAACAACCCGGCAGGCGACGGCGTGCGGATTGGCAATGTTGGCAACACCGGCACGACCGACGCCACCATCACCAACTCGGGCGAGATCTTGTCTGAAAGTGCCAACGGAACGGTCGCAGGTGTTCGTGTCGTCAATGGTGTGAACTTCCAGGGTGAGCTGTCCAACTCAGGCTTGATCGCTGGTGTTCAAAACGGTGTCTACTTCGGGACAGGTGACCACACTGGCGGTTCATTCGTGAACGAAGCAGGCGGCGTTGTGTCCTCGGACAGCCGTGCACTGAACATCGATGGCACGGGCCTGAGCGTTGAAAACGCGGGTTCGATCCTGGGTACAGGTGACCAGCGCAACGGTACTGCCTATGCCGATGGTACTGCAGATGACTTTTCTGTCGTCAACAGCGGCTCCATCGATGCAGGTGCTGGCAACCAAGGCTCCGGGTTCGGTGCCGAGATTGGTGGTGCTGCAGACGGAGTGAACAGCTTCACGCTCGACAACTCCGGCACGATCCAAGGCCGTGGAAACGCAGCTGCGGGCACACCGCTGGCGGGCGACGGCATCCGGATCGGCAACGTTGGCAATGTCGGCGTAACCGATGCCATCATCAACAACTCCGGTGTCGTCAGCTCTGAAGGTGCCAACGGTACCGTTGCTGGTGTGCGTGTCGTGAATGGCATCGACTTCAAAGGTGAGTTGAGCAACTCGGGGACGATCTCCGGTGTGCAAAACGGTGTCTACTTCGGCACGGGTGATCACACGGGCGGGTCCTTTGTGAACTCTGGTGTGGTGTCGTCTGACAGCCGCGCGGTCAACATCGATGGTGAAGGTCTGGAAGTTGTGAACTCTGGCACGATCCTCGGCACCGGCGATCAGCGTAATGGCACAGTCTATGCCGACGGTACGGCTGACAACTACACCTTCACCAACACCGGTGTTGTAGATGCCGGACTGGACAACAACGGTTCCGCCGTATCGCTGCAAACCGGCGACGTGGACGGTGATGTTGTGTCAGCCGCCATCTTTAACGAAGGTATCCTGCAAGGTCGCGGCGACGCGGTCGAAGGCAACATTGTCGGTGACGGCCTGCGCCTTTTCAGCAACCAGGAAGACGCGAACTTTGCCGGTCTGGTGCAGAACGAAGGCCTCATCGCCGGGTCCGAAGACAGCGACGCCGCAGCGGGTATCCGCATCGACGGTGGCCTGAACCTGCTGGGTGCGATCCTGAACGAAGGTGAAATCACCGGTACGGTCAACGCCATCGACGCAACCGAAGCGGGCGATGTGACCTTCGTCAACGACGATGACGGTGTGGTGAACGGCAACGTGCTCTTGGGTGCCGGAGAAGACATTGTTGTCGACCTTGGTCAAATCAACGGTGTTCTCGACGGTGGCGCAGGCGATGACGTTCTGATTGCCGGACAAGGCGACAACGTGATTGTCGGCGGTCTTGGCAACGACTTCATCGAAGGCGGCGAAGGCATCGACACGGCGGACTTCTCTGATCAGGACGTCGCTGTGACCGTGAACCTTGGGGCCAACGGAAACGGAACCGCCACCCGCGAAACCGGGTTCACGGTGTCTGTCGAAAATGTTGCGGTCGCTGCATCCTTGCAGCCCACCCAAAACATTAACGACGCGGCCGGATTTGTAGCAGAAGCCCTTGCCGGGAACCTGTACTACAACATCCACACTTCGGACTTCCCCGGCGGTGAAATCCGTGGCCAGTTCGAAGTCCTCAGCGATGAAGGTGACGGGCATACGCGTGTCATCGAACTTGCGGCGACACTCGACGCAAGCCAAGAACCCGGACCGACCTCCGACAGCGAAGCGACAGGCACGGCGACACTGACCATCTCGGTCGATGAAGCCACCGGCCAGGTTGTCTATTCGTCGGAACTGACCGTGACGGGCCTGAACGAAGCAGACCTGCAAACCCCGGTGCCGGGCGTCGTGTCGGCCATCCACCTGCACAATGCGCCTGCCGGGATCAACGGTCCCATTGCGCAGGACACGCTGGTGGACGCTGGTGCAACCATTGACGCAGATGCGGCCACGGGTGTGTCCGGTCTGGATGTCATCGACGAAGTGGTCGAAATCGACATCCTCAGCTCGATCGAGAACGTAATCGGGTCGGACGATGGCGACGTCATCATCGGGTCCAATGCCGACAACACCCTGTCTGGTGAAGACGGTGATGACCTGCTGAACGGTGGTCAAGGCGACGACCTGCTGCTCGGCGGCGAAGGCTCCGACACCTTCACCTTCGAAGGGTTGTTCGGCAACGACACGGTCGGCGACTTTGAAGTTGGCGTGGACCGGTTGGACTTCTCCGACTTCGGCCCGGACTTCGCCGAGAGCCTCGTTGTGTCGCAAGACGGCGACGACGCCCTGCTGACCTTCTCTTCGGACGCCTCCGTGCGCCTCGAAGGGGTCAACAGCGGCGACTTCTCCGACGACGACTTCATCGCCTGATCAAAACACACCGAGGTGGCGGCACATGTCGCCACCTTTTCACGCTGAAAAGAGATCACCCAAATGTTTCAGAAAAAATCCACCGTCAAATCCGCCTGGGGCAAGCTGCGCAGTGGCTTTGTCGCCATCAGCTTCTTCAGCATGATCCTGAACCTGCTGATGTTGGCCGGCCCCCTCTACATGTTGCAAGTCTATGATCGCGTGCTGACCAGCCAGAACATGGACACTCTCATTGCGCTCAGCATCCTGCTGGGCGGTGTTTTCCTGGTCACCGGTCTTCTGGACCTGATCCGTATGCGTATCCTCAACCGCCTTGGCGCGCGGTTTGAGCTGGAGATTGGCGCACCGATCCTCCAGGCTTCGATCCGCCGCCGGGTTCAAGGCAAGGCCAGTGGCGACACCCCCGCAGCCGATGTGAACGGTATGCGCGACTTCATTTCGGGCCCGACGCTGGTCGCATTTTTCGATGCACCGTGGATCCCACTTTATCTTGGTGTGCTCTATGTCCTGCACCCCTATCTTGGCGCGCTTGGTCTTGCTGGTGCGCTGTTCCTGACACTCATGGCCCTGATCAACAACGCGCGCTCCGCCGATGTGATGCAAGACGCTGCCCAAGCGCGCGCCAGGTCCGACAGTTTGTTCACCTCCAGTGAACAGAACGCAGAGCTTGTCCACGCAATGGGTATGACTGGTGATCTCGCCCGGCGTTGGACAGCTCTGCAACACAATGCGCATCACCTGAAGTCGCGCGTGTCTGACCGGCTGGCCAGTTTTTCGGTGATGTCCAAGACGACCCGCATGGCCCTGCAATCGGGCATGTTAGGTTTGGGCGCCGCCCTTGCCGTCAGCGGTCAGGCTACTGCCGGTGTGATGATTGCCGCCACCATCGTGCTGGCCCGTGCGCTTGCGCCTATCGATCAGCTGATCGGTCAGTGGCGCACCTTCCTGGCTGCACGTGGTTCGTACAAGACGCTGCGCGCCCTGTCCGAAACCTACCCCGAGCCGCCCAAGCGGCTAGCACTGCCGCGTCCGCAAATCTCGCTGAACGCAGCCATCGCGCAGGCGGGCCCGCCCTTGGCGCAAAACGCCACCATCGGCGGGATCGAGTTTGCCCTGTCGGCTGGCGATGTTTTGGCCGTGATCGGTCACAGCGGGTCCGGCAAGTCGACGTTGGCAAAGATGCTGGCCGGGATCTGGACCCCGCAACGCGGCGCCATTCGCCTTGATGGCACGCCCATGGCCAAATGGGATCCCGAAGAGCTGGGACAGTTGGTGGGCTATTTGCCGCAGGATGTGCATCTGTTCGATGGGACCATTCGCGAAAACATTGCGCGGTTTTCAACGTCGATCGACGACAGCAAGGTGCTGGCCGCAGCCGTCGCTGCCGATGTGCATGGTCTGATCAGCAGCCTGCCCGATGGCTATGCGACAGAGATCGGCGACGGCTTCCATCTGTCAGGTGGGCAGCGCCAACGGATCGCACTCGCGCGTGCGCTCTACCATGATCCGTTCATTCTGGTTCTGGATGAGCCGAACTCCGATTTGGACGCCCAGGGCGAGGCGGCACTGCGCAACGCCATTCGTGGCGCCAGCGCACGCGGGGCCATCACCTTCGTGATGACTCATCGCCCCAGCACGTTGGAAGCCGTCAACAAGGTTCTGACACTCAACAAAGGAACGCAAACGGGCTTTGGCGATAAGGAAGACATCCTGCGTCCGCGTCAGCAAGGAACACCCGTCGCCCAGACGGCTGCCGCACAACTGGCCGCCCGCCGCCCACAAGAGCCTGCCGTGAAAGGAGCAACACAATGACAACCGCACTCACACCCGCCCACAAAACCGGCGTTCTGCGCCTTGAAGACTACAACCGCGTTCAACCCAAAGCCTCTGGCGCTGGCATCACCGGGTTTGTGATCTTTGGGCTGTTGGCCGTCATCAGTTTCCTTGGCGGTGCCGCCTATTGGGCAACGGCGTCAAAGCTGGATGGCGCGGTTGTGGCCCAAGCGAGTTTTGTGGTCGAAGGCAACCGCAAGACGGTCGAGCATCTGGATGGCGGCATCGTCAGCAACATTCTTGTCAGCAACGGCGATCTGGTCGAAGCGGGCCAGACCCTACTGGAGCTGGACAGCACAGATCTGGGCGTCGATCTGGACGTGATCGAAAGCCAGCTCAGCGATCTATCAGTGCGCCGTGCGCGGCTGATGGCTCAGCTGCAGGAAGCCGATACATTTGATCAAGTGTCCGTTGCGCAGATGATGCGTGTCGAACTGGACCCCGCAACATGGGCCACGGCATTCACCACCCAGAAGCTGCTATTCGATGCAGAACGCCGGTCACGCGATGCCGAAGAGGCGCTGACAGCACAACGCATCGCCAATCTTGAGGACCAAGTGAGCGGCCTGCAATCGCAACGCGCCTCCAACACCCGGCAGCTGGACATCACACGCCAGGAGCTGGGCAACCTGCAAACCTTGCTGGACAAGGGCCTTGTTGCAGCGGTCCGGGTGAATGCGCGCCGGGTCGAGGTGGAGCGCCTGATCGGTGTGGAAGCGGCCCTCTTGACCCAAGAGGCACAGGCCCGCAACCAGATCAGCGAACTGCAACTGGCCAGCATCGGCGCACGCACCTTGCGGGACGAGGCAGCCTCGACCGAACTGGCGCAGATCGACGCGTCACTTGCAACGCTCAAGCCGCAGTTTATCGGGGCCTCGGAACGGCTGAAGCGTGTGGCGATCACTGCGCCCGTCAGCGGTCGGGTGGTCGAGATGACGGTGTTTACCACAGGCGGCGTTGTCCGTCCGGGCGCACCCATTCTGGACATCGTGCCGATTGACCAACCGCTGGTTGTCGAGGCGCGGGTGAATACCGCCGACATCGAAAAGCTCTATGTCGGTCAGTCCACGCGCGTGCGTCTGTCTGCCTTTGATCAGGCCGATGTGCCCGAGGCAGAGGGCCGCATCGTCGACATCTCTGCCGACAGCCTCGAAGACGAGCGCACCGGAGACTACTACTACACCGCGCGTGTCAAACTGGATGACGTCCAATCCCAAGAGGTGGCCACACTGGATCTGGTGCCGGGTATGCCCGCCGACCTGTTCGTGAACACGGGCGAACGAACGGCGCTCAGCTACCTGACCCAACCGCTGAGCGACCGGTTGGCGCGCACCTTTATCGAGTAGGAAAAAGACGCGTCACGCTACAAATGTTGGTGTGACGCCTTTGGGAGGGTTCTCTTGGATATAGGTCCCGATCTTTGCCAATAGCGGCTTCCTGGGACAGTTCAATCGCGACGCAACGCCGAGATTGCGAAGGTTCCCGGGGGCCTCGAATGGAATAAAAGACAAAGGCCAATTGTCCTCGCGGAACTGCTCGGCGGCGAGGGCAGAGACAATCGTGCAATCATCTGAATGACAGATATGCCGGCAGATGGTTTCAAAACGCAGCGCAGTCAGGTCAAACCTTTTGGAACCGCGTGATGCCTGATTAGGCGTTGGCAACCGGTCTTCAAGTTCGTATCCGAACGAGTGCGGGACACGAATAAAGTCATGTACCGGCACGTCTTCAGGCCGGATGGATCGCAGGGGCGCAAGGGGGTGGTGCTCATTAACCGCCAAATACAAAGGTTCTTCCCAGATCGACGTGAACTCGAGCGTTGGATTGTGATTGAGTTTCGCCACCAAAGCGACGTCCAGGCTGTGATCCTCGACCATCTTCAACATGTTCTGCGGCAGGTCTTCGATCATGGTAACCCGCATTCGTGGAAAGAGGACACTAAACAGGTTTGAGAAGTAGTCCGTCAGATATGGGGCCAGCGTCGGCGTTAGGCCGATGTTAAAGGGCACCGCTTCGGGGTCCCGAAACTCGGTTGCCGTGTCTCTGATCCGTTGCGCACTGATCAGCATCTCTTCGGCAATCTTGACGATACGTTGACCGCAGGCCGTTGGCCTTACCTCGCCGCTGAGGCGAAGGAATAGATCGGTGCCCAGCTCTTTTTCGAGCTTCTTGATCTGGTTTGACAGGGCGGGCTGTGAGACGTTGCAATACTCCGCAGCTACGCTGAAGCTGCCGCACTGCGCAACTGCAGCGACGTATTCCAAATCTCGTAAGTTCATTGCTCTCCGCAATATCCGTGCGGTTTTCTTGTAAAGGACCAATCTTGCGATAGAAAGAACCATCCGCAGGCGCAGTCCGAATGTTGATGGGATACCGCACACGGCAGCGTATAGCACCTTCATCCGAATACCGCTTCCGCACCATCCATCATTCCTCCTTTGCCAGCCAAGCAATGGCACAGTTTTTCGGGGTTAAGATACCTGACGCCTCAATTTTGAATGTCGGCATTGCAGACTGCAGCCGCAGAAACCGCTCCATTGGTTGAATGGCAGGATTGGGCCGTCCATGATCGGCAAATTGGTGTATTGGTTGGGAATGCTGCGACGCCTCCGATGGCGGCAGAGAGCCCACACCTCCTAAATGCTGCACTTCGCCCGTACGGCAAGGAAGGTCAGAAAGCCGACCTTTGCTCCATAGAAGATGGCCTGGGCCGGTCCTTGCTTAGTTTCAAAGAACACTTGGTTTGCAGCCCATGTTGCTAACATTCGTTGTATCAGCAGAGTTCTGACCAACGGTGCAACGTGGACTTTGCAAAACTGAAAGCAAAAAGCTCTTTGGTCGAATTCATGACTACGGTCGTGAACTACTCAACCAGTTGTTATCATTTTGAAAATGATATCTGCCGCATGGTCTGCACCGTTTTCGCTGTCGATTTTTGACTTAAAGTACAACGCGCGGTCCTTTTGGCTTTGAGAGGACACAATTTCGGACAAAATAGCTACTGCGCGCGTTGTGGAATAATCCGTTGACGGCAAGACGCGCCCAAGTCCAAGCTTTTCAACCCGGGCTCCATTGTCAGGTTGGTCTCCAAAATGAGGCACCACGAGCTGCGGTTTACCTGACCGAAGCGCTTGGGCGGTCGTTCCAATACCTCCGTGATGAACAATAACACGTGCTCGGGGAAAGACTTCAGAATGCGGGACATAGCCGCGCACCAAGACACCTGGCGTTTGAGGTATGAGGCTTGGGTTATCTGTCAATATCAAAGCGTTGATACCAAGGCTTTGCGCCGCTGCAACGGAAGTCGTGTAAAAAGTCCCTGGATTTTTTGACAGAATACTGCCGAGCGTGAAAACAATCGGTTCTTTGTCCATAAAGGCGTCCAACTCCGCATCATATTTAGGTGCAGAATTTTGCATCGTCGGAAAACCGGTCAGGTCTGACTTCTCTGGCATATCTGGTGTCCGCGGCGCGAAATGCTCTGAAAAAAGGCCCAAAACTAACTCAGGCTCCACGAGGAAATCGAGAACTGGTGGTCGCGACACCTTGCCCAGCCCATAGGCCAGCCTCGGTGGGTTCAAGTACTTTGAAAACAAAGGCTTCATTGCTTTCTTCGCACAAAATACGACAAATGAGTTCCAAGCAACTGCTACCTTTGAGGACGGTTGCTTTATGAGGCCCGGCAAATCGCGCAGCACTGGAGGGTCATATGCGCTCAGAAACCCCAATGGCCACAAATGTGTTCCGACAAACGGGATGCCTCTCTTTTCGGCAATAGATTGGACGTTGAAAGCCCAAGGTGGACTGATGATTACCGAAGCGTCGCCGACAATGTCGTCGACGTCTTGCAGATACCCTGAAAATTCAGGCATGCACAATCGCCAGAACACTCTCACATCTTCATGTGTGGCTTCGATGGCTGCTTCACCAGGCAACCCAGCCCTTTCAAATAAAACAGAGACATCCGTAGCGATACCATGCGCTTCAAATCCAGCCCTTTTGACTGCCTCAGCGTTGCTAATGTTTGTAATGAACACACATTCCACACCGTGCGTGCGCAGGCTCTTGGCAATCGCTAGAAAGGGGTGGATGTCACCCAAAGAGCCGTATGATGAAAAAATAGCGCGCATATTGGAGCGGTTCCTACTCGAAAAAACTTCCAATAATCGTTTTGGCACAAGGTGTTGAAGGCTTCCAGCTCAGATGAAGTTCTAGAATATGAAATCCCAGGAACGCTGTGCAGGCCGACATGGCGCATTGACAAGAGCTAAGAATATGTCGCTCGAGTCCGCAGACCGTGAGTTAGGTCCGGTCCCGAATTTGCCCTTGCAGCGAATGACCGCAATGCGGGCTGCGACCGCAGCATCAAGGCCCATAGTCGAGTGACCGCAATGGGCCGTCCATGATCGGCAAATTGGTGTATTGGTTGGGAATGCTGCGACGCCTCCGATGGCGGCAGAGAGCCCAAGGCGGTCATTGCCTTTTCTCGCTGCGCCCGCGCGCAGCACAAAAGATGCAGCATGAGCGAAAACAATCATGCCGTCGCGCAGCGAGAAAAATGGCCCTTGGTGCGGCTCGCAGCCTGAATCAAGTGTCGAAGTTACAGGTTGCGGGACAAGGTCATCATTGGACGCTTACCGTCACTCAAACAGCATCACTTCGCAAGTGCAGCGCTTTCATCGCGGCGCTGCAGCCTGCGCTGGCAATCTGGGTGTTTTGACCGTGCTCGTGACATACAAAACTTAACTCTGTCAGTCGCAAGCTACGGGTTCGGATACAGAAGCGTGCGTCGACGAGCCGGCTCGTTTGGCAAAAACAATCGGCCAAGCAGACCTGTTGTGAAATTTGAGGCAAATTTTGCAATCCTAATGGCAGTGTCAATGGTTGTCTTGATCTGTCAGAGCTTGCAAGAAGGACTGAATTTTATCTGTTCGGTGCACATCGACGTGAGTGACGAGCCACAGCGGGATAAACCAATCATCTTTGTTTGTCAGAACCGCGTTAAACGCAGGGTCATTTTCAACTTCGAAATCGGGGAGAAATCCGAGGCCAATACCTTTCTGAACGGCTTGAAAATGGAACGGTGGGCTGTTGGCAATGACCGCGATCTGATCTTGCCTCACATTGTCGTCGATCCATCCCTGGAAAGGGATATACGTCAGATCACGGGGCGGAAGAATGAACATGTGACGATCTAGATCCTCCGGGCCCGCAGCAGCTCCATGTCTCCTAAGGTAGCTGTCATGACCATAAAGACTGAACCGCAAATCCTTGAAATGCCGCACAACATAGTCCGGGTAGTCCGGCTTTGGGCCTGCGCGCAAGGCAACATGTGCCTCGCCGTATTCCAGCTTTACAAGGTCGTATGTCCCGTGAATCGTGACGCGGCACTTCGGATTTTGCGCACGGAACTGTGCCACCCCATCGACGACCAACACCGACATTTGCGGAACAAGCGTCAGCAGGACTTCCCCGTCGATAAGCGCATTGGCACCGTTGACTCGGCCAGTGAGGTTGTCGAGCATTTCGGTCGTTCTTTCCGCGACCTGAAGAACCTCCTGCCCAAGCTCCGTCAGTGTGTATCCACGGGCGTGGCGAATAAAAACCCGCCCACCAATGTCGCTTTCAATCATATCAATATGACGATTGACGGTTGCGCGATGCATATCCAGTGCTTCGGCTGCTTTGCTGACCGTACCCAATTTCGCAACATGGTACACCGTGCGCAGCTCTGACCATTTGTCCATTGGCTGTTACTCAATCATTAGCAGCATGCGGTTTTGCTGAACAACAGAGCCCAACGTGTCAATCAGTCTCAGCGATCCCTGGATAGCGTGTTGCAGCAGTTGCCAAGTAATATGCTTCATCAGCGACCGATTGCACCGGCCAGAATGCTCTCTGAACGTCACAGGAGCGTCAATTTTGTTTCAAACGGTGGTCAGCGCGAGAGGACACTTGCGGTAATCTTGGTTCGCCACATGGCGTTCACAAGGCCACTACCAAGTCAACATGTCATAGCTATGCCCGAACGAAGCAGATGGAGTCGCGTGCGCAGTCCGCGCAACTTGGGGTGTGTTAGCCGCCCAGTTCAATGACCTTTGAAAAACGAAAGCCCAAGCGCCTGTTGTCGAGGTTTTCATCCCGGTTGAACTCATGCGCCAGAGCCACCGAGTATCCTTTGCCAAGGTCATACTCTATTGATGTCTGCACCGAATAGTCATCAAATTCTGAGCCATCCGCCAGATTTCTCGGTCGCCAGGTGCCGGACAAGATCGCAGTCCATGGACCTGTATGATAGACGAGACCCGCACTGGCATACACGATGTTGTCTGCGGTGCCCTCGAAGTTGTCGAACGCTGCGAATTCTCCGATTAAGCTCCAGCTGTTGCCTTTGGCCGTTTGAAATGTCTGAAGCAATGAGGCCGAGAAGCCGGTTTCGTCCGCGACCCCGTCCACACCACGGCCTTGATGTATCAACCCCAACTTGTAGGTCAGCCCCGGAAAACGGTCCATTTCTTGTCCCTCGAGCGAAAGCGTGAACGAGTCGAAGCCTTCCGTATTGCTGGCGCCTCCATCCTCAATCGAGGTGCGCCCCCGGTTGCTGCCAAAGGACTCCGAAAGTACGCTTGTGTCCTTGAAAAACGTATTGAAGGTCAGCGTGTGGTGGCCGCGCGTGTCATCCCCAAACCTGTAGGATCCGCCAAATCCCACCCGGTCGATCAGTTCGATCTCTTTGCTATAGCTGTTTCCGAACATGCCGGGTGTGACAAATGACGCCAATGCGAATGAGGGCGTCATTTTGCCTACATGGACGGAAAACTGATCCGACAGATCGTATTCCAGCTGAAGAATGCGCGCAAAGAGGCCCTCATCATCAAATGCGCGACTGACATTTGGCGGAGCGACAGTTTCCACACGCAGCTCAGTATTGAAACGAAACCCATCTGAGAAGTGAAAAATGGGACTGGCGATCACCTGCAAAAAGACATCATCCGCTTCGACGCGCGGTGCCTCGGCTTGGTAGTCTCCGTTGTATCCAAGTCTGGTAATGATGTTGCCGGTCACGTTGGGATAGGTCTGGCTTATGGACTCTTCCGATGCGGCGGCATGAGCCATCAAACACGCGCAGGAAAGCACTGCGGCAGAGCAAGTTCGCGACATCGAATATCCCTCGATTTCTGATTTTCTTGAGGTTGCGCCGAACCGTCCGCTTCGCGTTTGCTTATGACGACGCGACCGAGTGGTCTCTGGGCAAGCGGTGTGGTCTGACAGTCAAGACGCCCCAAACCTTCGATCGGCTTGGGGCAATTCTTTAGTAGGTGTTTGGGTTCAGAGGATCGGTGCCCGCACGGATTTCGGTCATGTCGGTGGTGCCATCGCCATCTGAATCCGCTTTATACGGAAACGTGCCAGCAGCCAGTTCAGCCATATTGTCGAGCCCATCGCCATCAATGTCGCTGTCCAGATCATCCTCAATCCCGTCACGGTCGGTATCCGCCCAACGGTCTGCGTCAGCGGGAAATCCGTCGAATGCATCCTCGACCCCGTCACCATCACTGTCGATCGCCAGTGGGATGTCGATACCCGTCCAAAGCGAGGCCCCATCAGGCACTTTGCCGGTGTTCATGTCGGCAAAGAGACGATCAAAGAACTGGCTCATGTGAAAGGGGCGCTGCTCAATCGGAAGACCGGTATGCACACCCGGCTTCCACCCTTTCGGCCCCAATGTGCGTTGCGCAAAGGACATGCTGATCTGATCGGTGACCACAGCGACTGATTGCATACTGCCCGACAGCCACGCATTCACGACGATCACGGCAAAGATCTCTTGGATTTCCCGGTCCGTGTAGTGTCGCCGAAGCTCTTCGATGTGTGCGGCGGTCACGCGCGAAGGAAGACGCGCCGCGTCGCGCGCCACACGCATCGCCGCTTTCATGGCAGGTGTCACGTCTTCGGAACGCTCAAAATCCAGCAAAGACTGAATGTAGGCGATAAGGTCTGACAATTCTTCTGCTGGAATTTCATCTCTGAAATACTCATCTTCGGAATAGTCGTACATCCCGAATGCCCCGTGAGCCTGGCAATGCACGCATCCACTCGCGAGTTGGTACACGAAGAACATCGACCAGATCTCGTCAAAATCCATCGTACGCTCGGTTTGCAGGATGTAGGCGTCCATCGCCAGCGTGCCGATGGCCGCTTGCCGTGGCCAGTTGGTGTCGAGCCGTTGGCGATCACTATAAGGCACGCTCGAAGTTACCGGTTTTGCAGGTTCGAAATAGGCAAAGTCGTAGGCGGCGACGTCAAACGGCGGCACATCGGATGCGGGTACGTTCAGGTCACGGACACCCTCGCCTTCCCACTCGAGGACAGCGGTGGGATGCGCATCAAAGGGTTCTTCGATCCCGTCGCGATCGCCGTCAAACGTCAACGTGGGCACATCGTAGCCGGTGATAAAGTTCACCCAGTCCGAGGTCAGGGTCGGCTCGACCGCACCCAGATCATCGCGCTGCCATGTCGCGTCAATTTCGGCGACCGCTTCGTTTAGCGCGTCTCCTACAAACGGGTTGGCGCGCTGTTCCTCCATGGTTGTGCTGACATTTCGACTAGCGTCCCACCCAACACTGGTCAGGTTTTCTGTCGCCCAATCAAGCGTTTCTTGATCGGTGGCTATCGGCACAACTGCGTCATGCGTCGCCGAAGCGTTGTTGATCGACGCCAGTTGCATCAGTTCAGCGATCTGGCGATCCGTATAGTTGGTACGCAAAAGGGCATGAATGTCTGGCGACGACACAATCGGGTACTTGCCCATAACGTCTATATAGGTAAACGCCGCTTTGAGGCGGGGGTCATCGAGCGTATCAACATAGTCGAGCGCAAAAATGGCCTGGATTTCGTCTACGGCAACACCCATCTGCGCGAGTTGATAGGCACTGCGCGCCGTGTGGTGCCCGCTGCCCGACAGGATCATCTGGCGCAATGTGAGGCGCCATTTGGTTTCAGCGTCAAACATCGCGTCGGCGTGGATCATGGCATCTGCAATGAGTAGGGCATTGTAAAAGTCTCTTAGGTTGCTGATGTCGATCTTGTGCCGGTCGTAGAACGGCATCGCTGCATCTGCCTCAGGTACGGCGGGTGCTTCCGCGACTGCGACCGAAGATATCATCAGCGTGGCGGCAAAAGTTGTTGTCTGCAAAATAGATTTAAGCTGCATCGGTTTACTCCCCCTCAAACAGAGTTACGAACATGCCATTCGGGTTTGGTGCATGGCTTGGCACAAGTTGGAGAACGTCCCAGTGTTCGGTGATTTTTCCCTCAGCATCAAAGAGGTACATGTCGACTGCCGCCATCCCCATGTCATCGGGACTGTCGTTGTCGAGGTTCCGAAAATTGACATGCGCCATTGCTGAATCGCCAACGACAATCACTTTGTGCACATCAATTGCGACCGGGTATTCATCGACAGACCCTTTGAACAACATCGCCAAAGGCTGTCGCCCGTTGGGCAGCATGGTGCTGTGCTGAATGTATCGGTCAGACACGTATTCACCGACACTCTCGATGGTGGGTCGGGTCGCGAGCACCTCGTAGAACTCGATGATGCGCTCGGCGCGCGCACGGTCCGCATCATTGTTGACGATGATATGTGTTTCAAAGCCCAAAGGAATGGCGTTGCGGTAAATGAAACCCTGATCCTGTGATCGTGTGGGCGGGGCAAATGGGTCATTGTCCTGTGCCGTCGCGCTGAGCGTGGACGCAAACATTATCGCAAACATGGAGAGTACTTTGGGGGTCATGATGTCCTCGTTTATGAATTTCGCCGGATTGAGGTCGGACGGCTGGAAGCCTGCGCGCCGCTTAGGCGACATTGACCGGAAGCTTTCCGAGCTGTGCGTGTCTGTAGTCAGTCGAACAAGTCTCGTGCCGCGTCCGCGACGAGTTCCGGCTTTTCGGCCTGGATGAAGTGGTTCGCGTCGACGATCAGAACTTCGCCATCAGGCACCAGATCAACCGTTTCCCAGTATTCTTCTGGCCGCTGCCCGGGGTCGTGCTGCCCTTGCATAAAGACAACTGGCATTGTCATGCGTGGGAACACTTCGGCCAGTCTGAACTCCAGTTCTTTGTCAAAACTTGCATCGGAATAACGGACCGCGGCAGCTGCAGCAGTGCCCGCAAATCCATACTCCCAAGCGGCACGCGCCAAGTGTTCCTCGCCCATCTCAACTGAAAAATAATCACTCTCGAAGAGGTCCCGCATGAAATTGGGTTGAGTGTGAAATGCGATGTCTGTCATCGCCTCGTGGTTCGGTCGCGGCAATCCGTGTGGCTTATCAGCTGATTGCTGCATCCGCAGGTAAGCGAGGATGCGCGGATTAACGTCCTCTTGGGCGACCATGTGATCCCCGATTACGGCCCCCCTATCGTGAGAAACGAGATTGAAGTTCTCAACACCAATTTCGGTCATAAAGGCCGCGACCCCTGTGGCCACGCCGCCATAAGTTAGATCAAGATCCAGGCGTTTGTCGGATTGACCATACCCTAGTGTGTCAACTGCTATGACATAAAAGTCGTCGGCCAAATATGACATCACTTCGTGCCACGACCACCACGTGTCGGGGTGCCCGTGCACAAACAGGATAACTTCATCTTTGGGGTCTCCGGCGGTAACGAAGTGCCAGACGGCGGCGTTGGCTTCGACGTACCAATGCGTCCCAAACACATTGTTGGCCAGGTATTCAATTTCACCGTGCCGACTGACCGTTCCCTCTGGCGGTTGTGCGGCCGGATACCGGATATCATCGGTGATTTGTGCAAACGGGTAAGGTGTGTAAGGATCGGTTTCTGCGTTTTCTTGCCCGAAAGCCGTGCCAAGCGCACTTACAGAAACGATCGCCGCGAGAAGGATCGAACGGGTCATGAGAAACCTCTTGCCAGGTTGGAGTGTAAGGCGAGCCTGACATATTCCCGTTCGTTCGATAAAGCGCAGCTGCCGCGCATCCCGTGCGCGCTGATTGTTCATGTCGCGCCTAGGTATCTGATCATGCGTTCGATTTAGTTCTTGGTGCGCCAAATCCGGGCGGCAAGACCGAGAGCGGAAATCAACAGCACCGTAACAACCGAAAACAGGAACATGTTGGCCTCAATACCGGCAATTGTATGTGTATGTCCGTTAGGATCTACGAGCGCACCGCCCTAAGCCGGACCAAAGACTGTGGCGATCCAGAATCCCATAGCAAACACCAACCCAAGAAAAACAGGAGCAAACACTTCATCGCGCCACCACATCAAATAAAGCGAGACGAGTGCTACGCCTGCGGCAAAAGCAAGGAACCAGGCACCGTGAAATCGGGCATGTGCGCTCCATAAAGGATTGAACAAGTGAGTCTCGTTCAAGTCTGCAAACGCAGGCACGAAACCATAAAAAATGGTAAGCGCACTGACACCGGTTTAAAGAACGATTTTGAGTGCTTCATGTGTCATGCTTACATCTCCGTCTTGGTTCTACGAGATTGCACAAAACTGATTAACTATGACCACGCTTTGGGCGGACGGTTAGAGCGCTGCATCGACAGACAGTTTCTTCATAAGACTTGCCTGAACGCTCGCATCAACTGCGAGTTTCGGCGCCGCTTTTTCCTTGCCATTGGTGATATAGATGCCGGTGCGTCCACCAAAGCTGTCCGGTTTCGCCGCATTGATCATCTTTCCCGCCTGCTTTTCAGGTTTGTTGAACAGAAGCGGCACAAAGAACTTTAGGATGCCTGGCATTGCATCGCTGGTTTTGGTCATCGGCGTGATCACAGCGCCCGGACAAACCGAACGCAACATGATGCCGTCCTGTTCCAGCTCCGGCGCGATCGCCGTACCCATGGTGGTCAGTGCCAGCTTCGTGGTTGCATAAACGCCCGTCAGCCCGCCGATGTCCGCAGGGTCCGACAACATGTCAACGTTAAGTGACTTAGCGGCAGTGTGCGCCGCCGATGTTGTGTTGACGACCATGGTTTTGGGGTTCCCTGCTGTCCGTTTCAGGGCAGGACGCAGGCACTCAAGCATTACATATGGGGCCAGCGTGTTTACTGCGTAGTTGGATTCGTGGCCTTGGGCACTCATAACACGCTGCGATGTCAAAACGCCGGAATTGTTGTAAAGGGCGTCGATGCTGGAATGGATCGCCAATATCTCGCGTGCCGCCCGCTTGATCTGATCCGTGTCCATGAGGTCAGCCTGGACCAGATCCACTTTGGCCGGGGGATGTGCGGTATTCAGGTCTGTCTTTTGCTTTGATGATTTGTCGCCGCTTCGGTTGACAAGCACAAGATCCCAACCGCCTGCTGCGAGCTGCTCTGCGATTGCGCCGCCGATACCTCCGGTAGAGCCAGTGATCACTGCTACTTTTCTATTCGACATACTGCGTTCCCTTGTTCCGTGAGCGGTGGCCGGGCGAAGCGCCTTTCAGGTGAGAAGCCCTTTGATCGCAGCATCAATGCCTGCGATGTCGTTACTCTTGATCAATGTGGTCCCGTCCCAGGTGTCACGCCACAGGCCAACGCCGTGCTTGCCTTTGATGTTCATGCCAAAAAAAGGGGCGGTAAACTCTTGCGTCTGAAGCACATTGGCGCCCGCGCGCGGTCCAGGTGTCGCTGCAAGCAAGACGATAGGCTTGTCCTGCCACACCTTCTGGTCGATCCGGCTCATCCAGTCATATATGTTTTTCCAAGCTGCGGTGACGTAGCCATTATACTCCGCGAATGAGACGATCAGCGCGTCTGCTGCGCCAATCTTGTTAAAGAAAGCTTGGGCAAGCGGATGCACACCATCAGACTTTTCCCGATCCATCGAGTAAATGGGCATTTCGTAGTCGTTGATGTCGATGAATTCGATTTCGACGCTGGGCGAGAACTTCATTAACCGTGCAGCGGCATACCCCACCAGCGCCCCATTAATAGACTGGCTATGGTTTGACGCTGCAAACGCGAGGGTTTTCATATCGTAGCTCCAGTGTCGGCTTCAGTGGATGTAATCGTCTGCTATTACTGCCTCAACACCAACAAAAGCGCACTAGATGCGCGCTGGTGCGACACCAAAGGGCTTTCAATGTACATAAGGCCACATAAATGCGCTTCAGGAGGCCAAGATGGACCACTGGACCGAAATTCGCACCGCTTATGGTGTGGCGCGCTCAGGCACTGTCAGCAAGGCGGCACAAGAGCTTGGTGTGCACCGCGCAACTGTGAACCGACACATTGATGCGCTCGAAGAGGAAATCGGGACACGCCTGTTTTTGCGTCACCGGCGTGGCTACGAACTGACCGATGCCGGACGGGAGTTCATGGAGATTGCCGAGCGCTCTTTTGACATGCTCGAAGATTTCTTTGGACGGATACGCGTGCAAAGCGCCGATGTTGAGGGAGAGGTTATCGTTGCCACGCTCTTTCCCCTGACGGACTTGATCTTGCCCGCTATCCTCGAGTTTCGACGCCATCATCCAAAGACGCGGGTGCGCGTGACAACCGGAGATGAGCTTGCCCGTTTGGAATTGGCCGAAGCGCATGTCGCGTTGCGCGTCGGATCCAAAGCAACCAACGCAGACTACGTCGTTCAGCCATTCTGCACGCTCGATTTCGCACTGTTTGCCCACCGCACTTACATTGACCGCCATGGCAGGCCGCAGGGGCAAGACTGGACCGGTCACGCCTTTGTCGGCAATCCGGACGCGCACAGCGCAGCCCCTTTCGAGGTCTGGCTTGCAAGGAATGTAGACCCTGAACAGTTGGTGCTTGTGTCCGCAAATCCAAAAGTTCTCGAAGACGCGTTGCGCAGTGGAGAAGGTATTGGCTTTATGCCGGTGTCTTACGCAAGAACTCTTCCGGATCTCGAACAAATTGTGCCTGCCTTACCGGACTGGCAAGTTGAAAGCTGGCTCGTAACCCACGTTGACGTCCACCGCACTGACAAGGTTCAATCAATGTTGAATTGTCTCAAGGCGCTTGTGTTCGCGACGTGACACCCCTCTGGCCTTGTCTCTAGGCAGCGCGTCTGGCCAAGACCATGATTGCGGCGTGCAACACAATCACAACCAGGGCCGCAGTGGCGTGGATCGCAACATGTGCGGGCACCTCTCGAAAAATCCAGATCGCACAGGGAACGAAAAGAAAAACAGCCGTCCAAAGTCCCGGATTGCAGGTGCGAAACTTGATCGCCCAAACAATGTGTACAAACCCGTTTATGGCTAGCAAATAGGCAGCCAAGACACCCCAAGACGGGTTCGAAGCAGACAGATAAAACACAGTCAAGATAAAGAACCAGACGAATACGACGTTGATGATCCAGATGTCACGTGGCGCCAGCCCGCGCCTGTCTTTGCCCATCATCTCATTCAGGTAAACGGCAAACCGGTTGTTGTCGTGCTCTTCAAACTGGTGGACCATATAGATCGGCAATGACAGAAAAACGGACAGTTCTATAGTTGCGCCGATAAAGGGATACAGTCCTAAAACGAGCAGGGCGAATGGTGGGGCGGCGTAGGCCCAATTTTGAAAGAAGCGATCAAGCATTGAACATTTTCATGGTTTCACCTGAGCCTTCGGAGTAAAGCCCAAGCTTTGCATCCAAGGCGACGGCGCTTGGTTTGAAGGCCTGTCAAAAAGCCGCCCGGGCCGATTGCCCGCTAAATCCTCCAACCGTTCGTCGATAGCAAGCGTATATCGGGCAGCCGTCCATGCTGCACGCGGGGTAAATTCCCAAAGCTCCTCTTCCGGTCCTAGCGCAATTGCGCCCAGCACAGTGTTGCCGTCTTTATCCAGAACCCGAAGGCGGAACGCCATTGACAGGTGATCATGTGCGCTACCGAGATCTACGTGCAAGGCGTCGGTGCTGTGCGCCCTAGGTACGACAATCGCCCAATGCGCAGGATCAGGTGGGGCAGTGTCTGCGTTTTCGACAACAAAGCTATGCTGGGTATCTATTCCCAAAGAGCAGCCAGTAGTATCAAGGGCGGCTCCGGATACATCTAGAATGTAGGATTTGCCGGCAACCAGCGCCCGACCCAAATTCTCGTTCGCAACCAGACCCGTTTTGACCCGGCCCGGATCAAGTAAAAGGGTCAGCCGTCGGCGGTCTGGAGACCACAGGTCCGCACGATTGGTGAGGAAAACGCCATCTATCGCGGCTCCATCACTTTTCAGAAGCCGAACATGCTGCAGGCCCACGTCCGCGCTCATGGAGCGTGGGTAATAGACGTAGATCCGCAAGAGGTTTTCAGGCAACACTTTCGCGGTGGGATAAATGTCGACACCCTGCGCTGCGGGGCATGCCGCCTGCGCAAGAGATCCTGAAGCAAGGAACGCAGCAAAGCCCACGTACAGTGGCAACTTCATTGACGAATTTGTCCCGGAAAACCCTCGTCCGCCTTAAGCATGTTCTGGAACATGCGCACCCCCGTTGACATCGGATCATCAGCATAAGCGTAGTCGGGGAAGTTATATTCACTGATGAAGTCACTCAGTCGGAAGAATGATCCTTTCCGGAACGACACCAGTTCCATCGCACCTGTGTCGAGATCGCGGCGCAACGCAAGCAAGAACTGAGCGTCCTGATCAGCAACGTGCAGAACGCCCGACAAAGGCAGAGGCGTCGTTTGGACACCGGACGTGGCGCCGAGGTAGGGCACAGGTTCGGAAAGTCCCGGGCCCGCAGCCGCAGCGCTCAAATCACTCAGTGTTACAAGGTCGGCGTCCATTTCCCGATTCACAACCAACACATACTTGGACACGTTTCCCTGAGGGTCCGCAGCCTCAAATGAAATGACGTCCAGCGGCGTATTGCCATATCCCAGCTCAGCGATGGTTTTGCCTGTCACATGTGCTCCGTCCGCCAACGCGCCCACTGGGATCATCACCAGCGGCGTGCAGGTATATGCGGCAACAGCAGTCTGAACGCCGTCCACGTCTACCACTGTCATCGCGCGGATAGGTGCGCGGGTTTCATTCTGGTTGTGCGCCGCATGGTAGATTTCGATACTGCTGGACGACGCGGTCGTCTCAAAAGGGAATGGCACGCGGCGCAAAGTCGAGGCAAATTCGCCCGTAGATACCCCAGAAACGAACAACTCGCCATTGGCGTAATCCAAGTCGGTGACGGTCAAAGTCGCGGCGGGAATATCTCGCCAAAAGGTCACGTCGTCGTCCGCAGTGTCCTCAAGTTCAAAGCTGGTGGACGATAGGGATTCGAGGTCGATCCGGTCGACGGTGCCGTCGCGGCCAATGGACACAACCGCCACGGTCTCAACCCCATCGACCATACCTGTCACCGAGACGTATGCGTCACGCGTCGTCGGATGTACCGCCAAGTCTTCATACACCAAACGCCCCGTCGCGCCCAAAACGTCGCTGACCAAGGGATCCAGATCCAGCAAATTGAACGCTGCATCCTGCTTTGGGGGTTCACCGCTTTGAGGCAGTGCGAAGGCATGGATAGCGCCGCTCCGCTGATCCGCAACGAAAAGCGTGTTTTCCGGCCCGAATTCAAGCAGGCTGGCCGACTTAGGTGCATCCGCTGCAGCGAGCCCAGCAGTAAGGGCAAGAGTGCCTGCAGTAAGAATTAGCGACGGACCGTTCATGTTGAACTCCTGTTCTGAGAATGAGGTACCCGGCAAAAGACAGTGGGCGCAGGCCCTCAAAGGAGACATCTGATCCAGCAATTGCGCAACCGGTCTGAACGCGCGGGCCATGCGCATTTGTGCGACGTCACCAAAGTCGTCAGTCGCGCTCACAGGGCCAATTGCGACAGAACCACCAACGCACCCACAGGCGCGGTACCTGGTGGCCCCTGCTGTGCAAGTCCGCGCAAGATTGCGATGGCTGACGGCGAAGTCGTCGCGATCTTGTGGTTGAACTCCCCGCCGACGGCAAGGTCAGAGACATCTACAACCGTAATAGGAAGGTCTCTAACAATGCTCCGATCGGTTTGTGCGCCAAGTCGTGGGCGTCGCCCGGTGAGCAAAGACGAAATCCTGAGCGCGCCGTCTTGTTCGGCCACCATTATGATAAAAGGAGTGGGTAGATCACCAATGGTCATGGCTTGTTCACGAAACAACTCTCCGTCGACGTCCGGTGCCATCAGCGTGATGGATTCGATATCGCGATCTATATCCATGCTGCCTTTCAGCGCGATCTGGCGCAGCGTTTCCATGATCAGGTAACTGCCCATGGAGTGTCCGACCAAGACGACTTTTCGGCCGTTGCGCGTCAACGACACAAGCGTCGCCTCAAGCTCGTCCCGCGCCAAAAGGGCACTATCCCGGTCGTAAACATATCCGATAGTGAGCCCCGCAGATGGCCAGGAAAACAGAACAGGTGGCACCGGCACTTCGAAGTCGTGCACAAATTGGGCGAGTTGATAAACAGCTTCGGCATGTCGCGTATTGTAGCCGTGCACAAAAACTAAGGTCTCGTTCAGCCTGCTTTGATCGGAGCGTGCTACATCTGATGCAAAGCGGTTCATGGTCTCAAATTGCCTTTGGCCAACCGTCACGAAATCGGTGCTCGCATCGGGTGGTCCATCCGGCCATTCAATCTTGCCAGGCGCGTGCGTCGCTGGCACCGATACGTTGACCGCCTCAAATGATAGGTCCAATGGCCGGGGAGGCGCCCCGCTCGCATCCGCTTGAACATCGCTACGAAAGTTCGCAACCCAGATGGTGTGCGTTGTCGCCGATGGGTCGGGCATCGCAAATTCTAGAACACCGCGCTCGGCACAGCCACCCAGGACAAATGAAATTGCGGCGGCGATCAAATGTGCATTAGTTGGGTTGGGCATGAGACACGTTCCCTAAGAAGCGTTACCGGAGCAACACCGAAGAAATCATTCAAAGTCCTATGGTCATGGCCAATTTTTCAGGGACGCATTTAACAAAGACAATGCGCGTGAGCGCGCACCACATGGACCATTTCAGCGAGTTTTCCGCCGTCGTTTTTGCCTTTGTAAAAAGCAGCGGCTTGAACGTCGAAGAAATGATGACCGCCTCTGATCTAGCTCCAGCCAGAACGAGCCCTTTGAATGACTGGATTGATGACAGACGCTGCTTCGCAACAAAAGGTGTGCCGCGACTGCAATGGCATGCTGTGTCAGCGAAGCGCAAAAACGAATGTCGGCAAAGTCCCGCGCAGCGGTCGCCAGAGCGCGCAAGATGAATGTCCGCATTGGGCTGGCACCAGTCAACCGACAAAAACCGTCAGATGACGGCTCCGAGCCCAGAGTGACCAACGCTGCGCAATGCATGAATGTCCGTTTACACGCTTCAGGCGAAGACCGAACCGAAACGTAATTGGTGGTCGAATAGACCTCAGAAACGGGTGTGTTCAGTCTGAAAACTCATAGACAAGTTTCACGCGGTCTCCGCAGAAGAAAGCCTCATTTGGGTTTCCGATGCCAAAGCTCAAGTCTTCCTTACCTGCGTTTAGAAAGCAGATCTGCAAATTTTGGGAGCCCAGACATTTAGCGGAAATGTCTAGACTAGAACGGTCACTGTGAAAAATACTGCCTCCGCCTTCACTCCAAATAACCATCGCCGACGTGTGAATAAACTTCCCATCCATGTAGTTCTCTTGGATAGTTAGAGCCTTGCGATTGTCTGGAGCAATCAAGTCAACCAGAATAGTCTCTTGGAACTCAGGAACTTTATGAACACGTCTCTTCTTCGAACGCCTTGGATTTTTGAGCTTGCGTAAAAATGAATTCAACGCTCCCCGACGTCTCTTTAAGAACGTTTCATCGCCGCCTCTTTCAGACCAGTTTTTTAGGCTTTCGCCCGTCGAGATGAATCTCTCGACCTCTTCGAGAGTTCTGACGTCTTTATGCTGGGTTTCCCACTGGGCAAAAGCGAGAGCGAGATAAGCTTCATATTGGTCATCATAGTCAGAAAAATACTCTGACATATCTTCTAGCACTCGCTCACTTGCCTTTTTAGGAGAGGCTCCCTGATTGTAGGTATCGAAAAACAAATCATAGACGTCGCGAAAAACGTCATCCTCTCCGACCTTGTAGCCCCAAGTTCCCATATTTGGTTGTTCCCTCTTGGCTTTAGTTAGACTTTGAAATTGCCATTTAGACCGCACATTAGTCTCAATGAACGGCCAAGAAAGACCTTGCAATACCAGACCCCAGCCGAGAAATTTGAAGCCTGTGTTGCGGCGATCAATTGAATCCACACCCGCTTAACAGACATTCGCTGCAGGAGCGAAGTCGAGCACCAACTGAACTGGAAGTTCGCGGCTCTGAAAGCAGATGGTGAAATATTTTGGATTTTGCAGGTGCTTCCTTAGACTGGACCTTAGGACATCTGTAGCTTCACTTGTACTAAGTACGATTAAGTGCTATCATATGGCGTATGAAAAATGTTAGCATCTCCCTTACGGAACAGCACGCATCCGAGATCGAGGCGCAAGTCTCGTCCGGTGACTTCGCTTCGGTGTCAGAGGTCATTCGCGCAGCCCTTAGAGATTTTCTAGGCAAAGCGCCTGGCCCCAGCCTCGATGAGATTGATCGGGACATAGCGGACTATCGGGGGGCGTTGGCGCGTGGTGAGGCTCTTGTCTCGCCTTCGGATGCGAGAAGCAGACTCAAGAGCGCATTGCGGACATGACGCCGCGCGCCCTGCGCTTGAGTGAACGTGCGCTATCGGACCTCGAGCGGCGGGCGATCTATCTGTCGGGCGAACGTGGCACCCATTTTGCAATAGTGTGGTCGGATGCTCTCCTCGCTTGGCTGGAAAACATAGCAGATATCGGTGCTCAGTTGGGGACCGAGCATCCATCCGAACCAGGGTTTCGCACCTTCGGGTACAAGAGACAGGCTACAGTTTTGGCGGAGTTTCTTGAGGCAGAGTTGCGCGTCATCCGGATCTACTTCCCCGGCCAAGATTGGTCTGGTTAGAACGGCCCATACCCGCCATCTGGCACGACACTTGCATGCTGCATTCGCAGCCCGCGTAGCGGTCATTCGCCGCGAACGCTGAAACTAGATACGATCGCACGCACAGTCTGTGGGAGAAATGAGACGCGCACATCGGGCGGTCCGACGCAAATCTTCTGAGATGTTGATGACGTTGGTACGGGTTGCTAAGCTGCAATTGCTTCAGGGTAAGTATCCAGGTCCGCGGAAAGCCGTCATCGGCATCCCAATCAGAAACTGACATCCCTTTCTCGGTTGTCTCATGCTCGAACCGGCGGACCTGCGAGCCAGAAGTGAGAGATCCGATGACAAAATCCCTAGAGCAACTCCGCCGTGACGCCAAAGCTCTGCGCAAAGCACATATGGCAGGAGAACTGCGGGCAGAGCAACGCATTGCGAATTACCCCCCGAGACCAGGTGGGACAGTTCTGAAACACGCCGACTATCTTCACGTGATCGCGCGGGAAAACAGCTTTTCCTCATGGCCCGCGCTGAAGCTCGCCGCCGACATGCTCGGTATGGACACAGCCGCAAAACGCCAGCGCCTTAAGGTGGCGCTCTACTATGGCCAATTTGGTGTTGCTGACCAATTGCTGTCCGACGCTCCTGACCTCGCGAAGGGTGACTTTGGGCTTTGTCTGGCACTGTATCTCAAAGCCGAGGTGATCGACGCACTGACAGAAGCGCCGGAACGCGCAACGCAACTCGTTGGGCATCCAGCCCCGCCCATGACGATCCTTGCACGGTCGAAGTGGGTCCACCATAAACCCGAGCGCCGGAACGATATGCTGGATATTGCACAAGCTCTGCTTGCCAAGGGAGCTGACCTTGATCTGGGTGCACCCATCTATGACGGCAATGACTACAGACTGTCGCCGCTCTATTTTGCTATTGGGCATGCGAACAACATGCCGCTGGGTCGGTGGATGTTGGAGAATGGCGCCAACCCTAACGACGGGGAAAGCCTCTATCACGCAACCGAGTTGGGCCATCATGAAGGGTTAGAGATGCTGTTGGCGCACGGAGCCAATCCCAAAGGGACCAACGCGCTTTTGCGAGCGATGGATTTTCACGATACGACGGCCGTTCGAATGCTGCTTGATCATGGCGCGCAGGTTGATGAGTTCGATCGAACCCATGTGGGCGGCGAGGCACCTTGGGTCGTGCCAGCCTTACACCAAGCAGCGCGGCGCATGGCCAAAATGGATATGGTCGAATTGTTGCTCGATCATGGCGCCGACCCCAATCGCCGCTATGAAGGAACAACCCCCTATGCCTATGCACGGGTTTTCGGCAATCAAGCTCTGGCGAGCAAGCTGGAAGAACGAGGCGTCGAAACAACACTGAGCGACATTGAAATGTCCTTGGCCAGAGCCGCCGAGGGGGCCTTGCCCAGCGGCAAGGTCAAACCCGAAGAGATACCAGATGCCTACCGGAACATCATCCGGATGATCCTGCATCTCCCGGGCAAACTTGAACATATGCAAAACCTGGTCGCATTTAGCGTTGAGCACGACCGCCCCGATACCGAAGGATTGACCCCGGTTCAGGTCGCCGGGTGGGAGGGCCTCCCCGAAGTCATGGAGTTCCTTCTTTCGCTGAACCCAGATCTCACACATATGAACAGCTATGGGGGCACCCTGCTATCCACCATTCTTCATGGGTCCGAGAATTGCCCGCAACGAAAGGAGCGGGACTACATAAGTTGCCTCGCCCTTGCCTTAAAGGAAGGCGTACCACTGCCGCGTCGGGCCATTGAACTTGCCGGAGCAGATGACATCACCGAATTCCTGGCCGACTGGGCCGAGCAATATCCCAGCCAAGTTGTAGAAGGTGGGGTTGGCTAATACGGAACGGGTGTCGGCGCATCAGACTTAAGAAGGAGCGCCAGCGGGCCTTCACCAATGTCGATCTAAGAAGCCAGTTTGACTATGGTGCCGATTGAGCTCCGGCAGAGCTCAAGAAATCTCTTAGTTTATCATCTCGGCCCAGAGCCGACACTCAGCGTGACAGTATACTGCTTCGTAGCAACTCACGAAAGCAGTCGTTCGCTGGTTCGGCGAACTGACAAATTTCAGAGAAAACTCCGAACAACATGAAGGGCCCTTAAGATCAGCTGTCATTCCAACTCCTACGGCATGGCTTAACTTCGGTTCATTCGATTACTCCCCTGACTTGGTACATTGCCAGGAATGGAGGTTCCTCTTTGAGCGCGTGGCAAACACTCAAGGCCGCTTGGCCAGTCCTGAAAGGCGCGTTGCGCCGAGGGCAGGTTTTCCGGCCGCAATGCGACTTGAAGCAGCCTGATGCCGATGTCGAAGCGCAATATGACATCGCCGTCCCGCTCTCTGATGGCACGGTGTTGACCGCGAATGTCTTTGCCTCTCGCACGCGGCGGCAAGCGGGCGAGCGGGATCCAGTGGTCATGTGCGCGCATCCCTACGACAATGGGAAGTTGCCCACATTGGGAAGAACGCCGTTAGGGGGTGCGCCCTTGCAGTACCGTTTGCTGCCGCAATCAGGCGGCAGGCCGACGTTCTCGACACTCACAAGCTGGGAATCCCCTGATCCCAATATTTGGGTCCCGGCGGGCTATACTATCGTCAATCTGAATCTTCCGGGCTTTGCAAGCAGTGGCGGCCCGGCCTCGATCATGTCCGACCATCAGGGGGCGGCGTTTCGGGAGGCTATTGCCTGGATTGGGGCTCAGGATTGGTGCGACGGCAATGTGGGGCTCAATGGAGTCAGCTTTTTGTGCATCAGCCAATACCTCGCCGCCGCGACGCGCGATGACAAGCCGGTGCCCGAGGCGCTGAAATGTATTATTCCGTGGGAGGGGCTGTCTGACATCTACAGGGACGTCGCCTGCCGCGGCGGTGTCCCCGATCGCGGCTTTCTAAACTTCTGGTGGCACACCGAAGTAAATGAGACGCTGAATGTTCCTCTGACCCAGTTTCTGGAGGTCGAAGAGGGCATTCCGCCCGACATCCTGGACCTACACCCAAACTACGACGCCTATTGGAAGGCCAAGGTCCCCGCGCTCGAAAACATCACTGTGCCGATGCTGCAATGCGCATCGTTTTCGGATCATGAACTGCACACCTTTGGGTCCTTTCGTGCCTTTGAAATGGCGCAATCGACAAAGAAATGGCTCTACACCCATCGTAGCGGTAAATGGACCGAGTATTACAAACCAGACTGCCTGGCGCTTCAGCGGGCCTTTATGGATCAATTCCTGAAGGGCGAACTGACGCAGTTCGCCGATCTGCCGTCTGCTCGGATCGAGGTCAGGTCGGACCGCGATACCGTCACCGACGTGCGGTGGGAGCCGTCCTGGCCACCGGAGCGCACGCGATACACGGCCTTCTACCTTTCTGTGGACAGGCGGCTTGCCCCTGATTGCCCCGGCACGTCCACCGAACTGAGTTACGAGGCGACGCAGGGCAGCGTGGCATTCGATCTGACATTTGAAGACGATACCGAGATTACGGGCTATGCCGCGCTGAGGCTTTGGGTCGAGGCGCGAGATCGGAATGGACCCGCGCCCAAAGACATGAGCCTGTGCTGTTTTCTGGAAAAACTGGACACGGCGGGGCGTCCGTCGCGGTTTTACGGAACGGCGGGCCAGGATCAGGATGTCGTGTCGCGTGGCTATGGACGCGCAGCGCGTCGCGTGTTGGACGACAACGCATCCAAACCCTACCACCCGGTGCCAATGAATGACCGCGACACTTGGTTGAACGCGGGGGAGAAGGCGCTGCTCGATATCGCATTCTGCCCCAGTGCGACCTTGTTTTACGCCGGAGAAACATTGCGTTTGATTATCGCTGGCCATGACCTCGTTCATGGGCCGATCTTTTCAAAAGACACGTCCAGCAATGCCGGGCGTCACGTGCTGCATCTTGGGGGCGAGTTCGATGCGCATCTGCTACTGCCGGTTATGCCGCCACTGGGAACCGCGCTTTGACCCGGCTTGGCGCTCCCGCGGTCGTGATCAGCACCGCTGCGGCAATGGCTCTGGTCACAGCGCTTGCGCTTTTGCCGGAACGGCCAGCGGGAACGCGTATTGCCAACATCGCGTATGGCGATCTCTCATCGCGGCAAAGGCTGGACCTGTACTTGCCGGATGCCCCCGCCCCGCATCGACTGGTTGTCTTTGTCCATGGCGGGGGCTTCAGCTCAGGCCACAAGCGCGCCGCAAACCCCCGCGCTGTGATCAACGCTGGGATAGCGCGTGGCTATGCTGTGGCCAGCGTCAATTACCGTCGCAGCAGGGAGGCACTCTTTCCCGCCGCGGTCGAGGATGTGATTGCGGCGCTGCGCTTTCTGGATACCGAGGCACACACCTACGGTCTGCGTCCCGGCGCAGTCGCCGTTTGGGGCGCCTCGGCGGGCGGCAATCTTGCTGCGATGGCTGCGCTCAGCGACGACACCGCGCTCGCGGCCGCCGTGATCTGGTTCGCTCCAATCCGCTTTGACCAGATGGACAGCCAGTTTGCAGAATTGGGGATAGAGCCGATGCTGGGACCAACAGGTGGGCCGAACTCTCCGGAGTCCCGATATCTTGGCGTGGCCGTCGGCACGCCTGAAGCGGCTAACCTTGTCCAACAGTCCAGTCCGCTAAGCTACATCACCGACGATGATATGCCTGTGCTGATCCAGCATGGCTCTGGCGATCGCAATGTACCCATCCTGCAGTCGGAAACCTTTGCCCGGTCTTTGGCAAAGGTGCTGGGAACCGAAGTCGTCGTATTTGACGTCTTCGACGGTGCAGGCCACGGTGGCGACGCTTTCCTCGCGGCATCCAACATGGATCGCATCTTTTCTTTTCTCGACGCAGCAATGGCCCCTTAGCGGCGCTGGTCTAGGTAGGCCGTCCAGCGTTGAAACGAAGGATCGCCCACACCACATTCCTCCAACACCAGCGCCCGTGCGAGATGCGAAAACGCCGGGTTGACCGGGCGGCCGCGCCCGTGAGCGTCCTGATCCAGGGCCGGATCTTGGCCAAAGCCGGGTCCCGTCCGCTCGACGCTCAGGCACAGGGTCGTGCCCGCAACGCGGATCTCTCCGTTATGGGCGAACTCGAACGATTGGCCTGGAGCGTCCTCGCAAGTTTCAAAGCCGAAGCCGGCCCCTTGCGAGGTAGTCGTGGCACTCAGACAAACCGGTTCCGGTCCATTCGGCCAAAGGATCGCTGCCGCGTCCAGGCGGAACACCTGATCGGCCAGTGGATCAAAGTGGCAGGTATGAGCAATGGTCGGCATCGATAGCATCACCCGGTCCCCTCCTCCAGGGACATCGACGCAATAGCCGTCGGGTTCGTCAAGAAAACGGACCAACCGGATGCGGCCCTCATACCCATCTTTCAAATCAGTCTCTTGAGCCGCGGCTGACCCAGCCGTGAGAACAACGGCCGCACCAAAACTCATAAGCCCGGCGATGGTCACGCCAAGGCCAAGCCATGTAGGCCAGATGATCCTACACAGGATGCGCCAGTCGTAGACTGGCAACAGCAAACAGAGCGCGAGCCAGACAGGATGGGTTAAGGATTCAAGATCCAGGGGCTGCAATAGACGGGCGATGGCCGGGGTCATCAGCGCGAGCGAGGCGAAAGTGATCAGCCGCATATGCGCAGTCTTGTGCCGTCGCCAGTGCATCGCTGCAGCAAACAGGATGGCAAAAGTCACCATATTGACCGCATTCGATACCACCTGCACCCAAGAGAAATCACGCAGGTTCAATTCGAAAATCATCACTGTGCCGGTCGCCACCACCAGCACCGCCAGCGCGGCGCCCAGCTGACCCAATCGCATATGCAGAACGATATTGCGTTGCGCAACAAGACTCGCCTGGACAACCACAAGCACAAACCAGCCGCCGGTCACCGCAATGTGGATCAGGAGAGACGCGCGTACGGGCGGCCAGTATTCCGGCACGAAAAGCGCACGTGCCCCAAAGCCTGCAATCACGAGGCCAAGAAGGACCATGTTGAAGCCGAAGGCGAATGAAAATGGTCGTTGGGTTTGCGTCATTGGGCGGTCCTTGCGGTTGGAACGCCTGATGACTACCGCACCCGTGGCACGGCCTTCTGAACCTCGGTTAAGTGGCGGCGCGCCTGCGCAGGAACCGGCTGTAGCCCTGTGGGGTCACACCCATAAAGGCCGCCACATCTTTTTTTAGGGCGACACTCATCAGTTCCGGGTGGCGCCTATGAAGGAAGCGATAGCGCGCCTCTGGATCGTTCAGAGCCTGGCATACCAAGAGATCCTTGTCGTACCGCAGAGTCTCGATCACCTTCATGCGGACGTAATCGCCAATGGCATCGCCTCGCATGTATTGCCCCAAAAGATAGCTGTGTGGCAGTTCGACATAATCCACTCCGCTGATCGCAATGAGTTCGTCGCTCCCGTAGTCTTGGGACCAGGTGCTGGAAACGTTGCCAGCTATATGCCCCGGTTCAAAGAACCGCGTCAGCGTCTGACGTCCGTCGCGATGAGAATAGTATGATGCAGCAAAGCCCGAAGCGACAAAGACCCAGGTGTCTGTAACACCGGCACTATCCAAGATTTGCTCGCGGTTTGCTTTCCGACCAACTTTGGCTGACTTCTGCAAATCTGCCCAGTCTTCCGCCTCAGGTGTCAGCCCGAGCTTGGCGATGTCGGCGCGTAGTGCTTCCAGAATGGACATTTCATTTGCCCTTATCAATCAAGAGGCAGAAACGGTACCACATCGGTTTTCCCGTCTCTTACAAGCCTGTTACCATACGGCTTACTTTGTGAAGACCGCAATCAGTCGTGAATCTTTTGTACGGTTTCGCTGTCAAATTAGCCATCATACAACTTCTCGTCCGGCTCCTGGATGAGCTCTCAATTTTGGTGGATGTCCGACGTTGAAATCAATGCCTCTAGGCTGCCCTTATTTCCCAACCTTACCGACTTGATCGGCCCAGAGCTGCCTGTCATCGCTTGGTCATGATGCTGCGTTGCTGCCCACCGAAGGGGACATTCGCTGCGCTTGCTCAGTATCGGGGTTCGTAAGGTGAGAAGCAATCACATCGTGTCCGCAGCCACCAAACTCTCCAACTCAGATACAGAAAAGTAAAGGGACCGGAGTTCTGCTGGCGGACCAACATTCATCGGACCAGCCGGTTCCTTACGTCTTTCGAAGTGTCGAGGCAGAAATGCGATACGATGCTCTGAACCTGCGGTAATTCTCCTAAAGTGTGAGCGTGGAAGTCCTTGTATTCGGCAAGATCGCCCACCTCCACGCGCAAGAGATACTCCACATGTCCTGCGATGTTGTGGCATTCGAGAACCTGAGGGGCAGCATCCATCGCGCGTTCAAAGGCGCGTGCATCCTTGTGAAGCTGCTGCGCGAGTCCGACCGTGACAAAAACCGTAATCCGTGGGCTCAGCGCGGCACGGTCAATGATGGCCCGATACCCCTGGATCACACCGGCACGCTCAAGCTCCTGGACGCGCCGCAGACAGGCCGATGGAGACAGCCCGACGCGCCGAGCCAACTCGATATTGGTGAGTCGCCCACTTGCTTCAAGCGTTGACAATATTTTTTCGCTATGTGGGTCAAGTTCGGACATTCGTTGCGCATTTTGCTGGGTAACGAGAGCGAAGGCAATAAGGTTTCCGGATTTTGCACGCATACTCCCCTTGGAGCGGCAGTTTTCGAAAGGGCCATCCCGTGCAAAATCTCCAAGCCTATGACATCTCCGAAGATCGAGGCTTCCTCTGCAAGTTTGATGCGGATCAGGTGGACCTGCCCGCTGAGCTCGCCGAGATACGCAGCATTGCATTGTCCATGCCAAGCCTCCTCCCCTCGGGACGTGTTCGCACACTTCTGGAGGCGCAGCTCCCCGAAATAGATCCTGAGACCGCTTTCCAATCCTGTGGAGATGCGGCGCTGCGACTCATGATGGTCCACTACTCGTTCATGGTGCAGGCCTATGTCTGGGGCGAACAGGCCTCGCCTGAAGCATTACCACGCTGTCTCTCCGTTCCAGTTACAGCCCTCGCCGATCGTTTGGGCCAGCTTCCGCTCCTGCCCTACAGTGGCTACGTGCTCGACAACTGGTCGGAGCTAGAGCGCGGCAATGGCATCACGCTTGAGAACACGCGCATGATCCAACACTTCCTTGGCGGCCAGGACGAAGCATGGTTCGTTCTGATCCACGTCGCGATCGAAGCAAAGGCCGGCGGCGCTCTGACACGGATGCCGAAAGTTATCGAAGCCGTTCGGTCCGAAGACGAAGGCACCGTCGAGATCCTCCTTAAAGAGATTGCCGAGGTCTGGGCCGAGATCAACGCCATCTTCGACCGGATGCCGGAGCGTTGCGATCCCTACATTTATTTCGAGCGGGTACGGCCCTACATCCACGGCTGGAAGGACAATCCAGCCTTGCCAAACGGACTGCGCTACGAGGGTGTCGAACGGTTCGGGTCGGTCGGGCAGGCATTCCGGGGGCAAACCGGGTCACAATCCTCAATCGTACCGGCGATGGACGCGCTTCTGGGCGTTGGGCACGCGCATGATCCGATGAAGGCCTATCTCGACGAGTTGCACATCTACCGCCCGCCCGCGCACCGGCGCTTCATCGCGGATGTGCGGTCGGAGAGCGGACTGCGCGCGTTTGTCGAGCGTTGTGGCACACCCAGCCTTGCGGAAACCTATAACGCCAACATCCAGGCTGTCGCCGATTTCCGTTCGCGCCATCTGGAATACGCGGCATCCTATATCAACCGGCAGTCCCGTGTCGCAGTAGGCAACGACACTGAGGTAGGCACCGGAGGAACCCCCTTCATGCGCTACCTCAAGAAGCACAGGGATGAGACAAACGAAAGGTTACTGCCCGTTGTCAAAAGACAATCTGCCTAGTCTTGACGTCCTCCAAGCACAGCGTTTGAGAAGTATGGGCTCACTCTTGGACTTAGACGCACGTCGAACCAACGTCGTCCAGTGTCCTAAACTGAACATTCATCCGGCGGCCCCAGACGACCGGCACGCGGACAAACCGAGCTTTCGCCGCACCTGCGTCGAAGTCCGCTTCTAGCTGAGAAACTCCATCGACCAGGCACACTTTACCGGCGAATGCTCTTTTTCTCTGCACGGGTCGCAGCATATCCGATTGCCATTATGAGTATTGCGCCGATCACCGTCCATTCGTCTGGGAGTGTCCCAAATACTATGAAACTCAGTGCCGTCGCTGATACAATTTCCAGGTAGTTCAGCGGTGCGAGCACCGACGCAGGTGCACGCGCAAAGGCGACAATTATCGCCATATGGGCAATCGTTGAGATGACGCCAAGGGACGCGAGGGCCATCCATGCAGATACCTCCGTCGGCCATGTAATCTGCGCGCTGTCAGTAACTGCGTTGCCAGCATAGAGCCAGAGCGCGAGAACACCTGTTCCAGACGCAGCCGCAACAAAGTGCATCGAGAGCGGCGAACCTTTGCCCGACGCCATTCGTGTGAACAGAAAATAGATGGCAAACAGAAAAGCCGCTGCAAGCGGGTAGATGGCATCCCAACCAAGACCGTCGAACCCGGGACGAACGATCAGGAGGACACAGGGAAAACCGGCTACGCACAGGGCGACCCTGCGGAAAGTCAGGTGTTCTTTCAGCACCAATCCACCGAGTAGCGTCAGGATCAAAGGAGCCAAAAACAGAATCGCTGCAGAGGCGGGCAGTGGCAGGGTGGCAAGGCCGGTAAAGAAACAAGCCGTGGCTCCAGCTAGTGCGACACCTCGTGCGAGATTGGTCTTTGTCCATGCCAAGCGTAAGTCAGCCCAAAAGCGCCCCAACGTAGACTTCCCCTGTATCGACAGTTCTCCAATAAAAATCCCCGGTACGAGTATGATGGCGAGGGGCAGCAACACGAGCGTAAACACGCCTTGGCCAATGAACCTCGCTAGCGCCACTTGTGTGCCTGGCATCCCATTTACGGCGAGCATTTTCGCGATCACGTCCATGATCGGGATTGTCAGCATCCCGAATGCCATCAGTAGAAAGGCAGAGCTGTAACTTGCTGGTGTCATGTCGATTTTAGACTTGGGTTTTATAGAGCTTCGATCAGTCATGACCTTACATGCCATGTAGTAACTGATCGGCAAAACAGGTTGTTTTGTTCAGTCTGATCGGCAACACTGATCAGCATGAATATCCTCAAGAACGAGTTTGAAACAGAAAGTACTCGCGCCAAAGCGCTGGACGCCGACGCGTTACGCACATTCGTCGCGGTTTGCGAAACGGGTTCGTTTAGGTCTGCCCAAAACATTGTGCACCGTTCGCCCGCTGCGATCAGCGGCAGGATCGCAAAGCTAGAAGGGCAGATTGGCAGGCCGCTTTTCGACCGGCATGGGCGAACCGTGCAGCTCAACGAAGATGGCAAGGCATTGTTGAGCTATGCGAGACGTATGCTTTCTCTGAACGGTGAGATCGCGGCACGGTTTGGAACCCGACAGACGGTGGGCAGAGTGCGTTTCGGCGCGCCGGATGATTACGGAACTCGCTGGTTGCCAGCCATCCTCAAGACCTTTGCCCGGACCTACCCCGCAATCGAGGTGAGCGTTGTTTTTGGACCGAGCAGCGAAATATTGGCGCAGATCGAGAGCGAGAAACTGGACGTGAGCCTTGTGACTTTTGCAGAAAACGACCCGCGCATTTCAGGCACGATCGTTCATCAAGAACGACTGATCTGGGTTGGTGCCGTATCGGGATCAGCGGCCCATCAGACACCTGTTCCTCTCGCCTTGGCCGACGAAACCTGTGCATGGCGGCAAGTTGCGATCGAAGCGTGCGCTAACATAGACCGTCCATATCGGATTGCGCTAACGAGTGAACATTCTGCAGGCCAGGTCGCAGCCGTTATGGCGGACTTTGCCGTCGCACCATTGCCGGAAAGCATGTTAGGATCGGGTCTAGAAGCAGTCAGCGCTGACATTCTTCCTCGCCTACCGGATTATACCGTTCGCCTTGTCGTCCGACCCAATGTCGAACCAGCTGTAAAAGCCCTGGAACAATGCGTTCTATCAGCTTTGCGCGTCCACGCTTAAGTTCAACCACTCTATGCGGTTCTATTAAATTTGGGGAAAGCCGTCATTCGTTCACTTTGCAGCATCGGTGGATCCGGGCTCTCACCTGACCTTAGCCGCGTGATCCACGTATGGCAGGCCTAGGAAACCGCGCCATTCGCTGCAGCATGGATGAATTGGAAAGAGCGGCCTTTTTGCCGTTTGACTTAACCAGATCAATGACCGCTTTCAGTTGGAAGCCATAAAAGCTGAGCCGCCTAGTAGAAACGATCCGCCAGTATATCCCATCCGTTTCCGAGCGCGCAAAGTTTGGAAAACGCGCCGTGCTTGAGCCGCCAGAAGTGCGTATCCACCGAGGACCACAAACACGATCATCGTCGAAGTCGCCATCAGCATCAGAAATTGAGGTGTCATGGGATATGCCGGGTTCATGAATTGAGCGAGAATTGCAACGTAGAACAGGATCGCTTTCGGATTCAGGATACCAGTCAGAAAACCCGCTCTGAGACTCCCGGAACGAACTGCAGCTGCCGCTGCACTGTTCAAATCGGCTTCAACCATGCGTCGTGCAGCCAAAATCTGAGATAGTCCAAGATAGGCCATATAGGCGACGCCTGCCCATTTGATGACAAGGTATATCTCGCTCGACGTCGCCAAAATCATTCCTAGCCCGATGTAGGCAATTGTCATCATGACGATGCCTCCGAGCAGATCACCTGCGATACAATAGAATGCCGCGCCAAGGCCTTTGGACAGGGATTGGCCAATCACCATGAAGACACTGGGTCCGGGTATTAACGAAAGGAATGTGAAAGCGGCCACGTAGGCCAACCAGATTTCTATGTTCATCGCCATTCCCCCGGTTATATTGATCTATGATGGGTGGTTGTAGGCCTAAGCGCAACTGAAAGCCGACGTTGGGACGTCGCGCAGCATCTGTGGCTATGGGCTCAAACCGGACTTTGGGGTGGGTCGACTGTTACCCCATAGTCACATCGACACAAAGAAGGGTTCAGCGAAGAGGTGAGGCCGCGCACCGAGGTAAGTTCGCGCCGCCTCACAGGCGCTGCGTCTGCTTGCCAAGCCATTTTAACACTTAGCCTGTCGCAGAACTTTTCAATGCTACCCCAGCCCTAAGCCGACAAACAAAAACCTTTGATGTGGTGGCCAGAAATACGCCAACAATTGCACGTGGCGTCAACTGTCGATTTGCCGGCGCTAACGGTCGTTTTCATCGAGCGGGAGATCAACAGAAGCGCGCATTCCGACATCGGACACAAGTTATGCCTATGTGTCGAATGCCTAACCCAGTTGAGATATCTAGAATGCCATGCACCTACAAAATCCTCGAAGACAAAAACGTCGTCGCCAAAAAGTACTTTGGGCGCGTAACAACGAAGTGTGTTTTGAACCTCATAGATGCCATTGAAGAAGACTCAAAGTTTCGCGAAGGTATGATGGAGTTTGATGACCTCTGTGACGTGGTAAACCTAGACATCACAGCGACGGATATCTCGCATTTTGCAGACTTGATGACTGGTTTTAGCCTTCGGAAGCGAAGCCCAACGCGGAAAGCGGTGTACGCCCCGCATGGAGCAGGGCGAGCCGCAGCATTTGGATTCCAAAAACTGGTTGAGGGTATCGAGACGCTTGAAGTGGGGGTTTTTGCGACGATGCACGAAGCTATCGATTTTCTCGGCGTAGACGACGCTTCCGAGTTTCGAACCTTGGTTGCTGCCGATTTTCAGATCAACTAAAAGTTGTCGGATGTGTAGCGGCAGGCAGCCTTGCGTTGTCGTTACACCGCTCCCAGCCCAAACCTGCCATTTATCCTGACAACCAGTCTGGTGCCGCCGCTTCTCCAAAGAAAACATTCGTCTTGTTGAAAGTGTCGGTCGCAGCCCGAAGGAGACATTGGTTCGGGCTGATTAGATGACCAAAGCGCGGACGAAGCGCTCTTTCGCTGCACATGCGCCAATGGCGGCTTTGCTTGCAGCGTTCATAGAATATGACCACATAGGGCGCGAGAGTTCTGTGGAGCAGTCACGTGCTATGAAGCTTATTTCGCTTTTGACTTTTGTCGTATTCGTTTCGGCCACCTCCGCTTTTGCTCACTCTCTTTATTTTGGCCAACGCGAAAAGGTCGAGCTGCCAGAATTCGGGGAAGTCGAGTTTGCCATTTTGTTCGGTGATGGCATAATTTTTGCTGATCCTTCGCAAGTCATCGTCTTTGATAGCGAGGGGCGCTTGTTGGCAGCCACCCCCATATCGGATGGGCTTATCATTCGATGTAGCCGTTCAAATGATGGGCAATCGTGCAGCGCCTACGACGCAGTGCGAGGTTTGGTTTATCAGCCTAATTTTGATCTGTGAGGGCGCGGACGAACCATTGTTGAAGATGGCAGGCCGTCAGGCGATGCATACCCCGAATACATTGACATATCCTATGGTTTTATCGAGCGACCCACCACATTCGCAGAGAAGATCTCATTTGAGGTTGCGGGTATCGTGCACGCTCCAGGCTCAACTCTTTTTGCTATTTTTTGGTGGTGTTTGGCGTTGGCCCCGATGGCGTGTCTGTTCTGGCGTTGGCGGGGTAACGATTGGAAAATCAAGCCTGTGCGGTTCTCTGGGGTTCTTGTAGTTTTCTTGAGTGTTACTGCTTTTCTGGCAATGGCTTTCCTCGCAGTTTTTTCTCTGCTCTATGCTCCTCACTCAGTCTTGTTCTTCCTGTTTGTTTTCACGCTAGGCGGAACGGTGGCGTTTGTAGTCACTTGGTCATGGGGCAAGCGGACGGCAAACCGGAGCCCATAAAAAATCTGGGCTTCGCTGGTTGGCAAGGCCACCATTGGTTTGTCACAAGATTGGCTAGACGCCGTCTAGCAGACATTCGCTACGTTGCAGAGTTGCAGAAGTTTGGGGGCTCACTGCTGCCATCCGCCGCGGTGGCCTCAAGGTCACCCCCAGCCCAAAGCGGTCATTGGATCTGGCCAGTCAGCTGACCGCAGGGCGGACTAAGCGGATGTCTTCGGCTCGGTCTTGAACGTCTGCATTTCGCTAGCGGGTCAAAAAGGCGTTCTTCATCACCTTGGATAATTGTGCAGCGGCCTCAGTCCGGTTTGACGTGTCAGATCGCATGGCCTGCATCATGGCTCCTTCAACCAGGCCATGCGCCATTGCGGCCATCAAATCGACATCCCCCTCGACAAACGCCCCATCGGACATACCCTCAGCGTAGAATGATTTGATCTGATTTTGGATGCGGTCGCCGGGCAACGCGCCATCTTCATAGATCACATCCGTCGTCATGGTCAGCAGCCGCAGAAGGGATCTGTGCTCTTCGGCAACAACGAATTGCCCCTCACAAATGGCATCGAGGCGATCAGGATGAGGGCCACCTTGATCCCAGTCGTGCTTCATACGTTGGACAAACAAGCCTTCGATTTCTTCAAGCATCGCCCGCAGCATCGCAAGCTTGTTGTCATAAAAGCGGTACACAGTCCCTACCGCGATGCCGGCAAGTTTGGCGACCTGCGCGATCGACACATTTTCGTAACCCCTTTCCGTAAACAGCTGAAGCGCTGCGTCGTGAAGAGCGGCGCGCTTGGTGTCTGGGTCGCGGGTGCGTTTGGGTCGGGTGGGTTGATCAGAATTATCCATAAGTGAATTATATTCATTAGTATTGACATGGCAAGGGAAGAGCCCTATGCCGGCGTTAATGAACTTAATTCACTAAACTTGACCTGAAGGAAAACCCAATGAAACAGGCGATCTACAAAACACATGGCAAGGCTGACGCAGTTGTTGAGCTCGTCGAGCTGGACCGCCCCGTTCTGGAAGCCGGGCAGACACGCGTGAAGATTCTGCGCGCCCCCATCAACCCATCGGACATTGCGCAGGTTGAAGGTGTTTATGGGTTCCAGCCGCCCCTTCCAGCTCCAGCTGGTATGGAAGGCATCGGCGAGGTAATCGAAGTCAATGGTGAAGGTCCCGAAGTCGGAACACTTGTTCTTCTTGCAGAGCCTCCCGGTGCCTGGCAGACGGAAAAGGTAATGAGCACCGCGTCTGTTGTTCCCGTCCCGCACGCCGACATCGACCAGCTGTCCATGTTGAGCGTGAACCCGGCAACCGCATACCTTTTGCTGACCAAGTATGTTGAGTTTAATGAAGGCGACTGGCTGATCCAATCCGCAGGCAACTCTGCCGTGGCAGGTCTTGTTGCAAGCCTCGCAAAGGCGCGCGGCGTGAAAGTCGCAGCAGTGGTACGGCGTGAAACAGCCGTGGCTGATGCGCAGGATGCGGGTGCGGACGCAGTGTTCGTCGATAGTCCAGACCTCGCCGAGCGCGTGGCAGCGGAACTGGAAACAGCCCCAAGGCTTGCTTTGGATGCGGTTGGTGGCAGCTCGCTTGGACGCCTCGCCTCGACGCTTCAAGCGGGTGGCACAGCCGTTATGTACGGCAATATGTCCGGCGAAGATGCGCAGCTTCCTGACTCAGCCGTGATCTTCAACGACGTCATCGTGCGTGGTTTCTGGCTGGTGCATTGGTTCAATACGGCCTCGGCCGAAGAACAGGCGCAGGTTTACGGCGAACTGACCGGCATGATCCTGCAAGGTACACTCAAGGCCCCCATCGATCGCATCTTCCCGCTTGAAGAGATCAACGCCGCATTGGCGCACACCATCAAAGGTGGACGCACGGGCAAGGTCCTGATCGCACCAAACGGCATCTAGACGCAAACCAAGGAGACGAGAGACATGACGGTTACACTATTCCACAGTCCCGGCACCCGCTCTGTCCGCCCGCTTTGGCTCATGGAAGAAATGGGTTTGCCCTATGATCTTAAGACGATCGGATATGACAGCGCCTATTTCGCGTCAGAACAGTTCCGGAAGATCAACCCGATGGGCAAAGTGCCCGCACTCTACGATGGCGAAACCCTCATCGCGGAATCGACCGCCATTCTGCAGTACCTCCTGCATCGCTTTGTTCCGTCGGAGTTTACTGTGACGCCAGACGATCCAGAATATGCAACCTACCTGCAATGGCTGCATATGGCTGAAGGTGGCATGGCGAACTACGTCGCTGTGTCATTTGGGCAGACACTGTCACAAGACCCCTACAAAGTGAGTGATGCGTTCGACGCTTACTGCCGCTACCAGGTCGAAAAGGCGTTGGGCATGCTCGAGACGCAACTGGAGGGGCAAGACTATCTGCTCAAGCGCGGGTTCAGCGCGGCTGAAATCTCGCTTGGCTATAGCCTGATTTTTGCTCAAGGCTGTATCAGCGCCACGTTTACACCACGGGTCGACGCCTATCTGGGTGGCCTCATGGCACGACCCGCTTTGCAGCGCGCCTTAGCGGATGTTCCCGAAAACCCCTTTGGCATGCTTACTGAAAGTGCTGCCTGATGACATCACAGTGTGCCCCGTCGCGTGACGTGCGATAGGGTCACCCATCGCTGGCTTCGAATGCGCAGCGGCTATCCCAGAACACCATTTAACAGCCCGGTCGAAAAAGCTGACATTTGCCGCAACGCAGAAGGCCGTCAATTTGGGCTCGCTGCTGACATCTGCCGCGCGCGCCTCTTGTGTCAGCGCGCAGCTCAAACCAGACGTTCCTAGAGTTACTTTACATGTCGTTGAATGGACGGTTGTGGTCTCTAGAGCTCACGGATGCGAGTTTTCTTAGTTCGAAGCATCTCAATTTGGCGGTCTGCTTCCTCCATCAAAAAGCTTAGGATCGCTGTTGGATCTGACCCAGTACTCAGCCGCTGATCCGTCAAGCTGCTCATGTCTCTTGAATAGCCCATCGACCAGCCTGGAAATCGGGTGTAACGGATCTCTTCTTCGATCAATGGACAGAAATTTCTATGGCGAGTGTCGGCTTTGATCTTGAGGACCAACATGTCTATCTCGTTTGCCGCCCCCTCAATGCACTGGAAATAGTGGCCCTTTGTCCGATGCAGGAAGCCGGTAATGCCATGTTGTGCATTGTGCGAGAGAGCTTCGCGCATGATGTCCAAGTCGTGAACGTCAAAAGGGGCATATCGGCTCTCACTAAAATAAAGGTACCTCTTCATTTCTTTAGTTTCCGTAACTTCCCCCACGGGACCTAGCGGTGGATTGCTCGCTTTCAACCTTTGGTTGGTTATCAGCGCAAGATGGCGCTTGGGCCAAGATCCGCCAAAAAGGAAGGAAGATGGTTTCCATCTGAACTTGGCAGCACACCGCGCCAGCGTCGGCCGCCAGCCCATAGCGGACATAGGCCCAATTATCATGCCGACTGCAGGCGGACGCTTCGGAAAGAGCGCCGTTTGTTTTTTCGGACCGACATAATCGAGACGTGTATAGTTCTTGCATGCAAGCAAGATTTGAAGACTTCCTGGAAGATATCTCACAGTGCTTTGTTCAAAAGGACGTATCGATTTGGCTGTTCAGATTGATCTTGCCATTTTCCATCATCACTAAGAACGGACAGGTTTTCCTCGATACCGAGCAGGCAGTGATAGATAATTTTAGCTACTACATCCAAGCGATGGAGGTCATGAACGTTAATTTCATCGATCGTACGCCCATCAATTTGGAGGACTGCCATGATGAGACCTGGCTTGGCACATTTCAGACGAGACTCTTGAGTTCCGGGGTCCTCACCACCGCCGCCTACACGTCGACAGCTTTGCTTCGGGTTCGGAGTGATCAGTTCTGTATGTCTTCAATGTTGAATGGGCGCGGTCATTCAGAGTGGACTGGAGTTGATCACGCTTAAGGATTGGCCAAACCTGTTCTTTCTTTCCGCTCAATGATCGGAGCGTGGCACGCGCTCTCAAGGGGTGACTGTCGCGCCTTCTAGCCCAAACCGGACATTGATTTTGGAAGGTCGTGTGACCTCTCAGCGTGGACTAAGTGAGCTTTCGCTGCGGATGCGCCAATGTCGGCTCTGAAAGCAGATGGCTCACAAACGGTGGTTTATCCACACGTATTCTAGGGGTGCTTCTGCCAGATGCACAGGAAGCCTGCTCAGAACTATCACCCAAACAAGATCGAAACGCTGATTTGGTGCCTGTGGTCTTCTCGAGAGATAATCCGAGTTTGAAGCACTTCAAACTATTCCATGGCAAGAACCGCAAGGTCTCTTTCTAGGCTAGGGATGCGTCGAATAATGCGGTCGAGCATCCGCCACGCGTTGCGTTTAACTCGCTGTTCTGGAGTGTTGAAGTTGCCGTCAACCTGTATGATCTCCGAGAAATTGGGCCAAGAAACAGCATGGCTTGACGAACGTAAAATACCGCCGACAAGCTTGGGCAGTTCTGCATCTGACAACTCTGCATTCGCAAATTGCCGGGCCAAACGACCATCCGCCATACTGTAGTTCAGGAACGCGCCCTTAGCGCGCGGATACAACCACGCTGGCAGATCACCAAGATATCCCTCGTCCACCAAATAAGCGGCAAACTTGCACCAGGCACGGTATTCGTCAAGGCCAGCACCACGGGTCACCGCGCGTCGTAACATAACGTCCAGCCGCGCGATGTCCTGCTGGTTCAAAGGCGCGCATTGAAGTCTCTTGATCAAATGCCGCTTTGCGTAGCCTGTTCGAAACAACATCACATCAGTTTCCAGAACCACTAAGGCAAACTCGACTAGATCGCGCCTGGGTTCTGGCCAAGCTGGCATCGATACATCTTCAATGAAGTGACGCGCACGCGAAATGATGCAGGTGCTTGGATCCGATGGAAAGGATTGGAAGCCGTGTCGTAGGCCAACTTCGCCAATTGCTTTCTTACATGGTGTGTAGTCGCAAGGACTTCCACCTGTACCAACCTCGTCAGCTGCTTCGCGAAAAACGCCTGTCCAACGCTCCACTATCTCGGGATAAAGTCTCAGTGCGCGGTCGGGAGCATCAGCCTCACGCCGTGCGCGGGCTTCGTCCTGCAGTTTGCGCAGGTGAACAGAGATATCACCGAAATTCACGGTTAAACCTTAGCACTTGAAATTCGGACCTTGATACTGGTCATGTAAAGGGTCGTACCATTAGCAGACGTTGGTCGCGGGCTCAGTCGATACTCGTTTCTTGCAGACTAGTTCCAGAAGTATCTCAGTGATTAACTCTATCTTTTGGGTATTGCCTTAACCTCACCCTCGGCGGTGGCAGCCGCCCAAAAAACGTATCAAACCTCCAAAGCCAGGAAACTAAACAGGTCTGATCGCAGCGATCAGGCCTGTTACATACTGCCTCGGAAGCATTCAGAAAGCCAACACCGACTAAAACCAGCAAGACATGTTGGAACTCTAGAAATGGGCGCCTGTTGTCATTTTCGCCGGGCAGTGCCGGGTTTACGTGTGCCCGGTCGGGAACAAAATCACTTTTCTGCATGATTTTTGGCGAACTTGGATAGTGCCGACATGCTGAGATGAAATCATCGGTCTTTTCAGTTGCATCGCAGCTCCTATCTCTTGAGTTGCGACTTCCAATGCATTTTCTGCCGCTGAGGTCAGGTTTCTCACATTGTTCTTTGCTGCGTAAGCGCAAAGGTCTTGGTAGAAACTGATAAGCCAATCGTCGTCCATCGTTATAGTCCCCATTCAGTCGCTTTCTTGCTGAACGAATGGAGACAATTGGTTAACAGTACTTAAACTCGGCTATGGTTGTGGATGGTTCAGTGAACAACCTTGTCGTGCTGATCTCGTCGCAACATGTTCAACGACAAAGGTGTTTGATCAGAAGTATCTCGCAACGCTTCCAAAACCTCTAGCAAAGCGCGGTGCGTGTGCACGTACCCATGCCTACGGGCTTCATCAGCTGCGACCAGTACTTGCCACTTTAGATCTTTGTTGTTTTTCATAGTTAACCCCCACTAAAGATGGGTTACGTGTGGTTCGCAAAATTTAACAACCAGTTAACAAAAAAATGTTTCAACCCTAGATGCGCAACATGCGGCTGATACTATCGATTTAGTAGGCGCGTATCCGCTTCTGCGCTACATATAGGATAACGATTGCGCACGATCGCGCCAACTAGGTTAAATTTCTGTCTAACTTTTCAGACACTCTTACGTCCAAACTGTCATGCAAACTGAGCAGTTTGTTAACGATTTCGAATTTTTCACAGTACTAAAGCAAATTGAGCAGCAAGAGCGATTCTTCGTTCAGAAGCCGGAGCACTGCTAGTGCCTAGCAATGTCTGCTTCGGGATGCGTGGACGACATTGGTTCGACGTGCGTCTAAGGTCAAGATTGAGCCCTCCCAACCTTACGCAGCAGTCGCAAAATAGTTGGCAGGGCCTGAGACGGCCTCGCCTTCACCTTGCGGCTGTGCTATTGGTTTCTTGCCAATCCAGACGGGCAGATGCCGCGGATCGCGTTCACTTGACGATCAGCAGATCATCCAGCTCTTTGCCTTTGGCCAGCGCCTCTTTGATCCAGTTCGGCTGTCGGCCTCTTCCGGTCCAGGTCATCGCGGGGTTTTCCGGGTGGCAATACTTGGGGGCAGACTTTGTGCCCTTTATCTTTGCAGCGCCTGTCAGCTCGCTCAGGGAAAAACCCATTTCTGCGGCTTTTGCCTCGACAACGGCCAGCGCTTCTTTACGTTTGCGCGCCTCATAGCTGTTGATGGCCGTTGTCGCCGCTTTCTGTATCTCTTTCAGCTCGTCCAGCGACAGCGCGTCCCAATTGATATCCATGTGTATGCGTCCCTTCATGTTTTGTGATCGGCTACGGGAATAGACGTGTTGGTGCAATAGCTTGGCGACACCTTGAGTTTTATTCAATCAAGGCGTGCGGGTTTTCGCCTGTCGCGGGTCAAAACTGTTCTAAATCATGGGCTTATTGATGCGGTTGCGCGTCAGTTGAGCGCGCGCGAACGGAGCCAGTACCTGTCTCCGCCGTTCCAGTTTTGATCCCTGACACCTCTTTTCAGGCGGCTAGGCAGCCGCGTTCACTTCTTTTGTCGGAGAAGCCGAGAGGCTTTTCCTCTTCTCTCTTAGCAAGCAAAACAGATCGAAAAGAAGCTTGCTTCGACTGGTTCCCGCTACGCGCGACCCTCCGCCAAAGGCAGAGCTTCTTTCGCCGATTTTTCTGCCCTTTTCTACGCCCGCCCCAATAGCTGCTTTCTTTGTCGGGCAGTCTCTGCATCCGACTCTAACGACTGAAGTAACAGCCCAAAGCGGACGTCCATTGTTCGTTGTCCCCGCCTTTCATATGCCACAACATTTCATCCATCGTCGAGTGGAACAATTCAACTAGCTCATCTACATCAAAGCTAACGTCAAATAGTGCACGTCTAAACTCTTCTTCGCTCATGGATAGCAAGCGTTCCAAATTTTGTTCCGCTAAGTCGAAAATCCAATGCTGATCCAAAACATGTCCCATGGGTTGCAGCTACGGCACATCCTTGGCAATCCCAGCCCGACGCGAAAGTTAACGCCTGATTTATTCCTTTCCCTTATGCGAGGAATTGCAACGAAGGGTGATTTACGCGTGGAAAAATCTCATCGCCAGATCGGATCCGAACTCAGAGTGTTGTCGGTGGTAGAAACGCAGTTCGTTGGTGTGATGAAGGAGCTGTCGGCGGAGTTGCATGACATGTTTTCATCCATGGGAACGTCCAAAGAGCAAGAGCAGGCCAAATTGCGTCTCGAAGAAGCGGTCATGTGGGCCACAAAGCACGTCGCGTTGAATGGCCATTGTAACGATCCAATACGAGAGGATTAAAAGTACGGACCTTGGCTCCAGCTAGGGATTGCCAACTGTGCCATCTCGAACCGACTTGCGGCCCCGTTCGAGAGCAGATTTGAGGGCCAGATCATCTGAAGAATTCCTCATTTGAGAGACTCCTATTCCAAGCGATAGCAACAGCCTAGCAGCAGCGTTTCCTAGACGTCTTTGACCCAAATTAAAGGTGCTTTCCGTTGATCAGGGACAGCGTTTCTCGGGAGTTAGCGGCGGATGCCGTCATCTGACTGACTTGGTCGTCTGACAGATGGCAAGCACACCGCGGACGTTGCAAATCTGCATGTTTTCTTTGGCATGAGTTAAGCGAGACGCTCAGATTTGAAATCGCGCTGGTGCCCAAGAACTGATGCGGGTGGTTGATTGCTGTTCGACCGACAGTGCTTTGTCGAAAGTGCGTTTTTGCATTGACCCCGTCTAACGGGGCATCCAACCGCTGGCTTAGCCCGGGTCGTGAAGCGCTTGAGTCTGTTGCGTTGGGAATTGAACAATTGCGCTGCACTGACCTAACTGATCGATCCTTCGCAAGGTTTTTTCGTCACCATCGTCTAACTTGACTTCCGTCTCTGCGACTTCCATCACGCCATCAAGGGCGAATGCAATTGAAGGCATCTGGTGTTCGTTCGCGAGGCGTTGCAGGTCCTCAATTGCGCTCAGTATCCAAGTCTTTTCCAAGCTTGCTTTTCCTCTTTGTTTCTTGGCGTGAGGTGCCTTGGCTAGGAGTGCCTTCGCCAATCTCTGAAACGGACTTACTAAGAGGTTAGTGGAAAAGGTTAACAGAGCGTTAACAAACACCCTTGAACCGCAGATCAGTGGATTGTGTGATCGCCGTTTGTAGAAAAATGTGGTGTCTGAACATCATCGCAGGTAGTCGAGCCAGTTTGTAGTAATCGAAGTACGGTCTCTAACGCCTTGCTGGTTTGAGCTAGTCCCTGGCGTTCAGCCTCGTCGGCAACACCCCACACCAGTTGCTCGAAGTCTTTCAGGTTTTTCATGGTCTACTCGCATTGTACTGTTTATGCGTCTGAGCGCCGTTAGTTAATAATTAGTTAACCAAGTTCGTTTTGAGGTTTGCCGGATACCGTGTCTTTGAGATGGAGCTAGAAATCCGACGGGAGCCATTTCTGCAACCGGCAATTAGCCAGTGCATGTCTTGCAAGCTAAGCTGACGATACAGCACTGCTAAACAGTTAAAGCGAATTGCGGAGCCCAGCTAAAACAGTGCCAGTGTAGCGCCCAAAGCAAAAATGAGGCAGAGACCAACACGACGACGCCAGCTGCGTCGCCTATTGTCTTTGGAAACAAGCAGAGAAACCTTTTCCGGAGTCATCCGTGTTTTTCCTTGTGTTGGCAGAACCCAATTGTGCGCCCAAGAACTGCGGATTCTCTGATCGGCTCATGGAATGATTTAGAAGATTGCAACAACGCGTCGTGCCTTGCGACCTTCAAGGCGTCATCAAAACCTGATAAAGATTGGTTTGGATGGTGTTTCACCGCTTTGATAGGAACGTCTGAGGGCTCAAACCGAACTTTGGGGTGGGTCGACTGTTACCCCATAGTCACATCGATACAAGGAAGGGTTCAGCGAAGAGGTGAGGCCGCGCACTGAGTTAAGTTCGCGCGACCTCACGAGCGCTGCGTCTGCTTGCCAAGCCATTTTATCTCAGAGCCCGCCGCAGAACTTTTCAATGCTACCAGCCCAAAGCGCACGTTAATGTGAGCAACGCGCAGTTGGTTCTGCGGACAGAGCGTTCTTTCAGTGCGACCAAGTGAGTTTAGCAGCTGTCGGTCGCTTGCCCTCTCGCTAAATCCTGTTTGTCAGCATAGCGCGCACCTGGCACACGCGGTTCGTTGTCTGAAAGAATGACTCTGGATACGCTCGCAAAGCACTGGCAGTTAATGTCTTCGGGTTGGCTCTCGCAAAACGATAGTTCTTGGTCAAAGACTGCTTCAAGTTCTACTTGAGTGAGGCCAGATGTGTTTGCGTTATCTCGCGTCGTCAACGACGGAAATGAAAAGACTAAGACTATGACTGCTGCACTGACCAAAACCGCATAAAACAGGATGCGAAAATCGTTTGGCATGTGCTCAGTCCTCTTAGTCGGGATCAAGCGTCACAGAGAAAACTTAAGATACAATTGAGCAATGGCCATCGTGTTGAGTTCGTTGCCTCGGGTGGTAGGCGATAGTTCAGCCGATATTGTTGAAAAACTCTTATTTTCGTCAAATTGGGTCAAAAACTTGCCTATAGAAGCCCTCTTCGAAAATTCGTTTAGGGGGTCGGCCTAAGACCAGCGTTGGTAGCGTGCGAGGCTCTCAGCGGCCCCACTAGGCACTTGGTTTCAAGTTGGTCGCCGCAACGGAATCCGACAGAAAAATGCAGCCGTCAGATTTTGGAGTTTTTCAACACAATCAGCCCAAACCAGACGTTCGTTACAATCGCCCGAGGATGGGTGTGCGAACTCTTCGGACACTCGCCGCATTTGGGTCAGTTTGAGCAAACTGAGAACAACGGTCATATGAGCTTGCCAGACTAACATCAGTTTCGGGCTGATAGCACCGTTGGTACAACGTGGGTAGGCGAACTCTCGCCTGTGTTACCCGAGTTTACCTGCACGTTAAGAGGTCATTAACGAACTTAGGGAGAAATTTACTCATCGTTTATGGAGGTAAACAAAATGCCTACAACAGAATGGTTCGAAACACAGGTCATGATTGCCGCTGAAGAAGCACGACGCGCTGGATTTAGCCAAACGTACTTAGCGCTTCTGGACGTGTTGCGCGCTTCGAGATATAGTGACGAGCGGATGATTGGTAGCCTGTCTAAGTCGCACCCTACCGTACCTTTGCGATATTCGTACAATAGCAACGAGGAGCAACTGATCACCGGCTCTACCAACAGTTGATTAAATCACCCTTTGGATAAAATGTAGACTAGCCGCGGATTCGGAAATGCAGAAACACGGTTGGATTATTGAGGTATGTGAGGATCTGAAAAAGTACGCCAAGAAGCACAATCTGGCCTATCTTGAAGGTCAGTTGGACACTGCCCTAACTGCCGCTAAACATGATGCTTTGTTGGCTCGGGTGGATACCGTGCATCACGCAAAGAGAGACTGTGCTGTGCTCGGCGCGAGCATTGGCGTTTGCAATCATCAAGCTACAGACATCCATGACACCGAGAGACACGCCACTGTTCGTTGCCAATGACAACCTACGTCCGAGCAGGCGTCGGCATGTTGGTGCATGTTTCATATTGGCTCTAAGCGTGGCCAATTTGATTTTTGAGAGCATAGTTGCGTTTCGCTACATCTTTTGAAGGGCTGTAGTCGAAGGAAACCCGTTACAGAGGAAATGCCAAAGGTACCCCTGCTCCAGCTTGTCGCTTGAACCAATCGAACACTGTTAGGGGAAGTTTGGTGTCAAATTCATGGGCAAGCGAGTGGGATGCCCTAGAGGCTTTCTTTGCGGAAAAGCTCTGACTTAAAGGCTTTAACGCAAGTGATGCTATTGTTCAAACCCACAATCCCCATCCTTGTGCTTCAGTTAGAAACCTAGCTCTTGCACTCCTTCCCGCAGCGTCGGCATTGAAGCTGGAGTGCAAGATAGATGTTCACCGCGGTCTCATCAGGCTGCTAGACTTCCGCGACGCCATCATTAAATTGACGATTGATTTGGCCGGTCTCGAACTCAAAGGCAAATCCACTAAAACCTGTGCTAACCCACTCAAATACTGGAAAATTGAGAGAGACCCGCTCTTTCAAGTAGACTAAGCGCCTTCATGGTGTTGCGCAGACTATGAACTCACCGTTCGATGGTAAAAGAGATCGTTAACCTTGATCAGGCAAGTTTTCCGCACTCAACAAAGAGGACGGAAACTATGATTCACTTTACTTACGGAGATGCTTTAGTATCCAAACCGGTTTTGGCACATTCAATGTTTCAGGATCGCGCAGAGCAGTTCAAAACGCGCTTAGGTTGGGACGTGACTGTTGACGAGTTTGGCGAAGAACGAGACGAGTATGATTTTCTCAATCCGTTATACGTCATCGTAACGGATGAGGATGGCCGACACGAAGCTTCAATGCGGCTGTTGCCCACAACCGGCAAAACAATGGTGAACGATCACTTTCGGGAAATCACGGACGGTGTGTCTATTGAAAGCCCGATGATTTGGGAGTGTACACGCTTTTGCACGTCGCTAAATGCACGACCTTATGCTGCAACCAAACTGATGGCAGCAGGAGGCAAGGTAATGCAGGAGTTCTGTATCAATCACTTTGTCGGCGTCTTTGACCGCAAAATGTTGCCAGTGTACCGCGTGATCGGCTGCGTCCCCACAGTAGTTGGATGGTCCCAAGGCGACTTCAACAAAATTGGGATTGGATTGTGGGAGTACGATGCCGACGACTACAAGCGTCTGTTGGATGGATGCGGCCTTACTTCAATTGAGATGGAGTTGTTTTTTGCGAACTCACAATTGGCCGTGGAGCAAGTGAAAGAACAAAACACCATCGCGGCTTAAGGGATGGTTGGACGGCAAAGTTCCGTCCAACTGCTCTTGCTTAAGCCTGCCGCGGCGCAACGCGTGCAGCTTGAGCGCACTCAATATAGGCAGAAAAAACGCTAAGCCAGCGACAGTTCCTACAACACGAACAGAGTTTAAAACCAGCATAAAAACTCCGCTTAATCTGGCTGCCAAAGTACGCTTCGAGTTGAGACTGCAATCAAGGAGTTAGGCCTGAAAGATACCAAGTATTTCGATCGCACGGGAAGATCACTACTTCACCAGTTTAGCGCGGTTTAGGTTTCAAAGAAGCGATACGCCTGCGTTCTTCTCCAGCCTCAACTTCCGCGACAGCAACACGTAAAACGCCGTACAATGCGTTCGTAACTTGTTCCCTGGAGTTTTGGTTTGTTAACTCTTGCAAGTTTTAAGTTACGGTTAGGATCCAATCCCTTGCACTGATGATTGCTCCCAGTTCGACATTCAAACGACCGGAAAGAAGGCTCACCATCTTCATGCGAAGTAGAATGCTCGGACTTAGCTTGGGCTTGGTCAAGGCGCCATCGTCTTTGAGGGTATCAATTCAAACACTGGAGAGCTCTATCAGCTTGTTTGGACCCCGAACTTTGACCTTGAAGCGTGGTATTGGGCCAATGGTGGCGGCCCTTCTTCTCCCAACGCATTTTATACTTCGGACCAAAGAGTGGACTGTGTGCGCTTTTCAAACCATGTCCTGAAGCGAGCCCTACAACAGGCCGACGTTGTCCGTGTTCTTTGGCGATAAAGGACAGTGTGGCTACAAGAAGCCTAGTGTAAACGGGTGCGCACAACCGTTTTTTAGCTACACCCTTTCAAGCCGCTGGCCTGTTCTCAAAGGACCCGCAGTCCATGACTCGATATCCTTGGCCCCACACGGTTTGTATGCAGTCCTGCTTCAAACCAGCCTCGCGCAACATTCGCCTGATCTGACAAACGTAAACGTCGACAATTTTTGGTTCGGGTGGCTCGTCCCACCCATAGAGGTGGTTGAACACCATTTCCTTGCTCACTGTTCGTCCACGCTTGAGAAAGAGCAGTTCTAGAAACTGGTGTTTTTTGTGCGGTAGATAGATGTCGCCGCCGTTTACCGAAAACGTGCCTGTTGATGTGTTAAATACTACTCCGCCGCAAGATATGGTTTCTGTTACGGCACCATTCGCAATACGGAGAATTGCGTCGCACTGAAGTTTTGTCAGGTGATCGTTGCCGCATTCAGGTATTACAATATCCGGCCCAACCCGTAGCCATTCAGTATGTCCGGTAGCCTGTTCTTGCGATGCTAAACCGATAACGACGGGAACGCTCAACCCCATTTTTGCATTTTGAGCAGCAGTTTTAACATCACTTTTTCTCGCACAGAGACCGACTAAGGCGGCTTGAAACGAGTGTGTGCCTTCAAAATCCAAGAGTTGTTCCGGATCCTCCGCACGGAAAATACTCCAAGCCTGGCCGACCACCTGCCTGTTTACTCTTGCAAACAGTTCATCTGATCCAAGAAACAATACGTTCATAATGATTCCTCCGAGTTGAGCGAAAGAAATCGTTAAAATGTAATTGGGTCACGTACATCAATGTGACTCCGACGTTACATCTGTGCCGCTGATCGGCGCTTAAGCAGCTGTTTTATTGTGTTTATTTTGTGTTGAGGTAAGATTCAATCACTTCCTGGTAGCGAGGCATTACGTCTGGGTCGCTAAACGTAACGCGAACCTCACGCATAGGATCGGACGGCTCTCTAGATGTTCGAGCGTTGGGGTGTGTGAAGAAGCGATCTGCCATCTCCATATCTCCAAGCGCGACGCTCGCAGCAAAAGCGAGCGAGTAACCTCGAGTATCACCTCTATCGATGATGGTCTGTGCCCGGCTTAAGGAAAGCGCGTAATCAGACTGCCTGAATGCATCCAATGCTAGCGGGATGATCATGTAGCCGGGCACATTGGGCTGCATGTCGATGCCTTCTTGCATTGCAACCACTCCGTTCTTCCAATCTCCGCCAAGTGCCATTTGCCATCCCAGTAAAAAGTGCGGCGCAGGGCGGGAAGGAGCAAGTTCTACAGCTCTTCGATATTTCTCAATTGCGCCAGGGCGGTCCCCTTGCGCGGAGAGAATGTTGCCCAATACCTCGTGTGCAAAAGCATCCGATGGCCTGATCCTGATGGCCTCCAAGGCGTAGCTCTTCGCTTTGTGTAAAATGGAGTTTTGTTCGAGACCACGTTCTCTGCTGCTCTCAAAAAAGAGGTTCAATGCCTGTGCGGACAAAAGTGTGGAATTTTGGGTTCCGTCCGCAATGGCCCTTGCCAGACAAGTTCTTGAGGCTTCTTCTGTTTGAGGGTTTTTCGTAGCGTCGAACACAAGAGAGACAATGAGACATTGATACTCGCTGGTGGTTACATCAACCTCGCCTTCCGCCTCCGATGCGCCGGCAAGAGCGGCTTGTTCTATGGTGATTGCTCCAGACGGGCCTGCAACTTCTTGTCCAATGCCAATGGTAGCTTCGGTTAAGCTTTTGTAGAAATCTGAAGTGCTATCGGCGATTGTTATTGTACGGGCGTAGACGACAGTCTCAGTCTTTTGAGAAGTGAGCTGTAGTCCAATGATTCCAGATTGGCCTTCAAACGTCGGACTAATAGCCAGCCGATAGCTGGGAGCAACTACTGCTGCGCTTCGCAGATCATCTGGGTTCAACGGCCCATCTCTCACAATCACTGTTGGAAGATGTGACAGATCAGCCAAAAGCTGTTGTCTAAAGCCTAATGCGAAATTTTCACCAGCTGAACCTTGGGGTAAGGAAATTGGCGCTACTTCGATGATAGGGCGATCAACCTGCTGTACATCGGGATCTAAGTCATCGATTGCGAACAACACTGCCAGAAAAACCAAGCCAATGACGGCGACCAATGCTGCTAGGTATCCCAGCCTCTTTTTGCCGTAAGACTTAGATGAGGTGACTGCCTGTTCAGTGTGGGTGGCTAGTTCGATCTTTGGTCTGTAGCTGCCTTTGGGTATTGTTATTTTGGGCTCACTTGGGTCCTGCGACCTTGCATAGTGGAGTTCCAACGCGTCCCTTAGTCGAGCAACTTCAACTCGGACGATGCTGTCGGTGGTAGGGTCAAAGTCTGCGCCTCGACCTAAGACATCCAGCGCGATTGCATAGGCCTTGACGTTTTCGCCGCGGCCTTGGAGCTCTTCGTTTACGAGGTACGCAAGGAGATCATATCTCCGTTTGCCCCCCTTCAGCAAAGACTGCGTTCTGGCCTTTTCAAGCCAAGCTAAAACTTCAGAATTCGCGTCGGATTGAGTCGCCATAAACAGCACCCCTTGCGTGGAGCTTAGCGTGCAACCCAGTTAGTGCAAATTGCATTTTTCACATAGATTGCCGCGGTTCCATTGGAAACAACGGATGTGACTTCGGCGTACGTACTACCACTCCCCAGAGAAAAGCGCGAAGTGCGGATCGCAGTTGGCGCCGCCGGATGCGTCGTTTTCCACACCAGAAACACAGGTTCTCTTCGTGCTAGAAACGGTTGATCAACAGGTCCCTCATTGGGACTGTCAAAAACCTCATGCCCTCGTTGTTGATCGCGACGAGGAGTTTGGTGCGCACGTAGTGAACGCAATGCGGGCACGTGGCATCTGCGCCAAACATGTTCGCACAGTTGACAACTTCCTAGACTGGAATTGTCGCGCGCGGGTCGATCTCGTCGCGTTGGAAGTCGACGCAATGGATCCGCAAACGCTCGACAACCTGCTTCTGCTACGCACTCACTTTGGCGAAGGACCTGTGACACGGATCGTGGCAGCGGCAAGCTTTGCGCCCGGTTCATTTAATCACCTTGTTGAACGGCGCGGTGCTGACGCTTGTATAGCTCGACGTCAGGACCCGCAGGCGATGGCGGAAGCTCTCGAGACCCAACTCCGCAAACACAGAACATAGATACACGCTGGCACGGCGGGCGCCGTTTGGGCAGAAAGACAAACTGATGGAACAAAAACTACGTGTTTCCTCTGCTAGAGGACGTTCGGATTCACCGGGGGTGCTACTTGCAGGCTTTTTGGCAGACGAAGCAGATGAAATTTCGCTTGCTTTCAAAAAGATGGGATGGGACACGCTCAACCTGCAGAAAGAAGCTGAAATTGAGCAAGCATTCTTTGCTCGCCGCTTTGATGTAACAGCTATCGATGCGGAGCATCTTGAAGTGTCAGCGCCGCACTTGATAGAACGTTTGCGACGTGCTCGTGGCCTTTCATCCGACGCAACGATAGTGGCCGTTGAAACGTCCGTTTTAGGAGAACTCCAAGAACAGCTTATGCGGTCCGGCGCAGATTTGGTAATCAGCAGACCAAGTGACCCAAAGCTTTATATGATCAACTTTACACGCGCCGCTACCTTGCGAATACAAAGTATTGGTAAAGAGATTTGAATCGCGTCGATTACGTTATGGCAAACCAGCTCGCGCTATATGAGGGAGATCATGCTGACGGAATTCGAAAGCTTCTTGGATGACATTTCTCGCTGCTTCATTCAGCGGAATGTTGACTTGTGGATGTCCCGTCTCACACTTCCATTTACGATCATCACGAAGGACGGACCTAATGTCTTGGAGACGCCAGAAGCCGTGATTGAGAACTTTGGCTACTACCTACAGGCCTGCGAGGTTATGCGTCTCGATCTCATTGTTCGGACTGTCGTTGCACTAGAAAACTGTCATGACGGCACCTGGCTTGGTACTTTCCAAACCCGCCTGTTGAGCAACCAAATTCTGGCAACTGCGCCGTATACATCCACCGCCCTATTGACCTTGCAAAATGATCACTTCTGCATGTCTTCTATGCTGAATGGTAGAGGTCACACCGACTGGACCAGCGCAACTGGTCTCTAGTACAGTCGCTCGTTGAGGTAGCAACTTGTGCGTCTGAATCCTGCTCACGTGCCCAACGCGGCTCAATCCAACTACGAGCACGGAACTCCAGTCATGCTCGTAAACTCCTGGTATTCAATGCCATGAGTGTAGTGGTGCTTTGGATAAGAAGCGATTTCGCGCTGCAGCGATTCTTGTGGCGGGTATGTCAGATTGTCCTGCAGACCCGTCACTGGCCCTTCAAATCCAAGGTCGGGTTTAGGGGTTAACCTCTAACATCAGCTGGCCACTTTAAGGTCTGAACACAACTCAAATAGAAGGACTTGAGTACTCAGTGTGACGCTAGCAACTCGCAAGGGATTCTCGGTCATGTCAGCTAAACCGTCATCCATCGCAGCCTCCATCATTAGCATGGCTTTTTGAGCGGTGGACGCGCGCTCAAACACATCCCACTCATCCAATTCAGCAAGCTGAAATACCCATAGAGCTGCACATTCCTTGGAGAGTTTGATGGGAAGGACACCTGCCGTCAGTGCGTATTCGAGTACATCGTAGATCGTGGAATAGTTCAGCGATGCAACAGGGCGATAGGTGCAGTGGAGCGATCTCTGTAGAAACTCTCCACGCCAAAGCAGATCGACTTGCTTTGGAGCGATCTCAAAGAAAGCCGCGATTTCGTCTCGACTAAGGGGAATATGCATTTTCTGTCCGTGACGGTTCCGATGATACAGCATCATCTTGCACACCGGTTCGTTTACAATTTGTGTAAAGGCATCACAGAAACGAACGCCGGACCTACTCAATGCTTGGTTTGCCTTGGACGCACCAAATACTAGCTTTCCTGCAGGCCGACGGTTGGGCAGGCATTGGATCAGATTTGAATTTTCGACGTGGCGGAACAAGAACCAGAACACCTGCTTTCCATGTGTGAAGACGAGTTCACATCCGCCAAGGCTGATGCCGATTTCGACGCTGAAGAGTTAAACAACCAATTCCGCTCTGCAGTCTCAGAGATCTTCTTCAAAGCGCATAGCCGCTTTGGATCGTTGGTGAATAGTTCTGTTTTGGTCGTCAGTGGTTGTTTATTGCATGTGTTCATCCTATGTCCACGGTATCCAAAATGGAGATTTCATGTCCCGGTAAGGAAGGGAGGCAGCGCGCCTCCCGGTGCACATCCAAGTTCTGAAATTGCTCCGTCACCCTGCAGCTGACGGACGATGGAGTCTGCACTCTCGCTTCTTACCATCAGCGCCCAAGCATTGCTTGTGCCAGAGACATGAAATGGACACCCAATGACACGGGATTACTCAGATTTCCTTCCGCCGCGCGCGCGCGACGCCGGATCAAGCACCAATCTCAACCCTCTTCAGGCACTGGGATGGCGACCCTTCTTCACCCAGCAAATCAGTGTGGACGATTTGACTGCGACACCTCCGGCTCGCGTCGTCGAAGTGCATCGCAATGGGTTGCACGTCCTCGGAGAAAACATCAATACAGTACTTCCTCCCAGACCGGATGTGACGGTCGGGGACTGGCTGATGTTGGATACGTCGCACCCACGATCCAGTCGAGTTCTCGGGCGGACAAGCCTCATCAAGCGGCGCGCACCCGGTACTGACCGGCAGGAACAACTGATCGCGGCGAACATTGACACGGCCTTCATCGTCACGTCCTGCAATCAGGACTTCAACGTGGCACGACTCGAACGCTATACCGCACTGGCGTTCGACGCACGGATCACACCCGTCATCGTTCTCACAAAGACTGACCTCGTGACAGACACGCAAAGCTACATCGAAGCGGCCCGCTCTGTGTCGGAGATGATCGAAGTGGTTGCGCTTGACGCCCGTGGAAACGCGCCCCGGTCCGAGCTGACACCGTGGTGCAGGCCCGGCAAGACGGTGGTGTTCCTCGGCTCCTCCGGCGTAGGGAAATCGACGCTGACCAATGCCTTGCTCAAAAGCCAATCCATCCAGACCCAGGCCATTCGCGAAGACGACGCGAAGGGTCGGCATACGACAACGAGGCGCGAGCTTCATGCCATGTCCAATGGCTGTTTAATCCTGGATACCCCCGGCATGCGGGAGTTGCAGCTCACCGATGCAGCGGTGGGGATCAACGACCTCTTCGCCGATATCCAGGAGTTGGCCGCGCGCTGTCGGTTCAATAACTGCCAGCACGAGACCGAGCCGGGATGCGCTGTCTTGAAGGCCATTGAAGAGAGCGTGCTCGACAGCAGTCGCCTGGGCCGTTGGCGCAAGCTCATGGCCGAAGACGCTCACAACTCCGCCAGTCTTGCTGAGCGCAGGTCGCGTGACAAGGCGTTCGGCAAGATGGTTCGCGACGTCAAGAAGCTGAAAGATGTCAGGAGGTAAGACGATGACGCATTCGAAAGTCGGTCAAATAAACTGGCATGACCTTTTCACATCAAACAGAGACAGTTCGATGGAATTCTACGGGCATGTTGCCAACTGGACATATCAGGTTGAACGGGCGACAGATTTTGTCTGGGGTTGCGGCAAAAAGAATTTCATCCTTACCCTTTCCGGTGACGAAGCAGGCGCCAGATTGGCCGAGACACCTTCGAGCCAGGAAAATGGCTGGATCGCTTACGTCGAGGTCCCAGATGTGGATGCGGTGGTCAAGCGTGTCGACAGGCTCGGAGGCAAAATCATTCGTAAACCGTTTGAGGTGCCGGGGGTCGGTCGCAATGCGCTCGTCCTCGATCTGCTCGCTGCGCTTTTCGAGCTTTCGCTATCACGGCACAGCTTCCCCGTGCCGCGCAGGCAGTTCGGCCCTGAAGTGTATGTCAGCAACGGGAATGAGTTGCTGCAGGCGTTCTATACCGAACTTTTCGGATGGCAGGTCTACTCCCAAGATAAACATGGGCTCCTCGCGCCTTCCGGCGAACCGGTCGCAGTTGAACAAGCCGCGACCTGGCCCGCCGGTTCGAACGCAGCTTGGGTGCCAAGCGTCAAGGTTGCTTCAGTCTTCGATGCTCGCCGTCTTGCTGAAACCAACGGGGCGCGTCCGACTTTTGTGCATGTCGATGAAATGGTTCAATCTTATAGCGGCATCATTTGTGATCCAGACGGCGCGCCGTTTACTCTCGACGTCGAGCAGACAAACAGTTTCTAGCAGTTCGCTTAGTCTTCATCGGAACGTCGCAAAGCGGACATTTGTGCGCTCTGAAGCATATGTCACTGTGGGCTCTCCGCGTGCATCCGCTGCGCCCGGCACCGACGGCTCCCAGCCCAAAGGAGACATTGGATCAGGCAGGTTAGGTGACCGGAGTCGGGACAAAGCGGCCTTGCGCAGTCGCGGCTGTTGCTGACGCAGCATTCGTTCGCACCCGCAGCACCGTTTCTTTTGCAGTGCGGCAGCGTCGTCAAAGCGGTCATTCACAGGCACAAAATTTGCCTGAACCCAGACCACCCTTTCGCCGCACGTCGTTCCAACTAACCAGACGCGGGACAAAGCAGCCGCTGGTATTTCAGTTTTCGATGTCCGCATTTCTACAGGAAGCGCCCTTTGAGAAGATGCGCTGACAAAGATCGACATCCATTCATAGTGTTTGGAATTGAACGGACGGAGAGCGAGCTATCAATCAACTCCCAAATGTAGTTTGGTAACTGCTAGAGTTAAAAAACCACAACCTTTGGGGGGCGTGAATATGACTTCTGAACAAATACTCGCCGTTCTATCTGCATTGCTTGGAGAGCCTTCCGACCGGACAGCTTTTGAAGCTCAATTCGCGGGTGGAGCCAATACGCGCTACCCCGTCGAAATCACGCCTTGCACGCGCCCAGTTGCCCCGGAGGAGATCGATGGTGAAACGGTAGTGTGCGGCACGGTAGCCGTGCCTGAGGAACACGGAGATCCTGAAGGCAGAACTCTGAACCTTAGCTTTATTGTCTTCAGGGCTCATTCTCTCGCTCCCGCGGAAGATTCTGTTGTTTATCTTCATGGCGGACCTGGAGGCGGTTCGGTCGAATCCGTGCGCTCGCTTAGCTTTTTTTGACCATCTGCGTGGGCGCAGGGACATCATCGCATTCGATCAACGCGGCGTCGATGCAAGCGCGCCAGATATGGATTGCTTTGGGACTTTGGCCGAAAACCTTGAACCCATCGTCGATCAGTTGGGCGGCGCAGACCTGCCTCAACTCGAAGAGACCCTTGTCCGCGACTGCATCTCGGAATTGACGGAGCGGGGCTTCGATCTGCCAATGTTCAATACGACCCAAAATGCGTTGGACGTGCGTGCGGTGATGTCTGCACTGGGTTACCCGGAATACAGTATCTACGGGGTGTCTTACGGCACCAAACTGGCGCTGGAAGTAATGCGTTCCGCGCCAGAAGGTGTGCGTTCGGTCGTGTTGGACAGTGTCGCGCCACCCCAAGTCGCTCTCTATGACACTCTGTTCGTCCCACACACCGAGGCTATCATCAACACTTTCGCGCCTTGTGAAGCGGATCCCACTTGTTCTGAGGCGTATCCGAACATCACAGAACGGTTTTTCGGCCTTCTTGAGGACTTGGAGGCGCGTCCGTTGGAAGCTTCGGGGATCGAGATCTCCGGCCAAACGCTCTTCAGCATTTTTGCAGCGAGAAACGACTGGTCGGATCCGACGACGCGCGGCTTCACGACTTACGCGCCAGCATTGGTCGGCGAGCTTGAGGACGGAACAGTGGACCTCCTCACCCAGATGCTCGACGGTGACCTTCCACCGCAGCCCTCTGCAGAAGCGGTGTTGGCGGGGGCACCGGACCTGAGTGCCGAGGAAAGGGTTCTGGCGCAGGCGGCAATCAACGCGATGTCACAAATGGAGTTAGCATCCGACACTGCGTCCTCAGCGTTGGAGCAGCTTGAAACGGACCGCGACCGAGATCTCGCACCGGCGTCTTTGGGCGAGTTTCTGGACGATGCGCTTGAAGACGCATTGGCGGGATTGTCTGAGCGGGCGGACCGCTTGGAGTTTGCGCGGGACTACTTAAACCTCAGGTTCGAAACACCAAGTGCAGGGGCGTTGCTGGACCTTGTCCGCACTCATTTTGATGAGGCGACAGCCGGGAGATTGGCGTCTTTGATTGCTTTGCTTGACCAAGCGGATGTCGAGCGGGTGTTCAGGTTAATCGCAACGGACAATGCAGCTTTGGAAACCGTTATGGAGGGTGAGTTTGAGCTTATGCTTTACGCTTGCCAGGAGGATTTTGTGGATGGGTTTAATTCAGCCGCCGGATATGGCGCCGTTGTCGCTGAGTTGGGGTATGGGCCGCTCGTGACAGCAGCACTCGCAGATCTGCCGAGCCTCTATGGCGATTGCGGCCTATTCACGCCGGTACCCCGCGACAACTACCTTGAGCCCGTCGTTTCTGACATTCCAGTGTTGGTCTTTTCGGGTGAGATTGACACGCAGACGGCATCGTCTTGGGGCGCCTTGGCCGCGGAAACGTTGTCCAACAGCCAGTCATTTCTATTCCCGGAAACCGGACACGGGGCCCTCGTGTTTAGTCAGTGCGCCCGCGATATTGGCGAGGCATTTTTGGAGAACCCGGGGGCGAACATCGACGGCTCTTGCGTTTCGGCTTTACGATTGCCGTACCTGATGCCGGATGGCAGCCTGCATAATGTTGAGAATTGACGCCGCCTTAAGCGAATGGAGAGTTTTTTGAAGACCTTAATCACAGCAACGGCTTTGGCGATTGGCATCGCGATGCCTGCCCATGCCTTTGATCGTCAAATGACCGCGGCCCTGCGCCTTTGCCATGATTATTTGTGGGATGTTCCCAAATATGCCGACCTGCCAAACGCAGCGATTTCCGTGTTTCCCGGTATCTTCGATGATCAAAGCATTGTCGTTTTCTGGAATGTGTATTGGGACAAACCAATAACGCGCGCAGCAGGCAATTGCACCATCATTGACGGCGCGTTGGAGGGCTTTGAAGATTATTTGACGCAGGAATAGGACTGGACAAGTGCCGATATTTGCAAAGATTTGGCCCGGATCGCATCCCTGATGAGGCGGTCAGCGAGGTACTGGACTACGGCTGTGCTTCTCATCGCGGCGGGCAGTCTGTGGCTTGCATCTCGTCCCCTGTTAGAAATTGAAACACTTGGGGACGTGGCGGAGAACGCGCTTCCGGTTCCGGCGCCACTGAACGCATCGGAGATAGAGCAACGCCTTCTGGCCGTTGGCCTTCACCCGACCGGTCAGCTCAGCGATCTGGGTGTCGAGGATCACTTGGCGCGATTGGAGGCAGGTGAGGTCGACGCGGCAACACTGGGCGCATATGCCGATGCCATAGAGGCATTGTCCGCAACGAGCGCGGATCGCGGCCAAGCTTTGCCACCGACGCTTTGGGATGTGAGCACGCCTGCGCTTCGTGACGCAGGTTGGACTGTTTACACGCTGACCGAAGCCCTGGCCTCTGAAGAAGGGGCTGTTCATGTCGCACTTCTATCTGATGCTTACGCGGCCTTTCTTGAACATCGGCCTAATGCCTTGGATGGCGCTCTCGCGCTGTTGCCACTCTCCCGTGCCTATGTTGACACACTGCCAGAGAGCGCGCGGGCCGAACGAGAACGTCATGCTCAAACCGACGGACAGGCAACTCTGCTGATCTGGCAGGCTCTTTTGTCAGGCACAAGCCGGCACAATCCATTGACGCACCGCCCCCTGTGGAGCCATGGCTATGTCGGCCACTTTAGCGTGCCGCATATCCACCAATATGCAACGGGCGAAGGCCTGACAGCGAGCCAGGTTTGGGGGGTCGAGGGGTTTAATCCCGTTTTCGTCGGCCCCCCGACCAACAGCAATCAAGTAGAGCATTTGGGCATTAGCGCATTGCTCCAAGGCGTGGCGCATGTGCCGGGCGCAGTCTTGACCGCCACAGAGTCATTCGAAGTCTTCATCGACCACGAGGACCCAGCTGCTGCGCAAGCGGATAGGGCCTTAAACGAAGCCGTGAGAACAGTGCTCCTGCCCCACATAGCGGGTGATCCGGATGCGCTGGTCAGCGCCTTGGCGGAGGCACTCCGCTAGGCACACGCCGCGTGTCGTTGGTAGGGGTTTTGGGATAATGCGTGGCGCAAAATGGCGCCACGCAGCCCGCGTCATTCGCGTTCGGAGCTGTTCTGCTTTGCCCCCTCGGAGATAAAGAAGGCCAACGCACCCGCAACACCCAAACAGATCGGCAGCACACTCAACGCGGTTGCATAATCCTGTGCCTTTGCGTCCAGCAGTCCACCCACCAACGGTTGAAAGATCAGGGCTGACCCAATCCCGATCATGTTCACGAACGCAACAACCGTGCCCACATGCGCGGCGTCCTGCCCATCCTTCGCAGCGGCAAAGGTCAACATCTGTGCGCCGCCCAAAACGCCCGCGACAAACAGCAAGGCCGAAAGAACCGTTGGCGATTGCGTGGGGGACAGCAGGATCGCCAACCAGACCGGCACCGCCGCCCAAGACGCAAGGCAGATGATCCACTTCCTGTGCCCAAGCCGATCAGACAACGCGCCCGCGCCAACGCTTCCCACGGCCATGCCCCAGAAAATCATGGAAACGGCGGTTTCCGCGCCAACCGTGGACAGGTGATGATCCGCCAAAAGCTCGGCATTGCCCCACAATCCGCCGAAGACGTTGACAGGGACGTACATCAGGGAGCCGATCACCGCGATCAACCAGACCGAACGGCTGCTGGCCACTTCCAGAACTGGCGTCAGGATGGGCGGCTTTGCGCCACTGCTGTCTGATGTTGGTGCTTTTGGCAAAACCAGCCATGCCAATACAAACAAGGCAACCCCAACAACCGATGTCGCCACAAACGTTGTGCGCCATCCAATGGCATCAATAACCTGGACCAACAGCACAGCACCAACAGCTGTGCCAATCATTCCAAGGGCGTTCACACCACCTGACAACAGCGCAAACCGGTCAGGGCTGAAGAGGTGATTGACCACGTAAAGCGCGCCCACAAAAGCAAACGATGCGCCCAAGCCTGTCAGCAGCCTGCCGAGAATGGCCACATATGCGGACTCTGAGAGCCCCGTGATAAGAACACCGCTCGCACAGACGAGGATGGCAGGTAAAACCATTCGGCGCACCCCGTAGCGGTCGAGCAAGATGCCGACGACAATTTGCATCGGCGCGTAAATCCAAAAGAACACGCTTGAGAACAGCCCAAACCCGGCATTCGACAATTCAAGGTCCTCGCTGATGCCGCGTGCCGACAGGCTCGGTTCAATTCGGGCCACAAATTCAAAAAGATAAAACAACGCGGCGACGAGCAGCGCTGCAAATGCGATGGCTTGGTCTCTCTTCAAGCCTCAGTACCTCACTTCGCTTTACTCAACTTCGCATGGCAAAAGGGAGCATTGGGACGACTTTGGTGGAGTGCCTTCATCTCGAAAACAGACTGGGTCACTTTTGCTTATATTCTCTCCAACTCGCAAAAAAAAGCAAACGATGAGCTGCTGGGTGTATCTGACAGCGGTGTTGCGGCGTTCCATGAGCATCTAGAGTGCTTCGAAACGATTTGTGCACCTACACAGTTGCAAAGACATGGATGGTCTCTGAAGGGGACGTTCAAGGCAGATGCAGCATTTGGGAGGTTTGGGCTATCCACCAGCTTTCGCCGCCGAACGACCCATAGCGGCTCCGCAGGTGCCAACGGCAATGCATCGTGAAATGCGTCGATGGATCAGAGTGTTGGACAAATCGGCAGATGACCGACAATAACCCCAGTCAACAACGCGCCTTGCCGCAATAGCATTGGGCCGTTCTGAGCCCAATTTGCCTGATGCTGCGCAATCGATGAATGGCGGCTTTCGCGGGTAACAATGCGGGCAGACTTCCTTCAAGCTTTGCTGGATTAAGTGGCTTTGCCTTCACTCGCTGGTATTGGACATCTCGAGCAAACCTTAGCGTCGCAAAGGCGGCAAAGCGTGCGCCGGTCAGAGATCGTCGTATCCATAGAGATCAGGATTTTGCTCAAGAGACTGTCGAACAACTCCCGCTCTTGTTCAGAGAGAGGCACCAGCAATGCGTCCAAGGCTGATAGACGGCCTTGCAGCAGTTTGTCGCGAACACTCTGACCCTGCTCGGTAAGCCGCAACGCAACCGCGCGTCTATCCTTTCCTTCGCCACGTTCAACAAGACCATCTGCAACCAGCCTGTCAACAAGCCGCACCGTGCCTGGGTGCGACAAACCCAAAATGCGACGCAGCCCGTCATTCGATAGTCCGCTCCCGTGTCCGATGACCACCAGAGCGGCCGGTGTTTCGCCGACGCGGCCCAGAATATTGCGTGCGACGTCCTCTATACGGTCGGCGACTGCAAGACCAAGGACCCCGAGAAGATTGGCTGTTCTGTCTGTCATGGCAGCACAATATGTGCGCTGTGCACGATTTTCAACTTGACGATATGTGCGGAGCGCACGTATTTCTGAACATGCGAATGTGAAGTGAGTTGGGAGGCGCGTGCGATGGCGGCAAAGCAGAACAAATCCTTAGATCCAGCTAGTGCCGTACAGCCGGACCGAAGAGTTTTTTGCCCGATGCAGAGCTCCGTTCTCCATCACGTCAGCCTCTTCGTCTCTGACATGGAAGTATCAACGCGCTTCTACACGGAAGGGCTTGGTCTTACCCTGCGCGAAGAGTTCGAAGACATAATCGGGCTGAGAGGAGCGCACCGCTTTCCGTTTACAGTCGCGAGTATCTTTCTTGAGGCAGGTGAAGGCCGATACATCGAACTACACCCTGCCGGTGATGGGGAAATGTCTCCGCCCGGGTTTCCTATGAACCATCTGGCGATCGCCGTCCTCGACGTGGATGCCGCCTACGCGCAAGCCCTCGCCTTCGGAGGCGCTCGGTTCGATATCCCAATTCCGAATGAAGAATGGGATGGAACGCCGTTGGACGTGATCATGTCCGGCCCACGACCGGAACCGATGCGGATGGCCTTTCTGCAAGGGCCGAGCGGCGAGCTGATCGAACTTTATCAAGCCTCAAATATTTAACAGCAACAGGGACCATTTCCAATGGATCACACACGAAGAAGCTTGCTCGTAGGTGCTGGCGCACTGGGCGCCTCGGCACTGGCTGGAGACAGCCAAGCGCATGGTGTCGACCCGAACGGTGGTGGCGTGATGCTCAGCCCCGAGGGATGGGATGCGGAAGCCCCGCCTGAGCTGGTGTTTCTGACAGAAGCCCGGGTGCAGCTTCAATTGCCGCCGACAACTACGGGCGCAGGGCCGCGCGGACAGCGGTTGATCTTCAACGTGACGGGCGGCACCTTTGATGGCCCGCATCTGAGGGGGCGTGTGACAGAAGACGCTGGCGCGGACTGGGTGAACATCCGCGCGGACGGCGTCGGCGACCTTGATGTGCGCTTCACCTGGGAAACCCACGACAATGCGCTGATCTATGTCCATTGGCATGGGCGGTTCTGGTCAGACCCGGAGGATGCCGAATATGCCGCTGATGTCACGAAGGCGGACGATCCGGACGGCGCATGGCGCTACTATTTTCGCGCCGCCCCGCAGTTCGAGACCGGCGATCCGCGTTATGCGTGGCTCAATAATATCGTGGCCGTCACCAAATCGCGTACCGGCGATGGTGGACCGATCCACCGGTTTTACGCCGTGCTCTGAAGATCGGAATCTTGGCGACGCAAGTCATCACAAGCCGAGCGAGAATCCCTCGCGCGTTGAACGTAAACACTGAATAAGCGGAACAAGAAATGGCAGCGAAAATTGAGGATAAGGCGCGGCGCTTCGAGGACCTGCACGCCAGCGGTTGCTTTGTCATGGCGAACGCATGGGACCCAGGGTCTGCGCGAGTGATGGAGGCGGCCGGGTTTTCTGGTTTGGGCACGACCAGCGCAGGCTTCGCATGGTCAGTCGGGCGAACCGATGGGGAAACGTCCCGGGACCTTGTTTTGGAGAATGCACGCGCCATCGTTGAAGCCGTCGACATCCCCGTTTCAGGCGATCTGCTGAATGGGTTCGGAGCTGCACCTGAGGCGGTAGCGGAAACCATTCGCCTCGCTAGTGAGGCGGGGCTGGCCGGTGGATCGATTGAAGACACGACTGACGATCCTGCCGCGCCACTCTTTGACAGGGGCCTGGCAAAAGAGCGGATAATTGCCTCTGTCGAAGCCGCGCGCGGACTGGATCGGCCCTTTGTTCTTTGCGCTCGCGCGGATGGTCTCTTTGCCGGAGTCTGCGATCTTGACGAGATACTCGCTCGATTGGCGCTCTATGAGGAGGCCGGGGCCGATCTCCTGTTCGCTCCGGCGCTCATGACCCTGGCAGATGTCGAGAAAGTGATGGATCACGTCCAAACGCCGATCAACGTCTTGGCAGGCATTGGCAACGAAGGAACCGTTTCTGATTTTGCGCAACGTGGGGTTCGCCGCATAAGCGTTGGATCGCAGCTTTACAGCGCTGCTGCGGGACGTCTGCAAGCGGCGGCGCAGGAGCTTCACGAAGCGGGCACATTTGGTTGGACCGAGAGTGGCATGCCGTATCCAGCTCTAAATGAACTGATGCGGTGAGACGGGTGAAGTCCGTCGCCAATCTGGTCTCCCGGGCGGTTTCTTGGAGCGCGCGGAATGCAACCTGATAGTGTTTCGTCGCCTGCTGAGAAAAGCGTGCCTTTAATGTTGGCGGCCCTGGTCTTTGTTTTCATCCTGAGCCACGCCTTTCGCACGGTCATTGGCGTTTCCGCAGAGCCGCTGGCCGCCGAGTTCAATGCGTCGGCACAGGCTCTCGGGGCTGTTGCGGGGTCGTTTCATCTGGCCTTTGCTTTCGCTCAACCGGCCGTTGGTGTTGCGCTCGACCGATATGGTCCAAAGAGCACCGTTCTCGTTGCATTTGTGATCGCGCTTCTCGGCGGCGTGATCTCTGCGATGGCACATCGCGTGGACATGCTGATCCTTGGACAATGCCTACTTGGGATCGGTTGCGCTCTCGCGCTTCTCGCAGCGATGGTTCTCATCTCAAGACGCTACCCGCCTGAGAAATTCGCGGCGCTCTCAGGCATCATCCTTGCGACGGGAGGCGTGGGCATGCTTCTGACGGCCACGCCGCTCGCTTGGATTATTGAGAACTGGTCCTGGCGCGTCGGATTTGGTGTTCTCACGGGCTTGGCGACTTTGAGCTGGCTGGCCGTGTTCTGGTTTCTGGAACAGGACCCAAATCGAACGCAGGGACAGGATCAGACGATTAGCGCTGAGCTTCGCGGTCTTGGTACCGTGATTGCACAACCCCACACGCTTGGGATCTGCTGCCTCGGTGCGACCACTTATGCGGCTTTCATGGCGTTGCGTGGACTTTGGATTGGCCCGCTCCTAACAGATCGATACGCACTGTCGCTCATCGACGTTGGAAACGTCGCTTTGGCGATCTCATTTGCTGTCATCCTTGGACCTTACCTTTTCGGGCGGATCGATCCAGGCCCGCCCCGCCGCCGACGCATCATCATCTGGTTCAGCGCAGCCTATGTCGTCCAGTTCGCATTTCTGGCGATAGGCTGGGGTGTGCAGATTGACGTGGCGCTTGCGGTCTTCACAGGCCTGTCCGGCGGCTATGTGACAATGCAATACGCGGACGTGCGATCATCCTACCCTGTGGACATGACCGGTAGAGCGCTCAGTGTCTTCACGATGGCGATGTTTGGGGGTGTCGCGGCGATGCAATGGCTCAGCGGGGTGGCGGGGGCACTCGCCTCGGACTTGGGCATCAAACCGTCGCGCGCAGCGCTTTTGCTTGTCAGTACCATTATCGCTCTCGCAACATTCGCTTTCTGGCGACTGCCTCAGCCGCCCAAAGAAGGGAATGGATGACCAACATGTCACCCGCCACGCAATTCGCACTCATTGCAACACTCGTTGGGACATGCGGTGTTGCGTGGCGCGGCGACCTGGTGGTCGCGTCGCGCCTGCCGGATGCCCGTCCTGCAGCAACCGCGCGTTTCTTCGCCGAACGGCGAAAGGCACAAGAGCGTGTCCCGCCGGAGCCAGTTCAACAAGCGATCACGGCCATGACCGGACTTCTCGAAGGGGATCGGACAGACCTTTCATTCATCGCGTGTGGTTTTGAAGGCGTCGATCCCTTCGCAGCCAAGGTCTACGTGGTCACACGAAACCTGGCTCCGGGGGAAACGTCGACCTATGGCGAGATCGCGGAAGAGATCGGCGAGAAGCAGCGAGCGAGGGAAGTCGGACAAGCTTTGGGCCACAATCCACTTCCGATCATTGTTCCTTGCCACCGCGTGTTGGGTGCTGGTGGGAAGCTGACCGGTTTTTCGGCGCCGGGCGGCGTGCAGTTGAAGCTCAAAATGCTCGAAATCGAAGGGGCACAGATTGGTGGCGCGCCGGGTTTGTTCGGAGACTTACCGCTCTCGTTGAAGGCGTAAACGCAACCGATTGCTACAGGTCGAGCGTGACAACCCATTTGTGCTTGCCGATCTTGCGAGACCGCTCGAACCCCAACCTGTCGAACATGTGCAGCGCGCCGTTGAAGAGAAACGCAGGCGTTGCTTTCCGTCCCTCAATGTCTTCGGGGTAGCCCTCAACGCGTCCGCCGCCGAGCGCTTTGATTTGTGCAATGGCTCCCGCAAGAGCAGCGGAGGCGACGCCACCGCCGCGATGTCCTTTGCCAGAGAAGAAGCAGGTGATGCGCCAGTCAGGCAACGCGGGGTTCTCTTTTTGGTAGGCTCGCGCGTTGTGGATGCGGGGAAGCTCTAATGGCGATCCGAACTGACACCATCCGACACATGTGTCGTCATGAAAAACGAGGGCAGCGTGCGCCTCGCCCGCTTTAACGCGGGCTTCCTTTAAAGCGCGTTTTTCTTCAACCGAGGCGTCGGCATTCTCTTTGCCGTGGTACCACATGCACCAGCAGCCACCCCACACGCCGTTGTTGTCTTCGACGAGGCGCGCAAAGTCGTCCCAGGTGCTCTCGTCGAGTGGTTTGGTTTTGTATTCGATCATGGAGTCCTCATCTTCGATGAGCTATTATGTGCGGTGCGCACATAACGTCAAGGCTAGGAGGATTCGCCGTCCGACAGCGCGAAAGCGGTCATTCATATTGACAACTCGAACAGCAAGTTTGTCCGCGACTTGATCCTTGCTCGCATGACTTGTGCTGCATCTGGAATGAATGACCGGTTTCGCCGCCGCACAGCAGCGTCCGTAACCGAGCACTTGCAGCGATTTTCATGCCGCGTGCACGCGCAGCGAAAATATTGAATTCACAGAATGGGCTCGATGCTGACCTTGGCTTCACATCGTGCGAACGTCGGTCGCAGCCCAAAGGAGACATTGGATCACGCAGGTTAGGTGCCCGCAGGGCGGACTAAAGCACCATTTCGCTGCAGGATTGCAAATGTCGGCGTTCCACTTGCGTAACTCAATTTCTTTGGCACGCGGTCGCATTAACAATTTGTTAACCTTCATTGACCAATGGTTAACTTGGGTTTTGACGGTGTCGATGGAAGAACACTCAAGTGTTAAGCCACTGGCTTGAACTCATTGGCAAACATGACTGTTGTTTGCCCTCGCAAGAAAGTCAGGCCACATCATGACACCCGAAGACATCTTGAGACGCAACAACGTCAGCGTCATTGGCTCAAAGCAGCAGACTTTGTTGTTGGCGCACGGCTTTGGATGCGACCAAAACATGTGGCGGTTCGTGCTTCCAAAACTCAGTCAGCAATACAGGATTGTCCTGTTCGACTACGTTGGGTCAGGAAGTTCGGATGTTTCCGCTTTCGACAAAGAGCGCTACGGCTCTCTGGAAGGCTACGCCACGGACGTTGTGGACATCTGCCAAGCACTGGACCTGAAAGACGTGACGCTTGTCGGTCACTCCGTGAGCTCGATGATCGGTCTTATCGCTGCGATCAGAGCCCCGGAACACTTTTCAAAGCTCGTTATGGTCTGTCCGTCCCCCTGCTTTCTCAATGTCCCGCCTGACTACCACGGCGGATTTGAACATGCAGATCTCGAAGAGCTCATCAACCTTATGGACAAAAACTACATTGGTTGGGCGGACTACCTCGCGCCGCTGGTGATGGGCACAACCAGCTCACCGGAAATGACGAAAGAACTCTCTGAAAGTTTTTGTTCGACCGACCCAGTCGTTGCCAAGGCGTTTGCACGGGCAACCTTTTTCTCGGACATGCGGCACATATTGCCCAAGGCCATTCACCCGACCTTGATCTTGCAAAGCAGCAGTGATGCCCTCGCAGCGGTCTCGGTCGGAGAATTTGTGCGAGACGCCATTCCCGAATCCAAGCTTCAAATTATTGAAGCAGAAGGCCATTGCCTGCATATGACACACCCGGATCAAGTCGATCATGGGATCATTGAGTTTGTTTCCACATGACCAAGCCGGTGTGCCCAAAAAACTTTGGTCTGGATGACCTTGCATGCGGGTGCATCGTCGTTGATGAAACGCGGTGCATACTGTCGGCTAACCGATACATCGCCGACGAGTTTGGTTGGGATGTCGAGCAGGTAGCGGGCAAGCGCATCGAGGGCCTCATGTCCCGTGCATCACACCTGTTTTGTGAAAGCTACATCTATCCGATGTTGATCAAAGACGGTAAGTGCAACGACGTGCAACTGACTTTCGTTTCTCCTGACGGCACGCGCACCCCCGTGATCGCCAATTTGAAAGGATTAGAAGACGCTGTTGTCTGGGGCATATTTTCTGCTGAAAACCGCGACAAACTCTACCAGGAATTGGTCGAAGCGCGAAGCCAGCTCGAAGATCAGGCGCGCCAATTGAAGTTACTCTCCACAACAGACGAATTGACCGGGTTGATGAACCGCCGCGCCCTGACGGAACATGTAGAGAAGATGTTCGATGGCGCCTCCAGAACAGGCGAGGCCATCACGGTTTTGCTGCTGGATGTCGATGACTTCAAAAAGATCAACGACACTTACGGTCACAACTTTGGTGATGATGTATTGCGCAAAATCGGGGCCAGTTTGGCTGCGACCTGTCGTGCGTCAGAATTGGTGGCAAGGTATGGCGGAGAAGAGTTTGTCTTTGTTCTGAAATCCGAGGCCATCCACGGTGCAATGGCATTTGCCAATCGAGTGCACGGTGCTGTGAAAGCGGCGCTGAAAGACACAATTCCGATTACTGTAAGTATTGGCATTGCAGCTCGAATGGGGCGTTTTGGACCACCATTTGTCGAGCTTCTTGGCAAAGCGGACAAGGCTTTGTTCAAAGCAAAAGCCACGGGAAAGAACAAGACGGTTGTGGGTGGAACGGTCCGCTTGTCTTATCAAGCCAACGTGGCTTAGCTGCGTCCTTTATTAGCCCAAAGCGGTCATGGCCTTCCACCACTTGGCGGTAGAGCGGACCTTCGCGGCCGTTGCAAAGGAGGCAAGGCTTTGCGAGTGAAACTGCCTTTCGACTCATACTCTAGGTGAAATTTGCTAACCGTTTAGGAAACAACTTGCTGATGGATGCAAAGCCATCAATGAAATAACACGACTAACTCACTTTATTTCGCCCGCTTAGTGAAAGGAGCGCCGGTCTTATCGCGGTTTCACATTAGGGTCGGCAACGATATGAGCACAAGCTGCTGCAAGTAAACTAGAGACAGAAATCACTCCAACAGAAGTACTCAGACCGATCTCAGCAAGCGCTGTTACCATAACTATACCACCCAAACGCGCCGCACTGATATCAATGCACGTCGCGAGAGCGGATAGGCCCTTGGGGGCAAAACGTAGAACCATTTGTGTCGAAGGTGCGTTGCTGCAAGCCAGTCCACATCCGACTAGACACGCTGATAAGATCAGCAGAAGTATGTTAGTGCTTAAGGCAAAAATCAAGCCAAGTGCGATCAATATTGGTGCAGACACCATGATAAGCCGAAGGTGATGGTTATCGACCATGTTGCGCAGCAGCGCGCTCAGGATTGAAAAAGACAGCCAGAGCACAGACAAGACTACGCCGATACTGGCGGTGTTCTTTCCGATCTCAGTCAGCCAGAGCGGGACGCGAAAAAGAAAATACGTAATCGCACCATAGGTCGCGAAGACATATGCGAACGTCAACCATAGCTCCTTCGACCTAAAAATTGCGCTATAGTTTGTCGCAGCGTTTTCCGAAGACGTGACCATGCCGGTCGCTTGTGGCATAGCGACCAAGACTAGGGACAAACCAGCTACAAGTGCGATGAAAAGGAATGCGAGGTTCCAATTCGCTTCGGTCAGGACCGTCCCATAGGCCAGGGGCGCAAAGGCTGCGATGTACCCTGCGGTGCTGCCCCACAGAATGAGTGTTCGTCCCGGTCTGTTCGGGGCGGCTTGCGTTAGAAGAACTGGTATTAAAGGCGAAAACATGCCGGCGCCCAAGCCTTGGCACACCCGACCCATGATCAATGCTGAATTGTCGGTTGCTGCGTAAATGAATACCGAACCCGCTAGAAAAAGTGCCACACCCAAGCCGAATATCTTTAGCGACTTGAACCTGTCACCCCCTGTTGCACAGGCGACAATACCCACAGCCATCGCGATGCTGTAGGCGTTGAAAATCAAGGCTATTTCCAGAAGCGAAAGCTCAAGATCCGCTTGGATCGATGGCAACAGCACCGGCACCAATGTGAGTTCTATAACGAACGCGATCTGGGCCGAAACGGGCCCCAGGATTGCGACGCGCGTCGCCAACTTTGCTGTGTCGGCGGTAGTGTGCACCGTTTTTGATGAAGGGACTGACATTGTTTTGCTTCAGACGTTCACCGCTGCCTCAACAACGCAAATATCTTGCTCTGAAGCGGTCGTATTGCTCGAGGAGACAGGAGGGTTTCGAGCGTTGACCCTGGGCGGCGCTTCATCCAACAAGACAGCCATGTCATCAGCGTGCATCCAGATCAGGTGATCTTCGTCTGTGATCTGTTGATCTGGTCCGATCCAGCGCCCAGGCTCGCAGTGAATGTACCCATAGCGTAGGTGTGCGCCCTTTGCCGCGAGGTCCTTGGGAACTAAAGCGAACATATAGGACGGGTTCCACGCCAACGCGGCGATTTCGAGCAGCACGCGCGACAGCACGGCCGTAGCACCGTGGCTGCGAGGGCCCGCCAGCCCCTTTGAGCGGAGCCAGAAATCGCCGTGATATCCCACTTTCCCAGTAATTATGTTGAGTGCGCGAGGGCCCGTAAACGACGTTTTGTCAGGGTCGGGTGTAGAGTCGGGCGTGATGTATTTGTGGCGGTGCAACGTCATGTGCTCCGCAAGCGCGCGCCCCTTCAGGTCCACTAGACGGACCGCCTGCGTATGGATCAGGTCTCCGTCCGGATCGAACCCACAGATCCAAAATCCATTGGTGTGGTCGATGTACGAGCTTTGTACGTCGAACATTGGATACAGAGGGCTGCGATCTGGCTGCTGCGCGCGGTGGCGGCGATACTCCATGAAGTCATCACCCAAGACCACCTGAATTCCAGCATCCTCAAGCTCTTTTAAAACGCCTGCAAAGCGCGCCATTGTTTGAAATAGTCGGTTTGGTCTGATGCTCATGTTCCTTCCCCCTCTTATCAACTCAGCTAAAGCAAACGCCTTTTCTCCTTAGTCACCGATTGGTTAACGAAGTGTTGCTTTGAGCGCGCTGGCCGAGTGATCGGCAATAGAATGCAGTGCAAGGATGATTTTTTTCTAGAGTTCGCCGCTTCCAACCTGAGCTTCGACTTCAAATCCCTCGTGTGTGCCAGATTTTGTTGGCCATCGTTTTTCGACCTGCTCGCGAAAAGGCGCAATGCTGGTACGGAGATATCCCAACATTTATAGGTGACCTCTTCTTTAGTTGGGCAGATTGTCTCTCCCACACTGGTTTTTTTGTGGTGTATGGTAGCGACAAACTTGGAAACCACGTCCATGTAGCTGCCTTGTCGGTCACCTAAGATTTTACAGAGTTCTCGTTTGCCGTGCCCTATTCCTGCCCAGAAAACTTGGGAAACAGTCACCAAGCGAATGGGTGCGGCATGGCTTCAAAAAACGACATAGATCAGCTTATACATATCTCCTTTCCACCATCCGGTGCGGTCAACGCACTCAAGGGCACAGCGGTCGAAGGTCCAGGCGGCAGATGGGTGCCTTGCGCGACCGTATTGGAAAGCGGCGCTTTTATTGCGTGTCTGTACGAGGTTGGCCCAGGACGACGGCAGGTCTGCGGAGATGCAACCCCTCGAGCGTCCCAGACTGAAGCGCTCAGCCGGGCAGTCGATCTAGCGGTCATTGCCGCAGCATAATCGTTCTTATCGACACTATTACCCACGGGCACATGCCGACTAGCCCGCCTTCTCGCCATAATCAGCTTCCATGCCCAGCCCATAGGACCGGGCTCGCGGCCAAAGCAGCCCGTCTGTCTTGCGCAACAAGGTCATTAGATCTTCTTCACTCATGGGGCGCCCAAAGAAATACCCCTGCAGATAGTCGCAACCTAACTCACTGACTACTCGCGCGTGAGCTTCAGTCTCAACGCCTTCGGCAACAATCCGCATTCCAAGACTTTTGCCAATACCTACGATCGATGAAACCAACGGTTGTTTGCTCAAATCATCCACGATCGGCTGGATGAAAGAGCGGTCAATTTTTAAAATGGATGGCCTGATTTCAAGTAATCCACTGACAGAGGCATGGCCGGTCCCAAAATCATCCAGTGCGATTGTCACGCCTATCTCATCAAGCTCGTCAATCGTCCAGCGGACTAGATCGCCAAGCCGATCCAGATAGACGGACTCAAGGATCTCGATGGTCAGCCGATTGGGCGCGATCCCCGAACTTCTGATGTCATGAATAAATGTCGGGTCCATAAGGCGGGCTGCGGAGACATTTATGGCAACTCGTGGCAAATTGATGTCCGCTTTGTCAAAATTTGCCATAGTCGACTTTAACCTTTCAAAGACGATCTCATCGACCTTTTTGAGAATCCCGACATTTTCTGCGGTCTCCAGAAACTCTATGGGTGGGAGGATACCTCGTGTGGGATGCGCCCATCTAACCAACGTCTCTGCGGAGGCCACCTTACCCGTTCGCGCATCAACAAGCGGCTGAAAGTAAGGAACAAACTCTTGCTTGTCACAAGCTACGAATAGATCCGAAGCCAGCTGTTTGGTTGCGATCGACTGTGCGTGCATCTGCTCGGTGAAGAATGACCACCGCCCCTTGCCCTGTGCTTTTGCGTGATAAAGCGCTTCATCGGCATACGCGACAATGCGTTCGGGATCCTTTGCACTTGCATTGGCAATGGCCACGCCGATGCTGGTACTGCAAGACGTGGATTTGCCTTCGCAGAAAAACGGAGCCTGCATTCTTTGAACAATGCTATCAGCAAGGCTGCTGATTGCCAAAGCACTTGAGCTCAACGGCCGCAGAATCGCGAACTCGTCCCCACCCAGCCGAGCCACTAGATCTGCGTCATCGGTGAGCTCTCGTAGAATTTCTGCGACGGTCACAAGCAGGTTGTCACCCGCCTCATGGCCAAGCGTGTCGTTGACGAATTTGAACCGATCCAGGTCAATATAAAGGACAGCGAACTCCCTATCTTCTTCCTTGAGCCTGTTGATCCAAGTTTTGACCTCTACCTCGAAGTGCCGCCGATTGGACAGCCCTGTCAATGCGTCTTCGTTTGCATCCTTTGCAACCGATTGTGCCAGTTTGTGCAAACGCGCATTTTCCAGTTCCAGGGAATGAACTTTCGACAGGATACTGGTATCTTCCTGCACCTGTAGCACTGGTTCGATGTGGTGTTGTTCGCGTGATGAGCCCTCCCTTCTGTCCCCAAGATCAATTATCGAACACAGCCACCAGCGATCACCAGTGGAAGGGTCTGACAAGTGGGTCCAACTCATACGTTGAAAATAAGATTCCCCGCATTTGCGATTGTTGATCGCTTCGGTCTGAAAGTTCTCCCAGTTCATCAGTTTCTCTATGATGAAAAGGTGAACGCCGTGTTCGAGGTCGGACCCGATAAGAATCGTACCACGCTGCCCCAATGCTTCAATTGAATCATAGCCGGTGACCTTGGTGAACGCTTTGTTGCACCATTTGAGTTCCATAATCGCTCCATCGTCCGGCGATGCCAGTGCCAGAGCGAGACCTTCTGTACATCTATCGCTGATCTGGTTGAGTATTTCTGTGGGTACCATCGAACACACTTGTTGTTGTGTCTGGATATCTTACTGAAAGCCAAACTCGAAACAGTTAACCGGCGTGGTTTTCAGAGGCCTCTTTCGCTAAAAATTGAAACGCCGTTGGTGACTACAAAACCTATTAATACAGCGTTACTTATAGAGATTTTGTTACTAGTTTAATAGGAATGGGTATCATCTGACCCTTTGATTGCGGTCTGCATTGGGTGACTCTACACGGTACTTTCAAACCTTGCGAAATGTCTGGTTTGGGCCGTTCCGAACTGGAGCCATTAAGAGCAATCCTATCGCGATGGTTGAATTTAAAGATACTCTTCGGTTTTTTCTGGACGACAGATGCAACTGTCTGATTAGTTTATGAAAAATTTCGACTGTCGCAAGGTTCGTGTAACTCAGATTGGACAAGCAAACTACCAGACATGCTCAAATTGCATCGATTGCCAATGCTGAGCCAATCGGAAGTCTGCTGTTTTACACTCACCTTGGACTGCTTCTGTTCGCGACCTTTGGCGCGTATTTTTTGTTTGGCCGCTTGGAGTTCGTCGCAGCATACTCTGCGTACGCTATCCTACTCACAGTCGAAAAAAAATTGCACGCAGCGCCGCTGATGCTGGCAACACTTCCTTGTATTTTGTTGTCCTCTCGCTCCTCTTTCTAAGAGCGGTCGCGTTCAACATCATCGTCTTGCTGGTTTGGCGTCTAGAAGGTGACGTCTTCAAAATGGCTGCGCTTGCTCTGCTGGTTTCAGCGACGATCAACATAATGGTGTTTCATGCGACCTTTCGACCGGTCATGGCTTGTGTTGTTGCGCCCATTGCATGGGCCTTTGCAGCTATCGCTGTGTTCATCGTCCTTGAAGAAGGCTGGTCTACAGTTTCTATCGGCGCTGCAGCTGTCGTTGTCTGTATTAGTCCATACTTCGGGTTGGCGCTTTCTGCTGCACAAAACCAGTGGCAAGAATTGAGTTCAACGAAGAGCGCGCTGGAACAAGCCCACAGACTGGACGCCATCGGGCGGGTGGCAAGTGGCGTGTCACACGACTTCAATAACGTTCTTGGTGTCATCGCAGGCAACTTACATCTTCTGGAATTTGAGCTTGATCCGAGGGAAAGAGCGGCCCTAATCAAGTCAGCAAATGAGGCAGTGGAAGGCGGCGCGTCGCTAAGTCGACAACTGCTGACGATGGGTAAGCAACAGGCGCTGATACCGAAGGCGGTGCCGCTGAACGCGGTGATCGACACATTCATAGTATTTTGTCGAAATGTGTTTCCAGCATCAGTTGCAGTGGATGCCCGCCACAGCGGGGAAAGCCCTATAGTTTACGCTGACCCAAACCTTCTTCAATCCGCATTGCTAAATGTTGCGCTTAACGCAAGAGCAGCCATGGAAGATAGCGGCACGCTGACAATCAGATACGGGTTTGAAAAAACCCGTTTAAAGCGAAGGGGACAGGAGCCGCCCAAGAATGCGTTCATCTCAATAAATGATACGGGGATGGGCATGAGCGAAGAAGCAGTCATACAGTGTTTTGAACCGTTTTTTTCCACGAGGTCCGCTGAAGGCGGATCGGGTCTTGGACTACCCATGGTAAAGGGTTTCATAGAACAATCGAACGGACGTATCGATCTGGAGAGCGTCGAAGGTAAGGGCACAACGGCCACGTTGTACCTGCCCGTCGCGACCAAACAGTCTCATCGCTCCACGCCGACCAAGAAACCAGCTTCTGCTGCCGCCCCTAGAGACAGCTTCGTCCGCATCTTACTCGTTGAAGACAACTGTGAGATGCGAAGGATTTTGCGTCTAATGCTGGAAAGGCTTGGTTACGATGTCGTAGCATTTGAGAGCGGAGATGAGGCTGCGTCTTACCTATCAAGCGATCCTACTGTTCACCTTGTGCTGTGTGACTTTGACCTCCCAGGCGAACTGCAAGGCGATGATATCCTGGCATTGGTCAAGACCGAGCATAGGAATATGAGATTTATCCTCATGTCCGGATTTGCGCCCAACGAGAAATTCGCAGATACAGCCGCGCTATCGCAAGCGGATCTATTTTTGTCTAAGCCTCTCAAGCTTGCCGACCTCCAGGTCCAAGTTGAAGGGCTGCTTTATGCGTCTTGACTCGGAACTAAGAGTACGGCCGGCTGGAATTCACAACATGTTGTACCTTTTGCCACAGACAATGTTTGGAATCTTACCCACTTCTTGGATCGATAACTGCTGCCCGAAAACTGTATCCTGAGCTTGCTTGCGCTCGTTGGTTCGATCAACCCTCCCGGATAAGCCAAAACGCGCACAGTGCGGGCATTCTCAATAGCCATTTACAACTTAGACTAGTTTTTTAACTGCCCAATTTGCTTTGAACTCAAACATACCCTACGGCATAGAACTGTTGGGGCGTTTCGAACGTTTTTGTATGAACTATGAGCATTGGGAACTTCTCGAGGTTAGCCTCGCAGAAAGCGTTCTGGCAAAACAGATGCCAGCGCGAATGGCCATTGTGCAGTCATGCCAAGTTTATCCAACTTTTTCGGTGCAGTATCTCTTACTCGCGCTGAGTTCGATGTCAGCCGCACTTGAGGAAGAATGGTTGCACGGATCATTGTTTCAGCAAGATCAACTCCTGGAGGTGTACCGCACGATGGTAGCGCTTTCCGCTGATATTGCGGTCATGGGATTGACTTCGTCAAAAGGGTTGCAATGTTCGGATTTGCTGACCTACTGGGAGGACCTCAAAGACACCTTCTTCATCGTCCGCGGATCAATGTAAGGTAAAATTGGCGGTTACCGGTCGGAACTGAAAACTAGATTTAACTGTCAAGCGGTGGTCAGCGGAAAGCGTAGATTGCCGGGGTGTCTGTGAGGTCCGGTTCAGGCAGCTGTTCAAAGCCGGCATCCTTTGCGAGACAAGCGCCAATCCAACTTCGCACACCATAGATCTTTAGAGGCGACTGCGTCACTTCTACGTTCGAGCGCAACGATTGTTGGCGCTTAGGTGGAATTTTTCCCCTTATAAGGGTGCTGTGCCTCGTCTAAGCGAGGCTGCGTTACATCTGTCGTTGTGGAGATGCCAATGAAGGATCAATTCGACCTGCAAACTCGAGGAAAGCTGACGATCGAGAGATACTTCAAAAACGTTGAAGACTGGCCTACATCCTTATTGATTAGAGAGCTAGAGACAACCGCCTACAAAATCGCCAGGAACGGCGACATTCGTGAAGCGAACGAACCGTTTGTATTGGTTGCAGAATTCAGTCTAACCCGATCTCAACACAATCGTTCGCAAGACTGCGCTAGGTCTATTTTGGATGTTAAGCAAAGAAGCTCTGGGGGATGGAATGAGTGATCGGGAATGGATTCTACTTGCAATTCAAGACTTGCAGGAGTTGGCGAACCAGCATGCAATGGAACGGGTTGCGGACGCATTGGACAACGTCTTCTGCGTAGCGCGTACTGAACTTAACACCGAACGCAAGCGCAAGACTTCTTACCGAGAAGAATCAAGTCAGCACAAAACTGGAGAAGTGGTAATCTTCCCTTCAAATCGAAAGCTGCCAGCCACTTGGTTTTAGTGGCATTGCTCAAGGCCAGTCGCTTGATCTGTTTGCCCGAGACGAGCTGTCCAGACAGATCGAAACCCACCAGATAGAATGTGGATTTGCCACTTTCGATGCCGATCAAAATCAGCTCATCAGAGTCTTTCTTATTCATGCTACTTCTTTGGCTCGCCGAAAAGGAAAAGGCCTAGCCTGCTGAGTGAAGCCTCCGGTACATCCCACTAGCGGACATGCAGCCAGCTTTTGAGTTTCTGCAGTCGCGAGCTCAGATGCGATACCCGGCATCTGATTCAAGAATAGCACCTGAAGTCCCCATTGCGTACGTTCACGACTGCCTTCGAAAAGGTCTTTGAAGTTAAGCGGCTTGTTTGGGAAAAAACAGTGATCGAGTAACGTTCACCCTGCCGCGTTTGTATGCACTCACTCTGAACTCCAGTATCGCAAGACTTCTTCCTCAGCTTGCAAAGCCGTACTTCAACGACCGTGGTGCTAGCAGATTCCTGCCAACCATGTGTATGATAGAAAATCATCTCGGTCGTGACCGGCTTGCAAGCGTTCAAAACAAAAGCTCTAACGGTTGTTCGCTGCGTAAACCGGCATGTTGTTGGTCAAGTGATCGCAAAGATCGAACGATTGCTTGACACGGCACCGTCCGCGCATAGCCACTTTGTGTGCTCCAACCTGACTATCCGCGCTACAGAACACGCAGATGCAGATTTAAGGCGATCCCGATCAGAACTAGACCGCCTGCCAGGGCCATCCGCTCGCGCATTAGCCGTTCACGGTTGATCGCTTTCGTCATCGCGCCGCCCATATAGGCCACAACGAGATCGGACGGAATTGCGGTCAGCGGAACCAACGCCCCCAAAACTAGGAGTTGCATCGTCACACCGACTTCGACGGTTTGTGGATCGTTTGCGCTAATGAAGGGTGGCAGAAACAGCGCAAAGAAAAGAACCGTTTTTGGGTTTAAAACTTCGACAATCACGCCCTGCCAGATGATCGACGTAAACGATTGATGCCGTACCACTCCGACGTCAAGCATAACCTCTACCTCTGCCTTTGCGCTGCGGATCATGTCGAAGCCAAGCCAGATCAGATAGGCCGAACCGACATAGCGCAGTGCTGTTACCATCCAGCTAAATTCTTCAAATACAGCCGCAAGACCAAGCGCTGTTGCGACGGCCAGAACAACCCCGCCTAGACAAAGGCCTAGAGCTGAGGCCAGACCGGCAGCACGGCTTTGCCCAACAGTTCTCGACAATACATAAAGCATTGACGGGCCAGGCGTCACGCTTAGCGCCAGCCCCGCAAGAGTCACGGCAATCATCGCATCCAAACTTGGCATGGCTCAACTCGAACTCCGGAAAATTCGTTTCTCGAAAGGGTTCTCCACGCTCTCGCCGTTCTTGGCTAGTTTGGTGGGCCGTTGAGATTGCAAATAGGGAAAATCTCTCACCAGCATTCGCTCCAAATGCGCGCCAGCCAAAAATGGCTCGTATTTTGTCTGCCCGCTTTCGCCGAGAAATTCGGGGAAAGGCTGGATCATCGTATGATAGTTCGTAGCAATGAAATATGGCATTGAGAATCGTTCAGGGCTGAGGTTCAATACCCGATGTGGGGTCGAGCGCAGCTGCCCGTTGGTCCAAGCTTCCAGCATGTCGCCAATGTTGACCACATAAACGTGGGGGTCCGCCGGCACGTTGATCCAGCGATCTTCGGCTGTCATGACCTGAAGGCCCGGGTTGCGGGTATGCAGCAACGTCAGGCATTCGTAATCGGTATGCGCACCCATGTTCACTGATTGGGCGTCGATACCAGAATTCTGGCGCACATAGTGGAGCATGCGCAACTGCGAGATGGGTTTGGTCATCTGATCAGTCATTGCGCCAGGTGCAAGCCCCAGATGCATCTCAAGCGCAGAAGTGATCAACCGGCCAAGTGCTGCGATCTGCCCGTAATAGTCCAATACTGTTTGTTTGAATCCGACGACATCGGGCCAGACATTGGGGCCCAGCAACCGATTGCCCGCGAGGTAATCTGGATCGTCACTTGGAAGATCTAACCCAATATCGAAGGCTTCGTAGCTGCGATTGACCTCATCAGGGTAATCGCCCTTTTCCGTGAACGGCACATAACCCCTGTGATTGGTGCTGAGAGCGATGTAGTAACGCCGTTTGACACTGTCCTGCAGGGCAAAAAATCGCTCTGCCATTTGATAGGTTCTTTCAACCAGAGCCAAGTCGATACCATGCTCGACAACCCTGAAAAAACCGATATCACGCGATGCCTGCCCGATTGCGTCCGCAATTTCACCGAGCCTGTGTCTTGACCCGGTTCGCACGCCAGCCACGCTAATCAGCGGTAGTTGCTCCAACGCGCCGCGACAATCTTCCGTCTGATCTGCTCTCAAAGCCTCCATAAACGGCAGTCCCCGGGCTAGTGTTTTTCGGACTGCAATTCCGTCCTGTTGGGCGCGGCTGGAAAATAGAGCTGGAATGTCGTTCCTTTGCCCGCTTCGCTCTGAACGGCGACAGCTCCACCCGATTGACGCATCACCCCCAGAACCATGGAGAGACCAAGGCCTGTACCTTTGCCAACTGCCTTTGTCGTAAAGAAGGGATCGAATATCTGTGCCTTACAATCCGCAGCAATACCTGTTCCACTGTCAGAAACGGTAAGACGTACATAGCGCCCAGGCACCAGCTCTGAGGGGAAAAGCTGCGCCTCGGGAAGCGTGTGGAAGAAGTTTTCTGTCGCGATCTTAATCGGGCCCCCATCGGGCATCGCCTCGATCCCATTCAAGGCAAGGGCCTGCAGCACGTCATCCACTGCCGCTGGATCTACCGATACTGGCCAGAGATCTACGCCCAACGACCGCTCAGGCGGATGAGCAAGAGACCGTTCGCAATTCTGGCAAAAGTTGGAAACCAATACGTTGAGGTCTAAAGTTTCAGGCACCAGCCGCGTCCGCTGAGCGAATGCCATCATGTCACGAATTAACTTAGCCCCCCTTGTTGAGGCTGTCTTTGCCAACTGTAAATTATCCTTCGAACCTGCGTGGAGAACTTCAAGTTCCAGCAGCTCGATACTTCCGGAAATCACTGTCAGCAGATTGTTGAATTCGTGGGCGAACCGGCCCGTTAGCCGTCCGATCGCTTCCATCTGTCGGGCCTCAAAAAGTTTGGCTTCAAGTACCTTTCGATTGCCAGTTTCCTGTGTCAGCTGTGTGTGGGCAATGACAAGATTCTCGTAGCGCCTCATGGAACGGTCTGTTTCAGCCAGCAGTTCCAGCTTTGCGCTGGTCATTGCGGCAACCGTGCTTAATATCTCCAACTCTTCGTCGCCGAATGCCGCAATTTCCGGATGTTCGCTGTCAATCACGCCTGCAATACAGCCCCCACAGACCAATGGTACGCAAATTTCAGATCGTGCCGGTTCTGTGTCAGCAATGTAGTTTTTATCTTCTAGGAGATCGTCAATGACAATCGGATCGCGGCTTTGCGCTACTTGCCCAGTGATGCCGCGGCCGAATGGGATGACCAGTGGATTTATGATGTTCCGACCGTAAGGATTTTTTCACCCCAGGCCGCGGCCTGGGTTAGTTCAGTTTGCTGAACATCCGCCCGGTAGATAACGCAGTCAATGAAACCCAGTTTACCGACCACATTCTGTGCGACGTACCAGTACAGATCGTCAACGCTTGGGATCGACATTAGATCAACTGCAAAAGTGTTAAGCGTCCGAAGCATCTGCGCTTCGCTGGCTCGATTTCTCTGGCTTGGCACCGCAAGCACTGGCTGCAGCATGTTTGACGTCCCTCACTTGCTCATCGCACCACTTTAAGTTGTTTCATTATCAAGTAACAGGTTAAAAACAGCCTTGTCAGAACGTTTGTGGCTGCGTTTGGAACGAAATCATACACGGAGGAACTTCAGGAAGGAGTCCATGTTCGGTTGAATTTACGGGCTGCCGTTGCCGAATGATTTCAAGTACGTCCCGGAAGTGGCTCCAAAGAGTCCAACCTGATTACCGGAATGCGTGTTGAGAACAAAGTTATTGGACCAATAAACTGGCGTTTCTCCGACAAGGTCTCTGGGACGAGCGTGTCTAGCCCATTGTGTGTGCCACTAATTTGGCGTTTTTCTAGCAAGACTTCTGAAAATGGCAGGCGCATGTGATTGCCGTACTGTCTGAGCTACCAATTGAGGATGACCTTAGCATATTTCTGAAGAAAAAAGAGACAGAAAAATTTTGTTTGCGATGCAAACTGAAGCAAGCCGGATTTCGTTTGATATCACTGGAGCACATTTGACTCACCCAATACAACTTCCTCCTTTGGAGGTTGGCCTGTTGTTCGAACGAGGAGAAGGACGATCTAGAGAAACCGTTTCAGTGTAGCGCAAACAAATGGCACTCTGAATGGGTATCACGCCACCCTGCGCGCCCCCAATCTGGGCTGTAAGCATGGGATCACCTATACAACTTTTTACATCTGAAGACGCAAATAAAGTGCGGAAACAGGGCAACGGCCTATGCGAAGCGATTGGACGCGCCCGAGGCCGAGACCGAGAAACTCAAGAAGATGCCGGCCGAGTAGATGATGGATGTGGCCACGCTGAGAGAGGTGCACAGAAGAAACTTCTGAGGCCAGTTTCGAGGAGAAACACGATGGACCGGCCGTGACAGAGAGAGAAGAGTTACTCGCAACGTCATGCGTTCGCGCGTGCTGGGATCCATCCACGGGTCTATCGGCAATAGCAGAAACGCCCGGCACGCACCGAGCTGTGCGCCAAGATGAGGGAACTGGCATCAGTACTTCGCCGCTTCGTCTGAAGCCGACTACACATCCAGCTGAAGCGCAAGGGCTGAGAAGTGAACTGCGAGAAACTGTGCCGGTTCCATCGCGGAGAAAGGTTAACCGTTCGTAACCCGGGGGGAGTAAGCGTACGATCGGTACCCGAACACCCTGCCTAGCCCCTCTTCAACGGTGCTCCCTTGACTTCGTGTCGGATGCACTCAGCTATGGCCGCCGGCTCCGCGTCCTCTGTTTCATCAATGACTTCCGCTTGGAATGTCTGTCGGCGGTCCTGGACAAATCAATCTCGGGTATCTGCTTCACTCGCCGGTTGGACCGGACCGTTGAGATGCAAGTCTTTTCCTGCATGTTGGTCACCGACAAAAGCGCCAACTTACAAAAGCGGCCTCTCAAGCGACGAGGTCAAGTGATCATCGCCCACGTACCGAAAACTGCTGCATAATTTATTCACGGTCTAAATCGAGGCCGATTCCAAGCGCCTTTCACGCCCAGTGGGAGGCAGCAATCCGCTCAAAGCGGCATGGTTCTATGCGGGTATTCGCCGATGTTTACGCAATCTCAATCTACGTTAAGCCCGTGTTAACCATTGACGCGCAAGTCGTATGTTTAGTTGGGAGCTTTGTTATGTATGATGAATTGGATTTCCAGACAAATGTGCTTGTAGCTGCAGAGGCTGCCCGCAGGGAGGGCTTCACTCAGACATATTTTGCCCTGTTGAAGGTTGCTGGCTTAGCAAAAGAAAAAAGCCAAGGCGCATCAGGTGATTTTGAAGTCGATTTTCCTAACTGCAACCATGCTACGGCAGACTCAGGTTGAGCATCGCAAACTGAAAGTCGCGTTGTGCGACTCTCAATTGTCCAAAAGAGTTTAATTTTAGCGCCACGCACCCGCCTTTCTATCGCACTTTTATTAACCTATCAGGCAATGATATGATCGACCCTATCCATTGTTTGGGTTTATGTTCTAATGTTCTCATGGTGAAGACAGTCATCGACCAAACTCCAAGGAAACTCAAAGTGGCGACTCTGACAGAACTGTTCACGGCCAGCACTTCTTATTGCCTCAGCCAACCGAGCATTCCCAAGATGCGAGTGCATCGGCGGTAATGTATTTGTTTGTACCATTTATGTACTATTATGGTCATACTTCATACCGAATGAGAAGATTCGTGCAAAAAGATGTTTGAGTAGCAATGTACTTGCACAGTCAGACTGCCGAACACTTCACTTACCGCACAGCCGTTTGATGCCAGCGTAGTGGCTCAGAACACATCCTCGTCTCCCGCCCTTGAGAAGAACCGAGTCAACGCTGTTCCAACCAAATCCAGCGCTTTCTTAAGCGGCAAGTAGAGTTGCCTTCGAGCTGGAACAGAGTGTCTCATCCGTTCAGCAACGTTGATATCTTTCGAACGTCCTTGTTAACCAAGTTTCAATTCAGACCGGATAGGAAGCTACAGAGCAGTCACTAAACTTATCAACTCAAAATCACCACTGCCATGAGTACAGACGCTGGCCGCCACCAATATGGGTGGTCGGCATCGGTCACGTAGGAATTGCCTACAAGACCACCCCCCCCCCCGCCAACGACGCACGTCAATTTTGTTGTACAGCTAGCCGACGCAGACGTCCCCTAACCGTATGTGGGTCACACGCTTCTAGGCGGTGGAAGATCTCGAGTGCTGTACGCAGGCCCGTTCTCGGCTCGCTTCAATCTGAAGGGTAAATACCAGTACAAATACAAACAAACTTTAAGGTTTGGTCTCAAAATTGGGCGAGGTGCTAAACTAAAGTAAAGAGTCGAATGGCCAAATTGCACAGTTCAAACGCAATATGGCAAGAGTGTGGCGGCCAAGCGGTAATATTTCTACACCCGAATGATGTTACAAAAAATACTTCATTCCCTTTACGTAGTCGTTGATAGCAAATTTTGCTCACACCTTGTACCCCTATCGAAAAGAGGTGCTTGGAATGAAACAACCAAATGTTCAGAACGGCGTGAGCTATGAGTTTGTCAGCAGTTCACTAAACATTGAAAATGTATCATTTGGGATGCAAAATTATGGTGGTTCAACAATTGCTGCGAAAGACTCAATGGATCATGATCCCGCAGTGAGTGAGAAGCCAAGCGGCTATTTGCCTTACTTTCACCTCGGCAATTGGGAAGATATCATTGAGCAAGCCGACTACAACTGTTGCAATATGGCGGTGCTGCTATCCAGTGCATCTGTTTCTTTTCATATTTCAAGTTTGGACGAGGTTTCGATAGGGGGCGTTTCTGGAGAGTTAGTTTCCACATCCGATTTTGACCTTGACGTCAATTGGGGCGACTTGAGCAATTACAACGTCGAAAACGAAAGTGTCCTTACGCGCGTAGAAGTATCTAAAACAACAGCAGTCATGAGCCTTTCTGCGACTGAGAGTGCAGAACAGGCTGTGAAGAGCTCTGATCATGACAAGGTAGAATTTGCGAGTTTGTCGCGTGGCGTAAAAGTTACAGATACGCTGCCTGCTTCAACCCAAACAATTGCGACGGACGCGCCAAATGTGCGATTTGTTGAACTTGCAGGCTATGTGGACGATGCGGACCGCCATGTTACAGAACGGCACTTCGGCGGAAACGTCCTTTACACACGTAACACGGAGAACGGTGTCCCTGATCCAAATCTTCTCGAAGCGACAGAGAACCTCAATATTAACTATCATAGATATCCGGCTGGACAACCTGATGTTGCCTACGCCGACGGCGTGATTGTTGATGGATACCTTCCGGACCACTTGATCAGCTACCTCGAAAGTGCGCGTGCGAATAATTTCCAAGTATTGATTGTAACTCCCACGCATGATGCTTACACGACTGCAGCCGATATTGGGCAATTTGCTTACCTATTAACTCGAGACTACTCTGATGTAGTTCACGCTTTTGAAGTCGGAAATGAGTATTGGAATCATCAAACTGAAACTTCTTATGGGATCGTGGCAAATGATTCAGTGCTGGAAATCGCTGCAGCCCTTAAGGAAACAGGAAACGACAAACCTATTTGGGTTCAAATGGGTGATGCAGGTGGTTGGGAAAGTGAATTTCATGCGCGGAACGATGATCGAGGATGGATCACAAGAACAGTTGAAGCAAACGAAACGATACTAAAGCAGTTATCCGCAGAAGCACGGGCTGAGATTGATGGCGTTGTAGAGCATTTCTACTTGCGTGGAGGTGATGTCAAGATTGAAGTTGCAGACGCAAATGATCAAATGATCAGTCTCGATTTTGCAATTTGGAGCACTGTCCTCGGTAACAACCCGACATTGAACATTACCGAATGGAATGTGAGATCGACCAATCTGGATCAATTGGGTATTAGGGCGGCTTCAAGCATCGTTGCTCACTTCAGTCATATTGTTGATCTTGGCGCCGACGAGGCGTATCTTTGGCCCCCGCATTTGAACACCTCAAGTGACCTTGCTGGATCCGGCGATGTGTTACTTGATCCTGTGACCGGTATCGTGGTGAACAGTGTCGGGGGCGCGATCTTCAGCATGATGTCATCCAACCTGCCTGGAACCGAGTACTTGCCATCCGGTCATACCAGTGCAAATGGGGATATCCTCCCCATTGTGTACGCGAGCGATGACAAGGTTGTTGTCTACGTCTCCTCCCGGACAGAAGACGTCGAGACAGTCGGTTATAGCCTCGGCGCATACTTTACAAATGCTATGCTCGTTTCTGCGATCAGAGTAGGGTACGACCCGGCGTCCTCAGATGGACGACACTTTAACTACAAAACGCGATCTTGGGATCAGAGCACGGAGATCATGGTTCGTGGACAAAGCTACGTCATAAACGAGCATGATGTGAGAGCAAGCATTGAAGTTCTTGATCATGGTGAAACGTTCGGGCCGGACAACTTTCTCTTCGAACTGTTGCCATATGAAGTTGTGCAGTTGGTGTATACTATTCCCGACTATCAATTGATACGTGGCACTGAAAATGAAGATGTACTGGCCGGGACAGGAGAGGACGACCTGGTTCATATGTATCAAGGAAATGACAGTATTTCGGCGGGCAACGGTGACGATACAGTTCATGGAGGCGGCGGCGACGACTACATAAACTCAGGTAACGGTCATGACTCGGTTGATGCGGGGCAAGGAAATGACTCTTTGCGTGGCTGGGGAGGTGACGACACTCTTTTTGGCAACGAGGGAGACGATGATCTTCAAGGCTCGTTTGGCCGAGATTCTCTTTTGGGCGGATCTGGAAATGACACTCTATCGGGTGGGGATTGGCATGATACATTGCAAGGCGGTGAAGGCTCAGACTTGTTAATGGGAGACAATGGAAACGATTCTATCGTTTCAGGTCGCGGCCAGGATTCGGTGAACGGCGGGAATGGCCGGGATACGTTGTCCTTCGAAGAAGCCGTTGAAAGTGTGAGCGTTTGGTCTCGCGAGGGAATTGCAGAAACCGGCTCTGCTCAAGTTTGGTTCACGGACATTGAGATCATCTCAGCGACTTCGTTCAACGATCGATTTGTCCTTGAAGTCGATAATTTGGACGTGTTTGGTTTGGGCGGCAGTGACACTTTTGAGATTTGGTCCGGAACAAACAACACAGTTTATGGAGGAAGTGGGCGGGACATCGCCTTTGTGTATGGTGGTCTGAATAATGACGTTTACGGTGGAGCAGCGGATGACACGTTCTACGTATTCGATGGGGCGAACAGTTTTTACGGTGGAGCCGGTCATGATCAATTTATTCTGGCGAACTCAGGCAGCGCTTCGATCTACTATCAAAGTGGTGACGGGCATGACACTATTCATGGATTTCAGTCCGGTATTGACGAGCTGCACATCTCGCAAGATCTACAGAACTTGATGACACTCCAAGAAAATGCCAACGGAACAATGCTGTCCTTTGATGGTGCTGGTTCAATTTTATTAAATGGCATACATGGTCTAAGCGCTGTGGACTTCGTTGACTTCTTCTGAGTATGCCCCGTCGTCAAACGACCTACCCCCGTTGATCCCTCATTCATAACGAGAGTCTGCGGGTTTGATTTTCACAATCTTTGTTTTGGACAAACGCGCCGGGCAAGCCGACAGTGAACGCTCTCGTTGCGAGTTTCAATGGTCGGCTCCAGGACGATTGTCTGAACGAGCTCTTCTTCCCGACCTTTTTTGGTGCATACCATTGGATTGCGGCATGGCGCCAAGATCACATTCATCGCCGCCCCCCACTCGAGTCCCGGCGGCCTCACCTCTCGGGAGCATCGCCAACGGTCAAGAGTGGACCGAAACCCGAACAGAGCCAACCTACAAAAGCAGAAGCTGCGTAGACTAGGTTAAATTCATACCCAACCAAAGCTAGTGATCGCCATCTTCACTGACAGTGTTGAACATAGTTCGGTCAAACTCTCTCTTGCTCATGATAAACTGCAATACTGGGCTCAAGCACAATCACATTGCTCGTGCGCTCTTGCGAGATATCAAGGGCCGCCAGTAGCAGATCGTGTTTCGCGGCTCCGATCGCTCTCTGCAGCTGATCTTCCAGATGTTCCAAGTCATTGTGCATAGCATAGTCCTTGAGGTCTTGACATACTTCAATGAGCCAGTTGTGTCTTTGCATTTCCGATTCCCTTAGGTCTGTAACCAAACAACCAAAGGCTGAGTCGGTTAATGGCTGGTTAATCTGGAAATGGGCGGCCTTCATTTCCATAGTGCACGTCGGGCTTGTCCCGCTTTGATACCACTTCAAGTGCTCCTCCAAGCAATCTCCCACTCGAAAGCGACCCTACTTACCATCCGCGTTTGGACCGAAGCCACGGTGAATGACATGTATGGCACAGTCTTCTTGAAGAACGTCATTCCTTTGGTCCGCATCGCGTCGTCCGCCTGATGCAGCAAACAACCTTCAGGGCTTGCTCTAGATGTCGACAACCACAGAAAGGTCAAGGCAAGTGATCGGGTGCAGTTGTCAACGGACGTAAGCAAAGTCGATCTGGACTTCCCACAGCCTGGAGAACCAACAGACAATGCCTACATCCAGGCTTTCAACAGCCGCGTCGGCGCATTCAGCACGCGGCATCCTTGCACCTGGAGAGTTTTTGCAGACCGCGGACAATGTCGGAATCCTCACGAAGGTCGACGAAGTCTTCCGTGAGGAACTAAAGAGCGCTACCAGCGCCTGAAGCGCCCCGGATCACCGCATAGTCACATGCGTTTTAGAACGCGGAACAGTTTTCACACCATGGGCGTAACCGCCTGTTCAAGTTTTGAACTCAAATACATCCGCTTCCGCACTTGGATACTGTACTTGGACCAACTCTGAAATACATTCGGAACGGTAAATCGGCCTGTCAAAGTCGAAGTCTCGCAGCAATCGGAAAAGCAGCTTGCGACGTAGTTGCATCTCAGAACGTTGCACGTAGTCATTCATCAGTTGACGAACCTCACTCATTCACCACTCCGGAAGTGGTAAGTAGTAAGAGCAAATCATCAGTTAACGTGAGCGATGCGGTGCAAGTTTCCATTCCAACAAGCCTGACGCAAACGGCTGTCAACAACATGTTTATCGTTCTCGTCTAGTAACAAATTGGCGAGAATTCGCCTGCGAGTTTCTGTCAGCCGTGCAGATCAATCTCTCGTTAAGAAGTGTTGTGTGGAGTTTAAAAAGTTAAAAGGGAGATAAATGTTTTGCATACAAGAGGGTCCTTCGAAGTTCAGGTTATGATAGCGGCTGAAAAAGCTCGCCGAGCAGGCTTCAATGAAACACACTTAGCGTTGTTGGACGTGCTTCGTGCCGCGAGATGTAGCAATGAGCGCATGGTTGGTAGCCTCAAGACGCCAGCATCAGCCGCAGCCGTTCGTACAAGTACTGAATACAACTCCGATTGCATAAGTGACGGTTAACCAACCATTAACCAAAACAATCTTTGGTTGTGCCATCAACAAGCCAAGGATTCGGAGATGAAAAATCACGACTGGATTATTGAGGTGTGTGAGGATCTAAGGCGATACGCCAAGGACCACAACTTGGGCCACCTCAAAGACCAAATGGACACAGCCTTGACTGTGGCAAAGCATGAAATTCCGCTCGCTCATGTGGATGCGATCCATGACGCTGCGAGAGACTGTGCCTTGCTTGGCAAAACCATCGGCATCTGCAACCACCAAGGAAGAACCCGACGTGAATTTCGAGAACGTGTCTCCGATCGCTGCCAATGACAACCGACGCCCCAGCTGGCGTCGACGGCTCGGCGCATGCACCGTTCTTGCACTTGGCACCACGCTTGTGATTTTCGAGCTTTGCGTGGCCTCGAGCTACATTTTTTGAAGAATGGCGCATGATCAACAGGAAGCGACAAGTCAAAATTTGCTGACCAGAACACCCACTTTGAAACCGCATGAAGCTACTTTGAATTTCGTGAGCGACCAAACATGACAAACGGAAATTCGAGGCGGCGCAACAAAGCAGACGTGACACCTCTCATTGAGGACGGCGGACTATTTGCAAGACCACCAATCGAAATTGAGGTCGAACTTGTGCCAAGGATCGGCAAAAATGGCCGTGGCGATATTGTTATCAAGGGATATGTGTCGGCTAACGCCGTAGTCGATGTAGTTATTGCTGGTCGCAGGAAAGAACAGGCTAGGCCACTTTTATCCTCTCTGCAAACGCTTTGGAGCAATGCCAATCGTGGATTATCGTCACACGTTGAACCGCCTGATGCAGAACAAGTTCGATTAAGTGCACGAGTCGTTGGTTCCTGGCGACCGTACTATCAAGTAGATGACCAAGGATGGCAAACGCACGAATTCCAACTGCTTGCCGCGCGGTGGACGTTTTCGCCAAAGCCTGGCGTCACTCAAACATTCGGCGAACCGCCACTGTTTTAAATGGTGTTTCGCTTTGCGCTCGGGAATGAGGGTATGAAAAGCTCCCGTTGGGTCTGGATTGGATCGTACTCGCGCTGCTCCAATACCCTGACCCCAACGTTGCGCGACCCCTCGGAAAAGTAATGCTTCGTGTCAGGCAGCGCTCCATATCGAACTACATAGTCCGCCAGCAGGCTTTCTAACCGTGCAATCTTTTCTTGGTCTGTAATGCGTTGTTCGTCCCGGCAATTGAGTTGCGGTGAGCTATCAAGTCCTGATCGGAGAAAAGCGGACTAAAATGACAGGTTGTCGATGACAAAACCGAACAAGGATGGATGTTTTTTATACCCTTGAACCTGGCTCAAGAAAGTTGATGTGGCGATCTCCTTCGACTTGAGCCGTGATTTCAGTGTTTAAAGAGGCTTAACCACTCTTTGATAGCCAAGGCCTGAGTTAGTCCAGTACAAGGTGACACTATTGTGGAAAGCAACGCTTTGCATTGCCCCGCCGAGGATGACACAGAAGTTCGGGTATTCTGCGTGGAAGCTGGAACGCTTGTTGGTCGAGACGACGTTGGAAACGATCTAATTGTAACAGAGACTGTTGCGGTGAACATAGGCAAGACGTGGTGGGTCGCACCGCCTGCGTTTGAAGTCATCCGACAAGTGACGGAACAGCGAGCATACAAAGTAAAAAATCTAAGTTAGAATGAACCGGTTTCCTGCGCAAATTTGAAGTCTGTGTCAGACCGACAGGGTATCAGATTTTGGTATTCCAACTACACGCTATGGACTTTCCCTGGAGCCCTGCAATGCTGGCCCCTTTTTACCCTTTCCCTTGCGGGATGCCCCGTCGTTCAGGGCGAGGAGGAACGCGAGGGCGGGCGTGCACTGATTGGCGCTGTCGTCAAACACTCGTTTGATAGCGGCAATTATTCCATCCACGCGACGTTGATCAGTCTGGGCTGTCTTTCCGCCCGTAGACGAGTTGCGGCATTTGGTCGTCAATAAACGGGGTCGACAACTGGGACGGCCCATACCTGCCGTTCACTCGGGACCCGGAGCGCTGCGGTGCAGCCCGTTAGAGGAGACATTCGCTGCAAGTGCAAAACTCAATGCTGGCCGAACTCACAGATCGCGGACGAAGCAGACCATTGAATTTATCTTGTGAATGGCGGCTTCTGGTCGGAATACCGAAAGGGCAAGTCGAAACATCGCGCTTACTTCATCCGCCGTCGCACCCTGCCTTTGCAGGTTCATCGCGCTTGCGATCTGGGCTTCGATGTAGATTGCCGCTGTGCGCGACGCGACTGCATGTGTGAACTGGCCCTTTGCTTTCGCTCTGTCGATCCACGCCGCATAGGCAGTCAGGGAAAGCACCTTGAATGCATCGACCTGCCGTCCCGCCAATTCCCCAAGCTGGTCGCGGCATTGGCACATATCCACAAAAAGGCAGCCATTCGGCATGCCGTGCTCATGGTGGTCACGCAGGATGTACTCCGCCAAAGCATCTAGAGCTTTGTCAAAGGGCTGATCTTGCTCAAGCAACTCGAACAGGGGTGCCAGCGTCATGCTATGGTATTCGGAAAGCACAGCCTGTTTCAGCCCGTCCTCGCTGCCAAACTCTTTATAAAGCGTGGGCTTGGACACCTTGGCGCGACGGCAAACTTCGTTCAGCGAGACCTCTGACTGCCCCTCCTGCCAATAGGCCTGCATCGCTATCGCCGTAACGGCGTCACGATCAAAGGTCTTCGGGCGTCCTCTTGGTGCTTTCTGTTCCGTTTCGCTCATTTAATTACCGCATGGTTTTTTATTATTGACTTGGCATTCCCCTGAATTTACTACCATCCGGTAATTAACATCAAGCGAGAACCAAAATGACCGAACTGACGATCTCCAGCCTTGGCCTTATCCTGTTGATCGTGCCGGTAGTCGTTCATGGCATCGAGGTGCTTTATCCCACCCAGGCGCGCTGGGTCGTGAACTGGGTTCTTCCGTTCTTCGCACCCATGCTGCCCAACCGATCATCAACACTGCAACTTGATGAACAAATGGCGATGATGGATGCGGCGATCGAGGCCGCCCCAGCGGACAAGAAGCGCGCCGGACAGGATTATGTCTTTCTGCTGATGTTTGAACAACGTCAGGGGGCAATCGGCTTTGCCGCCGCCGCCCTAGGCGCCCTTTATGGCCTGACCCTTGGCATTGCGGATCGCGATGCCTTGCACCTTGTCTTTGTTGTTATTGCGGTCCTAATGACGCTGGTGAACGCCAATCAGGCGGGGCTTCCTATGTTCGGTCACCATCCCAAGATATCAACCAACGGCAGGCATGTCGGATTTGTGTTCACGCCTTTCTGGGCTGTTGCCACTGCTCTGAATTGGTTGGGGTTCACCTCTGCCGTTTCGTGAGTACATAGTGGAACTTGACACAAAAGACTTCTAAGCTGACCTTCGAAGCCTGTGCAGCATCCGGTAGGGTTGGGCTCGCTGCTGACATCCGCCGCGCGCGGCTCTTGTGTCAGCGCCCAGCCGAATGCGGACATTCATTTTGGGCGCTCCGGCGACCGCTGCGTGCGGACTTTGCAGCCGTTCAGATTGCCAAAACGAATGTCGGCTTTCAGTTTGACGCCATCAGGGCCGAGCCACCCAAAAGAAATGATCCTCCTGCGTAACCCATACGCTTTCGCGCTCGAAGACTCTGAAACGTTTTGCGGGCTTGCGCTGCTAAAATTGCGTAGGCGCCTAAGACGATCAAAACAATCGTTGTCGAGGTCGCCATCAGTATGAGGAATTGTGGCGTCAGAGGGAACGCAGGGTTTATGAACTGAGCGAGAATTGCCACGTGGAACAGGATAGCCTTTGGGTTCAGAATGCCTGTCAGAAATCCAGCTCTGAGGCTTGCCGCCCGGATCGCAGACGTTGCTGGCGTGGTTAGATCGGCTTCGACCATCCCACGCGCTGTTAGGATTTGAGTTATGCCCAACCAGGCCATGTAGGCCACTCCAGCCCATTTCACGAGAAGATAGACGCCGCTGGATGCTGCCAAGAGCGTCCCAAGTCCGATACAGGCAATCGTCATCATAACGATGCCTCCCAGCAAATCACCGACGATGCAAAATAACGCTGTTCTAATACCTCGGGACAGCGACTGACCGATCACCATAAAGACGCTCGGCCCTGGGATCACCGAAAGCAGCGTGAATGCCGCGACGTATGCCAACCAAACTTCAATACTCATCGCAGTTGCCTCCTGCGGCTGCGCTCTACTGTGCGTGGCCGCGTCAGACGGCGCAACGGTAAATCGGACACTGGTGCAACCGCAGCATTTGGCAGAATGGGCTCGCTGCTGATCTTCGTTGCATCCAGTTCCAAGGTCGCCCCGCAGCCCGAGAGAGGCATTCGTTTTCATTGATGAAGTAGCGGGGTGCGGGTCGCAACTGCCTTTGGTTGCGGTTGCGCCAAAGGCTACTTGCTACTAGTGGCGGTTCCTGAGTTTACTCTTATACTTGTGGCAAATGATCAAAAAACTTGAGAAGAGGTCAGCAATCAATGGATGGCAGCCGACACGAGAACACTGACCGTCAATTGAAGAGGCAGTCACCCAAACTCTTGTATGAGATGTTGCATGCATTTTGCGCTCTTGCAGAAAGTTGTAACTTAACCGTCGCCGCGCGTGAGCTTGCAACAACTAGGCAGACCGTTCGCCGCCATCTGGGCCAATTGGAAAGTATCAGGGGCAAAAGCTTACTTGTTTTGCAAAACCGAGCTTACGTTTTGACGGAAGAGGGTGCGGCAGTCTTGCCGATTGCCAAGCAAATTTTAAGGGATTTTGACGGCTTCTTATATGGAAGCAGTCTGGGCAGTCCATTTTTACCAAAGCGGGCCTGCACTGGCCCCAACGGTTTCTATTACATTCAAGAACGTCAATCAACTGAACGCATTTGGGATAAGACATCAGGGCTATTTAAGCATTCTCTACAACGTTGGTCTTCCGCTTCCGGAGATGTTGAACACCCATCCATGAAGCCCGTGCGAGAAAGATCGTTGGTCTGTCGTATGAACTCAGGATCTTGGATCTGTACCGAAGTTGGCGATTTATCCTTCTACAGCACTTGGTGGGGCTGGGTTAAGGCCCGAAGCAGTGTTGGGTGCAACATCAATGCCTTTCCGTTGGGTACAAGCGTCGGCGAGATCCTCGAACGCAGTTACAGCGAGGTGGTCTCTGGAATGGGATTTGTGCTGGATCAGGTTGCCACTCTAGCTCCCCGTACTGGCTACGATGGTTCACAACCGATGCATTTTGACCGCCTACTTCTTGGGGTTAGGTTCCCTGACAAAAGTCGTGGAATTATGATAGTTGTTGATGGTGCCGAAACAACGGACATTGAAGCCACGGGTTATCTACCAGTCGATCCCGCCGATGTGGTTCGTGTTGAAGATTTGGATTAGAGCCGCGCTCTTCAGGTCAACGGAGGATCCCATCGATGACTTCATCAGAGTTGTTTATTGATATAGCAAAAGAGGGTTTGCAGAGCAGTCGACTTAAAGATGTTGGAGTCAACATTACTATCGGCACATCCCTAAATGACTACCGCAATAGTATCGATGTTTCCTCTCGTGGATACCCAGTCACATCGGCATTCGATGACAAAGAGCATCCAATAGAACACAGCGATTGTTTGTTCATAATAGGTGAGAACAAGTGCGGCGAAGTTGTGCACACGCAAGCGCTTCGTCTCATAGACTTGGATAATATGACCCTCAGCGAATACTTAGGATCAAACTTCCTTGGGTTCCGGCCTCCATCTCCGCAGATGGACAAAGCACTGTCCAGTTATGTGTCTGGACCTGGTGCATCTAGGATCACTGGTACGGCCGTTTATCACGGTGAGTTTTGGATGTCGCCTAACCATGGTTTGAGAGGGGAGGGCTTAGCGGGTCACATGGCATTTATCGGTTTCTGGATGTCTTACTTGGTCTGGAGTCCATCTTTCTGGTTTGCCTTCATCCTAAGAACTGTTGCTGACAAGGGTCTGAGTGTAAGAGCCAATTGGCTCCACCATGATCCGGACGCTCTACTTTGGAGAAGTTTGAATGATGGGAAACACTTCAATGCTCTGATGGCTTACTTGAGTAGAGATGATGTTGTCTATCTGGCCAAGCGCTGTAATCTCGTCGAAGAGAAGATGCTCAGTTGGAAGCTCAAAATCTGATTTTGAGGTGCATGGTATTTGGCGAGCTAGGCTCCGTGATCTCCGCCGCGCTTGGCTCGAAGGTCACACCCCAGCCCAAACCTGCCATTTATCCTGACAACCAGTCAGGTGCCGCCGCTTCTCCAAAGAAAACACTCGTCTTGTTGAAAGCCTGTCCAATCAATCATTGCTCTGTCGAATATGTCGGCAACACTCACTTCGTCCAGCCTGACGGAGTTTTAGAAACATGCAACGAACAGTGCACGCACCATCATTGTCTTGTGAGAAAAACATCAATGGGCTTCGGCCCAGAACCAGCCCTTATTGGAACATCTTGCAGTTTTGCCGCCACATTGGTTTGCAGAAGCTCCCGTCCGGCAAACAGTACTGGATGGCCCGAGTTCGTCGATTGGACGGCGGGTACAAACAAACACGGCTTGGGCCAAATAGAAGGATCGAGGGAGACGGCATAAATTATGAGCAAGCGTTGGCACAGGCTATCAAGTGGTTTAATCAACCATGCGTTTTGGCAGTTTCTTCCGAGCCGTACTCTGTAGGGGTCAACGCTGAGCTCAACTACACAAAAACTGAGGGGCGCTTTACCGTGGGCGATGCGATGCACTCCTTCGTAGAATGGAAGCGTGTCGCAGCCGCAAGGACATACTTTGAGACAATGTTGTCTCTGATCAACCACCACATCATTCCTCGCCTTGGCCATCTGCCCGTAGAAGAACTCAGCCAATCAGTGTTTACAGAGTTCTGTATAGACGTGCTCGAGACCCCACCCAAACGAGGTAGAGGCGATGCGGGTGTGCACGTGCGCCTGCAAGACCTGGATCATGAGCGACTTCGAAAGAGGAAAAAAACTCTAAACACCGTCATCGGACTTCTCCGAATGGCAATTGAGATGTCGTGGGAAAACGGTGATGTCGAGAGTGAATTGTATTGGAGGCGCCTTCGGCGTGTGCCTCATGCCGATACGCCGCGACAGGTCTTTCTGACCAGAGGCCAAGCAAAGCACTTGATCGCCTGCTGTAGGCCAGATCTAGCACTATTGGTTCAAGGCGCGCTTTACTCCGGCTGTCGAGTATCTGAGCTCGCCCGCCTGAAAGTGCGAGACGTTGGAGGCCATGTATTTGGCATCTACGTGGCTCCCATGAAAAGCTATCGGGGACGCTACGTCATACTGCCAAACGAAGGCATGACGTTCTTTTTGGACCAAGTCGAAACATTGGATGATGAGGATCTGGTTTTTAGAATGGCGTCAGGACGGTCTTGGTCTGGCTGCCATAAGCACTTGTTCAAGGAAGCCGTGAGACGGGCAGGATTGCCGGAGAGTTTCGTGTTTCACGGGCTTCGGCACACATATGCAAGCCAACTGGTACAAGCAGGTACGCCGCTCGCAATGATTGCGAAACAGCTCGGCCACTCAAACACCGACACTGTCAGTCGAACTTACGGCCATCTGTGTTGCGACGGTCTGGAGAACGAGATTTCCCGTCGATTTGCACCACTCCAGAAATCCAGAAAGGACATTAGGCTGCAGCGTTTGCGGAACACTCTGCAGAACAAAGCGGAGCCCAATTGGTCTTGGCCGCGAAAGAACAGAAGTAGGGCATCGGGCGAGATAGTGGGCATGCTGCGTGGGCGAGAGGAGCAGTTGAGATAAGCTTGCGATCCCAGCCCCGAAGCAGACCTTGCGCGGAACGAACTGATCGAACGGACAGCGGACACAGGCGCGGTGTTCTTGTCGCCAATGAAGCGTGGGCTAATAAGAACCCATTTGATTCCGTCAGCCTTTGACTCGCAATTATGCGTTCTATCCTACGGTTCGAATGAATAATTCTTGGAGCTTGCCTTCGCCGTTTCGCAACTGTGTTTCAACTTCGACGCCGCGCTCAAACTGGTTGTACGCTGCCGAATCGGGTGGGTAGGGATTACCAACTGTGCCATCTCGAACCGACTTGCGACCCCGTTCGAGAGCAGATTTGAGGGCCAGATCATCTGAAGAATTCCTCATTTGAGAGACTCCTATTCCAAGCGATAACAACAGCCTAGCAGCAGAGTTTTCTAGAGGTCTTTGACCCAAATCAAAGGTGCTTTCCGTCGATCGGGGGCAGCGTTTCTCGGGAGTTAGCCGCGGATGCCGTCATCTGACTGACTTGGTCGTCTGACAGATGGCAGCCCAAGGCGGACTTTGGTTTTTTGAAGCGTGCTGTTGGCTTTGCACTCGAAAACCACCATCCGCTGTGTTTGCTCCAGTGACTGCTTTCACAAGAGATACCTAGGACCTTTTCGCCTGCCAGTGTGAATGCTCCGCCCCTTTGAGTTGTCGTTCCCGCCAGTTCTAGAGTCTGATAGCAGAACAGTGAATTTCTGTTCCTGGGGGCAGCCTTAATCGACAAACCAACTGCGACCTTTGCTTTGAAGGTCATTGTACTCTCCATGTGTATTGGCGCGCTCACACCGCTCATCTTCGCAGATGGATACGATAGTCCGGTCGACGCGGTTGTCGGCGGTATGACTGGGTTACTCATTGGAGCAGGGTGCCTAACGACAGAACTTACCTTTCTCTCTAATCAATCGATCCGATGGCTGCGGCAGACTCCGCTGATCGCCATCATTGGTTTTAGAACCATTACGTACAGTCTCATTATCGTTGTCGGGATCATAGTTCCCGCGCGCGCGTTGCTTGATCAGAAACTGTGGCAGGAACCTGAATTTGCTTTGAACTTTGCGATATCCGCAGCGATTGCGTCCGCCATTTCCACGTCGGTTGAACTGCTTAGGCTTCTTGGCCGGGAAGCAACTTTGGCGATCTTCACCGGACGATATCGACACCCCCGGTTAGAAAACCGAATTGTTCTTTTTGCAGACCTCGTGGGATCGACCTCGCTCGCAGAGAGGCTTGGCGAACTGAGGTTCCACGAGTTCCTTTCTGATGTTTCATACGATCTGTCTCAACCCATCGAGAGCAATGGCGGCGAAGTGCACCGATACGTAGGAGATGCAGTCATCGTGACATGGCCGACTGCGAACCCGAAGAGTTATGAACAGAGTGTTGCGTGCGCAAATCAAATGCCCCGCACACTAGAGACCAAAACCGAAGAATACGTCGCTCGATATGGGCAAGAGGCAAAAATCAGGGTCGCTTTGCATTGTGGGCCAGTTGCCGCAGGTGAGATTGGGACATGGAAGAAGGAGATAGCTTTGCTAGGCTATACAATGAACACCGCCGCCCGGATCGAAAGCGCTGCCAGAGACTTCGAAGTGGAAGTAGTGATCTCGGATGCTGTCAGGGAACAATTGCCCAAAGACGTTAGCAAGATACTATCCCAACTTCCCAACTACCATGCGCGCGGAAAAACCGATCAACTGGCGCTTTGGACCATTTCCGAGTGAGCCGAGGCGCTGATACTGCCTCGCGGGATGAAGGTCGGCCGTGGGCAACAGAAGTGAGCGAAGCGGATTATAGTCACTTGCACTCTTTGTGCATATCCGCCGATGCGTGGGGAAAAGGCTAATGCCCAGCCCATAACCGGAATCCAGCAGTAGCCGTCGATGCTGCGGTCGCATCCTACTTTCCGGACATTGGCTGCAAGTGCAAAAGCATCTACCAACCTGTACTCCCTTAACTGCTATCATTGAAAACTGGCATACATCACCATATCCTACGGATGATTGTCCAAAACGTGCTTTTGAAAGCTCAGATGAACTGTAAAGAACTCACCAAGCTACGAAACTCAAATGAGGCGAGACCATCACACCAAGACGGACGTATCCGACTTGAACCCATCTGATAGCGTTTTACCGCTTGCATCGCCGACAAGTAGTTCGATCTCCAGCAAATTACTATCACCAATCCGCCTTTGAAATTCTGCGCTGAACCGCATGCCGACCCCACTAGCCGCCCAGAGACAAAGGGCTAGAAACAAGATTATTGTGAGTCAGCCTCGTTCCGGCCTCAAACACCTCCTGTATTTGGTGAAACCGTTCGCGGTAAGGAAACGACCGCCGACGCAAATTGCAGGCCCGCTCGCGTAAGCTAGCATCAAGTTCGCGAAGTTCCGCAAGCAAAACATAAGCAACATACCACTTTGTCACTCAAGACTAGAGCAGGTACGCTGAGGAGCTAGCATGTTTTACAGTCATAACTTACGATTGATTTTCCTTTTGCTTCTTTTTATTTTGACCATCAGTACATGGTATTTTGCAGTTCTCCGGCCGTTAGCATTTTCCCGGTATTTTGCCGCTGAAGATCACTTGGTGGAATATTCGACCGCGATCCTCCTCGCGTTGGCTAGTGTCAGCCTAGCAGCACTGTCGCGCCGTGTTGTAGGGTACAAGAGTTGGTTGTTGGTCTTTTACGCGCTTGCGTTCATGATTGCAGCCGGGGAAGAAGTTTCATGGGGCCAAAGAATTTTCGGCATCAAGAGTAACGAATTTTTCTTGAAAAACAATTTCCAGGGAGAGACTAACATTCACAACCTTGTTGTTGGAGGAGAACAACTTGTGGAATTCTGGTTTGGCACTCTGTTGTCAGCTACCATACTGGCATATCTTGTAGTCATTCCGCTTCTATACCCAATTTCGCCGTTTGTCCGCGGAGCACTAGATTTTTTAGCGGTGCCCGTCGCAGAAAGATGGGTAGCCCCAGTAGCAGTAGTCTGGTCGGGATTCGTGGTCTGGATTGATTTGCCCAGAAATTGGGAAATCTATGAATGCGTCTTTGCCATTCTTATCTGTACGGTTTTTCTAGGGCCGAAGAACCCGGAAACTTTTAACTTCGAAAAGGCACTACAGTAAATAGTTCGGCATGGATTCTGCAAAGACACCGTGCCTGACAATGTGTCTCCAAGCGTTAGAACCCATCGAAATATGAGCCACTCCAGGCCGGTGGTGCAGGTTGCAACCCTGCTTGGGTATCTACTGACCAAGTTAGGTTTCATCTTTTCTCAGCTAATACGCTACGGCGTTTGTTTGGCAACGAAGCGTGGATTGAGGTCGTTCACGGTTCTCTGATATGAAAAGCATCGAGCGGGAGAACGCGCGGCTGAAGAGGATCGTTCCCGAGCTGGAGCAGAACGAGCTGATCCTGAAGGAAAGCCCGAACCATCTAAAGCCCAGGGCCTGACCAGAAAGGAGCACCGTCGCGTCGTCATTCATGCTCGCCAAAGCTCGTAACGTCCAAGCGGCCGAAGTGTTGGGTGATTGGCCTGGCGCAGAGCTTCCTGCAATATCGTCCCTCACCTAACGACGACAATGCACTGCGGCTGGCGATCAACTGTCTAGCAAAACAGTACGGTCGATATGGCCATCGCAAGGTCACGAAGCTGCTTCATGTCAAGAGCTGGCACCTCTCTTGGCAGATTTAACTTTGCCAAATCGCTTGCCGGACAATGGTCAATCACAAGAAGGTCGAGCGGCTCGGGCGTGAGGAAGGAATACAGCTTCGACAGCGACATAAGAAGGGACGACGGCTTTACTAAAAAGACAGTACCATCATCCGGTTGAGACCAACCCATCCAAACCACTGCTGCGCGATAGACTTCCTGCACGACGAGCTCAGCAATGGACGCAGCTACAAAATGCTCACGGTGCTGGATTAGTACAGTCGGCAGGCCTCGGCTGTTGTAGTTCGCGCCAAAAATGGGCGCTGACGATGTTTTCGACGCACTTTATCCGCTGCTCTTTAGGCACGGTTCTCCAAAATACATCCGATCAGATAACGGGCCGGAGTTCGCTGCTGAAAGAATGCAGGCTCGGCTTCGATGTTACAGCCACACCCGCACGCGATGACATCTGCGAAAGGCGCCCGCCAATTCCGGAAAACCATTTAGACAACCCCTCGATCAGTGACCCAGATACAGAACGATAGACAGGCACTTTAAAGAAAGTACGAAGTGCCAACGCCAGTATTGAAACTATCTTTGAGTACTGGTTTGAAAGTCATCTAACCTCTGCAACTCTGACATGTCGGACAAAACCGGCAACTGGATGTAGGATCCTTCTTGGCTTTCGTGATGGACAAAATTGCGGGCAACCTGAATCCTTGTGCTGGAGTAAAGGGGATCATTTGTGTTGAGGTTCCTATCCCACTGCGGAAAGTTGCTTGACGAGATATCGACAGCCACACGATGGCCCTGTGCAAATCTCCATGCGATGTGGCCAAGATCGATCCGAAGCTGGTAAGACTGACCCGGTTCCATGAAAGTTTCGGAGCCAAGTCCGTTTCGAAAACGGGCGCGTTGAATGCCTTCCGTGACCAAGGTTGCAGAACCATCAGGAGCGACGTCCATCACCTTGATGGTGAAGTCAGTATCTGGGGCATCCGAACTGACAGTAAGTGTGCCGTAGACGTGTCCAGCCACAACCAACTCTGCATCCAACGTATCGCTGTCGTAGGAAAGAACGTCGCTCCGTTGCCCCTCCCGGACCGACGATTGGTTCAACGGCCCGTGCGAAATCATTAAGTTGCGCCCGCCAACGGTGGGTACAGGGTTTTCCGGATCGTAGGTATAAACCCGGGTCCCGGACTGCTCTCGGCTGGGCATTGTGCGTGAAACTCGGCCCGTTTTGGTCAGGTGCCAAGTGTCTGCAGAGGTTTGGATGGGCGGCCAAGTGTCTGAGCCATACCATTCATCCTTTGCATTCGCGATTGGAAAGATCACACGAGGCAGATCCACTAGTGCATTCCTTTCGCCTTTCAGGTGGTAGTCGAACCAAGGCAGGATGGGCTGAATCGGCCAAACACCGGGTTCTTCGGGGGTGAAATGCGTTCCGTTGAGAACCAACAGGCGCTGGTCTGCACCCGCCTGTTCGCCAAGTTCGAAGGCGGTCAATTGCGAGGGGGCAAAAACATCAAACCAAGCGGCGACGTAAAAAGTCGGAACGTTTGTGACCTGGGCATCGTAGTAGGTTGACACAGGGCTGTCCGGCCGACTCTCCAGAATGTTCTTCCACCCAGAAGCCGCTTTAGAAAAGTGCGGATACTCCGCAAGAGGCAATTTCCACCAGGCCTCCACGGTATGTGCGTCTTCTAGATTTGAGAGAAGCTTACCTACTTGAACGCCCATCCCGACTATCGATGTTCTGCGCGTAATCGGCCCATAGCCCAGTTGATCGTAGTGATGGGCGTCGGCCGTCAGGATTTGCTCAGCGCTCCAAGGAAGGAAGGTTTCGAGTTTGAGCGCGCCACCCGGCCCTTTTAGGGCGCCGTTTATCAAATCGGGTGTCCCGATTTGTACGAAGGATGCGTCGATGCCGGCATCTGCTTCGGCATTTGTCAGCATGGCATTGATAGCTTCGATCGAGTCCCCAGTAGTCCCGATCTTTCCGTTGCTCCAGGGTTGTTGCCGGACCCATTGTGCTAATTCAATGGCATCGCTTCGGTCGTATTGCCCAAGTGCCAATCCTTCTGATCCTATTCGACCGCGCGTGTGTTGAATAACCAAGGCATATCCAGCCTCAGTGATTTCAGGCCAGCCATGCTCGCCAAGGTCCTCATCAGGGATACTTGTTAAGTCCATGCCGTGCAGTCCGGACAGCGGAGTGTGCGGCAATTCGTAGGGTGAACGCACAATCAAGGTCGGAAACGGCCCGTCGCCTTGGGGCAGCCGCACGAAGGTAACAAGCTTTGTTCCGTCCGAAGTTGCTAGTGTCGGACCATCGTACTTTGCTTCGAACGCTGCGGGCAGATAGGCAAAGCCTCCAATCACGGCTACGGCAATGGCGGAACTCAGACCAATTGCGGTCCCTATGATAGCTCTTTTCATTTCTTCGATCCTTCGGCCAAACAGTCATAGTAACGCTCAGCTATCGGGAGGCAGGCGCCGACAATACCAATAGTTCGTGAACTATGAGCACCGTTCCGCTAGCGGCAGCGCGGCCACATTGAACGGTCAAGAGCGACCGTTCGCTGTTTTTCATGACCACATCCAAACGAGTTGTCGCCGCCTTTCGCTTTTGACGGTGCAATCCGGTCGCTGACGTCTTCGATCTTCCCGCACAGCACCCGCGCGGTGTTGTGCTGTTGATGCTATGGAAGGAACGCCTCACCTGAATGGGATGCTGACACGCAATTGCAATGTCTCAAGGCCAGGATTGACAGAGGACAGATCGCCGTTTGAGCGGTGATCGTAAGACACTCCAAAGCGCAGACCCTTGTTACTCTGCCACCCGACTTCGACACCCGAGCGGAATTCAATAGCAGTTCCCAGGTCAGGACCGTCGCCTTGCACATGCAGACCCGGCATAAAGTGCAGCTGGGCGTAGCCGCCTGCGCCAGACTGGTTATTCCAGAGTCTGGTCGTGTGGGTCGCGCCAATCCCAACCCAAACATCGTCGCTATCAGTTGCGGAGAGGCCAATCGCAGGCTGAAACGGGCCCAAGACCGATCCGAGATCGTAGCGCAGATACGCTTCGCGTCCGATCGTGTTCTCCTGAAAGATGACATCACCATATGAGAAGGAAATCGCCTCCTGCGCCGTAGATCGGGCCAAACAGCCGGTTTCACAGTGGTTGCGCGTCATATCAGAGAGGCTGATCATAAAGAAAAGTGCTGCTAGCTGTCCGTCCATACCTTTTCCTTTGTTTCAAGCCGCGGGGGCCCAGTGTGGGGCACTGGGAGCAGGGTTCCCCAAGCGGAAATCTTCCATTGGCCCTTATGCAAAAAAAGGCGGGCTCCGACGCCCGCCTCCCTGCAATCCATGTCGTGCACTTGAGAAGCCTTGGGCTTGGCGGTGGCACGGCCGACTATTTCTGATTTGTGACCCGACCCACATATGCTGGTCGCGCCGATCACTAAAACGAGTAGAACACCCCGAGAGTCACGCTGGTTTGCGAGTCGTCAAAGACGATGGGGCTATCGGCTGCATCACCGCTCAGCATGCTGTAATCAATTGCACCGAATACACCGACGGTTTCCGTGAACTGATGCGCGACGCTAAGCGAGAGACCGTAGCTTTCGACGCCGGATCCAGCATCGAACTGAGAAAAGCTTGACGCTGCAGAGTCGGCAGAGGAAACGCCGTACAGTGCGCTGGTGTAGCTGTCATCGCCCCAGCGCAGGTAAGGGGTCACGCTGAGCAAGGTGCGTTCGCCCACAGGTGTGCTGAATTCAAGACCGGCCTCAGCGGTTAACCCTTCGTGCCCGCTGCTACCTAGCGCCTTGGACAATTCAAACTCCAAGTCGGCAAACCCCAAGTCATACTCGATGAAGGCTGTGAACGCCGCGCTGCCATCGACTTCGCTTAGACCTGCAAGACGTGCATCATCATCCACCGAACGACCGGAGAAGTCATATCCCAAGGCAAGGCCAAATCGGAAGCCGTCTGCTCCGTTGGGTTGGTACACATATGCGCCGACACCACGTTCGTTCAAAAAGAATCTGTTGCGCCACTCGATATCTATATCGAGGCCAAAGCCGGTTTCAGTCTCGTCTGAGCCTGAGAATGTGGGACCAGATACAACACCGATTCCAACGGTCCCAGTCCAGTCTTGGGTTTTACCAGCACTTGGCAGAGCTACCGCAATCCCGGAGGACAGGGCCAAAAGCAAGATTTTCATTCGGTCTAGCTTGTTACACTTCATCGTTCGTTCCAATTTCGTTGGGGCGGGAATTGCGCGAAGGACTAAGTGACCAACTGGGGAAGAGACATTCGAAGTTCGTGAATGGTGCAGCGAAGAACGCAAGGCGAGTGAACTGCATCGTGAGCGGTAGTGTTTCGACCGCTGGCGAAAAAGCGATAGTGCCGCTCCCTAGACCCCATCATGTTGCGCACAACGACACGGGTTGAGAGGACAGGTGATGCTGTTACGAATAGAGGCGGCGCTCACGGACGCCGGTAACGAAATTCTTGGTGTAAAGCCACCGTCGTTTCGCGGTCTGCTGAAAGGCGCGTTGATCGCTGTATGTTGGTTCGGATTCATCGTCGCGTGTTTTGAGCCGGAACCCACCGCTTCATTGAGCTTTGGCACATCAATTCTTGTTTGGATCACTTACTTTTCGCTTGGCGCAGTGATCCTGATAGGCAGTACAACCTTGATGACCTTGTTGTCAGTAAAACCGTTCACATCCGTCGTCATAGCCATCGTCGCGTTGCCCATTTTGATCGCGCCGTTTTCGCTAGTTGTCGAATACGTCGCGGACGCAGACAGTGCTGAGGCCTTTCGGGATCATCAGTATTTGCGTCTCTTTGTGAATGAGGTGATGGAAGTCGCTCCTCCATCCATTGCGATTGGAACATTGTTAGCGTGGTTGGCCTATCGTACTGGAGAGCTTGCCAAAGGATACCGGTATCAAGTTCTGGACAAGTTAAGGCCTGAGCCCAAACTGCACGAACTGTTTCCGGAAATTCCTGACCGTCTAGGCTCCGACATTATTAGGGCCGAAGCGCAGGATCACTACGTCTATTTTGTTTGTGCCGACGGCACCGCAACTGTGAAAGTCAAGTTTTCGGACGTGCAAGAGCGGTTGAAACCGATGCGCGGTTTGCAATGCCATCGTTCTCACTGGGTCCGGTTACGTCACGTAAAGAAAATAGTCCGAACCGGCAGTGCATATGTCTGCGAGCTGTCAAATGGAGACGTCGTTCCGATCAGTCGCCGTCGCTACAGCGAACTCAAAAACCAAAAATAGCGTAGGTGGCTTTAGATCAAATTCTGAAGCCGCCGAGTCAGCGTTTGCGCCGGTGGATCAAACAAGACCATTGGCGACGCACCGATCGCCGTTCACGTAGAACCAGCACAATTTCACGAACTTAGTCCAATCATACGTACCTCATCTCCTAATTCAACGGCGTGGTCTTACGCAGGGCACGGCGCCTTCGGTCGATCCGACGCCATAGCCCGCAAAGGCAGCACAAGACGGTTTGAATTACTAAAAACAGGAGACATCGAAGTGGTAAATGGCAATTTCAAAGTGATCGGATACACTAGCCGGTTTGCAGCTTTCTTGGTCGCCAGTGCAATACTGAACGAGACGCCGGGGTTAGGAGAAGCGCGCGAGATTTATCAAGACACGGGCGCAAACCTGACTGCAGACTCGTTAAGGAGTGACGCCGATGCAAACATGCACAGACGCTATGGCCACTTTGACGCGACCATAGCGTGCAAGTCCCGTCAGTGGACACTTGCGTACATAACCAAGGGCAAAACTGGGACCGCCAGCGACATAGCAGCCAAGCAATCAGTATGCAGAAGCATGGTTTTTCCCATCCATACAGAACTGCAGTGGAATTCCAAGCAGGTATCGCCCAATGCGTGTTGGCCCAGACTAGTCAATATGAGCTGCATGGCCACGATTTCCTAACAACACGCCATCGGCGCTGCCGATGCAGCATGGCGGCACCGTTGACAATGCGACCGACGTAAGTGTTCGGCCGACTTATAGCTTTGCCCCTGATCTTTGATCGCAAGGTCTGCGCGCCCAAAGCGTTTGTTTCTACAACTTCAAAGGGACGTCCACCTTAGGTGCCAGGTCCACGCCGTTGAGCCGCCGTCGAAGATTCGGCCAGCAGCAGCCTTGGTATGTGGTGAGCGTGAGTGCTCAGAATGCGAAACACTGGATTCAAACTTGATGCTTCACCGGCGATTGTCGCCACACTATACGTAATCGGTGGCGTGCAATTGACTTTCGCCATCCTACCGGACATCGACATCTGGTTTTCGGGACTGTTTCTGGATACCAACCAGGAGTTTTGGCTGAATAACCTCAGCCCGGTCCAATCAGCTCGTGAGGCGATCAAAACGCTGATGTACCTCGTTTTTACGGCCGGCTTGACCTGCTTGGCCGTGACGCTGTTAGCCCGCCACGGCCCACTGAGACGTCTGCGTTTGACGTCGGAAATCATTGTTCTGGGATATCTGTTGGGACCCGGATTGTTGGCAAATGTCGTTCTGAAAGGGCTGTGGGGGCGCGCACGCCCAGCATACATCACTGAATTCGGAGGCATCGCCAATTTCACGCCCCCATTCCAGATTACAGATCAATGCTTAACCAATTGCTCTTTCGTTTCTGGTGAAGGTTCAGGGGCGACGGCCATGTTCCTTTCAGTTGTCTTGCTGACCGGTGTCGTTTCTAAGCGCCAATGGGCGCTTTGGTCCTGGCAAGGAGGTGTTATTGTTGTTTGTGGTTCGATCTCGCTGACCGGAATTTTTTGCGGATCGCGATGGGTCGCCATTTTCTCTCCGACACCCTCTTTGCCGTTCTGTTTGTGACGTTGGTTTTCTTTTGTGTTCTGTCTTTGCCACGCTACCGTCGCATCCTCCGCTTGTTTTCACGAAATCTGACGTTTCGCAGAAGGCTTCGGCTTACTCCGCACGGCCACTCTTCAATTTGCTCACGATTTGGCTCTAACCGACGATTTAAATAAGGCTAGTGGTGCGGCAGGGCTTTGTTACACAGATCAAGTGATGAACTCACTTTGTTGATCCAGCTTGATAGCTGCGAAGCATCAGCAGCTGCGCGACTATCGAGTACAAAACTGTCGAGGATAAGTGAACCGCGACTCTTGTTGGCGTAGTGGTCGTGTGCTCGTCGCTTTTGAACAGCAGACGTCTGCTTCCTTGTTGTAAGCATAATTCTTGTGTTTGCAGCGAAGGTCAGCTTCCCGCCGTTCCCGCAGAAAGGTGGCTGTTTGACCGACGTTCTGCAGTCCTGACAACAGCAACTATGCTGTGTTAGAAAACCTCGGACCAAAGTCACAATTGTCTGAGGTTCCCGCCGTCCACGCCAGCGACGCGCTACACACCCGGTCCTTCAAGCTTTAGCCAGTACCGAGTGTATCGGCGTTCGCCAGTACGCGTGAAGGCATCAATTTCGACGAGTTCCTGAAGATCCCTGGTTGCCGTTGCACGTGATGTCCCGGAGATGGAAATGTAATTCTCGGCACTCAGGCCACCTTTGAACCCGTTCGGACCCTCCCGGAACATTCGCTCGATCACCTTGGCTTGCCTTTCATTCAACGCGTCGCGATGCCGGTCGTAGAAATGCGCCTTGGCAATGAAGAAACTCACGCGGTCCAGGGTGACCCGCTGCGCTTCCAGAACGGCCTCAGCAAACCATTCCAGCCAAGGCGTGACATCCAGCGTCTTCTGGTGCCGCTCAAGCTGGTCGTAGTAGTCTTTCCGCTTTCGCTCGATGGTGAAGGCGAGCGCGGTCAGGCTCGGCTGCCCAATGTTCTGAGCCAGGGACTTTTCGGCCAGGGCCCGACCCAGGCGACCATTCCCGTCCTCAAACGGGTGGATGCTTTCGAAGTAAAGATGACTGAGACCGGCGCGCGTCAACGCAGGCAGAGGCTCTTCGGCACCCGGCCCAGTCCAATTGAACCAGTCGACGTACCGGTCCATCTCAGCCGGAACCTGCGCAGATGGCGGTGCCTCAAAATGCACAACTGGACGATCAACACGACCAGAGACGATCTGCATGGCATCTGCGTGCTGCCGATAGGACCCGATGGCTTCCAACCGTTTGTCAAAGGACAAAAGCATCTCGTGCCACCGAAACAGGGTTTCGTGCGTGAGGGGCTCAGCATAGGTCGAGTATACGTCAACCATCATCTCAGCCACACCTTGCTCTCGGGGTTTGTTCGGATAGTTGTCCGGTTCCAATCCGAGGTGTTGGCGAAGCGAGGATTGCACACTGAGCCGGTCCAGCATCTCGCCTTCAATGGCGCTGGTTTTCATGGCCTCATCGCTCAGCAGGTCGATGCGGAGTTGATCACGCTCTGCCGAATTGACATGCTGAACAGCACCCAAGACTTCGCCTGACGAGAGCAGAAACCGCTGCTCGAGTGGCGCAAGCTCTGCTTCGTCATACCGGAATTCTGGCCAACCAGATATCTGCCAATTCCATGCCATGAGTTATAGAACTCCTTTCTATAACTCACAGATAGACCATTTTTGAGTTATAGAAGTCAATTCCATGCCTCATAGCGCACGACGCCGTGTGGCCCTGACACCGGAGGACCTCAGTTCCAAAAAAGTCGCCGACTGATTGAAAGTCAGAGCCCGACCGATTGAAAGCGGGCGACGTTACGTGTCCGAAGTTTACCGCATACTTCGAACGTCAAGTGTCTGACAGTCCCAGCTCCGGCAAGTCCCGCAAGCTCTGCAAATCGAAGGTTGCCAGAAAAGTCTCCGTCGTCACGAAAGTATGCGGTGCCCCAGGCCGCGGCGAGCGTGGCCCACTGGCGATGAGGTCCTTGAAGCGAAGTCGGGCCAAAAGATCGCGGCTTACCTCTTTCCCGAACATGTCCTTGAGACCCGCCCGGTCAATCGGCTGGTGATATGCGATAGCACAGAGCACGCCCATCTCCATTTCGGTGAAGCTCAGCGACTGGTCGCCAAGATCTGCAGCGGCCTTGATGGCATCGGCGAACTGGGTTCTCGTTCGAAACATCCAGCCGCCAGCCACTTGGGCAAGCTCGTATGGGCGGCTGGCCACTTCCGCCTGGATGTCGTCGATCAGCGTCTCGACCGAGGCCCCCTGTCCCACCACGCGAGCCAGGTCTTCGCGGCTGACTGGTGACGCACTGGCAAAGAGCACCGCCTCGATCCGGCCCATCCATTCGCGCCAGCGCAGCTCCTGCGGCAGATCTTCCAGCTCCCGGTCAAAGACGGCCCTGCCTTCGTCCGCGGGTTTCCGTTTCCTTGTCGCGACCGTCATGGCGCGACCCCATAGAGCCGGAATGTTGGTCGCCCCGTCAGTTCCCGCGCCACGCCCAGCTCGACTAGCCGATCACAGAACCGCCGCGCTGCCCGATCGGTCATCAGGAAACTCGTACCTTGGATCATTGGGGACAGCATTGTTGAGGGCGCCACGGCATCCTCAGACAGGAATAGTGCGACGGCCGCGTCCGATCCCTTGGCACGCAATTTTGGGGCCACCGTTCGCAGCGCCGCGCCACGCTGTGCCAAATTCCGTGCCAGTCGGATGGTCTCTTCAATAGACTGCAAGCGGAGTTGTTGAACCGGCAATTCAACCCCCTGCCCGTCGCCGAGTAAATCGCGCAGCATTGCTTTGGTCAGATACTGAGTCGAGATGGGTAAGACAGACGGCCAATTCAGGAAACGTGCCAGCACGACATCTGACATCAGGCACGCCACCCGCTCGGCCCGGTCATCCGCCCGCAAAACGGAGCGCATCACCGCAACACATCCGGCCAGTGGCCCGTGGGTTTGGCTGTGGATTGCCGCGGATTGCAGCCAACCGTCGATTTCCGTTTCAAACTCTGGCCCAACGAGCCGTTTGAGCGCCGCTTGCCAATCGCGTCCGGTCAGTTTCAACCGAGCGGCCTCGCGCCAGAAAGCCAGGAGATCGCCATCGGGACCCCGAGCCTCGCCCGGGGGCGTCAGGTGATAGGCGTCGCGGATATCCGCCTCTCGCGCCAACCGTCCTTCCAGTTTCGAGGTCGCGGTTGCCGCACACAGCGCCAGTTTATTGGCCAGGAGTTTCATCGGCACACCGTGCCGCGGATCGGAGGCCAGCTGATCCAGCACCGTCAGCACCGCGCCCGACCGAAAAGCCACAGTTTCAGGGGTTTCGACACGCCCGGTGGTGACCCACGCCAGTAGCTTCGGTAGGTTTTTGAGGTCGTCGGAGATAGCTGTGGGTTGGTAAGTCATACCACAACACTATCCTGTCGCGGCGCTTTCGTCCACAATATGATGTACAAACCGCCCTACCTTGCGCCTCTTCGATATGTCCAATAAGTTTGCCTTATCGGACATAGAAAGATATGCTGCAGCACAGTCTCAAAAATAGTGGATTTGCGGGGGAACAGTGACCACAGAGGACGAGAAATCGACTTCATCACACTCTGATACGTCTCATGATGCTCAGGTCGACGAGAGAGATCAAATGAAAAACGATAGCATTGCCCCGCCCTCCCATGTCGCCGGATCCGGCACGCTCGACCGCCTTGTCGACACCGCACGCGACTACGCCAAGGCCGCGACGGCCGAGAACACCAATAAGGCCTATGCCGCCGATTGGAAGCACTTCACCCGCTGGTGCAGGCTGAAAGGCACCGATCCCCTGCCCCCCTCTCCGGAAATGATTGGGCTCTATTTGACCGACCTGGCCGCACCGACAAATGGGGCGCCTGCCCTTTCCGTCAGCACCATTGAGCGGCGCCTCTCGGGCCTTGCCTGGACCTATGCGCAACGCGGGTTCGCGCTTGATCGCAAGAACCGCCACATCGCGACCGTGCTGGCCGGGATCAAGCGCAAGCACAGACGCCCTCCGGTGCAGAAAGAGGCAATCCTGCCCGACGACATCTTGGCCATGGTTGCCACACTAACCTTCGATCTGCGCGGACTCAGGGATCGCGCGATCCTGCTCCTGGGATATGCCGGAGGGCTCAGGCGCTCCGAGATTGTTAGTCTCGATTTTGGCAAAGACGACACGCCAGACTCCGGCGGTTGGATCGAGATCCTTGAAGAAGGCGCGGTGCTGACTCTGAACGCCAAGACCGGCTGGCGCGAAGTCGAAATCGGCCGCGGCTCATCCGAACAGACCTGCCCCGTGCATGCGCTTGAGCAGTGGCTGCACTTCGCAAAGATCGGCCTTGGGCCGGTCTTCGTGCGCACCTCGCGCGATGGCAAAAATGCTCTGGAGTCCCGGCTCAGCGACAAGCATGTCGCCCGTCTCATCAAAACCACCGTGCTGAAAAGCGGCATCCGCGCGGACCTGCCTGAGAAAGACCGCCTCGCCCTGTTCTCAGGCCACAGCCTGCGCGCCGGTCTCGCCAGCTCTGCCGAGGTCGACGAGCGCTACGTTCAAAAGCAACTCGGGCACGCGTCGGCCGAGATGACACGACGGTATCAACGTCGCCGTGACAGGTTCCGGTGAACCTGACCAAGGCCGCAGGCCTGTAGCCTCGACAATCCGACAGATAGGCATCACGCCGCCTGCCCGCTCAACCGGCCATAGAAACTGCGCTCGAGATGCAGCTCCCCTGCCCCGGCCTTCTCGACCATGCCACGCAGGTAGCCGCCCGGAGATGCCACTTCGCCAGCCGCGTGCTTGTCAAACACCAGAACAAGCGCCGCTGTCGCGATTTGCGGCCCAAGCCGGTCCTGAGCGAGGTTCCAGGCGTGCTCGGAAATGCCGATCATCGGCCTGAGTTGGCCTGCAATCCGGTGCAGATCGCCCCAATCCTTCAAAAACCCACCCATATTGCGCGCCCAAGACGCGAATTCAGGACAAGCCTGCATCACGGTGGGCAGATCAAGCGCAGCACCGCGCTTTTTGCGCGTTTCTGCAACCCAATCTTCCAACTCCCTATCAACCTGCTCTTCCAGTGGCGCATTTGGCACCACACCCACCGCGTTCTCTTTTTCAGAGGACTTACACGTTACAGGATTAAGTTGGTTTGTAATTAGTATATGAGGGTCGGAAATGGCCTCCCTGGGGTTCATTTCTTGAGTCTGTTCAGAAACTTGCTCGCAAGTTTTAGCGGTGTTTTCCACAACGTCTTCTGTCCGAGTTGCGTTGAGGTAAGCCGCCTCGACACGCTCCTGAAGGTCCCTGAACCAGGCCAGGAGCCGTTCGAGCGTCTCAGAGGCCACATTGCGCCGTGGCAGGCGGTCCAGAAGCTCTTCGAAGAGGCTGGTGAACTGCGCCCACGGGCCTCTCAGCGCGCCGCTGACGGCCGCCTCGATCCGAGCACGGATCATGCGCCGTGCAACCGTGACTTGGCGTTTCAGGCGCTGGCAGAGCTCACGCTCGGCCTGCAATTCGGCCTGCAGACGCTCAAACTCTTCGACCCGGGCCGAAAGCGGTGACAGATCGAAGCCATAGGCCTCGATGATCACGCCATCCGCGTCCCTGCGGCCCCAGCGTTTGCCATTGGGGCTGTCCTTAAAGGAAATCACACCGATCTCGGCCAGTCGCCGTGCGTGGCGCTTGTGCGCCGAGAGCGAGAAGCCTGTTTGCTCCATCAGATAGGCATTGGACGCCCAAACGATCGGGCGACGCCCCTCCTCCCAGTCCTGGGCCTGTGTAAAGGCACCCAGCGTATCGAGGAGCAACATGTCACCGGCCTTGAGGCCGATATGAGCGCCGACGCGCTTGAGCGCGACGAATGCGCGCGTTTTGGGTACTCCTACCCGTTCACCGGCTTGTGCATGCTGCTCAGCCACGGCGAGTCCGACCGTTGCTTTACGCCATCCCGAAGGTTGGTTGATGTTAGACATACCTTCACCGTTCTGAGGCATGCCTGTCCCAGTCACTCCAAGCGGAGCATCATTCAATTTTGCCATTTTATGTCAGCGGCAAAGAAATCCCGTTCGCTCAGAAGCGTTTTCTCTTGTATGGTGATTCGTTGGCTGCTAGATTCTAGGTGTCTAATCTAAGAATTGCGCTCTGCGCAGCAGCCCTCGAAGCTCCGGTTTCGGGGGTTTTCTTTGTTTGCCGTTCCTCCTTTCTGCTCGTCCTCAGTTGTCATCCACTGAATTTACATCTGTAAATTCAGCATAGGATTGCTTGATTATTTCCGCGAGATTACTCTCAAGCCAGGTTGCAAAATCAGCGTTTGTGCCAGACTTCCTCACCGAAAGTGACAGCGTTGCGCGACCAGCTTTTATCGTCACTCCCTCTACGGGCGTGATCTCAAGAGTTTCGCGCGAGTTCTTCGCGCCGCGCTTAGTCGCTTCCTTAATGAGCAATTCAAGGCGCTCGTCTGAATTCGATGTTGCCCTGATCTTAGCCAGGATATCGAGAGCCGTACGTTCAGTGAGCTTCTTAGAGAGAAAGAGTTCGGCCAACTCCGTCCACCTCGGGCGGCCGGACTTTGGTGCCGCGCCAATGAGGTCACCGATCTTGACTGGGACATTCTGCGTCACCTTCGTAAGGTGTGACTGACCTGACGCCGACAGATTTAGAACCTGCCGAACAGTTGCTCCATCGTGGCCAGCGGTTTGGATGGCCTCGGCGAACCTTGCCTTCTCGTAAAAAGACAGGTTGCGGCGTGCTGCATTTTCCAATCCTTTCGCCAGCAAGGCCGTCGCATCATCAATGTCCTGGACGTTTGCACGTACCTTTATGCCGAGTTCGCGGCAGGCCTGTAGGCGGCGCCTCCCGTAGATTGCTTCAAAGCGCCCTGCAGCGACTTTTGACCGCCGAACGAGTATAGGCACCTGCTGGCCGCCTTCGCGGATGCTGCTCTTTAGTCGTTCGAAGCTCTCGTCGTCGTTTTCGACGTTTACAGCTGTAAACTCTTCAAGCCGGTCTACTGGCCCCCAATCGTCGATCAGATTGGGATCAATCTCTCGGATAGATGCCAGGGAACCTTGAAGGGCGCCCAAAGCCGGAGCGCTGGTTTTTGGCGGCTTCTCTGGCTGTGATCCGCCGGAACGAGCGATTGTGTTGGCAATTCCCGACATATCGCGAAGAGATTTCCTAGCCATTACTTACGCCCCCAAGATTGTTGGATCATCGTTTCCACTTCGAGCCCGACCGCATCCATCGAGCCCTTGGCCCGATCATACGTGGCGCGTGTCATCTCCGAACGTACCACTTCATAAATCGACTGCTTGAGCATGGTGGCGTCACTGATTGCTGTGCTCTTCAAAGCAGTTGCCGACATGATCCGGTCTTGAAACAGAGCCCGCATGAAAGAGGTCAGCTGCTGCGAAGGAACGTCCGTTGGTTCGTCTCGGGTGATGAGGAACTTAAAGAAATCATACTGCAGAGTTGCGCCAGCATCTTCGATCACGCCCATATAAGCTCCAGCAAGTTCGAGAAACTGAGCCGTTGAAGAGACGTCCAACATCGATGGAGTTAGAGGAACGATCAAGGAGCTGGCGGCAGCCATTCCTGCAATGGTCAAAAAACCGAGTTGTGGCGGACTATCCATCAGAACAATATCAAAATCATCCTCGACGTGTGCCAAGGCATTCCGGATGCGGGTAAAGAATGGTTGCTCCGGGTTCGAATGAACGGCCGACTCTGTCTCAAATTCCGACAACATCAAGCGAGAAGGCGCAATTGAGAGCCCCGGAAAGTATGTCGGAACTACAACTTCTGCCATGCTGACCGGATCGTCGTAGCGTATCGCATCATAAACAGTCAGTCCATCAAACTCGATTTCGGGGCTAATCCCACACATTGATGTGAGCGACCCCTGTGGATCCAGGTCTAAGGCCAAGACTCGATACCCCCGAAGAGCAAAGTAGTGAGCGAGGTGGACGCTCGTTGTGCTCTTACTTGAACCGCCTTTAAAATTCATCAGCTGCCAAATCTGCAACTTTTCCTCGCCGGAGCGGCGAGGCAAATAACGTCCCTTCTTCCGAGAGGTTTTTTCTAGGATTTCGCGGGCGTCCCAGATTTCTTGGGCTGTGTAGTAGCGTCTGCCACCCCGGATATCTTTAGGCTCCGGAAGTGTTCCCTCAGAGTGGACCTTTCGCATGAACTGCCCGGACACACCCAAGAGTTCAGCAGTTTCTGGGGCCGAAAAAGAACGTAGCGTTTTTGAATTGTCTGGGGCAAAAGCAGAGAGCAGATGCTCTCTGATGGCAGCGTTGAGCCGTTCGGATATCTCGGTCGCAAGTGCCGATGGGCGCTCATTTGCCAATGGTGTCACAGGAATCATCTGGTTGCCTCAATTTCCAAAATGTGGCCTTTTTCACGCCACTTGGGGATAAAAGCAGCGATTCACCCGGCTAAGTCAAGATTTTTCCTCTATTTAGTGTCTAAACACGCGGCGAGGGACTATATCCACGAACGCAATCTAGGCCGAGTTTACAGCTGTAAACGTGGTGATAACGAGCATTCGTACCTTATCCTATGCTCCCTTCCTAGAGATAAGCATCGAGATGCAGCCGCCAAACGTGGTGAAAACGATCTCTACACCCTCTGTCATCGACCTAGTCGTACATTGGTTCCAGCTCGACGTGGAGCAGCCAGGTGGCTGACTAAACATGAGCCACACCGGACACGAAGCGCCGCGGGGCAGGGGAGGGAGTCGACGACAATTGACTAGGAAATGACGACTGCTGCGACATGCAACTAATGTGACCTAGCCACATCGGAAGACACACCGAGAACGAAGGCCACCGTCCACGAGCGACTGCCATTCATTCGGCCAACTTGCCGAGTAGCGGAAGCCCAATCATGGGCTGAGGCTAGTACAGCATAGACAAGCACCTACGGGGAGAACCTGCGCTGCGCTAAAGTCTTCTCAACAACCCAGCTCCGTGTTCGCGAGACATTGCCCGAATGCCGTCGGCTACAAGGACGTCATGCCCGCCAGCGTAGATCAGTAGCTTGCGGTACGCCTTGATATCTTCCGCACCCATATGGAAGTCGCGCGTGACCTTTTGTGTCGTCGGGCGTTTGATTTCGATGGTCCAGATGTCGCCATCCGGCGGGCGAAGGACCAAATCAAGTTGGGCCCGGCAGAGGAACGATAGAAGAATTGTTCTGGAACAGAAGGCACTGCAGCAAGATGAACTTCGATGCAGAAGCCCTCCCAATTGCCGCCAACGACCGGGTGCCCAAGGACGCCCTCCGCAGTTCCAATATTCAATCGGGCGTGCACGATCCCGCTGTCCCGGACATAGACCTTTGGCAATTTCACAAGAAGCTTCCCGACATTTTCATGCCAAGGCTTTAGTTACCGCACTAGCATAAGGTCGACGAGCAGGCTCTGCGCCGAAATTCACCCAAACAAGCCCAGCCTTTCCGCTCGTTCAAGCAACATTTTGACGGAGGACGGCTGCCAGCTTGTACGTCCCCGAGGGGTGCGCTCACGCATCGACTCAAGCCGGTCACAGATCGCCTGAAGCGTGATATCGGGGTTCGCGCCCTTTATGCCAGCGACGATCGCGGGCAGGCGGTCGTCAGTTACGCGGCGTCCGGCGCGGGCCAGCACCTCGGCGGGCAAAAACCCGTCGCGCACGTAGGCTTTCACAGCGCGTAGCAGGCGGCTCTGAGTCCAGTGACGGTCGTGGGGCAGGGGGCCGTTGATGATCCGCAGCACGTCTTCCCAGGCCATATCGGGTCGCAAGCGGCGCACATGGGGCACCCACTCCTGCGCGGAGTCATTCAGGCGCTCCATGTAGCCGTCCTGCCGGGCCAGTCGCACTTTGCGCACCGCGGCGGGGTCGCGGGCGCGCAAGCCCGGATTGCCGCCCACGCGTCCTTTAGTCCTTGCGCTAGCCAAACCGGCCTTCGTCCGCTCGCGGATCAGGGCGCGCTCGAACTCGGCCGCAGCGCCCAGAACTTGCAGCGTGAACTTGCCCTGCGGTGAGGACGTGTCGATAGGGTCCTGCAGGGACCTGAAGAACGCGCCCTTGGTCTCCAGCCGCTCGATCACCTCCAGCAGATGCGACAGCGACCGCGCCAGTCGGTCGATCCGAACGACAACCAGCGTGTCGCCCTTGTCGATCCGTTCCAGCACCCTTGCCAGCACCGGGCGGGCGCGATTGCCGCCAGAGGCCTGTTCTTCATGGATCTTGGCACAGCCTGCAGATTTAAGGGCCTGCGACTGGGGCAGGGGGGTCTGATCCTCCGCGGAAACTCGCGCGTAGCCTATCAAGGGCATGAAATCGGGCCGTTTGCAATTTAAGGTATCGCTAATAAACGACCGTTTGGAGGAAGCAGTTAGGCAAGAAGCATCATCCTGAACAAGACGGACTCTATGGTTTCGCGACATAGGTTGCGAGTAGGGCAGGGGTCAGTCACAGACAGCAGCAGGACCGGTGGAAAGCTAAAGAGCGCATAAGCGCGCATATGTTAACGTTCTAGACTGCACACCTGATCATGCCGAGTTCGTTTTCGGGAGCGTTCAACAGACGGTCGAGTTAAGCCGTGCTAAAGTGCCGCAGTACTTTTTAGAGAGTGCTGTGAGTTTTCAAAGCGTTGCCGAGGGAATTTTAGGCGGGGTTTGGTTCCCGTTAACTTCATATTACCCGCGCTACGCGACATTGCCAGTCGACGATGAAATCGCCGGTGCTCTTGTCGCGTCCGAAAGGGCGGCGGCCAGATAGCTGTCGACCAGCTTGAGATCGCCAATGAATTTGACGTTCAAACTGCCGGTTACATGGTTTCTGTCGCTCACGACCCCGAGTGCCTTTGCTGTGAATTGTTTCGGGTTTCGTGCCGTCCAAAGTGCTCGCCTTAGCTGCAATCCGTTCGAACCTTCGCTGACTTTTCCCGTCGTGTTCCAGAAATGCCTTAGGTTGTACCCAGCAGGTGATCTCTCGCATCTCTCAAAGGTTTGTCGTTTTCGGTAGCAACGGCCAAAGCCAAAGCGCCTTGCAACGTTGAAATGACAATTTGAGGTGTGAGGGGTCTCTCATCGCCTTCCAATGCAATCTCAATCCATTCGCCTAGGCGTTCATAGAATTTGCGGATTTCCTCCGATGTACCGACTGGAACGTAGGTTGCGACTGATCCTAGGACGGTACACAGACAGGTTGATCCCTCAAAGGCGAACGCCGATGCATATGCGTCGATAAGTCTGGTCAATCTATCTCTGGGAGGCTCACTTGGCGTATTCGGCGCACCGAGTGCGTCAATGAAACGGTCCGCATATCTGCGCGTCACGCGTTCTGCCAGATCAGCCTTTGTGGGAAAGTGGTAATGCACTGAGGCGCTCTTGATGCCAATCGCGCCCGCGATGTCGCGGAAGCTGACGGAGTCCAGACCCCCTTTGCGCATCTCGCGCTCGGCATAGTCTAAGATCTGTGTTTCTCGTTCGCTGCTCATGTGCCTATTCCAAGTAACTATATCTACCACTAGATAGACTATCGTTACGCGAATGCAAGTCGCATGATCGTGAACAACGATTGTTTGGAGACACACTGAGATCTGACAGCATCAAACTCCATGAATGTAGGAAGCTCTTTGCAAAAGGTACGCGTCGAATCAAGCAGTTAGAAAGGCTTTTCTCGTAGTCAGCTCCAAATTTAGTTCTACATTTTTCGGATCATCCTTCAAAGTTGACAGAGCTGACTGTCACTCAAACCTTACACTTTTCAGTGCCTTATCGTCTACTTCAGAACTCTTCAGATCTGATTGTGCCTGAATGTGTTGTTGAACGCGGCTTTGGTCACCGATCCTTTGTGCAGCTCTCGACGATACCAGAGTTTTGGCATGTGAGGATTGTAAGATGACAGCGCACGACACCAGAGACCTGCTTGCCCGCACAGACACTGTTCGGGTCTCCACTCCAAATGAGGCGCAGATCCAGGCGTTCGCGCGCCTAAGTGTCCACCAGTCAGAAGACACGCCGATATCGGTCGCGCATACAAGCGACACTGATCGGATATTTGTCTGCTTTGGTACTGCGTCACTTTCATGTGTGTCGACCGATCTAAGAGTTGGCGAGTGCGTCTTGATACCGGGTTCGACAACGCAGTGCCCTTATGTCGTGTCTGGTGAATTTGTGATGGTTGAGATCGACAAGGTCATGCGCAACCAACCAGAGATGGGCGAAGCACTGGGCTCAGATTGTGAACTACGGGGCCGGTCTGCATGCTTCACGGCGTTGGCAGATGCTGCACGTCGGCATTCGAACAAAGATCTCCGCCAATTTCACAACTATGCCCACTCCTTTGCAGTATTGGGGCTGGCAGAACTACAAGCATTGTCCGCGCGCGCCGCACACGAACCGGAGCTCCCGAAGTGGCAGCTGAGGGCGATTGACGCGTATGTTGAAGAGAATCTTGATCGTTCGATTAAGATCAATGATCTGGCCGCTCTCTGCGACTATTCCACTGCACATTTTTCTCGGCTGTTCAAGGCGCGCACCGGCCGCACGCCACACAAGTATGTGCTGGAAAGACGCGTCGACATCGCTTGCTCCCAACTTCGGGAAAGCGAAGATACGATCAGCGACGTGGCATATGGCACCGGGTTTTCATCTCAGTCACACATGACATCGACGTTCAAACAACTTATCGGTATGACACCTAACGAAGTACGCTGTGCCGAAGAGACACGGATGTCACAGCTAGTAGCTGCGTAGTTTACTCCGCGGAATCGAGTTCTTCTTCACGGTCCATTTGGGAAGATATCGACCCCCATTCCTTGCCAGCTTTGACACGCATTTCTTCGATTAGCGGCTGGAGTTCTGCATTCCGCCTGATGTTTTCGAACACAGGTGACCGTTCCAGGGTCCCGATAAACACAAAGCCATTGTCAACGGCCGCTCTGACCGTTGCCAGGAGAGCTGTGTCGTTGCCTTCCAGCGCGTGAAGACCAGCGAGTGCTATGTATTCCTCCTCGAGCACCAGGCCCTCAAGTGGGAGCGTCTCGAAGTACCGACGAATATTTTCAAAAATGATCTGTGTGTCTGGATCAGCGTTCTTTCGATTAACATCAGCATAAAAAACTGAGTCAAAAAGGAAAGTTGTCGATATCTCCGCAGAAGGACCCTTGAATTCGCTGTATATCCCTGCCGTGTTCAAGAACTCGTATAGTGGGGTGCTATCACCGAACGTATAGGAGAGAAATCCCGAGAACTGCCCTAACGGATCCTCCAGAAGACTGGCGCGCGCCTTTGCCTCGTCACCGGCAAGCGTATGCCCCAGCACTCTTAGCGCGGGCGACGCAATATAGCACTCAAACTGTTGGATCTGGCCGATGCTGCGCAATAACAGAAGCATCTGAAACTGCGCATCGTAGCTTTCAGGAGAGATCGAAAGCGCGTCCCTCAGCAAGAGAAAAGCCTGCCCATACTCGCCCGTTTCTCGTGAGAACAAAGCTAAGTCTGTTAGTGCCTCAACGTCCTGGCTGTTCCATCGCAAGTTCTGCCGGGCAAATATGAAAGCTTCTCTGATCGCCCGTTTTTCAAACTTAGCTCTTGCAACGCGGGACAACAATTCCGGTGACAGCGGATCAAAGGACAGCGCCTTCTCAAATGCCTCTTCGGAGGCACGGACCCTCCCCAAACGTCGGAGAACATCTGCGCGAAGTACAATTGCGCGTTCGTTGTTTGGATCGGAAGCGAGTGCGCGGTCGTAGTATTGCAATTCGAGGGGGAGCCTGTCGTGATACCTGGCCTGCAGACCAAGCGCGACAAGCACGTCTGGGCTGTCAGGCGCAATACGGGTAACCGGATCAATGTACTTGTCGATCGCTCGTGCCACGGCAACATTTGTCAAACCTGAATACGTATTGGCACGGTGATAGGCCAAGATAATCGCCGTATATGCCGGGACAAAATCCGGCTCGGTCGCAATGACACGTTCCAGCCGGTTGATAGCATCAATGATGAGAGGTCCGTCGCGAGACTGCAACAACCGGCTTGCTTGCTCATAATCGTTGTGTGCTTCTGGAGCGACGAGTTGTTCAGAAGACAAGTTGGACGTCACACCCAATGAATTCAGAAAATTGAGAGCTGCTGTTCGGATAGCCTTTGCACGCTCCGGCTCTGCCTGCGCAAGCTCTCTGGGCAATTCCAGCGCATGGGTCCATTTGACGATACCCGATTGCGCTTCTGTCATCCGAATTGTCACACTGAGTTGACCCCCAACTTCCGAAAAACTTCCTGATACGAGATGATTGGTGCCTAAAGCCTCGGAAATCTCATTTGGAGACGCGTCCGTGTTTTGGAATCTGAAGGAAGACAGCGCGGATACGACCTTGATGTCAGGTATTGTACTCAACACGTCTATGAGAGACTGTGCCAGATGCAGATCGGCGGCGATCGCACGCAAACTTCCATCGGTCGTCGTGAAAGGGAGAACAGCGACAATCATCTCCGTTTCGCCCTCATCCACCAATAACTGCGCGGTATTGGGGATTTCCTCTCCTTTGAGCCCTGACTGGGAGCCAAATTGAAAAGGCGATAGCAGCATAAAGGCCGGTACAGCCGCCACCAGTGCTAGTATTCCGTAGAGTGCGGGCTTAAGAAAAGGAAAGCGCTTGGCCCTAGCTCCTTCAGCCATTGCAGGGGTCACTTCATTCGGCTGATGCAACGCTTCGCCGGCGATCATCGTCACATCACCGACAAATTTGTATCCCTCGTTCATGAACGTTTTGATGAGCCGTTGCGTGCGGCCATCATCGCGCACCGCGCGCCGGGCCGCCCTAATCCGATTGTCGATCACTGACGAAGAGACTGATTTGCCACGCCAGACTTCATCCAAGAGCGCATCTCTCGTCACGATTGTTCCCGCATTCTTCAGAAGGATATGCAGGACGTGGCTGATTTGGGGCTCAAGCGGTACGAGCTCATCATCACGAAAAAGCTCACATCGGTCCCCATCAAACCTGTAGTTCTCAAATTCGAAACTGTTCATAATTTGAGCCCCTGAAGTCTGCTTTGCATCCTTGACGAGTTGACCCCGCTGAGCGGCGGAAACGCTTCTGCCGAGATGGGTGACGTTACGCTGCGTAAACTACCTAGTGCACTAGCGATCGTCAACCGTTGTAACTTGCACTGCGTTGAACAGGCCGGCGATCGCGGGTGCTGATACTCTGGCCGAGGCGCAATCAGGACGACCAAGCTAACCCTTGACGAGCAGTACCTAAGGAGTAGACCAAGCCATTTTCCGGTCTTGTGAGTTGAGGTCGCGTGAAGTCTTACTTTGAAACAGCGCTATTCAAATGGGAAGCTGTCTAGCCGTTCCGCCCCTGTTTCGGTCACCAAGACTTGGGTTTCCAGCTTGATGCTTTCCGAGCCCTCCTCAGCAATCAGGCTTTCAACGCAGACAACTTGACCTGGTTCAAAACACCCTGACATGGCCCCTGTGCCCCAGTCCACATGCAGCGGAACCACAGGCCATTCATCAGCCATGCCAACACCATGGACTGCCAGTGAATAGCGAAAAGGCACATGTGCCTCCGGGATGCGCCAGCTCTTGTCATTGAATTCATCAAAGCTCATTCCCGGGCCGACGAGGTCCAGATTGTGATGAATCTGCTCCAATGCAGTGTCGTAAAGCCGGCGCTGCGTATCGTTCATTTTGGAGTATCCACAGGTCCAGGAGCGCGACAGATCGGCACAATAGCCGTAGGGTCCAATCATGTCGGTATCGAACGAAATCATCTCACCCGCTTGGCACACTCGGTCTGAACATTCCTGATACCACGGGTTAGTCCGTGGACCACATGTCAGCAACTTCGTTTCCAGCCAGTCACCGCCCGAGCGGGCGTTTTCGAAATGAAGATGTGCCCATAGCTCGCGTTCGGTTACGCCGGGTTGGGAATGGTCGAAAATCCTGGCCATCCCGGCCTCGCAAACACGGATTGTCCAGCGCATCAACTCAATTTCATCCGCCGACTTAATTGAGCGCGCGATTTCGGTCATTTGCGTGCCCTCGACATAGCTCAGTCCGCGCGCCTCCAACGCGTGGATCCCGCTACCACCAAGACTGTCACAGGCGATACGCGTGTTACCGCCACCAAAATCCTGGACCAGCTCGGCAATTTCATCAGCCCAAGCGTCTATAGCGGCACCGACCTTGTCGCCCGAGGCCATGAACATCCAGGTTTTGGCAACCCGGACTTCATCAATACCCGGCAGACCTTCAGATTGGTGTAAACAGCCCTTGAATTCGAACATGAGCGCCGGGCCATCCGCCAGAATGAGCGCGTAGCGCATCGGGTTGTGCAGCGTCCAGACCTGCATGTTTGAACAATCAAACGCATAGCGGATGTTGCAGGGGTCATAGAGCAATAGTGCTGCGCAATCCGAGCGGTCCAATGCCGCGCGCAAACGGCCCAGCCGATACGCACGTGCGCGTGCCAACACATCATCGCTGACCGAGCTTATGAGCGGTTTGTCAGCGCCTTTGGCGTTTAGATAGGTGAGTTTGCGACCGTCCTTAAAGGCAGTGTCCAGGCTCATGCAGCACGTCCATAGAAACCGATGCGTTCCTGTTCCGAAAACTCTACATCTGGATGCTCGAAATAGGAAAAGACAGCAATGATCCTGTCTTGATCGCCTTTCACGGGGGTCACGCGATGTGCCGTGTTCTTTCCCTGGAAGATGTTGAGCGTGCCCGGCTCCAACACAATGCGCCTAGTGCTACGGCGTCCTTCCAGCAAGTCAGCCACGCCGGCGTAGTTCGGATCATCCGCACTGCGCAGGTTCTGATCATACTCAAATTCGCCACCAACATCAGACGCTTGCAACAAGAGGGTGGTGGTGAATTCGGAACGGTCAAAATGCCAGTTCAAAGCCTGTCCTTTGTGATAGCTCATCACATTGACGCGCGCCAATGGGTCTTTCATCGTGAACAGCTCTGATTTGTCCATCACCGCCGCGAGGAACTGTGCAAAAGGCGGCCACTCATAAAGCTGGATCACCGCAGCCTGACCCATCTGATCCGCACAGATCGTGCGATTCGAGGTTTCGAATTCGGTTAGCGCGGGATGGTCGGCAGGCAATCCATCGATCTCTTTCTGGAAGTAGATGTTATGCTTGCGAGCGTGCGTGAAAGACTGGGTCTCCAAAACGGGTTTCAGCTCTGCCACGGCCTTGGGTAGCGCCTTTGCGTTTATGAAACCTGTAATGTTGAATAGGCCATCCTTTGCAAGTCTAGCCTTGCAATCATCGACGAGGGCAACCCATTCCGAACTGCCGGGCCGATCTAAAGGATAATCGTGCAGATTGATCAGCTCGCGCATGTCAGCTCTCCTCCTACTTGCGAGCAAGGTAGAACCGTGCACCCTTTTAACAAACAGCATTTCTAATTATGGTGCATAAGAATATCTATTGGAGAGCCAGTGATTTACAATGCCCCTATGAACGCTCTCAAAGCCTTTGAAGCGGCCGCCAGAACCGGGTCGTTCACGGCCGCCGCAGCCGAATTGGGCGTCAGTGCTCCCGCAGTAAGCCAGCAAGTGAAACTCTTGGAGGCCTTTTGGCAGCAGGCTCTTTTTATTCGTCAGGGCAATCGGCTGTCTTTGACAGATGCCGGCCAGACCGCCTATCCGCAGCTGGCCCAGGCCATGAGCATTCTGGCCGACCTCTCGGCCAGAATGCAGAGCGACGAAATCAAGAAAACTCGGCTGGTGCTAAGTGCGCCACACTCAGTTGTGGAAACATGGCTGCCCGCGAAGCTTAGACCGCTGATGCACGCTTATGACTATTCTCCGATTGACGTCCGCATTGACGACGACCCTATCGATTTTGCGCGAGACAAGATCGACATGAGAATTTTCTTTGGTCATGATCTTTACGGCGACTATCAGACCGAAAATTTGTTTACTGATAGCTTGATCGCGGTCGCCAGTCCGGATTTTTCGCGCCGTTTCGGTTCCCGTGTGCAGGATTTGTCGGATTGCTACCTGATCCACACGTATTGGGGCAGCGGGTTTGCCTCATCGCCAAACTGGGAAACAGTGCTGCCTGTGGGCAAAACCATCAATCGTAATCTTGGCATGTCGGTCAATAACAGCAGTACGGCCTTGAACTTTGCTCGCAATGGGTTTGGAGCGGCCTTAATTCCGACCGAGATGGCGGCTGATGACCTTTCCGAGCGGCGCATCGTGCAAATGGATGCTGAAACTATTCAATTGCCCCGAAGCTACCGCATTGCATTTCCCAAGCGGCTGCACTCCCATCCGACCATAGTTGGCGTGCTGGATGCTTTATCACACTATCCAAGACAATCGAATTGAGGGAGAGCCTTTACGTTCGAATGGATGTTAAAGCTGGCGTTCCTAAGCGGATGACAGAAGTCAGCTTTGCCGCTACTGCGGACGATATGCCGTTTAGCTTGAACATCCTGTCTGGGCCGGAAACGCCCGGCATTTGGGTCGGTGGTGAGTAACGCGCAGCGATGATTGGATTCCAAAATTTCACTACACTACGTCAGAGATGCGCAACGCTCCACATTTGAAGGCCAGTAGGTTCAATCGCGCCGTGAGAACTCATTCTTTCCGCAACTTCATCACAAGATTTGCTTTGCCGTTCGCAGCGATGACCTCGCCAGTTACGAGATAGCGGGTGTTCTCGCTCGGTCTGCCGTCCATCCTCGAGCCAAGATCACGGATCCATTCAATGGACGGCAGGCTTGAGGCAATTTGCAGTTCAGTCGGGTTTCCGTCGGTATCCAGCGGCAAATCATCCAAATCGAAAGTGCCAACAAGGGTGGTTTCGGTCTCATCTAAGTCAGAGATGGGTCGTAGAGAGACCATTTTTGTACTGGCCGCAAGCAACGGGGTCGTCGTTTGGGCGTTTTGGGCCTTTTGAAACATAGAATGCCAGGCCACAGAAGATGAGACTTCGGCAACCGAAAAGGAAGTGGCGACCATAGCAACGAAGGGCAGGGCGAGCGTTATCCGTTTCGATTGCGTGAGCAAGTTGATGAAACGCCATCCAAACGAGGTTTCAGCACCGGTTTTGGAGCGGACAGTGTCTGAGTGTTCGGATGCATTGGTTGTCAAAACGTCCTCTACAAACATGAACCCCTTATTGACATGTGTTTTGATGAATTTCTGGTGGCGGCCGTCATCATTCAGTGCCAACCTTGCGGCACGGATGCGGTTGTCGACAACAGCCGGAGAAACCGCCCGTCCGCCCCAAACGTCCGACAGGAGCTGTTCTCGGGAAATTATCTTTCCGTGGTTTGTCATAAGAGCGTTGAGTACCTGACCAACTTGAGGCTCAATCGGAACAACTTGACCAGCTTGGGTCAGTGTGTTCGACGTGCGGTCAAATTCGAAGTCATCGAACCTTAGTGCATCCATGGTGCAAAACCCCCTTTTGGTCCTGAGTCTTTGTCTTCTTACCCAGAACGTTAGATGGAGGCACCCAGTCGCGCTTTTACGATATTTCGGAGGTTTTTCGATTCTTGTGGGAATGACTCGTAGAATCGAAAATTTGGTCATAATTCCCAAAAAAATATTGTGGTTAAGCCGCAAGAAATTCAGCTTGTCGCGTGATCCTCCATGTAGACAGTGTCGTAAGATACAATGTGTTTGTCCGACATGACAAATGGCTGTTGCTCTATGTTCACAGACGTAAAGCCTTGATCAACTGTCAAAAGACGGCTTATCCGTTCGAGATGAAAAGACCGCACATCACACTTTGGTTGGTTCTGACCATTGCAAGCGCGGGTCTTCTATTGATGTTCGCACCCGATATCTTGTCCTGGCAGACTGTAACTGTCCAAAACCAAGGAACAGACGTGGTCGACATCACTGTTTATGATCGCGTTTGGTCAATAGGAGCCAACGAACACGCCACCATCCAATTTCGATCCAACAAGGGAGATGCAAGTTTCGAAATCTCTGTCGGAGCCATCAAGGAGCAGTTCGGCTACGTAACAGGCAGTCTTGGAGGATGCGCCGATATCAAAGTGACCAGTGTGGCGCGCATTGAGTTTGCGCAGAAAACAGGGGTGTTGTGCCATCTCGTATGGTGAGTGGATTGCAGTTCGGAAAAGGAAAAAATTTAGCAAATCGCCGCCTTTGACAGGCAATCTTGGGCCTGGAGAAAGTCTCTTGGTGACTGAGCCCTAGCGTACAGCTAACTCAGAACGAAAGCGCGAGGGTGACTTGCCGGTTTCTCGTTTGAAAATAGTCGAGAAGTGTCCGTGGTTTTCGTAACCTACAGCCGCAGCAACCTCTGTGATAGGGTGGTCCGTTGTGGCCAGCAGATCTTTCGCGGCATCCACACGCTTTAGAATGATGTACCTGTGCGGCGGTTCCCCAAATGACTGTTTGAACATGGCGGCAAAGTGAAACCGGCTAAGGCCGGCTCGTTCGGCAAGTCCATCAAGTGTCAAGGGTTCAGCATAGTTTTCATCGATGAAGTCCCGCAGAGAATTGGTCTTATGCGCAGCCAACCCTCCTTTTGAATGGATGTCTGCATCATCCAGTTGGGTTTGTTCTTCGAGGAAGTTGCCGAACGCCGTTTCGACGGCAGCAAAGATAATGTCTTCCGTGAACGGTTTGATAATATAACCGTTGACCCGAAGGTTTCGAGCCACTTTGACGGTGTTCGCATCGGAAGAGGATGACAAGATCACGATCGGCAGGGAATGTGTCTCGCGGAGTCGCTCTGCCACATCAAGGCCCGACAACTCGCCTTTCAGCCGGATATCCAGAATTGCAATTTCCGGATTTTCCTGATCGGCAATCGCGATCGCGCGATCATAGTCTGCAGCAATACCACAGACCTTGTACCCCAGATGCGTAAGAATATCCCCCAGATCGCGGGCGGTGACGGCTTCGTCTTCTACGATAAGGGCGCGCATGGGTACTCAAACCTCGTTAGGTCTTTCGCGCAAGATGATGGCCCAATAGCCAGACCTTGCGTCATTTCTCTTTCTGATCGTCCAGGCATTTCAGCGGGAGAGCGCCAAAACAAATGCTAGTGTACACACGTTCGTTTTGATGCTGGAAGACCTTAATTGCCAATCATGGAGACCAATGACCTGTTCACCACAAGAATCCGCAAGACACCAAAAGAAAGCGAAAGCCATCTCGGCACATCGGGGCTAAGCGGGCGTCTCCAAGCGGTAATGGAGTCCTGTCGATCTTTGACAGCCTCCAGTCCAGACGTCCTTGTTTGTTTCCTTCCTTGCCACTCCAACGCCGCAGGTTAATACGCCGATGCCACATCAAACGAACGCGGTCTGTGGGATCCGTAGCTCCCAGACCGTACCCTGCGCTCGCTTCAAAAAACCGAAATGAGCGTCAATCTGTTGGGCCAGATCTTTCACGAGGTCGAGTCCAAGTGAATTGGTTTTCTCCAGATCAAAGTCAGAAGGAAGTCCAACGCCGCTGTCAATGACACTCAAAAGGTAACCGCCACTCTCATCCGCCTTGAAAGAGAACACAATTTCCTCATGTTCCTGCCCTTCATAGCCATGCTCAAATGCGTTTGAAACTAACTCGCAAATGATGAGCCCTATCGGTCCAAGCGCGTCGATATTGATGGATTGTTGACTACCTTCTTCCACATTCACAATACATTCTGTCTGGTAGATGCCCGTCAGGCGCTCTGCCAATTTCTCAAGGTATTCCTTGACCGGCACTACTTCCATTGAATCGGAGTTTTGAAGGTTTTCGTGTATCGAGGCCATGCTCAAAACACGTGCTTGAACGGCTTGCATGCTCGCCGCTGTATCAGAGGCAGGATCAATACGGCGGCGTTCGAGACCAAGCAGGCTTGCGACAACTTGAAGGTTGTTTTTGACCCGATGGTTCAATTCCGCCATCAGAACTTCGCGCTCTTTGACCAGACCAGTGAGCTGATCATTGATTTTCTGCCGCTGCCGGGACACGCGGAACAAGGCAACCAGAAGCCCGACTGCAATTAACGTGCCTACGAGGACAAAAGCCAGAAAGGCACGGGTTCTAGTGGCAAGAGCGCGTGCCTCAGCTTCGTTCTTCTGAGCAGACTCAACAGCCCGCTGGTTAAAGACCTCTTGCACGCTCGCCATCGCGATTTCGGTCTGTTGGCGACTTTGTGCCTGAAGGAAACGGTAGCGTGATTCAGACGCTGTTCTTGAGAAGCTCAAAGCTGCTTTGAGATCGCCACGACGTTCATATGCAAGCGACAGGACATTCGCTCCATCCGCACGCTGGCGTTCATATTGGACCGATTCAGATATCGTGAGGCAGGCATCACCATAACCAATGGCCTCTTCAAACTGCTGCAATTCCAATGCGGAACGGGCGGCTACGCAGGCGGCCTCCGCCTCCCGATCATGGGTGTTCAATTGACCAAAGAGCTCGCGCGCTTCGACAGACAGGGACAAAGCTTCAGCAAACTGACCGCGTGCCAGGGCGATTTCGCTTGTGTTTCTGAGCTCGATTGCTTCGCTGTACTGCCCCGGTGAGACGTCGTAGATTTCGTCGCGGCCCTTTTCGATTAGGCCGTCAACCTCATCAAATTTGTCTTGCCGGGCCAGTACGCGGGCAAGCTCAAAAAGGGAATAGGTTCGAAAGGTCAGATTTTGCTCAACTTCTATAGAAGAGCGCAAGTGATCCTCTGCCACAGGCAAAAGGCCCATCGCGTCCATTTGCAGGCCAATATGGTAATGTGCAAGCGCTTCAACGATCCCATTGGGATTGACCGCAGTCATGTCGAGCGCCTCTTGAAATCGTTTTAGTGCGTCGGCATATCGTTCGCGCTGTTGCTCCAGAATTCCGATATTGAGGATCAGTCTCGGAATCTCGGTACCTTCTCCTTGCTCGGCCTGAGCGAGCGCGAGGAAGTAATATTTCTCTGCAGAATCCAACTCGTTCTGGATTGCATAGGTGACGGCAACGCCCCGCAGGACACTAGAATGCAGGTCATAGTTAGTGCGTCCTTCTGAGCGCTCGTCGGCCAACAACATCAGGTCCCGCGCTCTCGAAGGGTCTTCGTAGACCAGAAGCTCAAAAACTTCTTGGCCGATTTCTATTGCCTCATCACCGGTAGCACTTGCCAATCGATCTTCGAATGACAGTTCGGTCGTTTGTGCAGATGTGGTTGACCCTACTATCAGGCTAAGCAGGATGATCGAAGCACAACAGAAGGCGTTCCTAAATCGCAGCACAAGGTGTTGCATCGACGATTTCCCTATTCTTGACGACCCCAACGGGTCGGGCGGCAAAGCCCATTCTACTTTTGGACCTCAGTCTGATATGCGTTTCAAACAAAAAACAAGGCTCGCAGATACGTTTTACCGAAAGGGTCGACGTCTAAGCCATCATTTCCGGAACTGTCGTCGACCGAGGTGTTGCATACGTAATTGGCTGCCCGGCCCCTACGTGGAGGTGGTGAAAGCTTTGCCTCTTCGTATGACAAAGAAGGGATGGACCCGAGCGGATCTATCCCTTCTTTGTTTTTTGGTTCGGCCGTCAGCACCGTGGGCGCAGACGACGCAGGCCATTACTCGACAGGCACAAAGTCGAAATTTTCTGTGCCATACATGAAGAACTCGCAGGGTTTCTCAGAGACGCATGCGGTCGTATGTGGTGTCTCCGCGGCGACGCTCCAAAATGAGCCGGGTGACATGATCGGGGCAGTATCTTCGCCAACAAAGGGATTGGTCATTTTGCCCTTCAGGACGATCGCACGGTAGGCATGGCTATGAATGTGTACGGGTGTTTCAAAGCCCGCCGGAAAGCGGCCAAACGTGCCATGATAGCCTGTCTCGCGATTTCCATAGGCATCCGCAAACGCGACCGGCCCCATGACTTCTTTGAAGACCTTGTCTTCCTCGGGCAAGATCACGTCAGCGACCTCTTCGGCCCAGGATGTGACCGGGTTCAGCATCAGAGACAGAAAGATGACAATTGTTCGCATTGGAATACTCCTTTTTGGTGTGGATCGGCTTCAGCCGAATTGCATGCAGGGCAGGGGGATTTGAGGCTAGCAGACGTCGGAGTCTACTGGTTCCGACCTGCCATCACGCCGCCATCGACGTCGTGAATCGCGCCGGTGGTCCACCCGGCCTTGTCGGACAGCAAGAATGTCGCGTGGTTTGCGATATCCTCTGGACGTCCTACGCGACCAATGGGGTGAAACGCATCGAAGGTGTCTGTGATCGTGTCCTCGATTTTGTCTTTGTCGATGAAAGCGCCATAGATCGGTGTGACAACAACAGCAGGCGAGACGGCATTGACGCGGATGTTGTGTTCTCCCAGCTCCATCGCCAGATGTTGCGTCATCGAGTGGATACCGGCCTTTGCCATCGAATAGGCTGTAGAGGGTGTCGCTTTGATTGCCTGTTTGGCCCACATCGATCCAATGTTCAGGATTGATCCGCCGTTGTTCTTTTTCATGTTCCGCGCGACAGCTTGCGTGATCACGAAGAAGGCCCGGTTCATGTCGAGGTATTTATCATAGTCCTCAACCGTGTTTTCCAGGTACGGCTTGGGCGCAAAGACGCCTGCAGCATTGACCAGCTTGGCAACATGCCGCGTTTCGCCATCGATTTGCGCAACCAGCCCATCGACGCTTTCTGAACTGTAGAGATTGGCAAGGATCGTTTCGGTCGATCCGCTACGGATACCATTCAATTCATCTGCAGCAGCATCGAGGCCCTGCTGTTCATGGCCAAGGATGAGAACATTGTCTCCGTCACTGACCAAATTGCGTGCGATTGCCAGACCCATGCCTGATGTACCGCCGACGATGAGAGATACCTGGTTTGTCATGTGATGTTCCTTGTTCGAGATAGGTGTGAGTGGTGGTTCTGATTGAGAGGTTATTCGGGTGCAGACGGCCAGTAAGAGATGAAACCGTCTCGATTGGGCATACGCACTGCTGGCAGTGAATCCGCGTCAAGCACGTAGTGTTCCGAGATGATCCCGTTGGCATGCAGCAGGTAAGCGGTGACGGCATAGACCTCTTCATCACTCAAGCTGCCTGGTGCCCAGTAAGGCATGGCTCGGCGCACATAATCGAAAACTGTTGTCGAATATGGCCAGTAGCTGCCGACAGTTTTTTCATGCGCACTTTGGGTGAGCGAGCCAATCCCACCCGCCAAAGAACCGGCAGGGCCGCCTTTTGCGTTTTCACCGTGGCACGCAGCACAGTTGTTCTCGTAGACTTCTGCGCCTTGTAGAGCGGTGCCCATACCGGCTGGAAGTCCACGGCCATCAGGGGCAATGGAAATATCCCAAGGCGCAATATCAGTTTCCGAAATGGGTTGGCCAAGTTGCTGCGCATCGGCGGGAAGCGAAAGTCCAACAACGATTAGCAACCCTGTAAGAATATGAGTTCGATTGCTATACATACACATTATTTACCTCGCCCCGTTGATTGATGGCCCAACTCTGGATCGAGTTTTGATGGTAGAGTTGACCGGCTGCATAGGGTTCGTACCAAGCGGCACGTGTGGGCTGGACCGCACCGGTCTCATCGGTTGCGCGGCTCATCAGGACCGTTGGGCCGCCATTCCACTCCCAGGCGATTGCAAACCGCGTCATGGCTTTAGGGAGGATGGTGCCATGTAGAACGGTATCGGTCCAAGATCTGCCCCCATCAGCAGAAACCTCGACCTTCGCAATCTTGCCAGCGCCTGACCAGGCGACACCGGTCACTTGTTGCAGACCTTTTTGGACAGGTGCCGCACCAAATGAGGGGCTCGTGATAACGGATTTGACGCCGAGTTCGTAGGTGAACTGCCGAGCGCGACCGTCCTTCTGCAACAGGGTGTATTTCGACGTCTCGTCTTTGGTGTGCGTCGCTGTAGATGTCACCTTGATCCGGCGGAGCCATTTGATGTTCATGCTGCCTTGCCATCCGGGGACAAGAAGGCGCATAGGATAGCCTTGTTCGGGGCGCAGTCGCTCGCCATTCTGGTAGAGCGCGATCATCGCGTCGCCTTCCAGAGCTTTCGAGATCGGGATGCTCCGAGATTTTTTGGCCGCATCACCGCCTTCTGCCAAGAGCCACTGACCTGCAGGGTCGACGCCGGCTTCGTCCAGTAAGGCGGCCAGTGGAATGCCAGTCCATTCAGCGTTGCCGATCAAGCCGTGGATTTCGCCAGCAGATCGTTGCTGAGGCTCATCAAGGCTGTTGAACAGACTGTTGCCCGCACATTCGATGAAGGCGGTTCGTGTTACCATTGGATAACGCAGCAGATCGGAGACCGAGAACTTCAGCGGGCGCTGGACCAGACCGTGGATCACAAATGCATGTTGATCCGGGTCGATTTCAGGGACGCCGCTGTGGTGGCGTTCGAAAAACAGGCCGTTGGGTGTGATTGTACCCGCCAGTTTTTCGAGGGGAGTAAAAGAAACGCCCGACCCATCTCCAATACCTTCGGGGAAAAGACCAAGAACGGGACGAGTCACATGGCTTTCAAAGGGGGAAGGCTGACCATATTGGCTTTGGATAAGGCCGGGCGCCGAGCTCCAATCAGGAACTCTGAGGGGATCTGAGGACGCCTGGGTTGCGACAATGCCTGCAGGGACGGCAAAAAGGCTACTTTTGAGGAGCAACCGGCGGTTTATCAAACCGCCGCCAGCTGCGTGGTCTTCGGCCTTAGGGGAGAAATCGGATGAAGACATAGTAACCTCGCTTTCCAGGTGTTTGGGAGGACGGTCGTCCTCAGATCAACGGGTTTCGATCAAGCGGAAGCTTTGATGCGTTTGACGGTGTCATCCGTCCACCACACCGCATTTGCGACCATCCGGAAGTTGATCAGTGCGGCAAGATAGCCATCACCTTCGGGTACTTGCGCCCCGGCTGTAGCATCGCGGACAACTGCAACTTCGTAGCCCAGTTCAAGAAGCTCGTAGAGGTGAGCCTGCACACAAAGGTTGGCAGACATACCTGCCAGGATGACTCGGTCAATACCGCGTTTGCGCAATTGCAGGTTCAGGTCGTTCTGGGCTGGTCCGTAGACCTTGTGTGGTGAGCAAACCACTGTCTTGCCGTCGTTGATGTACTGCTTGTATTGCGGCATCCAGTCCGCCCCGGAGTCGGTGAAATTCTCTAGGCTGAGCGGATCTTCACGATCGAACATCATGATGCTGTGCATCACGCGTTCAAGAGTGCCTTCGAACTGCCACTTGTGATCATGCGGGTAGTAATAATGCGGCGAAATAAAGGTCTGCATGTCGACGCCTTTTGCCGCCTTGAACAGCTCTTCGAGATTGTCGACGACCCCTTGTTCCGTGACACTGTTGCCGACCACGCCCCAAGTGACGCCCTTCTCAGAAAGAAAATCGATTTGGGGGTCGATGACGACCAGTGCGGTGTTGGACAGATCGATATCCATCTCACCGACGGGCAGGGCAGGGCTGTCGGGGTCGGCGTATTTCGCCATGGCTTCCGGAGTGGCGGCCAAGGCCTCGCCTCCCGCCGCGACGGCTGCAGTTGCCACGATCGCCGCTCCAGAGCTGGTCATCAAACGCCGACGTGCTGCATCAACCTTTTCCTCGGTCACGTCGCAGCCACAATTCTTATGGTCATGGGTCATCTCAAATCCTCCTGATCCCGGTTGAGACGCTGGTCTTTCGCGCCTGTCTTGGCGAAGCGTCATTGATTACTTGAGCAATGTGCCAAGTCGGGCGGGATTTGGATTTCGATATCTGATCATAGGTATAAGAATCCCGTTGTCAGATTTTGGTTCTCTGTTTTAGCTTTGTTTTCTGGGATTGGACGGAGGAACAAGGCGCAAGAAAACGGGCGCAACACATGTTGTGCAGCGCCCGCGTCTTGCCTTTGATGGAAACGCATCGCGACGCTAAGGGCGCGATGGTCTTCTTGCAGCAACTACTCCGCGGCGGATGAAACGCTATTGAGCGTTGCGCGTGCGTTGCGTACTCCCGCCCCGTAGGCCTTATCCGCCTTGTCGAAATGCACGCACATCCTTTCAACGATATCTTCCGGCACGCCGACCATGGCTTCTGCAATGTTCATGTGGAGCCGTTGCTGCTGTTCTGCCCCAAGGAGCCGGTACAAGGCACCTGGCTGAGAATAATCGTCATTCCCATCACGGTGATTGAACCGTTCAACAGTTCCAGAGCTCTTCAAGGGCGGCTCCGCGACAGTCGGATCCTCGACAGCCCCGCCAAAGGAGTTCGGCTCGTAGTATGCGTCAGGGTTTGCCGTCTTTGTAATGAAGGGGTTCATCTGCCCATCCTTGTGATAATGGCTCACAGGACATCTAGGTTGGTTGACGGGAAGCGCCTCATAATGCGTTCCAAGCCGGTGCCGGTGCGCATCTGCGTAGGAGAAGAGCCGCCCCTGCAGCACTTTGTCAGGCGAGAAGCCAATCCCTGGCACGATGTTGGATGGGCTGTATGCCGCGTTTTCGATTTCGGCAAAGTAGTTGTCGGGGTTGCGGTTCAGCTCGATCACCCCCACCTCGATCAGCGGACAGTCACTGTGCGGCCAGACTTTCGTAAGATCGAATGGATTGAAGGGCGCTTCTTCTGCCTGAGCCTCAGTCATGACCTGAATGTACATCGTCCAGCGCGGGAACTTTCCCTCTTCGACCGAATAGAATAATGCCTCTTGATAGCCTTCGCGGGTCTCGCCAATCTTCTGGGCCGCTTCGGAATTGGTGAAGTGGGCGTGACCTTGCTGTGTTTTTATGTGGAACTTGACCCAGACCCGCTCGTTCTCGGCGTTGATCATACTGAACGTATGCGAACCGTAGCCATTCATCTGCATGGGCGTTTGGGGGCAGCCGCGGTCAGACATCAAAATGGTGACCTGGTGCAACGCTTCGGGACTGAGTGACCAGTAATCCCACATCGCTGTCGGCGAGCGCAGGTTTGTACGCGGGTGGCGTTTTTGGGTGCGGATGAAATCAGGGAACTTGAGCGGATCACGGATGAAGAACACTGGTGTATTGTTTCCAACAAGATCCCAGTTGCCCTCTTCGGTGTAGAATTTCAGAGAGAAGCCGCGCACGTCACGTTCATTGTCGGCGGCACCGGCCTCGCCAGCGACGGTCGAAAAGCGCGAGACAAGTTCGGTTGTCTTTCCGACCTCCGAGAATATTGCCGCCTTGCTGTACTGTGTGATGTCATGGGTAACGGTAAACGTGCCAAATGCACCCCATCCTTTGGCATGGACAACGCGTTCCGCGATGCGTTCCCGGTTTTGGTGCGCAAGCTTCTCAATCAATTGATAGTCTTGCATCAACACCGGACCGCGTGGACCGGCGGACAGTGAGTTTTGGTTGTCGGCGATCGGATTGCCAGCGGTTGTGGTCAGGCGTGGAGTCTTAGGCATGAGAGTCCCCTTTTCGGCATAGGTTTGGTTCGATCCGAAACACGCGGAATGATCGTGAAATGAGCGACGCAAAAATCCTGCTCAGGACCATGCAGCAACTCCATTCGAACTTTCCATGATGTGTAGCAAAACGAGCTTGAGCGTTTTGATAAGCCTACGGAGCCGCAACAGGATTTCGAAAACATATGATCGTTTTAAAATCCGACGATTTTCGGGACTGCGGTGATCAGAAGTAGGAGGGCCGGAGGGGGAATCCAAGTTAGCGATTGGACCTAATGCTAGTGGCGACAAGTGCGCCTCACGAAGGGCTTTCTCACTCTGTCACAACAATCTTGCCAAACGCCTCATTGCTTTCCATCAATCGATGGGCTTCCCGGATCTCAGCAAGCCGGAAGCTGGCCGCTTTGATATGCATCATATCTCTGTCGGAAATTGAGTTGGCAATCTCATCAAGTGGTGCGTCCGACAGAGGCAAACCGGACTTGCCAAGAATGCCGCTGCCGAAAAAGCTCAGGCGTACGGTATTGGGCAGATCGTTCATCAGGTGAAAGTTCTCAAGCACGGGCGGTCCGCCAACAAATCCAACAAATGCAGCCTCACCCCAGGTCCGAATGGAATTCAGCGTATCAAGTACGGTTACGGCTCCGACCAGTTCGATCGCCTTGTCTACCCCACCCGGCACGTGTTCCCTGACGGTTTCGGAGATTGTGCCACCATCAATCACGACAAAATCCGCGCCCAGTTCCCTCAGCCTCTGTTCTCTGTCGGGGTTTCGCGTAGTTGCGACAACGGTTGCGCCCTTGTGTTTGGCGTAAGTCAATGCGGCCAAACCGATGCCGGTAGTCGTGCCTCGTATCAAGAGAATATCGCCTTCCGATAGACACATCCTCTTATCGAGGGCACCCCAAGCTGTGAGATAGGCTTCGGGCAGCGTCGCGAGCGTCTCAAAATCAAGTGCGCTGGAAATCGGGACAACATTTTCCCGCTTGACGCATATGTAATCGGCGTAGCTGCCATGACGATCGAACATCATGCCACCCATGGCCGTTGCAACCTTTTGCCCTTTTGGCCAAACACCGTTTGGATCAATGTCAATTTCTCCAACGGCTTCTATTCCAAGCGCCCATTTGCCAGAGAATGGTCCATGCTTACCTTGACGGTTGTAGCTCTCTGCGCGGTTTAGGCCGCGGGCGCGAACCCGGATACGCACCTCGCCGTCGCTTGGGTCTGGAATGTCGACTTCCATCAATTTGAGGACGTTCACATCGCCAGGCGTTTCAGCAATCACCGCTCGCATTTTCATAATGTTCTCCCATTCAATTCTCAATGTATCGCGAAGCGATCAAGTTTGCCCTACTCACCTATGAACTTGGTAGTCAGATCTTGCTCGGAATAGCTCCCGATTTGTGTAAGCTTGTGTTGCCGCTCTTTTTCAAAGGAAAATATCTGTTCGGCAACACTCACTTCTTCGGCGGTTGCCAGACGCAAACCAAGTGGCTGTTCGTATCCGTCAATGAGCACCGAGACGCTCTGGAAGTCTGGATCAGATTGGAACCGACTGATTGCCTCGATCACGGCCTTGGGCGACGCCTGACTGCGAGGCGCAGCTGAGGTTTGCACAATTCGAGAAGCAGGCGCGAATGGTAGGATAACAGTGAATTGGCTGGCAAGTTGACGCACGGTTTGGTTATACGACGTTGAAGAGCTATCGAAACCGTGCAGGAGCGCGAACATACGAGTCGACTGCTCGCCTGCGTCACGCAGGATAATTTTGTGATCTGCAAATGCGCCAGGTGCGATAACGGCATCTGCTGCCGCGTCTAAAGCCGTCAGCAGAGACACTGAAACCACGAGTGCGGTGAGGGTTGGATTGGGCATTGGCATTCGAATAATCCTTCAGCCGAACCGTCCCTAGGTTGAGATGCGACACTGTCAGGCAATGCGATCCGCTGTCGACTGGAGGCCACGCCACAAAATCGAACTTGAAATTCGGGACAGTGTTCAAGTTTCACAATTGCTCTAACACTGAGCAGCCCACTTTCGCTTTCAGCGCGGATGGGACATTTTATAGAATTCTGCTATTGATTGAACCGATTGGCCCTGGAGCCCTTGCTTGCGATCCACGTGGTCTCTAGGTGTTAAGTCCAACACTGGCAAATTTGACCCATGACCGATCTCACAGACTCATCAGCGTTATCTCTAGATCAGCAGCTTTGTTTCGCGCTGTACTCCACCTCTCGTGCCTTCACAAAGGTATATTCCAACATCCTTGGAGACCTTGGCCTTACCTATCCACAATATCTGACCATGTTGGTTTTGTGGGAAAAAGATGGCCTGAACGTCCAGCAGATCGCAGATCGATTGGAGTTAGAAGGCGCGACTACCACACCATTGATCCAGCGCTTGGTGCGGCTTGGCCTTGTATATAAGAAGCGCAGTGAAAAAGATGAGCGCCGTCAAAACGTCTTTGTCTCTGAAGAGGGCAAAGCGCTACACAACAAAGCGCTGGAGATTCCTGAAAAGCTTGGGTGCGCACTCAATGTTTCTGATGAGCAAGCCGGGAAACTCTTGTCAGAGATCAAGGCAGTGAGAGCCTCTATGCGCGCGGCACTTTAGCACGACACTTGTTCGATAACTGAACTTCGTTCCACTTTCACCGAATGATGCAAGCTGGGCATCGGACTACACGCGTATTGAGACTAACTTGCAAGCGACTGATCTGCCGCGCTTTGTTCAAGTTGTCGGAGCACGATTTCTGCAGCTTCCAAGGCACCTTCGATATATCCGCCAAATTGAGGGGCAGCCTCAGTCCCGGCAAAGTGTAGGGCACCGCCCATCAGCTGTTTCATGGATTGCGGCAATCCGTAATCGGGATGGGCAAACAGCGGACGCTGATCCGCAGCGGTCGATGTGTGTGGGTCGAAGGCCCAGTCTTTCAGGAAAAGCTGTTTTGGCTTCGCTGCTTGTGGGCCAAACAACCGTTCAAGCTGCTTTTTGATGAGCTGTCGCAACAACACTTCATCCGTGCGCGCATGGGCGGGAACTCCGATGAACCCGAACAACGCATAAGGTCCGCCTTCTGCGGGCGAAGCGTCGTGGACTTCAACCATTGGTCCACGACGGCTCATGGCATCGCCAGACAGGCCCTCGTCGCGCCAAAAAGGCGTGTCATAGATCGCAACAGCTTTGGCCTGGCCTGCCATCCAGGTCGCGACCCCCTGCATGGCGTTGAGTGCGGCAGTTGGCAGGGCAGGCATATAGGAAATTTCAGCGGCCACGCGGGGCGGCAAGGCCAACACGACCTGTGATGCTAGCAGTTCCTCGCCGCTGACAAGAGTGGCCTTGATGCCCGTTGGAGTCTTCTCGATATCTGTGACAGGAGCGTTCAATCGTTTGCGAGCATCGGGGATCGTGTCGGCTAGGACTTGGGTCAAGCGGCCCAGCCCCCCATCCAACCTCCAGGACCCTTCCATTGAGGCAAAGCCACGGCCACGTTCGACCCGCCCTTGCTCGTTCTCATAGGTGAGCGTTCCGCGGGCATATTGGTCGAATTTTGTCAGGCCGAGATCCGTGATCAGCTTGGCTATCCGCGGCTGTCCAGGCCAGAACCAGGCCGGGCCCATGTCGAAATAACCATCCCCAACCCGTTCGGTGAGGATGCGCCCGCCAAAGCGATCTCGTGCCTCAAGCAGCAGATAATCCTCGCCTCGTGCTTCCAGCAGAGACGCGAGATACAAGCCTGAAAGGCCGCCCCCGATGATCAATGTGTTCATGGATCAAAATCCTTCTGAGGCAGGGCGCAGGTCAAGTTCATGCGTCCAAGTTGATTTGGGTTGATGCGCCAGCTGCCAATAGGCTTCGGCGATATCTTCTGGCCGCATCATTTTGGCGGGATCCATTGCATGCAGATCGCGCGATCTTTGGGTGTTAATGATGCCGTCAAGGATGGTGTGACAGACGTGCACGCCAGCAGGCTGGTACTCCCGCGCAAGCGATTGGGTGAACCCGCGCAGTGCGAACTTGGCACTGGCAAAAGCTGAGAATTTTGCGCCACCCCGCAAGGACGCTGTTGCACCAGAGACAATGAAAGCGCCGCCGCCCGCACGGACCATCGGTTGTATCGTAGCTTGGGCCAGAAGAATGGCGCTTTGTACCATCGAGGACCAGGTTGTCTGGTAGTCTTTCAGATGGGTTTCCGGGAACGGTGCGATGATCAATTCGGCGGCGTTATGAATAACCACCTTTGGTGCACCATGTTCCTTGATCACTGCAGCAATCACATCGGCAACGCGGGTTTCATCCGTGAGATCCAGCGTGTGGAAAGCGCCAACAACAGCATCTGGCTCACTGCGTCCAAGGCCAACCGGGGCAAAGCCGCCAGCCTCAAACCGCGCAAGCAGGGACTGGCCAAGGCCAGCCCCCGCACCGGCGACAATCGCCAGCGGTTTTGATGTGACACCCATCAGACGGCGGGTGGTTGCGCGTGTACAAGGTGGCCGGTTTTCATCCAGACCTTTGCACCGTCGCTGCCAGCTTTGGCGTTCAGCGTCGCACCTTCGGGCAGGCGCAGCCATGCGCCTTTTTCAAGCGTTTCGCCGTTCTCTTCCAAAGTGCCCGCAATCACGAGCATTTCAATGCCACCACTGTCCTCGTTCGCGATGGTCGCACCGGCATCAAGGTGGCTGTAGGTCACGACCTCGCGGTCATCGCGGTGCAGCTCTGCGGTAGCGACACCATTGACGGGTGAAGCCAGCTCATCTGCCATGGTTTTGTGGAATTGGTTGCGGTCCTCCATGTCAAACTGCCAGAGCTTCACAAAGATGGTACAACCCTCGTCAGAGCCGGGCGTGTGCTCAGTTGTGGGCGGGTTGCGAACATAGGTTCCTTCGGGGAAGTCGCCGTGTTCGTCCTGAAAGACGCCATCAAGAACAATGAATTCCTCCCCACCGGTATGGGTGTGCGCAGAGAACTTGGAGTTTGGTGCATAACGCACGATTGTCGTGGCGCGGGCAACCTCGCCGCCGATACGGTCAAGCATGCGACGATCGACGCCAGGCATGGGGGAGGCGTTCCACTCAAGCTGGTCAGAGTGGACGACGACGCGTTGTGAGAAGTCTGCGTTGAGTTCCATTGTAGTGTTCCTTTGTTAACTTGAGTGGAGTTTGGTTTAGCCAGCGATGCTGGGACGTGCTGCCATTTTGGCGCGCCATGCTGTTAGGTTTGCCAGGGTTTCAGGGATTTCGATCTTTGCGAAGTCTGCAAATGCAAGGCCAGCGAATGCGGTAATGTCGGCAATCGAGAAGGTCTTGCCAGCGATGAACTCATTCTTGGCCAGAACCTGATCCAGATAGGACATCGTTTCCGCCGCCACCTCTTTCTGCTTATGGCCCCACTCTGCGCATTGGTTTTTTTCAAGATCCGGGCCTAGACCAGGTGTTGCGTGATGGAAATATGTGCTGACAGCGTTCAACAAGCCGTTTTCTGTCCGCAAATTCATCATTGAGATATGCGCGCGTTCCTTTGGCGTTTCGCCTGTCAGGGACGGGCCCTCAAATTCGCCATCAATGTATTCGGTGATGGCGTTGCACTGTGAAATGTGGCTGCCGTCTTCCAGCTCGAGGCAAGGGACAACCGCGTCAGGGTTCTTGGCTTTGAACGCTTCTGTCCGGTGCTCACCACCCATAACATCCACGGGGATGAACTCCACTTTGTCTGTGGCACCTTTTTCTGCCAGTGCGATGCGAACCCGCGCTGGATTTGGAAAGCCTTCTACGTCGTAAATCTTCATGATCGGATATCCTCCATTAAGTGTTTCGGTCGTTCTATCTATCAATAGGTAGATGAATTAAATAGCAACCCTTCGTCTGCCAGATTTTGCGGGCCTCACGTGCTTGTGATGACCGTTTCAGGCGCGATAGCCGGATTGCGATCCGAGAATTCGATGAACTCACACCGTATCGGAAGAGCGCCTGGCGCTCGGACAACCTGTTCAACAGAAATCCTGAGGCCACGACCCATAAGTGGCAATGCGCCATCATTGAGATCTTCGATCAGCTGAGCGCGCCCTTTGATGTTGAGCAACGTGCCGTCTTCGAAGTCGACAAACTGGAGCCCAACCCGATCATCCGTCACGATGTTTCCAAAGGTGTTGTAGAAGCTGTTACCCTTGTAGTCAGGGAACTGGAGTGTGCTGTCGTCCAATACCGTGACGAAACCGGGCATGCCGCCGCGATGGTTGATATCGACACCGGCACGTGGATCATCTTCCAACTGCGCCGCCCGCGAAGAAATCAGCAGCGTATCAGCCGCTGTGATTTGTGCTTTGGCTGTGCCATCCAGCGTCGCTGATATGATCGGTTCGGATGCTTCGTTCTGTCCAACCGCCACCTTGTTCCTGATCTGGATGTACTTCGGGCAATTGCCGTAGCTCTGATCCACGCCCAAAACCAACGTGCCGTCCTCTGCCAACCCTATGGTCGCGTTCAACCGGTTGCGGCGTTGGGTCTCATATTCGATCCCGACAATACTGACCTTTGCGCCAGCAAATATGTTCAGGTCCTGCGGTTCTCCGGACAGCGGAATCGATGTTACATTCAGGGTCCGGTCATCCGGTGAAACCATAAAACCTGCAGGTCCGGTGCGAGTCACAGCCCAAGGGTGGCCCGAGGTGTCTGTCGCGCCAAGATGTACATGCGACAGGGTTTCAAAGAACTCGCGGTGTTGATCCGGCATGTGGTCCCGGATCATTTTTTGCCCAAACGCGTGCCGCCGCTCGCCGATGCCAAGCATAGCATGCAGACTTCGCTCTCCTTCGTGGAATACTCCTGGTGCTTCTAACATCTTATTGCTCTCCCAAATGCATAGACGTCTGTTTCATTGCCCCACGCACGGGGAAAAATGCGTGCCGCTGTTTTGGACGGCACGCATTGTGGTTCACTTGATGTCACGGGTGGACATGAAAGTGCGTATTTTGCCCGCAATCAGGTCTAGATCCTCTTCCAGCGCAAAGTGGCCGGTGTCGAGGATGTTGTAATCCACGTCTTTCAGATCACGCTTGAAACCTTCGGCACCCGGAACCGGGAAGAATGCATCGTTTTTCGCCCAGACGATCAGCGCTGGTGGCTGGTGCTCTTTGAGGTAGGCTTGCCATTCCGGGTACTTTGCCACGTTGTTGCGGTAGTCATAGAACAACCCAAGCTGGACCTCGTGTTGCCCTTCGCGATTGATCAACTGGTAATCTAGCAACCAGTTATCGGGCAAAATTCCATCTGGATTGCGCGTGCCATGGGTGTATTGCCACTGTAGACCGCCCATGGAGAAAACCTGCGCGGCAATCTGAGCTTCGATCTCTGCATTCCGGCCCCCTTCCCAGAGTGCCATGATAGGTGCCCAGGTGTCGGGGTTTACACCTTCTTCATAGACGTTGCCGTTTTGCACGATGAGCGCTTGCACGCGCTCTGGATGCTCTGTTGCAATCCGCATGCCGACCGGCGCGCCATAGTCCTGGATAAACAGTGAATAGCTGTCGAGACCGCGCTGTTCGAGAAAAGTGTCGATGGTGTCTGCGATGTTGTCGAACGAGTAGGTGTAGTCTGTCGCTGCCGGGAAATCGCTGGCACCAAAGCCAGGGTAATCGGGTGCGATCAGGTGGTACTCATCGCTCAGCTCATTGATCAAGTTGCGGTACTGGTGGGACGAACTGGGAAATCCGTGCAGCAGGACCAGAGTGGGGTTCGAAGCATCGCCCGCCTCTCGATAGAAGATCTTATTGCCATCGACCGTCTCATATCCGTAGCGCGTGTCGGCGGCAGCGACCGAGGCTGTCAGGAGGATTGCAGTTGTCAAAGCGGTGGTTGTTGCGTGGTTTTTCATTTGGGCGGTCCTTTATTCAGAGATCTGGAGTTGTGTAACCATTAAAATGTATATTTTAGGTTACGCATATATGGAGGTTGCGTAACCTGTCAAGGACATTTACAATGGTTACATGACACAGCACACTTTTCCTTTTCAGTTCGTGGCAAACGATCTCTCGCTCGACCTCGTCAACACGCGGATCAATGCCGAGGCGGCGATCCATGATCTTATCGAGACGCCTTCTCAGCTTGCGCAATGGCTGCAAGAAGTTGGCCTCAACTGTCCGGTGGACACTTGGACCAAAGTGGAGTTCGCCAAACTGCATCAGTTGCGTGATGCGCTAGCTCAAGTCTCAAACGCCGTGATCGAACACACCGAGGTCAATCCGGATGCGATCGCTTTGATTAACACCCATTTGTTAAATCACAGGAGTGATTTGCGTCTTTCGAAAAACACGCATGGCTTTCAGGTTAGCAAACGGGATTTGCCACTCAGCGCGTCTGCTTTAATGGGGTTGATTGCCTTTACCGCAGCCGAGATGTTTGCGTCCACCGACAGTAAACGTCTGAAAGTCTGTGCTCACACTGATTGCGTGTTGGTCTTCAAGGATATTTCCAAGTCCGGCAAACGCCGCTGGTGCAGCATGGATACCTGCGGCAACCGCTCGAAGGTTGCAGCATTCCGGTCAAGCGGTGAGGGGCGATGATCGACGTCGGCCTGATGTCGGACACCTATGTCGCAGGAGACACATAGTGGATCACAAACAGTTCCTGTCATCGCTGCACCAGAACGATCGCGCCCGGCTCACGGCGCTTAGCAATAGAAAAGGACTGGCGCATTTGTCAGTCCATGCTCTCGCCATTGCTATGTGCACGGCTCTCATTGTTGTCAAAGCCCCGTTCTGGCAGTTCCTGCTTCCTGTTCAGGGTATCTTGCTGAACTTCCTATTCTGTCCGTTTCACGAAACAAGCCATAAGACCGCGTTTCGGTCAGAGTGGTTGAATTCCTTGATCGGCCACATTTGCGGTTTCACTATCCTCCAATCCGCCATCTGGTTTCGGTTTTTCCACCTTGCGCATCATCGGCACACGCAGGTCCAAGGCAAAGACCCGGAACTGGACTCCGAGAAGCCACAGACTTGGCAGGCTTATGTCTGGCATGTCTCGGGCTTGCCGATGTGGATAGCACTGGTCGCGACACTGGTGCGTTGCGCGCGCGGAAAAAGTGACGATGTATTTATCCCGAATGCCCGGCGTGATGCTGTGACACAGGAAGCGCGGATGTATCTCCTTGGGTACGCGCTGCTACTTGTGGTGAGCGTCGTTGCGGGGTCTGCAGTGCTTTTGTCCGTTTGGATCATTCCGATGATCCTAGGCCAGCCCTTCCTGCGCCTCTATCTTTTGGCTGAACACGGCCGCTGCCCATACGTATCCAACATGTTCGAGAACACTCGCACCACCTTCACCAATCGTCTCGTTCGCCGAATTGCATGGAACTCGTCCTTCCACATCGAGCATCACAGCTATCCGTCTGTACCCTTCCATAGCCTGCCAGCGCTAAACGCCCTTATGGCGGATCATCTAGCAATCACGGCGGACGGATACGTGGGCTTCCAAAAGGACTATGTTCGTACGTTTGGCGACGGAGTGACGTAGCCATGCCGGGTGTTTTGTGGCTTCCTGCGGCCTATCAAAGACCGCGCGTTCTCCGTTCTGGCCGCTTCCCTTTGGTCACGAAAGCTCAATGTGATGGTCTACAAACGCATAGTTCGTCAAGAACCTGTTTGCGACGCCAGGCCGATGAAACGTGACCTCAAATTCGGATTTCGGGTGCAGAACTTGAGACCCCTTGCCCTCGGTTGGGTGATAGCCCTGGCATTGCTGCCGTTTGGTTGGATGAACACCGTCCTGGCCAAGCAACCCGTCGCGGTAGATTTGCAACTTGTGCTTGCTGTCGACGTATCGGGCAGTGTTGATGCACATGATTTTGCACTTCAAATGGACGGTATTGCTTCAGCACTGCGCAATCCAAGCGTCATTGACGCCATCAAATCGGGACCACACAGACGGATTGCTGTCAGTCTTGTACTCTGGTCGGATCCTGAACGCCCCAAAGTCGCAACGGCGTGGTATGTATTGGACGATGAGGCGTCCGCTGATCTGTTTGCGCGTGAAGTTGAATCTCAACCTCAGTCAGGGGCAGGCGGCACTGGCATAGGGCGTGCACTGCTGTTTTCGATCAACCAGTTCGACGATAACGGGATGACGAGCGGGCGAAAAGTGATCGATCTTTCAGGTGATGGTCGGGAAAACCTGTTCGGTGAGCGGAGTGTTCGACCACAGGCCGCACGTTTGTTGGCATCAGAGCGCGGCATTACCATTAATGGGCTTGCTATTCTAACCGACGAACCCATGCTTGATTTGTACTACAAGCACGATGTGATCATTGGAGCGGATGCATTTGTAATGTCGGTCGAAAACCTTCCTGATTTCGCCGAAGCAATGCGCCGCAAACTGGTTCGCGAGATTTCGCATTTTGCACAAAAAAACCGGCTTGAAGGGCAGGTTGTTGGTGTTCTTGATTGATGGACCCAATTTCAGGATATCTGCGAAGCGGTTCTCACGATCACATTGCAGCAGACAAAATTTTGTCAGGATCAAGTGGAGCATAAGCCTCGTCGCAGGGTGCAGCGCCGCATCTGAATATTGTTCCGTCGTTGCTTAGCACCCGCGCAAAAATCAGGTATCAAAAGCTGACTGTGTAGCGTATCGAAAGTGTTTCGTTGCCCGGGTTCGTATCTTCGATGTCGGCATTTGATTTGTGATCAATCGCAAGTGAGATGCGGCTGCGGTCCGAAAGCCGTACACCGACTCCGACCAGGGTTCTGATCTGAATGTTGCCGTCCAATGGGCTGCCGCCTGTTCCCTGGCTATAGTAGCCCGGTATCAGACTGGCTTCGACGAACCAAGGCCCTTGGCCAAGAGACCAAAGAGCATAAGCGCCAATGCCAACAAAGACATCACCATCCCCATCAACCTGACCAGCTACTGCGATGGAGTATTCTGACCGTTCTCCTTCGTAAAAAGGATCAGAATGATATTCAAAGATGACCGCACCCGCCTGTGTATCGGTCTGGTTTAGAACATCATCGACACCGACGCCGATCACAAGTTCGTCCCCGAAAGCGGGTGATATGCAAACGCTCAGGATGGAGAGCAAAACCGAAATCGAGAAAAAGCCGCAGCAGAGAGTCCGTCTGCAAAAGGAATAATTTAGCAAGTGTACTGACCGTCAAGTTAGGTTGGAAAGATGTGGGCTTCTGCACAGGAAATCTCTTACCTGCGCAAAAGAACGACGGACCCCTGGCCGCCATCCGCACAGATTGAAACGAGGCCATAGCCACCCTTATCCATCTGCGAGAGCTCCTTGGCCGCCTGGCTCAGGATCCGCGCACCTGTGGCTCCAAATGGGTGACCAATTGAAAGCGACCCGCCATTTGGATTCAGGCGCTCCCAGGGAAACTCACCGAGTTCGGCATCTACCATTGCATTTTTTTTGCGATACCCAGGGTCAGAGGCGGCTCGCACATTTGCCAAAACCTGAGCCGCGAAGGCTTCATGTATCTCAAACAGTGCGATGTCATCAAAACGCAACCCATGCCGCGCAAGCAGGATGGGTATTGCGCGGGCAGGAGCCATGAGAATGCCTTCCGCACCGACTTCCATGGCGCCAAGTTGCCAGTCCACCAACTCAACTGCCTGGTCCGCCCCAAGCGTTTGCAGTCCGACATCATCGGCGACCCACAAGCTCGCTGCACCGTCTGTGAGCGGAGAAGAGTTGCCAGCTGTCAGCGTCCCGTTTTCGCTGCGGTCAAAGACCGGCTTCAAAGACGCAAGCTTCTCCAGCGTTGAATCCGCGCGGGGTATGGTATCACCAGCGATATTCTCGATTTCTATCAACAGATCATCAAAGAAGCCCTTTTGCGCGCCTGCGACAGCGTTTTGGTGGCTCTTGAACGCGATTTCATCCTGAGCGGATCGCTCAATCTGAAAGAGCTGCGCTGTATCTTCCGTATGCTCGCCCATAGAACGGCCGGATATTCGGTTTGCCCAGCCTTTGGTCGGAAGATCGAAGTCATGCGGACCGACTTCTCCGAACGCCTTTGCTGCGGCAGCCTGGTCAGATGCAA
>NZ_CP180419.1:0-81555 GCF_047715485.1 Tateyamaria algicola
AGTGGGAAGCGGCGGATCGGGCGATGACCTGGATCTTTACCGAATTCGGTATGACCAAGGGTCGGATGCCGCCCGAGAAGAAACGCGAGGAAGGTGCGCGTCCTCGCGTCAATATCCTCGGTCCGATGTATGGCACGTTCAACATGCCATCCGATCTGGCCGAGATCCGCAGACTGGTCGAAGGGATCGGCTGCGAGGTCAACATGGTGCACCCATTGGGTGCCCACGTGGCCGACATGCGTAATCTGGTAAATGCCGATGTGAACATCTGTATGTACCGCGAGTTCGGGCGCGGGTTGTGCGAGCTTCTTGCCAAGCCGTATCTGCAAGCCCCGATAGGGGTCGAGAGTACCACCAAGTTCCTGCGCGCACTGGGGACCTTGGTGGGCCTCGACCCCGAACCTTTCATCGAGCGCGAAAAGCATTCGACGCTCAAGCCTGTGTGGGACCTGTGGCGGTCCGTCACGCAGGATTTCTTTGCCACCGCATCTTTCGCCATCGTGGCGAACGAGACCTACACGCGCGGCATTCGCCAGTTCCTCGAGGACGACATGGGCCTGCCCTGCGCCTTTGCCGTGGCGCGGGTGGCGGGCAAGAAGACCAACAACGAAGAGGTACGCGCCTGGATGGGCCAGAAGCGCCCGCTGGTCGTGTTCGGGTCCATCAATGAAAAGATGTACCTGGCCGAGTTGAAGGGGGGCATGGGCCGAGCCCTGCCTTTATTCCCGCGTCCTTCCCCGGTGCTGCAATCCGCCGCCACACGGGCACACCCATGATGGGCTATGCGGGCGCGACGTACCTCATTCAGGAGGTCTGCAACGGCCTCTTTGACGCCCTGTTCCACATTCTGCCTCTGGCCTCCGACATGGACAGTGCCGAGGCGACCCCGACCACCCTGCGCCGCGACTTCCCCTGGGATGCCGATGCGCAGGCAATGCTCGACAAGATTGTCGAGCAACACCCTATCCTGACCCGGATTTCCGCGGCAAAGACCCTGCGCGATGCGGCTGAGCAAGCAGCCCTCGCAAGCGGTGCGGACCGGGTCGTGATCGAGACTGTGCGCGCATTAGACCCGGCCCTTGCCGGGTCGTCAGAGACTGTTTCCGAGGGAGGAACACCATGACTGACATGACGTCCAATATGGCCACTGAAGCGCCCAAGAAACGCAGCGGAGAGAAGACCGAATTCATGGTCTACTTCGCCATCATCTTTGTCGCGACGCTGCCGCTGGCCTGCCTGACCTGGGCGCTGGCCGCGATCAAATCGCGCAGTTTCACGGACAAGGGCCCGATGGCCCGTGCGTGGACGCAGGCGCGGATCATCACGCCGATGATCTTTAACGCCTGATCGCCTGCGTGATCGGACGACCCGCATATTTCAAATTTCCCGGCCTGTGTGCGCCTGCCGGGATGAGAGACTGTACGCCTGGCAACAGGTGGACAGAGCCCGGAGGGGGTGACCCCAAAGGACCCGGCCGCGGGGTGCGCGGCGTCAGCATTGAATTCCGGAGGAATTACTATGGCTGATAACAACCTGTCTTTCACAGGTCTCACAGACGAGCAGGCGCAAGAATTGCACGCTGTCTATATGAGCGGGCTCTGGCTTTTCACAGCCGTTGCCGTTGTCGCTCACTTGGCAGTGTTCATCTGGCGCCCGTGGTTCTGAGGAGGGATTAGCAAATGGCAAAGTTCTACAAGATCTGGCTCATCTTTGATCCCCGTCGTGTGTTTGTCGCACAAGGCGTTTTCCTGTTCCTGCTGGCAGCGATGATTCACCTCGTCCTGCTGAGCACGGACCACTTCAACTGGTTCGAGCTGGCCGCGCAAAGCGCCCAGTAAGGACCGCGCGAAGCGGATCACAAAAACAGTTGCGGGCAGGGCGAACAGTGCGCCCTCGCCTGCCCGCAACAAACCTAACGATATTCAAGACGGTCGTTGCCCGAAGAGGCTGCGCCGCCAACTGCGGAGTTTGAGAAGATGGCCTTGCTATCCTTCGAGAGAAAGTATCGCGTCCGAGGCGGGACGCTGATCGGCGGTGATCTGTTCGACTTTTGGGTGGGCCCCTTTTACGTGGGCTTTTTCGGGGTCACGACTGCCTTTTTCAGCCTGCTGGGTACGGTCCTGATTTTCTGGGGCGCCTCGCAACAGGGCACGTTCAATCCATGGCTGATCAACATCGCGCCGCCGGACCTGAGCTATGGTCTGGGCATGGCGCCGCTGATGGAAGGGGGCCTGTGGCAGATCATCACCTTCTGTGCCACTGGCGCGTTCATCAGCTGGGCGCTGCGCGAGGTCGAGATTTGCCGCAAGCTGGGCATGGGATACCACGTGCCTATCGGCTTCAGCTTTGCCATTCTGGCCTATGTCACCCTTGTCATCTTCCGCCCGCTCTTGATGGGCGCGTGGGGCCACGGGTTTCCCTACGGGATCTTCAGCCACCTCGATTGGGTGAGCAACACGGGCTATGCCTATCTGCACTTCCACTACAACCCGGCGCATATGCTGGCGGTCACGCTGTTCTTTACCACCACGATCGCGCTGGCGCTGCATGGCGGGCTGATCCTGTCGGCGGCCAACCCCGAAGAGGGGGAGCTGGCCAAGACGCCTGATCACGAGGACACGTTCTTCCGCGACTATATCGGCTATTCCGTCGGCACTTTGGGCATCCACCGTGTGGGCTGGCTGCTGGCCATCAACGCGGTCTTTTTCTCGGCAGTGTGCATCATCATTTCCGGCCCCGTCTGGACGGCGGGCTGGCCCGAGTGGTGGAACTGGTGGCTGAACATGCCGATCTGGGGGTCTGACCCACTGCCTGTCTATCAATCCGGTTTTGGGGGCTGAGCGCATGATTGAGTATCAAAACATTCTGACGCAGGTCCAGGTGCAGGGGAATCCCGACTGGGGCATGGATGACAGCGGCGAGATGACGGCAGAACGTGTCGGCAAGCCCCGCTTTTCCACTCTGTTCGGCCTGTTCGGCAACGCACAGCTGGGGCCGATCACGCTTGGCTCTTACGGGGTGATCTCGTGCGTGTGTTTCATGATCTGGTTCAACATCGTCGGCTTTTCGATGCTGGCGCAGGTGGGCTGGTCGGTGCCCGAGTTCATCCGCCAGCTGTTCTGGCTGTCGCTGGAACCGCCGGGGCCTGAACACGGGTTGAGCATGCCCCCCTCAATGACGGGGGCGCGTTCATCATCGCCGGCATGTTCTTTCTGGGCGGCTGTGTGACCTGGTGGCTGCGCACCTACCAGCTGGCGCGCGAACACAAGATGGGCAAGCACCTGGCCTGGGCTTTTGCCGCCCTGCTGTGGCTGATCCTGGTCCTTGGCCTGATCCGCCCCGTGCTGATGGGATCCTGGAGCGAGGCGGTGCCTTACGGCATCTTTGCCCATCTCGACTGGACCACGGCGTTTTCGATCCGCTACGGCAACCTCTACTACAACCCGTTCCACTGTCTGAGCATCGTGTTCCTTTATGGCTCTGTCCTGCTGTTCTGCATGCATGGCGGCACCATTCTGGCGGTGACCCGCTATGGCGGCGACCGCGAGTTGGAGCAGATCTATGACCGTGGCACGGCGACCGAGCGGGCGGCCCTGTTCTGGCGCTGGACCATGGGGTTCAACGCCACGATGGAGGGCATTCACCGCTGGGCCTGGTGGTTTGCGGTGCTGACCCCGATCACGGGCGGTATCGGCATCCTGCTGACCGGCACGGTTGTCGACAACTGGTTCATTTGGGCGCAGGAACACAACTTTGCCCCCATGTATGACGGCGCATTCGGCTACGAGGACTACCGGTCTTACGACGCCTTCATTGGGAAGGAGAATTGATATGTTTCCCAAGTGGTTTGACAAATGGAACGCGGACAACCCGACCAACATCTTTGGTCCTGCCATTGCGGTTGGTGTTGTCGGCAGTGCCATCTTTGCCGCCGCCCTGATCGTGACCTGGGGCAACCCGGCGCAGACGGACAGCATGCAGACCGGCCCGCGTGGCACGGGCATGTCGGTGCCGGAATACAACGTCTCGCGCCTCGCCCCCGATCCCACGATCGAGGATTATTACACCGAAGAGCCCTATGTGCCCGAAGGTGGTGAGGAGCTGGCCGGCGACATCTACGAGAACGTGCAGGTTCTGGGCGATCTGACGGATGACAACTTCAACCGTCTGATGCTGGCCATGACCCAGTGGGTCTCTCCCGAAGAGGGCTGTGCCTATTGCCACGGCGATGTTGATATCGAGGAATACGGGTCGGACGATCTGTATACCAAGGTTGTCAGCCGCCGCATGATCCAGATGACCCAGAACATCAACGAGAACTGGGATGCGCATGTGAACGGCGTGGCCGAGGTGGGCGTCAATTGCTACACCTGCCACCGCGGCGAGAACGTGCCCAGCGACATCTGGTTCAACGTGAGCCCCGTCAATCAGAACGTCGAAGGCTGGTCTGCCGTGCAGAACCGCGCCACGTCGATGAGCAGCTCGACCTCGCTGCCCTCGAACGCGCTGGAGGTCTATCTAACCGACTATGACAGCCTGGTGAATGTCCACGATCTGGAAAGCCGCGTGGCCGGTGTGCCGGGCCTGACCGAGGATGTGCATTCGATCCAGAAGACCGAGATGACGTTCAGCCTGATGAACTACTTTGCCAACTCCCTCGGGGTGAACTGCGTGTTCTGTCACAACAGCCGCGCCTTTTACGAAGCGGCCGAGTACACGCCGCAATGGGGTCTGGCCCAGCTGGGCCGACAGATGGTGATCGAGCTGAACCAGGAGTACCTGATCCCGCTCGAGGATACCTATCCGCCCGAGCGTCTGGGCCCGATCTATGCCGATGCGCCCAAGGTTGGGTGCCGGACCTGCCACAAGGGCTATCAACGCCCGCTGCAGGGTATGAACGTCACGGCCGACTGGCCGGAACTGGTGACCACGGAGGCGCCTGTTTACGAGTGATGTGGCGGGGCGGCCCTGTGCTGCCCCGTGACGCCAGGTTCGGGCCAAAGGCTTCCTTGGTCCGGGCACGGAATCATCTGATTCCGGTTCCCTTCCTGTTGGCTACAGGAACCTGGCGCCGTGCTTGATTCCCTCAGGCACGGCGTCTTTTCGCCCCAGGGGTCCGCAGGCAAGGCGGGTCGGGGCGGTGGATTGAAAGGATGTGCGCGATGACAAATACTCCACTGTTGGACCGTGTGGCGGGCCCTGCCGACCTCAAGGGGTTTTCGGACCGTGAACTGACCACACTGGCGGACGAACTGCGCAGCGACGTGATCGAAGCCGTCAGCCGAACGGGCGGGCATCTGGGATCGTCCCTCGGCGTGGTGGAGCTGACCGTGGGCATCCACGCCGTGTTCGACACGCCCCGCGACAAGCTGATCTGGGACGTCGGCCACCAGTGCTATCCGCACAAGATTCTGACGGGTCGCCGTCACCGCATGGGCACCTTGCGCCAGAAGGACGGGTTGAGCGGATTCACCAAGCGCGCCGAGAGCGACTTTGATCCCTTTGGCGCGGCGCATTCCTCGACCTCCATCTCGGCCGCCCTCGGTTTCACCGTGGGGCGCGACATGGGGCAGCCGACGGGCGATGCGGTGGCCGTGATCGGCGATGGGTCGATCAGCGCGGGCATGGCCTATGAGGCGCTGAACAATGCAGGCCACGAGGGGCGCCGCCTGTTCGTGATCCTGAACGATAACGAGATGTCGATTGCCCCGCCCACGGGCGCGATGAGCACCTATCTGTCCAACCTGTCGCGCAACTCGCCGCTGGCCCCGTTGCAGGCCATTGCCGAAGGGATGGAGCAGGCCCTGCCCAAGCCCATGCGCGATGGCGCCCGCCGGGCGCGCGAGATGGTCACGGGGGTGGAGAGCAAGGGGACGTTTTTCGAAGAGCTGGGATTTGACTATATCGGCCCGATTGACGGGCATGACATGGGGCAGGTTCTATCGGTGCTGCGCGCCGCGCGTGCCCGTGCCACGGGCCCTGTGCTGATCCACGCCTGCACGGTCAAGGGCAAGGGGTATGCCCCCGCCGAAGGGTCGGCGGACAAATATCACGGTGTGTCCAAGTTCGACGTGGACACCGGCGTGCAGTCCAAGGGGCAAAGCAATGCGCCCTCCTACACGTCCGTCTTTGGCACCACGCTGGCCGATCTGGCCGCGCGCGATCCGTCCATCGTGGCCGTGACGGCGGCGATGCCGGGGGGCACCGGTGTGAACAAGATGGCCGAGCGGTTTCCGGGCCGGGTGTTTGATGTGGGCATTGCCGAACAGCATGGCGTGACCTTTGCCGCCGGGATGGCGGCATCGGGGCTGAAGCCGTTCTGCGCGATCTATTCGACCTTCCTGCAACGCGGATACGATCAGGTCGTGCATGACGTGGCCCTGCAAGGGCTGCCCGTGCGCTTTGCCATCGACCGGGCCGGGCTGGTGGGCGCGGATGGGGCCACCCATGCGGGTTCGTTTGACATAGGATACCTCGCGGCACTTCCGGGCATGGTCGTCATGGCGGCCGCGGACGAGGCCGAGCTGGTGCACATGGTCACCACGGCTGCGGCCCATGACAGCGGGCCGATTGCCTTCCGCTATCCCCGTGGCAACGGGCGCGGGGTCGAGATGCCCGAGGAAGGCGAGGTGCTGGAGATCGGCAAGGGCCGGATGATCCAGCAGGGCGAGGATGTGGCCCTGCTGAGCCTCGGCACGCATCTGGATGCCTGCGAGCGGGCAGCGGCAGAACTGGAGGCCGGTGGGGTGTCTGTGTCGATTGCCGATGCGCGTTTTGCCAAACCTCTGGACATGGCAATGATCCGCGATCTGGCGGCGCGCCACGCCGTGCTGGTCACGGTCGAGCAGGGGGCCATGGGCGGCTTTGGTGCAATGGTGTTGCAGGCGATGGCGTCCGAAGGGTTGCTGGACAGCGGGCTGAAGGTGCGCACAATGCACCTGCCCGACCGGTTCATCGACCAGGCGGCCCCGGACGAGATGTATGCAGATGCGGGACTGACGGCGGAAGACATTGTCGAGACGGTCAAGACGGCCCTGGGCCAGGTCCAATCGAACGTCGTCGACCTGATCGCGGGTGAATAGAGCTTCATTGTTCTTCAAAATATGCCCGCCGGAGGCTCCGACATCGGCCGTGGGCGCGCCCCGCAGGGATGATTTCAGCCAGAAGAAACGCGCGCGCGGGCCTCTTCGGCCTGATCAGGCAGGCCTGACATCTCGTAGACCTCGGCCAGCATCATGTTGAGTGGAACGCCATCGGGATCGAAGCTGCGCCGCATTTCCAGCACCTGCTGCGCTTGCGACGTGCGCCCGGCGCGGATCAGCGCATCGAGGTGGATCTGTTCGAACAGGTCGCGTTGCGCGTGGCTCCCGCCCCCTTCGGCGAGGCGGGGCAGGGCCTTGCCCAGGAAGCGGATGCAATCCTCGTAATCCTCGGCGGCGTGGGCCGCGATGCCATGGGCGGCCCAAAGCGCCACGTCGCGCCAGACAGCGTGATCGTGCTGGCTGGCGTCCTCGGCGCGCGCCTCGATCGCTTGCAGCAGCGTTTCGGATTCCGGGCGGTGCGTGCGCCCCAGTGCGTAGAGGTATTGCAACGTCAGAAAGGGGCTGGTCGTGTCCGCCCCGCGTTTGGCGATGTGATCGGCCACATCCTCCCACCGGTCGCCCACATTGACGCCTGCGAATTCCATCCGCGCCAGCAGGGACGCCGCGCCGACCTGGTCCTGCGAGTAGTCCTTGCTGATCCCCCAGACATGACTGTCATAGGCGGCGAGCAGGTCGTCGATGCGCCCGGCAGAGATGTAAAACAGCGCCAGATGCCACCAGTTGTGGGTGTGCATGAAGCTGTTGAGGTCGGCCCAGTGATGGGCCACGGATTCAAGGAACGCGGTGCCCTCGGTCACTTGCCCGCGCGTGAGGTAGACATGGGCGAGGGCGTGATGCGCCCAGGGCTCGCTTTCGTCCAGTGTCAGGGCGTGGCGCGCGGCGGCGGCGGCATGGTCGAGCAGGTGGCATTCCTCGAACCCGAAAGCGAGCATGCCGTGGGCGTAAGGGATGTCCGCCGCGCCGGGTTGCGCGCATTGCGCCACGCGCAGCATGGCGGGGAAGTCGCCGATGTTGAAGGTGTGGTACTGGCCCAGTTTCAGCATCACCATGTCGCGCGGGTGGGCGGTGACGGTCGCCTCGCACAGCGCGATCAGCTTGGGGATGTCGCCGTCATGGAACAGGCGCGCGGCTTGCACGGTGGCCTGTTCACGCTCTGTCAGCCCGGTGGCCCGTTCGGCGTTTTCGAGGAAGGGGGCGGCAAGTTTCGGGGCCACCGGCGCTTCGAGCAGCATGTACAGGATGGCGGCATAGGCGTTGGCGAGGCCATTGGCTGGGTCAGCCTTGGCCGCCTTGAGCACGTTGACCGCCTTGGGCTGGAAGGCGATGAACCCGTGCACGAAATCGTCGATCCCCTGCCGAGTGGCGTCGCTGTCGCAGGTGATGGGCAGGCCATAGAGGTCTTGCATGAACGTCCCCTTCAGATCGGGTGTTTGGCGGCGTAATCGCGCACATGTGTGGCGACCGCTTCGGGTGCGTCCCAGTGGATCGAGTGGCCCGCGGTTTCGATGATGTGGTGGGGCAGGTGGCTGAGGACGGCGAGGATATGATCGGGCGGCACGATCAGGTCAAGCGCACCCAGCAGCACCTGCGTGGGGCAGGTGGGGCTGGCGAGGGCCGTGCCGTCAAAGCCGCGCAGGGCGGTCAGCTGGTGTTCCATTGCGTCGGCTGTCTGGGTGTGGGGATAGGCCAGCGCCTCGGCCACGGCCTGATCCACCGCCGCCGGGTCGTGATAGACCAGCGGGTTGAACAGCCACGGAAACAGCGCGCGCAGCCACGTGTCGGCGGGTGCGTCGCTGCGCCGGATCGCGATGAGGTTGGCAAACAGCGCGGTGTTGCGCGGCAGGCGGATCGGGGCAGAGGCCGCGACATGGGTGGAGGCGAGCCTGTTCGGCACCTCTTGCGCCATGTGCAGCGCGATGATCCCGCCCATGGAATGCCCGAGGACGTGGTAGCGGTCGTGCCCCAGCGCATCCATCAGCGCCAGCGCGTCCTTGCACATCAGGTCGATCGACACGGGCGCGTCCCAGGGCGTGGTCTGCCCTGTGGTCCGGTTGTCGGGGGTGATGCAGGTAAAGTGGGGCGCGAGCAGGGGCACCAGCGGTGTCCAACTGGCGTGATCGGACATGAAGCCCGCGATCATCAAGAGGGGTGGGCCGTGGCCTGTGACCTCGTAATGCAGCGCGAGGTCGGGGCGCTCAAGTCTGGGCATTGATCTGGCTCCAGGTCGGGAGGAGGTCGTTTGGGGCAGGGATGGCGGCAAAGACGCCGCGCGCGATGGCCCGGCTGAGGCAGAGCGCGGCGGCGTGGCCGATCAGGGCGAGGTCGTGCTGTGCAGTCATTGGCCTGGCGCCGGTCGAGACGCTGAACACCAGATCGCCGTCACCAGGGCTGTGCGCGGGCACGCAGGCGCGCGCGATACCGTCATGGGCGGCGATGGCCACGCGCTGGCACTGCGCCTTGTCGAGATGCGCGTCGGTGGCGACGATGGCGATGGTGGTGTTGGCCCGCTCCAGCATGGCCGTTTGCTTGCGGCTGTCGAGTGTGCGCCCGAGGCCGGTGGCGGGGTCTGGGCCAAGCCCGCCGAATTCGCCGTCGATCTCGTAAGGGGCGGCCCAGAAGTGACGCTCGCCCGGTGTGGTGACGCTGCCCATCGGGTTGGCGGCGACCAATGCGCCCACGGTGATCCCGTTGTCGAGAGTGAGAGAGGCGGTGCCAAGCCCGCCTTTCATCATGGCCGTCATCGCGCCCGTGCCTGCACCGACAGTCCCGATGTCGGTGGTGGTTGTGGCCGCATCAAGTGCGGCGCGCCCGAGTGCGGGGTAGGGCGTGTCTGTCCAATCCTTGTCGCCACCCGAAAGCAGATCAAAGATAATCGCCCCCGGCACCAACGGGATCACGGCGTTGCCCACCCGGTAGCCGCGCCCCTGATCGCGCAGGCCCGCCACGACGCCGGAACAGGCGTCGAGCCCGTAGGCCGACCCGCCCGCCAGCACCAGCGCGTCGACTTGTGCCACTGATTTGTCCGGCGCCAGCAGGTCGGTTTCCCGCGTGCCCGGTGCGCCGCCCTGGACCGAGACGGAGGCGGTGAAGGGCGCATCGGATGTCAGCACGCTCACCCCGGATTTGAGCCGGTCATTCTGGGCGTGGCCGACCTTGAGCCCTGCTATGTCCGTGATCGCGTTTTGCGGGCCTGGGTGCATGAGATTTTGGTGCCTCCGGCGGGCATATTTTTGGAACAATGAAGGGTCAGATGCGCGGTTTTGCGGCCGCGGTGGCTGGATCGCCGGTATTGGGTTCGCCCTTGGGCTCGATCAGCAGGACCTTGCATTCGGTGTCGGCGCGGGGGCGGTGTGTGACGCCCTTGGGCACGATGAACAGCTCACCCGCCTTGACCGCGTGGCTTTGGTCTTGCAGGTCCATGGTCATCTCCCCCTCGAGCACGAGGAAGAAGTCGTCGGTGTCCTCGTGCAGATGGAAGGGGAATTCGCCCTTGAATTTGACCACCATCACCTCGTTCTCGTTGTAGTCGGCGATCACGTGGGGATCCCAATGGGTGGTGAACTGCGCAAGTTTGTCGGCGAGGTTGATGGGCTGCATGGCGTCCTCCGTCGTGGTGGGCCCATCATGGCGCAATTGCGGGTGCGGACAAGGGGGTGTTGCGGGGGGCCGATCCTTTGTGACGGGGCGACAACTGGCCACCCGTGGGAGGCCAGTTGCGTCCTGGGCAGGGGTCAGGTGATGTCCTGCACGTTCATGACCAGATCGCCCCAGTTGCGCTGGTTTTCGATGTCATGTTCCAGCCCCTGCTCATCCGCGATGGTGAAGCGTTTGACGGCGGGTGTCTTGCTGGTCGCCTGATAGAGCCAATAGGCCTCGGCCTTGAGGGCCGCGTCGATGGGTTTGTCGATGGATTCATAGACCATCTGCTTGCAGGCGTTGATCGACCCGGCCGGGAACTGGGCAATGCGCGTTGCCAGGGCGTCGACATAGGCGCCGATCTCGTCCGGTTCCAGCGCCTTGTTGATCGTGCCCAGCCGTTCGGCGTCATCCGCATCGTAGTCCTGCGCGCTGAGGATGATTTCCAGCGCCTTGCCCAGACCGGTCTGGCGCGCCATGCGCGAGGCACCGCCGCCGCAGGGCAGGATGCCCATGCCGACCTCCATCTGCATGAACCTGTACTTGCCCCGCGCGGCAAAGCGCATGTCGAGGGCCAGCGCCAGTTCGTGCCCGCCGCCGCGCGCAAAGCCTTCGAGCTTGGCGATTGTGGCTTGCGGCACCTTGCTGATCCGTTCGCAGACCGCCTGCAGGTCGAGCAATTGGGCCTCGTCACGCGATACGGCCTCTGTCGACATGTCCTTGAGCAGTTCAGTGTCGTAGTGGCAGACCCAGATTTCAGGGTTGGCGGATTGGAAGATCACGACCTTGGTGTCGCGGTCGCGTTCCAGCCGCATGGCCAGGCTGTTGAGATCGGCCAGCATTTCCTGGCCCTGCACGTTCACGGACCCGAAATCGAAGGTCACGGTGGCGATGGCGTTTTCGACGCTGACGTCGAAGGTCTGGAAGTTTTCGTATTTCATCGGGCAGTCCTTTCCTGGGCCTCGGCATCGGGGATGCGAGGGGGCGGGGTGAAACGGGGTGGATGTGTGGGCGCGGCGCGCCGCGTGGATCAGCCGTGTTGGCGGATGACGCTTGTGATCGTGTCCATGACCTCGCCCTCATGTGCTGTGTTCAGGGCGGCGGAATGCGGGTCTGCGAAGGTGCCGCTGTCATTGTCGAAATAGGCGCCGGACGCATCTGCGAACCGGTCACCAAGGGCCGCGTCGATCAGGATGTCAGCGCCCTTGTTGAGATCGCTGCCAGCCACGCCGAACCCTTCCTTGACCATTTTGGAGGCGAGCAGTGAGCCGGGATTGACGGCGATCATCGCAGGCCCGTCGGGCAGGGCCCTTGCCCATGCGCGGGTCCAGATCGTGATGGCGAGCTTGCTTTGGGCATAGGCGTCCATGTCCGACAGGCGCGTCTTGCCCAGCATCGCATCCACGTTCACCGGCGCTTGCGCGGCAGAGGACAGGTTGATCACCCGGCCTTCCTTGGGAACGATGGGCAAGAGCAGTTCGGTCAGCAGATAGGGGGCGAAGGTGTTCACGACAAAGCGGATGTCGTGCCCGTTTTCCAACACCGGCTGCGGGGTTTTCAACACACCGGCGTTGTTGATCAGCACGTCCAGTCTGTCATGCTTGGCGCGGATGTCTGCGGCGAGGGCCTTGACCGCTGCCATGTCGGACAGATCGGCATTGAATGTCTCGACAGTTCCGCCGATCTCGGCTGCGGCTGCTGCCAGTTTGTCGGTGCTGCGGCCGTGCAGCAGAACGTGATGACCGGCGGCTGCCAGCTTTTGCGCGGTGAGCAGGCCGATGCCGTCGGTTGAGCCTGTGATGAGGATGGTCTTGGTCATGTGGTCTCTCCTTTAGGCAAAGTCGGGCAGCAGATCGTCCGCCAGCCGCTTGAGGGTTGTGTCGATGGGCGCGCCGTTGAAGCGCAGGTTGAGGGCGACGTGGTTCACGCCGAGTGCCTCGATCTCGCGCAGGTAGCGGCGCAGGAATGTCGTGCCGGACTGAAAGCCGAGATGGATGGGACGCGCCGGTGCATCCGCACTGTCCAGCAGGTCGACGTAAAGCGATTGCATCACCGGTTTGTCCGGTTGCTGTGATGCCGCCAGCCGTGTGCGGTAGTCGGCAATGACGCGTCCTTGCGTGGCGGCGTCGCGCGGATAGGTGATCCACCCGTCCCCGTTCTCTGCCACCCAATCGGGCGTCTGCTGGCTGCCGCCTGTGATCAGCAGCGGCAGGCGGGGGCCGGTCGCTTTGGGCAAGAGGTCCATGGTGCCGGACAGGGTGCCATGGGTGTTGGTGTGGCGCGGATAGGGTGCGTTTGCCGCGCGGATGTAATCCACGCTGTCGCGAAACCGCGCGCCGCGATCGGGGTAGGTTTGGGCCATGGCCGGGTACTCTTCGGGCCGATCCCCCGATGCCACGCCCAGCAGCAACCGGCCGTCCGACAGCACATCTGCCGTTGCCGCCGCCTTGGCCACATGGGCCGGGTGGCGCAGCGGCAGGATGATGCTCGCCGTTCCAAGCGCGATGCGCTCCGTCGCGCTGGCAAGCGCGCCGAGGTAGACGAACGGGTCGAACATCTGCCCCGGGTCGCCGAAACTGGGCACGTTGAATGGCACATCCCGCAGCCAAAGCGCGGAGAAGTCCAGGTGTTCGGCCAGTTGCGCCGCTTGGATATGGCCCAGCATCGTGGGTTCGGCACCGACCGCGTAGGCCTCAAGCGGCAACACCAGACCGATGCTCAGCCGACCGGGTTTGAAGACCCGGTTGTAGGCCGGATTGATCTGCGCAAACCCTCGTGTGTCTGATTTGTCCAACATGGGTGCCTCTCGATCAGTAGCGCACCAATGTGCGGCTCTCGATGCTTTTGCGGATGGTTGTCACGTTCGGGTCCTCTACCATGTCGAGCGCGCTGTGCGCGATGGATGGCAGGCCGCGATTGTCATAGATGTTGAAGAATGCGACCTCGTCCGGTGTCATTCTGGATTGGTAAAGCCACGCGTGCTGCGGGTTGCCGACAAGGCCCATGATCTGGCCCTTGCGATCCGGGTAGATGAGATCGAGCAGGATCCAGTTTGCGGGATCGACACTGGACGGGCGCACAAAGCCAAGCGGCGCGCTGTTGATCGGATGATCGACGGGCCGCCAGACGTTGATGAAGGCGTAGTGCCCCGTGCTCCACGCGTCGGCCTGTTCTGCGCCCAGCAGGTCGATCAGGCGCTGTTGCGCGCCATCTGCGCTGTAGTCGCTGTGCACGTTGCGCGCCGGTTTGCGGGTTGCGTCGGGGTCATCCACACGCACGGTATGGTCAAAGATCACGACGTCGCGCGCACCCAGCCTGTCGGTCAAAAGCTGTGTCAGTTCGTGGTCATAGGTCTGTTGCCAATCGTCGCCCGCGAACGTGGCCACCGCGCTTGGCACATTGGCAAACTCGACTGCGTCCTGTGCGAAATGCAGCGGCTCGGGTGCCGTGCGCATATCGGTCAGGTGTACCTCGGTCGGGGCCAGTTCGGGCGAAATGAGGTTGCCGACAATGCCGCTCGCATCCAGTTCAAAGGCTTGCCGTTCGTCCTTGTGGACGTGGTAATTGACTGTCGCTGTTCGTGCCATCGGATCGTGCTCCCGTGATCTGCGCTGTCTGTTGAGGCAAGACATAGCTTCTGGAAATCAGCGAATAAACGGGCTAGATCGGGAATTATAATTCGGAAAACGGATATAATGAATATGGATACGGGGGGGCTGCGCCTTTTCATTCTGGCGGCTGAATTGCTGAACATCAGCGCGGCGGGGCGCAGGTTGGGCATGGCCCCGGCCGTGTCCAGTGCCAAGCTGGCCAAGTTGGAACACAGCGTGGGTGCCGAGCTGTTGCACCGCACCACGCGCAAAGTGTCCCTGTCGCTGGAAGGTGCCGATTTTCTACCGTTTGCCCGCGAGATCGTCGCGCAGGAAGACGCAGCCCTGGCCGCTTTGGGCAAGGGGGCGGCGCAGATCAGCGGCACCTTGCGCTTTGCCGCGCCCAGCACCTTTGCCCAGTCCTACATCGCCCCGATCCTGCCGGAGTTTCTGGATCAGCACCCTGACATCACCCTGGATTTGCGTCTGTCAGATGTGCAGTTTGATCTGATCGAGGGCAGCTATGATCTGGCGCTCCGCAATGCCCCCTTGCTTGATACCAGTCTGAAGGGGCGCAAACTGGCAGATGATACGCGCGTCCTGTGTGCCGCGCCCAGCTACCTAAACACCCATGGCACGCCCGAAACGCCGTCTGATCTGGCCGATCACAAGCTGATCGCCTTTCGCGATCTGCGCCCGCGCCCCCTCAAGACGGCGCGGGGGGATACCGCCGCCTTCGATCCTGGCATGGGGCACAGCCAGTTGATCATGGATGACGGGCTGAGCCAGAAGCGCGCGACGCTGGCGGGTGCTGGCATCTCTCTGAATGCGCTGTGGAGTGTGCATGAGGAACTGGCCTCGGGGCAGCTTCTTCGCGTGTTGCCCGCATATGAGGGGGCAGAGGACAATGTTCTGTGGCTCATCTACCCCAAGTCGAACGTGTTGTCGCCCAAGGTCCGGGTGTTCATGGATTTCCTGATCGCCGCATTTGGCAAGGTGCCGCCCTGGGAACAGTAGGTGTCCAGGGCAGGGCCCTCAGATACAGCGGCCCCCGTCGATCTCCATCGCGACGCCCGTGATCATCGAGGCCGCATCAGAACACAGGAATGTGGCTGCCGCCCCCATGTCCTGCGGGGTCGAAAAGCGGCCCAGGGGGATGGTCGACAGGAACTTGGCCCGGATTTCGGGGGTGTCTTCGCCCATGAACGACTTCAGCAGGGGCGTTTCGCCTGCAACAGGGTTGATCGCGTTCACGCGGATACCCTCGGGGGCCAGTTCGACCGCCATCGCCTTGGTCGCGGTGATCATCCAGCCCTTGGAGGCGTTGTACCAGTTGAGGTTCGGCCGCGGCGACACGCCCGCCGTCGAGGCAACGTTCAGGATCGCGCCTGCCTTGCGCGACTTCATATGCGGCACAAAGCTGCGCGCGGTGAGGTAGACCGATTTTGCGTTGACTGCCAGCACGCGGTCGAAATCCTCTTCGCTCACATATTCCATCGCCTGGGGCAGATGCGTGATGCCTGCGTTGTTCACGAGGATGTCGAGGTGCCCAAGGGCGTCGAGCGTGGTGTCGGCCATGGCCTGCACCGATGCGCCGTCAGAGACGTCGACCGTACAGGCGTGCCCGCCGATATCCCTTGCCACGGCCTGCGCCCCGTCGCCGTTGATATCCGCCACCATGACCCGCGCACCTGCAGCGGCAAAGGCGCGGGCGATGCCGTCGCCAAAGCCCGAGGCGCCCCCGGTGACCAGGGCTGTCTTGCCGTCAAGTTGCATGGAATACCTCCCATCCTTTGTCTTGTGCCTGTGTGATGCCGGTGCGGCCCATCACGCCGTTGCCCGTCCACCGGATTGGTCAAAGCAGAAGCCTGTGGAGAAACTGGCCTCCTCACTGGCGAGCCAGCAGGCCATGGCGGCGATTTCCTCGACCGTGCCAAAGCGCCCCATGGGGATTTTCGATTGCATGAAGTCGATGTGTTCCTGCGTCATCTGGTCGAAGATCGCAGTGCGCACGGCGGCGGGTGCGATGGCGTTACACGTCACGCCCGAGGTGGCCAGTTCCTTGCCCAGCGATTTGGTCAGGCCGATGACAGCGGCCTTGCTGGCCGAATAGGCGGGGGCGTTGGGGTTGCCCTCTTTCCCTGCGATCGAGGCGATGTTGACGATCCGGCCCCACCCCTTGGCCTGCATGATGGGCGCAGCGGCGCGGCAGCAGTAGAAGACCGCGTTGAGGTTGAGGTTATGCACCGCCAGCCAGTCTGCGACCGGGTAGTCCCATGTGGTGGTGTTGGGCCCTGTGATCCCGGCAGAGCAGACGAGGATATCCGGGTTGGCCGCGACCATGGCAGCCTGTACCGCCTCGGCATCTGTCACGTCGATCTGCCGGGTCGCGTGATCGTCGATGGCCGCAAGCGCGTCGGCGTTGATGTCCCACACCTCGACCGTGCCGCCCTCGGCCTTGATCCGCGCCGCGATACCCGCGCCGAGGCCAGCGGCCCCGCCTGTGACCACGGCATGGCGCCCCTGAAACCGGTTTTCAAAGATCATGTGTTACCCTCGTTCAATTGCCTGCCTGTGGCCGGTGTTACTCGTATCATTGGCACGACCGTGCCGGTTGGCGTCAAGCACCGCGATCTCAGCCATGATGCGCTGCGACGGTCTTGAGGGTGGAGAAGCCGTAGAGCGCCTCGAACCCCTTTTCGCGGCCATGGCCCGATTTACCGACCCCGCCAAAGGGCAGTTCGACCCCGCCGCCTGCGCCGTAGTTGTTGATGAAAATCTGGCCTGCCTGCAGCGCCTTGGCCAGCCGCATTTGCCGTGCGCCATTGGCGGTCCAAATGCTGGCGACAAGGCCGTAATCGGTACTGTTGGCGATGCTTACCGCCTCCTCCTCCGTCTCGAAGGGTATCAGCACCTGCACGGGGCCAAAGATTTCGTCGCGCGCCAGCATATGATCGGGCGGGACGTCGGCAAAGAGGGTGGGGCGCACATAGGCCCCGGTGTCTGGTGCGTTTTGCAAATGCCCTTGCGCGGCGATAGTCAGGTCAGCGCCTCGGGCAAGGAACCCGTCGACAATCTGTTTCTGCCGGATCGAGATCAGCGGGCCAACGCGCAGGTCGTCCATGGCCGGGCCGACCGTCAGCGCCTCGTAAGCGTCCGCCATGCGGTTGCGCGCCGCATCATAAGCGCCCCGCTGGACAAGGATGCGGGAGGAGGCCGAGCAGGTCTGGCCCGCGTTCTGTATCCCTGCGTTGACGAGGAAAGGGAGTGCAGCGTCGAGGTCCGCATCGTCAAACACCAGTTGCGGGGATTTGCCGCCCAGTTCCAGTGTCACCGGCACAACGTTGGCCCCCGCAGCCTGCTGCACCAGCGCGCCTGTGCGCACCGAGCCGGTGAAGCTGATGTGCTGGACGCCCGGATGTGCGGCCAGCGCCGCGCCCGCCTCGGCCCCCAAGCCCGGCACCACGTTCAGCGCGCCATCGGGCAGACCCGCTTCGCGCGCGATATGGGCAAAGGCGAGGGCGGTCAGGCAGGCCTCTTCCGCCGGTTTAAGGACACAGGCGTTGCCCATGGCCAGCGCGGCCCCAACGCTGCGCCCGATGATCTGCATCGGGTAGTTCCAGGGCACGATGTGCCCCGTCACCCCGTGCGGTTCGCGCAAGGTGTAGACAGTGTAGCCATCGAGATAGGGTATGGTTTCGCCCATCACCTTGTCGGCCGCACCGCCGTAGAATTCCATGTAGCGGGCGAGTGCCACGGCGTCAGCGCGTGCCTGGGTGAGGGGTTTGCCGACATCATGCGCCTCGAGCTCGGCCAACTCATCGACGCGCGCCAGCACGCGCCGCCCGATCTCGGTCAGGATGCGGCCCCGCTCGGTCGCGGTCAGTCTGCCCCAGTCACCGTCGCGCGCTGTGTGCGCGGCCTGCACGGCGGCGTCGATGTCACCTACCTGCCCGCGCGCGATGCGGGCGAGGGGGCTGCCATCGGACGGGTTGATCAGGGGCAGGGTGTCGCTGGCCGACTGCCACGTGCCGCCGATCAGCATGAGAGAGGGGTCGAACCAAAGGGCGTCTGTCATAGTGTGTCCCGGTAGGTGAAGGTGTAGCTGTGGCACTGATAAGGCGTCAGCGCCGGGCCGCGTGCAAGCCCCGTGATCCCCGGCACTGTTGCCAGCACCCGATCCCAGAACCGCGCCGTGCCCGGCAGCGCGCCCGCGACGCCGATGCGCCAGGGGCCGAGGTGCAGGGCGAGGCATTGCTGGACTGCTTGTTCTCCGATCCCGCGACTGCGCTGATCCGGCAGGATACAGAACTCGGAAATCTCGCGCTGCCCGCTGTCGCAGAGCCTGATGAGGGCAAAGCCGACCCTGTCCTGATCTGCGCAAATCACATGGGCAGAGCGGTTGGGATCGCTGAACCAGATGTCGAACCGATCCGCCGCGATGGGACCGATATCCGGTGCCAGCTCGGCAAAGTAGGGCGCGGCGACCCTGTGCAACCATGCCGCATCTGCGCGGGGCAGAGGGGCAAGCGTGACCTCCATCACGCCGCGCCCGGCAGGGTCGGGGCCGCGTCGATCAATTGGCGGGTATAGGGGTGCGCGGGTGCGGTGAACACGGTTTCGGTCGCGCCTTCCTCGACGATCCGCCCGTTTTGCATGACCAGCACGCGGTCGGTGATCGTGCGCACGACGCTGAGGTCATGGCTGATGAACAGGTAGGTGAGGTCGTATTGGCTGCACAGCTCGGCAATCAGGTCGAGGATTTGGGCGCGCACCGATACGTCCAAAGCACTGACGGCCTCGTCAAACACGATCAACTCGGGCCGGATGATCAGCGCGCGTGCGATGGCGAGCCGCTGGCGTTGCCCGCCCGAGAACTGGTGGGGATATTTCTGCGCGTCGTCCGGGGACAGGCCGACGGCGGTCAGCGCCTCTGCGATCCGCGCGTCCCGGTCGGTGGGTTGTGTTTCGAGCAGGTGGAACGGTTCGGTGATCAGCCGCGCGACGCGGTGGCGGGGGTTGAAGCTGCCGTATGGGTCCTGAAACACCACCTGCATCTTGCGCCGCACGGTGAGGTTGGGCCTACCTGCGCTGAACACCGGCGCGCCGTCGAGCGTGATTGATCCACCCTGCACCGGTTCGAGCCCCAGAATGGCGCGCGTCAGCGTGGACTTGCCGCAACCCGATTCCCCCACCAGCCCGATCCGTCCGCCGCGCGGGATGTCAAAGCTCACGTCATTCACTGCGCGGTGCGTGCCGGGGGCCGCAAACAGGCGCGTGCGGGGCAGGGTGTAGTCGCGCACCACGTTCTGAACGCGTAACAGCGGCGCTTGCCCCGCTGCTTCCGGCAGATCAACGCGGTGGGTGGAGGCGGCAAAAAGGGCGCGGGTATAGGGGTGCTGCGGGGCGGCAAGTAAGGCGGGGGTGTCCCCCGCCTCGACCACTTCACCCTGTCGCATGACGGTGATGCGATCCGCCATCTCGGCCACCACGGCCAGGTCATGGGTGATCATCATCAGCCCCATGCCATCCTCGGCCGCCAGCCGCTTCAGCAGGGCAAGGATTTGCGCCTGCGTGGTGACATCCAGCGCGGTTGTCGGCTCATCCGCGATCACCAGCTTGGGGCCGCAGGCGATGGCGATGGCGATCACCACGCGCTGGCGCTGGCCACCGGACAACTCGTGCGGGTAGCGCGACAGCGGGATATGTTCGAGGCCGACGCGGGCCAGCACTTCGGCGGCGCGCGCCTTGGGATCAATGTCGGGGCGGTGCAGTTGCACCGTCTCGGCCACCTGCGCGCCGATGGTCTGGACCGGGTTCAGCGCGGTCATGGGTTCCTGAAACACCATCCCCACCATGTCCCCGCGCAGCGCACAAAGCGCGGGTTCGGGCAGGGCTGTCACCTCGTGCCCATCCAGGGTCACCGTGCCCGTCACTTCTGCCCCGTCGGGCAGCAATTGCATCACGGCGAGCGCGGTCATCGATTTGCCCGACCCGCTTTCGCCCGTGATCGCCACAACCTCGCCCGCCGCGATCCGCAAACTGACATCGCGCAGGATGGGCGTGCCGTTGATGGCCAGCGACAGGTTTTCGATCTCAAGCAGGCTCATACCCGCGCCACCCGTAGCCGGGGGTCCAGCACGTCGCGCAAGCCGTCACCCAACAGGTTCAGCCCCAGCACGGTGAGGATGATGGCAAAGCCGGGCACCAGCGCCATGTGCGGCGCGATGCTGACCAGCGTTTGGGCATCCGCCAGCATGCGCCCCCAGCTTGGCGTCGGAGGCTGCGCGCCCAGGCCCACGTAAGACAGCGCTGCCTCTGCCAATATCCCCAGCGAGAACTGGATCGTGGCCTGCACGATCAGCAGGTTGGCGATGTTGGGCAGGATATGCTCGACACTGATGCGCGCCGCCCCCTTGCCCGACACCCGCGCGGCAAGGATGAACTCACGCGCCCAGAGGGGCAGGGCACCACCGCGCGTGACGCGGGCAAAGACGGGGATGTTGAAGATGCCGATGGCGATGATCGCATTCACCGCACCGGCGCCAAAGATGGCAGTGATCAAGATCGCGATGACGAGCGAAGGAAAGGCAAAGATCAGATCATTGCCCCGCATGATAACCTCATCCACCCAACCGCCCTGCCGCGCCGCAGCCCAAAGGCCAAGCGGCACACCCAGCCCCACGCCGATGCCCACAGCAACGACAGCCACGGCGATGGAAGTACGCGCGCCCACCATGATCATCGAAAACATGTCACGCCCGAAATGATCGGTGCCAAACCAATGCGCGGCGTTCGGGGTTTGCAGCTTGGCCTGGATGTTCATCGCCGTGTGCTCGAACGGGGTCCATGCAAAGGACATGAGCGCGGCAATCACCACCAGCATCGACAGCGCGCCGCCAAGGACCAGATTGCGGTTCATGTCCGCGCCCTCAGCCGGGGATCGACGGCGGCATAGGCCAGATCAACGGCAAAATTCACCACGATCACGGCAAAGACCAAAAGCATCGTCACACTTTCGACCACGATCAGGTCACGGGCCGAGATGGATTGAAAGATCAGCCGCCCAAGGCCGGGCAGATAGAACACCTGTTCGATGATGATCCCGCCGGCGAGCAGGAAGGAGAATTGCAGGCCCAGGATCGTCAGCACCGGGATCAACGCATTGCGCAAGCCGTGGCGGCGCAGGGCCTGTCCGCGCGTCAGCCCCTTGGCCCGCGCGGTGCGCATGAAATCCTCGCCAAGCACATCGAGGAGGGACGAGCGCATGACACGCGCAAGGATCGCCGCCTGGGGCAGGGCAAGCGCAATAGCGGGCAGGGTCAGCGACTTCATCGCCGCGAAAACTCCCTTGTCCCAGCCAGCAAACCCACCGGCACTGAACCAGCGCAGGTTGATGGCAAAGACCAGCACCAGCATCATCGCGAACCAGAAATTGGGGATGGCGATGCCAATCTGCGTGGCCCCCATGACGCCGACATCCCCCGGTTTGCCCCGGCGCGCAGCGGCGTAGATCCCGGCGGGAAAGGCGATCAGCGTGGACAGCGCCAGCGCATAAAGCGCCAGCGGCAGCGACACCCACAGGCGCTGCGCAATCATCTCGGACACCGGCGTGCGGTACTGGTAGGAGGTGCCGAAATCGCCCTGCACCATGCCCCCGACCCAGGCCAGATAGCGCTGCACCTTGCCCTGATCGAGCCCCAGTTCGGCGCGCAGCGCGGCCAATGTCTCGTCGGTGGCGTTGACCCCCAGCATCAGGGATGCCGGATCGCCCGGTGCCACCTCGATCACCGCAAAGATCACCAGCGACGCGATGGCGAGGCTGATGCACAAGGACACAAGGCGTTTGAGCGTGTAGCGCAGCATATCCCGCCGACGTTAGGCGGGCGGGTCGGGGCAGGCAAGCACGTCCGTGAGCGCCCCCACATCCTGCGCCAGGGCGGCCAGTGCGAGGCCGCGTATAGTGGCAAGGTAACAGTCCTGATCCCAGCCGCAGGTCTGGGTCAGGTTCTCCCACATGCGCACCGACAGGATCGTCCACAGCAGGTCGGTCGCCTGTTCGGGGTCGGTTAGCGGGGGCAGGGTGCCATCCTCTGCCAGTGCCTGCACGGCTGCCGCGCACCCCTCGCGCATGTCGGCCATGCGGGTGTCCCAGGCTGCTGCGGCCTCGGGGTCGGTGTCGACCACGGCCAAGATGGCCCGCGCCACGCCATAGATTTTGGGGATGTAATTGCCCCAGGCGGTGACAAAGGCGTCAAGCCGTTCCGTGCCCGAACGCGCAGAACGCGACGGTGCAAGCGCCCGGTCGATGTTGTTCTGGCCGTCCTGATAGCGGGTCGCCGCCACCAGCAGATCGGTGCGGCCGGGAAAGTGCAGGTACACGGCCTGACGGCTCACCCCCGTGGCGCGCGCGATGTCGGACATCGTGGGCAGCTTCGCCCCCGGGGTTTCCAGCAGCGCGAGGGTGGCTTGCAAAATTCTGGTCGGGGTATCGATTGAATCACTTGACATACTGTAAAGTAGCCTCTACTTGACAGGTTGTCAATTGACACAGTGTCAAGCACATCACAGCACAAGGAGACGTCACATGACCAAACATGTTTTCATCTGGGTGGCCCATCCCAAACCGGGGTCGCTGAATGCCGAACTGGCCGAACGCTATGCCAAGGGCGCGCGCGCCAAGGGGGCGGAGGTAAGGGTTATGCACCTGTCGGACATGACTACGGAACAGGGCTATGATGCCGATGCAGCGCTGTCGCCGGACGTGCAGGCATGGCAGGACAATGTCCGCTGGGCCGATCACGTCATGATCGTGCATCCCTACTGGTGGGGCGCGATGCCCGCGCAGGCCAAGGCGGTGCTGGATGCCGGCCTGCAACCGGGCTTTGCCTACAAATACCACGGGCGCGGGATCGGCTGGGACAAGCTGCTCGAGGGGCGCACAGGCGATGCGATCATCACCTCGGACACGCCGCCCTGGCTTGACACGCTGCTCTATCGCAGCCCGGGGCGGCGCGTGATGCGCAATCAGGTGATGAAGTTCGTAGGCGTCAAGCCGCGCAAGGTCGTGCAGCTGGGTTCGGTCAAGCTCGCCAAGCCGGAAAAGATCGACGGCTGGCTGAAACGGGCCGAGGCCATGGGCGCAGCGGCGGCATAACCCCTCGCCCTTGGCGCCGACACGGTTATGTATGGGGGCATGACCCGCCCCCTTTTCATCGGCTCCGAAATCTATCGCGGCTCGTCCTATGGCGGCTGGCACCCACTGCGGGTGCCACGCGTATCGACCGTGATGGACCTGTCCCGCGCCATGGGCTGGCTGCCCCCCGACCTGTTCGTGCCGAGCCCCCGGGTCAAGCCCGCCGCACTCCATATCTGGCACACACCCGACTACGTGGCCGCGCTGCACGCCGCCGAGGCGGCCCAGGCAGTCAGCGATCAGGTGCGTGACCGCCACGCACTTGGCACCCCCAACAACCCGATTTTCCCCGAGATGTATCGCCGCCCGGCCACGGCGGCGGGCGGGTCGCTGCTGGCCGGGGAATTACTGGCGCAGGGGGGCATCGTCTACCACCCAGCGGGGGGCACGCATCACGGCATGCCGGACCGCGCCGGGGGATTTTGCTACCTCAACGACCCCGTGCTGGCGATCCTGTCCCTGCGGCGCAACGGCGCGCCCCGGGTCGCTTATGTGGACATCGACGCGCACCACCCCGACGGGGTCGAGGTCGCCTTTGGCACCGACCCGGATGTGCTCATGATCTCGGTCCATGAGGATGGGCTGTGGCCGCGCACCGGCGCTTTGGGGGCGACGGATGATCTGGTGAACCTGCCCGTGCCGCGCGGGCTGAACGATGACGAGATGGCGCTGATCCGGGACGATGTCATCCTGCCGCGCGTCACGGCGTTCAAACCCGACGCCATCGTCCTGCAATGCGGCGCGGACGGGGTGGAAGAGGACCCGCAGGCGCATCTGTCCCTCTCCAATCAGGCGCATTGGGCCGTGGTGCGCGGCCTGATGGGCCTCGCCCCACGCCTGCTGGTGCTGGGCGGGGGTGGCTATAACCCGTGGTCGGTGGGGCGGCTCTGGACGGGCGTGTGGGGCACGCTCAACGGTTTTGAGGTGCCGGACAGGTTAAACCCGGAGGCCGAAACGGTGCTGCGCGCGCTGCGTTTTGACGGCAACCGCCGGGGCAAGAACCCACCCGCGCACTGGTTCACCACGCTGGCGGACACACCCCGCACCGGCACAATCCGGGACGCACTACGCTCGCAAATCCTCAACCTCTAAAGGCTTCTTCATCTTGCCAGATAAACTCCGGGGGTTCGGGGGCTGGCCCCCGTCCATCAGCCCGAATACTCGGCGTCACTCACCTGTTCGAGCCAGGTTGCCGCCGATCCGTCCTGCATCTCTTGCATCGCGATATGGGTCATCGCGGTGTCCGGCCCGGCCCCGTGCCAATGCTCGACATCTGCAGGTATCCAGACCGTGTCGCCCGCTGTGATGGCGCGCGGGGCCGCGCCGCGCACACAGACACGCCCCGCCCCGTGCGTCACGTGCAAGGTCTGGCCCAAGGGATGGGTGTGCCACGCGGTGCGCGCGCCGGGTTCAAAATGCACGCTCAGGGCGTGGAGGCGGGCGGGTGCCTCGGCCATGATGATCGGGTCCTGCCAGACAGTGCCGGTGAAGTAGTCCGGATTGGCGCGCTGGCTGGGGCGGGATCCTGCGGGGAATACCTGCATCTCAAATGTCCTTCTGTATGGCTTGAATGGCCAACCGGCCCTTCGGGGAGGATTTTTGGAACAGAGAAGCGGGGGACGTCATACGCCGCCCCCGCAGTAGTGCCTATTCAGCCCAGCTGACGCCCGTTAGGTCAGTCGCTTGTGTCGGCGCGTTGACCCACAGGCCCTGAACCTCGGCTTTGGCGACGGACAATTGCGCCAGTTGGAACAGGTAGCCGTTGACCGCATCTCCTGCGATGATCTCTTGTGCCTTGGCCATCAGGTTGGTGCGTGTGTCGGGGTCGGTGGTGGCGTTCAGCGTTGCCATCAGCTCCTGAAATGCCGGGTTGTCGTATTGGAAGTAGTAGTCGGAGTTCGCGTAGATCCCGATATCCATCGGTTCGGTGTGGCTGACGATGGTTAGCCCGAAATTCTTGCCCCGGAACACGGTTTCCAGCCACTGCGCCCATTCGACATTGATGATCTCGGCCTTGATCCCGACCTCGGCCAGTTGGGCGGCGATGATCTCGCCCCCGCGCCGGGCGTAGGAGGGGGCGGCAGGTGCAGCGTGGTCTCGAACCCTGTTTCCATGCCTGCCTCGGCCAGCAGGGCGCGGGCCTTGTCCGGGTCATAGGCCGAGCCACCGGTCAGGTCCACATAGGCCGGGTTGTGCGGTGCGAAATGGGTGCCGATGGGCGTGCCATAGCCGAACATGGCCCCATCGATGATCGCCTGACGGTCTATGGCATGGGCCACCGCCTGTCGAATGCGCGGATCGTCAAAGGGCGGCTGTTTGTTGTTGGTGGACAGGATCGTTTCGCCCTCGGTCGAGCCAACCAGCACCTGAAAGCGCGGATCGGCATCGAATTGGGGCAGGTTTTCCGGCGCGGGGAAGCCGGTGAACACGTCCACATCCTCGGCCATCATCGCGGCAAAGGCGGCTGTCGGGTCCGAGATGAATTTGAACGTTGCCTCGCTCAGCGCCGGGGCGTCACCCCAATAGCCGTCATATTGGCTGATCTGGATGCTGTCGCCCTGCGTCCAGCTGTCGAATTTGAAGGGGCCAGTGCCGATGGGCTGCTGCTTGATCGTCTCGATGCTCTCGGGTGCGACGATCACCGCGTCCCCCCAGGCGAGGTTGAACAGCATGTTGCCGTTCGGCTCGGACAGGGTCAGGCGCACGGTCTGGGGGTCGACCACCTCAACAGCGCTGATCGCGGTATAAAGGGCCTTTTGCGCGTTTGCACTGTCCTCGGCCAGAATGCGATCTAGCGTGAATTTCACGTCTTCGGCGTCCATCGTGGTGCCGTCATGAAAGGTGACGCCAATGCGCAATGTGAACGTATAGGTCAGCCCGTCCTCCGAGATTTCCCAGCTTTCCGCCAGCCCCGGCACAACCGAGCCATCGCCCATGAAGCGGGTCAGCCCCTCGAACACATTGGAATAGAGAACCGAGTCGATGGCCCCTGCCGCCGCCGAGGTCGGATCAAGGTGCGGCGGCTCGAGCTGCATGGCCACGGTGATGTCGGTCTTGGCCCAGGCCCCGGTCGCCGCAAGGGCGATGGCCGTCGTGGTCATCATCAGTCGTTTGAACATGGCAGTCTCCCATCTGTACGATTTGTTCCCAGCTTTCCCGTAAACGCTGCGTCGCGCAAGCCCGCGTTGGGTTTTGGGCTGTGGCGCGCACGCGTGACGCCTGCTATGCCGCCATGCAGAAAGATCAGCGAAAGGCCCCGCCATGAGCGCCACAGCCCGCAAAACCGCACCTTTGCCCGACGACATCCGGTCGATGAAAGGGGGCACGCCCATTGTCAGCCTGACGGCCTACACCACGCCCATGGCCCAAATGATGGACGCCCATTGCGACTTTGTCCTTGTGGGCGACAGCGTGGGCATGGTGCTGCATGGCCTGCCGTCGACCCTGGGTGTGACCATGGACATGATGGAGATGCACGGAAAGGCCGTCGCGCGCGGGCTGTCATCGGCCATGATGGTGATCGACATGCCCTTTGGCAGCTATGAAGAAGGGCGCGCGCAGGCGTTCCGCAACGCCGCCCGGCTGATGGCGGAAACCGGCGCGGGCGCGGTCAAGCTGGAAGGCGGTGTGGCCATGGCGGACACGATCGCATTTCTGGTGGCGCGCGGCATTCCGGTGATGGCCCATGTCGGGCTGACGCCCCAATCCATCAACACGCTTGGTGGCTACAAGGTGCAGGGGCGCGGTGACGCAGCGGCTGCGCTGATTGCAGATGCCAAGGCTGTGGCAGACGCCGGGGCCTTTGCCGTCGTGCTGGAAAAGGTGCCCGAGCGGTTGGCCGATGACATCACGACAGCCATCGACATCCCCACCATCGGCATTGGCGCATCCGCCGGGTGCGATGGTCAGATCCTTGTTGTGGACGACATGCTGGGGCTGTTCACCGCCTTCAAGGCCAAGTTCGTGAAACGCTATGCAGAGCTGGGCAAGGATGGCGAAGCGGCCATTGCCGCCTATGCCGAGGATGTGCGCGCGCGTCGCTTTCCGGGCGCCGAACACGTCTTTGCGGACACCGCCCCAAAGGGCAAGACATGACCGCGCCCATCCTGCGCACCCTAGCCGAGTTGCGCGAGATGACACGCGGCTGGCACCGCGCGGGCGAAACCATCGGTGTGGTCCCGACCATGGGCGCGCTGCATGACGGGCATCTCAGCCTCGTGGCGCGGGCCAAGGAACTGTCGGACAGGGTGATCGTCACGATCTTTGTGAACCCCAAGCAGTTCAACAATGCGCAAGACCTTGAGAACTATCCGCGCACCGAACACGAGGACGCGCGCAAGCTGGAACGCTTTGCCGTTGATGCGATCTATGTCCCGGACGGGGCGCAAATGTATCCTGACGGGTTCGCCACGAATATCAGTGTCGCCGGTCTGACCAACGTGTTGTGTGGCGCCCATCGCGCAGGGCATTTCGACGGCGTGGCCACGGTGGTGACCAAGCTGTTCACCCAGACCTCGGCCGATCTGGCCTTTTTTGGCGAGAAGGATTTTCAGCAGTTGCAGGTGGTGCGGCGGCTGGCCCGCGATCTGGACTTGGGGGTCGAGGTGGTGGGCTGCCCGACGATCCGCGAAATGGACGGGCTGGCGATGTCCTCGCGCAACCTCTTGTTGTCGGATCAGGCGCGCAGCCGCGCGTCGGCGCTGAATGATGTGATGGAGGATATGGCCGAAGCGTTGGGGCAGGGGGCGTCGATGGGCGATCTGTTGCCAGATGCCACGGCTCGGCTGGCTACGGCCGGGTTCAGCGACATCGACTATCTTGAGATGCGCACAAACGACACGCTGCGCCTCATCGAAACAGCGTCCGAACCCGCACGCCTGTTTGCGGCGGCGTACATGGCGGGTGTGCGGCTGATCGACAACATTGATGTGCCGGTTGTGCGGTAGCCGGACATCGTGTCGATGTCCTGCCGGTCTCTGTGTCAGAGACCGCTACGCCTTGGGCAATAGCAGCGTTTCGAGAGCCTGGCCCATCACCTTGGCACTGTCGAGCATATCCGTGATGCCGATCCATTCATCCGGTTTGTGCGCCAGTTCCAGCTCGCCCGGACCGTATGCGATGCAATTGCGCAGCTTGCCGATCCGGTCGATATGTTTCTGGTCATACGACCCGGGCGAAGCGACATAGGTCGGGGCGACCCCCAGCACGCTTTCGATGGCGGCATGCACCGTCTCGACCACGGGCGCGGTTTTGTCGGTCATCGAGGGCAGCACCACGTTCAACTCGCGCATCTCATAATCGAACCGGTCGCGGGACGCTTTGAGCCCTTCCAGCAGATCGACCACTTCGCGGCGCACCTGCGCGACGTTTTCCTCAACCAGAAAACGCCGGTCGATCACGATGCGGCAGCTGTCGGGCACGCAATGGGCTGGCAGACCGTCGTAATCCGCGCCCTGTTCCGGCTGGCCCCCGTGGATCGAATTGATGTTCATCGTCGATTGCCGCGCCCCTTCGGGCACCACGGGCATGTCGGTATGACGCGAGGCCATGGCCGGGAAAAGATCACTTTCGAACTTGTCCAGCACCGCCCCCATGTGGCGCACGGCGCAATCCCCCAGAAACGGCATCGAGCCATGGGCTATCTCTCCCTTCGTCTCGATCTCGGCCCACCAGCCGCCGCGATGGCCCAGGCAGATGCGATCCTTGTTCAGAGGTTCCGGGATGATGACATGCTGCACACGCTCGGGCGCAAACAGCCCCATCTCGGCAAGGTAAGCGACCCCGCCATATCCACCGGATTCCTCGTCCGCCGTGGCGCTGATTTCAATGGCACCGGCAAAGTCGGGGTGTTCCTCGATAAACGCTTCGGCCGCGATGATCGAGGCAGCAAGGCCCCCCTTCATGTCGCAAGCACCGCGCCCATAGATCCGGTCGCCCTCGATCTCGGCCCCGAACGGGTCGCGCGTCCAGCCATGGCCCACCTCGACCACATCGTGATGGCTGTTGAAATGCACACACTCGCCCGCGATCGTCCCCTCGCGCCGCGCCACCACGTTCCAGCGCGGATAGGTGTCGCTGTCGCCCGGCGTGCCAACCGCTCGGATCATCTGTGTGTCGAACCCGTGCGCTTTCAGCCGCGTCTCAACCAGCGCGCACACATCGTGATAGTGCCGCCCCGGTGGATTGAGGGTCGGGATGCGGATCAGATCACGGGTCAAGGTGATCAGGTCATCACGTTTGGTGTCAATGCGTGTGGAAAGCGTCATGGGTTGAGTGTTGGACGCAGCGCCCTGAATGGCAAGGGGCCGCGTGGATCATCCCGACCCTCCGGGGGGCATATTTGCCAGAACAATGAAGGGTCAGAGTTTGCCGAGCGGCACCTTGAGCGCCATGTCGCCCGCATCGTCGCGCGGGATTTCACCGGCGCGCATGTTGACCTGCAGGGCCGGGATGATGAGGCTGGGCATGGCAAGTTGCGCGTCGCGTTCTGTGCGGAACTTGATGAAGTCCTCGCGGGTCTTGCCCCCGCCCACATGGATGTTCTTTTCCCGCTCTTCCGCAACGGTCGTTTCCCAGGCAATCGCGCGCCCGCCGGGCCCGTAATCGTGACAGATGAACAGGCGCATTGCATCCGGCAGGGACAGCACCCGCATGATGCTGTCGTAAAGCTCGCCCGCATCCCCGCCCGGGAAATCCGCGCGGGCCGACCCGCCATCCGGCATGAACAGCGTATCCCCGACAAAGGCCGCATCGCCCATCACATGCACCATGCAGGCGGGCGTATGGCCCGGCGTGTGCAGGGCAAAGCAGGTCATTGCCCCGACCTGGTAGGTGTCCCCGTCCTGGAACAGGGCGTCGAATTGCGAACCGTCGCGCTGGAACTCGGTACCTTCGTTGAACACCTTGCCGAATGTGTCTTGCACCTCTGTGATCTTGGCGCCGATCCCGATCTTGCCGCCAAGCGCCTGCTGGATATAGGGCGCGCCCGACAGGTGGTCAGCATGCACATGGGTTTCAATGATCCAGTCGAGGCGCAGATCATTGGCGCGGATATGCGCGATCATCTCGTCCGCCCCGTCAAAGTTCAGCGCACCGGCGGCATAGTCGATGTCCATCACCGCATCGATCACCGCACAGCCCGCACCGTCCGGTTCCTGCACCACGTAGGAAATCGTGTTGGACCGTTTGTCAAAGAACGGTGTGACGATGGGGGTCTGTTCCATATTCGGTGTCATGCCTTGTCCTCCTTCTCTACCGGTCCGCCCTGCGCCTCCCAGGTGGAAAACCCTTCGCGCAGATGGGCCGCGTCAAATCCCATGTCCTGTAATGTGGCCACGCTCAGCGCCGATCGCCAGCCCGAAGCGCAGTGAAACAGGTAGGTCTTGTCCGCTTGCCCGAACACCTCTTTGAAATAGGGGCTGTCTGGGTCGACCCAAAACTCGATCATGCCGCGCGGCGCGTGGACCGATCCCGGGATATAGCCGCTGCGCTGGCGTTCGCGGATGTCACGGATATCGACAATGACGACTGAGGGGTCATCGACCATCGCAATGGCGTCGGCTGTCTCGACTTCCTTGATCCGCGCGCGGGCGCTGGCCACCATCTCTGCCGCCGTGGTCTTGAGTGCCATGCGCATCCTCCTCAATTCAGGTCCGGGTGGATAGTGTCAGCGCAGGCCGTGCCGGACAAGCGATATGAAAAGGCGATAAGGCTGGTTATGTGAAATATCCGCCGATGACGGACGATCTGCATTACGAGATCGCGGTGGCGATCAGCCCGCGCGCCTAGACGGCTTGTGTCGCCTTGATCGCGCGCTGCCAGCGCCCATAGGCCCCATCGCGCGCCTCCTCGGACATCGCTGGGTCAAACCGCGCATCGCGTGCCCATGTGGCGGCAAAGCCGTCCATGTCCGGATAGATCCCGGCGCGCATCCCCGCCAGCCATGCGGCCCCCAGCGCCGTCGTCTCCAACCCCTCGGGCCGGTCCACGGGCGCGCCCAGCATGTCCGACAGGAACTGCATCGCCCAGTCATTTGCGCTGAGGCCCCCATCGACGCGTAGTACGGCGTCGCCGCCATCCGGCCAATCGGCGCGCATCGCTTCCCACAGATCGCGGGTCTGAAAGCCGATGCTTTCCAGCGCGGCACGCGCCATGTCAGCCGCATTCGTGTCGCGCGTCAGACCATAGACCGCGCCGCGACAATCCGGGTTCCAATAGGGCGCGCCAAGGCCCGTGAATGCAGGCACCAGGGTCACGTCACCCCGTCCCTGTTCGGCCAGCGCCTGCGTTTCCTTCGCCGTTGCAATGATGCCCAAGCCATCGCGCAGCCACTGCACCACAGCACCCGCAATGAAAATCGAGCCCTCGAGCGCATAGGTCGGTTTGCCATCCAGCTGATAGGCCACAGTGGTCAACAACCGGTTGTTCGACGTCACCGGCGCGTCGCCTGTGTTGAGCAAGGCAAAACACCCCGTGCCGTAGGTCGATTTCAGCATGCCCGGCTGGAAACAGGCCTGCCCGATGGTTGCGGCCTGCTGATCGCCCGCCACCCCGTAAATCGGGGTCTCGCCGCCCAACAGGTCCGTGACGCCAAAGTCCGAGGCGCAATCGCGCACCTCGGGCAGCATCTCCATGGGGATGTCGAGCATCGCGCACATCTCGGGGCTCCACTGCCCCTTGTGGATGTCATATAGCATCGTGCGCGCAGCGTTGGTTGCATCCGTCACATGGGCGCTGCGGCCCGTCATGTGCCAGATCAGATAGCTGTCGACCGTGCCGAACAGCAGCTTGCCCGCATGCGCCCGGTCGCGCGATCCGTCGTTCTGATCAAGGATCCACTTCACCTTGGTGGCCGAGAAATAGGGGTCGAGCAGCAGCCCGGTGATCGCGGTCACCAGATCGCCATGACCGGCAGCGCGCAGCCCCTCGCACATCTCGGCTGTCCGGCGATCCTGCCAGACGATGGCGTTGTGCAGCGGTGCGCCGGTTTCGGCATCCCAGATCACGGTGGTTTCGCGCTGGTTGGTGATGCCGATGGCCGCGATGTCGCGCGCGCCCAGTCCCGTCTCCTCCATCACCGCCTTGCATGTAGACCGCACAGTGGCCAGCAGATCGGCGGGTTCATGTTCCACCCAGCCGCTGGCGGGAAAGTGCTGCGTGAACTCTTCCTGCGCCGAGGCAATCGGTTTCATGTCGCCGTCAAAGACAATCGCGCGGGACGATGTCGTGCCCTGATCAATGGCAAGAATATGGGTCATGCGGCGTTTTCCTTCATCCAAGTATCGACGGCGGCGCGCTGATCCGCGCTCAGGCGCAGACCCAGCTTGGTCCGCCGCCACAGCGCATCGTCACCCGCCACCGCATATTCGCGCGCCATCATCCAGCGCAGTTCGGCACCGGTCAATGTCGCACCGAAATCGGGGCCCAGATCTTCGGCCGTCTTGGCCGCGCCCAGCACTTCCCAGGCTTCGGTCCCGTATGCCCGGATCAGGCGGGCGGCCCATTTTTCATCGAGGAAAGGATAGTCGCTGGCCAGCTTGGCTCGCAGTTTCGGCACATCGGCCACTGCAAAATCGCCACCGGGCAGCGCAACGCCTGCCGTCCATGCCTCGCCCAGCCCCATCTTGGCCAGTGCCTGTTCGGCCAGCTTGCGATAGGTGGTGATCTTGCCACCAAACACGCTCAGCACCGGCGGGCCGTTTTCATCCAGTGCGAGTACATAGTCGCGCGTCGCCGCCGTGGCCGAGGATGCGCCATCGTCATAAAGCGGGCGCACCCCGGAATAGGTCCACACCACATCTTCCGGCGTGACGGGCTTTTCGAAATACTCGGTGGCAAAGGCACAGAGGTAATCGCGCTCGGCATCCGAAATCGCGGGCTTTGTGTCCGGGTCCGTATGGTCCGCATCCGTGGTGCCGATCAGGGTGAAATCCTGCTCGTACGGGATGGCAAAGATGATGCGCCCATCGGTGCCCTGGAAAAAATACGCCTTGTCATGATCGTACAGCCGCTTGGTCACGACATGGCTGCCGCGCACAAGGCGGATATTGTGCTGCGAGTTCTGGCGCATCACGCCGGTCAGGATGTCGGCCACCCACGGGCCGCCTGCATTCACCAGCGCCTTGGCCCGGAACGTGCCTTTGTCGGTCTCAATCCGCCAGGTTTCGCCGTCACGCGTCGCTTCCTTAACCGGGCAGCGGGTCAGGATCGTGGCGCCCCGCGCTTCGGCATCGCGGGCATTCAGCATGACCAGCCGCGCATCCTCGACCCAGCAGTCACTATATTCATAGGCCATCTTGAACCGTGATTTCAGGCCCTTGCCCTCGGGTGCGGTGGTCAGGTCCAGCGTCTTGGTGCCTGGCAAAATCTCGCGCCCGCCCAGATTGTCGTAAAGGAACAGACCCAACCGGACGAGCCACGCAGGCCGCCGCCCCTTTTCGATCCAGGGCATCACCATCCGCAACAGGCGCGACGTCGGCGTGTCAGAATCAAAGCGCATGTCGGGCGCATAGGGCAGCACAAAGCGCATCGGCCAACTGATATGCGGCATTGCCTTCAGCAGCACTTCACGCTCTTTCAGCGCGGATTTGACCAGACCGAATTCGAAAAACTCGAGATAGCGCAACCCGCCATGAAACAGCTTGGTCGAGGCCGAAGACGTCGCCCCGCCCAGATCGCCCGCCTCGGCCAGACCCACGGACAGGCCCCGCCCGGCTGCGTCACGGGCAATTCCGGTGCCATTGATGCCACCGCCGATAATAAACAAATCAAAGACTTTTTCGTCCGTCACACCCGCGTCCTCCGGCTGAGTTACGAACATCTCTTAAAACCTTAGTACGTTTGCTTCAATCGTTAGCGTTAACGCTGCGGCGTGATGTCCTTGAAGCCAAGTAACATAGCCGCCCCAATCATCAAGCCCCCACAGATGCGGTTGATCCATGCAAAAGACAGGCGCGCAAGCCGCGCCGCCACCCGGTCCCCGGCCCAGCCCCACAGCACCAGCGTCGCCCCGTCCACCGCCAGATAGGTCGCGCCAAGGATCAATAGCTGCGGCAAGACGGGCGCGTCCGGTGTAATGAACTGCGGGAACAGCGCGGCAAAGAACACGACCGCAAAGGGGTTGGTCATCGAGGTGACAAAGCCGAGGCGAAACAGGCGCGCAGGTCGGGCAGAACGCGCAGCGGCCCCTGCCCCAGCACCTTCGCGCGACAGCATCATGCGCACACCGATCCAGACAAGGTAAGCGACGCCCAGCCACTTGATCCAGCCAAACGCGGTTGCAGAGGTCGCGATGATCGCCGCCAGACCAAAGGCCGCGGCGGTCATCTGGATCACATTGGCGCTCAGATCCCCGGCAATCACCCACAGGCTGTGGCGCAGCCCGTGTTTCATCGCGTTCGAGACGATCAGCAACTGGCTGGTGTCAGGGGGCGTGGCGAAAAAGACGGCGACCGCCGCAAGGTAGAGCAGATAGGTCTCTGCGCTCACACCCGCGCGGCCTGCGCCAGATCAGCGCCAAAGATCGTATCGGCATGGTCGGCCAGATAGATCCGCAGCCACGGGGTGAACCGGTCCGGATGGCGTTTCACCGTGGCCATCAGGTCGTGATAATCGACCCACTCCACCGCCATCACCTCATCGGGGTTGGGCACCACTTTAAGATCGGCAGGCGCGCGGCCCAGGTAAACCTCGACCACCTCGTGCTCAATCAGCCCCCCGCCCACATCGGCGCGGTATTCCAGGTGGTGACGGTGCTCCAGCGCAAGGCCCGTAACGCCAACCTCTTCCTCCAGCCGACGCACTGCGCAGACCGAAGGCGGTTCGTCCCAATCAGGATGGGTGCAGCAGGTGTTCGCCCACAGACCCGGCGTGTGATACTTGCCCATCGCGCGCTGCTGCAACAGCACCTCGGTGCCCCGGATGACAAAGACGGACACCGCCTTGTGCTTGAGGCCCTTCTGATGCGCCTCCAGCTTTTCGACCGGAACAAGGGTGCCATCGACCCAGGCGGGGATCATGATGCTCATACGTGGTTCGCCTTCACCAGACCCGTCAGGTGGGCCAGATTCTTGATGCCGATCTTGATATGCGCCATGGGGCGCGCGGCGACCAGCTTCTTGTTCATATACGCCTCAAAGGTCAAACGCTGCACGTCAATGTCATGGCACAGCGAAACGAACCGTTCGCGCCGGTCGTCGCTGCGGTAATAGGCGTTCTGCATCGAGGCAAGCACCCGGAATACCGTCTTGTGCTCGCGCATGAACAGTTTGCGCGCCAGTTTCAAATCCTTCACCCGGCCCGAGGCGAGCGTCGCCGCACAGGCCGTCGCCGCCACACGGCCCCCGACCATCGCGTAATAGATGCCCTCGCCCGAGGATGGGGCCACAACCCCCGCCGCATCTCCGGCCAGCACCACATCCTTGCCATTGTCCCAGCAATCGAGCGGCTTCAGCGGAATGGGCGCGCCTTCCTTGCGCAGGGTCTCGCAGTGGTCGAGGCCGCTCGCCACACGCAAGGCAGCCGTCGCCTCCTTGAGGTTCACCGATGACAGCTCGGACCCCATGCCGACACTGGCGCTGTCCCCATGGGGAAACACCCAGCCGTAAAAATCCGGTGAAATCGCGCCATCATAGATCACGTCACAGCGTACCGGGTCATAGACTTCGGTCTTGGGCGGCGCCTTGATGATCTCGTGATACGCAAACACCAGCGGCACCTTGTCCGCATCCTTCACCTCGGCCAGACCCACACGCGATTTTGCGCCATCGGCCCCGATCACCAGCTTGCAGGGCAGTTCCTTGTAGTCCTGCGTGGCCTTGTCGCGATAGATGACGACGGGTGTGCCTTCGGGCCGTTCGATCCGCACGAAGGTGCCGGTGAAATACTCCGCCCCCGCCTCTGCCGCGCGGGCGCGCAGGAACGGGTCAAAATCCTTGCGATCCACCATGCCGACATAGCCATTCTCGATCGGGATATCGACATGCCGCCCCGTAGGCGAAATCATGCGGGCGGTCGTGACCTTGGTCAGCAGCTGCTCTTCCCCGATGTGGAAATCCTGCATCAGGCGCGGCGGAATGGCCCCGCCACAAGGCTTGATCCGCCCCTCGCGATCCAAGAGCGCCACAGAATGGCCCGAGCGCACCAGATCCTCGGCAGCAGTGGCACCGGACGGCCCACCGCCCACAACAACAACGTCATACATCAGATCATTCCCCCGGAACCAAGGTTGCATCATTCATCTCTGCCCCGCGCATCACCGACGCAGCCATCACAGCCGCGGCAAGGAACAGGACAGCTTCAAGCGTGAACACCGACGCGTAGGCGACGGCATCCGGCAAAATCAAACGGGTGAGGTCGAGCATACCCGTGGCCACCAACCCGGCCAGCCCGGCGGCAATCGCCTGCGCAGCCCCGAAAACACCCATGCGGGTGCCGGTGCTGCGCGCATGCGCGGCAGCCAGTTGCATCATCGACCCGACGGCCCCGACCACGAACAACCCATTGCCCAGACCCAGCACAACCGTGCTGGGCACCAGCGGCAGGCCCGCGCCCAGACCCAGCAGGCCAGCGGCGGAAATCACGCAACCCATCACGGCCCAGAACCGCAGCGAGCCAAGGCGCATCTGCGACAGGATACCCGCCCCGATCATGCCCATCAGCGCGGCCCCGTCCTTGCCGCCGGAAAGCTTGGTGCTGTCCTCAGGGCTCAACCCGTGGATATGCCCGGCAAAGGGCTCAAGGATCAGTTCGGACAGGTAGAACGCAAGGATCGACAGGAATACGAAGCCGGTAAAGCGGCGCGCAACAGGGTCATCCCAAGTCTGGCGCAACGCGATTTTCAGCGGTGTGTCGTCCCGCTCGACCACCCCGGTGGCGCGCGCCTCGACACCTGCCGTGGCAAGGACGGACAGGACAAAGGCGATGACCACAACCACCGCGACCACGGATACCAAACGCGCGGGGCTGTAGGGCTCCAGCGCGATGCCGGTGCCGATGGAGGCCGCAATCGCGCCCGCGATCAGGAACAGCCAGGCGGTGGTGGCCACCCCGCCCTTGCGCGCACCGGACGCGCTGGCCAGCAAGGCCAGAAACGACGTGCCCGCCGCACCGATCCCCAGACCGATGGCAATATAAGAGACAAGCCAGACAACCAACGCCATGGGCACGGATGCCTCGGCCACCGAAATCCCCCAAGCCGCGCCCAGAACGCCCGCCCCCGTGACAGCCATACCGCCCAGGATGAACGGCGTCCGCCCACCCTTCACATCCGACCGATGCCCCCAGACGGGACGCGTCAACTGCACACCGTAGTGCAGCGCGACCAGAAGGCCGGGCAGCAGCGCAGGCAGCGCCAGCTCGACCGTCATCAGCCGGTTGAACAGGTTGACCGGCAGCGCGGCCAGCCCACCAATCGCGGCATTGACCAGACACAACCGCACCAACATGCCCCACCCTACCGTCATGTGAGACCTCGCAAGGCAAAGGCGGCAATCATCATGCCAGAAACATAAAGAAGGACACCCGTCCCGTTATACCACGGCGCCTTGGCGCGGGGATCGCGGAACATGATCGTCATGGCCCAGAATTGCAGCACCAGCACCAATGCGACCCCGGCGGCATGGACGGGTCGATCCCAGAGGGTCAGCAGCGCAATCACCACCGCCTGTGGCACCGCCATCATCCAGCAGGCCACCTGTGCCGCGCGGCGCGGGCCCAGCGTGACAGGCAGCGAATTGACGCCCATCTGGCGGTCGCCCTCCAGCGCCTTGAAATCATTCAGCGTCATGATGCCATGCGCGCCCAACCCATAGAGCAGTGCAATCACCAACACTTCGGCGCGCGGCGCACCGGCGCTCAGCACTGCGGCACCGGTGACCCAAGGCAATGTCTCGTAACTCAGGCCCACCAGGCCCGGCCCCCACCAGCCCGACCGTTTCAGACGGACAGGCTCGGCGGAATAGGCCCAGGCGGCGGCAACCCCAACAAGGGTTGCGGCAAAGCCCCATGGCCCCAACTGCCAGCCCACAAACAGCGACAGCGCCGACATGGCCAGCGCAATCCACAGACCCCAGCGGCCCGGAATGCGGCCCGACGGGATCGGCCGGTCGGGTTCGTTGATGGCGTCCACGTGGCGGTCGCACCAATCATTGGCCGCCTGGCTCATCCCACAGACAATCGGACCGGCCAGCAACACGCCCAAAAGCACAAGATGCCACTGCCCCGCAGGCGATGCGCCCGAGGCGATGACACCGCAGACATAGGCCCACATCGGCGGAAACCACGTGATCGGCTTGATCAGACGCAGGGCCGCCGCGGGCTCGGGATATCGGCGCACTGGTAAAGTAGAGCTGACAGTCATGTGTCAACTATGGCTGACACTTTGAGTCGGTGCAAGGGTGACGGCCCTCAGCCGTCCTTGCTGAGCAACCCGAATTTGCGGAGCTTCACATACAGCGACTGACGCGACAGGCCCAGCATCTCGGCGGCGGCCACACGGTTGTTGCGGGTCAGGTTCACCGCCGTCTCGATGCACATCTTTTCAACGACATCCGTGGTCTCGGCCACGATCTCCTTGAGCGAGGCAGAACCGACAAGGTCCATCACGTTGCGGCCCGGATCGGGCAGCGTCTCACCGCCGGTATCGGCCTTGCGCACAGCCTCAAGACGACTGACATCGCGCAGGATCAGGGCAACGGCGGGGTTCTCGGGGTCTTCCAGGCGGGTCGCGGACACCTCGACCGGAATGCGCGCCCCCAGATCATTGACCAGACGGGTCGCATAGACACGCATCTGGCCCGCCTTGGCGGCATTGTCCAGCAGCACACCCATGTCGATCTGACCACGGGCCATGAAATCGGCGAGCGAAGCACCGACGATGTCGCTCAGATGGGCGGCGCCAACAAGGTCGAGGAAGGCGTCATTGACGGACAGGACAGTGCCGCGCGGGTCCATGAACACGATGGAATCGGACGTCGTGCGAAACAGGCTGATGGCGTGACTGGCCGAGGCGTCGGGCTGGGCCGCAGCGGCCGCATCCTCGCCAATCAGGCGACACATCAACACCCGCTGCCCGGCGGCGCGGAATACAACGGGGTGCACGGCCAATGTCTGACGGGTGCGCGTGGCGCGCACCGTGACGGGGCCTGCATCCTCCGACAGGGTCGCGTTCATCAGGCTTTCGGTCAGCTCACCGCCCGAACGGTCCGAAAACAGGCTGGCAAAGGTCGCACCGGCCAGGGCCTCGGGCTTGAGACCCAACAGGGCCGCCGCACGGTCATTGGCATCCTCGACACGACCCGTCTGGGCGGACACAAAGACAACGGCATCCTCCACATGGCCCATGACCACGCGGTAGCGCGTGTCGAACTCGCGGCGCGCCTCATAGCCCTGCTCAAGCGCGATCTGCGCCTGCACCAGCTGCTGCTGCGTCTCCGCAATGGGGCGCAAGTCGCGGCCCAACAGCAAAACGGCGTTCTCCTGGCCAAAGCGATGGAAGGTGTAGCGCACGGGATACTGCCACACCGCATTGTCGGAATGGTTCAGTTCCAGCGGCTTCTTGGGCACGGAGCCCGCCAGATAGGCCGCATGGGCCTGCTGGAACTTGCCAATGCTCTCTTCGGTCAGGAACTCGACAACCGGGCGGGTCTCCCAATGCTTGAGATTGCCGAAACTGTCATCCTGCTTGTTGATCAGCACCGACAGGATCGTGCCCTCGGCAGACACCACAAGCGCAATGTCGGACGCCGCGGCAATGATGCTGCTCAGGAATTGCGGTTCGATCAGCGGCACGGCGCCGCTTGACCAGAAACTACTGCCGCCGGTTGTCATCTCCGGCCCAACGCTTTTTGGCGCTTCGTGCAGAAGCCGACAACATCTGTTGCTGTGTTTGTCACAAGATCGACGCCTGTTTTATCGCGTATCCCATCTGCATTCCCACGGATCGGCCCGCCCAATGCAATGACAGGCGCCGGATCGACAGACGATCTAATCTTTTTAACGGTTCTGGTGGCAGTTTCAAGCACAGCAATCCGTGAACAGGACAACAGCACCATGTCCGGCTGATCGCACACGACACGCGACACGATCTGGCGCGGCGTCTCGTTGATCGACAGGCTGACTTCGCAGCCCAGACGGCGCAATTGCGCGGCAACCACGCTGGCACCCAGGAAATGCTGCTCGCCCTCATGCACCACCACCAGCGCATGCAGCGCACCGTCGGGCACATGCCCAACGCGCGACAAGCCCAGCGAGGCCTCGGCCAGCAGGGCCTGCAGGCGCAGGGCGCCAACCGTCACACCGGCAAAATCCATGTCCGAACTCAGCCACATCTCGCCCAGACACTCGGCAGCCTGTGGAATATAAAGGTCGATGACCGCATCCAGCGTCAGACGGAACCCGCGCAGCTCGTCCAGCACACGCACCGGATCGAACGGGCCAGACGCCACAACCGCGCGCACCAGATAATCCACGGCAATCTGGCGCGCTCCAGCGGCACTCACCGTCTGGCGCTCGCACAGCATCGTGATCACCTGGGCCGCCAGCGGAGACAGGTCCGCTGCAGGCTCAAGGGAAGAGCGTGCCATTCCGTATGGATCGTCTTGCGCCATTCAAAACCTCGTCCCGTTACAACGTAACGAACGACTCTGGCGCGTCAGAGTCGCGGATACGCCTGAAATTCTCTGCCTCAGCACCCTAAATGTCAACTGAATTTGACAGTTCAAGAGCGGCCAAACGCCGAGTGTTTCCAGCGTCAGATCAATTAACAACTGAAAACAAGTGCTTTGTGGCAAATCAGCGGTCGGATGGCCAGCGCAATTTGCCAATCGTCCTGACAGACAGACTGTAACTTTTAATTGACACTTTTCCCCTCTGAGCAATAGTTTCGTTACATACCGCCAAGGGAGAGGCTTTCTGCACATGTCCACCCGGACACACCCCCATCATGCACCGGCCGGTCTTTACACCCCCGAAGAACGCGCGCGGCGTGATGCAACGATCTGGACCCCGGTTCAGGGCGTGCTGGCGCCTGTGCAATTCGTGGTCTTTCTGGTCTCGCTCGGCTTCGTGCTGCGCTACCTCTGGACGGGTGCGGGATACGAGGTGGCAACCTGGTCCATCGTGCTCAAGACGGGGGTGCTCTACCTGATCATGGTCACCGGCGCGATCTGGGAAAAAGTCGTTTTTGGTCAGTACCTTCTCGCGCCCGCCTTCTTCTGGGAAGACGTGTTTTCCTTCCTCGTGATCGGGCTGCACACCGCCTATCTCTGGGCGCTGTTTTCCGGCGCGCTGGACCCGGTTCCGTTAATGTGGCTGGCGCTGGCGGCCTACGCGGCCTACGTGATCAACGCGGCCCAGTTCATCCTGAAATTGCGCGCCGCCCGATTGCAGGCCGCCACCACTCAAGGGGCCGCCGCATGACCGAACTCCCACGCCTTCCCGCCCAGGGCGGTTGCCGCGATACGCCGATTCTCAAACAGCGCGGCCAACGCGAGGTGTTCTGCGGTCTGACCGGAATCATCTGGCTGCACCGCAAGATGCAGGATGCGTTCTTCCTCGTCATCGGGTCGCGCACTTGCGCCCATCTGCTGCAATCCGCTGCCGGTGTGATGATTTTTGCCGAACCGCGCTTTGGCACGGCGATTCTCGAGGAAACCGACCTCGCAGGCCTCGCCGATGCGCAGGACGAACTCGACAAGGTGGTGAACGAACTGCTGGCGCGCCGCCCCGATATCAAGCAGCTTTTCCTCGTCGGCTCCTGCCCCTCAGAGGTGATCAAGCTGGACCTGGCCAAGGCCGCCGAGCGTATGAGCCAGACGCACGCACCCCATGTGCGCGTGCTGAACTTCTCCGGTTCCGGCATCGAAACGACCTTTACTCAGGGCGAAGACGCATGTCTGGCCTCCATGGTGCCCGTCCTGCCCAAAACGGACGAACGCCAACTCCTCCTTGTCGGCGCCTTGCCGGATGTGGTCGAGGAACAGGCCATCGGCCTTTTGGAGGCGATGGGCATTGGCCCGATCCGGGTGCTGCCCGCGCCCCGCGCCACGGATGACCTCGGCGTTGGCGAAAACACCGTCTACGCTCTGACCCAACCCTTTCTCGGCGACACCCATGACGCGCTCACACGGGCCGGGGCACGCCACTTGCCCGCGCCCTTCCCCTTCGGCGAAGAGGGCACAACCCAGTGGCTCGCCGCCATCGCCGCAGAATTCGGCGTGTCCCCCGACCTTTTCGAACAGGTCACCGCAGCCCCGCGCGCCCGTGCCCGCAAGGCCATCGCCCAAGCGTCCGAGGCGCTCAACGGCAAATCGATCTTCTTCTTCCCCGACAGCCAGCTCGAAATCCCGCTGGCCCGCTTCCTGACCCGCGAATGCGGGATGGAGGCGATCGAGGTGAGCGCCCCCTTCATCCACAAAGGCATCGTCGGGCCCGACCTCGACCTGCTGACCGCAGGGCCCACCATCTCCGAAGGGCAGGACGTCGATCTGCAACTCGACCGCGCCAAGGCGGCCAAACCCGACCTCACGGTCTGCGGCCTCGGCCTCGCCAACCCGCTTGAGGCCGAAGGGCTCGCCACCAAATGGGCCATCGAACTGGTGTTCACGCCCGTGCACTTCTACGAACAGGCCGGCGACCTCGCGGGCCTCTTCTCCCGCCCCATCCGCCGCGCCGACCTCCTGAAACTGGAGGCGACATGACCCTTCATTGTTCCAAAAATATGCAAATGGACGGCTGCACATGAAGCTCACCGTCTGGACATATGAGGGCCCGCCCCATGTCGGCGCCATGCGCGTCGCCACAGGCATGCGCGGCCTGCACTATGTGCTGCACGCGCCGCAGGGCGACACCTATGCCGACCTGCTGTTCACCATGATCGAGCGGCGCGACCACCGCCCGCCGGTGACCTACACCACCTTCCAGGCCCGCGATCTCGGGGCCGACACGGCCAACCTGTTCAAGACGGCGGCGCAAGACGCCTATGACCGGTTTCAGCCGCAGGCGATCATCGTCGGGGCCTCCTGCACGGCCGAGCTGATCCAGGACGACCCTGGCGGCATGGCCGAAACCATGGGCCTGCCCGTGCCGGTGATCCCGCTGGAACTGCCCAGCTACCAGCGCAAGGAAAACTTCGGCGCGGACGAGACGTTCTTCCAGATCGTCAAGACGCTGGCCAAGCCGATGGAACGCACGAAACAGATCACCGCGAACCTGATCGGCCCCACGGCCCTCGGCTTTCGTCACCGCGACGACATCCAGGAAGTCACCGCGCTGCTGTCGGACATGGGGATCAGCGTGAACGTGGTCGCCCCGATGACCGCGACCCCCGCCGATATCGCCCTTATGGGGGCGGCGCATTTCAACGTGTTGATGTATCCCGAAACCGCTGAAAGTGCCGCGCGCTGGATGCAGCGCGAACTCGACCAGCCCTACACCAAAACAGTGCCCATCGGCGTCGGCGCCACCCGCGATTTCATTGACGAAGTGGCCGCAATCACCGGGCGTGACGCCTATCTCGACACCTCCCGCCTGCGCCTGCCCTGGTACTCCAAATCCGTGGACAGCACGTACCTGACGGGTAAGCGCGTGTTCCTCTTTGGCGACGGCACCCACGTGCTGGCTGCGGCCCGCGTGGCGCGGGACGAGATGGGTTTCGACGTCGTCGGCATGGGCTGTTACAACCGCGAAATGGCCCGCCCCGTGCGCGCGCTGGCCAAGGACTACGGGATCACCGCGACCATCACCGACGACTATCTCGAGGTCGAGCGCGTGATCGAGGCGCTGCAACCCGAGATGATCCTCGGCACCCAGATGGAACGCCATATCGGCAAGCGGCTCGGCATCCCCTGCGCCGTCATCTCGGCCCCCGTCCACGTGCAGGACTTCCCCGCGCGCTATTCCCCCCAGATGGGGATCGAGGGCGCCAATGTGCTCTTTGACACATGGGTGCACCCGCTGGTCATGGGGCTGGAAGAGCACCTGCTGCACATGTTCCGCGAGGATTTCGAATTCCACGACGCGGCAGGCCCCTCGCACCATGGCGGCCACGCGCCAAACCCGACCGATGCAGGGGGGCCAGCCCCCAGACCCCCCGGAGTTTGTCTGGCAAGATGAAGGAGCAAATCGGCACAGCCGAGGTCATCTGGCTCGATGATGCAGAGCGGGAGCTGAAAAAGATCCCCTTCTTTGTCCGGGGCAAGGCGCGCCGCAACACCGAGAGCTTTGCCGCAGAACGCGGCGTCGCCCAAATCTCCGTCGACACCCTGTACGAAGCGAAGGCCCATTTTGCGCGATGAAACTGGCATAACAGGGCGTCTGCCCGGCTACCGCGTGGTCATCATCACGCTGGACAGCCATGCCGCGGGCCCTGCGCAGCGCGCGATGGAGGCGTTGACCGCCGACTACCCGGGCCTTGATCTGCAAATCCACGCCGCCGCCGAATGGGGCGAAACCCCCGGCACGTTCGAGGCCGCCGAAGAGGCGGTGCAACACGCCGATATCGTAATCGCCAACCTGCTGTTCCTTGAGGAACACGTGGCGCGCATCCTGCCCGCCCTAAAGGCGCGGCGCGATCACTGCGACGCCATGATCGGCGTCGTGGCCGATGCCGAGGTGGTCAAGCTGACCCGCATGGGCACGCTTGATATGCAGGCCCCGCCCTCGACCATGGGCAAGCTGATGAAACGGCTGCGCGGGTCGTCCAAACCCTCCACCGAAAGCGGCGCCAAGAAGATGGCGATGCTGCGCCGCCTGCCCAAGATCCTGAAATTCATCCCCGGCAAGGCGCAGGACCTGCGGGCCTGGTTCCTGGTCATGCAATACTGGCTGGGGGGGTCCGACGACAATGTGCGGGCGATGATCCAGTTCCTGCTCAACCGCTATGCCACTGACACCGGCTGGGCCGATGCGCCCGAGGCAGCGGCCCCCATCGACTATCCCGACACCGGGCTCTACCACCCCGACCTGCCCCAGCGCATCACCACCGACCCCGCCGATGTTCCCGGGCCCAAAGGGGCTGCGATCACGGTGGGCCTCGTCATGCTGCGGTCTTACGTTCTGGCCGGGGATACGGCCCATTACGACGGCGTGATCCGCGCGTTCGAGGCGCGCGGCATGCGGGTGCTGCCCGCCTTTGCCGGTGGCCTTGATGCCCGGCCGGCGGTCGAGACCTATTTCATCGGTCAGGTCGACGCGCTCGTGTCGCTCACCGGCTTCTCCCTTGTCGGCGGGCCGGCCTATAACGACAACGTCGCCGCCATCGACATGCTGGCCGCGCTCGATGTGCCCTACCTTGCCGCCCATTCGCTGGAATTCCAGACCCTGGGCCAATGGGCCGCCAGCAGTGGCGGTCTGGGCCCCATCGAAACCACGATGCTTGTCGCCCTGCCCGAACTGGACGGGGCCGCCTGCCCCACCGTCTTTGGCGGGCGTCTGGGGCCAGAGGGCTGCGCGGGATGCGGCCAAAGCTGCCGGGCCGGGATCGAGCCCAAGGCCATGGTGCCCTGCCTCGAACGCATCGACAGCCTTGCCGAAAAGACCCAACGCCTCGCCACCCTGCGGCGCAAGGCGAACGCCGACAAGAAGGTGGCGATTGTCCTCTTCGGCTTCCCGCCCAATGCGGGGGCCGTGGGCACAGCCGCCTACCTGTCCGTTTTCCAAAGCCTTTTCAATACGTTGCACGAGATGAAGGCGCGCGGTTATTCCGTCGATGTTCCTGCATCGGTGGACGCCCTGCGCGCCCAGGTGATCGAGGGCAACGCCGCCCAATACGGGCAACAGGCCAATGTGGCCGCCCATGTGGACGCCGACACCATCGTGCGCACCGCCCCCCATCTGGCTGAGGTCGAGGCCGTGTGGGGCCCGGCCCCCGGGCGCATCCAGTCCGACGGGCGCGGTGTCTTTGTGCTGGGCGCGGACCTCGGCAACATCTTTGTCGGTGTGCAGCCTGCCTTTGGCTACGAGGGCGACCCAATGCGCCTGCTCTTCGAGAAAGGGTTCGCCCCGACCCATGCCTTCACCACCTTCTACCTCTGGCTGCGCAACAGCTTTGGCGCCGATGCGGTCCTGCATTTCGGCATGCATGGCGCGCTGGAATTCATGCCGGGCAAACAGGCCGGTGTTGGCGGGCAGGACTGGCCAGACCGCCTGATCGGCGAGATGCCCAACATCTACCTCTATGCTGCCAACAACCCGTCCGAGGCGTCGCTGGCCAAGCGCCGCTCGAACGCGGTGACCATCACGCATCTGACGCCACCCTTGGCGCAATCGGGGCTCTACAAAGGGCTGGCGGAGTTGAAGGATTCCCTGACCCGCTGGCGCGAGATGGGCACAGATGACCCTGCCCGCGTCGAGATCGAGGCGCTGATCGGCGAACAGGCCGAAGCGGTCGATATGAGCGGTGTGTCCGCCGATGCGCTGTGGCTGAAACTGCTCGAAACCGAGGACGCGCTGATCCCGGACGGCCTACACGTTGTGGGCGACACGCTCACGGACACGCAGCGTGCCGAGTATCTGGGCGTGATGCCCCATGCCGACGACGAGGCCCGCGCCCGCGTGGACGAGATGTTGCAGCAGGAAACCGAGCTGGGCGCGCTGATGACGGCGCTTGATGCCCGCTACATCCGTCCCGTGCCCGGTGGTGATCTGATCCGCTCGACCGAGATCCTGCCCACGGGCCGCAACATCCACGCCTTTGACCCGTTCCGCATGCCCACGGCCTTTGCCTGCCGCGACGGCGCGAAACAGGCGCAACTGCTGCTCGACACGCACCCCACCCTGCCCCGCTCGATCGCGCTGGTGCTTTGGGGGTCGGACAACATCAAGTCCGATGGCGGGCCGATTGCACAGGCGCTGGCCTTGATGGGCTGCACGCCGAGGTTCGACAGCTTTGGCCGTCTGGCCGGGGCGGACCTGATCCCGCTGGCCGAGCTTGGGCGCCCACGGATCGACGTGATCATGACCCTCTCGGGCATCTTCCGCGACCTGTTGCCCCTACAAACCCGCATGCTGGCCGAGGCGGCGCTGAAATGCGCCGAAGCCGATGAGCCGCTCGATCAGAACTACATCCGCGCCCACGCGCTAGCCTATGCAGAGGCGCAAGGCGTCGATCTGGCCACCGCCGCGCTGCGCGTCTTCTCCAACGCCGAAGGGGCCTATGGGTCGAACGTGAACCAGCTGGTCGACAGTTCCGCCTTCGGAGACGAGGACGAGCTGGCGGACGCCTATGAGAACCGCAAGAGCTTTGCCTACGGGGTCGACGGCAAGTCGGCCGCCAACCCCGCCCTGCTGCAAAAGGCGCTGGCGGATGTGGAAGTCGCCTACCAGAACCTTGAATCGGTCGAATTGGGTGTGACGAGCGTCGATCACTATTTCGACACGCTGGGCGGCATTGCCCGCGCGGTGAAACGCGCCCGCGGGTCCGAAGCAGCCGTCTATATCGGCGACCAGACGCGGGGCGCGGGCAAGGTGCGCACGCTGCGCGACCAGGTCGCGCTGGAAACCCGCAGCCGCGCGCTGAACCCGAAATTCTTTGAAGGGCTGTTGAAGCACGGCGCCGAAGGCGTGCGCCAGATCGAGGCGCATGTGACCAATACCGTCGGCTGGTCGGCCACCACCGGGCAGGTCGACGAATGGGTCTATCAGCGGATTTCCGAAACGTTCGTGCTGGATGACGAGATGCGCCAGCGCATTGCCGACCTCAACCCCACCGCCTCAAGCCGTATGGCCAACCGCCTGCTGGAAGCCTCCGACCGGAACTACTGGGCGCCCGATGCCGACACGCTGGCCGCATTGCAAGACGCCGCCGACGCACTCGAGGACAAGCTGGAAGGGATCGCTGCTGAATGACCCGTTTGACCCAGATCGTACGTAGGAGCCTCCGGCGGGCATATTTTTGGAACAATGAAGGGCCAGTCACCCTTCTGGAAAGGAGGGCCACATGAGCCCACTCGACAGACAACCCCCCGCCTTGCGCGGTCAGGATGGTGAAGGATCGGTGCAGGTGCACCAGGATGCCGACGCCAAGATCGAAGGGGCCAAGGTCTTTTCCGTCTACGGCAAGGGCGGGATCGGCAAATCGACCACCTCGTCCAACCTCTCGGCGGCCTTTTCCATGCTGGGCAAGCGCGTGCTCCAGATCGGCTGCGACCCGAAACATGACAGCACCTTCACCCTCACGGGGATGCTGCAACCCACCGTGATCGACATCCTGAAAGAGGTCGATTTCCACCCCGAAGAGCTGCGCCCCGAAGATTTCGTCTCCGACGGGTTCAACGGCGTGAAATGCGTCGAGGCGGGCGGCCCCCTGCGGGGACAGGCTGTGGCGGCTATGTGGTGGGCCAGACGGTCAAACTGCTGAAACAGCACCACCTGCTGGAAGAGACCGACGTCGTGATCTTTGACGTGCTGGGCGATGTGGTCTGCGGCGGGTTCGCCGCCCCCTCCAGCACGCCGACCGGGCCCTGATCGTGACTGCCAATGATTTCGACAGCATCTACGCGATGAACCGGATCATCGCCGCCGTGCAGGCCAAGTCGAAGAACTACAAGGTGCGCCTGGCCGGATGCGTTGCCAACCGATCCAAGGAAACAAACGAGGTCGACCGCTATTGCGACACCGTCGGCTTCAACCGCATCGCGCATATGCCCGACGTGGATGCCATCCGCCGCTCGCGTCTCAAGAAAAAGACGCTGTTCGAGATGGATGACGAGGAAGACATCGTGCGCTGCCGCGCCGAATACATCCGCCTCGCGCAACTGCTTTTCGACGGAACCGAGGGCCTCGCACCGGCCCCCATGGAAGATCGCGACATATTCGAACTGCTTGGATTTGATTGATGGATCGCACCGCCCCTCATAGCACCTCCTTGCCCGACCGCGCCAAACGGTCGGACAAAAAGGGCTATGACCAAACCCGTGCGCGGGTCGAAACCTATTTCGACCGCACCGCGACCAAGACTTGGGAGCGTCTGACCTCGGACGCGCCCGTCTCGCGGATTCGCGAGACCGTGCGCGCGGGCCGGGACCGTATGCGCGACCTGATGCTGAGCCGCCTGCCCGACGATCTGCGCGGCGCGCGGGTGCTCGATGCGGGTTGCGGCCCCGGCATGGTCACGATCGAACTGGCCAGGCAGGGCGCGACCGTCACTGCCGCGGACATCTCGCCCCAACTGATCGACATCGCGCAACTGCGCCTGCCCCATGACCTGCAAAATCAGGTCACCTTCCACGCAGGCGACATGCTGGATCCGAAACTGGGCCAGTTCGACGCCGTGATCGCGATGGACAGCCTGATCTACTATACCGCCGACGATATCGGCACTTCGCTGGCCGCGCTCGAAAAACGGGTCAGCGGCCCGATCATCTTTACCGTTGCGCCGCGCACCCCGGCCCTGATGGCCATGTGGTATGCGGGCAAGGCGTTCCCCCGCTCTGACCGCTCGCCCGTCATGATCCCGCATGCGCATCCCAAACTGGCCCGCGCCGCCAAGGCCCAAGGCGTGCGCCGCATGCTGCGCCCGGTCGAGCGTGTCACCTCCGGCTTTTACATCTCCGAAGCGATGGAGCTGCGCGCATGAGCCACCTCAAGCAACTCTCGCTGAAATACATGCCCTTTGCGGATGCCGCCTCGGACGATCTGCCGATTGCGCAACTGCTGCGCCTGTCGCTGTTCCAGGTGTCCGTGGGTATGGCCAGCGTGATGTTGCTGGGCACGCTCAACCGCGTGATGATTGTCGAGCTGTCACTGCCTGCGATGATCGTTGCCGTGATGATCGCGCTGCCGGTGCTGATTGCGCCGTTCCGCGCGCTGCTGGGGTTCCGCTCGGACACGCACAAATCCTCGATTGGCTGGAAACGGGTGCCCTATATCTGGTTCGGCTCGCTCTGGCAGTTTGGCGGGCTGGCGATCATGCCCTTTGCCCTGCTGGTGCTGGGCGGCGATGTCTATCACGAGGTGCCGTTCGCGGGCGAGATCCTCGCCGCCCTTGCCTTCCTGATGACCGGGCTTGGCCTGCACATGACACAGACCGCCGGTCTGGCGCTGGCCAGCGACCGCGCCACGGATGAAACGCGGCCCCGCGTGGTTGCCCTGCTCTATGTGATGTTCCTGATCGGCATGGGGATTTCGGCGCTGATCATCGGCGGACTTCTTCGCAATTACAGTGACTTGACCCTGATCCGCGTGGTGCAGGGATCGGCCGTTGTCGGCGTCCTGCTGAACCTCGTCGCCCTGTGGAAGCAGGAAAGCGTGCGGCCCATGACCAAGGCCGAGCGGGCAGAACCGCGCCCGCTCTTTCGTGAGGCATGGGCCGATTACATGGATGGCGGACAGGCCGGGCGGCTCTTGGCGTGCGTCTTCGTGGGTACCATGGCCTTCAACATGCAGGACGTGCTGCTGGAACCCTATGGCGGCGAAATCCTCGGGCTGTCTGTCTCGGCCACGACACTGCTGACCGCACTTTGGGCGGCGGGCGCGCTGTTCGGGTTCATCTGGGCGGGCAAGCGCCTTGCGGCAGGCTCCAATCCCTACCGGCTGGCGGGTGGGGGCATTCTGGCCGGCATCTGGGCGTTCTCCCTCGTGATCTTTGCCGCGCCCATGCAGGCGAACGGTCTGTTTTACGCAGGCGCCACGCTGATCGGCTTTGGCAGCGGCCTCTTTGCCGTTTCCACGCTGACGGCCGCCATGACCATGCCCGCACGCGGCACCGCCGGGCGCGGCCTCGCGCTGGGGGCCTGGGGCGCGGCGCAGGCGACTGCGGCAGGGCTTGCCATCGCCTTGGGCGGCACCTTGCGCGACTGGATCGGGGCCGTGGCCCAATCCGGCGCCTGGGGCGAGGCGCTGAACACGCCCGCCACCGGATACTCTTTCGTCTATCACACAGAGATTGGCCTTTTGTTCGTCACTCTCGTCATCCTGGGACCGCTCGTGCGCACTTCGGCTCCCCTCACCCAAGCCGGGAAACGGCAGCCCATGGGGCTGGCGGACTTCCCCACATGACTTGTCCAGGAAAGGAAAACTGACATGACTGGGACATTCTTCGGCGAATTCGATCTGGCGAGCCTTGCGATCTGGCTCTTCTGGGTCTTCTTCGCCGTGCTGATCTTCTATATCCAGCGCGAAAACATGCGCGAGGGCTATCCGCTCGAAAACGACGACGGGACCGAGGCCGCCAACCAGGGCCCCTTCCCCGTGCCTTCGGACAAGACGTTCCTGCTGCCCCATGGCCGGGGCGAGGTGACGGTGCCCTCGGGCCAGGCCCCCGAACGCGCCGATATTGCGCTGCGCCAGACGTCGCCTGCCAACGGCATGCCGCTGGAACCGACGGGCGATCCGATGATCGACGGGGTTGGCCCCGCCTCTTGGGCGCCACGCCGCGACGCGCCGGAACTGACAGGGCACGGGCACCCCAAGATCATCCCGATGTCGGCCAATGACTCGTTCAAACACGCCGCCGGGCGCGACCCGCGCGGCCTGCCGGTGATGTCGGGCGACGGGGAAGTCGTGGGCAAGATCACCGACATGTGGGTGGACGAGCCCGAACAGCTCGTGCGCTACCTCGAATACACGCTCGACCCCAAATGGGGCACCGGCAACCGGCTTGTGCCGCTGACCATGGCGCGGATCAACTCCGACCACGTCAAGGTGCGCAGCCTCTATGGCAAGCACTTTGCCACCGTGCCCAAACACGCAAGCCCGACTCAAGTCACCGTTCTCGAAGAGGACAAGATCTGCGGCTATTACGGCGGCGGCACCCTCTATGCCGATGCCAGCCGTCAGGAACCGCAGCTTTGATGCAACCGGATCGCGCAGGGCAGGCAAAAGGCCCATGCGCGATCCCCACGACACCCAAGGAGGGATAGTGCGCCATGTCCCATGATGACTTTGCAGTCGAACCGATCCGGGGCCTTCCCGAACGCCCGCCCGAGGGCGAAGAGATCCTGTGGCAAGGCAGGCCCTCCACCTTCGCGCTCGCACGCGACGCGCTGAACCTCTACTGGGTGGCGGGGTACTTTGTGCTGCTGACCGCGTGGCGGTTCATCTCGGTGTCCGATCTGCTGCCGCTGGGGCAAGCCATCGGGGCAACCGTGCCCATGGTGTTGCTGGGGGCACTGGTCTGCGGACTGCTCTACCTGATCGCGCTGATCCAGGCGCGGGCCACGGTCTACACGATAACCAATGCCCGCGTGGCCATGCGCATCGGCGCAGCGCTGACGCTCACGCTGAACCTGCCCTACCGCGAATTGCGCAACGCCGCACTCGATCTGCGCAAGGATGGCACCGGGACAATCGCGCTCGACATCACGGGCAAGACGAAATTCAGCTACCTCGTGATCTGGCCCCACGCGCGGCCCTGGCGCTTTGGCACCACGCAACCCGCCCTGCGCTGCATCGCGGACGCAGAAACAGCGGCGCGCATCCTGGCCGAGGCGGCGGAATCGCAAATCAACCTGCCCCAGGTGGCGCGCTCCGCACCGCTTGACGCAGTCGCGGCGGAGTAGAGCGCATGTCCGACACCCAAATCCACCGCGTCCGGATCAAGGCAGACGAAGACGAACTCGTCCCCCGCATCCTCGTGCGGGCCGTCATGGCGCTGCTGGTTGTGATCCTGTCGATGGTCACCGTCGCCGTACTGACCGACCGCCCGCTCGAAGGGACACCGGCCGAGGCGCTGATCCTGCAGGAACGGGCCATCTACCTCTCTGGCGCCGCCTCCGGTGCCGCCCGCGTGCTGGACGCCAATGGCGCCCTGCTCGCCGACTTCCCCGCAGACAAGGGCGGCTTTGTCGCCGGTGTCGAGCGGGTCATTGCCCGCGAACGGGCCAAGGTGGGCGCAGACCCGTCAGCCCCCGTTCTGTTGCGTCTGAGGCAAGGCAACCGCCTGTCACTCTACGACCCCGAAACCAACTGGTCGGCCGAGCTCATGGGCTTTGGCTCCGACAATCTCCGCACCTTCGCCAGGTTGCTGGACCACCCCTAACCCCGGAAAGGAAGCCACCTCATGGGATTACTGACAAAGGATGTTGAACGTGCCCCGTGCACAGTCGAAATCAGCCACAAATTCGAAAGCCTGCACGCCCACGTGCGGTTCAACAACGGCGCCGTGATCTATCCCGGCGACGAAGTGCAGGTGAAAGGGCCCGAAATCATGGCCCCCTTCGGTGAAATCGTCACCGAAGACCGCGAGGCCGTGATCTTTCGCGCCTCCGCCCTCGAACGGCTTTGGACGCGCCTCACCGGCGATTTCGAAGTCATGGAACTCTGCGAATTCTCATTCTCCGAAGAGGTGACGCTATGAATGTTCAAAACACACATACCGACGGCGCAACAACCGCGCAGGTCAAACACACATCCGACATCACCGACGCCGAAGAGTCGCTGAAACTGCAAGAGGCCCAAGCCGTCACAGACAGCGAAAGCGCCACCAACCTGGCCATGCAGAACACGCTGCTGACCCCGCGCTTTTACACCACCGACTTTGACGAGATGGACGCCATCGATGTCTCGCCGGTGCGCGAGGATTGGGACGACCTGATCGCGCAAATGGTGTCGGACCCCAACAAGGGGCATTTCAAGAAAAACGAAGACTGGGACAAAGTCGATTGGGACGGGATGGAGCCAGAACTCAAAAAGGAATTCATCGACTTCCTCGTTAGCTCCTGCACCGCCGAATTTTCGGGCTGCGTGCTTTACAAGGAAATGAAGCGGCGCGGCAACAACAAGGACATCACCCAGCTGTTCCAGCTGATGGCACGGGACGAGGCGCGGCATGCGGGCTTCATCAACGACGCCCTGCGCGAGGCCGGCATCGCGGTGAACCTCGGATTCCTGACGCAGAAGAAAAAGTACACCTATTTCCGGCCCAAGTTCATCTACTACGCCACCTACCTCAGCGAAAAGATCGGCTATGCCCGCTACATCACGATCTTCCGCCACCTCGAGGCGCATCCGGAACACCGCTTTCACCCGATCTTCAAATGGTTCGAAGAGTGGTGCAATGACGAGTTTTCCCATGGCGAGGCGTTCGCCCTGCTGATGAAAACCGACCCGAAACTGACCTCCGGGGTCAACGTCTACTGGATCAAGTTCTTCCTCACGGCGGTCTATTCCACGATGTATGTGCGCGACCACCAGCGCCCGGCCTTTCACAAGGCCCTTGGGGTCGATCCCGACTGGTATGCGCACGAGGTGTTCACCAAGACCTCCAAGCTCAGCCAACAGATCTTTCCGATCACGCTCGATATCGACCATCCGCGCTGGCAGACGGGGCTGGAACGGTTGCAAAAGGCCAATGCCGACATGGCACAGGCCAAGGGTCTCAAGAAACTGGGCGCGCAAATCCGCGCGGTGTCAGCGTTCATTTCTCTGATCACGATCCCGGCGAAAAAGCACACCGCACCTGCGTCCGTGCGGTTGGAGCCAGCCTATTGACCCAAGCCGTCTGTCATAACTGGCCCCGGGCTTCATTGTTCGGAAAATATGCCGGGGGAACGCCGCAGGCGTGGGGGCAGCGCCCCCTCCCCGGCGTGCAAGGGGCACGTCCATGACACCCTGGATCGCAGCCCTCATCGCGCTCTTTGTCTGGTGGTTCTCCACCGGCACGATCCTGATGGCTGTGAAACATGCCGACCGGGCGGGCCCGGTCGCGCGCCTGACCACGACGCTGGCGGCCCTGCCCCTTGTCGTGCTCGGGGCCTACGGCGCCTGGTGGTCGATGGGCCAGACGGACATCTTCGGCATCTATGTCGCGTTCCTCTCCGCCCTTGCGCTCTGGGGCTGGATCGAACTGGCCTTCCTCACCGGCATCATCACCGGCCCCAATACCAACGCCCTGCCCCCCAAACGGCCGAATGGGAACGGTTCATTCGCGCCTGGGGCACCGTCGCCTATCACGAGATGCTGCTGGCCGCGACGCTGATCGCCCTTGGCCTCGCGCTCTGGCACGCGCCCAACCCCTTTGCCTTTTACACCTTCGCAGTGCTGTTCTTTGCCCGCGTGTCGGCCAAGCTGAACCTGTTCCTCGGCGTGCCCCGCATCCACGTGGAATTCCTGCCCGCCGCACTCAGCCACCTGGCCAGCCATTTCCGTATCCGGGGCCTCAACTGGCTCTTCCCGATCTCGGTCACCGCGCTGACCTTTGCCGCCGCCTGCTGGCTCGAACGGCTCTATGCCGCCGAAACTGCGGGCCACGTGACGGGCTTTGCCCTGCTGACGGCGCTGACGGCCCTTGCGGCCCTCGAACACTGGGTGATGGTCCTTCCCATCCCCGACGAACGGCTGTGGCGGTGGATGCTGCCAACGCCCAAACCAACACCAGAACAACAAACAAACCAAGGGGGACATCATGGACTTTGATGTATTGTTCCAATCTCAGATCGACGCGCTGAAGGAGGAAGGCAATTACCGCATCTTTGCCGAGCTCGAGCGCAAATCGGGCGCGTTCCCAAAGGCCAAGTGCCACGACGCCGAAGCCCCGGATGAGGTGACAGTCTGGTGCTCGAACGACTATCTCGGGATGGGTCAGCACGCCAGCGTGACGAAGGCGATGAAAGACGCGGTGGACATGTACGGCGCCGGCGCCGGCGGCACACGCAACATCTCAGGCACCAACCATGCCCACAAGCAGCTCGAGGCGGAACTCGCCGACCTGCACGGCAAGGAACAGGCACTGCTCTTCACCTCCGGCTACGTCTCCAACTGGGCCGCCCTCTCGACGCTGGGCGCACGGCTGCCCGACGCGGTGATCCTGTCGGACGAACTCAACCACGCTTCCATGATCGAAGGCATACGCCACTCACGGGCCAACAAGGTGATCTGGAAACACAACGACCCCGAAGACCTCGACCGCAAGCTGGCGTCACTCCCCGCCAACGCACCCAAGATCGTGGCCTTTGAATCGGTCTATTCGATGGATGGCGACATCTGCCCGATGAAAGAGATCGTCGAGGTGGCCGAGAAACACGGGGCCATGACGTATCTCGACGAAGTGCACGCGGTCGGGCTCTACGGGCCACGGGGCGGCGGCATCTCCGAACAGGAAGGGCTGGCCGACCGGATCACCCTGATCGAAGGGACGCTTGGCAAGGCCTACGGCGTTGTGGGCGGCTACATCACCGGGTCCGAGGCGATGTGCGATTTCATCCGCTCGTTCTCCTCCGGGTTCATCTTCACAACCGCCCTGCCCCCGGCTGTCGCGTCGGCTGCGCAAACCTCGATCCGGCATCTCAAACAGTCCGATCAGGAACGCATCCTGCAACGCGAACGGGTCGCCTACCTGCGCAAACGGCTGGACCAAGAGGGGATCCCGCACATGGAAAACCCCAGCCACATCATCCCGGTGATGATCAAGGATCCGGTCAAATGCCGCATGCTCAGCGACTACCTGATGCAGCGCTACGGCATCTACGTGCAACCGATCAACTATCCGACCGTGCCCAAGGGTACGGAACGGCTGCGCTTTACCCCCAGCCCCCTGCACAGCATCGAGGATATCGAACACCTCGTCTACGCGCTCAAGGACCTGTGGAAACAATGCGCCATCAGCCACGCCGTCGCCTGACGGGGAAACGCACGGCACAATTCCCGCTCATGACGGGATCAAGTCAAAGTTACTGTTGACTTGATCGCTAACCCACTACGTTCTTGTCCAAAGAACTAGGAAGGAGAAACCCATGTTCCGAACTCTCGCTCTCGTGGCTGCAACCACGCTGGCAGCCCCAGCTTTTGCCGATGGCCATGCGTCCGGCGATGCCGCCGCAGGTGAAAAGGCATTCCGCCAGTGCATCTCATGCCACGTCGTCGTGAATGACGAAGGGGAAACACTCGCCGGGAAAAAGGCGCGCACAGGCCCCAACCTCTACGGCATCATCGGGCGCCAGTTCGGCATGGTCGAGGATTTCAAATATTCCGACATCAACCAGCTCGCCGCTGAAATGGAAGACGTGGTCGTGAACGAGGAAGTGTTCGTCGCCTACGTCCAGGACCCCACCGCCTACCTGCGCGAAGCGACAGGTGACAAGGGGCGCTCCAAGATGACCTACAAGGTCCGCAAGGAAGAAGATGCCGTGAACATCTTTGCCTACCTCGCCTCGCTGCAACCCGCGCCCGAGGCTGACGCGACCAACTAAGGGCCCCGCCCGATCAACACGCCAAACCGCCGCCGGACACCATCCGGCGGCGGTTTTTTTGTTGCAATACCGATCAGCACGGTCAGCATGGAGCAGGCATTAACACTATCTTATCCCTTTGCGCCCAGCCTGCCTGGCTACATGGTGCCTCATGCAAAGGAACAGACAGCACCGGATGCAGAGAGCGGAGAAATGCGGACACTTAACCTGATATCACGATACGTGCGCACCACGGGTCACACCTTGGTCGCCGCAATTGTCCTGTCGATCGGGATGCTCGCCGGCGCGGCACAGGCCCAGACACAAACGGGCGTCGATCAGGTTGTCTCGGCCTACTATCCGCCCCTCATGATCAATGAACATGGGGATACGCCGGGCCTCGCCATCGAAATTCTTCAGGCCGCCGCCAAACGCGCGGGGCGCAAAATCAACATCGAATTCATGCCCTTTCAGCGCGCACTGCACCGGCTGCAGAATGACCCCTCGGTGATGATGCCCGCGCTGTTCCGCAATCCCGAGCGTGAGGAAAAATTTGAATGGATCGCACAGATCCATGCCACGCAGGTGCGGTTCATAAGCCTCGAAAATCAGATTGATACGCTGGATGAGGCGCGCGATCTGGGTGCGATTGGCGTCGAGGCCGGCGCGTCAACCGAAGCCTTTCTTGCAGAGCGCGGGTTTGAAAATCTCCGCCATGTGGGCACCCCCGATGCCACGGCGCAAATGCTGCGCTCCAAACGCGTAGACGCGTGGTTTCTGACAGAACCGCTCGCGCGGGGGGCCTGGCGCCGCCTCGGGTTCGAAGAGGAGTTGATCGTGGGCGACGTGATCTTTGAACAGCCCATCTTTCTGGTCTGCCACGTTGATTTCCCCCTGATGTGGCCGCCGCCTACCGCGCCGCCATCGCCGAAATGATGGCCGATGGCACCATCGCCATGATCCTGGCGAAATACGAAATCGTGCTTGCCTCGAATGGCCCGGAACGGGGCTGATCCGGGCCGCACAGGCACCGCAGGGCCTGCCGGGGCATCACGCCAAGGGTGACATGCCCACGCGCAGCCATTGGGCAAATTCCGCCTCGCTCACCGTCCCTGCCGCCAAATCCTCCATCATCCGCACGCCCTCGACGGGTTCGGGCCGAAACTGCTGGCCATTGAGGCGCAGAAAGGTAACCGCCGCCACAAAGGCCGTGCGCTTGTTCCTGTCGATAAAGGCATGGGCCTTGGCGATGCCAAAGGCATAGGCGGCAGCGATCTCGTGCAGCGGCGCCTTGCGATAGGCCCATAGGTTCATCGCCCGCGCACAGCCCATTTCCAGCAAGGCCAGGTCCCGCGTGCCGGGCGCACCGCCATGGCGCGCGATCTGGCGGTCATGCACCACGATCAGCGCCCGCATGAGCACCCACAGGGGCTCGCTCACGCCAAGGCTGCCAGCAGGTCGCGGTTTTCATCCATGACGGCTTCTGCGGCCTCCAGCGCGTCCCGGACGCCGGGATCATGGGCCATGACCCGCAGCGACCCGTCATCGCCGCGCACGACAAACACCGTGTCGCCCTCCTTTGCGTCCAGCAGGGTCAGCATCTCGGTGGTCAGCGTCATCACGGCAGAGTTGCCGACTTTGCGGATTTTGGTCTCGATCATAGCGCAGGCCCTTTCGGCGTATACATGCGTATATACCTCATCCCGCCGCCATTTTCAATGCGGCGCCCCCTACCCCAGCATCGGCAGGTCCGTCGGCGCGGGCTTTGCCCCCGCAGCGGTCAGCATGGCATGTATCTGGCCGCGATGATGCGTCTGGTGGTTGAACAGATGGGCAAAACAGACCGTTGCAGGCTTCTCCATCCGCGTCTCGCCCCCGCCCGGATACCACGCAACCACGCCCTGCAAATCGTCCGGTTTCAGCGCCTCGGCCCAGGCCTGGATCCCGGTGTCCTGCGTCATCCGCAACGCCTTGAACACGTCCCAGTCTCTTGGCTCGGTCAGCGACACAGGCACGCTCAATTCAGGCCGCGCATCGCCCGCAAACCGCGCCAGCCACAGCGCGTCGTCCCACAGCAGGTGATTGAATGTCGCTCCGATCGAGCCAAAGAACGCCCCCGCTCCTGCCAGCGCGCGGCATCGCTCAACGTATCGGCCGCCGTCATCAGGGACAGGTTCTGCCATTCGTTGTAGCGCGCCATGAGGCGCAGATGGGTCAGCATCGCATCAGACAACGATCCGCACCTCGCTCACATTCCCATCCACCTCGCGGCAGGCCGCCAGAATGCGCCGCTCCAGATGGGTCTGCACATAGGCCCCGTGAAAGCGCGAGGGCGCCCGCAGGGTCAGACAGCCCCCGACCCGTTCGGCCCGCGCCAGCCCCGCGATCCACGAGGCATAAAGGCCCGGGTCCTCGCCATGCAGCACCGCCTGCGCCAGCGCCCATTCCGTGCCCGCGCTCAGGTCGGGAGCGCGCACGTCACCCTTGACCGGCATCGGCACCACTTTGGGCTCGGGCACATCCCCCTGCCCCATTCGCAATTCGAAATCCGGCCCCACGGCCGCCCAATACGCTTCCGTATCGTGCAGCATCCGCTCCAGGTCCAACCCGTGTTCGGTCACCCGCCCCCGCGCACCCTGACGCTTGACCACCAGCCAGCCCCGCGCGCGCAGCAGCGCCATCTCGCGCTTCACCGTGCGCTCATCCACCGACCACAGCCGCGCAATCTCGCGCTGGCCCACCGACAGATCATCGCGGACCCAATTGTAGCGCGCCGTGATCAGCGTCATCAGGCGCAGCACCCTGCGCTGGTCATGTTTGCCCTGCGCCAGTGCATAGGCGCCCAGGGCTGTCAGAATATCGTATTTGCGCGCAGACGCGCCTCGGCCCACCGGCCTTGCCGTTTGCATACCTGCCCTCATGTCTCGAAACTGACCCGCATCCGGGCCACACCTGCCGACGGTCGGGGATTGCCCCCACGGTTCTGGCCGCTCTTCCGTCTGTGCCTCTGATTTGCGTCCTAAGCCGCGATTCTGTCAAGAGCGGATGTGGATAACCCCCAAACCCAATTCAAATTCGAAAGAAAAATCAGGGTTCTAAGGTATTGGGGGACATCCTGACTGTCCCCTATTCTGCACGCTTTGTCCCCCTAATTCTAGCGGCAAACAAAAACCTGTCCCCAAAATATGCGGCCCACACCAAGCCTGACAGAATCGCCCACACCCCAAGGTCAAACCCGCAGTCCTGTCCCCGCGGGGACACCCTATTCCCCTTTTGCATTTTTCGCAAAACCGGCGTAAATTCGAAAATGAGCAGATTTAGCGTCCACAAAGGACCTCAAAAACCACCTGTCCCCGCGGGGACACGCATTACAGGCAGCACATGTTCACCCATTCCGACCTCGCCCAACTGCAAGCGCAATCGCTGAAAATGCAGGGCTTCATCCGCCAGCAGACCTACTCTCCCCAATCCGAAAAGACGCTGCGCCGCTTCTCCAGCTGGGAGGTGGCCGAGCTGATCTTCAAAGCCAACCAATCGACGCTGCGCGGCCGCCTTGCCGCCGACCCGTCCCTGCCCCAGGGCACGGTCGAGGAGGACGGGCGGCAACGCTGGTACAGCCTCGAAGAGATCAACGAGCTGCGCCGCCGCATCAAGGTGAACCGCAAATCGCTCATGCCCTACCGCCCCACGGGCAAACGCGCCATCCGCGCCGCCATCGCCAACTTCAAGGGGGGGCCGGCAAATCCACCACTGCCCTCCACTTCGCCCACGCCGCCGCCTTAGACGGTTACCGCGTGCTCTGCGTCGACTTCGACCCGCAGGCCACGCTCAGCCACTCCATGGGCCTCAGCGACGTGACCGAGGAGTACACCGTCTGGGGCATCATGGCCCGCGACCTCGGTCACGAGACCGACCGCATGAACTCCGCCCTCCGGGGCGCGGAATCCGGCACCGCCCTGCCCCAGCGCAAACTGCCCACCGCGATCACCGACATGGGGCTGGGCGAATTGCGCGCCTCCGACTTCATCAAACCAACCAACTGGCCCACGATCGACATCGTGCCCAGCTGCGCCAACGCCGCCTTCGTCGAATTCGCCTCGGCCCAATACCGGCACATCAACCCGGAATGGTCGTTCTTTGCCGCCGTCTCGCGCTTTCTCGACCAACTCAGCCCTGACGCCTACGACCTCATCATTTTCGACTGCCCGCCCGCCATCGGCTACCAGTCGATGAACGCAGTCTTCGCCGCCGACGTGCTCTACATCCCCTCCGGCCCCGGCTACTGGGAATACGACTCAACCACGTCCTTCATCGGCCAACTGTCCGAAGCGCTCGAGGATCTCAGCCGCTTCAACGGGCTTGTCCCCGCGGGGACAATGGGCCTGCCCAAATCCTTCCTCGACCTGCGCTTCCTGCTGACGCGCTACGAGCCGGGCAATGAACTGCACCGCGCCATGATGGGCGCCTTCCAAAAGGTGTTCGGGGATCGCGTCTGCGAACACCCGATCGAAATGACCCGCGCGGTCGAGCAGTCCGGGCGGTTCCTCAGCAGCATCTATGAAATCGACTACCGCGACATGACCCGCGAAACCTGGCGGCGCGCCCGCGCCTCCTTTGACCGGGCCTACGAAGAATTCAAAGACAACCTGGGCCAGGCCTGGGACAACCTGGAGGATGAGGCATGAGCAAGCGCCGCGTATTCGACATCGACTTTGATCTGGACGCAGGCACCGAGGCCGAGCCCGAGGCGCAAGAGGCCCCTGCCCCCGATGCACGTCGTGGCCCCATGGCCGCCGCGATCTCGGAAAACGCCGACGCGCTCAGCGAACGCCAATCGGCCGAGGCTGCAATCCGCGCCGAAAATGACCGGCTCGCCCATGAATACATCTCGCTGAAACGCGACGGCGCCATCGTCGCCCGCGTCGCCCTGGACGATGTGCGGATGACCAAGCTGACGCGCGACCGGGGCACCGGCGACGATCCCGATTTCGAGGAACTGAAAACCTCGATCCGCGACCTTGGCCTGTCCAACCCGATCCAGGTCGAAGACACCGGCGACGGCTACGAGTTGATCCAGGGTTTTCGCCGCCTGCGCGCTTACAAGGCGCTGCATGCAGAGGGCGAGGATGAGCGTTTTGCCACCATCCCCGCCGTGCTGGTCGCCAAGGGTGAAGCGCTGGAAAAACTCTATCGCCGCATGGTCGATGAAAACCTGATCCGGCGCGATATTTCCTTTGCCGAGATGGGCCAGCTCGCCGCCTCCTACGCCAGCCAGACGGGGCTCGAGGTTGGGGACGCCATCGCCACACTCTACGCCTCTGCCGGCCGTCAGAAACGCAGCTACATCAGCCAGTTTGCGACGCTCATGTCCCTGGTGGGACACAAGCTGCATTACCCCGAGGCGATCCCGCGCTCGCTGGGTCTGCGGCTGATCAAGGCGTTTGATGACAACCCGCGTGTGCGCGTGCAACTCGATGCCGTGCTTGATGCGCACAAACCACAATCTGCCGAGGCGGAACTGGCCCTGCTCAACCGCGTGTTGCTGCCGCCCGCCACGCCTGATGCAACGCGGCCCCAGGCATCGTCCAAGACCACGCTGAAACTCAGCCGCAAGGCGGGCGCGGTCAAGGTGACAGGATCAAAGGGCAAGATCGAATTGCAGATGAACCGGGATTTCGGTGCAGTTGATCCCCGCAAGCTCGAGGCGGCAGTGCGCGCCATGCTCGAACAATTGGGATTGTAACTGTCCCCGCGGGGACACTGGGAAAAAACAGTCTCTAAACCGCTAATTCGTCAATGAACTGCAGGATCAGGCCCGCCATCTCGGCGGGCCTTTCTTCATGCGCCAGATGGCCCAATCCCGGCAGGTTTGTCACGGTGGCATCCGGCATCCGCTGCGCCGCTGTCAGGGACACGGTCGGGGGCACCGTCCCGTCCTTCTCCCCCACGATGAAGCGCACTGAGGCATCGTGTCCCGGCAGGGCCTTCAGCAACGGCGGCAGCTTCCATTGCGACATCATCAGCAACGTGCCATCCACGTGGTTTCGGTCCGCCACCAGACGGCGGTAGAGCTCCATCCCCGTTGCATCCAGTTCTGACCCTGTCGAGCTTATTAGAGCCTGAATGCGCGCCGGATTGTTTGACGCGCCAGAGAACAGGCTCGCCGTGAACGGCACCGCCGCCAGCGCCTTTGCCATGAACGGGAAAATGGCACCCGCCAGCCCCTGAAATTCCGCCAGCGCCGCATTGATCCCAATCACCAGCGGCGTCTGTCCCCGCGGGGACAGATCGTTTTGGGCCAGCCGCAACGCCACCGCAGCGCCCGCAGAGTGACCCACGATCACAGTCGGGGCCCATCCTTCCTGTGCGCAAAGCTTGGCGATGTCTTCAGCCGTCGGGTCCAGCCCCGACCGGTGCCGCGCGCCCAGCTGCGTGAACCCCTGTCCCGGCAGGTCCAGCGCAATCACATGGAAGCGCTTGGCCAGGATCGGAATGATCTCGCGGTAGTTATGCGTCGACCCGCCCGCGCCATGCAGCAGCAGCACCGTTTTGCCTTGCCCGGTCTCCTGCACGTGCCAGCGATGCACCGGCCCCTGTACCCTCCGGGACAGATGGGCATTGGGCCAGCTTTTGATCTGGTTCCAATCCATGTTCTACCCGTCCAGCGCAGCAGTGACGGCGCCCGTCAGCTTGTGTGCATCTGCACGGGGCAAGGCGATGTAGGGGGCATTCAGAGTGGCCCCCAGCGCCTTGAGCGATGGCTGTGGACGGTTGGACATGTCGATCACCAGCGCCCCTATGCCCTGGCCTCGGATTGCACTGGCCATCTGGGTTGCATCGCTGCTGGCCTGGTCGCGGTTCGCGGTGCCATCCAGCGCGATGTTTGCGCGCCCATCCGTGATCAGAACGACCGTTGGGGTGAGGCCCTTGGCCCGCGACTGTTGCGCCATCAGCAACGCGTTCTGCAGGCCCGACGCAAGCGGCGTGCCACCGCCGCCCGGCAGGGACGCGAGGCGCCGTTTGGTCTGAACCAGCGAGCGGGTGGGGGGCAGGAGCAGTTCTGAGCTTTCGCCCCGGAACGCGATCAGGGCCACGTTATCCCGGCTGGCATAGGCGTCGGCCAGCAGCAATTCGATGGCGCCCTTCGCCTCGCCCAGGCGGGACACGGCGGCAGAGCCTGAGGCATCCACGCAGAAGATCAGCAGGCGGTCCGACAACTCGCTGTAGCGCTTGAGGCGAATGTCGGAGGGGCGGATCAGGAGGCCGAGTTTGTCGGGCTGTTTTTGACGCCGCAGGGGTTGCCACGGAGCAGCGGCGCGTAAGGTCGCGATCAGGTCGATGCGAGAGGTGCCGTCGAGCCGTCCGGGGCGCGAGGGCAGGGGGCGGCCACGACGGTTCGATGTACGCTTTTGCCCGGCGCCTGAGCCTGCGGATGAGCGGGCTGTCCCCGCGGGGACAAGCGTGTCGAGAAGGCCTTGGGGGAGCAGCGCCTTGACCGCGTCGACGAGCATGTCGGTGTCGGGCAGGGCTTGCGTTTCGTCGCTGTCTTGCCCGTCGCCAGTGTCCTGTTCAGGCGGCGGGGAAGGGGGTCGTTTTCGGGTGCCTCGTCTTGCGGCAGGATGGTGGCGCGGTGGGGGTAGACGAGGGCGGCGGCGATGGAGATGTCGGTGTCGGTCAGCGCCTCCCGGCCCATCAGTTTTGCATGGGCGCGCGCGGCCTTGAGGGCGAGGGTTGGGGCGCGCAGGGAAGGGATGCCAAAGCGGGCTGCGAGGAGGGTGAGTTGGGTGCTTGCGTCGTCATCTGCAAGTCGTGTCCCCGCGGGGACACTTTCGCTTGTCCCCGCGGGGACAGGGGGTTTGCGACCCTCGGGGGAGATGTGGAATGCGAGGCGATCTGACAGCGTGTCGGGTGTGCGTTCGTCGAGGTCGATGCCTTCGTCCAGGGCCAAAAAACCCTGTGTTAGAGACTGGTCTGCGAGTGCGGCGAGTTTCGCGGCGAGGGCGGGCGGGCAGCGTTCGGCCATGGGGAGCAGGGCGATACAAGGGCTTTGAAAAAATCCTGGATTTTCAATGACTTGAGATGAGGCGAGTGTGGCGCTGAGGTCGATGCCGCCGAAAAGCTGTTCGTCGGAAATGGTGTTGGGCAGTTTGCGCAGGGGCAGGGGGCTGTCGAATTCGGCCAGAAGGGCGTCGCGGTCAGGGCTGGCGCGCATGCGGATGACGGCGCCGCCGAGGCCTGCGGGATCGAGCGCGAGCAGGCGCAGCGCGAGGGTTGCGTTATGCCAGGACTCGGCGCTCATCACCGGGGTGGGGCGGACGACACGTCCGCCTTACGGGTGCAGAGGGGGCGCAGCGGCGATGCGGGCAGGGCGGAGGACACCTCCGCCTTACGCGGGCGCGGGGTCATCCCAGCACGCTTTCGACGGTGCGGGCGACGCGGGTGCTGCTGCCGGCCTCGTCCAGCGGGTCGCGCCGCAAACGATGCGACAGGGCGATGGGGGCGATGCGTTTGAGGTGATCGCGGGTGAGCACCTTTTTCTTGTCATAGGCGGCCAGCGCGCGGGCGGCGCGTAAAAGGGTCAGTTCGCCCCGCAGACCGTCGGAGCCGAGTGCGATGCACAGCTCTGCACAGTCGTGCAGGATATTATCCGGCGTTTCGATCTGGGGCAGGAGACGGCGCGCGGCGAGGATCTTGCGCCGGATCTTGGCATCCTCCTTGGTGTAAACTTCCATGAAGGCGTCGAAATCCGACTCAAACGCGTCGCGCCGCTTGATCACTTCGATCCGTTGGGCGACGTCATTGGGGCTGCGCACCTCGACCGACAGGCCGAAGCGGTCGAGGAGTTGCGGGCGCAACTCGCCTTCTTCGGGGTTGCCGGAGCCGACGAGGACGAAGCGGGCGGGGTGGCGGATGGACAGCCCCTCACGCTCGACCACGTTTTCGCCGGACTGGGCCACGTCGAGCAGCAGATCGACGATGTGATCCTCGAGCAGATTGACCTCGTCAATGTAGAGATAGCCGCGATTGGCGCGGGCCAATAGCCCGGCCTCGAACGCCTTTTCGCCGCGGGTGAGGGCGCGTTCGATGTCGAGGGCGCCGACCACGCGATCCTCGGTTGCGCCGAGGGGCAGGTCGATGACCGGGGTCGGGATTTTGCGGGTCTTTTTCGTCTCTATATTGGCCCAATCGGGGGTATCTGCGTGGCTTTCCGCATTGATGGGGCAGCCCACAACAGCCGTGATCGGGGGCAAGAGGGCGGCAAGCGCGCGCACGGCGGTGGATTTGCCGGTGCCCCGATCCCCGAACACCAGAACGCCGCCGATGCCGGGGTCGATGGCGGTGAGGATCATGGCGCGTTTCATATCCTCCTGCCCGACGATGGCGGAGAAGGGGAAAGGTGTTTTCGTCATTGCAAGTTCAGTCCTTCGAGCGGGCTGGTGCCGCCCCATGTGCCGCTGTCGCCAAGGATGGCGAAACGTGCATAAAGCTCTTCCCGGAACCACGCGCCGTCCCGCACAGCCTGGATGGCAGCGGCGTGGGGGCCGTTTGTGCGGGCGAATTGGGCCATTTCGGCGGTGCCGGGCCAGATGGAAAAGGTGACCTGATGCAGCATGGGTACCTCGCCGATGCCGATCTTGAACACCACGTTGGGATCAGAGCCGATCATGGCGGAAATGTCGGGCACGCGGCCCCAGAATTTGGTCAGGATGCCCGGTTTGATAGTGGCGCGGGTGAGGGCGGCCAGAGGTTTGTCCTGCGGGCCTGTTTTCGGCTCTGACACAGGGGAAAAGGGCGATTGTCCGGCCCAGGCGCCGCGGGCGGAGGTGGCTGACAGATACACTGTCCAGTCCTCTGCCGCGCGGGCGCGGTAGCGTTGGAAAATCCGTGTCTCGGCGAGCCGTGCGCGCGCGGTTTCAGCATCGGGCCATGTGCACAGGATCGCGTAGACGCTGGTGTTGGGCAGCGGTGTGAACCCCTCGCCCGTGCCGGAGCCGCAGAGTTTCCAGAAGCCGAGATCGGGCACGCGCGCCATTGCGGGACGCGCCCCGCCCATCATCGCCAGCGCCCACGCCCGGTCGCGCATCCGCGCAAAGCGGAAGAAGGATATGGTGGTTGTCTGGCTCATGTCTTTGCACTGGTTTTGTGCCCGTGGGCGCAGCTAGAACCCTATCGGTGGAAAAGAAATTGTCAACTAAACTAGACACATCTATTGTCGGAATGGAATGACACGCTTTGATCCCATCGAATCGGCCGCCCGGACCGGAAACCGCGCCATTGTCATTGGTGCGGGGCTGGGAGGTTTGGCGGCCGCCATGCGCCTTGGGGCCAAAGGGTACAAGGTGACCGTCATCGACAAGCTGGACGTGCCGGGGGGCCGTGGATCGGCGATCTGGCAGGACGGGCACCGCTTTGATCTGGGGCCGACCATTGTCACCGTGCCGCAGCTCTATCGCGAGCTGTGGGCCGCCTGTGGCCGGTCGTTTGATGACGATGTGGATTTGCGCCCGCTCACCCCGTTTTACGAGATTCGCTGGCCGGACGGCACCACGTTCACCGCCCAGCAGGACACGGAGGCCATGCGCGCCGAGGTGGCCAAGATCGAGCCGCGCGATGTGCGCGGGTTCGACGCCTTTCTGCGCGACAGTTCCAAGCGGTACTGGTTCGGGTTCGAGGATCTGGGCCGCCGGTCGATGCACAAGCTGTGGGATCTGGTGCAGGTCTTGCCCACCTTTGCGCGGTTGCGCGCGGACCGCTCGGTCTATGCCCATGCGGCCAAGCGGTTTCGCAATGAGAAACTGCGGATGGCCTTTTCCTTTCATCCTTTGTTCATTGGCGGTGATCCGACCCATGTGACCAGCATGTATATTCTGGTCAGCTACCTCGAGAAGGAGTTTGGCGTGCATTACGCGATGGGCGGTCTGGCCCATATGGCGCGCTGCATGGGCGATGTGATCGAGGATCAGGGCGGCACTTTGCTGATGGACACCGAGGTGGACGAGATCGTGGTCGAGCGCGGCCGTGCGCGGGGTGTGCGGTTGGCCAGCGGGCTGGAACTGGGCGCGGATGTGGTGGTGAGCAATGCGGATGCGGGCCACACCTATGACCGGTTGATGCGCACCGCGAAAAAGACGCGCTGGACGCCTGCGCGCCTGAAGCGCACCCGTTATTCGATGAGCCTGTTTGTCTGGTATTTCGGCACCAAGGGCACGCGCGGCGATTGGGCCGATGTGGGTCATCACACCATTCTGAACAGCCCCCGCTATACCGGGTTGCTGAACGACATCTTCATCAAGGGCAAGCTGGCCGATGACATGAGCCTGTATGTCCATCGCCCGTCGGTCACGGACCCGTCCGTGGCGCCCGAGGGCGACGATACGTTCTATGTGCTGTCGCCGGTGCCCCATCTGGGCCATGGTGGTGTGGACTGGAGCACGGAGGCCGAGGCCTACAAGGCGAAGATGCTGGCCGTGTTGGAGGATCAGCTTTTGCCCGGGTTAGGGTCGAAAATCAGCACCGAGCAGGTGTTTACCCCCGAGACCTTCCGCGACCGCTATCTGTCGCCCCTGGGGGCCGGGTTTTCCATTGAGCCGCGGATTTTGCAATCGGCCTGGTTCCGCCCGCACAATGTGAGTGAAGAGGCCGAGGGTCTGTACCTGGTGGGGGCGGGCACGCATCCGGGTGCGGGTGTGCCGGGCGTGATTTCGACCGCCGAGGTGCTGGGCCAGCTGGTGCCCGATGCCGTGACGGGCGGGGAGGGGGCGACATGATGGATCCACGTGATCTGGAGGCGTGTACGGAGGCGATCCGCCATGGGTCGCTGTCGTTTCATGCGGCCTCGAAACTGTTGCCACGGAAGGTGCGGGACCCGGCGCTGGCGCTGTATGCGTTTTGCCGGTTGGCGGATGACGAGGTGGACCTGAAGGCCGAGAAGGTGGAGGCGGTGTTGCGCCTGCGTGACCGGCTGGACCTGGTCTATGCGGGCACGCCCAAGGATGCGGCACCCGACCGCGCGTTCACGGCGGTGGTGGAGCAGTTCGACATGCCCCGCGCGCTGCCGGATGCGCTGCTGGAAGGGTTGGCCTGGGATGCGGAGGCGCGCACCTATTCCGACCTGTCTGGTGTCAAGGATTACTCGGCCCGGGTGGCAGCGGCGGTGGGTGCGATGATGTGCGTGCTGATGGGCGTGCGCGACCGCGATGCGCTGGCGCGGGCCTGTGATCTGGGCGTGGCGATGCAGCTGACCAACATCGCGCGCGATGTGGGCGAGGATGCGCTGGAGGGGCGGCTGTACCTGCCCACCGACTGGCTGGAAGAGGCCGGGATCGACCCGCAGACCCTGTTCGACAACCCCACGCCGACCAAGGCGGTGCGCGCCATGGTCAAGCGGCTGATCGTGGAGGCAAACAGGCTCTATTACCGCTCGGAAGCGGGGATTGGGGCACTGCCACGGGGCAGTCGACCGGGCATTTACGCGGCCCGTTTCATCTATGCGGGGATTGGCGGGCGGCTGACGGCGATGGGCTATGACAGCATCACGGCCCGCGCCCGCACGTCCAAGCCGCAAAAGCTGGGTTGGCTCGCGCAATCCATGATGCTGAGCGGGTTGAGCATGGTCACCCCACGCTCTCCGGTCGTCTTTGCCCCGGCCTTGCCGGAGGTGCAATTCCTTGTGGATGCTGCTGCCACGGGCGCACAGGCGCCGCGCAGCGACAGCCTGTTTGACGCGCTGGCCGCGCTGGAGGCGCGCCGCCGGGAAGAGAGAGCAGCCTTGATCGGAGCGCGCGCGCGGGTTACGTGAGCTACATGTTCTGGCTGTTGTTCTGCATTTTCTTTGCCGCCTGCCTTGGCGCGGGCGTGACGGGCGGGCTGTTTCCGCCGGGCCCCTGGTATCGCGCGCTGAACAAGCCAAGCTGGACACCGCCCGACTGGGTGTTCCCTGTCACATGGATGGTGCTTTATGCCTGTATGGCCATCGCGGGTGCGCGCACGGCCATGGCCGAGGACAACGGGATCGCCATGGCGTTCTGGGCGATGCAGATCGCATTCAACGGGCTGTGGACCCCGGTGTTTTTCGGCTTGCGCAATATCCGTCTGGGCATGGCCATCATTGGCGTGCTGTGGATCACGGTGCTGAGCGGTTTGCTGGCCATGTGGCAGGTCGACTGGATCGCGGGGGCCCTGTTTGTGCCCTACCTCGTCTGGGTCACCATCGCGGCGGCGCTGAATGCCGAGGTGTGGCGGTTGAACCGGGATGAAGCGGCGAACGGGTCGGTGCAGCCGGGGTAAGCGGCTGTTCCTGTAGGCCCTGCTGCACGCAAACAGGTTTGACGAGAGGGATACACGCAACATGATTGCCTATGTCACGGTTGGTGTGGACGACATCGCGCGGGCAGAGCGGTTTTATTCCGCCTTCCTGCCGGGCCTTGGCTATGAGCTGGAACGCTATCATGGCGATCTGAGCTATGCCCTGCCGGTCGCGCCGGGCCAGACCCCGGTTGCGCCGGAATTCTACGTGAAATCACCCTTTGATGGCGCGCCAGCCTCGGCCGGGAACGGGACCATGGTCGCCTTTGAGGCGGGCAGCCAGAGCCAGGTGCGCGACCTGCACGCCGCAGCGGTTGCTGCGGGCGGGTCTGACGAGGGTGCGCCGGGGTTTCGCGCGTCCTATGGGCCGAATTTCTATGTGGCGTATTTACGCGATCCCCAAGGCAACAAGATCGCGCTGTTTTCCAGCAATCCGAACGAGCCGGGCCGCGACGGGTAGGCGGGATGGGGCCTGTGATGGGCCCGATCCCAACCTGTGTTAACCGTCGCCATCGCGCGGGGGCCGATCACCGCGCCCACCGATGAAGTCGTTTGAGACCGTTCCTTTGAAGCAGCGCGGGAAGAACGGGTAAGTGTCGGTTGCGAAGTAGACATATTGCCCATCAATCATGGCGCCATTGCATTCATCCAGCGTGCCGGACCCCGCAACAAATTCGTAGTCCTGCACATAGGTGCCGTCATGTGCGCCGCCTGGGCCTGAGGCGCGTTCCCCGCTTTTCAGCTGCCAGGACGATTGCGCCTGGTCGCCCACATAGTGGATTTCGAACCCGTCTGCGGCATAGCCGAATAGCGTGCCGTCTAGCCCCTCGACCACGGCGGAAGGAATGCCGTGATAGTGGTACATGCCGTCGCCATCCACATGCGCGTTCTGTGCGTCCATGATCAGCCCGCCCACGCCTTCGACATTCCATCCCGAAGACGGGTCGCGCGAATAGCCGCGCTCGGTCGATGGATCATAGAATTCAGCGGTGCCCGGGCGCAGCGGTATTCCGGTCACCGTGAAGCCGGAAATGCGGACCCTGTCGGTGATGGTGTCGGTCAGTTCGGGCGTCGCATCCATACAATAGCTGTGGCTTTGTTCTTCTACCGTGGCCCCTTCGCGCCATGTGCCGGTGTCGTGATTGGGTATTCCATCGGATGTGATGCAGCGCTGGTCCCCCTCCAGGGTGATGGCCACATGCGCCTGAACCGCACCCGCGGTCAAAAGCGTCAGAGCGAGCGTGGTGACGTGAGTCTTCATGGTGCCCTCCGTTTGCTTGGGTGGTTCTTTTACGGATGGGTCCGGTGTTTCTGTCGTTTTTTTGTTTGCGGGGGGAAAGGCGGGGTTTGTCGCCCGGTTCCTATGGCAGGTGACAGACCGCTTCGATGTTGTGTCCGTCAGGATCGCGCACAAAGGCGGCATAGTAGGTCGGGTGATAGTGCGGCCGCAGACCCGGTGGCCCGTTATCTGTCCCACCAGCACGCAAGGCTGCGGCGTGAAAGGCATCCACCGCTGCGCGGCTTTGCGCTTGCAAGGCGATGTGCATCATCCCGGATGTGGCGTTTTCCTCGGCCACCCAGAACCAGGGTCGGTCGTCGCCATAGCCGCTTACCTTGACGCCGTTCGCGTGGTCCTGTGGCACATCGAACACGCGGCGCACACCCAGAGGTGCGAAGGCCTGATCATAGAAGGCAGTGGACCGGGCGAAATCGGTAACGCCGAACGTGATGTGATCAATCATCGTCTGTTTCTCACAAAAGACCAGTGTTTGAGACGGGTTACTCGAACCGCCAGCGGGGGCGTCGGGGCACCCGCACGGCCAGCATCGGTTTCAGCAGGGGCGAGCGGAAGCGGGTGAGGTCGAGTGCCTCGTGCACGCCTGTCGTGACCTCTCCGTTCAGCGTGGTTTGCACGGCGGAGCGGGAGTAGAACGGCGCGTCGAGCATGTTCTGGACCTGGCGCGCCTGTGTGCCTGCGTCGCCGCGTGTTTCGCGTTTGACCGCCCAGAGCGAGCGGCGGATGGGGGATTTCGGGGGCAGGGGGATGGCGCGTGCCGCCCCGGTGTCGTCGAAGGTGAAGCCGGCGGCGAGTTCGGAGCCATCAAGCCGCGTGGCGTCGTAGAAACAGGTCGCTCCGTTGCCAGTGGGGTAGCGCCCCCATGTCCAGTAGCTGAAGTCCTGTTCCAGTGCGCGGGTGCCGAAATTGGCGTCGAAGTATCCCTCGCCCTGCCATTGCCAGCCTTTGCGGTCGATATCGACCTCGATCCGGGCGCGCGGCGCGAAGGGTCGCCAGATATGGGCGCCGTCCTCCGTGAGCGGCAGTTCGACCTGCGTGAGCGCGGTGGGGGTGACCCGGATTTGCCCCTGCACGCGGCTGATCATCGGGTGCGAGGAGATTTCGTTGATGTCGATCACCAGCTGGTCGTCCTGCCAGCGCATCATGGAGGGCCCGACCTCGAGCCTTGAAGCGGTCTGGCGCAGGGCGCTTTGCCCGCGGTCGGTCATGGTGAAGCGTCCGCCGGGGCCGTAGGTGGCGACATTGATGCAAACGTGGTTTTGCGGGTTCTTGCGCCCTGACCATTTGTACCAGGGCGAAAAGACCGAGCCGATGAAGCCGATCACCGACACCGCGCGGGTGCCGCAATCGCTTAGGCCGTCGACATACCACCACGCATAGCCGTTCGGGGCGACGTCGATGTTGAAGTTCGGTCGCTCAAGATCGCCGCGACCGCGTGCCGGGCGGAGAGGGTGGCCATGGGCACACCCGCCCCCGGGTGCGTCCCGCCCCCCGCCAGGTAAAGGTTGGGGATCGACGTCCGGGCCTTTGGCCTTTGCAGGGCAGCTGTCAGCCCGTGCGGGGTCTGGCCATACAGAGCGCCCTGACTGGCCGGGAACATCTGCGCGAAGGCGTGGGGCGTCGTTATGGTTGTCGTGTCCGGGGTCGGGGTGAAAGTCATGCCCGCCTGCGCCATCTGCTGCGTGATCTGATGAAGCCATGGGGTGAGGTCCTCGGGGTTGATGAGTCGCCCGTTGCGGGCGCGTTGGAACTGCCCGTCGCGGGCGCGTTCGTGATGATTTCGAATCGTTCGAGCGGGGGTGGGTAGCTGGTCTGTCCCCGATCCAGCGCGCAGATATAGAAGCTGGGGGATTGGGGGATGCGCCCGGCCATGAGGTCGCGGAATTCGCTTGTCGCGTCTTCGGCAAAGAAGACGTTGTGATGGGCAAGGTCCGGCCCGTGCGGTGTGGCGGCAAAGCTGAGCACGCGGGCGGAAAAGCTGCGTTTGGCCTTGGCCGTTTGCGGCGCGATATGGGCCGTGCTGGGCCCAAGCGCGCCAGTGGCGAGGGCGCGCGGGTCGCCTGCGTGCACGGCCACGTCGCAGGGCAGGCGGGTGCCGTCCGCGAGGTGGATGGCGGCGGCGTGGTTGTTCTGCACCTCGATCCGCGCAACGTGCGCGCCCGTGCGGATATCGACCCCTTGCCCTTCGAGCAGCCCGGCGAGGGCGGTGGTCAGCTTGTGCATCCCGCCCTGCACCACCCAGACGCCCGCCGCCTCGGCCTGCCAGATCAGCGACAGGAGCGCGGGCGCGTGAGTCGGGCTGCCGCCAACATAGGTGGCGTAGCGCCCGAAGAGCTGGCGCAGGCGCGGATCGTCAAAGCTGGATTTCAGCAGGGACTTCAGGGTGGAGAGCGGCGCCATGGCCGGGATCAGCCGCGGATTTTTCAGCACATGGGCGGTGAGTGCGGCGAGCCGGGGTTCGGGCGCTTGCATCATGGGCGCATCGAAGGCGGCAAAGAGCTGGCGCGTGCGCGCAGCAAAGCGGGTGAATTGCGCGGCGGCTGTGCTGCCTGCAAAGGCGCGGATCGCGCCGATGTTGCGTTCGTGATCGGCGTGCAGATCAAGCGTGCTGCCATCGGGCCAGAAGTGGCGGGCGAGCACCTCTTGCTTGATCAGGGTCACGTGATCGTCGAGCCGGGTGCCGAGCGTGTCAAAGAGGTCGTCAAAGACGTGCCGCATTGTCAGCACCGTCGGCCCCGCATCAATCGGACCGGCGGGCGAGGGGAGCGTGCGGATCTTGCCGCCCACCTGCGCGTGCCGTTCCAGCAGCGTCACCGCATAGCCCGCCGCGTGCAGGCGCGCCGCACAGGCCAGCCCCGCGATACCCGCGCCGATGATGACGGCGCGCGGTCCGGTGATGGGCAGGCTGCCCAGCTTGCGCGAGGGGGTGGCGGCTGTGGTCATGTGGCGATTGTTGACTCGTGAAGCCAATGTGTCCAGTATGATTTACACTTTGGTGTCTCACCAGAGTGACATATTGCATTTCAAGGAGCGCGCCGATGGGCCTCAACACGCGGATCGAAGCGGCAATCGCAGAGGCGGTGGCTGTGGGTCAGGGGGCCGGGCGCGCAACGCCGCCCAAGCTGGCCAGTGCCCTGCAATACGCGACCGCCCCCGGGGGTGCGCGCATCCGCCCGACGATCCTGATGTCTGTCGCCATGGCCTGCGGTGATGACAAGCCCGAGGTGGCCAATGCCGCCGCCTCTGCGTTGGAGATGATCCACTGCGCCTCGCTGGTCCATGACGACCTGCCCTGTTTTGACGATGCCGACATTCGCCGGGGCAAGCCCTCGGTCCACAAAGCCTATTCCGAGCCGTTGGCCGTGTTGGCGGGTGACAGCCTGATCGTGCTCGCCTTTGAAACGCTGGCGCGCCAGTCGGGTCATGCGCCCGAGCGGGTGGCGCAACTGATCATGACGCTGGCGCAGCGCACCGGCATGCCCGGCGGCATCTGTGCGGGCCAAGGCTGGGAGAGTGAGAGCGAGGTTGATCTGTCCGCCTATCATCAGGCCAAGACGGGTGCCCTGTTCATTGCCGCCACGCAGATGGGCGCCATTGCTGCGGGCCAGGAGGCCGAGCCCTGGTTTGAACTGGGCGACCGCATTGGCGAGGCGTTCCAGGTGGCGGATGATCTGCGCGATGCGCTCTATGACGAGAGCACCCTGGGCAAGCCTGCGGGGCAGGACGATCTGCATGGCCGTCCCAATGCAGTGACGCTGCTGGGTGTGCAGGGCGCGATTTCGCGGCTGAAGGATATCCTGGGCGGTGCGATTTCGTCGATCCCCAGTTGCCCCGGTGAGGCGCAGCTGGCCGAGATGGTGCGCATGTATGCCGAGCGTCTGACGCCCGTTGTCGCCGCCAGCCGCGTGCCCGGCGAATGAACACCGAGGCCACCGATCTGCCGACATGGCGCGGCGGGTGGTTGAACCGTCTGGTGGCCAAGCCCGGCTTTCAAAGCTGGGCCAGCAAGTTTCCCCTGACCCGAGGCCGCGCGCGATCTGATGGCGCGGCGCTGTTCGACGTGGTGCAGGGGTTTGTGCAATCGCAGGTCTTGATGGCCGTGGTCGAGCTGGATCTGCTGCGCCGTTTGCGTGCGGGGCCGCAGAGTGCCGAGGTGCTGGGCCGGGCCTGTGACGTGCCTATTGAGCGCATGCAGGTGCTGTTGCAGGCGGCGGCGGCCTTGGGCCTGCTGCGTCGCAAGCGCGACCGCTTTGCGCTGGCCCGCAAGGGGGCCGCCCTGATGGGCGTGCCGGGGCTGGAGGCGATGATCCGGCATCACAAGGCGTTCTATGACGATCTGCGCGATCCCGTGGCGCTGCTGCGCGGGCCGGAGGAGACGCAGTTGAGCCAGTTCTGGCCCTATGTCTTTGGCGGGGATGTGCCCGAGGCCGAGGCGGTGATCTATTCCGACCTGATGGCGCAAAGCCAGCGGCTGGTGGCCGAGGACACGCTGCGCGCGGTGTCGTTGAAAGGTGTCGCGCATCTGCTGGATGTGGGGGGCGGGACGGGCGCGTTTCTGGAGGCCGCAGGGCAGGCGAACCGGGCGATGGACATGACCCTGTTTGATCTGCCGCAGGTGGTGCCGGATGCGCAGGCCCGGTTTGACGCGGCGGGCATGGCGGATCGTGTGACGATCGTGCCGGGATCGTTCCGCGATCAGGCGCTGCCCACCGGGGCCGACGCGGTGTCGCTGATCCGCGTGCTTTATGATCATTCCGACGATACGGTGCGGGCGCTGCTGGCCCGTGTCTATGACGCCTTGCCCGATGGTGGCCGGCTGATCGTGTCCGAGCCGATGGGCGGCGGTGCGCGCCCGGATCGCGCGGGCGACGTGTATTTCGCGTTCTACACGATGGCTATGCAGACGGGCCGCGCCCGGTCTGCGGAGGAGATTTCGGCGCTGCTGGCCGAGGCCGGGTTTACCCAGATCCGCAGCCCAGCCCCGGCGCGCGCCTATGTGACCCGCGTGGTGACGGCGGTGCGCTCGAATTGATTCACACCCAAAGTGTCCAATTTAATTGACACATAGAGTTGTCTAACTAGAATGACACATAATGCTGAAGGCCGTGCCTGAGTCTCTTTCATCAAGAGTGCTGACTGCGCGACCCACAACGAGGAGACGATCTTGGAAACTGCTGCCGTCCTGCTGAATGGTCCAAAGGACCTCTGCGTGGACACCTTGGCGCTGACGGCACCGGGGCCTGCGGATCTGGTTGTCGAGGTCTCTCACTCCGGTATTTCTACCGGCACGGAAAAGCTGTTCTGGACCGGCGACATGCCGCCCTTTCCCGGTATGGGCTATCCGCTGGTGCCCGGTTACGAGGCCGCTGGCGAAGTTGTCGAGGCGGGATTGCTGACCGGGTTCAAGCCCGGTGACCGCGTGTTTGTGCCCGGTGCGAATTGCTATGACGGTGCCTTTGGCCTGTTTGGTGGTGCGGCCCATACGCTGGTGACTGACAGTGCGCGGGTGACGCGTATCGATGCTGGTTTTGGTGCCGAGGGTGCCTTGCTGGCGCTGGCCGCGACAGCGCGCCACGCGATGGCGGGCATGAACAAGGCGGTGCCTGATCTGATAGTCGGCCACGGGGTACTTGGCCGTTTGCTGGCGCGTCTGACCATTGCGGCGGGCGCACCCGCCCCCACCGTTTGGGAGATCGACCCGGCCCGCCGCGCGGGCGCGATGGGCTACGAGGTGATCGACCCGGAAGCGGATGAGCGCCGCGACTATACCTCGATCTATGACGCATCGGGGCAGGGCGCCCTGCTGAATGATCTGGTGGGCCGCATCGCCAAGGGTGGCGAGATCGTGTTGGCCGGGTTCTACTCTGCGCCTTTGTCGTTCGCTTTTCCGCCCGCCTTCATGAAAGAGGCGCGGTTCCGCGTGGCGGCCGAGTGGACCCGCGAGGATCTGGCCGCAACCCGTGCGCTGGTCGAATGCGGCGCGCTGAGCCTAGGCGACCTGATCACTCACACACGCCCCGCCACAGATGCGCGGGCAGCATATGAACAGGCGTTTACCGATGGGGACTGCCTGAAGATGATTTTGGATTGGGAGCAGTGACGTGAAAGATGAAGTGCCAAACCTGAAGGACTTCGACCAGCGTCTGCGTGACGAGGCCAATGAGGACCTTGCCGACGTGCTGCCCAGCGAGGCGACCAAGGACACGCAGATCATCGCGATCTACGGGAAGGGCGGCATTGGCAAATCCTTCACCCTTGCCAACCTCAGCCACATGATGGCCGAGCAGGGCAAGCGCGTGCTGCTGATCGGCTGCGATCCGAAATCCGACACCACGTCCCTGCTGTTTGGCGGCAAGGCGTGCCCGACCATCATCGAAACCTCGACCAAGAAGAAGCTGGCGGGCGAAGAGGTGAAGATCGGCGATGTATGTTTCAAACGTGGCGGCGTGTTCGCCATGGAGCTGGGTGGCCCCGAGGTGGGGCGCGGCTGTGGGGGCCGCGGCATCATCCACGGATTCGAGTTGTTGGAAAAGCTGGGGTTCCACGATTGGGACTTTGACTATGTCCTGCTCGATTTCCTGGGCGATGTGGTCTGTGGCGGCTTCGGCCTGCCGATTGCGCGCGACATGGCGCAGAAGGTGATCCTGGTCGGGTCGAACGATTTGCAGTCTCTGTACGTGGCCAACAATGTCTGTTCGGCTGTCGAATACTTCCGCAAGCTGGGCGGCAATGTCGGCGTGGCCGGTCTGGTCATCAACAAGGATGACGGGTCGGGTGAGGCGCAGGCCTTTGCCAACGCGGTCGACATCCCGGTGCTGGCAAGCATTCCGCAGGATGACGACCTGCGCAAGAAATCCGCGAACTACCAGATCGTCGGCACGGACAAGAGCCCATGGGGCGCCCTGTTTGCCGAGTTGGGCATGAACGTGGCCGAGGCCCCGCCGGTGCGCCCGGCACCGCTGAGCCAGGACGGGTTGCTGGAATTGTTTGACGGGTCGGAAACCGGCGCGGGGATCGAACTGACACCCGCCACCGATACGGACATGCGTGGCAAGAACGCCGCGCCCAAGGAGTCGCTGGAGGTCATTTATGACGACGCCTGATCCGGACTCGGTCGAATTTCTGCGTGCCCGCGCCAAGGCGGTCATGAGCCACACCGCGTGCCTGCTGGAGCAGACCCGCAGTGCGGTGCAGGCGGCCCATGACCTGCGTCTGGGCCAGCGCGCCCGGTTCGAGGACATGATCGATCGCGTGTCGGACATCGAGTCACTGGTCATCAACGATGACGAGGTGAAACCCACGTGAGCACCAAGGTCACATATGACGCCGCCGACATGGTGGAGGTGACCCAAGGCCACCCACGCGAGGCAGAGCTGCCTGCGCCCACGGGTGTGGACGGTTTGGGCTGTCATTCGGGGTCGGAGATGGAAAAGGCCGCGCGGATCGCGGGCAATTCCGAGATGCTGGACAAGTTCGCCGCCGACTATCCCCAAGGCCCCCATGACAAACCGCAGTCGATGTGCCCGGCCTTTGGGTCCTTGCGCGTGGGCCTGCGGATGCGCCGGGTGGCGACTGTGCTGTCAGGCTCGGCCTGCTGTGTCTATGGGCTGACATTCGTGTCCCATTTCTATGGCGCGCGCCGGTCGGTTGGCTATGTGCCGTTCAATTCCGAGACTTTGGTGACCGGCAAGCTGTTCGAGGATATCCGCGAGTCGGTGCATGATCTGGCCGATCCGGACAAATACGACGCCATTGTCGTGACCAACCTGTGCGTGCCGACCGCCTCTGGCGTGCCCTTGCGCCTGTTGCCGAGCGAGATCAACGGCGTGCGGATCGTGGGCATCGACGTGCCCGGATTTGGTATTCCCACCCATGCCGAGGCCAAGGATGTTCTGGCCGGTGCGATGCTGAAATACGCGCGTGAAGAGGTCGAGGCTGGGCCCGTGGCCGCCCCTGTGGGCGGCAAGTCGGACCGTCCGACGGTGGCGCTGTTGGGTGAAATGTTCCCGGCCGATCCGATGATGATTGGCCAGATGCTCGCGCCCCTGGGACTTGCGGCGGGGCCGGTTGTGCCGTGTCGCGAGTGGCGCGAGCTATATGCTGCGCTGGACAGTTCTGTCGTGGCGGCGGTGCATCCGTTCTATACAGCGGCGGTGCGTGAGTTCGAGGCGGCGGGTCGTCCGATTGTCGGCTCTGCCCCTGTGGGCCGGGATGGCACGGCGGCGTGGCTGGCGGCCATTGGTGCCGCGCATGGCTGTTCCGCCGATCAGATTGCAGAGGCGCAAAACGCGGTTCTGCCTGCGATCACCGGCGCGCTGGCGGCCACACCGATTTTGGGCACCATCACCCTGTCGGGCTATGAAGGGTCTGAGTTGCTGGTCGCCCGGTTGCTGATCGAGAGCGGTGCAGATGTGCCTTACGTTGGCACCGCGTGCCCCCGCACCCCGTGGAACGCCGAGGACCAGGAGTGGCTGGAGGCGCGGGGCGTCAAGGTGCAGTTCCGTGCATCGCTCGAAGATGATTGCGCGGCGATGGAGGCGGTGCAGCCCGATCTGGCCATTGGCACGACTCCGGTCGTGCAGAAGGCGAAAGAGCTGGGCATTCCGGGTCTCTATTTTACCAACCTGATTTCGGCGCGTCCCCTGATGGGTGTGGCGGGTGCCGGGTCGCTGGCGACCGTCATCAACGCGGCCATCGGGAACAAGGGCCGGATGGACCACATGAAGGCGTTTTTCGAGGGCGTGGGTGAGGGGGATACCGCCGGTGTCTGGGAAGGTGCGCCCAACCTGCGGCCCGATTTCCGGGCGCAGAACCTGAAAAAGCTTGAGCGTCAGCAGAAGGCCGCGAAGGCGGCGGAGATGATTTGATGTTGGCGCGGGTGACATATGTCGGATTGGGGGTTTCACACCCCCAAACCCCCGTGGAGTTTATCTGGCAAGATGAAGCAGGGGAGACCTTCCCATGCTGATCATGGATCACGACCGGGCAGGCGGGTATTGGGGCGCGGTTTATGCGTTTTGTGCCGTGAAGGGCCTGCAATGTGTGATTGACGGCCCTGTGGGCTGTGAGAACCTGCCGGTGACGTCCGTGTTGCATTACACCGATGCGCTGCCGCCGCACGAACTGCCCATCGTGACCACTGGTCTGGGCGAGGAAGAGCTGGGCCGTGACGGCACCGAGGGCGCGATGAAGCGGGCCTGGGGCACGCTGGACCCCGCGCTGCCTGCGGTTGTTGTGACGGGTTCGATTGCCGAGATGATTGGCGGCGGTGTCACCCCCATGGGCACCAATATTCAGAGATTTCTGCCACGCACCATTGATGAGGATC
>NZ_CP180418.1:0-71004 GCF_047715485.1 Tateyamaria algicola
CGTGCCGATGGTCAATGCGCGCCACCGCCGGAACACCTCGCCAAAGGCATCGCGGATCGGATGCCGCTCGACACTCAGCACCTCGGCATCGAGCGATGTGCGCCCCTTGGCAAACATCGTGATGACCTGCGGAATGGCGAACAGACCGATCAGGGCTGGGATCACGTTGATCCCCCCGACACGCTGGAATGAAAGATAAAACGCTGCGCGCCCATGATGTCGTCAAAGCCGATGGTCGCAAGCCACAAGCCGATACAGCCCGACAGCAGCCCCTTGACCACCGAACTGGAATCGAGCGAGCCGATCACGGTAACGCCAAGGATCGCCAGCCAGAACAGGTGCGACGGCCCAAAGGCCAGCGCCCATTTCGCCAGTACGGGCGTGAGAAAGATCAGCAACAGCACCCCGAACACACCCCCAACAGCAGAGGCCAGGAAGGACAGTTGCAGCGCCCGCGCGCCCTGCCCCTTTTGCGCCATCGTGTGCCCGTCCAGCGTCGTGGCGATGTTGGCCGGGGCCCCCGGTATCTTCAAAAGGATCGCGCTGACCGCCCCGCCAGCCACGGTCGAGGTATAGGCGGCCCCCAGCAGGATCAGCCCCTGTGCCGGCTCCAGCTTGAACGTGAACGGGATCAGCAACGCCACTGCCATCGTCGGGGACAGGCCCGGCGTCGCGCCCAGGATCAGCCCGCCAATCGTGCCAAGCAGCAACAGGCCGAAGTTGATCGGCGTAAAGACATCACCGAAATAGGCCAGAAATTCCAACGCCATATCCTCCCACACCCGTTAAGGGTTGACCAATGAGCGTAGGGGATGAAAATAGTATTGCAAATGTTTTCATTTTTTGCACTAAATTGGCATGTAAGGCAATGATATGAATGATAAAAAGGCAGATATCATTGCTGTTGCCAAGGCCGCGCGCGTCTCGGCCTCGACCGTGTCGCGCAGCTTCAATCATCCCGACCTCGTCAAGGCGTCAACGCGCAAAAAGATCGACAATGCCGTGCGGCGGCTGGGCTATATCCGCAACCGCGCCGCCCAGACCATCCACGGCATCCGCAGCGGGACGGTCGGGCTGATTGTGCCCACGGTCGATCACGCGATCTTTGCCGAACTGATCCAAAGCTTTTCCGAAGCCATCGAAGAGCTTGGCTTTACCATCCTGCTCGCCTCGCACGGCTATGATCTGCAACGCGAATACGTCCTCACCCGCAAGATGCTCGAACATCGCGTGGACGGGATGGCGCTGATCGGCATCGAACACGAGGATGAAACCTTTGGCCTGTTGCACAGCCAGAACGTGCCCACCGTGCTTTTGTGGAATTACTCGGAAACCTCCCGCTTTCCTTCCGTCGGGTCCGACAACTTTCAGGCGGGCTGGCTGGTCGGGCATCATATCGGGCAACTCAACCACACCCGCGTGGCAGGGCTGTTTCCGCCGCTGACGGGCAACGACCGCGCCAAACAGCGCCGTGAAGGGGTCGAGGCCGCGCTGGCCGAGTTCAACGTGCGTATCCCCGACATCTGGGACATCGAAACGCCCTACAGCGTCGGCGCGGCCAAGGATGCCGTGACGCAACTGGTGTCCGAAGGTGACCTGCCCACCGCCATTATCTGCGGCAACGATGTGCTGGCCTGGGGCGCGCTGCACGCCCTGTCCAAGGAAGGGCTGAGCGTGCCGCGCGACATATCGGTTACGGGCATCGGGGATTTCAAAGGGTCGCGGGATTTCGAACCGGCCCTGACCACCGTGCGCATCCCCGCACGCCAGATCGGGGCCAAGGCCGCCAAGACCATCGCGACGAAAATAACGGCCTCCGAGGTCGATGTGACCAGCGAACTGGTCATCCCGGACCTGCTGCTGCGCCAGACAAGCAGCGCGCCGAACGCAAATGGAATGCCCCGAAACCACAGCTTATAGTTGATTTTTCACCCGGTTGCGTAGACGCTCCTGCCTTAGAAAAGCAATTTCGAAGGTCCCCTTTATGTCTACGCCATTCCCGCCCAAATCGCGCCGTCAGTTCCTTGGCATGGCCTCCAGCGCCGCATTGATCGCAGGGGCCCCCTGGCCCGCCCGCGCCAACGTCAACACGCACAACGCCTATGGGTTGGCGCCATCCGATGCCGCCGTGGCCAAGGTGCGGATCTATCCGGCCTTGGGGATTTGCCGGGTCGGCGGATCACCCAAATGGTTCTACGCGCCCGAAGTGCCCGGCCTGCCGCCGATGCCCGAGGACGGGAATTTCAAGGACGGCCTCGAAAAGATCAAGAAACAGGTCCAGCGCTTTCGCGTCTACGCCTTTGACGGCGATGACAACATCATCGGTGAGGTGACGGGCGATGGCATCACATGGGGCGTGCATCTGGCCAACACCAAGGCCAATTGGTACGGGTTCAACAACCCCCTCGACAATCAGGACCTCGCGCCCGGCCTGCCCTCGCAAAAGCGCAACCAGTACTTCGTGTCGGATGCCGACCGCGAAGAGAACCTGATCATCGACGGCGGGGCGCTGGAAATCTCGGGCCTCGACATCAACGCGACGGGCAGCGATGCGGCCTACCAGTTCGAGGGGACATTCTGGGGCGGCCAGCCCGATGCCGCGACCGTCGGCCTTGGCCAGTTGCGCACTGATGATGCGGGGCGGTTGATGGTGGTGCCGCCGGATGGCGTATCGAACTCTCCCAGCGGCGCGGGGATCACCAGCTTTGCCGACAATGACGCCTGGCACGACGACTGGTGCGACGGGCCAGTCACCGCCAGCGTCACCATCGGCGATCAGGTGTTCGAGGCCGAACCCTCCTGGGTCGCCTGCGTGGGTCCGAACTTTGCCCCCGAAATCCCGCCCATCACCACGATGTACGATGTTGTCGCGGATATGAACGTACAGGCAGGCTGGGCCACTCTGCCCGATCTGCCCTTGTCCTTCATGAAATACATCTATCCAACTTTCCGCCGCGTGGCGCTGATGGAGTGGGTGACGCAGGCGGCAAACCTGCGGCAGGGCTGGATGGCGATTGGCGATCTGGGCGACCCCGACTACGTCGCGCGGCTGGCCGACCCCGATCCCGCGAATGCTGAATTCCGCCAGCAGATTTTCGATCTGTTCCGCGACCCCCACAACCTCAGCGACAGCGCCTATATCGAAGAGCGGCTCAAGATCCCCTACATGCTGGGCGACGGGGTGAACTATGACGGCAGCCCGCTGCAATGGTTCCAGTTCCCCAAACTGCAATACGAATACCTGCGGGCCTGGGCCGCGGGCGAGTTCGTGAACGACTATGCAGGCCAAGTGGCTGAAGACGTCGAAACCGACTACCAGGCCTTCGACGACATTCCGCTGGAACTGCAACCGGGCGCACTGACCCAGGCCGCGCTCGAGCCGCTGTCAGGCGGCGCGTTCCACCCCGGTGTCGAGCTGACCTATTACCTCCGGCTCAAGGAAATGTATGCGCATAACTACGATGACACGGCAGAGCTGTTTCGCATCGCCCATGGTGACCGGGGCAGCCTGAACCAGAATCTTGGCCGCCTGCTGACACCCGCGATTGCGTTCAACGGCTTTGGTGACACGCCGCCGCCCATCGGTCCGCAAATGGCCGGGGACCTCACGCGCTGGATGGGGCTGCCCTGGCAATGCGACGCGTTCAGTTGCCAGCAGGTGCTGATGCAACAGAACTATCCCACCGCTGTCTGGTGGCCCGCCCTGCTGCCCATCGACGTGTTGCCCGAACCCTATTACACCGCCGGTCTGGACGAAGAACTAAGCGAGGAAGAACGCGACAAGTTCTTTGCCAGCCGGGTCAACTGGTCGCGCGGCGTGGCAGGCATCGGATACCACGCCAATGCCAGCTACTGGGACGGGATCACCAACATGATCACGGTGTGGGAACGCATGGGCTTTGTCGTGCGGATGCCGTCGCCCCAGGGCGATGTCTTTGTCGAGATGCAGCACGCCGACAACATGGAAACCCGGTTCCAGTGGCACCCCGGTCAGGGGATGCTGCCGAATTGATCCATCCCGTTGCGGTCGTTGGCGGCGGGATCGCCGGGGCGGCGGCCGCGTTGCGTCTGGCACAAGGGGGCGTGCGCCCGGTCTGGATCGCGGCCGAACGCGCCGAGGGTTTCAAGCCCGGCGAACACCTTAGCGCCGCAGCCATCCCCCTGCTCAAATCCCTAGGATCGGATGCGCTGCTGCGCTCCGAAGTGCACCGCCACGCCCACAGCACCTACTCGGCATGGGGCAGCGACATGCTGATCGAGCGCAACGCGATTGTGCAACTCGAAGGGCCGCCCACCGTTCTGGATCGCGGCGCCTTTGAGGACACGCTGAGCGCCCAGGCCATTGCAGCTGGTGCAACACGGATCGCGTGGGACGTGACGAATATCCAGATCACCGATGGCCACTGGCACCTCGACACAGGCGGCGATGCGATCAAGGCCGGCTTTGTCTTTGACGCCACCGGGCGCAAGGCGCTGGTCGCCTCGACATACGCGACCCGGTTTCAGGCGGACAAGCTCGCGTGCCAATACGCCCTGCTAACGAGATCAGGCGATGATCCCCCCAGACCCGTCACGCTGATCGAAGCCGTGGAAGACGGCTGGTGGTACATGTCGGTTCTGGCCGACCAGCGCGTGATCCTGAACTTCTATTCAGATGCAGACCTGCCGACACCCGGCATCGCGGACTTTGAAGGGGCCGCGCGGCAGACCAGATCGATTGGCGCGTACCTGTCCGACTACGGCTACACGCTCTGCGATCAGCCCAGGCGGATCACGACGAACAGCACCTGGATCGCGCCTGCCATCGGGGCGGGCTGGGTGGCCATCGGTGACGCCGCCGCCGCCTTTGATCCCCTGTCTTCACACGGAATGACCACCGCACTCTGGACAGCGATCGAGGCTGCGGATGCGTTCATCGCGCAGGACCGGGATCGCATGCACGCCTATGCCGACAAGGTGGCACAGGGCGTGCAGGACTATCTGGAGGCTCGGCACGCCGTCTACAGCCGCGAGGCGCGATGGCCGGACAGCGCGTTCTGGTCCCGTCGGTACCGCGCAGATGCCCAAGTGTCCGCCCCGATCCCAGTGCCCGACGGGGCCTGAGCGACAAATCGCCTTCGGCGCGTTCCCCCTGCCTGTGTCCCGCCCCAGTTCGTGGCACAGTCACAAGATGACTGACGAGGTTCCCATACTCCAAACCGACCGGGTCCGCCTGAGACCCTTCCGCACATCCGACATTGCCGAACGGCTGGCCCTCGGGCGCGCGCCCGAGATTGTCCGGGGGTTCGGCGGCACCCCGGACGGCCTGCCACCCTATTCCGAGAATGAGGCCCGGCGCTGGGTCGAACGCAATCTGGCCCATCCGCAGGCCTGGGCCATCGAGGTCGCAAACCGCCTTTTGGGCGAGGTGCGGCTCGACGCCCTCAACCTGCAGGACCGCCGTGCGCGTCTGGCAATCGGGCTTTTCGACGTGGCACAGCTGGGGCGCGGCCTTGGGCGCGAAGCGATTGGGCTGGTCCTGTCCCACGCCTTTCACACGCTGTCCCTGCACCGCGTCGACCTGCGCGTGGTTGCAACCAATGAACGCGCGATCCGATGCTACCGCGCCTGCGGCTTTGTCGAGGAAGGGCGCGAACGCGAGGGCGTGAACATAGACGGGGAATGGCATGATGACGTGATCATGGGCCTGCTGGCGCGTGAACATCGCAGCGCCGCCCGACAATAGCAGCCCGCTGCGGGGATCACGCATATTGATCCGCCCAGGCACCGCTTTTTCCTTTTCCACACGCGGGTTTAGGTGTTTGCATGGCGACCACCATGACCGTGACCCGCAAATCCTTCACCGATGGCACGCACCGCATCGTGTCCCCCGCACAGACGCTCAAGGCCGCGCAGCCGCACCTGTCGGCGATGGGCATCACGCGCGTGGCCAATGTCACGGGGCTTGACCGGATCGGCATTCCCGTCGTCAACGCATACCGGCCCAATTCCCGCGCGCTTTCGGTATCGCAGGGCAAGGGGCTGAGCCTTGCGGCCGCCAAGGCCTCTGCCGTGATGGAGGCGATCGAAGGATTTCACGCCGAAGAGATCAACCTGCCGCTGATCGAGGGCACCCACGACACAATCGCCGCAAGGGGCCGTGTGATCGACATTGACGGCCTGCCGTTCCTGCGCGGCACCGCCTTCCGCCCCGACCGCCCCCTGCTCTGGGCCGAAGGGGTGGACCTCATGTCGGGCGATGCCGTCTGGCTGCCATCCGAACTGGTGCACACTGACTACACCTTGCCGCGGAGGCCCAATGCGGGCTGCTTTGTGGCCAGCACCAATGGCCTCGCCTCCGGCAATCACCGGCTCGAGGCGATCGTGCATGCCATATGCGAGGTGATCGAGCGGGATGCCCATACCCTTTGGGAACACGCACCCATGGCACACAAGGCCACAACCCGCGTCGATCTGGACACCGTGCGCGATGCGGGCTGCCGCACCGTGATCGACGCCTTGCACGCGGCGGGCATGTCCGTGGGCGTCTGGGACATGACGGGCGATGTCGGGGTGGCGACGTTTCACTGCCTGACCACCGACACGCGTGTCAGCGGTGGCCATTCGGGCGGCGGGGCGGGCACCCATCTCAGCCGTGACGTGGCCCTGCTGCGCGCACTGACAGAGGCGGTCCAAGTCCGCACCAACTACATCACCGGCGCCCGCGATGATCTGCGGCACGACGAATACACGCCCGCGGGCATCGCGCAAAAGAACCGCTATGCGCATGAACTGATGGCCGCGCCCTGCACTGTCCATTTCGATGATGTGCCCACACGGCTCTGCGATACGCTCGAAGGCGACCTCGACACTGTGTTGACCCGGCTCGGGGCGGTCGGCATCACCGAGGTGATCGCGGTGGACCTGACACAGCCCGCCTTCAACATCCCGGTTCAGCGCGTGGTCATTCCCGGCCTCGAGGGGCCGCATGACCACGCCGACTACTGCCCCGGAAGGCGCGCGCGATGATCCACATCTTTGCAGGGCCAACCATCGGCGTGGCGGCCATCAACGATCACCTCAGCGGCGCGCAGGTCTGCCCCCGCCCGCGCGGGCGACATCTACGCGGCGTGCCGGCACGGGGCGACGGCCATTGGCCTCATCGACGGGTTCTTTGATGGCGTTCCGGCGGTCTGGCACAAGGAACTCCTCTGGGCGCTGGATCAGGGCCTGCCCGTGTTTGGGGCCTCCAGCATGGGCGCCCTGCGCGCCGCCGAATTGCACGCCTTCGGAATGATCGGCGTCGGTGCCATTTTCGAAGGGTTCCGCGATGGCACGCTCGAAGATGATGACGAGGTCGCGCTGCATCACGGCCCCGCCGAACTGGACTATATCGCCCTGTCCGAACCCATGGTGAACATCCGCGCCTCGCTGGATCACGCCGTGGCTGCCGGGGTGCTCGACACCACCACTGCCGCCACCCTGATCGCACGCGCCAAGTCCATGCACTTCCCCGACAGAACCTGGGACAGGCTGCTCACGGGCACCGGCTTGGACGACTTACGCGCATGGCTGCGCAGCGGCGCCGTGGATCAAAAGCAGCGCGATGCCATCGCCATGCTGCGCGCCCTGCAAAACAGTCCCAAAACCCTAGCACAGACACTGAATTTCACGTTCCAGCACACCGTGATGTGGGAGGAGCTGACACAGCGCGTCCCGACCCCCGTCAGCACCACATGCCTGATCCTCGACCAGTTGCGACGCGATCCCGCCCGCTATCAGCGCCTGCGCCAACGCGCCGCCAAAGCCCTGCCCAGTGATGGGGCAGAAGTGCCGCAAGCCGACTTGGACAAGGCCACAACCCGGTTCCGCGCTCAACACAGGCTCTACACCGGGCAAGCGCTCGCGGACTGGCTGGCCGACAACGACCTCGACCTGCCAGGGCTGCACAGCCAACTAAGGGCAGAGCTACAGCTGTGCGCCACAATCGCGCAGCACCTGCAAGCCTTCCATACCGCCATGATCGACGCACTGAAGGCGGACGGCACCCATGACGCCCTCTTGGCCGAGGCGCACAGGATGCGCGCGACCTTTGACCGGGCCGGCCTGCCGAACCCATCGCCGGACGACCTCGACATCCATCCCCGCCACCTGCTGAGCTGGTATTTCCACGAAGTATGCGGCCAACCCGTGCCCGACGATCTCGACGCGGCCATGCAGCGCCACGACATCCCCGATAGGGCCGATTTCGAACAAATGATGGCGCGGGCATACATCCTGTGGCAAGACCAAGGGCAGCACAGCTGACCGCCACGAGCGACAGGGGGCCAAGACGCTTGGGATACGTTGAAACCGAACATCGCGACGGCACGCGGTTCCGCCTGTTTCCGCAATTGCCCACGCTGGACCAGCAGGAAGACCCCGAAACCGTCTGGGTCTCGTCGCCCGCAGGGTCCGTGCGCCCGGGGCCGTCCGACGACCGGATGTACGTCATCGATCCCGTGGGCAAGGAACGCGCCTATGGCTACTACCCAAGTCGGGGCGGATCGACCTTTCACTACCGCCCGCCATGGCAGGGGCCACTGCTGCCCTGGGCGCACCCGGATCCCGACGGGCACTTCGATCACATCCCGTTCGGGACCTATGAATTCGAACAGGCCCACGCCTTCGGCGCCATCCGCTTCACCATGGACATCTGGGAACGCTATTTTGAACGGCGGCTCGAGTTTCACTTTCGCGACCACTACGACCGGCTGGAAATCCTGTTCCTGCGCGGGCTCGACAACGCCTTTGCCGGCTTCGGCTCGATCGAAATCGGGTCCTACACGCTCAAGACTGGCGAACTGGTCGAATTCGGGCTCAGCTTTGACATCCTGTCCCACGAGTTCGGGCACCTGATCATCTACAACGAGATCGGTCTGCCGGGCAAAGTCGAGGTGAACGGCGAGTATTTCGGCTTTCACGAATCCGCCGCCGACATGGTGGCGCTGATTTCGCTGCTGCATTTTGACAGCGCGCTGGTCGGCCTGCTTGAGGCGAGCAGCGGCAATCTCTACTCCTTCAACCGACTCAACCGCTTTGGCGAAGTGTCTAACAATGGGCAACTCCGCTCCGCCTCGAACGAAGTGACGCTCTACGACTTTGTCGACGGGTGGGTGCATGAGCACAAGCTATCACAGGTGCTGACCGGCGCGCTCTTTGACATCTGGGTCGACATCTTCCACGAAAACCTGCTGCAAAACGGCCTGATCTCGGCCGAGCTTGAAGACTTGTCGGACCGCCTCGAAGGCGACCCGGAATACCAGCAAATCATCCAACCGCTGTTTGATGCCGCCTATGCGCAAAACCCCGGGCCCTTCGCCGACGCGCTGATTGCCTCGCGCGACTACATGGGGTTCGCGATGGCCGGTGTCTGGGATCGCCTGTCCATCGAAACGCTGGATTTCGCAGATGTCTACCACACGTTTCTCGAGGTCGACGCGGCCATGACCGGCGGGCAATATCACCGGATCATTTCGCTGAACATGGAACGGCGCGGCATCGGCGTGATCAGTGCGGGCCCCCGTCTGGCGCCCCCGGATGAAACCAGCCACGCCTTCTCGAACCGCACCGCCGTCCCGGACGAGGGCGCGCACTGCTGCGGGCGGCACATGCCCTACGCCATACGCAGGGAGATGGCCAAAGGCCCGTAGCGACAGGCACTTATGCAGGAAAATGCTGACACGGCACAAATTGGTGTGCCATAGATGCGTTCGGGGGTGGGCAATTATTGGCCCACCGGTGTTTTGGGAGAACACGGAAATGGGTGATAGATTAATCAATTTTTCGACGATCATGCTGTTCGGCAGAGAACTGGACGACCTGGTCTACATGGAGGCGGACGGCCCCAACAAACCCAAGGTCGATGCCGATGGTAACACCATCGAACAGACCAAGCGGCCAGAGCAGGAAGACAAGACCAACTTCATGGATGCGCAACTGGCAGGCAGCGAAGCCCACTTTGCCCGCATCTTCGGCTTTAGCTACGAAGGGCACTATTACGACCTCGCCCGCCCCCAGATCTTTCTGGTGCACGGCAAGGGCGCCCCGGCCGAAGACGCGATGGCCGTCGAAAAGCGCGGGCGCGGCAGCGTGGATCAGGCAGGGCTTGCCCGCCGCAACGTGAAATTCGCCGACGACCTGCGGGTCTGGGCCTATGAAAAGTCCGACTTTTCAATCCGGCTCGACCCCGAAGTCGGCCCGCTCGATCAAATCCTGCTCGAGGCGGAATTGGCCCAGGACGGCGGTGGCGGCTACAGCGGCGGCAAGGCGTATAGTGGGGGCAAGGCCTATAGCGGCGGGAAAGCGTATAGCGGTGGCAAGGCCTATAGTGGCGGCAAGGCGTTTGGCGGCAGCGACTAGGCGCTGCCCCGCCACACCCTACGCAGCCTCACCGGTGACAAGGCGCATGTGAATCTTGGTCTGCCCTTCGGATGTCTGGCGAAAGCCAAGCCGCCGGTAAAGGCTGATCACCGGATTCCCCTTGATCAGTGACAGGCTCACATTCCTGCCCTGCTCCTTGGCCTCTGCAATGACTCCACGGATCAGGGCGGTGCCAATCCCCTGCCCTTGCGCCGCTTCGATCAGGTAAAGCTGGTCAAGGCACAGATCCAGTTCCGCCCGCGACACCTGAAACCAACCGGCATCAGTGCCACCCTGCGTGACCACCGTGACCTCCTGCGGAATGAAATAGCTGCGAAAGGCCGCCTCGAGCGCGTCCTCATCCCAGGCGTCCAGCGCCGTGAGCAACGGGATCATTGAGTGCATGTAAAGCCGCCGGGCAAAGGCAAAATCATCCGCATCCGCCGGGCGCAGACTGAAATCGGCCCGCGGCGTCGAACAGCCCCGGTCGCTCATTGCAGGCCCGCCATTTTCAACCCCTCGATCAGACGGTCGCGCGGTCCGGGGTTCCGGTCCGGCGGAACGTTCTCCCAGTGTTTCAGGGTGAATTCCGGGTGCGTCTCGAGGATCTGTGCGGCATGACGCCTGGCTTCATCCATGCGGCCCAGCAAGGCGTTGCTTGCGGTCAGCATGCGATAGGCTTCGGTCTTGTCCCGCATCTGCGTCAGGGTGCGTATCGACTGCTCATAGTCGTTCATGTCGAAAAACGCCTCACCCAGATGCCACAGATACCAATCGGGATAGAACGGGTTGAGGCGCATGGCCCGCTCGATCAACTCCACAGCGCGCTCCGGCTCGCCGTAGACACTGGCGGAATGCCCCATCTCGGCCAGGATATCGGCGTCGTTGGGGTTGTACTGGATGGCACGCTCATAAGCGGCCAGGGATTCGTCATGGCGGCGCTTATAAAGGCAGGCATTGCCCAGGGCCGCATGACCGCGCGCATCGTCCGGATCAAGGCGCAGGGCCGTCTCTGCCTTGACGATGGCATCATCCAGGGCCGCATCAGGATGCTCTGTCCAATTGAACCGCCAGGCGTCGTTCGAGGTGCGCGAAATGTTGGCGTAAGACACCGCGTAATTCGGATCGATGACAGAGGCTTGTTCGAACAGGCGGCGGGCATGCAGGTTCAATTCGCGCCGCTGCTGCTTGTAGACCTCGCGCCCGCGCAGGATCAGCCCGTAGGCCTGCAAATCCGATGGCGCGGTGCGCTGCTGGCGCTGCCGTTCCGCCTTGTCGATCTTCACCGACAGGCACGAGGCGATGACGGCCGTGATTTCATCCTGAAAGGTGAACACATCCTCGATATTGCCGTTGAACTTTTCCGCCCAGACAGAGCGTCCCGACTCCGCCTCGATCAGCTGGATCTGCACGCGCAAATGATCGCCCGACCGCTGAAAGCCCCCGGTCGAGATGTAGTGTACACCCAGCTTCCGGCCGATCTCCTGCATGGGCATTTGGCGGCTTTCGAACAGGCTCGACGACTGGTGCGCGATCACGTGCAAATTGTTGAACCGCGTCAGGTTCGAGATGATGTCGCCCGTCACCCCCTGGCACAGATGCACGTTCTGCGGCTCACCCGACAGGTTTTCGAGGGGCAGCACCGCGATCGAATTGTCCGGAATGTCCTGAGGGGTGGCCACACGCTCAACGAGGGGCGGGCTGTGCACGGCCCCCTGCCCCGGCACGTCCGTGGGCTCGATCTGAAACACCTCGATGGCCTCATCGATGTTCTTCAGGTCCGGTGTCCCAAGCGACGTCATCGACAGGCTCATCGTATCGCGCGCCACTTGCGACACTGCCTTGGACACGCAAATGCCACCGGGCTGTGCCAGCGTCTGCAACCGGGCCGCCACGTTGATCGCATGGCCATGCAGGCCGAAATGACCCTCGCGCACTTCCCCCATGTTGATGCCAATCCGGAACGAAATCGGATCGGCCCCCGAATTCCAAACCGCATCATTCACAAACTCGCGCTGCATCGCGACGGCAAAGTTCACACAGTTCGAAATGCTGTCGAACAGGGCCAGCACGCCATCACCGGCGATGTTCTTGATCTGGCCGCCGTAATCCGTGGTCAATTGGCGGATCAACTGGATGGCATGCGACACCCGGGCCGAGGTCTCCGCCTCGTTCCGGCTCATCAATTTCGAATAGCCATAGATGTCAGCAACCAGGACGGCAGTAAGGCCGTAATGCGTGACGCCAGTCAGTTCCACCAATGTTCATTCCCACCGCAGTGCCGTAATTGACACAATCCAACCCAGGTTCGGATTTGGCACCATGCTAGTGCGTTTGGTAAAAGCTGAACAGTGATTTCATGCCACGCGCTACGACACATCGCGCAGCTGAGTGATGGCCACGTGCAACGGAACGGCGCGCAATCCCCCCGGCCCCGGCACCTCGCGGCTGTCCGCATAGACCAACAGGCGCTTGGCCACGCCCAACTCGTCCGCGGCGATGTGGAACCCGCGTGTGACTTTGGCGGACGTGGTGCGTTTGATCTCGATCGCCCACAGCGTACCGCCGGGCAGCTTCAGCACCAGATCAATCTCGGCCCCGGCCGAAGATCGATAGAAACTCGCCTCGGTCCCACGCGGTGCGGCGGCAATCAGGTTTTCGATGCAAAACCCTTCCCACGATCCGCCAACCACCGGATGGCCAAGAAGCGCCTCGGCCGTCTCCAACCCCAAAAGAGCGTGTGTTAGACCCGCATCGCGGATATAGACCTTGGGCGATTTGACCAGCCGCTTGCCCGCATTCGCATGCCAGGGCGGCAGACGGCGCACGAGCATCAGATCGACCATCAGGTCCAGATAGCGCGCCACCGTCTGGCCCGACACGCCCAGCCCCGCCGCAATCCGCGCCGCGTTCAGCAACCCGCCCTGCTCGTGCGCCAGCATGGTCCAGAACCGGCGCAGCGTTTCCGCCGGGATGCGCAGGCCAAAGGATGGAATATCGCGCTCAAGATAGGTGCGGATGAAATCCTCGCGCCAGGTCAGGCTCGCGCGATCCGAGGTGGCCAGAAAACTGTCGGGAAATCCACCCCTCAGCCACAGGGCCTGCAACGCCCCCTGCCCCACCTCATCCAGCGTGAATGGCGTCAATTCATGATAGCTGACCCGCCCCGCCAGCGACTCCGCGCTTTGCTGCAACAGCGTGTTGGAAGCAGAGCCTAACAAAAGGAATTGGCCCGTTCTGTGCCCCTGGCGGCGACGGCGATCTATCTGTCCGCGCAATGCACCGAAAAGGCCCGGCATCAGCTGCACCTCGTCAATCACGACAAGCCGCCCGGCCTGTTCATCAAGGTACAGGTCCGGCTCTTCCAGGATCTGGCGATCCGCACGCCGCTCCATGTCCAGATAAACCGCGTCGCGCGCTTCTGCGATGTCCTGCGCCAGCGTTGTCTTGCCAACCTGACGCGGCCCAAGCAGGACAACACCCGCTTGATCCTGCAGGGCCTGCACAATGCGGTCGTGATGCGTTCTGCCTATCATACCTTGCATTTATTCCGTCGAATGGAAGATTTGCAAGGTTTAAACACGGCTCTGCCAACACCTAAACAAACGTAACCCCCTGCACCGGCCCAAACTCAGGCTCAACCGCCGCCACCAACCGGCGCATCAGATGCGTCTCGATGTAACGCTCTGCAAAACGGCTCGGCGCGGTCAGGGTCAACACCCCATCCGCATAGGACTGGAACGACACCTGCGCAAACCAGGCATTGAACACCGCCGGGTCGGCCTGCACCAACCGATCCTGCGCACGGCCCCACGGGGTGGCCGAGGTGGTTTCCGACGCACTCTGTGTCGCGGCGTACTCCTTCAGGGACACAACCTTGACCGGAGTTTGGTGGTGACGCTCTCGCATCCGGGCATCAAAGTCCGGGCCAATCAGCGCCCAGCCCGGCTCGGACAGCTCCATGATCCGCTGCATGTTCAGCCGGTAGGCCCCTACCCTGCCGCGTACACCAGACCGGATGCAGATCAGAATTTGCGTCTCTAAAAGACGTTTAATCTCTCTTTTCACCGTGCGCTCGTTCACCGACCACATCCGCGCCATCTCTCGCTGACCGACGCAGAACTCATCCATCTTCCAATTGTAGCGCGCCGTGACCAACGCAACGAGACGCAGCATCGAGGTCTGCAAGACCGGTGGACCGGCCAAGCCCATCACGGACAGGCTGGCGATCAAATCATACTTTAGGGACCCGGCACCGGGGCCCGTCAATTTTTGAACCTGTTGATACATCACTGCCGCTTCTTGGTTTTGACTGCCTCGCAGGTCACCCTCTGTCGGGGCGATTCCTTCTGGGGCTCAGTAGGCTGTGAAATCCCGTAATCTGTCAAGCCATTTGAAAGAGCGGGACTTTCTTGTCCTGATCAAATGAAATTGAAAAAGAAGAGGTATATTGGTATAGGGGGACACCTGATGTCACCTTATGTGGTGCCCGGTGTCACCAAAACCTACCCTTTCCGCCTTTGCCTGTCACCAAAATCCGCATTGTACCCATACCTGGCTGATCGAAGGGCGTGATCAGGACTTTGCCGACCAGCAATCCTGCAAAGTTTTGTTTTGCGATTTTCCCGAAATCCCGTTATTCGGAAAACATCAAAAAATAACGCGAGCGATGCAGTGCCCAACCATTCCGACCTTCTCAACATGAATGAACGCAGCCTTGCCCAGCAGGCCGCCGTGCGCAAGGCCACCTTCTCTCCGGGCGAGGTGAAAGAGCTGCGCCATTTCTCGATCTGGGAGATCAGCCAGTTCATGTTCGACGTCCCCGCAGACACGTTGCGCAAGAAACTGGCCGAGGATCCTTCCCTGCCCCAGGGAGAAACACAAGAGGACGGGCGACAGCGCTGGTTCTCTCTGGATGAGATCAACGAATTGCGTCGCCGCCTGCGCTTTCGTGGGCGCACCTTGCTGCCCACCCGTCCGCGTGGCCGCGCGATGCGCGTGGCCGTCTCCAACTTCAAGGGGGGCGTGGGCAAGACCGTCGTTGCGCAGCACCTCGCGCATGCCGCGGCACTTGATGGCTACCGCGTTCTGATTGTCGACTTCGATCCGCAGGCCACGCTGACCCACTCCATGGGGCTGACCGAGGTGCGCGAATGGAACACCGTCTGGGGCATCATGTGCCGCGATCTGTGCCGCGAGGCGGATCGCATCATGGATGGCTATGACGATCCCGATGACTGCCCCTTCCCCTCGTCCGAGGAACTGCCCGACGATGTTCGCTCCATCGGCGCACAGCGGGTCCAGGACTTCATTCAGCCGACCTGCTGGTCCACCATCGACATCATCCCCTCTTGCGCCAACGCTGCCTTTGTCGAATTCGCTTCGGCCCAATACCGCGCCCTGCACAAGGCATGGAGCTTTTTTGGATGTGTCGCGCGCTACCTCGACGAGTTGCCGGACGATCAATATGACATCATCCTGTTCGATTGCCCGCCCGCCATCGGATATCAGTCTCTAAACGCAGCTTTTGCCGCCGACATTCTCTATATACCCTCCGGTCCGGGCTATTGGGAATATGACAGCACGACCAGCTATCTGGGCCAGTTGGGCGATGCGATGGCCGACATCTCAGAAGGGTTTGCGTCGCATGCAGCGGACGCTGGCATAACCCTTCCGAAAGACTTCGCTGACATCCGGATGCTCATGACCCGTTTCGAAAGCACGAACCCCCTTCACATCGCGATGATGGACGCGTTCCGCAACGTGTTCGGCTCGGACGTGTGCCAGCACCCGATTGAAATGACCCGCGCTGTCGAACAGTCGGGGCGGTTCCAGATGTCGGTCTATGAACAGGACTATCGGCACATGACCCGCGAAACCTGGAAGCGTGCGCGGCAAAGTTTTGATCGCGCTTATGATGAGTTCAAGGGCACGGTCCTCGACGCATGGGCCGGCCTGGATGCCAGCAAGGAGGCAGCTGAATGACCGGGAACAACAAGTTCGGATTTGCCCCCGTCGAGACGGAAACCCCAGCCCCCCGCCGCAGCCGCTCGCCCGGTCCCATGGGCGCTGCCGTGCGCGACACGGCAGAGACCTTGCAGGAAACAACCGAAGCCAAGGTCGAACAGCGCCGCCGCAACGCCGAAGACGCGCGCAAGTATCGCGACGCGCAGGAGGATGGCCGACTGCTGATCGACATCCCCTTGACCGAAGTCCTGACCGACGATCTGCCCCGCGACCGGATGGACCTCGACTCCGTTGCCGTCGCGGATGAGATGGAGGAGCTGAAATCCTCGATCCAGGCGCGCGGCCAAAAAGAGCCGATCGAGGTCTATCTGGCCAACGACGGGCGCTACCAACTCAAGAAAGGTTGGCGGCGGTTGACTGCGCTGCGCCAGCTTTTGTCGGAGTCCGGCGATGCACGCTTTGCCACTGTGACAGCCCGGGTCGAGATAGGCGAGGCGGATCGTGTTCTGCGTTATGTCGATATGGTCGAAGAAAACGTGGTGCGCGAGGATCTGACCTTTGCCGAGATGGCGCAGGTGGCCATCACCGCCGCGCGCGATCCGCAGGTGCCTGAAACCGATCCGTCGGAACTGGTTGCGCGTCTTTACGGTGCGCTGCACAAGACCAAACGCTCTTACATCCGCAGCTTTGTTTTTCTGCTTGTCGCCCTGGGCGATGATCTGAAATGGCCCAAGGCCGTGGCGCGCAACCTCGGGGTGGATGTCGCCCGCGCGATCAAGTCGGAAGAGCAGGCGGGTGCGTTGCGCGCCCTGTTGGCACCCTGCACATCGGAACAGGCGCAAGCGCAGGTTCTGGCCGAGTTTTTGGAGGGCGCAAAGCGCGGATCGAGCGACGAACGGCGCGGGCCGGAGCCCAAGCAAAAGTTCGAGTTCTTTCTGGGCAAGACCAAAGTCACCGCGCGGGATGGAGAGCTGCGGATCGTGAGTGATCGGGATTTTGCAGGCACACCAAAAAGCGTGTTGGAAGAGGCGGTCAAAGCGTTTGAAGATGCACTGTCCGGCGGACCGCGCGTGCGCTGAGTTACCCGTGGGTAACCGGCCCTGGTGCATGGGTACCCACGGGTAACCAGCGAAAAAATGTTTTTTATCAATGTATTACAGATTTTTCTGCCGCCTATAGCTGTGGGCTGACGTTAAAGCGCATCAATAAATTCTTGTCAGGCGTGTACTTTCCCGGATACCGATAGGGCAAAGACCCAAAAAGGGATCGGGATGGTGATGATGATAAAACGGCTTGCGGCCGCCCTTATGCTTTGTGCGGCGCCAATCTTTGCTACGGCGCAGACCCAAGAGCTCAGCCTCACACCCATAACGGCAGAGACCGGACAGACCGTCACCCTGGATGCAAGCCGCGCGTTGGGCGGGGCGACGGGCCTTGTCGATGTGGCCTGGACATGGCTCGACCGCCCGGCGGCAAGTGTTGCCACATTCTCTGATCCGCAAGCACTGCGCCCGCAGGTTCTGGTCGATGTGCCGGGCACATACCTCGCGCGGGTTGAACTGACGGACCAGACCACGGGTGCAAGTGCGGGCACGGCCACCGTGGCCTTCGGCACCGACAATCTGCCGCCCGTGGCCCGCATTGCCGGGCGCAGCTTTGCCGACCCTGATGGCCGCCTGATCCTGGATGGGACGGACAGCTACGACATTGATGGCGACCGGTTGCAATATGCCTGGTCCGCGGTCGAGACACCCGATGCGGGAACGGTCACATTTGCCGATCCTGCATCGCCCCTCACGGATGTGGAACTGGCGGGCGAGGGGGCGTTTCGCCTGGGCCTGACGGTGACGGACACGGCCGGCAATGCCTCGACCACCGCGACCTATGAGGTGGTTCTGAGTGCGGCGACCGCCCTTGATCCCGCGCGCTGCCGGGTGGCGTTTGATCAGGTGCTGACCCGTCCGGCCGATGAACGCACCGTGTACGATCTGGGCGACGTGTCAAACGGGCCCGCGATTGAATACGAGATTCCGCTGTTCGATGTGGATCGCGGCAATGAACACACGTTCGACCGGCTTGATTTTGTCTTTGCCGGGCAAAGCTACAGCCTGTCGAGCAAGTGGGATTTTCTGCACTTCACCCGGTTCATCGAACATGATGGCGACCGGGACACCGACGCGCTGATCAACCAGAATGCGCATGTCAAAGACCTGACGTTTTCCTTTGGGGCAGGGCGGGGCGGTGTGACCCTGCGCGATGTGGTGGGCCGCGATCTGTCGCGCCAGGCATTGCGGTCGCGCAGCGTGGATTACTGCGGCGTCGTGGATACCTTTCCGCGCGAGATTGATCGCACCTTGCCCAATGACGGTTCGGCACGCGTCACCTTTGACCTTGGCAACGTTCAGACGGCCCCGTTCGAGGATCTGGAGATCACCGATTTCGACGTGAATTCGGGACGCGAGCACAGCTTTGATACCCTCTGGTTCGAGTTCAATGGCCGTGGCTTTGACCTGTCGACGCGCCGCCAGTTCCTGCACTTTGTCCATTACATCGAACATGATGGTGACAGCGAAACGGATGCGCTGATTTCGCCCAACCCGCATGTGAAGGACCTGACATTCACCTTTGGTGAGGGGCGCGGGTCAATCACCCTGCGCAATGTCATCGGGCGGGGATTGAGCCGGTCGCAACTGCTGCGCAAGAGCGCCGATTTCTACGAGGGAGAGGCGGCCCCGGTGGTAGAGTCTGGCCGTCAGATCGCGCCCGTCGGGCATGTAGTGTTTGATGAACGGCTGGCCCAGATTGGGGCCGGTGTTGCGCTGGATGCACGGCGCAGTTCGGACCTGGATGGCGATGGGTTGCAGGCCGATTACGTTCTGGCCCATGCGCCCGATGGCAGCAGCGCGGCAGTGGTGCCGGGGGCCGATGGGATCGGGCGGCTGACCCCGGATGTTGCGGGTGATTATCTGGTGGCCGCACAGGTGACGGACGGGCAGGGGGGTGATACCCGTCCCACCCTGATCCGCGTCGGCACGGGTGTGCGGCCGGTGGCACAGATTGATACGGACGAGGTTGTGACCGTCGGTGGAGTCCTGTCGCTGGATGGCAGCCAAAGCTATGATCTGGACGGCGATCTGCTGAGTTACGACTGGGCGCTGTTGCATGCGCCTGCGGGCAGCGCAGCGGCTATCACGGTGTCGGAGGGCGGGCCCTTTGCCTCCCTGTCTGTCGATGCCGCCGGGACCTATGTTGTTCAACTCCAGGTCGAAGATTCGGATGCCGCGAGCCTGCCTGTCACGCGTGTCATCCGTGTTGATCCGGCGCTGCCATTCGCGGATGCGGGGCCTGATCTTGTGGCCAGTGCGTCGGGGATTGCGCAGCTGGATGGTTTTGCCTCGCGGCCCGTGGATGCGGATGTGGCCTGGTCCGTTCTGGGCCTGAGCGATGTTGGTGCGTCGGCCGTGTTGGGGGATGCGGCGGCCATCACGACCGGGCTGACCTTGCCCGAACGGATGGATGGCAGCCGCGCGCCAAGTGCGGTGCAACTGGTTGTGGGCGATGCCGATGGTATTTCGCGCCCCGGCACGGTTGTGGTCGAGGCGGACAATGCCCGCCCGCGTTTGGTCTCTGCGGCGCGACTGTCCACGACGGTGGGTGCACCGTTGACGCTGAACGGTGCGGATTACGCGATTGATTTGAACGGTGATCCGCTGGATTTTGCCTGGTCGATCCTTTTCCGCCCCGAGGGCAGTGCCGCGACCGCAGGCGCTGCCGGTGCTGCGCGGCTGGAGGCGGACAGTTTCGCCTTCGCACCTGATCGTGTGGGCCTGTACCTGATCCAGATCGAAGCCTTTGACGGGCAGGTGGCGGCGGTGCCTGCTGTGCTGGCTGTCGAGGTTGTGAATTCGGCCCCCGTTGCGGTGGCGAGCGGGCCTGCCAGCGTCTTTGTGGGCGAGGTGGCGGCGCTGGATGGCAGTGCGTCTTTTGATGCGGATGGCGATGCGCTGACCTTCAACTGGGTGATCACGGACCGCCCTGCTGGCAGCACGGCAAACATCCCCGATCCGTTCGGGGCTGTGGCGACATTCGTGCCGGATGTGCGCGGGGCCTATGCCTTTGCGCTGTCGGTCTCGGACGGGTTGGCGCAGTCGGCGCCTGCGACCCTGGCCCTTGATGTGCCCAACCGCGCGCCGGTTGCGGTGCTGGATGGCCCGGACGAGGCCGTGGAAGGGGTGGCTTTTGCCCTGTCGGCGGCGGCATCCTCTGATCCCGATGGCGATGCGCTGACCTTCGGGTTTGCGGTGCAGTCGGCCCCGACCGGGTCAAGTGCGGTGATCGAGGCGGGGGCAACGCCGCGCGATGCGACCTTTACCCCGGATCGTGCGGGCGACTACGTCTTTGCGCTGAGCGTCGATGACGGCGACGTGCAGACGACTGTGACCCGTGCGGTGACGGTGCTGTCGTCCAACACGGCGCCCATTTTGGCCCTGTTAGAGCCTGAATACACCGTCGAAGTCGGCCTGACCCTGCGTCTGCAACTGGATGCGATGGACCCCAACGGGACGCCGATCAGTTACTTTGTGCAGCCCTTGCCGCTGCCTGCCGGCATGTCGCTGGATGCCTCGACGGGCATGCTGACCTTTGAGCCTGTGGCCGGGCAGGAGCAGACCTATGCCCTGACCCTGGGCGTGACCGATGGTGTGCTGACCGACACGGCCGAGGTTGCGATCACCGTGTTGCCTGCGGATGCCGGGCAAACCTCGATCGCGGGTCGGGTGCTGGATGCACAGGACTTTGCCCAAGGCACGGAAACCCCCGTGGTGGGTGCGACCGTGGCGCTGACAAGTGCGGCGCTGAGCACGGTCACGGATGCCGATGGCCGGTTCGAGATTGGCGGCCTGGCCGGTGGGACGGATGTGGTTGTGGTGACCCCCAACAATGGCGCGAACCCCGTGGCCTATTCCACCGAAAGCCGCGCGGTGCGGATCGAGGACAACCAGGCCCGCGATCTGCCCAAGGCGATCCTGCTGACGCGACTGGATGACGGCTGTGCCCCGGTTGTGGCCGGTGTGGCCACCGTGCTGACAGGTGCACAATCGGGTGTGACGGTCGAGGTGCCTGCGGATTCGGTGACCGACTTTGGCGGCGCGCCCTATGCGGGCGACATCTGCCTTGGCAGTCTGCCGCAACTGTTCGAACATCCCGGTTTCAATGACGGGGTCGAGGCCTGCCAGATCTATGCGCTGGATGCGCCCGGTGCGCTGTTCACGCAGCCCATCGCCATCAGTGCGCCCAATGTCGATGCCCTGCCCGGTGGGGCAGAGGCGATCCTGTGGCAGTTGAAGTCGGGCTTTGCCCGCTTTACCCCCACCGCGCGGGGCGATGTGGTGGATGGGGGCACACGCCTGTCTGCGCCGGATGTGCCGCTGGGTGATGGCAGTGCACTGTTTGCATTCCTGCCGCAATCGCCGCGTCTGAGTGTTTCTGCGGATCAGCCATCGGGCATGCGCAGCCTCAACATGTTCGACGGCAACCTGCAATCGACCTTTGATCTGGTGGATTACCAGGCCTTTGACCAGGCTCAAAGCATGGTGCTGAGCTATAACTCGGCCAATGCCGACCCGTCCGTGATCGTGGCCGGAGACGTGACAATTGCGCAGACGGCGGGCTTGCCCGAGCGGATCGACAGCGTTGTGGGTCTGGGCGGGTTGACCGTGACGGATGTGCCCGCATGGAACCCGCGGCTGGCGGCAAATGGTGACACGCCTGCGGTGGTGGGCGAGGCCGTGTCGCTGCGCCAGTCGGCGCGGATCGACACAAGCGGTCTGGATCAGGGTCGCTATTCCTACAGCCTGCAAAGCCGCGCGCGCTATGCCTGTTCGAAGGTCGTTGCCACCACCCAGGGCGAGACCATCCTGCAGGCCCGCACCCAAAGCGAGTTCGGCACCGGCTGGGCGGTGGACGGTTTGCAGCGCCTGATCCAGCAGGATGACGGGTCGATCACCATTCTGGACGACGACACCGCGACCAGCTTTGCCCCCGAAAACGACTTTACCACCTTTGATGACGAGGCGATTGTGATCCCGGCGGAGTATCCGATTTCGCTGGCGGTAGATGATTTCGACAATGACGGCGCGCTGGACGTGACCGTGGCGGAATCCGGCCCCGGTGACATCACCATCATCCGCAATTTCGATGATCGCGCCTTTGACGTCTTGCGCAGCTTTGACGTGGTGGGCCCGCGCCGTCCCGACGGATCGAGCGATCCTGATCCCAAGCCCGATATCACCTCGCTGGTGAGCATTGATTTCAATGGTGACGGGCTGGTCGATATTCCCTTTGCCGCGCAGCTGGACACGCAGATTGGCGTGCTGGATGGCGATGGCACGGCGAACTTCCAGCAGCGTCAGCTTTTTGTGCCGCAAGAGGCGCGCTATCTGACCGTGGCCGATCTGGATGAGGACGGGTTCGAGGATATCATCTATGGCGCCACCACGGGCTTTTTCGTGCAGCGCCCGGAATTCCGCGCCTTTTTCGGCGGGCCGGACGGGTTTCAGGACATATCGCTCGGTGGCCCGAGCGAGGGCGGCATCCAGCGCTGGGTTGCGCCGCTGCAACTGGTGCCGGACGACATTGATGGCGACGGGCGTATCGACATCGCGATGCGGACCGAGCGCGGCATCCACTTTGCCTTTGGTGCGGGGGGGCGTGATTTTGACATCGTCACCACGAACCTTGCCAATAACGGGTATTTCCTGCTGGGCGAAAAGCTGGGCCTGAGCGATGTGGACGGCGACGGCCTCAAGGAGGTCTTTACCACCCTGCGCAGCGGGTTCGTGTACTATCCCAACATCGACGGCCGCAGCTTTGGCGCGCCGGTGACCATCCCGCTGCCACCCGGCACGATTGATGGCGGCGAGTTTTTCCTGCGTGACGTCAATGGCGACGGGCGTGAGGATATCCTGCATTCCTCGGTCGAGCTGAACCTGTATCGCTCGCTTGGGTCGGGGGCCTTTGCCCCGATCGAGCGGGCCGAGATTGATCACCCCATTTCAGGCAATTTTGTCGTGCGCGACATGGACGGGGATGGCGCATTGGACCTGGTGTCGATGCAGCCCGGGGCCGATGGCAGCGTGACAATCGACTTTTCCCGCCCCAGCGTGGACGGGCCGCTGGTTGCCACCGATGGCGAGTTTTCCGAGCTGACGGCCCTGCCGGGTGGCGGTTGGGAGCGTCGTTACAAGGACGGCACCGTGGTGCTGTTTGATGCCAATGGCTTGCAACTGTCCGAAGCGGATCCGCGCGGCAATGCTCGCAGCTTTACCTATGACGATCAGGGGCGGCTGACCTCGATCACCGACCAGAACGGTGGGACCATGACGATGGCCTACACCGCCGAGGGGCGGGTGGAGTCCATCACCTATCCGGATGGCCGTCAGACGGTGCTGACCTTTGACAGTGCTGGCGCGCTTGAGCGTGCGGCCTATCCTGATGGGACCGCGATGCGCTACCGCTATGATGACGAGGGCCGCATGGTCGCCGTCACGGATGAGCGCGGGAACGAGACCACCCATTCCTATGCGCCGGGCGGCAGCTATGCCGGGACGATCTATCCCGATGGATCCTCTATCGCCAACCAGGCGGCGGCCTCGCTGGGCCTGGATGGTTTGGGCGGGGGTGACCCGCTGGCCTATGTCGCGCCCGAAGACCGTCTGGCCGTGCATATCGACGAGAAGGGCAATTCGAGCACGGTACGTGTGAACGAGTTTGGCGCGATCATCGAAACCGTCGATCCGCTGAGCCGTGTGACCACCTTTACCCGCAACGCCGACAATCTGGTCGTTGCGGTCGAGCGTCCCTCGGATAGCGATCCGCTGGAGGGCCAGCAGGCGGCCTTGCCGTCCTCCTGGCTGTTCGGGGCGGCCCATGCCCAGAGCGGGGCCGTGGCCACGCCCGGCGCCTTCCGGCTGCGTGACGAGATGTTCTATGACGACCGGGGCAATCTGGTCCGTCAGGTGAATGCCATCAACAGCACGATCGCGCGCGAACGCCGCTGGACCTACGAGCCTGAATTCAGCCGCGTGACCGAGTTCGTTGATTATGACGGGGTCACCACCACCTACACCTACAACGCGTTTGGCGAGATGACGGCCATGACCGACCCCGAGGGCGGCGTCATGGTCTATGAGTACAACCTGCTGGGGCTGAAATCGGCCGAGGTGGACAAGCGCGGGAACCGGACCGAGTACCTCTACAACGCTGAGAACAATGTCGCGGAGATGATCCTGCCGGATCTGTCGCGCGTTACCATGACCTATGATGACAGCGGCAATGTGCTGACCCGGACCGAGGCCGTGGGCCTGCCCGAGCAGCGCACCGTCGTGCGTGACTATGACGGGCGGGATCGGGTCATTTCCGAAGAGACGCTGGACGGCACAGGCACGTCCATCGATGGCAAGATGTTCAGTGAATACGATGACTTCGGAAACCTGGTGGCCATGGTGGACGAGACGGGCCTGCGCACCGAGTTCGTCTATGATGACAAGAACCGTCAGGTTCAGGCCAGCGTGCCGGGCTATGGCACGACCACCTATGGCTACAATGATGCAGACGAGCTGATTTCCGAGATCGATGCCGAGGGGCATGAGGAGATCTGGGAATTTGATGCGGTTGGCCGCATCACCTTTACCCGCGATGCGGTGGGGAACACGGCGACCTATCAATACGATGTGCGTGACAACGTGGCCCGCGTGACGGATGGGCGCAACAACATCACCCAGTTCACATATGACGTGTTCGACCGGCCCCGCACCCGCACCAATCCTATCGCGCAAACCATCGCGATGGCCTTTGACCAGCGCGACAACCTGATCCGCATCACCCGCGAGGAAGGCTCGGTCGAGACGGCCACGTATGACGGGCTGTCGCGGCGGACCGAGGTCGTGACGCCGGACAACACCTACACCTATGCCTATGACCCGGAAAACAACCTGGTCGAGGCGGTGGACAATGACAGCCGTGTGAGCATGACCTATGACAGCCGCAACCGGCTGGAGACGGTCACCACCGATGGCACGGTGGGTCCGCAGCCCGCGATCACGCTGACCTATGCCTACAACGCGCGCAACGAGCGGCAGACCCTGGCGGACAGTCTGGGGGGCACATGGGCCTATGGCTTTGACGAGCGCAGCCGGGTCGAGACCCTGACCGCCCCATGGGGTGGCGCGCATTCGATGGATTACGATCCGGCGGGCCGTCGGACAGTGCTGGCCAATGCCACGGGCCGCAACACGCAGGCCGCCTATGCCGAGGACCGGCTGAGCATGCTGGAGCATTTCCAGGACAGCGTCGCCATTGCACGGTCGGGGCATGCCTATCTGGATGACGGGCAGATCAGCCTGAATGAGGATCTGATAGCGCCGGCCCTGTCCACCACATTCAGCTATGACGACAGCGACCGCCTGACCATGGTCAGCGAGGGCATACCGACAGGGCAGGGGGGCACGCCGCTGCCGGTCGAGGATTACGCCTATGACGCACAGGGCAACCGTACCGCCTCGCACCTGTCTGCGGCCTATGTGGTCGATGATCACAACCGCATGCTGGAGGATGACCTTTACACCTACGGCTATGACGAAAAGGGCAACCGCATCACCCGCACCGACAAGGGCACGGGCGTGGTGCGCAGCTATGCCTACGATTCCATCAACCAGCTGATTGCGGTGGCCGATGACGGGGTGGCTGTGGCGGCGTATGCCTATGATGCCCTGGGCCGCCGGATCGCCAAGACCGTGGGTGGTGTGACCGAGGCCTATGTCTATGACGTGGGCACGGTGGATGACATCGTGGGCCATGACCGGCTGCTGGACTTTGAGGACGGAGTGCTGCGCAAGCGCTGGCTGCACGGCCAGTATTTGGACGAGCCGGTGGGCTACGAAGAATATGCGACCGACAGCACCGTCGGTGCGGGCACGGTGTTTGACCTGCATGCCGACCGTCAGGGTTCGATCATCGCAGTGACGAACCAGACGACCGGGGCCCTGGCCGCACGCTATCGCTATGACGCTTTTGGGCAGCGCGAGGTGGTGTTCGAGGACACGGTGCAGGACCGCGGGTTCACGGGGCGTGAACTGGATGGGGAAACGGGCCTCTACTACTACCGCGCCCGCCATTACGACCCTGCCCTGGGCCGGTTCCTGCAATCCGATCCGCTGGGGTTCGCGGCGGGCGATCTGAACCTCTATGCCTACACCTGGAACGACCCGCAGAACTGGACGGACCCGAGCGGGTTGAGCCCGACGGCGGAGAAAACGACGCTTACGGCTGGTGCCGCTGGATTGGCTGTGCGGTCTGTTGCGACAGTGCGCAAAGGGGCTGTTTGCTTGTCACGCAAGGTCGGCACGGCTTTGGCGGCGGTCGGCAAGGAATTGCTGAAAGGCAAACAGGTTGGGCAAGGTAACTTTTTCCCGGCTGGTAAGTGCAAGACAGGCTTCCGTGCGCCCAAGTGTAAATGTCCGGGTGGCGGTGGTCCCGGCGCGGGTGGTCTCGCGTCCTTTGTTGCTGGAACAGAGGTCCTGACACCGCAAGGGCGCGTTGCGATCGAGACGCTGCGCGAAGGCGATCTGGTCGTTGCCCGCAACGAAGAGACTGGCCAAACTGGGGTGTTCCCGATCACTGCGTTGATGTCACGGACCTCGCCTGGGGCGCTGTGGTTGACGCTCGAAAATGCACAAGGCGAGACATCGAAACTTGGCGTCACATCAGAGCACCCGCTCTTTGTGTCTGGGGAGGGGTGGGTCACGGCCGGTAAGGTTTCTCCGGGGGACTCAATTCGGGATGCGAACTTGGAGCCTCTGACGGTCGTTGCGGTCCGCGTTCATAGTGCACCGCACAAAGTGCACAATCTGGAGGTAGCGGATGCGCACACGTACTTTGCAGGTGACTTGGAGGCGTGGGGCCACAATGCTTCTTGGAGCAAGCACAGAAAGCGGATCTATGACGAATGTGGCGGTGTTTGCGCTTACTGCGGGATCAAAACAGTATTCAAAGGGCCTCGTACGGGCCCGAGAAAAGACCGTTTTAGCTTGGATCACATTATTCCGCGCAAATACGGTGGATCTGACGACCCCAGCAACCTGAAGGGCTGCTGTGTGTCGTGCAACTCGAAACGGGGAGCGCCCAAACCCTAAGATGGAACGAGATCCTTCTGATACGACACTGGTGTGTCCTCATGTCATCGAGGATATGAGGAAAGCTGCGTTCATTTGCTGTGTGCAAGATGGTTACTTGGTTGCGTGCTCTGAAACCTGTTCGTCACTTTCGACGGGTGAAGGGCTGGGGATGGCGCATTTGAGCCACTTCGAAGACCTTCCCGACCTGCCTGATGACGCTTTGAGACTGCCGGTCAATGCATGTGTCAGGCGTGAGGGGAACAACTGGTTCTTTGAATTCTTTGAAGATGATTCTGATCCGCAGGAAGGCGAATTTCGACTGGCGGATATCAGTGGTTTTTCGCCGTCGCTTTCATCTGAAAGCCCTGTCCAAGTGATCATGTTGCGTGATGGTACCGCTGTATCTGCAACGCTGGATGAAGGTTTTCGCGTTTTGCCTGTTTGGCGCTGTGGCACTGAGATTCCGCGCGATTTTGTGGGGCGTTTAGCGTCAACGGAAACCGTTGTAGAGTTTCAACTGAACGATGTTTTTGGGCACGCGAGACGCTCTGCAATTCGTTATCTGGCCATCGACTTCCTTTGCAACCAGGTGGATTTCGGGATTTTAGTGCCAGACAAAGGGAAGGACGGCGCAAACCTCCAATAATGGGTTTTGACCTTGACCCAGCTTGCATCAAAAATTCTGTTTTGATTTGGCAGGGTTTGGTTTGGGCTTTAACCCGGGCTACAAAAAACCGCCAGACCCGTACAATCCAATGCCGCAGACGCGGTCTGGTAAGGCGGGCTATGCATGTGGATATGCGTCTGGGTTTGCGGCCGGCAACGGAAGTGGAATATTCGACTGACAATCGTGTCCCAGATATTCAGGTGGGTTTCATGGCCTGCACGCTCTGTCAGGATTGCGCTTCAGTTGCTCTATTTCAGACGAGCAACCATGCGGCGTCATCTCGAAAACCTGCACAGGCACGGGATGCACGGAAGCATTTGTCTGTTCGAACAGGTGCATGGTAGCGGCTTTTTCCAGGTGAAGAAGTTTGAAACCGGCACAGGGGTATCGGGCCTTGATGCGGTCGTTCCTTTGGTGGGTTTGTATGCGGGTCATAGGGATGCGCTGCGTGAGTTCAGCAAAACGCACGGCGTCGTTGCAAAAGAGGTTACCAGCACAGAGGCGTGGACCTTCTTTGTCATTGAAATCGGAAGTGAGAGCGAGACGATTCAGCGGACGTTGCCAGACCTTCTGGACGTATTGAATTTGCCAGCCCGGACGAGATTCAAACTTGGGCATTCCAGTTTACACGTCGCGGGCATGTACACTGACGCTCAGCGACGGAACGCCGCTCGGGTTGAGCGATATCAGATTTGAAGATGTCATGCGTGGTAACGTGCGTTGTTCCTACGCGAGGTGGTTTTTGCGGATACCGCGCAGGACCGCGGGTTTACGGGCGGTGAGTTTGATGACGGGAAGGGCCTCTACTACTATCGCGCCCGCCACTACGACCCTGCCTTGGGCCGGTTCCTGCAAAGCGATCCGCTGGGCTTCGCCGCGGGTGATCTGGAGGCGTGGGGGCATAATGCTGGACGGACACCCACAAAATCGACCAAGAAATCCGTTTTAGAACGAGATGGATGTAAATGCCGTTACTGCGGAACGAATTTGGTGCCCGGAGCTGGTTCGCCAAATTCGCTCGAGTTCGACCATCACATTCCGCATGCTGCTGGTGGCGGTCGCAATTCAGACAACATTGTTTGTTCTTGTCGAACATGCAACCGTGGCTTTGGGAGTAAGCTTCCCGGGAAAGGCAAGCCTAAGCTTAAAGTAGATTGATGATGCCATGAAGTTGTCTGTACGCCCCAGAAACACGGCTGCTTACTGTTGTACGCACGTATTCGAAGGCCAGCGCCCGTTGTCGTTCATTATGCGCGATGACGACGATGATTTGATCTTCTCTTGTGGCAGGTCCGATCATGGTGGCAGCGATGATTGGGTCATGGTCGGGATTGGGCACTTTGATGGCAAGGACGGCGTGCGCTTCAAAGATGTTCCAGATTTGCCCCAAAACAAACCCGCCATACGCCATACCGATACTGGGCGATGGGCTTTGGAAAGGTGAGAAATTTGACTTCGCTGTTCACATGACCGGTACCACTGTTTAGGCGATGAAGATCGCACTTACAGAGAACGAAGCTGCTTTCGCCGGTGTTCCTGCCGACAAGCGGCATTGGAAAATGCTGAAGGACACCGAAGGACCTGATTTCTCATGCTCTGTGCTGGGCATAGAGGTTCGGGCGGATGGGACGTATTTCCTGATGATCCCGGACAGAGAGATTCCGTCCGATGTCTTCTTTTCGCGCGTGGAGCAATATGAAGTCATTGATAGTTCTGTGCCCAGTGAGTGGAATTGCGACGCCCAAACCATTGCGGACGCGTTATCTGGCGTGGGCAAGGTCAATCGGTTTCTGGGGTTTCCGATTTTTGCAAGCACTGAAGACTTTGTCTTTCGGCTGTCCGAAGAAGACCTAACGCATGAAGAGATGGAGCAGGTGGTTGCCGCGATAGACGATTTGCCGAGTAGTAAATAGTGCAGCTTGAGCCTGGACCAAATTATTCCGCGCAAATACGGTGGAGCCGGTGACCCCAGCAACCTGAAGGGCTGCTGTGTGTTTTGCAATTCGAAACGGGGAGCACCCAAACCTTAAGATGGAACGAGATCCTTCTGTCACGACACTGGTTTGCCCTCATGTCATTGAGGATATTGCCGCAGCCGCGTTCATTTGCTGTGTGCAAGATGGTTACTTGGTTGCGTGCTCTGAAACCTGTTCGTCACTTTCGACGGGTGAAGGGCTGGGGATGGCGCATTTGAGCCACTTCGAAGACCTTCCCGACCTGCCTGATGACGCTTTGAGACTGCCGGTCAATGCATGTGTCAGGCGTGAGGGGAACAACTGGTTCTTTGAATTCTTTGAAGATGATTCTGATCCGCAGGAAGGCGAATTTCGACTGGCGGATATCAGTGGTTTTTCGCCGTCGCTTTCATCTGAAAGCCCTGTCCAAGTGATCATGTTGCGTGATGGTACCGCTGTATCTGCAACGCTGGATGAAGGTTTTCGCGTTTTGCCTGTTTGGCGCTGTGGCACTGAGATTCCGCGCGATTTTGTGGGGCGTTTAGCGTCAACGGAAACCGTTGTAGAGTTTCAACTGAACGATGTTTTTGGGCACGCGAGACGCTCTGCAATTCGTTATCTGGCCATCGACTTCCTTTGCAACCAGGTGGATTTTGGGATCATAGTACCCGACGAAGTGACCGGGTCTGACGCTAAAGGTACCGCAAGATCCTGAGACGGAAAAACCACGAAAGTGTAAGCGGCGGAACCCGTTCTTCCCACAAGGAAACCCAAAACGGTTCAATGTCAGAAACAAAGGGAAATGGTAGGTAAATCCACACCACTGTCTCGCGCGTTAGTGGCAGCCATGGAAGGCGACACGCGCAGGGCATCTGCGTGCAGGTGCCGAGTTGAACAAGAAATTGACTGAGCAAACCCGGTTGCCAGCGTCATTTTTCCATCGGATTTGTTATCGTGCTTTTATCTTTAGAACCGTGTGGCATCGGGACATTAGCGGGCACAAGGATCAGACTGTTCTTTAACTGAAGTGCCTTTTTGCGAGGATGCAGCGTGGCGCGCTGTGGTTAACCCTGAGAGTACCGTGGTCATGTCCCTGCGGCATCACACAATGTACACAATCTGCAGATCGCCGATGCGCACACATATTTTGCGAGTGATCTGGAGGCGTGGGGGCATAACGCGAAAGGATTGGGACATCCGTTCAAAGGCAAGTCTGCCTGTGAAATCGCGGACATGTTTGACAAAAAAGGATTTGAACGGCGTGGTCCAGATCCGCTGGGCGGCCGAGGAGGTTGGGCTAATCCCAAGACAGGAAGATCGTTTTTCATTGATCCCGGTGGGCAATACGCGAAAGGGTATGAGTGCCCGTACGTGGATGCAAATTACACCCGTGGCCGTGGTCCGAACGGAAAGATAAAGAAAAGGCTTTGGAGGTGACCTTGATAACGGTGGAGGTGTCGGAAAATGGACAAAGGGTTGAGATCATTCTGGACAACGAAGGCGTTGATGAATTGATCGAGTTTGTCAGCTCGGCGCGCGTCGATGGCGATGCACATTTACGTGCACCCAGCTGGGCTGGAACAGAGTTGCAGGAAGACCATGCAAGCCTTGAGGGTGACGTGACACTGGCAAAGGATCTAACAATTCGCGTTTTTGTTTGAATGGAACCGATGCGAATGATTTTGGAGCTTTGCAGTGAAGCTGTCTGAGGTTCCGCGCAACACGGCTGCTTACTGTTGCACGCACGTGTTCCATGATCAGCGCCCTTTGTCGTTCATTATGCGTGACGACGATGACGATCTGATAGTCTCTTGCGGCGGATCCGATCATGGTGGCAGCGAGGATTGGGTCATGGTCGGGATTGGGCACTTTGATGGCAAGGACGGTGTGCGCTTCGAAGATGTTCCGGATTTGCCTCAAAACAGACGAGCCATTCGCAATCCTGACACTGGCCGATGGGTGTTGGAGAATGATGGCAGTCATGGGAATGAATCCTGACGCGCAGTGACGCGACGCCGCGCACGTTGGACGGTATCAGATATGACGGTGGCCGTTTTGAAAACGTCCTGGCTCATGTGCCGGAAAAGGGCTGCGCTTAACGCCTGAACATGCGCGTTAATGCAGCGTTTACAATTTCATATTGCAACCAAAACGGGTTCTTGGCAGTCTGATTTCAAAATAAGAATTGTTACGACCTGGGGACATTATGAATAACTTTGTTGCGCGCGCGCTGTTTGCGTTTCTCTTTTTCATTGCCGTTTTCGCCTATTCCCAACCCGTTTTCGCAGAGTCCGGTGTGTCGCGGCCCATTGCGGCCGAGACGGGACAGCGCGTTCAGCTTGACCCCACAGACGGTTTTTCGGTCGACGGATCCCAACCCCTGCGTGCCGAATGGACCTGGGTGTCGCGCCCCGATACTTCGGTGGCGTCCTTTTCCGATGCGGCTGCGTTGCGCCCCTTTGTCACCGTGGATGTGCCGGGGTCTTATGAGGCGCAGCTGAACCTCTATCCCGCAACCGATGCGGGTGCAACTGTGCCGCTGGCCACGACCACCTTGCAGATTTCGACGGACAGTGTGGCCCCCGTGGCCGTGATCCATGGCCGCGGCCTGCCGGGTGAGTTGGACGTGTCGCTGGATGGGACGCGTTCCTATGATGTGGACGGCGATGCGCTGACCTATGCGTGGTCCGTGGTGGCGGCGCCTGCCACCGGCACGGTGACCTTTGCTGATTCCACCCGCCCGCTAACCGACGTGGCGCTGACTGGGGCGGGTACGTTCGATCTGGGTCTCACGGTGCAGGACGCCACGGGCAAGACATCGCAAACGGCTGTCTACCGCGTCGTGCGCACTCTGGATGGCGGGCCGGATCGGTGCCGCACCGTGTTCGACACGGTGTTGCAGAACGACGGCAGTCCGCAGGTGACGTTCGAGTTGGGGGATGTGACCAATGGCCCGCCCCTGGAAATCGCCATTGATCGCTTTGACGTCAATTCCGGGCACGAACACACGTTTGACCGGGTGAATTTCACCTTCCGCGGGCAGGATTACAGCCTGTCAAAACATTCTGAGTTCCTGCATTTTGCCTATTTCCTCGAGCATGATGGCGACAGGGACACGGACGTTCTGATCGGGATCAACACCCGCGACAAGGATCTGACCTTTACCTGGGGTGTGGGGCGCGGTGCGCTGACCATCAAGAACGTGGTGGGCAGTGGCGTGTCGCGGTCGGGTCTGATCCACCGCAGCGCCGATTTCTGCGGCCTGGGCGAGCGGTTCAACCGCCCCTTCACGCAGACGCTGGGCAACGATGGCTCGGCCACGGTTGTGTTCGATCTGGGCGACGTGTCGAGCGGCCCCTTCGAGGATGTTGTCATCCCGAGTTTCGACATCAACAGCGGCCGTGAGCACACGTTCGATATCCTGAAGTTCACCTTTGAGGGCAAATCCTATCGGCTGAAGACCAAGTGGGATTTCCTGCATTTCGCCAAGTTCATCGAACATGACGGCGATATCCTGACGGACGCTTTCATATCGCCCAACCCCGAGGTGCGCGATTTCACCCTGACATGGGGCGAGGGCAAGGGGTCGGTCACCTTGTTGGATGTCGTCGATACATCCGGGTTCAAGCGCTACAAGCTGATCGAGCGGAGTGTCGATTTCTATGAAAGCGGCACCACGTCCGAGCGCCGTGTGTTGCCCAAGGCGTCTGCGCGCTTTGATCAGGTCGCGCTTGGCGCTGGCGAGACGTTTACGTTGGATCCTTACGGGTCGAGCGACCTTGACGGCAACCAGTTGAGCGCGGCCTTCAGTGCCTTGATTGAACCGGCGGGCGAGAGTGCCGGGTTGAGTGCGGGCGCAGACGGTCAGGTCAGTGTGACGCCCACCGGGGCAGGGGCCTATCTGGCCAATCTGCGCGTCAGCGATCCGCAAGGTGCGGGCAGCGATCAAGTGCTTGTGGTCACAGATGGGGGCAATGTGCGCCCCGTTGCGCGCATCCTGGCTGCGCAACCCTCTGCCGTTGGTGTGCCTGTCGCGCTGGATGGGCAGCAAAGCTATGATCTGAACGGTGATCTGCTGCGCTATGACTGGTCTGTGCTGTCGGCCCCGGCGACCTCTGTGGCCGGTGTCGCGTCCAATGGCCCTTCGGCAGTTTTAACGCCGGATGTCGACGGCCTCTACATCGTGCAACTGATCGTGTCGGATGGTTTGGCAGGATCGGTTCCGGCGACCTATGTGATTGACACGACCGGTGTGCAGCCCGTGGCCTTTGTGGGCGGCGATGTGCTGGCCGATGCGGCCGGTGCCGCAGCGCTGGATGGTGGTGCGTCGATTGCGGACGTGCCGAACTACACGTGGTCCGTGACGGGCCTGACCGGCAACACGCTGGGGGCATTGAATGACGCTGCCCTGGCCATGCCAACGCTGACCCTGTTTGGCGATGCCCCGGATTTCGAGGCATCTGTGGCGCAGCTGATCGTGCGCGATGGGGATCGCCTGTCGCTGCCTGAAACCGTGTTTGCGACCAATGGCAATGCCCGGCCCGCGACGTTCACCGCCGCGGCGCTCGAGGCGCCCACGGGCAATGCGCTGACCATTGACGGGGGCCTTTATGCCTCAGACCTCAACGGCGACGCGCTGAGCTATGACTGGTCCCTGATCTATCGCCCGGATGGCAGTGCCGCTGTGATCGATCCGTCAGACCCGGGCGCGCAATCTGTTGCGGGCCAAGCGCTTGGCTTTACCCCCGATCGCACGGGGTTGTACCTACTGCAATTGACGGTGCGTGATGACACGCTGCAGGCCGAGCCTGTGGTGATCGCGCTGAACGCGGTGAACACGGCGCCCGTTGCCGTTGCGACAGGGCCCGCGACCGCCTTTGTGGGCAATGTAGTTACATTGGATGGCAGCGGATCGTTCGATCCCAATTCCGACGCGCTCAGCTATGCGTGGACCCTGCGCGAAGCACCTGTCGACAGCGTTGCGGTGCTGAGTGACGCAAGCGCGGTCATGCCCACATTCACACCGGATGAGCAGGGCACCTATGTGTTCGACCTGGTGGTTGCGGATTTCGAATTTGCATCGCCCGTGGCCTCTGTCACGCTGGATGTGCCCAACCGCGCGCCTGTTGCCGTGTTCACCGGCCCGGCCGAGGTTGGCTTTGGCTCCGAGGCGATCTTTAGCGCGGCAGGCTCGTTCGATCTGGATGGCGACACGCTGGGCTTTGCCTATGCCGTTGTGACGGCCCCGGCTGGGGCCGATCCCATGCTGATGGATCTGGGCAATGCGACCGTCGGCTTCCTGTCGGAAACAGCCGGTGATTACGTGATCGAGGTCACCGTATCGGACGGTGTTGCGACTGCGACCCAGACTGTGGCCTTTGCGGTGCTGTCCGGCAATCAGGCCCCGATCCTTGGCCCGCTCAACGTGCTGTACACGGTCGAGCTGGGGCTGGAACTGGTGCTTGATCTTACCGCGCAGGACCCGGACGGGGATGCGCTGACCTTTTTCGCTGACCCGTTGCCGTTGCCTGTTGGTGTCAGCATTGATGCGGCGTCAGGGGCCATCCGGTTCCGGCCCGAAGCGGGACAGGAGGGTGACTATTCCTTTACCGTCGGTGTTTCGGACGGGTCGCTGACCGATCGCGCAGTGCTGAACATCAGCGTTGTGCCCGGCGCGGCGGGTGATACCGCGATCACGGGCCGTGTGCTTGATGCGGTGGACTTTGCCAACGGGATCGAAACCCCGCTGGCAGGAATTCCGGTGCGTCTGGGCAATGCGGCTGTTCAGGCACTGACCGAGGCGGACGGGACGTTTTCCATCGGATCGCTTGGCGCCGGGTCTGACCAGATCTTTGTCGAGCCCTCTGCCGCCGGGGGACCGGGTGGTTACAGCGCCGATACCCGTGTAATCACCATCACCGAGAACCAGATCCGTGACCTTGATCCCGATTTCCTGTTGACCCCGCTGGGCGATGGCTGTGCGCCTGTGCTGCCGGGGGTCGAGACGGTGTTGGCCAGCGCCATTTCGGGCGTGACTGTCACGATTGGCGCCGACACGGTTCAGGATGGTTCCGGTGCAGCCTATGCGGGCGAGATTTGCCTTGGCTCCTTGCCGCGCCTGTTTGAACAACCGGGCCTGCCAGAGCAGACCAATGCCTGCCAGATCTATGCGCTTGATGCGCCCGGCGCGATCTTTACCGCTGGTGTGACGATCAGCGGCCCCAATGTCGATCTGTTGCCTGCTGAGACCCAGCTGGAACTGTGGCGCCTGAGCAATGCCAATGGCCTGTTCCGCCCTGCGGCCAACGCCTCTGTCGATGTGGGCGGGGCGACTGTTTCGGCTGTTGCCCAACGCTTTTCCGGCCCGTCGCTGTTCACCTTCCTGCCGCAGTCGCCCGTCGCCCTTGCATCGGCGGACATGAACAGCGGCAACAACCGCGAACTGACCCCGTTCGAGGGCAACCTCAACGAAAACTACACGCTGCCGGGATACCGCGCGTTCAACCGGATGCAGGAAATCTCGCTGGCCTATAACTCTGCCGCCGCTGATCCCACGGTGATCGTGTCCGGCGATGTCACCATTTCCGAGACGGCGTCCCTGCCCGAAACGGTGCAGACCCGCATTGATCTGTCGGGCCTGGCCATTGATGACAGCGGCAACTGGACACCGCGCCTTGGGCTGAATGGGGCGGCGCCCGCGCTGCTGGGCGAGGCAGTGACGCTGCGCCAGTCGATGCCGTTTGACGCCACCGGTCTGTCCGAGGGGCGCTATGACTACACCTATTACTCAAGCGCCAGCTATGCCTGTTCGACCGTGTCGGGTGTTTATCGCGGCGAGTTGTATGTGCAGAACCAGACAGAAAGCCCCTATGGGCAGGGCTGGAGCATTGATGAGCTGCAAAAGCTGGTACAGCGCCCGGATGGCAAGGTTGCCATCATTGATGACGACAGTGTGGAGGTCTTTGACCCCGAACCCACATTTACCGAATTTGATGAAGGCGCGCGCCTGACCTTTCCGGCTATTGGCCCGCAGGGCATTTCCACCGCCGATCTGGATGGTGACGGCGATCTGGACGTGGTGTTCGGCAATTCGGGCGACGGGACTGTGCGCACCCTGACCAACCTGGGGGGCCGCGAGTTTGTCGAAGCCGCCGTTGTGCAGGTCGAGGATGGCAACGAAGTGCCGCCGACCGGTGTGTATTTCCCCAACATCCAGGGCGCGCTGCCGATTGATCTGAACGGCGATACGCTGGCTGACATTGCCTATACCGCGCAAGGGTCGGACACGCTGGCCTTCCTTGAAAACCAGGGGCTTGGGGCCTTTGACAAACAGGTGGCGATCACCAATTTCGGTCAGCTGACCTCGATCGCTGTGGATGACATCGACGGGGACGGGTTTGAGGATGCGGTGTTCAGCCGCTTTGCGGGCTTCTTCGGGTTCGGCAACACCGAGATCTATGTGGATTACGGGGGCGATGGCGCGCGGGTGCGCCAGCGTGTGGCCCGCCAATCCTTTGGCAACAGCGGGTTGCAGATCGAAACCGGTGATATCAACGGCGATGGTCTGCGCGACATCATCTACCGCATCGATGACGGCATCCAGATCATCATCAACCGGGGCAATCGCGACTTTGACCTGTTTGACGACGATCTGGGCGGGGCGGGCACCGACCTCTTGGGCAAGTATTTCGATGTGGCCGACCTGAACGGCGACGGGCTGGACGATATCATCGCCACCCATGCTCCCGTGGGCACGCAAATTTTCCTGCGCGATCCGGTCGGGTTCTTCTTTCCGCCGCAAATCCTGCCGTTCCCGGCCAGTGCGACGAGCCGTCCGGCCTCGTTCCTGCTGGATGTGCAGGGCGATGGCGAGCAGGACATGGTGCTGAGTTACGGCACCACCACCGGGGCCGAAGTGTCTGTCTATCGCGGTGTGGGCGACGGCACGTTCCAACCGGCCGAGGCGGGTCTGCTGGATTACGGCATCGCGGATCAGCAGGCGGCGGATGTGGATGGTGACGGGTCGCTTGATCTGATCTCGCTCCAGCGGTTTACCGTCACGATTGATTTCTCGAAACCCTCTGCGGATGGCAATCTGGTTGCGGGCAAGGGCGAGTTTTCGACCCTTGTGCAACTGCCCGACGGCGGATGGGAGCGGCGCTACAAGGATGGCAACAAGGTCATCTTTGACGCCGAGGGCCGCCAGACCGCCGAAGTGGACACGCAAGGCAACCGCCGCGAGTTCGCCTATGGCACCAACGGGGCCTTGGCCTCGGTCACGGATCAGGTCGGGGGTGTGACCCTGATGGCCTATGACGACCGGGGACGTCTGACGACAGTCACCTATCCGGACGGGCGTGTGACCGAGATGGAGTATCAGGACGTTCAACTGGTGGGCGTGACCGAGCCCGATGGCGACCGCGTCAGCTTTGCCTATGACGAGTTTGGCCGTCTCAATTCGACCATCAACCAGAACGGCAACGAAACCCTCTATACCCATGATGATACCGGGCGTCTGAACGGTGCGACGCTGCCCGATGGGTCCAGCATTCGCAATCAAGCGGCATCGTCCCTTGGCCTTGTGGACGGATTGGGCGGCGCCGTGGGCAACCCGCGCCCCTATGTGGCCCCCGAAGACCGGGTGACCACCGTCACCGACCGCAAGGGCGAACTGTCCGAAGTGGTTGTGAACAGCTTTGGCTCGACCATCCAGATCACAGACCCGCTGGGTCGCGTCACCAAGATGGAGCGCGATTTCAACGACCTTGTCGAACGCCTCGAGCGGCCCTCGGATGGCACCGCGTCGGGGACGCGCGTGGATTTGCTGAGCTATGACGGGCAGGCCAACATCACCCAGATGATCGAAGCCTTTGGCACGCCTGAACAGCGCGTCATGGCCTATGTCTACGAGCCCGAGTTCAGCAAGGTCACCAGCATGACCAATGGTGACGGGTTCACCACCACCTATGCCTATGACAATTTCGGTGAAGTGACGGCCATCACCGATCCCGAAGGTGGTGTACAGCGGCGCGCCTATACCTCGCGCGGCAAGTTGTTCAGCCGCACGGATGAACGCGGAAACGTCACGCGCTTTGGTTACCTGTCTGACCAGAACCTCGGGTCGATCACCTATGCCGACGGCTCGGTGACCGAGATGGCCTATGACGCGCAGGGCAACGCCACAGACGTCACCGAAGGGGTGGGCACGGACACGGCACGCACGGTTGTGCGCACCTATGACAGTGACAACCGGGTCACATCCGTCGATGTGATCGACGCTGTGGGATCGGCGCTGGTTCTGGCCAGCCTGTCGGACGCGCCGGTGATCGATGGCGTCACGACCTACGGCTATGACGGTGTCGGCAACCTCACCGAAGTGGTGGACGAAACCGGCCTGTCCACAACCATGACCTATGATGCGCTTGAACGTCTGGTCACGGTGGACGATCCGGCCGAGGGCACGATCACGCGCACCTACAATGCGGCGGGCGAGGTCACCGAGCATTCCAATGGTGACGGTGCCACGCATGTCTATGAATACGACGCGGTCAGCCGCCTGACGCAGACCACGGATGCCGAGGGCTTTGTCAAAACGTTCGACTACGACCGGCGCGACAATGTGCGTCGCGTGGTGGATGGGCGCGGCGGCGAAACGGTGTTTGCTTTTGACGGGCTGGACCGGATGATCCAGCGCACCAACCCGCTGGGTCAGGTGATGCGCCGCAGCTATGACCGGCGTGACAACCTTGTCAGTCTCACCCGCGAGGATGGGGCCGTTGAGACCGCCACCTTTGACGACAAGGGCCGCCGCATCGAGGTTGTCACCCCCGACAACACCCTGCGCTATGCCTATGACGCGCGCGACAACGTGATCCTTGCCGAGGATGACGACAGCCGTGTCACCATGACCTATGACGCGCGCAACCGTTTGATCACGACCACGACGGACGGGTCTGTGGGGGTGCAGCCCGCGGTCACGCTGACCTATGCCTATGACGACCTGGACCGGCGTGTGTCGCTGAGCGACAGCTTTGGCGGGGTCTACGGATACGGGTACGATTCCGAGGATCGGCTGACCGCGCTCAGCACGCCCTGGGGCACCGGCTATGGCATGTCCTATGACAATTACGGGCGACGGGTTGGCCTGTCTTCGACCTCGGGTCGGGTGTCGTCGATGGACTACACCAACGGTTTGCTCGCGGCGCTGACCCATGTGCAGACCGGCGTGACCCTGACCGACCTTGCCTACCAATACGATGTGGACGGCCAGCTGATCGGGATCAACGACCAACTGGACCCGAGCCGGTCCAAGGGCATCAGCTATGATGACCTGAACCGTCTTGTGCAGGTGTCCGAAGGCATCCCCGCCTCGAGCGGGGGCACCCCGGTGCCGGTCGAGGACTATGCCTATGACGAAGAGGGCAATCGCCTCGCCTCGCATCTGTCTGCACTTTACACATCCGACGCCCATAACCGGCTGCAGGAAGATGATGATTTCACCTATGGCTATGATGAAAAGGGCAACCGGATCAGCAAGACGGCCAAGGCGAATGGTGCGACCGAGCTGTATGAATATGACAGTCAGAACCGCCTGATCACCTATACCGATGCAACGGGTGCGGCGACCGAGTACCACTATGACGCCATGGAACGGCGCATCGCCAAGGTGCAGGGCCGCATCGCGACGGCCTATATCTACGACACCTCTATCACCGATCCGCTTGCCTTTGATGACATCCTGCTGGAATTCACGGTGGTTGGCCCGGATGACGGTGGTGGTACGGGCGGGGGCGGTGGCAATCCGGCCTATGCGTCCTGCAATGCCCAATTCCAGCTTGCCGGTATTGTGAACCGGGACCTATTCGGCAGCGATTTCCCACTGCCTGGCCTCACGACCGAGTTGATTGACAGCTATGGCGGCCCGGATGCGGTGCTGACCTTTGATCTGCTGATCGATGCCGGCGGCGAAGGGTTCCTGTTGCAGGAAACGCTCAGCTTTGTGTTCCGCGGCGAGGTTCCGCCCGCCTGTCTGGAACTGCTTGGAGGCCCTGGCGGTCCCGGTGGACCAGGTGGCGAAGTCGATCCCGAGCAGGTTGCCGAGTGCAATGTCGAGCTGGGTTTGGCCGGGATTACGCGGGACGAGCTGCTGCAACAGGACCTGATCCTGGGCGACAGTCTGCGCCAGCGCCTGGAAGGACCGGAGGGCGCCGAGACCATGACCGTGGGCTTCCTGCAAGAGGAAGGGTTCCCTCTGTTCATCGTCCCCGATTTCTTTGAAATCGCGCCGCCTGCCTGCATCGGGCTGGAGGGTGACCTGGGCCCATTCGATCCCGAACTGCCCGGACCGCTGGAGCTGACGGCCAGCACACTGATCGCGGCCACCGTCGCCGATTTCAACAGCGAAGAGGCGGAAAGCGTGACGCTGGTGCGTCGCTGGGCGCACACCAACATGGTGGATGAACCCATCGGGTTCGAGGCTTATGCCGACGACCCGACCCCGGGTGCGGGCACCGTTTACGAGATGTACGCGGATCGGTTGGGCTCCATCCTCGCGGTTGTGGATATCGCCACGAATGCGATCGCGGTGTCCTACGACTATGACGGCTTCGGCAACAGAACGGCGACCGGCGACCTGGACCAGCCCTACGGGTACACGGGCCGCGAGTTCGATGGTGAAAGCGGGCTCTACCACTACCGCGCACGTTCGATGGATCCGGTGCTTGCCAACTTTGTGCAAACCGACCCGATCGGGTTCGAGTCCGGTAGCCTGAACCTGACGGCCTATGTCGAAAACAACCCGACATTGAACATCGACCCGGGCGGTTTGACCAGCAACAAGAAAGGCAAGCCACGTCATCCCGAGATGACCGTGATGGACTTTGCGAAGGCGGAAATCCGTGAGGCTGCAATCGAGGCTGTGGCAAGTGGTGTGTTCAGCCTTGCCGGGCAAATCGTTGGCAATCTGGCCTATGCGGGAAAACTCGTCGAGGCGAGTGCCGAGTTCAATTCGCGCACAGACCTGCACCATTGCTTCCCGCAATATCTCGGTGGTGATAACCGTCGCTCGAACCTCAAGAAGATCGACCGCGCCAAACACCGGCTGATGCACAAGGCCATGCGGCTCTACTTGCGCAGCTATGACCTTGACTATGCACCGGGCTACGGCGGCAAATTCATCCGCAAGCGTTTCCCCATGGCACAAATGCAGCGGATTACACGGAACTTCTATAAAGATATGAAGGAGCAGTTCGACATAGACTTCGGGTGTTAAGCGCATGCCATATCTTCTTGACGCAAAGACAACGGGTCAGCGCCTGTTGCATGACGATGCGCTGCGTTGTCCGACATGTGCTGTTGCGCTTCAGCCTTGGCAGGGCCCCTTTATGCCGATGAAAGGGCGCCAGCCGGACATTGCCGTCAGTGCCGAAGATGTGCCTTTCGTCTCGCAACATTTGCATGACTTGCTGATGGAAACGGGGGTGTCCGCGGTTCGGTTCACGGCTGTTGGCAACCGGTTTGTCCTGCAGCCCGGCAGGGAGGTTTTCTGGGACTTTGGCGAGGCGCGCGCCTATCGCGACGAACCATTGTGCAAAACCTGTGGGTACGAGCACTCGTTACTGGCAGAACGCCCATGGGAATTGCGCCTGTTGGCTGGCCAGAATCCAATTGGTGCAACAGATATCGTGACCACCGCCCAACGCACCGGGTCGCCCGGGAACTGCAGCCTCGATCTGATTTTCGGGGATACCCTGTTTGAGAGGCTCAAGGAACAGGTGTCCGGTATTCAAGACGCCCATTTCTTTGCAAATCCGGTGTAGGTTCAATTGTGTGAGCGCCCAGAAGGGCCGACGCCAGACGGAGTGGGACGCGTGCCCACGCTGACCAACGCGCAACGCGCGGATATCGTCGCAGCCGAGTTGCGCCCGTTGGAAGACGAATTGCGGGCCATGGGGCTGACGTTTCGGGAGATCCCTGATGATGCGATCCTGCGTGCGCCGCTATATGGGGCCGCCATCGGCAAGTTCCTCGCCTTTTTGCAGGGGGGTCATTCGGATCGGTCGCTGGCCTCTGTTGCGGGTTTGTTGACCGGCAAGGCACCCGAGATCAAGGCGGCGTGGTCGGACATCGTTGCCCTTTATCGCGCCGCTCCAGGCGGGGAGGGCCCGCCGGTCAAGGGCGACACCGCGATCCTGCCGCTGCGCACCAAAGAGGCGTTGGCCAATGCCGTGTTGGCCGCGTTCACGCCTAAGAAGGTGCCCGACCTGCTAGCCTTGTTGGAAGATCCTGACAATGGGCCGTCGCGTGTCATCCTGTTGCGCGCCCTCAAGCGCCGCCGCACAGCGCCGGACGTGGCGTTGGCGGTCGAGACGCTCAGGTCTGACCCGGACTTGAACGCCGAACTGTCGCGCTGGACCTGACGCGCCTGTGCGGACGATTTACCGCAGGATGCGGTGTCCGACGCTTTGTTGGGCGATGCCGGTCTGCACCAGCCCGTTCGCCCCCTGGATGCGGCCCCGCAGTTCGTCCGTGACCGCCCGTGCCTCGGAACCGTTGCGGATGACACGCGGGGTGATCAGCACCAAAAGTTCGCTCTTGGCGACCGTGTTGTTCTTGCTGCGGAACAGCGCGCCCAGGATCGGCACGTCGCCCGCGCCGGGCACCTTGGAACGGGTCGTGTTCCCGCTTTCCTCGATCAGCCCGCCCAAGGCGATGGTCTGACCATTGTCCACGGCGATGTTCGTGGTGATCTTGCGGGTGGAAATCGTCGGGCTGTCGATGCCCGAGGTGGTCGTGGTGGCGACACTCGACACCTCTTGTTCGATGTCGAGGATCACGCGGCCCGAGGCGGACACACGCGGTTTGACCTTGAGGATGATGCCGGTGTCGCGGAACGAGATCGTGTTGACGATGGGCGCCGTGGGTGACGCGGTATCGACCACCTGTTGCGTGGCAATCGGCACTTCATCCCCGATCTGCAACAGCGCCTCCTGGTTGTCGAGCACCAGAAGCGAGGGCGACGACACCACGTTCACATCCGTGACCGAGTTCAGCGCGTTCAACGTCACCGCTGACGAGCCGCCGGTAAAGGCAAAGCTGAGGCCGGGAAAGGTCGACCCGGTGCTGCCGTTCGAGGCATCCGAGAAGGTGCCCCGGAAGTTGCCGGATTCAAAGAACCAGCGCAGCCCGAAATCCAGTTCGTCATTCAGCGACACTTCGGCAATTGTCGCCTCGAGCAGTACCTGCACGGGTGTCGTGTCCAGCGAGTGGATCAGGCGCGAGAAGTTTTCCTGCTCCTTGTCATTGCCCCAGACGATGATCGCGTTCTTGGTGTCATCGGCCACGATCTTGGCGACACCTTCCACGGTGCCATTTTCATCTTCGGCGGCACTTTCCAGCATGTCCGTCAGGATCGGGGCCAGGTCCACGGCCGAGCGGTTTTGCAGGCTGTAGACCACCGGGCGCCGTTTCGTGCCGCCCGCGGTACGGTCAAGATCGCGTATCCAGCGCTCAGCATCGGTGAGGTAGCTGTTGCGCGAAGACACGACCAGAACCGCGCCCAGCCGTTGCGACGGTATGAAGGACAGCACGTTTTGCAGGCTGCCGCCGTCGCCGGTTTCAAAGATCAGGTTCAGCTCTTCGACCACGGCCTCGGGTTCGGCCGCGCGCAGCCGGAACAGACCGACGGATTTGCCCTTGAGCACATCGACGTCAAACAGGTTCACGGCCTCGATGGCGGCGTTGATTTCCTCGCGGGTGCCGGAAATCAGCAGGATGTTGCGCTGGGGGATGGATTGCAGGTTGACCGACGCCCCCGTGATCGGCTCGAGCAGGCGGACCATTTCAGTTGTGCCGATGTATTCCAGCGGCACTGCCACGACGCGCGATCCCACGACACCGGCGGTGCCCAGTTGCGAGACCCGGCGGGGGGCACCCGCAATCGGGATGATAGTGATCAGATCATCCCCGATCTGAAGGGTCGCGCCGTTGAGTTCCAGCAGCGTTTCGAATGTTTCGAGCAGCGCCTTCTTGGTCAGGGGCCGCGTGGTCTGGAGCGTCACTGTGCCCTGAACGCCCGGCACGATGGTAAAGTTGCGCCCAAGCGTGTCGCTGAGCACGGCGCGCGCGGCGTCTTCGATGGGCACATCCAGCAGGTTCAGCGTGATTTCACCCTCATCCGTGATGTCCACCAGCTTGCGTGCGACACCTTCGGCGGCCGTGTCTTCGCCCAGGAAGTCATCCGTGCCCAAGCGACGTGTATCGCCTTGCCGTCCGTTCAATGCCCCGCGCAGATCGTCCACCCGGGTCGAGGTGTTGGCCGCCGATCCTTTCTGCGGTGCATTCGCCAACAGGGCAGAAGACCGTGTCACACGCTCTTCATCACCGCATGCGGCCAAGGACAGGATCAGCGATAACGACAGGATCAATTTGAGGAACTGCATGAAAACTACCTCTGGTAAAGTTCGACGCGGTGTTCGCGTTCTTTTTCTGTGAAAACGACATGGGTCGCTGCAATTTCGGCGAGGGTCCAACCCTCGATCACCGTATCCAGGCTCTGCCATTCCGGGTCATCCCCGGCCAGCGACAGCAGCGCGGCGGTGCGCGCGCCACCGGCCAGAACCCCCAACAGGCGCACATCGGGCACCGGGCGCTCGGTCGGGGTTGCGGGGGCACTTGGCGCGGCGTCTTCCACTTCGGCAACGATCTCGGGCTCGGCCTCTGTGCGCAGGGGCCGACGGCTTTCCTGGAACAGGGGGCGGTCGGTGATCGCGGTGTAGTAGGCATCGTCGCGCGCGTTGGGGGCCAGCCGGATCTGGCGCGCGCTTGGCCCCAGTTCGACCGAGGCAGAGGGCGCGCCGATCACCGGGATTGTCGCGACATCCTGCTGCGTGGCCAGAACCACGACATAGGCCGTGGCCGCCATCAGGACCGTCGTGCCAAAGAGGGGCAGAACCTGCATCAGCCACCCTCCGCAAGATCGTAGGCAGCCATGATGTCGAACTGGAAAAAGACGATGGGCTGTTCGGTCGGGACACCGGGTTTGCTGAGGCGGCGCAGCGATCCCTTTTCGATGACAAGCACCGGAGAGGCGTATTCGGCAGCGCGCAGAAAGGCGACCAGACGGTCAAGGCGCGCCTCGGCCTCGATCCGGAATGCGACCGCCTGTTTGAGCGGGATGGATTCAGTGCGCAGTGGCGTGATGGCGCGGAAGGCGATGCCGTTCTGACGCGCCAGGTCCGACAGGCGGGCCTGCACCCGCGCAGTAGCCTCGCCCGGGTTTGCGGCCTGCCACACCCCGTCGAAATGGGTCGATGCGGACATGGCCGCCGCCTCGCGGCGCAAGCGTTCCAGCCGTTCAGTCAGCCCGGCAGATTGTTCCTGTGCCGTGGCAAGGGCGGCATACTGGCTGTTTTTCCATGCCTGTGCGGGGGCCACCACGCCAAGCCACAGGGCGACACCGGCAACCCCAAGGCCACCCAACAGCATCAGACGTGCACCAACCCGGCCCATCATGGTCGCCCCTGCGGTGTTTCAAACACGATATCGAACCGCTCGCGCCCATCGCTGGTTTGCGAGACGGGGCCGGCCAGTTGCGGATTGCGCAACAGGCGGTTGCGCGGCAGATCAAGCAGCATTTGCGCCGCTGACCCGGCGGTACTGCCACGCACCGTGACGCGGGTGCGGTCAAAGGCCATGTCGGTCAGCCACACATCGTCGGGCAACATCACCGTCGCGGCGCGCAAGGTCGCCACCACGGGCGTGCGGCGCGTCATCCGATCCAGAAAGGCGGTGCGCTCGGTCGCCTCAGAGCTTTGTACCTGCATGCTTTGACGCAGGGCGAGGGCCTCGGTCGTCAGGCGCTGCAACTCTGCCTCTTGCGCGCGGCGCGCCTTTTGCACCTCGAGCGCGGGCTGCGTCCACATCCATCCGCCGACTGCGACCAACGCCAGCACCGCAACCGCGTTCAGGCGCCGCCACAACCGGCCTGCAGGATACACCTCGGCGCTGAAATCAGCGAGCGGGGCGCCGGGCGTATCATCCACTCGCACGCGCCGCACCAGCAGCCCCGCGGTGGCCAGACGGGCGCGCAGCCCGTCAATGTCGTCACGCCGGGCAATCCAGTGGGTGAGGGTGGTGCCCGCCGCATCCGTCTGCACATCCGTCAGAAGGGAATAGACCTGATCGGGCTTGAACGGTGTGCGGCGCAGCATGTCGAGCGTGACGGCACGGTTCAGCATCCGGCGCGGCGCCTTTGGCAGCTTGACTGCCCGCCCCAGCAATTGCCCCTTGGGCAGCACCACATCGACAAAGCGCTTGCCCCGTTTCTGGGGCACATCCGCTCCCGCCTTCAGCCAGGCCAGTGGGGCGGTATAGCTGCCCTTGCGACGGGTGAGCGTGTCAACGGGTCCGAACGAGAGCGCGCGCGCCATCGGCTGCCCCAGGATCAGGGCAGACAGCCAGTCTGGCATCGCATCGGACAGAAAGCGCACGGCTCCTGTCCCCATCAAGAAGGATTTGCTACCACCCATTACACCTGCTCGGCCCTCTGTGTTTTTATCCGGGGCGCTTTTGTGCTTACATAGCGGAAATCATTGGATATAGACAGGATGTTTCACCGGATGGTTCAAATTGATGGTCTGCGTGATTTTAATGACTCAGCCCTGGCCGATTGGCTGGTTCAGACAGATGTTCTGAAGCGTGCGGCAGCCGACAGGGCGCTGAAAGCGGCCCAAAGTACCGGTGCAGTGCTTGAGCGGACACTTCTCGAGCTTGGGATTGCGTCGGAGACGCAGATTTACCAGCAGATTGCCGGGTGGCTTGACCTGCCTTTCGTGTCGGGGGGCGAGGTCGATCATCTGTTGATCAAGTCCCTGCCGCTTGATCGCGCCTTTCTTGAGCGGGTGGAGGCCATTCCGGTGGTCGAGAATGACGACGGGTCGATCACCGTCGCCACGTCCAACCCGCGTGGGCAGGACGCGATGAACTCGATCTCGTTTCACCTGGGTCAGGACGTGCGGGCTGCGATCTGCACCCGTTCGACCGTACGCCAAAGCATTGCACATGCGCATGACATGGCGGGCGATATCGGCACGGACACGGCCAGCGATGTGGAGCGATTGCGGTTCCTGACTAATGAGGGGCCGATCATCTCGCTCACCAACGATCTGCTTGGTCAGGCCGTGGCCGAAAGTGCGTCGGACGTGCATATCGAGGCGATGGATGGGGCCGGGCGCGTGCGGTTCCGCGTTGACGGCGTGTTGCGCGTGGCCCGATCCCTGTCGGCCGAAGAGGTGGCCATGGTCACCTCGCGCCTCAAGGTGATGGCCGAGCTGAACATTTCCGAAAAGCGCCGCCCGCAGGATGGTCGCGCCCGCATTGCGGTGATGGGGCGCAACATTGATCTGCGCCTGTCCACACTGCCCTCGCAATATGGCGAAAGCGTCGTGGTGCGGATCCTCGACCGCGAAGCGCTTGCGCTTGATTGGGACACGCTGGGGTTTCAGGCGGATGTGCGCGAGGGCATTCGCGGCATCCTTGGGCAGTCGAGCGGCATCTTTCTGGTCGCGGGGCCCACGGGTTCGGGCAAGACAACCACGCTCTACACCGCGCTGGCCGAGCTTTCGACCGACGCGCGCAAGATTGTCACCGTCGAGGACCCGATCGAATACGCGGTGCATGGCGTGACGCAGGTACAGGTCCGCCCCGAGATCGACATGACCTTTGCCCGCACGTTGCGCGCCATTCTGCGCCAGGACCCCGACACCATCCTGATCGGTGAAATCCGGGATCAGGAGACCGCTGAAACGGCGGTGCGCGCTGCCCTTGTCGGGCGTCTGGTGCTTTCGACCGTGCACACCAATGACAGCCTGACGGCCATTGACAGGCTACTTGATCTGGGTGTGCCCAGCTACCTCCTCAGCGCGTCGTTGCGCGGGGTCATGTCGCAACGGCTGGTGCGCCGGGCCTGTCCTGCCTGTGACAGTGCCGGGTGCGGGGCGTGCGACAAGACCGGCTATCGCGGCCGCGCCGTCGTGACAGAGCTGATGCCGATCCCGACCCAAGCGGCGGGTGATCTGGCGCATATCAACAGTTCGGCCCAGATCCCGGCCACGTCGCCCTTGCGGGGCTTCAAGACCCTGCAGCAAAGTGCCGAGGACCTTGTTGCCCAAGGGGTGACCACACAGGCAGAGGTGCGCAGGCTGGACCTGATCGGAAACACGAGCGCGGGGTCTAGTTGACCGCAAGTATCTTGTGCTGGTTTTCAAAGGGCCCGAACCCGACAACACCCAGCCGATCATCGCCATCGAACACCGCGAAATTGGCATCCGTCGCCGGCCCCAGCAGGTTTGGCGGCAAGAGGCCGATCATGACCTCGCGACTGTCCTGCGTGCCTGTCAAATGCTCGAGCAACTGGGTCGGGGCCTGTTCGCTTGACAGCGTGGCGCGGGCGGAATGAACCGTTGCGAGGCCTTTCAGGCCGGGCAGGCGCGCCGGGTCAAGCCCGGCCACACGCGCGAAATCCGACACGCGCTGCAAGCGATAGCTTTGCCTGCGCCACGCCCGGTAAGACTGTAGCGCGCTGGCGCGTTCCGTCGCGCTGAGCCCGTATCCGATCAGCAGGCGTTCCAACAGCTCGGGAGCGCCCGTGTTCAGATCAACCAGGCCGCCAGTGGATTGCAAGCGCACTGTGCGGCTGGCCCATGTCAGGCCGTCCCCCTCTGGACGGCCAAGCGTGACCAGCGCGTCCAGCACCTCGATCCGTTCGTCGATCCGCTCGGAGGCGACAAGCTCGGCGGCGCTGAATTGCAGGCTGGCCAGGGTGCGCGTCGAGGCGGTCGAAAACAGCAAGGTCAGGATCGCGAGCGAAAACAGCACCAACACCAGGGCAAAGCCGTGTTTGCGCGAATGTGCCAAAGTGATAGGTCGCCTCATGGTCCTACTCAAACACATACCGCTGATCGGCGTCCATATCCTGGTCTATGGCGCATTGTGGTGGCTGATCGCTCCGGTGGCTTCGTGGGGGCCACTGGTGCTGGGTGCGTTGCTGGTCTGGATCAGTTGCCGCGACATCGCGATTTTCGAAGTGCCGGACGTTGCCGCAGTACTTTTGGTGGTGACCGGTGTTGTCCTTGCCCCTGATATGCTCTGGGCTTTTGGCTCTGCCCTCCTTTGGGCCGCGCTGTACCTCGGGATGCGCGAAGCGGCGCGGCTGTGGATGGGGCAAGAGGCGCTGGGGCTGGGGGATGTGAAATTGATGGGCGGTCTTGCCGCATGGCTTGGCCCTGTGGCGCCGATCTATGTCACGCTTTACGCGTCGATCGCGGCAATCGCAGCGCTGATCGCGCTTACCCTCAACCGGGGGGTGAAATTGGACGAAATCGCACGGACCGGCATTGCTTTTGGTCCTTTTCTTTGCCTCTGTGCGTGGGGAATTTGGTTATGGGGGTTTGTGTCGTGACACGCCATCAGGTGCGCTGGGGACGTAAGACAGGAGCAACAATTCTTGAGGTGCTGATCGTGCTGTCGATCATCGCGCTGATTGCGGCTGTCGTGGGTCCACGGGTCATCGGCTATCTTGGCACGGCCAAAAGCGAAACAGCCGATCTGCAAATCGGGAACCTGGCGAGCGCAGTACAACTGTTTTACGTCGACACCGGGCGCTATCCATCCGAGGCCGAAGGGCTGTCCGTGCTGCTGGCGCGCCCGGCGGGCGATACGGCGTGGAACGGCCCCTACATGCCTACGGATGAGGCGCTGGTGGACCCCTGGGGCCGCGACTACCTTTATGAGCCGCCTGCGGACGATGGCAGTTTCTCTATCCGCTCGCTTGGCCGGGATGGGGCCGCAGGTGGGTCTGGCGAGGACGCTGATCTGTCCTTTTGAGGGGTCAGAGCCGGGGCGCCACCACGAAATCGACCCAACGCGGCGCGCCCCCTTCGCCGACGATCTGAATCAGGTCAGGCAATTCCGGCGTGCCCGTCCAGACCGGCGCCCAATCGGGCACATCACCGCTGTCGTCGAGATATTGAAACGTGACGTTGCGCACGTCGCGCGCCAGCGTGTGATCCCAGCTGGCCAGCACCGTGCCCCTGTCATCAATCGCTTCGACCAGCATGCTCAGGGTGTTTGACGCCCACAGCACTTCGACCTTCAGGGCCGAGGCATCGGGTGCGTATGGCGTTTCTTTCAACGTGACGAATTGCAACCGATCCGGCGCACCGACAAAGCTGTTGGGAAAGGGCGTGATCCGATAGAGCGGGAGGGCCTGTGCCAATGCGCTGCGCAACTGGCGGCGGGCGGCCAGTTCCTCCTGATGCTGGTTCAGGGCGCGGGCGCGATCATAGACCTGAGTGCCCACCCCGAATGCGCCGGCCAAACCCGCCGCGATCAGGGCCAGCAGGGCCAGGGACACAAGCAGTTCGATCAGGGAAAGCCCCGCACGCCGGTGTGACGGTATCGCCCTATTCAGCATCCCGAACACCGTATGTGCGGGTGACTTCGGCCAGCAACCGCCCCGATGCGGATCGCACCGACACCGTAACGGCGCGCTGCGCGGGTCCTTCTGCCACATCCTCTGACACGCGCCAGTTTCCATATGAGGATGCCGGGGCTTCGGCGCCCAGCACGCGGACCAGATCAAGGCGGGAAAGGGCATAGTCCTGCGCCAGCGCGCGTTCAGCCGCATCGCCTGCGCGCCCCAGCAGCCGGGTCTGGCCGGGCAACAGAACGGCCAGTGTCATGCTCATCACCGCAAAGGCGATCAGCACCTCGATGATGGAATATCCCGACCGCCTGTTCACGCGCCGAGGTCCAGCGTTCCGGTCAGTGGGCGCACGGCGATTTCACGGGTGCCGACGCATAGGGGGCCATAGCGTGCGGACCCGTCGGGATAGAATACCGGGGCCAAGGCGCCGTCGCATGCGGTGCCTTCGGCCATGGTGACGGGCCGCCCTTCCTGAATGGCGCGCAACCGAGTATCCTGCGCGGCGCGCACCAGTTCGGCGACGGCTGCCTCTTCTTGCAGGCGGGCAGAGGGCGGGCGCGCAGAGGTCGCGACAACAGCCACGATCAGGGACAGCACGGCCAGCGCCACCATCGTCTCAAGCAGCGTCACACCGGAGCGGGGGCCCGAAATGTCAGAATGCGATATCATTCAGATCCAGAATGGCGGTGATGGTCGACACGATCAGCAGGCCCACCACGGCACCGATCACGAGGGTCAGAAACGGTGTCAGCAGGGATAGCGCCCGCTTGAGGGTTGTCTGCGTTTCAGTCTGCATCGCTTCGGACGCGGCGCCCAACATGGGCCCAAGCCGGTCGGTTTCATCACCCGCCTTGATCAGCGACTTTGCCATCGGGTCGAGAAAGGCAATCCGTTCAATCGCCGCCGACAGGCTGCTGCCTGCCTCGATCTCGGTCCGGGCGGCGCGCAGTTGCGCGCGCCACGGGCCATAGGGCAGGGCGGGTTCCGCCGCATCGATCCCGTCAACGCTGGACATCCCCGCATCAATCATGACGCCGAGGTTCTGGCAAAAGGACAGGCTGTGGCGCTTGCGCAAGAACGCCCCCGTCACAGGCGCATGGATCAGCACCCACTGCACCGCCGTGCGCAGCGATCCCCGCACAAGGTACAGCGCCAGCAGAACGGCCGCGGCAATGGCCAGCGTGCTGCCGCCACCCCCGGTCAACGCTTGTCGCGCATTGTCCATGGCCTGCAGGATGGGGGGCGGTGCGGCGGCGGCCGTTTCAAACACCGGCAACAGCGTCGGCACGAGGTAGAAGACGAGCAAGCCCAGAACCAGGCCGGACATCGCCAGCAGGATCACCGGGTAGACCATGGCCGAGCGCACTTCGGTTGCGACCTCTGCCTCGGCCCGCAGCATGACCGCGATACGCCTGCATGTTGCCCCCAGCGTGTCGGACACTTCGCCCATGATCAGCAGCGTCACGATGCGTTGGGGAAAGATGTCCCCACGGTCCGCCAGCGATTGGCGCAGGCTTTGCCCGTTTTCCAGATCTTCACGCAGGGCCGCAATCGCAACCTTCAGCGCGGCATCGCGCACTTGCACCTCGACAAATCCAAGCGCCTCGGTCAGCGGGATGCGCGCCTCGAGCAATGTGCCGAGCGAGACAAAGACAGGCAGCAAATGGGTGGGTTTTGATCCACCAAAGGACACTTCGCGCTGCCACCACGGGACCGCCGCGCTCGCACCTTCCCGCAACTCGGTCGGGGTCAGCCCCTTGCGCGCCAGCGCCTCGAGGGCCTCGACCTCGTCACGGGCCACCAGCGCGCCGCGCGTGGTCGCGCCCGCCTGGGTTATCGCGCTGTAGCTGAAACTGGGCAAAGGCTGTTCCTGTTGTCTTGCGACAAACTGACATGCCGGGTCGAGGGGTCAAGGGGGTTTGGGGTTTGCGCACATGTCTACTTGCGGTGTGCGAACTGCGACACCGCAACAGAAATCGCCAGAGGCCGGTCAGGGGATCAGTCCGCCGCGATGGCCTGAATGACCGAAAATCCCTCGAACCTCGGAGCACCCTCGTGCAGCTTGGCCGTGCTGCCCGCACTCTTGTGCGCGGCGCGAAAGGCATCCGACCGGGTCCACGCGCGAAAGGCGTCTTCGGACGCCCAGACGGTGTGGGAGGCATAGAGCCGAGTGCCGTCCTCACTCTCGGCGCCCTTGAGCATGTGGAATTCGACAAAGCCATCCATGGTTTTCAGGTGACTGTCGCGGCCCAGCCAAAGATCTTCGAAGGCCTGTTCGTTGTCGCGTGCGACGGTGAAGCGGTTCATTGCGATGAACATGGTGCGGTCCTTTCCTTGGGTTTGCGTTTCGCCGCGTGGGCAGGCCGACGGACTAGACCTGCAATGCGACGAGGTGGTTGTCAAAGGCGAGCGGGTGCGTTTTCAGCGGCGTTAGGCCCGCATCCGACAGCTCGTGCACCTGGCCCAACCCATCGGTGACGAGGCAGGTCCGGGCAAGAGTTGCGCAAAGCCCGCAGACATCCGTCGCCCGGTGCGTGCCGGTTTGCGCGCCTGTCGCATCAAAGGTGAGGGCTCGCCCGCCCCGCGGGGAGGACGCGGCGAATTGGCCCCCAAATGCACTGACGCTGCCGATGTATCCGTCAAGGTGGTGCAGAATGGCGTCGTCCATCACTGTCGGAACCAGCGCCCCGTTCCCCTTGTACAGAGCCACAAGTGACGGGGCCTCGAATGGATCGCCTTGCCATTGGAAGCCGCAGACAAGTGTGCCATCGGGCGCCGCCGAGATATGGCGGAGGGAGTTCTGGTGCGTGGCGGCAGGCACGTCGGCAAAGTCGATCAGCCTCCCATCTGTGTCAAACACCGCAAGGTTCGGACGCATCGTGTCGAGGTTCAGCTTGTCCCGCCCCGAGGCAGGGTGTGTACGGATACCGCCATTTGCAACGGCCAGGTTGCCATTTGGCAGCCGCAGGATTTCGTGTGGACCGATGCCCGCCGACGTGAAGTCATCCAACCGCGCATACCCTGCGCTGCGGTCCCAAACGCCGATCCGCCCCTGACCGGTAGCGATGTCGTTTTCTGGCGTGAACAGCAGCGCACCGTCACCGGAAAACGCGCCATGCCCATAGAAATGACGGCCATTCGGCGCGATTAGGGTCTGTTTCGTGTCGCCCGTGGCGCAATCGATGACCTTTGCGAACGTGCCGGGGCGGCGGGCGATTGCAACCGCTTCGGCCACGTGGGGATGCGCGGCGGCGGCATGGCCGCGCGCGGGCAGGGGGATCTGGAACGTGATGTCGCCCGTCTCAGTCAGCCCCACCAGGACATGTTGCCCATCGGACCGCAATGCGGCGCTCAGCGCAACCGGATTGCCCACATCCGCCCAACCCAATGTCGGTGTGACCGAGGCCGAGGCGAGCCCAGCGAGGAAGGTGCGACGCGAGGGCATCAGTCGCCGTCGAGCGAATTGAAACCTGCGGTGATACCGAGTGGCGTGCCGATCTCGTCGATCACCGCCACTTGCACGGCGCGCACGGCCTGTTGCAGCACTTCGACCTTGATGCGTTGGGCGGGGTCCGCGACCCCTGCAAGGGCAGGGTCCTCAAGGGCTGCGGCCCGGCTGCGGGCTGTGGCAAAGGCCGCGCGGGTTTGGGGCAGGGCGCTGTCCGTCATGGTGGTTGCCAGCGCCTCGAGCGCGCCGAGTTGCAACTGGATATGGCGCAGGGATCGCTCTGACCGCCGCGCTTCGGCCCGGCGGGGACGCGGGCGGTCGAAGGTGCCAAGAGGTCGGCCAAGGCGCTGGTCATGCAGGAATTCAAGGCCGGTGGAGAGAGCCGTGTAAAGGGCGCGCTGCGCCTCAAGCTGGCTTTGAAACCGGGTATTTTCGCCCGCATTACGCATCAGATCGGCAAAGGCGGGCCAGTCGCTGGCCAGCGTGTCGGACGTGCGCGCGAGGCCCGTCGCGATGGCTTGGGTCAGGCGGCACGCATAGACTGCGTCCGGTTGCGGGTCGTACAGCATGCGTTCAAGGGCCGTGAACCCCTGGGCTGCGGCCGAGACATCTTCGAACGTCTCCGCATCGTCCACGATCGGATCGGACGCGGCGGTGAGGCGGGCAAGCGCCTTGCCCGTACTGTCCTTGGGGTCTGGCCAGAACGACATCGCAAGCGTCAGCGCCTCATCCTCGAGCGGGCCGAACTGGATGTGGCTGACGCTGATCCATGCGTCATAGGCCGCGTGGAAGGCCGGACGGACTGCATCAGGGCGGCAATCCGCCTGCGCCGCTTGCGCGAGATTGGCCGTTTCCTCGGCCAGCCGGGCATAACCGGGCAGGATGTGGTCGCCCAACGTCGCCTCGACATCCGCAAGGACGGGCAGGGCGAGACAGGACAGGATCAGGGCAAGGCGCATGGGTCAGAGGCTTTCCAGAAAACGGATGAGGGCGGCGCGATCGGGCGGCGGCATGTCGATCACGGATTGCTTGTGCGGCTCTGCCTCGCCCCCATGCCACAACACCGCCTCGAGCAGGTTGCGGGCGCGCCCATCGTGCAGGAAGTAGGTGTGGCCCGACACCGTTTCCGTCAGCCCGATGCCCCAGAGCGGCGGCGTGCGCCATTCCTGCCCGGTCGCGCGCGCTTCGGGACGGTTGTCGGCCAGACCCGGCCCCATGTCGTGCAACAGAAGGTCGGTATAGGGCCAGATCAGTTGGAAACTCTGTTCGGGTTGATCCTCCAGCCGGTGCGTGACGTGTTTGGGCGTGTGACAGGATATGCAGCCAGCTTCGTAGAACACCTGCTTGCCGCGCAGCACCTGCGGATCGTTGATGTCGCGCCGCGCGGGCACGCCGAGGTTGGAGGAATAGAACGACACCAGCTCAAGACCCACTTCCCCAATCTCTGCATCGTCATGGGCGGCGGTGTTGCCATTGGGGGCCGTGCGGCATTTTTCCTGCGCCGCGGTGCAATCACCGTAGCCTGCGGGATGTAGCGGAGAGGAGATGCCGATATCGCCCGAAAACGCAGCTGCGGACTGTTCCCAGACCGACGGTTTGCCCGCCTTGAGGCCAAAGCGGCCCAGCATGGGCACGCCGTATTCTGCCGACATCACAATCTGTGCCCGGCCGGAAATCCCGTCGCCATTTGCATCGTCAGGATCAGCGCGGGCCAGGATATCCGCTGCCGGAATCGCATCCAGCAGACCAAGGCCGATCATTTGCGGGGCCACGCGCGGGCTGATCATGATGTCGGGATTCAGCGGGCCGTAGCCCAGATTGGTCAGATCGTAATGCGGCGCGCGCAGGGATGCGGTTTCGCCGCCCGACAATGGGATCACCTGTTCGATATAGGTGATTTCTATCCGCGCTTCGGCGGCGACACCTGCGACGGAAAAATCCTGGATCTGACCGCCATAGACCGGATCGTCCCGGGTCGCGATATAGTCGGCGATCTCTTGCGGGGTGGGTCCGCCGGGGATCGACACGCGCATGAGCATGGAGGTCGCGTTGTCCTCCGGCCCCTCGGGCGGATGACCGCGCCCGTCCTTCAAGTGGCACCGCTGACACGCGCGCGCATTGAACAGCGGCCCCAACCCGTCTGAGGCAAGAGTGGACGAGGGCGAGGACACCCACAGCTTTTTAAAGAGGCCGTTGCCGACCTTGAAATCCAGCTCTTTCTCAAAGCTGATATTGCCCGACGGCTGAGAAAACGCATTGCGGTTCTTGATGACGCGCACGGTTGCGGCACCTGCTGGATTGCCCTCGAACTGCTCGGCCTTGTCGAAACGGGTTGTGGGCGTGACCACGCTCGCGATGCGCGCGGCTTCCGCCTCGGTTCGGGGGATCACGGGCAGGTGGACGTCTGCCAAATCTGCCGATCCGCTGCCGGGAAATGACAGGAATGTGCCGAGGACTATCGGCAATATGCTTGTGATCCGCCTCATAACTTATAAATATACTCAGGAATTACGATTGGCGAGGCGATTCCTGCCTTTCACCCAAAGAAAGACCTGCGACATGGTGCCCTTACGCTTGGACATAACGGCTGAACCGCGGCCCCTCACGCCGGTGTCGCCGCAGGCATTCGGCTACCTGAACCTGCTGCGTTCCAAGGCGATGGACGGGCGTGCCAAGCCGCGGACCGACCTGTTTCAGGCCTGCGCGCTGTTGCAGGTCACCCGCACAGCCAGCCGCGAGGCCCATGCCGAGGCGTTGATGCGCTGCCTGGACGAGGCGCTTGGCAAACGCGCCCGCCTGCATGCACCCGGCACCGCCGAAATGACGTTTGACGAGACATGGCTGGTGGAACTGGGACAGGCGGCCGCCCGCAATGACAGCGCGAGCCAAAGTTTTCTTTTGGGATCGCGCGTATTGCCCCAGCATCGCCGCTTGGTCCGCTTTCTGGTGGGGCGGATTTCAGAGTGTTTTTCTCTGACTTAGAATAATTCTAAAAATCTCTTGCTTCCTGGGTTGGCGTGCCTAAGTAATTGCGGGTAAGCCAGCCAGCCGCGTGCAAGCCAGCGTCCAATTCATAAAGGAGCTTGGGATGACTCAAACAGCTGTCGCGCTGTCGACCGACGCACGTGGCGCCATTGTCGAGGCGCTGAACCAGTCCGTGGCCGAAACCGCCGTGACCACGATGCTGGCGCAGAATTTTCACTGGAACGTAAAAGGCATGGCCTTTGGCCCGCTGCACGCCCTGTTTCAGGAGATTTACGAGGATCACTTTACCGCGCAGGACGATCTGGCCGAACGTATCCGCGCGCTGGATGCCCATGCCGAAGGTACACTCGCCGGGATGCTTGAGCGCTCGAAGGTCAAGGAACATGAAGGTCACGCAAGTGACAAAGAGATGATAAAGGCCATGCAGGACGCGCAGGAAACCCTAGCCGCCACGCTTGCCGGCGCAGGGCAGGTCGCGGCAGAGGCCGGTGACACGCTGACCGAGGATCTGTGCATCGCGCGCGGTCAGACCCACGAGAAATTTGCGTGGTTCCTGCGGTCGCATCTGGCCTGAGAGCACCCCAAAAGGGTCAAGCCACGTCCCTCACCGCGGCGACCGGCTTGACCTTTTTCTTGAGACACTTGCGCAGATACTGCGGCACCCAGTGACGGTACTTGCCCAGTTGCGACTGTTGCCCCACCAGCATTTCCACAAAGGCCCGGCGGTGCTTGTCCTTTTTCAACTGCTTGAACATCGACTTTTGCGTCTTGGTCATCGAACAGCCGATGCAATGGCCGTTGCGTTTGAACTTGCACACGTCGATGCAGGGGCTTGGTGTCTTGGTCATTGAGTTACCTCGCTGATGCAATCATGAGCTGGGCATTGTGTCGGAATGTGCAAGACGCGCACCGGCTATGCTGAGGGAACCGGTGCGCGCTGCTGCCACCGAGAGGCGGCGTTGGGCGCGGCGTGATCGGGAACAACGCGACGCGCGCAAGTCTCACTGGAACACCGCGTCCGGGTTATCGAGGCTGTCGGACCCTTCGAAATCGATCTGGTCCACACCCAGCACGGCGACCGCGCGTTCAATCGACCGCGTCTGATCCACCAGCGCGTCAACCGCGCCCATGATCAGTGCCTCACCCGCGTCATTGCCGCGTTCCAGCATCATGTCATAGGCAAAGCCCGCTTCGGCGGCGGTCTTCATTTCGGACATTTCGAGCATGGTCGCGTTCAGCTTGCTCGTCAGTTCCGCGTCCACACCTGCATCCGCTGCGGCGACAAGCGCCGATAGGCTGTCGCCACTGACCACGGTGCCGTCGATACGGGTGTAGCTGCCCAGGTAGACGTTGCGGATGCCAAGTGCATCATAAAAGTGGCTGTTATGCGTGTTGTCCGAGAAGCAGTCGTGTTCCTCCTCGGGGTCGTTGAGCAGCACGCCAAGGCGCATCCGTTCGCCCGCCTGCTCGCCATAGGAAAGCGAGCCCATGCCCGTCAGGATCGCGCTGATCCCGGCGTTTTCGTCTGCGGTGAGTTGGGCGCGGGCATCCCCGCCGTCCTGCCATTGCGCCACCATCCATTCCAGATCGGAGACCAGCAGCTCTGTGGCTGCCGTCAGATAGTCGGCGCGGCGGTCGCAGTGCCCGCCTGTACAGGCCTCGCCCGCGACGTAATCCGTCCAGGGCCGCGCGCCTGCCCCTGCGCCGTGGCCATTCAGGTCCTGACCCCAGAGCAGAAATTCGATGGCGTGATAGCCGGTGGCCACGTTGGATTCCACGCCGTCTGCCTCGTGCAACTGCCCTTCGAGCAAGGCGGGTGTGATCTCGGTCGCGTCCACCGTTTCGCCCGACAGGGTGAAGGACGGGTTCGCCACGACGTTCAGCACGGCGTATTCGTTTTCATCCGTCGCCCCGCCATAGGTGGCATCGACATAGTCGATCAGGCCCTCGTCCAACGGCCAGGCGTTCACCTTGCCTTCCCAATCGTCGACGATGGCATTGCCGAACCGGTACACCTCGGTCTGCTGGTAGGGCACGCGGGCGGCCAGCCATGCCTCTTTCGCGGCCTGCAACGCCTCGGCCGAAGGGGCTTCGGTGAGCGTGTTGACGGCATCACGCAGGGACTGCGCCGTGATCAGGCTGTCGGTGTATTTCGCCAGCGCAATGTCGGCGTAATTGTCCAGCACGGCGGCCTTGTCCGCGAGGGCGGGGGCGGCTGCCAATAGCACTGTTCCAAGTGCTGTTGTGAGTGTCAGTTTCATGGGTGGCTGTCCCTTGTTGGTCTTTTCAGCGGTTTAGTGCAGGCGCACCACGTTGGATGCAGCTGCGGGAGAATAGGTGGACGGCGCACGGTGAATGCGGCGGATCACTTCGCCGACTTCACCTGCGAGAATGGCGATGTGTTCGGCATGGGCCGGGCCGGACAGCAGTGTGGCGATCAGCGCCGCATCGTTCAGATGACCGTCAGAGGCCGTGCGCACGAGGTTCACAAACACGCATTCATCCGAGCCGACGCAGTTGCAGCCCACCGCATGCCGGATCATCGGGCGCGTGGCGGTGCTGACGATCTTGTTCAACAGCCCCTCAAAGGCGTGCCAGGCCCGGTCGGCCTCGGCAGTTGGCAAGGCGGTGGCGTAATCCTCGCGCGCTTGCAACTGGCCTGCGGGCCCCTCGCACCACAGGCGCAGGTTGAGAACCAGGTTGGCCTCCCATGCCTCCATGCGATTGAGCGCGGCAACGGCGGCACCGCCGCGGGCGTGATGTGCAGTGCTCATTTTGTAAGGATCAGTTTGCCGGCGCGGGTGATGCGCAGGTAATAGACCTGCCCATCCAGCACGATCGAGGCCTGCACACCGTCCTTGATCAGGTCGCGCGCGTCGTAAGTGTCGATCTTTTGCGGGTCCGGGGCCGTTGTTGTGTTCGGGATCTGGGTCATCGCATTCATAGGGCCCGCTCCAGGTGATCGAGCATCGGCTCAAGGCATTGATCCGCAGGCAGGGCACCGCCCAACGCCTGTTGCAGCAACTCCTGGCAGCACGGTCTTTCGCAACACCTGCGCGCTCTGGCACGATCATGTGAGTCTTTCTTTGCCATGTCTCAGCTCCTTTGGAATAGGGGCGTCCGGGCTGCCCGCGGTGGGGTGGCTGAGACTCGCTTGTGATATGTTGATTGTTTTTGTCGGGTACGTCAATCCCGACAAATATAGTCGGATAAAAAAAGGCGCGGGTTTTCGCCGCGCCTCTCCAGCAAATCAGGGGGGTCTGGTTACTCCCAGCCGACCTCGTTGAAGATCTTTTGCGCCACCGGCACGTTCTTGGCCACTTTGGTCAGATCGACTGAATCGGGGCGGAACAGGCCAAGGGCGGCCACGGATGGGCTGAGGCCAACGCCGGGCACCGCCGGGTATTCGTCATTGCCTGCCGAGAAATACTGCTGCGCCTGGTCACTGGCGAGATACTCCATGAACGCAATCGCGTTGTCCTTGTTCGGCGCGTTGGCCGCAACGCCACCGCCCGACAGGTTCATATGGGCCCCTTCGGCGTTCTGCGCGGGAAAGACCCAGCCGATGTTGTCGCGCGCATCTGCGGGCAGACCATCGACATCTTTGCGGATCGAGCGGGCAAAGTAGTAGGTGTTCGAGATCGAGATGTCGCACTCGCCCGACACGAGGCCGCGCAACTGGTCGGTGTCACCACCCTGCGGCGACCGCGCAAAGTTATCGACAACGCCTTGCGCCCAGCCCCTGGCCGCCTCTTCGCCGTGGTTCTCGATCACCGAGGCCAGCAAGGTTTGCGAATAGACGTTCGAGGACGAGCGGTGGCACACCATCCCCTTATAGGCGGGGTCTGCCAGATCGACATAGGTCATCGGCGGGTCGGCCACGTCGGCCTTGTCATAAAAAATGATCCGCGCGCGCTGGCTGAACCCGAACCACTGGTTATCCTCGTCCTGCAGGTTCGCGGGGATGCGGGCCTCCAGCGTTTCGCTGTCAATGGACTGCAACACGCCTGCATCCTTGGCCCGTTCCAGCCGCGAGGTGTCCACTGTCAGCAGGATATCGGCAGGCGAATTCGCGCCCTCGGCTTCCATCCGGGCGATCAGCTCATCCGCGTTGCCTTCGATCCGGTTGATGGTGATACCGGTCGCTTCGGTGAAATCCGAATACAGGCGTTCATCGGTGTCGTAGTGGCGCGACGAGTAAAGGTTCAGCTCCCCCTCGGCCACGGCACCGGTGGCAGTGATCGCCGCGGCGGCGAGGGTCACGAATGAAATTCTGGCAGTCATGGACGGTCTCCCTATTTCCACACTCTAAATCTTACAGAAATAGTCAATTACAGGAGTTTTCGGCCATGGCAACCCTTTCCGATCAAAACAGTCAGGAATGAGTGCCAAAATCTGACTTTTTCTATCGCCTTTCATGAACAGTGTAGCGTGCGGGCGCGCCGCAAAGCGGCCCGAACACTCCAGACAGTGGGTTGAACGGATCAGAAGACGCGATTGCAACGGCGCATAATTTACATAATCCTGATTACCAGCTTCACCTTTGGCACAGGTTTTGCCAGCAGATCACCCAAAGACCAGCCCGCCATCCACAATCAGGTTCTGGCCCGTCACCGCGCGCGACCACGGGCTGGCAAAGAACAGCACCGCATCCGCTGCCTCCTCCGGCGTCGTGACAGATCGCAACGGCGTATTGGCGGCGATCATATCGAACACCGGCTCAGGCGTCGCAGCACTGGCATCCGTTGTTCGCAGCAGGCCACCCGACACCATGTTGACCGTGATTCCCTTGGGCCCAAGCTCTGCCGCTGCGGTGCGGGTCAGCGCCAGCAAGGCCGCCTTGGCGGAGGTGTAGTCGTGATATGGCACCACCGGATTCTGCACCAGATTGGTGCCGATCGTGATCAGCTTGCCGAAACCCGCCTGCTCCATGCCCGGCACGACCACCTTGATCAGGTTCAGCGCCCCGAGGACGGCCGTGTCGTGCTGCGCCAGGATCGCCTGTGGCGAGATCGTGTCCAGTGTGTCGCGCCCGTCACCGTTAAAGCTGTAGTCGGCCAAGGCGTTGTGGACGAGCGTGGTGATGGGCCCGAGCGTGTCGCTGACCTTGCGCACCATCGCCGCGACCTGATCGGCGTCGCGCACATCGGCCTGCACCGCGATGGCACGGTCACCCAGAGATGCGGCAAGCGCCTCTGCCACCACGCCACTGTTGCGGTAATTGATCGCCACCTGCGCCCCCTCGCGGGCAAAGGCACGGGCGATCGCGGCGCCAAGGCCCCGGCCTGCGCCTGTCACAAGGACAATCTGTTCGTTCAAGGGTTTGGTCATGTCGCGTCCTTCCAGAGGCTGTGAAAATGATGAACGGGGCCGTGGCCCGCCCCGACGGACAGGGCGTCGCCATGCGCGATGGCACCGGCCACATAGGTTTTGGCGGCCTGGGCGGCCTGTGCGACGGGGGCACCCTTTGCCAGATGCGCCGCGAGCGCCGATGACAGGGTGCACCCCGTGCCGTGCGTGTTCTTGCCCGCTGTGCGGGCACCTTCGAACCAATGCGCCTGCCCCGCTGCCCACAGGACGTCCGGGCTGTCAGGCCCGTCCAGATGCCCGCCCTTGACCAGAACCGCGCGCGGGCCCAATGCCGCCAGCGCCTCGGCCTGGCCTGCCATGTCGGCGCGTGTCACCGCCACCGGCATGTCCAGCAAATGCGCCGCTTCGGGCAGGTTTGGCGTGATCACGCTGGCTAGCGGCAACAGGGCCGCTCGCACCACATCAATTGCATCAGGGCGCAGCAGCGGTGCGCCGCCTTTCGCGATCATCACGGGGTCAAGCACGATGGGGATATCGCCCGCATCCGCCAACGCATCGGCCACGGCGCGCGCAATCTCGGCATTGGCGATCATCCCGATCTTCACCGCATCCACGCGTACATCGGCAAACACGGCGGCAATCTGGGCTGTGACGAACGCGGGCGAGACCAGTTCGATCCCGCTGACACCTTGGGTGTTCTGCGCGGTGAGGGCGGTCAGCGCCGCCATCCCATAGACCCCGTTGGCCGCAAAGGCCTTGAGGTCCGCCTGGATACCGGCACCGCCCGATGGGTCGGACCCGGCGATGGAAAGGACGTTGAGGATCATCTGTGTGTCTCCAATTCTGTGCGCAGGGTTGCAGCGGCAAGGTGGGGATCCGGCTGGCCGCAAATGGCCGACACGACGGCCATCCCGTTGCAGCCGGCGGCCAACACATCGGCGCAATGCGCCTGTTTCAAACCGCCGATGGCAACTGTGGGCAGGGCAGAGGCCGCCGCCAGATCGGCCAGGCCCGACAGCCCGATCTCGGGCTTGTGGTCGGCCTTGGTTGCTGTCGCGAAAACGGTGCCGAGGCCGAGGTAGTCAACAACCGTCGGATCAGCGGCACGCACCTGCGCGACCGTTTCGCAGGACAGACCAACCAGCTTGTGCGGCCCCAACTGCGCGCGGGCCTGCGCGGGGGCGATGTCATCCTGCCCGATATGCACGCCATCGACATCCGCCACAACGGCAGCCGTCAGATCATCGTTGATGACAAGGGGGATGCCGGTGCCATCCAGCGTCTGTTTCAACGCCCGCGCCAGCTCGATCCGGGCTTGCATCGTGGCGGTCTTGTCGCGCAGCTGGACAAAGCTGACGCCGCCCCGCACCGAGGCGGCAACAGTGTCCACCACCCCATGCTCCGCGCACAAGGCGCGGTCGGTCACCAGATACAGCAACAGGCTGTCCGCGTTCATTGCCATGACACCCGCGCCTCATCCAGATCGCCGGGCTGCATGGCATGAAGGTGATCGAGGAAGCCCACCGCAAAGCTGCCCGGGCCTCGCGCCTGACGCGCTGCGCCCTCCCCGGCCTGGGCAAAGCAGGTCAGGGCCGCAACAGCCGCATCCAAGGGCGCGGCAACGGCTGCATAAGCCCCGGTCAGTGCAGTCAGCGCACAGCCCAGGGCCGTGACCTTGGGCATGATCGCAGCACCGCCCGTTACGATGGCGTGCAGTGTTCCATCAGTGGCAAAGTCATGCGCGCCGGTCACCACGACCACGCACCCCAAGTCACCCGCAAGCGCGACGGCACTGGCCTGGGCATCAGCGACGGCGTCCCCGCTATCGGCCCCCTTGCCCGCGCCCCCTGCCCCCGCCAGCGCCATGATCTCGGACGCATTGCCTCGCACGATTGCCGGGCGCAGCGACAGCAACTCTCGCGCAACGCGCGCGCGGTAAGGCGTTGCGAAATGCGCCACCGGGTCCAGCACCCAGGGCACCGATGCCGCATTGGCCGCCTCTGCCGCCTTGCGCATCCCGTCGACCCAGGACGCGGACAGCGTGCCGATGTTGATGGTCAACGCCCCACATAGGGGCGTGAAGTCGGCCACTTCCTCGACCGCGTGGATCATCGCCGGAGAGGCACCCGCGGCCAAGGTCACGTTGGCTGCGATGTTCATGGCCACATAGTTCGTGATGCAATGCACCAGCGGGGTCTGGGTGCGCAGCGCGTCCAAAGCTGTATTCGGGGTCATCTCGTCTCTCCACTCACGACAACAGGCAAGAGTGGAAGCGACGTATCGAGGCACGGACCTCGATCAGACCTCCCTCCGCCAGCATTATCTGGTTCAGGTTCAAAGGGTACGTCTCAGCCTTGCGGCGCCCCTGGCATGTGCTTGAGATAAATGAAGTGCGGCGGCTGTCAAACCGAAATCGGCCAACCGTCGATCAGACAGACGCGTTCATAGGGATCAGGCGGGGATCAGGTCGGCGAGTTTCAGCCTCTGAATCTTGCCCGACGGCCCCTTTGGCAACTCTGGCAGAAAATGCACGGCATCCGGCGACTTGAAACTGCCCACACGCTCGCGACACAGATCAATGAGGGCGTCAGCGTTCAGGGGCGAGCCATCGCGCAGGCGCACAGCTGCCTCCACACGCTCTCCATAGCTGTGGCACGGGCGGGCAAAGGCGGCGGCCTCGACCACGTCGGGATGGGAATAGAGCGCCTCGTCAATCTCGCGCGGGGCGATGTTTTCGCCACCCTTGATGATCAGTTCTTTCAGGCGGCCCGTCACAAACACATAGCCATCCCCGTCCATGCATGCGAGGTCACCCGTCCGCAGCCAGCCATCGCGGAACGTGGCCGCCGTCGCGTCGGGGTTCTTGAGATATTCCAGCAGAGTGTTGGGCCCCCGCACCACGATTTCACCTTCGGTGCCGCGCGGCACCTCATGGCCCTCTGGCCCCTGAATCGCCACGTCACAGCCAAAGGCGATGCCGGGCGATCCGATCTTGCGTGGGGCCGGGGGCAGCGGGTTGGACAGGATCTGGGCGGCCGTCTCGGTCAGGCCCATCGTCTCGATGATGGGCACGTCAAACCGCTTTTCAAAGGCCGATTGGGTTTCGATCGCAAGGGCCGAAGACGCAGAGCGGCCAAAGCGCAGTTGCGCCCTGCATGTCTGCGTCGGTTCGGCCGCGCCGTGCAGTAAATGCGAGATGATGGTGGGCACCACGGAAAACCACGTCGCGCCGCCAATCTCTGCCTGCTCCCAAAAGCGCGAGGCCGAGAATTTCGACACCATGGCGAGAGAGCCGCCCGACACAAGGCTGCCCATCACCGTCACGCACAGCCCGTTGATGTGATAGACAGGCAGCACGCAAAACCCGCGATCCGCCGCGCTCAGCGCATGGGCGATTGTGGTGGTCCAGCCCCCGGCCAGCAGGCTGGAATGGGTGTGCACCACGCCCTTGGGCCGCCCCGTCGTGCCGGAGGTATACATCAAGAGCGCATGATCGACCGGTGCCACATCGTGCAACGCGCCCTCTTGATCCCCGGCCAGGTCAATCGGAGTCACACCCTGCGAGTTCGCGGCAGCGAATTGCGCCGCACAACTGTCATGGACATAGGCAAAACGGGCCTCGGAATGCTCAAGCGCATAAGAAATCGCGTCGCGACCCGCCGCAAGGTTGATCATCGTGGCACGAAACCCGCCATAGACCGCGCCGTAAAAGGCCGATACCGCCGCGCGCCCATTGGGGGCAACGATGGCCACGCTTTCGCCCTTGGCCACGCCCTTGCCGGTCAGTGTGGATGCGAACCCGTGGGCGGCGACACGCAGGTCTTCCCAGCTGAGCGCCGTGCCGGTCTCGGGAAACACGATGGCCGTGCCCCCCGCCCGTGCGCGGGCATCCAGCCAGTCCCGCACGGTGCCGGATGGCGGCGCATCCGGGTCCAGTATCATTTGCCCGCCTCCTGCCAGTAGGCGCCGAAGATGTCCTCCAGCGCGGGTTCGCGGGCCGGAATTTCGCGGACGATCCTCGTGGTTTGCAAAAAGTGTTTCCAATGCACGTTGTCATCGACAGCATTGCCGCCCCATGCGCCGCATCCCATGCTCAGCGAAAAGGGCATTCCGTTGGTAAAGGCCCCGCCCGTGGCAAAGGTGTGGGCCTGATTTACGATCACCCGGCTGGTCGGGATGGTCGTGGCCAACTGCATTTGGCGGTCCGGGTTCGTGCTGTGCAGCCCCACGGAATGCCCCGCCCCCTGATGGCGCTGAATGGCATCGGTGGTCGCAACGGCCGCATCAAAATCCGCCGCCCGGTACAGCGCCAGCACACGGCTCAGCTTTTCCCCACTCAGCGGGTGATCGGGGCCGATGCCAGTGGTGGGCACGGCGATATATTCCGTCCCCTCGGGCACCTGATCCTGAAGGCCAAGGGCCGCGATCATCTTGTCAGCGTCCTGCGCGATCACGGCGCGGTTCAGGTGACCGTGGGGCCACAGACGGGCGACGATCCCGGCCTCATCTTCGACCACCGCGCCACCGGCCCGCGCCATCGCTGCAACAAAGGCGTCATAGACCGCATCGACCACCACAACGGCGTTTTCCGATGAACAGGAGGTCGCGTTGTCAAAGGTCTTGGAGGCTCGGATCTTCTCGGCCGCCGCATCCAGATCGGCGGTTTCATCGACGATGACCGTCACATTGCCCGCCCCCACCGCAACAGCAGGCGTGCCGCAGGTCTGGGCGCGGTGCACATTGTTCTGGCTGCCGGTCGCCACAACCTTGTCACAGGCCTCCATCAGCCGCTGCGTCTTCTCTTTCGACCCAGGCGCCGGGAGCATCTGAACCAGATCGGGATTTTCACCGATCTTGGCAAATTCGGCATGGATGAAGTCGAGCAACCGCTCGCAAGACGCAACGCCCTTGGGGGACGGCGCAACCACGATGGCATTGCCGCATTTCAGCGCGTTGATGATGTTGTTGGCGGGCGTCGCCGCGGGGTTCGTCGAGGGCACAATGGCGCCGATCACGCCCATGGGACGGGCAATTTCCGTGATGCCGGTGGCGGCATCATCACGGATCACACCATAACTTTCGACACCGGCGATGTCGCGCAACAGGCCCAGCGTCTTGCGATGGTTCTTGGTGATCTTGTCCGCCACATTGCCCAGGCCCGTTGTCTGCACCGCCAGCTCTGCCAGCGCCCGGTTGCGGGCGGGCTCCATGATAGCCCAGCCGACAGCTTGCGCCGCACGATCATAGCGGGCTTGCGAACCGCCCTGTTCGTACTCTTGCTGCGCAGCGCGCGCGCGGGCGACAACGGCGTCAGTCTCGGCAATGGGATCGGGTTGTGTCATGTGAATTGCCTTTGGACAAATGTGCTGCCCGAAACCACTCCGGGCAGCACCAGTCTTGGTTTAGAGACCGGCCAGCAGGTCCTTGAGCGTTGCTTCACGCGCGGCCCACATCTCGAGAACCTCGTCACGGGTCATGATGTGCATGGGCGAACCGCCTGCTTTCATCTTGCCCGCAACGCGGCTGTTTTCGAACATGGTCGGCACCGTGGCGGCCAGCTTGTCGATGATCGGCTGCGGTGTGCCCTTGGGCACCATCACGCCGCGAAAGTTCACCGAGGCGTTGTCGATGTCAAAGCCCTGTTCCTTGAGGGTCGGCACATCCGGCAAAAAGTCGTTGCGCTCAAGATCAAAGACACCAAGGATCTTGACGTTGCCCGCCTCGCGCGCACGGAAGGCGTCGGACAGGTTGTTGACACCGCCCAGAACCTCACCGGCGATCACCGACTTCATGGCCCCGGCACCGCCCTTGTTGGACGGGATGTAGGCCAGCTTGACGCCTGCCGCCTTTTCCAGCTGAAGCGCTGCGATGTGGTGGCCCACGAACAGACCCGCACCCGAAAAGGTCAGCTTGCCCGGGTTCTCCTTGGCGTAATCGACCACATCCGACATCGAGTTGAAGGCGCTGTCGGCGGCAACCACAAAGACCGCAGGGTCGGCACCCCAGTTGGCAATCGGCTCAAAACTCTCTGCCGAATAGTCCACGCCACCCTCGATCGACTGCGCGATGAAATGCGGGATGTTATAGGCGCCCAGCGTGTAGCCATCGGCATCGGCCTGCGTGGCGAACCAGTTCCAGCCGACGCGACCGCCCGCGCCGGGCTTGTTGATGATGGCGATGGGCATGCCAAGGGCATCCTCGTTCCCGGCCGTCATGGTCACGATGCGCGCCTGAAAGTCGGTGGCCCCGCCCGCGCCATAGCTGACCATCATCATGATCGGGCGCTCCGGGAAACTCTCGTGCCCGTCGGCCAAGGCGCCGGTGGCAAGTGTCGTCAGCCCCAATGCGGCGGCTGCTAGCAGTGTCTTCATGGATTTCTCCTCCCTAGGGTTGCTCTGCCGCTTTTGCGGTTCAGAAGAAAATCTCTCGCGGGGTGAACACGTTCAAAAGCCCCGCAAAGAGACCGTACATGACCGCCAGAAATCCGGCGGTGATGAGCACACGCTTGATCCAGCTTTTCGCCGCGGTGTGCGGGGCCGGATCGTACAGCGTCAGTAGAATGAAAAAGGCGATCGTGGTCGCCGTGTAAAAGCCAAGGCCTTTGGCCGCCCAATAGACCAGCACCAGTGCGACGATCAGCCCGGGCAGGATGTTCATCATCGCGCGGGTGTCCAGCCCATTGCCCACCTTGGTCCGCCCCAACAGGGCCTTGCCAAAGGTCCACAACGCCAACACCACAAAGACCGAAGAGATCAGGCGCGGAAACAGAAAGGCCGCCGCAGGTTCCTGCGTGTAGCTGACATAGGTAACCGCCACGCCGACCGCCGCGACAAGGCCGCTGGCGATGATGTGCTGGGTGCGGGGCAGATCGGTCATGACAGCGCCTCTTCCTTTTTCACGGCATCCTCCTTGGTGGTGTAGCGGCGACTGCGCAGCTCCATCCAGACCGAGTAGGCGACCGACGCGACAACGACCCCGATCAGCGCCAGGTTCAGCGCGCCGGTAAAGAAGTATTGGCTCACGCTCGACGTCGCATTCGCGATCATCGACCCTTGAATGAAATTCGCTTCGGCAATCGGGCCAAGGATCAGGCCCAGCACCAGCGGTGCCGCGGAAAAGCCAAAGCGCTCAAGGAAATACATGCCTGTCCCGAGGGCCATCATCACATAGACATCGCCCATCGAATTCTGCACCGAATAGCTGCCAAACAGCGCCAGACCCAGCACAATGGCGGCCATGACCGCATTGGGCACCTGCGCCACGCGGGCCGCTAACCCGGCCACATAGAGGCCAAAGATACACATCAGGATCTGCCCGATCAGCATCGAGTTGATGAAGGTCCAGGCGACATCCGGGTTGTTGTCGAACAGATCGCTGCCCGGGAAAATCCCGTGGATCAGCAAACCACCCAAAAGCACGGCCGCCGTAGGCGAGCCGGGGATAGACAGCGTGAGCAGCGGCACCAGCGACGGACCCACCATCGCGTTGTTCGCGCTTTCCGCGGCAATCACCCCTTCGCTGTGGCCGGTGCCGAACTTGTCGCGTTCGGGGCTCATCTTCTTGGATTGATCATAGGCGACAAGGCCAGCAATCTGCCCGCCCACACCGGGGATCAGGCCAATGACCGATCCCGAAAT
>NZ_CP180421.1:0-60633 GCF_047715485.1 Tateyamaria algicola
GCCGCTTCCTCGAGATTGACGCCTTTTGGGGTCTGCTGATCGGGGCCTGTGTGGTCTTTGCCTATGCCGTGTTCGGCGGGATGAAGGGTGTGACCTACACCCAGGTGGCGCAGTATTGCGTGCTGATCACCGCCTACACCATTCCGGCTGTCTTTATCTCGCTGCAACTGACGGGCAATCCGATCCCGGCACTTGGCCTGTTTGGCGATCACGCCGCGAGTGGCGAGCCGCTGTTGGCCAAGCTGGACCAGATCGTGCGTGACCTTGGCTTTGCCGAATATACGGCGGCCCATGGCTCGACCCTCAACATGGTGCTGTTCACCTTGTCGCTGATGATCGGTACCGCCGGTTTGCCTCACGTGATCATGCGCTTTTTCACCGTGCCCAAAGTGTCGGATGCGCGCTGGTCTGCCGGTTGGACGCTGGTGTTCATTGCACTTTTGTACCTGACCGCCCCTGCGGTGGGTGCGATGGCGCGTCTGAACATCTCGGAACTGATGTGGCCCAACGGGACGGACGCCGAGGCGGTCAGTGTTGAGCAGATCAACACCGATCCTGAATATGCATGGATGGCGACGTGGCAAAAGACCGGTCTGCTGGATTGGGAAGACAAGAATGGCGATGGCCAGATCCAGTACTACAACGACCAGAATGCCGAGTTACAGGAGAAGGCTGCCGCGAACGGGTGGGAAGGCAATGAGCTGACCAACTTCAACCGCGACATCCTTGTGCTGGCCAACCCCGAGATCGCATCCCTGCCGGGCTGGGTGATCGGCCTTGTGGCGGCGGGTGGCCTTGCGGCGGCCCTGTCCACGGCGGCGGGCCTGCTGCTTGCCATCTCGTCGGCGGTGAGCCACGACCTGCTCAAGGGCCAGTTGACGCCCAACATGTCAGAGAAGTCCGAGCTGATGGCGGCGCGAATTTCGATGGCGGCGGCGATTGTGGTGGCTGTGATCCTGGGTCTGAACCCGCCGGGCTTTGCGGCCCAGACGGTGGCGCTGGCCTTTGGCCTCGCGGCGGCCTCGATCTTCCCTGCGCTGATGATGGGTATCTTTTCCACCCGCATCAACAACGTGGGCGCCGTGGCTGGCATGCTGTCCGGTCTGGTTGTGACCCTGCTCTATATCTTCCTGCACAAGGGCTGGTTCTTTATCCCCGACACCAACATGTTCACGGATGACAACCCGCTCTTGGGCCCGATCAAGTCGACCTCGTTCGGGGCGATCGGGGCCATGGTCAACTTTGCCGTCGCCTATGTGGTGTCGAACATGACCAAGGAGATCCCGCAAGAGATCAAGGATCTTGTGGAAAGCGTGCGCGTCCCACGCGGCGCGGGGGCTGCTGCGGCAGACCATTAACGGCAGGCGCATCGCAGTGTCTCTCCCCCTGCGATGCGATCCTTTGCCAACCGGCCCGCCCATGTCCCTCGTGGGCGGGCCATCTTGCCCAAAAAGGTTAAGCGGATGCCCCTTTCGACGGTTCTGGCGCAATTTCTGGCCTCGGTTCACCCCTATGACACGTTGAGTGATGGCGATCTGTCGGGCTTGGCGCAGGTCTGTACGAGTGTCGAACTGGCAGAGGGCGAGACCGTGTTCGATGTGGGCGATGCCATAGCGCATCTCGACATTATCGTGTCGGGGGAGGTCGAGATTGAGGACGAGACACATGTGCAATTGTCCCTGCTGGGCCCACGCAATTCCTTTGGCGAACGGGCCCTGCTGCGTGGCGGGCCGTCGCAGCGCAAGGCCGTTGCGACCCAGCCCACCCACCTGATCCGTGTGCCTGCCGATGTGTTTCACGCGCTGATCGCGGCGCATCCCAAGGTGGCGCGTTTCTTTGATCGTCGCCGTCCGGCCCGGGTGGATGCCAAGGACCTGACGGTTCTGCCCGTCGATCAGTTGATGAGCCGGGGGCCGGTGACCTGCACCCCCGACACCCCCATTCGCACGGCGGCGCAGCTGATGGCGCAGCGCCATATCTCGTCCATCTGTGTGACCGCGCCCGACGGGTTTCGCGGCATCGTCACGGTGCGCGACATGAACGGCAAGGTCGTGGCCACTGGCGCGGACAGCTCTGCCCCGGTTGCGCAGATCATGACCCCCGATCCCCTGACATTGCCGCCCCATGCCCTGGGCATGGATGTGCTGCACATGATGATGGAGCGCAGCATCGGCCATGTGCCCATTGTCGAGGACGGGCGGTTGCTGGGCATTGTGACCCAGACCGATCTGACCCGGTTTCAGGCGATGTCATCGGCTGACATGGTGCGCCGCGTGGCCGAGGCACGCGATGCGCAGGCTATGGCGCGGGTCACTGCGGAAATCCCCGCGCTGCTGGCTCAACTGGTGGGAACCGGCACCCGGCACGAGGTCATCACGCGCCTGATCACGGATATTGCGGACACGGTGACGCGTTGTTTGCTGGCGCTGGCCGAGGATGCACTGGGCGCGCCGCCCGTGCGGTATCTGTGGTTGGCCTGTGGCTCGCAAGGGCGGCGCGAACAGACGGGCGTGTCGGATCAGGACAATTGCCTGATCCTGTCCGATGATGTGACCGACGCCCACATGCCGTACTTTGCCGATCTGGCAAAGATGGTGTGCGATGGGCTGAACACCTGTGGCTATGTCTATTGTCCGGGCGACATGATGGCCACCACCCCGCGCTGGTGTCAGCCGTTATCGGTCTGGCGCGGCTATTTCGAGGGCTGGATCGCCAAGCCCAATCCAGAGGCGCAAATGCTCGCCTCGGTCATGTTTGATCTGCGCCCTATCGGAGGCGAGGCCAGCCTGTTTGACGATTTACAGGCGGAGACGTTGGCCAAGGCCGCGCGCAATTCGATCTTTACCGCGCATATGGTTGCCAATTCGCTCAAGCACGCGCCGCCCCTGGGTCTGCTGCGGGGTCTGGCGACCATCCGGTCGGGCGAGCATCGCAATATGCTTGACCTCAAACACAATGGCGTCGTGCCGATCGTGGATCTGGGGCGGGTCTATGCCCTGCAAGGGCAGTTGACCGAGGTGAACACCCGCGCAAGGATCGAGGCAGCGCAGCGGACCGGGGGCCTTTCGGCGACGGGCGGGGCCGACCTGCTGGAGGCCTACGACCTGATTGCGACCATGCGGCTGGAGCATCAGGCGGGGCAGGTCAAAGCGGGTGCAGCACCGGACAACTATCTGTCGCCCGCCACCCTCTCGGATTTCGAGCGCAGTCATTTGCGCGACGCCTTTGTGGTGGTCAAAACGATGCAATCCGCCGTCGGGGCGGGCAAGGGAGCCTTGGGATAGCGCCATGTTTGTAGAACTGATTGCCACAGTCTTTGCCGGGGTCGGCTGTGCCGGTGTCGTAATGCTGGTCAACATCCTGACCGGGCGACGGTTGCCCAAGTGGCTGATGCCCGTCGGAGCGGGGCTGGGCATGATCGCGATGACCATCTCGAACGAATACACGTGGTTCGGGCGCACGGCGGAACGGCTGCCGGACGGCGTCGAAATTGCGATGACGGTTGAAGAACAAAGCTGGCTGCGCCCCTGGACGCAGGTGCGGCCCTATACCAAACGGTTCGTGGCTGCCGATGTAGCCCAAATGCGCCGTCATGCGGAACAGCCCGATGCGCGGTTGGTGGATCTGTATTTTTTTGGTCGTTGGTCGCCCGTGAACCAGATGCCGATGCTGTTGGACTGTGCGGGTGCGCAATCTGCGGTGTTGATTGATGGCGCGAGCTTTGCCGCGGATGGGACGGTCGCGGATGCCGATTGGCAGGCCATGCCTGCGGACGATCCGATCCTGACATTGGTGTGCGAGACCTGAGATGCTGACCAGCCTGTCCCTGCGTTTGCGCATCTTCCTGTTCTTCTGCCTCCTGGCGGTTGGCGGGGCAGGGGCGGCGGGCGCGGCGCTGTATCTGGGTTGGTCACGGGCTGAACCGCCGGTGCCGGCGACACCCTTTGTCGTTGCCTTTGTTGCCTTTGCCTTTTTGAACACGGGCCTCGCCGCCGGGATCTGGTTGCTGTTTGACGAGAACGTGGCCAAGCCGATCAACAAGCTGGCCGCTGATTTGCGGCTGCGGGCACATTCCGGTGTCGACAAGGCGCTGGACGGCGCAGCGGCACGCTATCTGGGCGATCTGGCCCCGGCAGTTTGCGCGGTGTCCGACACCCTCAGCACCAGCGTCATGGTCACTGCCGCTGAGGTGGCGCGCGAAACCGCGCGGCTGCAAAGCGAGGCAGAGCGGTTGACGGCGCTGCTGACGGAAATTCCCGTCGCCACGATCATGCTCAATGCGCGGATGCGCATCGTTCTTTATGACGGGCAGGCGGCGGACATCCTGTCCGGCATCGCGCCCCCGCGCCTCAAGGCGCCGCTGGTCGATTACTTTTATGCGGTGGATCTGGGGCGCGCCAAATACAAGCTGAACAAAACAGGTGCCGAAGTCGCCTTTGACTTGCGTGACAAAGGGGCCAACACAAGTTTCAAAGCCCGGATCAAACCGCTGGAGGATCATGGCTACATTCTGCTGATCGACGTGCCCGAGACACACCTCACCCCCGATCAGGCGCGCCCACTGGTCTATGATTTCGAGTTGCTCAACGCGGGCGAGGCGACGGATATCCAGGACAGCCTGCTGTCAGAACTGTGTTTCGTTGCATTTGATTCCGAAACGACGGGGCTGTCCACGACGCGGGACGAGGTGGTGCAATTGGGTGCTGTGCGGGTCCTGAACGGGCGGATTGTCGAGGGCGAGGTGCTGGAAACCTATGTTGATCCGGGTCAGCCGATCCCGCCCGCCTCGACCAAGGTTCATCACGTGTCTGATGCGGATGTGGCGGGGGCCCCGGATTTCGTGACTGCTGGCCGTGATTTGCATGGCTTTGCGCAGGATGCGGTTCTGGTCGCGCATAACGCGCCGTTCGATCTGGCCTTTCTGCGCCGGTACGAGGCGCAAATGGGCGTGCGCTGGGATCATCCGGTGCTGGATACCGTGCTGTTGTCGGCCATCGTCTTTGGCATGACCGAGGAACACAGCCTGGATGCGCTGTGCGAGCGGTTGGATGTCGCCATCCCCGACGATCTGCGCCACACGGCGTTGGGGGACGCGCAGGCCACGGCGCAGGCGCTCGTCAAACTGATCCCGCTGCTGGAGGCCAAGGGAATCACGACGTTTTCCGACGCGGTGCGCGAGACAAAAAAGCATGGTCGTTTGCTGAAAGATATGAACTGAGTGGATGCTAATATACAAATTACGAATAACCTAATGATCAAATGGTGGGCTATTCAATAGACATATGGTGACGCCTTTGCTACGCATCAGGTGAGTGTTTGCCACCCCTCTGATGGACCCCGAGCCAATGCACGAAACAGATGAATACCTGCCACGGCATCTGGTGACGGAACTGGACGAGGCCGTGCGCTCGGCCCGTGTCGTGAACCTTATTGGCCCACGGCAGGTCGGCAAGACAACCCTTGTGCGCGATCTGTTTGGTCATGGCCGCTTTATCACGCTGGATGACGCGGCCGTCTTGTCCGCGATCGAGGCGGATCCGCAGGGACAGCTTGCCAGCCTGATGGAAGACCTTGGCCAGGCCCCCCTGATCATTGACGAGGCGCAGCGGTCCAAGGCACTGGCGCTCGCGATCAAACGGGTTGTGGATACCGACCGCCGCAAGGGGCAGTTCGTGCTGACCGGATCGTCCAACGTGTTTACGACGACGGATGTGGCGGATTCCCTTGCCGGTCGCATGCGCACCCTCAAGCTGTGGCCCCTCTCGGGGGCTGAAATCAAGCGGGCGCCGGTGAACCGTCTGATCGATTGGGCCGTGCAGGCCACGCCGCGCCTTGCCCAGGTCACAGACCCCGAGCCGTTGTTGAGAAACGACTATATCGACCTCATCCTTGAAGGTGGGTTTCCCGAGACGCGCGCGCTGCCCCTGCGCGCCCGGCAGCGCCAGTACCGGGACTATATCGACGCGGTTGTCGAACGCGACGTGGCCGACATCACCCCCGTGCGCAAACCCGATGCCCTGCGCATTCTGATTGACCAGATGGCGGCGCGCAGCGCGCAAGAGATCAACACATCCGAACTGGCCAAGCTGACCAAGTTGCAACGCATCACGGTCGATCAGTACCTCGATATCCTGATCCGCCTGTCGATGCTGACCAAGCTGGGCGCGTGGACCTCCGGCGAGGGCAAGCGCGAGATCAAGCAGCCCAAATATCATTTTGTGGACTCGGGCATCGCCTGTGCCTTGCGTCGGTTTACCCCGGCCACCTTTGCCATTGAAAACAGCCCCGAAGCGCTTGGCGGGTTGCTGGAAAGTTTCGTGCTCAATGAACTCCAGCGCGCCTTGCCCCTGCAGGACGCGGATTACAGGCTGTATCACTGGCGCAGCCCGGATCAGCGCGAGGTCGATATCCTGATCGACGGGGGCAGCCATCTGATCTGTGTCGAGGTGAAATCCTCGGCCTCGGTCAGTTCGGATGACTTCAAACACCTCAAATGGTTCGCGGGCGAGGGGCCGGGGCGTAGCCGGACGTGCACGGGGATCGTGTTCTATATGGGCCAGGAAAAACTCACCTTTGGTGACCGAAATTTCGCCTTTCCCATCAGTGCGCTTTGGAGTGGCGTGACACTGTGACGGCCTATGACTTTGGTCCCATATGGCGCCCTGACATTGTCCTAGACACGTGAAATGGCCCATGCCACGCTGACTCATGCGTTGTTTTGGCCCTTTGCTGATCTCGATTTTGAGCGCGTCGACCGCCTCTGCCACGGACAATTGCGCCGCCGATGCGATGATCGTTTTCGATGGCTCCGGGTCCATGGCGGAAATGGGGTTCAACGACATTGACGAGCCGCGGATTTTCGAGGCCCGCCGCGCCATGGCCGATGCCATTCCCGAGATTGCCGCGCATCGCCGCCTTGGCCTTGTCGTCTATGGCCCCAACGGGGTGGATGAATGTTCGGGTCTTGATGTCCGCTTTGCTCCCATTGCCGATGCGGCGGGCCCGATCATCGAGGCGGTGGATACCCTTGAACCTGCGGGCAGCACGGCCTTGACCGAGGCGGTCAGAATGGCGGCCCAGACGCTCGACTACCAGACACGTCCCGCGACCATCCTGCTGGTGACGGATGGGAAAGAGACATGCGGCGGGATGCCTTGTGCGCTGGCGGCTGAGTTGGCGGCAGAGGGGGTCGATACCACCGTGCATGTGATCGGTTTCAAGGTGCGGGGGGCGTTCTTTTCTTGGGATCGACAGTCTGACAATGACTACACCAGCGCGGAAAGCGTTTCGCGCTGTCTGGCGGACCGGACAGGCGGCACCTATGCAAACGCCGAAACGCTGGATCAGTTGATTGCGGCGATGCGCGCCTCGCTTGGGTGCAATATCCTGTTCTGAGGGATCTCCAGCCCTGTCGGGTCAGGCCAGAGCCGCCTGCCGCCACCGCACGGCCCGCCGTTCGATCACGCCGATGACGCCATACTCCAGCACCAGCATCAGCGCCACAAAGCTGAGCGAATAGGCAAGCACATAGCCGGTCTCGAACAGCTGGAAATACAGGTGGATCTGGAACCCGACCCCGTCGCTGCGCCCCAGAAACTCGACAACCAGCACGATTTTCCAGATGATGGCCAGCCCGTTGCGGGTGCTTGAGGCGATGTAGGGCCACAGTTGGGGCAGAATGACGTGCCACAGCCTGAGGCTGCGCGACATGCGGAAGGCGCGCGACATCTCGGTCAGTTTCGGGTCCAGCGCGTGCACCCCTTCGCGGATTGTCACCGCCACCATTGCGGTCTTGTTCAGGGCAACCGCGGTGATGGCCGCCACCTCGTTCAGGCCGATCCACAAATAACACAGCACGATGACCACCAGCGCGGGGATGTTGAGCAAGACGACAAGCCACGCGCCAAACACCCGGTTGAGCCCTGCGTGCAACCCCATCGCGATCCCGATCACCAGGCCGAACCCCATCGCCAGCGAAAAGGCAAAGGCGACCCGCCGGATCGTGGCCAGCATGTGCTTGCCCAATTCGCCCGCGGCAGCCTCGGATGCGATGATGGTCCAGACCTCGGCCGGGCTTGGCAGAATCGTCGCATCCGCCCTGATCCAAGAGGCGGCGGCCCACACGATGACCAGACCCACCAATGAGGTCAGGACAACCGGCATGTCAGCAAGAGGAGTGGAACGCGCCATGCAGGCAAACTGTCACGAAACGACCCATGCGCCAAAGTCGAAATGCCAGGTGTCATACCTTGGTCGCATATTGCCCGCATACATCCGATACTAGGCTTTCGGAATGTTCGCCCTGTCTACCATTCGCACATACGCAGCCGGTGTGGTTGTGTGGATGTGTTGCGTGCTGTCGGCCCTCGCCGAACCGTTGCCGCGCGAGGTGCTGGCCCCCTACATCGTCCCACCTATGTCGATGGGCGAGCGTCTGAACGATGAAGGCGTGTGGCAGTTGCTCAACTCGGGCGGGGCCGAGGCCGGCTATGTGTTCGAGACCGAGCCGATGGCGCCGCTGCCCGGGTTTTCGGGCGCTGCGATCAACATGCTGGTGGTTCTGGACCTCGAAGGGCGGTTTCTGGACGTCCAGCTGATTTCGCATAACGAACCGATCTTTGTCTCCGGACTGCCGGAAAAGCTGTTCCTCGATTTCTTCCAGCAATATCGCGGGCATTCGATCTCGGACACGCTTGTTGTCGGCTCTCCATACGGCAGCGGCGGGGACGGATCGGCGCTGATCTATCTGGACGGTGTGACCAAGGGCACCGCATCGGTGCGGATCGCGCATGAGAGCGTGCTGGCTGCCACGTTGAAAGTGGCGCGGGAAAAGATGAACGGGATTTCGACAGGTCCGCCCGCCTTTCCCAACACGGATTACAGCGAGGCGCTGACATGGGACGATCTGGTTGCCGAGGGGATCGTGACCCGAAAGACCGTCACGAATGCCGAAATCGACGCGCTGTTTGATGACACCCTGTGGGAGGATGACGACCCCGAGGCGCGTGAGTTCCCGGAGGAGAATTACCTTGATCTGTGGGTTGTCGATCTGGGTGCCCCGTCCATTGCTCGCGCGGTGCTGAGCGAGGATGGCTTTGACGAGTTGCAGGAGTTCATGTCGATCTCGACCACGGATGAACCCGTTCTGGTGGTCGAGACGGCACGCCACGGGCTGCTGACCGAAGACTTTGTGCGCAACACTTCCCCCGATCTGATCAGCGCAGAGCAGGGCGGTTTTCCCATCGCCTTTCGCGATTCCGACATCTTTGTGGAACTGAACGATGCGGTGCCCGAGGCGCTGCATGATGGCACGGCGCTGATCCTGCGCACCGACCGCAGGCTGGGGTTTGACCCCACGGCCGAGTGGCTGTTGCGGATCAAGGCGCTGCGCGCGCATGGGTCGTTTCAGCCGGAAATCGGCTCGACCAATATCGAGGTGACACATGTCACGCCCGCGCGGTTCTATTCACGCATCGAGCCGATCAAACCGACACCGCCCTGGCTGGATGCCTTGCGCAATCGCCAGACGGATTTGATTGTTCTCGGCGTCTTTCTGGCGGGTCTGGTGGCTCTGTTGGGGCTGCGGTTGAACCGCCTGGCCGGGCACACGCATTTCACGCCGATCCGGCTGACGATCCTGGCCTTTGTCGTCGGCTTTGTCGGGTGGTGGGGGCAGGGGCAACTGTCGATTGCGACCCCCTTGGCCGTTGGGCGCACGGCACTGGACGGGGGGTCATATGCCTTTCTGCTCTATGATCCGTTTTCACTGGCCGTGTGGGGCGTGAGCATTGTCGGCTTTGTTCTGTGGGGCCGTGGGTTGTTTTGCGGATGGCTGTGCCCGTTCGGCGCGCTGCAAGAGTTCGCCCACCACATCGGCCGTGCCCTGCGCCTGCCGCAAATCGAGGCGTCGGCGGCCTGGGATGATAGGTTGAAGTGGGTCAAGTACCTGGTGCTGGGCGCGATGGTGCTGTTGCTGTTCACGGCCCCTGCGCGTCTGGACAAGGCAATCGAGGTTGAGCCGTTCAAGACGGCGATCACCACCTTTTTCATCCGCGAATGGTACTATGTCGCCTATGCCGTTGGGCTGTTGCTGTCGTCGATGGTGCTGTTCAAGGGGTTTTGCCGCTATGTCTGCCCGCTTGGCGCCGTGATGGCGATTGGTGGACTGTTGCGGGGCCGCAAGTGGATCGAACGGCGCGCGGAATGCGGATCACCCTGCCAGTTGTGCAAGGTCAAATGCAGCTATGGCGCAATCAGAAAGACGGGCGAAATCCAGTATTCCGAGTGCTTTCAGTGCCTCGATTGCGTGACGATCCATGATGACCGGACGCAATGCGTGCCCCTGATCCTCGCCGCCAAGGGGCGCAAGATCGGATTGGCCGCAGAATGACCCTGTCGCGCCGCCGTTTCCTCACCATCTCTGCCGCCTTTGCGGCCATGCCTGCCACGGCATATGCCGCGCAGTGGCAAGGGGGCGCGTTTGGGGCGGATGTGTCGCTGACCCTGCGTGGCCCGCGCGACGTGGCAGAGGCCGCGTTGAGCGAGGCGCGGGTGCTGCTGGCGCAGATCGAGGGTTTGTTCAGCCTTTATGATCCGTCCTCGGCCCTGGTGGCGCTGAACCGGGCTGGCACCCTCAACAGTCCCGATGCACGTTTTGTCGAGGTGATTGAGGCCGCAGACCGCGCACATCGCCAGACGGACGGGTTGTTTGACCCGACGGTGCAACCGCTCTGGGCTGCGCTGGCCAGCGGGGGGGATGCCGACGCGGCCCGAGGAAAGATCGGGTGGGCGCGGGTGCGCTTTGATCCATCGCGGATCGTGTTGGGGCAGGGGCAGGCCCTCACCTTTAACGGGATCGCGCAAGGCTATGCGACCGACGTGATTGCAGATGCGCTGGCAGCGCATGGTTTGACGGACACCCTGGTGAATATCGGTGAGTATCGTGGCCTTGGCGGGCCCTGGACCCTCGGGATCGAGGATCCTGTGCATGGCCGATTGGGGATGCGCACGATATCTGACGGGGCTGTTGCCACATCCAGCCCTGCCGCGACGATGTTGGGGGCAGGGGGGCACATCCTGCACGCCCATGCCCGGCCAATGTGGTCGACCGTCTCGGTCGAAGCGGCGCGGGCGACCGTGGCCGATAGCCTGTCCACCGCGATGGTTCTGGCACGTCGCGATCAGATCGAAAGCATTGCGGCGCGTGCAGATATCACGCGCGTGACACTGGTCGATCTTGACGGCAACCTGACCACGCTTTGACATCTTTGCAGACCCCAACAAAAAAGGCCCCGCATCGCTGCGAGGCCCAGTCTCGGGAGAATATGTTTCAAGCGGCGGCAGTGACCGCCCGGCCTGTCATCACCTTGACCAGATGCGCGCGATATTCGGCAGAGCCGTGAAGATCCGCGATCAGGTTGTCGGCAGGTACGCTTAGTCCGGTGAGCGCATCGGCAGAGAAGTTGGCGGACAACGCCTCTTCCGCCGCGCCCCAGCGGTGGGCGCCCTCGTTCGAGGCACCGGTGACGGCCACGCGCACGCCATCGGCATATTTGGCGACAAACACCCCCACCAGCGCAAAGCGCGAGGCGGGTTGGACGAACTTTTGGTAATTCGCCCTTTCGGGGATCGGGAACTTGGCCGCGGTGATGATCTCGCCCTCGTTCAGGGCTGTTTCAAACATCCCTTGAAAGTAGTCATCGGCTGCAATCTCGCGCGTGTTGGTGATGATCGTCGCCCCCGACCCAAGGGCCGCCGCCGGGTAGCAGGCGGCAGGATCATTGTTGGCAAGTGAGCCACCAAGGGTGCCCCGGTTGCGCACCGCCGGATCGCCGATATGGGCGGCGAGGTCTGACAACGCCTTGTAGGTGCCGTCGGCTGCGACATCGGCGTGCAAGGTGGCCCCGCCGATCCACAACTCGCCCCCGTCCAGACGGATGCCCTGCATCTCGCCCACGCCGGAGAGGGACACCAGCTTGTCCGGGCTGGCGAGGCGTGCCTTGAGCGTGGGGATCAGGGTCTGCCCGCCACCGAGGGCCTGCGCCTCACCGCCCAGGGCGGCCACGGCTTCGCTGACGGTTGCAGGGCGTTCTATGTCAAATGCGTACATGTGCGTTCTCCTTTCACGCGTTCTGCATGGCCGACCACACGCGGTGCGGGGTCACGGGCATGTCGATATGGGTCACGTTCTTGCCGCCCGACTGCATCGCATCGATCACGGCGTTGACCACTGTGGGGGGCGAGCCGATGGCCCCGGCCTCACCGCAGCCTTTGACACCCAGAGGGTTGTGCGTACAGGGATTGCCCTGGCTGTGATCCACCACGTAAAACGGCAGATCGTCGGCGCGGGGCATGGTGTAATCCATGTAGGACGCGCTGAGCAGCTGGCCGTTTTCGTCGTAGGTGGTGTTTTCCAGCAGGGCCTGACCGATGCCCTGGCCCAGACCGCCATGCACCTGACCGGTCACGATCATCGGGTTGATGACATTGCCGAAATCGTCCACCGCCGCAAACCGATCCACCCGCACCTTGCCGGTGTCTGGGTCCAGTTCGACCTCGCAGCAATAGGCGCCTGATGGATATGTAAAGTTGGCCGGGTCATAGAAGGCCGTTTCCTCCAGCCCCGGCTCGATGTCCTCGAGCGGGAATTCGTGGGGGATATATGCCTTGAGAGCGACTTCGCCGAAGGACACGCTCTTGTCCGTGCCGGCAACCGAGAACACGCCACCCTTCAACTCGATATCGCTATCGGATGCTTCGAGCATGTGGGCCGCGATCTTCTTGGCCTTGTTGATGATCTTTTCCGTGGCGCGCACCACCGCCGACCCGCAAACCGCGAGCGAGCGTGAGCCATAGGTGCCCATCCCGAAGGGGATTTTCGATGTGTCACCATGCACGATGTCGATCACGGATTCGTCGATGCCCAGCATCTCGGCCACGACCTGGGGAAAGGCGGTTTCGTGCCCTTGCCCGTGGCTGTGTGCGCCGACCATGACCGACAGGTTGCCTGTCGCATTCACCCGCACGGTCGCGGCATCATAAAGCCCGACGCGAGAGCCGAGAACACCGACGAGGTTCGAGGGCGCGATGCCGCAGGCCTCGATATAGGCGTTCACGCCAAAGCCGCGCAGCAGGCCCTTGGCCTCGGACGCCTTGCGCCGTTCGGCAAAGCCTGCCATGTCGGCGACCTCTTCCATCTTGTCCATCAGCGCGTCGTAGTTGCCGCTGTCATATTCCAGCCCCGCCGCCGAGGCGAAGGGGTACTGGTCCGGCTTGACGAAATTCTTGCGCCGCAGCTCGATCGGGTCCATGCCGATCTCGCGCGCGGCCTTGTCGATGACGCGTTCCAGCGAATAGGTCGCCTCGGGGCGGCCCGCGCCGCGATAGGCATCCACGGGGGCGGTGTTGGTGAACACGGCCTTGACGTTCACATAGACATTCGGAACCGTATAGTTGCCCGCCATCAACGTGCCATGCAGGAAAGTCGGCGTGGCTGTCGAAAAGTTCGACAGATATGCGCCGACATTGGCCATCGTTTCGGTGCGGAAGGCGAGGAAATTGCCTTCGGCATCCAGCGCCAGTTCGATCTTGGTTACATGGTCGCGGCCATGGGCATCCGTCAAAAACGCTTCGGTGCGATCAGCGGTCCACTTGACCGGGCGGCCCAGCTTTTTCGCGGCGGCCAGCACCAGCGCCTCTTCGCCGTAGTGGTAGATTTTGGAACCAAAGCCGCCCCCGACATCCGGGGCAATCACGGTCAGCTTGTTCTCGGGGATGCCAAGCACAAAGGCCGAAATCAGCAGGCGTGTGAGGTGCGGGTTTTGTGACGTGGTATGCAGCACGTATTCGTCCGTGGCCGAATTGTACTGCGCCATGGAACAGCGCGGTTCCATCGCGTTGGGCACAAGGCGGTTGTTCACCAGTTCGAGCGTGGTGACGTGATGCGCGCCCTTGATGGCGGCGTCGGTGGCGGCGCGGTTGTCCTCGATCCAGCCCCAGTCGAAACACTGGTTGGTGCCGATCTCGTCATGGACATAGTCCGTGCCGCTCAGCGCGTCCTTCATGTTCACGATGGCGGGCAGCTCTTCGATATCGGCCTCGATCGCCTCGACCGCGTTGCGGGCCTGTTCGGTGGTCTCGGCAATCACCGCGGCATAGGCATCGCCCACATGGCGCACTTTGCCATGGGCCAACACGGGGCGCTTGGGCTCGTGCATCGGGGTGCCGTCGCGCGAATTGATCAGCCAGCCCGCAGGGTTGCCGCCCACTTCGGCGAAATCCTCACCGGTAAAGATGGCCAGAACGCCGGGCATCGCCTCGGCGGCGCTGGTGTCGATGCTGTTGATCTTGCCGTTGGCCACGGTCGAGCGTGCAAAAACGGCAGCAGCCTGGCCGAACACGTTGATATCGTCGCTATACTGACCCTTGCCGGTCAAGAACCGGACGTCTTCGCGGCGCACTGTTGCGGCACCAATTCCACTGTCTTTGGGCATGAACTATCCCTCCCTGAAACTCTGTTTATTCGGCTGCGATGGCGGCAACGTCCTGACCGGACGCCGCCATGATGGCCTTGACGATGTTGTGGTAGCCGGTGCAGCGGCAGATATTGCCTTCGAGGTATTCACGCACCTCGGCCTCGGTCGGCTTGGGGTTGTCCTTGAGCAGGGCGGCCGTGGTCATCACCATCCCCGGTGTGCAAAATCCGCATTGTAGCCCGTGATGGTCCTGAAAGGCCTGTTGAATGACGTTGAGCGACCCATCGGCATTGGCCTGGCCCTCGATCGTGGCCACCTCGGCCCCGTCCGCCTCGGCGGCGAACATGGTGCAGGATTTCACCGCGCGCCCGTTCACATGCACAAGGCACGCGCCGCATTGCGATGTGTCACAGCCGATATGCGTGCCCGTCAGGCGCTGATCGTCGCGCAGAAAGGAGGACAGCAATGTGTTCCCCTCCACATCACCCGACACAGCCTTGCCGTTGATGGTCATAGTCACTTTCGTCATCAGTATCCTCCCTTTGGATCGTCTTGTCTGGCGGTTGGGCCGGCGTTTCAGCTCACCAGCTTTTTCAACCATCCCTTTTTCTTTGGTGTGTCCTCATCAGCGGCGTCTTCCGTTTCGGGAAGCGGTGCGCCGACGGCATCCGAGAAGTTGGCGAAAAACTGGTCCGCCATCTTCTTGGCAAATCCGTCGATGATGCGGCTGCCCAGTTGGGCCAGTTTGCCGCCCACCTTGGCTTCGACGTCGTAATGCAGCTGCGTTTGATCGCCCTGCGGTTCCAGACGCACATCGGCCCCGCCCTTGGCAAAACCGGCCGCGCCGCCCTTGCCCTCGCCCGAGATGGTCAGGCTGGTGGGCGCGACCACGTCGCTGATCTGCACGGCGCCTTTGAATGTCGCTTTGACGGGGCCGACTTTCTGCACGACCGTCGCCTCGAATCCTTCTGCCGCAGAGCCGCTCATTTCGGTGCATCCCGGCACGCAGGCTTTCAAAACGTCCGCGTCCAGCAAGGCAGCCCAGACCGTTGCCGCATCGGCGTTGATGACCCGGCTGTCACTCAGTTTCATGGCGAAAATCTCCCCTCATCACGCGCAGCCTATTGAGCGTGCGCGCAGCCTCCAATTGGACCAAATGTGTAAGACTAAAGTCGAAGGTCAGCGGACGGGCGGCTGAAAGCTGAGCCCGTAACTTTCGTAGATCTTGGCGATCCGCCCGTCCTGCAACGCATAGTTCACGGCATCGTCGACCGCATAGGACAGGGGCCGATAGCTGAAGTTGACCGCGACGCCCAATGTCCATGTGCTGATGGCAAAACCTGCAAGCGGGGGTTCGTGAATGCCGGTGGTGTCGTCCATCCCGTATTCCAGTTGCGCGCGTGGGCCCATGGCGGCCTTGGTTGTGCCCGCTTTCAGCGCATCCATCGCCGCGCTCACCGAGGCAAAGCGCTGGACCTGCCCGGCCAACTGCCCGCCTGCAAAGGAAGACAGGTAAAAGTCCGAGATTGAATCGTTCTCGACCGCGACGGGGTCAAACCGGAAATAGGCCGGGACGGGCTTGTCCTCGGGATAGCTTTCCGTGTCATAGGCGATGGCGATGGATTCCGAGGCGTATTGCCCGGTGAACACAACCTGTTCCACGCGGCATTTGAAGGCGCTGTCATAGGGCACGCGCATCATCACGTTGGCGATGCGCCCGCCGATCAATGCGCCCTTCCAGATGTTGTTGCGCAAATCCGCTTCGAGGTTCTCACCGGACGAGACAAAGTTGAACCGCGCCTCGACCCCCAGATCCTCGGCGATGATCTGCGCGATCTCGACGTCCACGCCACGCGGTGTGCCGCCGTCTTTCCAGCTATAGGGCGGATAGTCCTCGTAGACCGCGAACAGCATGTGACCCCGTTCCTGGATCGTGTCCATGTCCTGCCCGACGATGTCGCGTCCGACATTTTGCGGTTTGGGCTGGGGAATGTGATCCGCGCAGGGGTCGGCCGCCTGCGCTTGTGTAGCAAGCAGCACGGCCAGGGCGCATGCAAGTGATGCTTTGAAACCTTTCAGTGTTCTGATCCTACTGCGTGGCTGACAGGCCGATGGTAAGCGTTTCAGCTGCAGATTTGTAGGCAGCAGGCGTGCCGTCAATCAGTTTCGCCGCGCGGTAGGCCACAGAATCCGCCACCGGTGCGCCCGACAGCGTCTCGATCCCGCCTGCAATCTCGTCCAGCTGCGCCTTGAGGGCATCCGGGTCGGCACCGGACGTGTCCGCCGCATAGCCGGCCAGTTGATCGCGCAGAACCTTCAGCTCATCCGCGACCTCTTCCATCGCGACATCATCGGGGCGGGTTTCGATATAGGTGCGGATGGCCCAGGCTGCGTCCTGTCCCAAGAGATCGCCAAAGGCGGGCATCTTGGTTGTTCCGTTCTGGGTGTAGCCGGTGCGAAAACGCTCCGCATACCACTCGTCGCCATATTCCTCGGCTTCGAGGAACCGCAGGTCGGGGGCAAGGCCACCCGACACGCCCTCGAGCCCGTGACAGCGTGCGCAGTTCTGGTTGTAACCGGATGCGCCAATCTCGATTGCGCGGGCCCAGACCTCTTCCCCGACTGCATCAACGCGGTAGGGATTTTCGATCAGCCACTCTTCGCCTGTTTCGGGCAGGCCGGCGGTGTCGACGGGCTGCGGTTTCACATCGCCATGGGCGAAAATGAGCGTGGTGGATGCAAGGATTACTCCGCTCGCCAAAATGGCGCGGAATGAAGTTTTGTACATGCTCGTCCTCCCTAGACGCTGCGGTTTCGTACCTTTTAGTCCAGCCGTCTTGGCCGGTGGTATTGGACTTTGGTTGTGGTCCCGGGGGTTTTGAGACCAAAGTCCTATTCGACCTGCCGTTGTGTGCTTGTTAGCCTTGAAACACGGGAGGAAAACAGATGATCCGCATGATCTGGCTGCTGGCCTTTGGCCTGATTGGCCATCAGGCTGTCGCCGAGACTGTCCTTGACGTCGGATACCTGCAGGTGGAGGTGCCGCAGCCGCCCACGCTGTCCAATCTGGACCCGATCCCTGAGGACAATGGGCTGGCCGGGGCGCAAACCGGACTGCAGGACAATCTGACAACGGGCAAGTTTCTGGGGCAGGACTATACCTTGGCCGAAAACCGTGTGCCCGAGGGGGATGATCCGCTTGCCGCTGCGAGGAACATGCTGGCCACATCGCCCTACCTGATCCTCGATGCCCCTGCGACTGTCTTGCTGGACATCGCCGATCTGCCTGAGGCGCAGGGCGCGTTGTTGTTCAACGTCTCGGCGGGTGACGTAGCGCTGCGGGATGCAAACTGCCGAGCGAACCTGTTTCACACCTTACCGTCTGATGCGATGCGCACGGATGCGCTGGCGCAAGTTCTGGTGCAAAAGCGCTGGAGCGACCTTGTGATGATCGCGGGCACGTACCCTGCCGACCTCGCCTATGCCGAGGCGATGCGCGGGTCGCTGCGCAAGTTCGGCCTGAAACTTGGCGGCGAAAAGACATGGGATGTGGATGCGGATATGCGCCGCACCGCGTCACAGGAGATACCCCTGTTCACACAGGATTTTGGCGATTACGACGCCATGATCCTCGCGGACGAGCTGCATGATTTCGGCCGCTACGTTCTTTACAACACTTGGCAGGCCCGGCCCATTGTCGGGTCCGAGGGGTTGTCGGCTGTCACCTGGTCACCCGTGATCGAACAATGGGGCGCGGCACAATTGCAAAGCCGGTTCGAGGAAGAACATGCGCGCGACATGACCGGCAAGGATTACGCCGCATGGGCCGCGATCCGCACCCTGGGTGAGGCGGTGACGCGCACCAACGCCACCGACCCCGATACGTTGCGCGCCTATATCCTGTCCGAAGATTTCGAGCTGGCAGGCTTCAAGGGCCGTCCGCTCACCTATCGCACCTGGAATGGCCAGTTGCGCCAGCCCATCGCCATTGTGCATCCCCGCGCGCTGGTCGCACAGGCCCCGCTTGACGGGTTCCTGCATCAAACAAACGAGTTGGACAGCCTTGGCCTGGACCGTCCCGAAAGCACTTGCGAGGTTTTCCAATGAAAGCGTTTCTGAAGACATCCGCCGCAACCTGCATCCTGGCGATTGCCGCCTCATCTGCATGGGCGGGCGAAATCTGGGTCACGAATGAAAAAGACGACACCGTGTCGGTCATCGACACCGAAACGCTCGAGGTCATCAAAACCTACGAGACGGGCGAACGCCCGCGTGGCATCACCTTTTCCAAGGATTTCAGCCGCCTCTATATCTGCGCCTCGGACAGCGATGCCGTGCAGGTGATGGACCCGAACACGGGCGAGATTCTGCACGACCTGCCCTCGGGCGAAGACCCTGAGCAGTTCGTGCTGCACCCCGACGACACGCATCTTTACATAGCGAACGAAGACGACGCGATCACCACCGTCGTCAACACAGAGACCCGCAAGGTCGTCGCCCAGATCGATGTGGGCGTGGAACCCGAGGGGATGGCCGTATCGCCCGACGGCAAGATCGCGATCACCACCTCTGAAACGACGAACATGGCCCATTGGATCGACACCTCGACGCAGGAGTTGTTCGCCAACACGCTGGTCGACAGCCGCCCGCGCCATGCCGAATTTGCCAAGGATGGCACGCAGATGTGGGTCAGCTCGGAAATCGGGGGCACGCTGACCGTCTTTGACACGGCCACCCAGACTGAGCAGGCCAAGATCAGTTTCGAAGTGCAGGGCGTGCATCCCGACCGGGTCCAGCCCGTCGGGTTCGAATTCACCCAAGGTGACACGCACGCCTTTGTCGCGCTTGGCCCGTCCAATCACGTGGCCGTGGTCAACGCCGACACCTACGAGGTCGAGGAATACATCCTTGTCGGCAGACGCGTCTGGCACATGGAATTCAACGCGGACCGGTCGCTGTTGTTCACGACCAACGGCGTGTCCGGGGATGTAACCGTCATTGACGTGGCATCGCGCAAGGCCATCAAATCCATCAAAGTCGGGCGCTTTCCCTGGGGCGCCGCATTCCGTCCATAACGTCCCCCTAAAATGAGGTGTCCCATGTCTGTTGTTTTGCCCAAGTTCACTCTGTCCACAGTGTTGAGCGCCGCACTTGCCTGCGCTGTCCCCGCATTCGCCGACACGGATGGGTTCGGGGCCGCCGGCGTGCTGTCCGGCAAGAACAAGGAAGACTTGCCGCCCATCACCCTGTCCGCCGGAGAGCCGATTTCCGAAGGCCCCTGGACGCTGAAATCGGGCACCTATTACGAGTTTGAAATCATCGGTGACGGATCGCAGGAACTGGCGCTGGTCGGCCCCGAATTCTTCCGCGCCATCTGGATCGACGAGATCGTGATCGAGGGTCTGGAAATCCGCCCGCTGGGTCTGGACAGCGTCGAATTCGATGAGGCAGGCGAGATGGAAATCGGGTTTCTCGCCATCAAACCGGGCCGCTACTACATGAAAATTCCCGGCACGACAGGCGAGACACAGCGCGTTGAAATCACCATCGAATGAGTGGACTCGAGGTTTCAAATCTTGCGTTTTCCTATGGTGCCAAGCGTGCCCTTGAGGATGTGAGCTTTGACGTCGAGGCGGGTCGGTTCTGTGCCCTTCTGGGGCCGAACGGGGCCGGGAAATCCACTCTCTTTTCCCTGCTGACCCGCCTGCTGATCGCGCCGCAAGGCACCATTCGGATCGCCGGTTGTGACCTGTCCGATCGCCCGCGCGATGCCCTTGCGCAACTGGGCATCGTGTTTCAGCAGAGCACGCTGGATCTTGATCTGACGGTCCGCCAGAACCTCAGCTATTTCGCCGCCCTGCACGGGATATCTGGTAGGGACGCGACCAGGCGCATCGACGCTGCACTTGAAAAGCTGGCGATGCGGGAACGGGCAGGGGAAAAGGCGCGGGCGCTGAACGGGGGCCATCGCCGCCGGACGGAAATCGCGCGCGCGCTGATCCACGACCCGGCCGTTTTGTTGCTTGACGAGGCGACAGTGGGCCTTGATGCGGCGGCCCGTGCCGCGATCACGGATCACGTGCATCGCCTGACGGAAGAGGGGACAACCGTGCTCTGGGCCACGCATCTGACGGACGAGGTGCGCGCCGACGATGACCTTGTCATCCTGCACCGGGCCAGGGTTCTGGCGCGCGGCCTTGCGCGGGACGTGTGCGAGGGGGCCGCGCTGCAAGACACCTTCCTGCGGCTCACGGCCGAGACTGCATGAGCCCATACGCCACATCACTGATCGCCATCGTGAAACGCGAAGCGCTGCGGTTCATCCATCAGCGCGAACGCTTCATCGCCGCGCTTGTGCGCCCGCTTGTCTGGCTGCTGGTCTTTGCCGCCGGGTTTCGCGCGGCCCTCGGGCTCAGCATCATTCCGCCCTATCAGACCTACATCACCTACGAGACATACATCGTGCCCGGACTGTGCGGCATGATCCTGTTGTTCAACGGCATGCAATCCTCGCTCAGCCTTGTCTATGACCGCGAGATGGGATCGATGAAGCTGCTATTGACCAGCCCCTTGCCGCGCTGGTGGCTGCTGTTCTGCAAGCTGCTTGGGTCCACCGCGATCTCGATCCTTCAGGTCTATGCGTTCCTCGCCATTGCAAGGGCGTTCGGGGTGACGATGCCGCCGCTGGGATACGTGGTCGCGTTGCCTGCGCTGATCGTGGCGGGCCTGATGCTGGGCGCGCTTGGCCTGCTGCTGTCGAGCTTCATCAAGCAGCTCGAAAACTTTGCGGGGGTGATGAACTTTGTCATCTTCCCGATGTTTTTCCTGTCTTCCGCGCTCTACCCCTTGTGGAAAATGGCAGAGAGTTCCGAGCTGCTCTACACCATCTGTGCGTTCAACCCGTTCACCCATGCGGTCGAACTGATCCGCTTTGCGCTTTACGTCGATTTCAATGGATGGGCCCTGATCTGGACAGGCGCTGCAACAGCCGTGTTCACACTCGCCGCGTTGTGGGGATACAACCCGGCGCGCACAGGGCTGGGCAAGCGGCGCTAGGAACGGGTGTCGACGATCCGCCCGGGCGTGCCCCCGATGGCAACGATCCGGTCCGCAAGGCGCTGTGCCTCCGCCTCCACATGGGTGACGAGAATGGTGGCCACACCGTGCGCGGCCCTGAGATCTGCAAACAGCGTCATCATCTCGTCAACAAGGTCAGGGTCGAGGGACACAAACGGTTCGTCCATCAGCAACAGGTCGGGTTTGATTGCAAAGGCCCGCGCCAGCGACAGGCGGCGCTGTTGGCCAAGTGACAGTTGGCCGGGAAAGTCGCCGCTGCGGTGGGCAAGGCCCACATCGCACAGCATCTCCATCGTCTGATCACTGCCGATGCCCGTCGTGATGCACAGGTTTTGCAACACGGTGCGCCAGGGCAGCAGGGTCGGTTCCTGAAACACCATGGCGACACGACCCTGCACATGGCATTGCCCCACATGACGGTCTTCCAGACCCGCGATGATCCGCAAAAGCGACGTCTTGCCAACACCCGACGGGCCGACGATGGCCAGCGTTTCAGACCGGGCCAGCGTCAACTCGATCGCGCCCAGAATCTGGGTGTTGGCGAGGGTCAGCCGCTCCAGCTTCAGATCCAGAACGGGCCGTGTCTTGATATCAGGTGCGTTCACTCAGTTCTCTTGGCCATAGAACGTGCCCGCAGGCAACTCGGTCGCATCGCCCAGCAGCTTTTCACCGCCCAACCTGGCCATCACCTTGAGCATCTTGTCGGCGGCCGCTTCGTCAACGGGCGCGGCCTCAGGGATACCTGCGCGAAACCCGGCTTTGAGCGCTTCGAATTGGGCATCATCCTTGGCATTCATCTTGGGGCGCAACCGATCCCATTCGGCGTCGTCTTGGGCCAGCAGATCCTTGGCGGCGCGCGAGGCGGCGGCCAGACCGCGCACCGCATCTGGGGCATCGCGCAACAGCGCCCCCTTGACCACATAGCCCAGCAATGGGGTGTCCGGATCAAGGCCAAGGGCTTGCGCGGCGTCCGATACGTCAACGAGTTTGCGCATGCCCGACGCCTCCATCTTGGCCATGAAATGCCAGAAGTTGATCGCGGCCTGCACCTCGCCCGACAGCGCGGATTTGAAGATCAGGGGCGGGGCCCCGAACACCTGTTCGGTCGCATCGACCAGCTTCAGCCCGTATTCCTGTTCCGCATAGGCTTGCAGGATCAGCCAGCTTTTGTCCAAGGGCCCACCTGCAATCCCGATCTTGGCCCCGGCCAGGTCGGCCAGGCTTTGCGCCGGGTGATCGGCACCCACCAGCACACCGCCCACAGCCTTGGAATAGGGGATAAAGACATAGTCCTTGCCCGCCGCCCGCTGGCGCGCCACCCACAGCCAGTCCGACACGATCACATCCGCCTCGCCGCCCTGAAACGCGACCTTGGCGGCCGAGCCTCCGGCCATGCCCTGCACCTCGAGCGTGACGCCGTTGGCCGTGTCAAAGCCGTGATGCTGGATAGTGTTCAGCTCCCAATTCACCGTGCCAAATTTCAGCACCGCGACTCTGAGTGCAGTCGTCTCGGCCCAGGCGGCAGTGGTGACGACCCCGGCAAACACGGCGCTGATCAGCGATTTCATGAACATGGCGGACCTCTCTTTCTTTCGTGGGGCGGGCTGGGCTTACTCGATGATGATGTGGGGCAGCCAATGGCTTTCCGGGTCGCTTGCGTGCAGATCGCTGGCGCGCAGGGGCCGCAGCTCTCCGGCAGGGGGCGGGGCTGACAGGGTGTCCATATCCATCTCGTGCAACGTGCCGGTGATCACGCCGCCTGTCTGCTCAAGTTGATAGTAGACACCGTTCCACATGTTAATGCCGTAGTCGGTGGCCCCTTTCCACACGAACAACAGGTCGTATTCCAGATCGGTCAGATCGACCGAGATATTGCGCGCGATTTCATAGGGGTAGGGGACGTGACACCAGTGTTTTTGCGGCCCCTCAAGACACTTGAACGGGCGCATAGACAGGAAGTGATCGTTAAAAGGGGCCGCGTCCATGACAACCTCATAGCCGCCATCATCCGCAATCGTCAGGGTTGCGACCCTGATGCGCTGGCCCTCGATATCCTGCAAAAAGACGCCGCGCGGCTCGGCAACGGCCGCGCAGGCCGCAAGGCTGAAAACGGCCCCGAGGACATGGTTCATGATCGCTCCTCCCGCCGCGCAGGATATGGCATCCGACCGTTTGGTGCTGTCCGACCAAGGTCGCAAATCGCCCACTCACCTGGGCCCGTGCCCGCTTACGACCATTGTTCAATACCGGGAAACACGCTTTGGACGAATACTGTGGCCAGGGTCGATTGCACGACATCTGTTCTGCGTGACCTTGAGAGATACGCCCGCCAACAGGGCATTGGGAGGAGACTAGACACAATGAACAGATTTATCATTGCCGCCGCGGTCGGCATTCTGGCAACGACCGCCTTTTCGCAGTCACAGGCCGCCGGCGTGACCGAAGAGATGATCGCCAACGACGCCGCGACGACGGACGACGTGTTGACCAACGGGATGGGTCGCCATCTGCAGCGCTACTCGCCCCTCGAAATCCTGAACAAGGACAACGTCAAGAACCTGCAACCGGCCTGGGCCTTCAGCCTGGGCGGCGAAAAGCAGCGCGGCCAGGAAACGCAGCCCATCGTGCATGACGGCGTGATGTATATCACGGGCTCTTACAGCCGGATGTACGCAATTGACGCGATGACAGGCAAAGAGCTGTGGCAATACGATGCCCGCCTGCCCGAAGGCATCCTGCCCTGCTGTGACGTGGTGAACCGTGGCGCCGCCATCTACGGCGACAACATCTATTTCGGCACGCTGGATGCCCGCATTGTCGCGCTGAACCAAAAGACGGGCGATGTCGTCTGGAACAAGAAGATCGCGGATTACAAGGCCGGCTACAGCTATACCGCCGCGCCGCTGATCGTGGACGGGTTGATCATCACCGGCAACTCGGGTGGTGAGTTTGGCATCGTCGGCGAAGTGCAGGCCCGTGACGCCGAAACCGGCGACCTGGTCTGGACCCGCCCCGTGATCGAAGGGCACATGGGCACGCTCAACGGCGAAGAAAGCACCATGACCGGCACGCTGAACGCGACCTGGCCCGGTGACATGTGGAAAACGGGCGGCGGGGCCACATGGCTTGGCGGCTCTTACGATGCGGACACTGACACGCTGGTGTTCGGCACCGGCAACCCCGCGCCCTGGAACAGCCACCTGCGCAATGCGGGCCAGCCAACCGAGGGCAACAAGGGTGACAACCTCTATGCCGCATCGCGCATCGGGATCGACCCCAAGACGGGCGAAATCAAGTGGCATTACCAGACCACACCGCGCGAAGGGTGGGACTATGACGGCGTGAACGAGGTCGTCGCCTACGAGGACCGCTCCGGCAACAAGCGCTTTGCCACGGCGGACCGCAATGGCTACTTCTACGTGCTCAACCGCGAAGACGGCGCCTTTGTCTCGGCCACCCCGTTTGTCAAAGACATCAGCTGGGCTGAGGGCATCGACGAAACCGGTCGCCCGATCTTTGTCGAGGGCAACCGCCCCGGCGATCCCGCAGAGGCGGCAGATGGCAAGAAGGGCGAAGTTGTCTTTGCCTCGCCCTCCTTCCTTGGTGGCAAGAACTGGATGCCCATGGCGCACAGCCCCAAGACGGGTCTGTTCTACGTCCCCTCGAACGAATGGGGCATGGACATCTGGAACGAGCCGATCACCTACAAGAAAGGTGCGGCCTATCTCGGGTCCGGCTTTACCATCAAGCCGAACTATGACGACCACATCGGCAGCCTGAAGGCCATCGACCCCGACACCGGCGACCTGAAGTGGGAGTTCAAGAACAACGCCCCGCTGTGGGGTGGCGTGATGACAACGGCTGGTGGCCTCGTCTTTACCGGCACGCCAGAGGGTGAGTTCATCGCCTTTGACGACGAAACCGGTGAACAGCTGTGGTCGTTCCAGACGGGTTCGGGCGTGATCGGCCAGCCGGTCACCTGGGAACAGGACGGCGAACAATACCTGACTGTGATTTCCGGTTGGGGTGGCGCTGTGCCGTTGTGGGGTGGCGAAGTCGCCAAGAAGGTGAACTACCTGAACCAGGGTGGCTTGCTGTGGACATTCCGCCTGCCCAAGCAATACGCCTCTAACTGATCGGCGCATTCAAACACCAAGGCGCATCCCTGAAAACGGGGTGCGCCTTTTTCCGTGTCTAATACCTTTTGACAAGTGACCCGCGGCCTCGTGTCGGACTACCATTGGTTATGATGTCTCGTGAACGCACTGAACCCGATCCGGCGCCAGGCCCCCGGAAACAAGATTGGGCCCTGGTCGTGGACGACCACCCCCTGTTTTGCGACGCCCTGGAACTGACGTTGAAATCCGTGGCGGAATTCACCGTCGTGCGCACGGCCGATTGTCTCGAGGGCGCGCTGGACCTGCTGGCAAAGCACGACCCCCCATCCCTTGTCATCCTCGATCTGAACCTGCCAGACGTGAACGGGCTGGACGGGCTGATCCGCCTCAAGCGGCAGGCCGAAAAGACGCCGGTGATCATCGCGTCTTCCATGACCGACAACTCGATCATCAGCGGGGCCATTGTTGCCGGTGCCGCCGGTTTCGTACCCAAACACAGCCCCCGCGCGGTGTTCAAAGAGGCGATCCACCAGATCGAGCAGGGCGAGGTCTACAAACCCGCCGGATATGTCGAAAGCAGCAGCGCCAATGACCACGACGAGACCGTCAGCCGCCTGTCCTCGCTCACCAATCAGCAGGCGCGCATCCTCGAGCTGATCTGCGAGGGCAAGCTGAACAAGCAGATCGCCTTTGATCTGACCATCGCCGAGACAACGGTAAAGGCGCATGTGACCGCCATCATGCGCAAGCTGGGCGTTCAAAGCCGGACCCAGGCCGTGCTCGTCGCACAGGACGCCCGTTTTGCAAGTGTCTTGCCAAGCGGTGAGTGACCGCAATATCCTCCCTGGCAGGGAGAAATACTAAAATGTCGACGATTGTTGAGACGGGTCAAGTGGCCGTCGCGGCTGGTTCCGCCGTGCCCCCGGTTTTGCTGACAGGTCAGGTTTCAGCGGCAAACACATCGCCTATCGCACAGATCAAACGCGACTTCGGATCAGAGGCGCTTGGCCTGCTTGCCCTGTTCGTCTCGCCCCGTGCCGATTTCGCCAATGTGGTGGCCGAGGCAGAGCGTCACTACCCCGACACCAACGTCGTGGCCTGCACCACCGCCGGGGAAATCAGCGCATCGGGATACGACGAGGGCCAGATCATCGCGGTGGGATTCCCGACGGCAGGGTTTGCCACGACGTCCTTGCAGATCGAAGACATCAACGACCTGAAACCACAGCCCCTCATCGACCGCATCGCGCTGGAACGGTTCCGGTTGCAGGAACGCAATGTCGACATGGCCTATGGCTTTGCTTTTCTGGTGGTGGACGGCTTGTCGCTGGCCGAAGACGCGCTGACGGCCACCATCTCGCCCGCACTGCGCGACATGCCCATTTTTGGCGGATCGGCCGGGGATGGCACCGACTTTCAGCGCACCTACGTCTCGCTCAACGGCAAGATTGCGAGCAATGCTGCCGTTCTCACGCTGGTGCGCAGCCGTTACAGAACCGAGGTGTTCAGCCTGGATCACCTTGTGCCCGCCGATCAGCAAATGGTCGTAACCGAGGCCGATCCGGGCCGCCGCATCGTCAAATCCATCAACGCAGAGCCGGCCGCCCCCGAATATGCCCGCATCGTCGGCAAGGACCCCGCGCAGCTTGACCGCTTTACCTTTGCCTCCCACCCCGTTGTGGTGCGGATCGGCGGGGCCCACCATGTGCGCGCGATCCAGCAGGTGAATGACGCGGGCGAACTGGTCTTTTTTTCGGCCATCGACGAGGGGATGGTGCTGACCGTCGCCTCGCCGCAGAACATGGTCGAACACCTGCGCGGCCGGATGGCGGCCCTGTCGCAAGGGGGCAAGCCCGCGCATATCCTCGGCTGCGATTGCATCCTGCGCCGGATCGAGGCGGAACAGTCACAGATGACCCGCGATCTGTCCGAAATCCTCTCGGCCCACAACGTCACCGGCTTTTCGACCTATGGCGAACAGATCGGCCCCCTGCACGTCAATCACACGATGAGCGGTGTCGCCATCTATGCCGAGGACGAGTGACGCCGCATGTCCTTGGTCAACCCCAGCGATACGATTGAACGTCAGAACGAAAAGCTGATGCAGATTGCACAGTCGCTGATGCGCCGGGTCGAGCAGAAGAACGAACAGTCCGGTCTGGCCTATCAGCAGTTCGAACGCGCCGCTCTGCTGGAAACCGAGGTGCGCGAACGGACCCATGACCTCGAGCGCGCGCTTGATCTCTTGCAGGAATCAAACACCCGGCTCGAGATCGCGAATGACGAGACCGAGCGGGCCCGATCCAACCTGACCGAAGCCATCGAAACCATCAACGAAGGCTTCGCCCTGTTCGAGCCCGTCGACGGCCTTGTGCTGTCCAACAGCCGCTTTTGCCGCGACCTCACGGATGTTGCCGGGCTGCTGGTCGGTGGGCTGCAATTCGAGGATTACGTAAAGCTGATTTCGGGCAGCGGTTTCCTTGCCCTGCCAGAAGGGCAGACCCGTGACGACTGGATCGCACAGCGGCTGGAACGCCATGGGGACGATCACGTCGTTTTTAACGTCCGCCTCAAATGGGATCGCTGGTTGCAGGTCAGCGAACACCGCACATCGCGCGGCGGCACTGTCATTCTGCAAACCGACGTCACGTCGATCATCCGGCGCGAACGCCAGGAACGCGCGCGCATGCGCGACAAGCAGGCCGAGATCCTGCAGGCCACGCTGGACCATCTCAACCAGGGCGTCTGCATCTTCGACAGCAACCAGACCCTTGTGGGCTGGAACTCGCGAATGGATGGCCTGTTCAAGGCAGAGACCCACAATTCCGCCCTCGGCATGAGTTTCAACGTGCTGCTGCAATGGCTCAAAGACGGGCTGACCTTCGATGCGACCATGGACGCCGCCGAACTCAAGGCTTGGGCCAACCGCGCAAGTGATCGCAAACCCATCATGTTCGAGGTCAACCGGGACAACACCCAAACCTTCAGCGTCTTTGCCCAGGAAATGCCGGACCGGGGTTTCGTGATCAGCTTTACCGACGTCACAGCCGAACGCGCCACCGCGCGCAGGCTGTTCGAACTGAACGAATTGCTGGAACAACGGGTCGAGGACCGGACCCGCGAACTGGGCCTTGCCCTGGCCGAGGCAGAGCGCGCCAATGCCTCGAAATCCCGCTTTGTCGCTGCTGCCAGCCACGACCTGCTGCAACCGCTTTCGGCGGCCAAGCTGTTCCTGTCCTCGCTGTCCGAAGAAAGCGACCCGGCCCAGGCCAAAAGCATCACGGAAAAGGCCGAGATGGCATTGGCCAGCGTCGAACAGTTCATCGCCGCGCTGCTCGACATCTCCAAACTGGACGCGGGCAAGGCGGTGTTCGATGTTCAACCCCTGCGCCTGTCCGAGATTTTTGAGCCCTTGCGCAACGAACTCATGCCAATTGCGCAGCAAAAGCGGCTTGATCTGCGGATCGTGGATTGCGGGCTGACTGTGGAAAGCGATCCGGGATACCTGCGCCGGATCGTGCAGAACCTGCTGACCAACGCGATCCGCTACACCGCCGAGGGCCGCGTGCTGGTCGGAGTGCGGCGCACTGGACGCGTCGCGCGGATCGAGGTTTGGGACACCGGGCGCGGGATCGCGCAGGAAGATCAGCAAACCATTTTCCGCGAATTCGAACGCCTGTCACCAGACAATGCGGATGCCGGTCTGGGGCTTGGCCTGTCGATTGTCGAACGCGCCTGCAAAGGGCTGGACCACGCATTTGGCCTGTGGTCCGAACCCGGGCTGGGCAGCTGCTTTTCCCTCAACGTGCCGATCAGCGAACCCGACGTACCCGCCATCGAGGTCGGCGCAGACACCGCGTTTTCCGCCCAGCACGTGCTGTCGGACCAGTTGCTGATGCTGGTTGAAGACAATCCGCAACTGGCCCAGGCCATCACGGCGATGGTCGAAGGGTTCGGCACACAGGTCATTCACGCCCACACCGCCGAAGAGGCGTTGGCCATCCTGCAGGAAATCCAGCTTGTCCCCGATGCGATGCTGATCGACTACCAACTGGGCGCCGGTCAGAACGGGGCCGACCTCTTGCAGGACATCACCCAGCGCTACGGCCACGTGCCTGCCGCCATCATCTCGGCGGAACGGACCAAGACGCTCAGGGACCGGTGCAAGACCCTTGGCATTCAGCTGGTCGCCAAACCGATCGAGAAAACCCGCCTGCGACATCTGCTGGTTGATCTGTTCACATCGCAAGGCGCCTGACGCGGTCAGGGGCTTTGTCGGTACACCAACTCTGCCGCATCATCGCTGGAAAACGCCTCTGCCAGATCGGCCATCCTGGCGTGCAGGGGCGACTTGACACAGACCGGATCGGTTGCGGAGGCATCCCCGGCGATGGCCATGGCCTGACACCGGCACCCGCCGAAATCCAGCTTGCGCCGGTCGCAGGTCTTGCACGGATCCTGCATCCAGTCCTCGCCGCGATAGGCGTTGAACGCCGCCCCGTCGTACCAGATGTCCGACAGGGGCCGGTCCATCACAGTGTCAAAGGTCAGCGCCGGGATCGTCTGCGCCGCATGACAGGGCAGCACCAGCCCCTCGGGCGTCACGTTCAGCCCGGTTGTACCCCAACCCCCCATGCACCGTTTGGGATAGTCGCTGTGATAATCGGCAGGCACATAGTCGATCACCAGCACACCTTTCAGCCGTTTGCGGGCCTCGGCCACGATACGCGTGGCCTCCTCAGCCTGCGCGCGGGTGGGCATCATCGCATCCCGGTTCAGCATGGCCCAGCCATGGAACTGGACAATCGCCACCTCCATGCGCCGCGCCTTCATCGCGACAGCCATCTCGATGGCCTCGGGCAGTTGGTGCAGGTTCTGGCGATGGACCACAGCGTTCAGGGTCAAGGGAAAGCCCGCCTCGACGATCCACTCTGCCGCCTGCATCTTGCGCGCAAAGCCGCCCTTGTACCCGCCAATCCTGTCCGCCATGTCGGCATCGGTGCCTTGCAGCGACAGCTGGATATGATCCAGCCCCGCCGCGTCCAGCTGCGCCAGACGGCGCTGCGTCAGCCCAATCGCCGAGGTGATGAGGTTGGTGTAAAGCCCGGCCTCACGCGCCGCTGCAACCAGTTCCACCAGATCGCGCCGCGAGGCCGGCTCGCCCCCCGACAGATGCAATTGCAAAACGCCCAGCTTGGCAGCTTGCGCAAACACATCCGCCCAGACCTCGGTGCTCAGTTCCGCCTCCTTCTTCGCCATCTCGACGGGGTTGGAACAATAGGGACAGGACAGCGGGCACCGATGCGTCACCTCGGCCAGCATCGCAATAGGGGCAGGGATGTCGGGCGCGGCCATCAGGCAAGCTCCAATATACGGCGGTCGGTCAGGCCGGTGATGAATTCGGCCACGTCCCCCTCGATCTGATCGACGGGAGCATCGTATTTCGCCGCCAGTGCAGCCACCAGATCGCGAAAGCAGCGCGCGCCGTCGATCTCAGTCAGGATGGCCAGCCCGATCGGGTCCAGGTTGATGGTCCGCTCCGGGGCCAGCAGCACCCACAGGCCCCGCACCTTGTCCTCGTGCAGCCGCACACCGCGCGGAATGGTCGGGATGGCCGTGCCCTCGATCCGGCTCATGTGGCAGCACCGCTCAGATGCGTGTCGGGTTGCCAGCCACCCGGCGGAATGCGCCCGGGCGTGACATAGGCCGCGTGCAGCGCATCCAGCTGCGCCCACAGCACATCGGTCTTGAAGGTCAGCGCCGCCGCCGCCGCATCCTGCTTTTCCGCCGTGTCCGCGTGATCCAGAACCCAGGCGAGGCCAAAGGCGACATCCTTGGGTGCCTCGGTCAACCGGTTGCGGAAATAGGACAGGCTTGAATCATCCGCAAAGGCGTAATTGGCCAACAACCCTTCGATCCGGGCGGCGTGTATCTTGGGGGCAAACAGCTCGGTCAGGGACGCGGCCACCGCCTCAAGCAAGGTCTTGTCCCGGACAAAGCGCACATAGGCGTCCACCGCAAACCGCGTCGCGGGCAAAACGCCCTGTTTGCTGGCCACATAGTCGCGGTCCAGGCCCACCGCATCCGCCAGACGCAGCCAGCGCTGAATGCCACCCTCGTTCTCGGCCGTGCCGTCATGATCCTCGATCCGGGATCGCCACGCCCGGCGCAGCGCCGGGTCGTCCACACGACTCATGAAAGCGGCATCCTTGATCGGGATGCTGGCCTGATAGTAAAATCGGTTGATCACCCACGCCCGCACCTGATCCGGGGAACAGCCGCCGCCGTGCAACAGGTCGTGAAACGGGTGTTTGTCGTGATACCGTTCGGCCCCGATCTGGCGCAAACGGTCCTCGAACGCGGCACGGGACGGGGTCATATCATCATGTCCAATCCGTCATGGGCCACGATCCATCCCGCCTCGGTCACAGCCGCACGCTGCGGGGATGTGGGCCGCAAGACCGGGTTCGTGTTGTTCATGTGCACAAAAACCTTTTGCCTGACCGAGATGGGGGCAAAGGCCGCAATCGACCCCTCGGGCCCCGACATCGACATATGGCCCATGCGCCGCCCTGTCTTCTGGCTCAGCCCGGCTGCCACCATCTCGTCATCCTGCCACAGCGTGCCGTCAAACATCACCATATCGGCCCCATCCAGACGGGATTGCAGATCGGGCGGCATCGCGGCGCATCCGGGGATGTAGAACACGGTCTTGCCCGCAGCCTGCAACTGCACGCCTACGGTCTGCTCCCCCACCAGATCGGTCTGCACCGTTTCCCCCTCAAGATAGAGGGGCACCTTGCCCGGCACCGGGAACAGGCGCGCGGTCAGGCCGGGCGCAAGCTCGAAATCCTGTTCCAGCGCAATGGGGGTGCGTGTGACAAAAGCCGGGTTCAGCGCGGCAAAGATCGGGTTGTCGGCCAGCACCTGGTGAATTTCGGCCGTGGCAAACAGCTGAAACGCCTGCTGCTCGCGCAGCGTAAGCAAACCCGCAACATGGTCGATATCACCGTTCGTCAGCAGGACAGAGCGCAAGGGCGACGTCCGCAGATCCGTCGGATGCAACGCAGGGGCCCGCGCCATCTGGTCTCTGATATCGGGGGAAGCGTTGAGGATTGCCCAGTCCGACCCGTTGGCCGAAAAGGCGACCGAGGATTGCGACTGCGCCGGGATCTCGCCCGCGCGCGCCAGGGTGCAATTCTCGCATCCACAATTCCACTGTGGCAGACCACCCCCGGCGGCAGCACCAAGAATATGCGTGCGGAACGTCATTCAGCCCTCCGCACGCCGCGTTGTTCAGAACAGATCGCCGTCGTCGCCGTCGCGCTCACCGTCTGGTCCGTACATGTTGATTTCCATGCCGCATTCGATTTCGCGAATGATTGGTTTTGACCATGCCATGGTAAGTCCTCCCGAATAGTTAGCACAATTTGCCGGTTTACTGTCGGGTGGTCACAGGCAGATGTCTATGAGACCAAGGTGCAAGATCACGTCTCATATTTAACATAACGATGATTACAGGCTTACTCTGACCACACCGCCATCTTGCGGTCGATGGTCTTGCGCGACACGCCCAGACGGCGCGCCGCCTCGGCGCGGTTGCCGTCGCACCGGTCAAGCATCCGCAGGATGTGGCGCTGCATCACAAGGTCGAGGTTTTCGATGGCCTGCGCCCCCGCCACACTGCCATCGCCGGAAAATGCGTCAGGAAATTCACCAAGGATAACAGAGCGTTCGATCAGATTGCGCAATTCGCGCACGTTGCCGGGCCAGTCATACCGGCGCAGCTTCAACAACGTCTCTTCGTTCAATTCCAGAGATGGCATGCCAAGGCTGGCCGAAAAATGCGCCATGAAATGGGCCGCCAATTCGACAATATCGTCCATCCGATCCTTGAGCGGGGGCATCTCGATCTTGACCACATGGATACGGTGATACAGGTCGGCCCGGAACCGCCCCGCTGTCACCGAGGCCTCGATATCGTCATTGGTGGCAAACAGGAATCGCAGGTTCAGCGGTAACTCCCGTTCTGCACCTACAGGGCGGACTTTCTTATCCTCCAGAACGCGCAGCATCGCGGCCTGCACCGTCTCGGGCATCTGCGCGATCTCGTCCAGAAACAGCGTACCGCCATCGGCCAGCAGCAACAGGCCAGGTTTCAGATGGTCCTCCCCCTCCACGATGCCAAACAACTCCTCGGCAAAGCGGTCGGGATGCAGCGTGGCGCAGTTGATCGGAACAAAGGGGGCATCGGCGCGGTCAGACGCATCATGCAGATGGCGGGCCGCTAGCTCTTTCCCGGTGCCGCTTGCGCCGGTGAACAGCACAGGTGTCGGCAGGGGCGCAAGGCGTGCCAACATGGCCCGCACATCCTCCATCGGGTCCGAATTACCCAACAGCTTGCCCCGACCCGTCCCGGTGGACAGTTCGCGGCGCAGCAAGGTGTTGTCACGTTGCAGAAACTTGCGATCCAGGGTGCGGGCCACGGCGCTCAGAATCTGGTTGGCGCGGAAGGGTTTGAGCACAAAGTCACTGACACCGGCACGCAGCGCGGCAATCGCAGTCTCTAAATCGGCATAAGCAGTGATCAGGATCGCATCGGCAAAGAACCCCTTGCGCTGCTGTTCCGTCAACCAATCGAGTCCCGTGCCGCCCGGCATCAGGTTGTCGATGATCACAAGGTCATATTGCGCCTCGTCCAGCGCCTTGGTCGCCTGGACGGGCGAACTGACCGCATCCACCCGCTTCACCCGCGCCTCGAATGTCTTGGTCAGGAAATGGCGCATCCCCGGTTCGTCATCGATCACCAGGATCGACGCCCCGGCCAGCGACTTGCCATACATGTCCGGCGTGGCCCGTGTCACTTTCGGCGGCGCGTTCATCGGATCAATCCAGCCTCACCGCATCACCCGAACCGCGCGTCTCGGCGGAAAAGCCGAGCTCTTGCAGCACGAAATACGAGCCCACCGAAATCACGATCATCGCCGCAAAGCCCATCAACATGGCTTTCATCTGTCAGTCCTCCTTGGTGGCCCTGCGCAGGAATGCGATCAGATCGGCCCTGTCTTGTGATTTGGCAATCACCTGCATCGGCATTTTGGAGCCGGGGATATAGTGATCGGGGCCCTGATCAAACAGCGCGTCTATGGTCCCATCGTCCCACGTGATCGCCGATCCGTCCAGCGTTGGCGAATAGCGATACCCCTGCACCGTGCCGGCCGCGCGACCAAAGACGCCGTGCAGGGTCGGCCCCGCCTTGCGCGACGACCCCGCCTCCAGGCTGTGACAGATCGAACATTTGCGCATGAACTGCCGCTCGCCATTGCCCATCGTCTCGGCATCGCGCAGGAAACTGCGCGTCTCTCCGCCTGCCGGGTCAAAGCGGTCGAGCAGAGCGACAGGCCAGGCATAGATCACGTCGTCGATGCCCCCCGCATGGATCACACTGCCATCGTTGGAAAAGGCCAGCGCCCAGACCGGCCCCTGCCGCATCGCGCGGAAATCGCGGGTGATGCGTCGGGCGCGGGTGTCGATCATCATGATGTACCCTTCGCCGTCACCCACCGCCAATTGCGCGCTTTGCGCGTGGTAGGCCATCGACAGGATAGGGCGGCGCTCCAGCGTGAAATCGGCAATCTCCTCGCCCGTCTCGACATCGACCATCCGGGTCACACCGTCGACCGCGCCATAGGCCAGCCACCCCTCGGCCTCGTTCACGATGATCTCGTTAATGGCAAATCCGTTCGACACCAGACCACGCGAGGTCGCCCCACCCTCTTCCCACAGCCGCACCGTCCCATCGCTGGAGGCAGAGTAAAGCCGCTGGCCATCGCCCGAGAATGCCACCGCATTCACACCGGCATCATGGCCCGACAGGTCCTTCCGCAGCGCATTCCAGGATGCAGGCTGGCCCCATTTGACGGCTTGCCACAACCCGATGGAACCATCCCAAGAGGCGGTGGCAATCGTGTCGCCATGGCTGGCAATGTCCTGGATCTTGCCCTTGTGGGTGCCCAGCAGCTGCCCCGCCGCACCGTCCCACAGCCAAAGGGCAAAATCATCGCCCCCCGACAGCAGCACACCGGGGCGGAACGCGGCAACCGTGCTGACGGCTGCATCGTGCCCTTCCAGCCACTGGGCCACCTGCCCCTCCCACAGTCCCACGGAATTGTCGAAACTGGCCGAGGCGAGCGTGCCGGTATCTGTCACCGCAAGCCCCATAATCGGCCCGCCATGCCCCTTCAGGGTCGTGAACTCCTGCGCAGCCGCGGGCAGCGCAAGGCACAGCATCAAACTACTCAGCAGGCGTCGCATCTTTGGGGGCCGCCTTGCCTTTCTTTTCCAGTTCTTCCAGCCACAGCGAATGGTGCTGACGGGCCCAGGCCTCGTCCACCTCGCCCGAGCCCATGGCGTCATAGGCGCCTTCCATGCCCACCGACCCGATATAGATATGGGCGATGATGATGGCCATCAGGACAAAGGCGACAATCGCGTGCCAGGCTTGGGCATATTGCATCTCTTCATGCGGTGCCATTGCGGTCGGCAACGGCCCATAGATCGGCAGGCTCTCGATCCCGACGCTGCGCATGATATCGAACGTCTTCATGAACATCGGAAATTCGAACGGGAACAGCAGCGACACGCCCGACAACGAGATTGAGCCGCCCAGCAGGATCACCGACCAGAAGATGATCTTTTGCCCGCCATTGAACTTCTTTGCCGGCGGGTGCTTGGACCCGACAATGCCCCCGGCCTGGGCAAACCAGGTGATGTCGGTGCGGTTGGGAATATTGTGCCAGACCCACAGCAGGAACACCGCCACCAGCGCCACGATAAAGGCCCAGGCCACATTGTTGTGGATGTATTTCGAGGCCATGAGCAGCGTCGCGTTGAACTCTTTCGAGATGTAAGGCGCGATGAACATGCGCCCGAACAGAGTCAGCAGCCCGGTGATACCCAGCAGAATGAACGATCCGGCCAGCAGCCAGTGTGCGGCCCGCTCGAAACTCTTGAACCGGGTCACGGTGCGCCCGGTCTTTTCATAATCCAGCTTTACCCGGCCCCGCAGAACAAAAAAGACAATCAACAGCGCGATGGTGCCAATCAGCAGATAGCCGCCATATTTGGCAAGCGGCCCCTGCCGGAACTCCAGCCAGGCCATGCCGCCATCCTGCATCAGAACACTCGCAACCTCGCCACCCGAGGACACGGTCACATCCGCCGACCCATAGCGTAGCGCGCGCCACAATTCCGGGTCAGACGCACCGCCAAGGGTGCCCAGTTGTCCCGACAGATCCTGCACCGCGCCCGCCGCATCGCCGGTCTTGGGCGCGACCTCCTCACCCCGCTGACGGGCCAGAATATCCTCAAGCGTTTGAGCACCGCCCGTCGCGGAGCGATCCGGCGCGGGGGCTTGCGCCTCCTGGGCGGCCAGGGGCAACGCAAAGCAAAGGGCGAGTATGCAGAGAAGAGCGCGCATAGGGGTCCTCGATCTGTCAGGCATCACAAGCGGATGCGGAATACGTCAAAATTCGCCCGGGCAGCCTTGCCGCTGCCCGGGCTTGAGGAGGGTCGGTGCATGGTTGCGCACACTGACCGACGCCTCCCTTTGGTTCAGCCGCCTTGCTGGCCGTAGGCTGATCCCCAGCCCCACGCGCCCGAGCCAAAGCCGCGGGCCACCACGCGCTCGCGGTAGATGGCCGACACAACGTCTCCATCCCCGGCCAGCAGCGCCTTGGTCGAACACATCTCGGCGCAGATGGGCAGCTTGCCCTCGGCGATCCGGTTGCGCCCGTACTTGGCGAACTCGGCGGTGGAATGGGTTTCCTCGGGACCACCGGCGCAGAAGGTACATTTGTCCATCTTGCCGCGTGAGCCAAAGTTGCCGGCCTGCGGGAATTGCGGCGCGCCGAAGGGGCACGCATAAAAGCAATATCCACACCCGATGCAGAGGTCCTTGGAGTGGAGCACCACCCCTTCCTCGTTCTGGTAAAAACAGTCTACCGGGCAGACCGCCATACAAGGTGCATCCGAACAGTGCATGCAAGCGACCGAGATCGACCGTTCCCCGGGATCACCATCATTGATGGTGACCACGCGGCGGCGGTTGATGCCCCAGGGCACTTCATGCTCGTTCTTACAAGCCGTGACACAGGCGTTGCATTCAATGCAGCGCTCGGCGTCGCATAGGAACTTGGCGCGAGCCTGTCCTCCTAATGCCATTTCGTATCCTCCTTACGCTGTCCAGATTTTGCAAAGAGTCGCTTTGGTCTCTTGCATCTGGGTTACTGAATCATAGCCATAGGTCTGGGCCGTGTTGGTGGATTCACCAAGCACATAGGGGTCCGCCCCATCGGGGTATTTGGACCGCTGATCTTCGCCCTGGAAATGACCGCCAAAGTGGAAGGGCATAAAGGCCACGCCCTCGCCCACCCGGTTGGTGACCATCGCCATAACCTTGACCTTGCCGCCTTCGGGCCCTTCGACCCAGACCTGTGCACCATCACGCACACCAAGGTTGTTGGCATCGCGCTGGTTGATCTCGACGAACATGTCCTGCTGCAGCTCGGCAAGCCACGGGTTCGACCGTGTCTCGTCCCCGCCACCCTCGTATTCGACCAGACGGCCGGACGTGAGGATGATCGGATAGTCCTTGCTGAAGTCCTGCTTCTGGATCGACGCATAAAGCGTCGGCAGGCGGTAAGCATGACGATCCTCGTAGGTCGGATAATCCGCCACAAGGTCCCTGCGGTTGGTATACAGGGGCTCGCGGTGGACAGGCACCGGATCGGGGAAGGTCCACACGACCGCACGGGCCTTGGCGTTCCCGAAGGGCGCACAGCCATGCGCGATCGCGACCCGCTGGATACCGCCCGACAGGTCGGTCTTCCAGTTGGTCTTGGGACCCGCAACCGCATCAATGCTGCTGCGTTCCTCGTCCGTCAGATCACCATCCCAGCCAAGGTCCATCAGCATCTGCATCGTGAATTCAGGGTATCCGTCCTGAATTTCCGACCCGACGCTATAGACCCCTTCGGCCAGCAGGTTGTCACCGTCCCGTTCGACGCCAAAGCGCGCGCGGAAGGTCAGACCACCCTCGGCCACGGGCTTGGACATGTCATAGAGGTTCGGCGTGCCCGGATGGTTCATCTCGGGCGTGCCCCAGCTTGGCCACGGCAGACCGTAGTAATCGCCATCTGCGGGGCCACCAATGGCCTGCAGCGTGGTGCGATCAAACGTGTGCTGGTTCTCCATATGGGTCTTGATCCGCTCAGGGGACTGACCGGTATAGCCGACCGTCCACATGCCGCGATTGATCTCGCGCAGCGTGTCTTCTGGGTTGGGGGTCAGCCCGTCTTCTTCCAGCGCGATGTTGCGGAACAGGCGGTCATGAAATCCGAACTTCTGCGCCAACAGCGCAATGATTTCGTGATCGGGCTTGCTCTCGAACAGCGGGTCGATGACCTGCTCGCGCCACTGGATCGACCGGTTCGAGGCAGTGACCGAACCGCGCGTCTCGAACTGGGTCGAGGCAGGCAGCAGGTACACCCCGTCGGTGCGGTCGTGCAGCACGGCAGAGACGGTCGGGAAGGGGTCGATGACAACCAGCATGTCCAGCTGCTCCATCGCCTTCTTCATTTCGACCATGCGGGTCTGCGAGTTGGGCGCGTGGCCCCACAGCACCATGGCACGCACCTTGTTGGGGTTGTCCATGTTCTCCGGGTCTTCAAGAACGCCGTCGATCCAGCGCGACACGGGAATGCCGCTGAGGTTCTGCAGCGCCTTTTCCTTGCCATCCACACCGGTGGTCGTGGCGAACTGACCCGCCAGCCATTCGGGGTCTTCACCCCAGACGCGGGCCCAGTGGCCCCACGCCCCTGCCGACAGGCCGTAATAGCCGGGCAGCGTGTGGGACAGAACACCAAGGTCGGTCGCGCCCTGCACGTTGTCGTGGCCGCGGAAGATGTTGGTGCCGCCACCGCTTGTGCCCATGTTGCCAAGGGCCAGCTGCAAGACACAGTAGGCACGGGTGTTGTTGTTGCCGTTGGTGTGCTGCGTGCCACCCATGCACCAGATCACGGTGCCGGGGCGGTTGTTGGCCATGGTACGGGCCACACGTTTCAGCTGCGAACCGGGGGCACCGGTGACACGCTCGACTTCCTCGGGCGTCCACTTGGCCACTTCTTCCTTGATCTGGTCCATGCCCCAGACGCGGGTGCGGATGAATTCCTTGTCCTCCCACCCGTTGTCGAAGATGTGCCAGAGGATACCCCAGACCAGCGCCACGTCCGAACCGGGACGGAAACGCACATATTCGTCCGCGTGGGCAGCCGTGCGGGTAAAGCGCGGGTCACACACGATGACGGGGGCATTGTTCTGTTCCTTGGCGCGCAGCAGGTGCAGCAGCGAGACGGGGTGCGCCTCGGCCGGGTTGCCGCCGATGATAAAGATCGCCTTGGAGTTGTGGATGTCGTTGTAGCTGTTGGTCATCGCACCATAGCCCCAGGTGTTCGCAACACCGGCAACCGTGGTCGAGTGACAGATACGGGCCTGATGATCCACGTTGTTCGTGCCCCAATAGGCGGCGAACTTGCGGAACAGGTAGGCCTGTTCGTTGTTATGCTTGGCCGAGCCAAGCCAGTAGACGCTGTCCGGTCCGCTTTCGTCCCGGATCTTCATCATGCCGCCGCCGATCTCGTCGATGGCCTGCTCCCAGGAAACGCGCTTCCATTCCCCGTTCTCTTTCTTCATCGGGTACTTCAGACGACGCTCGCCATGGGCGTGTTCGCGCACCGCAGCACCCTTGGCGCAATGGGCGCCCAGGTTGAACGGGCTGTCCCAGCCGGGTTCCTGCCCCGTCCAGACGCCGTCCTGCACCTCGGCTACGACCGTACAGCCGACCGAGCAGTGCGTGCACACTGTCTTTTTCAAATCCACCTTGCCCGCTGCCGCCGTGGCAGCGCTGGCCTGTGTGACGGTTCCGCCCGTGGCGGCAATGGCCGACAGGCCCCCGATCACCAGTCCCGATCCGCGCAGAAACGCGCGGCGGTCCACCGAGGCATTTGCCGCCTCAGACAGGATACTTGTCCGCTGGGGGCGTCTCGCAACCCCGTTGGTCTTTTTCCTAAGCATGTTGCTTCTCCCTTGCTTGCACCCCTTGCCGGGTCGCTCGCTTGGCTTCTTCTTTGGCTCTCAGCAGTCGGGCGTCACGCAACCAGTCGCTGTTTACCTACCCCGTCCGGGCTTATTCCCGGGCGCGGCCTTCCCTCCCGTCGCGCGCTGTACCGCGCGCACAAAGTCGCTTCGTTCAGAAGCGCGCGCTGTCAAAATACGCGCGCGTGTGCGCGGTATCCTGCATCTTCTCCAGGCTCAGATCAGGCTCTGCCGCCTGCACCTGCCCACCGGCTGCAACCGCCACCGCTGCTGCGGGGGCTGCCGTACCGGCCAGCTTCAGAAAGTCGCGGCGCGATGCACCGTCTTCTTTCTTGCTCATGCGATCGTCTCCTCTCGCTGGTTGTGGCCAGGTTGCCCCGGCCCTTTTGACGCCCTCACTCCGCGCCGCTCATCCGAAAGGCTTCCGCCTCCACAGACATGAAAATCCGACCCACGGTGCCCACAGGCGTGAAGAAAACCGAATTCTTGGCCTCTTCCAGATCGGTAAAGAAATGCGTGGCCCAGGGGCCGATATGCTTGTTGAAGAACTGCTTTTGCGTCGCCAGATCCGCAGGCGCGCCAAAACGGCCCACGATCATGGCCGCCATCATCTCCATCAGGCTCGCGATGCTGTCTTCAGGCTCGAACACGGTTTCGGAACGCTGCATGCCCTTGGCCAACATGTCCTGACGCAACAGCGCCAGCGGCTTTTCGTTCAGGAACCCGGTCAGGTAGTAGCTGGCAAAGGGCAACAGCTCGCCCCGGCCCAGACCGATGAACAGCTTGTTGAACTCGCTCTCGGCAGCCTTGGGCTTGGTCACGCGCGCCAGCTTGGCCAGCGTGCCGATGGCCTGGCCCAGCTCGGTCTCGTCCCCGCTCAGCCCTGCCGTCTGCGTCAGCATCATGTCGTCCGGCGGGCTGGCCAGCATCGCGCCGAGGAAATTGTAAAGGTCCGCGCGGGCGCGATCCATGTCGGTGATCTGAAGGTCTGGGGCGGCTGTCACGTTCTTGTCTTCCATTAGGTCATATCAAAGGCGAACCGCATCCGGCGTTGCGGCATCGCGGTGGGTTCCGGGTCCGGGTCTGGCAAGGGGGCTTCGGCCACGATCAACGGACCCTCTTCTTCCTCGGTCTCGATCTCTTCGGCGGGGGCCTCGTCTTCGACCGGCGCATCCACGTCCTCTTTGTCTTCGAGGAACGCAGTCACCATGCCTTTGCCCACCTGATAGGCGGTCTGCATGTTCTCGATCACCGTGGCCGCGTCGGTGAAATCCTCGCCGTAATCCACCAGCCCGTCGAGGTTGGCGAGCATCGGGTTCAGCCGCCACAGACGGCGCAGCGCGCGGGTCTTCAACCGCTGCGGCAACTCGGCCTTCAGGAACTCGCGCACCGCATCAGGGCTGTCCAGCGCCTCGGGTTCGGGCAGGTCCAGCGCGGCCAAAATCTCTTCGTCCGGGCGCTCTTCCAACTCGGCCTCGGCGGTGCGGGCCTCCAGCACCTGCGCTTCGGCCTCTACCCCGGCACGTCGCCGCGACCAGAAATCGCGCGGTTTGTTTTGGACGTCGCTCAATGCACCCGCCTCCGCTGCCGCGCGGGCGAAGCATAGATGTCCGCCGCACTCGCAATGCGCGGATCGCCAATGCCGTCCTGCGTGAGGTCCGTGCGCTTCTTGTCGCGCTTGCGTTTGATGAACACCTCGTCCTCGTGAAAGGCCGTCACGAAATCCTGCACCCAGGCGATCAGACCCGCAGGCATCGCCACCTTCTCCACGATCTCTTCACCGCTGTCGGTGTAATCCTGCGCCTCGTAGGGCGAGGCGGTGACCAGCACGACATCCAGCGGATCGTCACCCGCACCCTCGCGCATCACTACGTAGATGGCGGGCACCTCGGCGGACAGACCATGCAGATAGGCCTCGGTCTCGGCGCCATGCAGATCAAGGGGCAAGGTGGCGGCGTGGTATTCGACCGCGTCGCCTTCGCGGCGCAGCTCTTGCCATGTGGCCTGCGCCGCACCGGGCAGCACTGCAACCGCTTTCCAGCTGTAAGAGGCCCAACGCGTCACCCCCGGCAGGCGCCGCAAAACGACGCCCACAGGCAGACTGCGATACTGGTCTGGGTTGTGAATCACCCTATGTCCTCCCAATGCAGTTATAAAACTGCCGAATTTTTCATCCGAGAAGGGGTTTGTCCGGAAATCCGCCGACGCCCCTGCCCTTTTGGCAATTTGGCCAACCTGTCTGGGGGTCAGACCGGCTGAGGGACGAAATGTCTATCATGACTGTTTATCTCAGGAATACCGCCGCATACCGAATCGCGAATCACCCGGGCCGAAACGGGGCGATCCTGCCCCGGGCAGCGCCCGAAAACGGTTTGTGAAGTGGTACGAATCATGTCTAGGCTGACCCGGAAATACTGGCGGAACATGGGCGAAAAACGCCCCCGCCATGAGGGAGGATGACGTGGTCAAATCATTGATAACATGCGATTGTTTGGGCACCCAGACAATCGATGCGGAGGGCCTGTCACAGGCCACCGGTCTTGATGTCCGCCCCCCTGCTCAGCCCTCTGCACCACCCAGATCGACCGCGCCCAAGCGGCGCTGACAGAGGGTGACGCAGTTTTTTGTTGTACCCAAGAGGCCCGGGTTTTCGAGGAACTGGCAGAGGGGTTGGACCTCCCTGCCCCGCCCACGCTCGACCTGCGGGACCGCGCGGGGTGGAGCGCGGATACCGTTCCAAAACTGCCCAAAATGTCCGCACTGATCGCAGATGCGATGCTGCCCGCAGCGCCTGAAAAGACGCTGGATGTGATCAGCGAGGGGCTGTGCCTGATCCTCGGCCCTGCGGATGTGGCGCTGGACGCCGCCGTGCAGCTCAAGGATCATCTGGGCGTGACCGTGCTGATCGACGGCGGCGACGTGCCCGACAGCCGCGCCTTTGACGTCGTGGTGGGCAAACTGCGCCGCGCCTCGGGGGCCTTTGGCGCGTTCGAGGTGGTGATCGACGCGCTGCAACAAATCGAACCGGGCGGGCGCGGGGCCTTTACCCTCACCGACCCGCGCGACGGGGCCCTGTCGCAATGCGACATCATCCTCGATCTGCGCGGCGACGCGCCCCTGTTCCCCGCCCATGAAAAGCGTGACGGCTACCTGCGCGCGGACCCCACCCATGCGCCCGGCGTGGCCGCCGCCATCATGGCCGCCTCGCACCTGACCGGCACGTTCGAGAAGACACTCTACGTCCAGACGGCCCCCCTGCTCTGCGCGCACAGCCGGGCGGAACAGACCGGATGTACCCGCTGCCTTGATCTGTGCCCCACCGGCGCGATCACCCCGGCAGGCGAGCATGTCGAGATTGATCCGATGATCTGTGCCGGGTGTGGCGCCTGTTCGGCGGTCTGCCCGTCGGGCGCGATCAGCTATGATGCCCCACCCGTCGATCTGACGATGCGGCGTGTGCAGACCATGGCCAAGGCATATCTCGATGCGGGCGGCACCGCCCCGCGCCTGCTGGTCCACGATGCACACGGGGCCGAGATGATACGCCTCAGCGCGCGGCACGGGCGGGGCCTGCCCGGCGATGTCATCCCGCTTGAGATGTCGGCCATCGGGGCCTTTGGCCATGCCGAAGCGCTGGCCGCGCTGGCCGCCGGCTTCGCCTCTGTCGCGCTGATGCCCGGACCCAAGGCGGACAAGGACGCGCTGCTGGCCCAGATCGCCCTGACCGCCGCAATCGCGGGGGACACCACCGTCGCGATGCTCGACACGTCCGACCCCGACGCGATGAGCGATGCGCTGTTCGGCGAAACGCCCCCTGCCCCCATCGCGCAACCGATCCGCCCCATGGGCACCCGGCGCCAGATCACCCGGCAAGCTGCGCGCGCCCTGCACCCGGACACCGATCAACTGCCCCTGCCCGATGGCGCGCCCTATGGCGCCGTGCTGGTCGACACCGATGCCTGCACGCTCTGCCTGTCCTGCGTCTCGCTCTGCCCCTCCGGCGCGCTTGGCGATAACGAGGACAAACCGCAGCTGCGTTTTCAGGAAGATGCCTGCCTGCAATGCGGGCTGTGCGCCAATATCTGCCCCGAGGATGCGATCACGCTGGCCCCGCGCCTCGATCTGACCGACGCCGCCCTGCGCCAGGAAATCCTGAACGAGGAAGAGCCGTTTCCCTGCATCGAATGCGGCGCGCTGTTCGGCTCCAAATCCGCCATCGACAGGATCACGGACAAGCTGAAGGATCACGCGATGTTTGGCGGGGACAAGCTGCGCACGATCCAGATGTGCGACAATTGCCGGGTGAACGCGCAGTTCCACGCCACCGACAATCCGTTCCAGGGTGGTGAGAAACCCCGCGTGCGCACGACCGAGGATTACCTGTCAAAGCGGCGCGATCACTGATGCTTGAGCGGATCGCCCAAATCGGCAGCCTCCAGCACGGCGACATAGGCCAGGATGGCGTCCAGCTCGTCCAGCGTCAGCTCGATCGGGGCGATGGGCGACGGGCGGTCGATAGGAAAGGGTTCGGTCACATCCGTGATCTGGGTAAACGCGGCATGGGGTTTGAGAATGTAGAACCCGGAAAACCGCTGCTCCCAATCCTCGAAACTGCGCATCACGAAAAAGCTGGGGGTCGATCCGATGCCAAAGGTGCCCCTGCCCCGCTCGGTTACGTGACAGCGGCTGCACTTGGCATAGGACACGCCCTTGCCGGTGATGGCATCGCCCGTGATCTCGACGGCAACCGCCTCGGCCTGCTGCACCACCGGCGCGGCAAAGATCGGCGTGCCCTCGGGCGCAAAGGCAAAGATCGTGCGCGCGCCCACGTCGGATGTCAGCCAATCGGCAAAGCGTTTCGCCCCCTTGGCATCGCTGCGCAGATCCATGTGCCACGTCTCACCCAGACCGGAAAACAGCGCACGCCCCTTGGGGCCAAGCGCCAGGTCCGCCTGATCGGCGTCCTCCACAATATCGACCCTAACTTGGGTTTTGAGCGAAAAGCGCGGCTTGATGTACTGCACCAGCCCGCTCTCCATCAGCGCCGGCGGCGCATAAAGCCGCACCAGCTTATCATTCGCCCTTGCCAGACCGGGCAACAGGGCCAAGATCAAAATCAACATGCGCATGGCGCCAGACTAGGCAATGCCCGCGCAATCCGTCAACGACAGGGAGAAACGGGAAAATGAGCGACGCATTCAACATGTCCATGCGCAAGTTCCTCAAGCAGGTCGGCGTGACCTCGCAACAGGCCATCGAAGAGGCGGTGCGCAATGCAAATAGCGACGGCAAGACCTACTCGGTCAAGGCCGTGATCACCATCGAAGAACTCGGCATGACGCACGAGGTCACCGGCGAGATCACCGGACAAGAATAACGGGCGGACAACACACGTGAGCACGAGCAGAGAACAAGTCCTCCAAGCCCTCAAGGGGCTGGACGCACCGGGCGGCGACATCGTGTCGACCGGCGTGATGCGCGCCCTCAATGTCGAGGCGGGCACCATCCGTTTCGTGATGGAGATCAACCCGGCAGACGCGGCCGCCTACGAGGCCGTCAAGTCGCAGGCCGAAACCACGCTTGGCGCGATGGAGGGTATCGACACCGTGTCGATCGTATTGACGGGCCACACGGAAAAGGCCCCACCGGATTTGCGCCCCTCCAAACCGGCCGAGCCGAAGGGCCCGCAAAAGATCCCCGGCATCGACCGTATCGTTGCCATCGCCTCGGGCAAGGGCGGCGTGGGCAAATCCACCGTGTCGGCCAACCTCGCCTGCGCCCTGGCGCAGCAAGGGCGGCGCGTGGGGCTGCTGGATGCCGATGTCTATGGCCCGTCCCAGCCGCGTATGCTGGGTGTGTCCGGGCGCCCCGCCTCCCCCGATGGCAAGACGATCCTGCCGATGCGCAATCATGGCGTCACCATGATGTCGATCGGGCTGATGACAAACGAGGATCAGGCGGTTGTCTGGCGCGGCCCCATGCTGATGGGCGCGCTGCAACAGATGATGTCGCAGGTGCAGTGGGGTGCGCTCGACGTGCTGCTGGTCGACCTGCCACCGGGCACCGGCGACGTGCAGATGACCCTCAGCCAAAAGGCTGCTGTGGATGGGGCAATTATCGTCTCTACACCGCAGGATGTGGCCCTTTTGGATGCGCGCAAGGGGATCGACATGTTCAACCAGTTGAAGGTACCCATCCTCGGTATGATCGAGAACATGAGCACGCATATATGCTCCAATTGCGGGCACGAGGAACACGTGTTCGGGCACGGTGGTGTGCGCGCAGAGGCCGAGAAACTGAACGTGCCGCTGCTGGCCGAGATCCCGCTTGATCTGCAAATCCGTCTGGCCGCAGATGGCGGTGCACCCATCGCCGTCAGCCAGCCGGATGGGCCACAGGCCCGCGCGTTCCAGGATGTCGCCGCTGCGCTGGTCGCCCAGGGGGCCGCATGAGCGACACGGTCGAGGTCACATTCCCCCCGCTGATGTGGGGCGAGGCGACGGGCGACAGCGCTTTTGATCACGCGGTGATGAAAGCGACGCTTGGCTGTGACGCAGGCCTCATCGCTTACAAATTGGGTGCGACCGAGTTGGAAGCCGCCCTTGTGTTCGCACCCGAAGTGCCCTTGCGCACGGCCATGGCGATGCTGCCGCTCTGCGGTGTCGGCTTTCAAAACGCGCTTGGCGCGCTGGCCCCGCCCGAGGTTGCGGTGCACCTGGACTGGTGGGGCGGCATCCGCGTGAACGGCGCGCGCTGCGGCCAGTTCCGCGCGATGGCGTCGGGCACCGAGGCAGAGGCCGTGCCCGATTGGCTGGTCGTCGGTTTTGCCCTGCCCCTTGTGCCGCCGTCCGAAGACATGGGGCTGACCCCGGACGAAACGGCCCTTTATGCCGAGGGCTGCGCCGACGTGGCGCCCCCGACCCTGCTGGAAGCCTGGGCGCGGCACACGTTGAACTGGCTCAATCGGTGGGAAGATGACGGCACCGCCGCCCTGCACAGCGAATGGCGCGGACTGGCCCACGGCATCGGCGAAGACGTTCAAAATCAGTCTCTAACCGGCACATTTCTGGGTATCGACGAAGAGTTCGGCATGTTGCTGCGGGACCCCGACGGCACCCACCTGATCCCCCTCACCGCCGTCTTGGAGACATCGTGATGAAACTGGCCCGTGCGATCCATTTTGACGAAAGCGACATGAACGTCTTTGCCAGCCCGGCCCGCACCGGCGAATGGTGCATCTCGGGCGGGTTCGAGTTCTCGAACTGGGGCGAAGGGGACCTGACCGGCAAGGCCCGGCAGGCCTTTGCAAACGGATGGTTCGGGTTGGAAACGGGCGGGCGGGTCACATTCGTTGCCGTCACACAGCTGGAACCGGCTGAATTAGAGACGTTGACCAGCCTTCTGGCCCAGCATTTCGTAACCTATTACGGTGCCCCCTCGGTCGAGGCCGCGCAGCCCGTCGCGGCCGAAGAACTTTCGCAGATGATCGAACTTTGCGAGGATCACGACCCCAACACCCTGCTGACCGTCGCGCGCGAGCTGACTGAGGCCGGGGTGCGGGAATCCTACCGCACGATCCAGCCTCAGGACGCAGGGCTGGATCAGTTCGCCATTCATGGTGATATCGAGGAATAGGCCCAGATTAGAGCCTATTTTGCGTTGAACACGAACAGTGTCTCGTCCCCGATTGTGTAGCCATCAATCAGGGTTTGCGCACGCGGCGAGGTCAGCCACCCTTCCAGCTTGGCCGCGAGATCGGATTTCACGTGATCGTGCCGCGCGGGGTCTACCGGCAGGTAGGCGTATTGGTTGAACAGCACCGGATCGCCCGAGAACAGCAGCTGCAGCCCACCCTTGTTGCCAAAGTTCAGCCAACTGGCGCGGTCCGACATGATGTAGGCATCAAGCCCCGACGCAGTGTTGAGCGCGGCGCCCATGCCCGCGCCCACCGCGCGATACCACGACCCGAAGGCGGCAGGATCAAGGCCCGCATCGGTCCACAGGCTCAGCTCTTTCTTGTGGGTGCCGCTGTCGTCGCCCCGGCTGACAAAACTGGCCTCGGCCCCCGCGATCCGCTGCATCGCATCTGTCGCTGCCCCTGCCCCGGCGATCACTGCGGGGTCACTGCTGGGGCCGATCAGGACAAAGTCGTTATACATGATCTCGCGCCGGTGCGTGCCGTAGCCATCGGCCACAAACGCTTCTTCGGACGAGCGGGAATGCACGAGAATGGCATCGACATCCCCCGCTTCCCCCAGCCGCAACGCCTGGCCCGTTCCCACGACCAGCAATTGCACCTCGAGGTCCAGATCCTTGCGGATTTCGGGCAGCAGCACGTCCGCCAGCCCGGAGTTGTGGAACGAGGTGGTCACGGCCATGCGCATCTGATCCGCAGCCTGAGCCATTCCAGCTGCCAAAACGGCCAGAAACGTCAGCATTAGTGTCTGTTTCATTCCACGATATCCCCCTTCAGAAAGGCCCGCGCCTCTGGCGTCTCAGGGCCGTCGAAAAACGCATTGGCTGGCCCGAACTCGTGCACCGCGCCACCTAGAATGAACACTACCTGATCGGCGATGCGGCGGGCTTGACCCATGTCATGTGTCGACAGAATTAATCGCGTGCCATCGGCCTTGGCCTGCATCAGGATCGCCTCGATCTCGCGCATGGCCCGCCCATCAAGCGAGGCGGTTGGTTCATCCAGAAATACCAGCGCAGGCCGGGTGATCAACGCGCGTGCGATGGCCAGTTTCTGCTGCTCTCCCCCGACAGAACCGACGCCCGGTGCCCAAGCTGCGGCCCGAGGCCTACGCGTTGCGCCCAGTCTTGCGCCGCTGTCTTGGCGTCCCGCTTGGACACCCCTCGCAGGCGCAACGGATAGATCAGATTGTCCTCGACCGTGCGCCGCAACACGACGGGCCGCTGAAAGACAAAGGACTGGTGATGCCGCGCCTCTTTCGTGTCGCAGGCCCATTGGATCGACCCGCCCGTCAGCCGCGCGGTGCCGTGCATCAGGCGCAACAAGGTCGTCTTGCCCGCCCCGTTCGGGCCAATCACCACGCATAGCCCCTGCCCGTCCAGCGTCAGGTCCACCGGCCCGACCAGGCGTTTGCCCCGGCGCGACGTTTCCGCGCCTGTGAGTGTGAGAGGAAAAGATCGGTCACCAGCGGCTGTCCCGTTCTGTCTGGCCAATCCAATGGATGGTCAGATTGACGCTGAGAGCCAGCGCGATCAGCACAAAGCCAAGCGCGAGCGCCAGCGCGAATTCGCCCTTGCCCGTCTCCAGCGCGATGGCCGTGGTCAGCACCCGCGTCGCATGATCAATGTTGCCCCCCACGATCATGATCGCCCCCACCTCGCCGATCCCGCGCCCGAACCCGGCCAGCGCAGCCGTCAGCAAGGCGCGGCGAGCATCCCACAACAGCGTCCGCATCTTTTGGCCCTGCGAAACATTCAGAGAGATCAGCAAGTCATGATATTCGGCCCACAGCTCGCGCAGGGATTGGTGCGCAATCGACGCGATCAGAGGCACGACAATGATCACCTGCGCGACGATCATCGCGGCGGGCGTGAACAGCAACCCAAGCGCGCCCAGAGGGCCGGAACGGGACAGGAAGATGTACACGATCAGCCCCACGACAACGGGCGGCAGGCCCATCAGGGCGTTCATGATCGCGATTACGCCACGGCGGTATCGAAACCGGCGCACGGCGAGCAGCGCGGCGAGCGGCAGGGCGATGATGCAGGCGATGACCAACGCCGTGAGGGTGACGCGCAGCGAGCGCAGCGCGATCTCGGCCAGCTCCGCATCAAACGTGACGACCAGCCAAAAGGCGTGCCGCAACCCCTCCCATAGATCGACGATGGCCGACCCTCCTTGCAACTTTGTGCGCATGACGTTGACGGTTTTTACAGGGGGATACCAGCCCTGTTCTGGGCGGCTGCGCACGTTTTGTCAGCTTGTCCCATAGTGTTGCGGGGCCACGCCGGAAGGTGGTCGTTTTGTCCCTGGGACGGGAAATTGCCCACGGGCAATTTTTGGCGCAGTGCGTGAATTGCCCGTGGGCAATTCACCATGGTTCAGCCGTCGAAGCGGTCCTTGAGATAGGCCTGAAACGCCGCTGCCAGCTGGGCACGGGTTGTCGCCGTCTCAAACTCCATCCGCACTTTGCGGCCCTTTTGGACGACGGAAATGCCCTTGTCATGCGCGCTGCGCCGATAGGTCTTGCCCTCGGGCGCGGGTTTGGGCTGGGCCGGTTTGCCTGCCCGCACAAGGCGGCGCATGACGGTGGCGGCATCCACAAATGATCCACGGCCGTTGCGGGCCTGCTGCTGTTCGCGCGCAATCGCCCCGGCCTCTTCCAACAGCACGCGCGCGCTGTCGGACTGCGACAACAGCGGCTTCAGCTCGCGCGCATTGCGTTCGCGCAGCTCGCGGATATTGGGGAATGCATCGACAATTGGCTGGGGCAGCTTGGCCAGTTGCAGGTAGCGCGAGAGCCAGGGCTGGCTCACCTCGAGCCGCTCGGCCATCGCCTTTTGCTTGCCCCCGTAATAGCGCGCAACGGCGTCTGCATAGTCGAGCGCGCGTTCGTAATCCGAGATGTCCTCGCGGTCGCGATTTTCGATGTCGGCAAGGCGAAACGCCTCTTCGTCCGACATCTCGCGGGGTTCGACCAGGTACTTGAACTGGATATAATTGTTGGCGCGCAGCCAGCTGACGGCAAAGTGGCGGCGCGCGCCGCAAATGACTTCGTAGTCGTATTTGGGGTCACTGACGGGGCGCACGATGGCGGGGAATTCCTGTTGCCCCTGGCTGCGGATACCGTCGATCAGGTCGCGGCAATTGTCCTCGGTCAGCAGGGCGTAGTCGCGGTTGTGACGGTCCCACATGCGGCAGCGGGCCGGGTCGATCCAGCGCAGTGTTTTTTCCTCGACCTCGCCGGTCAGGCGGTCGCTGATCGCAGTGGTGCGTTTGAGAAAGCGGGCACCGGCGCGTTCGGACGCATCCGGCGCACTGTCCAGATCGCTGAGCACATCGTCGAAAATTGCATCGTGTTTGCGGGTCATAGCAGTCCCTCCTTGCGCAGCCCCGCGTGATGGCTGGGCCAAGTCTTGCGGATCAACACTTCGATCTCGCGGTTCACGGCATCCAGATAGGCGCGGCAGCGTTTGTGGGTTTCGGTCCGGGTGGCCGGGCCGGTCAGTTCGTAGACGGTGGACAGGTTCGCCGCCGCATTGTCGATCTCGGCGCTGTCCTTGAGCACCGATTGCAACATGTCCAAGGGGAAGACCGCGTCCATCATTCGTTTGATCGCCATATGTGCCGATTTGCCGTCGTTCATCTTGGTTGCGAGGATCTTAACGAAAGCATAATCGCGCGTACCCCCGTGGCGGGCGAGTTCGTTGAGCGTGGCGCCGAGCATCTTGAGGAAATGCGCGGTGGAGCCGAAATCGATGTTGTTGGGCGGGGCAGGGATCACCAGCGCATCCGCGGCCCGCAGCACCGACAGAGACAGCATGCCGAGGGCCGGAGGTGGGTCGAGCAGGATGACATCAAAGCGGTCCTTGATCGTGTCGAGCCCATCGCGCAGCCGGTCGAGGACAAAGGCCTGATCGCGCGCCATACGGGCGGCAAATTCATACTCCGCATCATAGAGCCCAAGGTTGGCCGGGATCAGCGCGATGTTGGGCCAGTAGGTCGCGCGCAGGGCGTAAGAGAGGTCTTGCGGGCCGCCGTGGCGGAAGAATGGGTAAAGCGTGTCCTCTTCCTCATCCACGTCGACATCGGGGTTCAGCCCGAAGACGGATGTGGTGCTGGCCTGGCTGTCGCAATCGACAACGCAAACGCGATACCCACGCAACGCAAGGTATTGGGCGAAGTGGCAGACCATGGTGGATTTGCCGACGCCGCCCTTGAAGTTCTGGATCGCCAGAACCATCGCCTGATCGGTGTCGGCACGGTGGGGCAGGGTGCCAAAGACCGAGCGCATGCGATTGACATCCGCCAGGCTGTAACCGGTGCGCCGCCCTGTGTTAGGGTCTTTTTCGGGCATGGGCAGACGGCCATCGGCTTCGGCATCGCGGATCAGCTTGTCGCTGCGCCCGACCATGTCGGCGGCACGGCGTACATTGAATCGCAGCTCGAGTTGCTTTTGATGACCCGGCGCATACAGTCGGTCGCGCAACCGGTGAATCACTGTCGAGGCGCGGGTGGCCAGTTTGTCCAGTTCCTCGAGGGACACCGGGGGTAGGGCGGACTGCTCCATCATGGACCTCTTTTGGGGGCGTTGGGCGAATCATGACGGGTGCGGGCCTGTGCCTCAAGTGCAAACTTTTGGCGTATTGGCGGAAAAAAGCAGAAATTGGGGGTGTTGTGTGGATTGGCCGGAAATGGCGGGGTGTGGACTGATCTGTTGGAAAAGCGGCTCAGAGTATCTGCGCCCATGTCCAAAAAGTAAGGGGATCGTGTTGAGCGACCGATCTGCTGCTTGCCCGACCAAAAAAACCAAATGAAAAACCCCACCCTTTTCTTAATTCATATTGTTCAGTGTTCGCGTTACCCAACCAATTGAAACCTATGCGAAATCTAATGCTGATCCTTACGTATTGGGGTGCGCCGCCTTACGTTTCGGGACGGTTAGTCATACATCCTGGGGCGCTAAACCTTACGTTTCGGGTGGGCCTTTATCCTTACATATCGGGTGCATTGCTGCCCCCCGCCAGCCCCTTGTTTTTCCGCCCTTATTCGAATCACTTGCGAATCGGTGTCCGGATACGTGCCCGCTTTAACCTTACAAATTGGGTGCGCTGTTTTCGTGGACGTGTGCAGACCCGGCTGCTATTCTTACATCACATTGCCCATCAGAGGTAAGCGAAGAGCAGAATGGCAGAGCGCCCGAAATCAGCATACCGGACAATCGATGCCCGGCCAAATGCGCAAAGCCTGGTCAAGCCGGGCGAACTGGTGGACCTGGTCGAGGTCACGCCGCTGACGCTGGCCGACCGTCGCATCTATAACCAGCTGCTGGAAAACGCGTGGGACGCCATCGAAAAGCCGGTGACGCATGTGATCGCCAAATCCGATCTGCGCGGGTCGCACAATTCCAACGACCGGGTGGGCGAGTCCGTCGAGCGGCTGATGTCGGCCATCGTCAAGGTGCGTGTCACCCATGAGGGCGAGGATGCGATTGAGCGGGTGCAACTGCTGGGCGGGAACATCGAGACGACCCGGCGCGACGGTGTGCTGGAATACGAAATCCCGCAGCGTCTGCGCAAGATCATCAAGGACAGCACCGTCTTTGCCCGCCTGCAACGCGAGGTGATGTTTGCGCTGAGTTCCAAATACGCGCTGACGCTGTACGAGATGATCCAGAAGCGGGGCAACTTGCGCTATCGGTCGTCCGAGACATTCACGCTGGATGATCTGCGCGGGGTGCTGGGTGTGCCCAAGGGCAAGCTGACATCGTGGTCGAACCTCAAGCTGCGTGCGATCGAGCCGGCGGTGGCCGAGGTGAACATGCTGTCGGACTATATGGTCGAGATCGCGCCGGTAAAGACCGGGCGGCGGGTGACGCATATCGAATTGAAATGGTGGCGCAAGGACGGGGCAGGGACGGCAGAGACCGAGCGCGAACTGTCCTTTTCCAAGGTCGGGCGCAAGGCGCGGATGCAGGGCAGCACGGAAGAGATCAAGCCGCGCCCCGCATGGCTTGATGGTCTGGGCACGGCGCTGCGCACGGAAACCTATGAAACGGCGCGGCTGCGCTATCCCGGGTTTGACATCTACAACATCGAACGGGAATGGCGCGCCTGGGCCAAGGACAAGGAGGAACCGCGCGACCCTGACCGCGCCTTCCTCGCCTTTTTCAGACGTTTTGCGGAAAACAACCCGCTTTGATAGCGTGATGCCATGAACTCCGTGCGCATCCGACTGTTGATCCTGGCCCTTGCACCGATGGTGTTGCTGATGCCGCTCATGCTGTTTCTGGGCATGACGCGGTGGACGGCGGACTATGACGAGGTGCTGATCGCCAATGTCGAAAGCGATCTGCGCATTGCCGAACAGTACCTGTCGCGCCTGATGGTCGAGACGGGCGAAGAGTTGCAGGCGGTGGCCGGGTCGGTCGAGTTTGCCGAGGCCACACCGGATACGTTCGATGCGTTTTTCGCCCAAAAGCAGGAGCAGCTTGGCCTCGACTTCCTGTACTACCTTGACCCGGATGCGGCGGCACTGGCGGCGGGTGACTGGCCGGTGATCGACACGGCGGCCCAAGGCACGGGCCGGACCGAGATCGACATCTTTGCCAGCGACGCATTGGCTGCGATCTCTCCCGAACTGGCGGCGCGGACGCGCATCCCCTTGATCGAGACCGAGGCCGCCGTGCCGACCGAGCGGACAGTCGAAGACCGCGGCATGGTCATTCACTCCGCCACACCCGTTTCCCTGCCGGGGCGCGGCGGGGTGCTGGTGGGCGGTGTGCTGCTGAACCGTAACCTTGCCTTTATCGATACGATCAATGCGCTTGTGTATCTCGACGAGGGGACAGAAGGCGGCCGGCAAGGCACTGCGACCCTGTTCCTGGAGGATGTGCGCGTGTCGACCAATGTCCGCCTGTTCGAGGATGTGCGCGCGCTTGGCACGCGGGTGTCGGCGGCGGTGCGTGGTCAGGTGCTGGGGCAGGGGCGCACGTGGCTGGATCGGGCGTTTGTGGTCAACGACTGGTATATCTCGGGCTACCTGCCGCTGACGGATAGTTTCGGGACCTATGTGGGCATGCTTTATGTCGGGTTCCTGGAAGAGCCGTTTACGACTGCAAAGCGCAATGCGTTCCTGTGGATCCTCGGGGCCTTTGCAGCGGTCCTGTTGCTGTCAGCGCCGCTGTTCTTGCGGCTGGCCAAGGGCATCTTTGCCCCGCTCGAGCGGATGACCCACACCATGTTCCTTGTGCAGCGCGGCAACCTGTCGGCGCGCAACGGGCAGGGGGAGGCGCAGGACGAAATCGGGCAGGTGGCGGGCCACCTTGATGACCTGCTGGACCAGGTACAACAGCGCGACCGCGAGTTGCGCGCCCTGAACGAAGAGCTGAACGAACGTGTCGAGACCCGCACCGCGCAGCTGAAACAGACCAATGCCAAGCTGGAAGAGACGTTTCGCCAATTGGTGATGAGCGAAAAGCTCGCCTCGATCGGCGAGATCACGGCCGGGGTGGCGCATGAGATCAACAATCCCGTGGCCGTCATTCAGGGCAATGTTGATGTGATCCGGGACAGTCTGGGCGATGACGGGGCGGGCATCCAGACCGAGCTGGGGCTGGTCGACCGCCAGATCGCGCGCATCCAGACCATCGTGGGCAAGTTGTTGCAATTTGCGCGGCCCGGCGAGTTTGCGGATCTGGAACATTCCGTGCCCGTTGCGCCCGTGATCGGCGACTGCCTTGTGCTGGTCAATCACGTGATTTCCCAGGGCAACATCACCGTCGAAAACCACACTGAAACGGCGGCCGAAGTGCGCATTGATCCCGGTGAGTTGCAGCAGGTTCTGATCAACCTGATCATCAACGCGGTGCAGGCCATGGACGGGCAGGGCACCCTGACCCTGCGCGCGCGGGACGCCATGCAGGACGGTGTGGAGGGTGTCGCGCTGGCGGTGCAGGACACCGGCCCCGGTATCAAGCCGGAGATGATCGACCAGGTGTTTGCCCCGTTCTATTCCACCAAGCAGGCCGAGGGCACCGGGCTGGGCCTGTCGATTTCGCAGACCCTGATCCAGAGGGCGGGTGGTTTGATCACCGCCCGCAACCTGCCCCAAGGGGGTGCGTGTTTCGAAGTCTGGCTGCCTGCGAGCGTCGAAAAAGCGCTGGCGGTTTGACGCCTGCAGATGCGCGACTCAGCGCGCAGGGCTGCTGTAAATTTGGGTAGACACCGCACTGTCAGATCAATCTTGACGATTTGTCGCAGGGGCGGGGCGAAACTGTTTATGCGCTAACAGTATACAAACGGATACTGTACGTGCGCGTCGGGTTTTTGCTAGGGCGCGAAAAACCCTTAACAAATTGCGTCTCTGAAAACTAATTTTCAGAATTTACACGCTCATATATCAAAAAATTCACAAAAAAACCGTGCAATGCCATGGATCAAGGGACCTGTTTACAAAAACCTGTATTGTTGGGTGCAACTGGCGATTGTTGATCGTCGGGGCCATCGGATCGCCTGTTTTCGACACGTGGCCCAAACCGGGAGGAAAGAGATGAATGTCCAATCCAAGCTGAAATCGGCTGCGTTTGCACCGTCCGAACAGACTGTCGCACGGGCGCATCTGGACGCCGATGGCTATGCGCAAATGTACGCCGCCTCGATGTCCGATCCTGAGGCGTTCTGGGGTGAACAGGGCCAGCGCCTTGACTGGATCACGCCCTACAAGACGGTCAAGAACACGTCCTTTGAACCCGGCAATGTCGATATCCGCTGGTTCGAGGACGGCACCCTGAACGTGGCCGCCAATTGCATTGATCGCCACCTTGAGACGCGCGGCGATCAGACGGCCATCATCTGGGAGCCGGATGATCCGTCCACCGACGCGCCCAAACATATCAGTTACCGCGCCCTCCATAGCTCTGTTTGCAAGATGGCAAACATCCTCGAAGAGTTGGGGGTGCGCAAAGGCGACCGGGTTGTCATTTACCTCCCCATGATCCCGGAAGCCGCTTATGCGATGCTGGCCTGTGCCCGCATCGGTGCCATCCATTCCATCGTCTTCGCCGGGTTCTCGCCCGATGCCTTGGGCGCGCGAGATCAATGGGTGCGACGCCAAGGTGGTGATCACCGCCGATCACGCCCCGCGGGGCGGGCGGGTCACGCCGCTGAAGTCGAACACCGACACTGCGCTATTGCATTGCAAGGACAGCGTGAAGTGTCTGGTGGTCAAGCGGACAGGTGGCCAGACCACCTGGACTGACCGCGACTATGATTACAACGAGATGGCGCTTGAGGCGTCCGACTATTGCGCGCCTGCCGAGATGGCGGCGGAGGACCCGTTGTTCATCCTCTACACCTCCGGCTCGACCGGGCAGCCCAAGGGTGTGGTGCACACTACCGGCGGCTACCTTGTCTATGCGGCGATGACCCACCAATACACGTTCGACTACCATGACGGCGACATCTTCTGGTGTACGGCGGATGTGGGTTGGGTGACCGGCCACAGCTATATCGTCTATGGCCCGCTGGCGAATGGTGCGACCACCATCATGTTCGAGGGTGTCCCGACCTTTCCCGATGCCGGGCGGTTCTGGGAGGTCTGTGAAAAGCACAAAGTCACGCAGTTCTACACGGCCCCCACCGCCATTCGCGCCCTGATGGGGGCGGGCAAGGAGTGGGTCGAGAAATACGATCTGTCGAGCCTGCGTTTGTTGGGTTCCGTTGGGGAGCCGATCAACCCCGAAGCTTGGACCTGGTATCACGAGGTTGTGGGCAAGGGCGCGTGCCCCATCGTCGATACGTTCTGGCAGACCGAGACGGGCGGCCACATGCTGACCCCGTTGCCCGGTGCCACGACACTCAAGCCCGGATCGGCGCAGCAGCCGTTCTTTGGCGTGCAACCCGTCGTGCTGGACCCGCAAAGCGGGGTCGAGATCGAGGGCAACGGCGTCGAAGGTGTCTTGTGCATCAAGGACAGCTGGCCCGGTCAGATGCGCACCGTGTGGGGTGATCACGAGCGGTTCGAAAAGACCTATTTCGGGGACTACAAAGGCTACTATTTCTCGGGCGATGGGTGTCGCCGGGACGAGGATGGCGATTACTGGATCACCGGCCGCGTGGACGACGTCATCAACGTCTCGGGCCACCGGATGGGCACCGCCGAAGTGGAAAGCGCGTTGGTCGCCCATGCCAAGGTCGCCGAAAGTGCGGTCGTGGGCTATCCGCACGAGGTGAAGGGGCAGGGCATCTATGCCTATGTGACCCTGATGAACGGCGAAGAGCCTTCGGACGCGCTGCGCAAGGAGCTGGAGGTTTGGGTGCGGACCGAGATTGGCCCGATTGCCAAGCCCGACCTGATCCAGTGGGCCCCGGGGCTGCCCAAAACACGCTCGGGCAAGATCATGCGCCGCATTCTGCGCAAGATTGCCGAGGATGATTTCGCTGCGCTTGGCGATACCTCGACCCTCGCCGATCCGTCGGTGGTGGACGATCTGATCGAAAACCGCATGAACCGGGGGGATGTGTGATGGACGGCGCAAACGTTCCGACCATGGCGCCCGTGTTGATCCTGCTGGGCCCGCCCGGCGCAGGCAAGGGCACCCAGGCCCGGATGCTGCAGGAGGCGCATGGGTTCGTGCAACTGTCGACCGGCGATCTGCTGCGGGCCGCGGTGGCGGCGGGCACAGACGCGGGCAAAGAGGCCAAGGCGGTGATGGAAGCGGGTGGTCTGGTCAGCGACGAGATCGTGATTGCCATCCTCAAGGACCGGCTGGCCGATCCCGATTGCGCGACAGGCGTTATCCTGGACGGATTCCCCCGGACGACGGGGCAGGCCGAGGCGCTGGACACGCTGCTGGCCGATACGGGCCAGCAGATCAATGCGGCCATCAGTCTTGAGGTCGATGATGCGGCCATGGTCGCCCGGATCTCTGGCCGGTTCACCTGCGGGGGATGCGGCGAGGGCTATCACGATGTGAACAAGCCGACCCGTGTGCTGGGCATCTGCGACAAGTGCGGCAGCAGCCACATGAAACGCCGCGCGGATGACAATGCCGAAACGGTGGGCGAACGGCTGTCGGCCTATCACGCGCAGACCGCGCCCCTGATTGCCTATTACGAGGGCAAGGGCGTGCTGCAATCCCTTGATGCGATGGGGGATATCAAAACCATCGCGACCACCCTGTCGGGGATGGTGCGCAACGCGGTGGGCTGAGGCCCGGCGCACCTGCAAACAGACGTGTAGGCGGCCCGCCAATGGGCTGTACCCGTGCCCTGCCTGGGGCGCGTCCAGTCCGGCTGTGCCGGTTCACATGATCGCGACGGGCCACGCCTGATCGCAAGGCGAAATCACAGGGCCACGCATGGCCCGAAACAAACCTGAAGGAGGAGGAGCCGCTATGGCGGACAACACAACAAACTCTGCCGGTGCGGCAGCCACGGACAAGGGGTATTGGGAGGCCAACATCCGCATGATCCTGATTTCACTGGTAATCTGGGCGCTTGTGTCCTTCGGCTTTGGGATCGTTTTGCGCCCCTTGCTCAGCGGGATTTCCGTTGGCGGTGCGGACCTTGGTTTTTGGTTCGCGCAACAGGGCTCGATCCTCGTCTTCCTCGCGCTGATCTTCTTTTACGCGTGGCGGATGAACAAGCTCGATAAGCAATATGGCGTGGATGAGGAATAGGACCCATGGATCAGTTTACACTCAATCTGCTGTTTGTGGGCGCATCCTTTGCGCTGTACATCGGCATCGCGATTTGGGCCCGGGCGGGCTCTACTTCTGAATTCTATGCGGCCGGGCGCGGCGTGCATCCGGTCACCAACGGGATGGCCACGGCGGCGGACTGGATGTCGGCGGCCTCGTTCATCTCGATGGCGGGCCTCATCGCCTTTACCGGCTATGACAACTCGTCCTTCCTGATGGGGTGGACCGGGGGCTATGTGCTGCTGGCGCTGTTGCTCGCGCCCTATCTGCGCAAGTTCGGCAAGTTCACGGTGTCCGAGTTCATCGGCGACCGGTTCTATTCCAGCACCGCGCGCATGGTGGCCGTGATCTGCCTGCTTGTGGCCTCGATCACGTATGTGATTGGTCAGATGCAGGGGGTCGGCATCGCCTTTG